>NZ_JAUSVB010000012.1 GCF_030814415.1 Cellulomonas humilata | reverse complement strand
AACGACGACTGCACCTCAGACCCGACCCCGTCAGCGGCGACCGCCGCCCCACCACCGGCCAACGCCACAGCCACCACACCGACCACCGCGGCCGATGCACCGAGCCAACCCAGGACTCTCTTCACACCACTACCTCCATGTGTCACGCGCTTCTCAGGGTGCTGCTCGGCTCTGGCGGTCATCGGTTCGGGACGAGTGCGAGCCAGGCAGCGGGGACGTCGACGTAGGTACGGTCCGCGAGTGCCAGCCATTGCTCCTGCGTGAGCAGCAGCTTGGCGCCACCTTTCACCTGGTAGATCGCGGACGTCCCGGGGTTGCGCATGAGGACCGGCTCGTCCGGGATCGTCTTCGTGATCTGGGCGAGCAGACCCGGGGGGACCTCTGTGTACGCGGGTGAGCCGAGCGCATGCCACTCCGCCGCCGAGAGCAGGTACTTCGCACCGCCGACGAACTGGTAGATCGCTCCGTCGGTGCGGGTGCGCAGCACCGCAGGTCGGGTCGGGACACCGGTCGGGATGCGAGTGATCAGTCCGGTCGGCGCCGGCAGGTATGCCGGAGAGCCGAGCGCCTGCCACTCCGGCAACGACAACGGGTAGCGGGCGCAGCCCACCACCTGGTGGATGGTCCCGTTCGGCTCACGCAGCAGGATCGGTCCGCCCGGTACGGCGGCGGCCGCGCGCTCGATGAACTCCACCGGAACGTTGACGTACCCGGGCATGCCGAGCGCCTGCCACTCGGACTGCGACAGCTGGTAACGGGCGCCGCTCACGATCTGGAAGATGACGCCGTTCGCGGGATTCCTCAGCAAGGTGCCGCTGCGCGGGACGTCGACCAGTGCAGCCGCGGTCTCGGCGGACACGTTGATGTATCCCGGGAGGCCCATCGCTGACCACTGCGCGTACGAGAGCGCGTACTTTGCGCCACCCGCCACGGTCGAGATGACGCCGTCCGGTGTGCGTATGAGCTGGCCGTCGCCGACCGGCGAGCTCGCCGGCGCCTGCACGGGCGTCGGCGCGCAGTTCACCGTGCTCCGGGCGAACCAGTCGCGCAGGTTGTCGAGGCGGGTCTCGGTGGCGCCCTGGAGGGTCGTGGTGGCTCCGAGGCAGCCGCCTTGGTAGGCGGTGTGGTGGATCGCGACGAG
>NZ_JAUSVB010000011.1 GCF_030814415.1 Cellulomonas humilata | reverse complement strand
AACGACGACTGCACCTCAGACCCGACCCCGTCAGCGGCGACCGCCGCCCCACCACCGGCCAACGCCACAGCCACCACACCGACCACCGCGGCCGACACGCTCAACCAACCCGCGACCCTCTTCACGCCACTACCCCTGTCTGTCGATCTCCTTGAGGAACACACCGAGCGATGAAGTTCCTATCTCGCGAGTGGGCGGCAATCTCCTGCGCGAGCGGACCGCTCCTCTCGAGGCGGCCGAAACACTCGGACCACGACCGCCCGAACCGATCGGTCCTCTTCCTCGACCGACGCGCCCCGGCGAGCTCGGGCGCGTCGGACGGAGGTGTGCTGTCTGCCTCAGGCGCCGTTCCAGTCCCCGACGACGGGGACGTGGTACGCCTCGCCGTAGAGGAACTTGCGCTCGGGTCCCGAGCTATCGTTCTGGTCGTTGAGGTGCCAGACGGAGCCGTCGCGCACACCGACGGTGTCGGTGCCGTCGCCGTTCCAGTCCCCGACCACGGGAACGTGGTGCGGGTCGCCGTACGGGAAGACGTACTCGGCAGCGGAGCCGTCGTTCTGGTTGTTGAGATACCAGGCGCCATCGCGCCACACCCCGACGGTGTCCGTGCCGTCGCCGTTCCAGTCCCCGACCACGGGGCGGTGGTACGCCTCGCCGTAGACGAACTTGCGCTCGGGCGCGGAGCTGTCGTTCTGGTCGTTGAGGTGCCAGACGGAGCCGTCGCGCACACCGACGGTGTCGGTGCCGTCACCGTTCCAGTCCCCGACCACGGGAACGTGGTACGCCTCGCCGTAGTTGAAGACGTACTCAGGAGCGGAACCGTCGTTCTGGTTGTTGAGATACCAGACGCCACCGCGCCACACCCCGACGGTGTCGATGCCGTCGCCGTTCCAGTCCCCGACGACCACGGTGTCTCCGGGATTGCCGTACAAGAACTGGTGCTCGCGGGTCGAGCCGTCGTTCTGGTCGTTGAGGTGCCAGGTGGAGACGTCGCGGATGCCGACCGTCTCCGTGCCGGACGACGCCGAGGGCACGTATCTGGTGATCCAGGTCCGCAGGTTGTCGAGGCGGGTCTCGGTGGCGCCCTGGAGGGTCGTGGTGGCTCCGAGGCAGCCGCCTTGGTAGGCGGTGTGGTGGATCGCGACGAG
>NZ_JAUSVB010000010.1 GCF_030814415.1 Cellulomonas humilata | reverse complement strand
CTTATCGGGACCATTTCGTGTGTCGGTTGCCCTGCTGCTTTGGTGGTGGGGTGCCATGTAGACATTTACGGAGAGTTTGATTCTGGCTCAGGACGAACGCTGGCGGCGTGCTTAACACATGCAAGTCGAACGGTGATGGCCAGCTTGCTGGTCTGATCAGTGGCGAACGGGTGAGTAACACGTGAGCAACCTACCCCAGACTCTGGAATAACCATGGGAAACGATGGCTAATACCGGATACGAGACGCACACGCATGTGTGGTGTCTGGAAAGATTTATCGGTCTGGGATGGGCTCGCGGCCTATCAGCTTGTTGGTGGGGTAGTGGCCTACCAAGGCGACGACGGGTAGCCGGCCTGAGAGGGCGACCGGCCACACTGGGACTGAGATACGGCCCAGACTCCTACGGGAGGCAGCAGTGGGGAATATTGCACAATGGGCGCAAGCCTGATGCAGCGACGCCGCGTGAGGGATGACGGCCTTCGGGTTGTAAACCTCTTTCAGCAGGGAAGAAGCGAAAGTGACGGTACCTGCAGAAGAAGCGCCGGCTAACTACGTGCCAGCAGCCGCGGTAATACGTAGGGCGCAAGCGTTGTCCGGAATTATTGGGCGTAAAGAGCTCGTAGGCGGTTTGTCGCGTCTGCTGTGAAAACCTAAGGCTCAACCTTGGGCTTGCAGTGGGTACGGGCAGACTAGAGTGCGGTAGGGGTGACTGGAATTCCTGGTGTAGCGGTGGAATGCGCAGATATCAGGAGGAACACCGATGGCGAAGGCAGGTCACTGGGCCGCAACTGACGCTGAGGAGCGAAAGCATGGGGAGCGAACAGGATTAGATACCCTGGTAGTCCATGCCGTAAACGTTGGGCACTAGGTGTGGGGCTCATTCCACGAGTTCCGTGCCGCAGCAAACGCATTAAGTGCCCCGCCTGGGGAGTACGGCCGCAAGGCTAAAACTCAAAGAAATTGACGGGGGCCCGCACAAGCGGCGGAGCATGCGGATTAATTCGATGCAACGCGAAGAACCTTACCAAGGCTTGACATACACCGGAAACTTCCAGAGATGGTTGCCCCGCAAGGTCGGTGTACAGGTGGTGCATGGTTGTCGTCAGCTCGTGTCGTGAGATGTTGGGTTAAGTCCCGCAACGAGCGCAACCCTCGTCCCATGTTGCCAGCGGGTTATGCCGGGGACTCATGGGAGACTGCCGGGGTCAACTCGGAGGAAGGTGGGGATGACGTCAAATCATCATGCCCCTTATGTCTTGGGCTTCACGCATGCTACAATGGCCGGTACAAAGGGCTGCGATACCGCGAGGTGGAGCGAATCCCAAAAAGCCGGTCTCAGTTCGGATTGGGGTCTGCAACTCGACCCCATGAAGTCGGAGTCGCTAGTAATCGCAGATCAGCAACGCTGCGGTGAATACGTTCCCGGGCCTTGTACACACCGCCCGTCAAGTCACGAAAGTCGGTAACACCCGAAGCCGGTGGCCCAACCCTTGTGGAGGGAGCTGTCGAAGGTGGGACTGGCGATTGGGACTAAGTCGTAACAAGGTAGCCGTACCGGAAGGTGCGGCTGGATCACCTCCTTTCTAAGGAGCATCTGGCATCAGGTTGTCCTGTCATGGGGTGGCTGTGGTGTCCAGGCCCGTTGTCCCTGCCGAACGAGTGGGGGACGGTGCTCGAGGGTGGAACATCGACTGTTGGCCGGCTTTCGAGCTGGTGGCGACCTAGTACGCCAGGCCCTTCGGGGTTCTGGGTGGGAACGGTTGGCTGCTGGGGAGGGGTCGGCTGGGCACGCTGTTGGGTCCTGAGGGAACAGCCGGAAGGTTGTTTCATCAGGGTCGCTACGAGTCTCTTCTTCGCCTGTGGGTGGGGGTGGGGCTCGGGTGGCTGCGGGCTGGTACCGCTCGGTCGAACCACCCACGCACTGGTGCGCAAGCGCT
>NZ_JAUSVB010000009.1 GCF_030814415.1 Cellulomonas humilata | reverse complement strand
GGGTGTGGGTAGGCGCTGGGGTGAGGGTGCTTGTTCCGGTCGTAGCTTGAGAACTGCACAGTGGACGCGAGCATCTTTTTGAATGATCTTTGTGGTCAAGTTTATAAGGGCACAGGGTGGATGCCTTGGCACTAGGAGCCGAAGAAGGACGTTGTAGCCTGCGATAAGCCTCGGGGAGTTGGCAAACGAACCGTGATCCGAGGATGTCCGAATGGGGAAACCCCGCACGAGTCATGTCGTGTGACCCGCACCTGAATATATAGGGTGTGTGGAGGGAACGGCGGGAAGTGAAACATCTCAGTACCGCCAGGAAGAGATATTCCGTGAGTAGTGGCGAGCGAAAGCGGATCAGGCCAAACCGTGTACGTGTTCAAGCCGGCAGGCGTTGCGTGCACGGGGTTGTGGGACCTTTCAGCTGGTTCTGCCGAATCAGCAGGGAGTCAGAAAGTCGCGTCATAGTCGAAGGGCATTGAAAGGCCCGGCACAGAGGGTGTGACCCCCGTAGACGAAATGGCGTGGCCTCCCGAAGGGGATCCCAAGTAGCTCCGGGCCCGAGAAACCTGGAGTGAATCTGCACAGACCACTGTGTAAGCCTAAATACTACCTAGTGACCGATAGCGGACAAGTACCGTGAGGGAAAGGTGAAAAGTACCCCGGGAGGGGAGTGAAATAGTACCTGAAACCGTGTGCCTACAATCCGTTGGAGCCTCCCTAGCAGGGGTGACAGCGTGCCTTTTGAAGAATGAGCCTGCGAGTTAGTGGTACGTGGCGAGGTTAACCCGTGTGGGGAAGCCGTAGCGAAAGCGAGTCCGAATAGGGCGATTCAGTCGCGTGCTCTAGACCCGAAGCGGAGTGATCTAGCCATGGGCAGGTTGAAGCGCGGGTAAGACCGCGTGGAGGACCGAACCCACCAGGGTTGAAAACCTGGGGGATGACCTGTGGTTAGGGGTGAAAGGCCAATCAAACTCCGTGATAGCTGGTTCTCCCCGAAATGCATTTAGGTGCAGCGTCACGTGTTTCTTGCCGGAGGTAGAGCTACTGGATAGCCGATGGGCCCCACCAGGTTACTGACGTTAGCCAAACTCCGAATGCCGGTAAGCCAGAGCGTGGCAGTGAGACTGCGGGGGATAAGCTCCGTAGTCGAGAGGGAAACAGCCCAGACCACCAGCTAAGGCCCCTAAGCGTATGCTAAGTGGGAAAGGATGTGGAGTTGCACAGACAACCAGGAGGTTGGCTTAGAAGCAGCCACCCTTGAAAGAGTGCGTAATAGCTCACTGGTCAAGTGATTCCGCGCCGACAATGTAGCGGGGCTCAAGTATACCGCCGAAGCTGTGGCATTCACATATCAGCTCAGCGCACCCTCGGGTGTGTTCAGGCGTGTGGATGGGTAGGGGAGCGTCGTGTGGCGAGTGAAGTCGCGGGGGAACCCAGCGGTGGACGCCACACGAGTGAGAATGCAGGCATGAGTAGCGAATGACGGGTGAGAAACCCGTCCGCCGAATGATCAAGGGTTCCAGGGCCAGGCTAATCCGCCCTGGGTAAGTCGGGACCTAAGGCGAGGCCGACAGGCGTAGTCGATGGACAACGGGTTGATATTCCCGTACCGGCGAAGAACCGCCCATACCGAGCCCGGTGATGCTAAACGCCCAAGCCGGCACACCACCCCTTCGGGGGTACCGTGCCGGGGAGCGCGTGACCCGAACCGGTAGTAGGTAAGCGTATTAACAGGGGTGACGCAGGAAGGTAGCCAAGCGTGGCGATGGTAGTCCACGTCCAAGGTCGTAGGGCGAGGTGTAGGCAAATCCGCACCTCATATAGCCTGAGAGCTGACGGTGACCGCGAATGCGGGAATCTGGTGATCCTATGCTGCCAAGAAAAGCCTCGACGCGAGGTTCTAGCCGCCCGTACCCCAAACCGACTCAGGTGATCAGGTAGAGAATACCAAGGCGATCGAGAGAATCGTGGTTAAGGAACTCGGCAAAATGCCCCCGTAACTTCGGGAGAAGGGGGGCCTGAAGCGTGAACCGACTTGCTCGGGGAGCGTGAAGGGCCGCAGAGACCAGGGAGAAGCGACTGTTTACTAAAAACACAGGTCCGTGCGAAGTCGCAAGACGATGTATACGGACTGACGCCTGCCCGGTGCTGGAAGGTTAAGAGGACGGGTCAGCCGCAAGGCGAAGCTCAGAATTTAAGCCCCAGTAAACGGCGGTGGTAACTATAACCATCCTAAGGTAGCGAAATTCCTTGTCGGGTAAGTTCCGACCTGCACGAATGGCGTAACGACTTCTCCGCTGTCTCAACCGCGAACTCGGCGAAATTGCACTACGAGTAAAGATGCTCGTTACGCGCAGCAGGACGGAAAGACCCCGGGACCTTTACTATAGTTTGGTATTGGTGTTCGGTGCGGCTTGTGTAGGATAGGTGGGAGACTGTGAAGCCGGCACGCCAGTGTCGGTGGAGTCAACGTTGAAATACCACTCTGGTCGCTCTGGATATCTAACCTCGGTCCGTGATCCGGATCAGGGACAGTGCCTGATGGGTAGTTTAACTGGGGCGGTTGCCTCCTAAAATGTAACGGAGGCGCTCAAAGGTTCCCTCAGCCTGGTTGGCAATCAGGTGGCGAGTGCAAGTGCACAAGGGAGCTTGACTGTGAGACTGACAGGTCGAGCAGGGACGAAAGTCGGAACTAGTGATCCGGCGGTGGCTTGTGGAAGCGCCGTCGCTCAACGGATAAAAGGTACCCCGGGGATAACAGGCTGATCTTGCCCAAGAGTCCATATCGACGGCATGGTTTGGCACCTCGATGTCGGCTCGTCGCATCCTGGGGCTGGAGTAGGTCCCAAGGGTTGGGCTGTTCGCCCATTAAAGCGGTACGCGAGCTGGGTTTAGAACGTCGTGAGACAGTTCGGTCCCTATCCGCTGCGCGCGCAGGAAACTTGAGAAGGGCTGTCCCTAGTACGAGAGGACCGGGACGGACGAACCTCTGGTGTGCCAGTTGTTCCGCCAGGAGCACGGCTGGTTAGCTACGTTCGGAAGGGATAACCGCTGAAAGCATCTAAGCGGGAAGCCTGCTTCAAGATGAGGTTTCCATGCCCCCTCGAGGGGTGAGAGGCTCCCAGCTAGACCACTGGGTAGATAGGCCGGATGTGGAAGAGGGGACTCAAGACCCTTGCAGCTGACCGGTACTAATAAGCCGACAACTTCACCACACCATTCAATGCGTGTACGCGTCCACTGTGCGGTTCCCGAGTAACGAACGGGAACCCGTTTGACAACTCGATAGCGTTACGGCGGTCATAGCGAAGGGGAAACGCCCGGTCCCATTCCGAACCCGGAAGCTAAGCCCTTCAGCGCCGATGGTACTGCACTCGCCAGGGTGTGGGAGAGTAGGACGCCGCCGGACATCATTCAGGAAGAGCCACCCCTACGGGGGTGGCTCTTTCTGTTTCCC
>NZ_JAUSVB010000008.1 GCF_030814415.1 Cellulomonas humilata | reverse complement strand
ACGCCCCAGGTCATTCGGTATGGGCCGAGCCGCCACAGCCGCAGCCTCAAAGTCGACTCGTGGTCCAGGACGACGGCAACATCGTTATCTACAGCACCGACAATGAGCCACTCTGGGATCGCTCGTGACGCTCGAATTGCGCGTTCGCTGCTGGCCTCGACCCGAGGCGGTTCGGTTCGGGCGCCAGGTCGCGTAGTTCTCGAGCGAGCGAGAAGACTGGGAACATGTCAAGCCAAGTGACCGCCGGGCTGAATACAGAATTCCCGGTGCCCTCGGTCGTCGGCTTCCTGCTTGATCCCGAGTTCATCGAGACCTGGCTCGGGGAAGGGGCGGTCCTCGACTGGAGCGTCGGGGGGCGCATCGTCATCCCGCCGACCGTTGGCGAGCCGGGAGATTCCGTCGCACCCGCCAGCACCGCGGTCGTTCAACACGTTCGGCGCACTCAGTCGTCATTTGCTTTGCGAGCCGTCTGGGGCGGCAGAGCTGGCAACTCCGAACTGATCCTGCGCGTCTCCACCAGACCTCAAGGCCGGAGCCGACTCCGAATTACCGAGACCGGCATCCCTGCGGGCAACGAGGCAAAGCGGGCTCAGTTCTGGAGCGAAGTCCTCGGTGAGCTGGACTGGCAGATCACGGCCGCGTCGGACGAACGGCGACGTTTCCGGCAGGCGCTCGTAGTGGTCCACGGCATCGGCCAACAACGACCGACCACGACGTTGCGCAACTTCGTCGAGGCGGTATTTCCCGACATGAAGGGCACCAGACGGTTCGTCAAACCCGACTACGCTTCGCCGCTCGTCGGTGCGACGTCCGTGACGGTGCCGGGGCGATGGGCGATGAATAGACCGACAACCGACGTGTACGAGCTCTACTGGGCCCACCTGATCCGCGACACCACGACCAGCGAGGTCTACGCCTGGGCGTTTCGGCTGGTGTGGGCTCCGCTCGGCAATATCCCTCGAAAGCTGCAACCCCACATTGTCATCGTGCGCATGCTCATGGTCACGGTGTCCGTGGCCTTACTCGCGGCAGTCACCTTCCTATTCGTGGGCAACTCCCGAGGCACCGGTGTCCCGGCGATCTTGGCCGGCTCTGCGGCATTCCTCGCCCTCGTCCCGGGTCTCGTGTGGAAAGTCGCCGGACTCTTTGGGTCGTCGGCACAGAACCTCTTAATCGCAAACATCCTCGGCGACGCCTCGCGCTACCTTGACTCGCAACCGGCGAACGTGCAGGCCCGGCAAAGCGTGCGGGAAACCGGCCTGCGGCTACTCGACGAGCTGCACGACAGCGGCCGGTACGGCCGGATCATCATGTACGGGCACAGCCTGGGCAGCGTGATCGCGTACGACATCCTCGCGCACTCCTGGACCCGTCGAAACCGCTCTCACGCGGCTGCGCAGTCCATGAAGACCCCGGCACTTCGTGCCGTCGAGGACCTAATGAACCCACGCAGTTCGCCCGCCGAGCCACCCCCCATTTCGACCGTGCGCGAGCGTCAGAACGCCGCCTGGAACGAGTTCACCGGCAACGGCTTCCGCTGGCTCGTCTCCGACCTGGTGACGGCCGGCTCTCCCCTCGCCCACGCACGCTGGCTGCTCAGCCCCGACAAGCACACCCCGTTCAAGCAGCTGGTGGCCGACCGCTCGATGCCAACCTGCCCGCCCCAGACAACCCCTGTACGGAGCCCGAAGCCCGGACGCATGAGAGCCGCGTTCACGTACACCCATCGGTATTGCATCCCGGGTGAGCCCCGTCTCCGTCCCCGGTCGGTGCTGGTCCCCGACCACGGTGCGTTGTTCGCACTCGTCCGGTGGAGCAATCTCTACTTTCCGCACACTGGCTTCCTTCATGGTGACCCAGTGGGCGGACCGCTTCAGCCGACGTTCGGCCGTTGGGTTGACGACATCAAGCTCCCGCAGCCTGGCGGGGGTGCGTTCGGGTTCGCCCACACGAAATACGTCGACACTTCACGAAGCCGTGCGCACGTCGCGCTACTCCGCGGCGCGCTCGAACTGCCGGTCACGGCAGACATCGTCTTTTGGCTGAACGCGTCGAGTTCGAGGACGACACGGAACCCAGATGGCGAGGACTCCTGAGCGATGCGCGAGCGGGTGCCACTGGAGCCCTTTTTCCGCTGGTGAGGCGAACCCGAAGAGTCGCGACTCAGGGGGCCAGCCGGCGGTTTGTCACCCGCCCGCGCTCGCACACACACTCTATCCCCCAGGGTTCCGCCAACATCGCCCCGGTCCGAGGTCGACGACCTACACCGGAAGGCCCTCCACGTCCGCAGGAGCCTGGATCGTCGTACGACGCGTTGCGATTCCTGTTGTAGGAACGCGTAGACACCCGCGACCGTCCCACAGCGCCAGGCTCAGCGTCCCAAGGACGACCTCCAGCGTCGGTGCGTCCATCCGAACGTCGGCCACCGACCCGAACCCGACCCCTAAACCTCCTAGGCGCTCACTGGTCGCGTCGATGAGAGCCGGCAGGAACCGAACGCTGGGGTCCAACCTCAACGAGGCCAGGTAGAGCGCTCCACTTCGCCTCGCCGTCCGTCGCTTGCACCGGCCGTGGCGTCTCCATGGCCAGCTCGGTCAGCCTGACGAAGTCCTGCAACGTGATCCAGAACTCCGACGACGCTGCCGTGCTCGCTGCCACATGCCAGTGCGGGAGACCAAGCTCGCCGGCGCTCCTTGCGCCAGCGCTTCGCCGTCGGCGTTGATGATCGGCATGCGCGTCTCGACCAGTGCCGCGGTGAGCGCGGCGTTGCGGTCGTCGCTCCGTGAGCCGAACGCCTCGGCGACAGCCTCCGGTCGGTCCTGCGGTGCGCCCGACAGGGAGAGCGGCTTCGCGATCGCCGGGGCGGGTGGCACTTGTGGCGGGAGCGCTGGTGGCGGGCACGCTTGTGCCGCCGGACGTAGCGCTGGACCCGCTCGGCTTCGGCTCCTCGGAGCCGCGTGTGCAGGCAGCGACGAGGATGAGACCCACCGCCATCCATCCCAAGGACAGACATGCCCGCTCCGAACGCATTGCGCCCCTGTTCGTGCAGGCGGCCAATCGTCGGGCCGCCGTACGGCTGAGTCCAGGATGCTCCTATCTCGCCGCGCCGGGATGGCGGCACCGGTCATCCGTGGTGATCGACCTCGCGCCAGCGTCAGCAGATGGACGACGCCGCGGCGCATCAGGATCAAGATCTCCGGACCGCGGTGAGCGTTGATCTCGGCCCGGACGGCAGTACGGACGGTGCGCAATGGGGCGCGCCGCCCGTTTCAGTGACAAAGAATGGAACATCCCTGGCGGCATCTCGGCGGCTGCAGATAATTGGGAGCAGGTGAAGACCACAGGTGTGCAGTGGAAGATGGTTGTAAGCACCGATCCGTGGCAGGTGCTTGAAACGGCTCTCGCGTTCATGTTTGTAGCCATCGGTTCCATATTTGTGGTTCATCAGATGGGCACCTGTCCCGAAGGTGAGCACTGGGGACCCGGTTACTGGACCAATGACGACCCTTCCCATGGAAAAATTCCTGGAGACCCTGGACGTCGACCCGGTGGGGGAAAGGCGCAAGTGGTTACCGCTACCGGGTGGAGTGTGTAACGGACGCACCGTGATCGGCCCGCCTCATAGTCGCTCGGAAGAACGCTGATGAGCTAGGCGTTGTGCACCCGACCGTGCGAATGATCGCAGGCGATCACCAGTCAACGACCCGCCACCGGTCGCAACCTGTCGTGAACCATTGGGAGTCGTCGGAAGCCGTTGGAGGGAATCGAAGGCGCTTCGGCAAGACTCGGCGGACGGTCGCGAACGTGTGATCTGCACCTCCGTGATCGCGGATCGGTCGGTCCCGACCCGATTCGGGCCGATCCGTTGACGTGGTCAACACGACGCTCTCGCAGCGAAACCGCACACGACCACCCACCGACGGGTCACCTAGCCCCGCACCCGACCGCCGGGCCCTCTCAGCGGGGGCTGCGAGTTCCGGACACATGTCGCGGCCTGTGGAGTTCCGCCGGGCATGGCGCGCCGCCAGTACCGTCTACGCGAATGGCGCAGGAGAGCATGAGCCGAGTCAGAGGGTGACCGTACGAACAGCGATCGCGATGAAGGAACCCACTGGCGAACCGTGGCGCAAGCTCCTACTCGTCCTCGAATGCCTCGGGCCGGAGCCGACCCGAGGCATCGGTGCCTTCGCACGGGCAGCTCGCACGGCCCGACTTCGCTGGGCCTTTCGCCGTCGCGATCATCCCGTTGCGTCAGCGAGGTCGAGCACGCGGTAGGCGAGCAGTAAGTGGTCGCCGCCGGCGAGCTTGAGCTCGCTAGCGAGGTTCAGGCGGCGGGGTGGGTCGCTGTGCGCGGTGATCGTCGTGGAGTCGATGGACAGCACGATTTCGTCGTCGAAGGTCACGTCCCAGCCGCGGAGCGAGTCGCCGCCTATGCCGTAGGCGGCGACGTGGTCGACGGTGTGAGCGAGTAGGTGGGCGATGAGTCGGGTGGCGATGACGTCGTGTGGGGTGTCGGTGCGCGGTTCGGTGGGGGCGAACGCGTCGACGATGACGTCGCCGGTCGTGGTGGGGAACGGCTCGGCGAACACGTTGAACCAGTCGAGGCTCTCGGTCTCCGGTTCGCGGGCCATCGTAATGCCCGTGTCGGTGAAGGTGACGAGCGGGGGCTGACCGGGTGCGGTCGCCATCGTGAGGTACCGCTCGCCGGAGTGTGCTTCGAGGTGCACGCCTGCCCAGTGCTCGGTGACGGTGGCCGCGATCGCCCATGCCGCGGCGACCATGTGGGGGCGCGCGGGGTGCTCGAGCTCGAGGTCCTCGCGCAGGACGGGGTGGTTCATCGGGTCTCCTCATCAAAGCCGATGGTGCACCAGAAGCCGAGGTCCGCGTTCTTGAGGGTTCTGGGTCGGAGGACGGGTTGGGTCCGGTCTGGCGGGGTTTCCTGCGTGGCGGCGAGGACCGCGGCGGCCTGCCCGCGGGCGGTCGGGGCAGTCGGGGCGATTCTGCGGTGTCGGGTGTACCAGGTGCCGTCGATGGTGTTGGTCAGCGCGACGGGCTCGAGGCCGCGGTACAGGCACCAGACCGGTTCGACATAGCGGGTCGCCCCGTGCTGGATCTGCTCGTCCAGGTCTTCCTCGAGGATGGTCCAGAGATGGTCCTTGCCGGCGAAGAGGTCGAGCAGGTCGTCGTCGGTGGTGTCGGGGTCGTGTGGTGCAGCGGTGACCAGTCGGATCTGCCAGCCGTCGCGGTCATGGACGCCGGCGCGCAGCAGCGAGGCGAACGTCAGGTAGGTCAGCACGTGCGGGGCCATGGGCGAGGGCGGCAAGTACGCGTATCTGCGGAGTAGGGCGACTGTGCGGATGTGCTCGACGACGTCGTCGTGCTCCATGGCGAACACCTGGTCCCAGTACAGGCAGTGGAGCTGACCGTCGGGGTCGGGGATCAGGATCCAGGCGACCATGTCGAACTGGATGCGCAGATCGGTGACGGGGTCGTAGACGATGAGCAGCGGGACGCGCTCCTCGTTGATGACGCTGACGATTCGCAGCCGGTCGTCCCGTTCGCACAGGTCCGCGGCGATGGCCCACGCTCGGGCGGCGGTGTGCCGGTCCGCGAACCGGTACTCCTCAGTCTCGACGTCGTCGAGTACATCCATGTCGTGCAGCTTTCTGTCGGGGTACTCATGTTCTTGTCGACACCCAGGACGGGGTCGTTGCGGGCCTGGGAGGCGACCGCCGAGAGCGGCGGTCTCGGCGGTCGTCCTTGGTCCGTCATGCGGCGGGCTTGGCCGCGGTCTCCTTGCGCCGGATCCGCCGGATGACGGCGTTGACGTCGAGGTGGTTGTCCCGACGCCACTGCGCGATGCGCCGGCGAGCAACAGCGCGGTCGGCGCGGCTGGCGCCCTGCTTGCGCAGCCACCAGTTGAGTGCGTCCTCGGCGTACCCGACGTACGCGATGGGTCGTGCCTCCCGGATCACGTCGAGCGCCTCGATCGCGTCCCAACCCTGGGCGAGCAGCACGGCGAAGCCCATGGACGGCCCTCGGTTGATGCCCATGTGACAGTGAGCCAGGACGACACCGCCGGCCTCGATGCGGCTGAGTATGAGCCCCACGCCCTCGTCGAACCATTGACCAGGCATGCGCTGACCGGCGTCGTCGACGCCGAGCCACCGGTACTCCAGGGCTGGCCAGCGCCGGGCGAACCAGTCCTCGTCGTCCCATTCCAGCCGCAAGTCGACGACGTCGCTCAGTCCCGCAGCGACGAGCTCGGCGACCTGGAGGGCCGCCAGGTCGGGGTCGGTTACCTCGAAGTCGCCGCCGATCCAGAGGTTAGCGGTGAGCTGGCTGGCGTTCGCGTGATGAGTGCCCGCGCTCATCGAGCACCACCGTCGTACATCGTGGTTGTCCGTGTAAACGAGCTCTTCCACGACCACTGGTCCATGACGAACATCGCGACCTCGTCCTCCTTGAGCTCGATCACCTCGTCGACGGACATCCGTGCCATCGTCAGGACGCGGTCGTAGTCGTCGGTGTGGTCCTCAGGCTCGGGAAGGCTGAAGTATTGGTTGATCTCCCGGCCGCGGCGCACGTCTCGAAGGCGGCGTTCGAGCTCCTCGACCCATCGCTCGCGGTAGCCCTCGACGGCCCGCTCAAAGATGGCTCGGTGGTTGTCGCGGTTCGCCTGCAGTCTGGAGACAAGCTCGTCGCGGTTCAGTCGGACGGTGCGCATCAGCCGATCACCGCCGTCAGTCGCTGATTGAAGACGGCCGCCTGCTCGCGGGTGACGGTGAACGCGTTCGCCCGTCGCGGCATCCTGAACAGGTCGAAGTCGATGAACAGATCGAGACGCTTCAGTTCCGTGCGGGTGATGACGGGCTTGTCGGTCACCCACACGACACTCACTTCCGCGGAGTTGCGCAGCGAGCGCAGCCCTTCGGGGTCGGCGTAGTTGCGAGCGTGCTCGAGTTCCTCGAACTCCCCTGTGGCGACGCCGACTCCGACCAGTCCGGCGGCGTCGCCGGCTCCGCTGACCCAGAAGTAGACCAGGTCGCCAGCCGCGATCTGGTCGACGTTTCGATCGATCGCGGGGTACCACAGACACTCGTCGTCGTCCTGGGAGCCGTACCAGTCCTCGAGGAGATCAGCCGCGGCGGCGGGTCGCAGTTGCACCAGGTGTCCCGGCTCAGCTGCAAGCGTTGTCGTACTCATCGTGCCCTCCGATTCACCGGTCCACTTGACCGGCACAAGGCCATTCAAGTAAAAGGGCGCTCTTCGGGGCCGACCCCTAGGGGACGTCAGTCCAAGGCGAGATCGTCAGCTGTGACGATGCGGGACGTCTCGATCAGGTAGGCGCCGAACTCGTCCAGATCGTCGAGTTGGGCTTCGGCATCGCGGTGCTTGTTGACGGCGGCACGCGCGCGCCGGATCCGCTTCTTGAGCGCATCCTCGGTGATCCCGAGCTCCTTTGCTGCTCCGGCCTCGAGGTTCCTCGGGCGCGGCCTATCGTCGAGCTGGTGTCGGAAAAGTACAGCCATCGCCCTGCGCTGGTCGGGCGCGAGCCTTACGCTGCGACCCCCGATGTGCGTGAAGGTCATCGACCTGGGATCTACCGATGACGACTCTGCGCGCAGCGCAGGCAATGGCAGACCAGCAGCGTCGTGCTGGGAGCCACCGATGTTGACACTCATCCAGATGTCGTCGTCGAAGATGGTCCACCGAGCGATCGTCCTGCCGGGTGGCAGCGCAATTACGGCCCCCTTCTTGAACTCGACGCCGACCTGGACCTCAGAACGGCGCCGAGCCTCGCCCTTTCCGACCCACCGCTCCTCCAGGCGAGTCGTGACCCACTTGTTCTGGACGTGAACAGCTGCGCTAGGCCCATTGACGAGAAGCCACTGCTCCCCTGCTGGTCGAAGTCGCACCAGGTCGCGAGGCACCCACTCGTCCACGAGCCGCAGGCCCCTGCGCGCTGCGCGACCGATCAAGATCTCCGCGTCGGGCTCCACCGTGAACGGGCCGAATCGGCCATGACCACGTGCATCGTTTCCCAGCCTCAGGGAAAGCCTGACTGTGTCGATCAATGCCCCGTCCCATCCACGAACCAATCTGGCCTCACGCCTGTCGCTACTTGGATCGGCAAGCGGCAATCCGATCTCAAGGAGTACGGGAGCCCGATCGACTTTCCCGACACGCGTCGATCCCCCCGCGACTGCCTCGGCACCCGAGCGCGCGACCGACCTGCGGCACGCCTGGTCGCGCTTCGGCTTCGGTCGCCGTCCAGCCGATCCGCCCCCTCGCTGTTGTCCGACGATCGTGAAACCACGGGTTGGGGACGGTGATCGCGTCGCGAACCTGACATCCATCGGCCCGGCACGCTCAGTCAATGGGGGGCGCAGAGGCCCGGTCAGTCTTGCGTCCGTGATCAGCCCGAACGCGCGCCTTTTCTGGGATGACGTAATAGGCTCGGCGACGAAACCGAGTCTGCGAGGGAGCAGGTGAGCCCCAACGAACGGCACGTCGACGACATCGGCTCGGCCGAGAACTTCCTCGCCGCGATCGACGCCACCATCAAGCTCTTCAACGATGGCGACATCGTCGAGGGCACCATCGTCAAGGTCGACCGCAACGCTGTCCTTGTCGACATCGGTTCCAAGACCTACGGATTCATCCCCGCGCGTGAGTTGTCGGTCCAGCACGACGTGGACCCCCGAGACCTTGTCAACGTCGGCGACGCAGTCGAGGCCCTCGTCCTCCAGAAGGAGGACAAGGAAGGCCGGCTGATCCTGTCCAAGAAGCGCGCACAGTACGAGCGCGCCTGGGGCACGATCGAGAAGATCAAGGAGGAGGACGGCGTCGTCACCGGCACCGTCATCGAGGTCGTCAAGGGCGGCCTCATCCTCGACATCGGGCTGCGCGGCTTCCTGCCCGACTCGCTGGTGGAGATGCGTCGCGTCCGCGACCTCCAGCCGTACGTCGGCAAGGTCCTCGAGGCGAGGATCATCGAGCTCGACAGGAAGCGCAACAACGTGGTCCTGTCGCGCCGCGCCTGGCTCGAGCAGTCGATGCAGGTCGAGGTCGAGGTCGATCGTGGCGCCCCGCTGGCGCCGAATGACGATCTGCGCAAGAAACTCGCCGACAAGGAGCAGGAGCTGCGACAGCGGGAGCTGGAGTTCACCGAAGTGCGGGCCGCGGCCGATCACTACATGCGCGAGGGCAGTGCAGCAAGGTCTGTAGCACGAGCCCTGTGGGCGGCGATGCCCCGGGCGGAGCAACTCGCCTACATCGAGTCCGACAGCGTTTGGCTCCCCAAGTGGATCGTCGAGGAGGAAGGGCTCCAGTAACCGCTGTGGGGCGTAGCCGAGGCGACGGTTGAGCTCGGGCAGAAGCATGCATTGGGGAATCACTCCCCGAGCAAACGCTTGGCTTGACGTAGGCGTTGTTCACGGAGCTTGAGCTGCCGTTGGGCGTCTTGACTCGCCATCATCAGACCTGAGTTGGGTCAGACGCCTTAGTGCCTTGCGGCGTGCTCGACGATCGCGTCGAGGAGGGCTTCTCGTCCTGGACACGCCGAACTAGTTCACGACCGTCGGCATTGAGCGCTAGGGTCCGGCCGAACCGTCCAACTCGACTGATCGGAGCCCCATGCCCCTCGTCGTTGAGGCTCAACCGATCTCCGACATGCTCTTTCGCCTCGAGATCACCACGGACGGGACCGTCATCGGCGAGTACGAGCGCTCGCGCCACGCTGACATCGCGCGCAAGACCGACGAGGTCAATTGCGCCGCGGACTACCTCGTGGAGCTCTACAGCCGCCGCGGCATGTTCGTCGTCCGCTGGGACTCGGCCACGCGCACGAAGGTCGTCCGCGACGAGCTCGGCAACCACATCGGCGAAATCCCGAGGGCCTGCTGGCGAAAACCCGCTCGCCAAACCAACTCACCCCAATCGACGGCCTAGTTGATGCCTGAGGTCGCCGGTCTCGAGCAGGCTGCGGCTATGTAGTTGGTGAGGTTCGGGTAGCTGAGCCGCGTAGGTGCTCGAGCCTTCCGTTGATCGCCTCGGGGGGCCGTTGCTCGTGCGGGACCGGTCGAAGAACGCCAGCCCGCCGTCCTCCGCCGAACCCACGCCACCCACGAGACCCTACTTAGTGCCCTGCGCAGGCACTAAGTCCACAGAATCCAGCACATCACCTCAGGTCACCGGCCCGGCACCATCGCCCTGTGGACAACGTGACCCAGTCAGGTGCCGTTCGGCGTCTTGACTAGCCATCATCAGAGACGCCGGCGATGCGGATTGCGGACGCTCCGTCGTCGCCAGTCAGGTAAAGGCGCAAGGCATACAGCAGGTCCGGGACCTGGGCGGACTCCGCTGGCTTGCTCAGTTCGAAGGTCACCCGGGAGTGGAGCTCGTACCGCTTCTCCGCGAAGACCTTGATTGCCTGGTCGACGATTGCGATGAATGCCTTCCCGTGCTCGCTGTCGGGCGACAGGATGCTCTTCATCCGGATGTCGTCGGACTCACGGGTCCGCAGGAGTGCCAGCAACAGCTCCGCCCCTGCCAGTGCCTTGCGAACCGCGGTTTCCAGCTGTCGCTGGTCCGGGGGCGCGCCCTTCAGATTCCGCGCACGGTTCGACTGGCGAAGCGCGCTGCGTGACACCTCCTCGAGCGCACTGGGCAACGACTTGGCCATGTGCCTCAGCAGGCTGTCGACCTGGTCGACCGACAGCATGTGCACCGGCTCACTCGACCGCCAGAGCACGACCGCGAGCGCTCGAACGTCGGGTTCCGGGTTGTTGGCGAGGTAGTTCAGCGCCCCGTGCTGCCACGGGAGTGAGCAGTCCCCGAGGCCGTACGACAGGTCGAGCATCCCGGCGCCGCGTCCCCGGCGGGCAACGCTCAGTAGATCGCGGTGGATGCTCTCCGGGGCGTCCTTGTGCATCCGGCTCAGCAGCGCGGTCAGTTCAGACTTCAAGTCCGGGGTTTCAGTCTCGGCGATCAGGCGCTCGGCGTTGCTGATCGCATCTTGCACGGCATGCCGGAAACCCGCAGGGCAGTCGGCATCGTCGATCGAACGGCCGTGGTTCCAGATCGTGTACGTGGGATAGCGCGCTTTGGAGATCTCCTGCCTGATCTGCTCATCGACGAGGCCCGGCGGCGCGAAAGTCGAGAACGTCACCTGCCTACCGGAGAGCCGGTCCCTGCCTCCCGGTCCGTTGGCTTGCTGACGGTTGACAACGAGGAACACCGGATCACCGGCACTCAAAGTCGATCCGTCGATCAGCTCGGAGAAGTTCCTCGAATGGCAGTGAACGTTCTCTCCGTCGACCAGGACGCTGCAGAAGAAGTTCCCGTCGTGGTCTAGTCGGCCCTCATAGAACTCGCCTGTGACCCGGTCGGGGAACAGGGCGTTCGTGTCGTCCAACGAGGCGAATGCGCTCTCGGCCCACTCCAGGAGGTCTGACGTGGTCTCACCATTAGGGCCGGGCCTGTCCCTCGGCCAATGCTCGAGTTCGGCCCACGACCCGGCCGGCGGGAACGGCGGGATCGGGAGCGACGTTACGTCAACCGGCGGGCGGTCGGACACCGCCCTCCAGGCCGCGCGAACCGGTGCGAAGCTCGCGTCGACTGGGGTGAACCGGAGGACGTATGGGTCGTCGGCGCCGTACTCGTAGGTGAGTTCCAGCCTGCACTCCGTCTCCTCGGTACGCGGGAACGCCTGGGACCGTAGGACGGCGTCGTACTCGAGTTCGCCTCCCTGACCTCCCTGAACAAGCTGGAACCGGTATTCGCTCCGGCCCGGCGGGAGGACAAAGCGCGCGTCAATTGGGATGTGGGTGCGCACTCCCCTGCGCGGATCAACGGCGACACGCTGCTTTCGCGACACGAGGGCGAAGTCGTGGCGCACCCCCTGGGACATCACCTCAATGCTCAGTTCCGGGAGGTGGTCACGCCACAGCGGCACGGTGCCAGCGAGGCGCTGGAGCTCGCCGAAGCGGACACCCCCCGCGGGAAGCTCGTCTCCTGCGGCCAGGTAGAGATCGAACGCCCCCACAAGGGGGTCGCGCTTGAGTTGAGCAACATCGTCCGGGACCGCGGGCACGGCTTCCGTCGGTGGGCGCCAAGTCCCTGTGGCGTTCAGGCGCCAGAGTGGGAACGGAGCTTTCTTGACGACGCCCAACCTGACGGAGGGCTCGCGCTCCCAGCAGATTCCGTAGGTATCCGGGCTTCGCTCCCTGAGTTCTTCATCGAGGTGCGCGACCAGCTTGGTGGCGTACCGGGTACCGGCGAACGAGTCCAGCACGACCACGGCGAAGTTAGGGCTGACGCTGCTGAGGTCGAGCTGCGCGAAGATCGTTGCCACGCTGCGCGGAAGCGGCTGCGCGTCAGCGAACTGTGAGTTCAGGTTGCGCCGCAGGACCTCAAGGGTGAAGTCGTTGGCGATGTCGGGCGCGAGCCAGTGCAGCGTCCCGTGACGGAACTCGCTCTTCAACGTCGCTGCCATCGATCGAGCGGCCCGGTCGAGTTGGTCGGAGGGGACGGCGTTGTCCTCGAAGAGCAGCGTTGCGCTGACCGTGGTGGCCTCCGTGTGGTTCCAGACTCCTTCGGCATCGATCAGTTCGATGTCCACTGGCGCCTTGTCGTGGGAATCGCTGGACTCCCAGTGCTGCCAGAGGAGGGGGAAGGGCGCGGGTGTCGTCGGGGGGCCCGAGATCGCGTACCGCGGGAAGAGCGGTACGAGGTCGATGCAGGCCGCGGAGTCGGCGAGCGGACCTGACGAGCGATGCTCGGGTGCGCTGTCCGCCGGGATCCGCTGGAGGCGATCCCAGGGTTCAATGCTCAGTTTGTCGATATCGAACGCGAGCGGCTGGTCGGCGAACCTCGATCGGGCCAGGTCGGTCCACACTTCGACAAGCGCTTGGCGCTCGTCGAAAGACTCCCAGTCCCGGGCAACGTCGTCGTCCAGGGTCTGGAGCCACCGCCAGGCATCCCAGACCGCGCGGTACTGACGGTGCGAGAGCAGGGTGTTGTTCGGCGGGAGGTTCTCCCATCGACCGATCTGTTCTGCTTGCGGCGAGCGGAGCCAGGAGTCGATCCGCGGGAGCAGGTCGTCCTGGTAGCCGAAGGACTGTTCGCGCAGGGATAGGAGCTCCGACATCCGCAGGCAGAACGCCTTGACCAGGCGATTCTGAGGGAGGTCGATTGACTGGTAGTGCCGCACCGCCTGGAGGTACGGCTTGCTGGCCAGCTTCTCCCTGACGGTGCGGCCCGGCCGGCGCGAGAGCGCCATGAAGCTTGCCTGGTCGAGCTCGCGGACCGATCTGATCGGCAGCACCGCCCGCTCTCGCGCAGGGGACTCGCCGAGGTTGTGCAGCAGCAGCAGCAGAGCCGGTTGCGCGTGCTGCGCGATCCGCCAAAGTCGGTCGCGCGGCGGTTCGTCACCATCAAAGGCCCAGGCTTCTCGGCCGAGTGCCCCGATCCGCCGAAGCGTGGTGGACAACGGCAGCGGGAGGGCATAGCCGGTCCGCGGGTCGAGTTCGGCCACGCTGGCGAACCAGTGCGTCTGGGACAGCAAGGCCCGGCACCGAGCACCGTGAGGCGCTTCAGCACCAGCACCTGTGTACAGGTCTTCGAGGTTCATCAGTCTGCGGTCGGCACGCTCTCGGAGGCAGCCTCAGCGCTGCCCTCTAGGTAGTTGGCGGACTGCCAGATGAACTGGCCGTAGCCGAGCTGGTTGGCCAATTTGAAGTCCCGTGCCAGGTTGAAAGTCCTTCCGCCAACTCCCTCGGAGACGACCAACGACTCGATCCGGTCCAGACAGTCCGTCCTGGTCGCGCCTCGAGTGTCGATACCGCGGAGTTTCGGCATGATCTTCTGGACGAGTTGGTCCTCGAAGGCGACGTGCATTGCGTCCCCGAGCGCGTCCTCGTCACCGCTCCGCTGGGCCGCCAGCACCGTCGGGTAGTTGGCCATGTAGTACTCCACCGACTGCCAGACCCGGTGCCCGATCGCCCGTCCTGCCGTGGCGAGCGCCGCGTTGATGTTCTCGACGAACTTCTTGTATGGCTGGATCTCGTCCCCGAACTCGACCTCGCGCACGCACCAGTCCTCCCAGGTGCGCCGGTGCAGCGGAACTCCGCGGTTCGACTCGTCGAGGGTTTCCTGCCTCTTCCTCCGCTCGAGTGTGGTCGGGCGGGGGAAGTGAATGATGATCGAGCGGTCGACCACCTTGTCGGAGAGTGACTTTGTGGTCTCGTCTTGGTTCATCGTGCCGGCCCAGAGCACGTTCCTGCCGAGCGGAAGCTGGTACTCGGGCAGGCCAGCACCGATCTTGACCGCGAGGCTGGGTCCCTTGTTCCCCTTGTAGCCTCGCCGAAGTTCCAGGGTCGACAGGAACTCGGCAAAGTAGAGCTCCGGGTGAGCCAGGTTCATCTCGTCGAGGAGTACCAGGGCAACGTTGTCCCGGAGGCCCGGGTAGTCCTCGGTCCGCTTCTTCTGCGTCTGCGCGAGGAACCGCAGCAGCGGTTGAGCGTCAAACCGGTTGTCGATCGAGTTGAAGAAGCCGAGCATCGCCTCCTGACTGTCCCAGTTCGGCTGCACGGAGATGTGGTCGAAGACGATGCCGCCGAAGTGCGAGTACAGCCGGGGCAGCTCGGACTTGCCGGTGCCGCTGACACCAGCGAGCACGGTCAGCGGCGACCACTCAGCTGTCTTCAAGGCCGTGTGGAAGGAGCGAAGAATGCGCTCAGGAAACCGCAGCCCATGCGAAACGCAACGCCCGCTGATCGCGTCAAGCCAGGCAACCTCGTCTATGCCGCCCTCAGGATGATGGGGCTGCACACCGACAGCGTCCACGTCGAATCGAGCACGCTCGATCTCCTTCGTACGACCTTCTGCCTCTTGCCGGCCCTGGTACGCCGCACGCAGTCGGGAAAGCTCGCTGGTCGCCTCGGTCGCCTCTGCAGTGAGGCGCTCGTTGATCCTGGTCAGACTGCGGTTCTCCGCGTCGACCTCGGACACCTGCAGCCGCAGGTCCTGGGCGACCCGGAGCTTCTCCTCGTCCTTCGCCCGGGAATCCTGCGTCTTCTTCAGCTCGCCGACCAGGTGGGAGTTCGCCTTCTCCAGGTCCTTGAGCCGCGAGGCGATCTCGGGCGCCGGGTGCTTGGCTAGGGCCTCCTTCAGGCGCGCGATCTCCGCTGCCTTGACTCTCAAGTCCTCCAACACGACCTCGGCGGGCCGGCCGCCAAGCTGGCGACTCAGGTCGTCGAAGGCGCTGACCAGGTCCCACTGAGCCCTCAGCTCGCTTCGGAGACGCTCGGTCTCCGCCACGACCTGCTGCTCGCGCGCTGCGAACGACTGCACACGCTCTGCGGTGCGCCTCTCTGCTTCGTCCTCGACTGTTTCCCAACGTTCCTGGAGATGGCTCTCCCTGAACTCGAGCTCCTGGTCCTTTCCGGCGAGGTGGTCCTCCTTGGCAGAGAGTTCACCGTCCTTCTTCTCCACCGCCTGCGCCAGGAGCTTGTGCCTTTCCTTCTCAGCGGCGAGCTCCTGCTCCGAGGTTGCTCGCTCGTCGGCGATCCGGGCCCGCGCATTCGCGCGCTCCGCGTCGACCTCCGCGGCCAAGTCGGCCAGCCGCCGCTGGATGTGCGCATCGAGTTCGGCGTCGGCGTCCGCGCGCCGTGTGACCTGCCACGTGAGGAGATCCCGCTGGGTGTCGTCCCTTTGCTTGCCGAGCTCGGCGGCCAGTTCGACCCGCTGCTGGGCGAAGCCGCCGTTGGCGACGGTCTCGCGCTCACCGACGTCTGCCTCACGTTTGAGCAGGTCCGCCGCCCGCTCGGCCAGCGTGGCGTCGCGCGTTACCAGATCGGCGTCGCGCTTCACGAGGTCGGTGTCACGCGCAACGAGGTCGGCGTCGCGCTTGACCAGGTCCGCGGCCCGCTCGGCCAGCGCGGCGTCGCGCTTCGCCAGGTCGGCCTCGCGCTCCAGGGCGTCGTTCTCGAGCAGGCTGACGCTGACTTCCCGCTGGTCGAGCTCGACGCGCTTGCGCTCGAGCTCCCCGGCCAGCCGTTCCATCTCGACGGTTCGGGCCGCGGCGTCCTCCGTGGTTTCTCTGTGCTCGGCGGGTCGCTCGTCGTCAGTCGTCATGGCGCTAGCTCTCCAACAGTGATCGGATGATGGTGTAGATGCCTTGCCGCAAGGAGTCGCGTTCCTGGTGGTCGGTTTCGACGCGTCGGTTGCCGTGCCCTCTGAGCTTGATCAACCGGTCGAGGTCGCGCAGCAGGATCTCTCTGTGTCGTTCGAGCCTGGTGAGGTCGGTCTCGTCCGCGCGAACCAGGTACGCGGCGATCACGGATCCGAGCGTTCCCTGCCCCCCGTACAACGACTTCTCGACTCTCCGGGTCGGCACCGCTCGCACGCTGTCAGGCAGCGGGCCGAATCCGTGGCGCTCCGCGCGGTCCGCCGCGATCGCGACGTAGTCACCCTCGACCGGCGTGCCGAGAGGCATCCGGTCGAGCGCGTGCCGGAAGGCGCTCTGCGTAGCGGTAGCCAGCCGGTTGACGAACGTGCTGGCGTCCGAAGGTTCGTCGCCGCCGAGCGCCAGCCAGGCGAGCTCGGAGTCGAGCAGGTTGTCCTGGAGTTCGCTCGGCCAGCTGCCGAACACGGCGCGGCCGAACTCCGATTGCAGCTTCAGACGAGCGTCGAGGCGATCGTCGACTGAGGCTGATCGGGGCAGGGTGTTCTCAACGTCCCCGTCGAAATTGAACGTCGGCAGCAGGGTCCGGACGAGCTGCTGGGTCCAGGTGTCCAGGGGTGATGGGAGTGGACCGTCACCCTTGGGAGCGTTGGTCTTGTGGTGGAGCTCGTCATCGCGCTGGCTCTTGAGGAAGGCCACGACCTCGACAAGCTCCGGCATCTCGTCGGCCAGCCCCAGCAGTGGATGCCCCGGGTTCTGGGACGCGCTGAGGACGGCCAGCGGCAGCACGGTCGCCATCCCCGCGGACCCCTCCTGGAAAGCGCTGATCCTGCCGGCCCGGAGGTCGACCAGCCCACGTAGGAGCTGGGCATTGGCGGCGAAGCCCAGGTCCTGCGCCGCTTCAAGAACTGCTTTCTCGTTCGCGGGAGACGTCTGTACTTTCGCGAGCTGAACGGCTTGGGTGAGATCGTTGCCCTGGTTGAGGTAGAACAGCGCCCACTCCACGGCGCCATACCACTGCGCCAGCCGCAATGATCGGACCAGATCCGGGTAGAGCTGGATGTTCCGCGGGTCCCCGTAGCTGGGGACCGTTGGGGCATCACTCGGGCGGGGGGCAGCCTGGGATGCGATCCGGCTCTGCCAAGCGAGGAGTTTCGTGCTTTCGTCCTCGTCCCGGTCCACGAGCTCCCGGTAGGCCCGTTCGAGGTCGACGGAGTAGCCCTGCCCGAACGGATCAGTGATGCGCCAGTCGCCGTCGAACTTCTGGATCACCTGCTTGCAGCGCAGCAGGTACGGCTCCGGTTCGGAAGTGATCAGAATCCCTTGACCCACAGAGCGAGTCTGGCCAGATGTCCCGAGGACTCGGGCGCGCTGGCTCATCCGCGCCAGCACCGCCTCGATCTCCCGTGGTACCGGTGCCGCGTTCGAGACCGGCTTCCGCCCGACGACGCTCGGATAGATCGGCCTGGTGGAGTTCTGGCGACCGGCGTTCGCGGCATTCGAGCCGACGAAGATCGCAAGCTGGTCGCCGTCCTCTGCCTCGAGGAGCGGGAGATCATTGGTGGAGACCAGCATGGGCAGCAACGTGCCGCTGATCCGCTCGCGGAAGACGAGATGGGTACTGTATTCGACCGCCGCCGACCCGGCCCGGTCGAGTTTGTCGAGTGCTGCCCGGCCCGCGTCGAGCAGGTCGTGGCGCTGGTCGAGGTATCCCTCGTCCACTAGGCGGAGGAGGATGAACCTGACCAGGTCGCCCGGAAGACGGGTCTCGGAAACCAGCCCCTCCACGTCGTATCTCCTCAGGTCGAGGAGGCGGAGGACCACGCGTTCGAAGGGGTTCTCCAGGACCTCACCCGACCGTGACGTCGGGAGGGTGACCCGGTACCCATCGCAACGGACTAGCAGCTCGCGGGGCTTGCCGACGACGTCGGCGGTCTGCTCGCGCCGGGTGAAGTCGAGCACCTTGGCAACCATCAGAGAACTACTCCCTGGGTACGGCAGAGCTGAAGGTACGCGTGCAGGCCCGGGACGTCACGTGCGGCCTCGGGGGTGTCGAAGTACCGGGAGTCGCCGACCGCGACCAGTAGCCGCTTCTGTCGGCTCATCGCCACGTTCAGCCTGTTCTGCAGCTTGAGGAACCCAAAAGCGCCGGCCGACCGGACGACCGAGAGAAACACGACGTCGAACTCGCGCCCCTGGAAGGAGTCCACCGTCCCGACCAGCAGCCGCTTGGGGTCGTGCCGATCCGCCAGGAGGTGCCGGATGTAGTCCGCCTGGGCGCGGTAGAACGAGATGACGCCGAAGGTCAGGTCTTGCCCAGCGTCGGAGTCCATCCATGCGCCGACCTTCTCGACGATCGCCTCGGCTTCGGCAATGTTGACTGCGCTCTTGCCGGAACTGGTCCGCTGACCGCCGACGTTCATCCAGGCGGCGCAGCGTCCATCCGTGCCTGGCAAGTTGTGTGTGAAGTGGCTCGCCGGCAGCCCGGGCTCGAACCTCTCGTCGGGGTTCTGGCTCTCGTAGAAGGTCCGGCTGATGAAGTCGCCCAGCATCGGGTGCATTCGGTATTGACGGTCGAGCGTCACCCGGCGGACTACCCCGTCCTGCTGCTCGAGCGATTTGAGCCGCTCTGCGAACAGGTATTCGAACATGCTCTTCTTGAGCCACTCCGCGCCGTTTCCGGTCTCGTCACCCTGTTCCAGGCGATCGGCGACGTTCTGGTCGAGGAGTTGCGGCAGCTGCCGGTGGTCGCCGACGAGGATGGTGCGCTTGCCCTGTTCCAGGGCGATCATCAGGTCGCGCGGGCCGACTCGGGCAGCTTCGTCCACGATGACCCATTCGTAGGTCAAGGACTCGTTCGCCGCGACGCCCTTGGCGTCCCGCATCGACTTGGCCACGCTCTGCTGGACGGTGGCGGCGAACGCGAGGCTGAAGTCGCGAACGCTCGTCGCGCAGCCCTGGGGGTTGTTCTCGAGCTCGTGGAGGAACTCGCTCAGCGCTGCGGTCCTGCCGTCCTGGGCGGTGGTTCCGCGCTCGCGGATCGCTGCCAGCGTGTCCCGGATGAGTTCGACGACTACGTCGCGGGCCTTCTCGACTCGGAAGGCGGGGGCTGGTGTGAGCCGGGTGAGCAACTCACCCTTGAGCGTGTTGAGCTCGGCGAGGAAGGGCGGCGGTTCCACTTTGGTCCAGGTGACAGCCCTGTTCAGCAGGGCGCGTTGGGTCTCGTCGAGCAGTTCAGTGAGGCCGTCGCGGACGTCGTACGCGCGCGCAGGGCCGTCGTCGGCGAAGCTCTCCGGTCTGACTCGGAGGCCACGGACAAGTCGGAGCGTGGTCTCGGGACTCGAGGCCACGGCCTGCTCCTCGGTGAGGCGTTGCAGTTGCGCTACGAGTCTTGCGTGGAGGTCCTCCCCGAGCGTCCGGAGCGGCAGTGCCGCGGCCGCGGCCAGGAGGCTCGACGCAAGGACCGTCGATGGTGCCTTGATGTACTGGATGCAGAGGGTGCGGATCCTCTGTTCTTCCGCGGAGATGGCCAGGTCAGGGGTTGCCTCTCGGAGGCTGGTGGCTACCTGGGTGCACCACTCCTCCAACTGTCGATCTGAGGCCGACTGGACGTCGACCTTCTCGTTCGATCGCCGGCCGAACTTCGGTGTGGGGAGTGAGTTGACGGTGAGCCGCCCGATCAGGTTCTCGACTGCGTCCTGCTGGTAGCCGGACATCAGAATTTGGCCCTTGATGTTGTGCTTTCGCTTGTCCGCGAGTTCGTTCAGCCGCTCGACGATCGCCGTGATCACCGTGGTCTTCCCAGTCCCTGGTGGCCCTTGGATGAGGGCGATATCGGGGGTGTTCAGCGCCACCTCGATGGCTTCCAGCTGTTTGGGCGTGGGGTCGTTGCGGAACACCTTGGCGCGGACGAACGAGGACAGGGGTTTGATCGGTGCGGTCTTCGTGCGTGGGATTAGCTGCCCCCCTTCCTCGATGAGCAGGCCGAGGTTCGGGTTGGCGGACCGGCCGCTCAGGATTCTCTTGCGCGCATCCATCCGTCGCCTGATCTGAGCTACCTCGCTGGCGACCGGGAAGATCAGCCACTGATGGCCGGGTGGGTCGTCAAGTCGTAGCTCGACCGTGCTGCCGCGCACTGACTCGACTGGGACGACGAGCGTCTCGTGTCCGGCACGTCGGCCTCCGGATCGGGACTCCTCGGAGAGCTCGTGGGAGTACTCGGACCAGGTCAGTTGCGGATTGGTCAGGTAGCTGGGTAGCTCATCTGTGAGCTCGAGCTGGGTGATCCCTTCCAGGGCGCGGGCCTGCTCGACTGACAGCACCTCCGCGCCGACCTCCACGCTCCCGTTCCTGGTGCTGGCCGTCGACACGATCCTCAACTTCCCGACGGCCCTGGCGCGTTCGAGGAAGATGTCGCCTTCGATCGCCCCGTACTCGTCCCACTTCTTGAGGTAGCTGCCTTCGCTGGCGATCAGCTCGGTCAGCTCGGCCGACGCGAGGACACCAAGCGCTCCTGCAGCTGTCCAGTCCAGGAGCTTCAGGGTTCCCCGGGCCAGGCGCACGGCCGGATCCGTGGTCCGGCGTGGGGTGAGTTTGCTTGCCAGGAAGATGGTGGCGCTATCTGGGCGGATGTACTCCTCTACTGCGAACCGGACGCCGTCACCCTGGAGCGCGAAGGCCCGCCGCGTCGTCACGCCCTCGAGATCCTCTTTGGCTGCCTCGCCGGCGGTGAGGAAGAAGTAGCTCCGGGTTCCCACCGTGTAGGTGCTGCGGTGCCACAGTTCGTCGCAGACTTGTGCGTCGCTGGGGCTCCGGATGGCGACTAGCTTCTTGCCCGCCTTGAGGACCCGCTCGTCGACGCCGATCTCCAGGCGGCCCATCTCGTGCTGCGCCCCGGCGAACAGCTTGAGGTGGAGTTCGGCCGTGCCGTCCGGGGCGGGGCTGAACAGGTGAGCCAGCACGGTCCGCCCTGTGGCGAGTTCTCCGTTGAGTACGTGCACGTCGGCGTCGTGTGTTGGTGTGACTCGGACCAGCCCGGTCTGGGTCCTCAGTTCGAACTCGCCGGGGTGCTCCTCAACCGGACTCACTGAGAGCACGGGGCCCTCCGCCAGCTCTTCGCCCGCGACTGGTGCGACCCGGGCAGTGCAAAGTGGTGCGGGGATGTCCTGGAACTTCATCGTCCACTTCCTCGGAACTCGAAGCCCAGCTCTGGCGGGAGGTCTGCCGTGCCACGCACGGGTCGGGCTGTGCCCGCCTCGAAGTCAATCTCGACCTGATAGCGAATGTCGTCCCCGCTGTCCGGCGAGAACGGCTCGAGGATGCGGGCGGGGACTGCGATGGACTCCTTCCCGCCCTGGTAGACCTTGTCGCCGAACGGACCGCGGGCAACGACGTGTCGGGGTGCGGGTGCCTCGCAGTACGGGCATTTGTCGTGCTGGTCGGACAGGAACGACATCCGACAGTTGGTGCAGGTCAGCGAGGTGTCGAAGGCCCGGGCTAGCTCCCATGCCCACAAGGATGCGGCTGGTCGGCGGTGCGGGTTTGTGCGACCGGGTCCGAAGGTCTCTTGGAAGAGGGCGAGCAGGCGCGGGGTGGTGACGAGTTCAGCGGGAAGCCCGGTGTCTGCCGCGTTCGAGTCGTCGTCCTGGTCCAGAATCCACGGGAGCAATCCGGCGTACGCCTGCTCGTCCCGGTCGGACGGGACTCCGTCCTCCACCGGGTCCGCGTCCCACCCGGCGTCCTCGTCCTGGGCACCGAGCACTCTCTTGCCGAGGAATGGGTGTCCCATTGTCAAAAGCTTGAATGCAAGCACCGCGAAGGCCCATGCGTCCGTGCGAGGACGGGCGCTGTCGGTTCGCTGCACCACCTCGGGCGCGCCGAGGTGCGGGGTGAACACGGTTGGTCCGTTGTCCGCTTCGACCCGGAGGTTGTCGGTGTCGATCAGCCACACCTCAGGCATCTCCCCTGGTCCGAGGAGGACATTGTTGGTGGAGAGATCGACATAGACGATGCCGGCCGCATGCAGCCGGGCCAGCATCGCAGCGCACCGGTAGAGCGCATAGAAGCGCCGTTTGGTCGACCCAGTCGCGATGTAGGACTCGAAGTCCTGGCAATCGAGAACGTCAAACGGTTCCATCGAGCCCAGCAGCCGCATCACGTACCCGGGTTGGTCGCGCAGGATCGCCAGCGGCAGCGACATCGGGATCCGCGATGGGATCGGTAGTGATCGGATGCGCCGGAACAGCGCAGCGAAGTCTTTGGAGTCGTCGAGTTGGTCGGTGCCGGGTTTCAGGGGCTGCTTGATTGCCAGACCGGGGTCGGCCGTCCGATACACGACTCCTTGCCCGGCGCGTGCCACTTCGTCGTGGCGGCCGTGGCGGTTGCCGTGCTCGTCGATCACGTACTGGCTGGGCGTGTTGGGTCTCATGACGAGGCTCCTGGGTCGGCTCGTCGTAGACACGCCATCGTCTTGTCGTCGGTGTGCCGAGGAACTGGCCACTGTTGCAGGGAGGTGCGGAGGTGCCGTCCGGCGGTAACGTCCGCGATCGCGGAGGTGTGTTCGATCCAGCTGTGGAAGAACGCCGAGCGCATCTCCATCTCCAAGTCGTCCGCGATGCCGTCTGTGCACAGCGTGACCGACTCCACTTGGTCTTGCTCGAACTCCACGACTCGCCAGTCGCCTTCGGCTGTCGAGTCCGAGAGCGCTGACGTGATGTTGGCAAAACTGCCGGTCTTGCTGTGTTCGACGTACTCGATTCCGCCGTCGGTTTTCGTCACCGCGACCAGTCCGTCGCCCAATACTCCGACTGTGATCGAGCCTGACGTCGGACGCACAACGTAGAGGCAGGTGGCGGCACAGTCCCGCGGTTCGAAGGGAGCGACGTTGTCTAGCCAGCGCGCCTTGATCTCAGCGAGGGATGCCTTGCTGGCCTCGTGTCCGTGCTGCACCGCCCGCGGGACCGCCCGGCAGGCGGCGCGTGCGCCGTACTCGGCCTTTGACTTGGACCCGACGCCGTCGGAGACGACGACGACGTCGCCCCAGGAGCGCCGTGTCCAGCCCCAAGCGTCCTGGTTGGGCAGCCCGGAAGCGACGTGCCCCGGTCCGCGCACGCTCGCGCCGAAGGCCCGCCAACCGGTCATCGCCCGGGTTCCGGCAGCCAGCCGTTGAGCGCGGCGAGGATTTCGTCCGGTGCGAACACGTCCGCTCCGGTCAGCTGCGGGTGAGCGTCCGAGCCCACCTTGATCACCCGCAGGCAACCGTCGGGCAGTGCCCGCTTCCATGCGGAGATCTCCTTCGCCTCTTTGGGTGCCCAAAACCCGTCGGTGAGCAGCAGCATCTGGTCGTCGTCGGTCAGCTCGAGTCCTACCAGTGCCTGCGCGGAGGTGCGTCCCACGCACTGGTGGAACGCCGCTGGGAATTCGTCGTCGACTGTCCAGTCGCCCTCTTCCTGGAGGTCGTCCGCCCAGCGGTGCAGCCTGACCGACGTGCTGGCGTACCCCAGTCGCACGTACTGCGCGACTGTGAGCACGCTGGTCCGCGTGACGAACGGCTTGGCGTTCTCGCTCATGCTTCCCGACGTGTCGCACACGATGTGGAGCGTCACTCGCCGACCGCCGTACGTGCGGCGATGCCGTCCACGAACTCCTTGAGCTGGTCGACCAGGGTGCTACCCGAGCACAGCACGATGTGCGCGTCCTCGATCTTGCGCCTGACCTGGATGGCCGACGGAGGGACGTGGGCCGCGACGATGCCTCGCCCGTCTACGCCGCCGTAGTAACGGACCAGGTTCTGGAGCTTCATAACCTGTTCCTGATTCACCATTCCTGCCTTGCACTCGACGATGTAGAGGGAGTAGCCGTCGGTGAAGACCACGTCGAGTTCGTTGAACGCACCCCGGTGCGCGTAGTTGCCGGCCGGACTGGCTATGGCGAGTTCGAGGTTGATTCGGAGGTCCTGGACGGCCCTGTTGTCGGCGTATGGCTTGAGCTGGGCGTACACGTACTCCTCGAACCAGCCGCCGGAGAGGTACGCGGCGAACCTCGGCCAGTTGGGGATTGCCAGGTCCAGGCCGTTTCCAGAGACGGTCGCGGTCCTGTCGTCCTTGAGTTCGAAGGTGAACCCGCCGGAAGCGTCCTTGAACGGCCTGGAGTCGTCGTTGTATGCCGAGATCCGCTTGTAAAAGCCCATGGTCGCCAGAGCGGAGCGCTGCTTCCACAGAGCCTCGGTCAGAGCCGCTCGATCGGAACTCGGGTTTGGAGGGCCGCCCTTGCGGGAGATGCTCAGACCGTCGCCATTGAGGTCGAAGAAGGTCTGAACCGAGTCGATCGGCTTGATGGGCTGGCTGTCGAAGCCGTCGAGGAACACCACGCGACGGTTGCGGCTGTCGAAGTAGAACGGGGTGGCCCCTAGTGCGCGCGCAGCGGCGAGAGCGCCTGCGTACATCAGTTTGGTGCCGCCGGTCAGGTTGAAGCCGAGGTGCTTCCCGGGTCCGAGGTCCGCGGCATGAGCGAGGATCCGGTCCCTTACGTCCGCGGGGTCGTACGGGTCGATGTGTACGTCGCTGGTCGCGGCACCCCCGGTGAACTGACGCATCACGGTGGCGGGGAACTGTTCGGAGCTCACGAAGATGTGGTGTGCCGCTTCGAACTGCCGGACACCGAGCAGGGCTGGCATCCGTTGCTCGCCGAAGAGGTGGAAGACGGCGTCGAATCCGGCGCCGTTCTCGGAATTGGGCCGCGCCGGTCGACCGAACCGTTCCATCCACTCGGCTGGCAGCCGTACCAGCTCGGGTGGCCTGGTCGGGTCGGAGGAGGCGATCAGCCGCTTCCTGACGCCGGGGTGGGCGAGCGCGGCGAACGCCCAGGTGAAAGCCATTGCCGGTGTGCCTGGGCTCAGGTACAGCGACACCTGCGTCGGCTCGGGGTGCTGAGCGACGGCATCGAGGGCCTGAACGGCGCCCGCGTAGATGCCTTCGGTGTCGTTCAACCCGTTCAGGACGTGGCCTGTCAACGTAACTTCGGTCCCGGGGGACAGCCCGTCGACCCGGGCGCGCAGCCAGGTCTCGAAGTGCATGTGGGCCGCCTGGCTGTTCGCGAACTGGGTCACGAAGCGGCTCGCGGCACCTCGGTCTCCCGCCTCGATGCTGTCCCGGGCTGCCTGTAGCTCTAGGGCGAAGGTGTCCCGTTCTGCAGTCGGGTCGGACGTACCGTCGGCGCGCTTGACGTACCCGAGAACGACGACGCCCGTGTATAGGTGGGACTTCAGCGCCCCCACGATCGGCCCCTCCCCGGCGTCGAAGCCCAGAGATGCCCGGAGATCGGTAATTCCGTACCAGGTGAGTAGCAGCTCTCTCATCGCTAGGCGTCCAGTCGCGGTCTACCAGTAGCCCTGATCGTCGTCAGTGCTCGCTGGTGTCTCGACACGGCTGTCGATGGTCGGCGCTTCAATCCCAACTGCGGCGGTGCCTGGGATGACGTTGGCGTCCTGCGACTTGGTCCGCACGGTCACCGACATGGTGACGAACTGGAAGTACTTCTGCAGCCCGGCGGCGTCCTTGGCGAAGAAGAGCGGGTAGTCGGTCCCGGCGATGAACTTCTCGAGCACCTCGGCGTTCGCGTCACCTCCGATGGCGAGCGCCATCCGGTCGCACTTGGACGACCGGCCGTTGCTCACGAAGTCGTCGAGCGGCTGCTGCCAGTCGTCCGTCGGCTGGCCGTCCGAGACCAGGACCACCGTCGGTCGGTAGGCGCGGGAGGGCACCACTGCCTTGTCCTCGATCATCGCCTTGGCCATCCGTAGCGCGGTGCCCATGGGGGTGTTCCCGCTGGTGGACAGACCGGTCCACTGGATCGTCCTTGCGCTCGCGAGCGGCTGCGCCAGTTCGACTGTTCCTCCGAAGGTGATCACGGCGACGTCGATCTCGGTCTCGCTGCCCTCGCTGCCCTGGAACGAGGCGAGCATCTCGGCGACAGCCGTGTTGAGGCTGTCGATCTTGCCTCCACTCATGCTCAGGCTCACGTCGAGCAGCAGGATGACTGGCAGGGGCTTGGCCTTCGCCACAGTGAACTTGGAGGGGTCGAATGCCAATGCCATGAGCTTCTCCTCATAAGAGCCTGACGCACGTTGCGCCGGTTGGTGTCCACTGGGTAACCGGTCAGAGTATCTACTCGAGCAGTTCTGTCAAAACAGACCCGGATCAAAGCCCGATTTGCGTTGGATTCGAGGCAACCGACGTGCGGCGTCCTTGATGCGATCTGCGCCTCAGCCGCATTCGTCGCAGACCTTTATTGCCGGCAATGTCAGATGACAGGTCGGGCACGATTCGGGGTCGAACTCTCGCGGGGACCGGTCACCCGTGCCAGTGCCTGCGATGTAACCCTTGAGCGTTTCCGTGCCGAGGTCCGCAGTCCAGAGGTAGGTCATGCCGAAGTACGCGAGTGCCTTCGTGCCCTCGACGGCAATCCCGATGTACGAGCCGGAGCGGGGCATCCAGATCTTGTCGTAGGTGAACGAACCTGCGACTTCGTGCATCCGCTCCCGGTTCTCGATGGGCGCCCGGTAGGCCCTGAGCGCATCGTCGAAGGTGTCGAATCGACGCTGGCCGACGCCTGCGATCTCGTCCGCCGACCACGCACACACTGGCCGCGCATCGTCGGCGGCGGCCTCGAAGATGCCGTCGTGGTCGGTGTCGAAGAAGTGCGGGCAGAACTGCAGGTGTAGCCGGGTACCGGTCGCCGAGTGGAAGAGCGGATGCTCGTCCGACGCCGCCGCCGCGCTCATCTCGTCGCGATCCTGCGCCATTGAAGTCTCCTGACTGATCGTGTCTCCTACTAAGGATCGGTCGCGCGGGCCTGCTTCATGAGGTCTCAGGAGCGGCCGCGCCGCTCGGCAACGCCTCTCAGGGATCCGAGATGGCTCGTCAAGCTGCCCACCAGTCACCGTCGACGTGTGCCTCGGCGTTGGCGAAGATCCCGCCATACCTGAAGCCGCCTTCCGTGTGGATCGGCACGAGCGCGCGGGCGTGGAACGCGTCGGCGAGTCGCTGCAGGTCGGTGACGGTGGCATGACCGGAGGTGTGGTGCTCCTCGAACGCGACTCCGTTCGTCGCGCACATGGAGCGAAGGCGCTGGCCGGAGGGTTCCTTTAGGTACCCGGACCACATCGACCAGATCACTGTTCCTGAGTCGTCCAGCGCACCTGCCGTGACGAGTTCAGCGATCGACGAGGACGCGGTGTAGATCGCGTAGCGCTCGGGGTGTGCGGCGATCTGCTCGGGAAACACCCGCAGCCCGCGGACTTCCCTGGTCCTGTGGAACTCCCCCGACTGCATGACGCGAACTTTCTGACGTCTCGGGACCCAGACACCCAGCCCGGGGAACCCCGGCTGCGGGATCGTGCCGCGTCCGGTGGCCCGTGCGACGGCGACCCCGTAGAGGTCGATGAGCAGGGTGCGTCCCGCACGTCGAGCCGCGCGATAGCACGTGACCAGTCGGTCGACGTTCTGCGCCGATCCGGCCGCGACCACGAGACCCGGGGTCCCCCGCATCGTGGTTGCCATTGCACGCTCGACGTCCGACTCCGAGCCGGTCGCGTGCGTGGGCTCGTCGGCGGCGGACGCCCCGATGTGGGTTCCTTCCATGAGCAGGATGTCCACGTCGACGGGCGGCTCGGCGATTAGTTGCTCGAACAGGGCTGCCTTTCGACCGTGGCCCCGCAGGTCTCCGGTGTAGAAGAAGCGGTGATCGCCGGTGTCGACCTGGACCGCGTAGGCGTCGAACGCGGAGTGGTCGACGAGGTAGGGCGTGATCGTGAACGGTCCGACCTGCAGCGGTACGCGGTCGCGGAGGTGGATGGCCGGGCGCAGCGCCGGCCCAGGTGAGAAGAATCGTGCGGCCTCGACGATCGCCGCGGCGGCCTCGCCTGCGATCACGGGGACGTTCGGGCTGACCTGGTCGAGCAGGCCGTAGTGGTCGAGGTGCCCGTGGGAGATCACGACCCCGAGCAGGGTCGGGTCGTCCCCAGACGCGAGGCCAGGCACGTCCGGCAGGTCGACCTGGTCGCCCCGCCGCGCCGACAGCGGTCGGCCGACGTCGAGCACGAGGCGTGCGTCGCCGGTCTGGAGCTCGATGCACGAGCCGCCGATCTCCTGGGTGCCCCGGTGCACCCGAACCTTGAGTTCATTCGTCATGTCGCGGAGGGTGGCACCTGGCACTGACACCAGCCCGATACCGTCGAAGGTCGCGGGGGCGCGGGCTGCGGTCTACGTTCGAACCATGCCGACTCCGGCTTCGTCATCGTCGGCGGGTGCGTCCGCAGGCACATCGTTGCCCTGAGCCCCGGGGGGCCATGATGTCCGTGAGGGACGACCGCAAGACTTTCGCCGACGGCCCAGCCGACACGTTGGCGGAGAAGGTGGGAGCCGGCACCCGCTTGCCGCCCGGCGGTGGGCGCGGGCTGCGCTTCGTCTGGTACCAGAACGAGAAGAGCCTGACCTTGGTTGTCGGGGCGCAGGAGGCTGACGACGCCGACCGCGCCCTGGCGATAGGACTGGCCGAACGTGGCAGCCGGGAGCTGCGGCTTGTCCTTGCGGCCGGTTGGCACGAGCCGACCATGCACCGGTGGGCGTGGCTGCGCGACGACCTTCCCGTGCGTGTCTGGACTCACGACTGCCACCCGGGAGCCGAGCCTTGCCACCAGGACAGCGAACTCGGACACCAGGTCACCGAACTCGCCCGGCCCGGTCGGGACGACAGCGCCGAGCTCGTGACGGCTGTCGAGAAGCCCCAACTTCACCTGGGCGACAGGACCCCGTGGGTTGCGGACCTGATGCGCTGGGCAGGTCGGCATCTCGATTTGGACCCGGCACACCGCTCGGGTTTCCGTGCCTGGCAGTGCCGCGGGCAGCGAGTCCTGGTCATCCGTCGGACCCGGGAAGGTCTGCAGATCGTCGCCGGCATCGACTTCGGACCGACATCACCCAACCCCACACCAACACCTCTTGTTCTCACCGGCCGGATGACTGACGAGCAACTTCGCGAGGTCACGGCAGCTGTGGAGGCCGGCTGCCACGAGCGTAGATTCGGTATCGCGCTCCGCCACGACGAGCACTGGCTGCAGGCCGCGCTGCGTCGCCGTCCCGACGCGCTTGGGCTGGAGCAGCCGGTCCTGCGGGAGGTGGCCGCCTGGCGGCCCAGAGGCTCGGCGTCCGACGACCCCGAGCGCCCGAGGGTGCCACGGAGCCGGGGGTTCGTCGACCTTGCCGGCCTGGACGCGCTCGGGACTCTGGTGCTCGTGGAGACCAAACTCGGCGCAGACGACCTCCTCGTGCTCCAAGGTCTGGACTACTGGATCTGGGCCCGCGCGAACAGGAAGAGGCTCGCGGCGCGGCTCGACTGCAAGGACGACGTACCGATGGAGATCGCGTACTGCGTCGGCGGCACAGGTGGAGGCGATCCGACGTTGAGCCGGCACCTGCCTGCCCAGCTCGACGCCCTGCACCCCGAGATCCGTTGGCGCCTGCTGCACGTAACGGAGTGGACGAACGACGGGGTCCCCAAGGTGACTGACGAGCATGGGTCGCAACACCACGCTCCACCTGACGCGTCCTCCACGACCACCGCGCAAGCAGAGGGCGACCGGGATGCCGGGACCCGCGCCCGGGCTGCGATGCTTGCCGACATCGCCCAAGCCCACCACGAGTGGTCGCTCCAGGTTGAGAGCGAATCCGCACCGGGTGCTGACACGTACGGCTTCGCGGATGCCGGCGAGCACTACGCGGACGTAGTCGCCACCCCCGAGCAGAACGCCGCCTTTGTCGAACGGGTCCGGGGCCTGAGCGCCGCAGAGGGGGTGAATCCGGTCGTCGACTCACATCCCGTCGAGCCGGACCAACGTGACGCTGGCCGGCCGTAGCCGGCTGCCATTCATGCTCGAGCAGCCGCCTGCCATGCTGGCTCATGGGCCTTGGTCCGACCGCGCGCTGGTGCACAAGGCCACCGGAATGATCGTCGCCCAGCTGAGCATCGGCCCCGAGGACGCCCGGGCGTTCCTCCAGGCCCGTGCGTTCGCCGAGGGCCGCGGGCTCGCACATATCGCCGCCGCCCTCATCGACAGACGGCTGAGCTTCACTGACCCCGACACTGCGATCGGTCACGCTCCCCCATCCCCAGACGAACCGGCGGTGGGCGGTGAGGCATGAGCATGCGGACCGGCTCTCGCTGCCGTGCTGTGCGCTCCTGACGAGGGACACGTGCACGGCTCGGGGAGCACACCGTCCAGGACCCGACGCGTACCGGCGACCGACCGCGCCACCAGCCGCCGAGCTGTTGTCAGCGACCTATCTGCACCGCGTGCTCACCCCGGCGACGGCACGGTCGGTCCGCGATGTTGACGCGCACCGTTGACAGCGTCAACCTTGAACGCGTCGTCACACGCGTTCGCGCAGGTCAGCGAGCCAGGTATCGTGGAGGTGGCGGGAATCGAAGGCGATTCGGCGAGTGCCGGCGGACGACGGCGAACGCCTGATCTGCACCTCCGCCATCACCGATCCGTCGGTCCCGGCCCGATTTGGGCCGATCTGTTGACGTGGTCAACAGCAGTGCAACTGGCCGACGAGTCTGCCATTCCGGCCCGGAGCCCTAGGTCCACGTGCGTTGTCGACAGGCTCGAGTTGCATCAATCGCCCAGCTCTCGATCTGAGCGTTGCGTGCTTGGACAAGTCGATGCTGGGGCGCTCGTCCAAGGGTCAAGTGGTCAAGACTCGAGCAGCCCGACTCCACAAACGAGCCCTCCGGACACGCCAGGGCGACTCAATGCGACGGCTTGGCCCTTCCACCCTCTCGCGTTACTCAACGGGCCTTGCCGCGCGATCTGGTGCGCCGCAGTGGCAGTGGGGCAACGTCTGGGGCCCGCCGGAACACCAGGTCCATGTCCTCGTCCTCCTCGTAGGACGTAAACAGCTCCATGAGGGCGGCGAACTGCCGGCGCTCCTCGGACAGCCGGCGCGGCTCCGGGAGGCGCATCGCATCGATCACTCGACCGCGGTAGAGGTCGAGGCCAACTTCGATGTCCACGGCATGCGCCAGTGCCGATTCGATCGCGCCCCGGTACGAGAGCCACGATAGGGCGACCAGTCCGAGGGGCACGGTCAGCCACTCCCAGTTCCGAACGAGCGCTCCCGCATCGACGACCAGGAGAACTGCGACTGCCGCCACCGCTGTAAACAGCCACGTGGTCGCCAGGCGGGCCGAGACGTCCATCTGGGTCACTTCGTCGTCGATGTCCCGAGCGACGGCTTCCGGGAGCAAGCGGAACAGGCGTGGCCAGACCACGACGGCGTCGACCCCGTAACGCTCGCCGAGACGATCTTCGGCCGATCGCAGCACGTTGCCGAGACCAGTCGGTAAGAGGCGGTCCTCGGTGGGAAACCACGTGCGAACGGATTGCTCCGAGATCTGCATCCGCTCCCCCAGGGCGCGCCGCTCATCCCACGACGCCGCAGCTAGAGCCGTCGCGCTGACGACCATCGCATCGACCAACCGGTCGCGCCGCCGACGCTGTCGCCAGACGCCGAGCCGGAAGAGGAAGCTCCCGCCTCGGGCCGGCCAGTATCCCTCGAGGAGCTGCACGAGCCTGAACTGCAACGGTTGCAAGGTGATTGCGAGCGCTCCCGCCGCCACCAGGATCTTGGCAGCCCCTGCCAGACCGATCCCATCGACAGCGTCGGTGAACGTCTTGAGCGTCAGAGGAGTTTCAGGCGCCTTCGCGACGATCAGGAACCATAGAACGCCCAGAGCGAGCGCGGTCGGGAGCAGCCCGACGACTTGGAGTCGGGCACCAAAGGCCTTCAGTGCGTCTGCGATCCGTTCAGGCTATCCACGGTCGTCGCTCAATTGCTCTTGTGCTGCTCGAGCACTTCGCGTGTCGGTTTCCTGCAGGTTGCGCTGGGGCATTTGCTCAGGTCGACCGCAGAATTCGGAACCTCGTACTTTGTGCCGCAAGCGCACGTCACCTCCACCAGGACGAGGGCGGGGCCGCCGCGAAGTCGACGCGCGGCACTACCCCCCACCGGTGTCATCGAGGACTCCTTCCGTTCTCGTGAGGGTAGGGCCGCCGCGTGCGCCATGGCTAGGAGCCGCCTCGCCCTCAGGGCATCGTTGATGACAGGGGCGAGGCGCAGCGTCCCTCCCTGCAGCAGGAGCAGATGACCCGCCTGGGCTGATGCACGCCAGCGGCGAGCCGCCTGAACACCTGCCGGCTCTCGTCTTGGGGCGTCGCGTGCCGCGCCGGTCTGTCAGCGCGATGCACCTCGCGCGATCCTGGCGCCACTCGCGTGGCGTCATGCCGAAGCGAACGTGGAACCGTCGACTGTGCGCCGGGTCCGCGAACCCCCAGCCAGGTCGCCGTCCGATCGTCACGCCGGGCTGAGGAGTCTCGGTGGCTGGGCGACCGGCGGAGGTGGCCGCTCAAGGGTGAGGGTGAGTGCGCCGATGGCTCCACATGGGATCGTTCGCCCGAGCGGGCGCTCGTGAAGCAGCACGGTATGCAGCGCGCACCTCGGGCGCCCGCCGCGGCTCAGGTTCTGATGGTCGTCGGCCGACGCCGTCGCAATGGGCGCACGCGGGGCTTCCATCGCATGAGGATTTGCTGGCGGCCGGCGCCCCGGCGCTCCCGGACGGCTGGACGTACGAGCTGAGCCCGTTGAACGACGCAGCGGAGGCGCTCGGCACCCTGCACGTGCGTGACCCCCGCGAACGCATCGTCCGTGCCGCCCCATTCGATCTGCGTGGTGTGATCAGCGCTCTCCAACCAGCGGTAGTCGCGTCGCGGCTGGAGCGGATCACCGAACAGGAGATCGCGACGGCGGCAAGCCTTGCGGACCGGACGTCGGGTGCGGCTCGTCGATCCGGGTCAGCACAGCGAGACCAGGTGCTTCCGCCGAACCCGACTACGCCGTTCGTTGTGACGTTCCACGCTGACCTGGTCGCGCACGGTGCACCCGCTCTGCCCAACGGTTGGGCGTACGCACTCGGCGAAGGGCCAGACCTGGTCGTAGTGGACGCTCACGGTGTGCAGCAGCAGTCGTCCCGCATTGACACGTTCAACTTGACACCGCCGGAACTCGCCCGTGTGGCCGCCTCAATGCACGAACGCCACCCGTCTCGCGGAGTGTCGCAAGGTGCGGGGTCCACGGGCGGGGTGAACTGGACTCTGATCATGGGAGTGGTGGTTCTCGTGCTGTGGCTGGTGGTCAGGTAGGCCACCGACTAAAGAACGGCGAGGGATGCCCATACATGGCGTCGAATTCATCGCCACTCCGTCACCGCGCGGGGGATCTCTCGGTACGGCCCACGACGAGCGGACCCAAAATCCGTGCAGCGTCAGCAGCGGGAAGACGCCGCGCCGCATCAGGCTCGAGCTCCCGACCGCCGTGCGCGTAGATCTCGGCCAGGGCGGCGTTACCGGCGGTGCGCAACGGGGCGCGCCGCCCGATCACTCGCTAACCATTCCCTAGCCATCACCGCTCGCCGACCTCAACGTGACTAACTATCGTCGGTATCCGGATTGATCGGGCGGCGGCAAGGCGATTAGGTTCCGGCTCGGCGATCGCTGCCGCGACCTTGGCGTCGAGCCCGTCGTGCTGGGTCCGGGTGACGACCTCGGGGCGCTGCCTGAGGCCGCCGTCGCGCGGGCAGCGACCTGCTCGGCATGGCCGGCGGCGACGGCTCGCAGGCCCTGGTTGCCGCCGTCACGGCCCGGCACGGGATTCCGTTCGTCGTGGTGCCCGCTGGCACGCGCAACCACTTCGCCCGCGACCTCGGCGTCGGAACGGGTGTCGTCGGCTCCCTGGCGGCATTCGTCGATGGCGTCGATGTCCGCGTCGACATGGCCGAGGTCAACGGCCGGGTGTTAGTCAACAACGCATCGTAGTGTTCGTACGCCCAGCTTGTCCGCTCCGCCGCATTGTCGGAATTCGAAGGTCCGCACTGCCGTCGAGCTGCTGCCCGAGTTGGTCGGCCCGTCGGCCGCGCCCGTCGACCTGCGGTACGCGCTGCCTGGTGGCGGGCTGGCGACGACGGCCCAAGTGCTTCTCGTGTCAAACATCCCTATGACCTGTCCGTTGCACCGCGCGGCGCAGGACGTCCGCGGTTCGACTCTCTGGCCTGCTGGGCGTCGCCTCGGTGCGCGCCGTGAGCAGTGCGGAGGCAGAACAGCTGGCCACGGGTGACGGAAGCGTAGATTGTCATTCGTGGACGTTCTGGTCATCTCGGATTCGAAATCCGGCCGTTCTCTTGTGACCCGAGTGTTGACGAACTTGGGTCACCGAGTCGTCGATGCCGGAACCGCTGGCGTGGGTACTCAGCTCGCCAGCCGTAGTTGGCAGGCAGACGTCGCAGTAGCCGCACTCGTGGCTGCTCAGCCGACTCGCCTGCGCTTCGGAGCCGTAGGGGTGGAACTGGGCATCGCGCTGGGGCGAGGCGTTCCAATCCTGCTGGTCGCGAAGCCAGGACTCTCTGTGCCGTTCCTGTACGGAATCCCCCGCGTCGACTACGCCGACGACGAGGTCTTGCTTGCAGCCCAGCTGGAGTTGCTGTTGTCTGGCGTTTCCGCAGGCGCACGTCGAGAGGTGTTTCAGCGTCCAAAGTCACCGACGTCAATGCCACTCGAGCCGCCTCCTTCGAAGGATCTTGGACGCGCACGCTCGTTCGAGCGCGAGATTGGTTCGTTGTTAAAGTCGCATGCGGGAGAAGACGTAGTTATCTACGAGGGAGCGGCGCTGCCAGACGATGTCAGCGAGGTCGACTTTGCCGTGCTCTTCCCAGAAGAAGGCAGCGATTTGCGCGTTGTCTTGGTTGAAGTCAAAAGTGGAGCGCGGACAAAAGACCCGTCCGCGTCGCGTCGAATCCTAATCGAATCGGCTCGGAAGTTATCGGAGAGGGTGAGAGTTTCCCGGTCCGGACTCGGACTCCTGGTCTACGATGGCGAAGCCATTAATCTACCTACCACTCCGATGACAGTAGCCCTTTCGCTCCGCCAACTTGAGAGCCGCTTGGCGCTGGAACCCTTCGACCAGGTCCTCCGGCGTGCCCGCAACGAAGCAATTCACGCGCTATGACCGGCGGAATCGCGGGTCCGGACTTGCAATCGATCTCCGGCGCGATCGTCGCGCAGATGCTCGCCGAGATCGACGCTCAGGCAACGAACGACTCGCGAGGAAAGTCCTTCGAGGCGCTCGCCGAGTACCTGTTTCTATCACTCGGTTGCCGGACCAAGCGCAACATCACGAGCCCACTGCACGCCGAACAACTCGATCTGGTTGCTGCGCACCTCGGAGCACTAAACCCTCTTCCGACCTTCTTCATCGTCGAGTGCAAATGGTGGGACCGCAAGGTCGATAGTGCGGCAGTCGGATATTTCGTCAATACCTGTAGAAGCCGTAAAGCGAAGCTCGCGATAGTCTTCGCTAGGAATGGCCTCACAGGGAGCAGTAGATCCCAAACCGCTGCCCACTCGGTGGCTTTCGGTGCCGCAAACGACGGCGTACATCTCATTGTCGTAACCGAAGCCGACATCGCAGGATTGACTAGTAACGATGACTTCGCGGCCATGCTCATCGACGCCTGGATCATGGCGGTCGCCGGAGCCGGGGTGGGCCTGTCTTCGCGCTGAGAAGGGCTGCGCCGTAGGCGTGCTGATCCCGCTCCCCCCATCCAGCCGTGGCGAAGACGCTGTGGCAACGCAGGGACCTGTCACCGCCACCGACGCCGGGCCACCCGCTCAGGTCACTGGACACCCTCCTCAAGGGCCGGGTGCCTGTGGATAGAGGACAAGACTGACGAGCACGCACGGCACCTCGACACTCGCAGCGCTGGACAACTCACCAGGACAGTCGACGCACCTCACCCGGCGGCATCCCCTTGCGGGCGGCCCATCCGCGGACGTACTCGAAGAGTTCCTCGGTCGCGCGAGTTGAGGCCGCGTAGATCTCCTGCCAGAGCGACGCACGAATCACAGAAGGATCTACTGGAACTCCCATGAAGAATGCGTCGTCATCGCCGCCCTGGGTGGTGGTCCTCATGTGGCTGACCGAGAAGTGCACCCACCCGGACGTCTCACGGTAAACCGGCGTCGCCCAGCCGTGCACCTCGCGCGCCAGCGCCTGGAGACGACCGTCGGTGAGGTACTTGCCTTCAGAATCCCTGATCTTGCGGAACTCCTCGCCGCGTTGAAGCCGGCTTGTGAGGTCGTCGAGGTCTGGCCCGCTCGCGATGTAGTGCGCCCTGAACAGCGTGTCGAGTTGCAGGCGGAGCAGGGGGGCCGCGGCGTGCACGTTGTACGTGTCGACGGCGTCGATAAGTGCATCCACGACCCCGTAGCTCCGTTGGAGCATCGCAGTGACGATCAGGTCCGGCAGGAACACCTTGCCGTCCGCAACCTCCAGGGCTCGGGCTGTGATCGTGAGGTGATCCACACGAAGCTGGTCGAGTCGTTGGCGCGGCTCGACCAAGCTCGGGAACCGGCTGGCCGAGCCACCGAGAGGTGATGGCTTCAATTGGCGAGGGGGACGGACGACCGGGAACGGATCAGGAAGCGGCTGGCTCACTGCACCACCCTGTCGCACACTCAGCCGGATTCCGCGCAAGTCGTGCGTTCTCGTGGCGCCGCGGATACTCCTCGCGCTCGTTCGCGACCTAGCGACATTTCGCCACGATCGCGCTGGAGACGTTTGACGGCTATCGCCGGTCGGTTGCCCTTCTCGCCCTTCGCCAGCAGGCTCCTACGTTCCTTCGCGGCCCCCTTTCGCGGGCGTGCCTCCGCCGCAGCGCTAGCCACTCCCAGCCCGGGTAGGAGTGGGGCGCTCTGTTCCCTCATCTGCGGGGAGAGACATGAGACGGTCACGTATATGTGCGTTGAAGCCTACGGTTGTTGTCCATGACCGACCGCGTGGACATCGAAGGCCCGTCCGACCCGATCGACGGGGCGCCAGATCCAGTCTCGGTCGGCGAGGTACCCGAGCCTTGGTCGGCGACGCTGGCGCGCGCCGGCCTGAACCTCATTCCGATCGTTGGCGGCTCGATCGACGTCCTCGCTGCACGTGTCAACGAGGGAATGGTCTACAAGCGTCGGCAGCTCTACGCCGACGTCCTCCGCCGGGTGCAGGTTGAGGAGCTCGTAGCTGCGCTCGATCGGGACCCAGTGCTGGAGGCGGTGTGGTCGCAGGCAGTTCTCGCATGTGTGCGCACCGGTGTGACCGCAAAACGACGGCTGCTGGCCAAGGTGATCAGCCAGGCGGTGCTTGACGATGCGCTCGTGGAGCAGACCCAACTAGTCGTTGACGCGCTCGAACATCTGGATGCTCCGCATCTGCGGGCTCTGGAGCGATTCCGCCGCTTCATAGACTCGATCGAGCCGCAGACCATGCAGGTCAAGACGCGCGCGCGTGAGTTGTGGCATGGCGAGCCGGTACCGATCCGTGCGGCGCTCGTGCGCACCGGCTGCTCGACTGCGCCGATCACGCCGATCGGTGGGTTGTCGATGCCCTCGTACACCCAGGGCATGCTCTCGGACTTTGGCCGGCAACTGCTCGATTGGGTACGCGAGTGCGACGACGAGCGCGACGGCCTTTTGTCGTCGTAGCGCGTCGAGATGCAATGGCAGGAGTCGAAGCCGTACGGTGAGGAACCGTCCGAAGAGACAGGCGGAGACGGAAAGTGCGGCGCAGGTGAAGAGTCTCGAACTGATAATCGTGCAATTCAATGAGGTCGAGCGCCTTATCGCGATCGGGCGGGTTCCTCAGCTCCGGCTAGCGTATATCCTGCTCGACAGCGCCGTCGAATTGATCATGCATCGCATGGCAAAGTCCGAGTTGGATGGCGAACGCTATCCTTTCGCTCAACTGGAGAACTTGCGTCGAATCGAGACTGGGTCCGACCGCGTCTTTCGTGCGGAACGCCAGAGACTCGGCGCGGACTGGCTTCGGGCGGAGATCGAGAAGCTCGAAGCAACAGTGGTCTCGAAGAGAAGGCGAAGCAAGATCGACCGTGAGTTCGCGGAGAAGATTGACTTTCTGATTGGACGGGGCAGGCTGCCCAATGACCTCGGGCCAGTGCTCAAGAAACTACATGAATATCGGAACGAGACCTATCATCGTGACCATCACCGGATCGAGGTAATCCGACCCGCCGTGCTGGTATACGTCGACGCGGCCTGTACCGTGCTCGAAAACTACGAGCCCGACACTCTAATCAGCGGCGATTTCGATAAACCACTTGGCCCCGAGCTCGCGCTCCTCCACGAAGATCTCCCCACCCCTCGAGACCTGTTCCAGCTGCCCCATCTAGCCGCCAAGCAACTGAGGGAGGCTGTGCAACTCGACCTCAATGCGGTGCGGAGTGCGCTAGGCGAGCATCTCCTGGCGCGCCTTGCTGACCTCCAGGACAATATTGCGTACGTCGAGGAGAACCTCACCGGCCGTGATGTGATCCCTGGTGATGCAATCCTCGCAATGCAGATACAAGACGGCGACGCGGAAGCAATTTTCGACCCCGAGGTGATGCGGAGTCGAAACTACCCGCTGACGATGAACGACCTCAGGTCATGGGTCGAGAGGGCAACTGCCCTGGAGAGCATGAGCGACAAGCATGCACTCTTCACCGAGTTCGCAGCCATCGAGGACTGCTTTGAGAAAGTCGAACAGGTCGCCCGCAAAGCGGTCTGGGACATAGACGAGCAGGCAAACTGGCGCTAATCCAGGCAGCCATCGTCGCGAACGACCGGCCGCGCACCCTCGCGGGCCGCGCTCCGAGGGTGCCACGAGCCTGTCTCGACCGCGCCACAGCGGCGGCCGTGCCCTATCGTCCTGGCATGAAGCCCTGGAAGCTGGAAGTCGTCGATGCTCTCCGTGCTCTCGGGGGTTCGGCGTCGCTGGCGCAGATTTACGCACAGGTCAGGGTGCAGCGACCTGGCGTGGCGGGGTCCTGGGAAGCCACCGTCAGGAACGCTCTCGAGTGCCACTCGTCCGACTCCGCGAACTTCAAAGGCGAGGATCTGTTCGCTTTGGCGGCGCCGAAGGGCCACGGTATCTGGAGACTGCGTTGAGCGGTTTCCGCAACTCGACGGGCTGGATCACCTGGTCGGAATATCAGCAGCCGCGCCCTGGTGACGGAGCGACGGGGAATCGAAGGCGACTCGGTGAATACCGGCGGACGCACGCCAACTTCTGATCTGCACGTCTACGACCGTCGGTCGGTCGGTGCCCCCGCGCTTCGAAGCGATCCGTTGACATGGTCAACATGACCGCTTCGGCAGATGGATCACACCCGGATCTGCTGGCGGTGGCGCCGGCAGCGGTGTCACGATCTGTCTACCGGGTCCCGCACGCTCAACATGTGTCCGGGATCAGAGCGGAGCGATACGCGTGAACGTCAGCAGGCTCACGACTTGTCCTCGTTGAGCTTCTTCAGCTCCCGGAGTTCAGCCCAGCGCTGCTCGAGACCCGCCAGTGTCGGACTCACACCGAGAGTCACGAGTGGCTGAGAGTGACCGTCGATGTACCGGCAGGCCTCCTCAAACACCTCTGTGACCTTCGGGATGATGTCGCCAAGTTTGTCCGTGTTGACGTTCTGCAGCCGGGTCATGCCAACGTTCGGCTGGTATCGCTGCGTTACACCTTGGAACAGCTCGGTCTCGGTGAAGACCTCACACCATGACCTCAGCCAGCCGTAGCCAACCCGAACGAGCGCGTCGCGCGCCTCTCCATCCTGCTGCTTCGCAGCCTCGATCGTGGTGTTGATCTTCCCGCGGATACCGCTCAACGTGTCCCAACGAGGACCAGTCGCACGAGTCACCTTCCCCTTGCCGTCTTCATCAGTGACCTGGAAGTAGACGCACCGCTTCGACTTCTCGAATAGCCCAAGGAGCGTCGTCGCGAACAGGATGTCGTGAGTGAAGACGATGACCTGGTTGTCGTCGGCCAACCGCGCTATGCGCTGAGCAACCTCGTTTATCCGGCGATGGTCGAGGCTCGATACGGGGTCGTCGAAAATCACCGGTGCGGTGATGCCAGCCAGCCGTGCCTCAGCCAGGAAGTCGGCGAGCGCGAGCACCTTCTGCTCACCCTCCGACAGGACTTTCGATGGCTTGTGCCTGCCGCTCATAACCTTTCGCCGCTGCGCCCTGCCCTCGCGTCCCACGAACTGCAACTTCAGCGGTCGCGCTCGGAGCGCTTCGCACTCCTCGAGGAACAGCACGTCGAAGCTCTGGTTGATGAGCTGGTCGCTTGCGGTCTTCGCCAGCTCCGTGACCGCCCGTCCTTGCGACGGCAGTGGACGCTTGAGGGTCTTGAGCTGATCGGCCTCCTTGGCGCTCTTAACTTGAGCTTCGATCAGGGGCCAGGACTTGCCGAGCTCGACGGCGGCCTTGGACTCCAGCAGTTCCGCCTGCTTCTCTTCGAGCACTTGCGCCCGATTCTGCTGCAGCGTCTCCAGCGTCGAGATATTGGCGCCAACGGTGGCCAGAGCAGCCTCGACGTCAGCATTGGGGTTGGTGACGACGGCTGAGATCGTGAGGCTCGCGGGCTTGGCTTCGGCCACAGCGGTCGCCAGTGCACTGCTCGCACCCTCGATCGCCACAACCTGCGAGAAGTGGGTCGGCTTCTCTTCCTCGGCCGAGTACTCGCCAATGAAGGCGACAAGCTCGCTGTTCTTAATGTTCGTGATCTGACGCTTGAACCCAGCCATGATGGTGTCGGTGGCGCGGATGTCGGCTGAGATCTTGTCTTCGAGGTAGATCGAGTACCTGGCGATCAGCACCCGTGCGGGATCGAGAAGAGGCTGACGGCAGTAGAGGCAGCGATTCGAGTCGTGTGCCTCAAGCTCGACGAGGTGCTGGCGATGTTTCTCGCCAGCCTCGATGAAGTTGCTCCAGCTGTCGTCGGGATCCGCAGGTAGGTCCGCAGCGGCGAACAGCTCGCTCCGGAATGTCTCGTGGTCGACCGTGAGCTCTGCGCGCCTCACAAGTGTCTCGTTATAGGCAGTCGCATCGAACGCCAGGAGTGCCTCGGCAGCCGCCACAGCCTGCGTCAGGACGCGCTGCTCCGCCCTGAGCGCCGCGATCTGGGTGCCCATTGTGTTTGCCCGCAGTGCGCCTACGGCTTGGGTCAGAACGTCGAGCTTCTGGTCGGCATCGCCGTCTGTCACCGCCTTTGCCTTCAGATCAGCTAGATCGGTTGACGCCCCGAGCGCCTCGATCAGCGGATAAATGCGCGACCCGCGCTGGAACCTCGAGATGAGCCCAGAGCTACCCGCGCTGAGTGTGCCAATCGCCGCATCAATCTGGGCGGTGACCGCCTGGATGGCAGCCGTCACGTGGTTGAAGAGAGCTAGAGATGCCGGTGTGTATACGTAGTCGAGGTCATCGTCGACGTGGGTTGTCACCGCAGGACTGTCGAAGATCGACATGCGCGTGAACGGTGAGACTCCCCGCTCGCCGGTCCACGTCAGGCTTTGTTCGTCGTCGCCAAGCTTGAACTCCACCTTGGCGGTCTGCCCCTCGGCAGGGTCGGTCTCAACGTTGCCGAGGATCGTATCGGCGGTGCGGCTGTTCGCCAGAGCCTTGAAGATCCGTGAGTAACCGGTCTTCCCCGTGCCGTTCTCGCCGTACAGGATCGTCAGGCCCTCGTGCGGCTCGATCACGGCACCTGCAATCAGGGCGTTGACACCATGCACCTCGGAGAGGCGGGTCACGGCGAGTGGCGGTGCCGACTCGTCCAGCTGCGCCTCGAAGATGAGTTTGGCGACCGTCGGCAGCTCGCGCTTGTCGAGAGCCTTCTCCTGCCGGAAGACCTGGTAGGCCTTCTCGATCGTGGTGGCGCCGACAGGACGCCCAGTGACGATGACCTCCGAGACGAGCAGACGAACCCACTCGTCGTTGTCGTTCGCCCAGTGAGCGAGCAACGCACGAGGGTCAACCAATCCGGTTGCCGCCGACCCCGGGGCCTCCATTTGCTCCGACATCAGCCGTCGTACCTCTGGCTGGATCTGGACCGGCCCTTCAACGCCTGTCCGGCCACCTGGCACCTCTCCATGACTGACTCTGGCTCCTTCGCGGCGCGGCTGTTGGCGATCTCCACGTGGTGGTGCTCACGAATGCTGCCGATCGGCAGCAGCCAATTCATTGCGACACGCCTCGTCCCATCCGCGGCGGGCGGGAGGCTGGACAGGGCTGACCCGGGAACCGTAGCGTCTCGTCCCCGGTGTTCGACGGATATCGAGACGAACGGCAAGCACCGCTCCATAGAGCGACCGTCCGTGCGTCTCGAGCCCGTCCCCCGACTCAAAGGCAACGCGGGTGCTCGCACTCTTGGACGAACGACAACCTCGCACGGCTGGCCGTCGACATGCCCACATCGGTCGTTGCTCAGGCACCCATGCTCCGCACTCTGCGTGCCGGACTCAGCGGTCGTCGACGCGCGGCATCACCGGTTAAGAACGGTTGTACATTTGCGATTTAACCACCAGACTCGAGCCTTACGTCCGAGCCCCCTAGAAACCAACAATAAATGCTCCCTGAAGGGAAAGAGAGACTCCGCGCACTCTCGTCAAGGCTAGAAATTGATTTGCTACCGCATCGAATGCATTCGCGCCCTTGTACTTGTGTGGGAGAACAATTACCGCCCAATCGACCTCAGGAAGCGCGGCCGCCGCAAGCAGGGCCAGAAGTGCGGTGTTGTTTGCGGCGGCGCGACCGGTCTGGACACTTACCGTCACCGCGCGAGCCGAACTCACGTAGTCGATCTCCCATGCTGCGAAGCTTCCTCGGCCGCTGCCCGGTTTGAGACCGAACTCGCTCAGGATCGGGCCAATGGCTCCTTTAAGGAGCTGCCTATTCACGCCACCCGCTGAGCTAACCGTGTCTGCGAGCGCCGGCACACCCGCTACGACGGCATTGACGACTTCACGAACGTCTCCCGGGACCGTCACCGCATCGTGTGCAAAGCGGACCGAAGCGTAGCCGCCGTCGACTGCGGGCCGAGCGCCTTCGGCCCGAGGTGAATGCGTTAAGTCGTCGACAGAAGCTCCTGAGGTGGGGCTCGAAGGAGGGGGCGGCAGCACCGCAGCTGCCCGCGGGGCACCTCTAGGGACCCCATGCTGGTCGCAGTCAAAGGGCTTCACACCACGCGTCTCCGGACGCACAAACACGTGCCCAACGGAATAACACCAAAGAAGATCGTAGGCGCTCTGACCCTCGTCGTACTTCGCCAAGACCGAATTTGACCGCTCGGCACGCTCTGGAGCGCCATCGCGTTCCAGTGCCTCCACGAGGTCGGAAAGGGTCGACATCCTCACACTCACTCACAGTCGAATTCAAGAATAGCTCGAGGCCCAGGCGACACAGCGATCCGGATCAAAGAAGCTCCGAGAGTCGCCCACTCGTTAGGGCTGCAGCGTACCTCTCACTCGGCTCAAACTCAGAGAACCTGCCGTACTTATCGCTTACGTACTGGTGCCAACGGGAGGGGTGCCGAGGCCGCCCGCCGAACGTATGCATCTGGCTCCAGCCCTCAGAGTCAAGGAAAAGCACCAGCCATCGAATCTGGCTGCTGAGCAGGCTCCGTGAGGGCTCTCGGAACTTTGACAGCCCCCACGCTGCGACGACAACGTCCCGCTCCGGTCGGAGCATCTCAAGCGAAGACGCGAGGTGCTCGCGGGATGAGCGCCAACGTAGCTCGTCAGCCCCTACCGTCGGAAAGTCATCGAACGACTGCGATGGGACGTCAAGCAAGTTGACCGTGAGGGTGTCGTTGATCCCGAGACCGTCGGCGAGCCGCCGGACACCACCAAGCGTGCGGCTCCCGGTGCTCGAGCTCGGCGGATTGAGGCAGACGACTGCAAGCCGAGCAGCGCCGTTGTCAGCCTCCCCTTGACGGTCTCGGGGGGCACCCGCTATCACCTTGCGCGGTTGCGGCGGAGGCGATCGTGCGCGGCATCGGGCCCGCCGTCCCGGTACGGCTCGGACCAATCAATCTCGGTTCTACTAAGGTCCGGGTCCCCATCAGCGTGGGTGAGGATCAACGCACAATCTCGATTCGTCGCCTGCCCCTTGGTTTCACCCCAGATCCTGCTCACCTTGTTCTGCGTTGGTAGGTCATCCTCAACGAGCTCGAGCAAACGAAGATTGGTTTCCGACTTCACGTCGTCCCACAAGTTGGCGGCAAGCGGAACTGGTCGCTTTCCCGACTCTGCAACGTCACCGATCACGAGAACAGCGACGCCATCGCGCTTCAGAGAGCGCTCGACGCCGTGAAGCGTTCGCAGCATGAAGTCTCGGTACGTGGCGTACGTGTGGCTATGGTCAAGAGCTGCATCGAGCCGCTTTCGGCCCGCGCCTTGATCCCGAGAAACCCCGTCTATACCCAGAAGCCAGAGACGGATCCAGTTCGATGCGCCATAGTTTACGACCCCTAGGTATGGCGGCGAGGTCACGATGAGGTCGGCGTTGGCATGGGTTCCTTTGGACCCCATAAGCAGTTCGACTGCGTCTTGGTGGAAGGTCTGGCCGCCCTCGCCCGCATAGTCATCAAGGTAGAGGCGCGCCAGCTTGTCGCGCAGCCGCTCAAACACGTCCTGGTCTAGCTTCTGAAGGCCATTCTCCGCGATGTACTTCGCCACGTAGGAGGGCGACATGCTGAACGTATTTGGCATGCTGATGCTTAGGTACTGCGAGCTCCCGTCACGCCGCCATCCACCATGCATGATTCCCGCAAGTGCGCCGCCAACCATGAACTCGTTCGGCGACCACTGGTCAACCGGTGTGCTCAGCAGCCGCTCTCTCAAATAGACAAGCTGTCGCAGTGTGTTGTCGTGATACAGCATCCGAATGTCTTCAGACACATCGACGCCGTCGTAAGCAGAGAACCTGAATTGCTGCTCTAGTTCGTCCACGTAGGCGTTGACCGCGCGCCACCCCGGTGGGGCAACCTTCGCGCTCGAAAGCACAAACGCCAAGGGGCTCAAATCATTGCAGATCGCTCGCCGACCTTCCATTCTCGCCTGGAGGGCTGTCGTCCCGCGACCGCTAAAAGGGTCGACAACGAGATCTCCAGGCAGGGAATAGCGCTGAATGAAGTAGTGGGCAACCTTCGCAGGGAACATGCCGTAGTACGAGCACATCGCGTGCATTGCATGGCCCCAGCGAGAGCTCACGGTATGCCAAAGATCGCCATGCGAAGTGGTCCCGCCGTCGACCGATTCGGGCTCTGGAGAATCAAAATACGCGTCCTGCGACCAAATGGGGCTCGTGCTCATGACAAGTACTCCGACAGCGCTGTTGCGGCGACCCTAAGAACCGGCTCGCGCGTGTTTCGAGAGACCTCGATGAGCTTTCCTCGCACCTCACGAAGGTCTTCCATGTCTGCGCGGTCCGCGGCCCGCCGCAGGCCCAAGTCTCGTTTGATCGCTCGCACGTCCTCGCCGACGCGATAACAATCTGCGGGCAACGACGCCGTAACCGATTCCACGTGCTTTAGCTGATAGCGTGCGGCCTGTCCGAGCCGCGCGTCGCGAACCGCACCGTCAATCCACGCCTCAGGCTCCTGACCGCTTGAAAAGTGGACCAGGATCGCCCGCTCGAGACCAGTCTCGGTGAGGCGCAGCCATGCGTAAGGGTTGGATGCGGGAAAGACACCCACGTCCATCAGCTCAACAATCTTTGCGAAGAGACCACCGCGCTCGAGGAGGCGCCAAAGACCGGTGTAATTCCGAAGAGTCGCTGGTGAGACGCCGATAAACCTGGCGATCTCCAGCTTGCGCACGCTCTCCGCCCTGTGCAGGTGTTCTACCAACGTCGCGAGTTGGCTGGGCAAAAGATCTTGGTAGATGTCCGATTGAAACCGGATTTCGAACCGCCTGGAATAGTCGAGGAGATACGCGGGAACTGTGGAAAACCTCTGGGGATCACGTGATCGAATGTTTCTGACAGCCTGGAGACGCAGAATCCCATCGATCACCAGGTATCCGCCGGAGGGCTTCTTGACCACCTTAAGAGGCTCCGCCAGGCCAATCGCCTCAATAGAGGAGCGCAGCCGATCCTCGAACGAGCGGGTACTGGTAGAGCGGGAAAAGTCAGAGCTAACTTCGAGCTCATCGGGACGGATCTCAATGATCTTCACTGGGACACCAACGCCAACGTCGCACCATCGTCTTCAAATTGAGCGGGAAAGTGCAGTGCGAGCCGTCGAATGCGCTCCCTGACAGAACCATTGGGGAGGTTCGACATCGAATAGCATGCCCAGCTGAGCAGGGCCATGCGTTGGGCTCGCTGCCTCAGACCGAGATTTGACAACTCGCTCCAGCCGAGTCCGACAAAGATCGCCTCGAGTTCCTTAGTGCGGATCTCGGCACCGGATACAACTATGACCGCATCGTCTCGATCCGCTGGGTCGACATGCCGGGCAATGACAGCGTGAAGGGAGAGGCTGATTTCACCCGAGCGTAGAGCAGCCACTTCGGCCGTCGATGCATCTTCGAGTTGGGCGAGCAGCCGGCGAACCGTTGTCGCCGCGACGCCAAAGCGGCGCGCAATATCGGTCGTTTCCTCCCCGTTTTCCCGTGCCCTCCGAATCAGGAGGGCGCGGTCCACAGGGCGCATCCTGAGCCGCGCGACATTCTCAACCAGGAACTGGCGAACTTTCTCGTCCTGGCCGTAAGACTCGTCGACGACGATTGCCGGGATTTCATCCAGACCGAGGATGCGACAGGCGAGAGTTCTACCTTGACCCTTGATAAGAAGATAATCGTCGGTGTCATCGCCGGCAGGCCGAACCGTGATCGGTGTGAGAACGCCAAACTGTCGAATGGATTGTTGCAGTTCGAGATGACCTTCGCGATCCCTCTTGCGGCCAAGACCTTCCTCCGGCCGAATCCGGTCGACCCGTACGAGAGTGACCGTCGTTGCGCCTGCAGACGCGCCGCCACCGTCAGCGGTGGCGCCTCCCCGGTCGATGGCCTCAGAGCTCGCCACACATACCTACCCCTCTATCGTCTACGCGGATTCTGCCAGAGCGCCGGCAACACGAGCCGCCGACACACCCGCGCCGAACTCACCCTGCACGACTGCCGCGCCGGTCCAAGGCTACGCACGGGCACCGACACGGCTGCACGGGAACTGCGGCGCCCGCTCGTTGCCGCGCCGCGGCGTCGCATGCACGGACAAACGCCCTCTACCGGACTGCCTGCTCCATAATCTCGGCAAGATCCTCGTGGGCGGCGAGTCTGCGAGCTAGGTCACGCACACCCCAATCGGCAAGTTTCTCGGCAGCCCAGTACGGGCGATCAATATCAGGAAGGAAGATTGAAACGAGGACGGACAGACGCCCATCCGGATCGAGTCCGGTCGCTGCAAACTTCGTCTTGTTGCCGACGATGTCGACGCTATCCGGCGTCGTTCCTTGTGAAAGTGCGTAGGCAACGCCGAACTTATAGCCCACACCTTCGTTAAGAAAGACACCTTCGTCAACAAGTTTCTTGAGCGCGTTGTCGGCTTCTTGCCCGAGACCGATCTGCACCTTGTCGTCGCTCACGATGCCCTCTCTACACGCTGGATCGCAACGTTCTCCGGATCGTGGTCGGGCCTAACGAGGCGGTACTCGGCGCCGACGATGTCACCAACGACTTTCGCCGCCTCCTGCTCGGTAAGTTCCCCAGACTGCACGAAGAGCGACGCCTGAGACCCGAGTTGGGGGATCCACGTCCTGAGCACGTTGACTCTGTGCTCCTTGTCTAGGCGGCCGAGCGGGCTGTCGAGGATCACTGGTCCACCGCGCACGGCTACTTGCTTCAGGGCACCGATGAACGCGAGCGCCAAGAGCTGCCTCCCACCCTCGCTCGTCTGCCGCTCACGGCCATGCGGATCAAGGAGGTGCATGTCGAAGTCAGCACCGATCTTGACGTCCCCATAAGCCAAGGGGTCGCGGATGAGCCGCTTGAACTGGGCGGTGACGTCAAGTTCGACGGCCTCACGAACATTGTTTCGGTACTCCTGGATCGAGCTTTCGAAGGCATCGCCTAGGTATCCATAGAACGCGCTCAGCGCAGCTGGCTTTGGGTCGACTGACGGCAGCCGACTTAGTCTCGTAGCCAGCCTCCCCAGCTCCGCCTGAAACACCTGGAGATCAACGCTTCGCTTCTCAATCTTGTTCTCAAGATCCTCTTGCACCCGCCGAAGTTGCTCGACGGTCGCGGCCAGACTGCGGATTGCCGGGGCGCTGTGCTCCGCCAGGCGCCCGTTAATGTCATCGATTTCGCGCTGAGTCTCCGTCCGCGCCAACCGGGCTCTTTGGAGGCTGTTTACACGCTCCCGATAGAGCTTGACTGTCCGCTCATCAAGCACTCGCTGCAACTGTCGTTCTCGGTCGATGATCGACCGTACGTCGACCGTGCCGCCGAGCGCCGCAAGTTCGGCTCGCGCCGTCTCACGCTCCTCGTAGACGGCCGGGTCGGGAGCTGGAAGGCCTTGTCCACACGTCTCGCAGTTTCCACCGTGGATTCGAGCTTCGAGCGTTCGGATCCGCTGCAGTAGGCGGTCGCGCTGATCTCGTTGTAGCTCTGCTACCTCGAGCTCGGTCCGGGCGCGAGCCAGCGCCTCGGAGACCCCCTTGACGGCTACGGCGAACCATCCGTCCGTTAGGAATGCCTGGAGCGCGACCTTTCCTGCCTCATCGTCCTTCTTGAGGTCAGCGAGCCTTGCCTCAAGGTGTTCGAGCTGCTTGGCGTCCTCCTTGAGAGCTTCAACCGAGCGAAGTTCGTCCGACTTCGCCACATGGTCCAGTTTGACCTCGCCGAGCTTCGCGTGGAGCGCCTCAAGGTCCTTCTGAACGCTGGCGGACTGGTCACCGTAACGCTTCAGGTCGCCCTCGACCTTAGTGCGTTCGTTCCCTGCCTTCATCGACTTGGCGGCTGCCAAACTCGCTGCAGTCGTCATTTCAGCGATGTCGTCGTAGGCACGCTGGAGCGCCGGAACGCCGAGAACGCGATCGATCGAGTTGCGGATCTCACGCCGCTGATCCGTCGACCTCAAACGCTCAAAGAATCGCTCAAGGAGTTCGCCGTCAAACAAGAAGAAATCGGCAATCTGAGGATGTAGGAGATTTCCGATCTCGGCCGGAATTCGACTCCCGGCAATTGCTTCCGAGTCAATCCGAAGGTCAGCGTCCTGCTTCGGAGCGCCGCCCACAAAGCCAGATGCGGATCGGTGCAGATCGTACCGCTTTTCGTCCGCCGTAAACTGGAGTGTTACGCTCATGCTGTCTTCGCCCTCGCGATGGGCCCGCCGGTTGAAGCGGCTTTCGAGCTCGGTCGCATTCGGCAGGGATCCTCGAACGCCATTCCACGTCCCGTAAAGAGACCACCGCAAGGCGTTAAACATCTGCGTCTTGCCGAGCGTATTCTCTCCGTAGACTAGCGTTAGCGGCCGGTCGCCGGCTGCAGCAAAGTCGAGGGTGCTCTGCCCATAGTAGGGCCCAAAGTTTCGGACGGTCAGACGGACTAGCTCAAGACTCATTTCTATTCGCCCTTCGGCCGAAACTCCTGCGCCACAACCTCACCTAAGGCCGCGATCTTCTGACGAAAATGGGCTCGACTCTCGTCGAACTGTGTTCGATATGCGGCCTCGACGGCGTCTTCGACGATGTCGTCAGTCACGACTGCCGAGATGGTCGGATGGTCACGTCGGAAATCGCTCCTGTGCACTACTTTTAGGAGCACCGCCTTCGCTCGCTCCTTTGGATCCTTTTGCTCACCCGAATCCACACTATTCATCGTCTTCACCTTCCATCATTGCCGAGATCTCCGCTCCGAAATCTGGGCTCAGAGCGAGCATGTGCTGGAGTTCAAAGGTCGGCGCATCGTTGCGGGCGAGCCGAGCGAATTCTTGGGCACGGAGCGCCTCCCCTCGAGTCAAAACTCCCCCGGCGCTGTCGACGAGCAGCATGTCGTGAACGGCGGCCGAATACTTGTCAACACTTGTGCGCAGGACGCGACCCCGCCGTTGAATATACTCGCGCTCGACCGTTGAGCTCGCAATAATCAAGGCTCTATCGCAGGCGGGTATATCGATCCCCTCGTCGAGGCAACGGATTGCCACAATGATGCCGCCTCGCCGTCCAAAACTGGCCATGACATCGTCGCGCCGGGAGGTCATGTCGGAGTGATACTCCAGTGCTGGCAAGCCATGCTCGAGACATGAAGCAACCATGGCGCCAAGCTGATTCGTGTCATCGCAATATACCAGCCAGCGATCGCCTTCCTGGAACTCCGCTCGAAGCACCGCTAGGGCGGCCGGAACTTTGGCCCGCGCTTGCTTCAGGATGCGCGCTCTCTTGATGAGCAATTTTTGGAGATAAGAGTCCGGCGCGTTTGTGTCGCTTTCACGGCCCGCGACCTTCTTGATATCCATCGTCAGCTTGTCGTACTGTTCTTGCTCTTGATCGTCAAGCGAAGTCTTGTGTAAGAAGTAGTCGTAGGGCACAAGGCGGCCGAGCAGGATCGCTTCAGTGAGGCCGATCACAGGCTCGAGAACTGGGCCATAGAATTCGAGAAGGCTCTGCGTGCCGCTCTCATCGAACTGGCGTGCGTACGTAGCACTGAGCCCCAAGGTTGCCTTGAACGGTCCGGCCTGGAGCGCTCGCAGCACAGACGGTGAGCCTGTCCGGTGCAGCTCGTCGGCGACTAGCAGGAGATCGGGCCTTGAAGAGTCGATTGACTCCTGAAACTGCGGTGACGAGAAGGTCTTGTTAGTGGCCAGCACGATCCGAGGTCGTCCGTCCTGGGCGTGGTCGGAAAGGAGCCACCGGATAACCCCGCGCCACTCGGAGTGGCCGGCGCCAGCAAGGACCAGGTTGGCCTCCGGGAGCTCCGTCCGGAGCTCCCTAGCCCATTGCGTGTGCAGATCCTTGCTCGGGACGACGATGAGCGTCGCACCATCTTGCTCGCCTGCCGACCAGCGACGGATTCCTTCGATGGCAGTGATGGTCTTCCCGGCGCCAGTCGCGAACGAGACTATTCCATGATGGTCGGCGGACTTCCAAGACTCGAGGACGTTCGCTTGGTAGTCCATTAGTTGCTTCTTGCCGACGCTGGGTGCGGCCCGCCGCGCTGTTGCGGCCAAGGCGGCTTCAACGGAGTCGTGCGCATTTTCGCGGAGTAGATCGAGCATCTCTTCGGTGAGGCTGAGTACCTCGATCTCACCTTCCCCACCGGCCCACAATCGATCAAAATAGGCGGCGAGACGCCGTACTCGAGCTAGGTCCGTGGTCCCTTCCCAGCTTGCAAATACTTCGATCGATTCGTGGTTCGCACCCCACCCACTAAAGGTCTCGTTTGCCGATCCGATAAACGCTACTCGTCGATCTTCGTCGTCTTGAAATATCCCAACCTTGTCGTGGAAGATCCCAGCGCCCGGTTGGAGCGCCACGCGTAGGTCCAGAACCCCAGTCGCAACCATGGTCGCGAGCAGCCTCGTCGGAGCAGCTGTCTCAGGCCGCTCAAGCAGGAGGACGAGTTCAGACCGCAGCGCGTCCTCGCCGACTCTCTTCGCAGCCGCGCCCTCTGCGAGAGCCCGCACATCCTCAGACGAGAGCTGAGGCGATGTGATCAGGCGGATCCTTCCGCCGGCGGTGACGAACTGAGAATACGCGGCACTCGTAACGGCGTAGAGCGCGCTGCTGAAGTACCCCGTCGCCCGGTCATAACGGTTCGAGTTCTTGAGGCACGGCACGTAGAAGTCATCGAGCAGCGAATCCTGGCCCGTGCTGTAGTGCGCCTGAAGGTTCTGAAGGTCACGGAGCATGGCTACTCCGACCCGACCAAACGACTGCGGCGTCGGGCTGCGCTTAACCCCGATGCCATGGGGTGAGTATGGCAGCCTCCGTGAGCGCAAATCGGGACCGCGGCGCCGGGTGTCGGTGGAGGTAGCCCGTCTGGTCTAGCGGGTTGCTTCCGAGCGAGCCCGTGACGCCGAACATCAGCTTGCCGCGCGGTCGCGTCCGCGCCGCCGAAACATCCCTTCGGTCGCTCGCGCGACGGCGCGGGCGGCGCGGCGCTGACGACGGTGTTGGCGCCGCACCGAGACCGTCCACGCCCGGCGGAGCCGACGAGCGCGCACGGCCTCGTCGCGTCGGGCCGCCAGCATCTCGGTGGGCGGGAGGACGTCAACCAGGTCCAGCCCGGCTGTGTGCCGGTGGATGAGCGCGTAACTGCCAACGAGGGCGCAAACCTCGGAGAGCCAGATGCCCTCCGCGACGCCAGTGCGCACATCGGTAGCGACTATGTGCTGTCCGGCAGGCGAGCTTTCACGCAACTCCACGACACACACGAGGCTCCATCCGGCGACATCGGCGCGGTCGCGGAGGTCCTGTAGGTGGCTGGCCGCGCGCCGGTCGAGCACGGGCCGTCGCCCAGTCCGCCAAACGCACCACACGAGCCACAACGCCGTCAGCACGTCGGCCGTCTGCCACGCCCGAACCGCCGCAATGTGCAGCTCGGGCGCGACTGCCAGCGAGCCGATACTTCCGACCGCCAGGCCAGCGAGCGCCGCTAGAGCGACGCACGGTCCGACCAACGCGCGAACCCAGCGGCCGAGTTCGCTCAGGATCAGTCCGGCCACGACGTCACCGTCCCGCCGGGGTCTGACGCTCGTTCACCAGAGCCACGACTACCTGTGGACCACGACCTCGGGCAACGGGTCTGTGAACGGACGCCCGCACCTCGCCCAACGCGGCCTCGGCGATAGACCGGGCCGCAGCCCACTGGAGGTCGGTCGGCATCTCGAGGCCGAGCGCCGATCGCTGATCGCTGATCCCGTATCGCTCGCGGTAGGCCGCCACGGTCTTAGCTCTCTCTGCCCAATCGTCGCGGCGCGGAGGCTCCGAAGTCGGCGGCACCAGGTCGTCGAGCCACGGCGCCCCGGCAGCGACCGCTCGTTCGACGAGCAGTCGAGCTCGCTCCTCGATCATCTGAGCGCGGGCAGCGAGCGCAGCCGCGCTCTCGGCGTCCGCAGCACGCTGAGTCGCGGGCAGGAGCCCGGCAACGAATGCGCCCGGCGCTGGCGCCTGCGCGGCGTGCGCCGCGAACTGCTCGACTCGCTCGTGAAGGACGGCGCCCATGTCACGGGAACCGGCCGCCAGCTGCGTCACCAGCATCGGCAGCGCCGCCTCGATGGGTAGCCGGAGTGCGTCGGTGCGGCGCAGGGCAGTGAGCAGCGCGCCGAACGCCGGCGACGACTCGACTTCGCGCACCGCGTCGATGTGCAATCCGGCGTCAGCGAAGGCGGCGAGCCAGATTTGCGCCTCCGCAGCGTGCGCGATCGACTCGTACTCGGCGGCGAGGGTCCGGATCGAGGCAGCGGCATCGGCTTCGTTCTGCCGGGTCTCGTGTGCGGACGTTGCCGCACCGACGTGGCTGAGCACGGACCTCAGTACTTCGCGGCCGGTCGCACGGAACTCGCCGAACCCGGCCAGCGGCTCGGGCCTCGCGTCGGTGCACACGTAAACCCGGTTGGCCTCTCGCGCCCGCGTCATCGCCACGTACAGGACCTCTCGGGTCATCGATGGCCCGGTCACGAGCGCGTGGGCGGTGTCGACGGTGGCTCCCTGGGCACGGAACGCGGTGGTGGCGTAGCCGAGCTCGACGTGAGCGGCGACGTAGTCCGCCGGTAGCACGACCTGAGGGCCGCCGCCCGCGCGTCGGACCTTCAGGGCGCCGTTGTCGCGACGGCCGGTGACCGTCCAGATGTCGCCGTTCTTGACCCATCCGGTGCCGACGACGAGCCGACGGTCGTTACGTCGAGTGACGACGCGATCCCCGACGCCCGCATGCAGCCCGCCGTGCAACGCCGTGCCGACAGGTGCAACACGGCCGGCGAGTAGGCGCTCGGTGTGGGCCCGTTCGTTGAGGGTGTGCACGGTGTCCCGGTCGCCGGCGATGAGTAGCGACGTCTGGCCAGCGTTCTCGTCGGCGGACCATGCCGTGTAGGCCGTTTCGACCATGTCGCCGTGGTCGCCCTCCTGGATACGCCCGTGGGCGGCGTAGTCGTCGAGGGAGGAGACGTCGCCTACGCGCAGTCGAGTCGACGCGTCGCGCTCCCACGGCTCGGCGAAGCGGCGGGCGGCGCCGAGCTCGGGCACGTCGGGGCCGCGGTCGCGTGTCAGTAGGCCGAACGCGCCGCCGGCGTCGATCGCGGAGAGCTGGGCCCAGTCGCCGACCAGCACGAGCTTGGCGCCCGCCTCCCCGGCGCAGGCTGCGATGACGTCGAGCGCGAGGGTTCCGGCCAGTGACGCCTCGTCGAGCACGACGAGCTGGCCGGGGTGAAACCGGAAGCGCTCGACGTCATCGGAGAGCCGGGCCAGATGCTTGGTGAGCGTGCGGATCGTCGTCGGGTCGGTGGTGGCGTGCAGAGCAGCGCGGGCACGTTCGATGCGACGGAGACGATCGGGCTCGGCGTCGTGCTCGACGAGCCACTTGGCCGTGTTCTCGCACAACAGGTCGAGGCTCTGCGCGAGCACGTCAGCCGCGGCGGCGGACGGCGCAAGCCCGACGACCGATGCCTGCCCGTGTTCGCCTTCCCAGGCGGCCCGAAGCGCCGCCAGGGTGCGCGTCTTGCCGGAACCGGCCGGACCTACAAGCACGTCGACGACTCGGCCGGACGTGGCGATTGCCGCTACGGCGGCACACTGGTCGTCGAAGAGGTCAGCTGGCACGACAAGGCTGGGTGACAGGGCAGGGCCGGATAGGTCTCGGCCGCCAGCGAGGAGCCGCGCCTCGGCGTCCAGGAGTCGCTGGGAGGTGTAGCGCTCGGTGCGGTAGGCGCGGAACGCAGTCGCTCCGTCGGCTCGCTGCAGCGCGGGCGGGGACGGGGCGAGGGGTGCAGGGGTCAACCCCACCGATCGACGGATTGCCTCGGCGACGACCGCGTCCGTGGCTGCGTCGCGCTCGTCGGCACTGGCGAAGCGGTAGGTCTTGAACGCGCGAGATGTCTCGGCGTCGATGTTCCACGCCGTCCACGTGGCTCGCTTGGCGGTGAGCGCCGCGACGACGGCCTCGGCAACCTCGGCGATATCGAATGCCGATGGGCTCGGCTCGGGGGTTGCGTTGGCGCGGACCCCCGTCGCCCACGCCACTGCGTCGACGCCGAGAATGGCCGCTGCTCGGGTACGCCAGGTCTCCGTGAGCTCCTCGAGCGAGTGAACGGTCTTGGCGTCGCGGGTTGTTAGCGTGGCACGCTGCCGAAGCCTGAGGATCGTCGCGGGGCCGGGGCGTCGGCCATGCTCGGCAGCCCATTCGTCGACAAGCCTGTCGGTCTCGGCATCGATGGCAGCCGATCTCCGCGAGAACGCCTCGGTCAGCGACCGTGGGACGGCGGCGAGCTCGTAGGCGGGATTGCGTCCGGGACCTCGCTCCCGGAACTCCCAGTCCAGTCCGAGCGTCGCCGAGACGCGGTCGGCGAGCAGGACGTCGTACCGCTCGGACAGCGCCACCGCCGCCTTGTGGATGGCTCGCGAGTCGAGGGTGCGCCACACGCCGTCGGGCCCCTGGACGCGGTTCGCGAGGACGACATGGGTGTGCAGGTTGGGGTCGTTCTCGCGCGAGTCCCAGTGGTCGAATGCCGCGGCGATCACGCCGCGAACGTCGACCTGGGCAACACCGTCGGTGCCCAGCCTCGTCTTGGCCGCGTCGCGCTCGATCAGCGCGATTACGTCATCGACCGCCCGGCGATGGCAGTCGTAGATCGCCTCGCGAGTCTGAGAGTCGCCGAGAGCCCACAAAACACTGACGGACTTCGGCACGGTGAATGTGCAGTCGAAGCCGGCAACAGTTCGTCGAGCGTCCTCGGTGCCGTACACGTGCGGCGAGCGGCCGAGCGCCATGGCGGTTGTCGGGTCCTCGCCGTGACCGAAGATGCGCTCCATCTGGACGGGCGTCGCGAAGGATCCGACCGCCAATCCGTGCCCCCCTTGCAGCCCTTGCAGACCGGTGCCCAGCCACGTTCCAGGCGGCGTCCCGTGCGCGGAGTAGTACCGCGTCATGGGTGAACCCGGTTCTGCGCGGCCGTGGTCCTTGGCGACCGAGTCGACGAGGTAGGTGTACGAGTCGCCGCCGTAGCGGACGCACATGCTCATCACGACTCGCCACCGCCGAGGCTTTCGTCGCGCGCAGCTGCAGCCCGGGCACGGGCGGCCCGTTGGCGGCACGCGTCCGAGCAGTACCGCGCCGACGGACGCATGTGAGCCGCCAGATGGCGGCGACACATCGCGCACCGGCGGAGACCGCTCCGTCGTCGCCAAGACTGGGACTGGCACGCGCGGGAGCAGAACGCCGCGTCGCGGCGTCGCGAGGCGAACCGCTCGCCGCACTCTTGGCAGACGCCGTTCGTCGTCCCGCCGACCGGCGTCGGCATGGCGAGGTCGACCCAAGCACGCACAGGCCAGCGACGACGATTCCTGCGACGGGTAGCCATGGCCACGGGAGGGCGCCGCGCGCGCACCCGTTACGGCAGCGGCCTCACATGCCAGAGGAGTGGGGATGATCGTGCGCGTTCGGGGGTCGTGAGAATCGAGACGCCGAATCGTGGCACGAGCCTCAAGACTTCCCGTCTCAACGTCGATTGCTGCACATGCCTAGCGACTGGCGCCGATCGGATCGCACCATCGAGAGCATGCTCGGCGGGCCTGCACCAACACCTCGACGCAGCCGCGTTTCGACCGCGCGGCGCGGGCAACGAGTCACAGGGTCAAGGCGCATCGCTGGGTCTCGTCGACGTCAGCAAGCACCGATGCCGGTACAGCGCGCGCGGTCCGACCGGTGGGCGTACGTCGCTCTCGGTGTCATCGCGGTGGGCTACCTGCTGCTGAGAGGTGCAGCGGGTCTCGGCTTGATTGGACTCTCCTAGAAGTCACCTACAGGCTGCAGGGCCTACGTTGGGCGCATGGGGACTCTCGTTGACCTCCAGGAGGCGCGAGCAGAAATGATGCGTCTCTTGGCGCCCTCGGGGCTGCGCCAGGAGCACGTGCGTGGCGTCGCGCGAGCGGCGGAGGCAGCCAGCGACATGCTCGACGTGAGCCCGCTGGTCGTCGCTGCCGCCTGGCTGCACGACATCGGGTACGCACCCGCACTTGCACACACCGGGCTTCACGGTCTGGACGGCGCTCGCTACCTTCGCGGCGTCCGCGCCAACGGTCGGCTTTGTCGGCTCGTCGCCAATCACACGCATGCCTGGGTTGAGGCAGAGGCGCGTGGCCTGGCCGACGTGCTCGCCGAGGAATTCCCGGCCGAGTACTCGTTGACTGCCGACGTCTTGACTTACGCCGACCTTACGACTGGCCCCGACGGTGAACCGGTCACAGTCGAGGAGCGCATCGCAGAGATACTGCGCCGGTACCCGCCCACCGACGTCGTGCATCGCTCGATCGACCAGGCCGCCTCAGAGCTCGTCGCGACAGTTCGCCGCGTGGAGGCGGCGTTCGCCGAAGCTCAGCCCAGGTAAGGCGACTCCTGCTCGTCGAGGAAGTGGTCGATGCGAAGCCGCATCGACGGGTGGATCGTCAGGCCGTCCAGCGCCTCGCGCTCGACCCAGCGCAGCTCGTGGCTCTCGGAGTCCTTCTCGAGCGACCCGCCCAGCACGCGGCATCGGAAGGACAAAGTGAACTGCTGTCGCACCTCCCCGTCGGAGTAGGCGATGAGGGCGCGTGGATCGGTGTAGATCCCAACTAGCCCCGCCACCTCGACGTCGAGTCCGGTCTCCTCGCGAACCTCTCGGACGATCGTCTGGACGATGCTCTCGCCGAACTCGTGTGTGCCGCCGGGCAGTGCCCAGAGGTCGTTGTCGACGCGGTGCTCAAGCAGTAGCCGGCCTTCGTCGTCGGTGATGCAGGCGACGGCGGCCGGCACGATGCTGTTCGGCTCGGGAGCGTCGGGATCGTCGTAGTAGTCGGTGCGGGCCATGGTCGCCTCCGCCTCAACGGTAGGCATGGGCGCCGGCCCACACCTTCTCGAAGCAGTCACCGTAGTCGTCGAGCCTGAACCCGTCAGGGGTCCGCCGGAGGTGCATCCACACGCTGCGGGCCGCTGGCACGCCGAGGATGTGGTGGTTGATAAGCCCTTCGTCGCCGGCGAGGTATTGCGATGCGTACAGCGTCGTGTCGTGCAAGCGCACCTCGACGCCGGGGTGATCGGCCAGCGGCTCGACGAGGTGCAGCGCGTTGCGTACTCGAGCCGCCATGTCGATGCCCTCCTCCTGGCCCCGCAGCAGCACGGCGGGGCAGTCCGGGTCACCGAACGCCAACCGGACCGCGATCCCCTCGTCGGCCCGCTCGCGCAGCCGGGCGATGATGCCAGGGTCGTTCTCGAAGAACGGCAAGCCTGCGTACACCAGCACCCGCACGCTCGCCGTCGCACGACGGACGAGCCCTTGCCAGAGGTCGGCAGGAACGGCTCCCCGATGCGGGTAGAGGGTGATGCTGGCCGACGGCCCCGAGCTCGAGTCACTGGATGCAGCCCAGAAGTAGCTCGGCTCGACGCCGAGTGCCTGCGCTACCGCCCACTGGTTGTCGACGCGCGGAACTCGGCCGATGAACACCCAGCGCTCGACGGTCTTGAGATCCACACCGACCACCTCGGCGAGGCGGGCAGGGCTAAGGCCGCGGCCGTGCATCGCGCCCTCGAGCTTGGTGTTGCGCGCGCGGATCGTCATGGTCGCACCCCTTGCTGTCCACATCCGGATCTGCTGCGACGCCGCTGCGCGTCCCACGAGGGGAAGCTGCGCCCCACACATAGGTGTGCGGATCGACGCGCAACACGCGAGGCAGGGCGGTTCGTGAGCGCGAAGCCGACCTGCAAGGCGAACGTCTCGCCGGACCTGTGCCGCGTCCCACCGCCGTCCCGGACGTCCTGAAGCGTCCTGCCGCGCGGTGACGCCGTCCCCGCCTCCGGCGGTCCGATGCGTTCCATGCGATGCGAACCGACACACCCCGACACCGTCCCGTCCAACTCGGCAGGAACCCGCCTCGACCGCGTAGCCGAACTGGCCGACGCCGACACCAACGACGGCCTGCGTGCGGCGCTCGCCCTCGTCATGACGCAGGGCTGGGATTGCCCGGCGGGCAGATCGGTCCTGGCCGCTCTCTCGCGGCGGATGACCGCGTGGGGTCGCGCCGTCCTTCGCGGCAGGTCTACCGGCTGCGGGCCGGTACCTCCCGGAGAGGTGCTCTCGATGGCATGGATCACGCTCGACAGGTTCTCCGCTCAGGTCGCCGCAGCCGACGCCCCGTGGGCATATCTGTGGACAGCGGTGCAGAACGCGCTGGTGGTGGAAACAGCGGCGGCCAGCCTCCTGAGCCAGCAGGCGGTCCGACGAGCTCGCCGCGAGTGGCCCAATGGCGTGCAACGGCTCGAGGATGACGAGCTCGACCGAGCGTGCTCGCTCGGTCAGCTCGACGGGTCACGCCTCGGGTCAGTGCCGGACGAGCCGTCGCCGGCCGTTGCGACCCTCGTCAGGATCCTGGCCGGTTCCGACGCCGCGCGGGTCGATTTCTGGACAGATGCCGTCGGGCGAGCGCTCGACGTAATGGCGGACGCACGGCGCTCTTATGAGGAGACCAACCTCCGGCGCGACGTCTACCTCTGCGACGTGCTCGAGCTGGATGCCGACGAGCTTGCCGCTCTCGCCGCTCTGCTCATCGGCCCTCGCCGGGGCAATCGGGCCGACCACTCAATGCTGCTCGCCCTCCATCGCAACCCGGGTGCGCGCCCGGAGGACGTCACGGGCGCAGCTGCGCGGATCGCGCTGCTCCGTGCCCATGGGTCCTCGCGTGCGGGTCAGCGACACGACGCAGCCTGATGCCTGGTAGTGCGCGCACGCGGTGCTCTCCGCCGCATGCCGTGTCGTGCCATCGGGTCGAGGAGGCAGTCGTGAGGCGAGTCGTGCTGGTTAGCGGGCTGATCGTCGCCCTCGTCGCCGCTGTCTTTCTCGCTGCCTCGCCATGGCGGCCCGGCGGTCCTTCGACGGCGACTCCATCCGTTCGGCTTGCGCCCTCGCCGACGAGGGTTGCCCCTTCGGTCGCCGCGGCTCCCGAGCCGGCTCTGGCCGGCAATGTCGTCGTCACCGATGAGCCAGCGCTGTACGCGTCGGCGGTCGCGTCACTCGTCTTCGGGATGGACACCCGCAGCGTCGACGCCGCTGCCTACCGAACGTCACTCCTGGCCGAAGCGGACCCCAACCTCACGGAGACCGGGCTGGCCGATCTCCAGCGGCTGGTCGACGATCGCATCCCGGCCGACGACGAGTGGGAGCGGATGCGCGAGAACGCCCAGCGCTCGGTGTTCGTCGTCTCGCAGACCTGGGAGCCCGGCTCCTGGCAGCAGGTGGTGATCGCGGGCCAGGCCGAGCCGGGCTGGTCGATGCGGAACGTCACCGGCGTCCAAACCACGCACTATTCGGAGGACGGCCAGCAGCGGGAATCGTCGCGTGAGCGGACGATCACCATTGGCATGCGCTGCCCAGCGAGCGGTGCGGGTGTTGACCGCTGCTGGCTCGTTCTCCTCGGCGCCACCGTGGTGCCTTGATGCTCCGGGTCGTCGCCTTCCTGCTCTCCCTGGCGCTCGCGCTCGCCGCGATCGTGGGCGGACTGATCGCCGTCGCTGGGAACGACGCGACGTCCTGCATGGCGACCGCCACCGGCCCGGTTGACGAGCTCGACGTCGAGCAATCGGCCTCCGCGCGCGTCATCGTCGCCGTCGGCCAGCAGCTCGGAATACCCACTCGCGGCCTACTTGTCGCACTCATGACAGCGCGCCAAGAGTCCGGACTGCGCAATCTCGACTACGGAGACCGCGACTCTCTCGGGCTGTTTCAGCAACGGCCCTCGATGGGGTGGGGCACGCCAGAGCAGGTGCGCGATCCCGCGTACGCAGCGGCCGCGTTCTACGGCGGCCCGGCGTCGCCGACCCCGAACCGGGGACTGATGGACGTGCCGGCCTGGGAAACAATGCAGCTAAACGACGCCGCCCAGGCGGTGCAGCGCTCGGGCTTTCCGGATGCCTACGCCCGGTGGGAGGTACCTGCGAGGCAATGGCTATCGGCGATCGCGAGCGACTCGGCGGCCGGAGGTGGTTGCCCGGAAGTCAGCCCGTCGTCCGCAGTTGCGATCACGGCAGCCATGCGCTGGCTCGGCGCTCCGTACGCCTGGGGAGGCGGCAGTCTCGACGGACCGAGCCTCGGCTTCGGCAGCGGCGCCGGCACGGTCGGCTTCGATTGCTCAGGTCTGACCCGGTACGCCTGGGCTCAGGCCGGCGTCCTCCTCCCCCGCGTTTCGCGCGACCAGTGGAACGCCCCGGGCGTGCGGGTCACGGCGATGGCGCAGATCCAGGCGGGCGATCTGCTTTTTTTCGCGTCCGACCTCCACGACCCTTCGACGATCTTCCACGTGGCGCTGTCGCTCGGCGGAGATGCAATGGTAGAGGCGCCCCAGACGGGCGACGTTGTGAAGATCGTCGAGGCACTGTCGAGCAATCCGTACTGGGCGCCGAAGTTCATCGGGGGACTCCGCCTCGCCGCCTCTTCGTAGGGCCTCGTCGCCTACGTCTTAGGGAACCAAGGACTCTGCCTCGAGCTAGTGCACGCGGAGTGCTGCAAGATCCTGCACCGGTACCGAAACGCGGCGCACCACCGTGAAAGAGTTCGACCAGATGCCCTCGGACCAGCGGTTCTTCGTCCGCTGCCAACTGCCTCACGAGTAGCGCCATCTCGTCCACGAGACCACCGCCATCCGGATATATCGCTCAGATTTCCGGGTCCGAGTGCCGAGGACGACCTGGCCAGGCGGTGCGACGGAGAGCGTGAACCTTGGGCGGGAGTTGGCCGCCTTCTTCTTTGGTGCGAGGTGCGGTCGCAGCGACGCCTGGAGGGCTCGCAGGACGCCGCGGCCTGCTTTAGGGGTCTGACGGCCACTGGTCTGACTGCGCAGAGCCCTCCTTGATCTCGCGTTAGTTACGCATCTGCGTTCAGCCTCGAACGCAACGAGCTAGCAAGTTTCCCGCACATCGCGGGAATCGAATCGAGATACTGCCTCCCGGCGCTTCGATAGTCATGCAGTCGGGGCAGCTGATCTTCTGAACCTAACAATTGCCATGCGAGCAAGTTCAGATTCGGTGGTGGCGCTGGGTAGGATGGCGGCGGCGGCCAGGTCGCGAAGGAACGGGCGTACGCCTTGAACGTTTCGTCAGCAAGCGCTTCGTCAAGCCGCTGCGCATTAGCGACGTCTCGGTACCGATCGCGGTACTCCCAAATCAACCCGGCCAAGTACTCGTCTGCTGCGTGCAGCTGCTGGAGGTACGGCTTCGCCGCGTCGCCCCATCGCGCGGCAAAGCGTAGACCCAAGGCATTCAAGCGAACTCTGGATAGGATCACGTCTTGCATACGATCCCGATACGAGGTCGCTGATCGGTGCGCTTCAATCAGAATTCGAGCGTTCTCTAATCTGCTCCGGATATCTTCAAGTTCTGCGATCGCCTCGTGCACGAAAGCATGCTCCCCCTGCTGATCTCTCTGCCGTCGAGCGATCTGATCCAAATGCTCCTCGCGCTCCCGCACGTGTTGCTCCATAAGTAGTTTGACGATCCCGCCGATGAACGCCACGCCGATGATCGTTATTAGCGCCTTCGCAACTTCCATCCAAAGCGCGCTTGCCTCAAGCCCTTCGGCGTTCATCCACAGCACTACTAGACCGGCAAAAGCGGTTAGCGCGACGAGCGCCACGCCGGCCAAAGATCGGCTTATGGCCGTGCTGCGGCCATGCGATCTATCGCTTGTTTCGTCACGCTTCTCAGGCAACTTAGCCACCCCCTGTGGCGGACGTGTCGACCATTGGGCTGTCGTTCTCGGGCACTGCCGACCAGTCGAGCGTATCGGGCGGACTTCGCGAAACCGGCCGCCTCGACGTTCATCCTGGCGCCGTGAGGATCAAGGGGCGGGTGGGCAAGCTCCACACGCCAGGAAGGTGGAGGTCGCCCGACGGGACGAGCACGACGCCCGAGACTTCGGACTAAGGCGCGCGCGACCCCTACCGGTGCCGAGGGTCCAGCGTGGTCGAGATCAGAGAGTGGGCTGCCGTCCAAGGTGCGGCGACGTGGACCGCACCTGGAGGGATCGGCCCGAGGTGAGCACGACGAGCCCGCGCAGGTCTCGGTACTGACGCGCACGTATCGCGGTTGGCAAGTCCTCGTAGTCGGCCGATCAAGTGCGCGCGCCGTGCCCTCCCCTCGCCGGACATGGCCACACGGCCGTTGTCCGCCCGAGTCCAGGAGGAGCCATGTGGGTCACCGCCTTCCACGCGCTGTTGCCGTTCGACGACCCAGGGATCACGTCCAACACCAGCGGCCTGCCGGGCCTCGAGCAGCTGCGCACGATCGTCGGGGCGATGCTCACGTTCAGCCTGGTCGCCTGCGTCGCGGCGCTGGTCGCGTCGGCAGTGGTCTGGGGATTCGGCTCAAACTCGGGCAACCCGCACCTCGCCGGACGCGGCAAGACCGGCGTGGTCGTTGCCGCCGGGGCTGCGCTGCTGATCGGCGCGTCGAACGCGATCATCACCTTCTTCTCCAACGCCGGCTCTCTCATCTGAGCGGGCGGAGGCACAGCATGGACATGTGCGACCTCCTGCCGCTGTCCCCCGCGTGCATCGCCACCGGTGCGGCCAGCCAGATCACCGGCGTGGCCAGCGACACGATCCTCGATGCGATCGCGACGCGGTTCGCTGACGCCACAGCGTCGGTGATGGCAGCGACCTATGACGCGATCTCGACGACGACCACGGTCGACCTCAGCGCGAGCTACGTGCGGCAGAACGCCGCCGCACTGGCAGCCGCGGCGCTGGTAGTCGTGGTCGGGCTCTTCATCGTTCAGGTGGTCGGTGCAGCGATTCGTCGCGAGCCGGGCGGCCTGCTGCGAGCGGTGACGGGTGCGGGTGCGGCCGTGCTGGGCACCGCAGTGGTCGGTGCCGTCGTGCAGTCGCTGCTGATCGCCGTCGACGGGTTGTGCGACGCGCTCGCCGGCCTGGCGGGCACGTCGATCGAGCAAGCGGCTCGGCAGATGTTCGATGCTGCCGCCCTGTCGTCGATGGCCACCCAGTCCGGCGGGGGCGCCGTGATCGCCATCCTGTTCGGCTTGCTCTTCATCCTTGGCGCCGTGCTGACTCTCGGCACTCTGCTGGTCCGACAAGCTCTGATCGTCGTCGCCGTGGTGGTCGCGCCACTCGCTCTCGCCGGAGGCACGGCCCGCGTGACCTCGGGCTGGGTGCGTCGCTGGGTCCAGGTCACCCTCGCGCTCATCCTGTCGAAGCTCGCGATCGTTGTGGTGTTCGTCGTCGCGGTCGGCATGCTCGGAAACGCCCAGGGGATCGGCGCGCTGCTCTCCGGCGCGATCCTTCTGCTCCTCGCCGCGCTTGCGCCGTGGGCATGCTTCAAGGTCCTCGACTTCGCCGGAACCCACGTGGCGTCCGAGTGGCACCGCGCCACGAACGGCTCCACGCTCGCCGCCGCCCACCAGACGCGGATCAACGCGCAGTCCGTCATGCGCGCTGTGGCTCCGGTCGTCGGCGGTGCGGGCGGCGGCGCCGCGCAGGTCTCGGCGGGGAGTGCGGCCACCGCTCGGCCCGCGAGCACCCCGCCGCCAATGGTCCGGGCGAGCTGGCAGTCACCTACGCCAACCGCCGCCGCGACGCCGGTGGCCGCGAGCAAGGGACCGTCCTCATGACGGCGACCGATGCCACCACGTCGCGGACCGTGCGGTTCGGCCGGCGATCGACGCGCGGCGTGCTCCTCGGTCTCTCAGCGCCGCGGCTTGCTGCGGTGGGATTCGCGTTCCTCGTCGTCGTGCCCGCGATCTACACGGCAGGGCTGTCTGGGGTGGCGATGACCTCTCCGGCCTGGGGCCTCGCGCTGGCATCAGCGTTCGTGTCAGTCGCTGGCCGACGAGCGGTCGAGTGGGTGCCGGTGTACGGGCAGTGGCTCGTACGACGAGCGTTGCACCAGGACGAGTACCTCGTGCGCGTGAGCCGTCCGCGACCCGCCGGGACGCTCGCGCTGCCCGGTGACGCGGCATGCCTCCGGGTGTACGTCGATCCAGTGATCGGCGCGGCGATGGTGCACGACCCGTACAGGCACACCCTCACCGCGGTCGCCCGAGTGCGGCACCCGTCGTTCGTACTGCAGGCGCCCGCCGACCAGGACCGGCGAATCGCCGGGTGGGGGCGAGTCCTTGCCACCGCGTGCGCGTCGGGCCGCCTCGCTCGGATCCAGGTGCTCGAGCGGACCCTGCCTGACTCCGGCACCGGAGTGCGCGCACATTGGGGCGCCCACGGCACCGGACCCGACTCGTGGGCCGGCGAGCAGTACGAGTCGCTCCTGGCCGACGCCGCCCCCACCACGGAGCGGCACGAGACCTACCTGGCAGTGAGCCTGGACATGAGCCGCACCCGACGAGCCATCCGTGCGGAGGGTGGCGGCGTGCGCGGAGGTGCCGCGGTACTCCGGCGCGAGCTCGGCACGATGACCGCCGCCCTGCGCGCTGCCGAGGTCGCGCCCGAGGGCTGGTCCGGTCCCGACGAGTTGGCTGTCATGCTCCGGTCCGCCTACGACCCGACTGCTCGACTGGACGAACGCTCGACCGGACGTGACCTGGCGGGAGCCGGCCCCATCGGCGTCCAAGAGCACCTGGACCATCTGCGCACCGACGCCGGCCTCCACGTCGTCTACTGGATCAGCGAGTGGCCGCGAGCCGACGTGCACCCCGGCTTCCTGTCCCCACTGCTGCTGGCCGCCGGCGTGCGCCGCACCATGTCGATCGTCGCCCAGCCGCTCACTACGGCCGAGGCCATGCGCGCAGTGCGCAAAGCCCGCGTCGAGTACCAGACCGACGCCGCGCACCGAGAGCGCATCGGGCAGCTGAGCGACGCGGGCGCGGACCAGGAGTGGGCCGACGTCACCCAGCGTGAACGCGACCTCGTCGCCGGCCACGGAGACCTGCGGTACGCCGGCTTCGTCGTCGTGACCGCCCCAGATCTCGACGCACTGGACGCCGCTCGAGCCGCCGTCGAGCAGGCCGCGATCCAGGCCGGATGCGAGACGCGGCTGTTGCTCGGCCAGCAGGCCCAGGCCTTCGCCGCGGCCGCACTGCCGCTGTGCCGGGGAATCTGACATGCACACGAAGCAACGACTCCTTGACGTCCGCCACGATTCACCGGCGGACCGTTCACGAGCTTCGCGCGCATCGTCGTCACCAGGGACCAGGTATCTGCCGCGTGCCGGCGAGCCGGGACCACGGGCGCTACGGTCATGGCTGCGGTTCGCCGTGCCCCCGCACGCCGCCACCTCGGCGACTCTGGCCGGCGCGTACCCGTTCCTCGCTGAAGCGGGACTCGGTTCGGCCGGGGTGCTCGTCGGTTCGGACCTGCTGTCCGGTGGTGCGTTCGTCTACGACCCATGGGTGCTGTACCAGCAAGGCGTCCTGACGAACCCGAACGTGCTCCTCGCGGGGGTCATCGGCACCGGCAAGTCCGCATTGGCCAAGGCGCTCGCGACTCGCTCGTCCGCCTTCGGTGTGCGGATCTATGTCCCGGGCGACCCGAAGGGCGAGTGGACCGCGGTCGCTGCCGCCCTTGGCGGGCGGACGATCGCCCTCGGGCACGGGCTGCCGACCCGCCTCAACCCGCTGGACGCCGGACATAGGCCGAGCGGGCTGACTGAGGCGCAGTGGAGTGGGGTCGTGGCTGCGCGACGGCGCGAGCTGATGGGTGTGCTCGCCGAGACCGTTCTCGCCCGTCCGCTGCGGCCGGTCGAGCACACCGCCCTGGACACAGCACTCGTCGCCGTCGTCGCTACGTCACCAGATCCGACTCTGCCGCTCGTCGTCGACCGCCTGATCGATCCGCGCGGCGTCGACGATGCAGAGACACTCCTGCTGCGTGCGGACGGGCGCGAGGTCGCGCACGCGCTGCGTCGGCTCGTCCACGGGGACCTCGCCGGAATCTTCGACGGTCCGTCCAGCGTGCCGTTCGACTCCGACGCGCCAATGGTCACCCTCGACCTGTCTGCCGTCTCGGGGAACGACACTCTGCTGTCACTGGTGATGACGTGCGCGTCCGCCTGGATGGAGGGCGCACTGCTCGACCCCGACGGGGGTCGGCGCTGGGTCGTCTACGACGAGGCATGGCGAGTGCTGCGGCACCCAGCGCTGATCAGACGCATGCAGACCCAGTGGAAGCTCTCGCGCGCCTACGGAATCGCCAACCTCATGGTTATCCACCGGCTCTCGGACCTCGACGCGATCGGTGATCAGGGGTCGGAGGCACGGGCGCTCGCCCGCGGCCTGCTCGCCGACTGCTCCACACGGATCGTGTACCGACAGGAGAGCGACCAGCTGAGCGGGTCGGCCGCCGTGCTCGGGCTCACGCAGACCGAGACAGACCTGCTGCCGACGCTCGGGCTCGGTCAGGGCCTATGGCGCATCCGCGACAGGGCCTTCGTGGTCCAGCATCAGCTCACCCGTGGCGAGCACGCCCTGTTCGACACGACGCTGCGAATGTCGGCGGGTACGCAATGACTGACCGGTCGGAAACATCGTCGTCCAGCCTGACCAACCTGTTGCTCGGCGCTCTATTCGGAGTTCTCGGCGTGGCAGGGCTTCTCTGGGTCGGCGCGGCAGTCGCCGCTGCGCTCACCGGTCGGACGGCACCGCCGTGGGGCCTCGAAGGGCCAATAGGGCTCCTCCGCCACCCCGGAGACCCCACCACCGCCTGGGGGACCCCGATGCCGGGACCAGTGCTGTGCTGGGCGGTCACCGCTTTTGTCGTGCTGGCCGCCTCGACTGCCGCGTTGTTCCTCGTGCGGTTGTGGCGCGGGGGCGCCCACGCACGTCGTCGGGACCCCCGGAACTTGCCCGGCACGGCGTCGGCGAGCGAGGTGCGTCAGGCGGCTGGCTCGCGGTCGGTCGTGCGACGAGCCCGGCATGCCCGACCGTCGCTGGTCCGTCCGCATCCGCGAGAGGTCGGCTACCTCCTCGGCAGGTCCCGCGGCGTCGCTGCCTGGGCGTCGGTCGAGGACTCGATCTTGGTCGTCGGACCGCCGCGCTCCGGCAAGGGCCTTCACCTGGTTGTCCCCACGATCCTGGACGCACCCGGGGCAGTCGTGACCACGTCCACACGACCAGACAACCTCGCGGTGACTTACCAAGCCCGACGAGCACTGGGACCAGTGGCCGTGTTCGACCCGCAGCAGCTCGCCACTGGGATCCCCGACGGGCTGCGCTGGTCTCCAGTTCGCGGTTGCGAGACGCCGCAGGTGGCGATGATCCGGGCACGCGGTCTGGCTGCTGGCACCGGCATGTCTCGTACGGTCGAGGGCGGCGACTTCTGGCAGGGCCAGACCGAGTCCGTGCTGCGCGCGCTTCTGCACGCCGCCGCCCTCGACCAGCGCACCGCCCGCGATCTGTACCGGTGGTCGCTGGAGCCAGCCGCGGTGACCGAGGCGATCACGATTCTCGGACGTGACGGAGCTGCGCCGGGCTGGGACAACGCCCTCGAGCAAGCAGCGCACGCCGACCCCCGCACCCGCGACTCGATCTGGCTCGGCGTGCGCCAGGCCTTGTCCGCACTCGCCGATCCGCGGGTGCTCGACGCGGTCACGCCGACGGACGACGAGTCGTTCGACCCCTCGTCCTTCCTGCGCGCTCGAGGGACGCTCTACGTGCTCGGCACCGCATCCGGTGCCGGCGCCGCCGCGCCGCTCGTCGCCGCGCTCGTCGAAGACATGGTCGAGAGCGCACGCCGCATCGCGGCGAGCTCCCCCGGCGCTCGACTCGACCCGCCCCTGCTGCTCGCGCTCGACGAGATCGGGAACCTCGCTCCCCTGCCGTCGCTACCCGCGCTGATGTCCGAGGGTGGCGGATCAGGGGTGACGACCCTGGCCGTGCTCCAGTCGCTGTCGCAGGCCCGCGACAAGTGGGGCGAGCAGCAGGCCGGCACGCTGTGGGACGCCGCCATCGTGAAGGTCATCCTTGGCGGCGGCTCCAACGCTCGCGACCTCACCGACCTTGCTGCGCTCATCGGCGACCGCGATGAGGAGACGACGACCGTCTCCCGAGATCCACGCGGCGGGCGGTCGACGTCGTCGTCGTGGCGGCGGGTGCCGGTGATGGAAACCTCCCGGCTTCGCACGCTGCCCTTCGGGACAGCCGTTCTGCTGCTGCGCACGGCGCCGCCGATCGTTCTCGACCTCATGGCGTGGACAGACCGCCACGACTCGGCCGCTCTTCGTGATGCACGCGACGGTATGGAGCAACAGATGGTGCCCGCGAGCCGGAGCTGAGCTTGCGCCGCGCACACTTCGCGCGACGGACGGTGCGCGCATCGAGGTCTCCCTGGATGACGAAAGGAGACTGCCATGCTATCCAGCACCCCGCCCACCACCCCGCCCGACGACGCTGTCGCGACAGCCCGAGGGTGGCTCGCGCTCGCTTTGGAGGCGTGCGTGACCCCGTCCGCCGGCGCGCTCGCGCTCTGCGGTACCTGGGACGAGCTGGACCTGACCGGGTCACTCGGGTTGGTCGAGCCGCCTCGAGCCGGGCACCTGGACGCGACGGAGCTTGTCGACCGCGCGCGATCGACGCTGCGTACCTACGTGGCGACGGCGCCAGCTGAGACGTTGCCCCCGCTGGCGAGAGCACTGGACCACCTCGACGAGGCAGGCCGCTTGCTGCCAATGGAGTCGACCTGCGACGGCCAACCGTGGCGATGACACCCTCCGCCGCGTCTGCCCGTGCCGCACGGTTCGCTGCACAGGCGCTGACCGCGGAACCCTCGGACGATGACGGGTTGCTCGTCGCAGCGCTGCAGAACGACCTTGCCGCGCTCCTCTTGGAGACAATCGTCGCGGCCACTGACCTCACTGCACGCAAGCCGGACTCCGGCGTCGCGGAGGTGGCCCGCCATCCCGTGCAGCAGCTCGTCACAGGCCTGGCGGCGCTCCCCCGCCTCCCGGGCTCTTACGACCTCGGGCCTCCCTCCGCCCGGTGGAGCGGAGCGCCTACGGACCCCAAGGCAGCGACGAGCAGGGCGGCTCAGTGGACGGGGCTCGTCGTTTCCATGGCGGGCATGACTCACGCCATCACGGCCCACGCCGCACAGCTCAGTGAGGAGGAGCGATGGGGTGTGGTCCGAACGGTCGCTTCCCTGGCCGAGGTGCTGGCCATCGCACGCCTCGACGTGTTGCGGGTTCTCGCGGTGGACGGCGACGCATCGAACGTGTCCCGTCGTGCCATGGCCGCGCTGGCGCTGGCGGCTCGCGAGGTGTCCAGGCTCGCAGGCGACGAACCTGCACCGGCCACGTCTGCGATCCGGCTCCCGCCCGGGCGCGGACACCGACCCCAGACCGTGAGCGATGTGTGGCATCTTGCGCCGGCCACAACCAACTTGAGCCTGCTTCTCGTGCGCCGCGATCCGGCCATCGGCGACCTGCTCGCCGTCACTCGTGTCCTTGCACAGACGTCGCGTGCCGCCGCGGCGGCGCTTCGCTCGGCCGATCGCGCTCGGCTCAGCCCGCCGACCGGGCCGGCCACGCTCACCGCCGTCGTCCTCGAGCTGCACGGCGACGCCCTGGCGGGTGCCGTTGTCGCGCACCGCGCCATCGTCGGATCGCTTACCGCACACAGCGCGGTCGTCGGGGCCCAGGCTCGAGAGATCGACACCAGCCTCCGGAACGTCCTGGACCCGTTGGCGCGGCACCCAGCCGACGCCCATGCCGCCGTACCGGCGCTGATCGGTTACGCCCGGGCGGCTGCACTAGCAACCGCTGGGCTCGTTCAGGCTGTTGAAACGTCTGTGCGCTCTCATAGCGTCGCGATCCGCGACCGCTCTGAGCAGCCCCGCTATCTGTGGCGCCTGGCGAACCGCGCCGACATGGTCCCGTTCCTGCGTCCGCTGGAGGAGGCGTCGGCCGAGATCCGGAGCGGCCTGGCAAACGTTGCGGCTATCACCGGTCCCGAACGAGCCGCTGGCCCCGCTGCCACCGACGCGACCGCGGCCTTGCGCAGCGCACTGGAACGCCGCCAGAGCGCGATGCGCCCTAGCAAGCCTGGCTGGCCTGCGCTCACGCACGGGTTTGATCAGCTTCGACGGGCTGCGGCGGCCACGTGGATCGCGTGACCGATGACGATCTCGCGGCCGACGACCATCTGTTGGATGGCGACGAGCTCGTCGACCGCATCCTCGGGCGCACACCCCGGCCCGTCGACTGGTCCCGGCTCGGTGGCGCTGACGCCCGCGCCGCTCACGACGCCCTGCAGCTATGGGTGCACTGGCTGGTGAGCCGCTACGCCCTCGATCACCGCGAGGTCCCGCCGTGCTGGGCCGAGCACAACGCGCTCGTCGAGGAGCTCTCCGCCCTCCACACGGCGCACCGCGCGTGCTTCGACCACGCCGGCAGCCCCATGGGCCCTGCCGAATGGCACCAGATCCTCGGCAATGCCCGAGGCCGGCTTCAGCTCTGGGCGGGCCGGACCGGATGCCGGGCGGGCGAGCATCGAGCCGATCCGGTTCCGCCATGGGTGGCTCTGCCGCCGGACGCGTGCGCAGGCGAAGAACTCCCGCCCACAACGCTGCCGTCGACGAGGAGGACGCGAACGTGACCGCCACCGACACCGCACCGGACCTGCTCACGCACGCGCTGACCTACGCCGAGAGCGGCATTCGCGTCTTCCCGTGCCTGCCCGGCGGCAAGACCCCGCTGACGAGCAGCGGCTTCCTGGACGCCACCACCGATCCCGATCAGATCCTCGAGTGGTGGTCCTGGCGGCCGCAGGCGAACATCGCGACCCCGACTGGTGCGCCGGGATTCGACGTGCTCGACATCGACGTTCGTCCCGAAGGGAACGGGTGGGCCGCCTACCGCCGGGCGACGGTCGCCGGCGCGCTCGACGGGTGGCAGCGCGCGATTCGCACTCCGTCGGGTGGCCTGCACCTGCACTACCCCGGAACGAGCCAGCGGAACGGGTCGCTGCGCGAACAGCACATCGACTTCCGAGCGACGGGCGGCTACGTGCTCCTGCCGCCGTCCCTCGGGCAGACGAAGGCGTACTCACGCAGGTACGAGGTCATCCGCGCCGTCACGGCGCCCGGCCAGCCGCTCGACTGGGCCCGCGTGACCCGTCTGGTCGCGCCGCCCGCCCCGGCACGCTCACCGCGGCGCGAGCCCGTCGACGCGTCCGACGCGCAGCGGACCGCCTGGCTCGCGTCCCACGTGGCGCGGCAACCGGCCGGCAATCGCAACAACGCCCTGTTCTGGGCCGCCTGCCGCGCAGCCGAGGCCGGCATCGGCGATCTCGACCCGCTCGTGGACGCCGCGGTGACCGCCGGCCTGCCCAGACGGCAGGCGAAACTCACCATCGCCAGCGCGCAACGGATCATCGCCCACGGCCCCGCCTCGTCCCCATCTGCGATCTTTCGGTAGGAGTACCGATGAGCACACTGCATGTCGACGAGGCGCCGCGCGCCCGGATGCTGCTGTCCGTCGCGGATGTCGCCGCCGAGCTGGGCTGCGGTCGAGACACCGTCTACGGCCTGCTTGCTTCGGGTCTGCTCCCCTCCGTGCTGGTCGGCGAACGGCTACGGCGCATCCGCCTTCCCGATCTCGAGCAGTACATCGCGGGTCTTCCTACCAGCCCTCCCTCCCCTCGAAGCTGACCATGACGGTCGGGACGAAGTTGCTGCTCACAACCGAAGAGGTCGCTCGCGCGCTCGGCATCAGTCGCACCAAGGTCTACGAGTTGATCCTGGCGGGAACTCTGGGAAGCGTGAAGATCGGGAGCTGCCGCCGGGTACCCGTCGCAGCACTCGACGCGTACGTCGAAGCTCTTTGCGCTGAAGGGCGTTGACCAGTTCACAGGCGGTGCGGATCAGCGATGCCGAGCCAGAAATACGCCGAAAATCGGCCGGTTTCGTCTCGCGAAACCGGCAGCACCGAGCGAAACGCTGGATCGGCAAGTGGAAGGAGCAGCGGTGGGCATCGACTACACGGCGGCGACGCCAGAGGAGATAGCCGAGTCGTTCGGGATTTCGACCTCGTGGGTCCGCGAGCAGGCGCGGCGCGGCCGTGTGCCGCATCTCAGGTTCGGGCGGGGCAAGATCCGGTTTCTTCCCGAGCACGTCGACGCCCTCATCCAGCTCGCCACCGTCCCGGGACATACCGAAGACGACGAGCCGCCAGAGAACGCGTCGACAGATCTGGGCGCGCTCGGCGCGACGATCCGATCCATCCGTGCCCACCAACGCCGGCCACACGTCCAGGGTGATCCCCAGATGTTCTGAGCGGTCTTGAGTCGCGCGTCGCCCGAGCCGACGTCCGCGCGGGCCGACGACACCACCACGAAAGTCTTGCGCCTTCGGTGCGCAGGTGACTGCCGCGCCTGCGGTGCGCTTGACGCCACGGGAGGCTGCGTGTGCGCTCTCGCTAGCGAAGAACGCTAGAAGGCTCGGAGTTCGAATCCGATTCCGAGGGCGTTGAGGTCGTCCTCCAACCGCCAGGACACAGCACTGTCGTAGAAGCTTGCGGCATCGCCGTTCCCCTCGGAGGGGTCGATCTTGTACATCTCGGGGACGTCGTAGGCCATCGCGTAGCCAGCTTCTGTGTCGCTCCATTCGACACGAACAAACATGTCCGTCGTCGCGATGTCGTAGTTGTCGTTCCCGTGGTTCTTCGCGATGTACTCGAACGGATAGGTGAAGGTGTAGCTGTCGTCCTTCTTGAGCGAGCGCAGGTAGTCCAGCTCGTTCTCAAACCCATAGTTGTTCGACTCGCTCCACATGGTCGAAGCATATGGTCACCTGGGTCGCGGCCTTCATCTCGGTGGAGCGACACACCGGTCGTCCGCCTTGCGCCGATCAGGCGCAGCGCGATGACTGGGTGGGTCGTTCTGCTTCGCGGTTGCCGCCGCACCCCGGAGGTCTCAAGCAACGTGTTTGAGCGCCGACGGCGGCAGTCTCACTCCGGCCGAGGCACGGTGGAGAACTCGCCCACGAGCCTGATGCCGAGCTTCGCGGCGTCCTTCTCGATCCAGCCGAGCGCGCCGTCATTCAGGAAGCGCGCGCCGTCCACGACCTCCACGGCGCGCGGGCTGCCGGGACGAGAGTTCCAGCCGTTGACCGCGTTGCCGCCCATGTAGCCAGCCTTCTTGGCGAACTCGGAGATCTCCTTGGCGTTGGCTCCGCGTCCTTCCTCCGCGTTCAGGCGACCAATTGCCCCAAGGTAGGTGATCCAGGCCATTTGCTGCTGGGCCTCGGTCGCACTCTTCTGCGGGTTCGGAGTGAACAGCGGCGCGTCGTGCAGCGGGTCGTACTCAGCGGGCTCGCCGTCGTCCGTCGCGGCATTCGCGATAGCGCCGGCACCCTCGTCCAAGGCCGCGAGGAAGGCCTCAGCAGCAGCGCGAAGCGCCTTGGTCAGCACCGCGTCCGCGCGGTCGGTAGATACGTTCATCGTGTGCTCCTTGTACTGTGCCAGCATCTTGAATACAGGTGCAACAGTAGATCCAGGGCACCTACACTGCAAGTCCCAAGCAGGTGCAGGTGAGGTGGGTGAGGTTTTTCTAGCGAGGGTGTCGACTTGCATGTCGATGCGTTAGCGCGCGTCACCGGGGGTCGACGGCGGCGTTACCAGCCCCTCAAGCGCTCGGCCCGCCGCGGCAGCCGCTGAGGCTTGCTGATCCGGCAGCAGATGCGCGTAGGTCTCGGTCGTCGTCGTAATCGACTCGTGGCCGAGTCGCCGCTGCAGAATGAACAGGTCGACGCCTGCCGCGATCATCCATGAGGCGTGGGTGTGCCTCAGGTCGTGAACGCGCGGCCGCTTAGTGAGCCTGGGTGCGTTGGGGTCCGGTGACCCATCCGGGTGCAACGGGTTCATCGCGGCGTCGAGCGCCGGCGTCCAGGTTTGAGTCCAGAACCTCGACGACGACAGCTGGTTTCCGATCGTGTTCGGAAAGACCAGGTCGCCCGGGGACTTCTCAGCGACGACGCCTTTGAGAATGGGAAGGAGGTCATCGGGCAGCGACACCGTGCGCCGCGCGCGCCTGGTCTTGGGTGGCCCGACGAACCAGTGTCGATTCTCGTCGCGCTTCCATGCCTTGGTGACACGCACCGTCGCCGGGGTCGATCGGAGGTCGAAGTCGGCGACCGTGAGCGCGGTTGCTTCGCCCCACCGGAGCCCCGTCGCAACGAGCAGAAGCACGAGCGGCTGGTAGTACCCCGCAACCTTCGACAGCAAGAGCGCGAACTCGTCCCGTGTCAGGACAGTCATGTCGTCGTGAGTCGCCTGCGACTTCGGCAGCTCGACACCCGCGCACGGGTTGTCCTCGCGATACCCGAGCCGGACCGCGGTGGACATCGCAGCGGAGAACAGGCCATGTACGTTCGCGATCGTCTTGGGCGCGTAGCCGCGCTCGCTCATCGTGCGAACCCAGTTGGCCACATGCCGGTAGGTGATCGACTTCACGGCGTAGCTGCCGAGGACCGGCGAGATGTGCGACGCGAGTTGCTGGCGATAGTGGGCACGGGTGTCTGCGCCGACCGAGGTCAACAACTCGATGTGCTCGGAGATGACATCGTCGACACTCGGGCCACGATGCCGCACGGCATCGGCGATTCGCGCAGCTTCAGCCGCGTAACCGCCGGCAGCCTCGATGAGTTGTTTGGCGACAGTTGCGTCGCGTTCATCGTCGTAGGTGAGAGAGGTCTGGCGCCCGGTATCGGGGTCGCGCCACAATACGGCGAAGGCCCTAGAGCCATCGCGGCGCCGGCGCTCACGGATGCTCGCCATAGACACAAAAATAGCCATCCGTGTCAACGAATGGCTACTTCTGGTCAACATGACCTGCGTTTCCGCAGGTCAGATTGGTGGAGGTGGCGGGAATCGAACCCGCGTCCGATGACGCAGTACCAGGGATTCTCCGGGTGCAGCCTGCTGTGATTTTCTCAGCCCCCACGGTCACACAGGCAAGCCGTGGACGGGCTCAGTCAGCTAAAAGTCCCGGCAATCGCACTGACGACGATTACCAGCAGTGGCTCTCTAGATGACGCTGGTTACTGAGTCGAGAGCGTACTCAGGCCAACGGACTTCGGGACTCGCTCAGGCGGCGAGGGCGAAGTCGGTGCGGTTTGTATTGGCACCTATTGGTTTGCACGGAGCGTTGACGAGATAACCGTGCGTCCTCGACCCGCTTCTCCTGGTTCGACGATCACCGTCGAAACCGATCACCCCCATGTTCAATTTTCAAGCACCGGCGGTACCGAAGCACGGCCAGCACCACCAGCCTACCTCCCAACGGCAGGCTGGTCGTGCTCATTCCCTCAGTCGGCCGGTCCGGCGATGAGGGTGACTGGAGCCGAGGTGGAAGCGCCGGTAGCGGCAACGGTCCAGGTCAGCGTCACGGTGTCGCCAGGTGCGTAGGTGTCCAGCAGGGTGGAGAGCGACGACGACGCGGTCACAGCGACACCGTCCACGGCCGTGATCATGTCGCCGGCGACCAGACCGGACGACTCGGCGGGCGTGCCCTCCAGAACGCCGGCGACGGAGCCGTCGGATCCCAGCGAGATCCCGAGGAAGGCGGGGTACCCGATGGTCACGGTGTCGGAAGCGGCACCGGTCTGGATCTGGTTGGCGATGACCAACGCGTCCTCGATGTCGATCGCGTACGCGACGGTGTCCACGGTGCTGCTCGACGCGGCGGTCGTCATGCCGATCACCTCGCCCTCGTCGTCGAAAACGGGGCCACCCGAGTCCCCCGGCACGACGGCCGCGGAGAACTGGATGAGCCCGTCGAGCGTCTCGGGCGTGGACCCGTTCGACGATGCCGTCATCGTCTGGTCGAGGGCGGTCACGCTGCCGAGGGCCGCGAGCAGGTCGCCGCCGCCCTCCGCGTTGCCGACGGCAGTCACCGCGTCGCCGACTGCGACGCCGTTGTCGTCGTCCAGCGCGACCGTGGCCAGCCCTGACGCGTCCTGGAGCTGGAGCAGAGCGACGTCCGACGAGGCGTCCGTGCCGACGACGACGGCCACGTACGAAGCGCCGGTCGACTCGATCGTCACCCCGATGGACGTCGAGCCCTCGATCACGTGGTTGTTGGTGAGCACCAGCCCGTCCGACGTCAGCACCATGCCCGTGCCGGCGGAATGCGCGTCCTGGTAGCCGAGCGTGCTGGTGATCGTCACGACGCCCACCTGCTGGTCCGCGGTCGCCGCGGTGGCGTCGGCCTGGTCCGAGGTCGACGGCGCGGTCCCCCACGACGGCGGGATTTGCTCCTCGATCGTCGGCGGTACGTACGCCGCACCTTCGATCGTCGACGTCGCCGCGTCATCGGTGTTCGACGACGCCAGCGCCGCAGCGACCAGACCGCCGCTGACACCTCCGGCGAGCAGGCCGAGGGCGAGCGCACCGCCCGCGGCACCGAACGCGACTCCGCGCCGCACGACGGGCTTCGTCGCGACGGCGACATCGCCCGACGTCATCGCGGAAGAGTCGACAGGAGCGCCGGACGCTCCAGAAACCTGCTGCTCGTCCATGGCAATGAACCTCCCCGACGACCCCCGGGTGGCGCCGTCAAGGAAGAGACAACCGCCCGCACCCGGGAGGTCGCTGGAGCGAACCCATGCGCAGCCTGTGGACCGGTCAGCTGGTCGCGAGCACGTCCTTCAGCGAGTACGAGACCGGCTCCTCGAGCTGCTCGAACGTGCACGACGACGGTGTGCGGTCCGGGCGCCACCGGCGGAACTGCGCGGTGTGCCGGAACCGCACGCCCTCCATGTGGTCGTACGCGACCTCCACCACTAGCGACGGCTCCAGCGGCACGAACGAGAGGTCTTTCCCGCGCGACCAGCGGCTGCCCTCGGCCTCGCGAGGCGTCCGAGCCATCGCGGAGTAGTCCCACGGGTGCCCCTCCAGGGGCACGACCAACGGGGCGAGCTCGGTGACCAGCTCCCGCCGTCGCGCCATCGGGAACGACGCCGCGACACCGACGGACGCGAGCGTCCCGGACTCGTCGTACAGCCCGAGCAGCAGGGATCCAACGGCATCGTCCCCGGACTTGTGCGGGCGATACCCGGCCACGACGCAGTCGGCGGTCCGCTCGTGCTTGACCTTCTGCATCGTCCGCTTGCCAGGCTCGTACAGCCCGTCAGGATCCTTCGCGACGATCCCGTCCAGCCCCGCGCCCTCGAACTGGGAGAACCACCGCTCAGCCACGGAGATGTCGTCGGTCTGGGCGGTGATCGAGATCGGGCCACCCGGCTTGACCAGCGACGCGAGCACCGCGCGCCGCTCGGAGAACGGCCGCCCCGTCAGGTCGTCGTCCCCCAGCGCCAGCACGTCGAACAGCACCAGCAGCGCCGGCGTCTCGGCAGCCAGCAACCGCACGCGCGACTCCGCCGGGTGCACCCGCTGCAGCAGCGCCTCGAAGTCCAGCCCGGAGTGGGCCGACGAGGGCACGATGATCTCGCCGTCGACGACGCACCGGTCGGGGAGATACGACAGGAGCGCCTCGACGACCTCCGGGAAGTACCGCTGCATCGGCTTGGTGTTCCGCGAGCCGATCTCCACGGCGTCCCCGTCGCGAAACACGATCGCGCGGAAGCCGTCCCACTTGGGCTCGTACAGCTTCCCCGCGGGGATCTTCGGCGCCGACTTGGAGAGCATCGGGTCGACGGGCGGCATCACGGGCAGCTGCATGCCGCCAGTCTGGCTGGCGCACGCCCGAGCGGCCAGCGTCACGCCGAGACCGCTCTCCGATTCCATGCCTAAACCGGTCACGCGGGAGTCACAGGGCCGCTAACCTCCGTCGTCGGGGGCATGTCAGAACCGCCTCGCGCGACCCGGGCACGAGGTCGTGTGCAGAGTCTGGTCTCTGAGTCCCACCGTTCAGTGCTTGGCGATGGTGATCGTCGTGGCAGCGATGCCGCGACGGGTCGCTCCTAAGGGGGAGTTCGTGGCGCGCGTCGGTCTGCGGTCGGTCGTTGCTGGTGTAGTGGCGGTGGTGCTGGCGTGCACCGTGGGCGGGGCACCCGCGTTCGCCGACGAACCGACGGATCCAGGCGGGGACCGGTCGTGGGTCGTGTCCCTGCTGACGACGGGGACGCCGTCGGTGCGGCGGGCGGCCGAAGCGGCGTTGCTGGGCTCGGAGTCGGACCTCGAGGCGTTCGTGAACTCGGCCTTCGACGACGCTCTGGATGCCGACTATCGGGCGTCGGCGCAGGTGCTGGCGAGTACCGACGGCCCGACGATGACGTCCGCAGCACTGGCGGCGCTGGAGGGTTCCGACGAGGACCTTCGGCAGTTCGTCGACGGCGGCTTCACGACCGCGTGGGCTGCCGACGAGCGTCTGCGGGTGGCGCGGGTTCTGGAGAGCGGCGGACCTGCGGCGCGCGGGGGCGCGCAGACGGCGCTGGCGGGTGATGCGGAGGCGTGGTCGAAGTTCTTGACCTCGAGCTTGCCGTTGGCGCAGTTCAAGGATGAGCGGTTGATGGCCGCGACGATGCTGGCCGGCTCGCTGAACAACAGCGGTCCGTTGCTGGATGCCGCCGCGCAGGCCGCGCTGGCCGGGACTGCGGAGGAGCTGCACGAGTTCCTCGCCAACGGCCAGTTCGTGGCGAGGGCACGGGATCAGGAGATGGCCTCGATCCGCGGGTTGACGGAGCAGGCCAAGCAGGCGGGCCAGGTTACTGCGACGGAGGCGGCAGCGGCGTCGGAGGCGTCGTCGCGCGCCGTGGGTGCGGCCGAGCAGGCCAAGGCTGCGGCACAGGAGGCCCTGGCCGAGGCCCAGGCCGCCGGTGGTGCGGCCGAGGGCGCGTCAGCGGCGGCAGGCCGGGCCGCGGACGCGGCGGCGGCGGCGCAGGGTGCTGCTTCGGAGGCGGTCTCGGCGTCGAGCGCGGCGTTGCGGGCAGCGCAGTCGGCTGCGGACGGGGCGCGTCAGGCGACTGCGGCCGCGTCGTTGACGGCGCGTGCGGCCGCCGCGGCGCAGTCGGCGGCGGCGGCGGCGCGTACGGACGCGGGGAAGGCTGCTGCGGCGCGGGCCGCGGCACAGGCGGCACGCGATGCAGCGGCGCAGGCCGCGGCTCTCGACCAGGTCCGGGCGCAGCGTGACGCGGCGTTGGCGCAGGCACGGGCGGCGGCGTCAGCAGCGGCCAGCGCGAGCGTGAACGCGGACGCTGCCGCGGTGGCGGCGGACAAGGCGTCTCGGCAGGCGGGGGTCTCTTCGGCGCAGGCGAAGCGCACGCAGGCAGCCGCTGCGGCGGCGAAGGTGCAGGCCGCGCGCGCGGCCGGAGCGGCACAGCGCAGCCTGCAGTTCGCCGAGGCGGCCGCCGCTGCTTCCGACGAGGCGTTCGCCTTCGCGCGCCAGGCCGCAGGGCACGCCACCCGGGCAGCGGCGGCGGCCGACGAGGCGGCCGCTCAGGCGGGCGTGGCGGCGGAGGCCGCGACGAAGTCGACCGCGCACGCGGAGCAGGCCACGGCGGCGTCCGAGCTCGCGGTGGCCGCAGCGGCGCAAGCGGTCACCGTCGAGAAGCTGGCCCGCGACGCGGACGCCGCACGGCTCGCCGAGGCCACCGAGGAAGGCGTCGCCCAGGCGCAGGAGGCGGTGGCCGCCGAGAAGGCTGCACGGGAGGCAGGCGGCGAGCTGGCCGGGTGGGACCGCAACGTGCGGTGGGACACCGAGGAAGAGGCTCGCATCCCGGAGTCGACCCGTGCCCTGCTGGACGCCGCGACCGCTGACGGCGCGTCCGAGCAGGTCGTGATCGACAAGGGTCGCCGAGCAGCGCTCGACCTGATGACCACCGGTGGGGAGTGGACCAAGGCGGCCGCCGCGGAGGCGTTGGCCGGCGACGAGGTGGTGCTGCGGTCCTGGCTGACCGGGGGACGCCGGCTCGCTGCGGGTCAAGACAACCGCGCTCGGGTCTGGCACCTGGTCGACACTCTGCCCGACGGGCAGGAGAAGACCGCCGCGCGGGCGTCCCTGGACGGCGACGACACCACGGTGGCGACGTTCCTGCGGACCCGCGCCTACCCGCGCAAGATGTTCGACGACCGCCTCGCGTTGGCCCGGATCTTGGCCTCCAAGCCCGGCCCGGTGCTGTATGCCGCGACGCAGAAGGCACTGGCGGGACCCACTGCGGAGGTCCACGAGTTCCTGCGCACCGGGCAGCACACCGCACGAGCAGCCGACCAGCGGGTCGAGATGGCCCGGATCCTCGGCGCCGGAGGCCCGGAGGTCAAGGCAGCCGCGCAGGTCGCCCTGGCCGGTCCCGCCGCCTACGGCACGTACTTCCTGACAGTCGGCCAGTTCGAGGCCGCGCAGCGCGACACCGAGCAGGCTGCACACGTCCAGGCAGTGCGCGGCCTGGTCCAGCAGGCCCAGCAGTACGCCCAGACCGCACTGGCCGACGCCGCCGAAGCACGCCGCGTCGCCGCTGTCGCGAGGGGCGCCGCCGCAGATGCCGCGAGCTACGCCAACCAGGCCGCAGCCGCGGCCAACCAAGCCGCGGCCTATGCGGCTCAGGCGAACCAGTCCGCGTCGTCCGCGAAGGCGTCCGCAGATCAGGCCGCAGCTTCTGCGCAAACCGCGAAGAACGCGGCCGCCTCGGCACAGACCAATGCCAACAACGCCGCACGCTCCGCGCTGACCGCCACCAAAGCCTCCCAGAGAGCAAGGACTGACGCAGAGTCCGCGCAATGGGCGAAGCAGGACGCGCGGTGGTCCGCCAACGCCGCGGGCCAGGACGCTGCGGACGCGAACTCGGCCGCCCAGGAAGCCTCGGCTTCCTACGTCGCGCGTGTGAACCAGCAGCAGGTTGCCGACCGCGACACGACGCCGGGAAGCGGGCCGAACGGCACGAGCACGGCCAACGACACCCACCGGTACTGGAACTGCCTGACGTCGATCGATGTCGCACTCGGGTCGCCGGACGTCTGCGTGGACGGATTCAAGGCGTTCGGCGAGGTGATGCTGAACCCCGCCAAGTGCGACCTGCCATCGAGTCGCGACTCACTTGGCTGCCAGATGTACAGCCAGTTCAAGCAGTTTGTCGACGACAGCAGCGATCTGATGTGGGATGTTGCGCAGCTCGCGCTGGGCCTGTGCGGCCTGATTCCCGGCGTCGGTGAAGTGTGCGACGGCCTCGACATGGCCATTTCCGCCTACCGCGGCGACTGGGGCGGGGCCGGCCTGTCGCTGCTCGCGATGGTGCCCGCCGTCGGGGCGGCAGCAGGAACGGCGAAGGTCGCGAGGCTGACGGATCGACTTCGCGCATCGATCAAGCTCATCCAGGACGGACTCAAGCAAGCATGCTCGTTCGAGGGCTCGACGCCGGTCCTGATGGCGGATGGGTCGACCAGGTCCATCGAGACCGTGAATGTCGGGGACAAAGTCACGGCCTCCAACCCGATCACCGGGGAACAGGCGGTCAAGAGTGTCACCCATGTCTTCGTGCATGAAGACACGCTCATCGACCTCCGGCTCAAGGATGGCGCTCTGATCGGGACCACCGAGGACCATCCGTTCTGGTCCGTGACGAGCGGGCGCTTTACCCCCGCTCAGGACCTGATTCCGGGCGATCTGCTGGAGACCGCCGACGGAGAGGTCCGATCGGTCGACGGTCTACTGACTGACACGTCACGCATCGGGTTGGCGTACAACCTGTCCGTCGACGGTTTCCACACATATCACGTGGGCGAGGACCAGCTTCTTGTCCACAACAAGTGCGGCGAGGAAGTTCTTGACCAGTTCGAACACTTCGAACAGGCGCGAAACAAGGCGCTCGATCTCTTGGGACCAATAGACCCAGTTTCTCGTGCTCCATATTACGGGAGGCTGGAGAGCTCGCCGAGCACGTACGACCAGATCGTCGGCTTCACCACCCGCGTCGACGGAGTCTTCAAGCGCTTCCGAATGGACTACGACCCGGTCAAGGGTCCACACATCAATGTCGAGATAGGCCGAGGTGAGTCCGCGGAAAAATACGCGGTCCCGTGGTCAGGAACCGAAGCCGACTTTATCCGCCTCCTAGGAGGAAACGCGTGACGACGAAATCTGGCTACGCATCCCGACCAGACCTGCTTCCAGAATCCCTGGTCCGTCTCGCCAAAGAGCCTGGCGCGGCCGCGACCTGGGTAGGACGCGACGGTGCGCATCTCCTCACCCTGGAGGAGCATCTGCGCGTCGAGCGAGAAAGTCTTGGCGCCTTTCCTAGACGATCTGATGGAACAATTGATTGGTCTCAGTCCCCGGACAGCGTTGTCTCCTCGACCAGTGCGGACTCGACAGCGCTCGCCGCGCAACTGGACGCGTTGACTCCTGAAACGGACGCGTTTGTGGTCATGTGGGGTTCACTCGCGATACCGAGCATCCGCGTAGAGGCGCACACAGGGGCTTTGCTTGCGACCGAGCTGGTGTCGCGGTCGACGGAACTATGGATTCGCTGCGGGCCGGGGCCGATGCTGGTGGAGTATTCCTACTTCAACGACACTCTCGTCACGGCAAAGGTCCCTATCAGGGATGCGCGAATTCCATCGTGATCACATCTCCGCCGGACGGCACGCCTCTGAAAGGCGCGTTCCCCATCGATCCCGAGTACGGCTCGCATGTGCCGCGAGCGGTCCGGGTCGAACTTCGACTGGGTGCCTAATGACCGCGCGACACGACAGCAACGGATGCAGAGGAAGAATGGGCATGCACAAGAACTGGACCGTTCGCGTCGGTGTGACTGCACTGGTGCTGGCCGGTCTCGGGGTCCCGGCCGCGTACGCGGTGCAGGGAACCGCCCCGGTCGGGGCGGTCGCGGCGGCGGTCGTGCAGCTCGACATCGGCCGCGCGGGTGCCTGCTCGGGGTCACTGATCAGCCCGTCGTGGGTGATCACGGCGAAGTCCTGCTTCACCGAGACCCAGAGCGATCCGGTCGTGCAGGGGGCGCCCGAGAACCCCACGACCGCCACGATCGGACGCATCGACCTGACGGGCAGCGCGGGACACACCGTGCGGATCGACCGGCTGGTCCCCCACCCCGACCGTGACGTG
>NZ_JAUSVB010000007.1 GCF_030814415.1 Cellulomonas humilata | reverse complement strand
ATGGTACTGCACTCGCCAGGGTGTGGGAGAGTAGGACGCCGCCGGACATCATTCAGGAAGAGCCACCCCTACGGGGGTGGCTCTTTCTGTTTCCCGGAACAGTCGAGCCACCCTCGCCGGTGGCTCTTTCTGTTGTCATCGAAGCAGTCGAGCCACATTGCCGGTGGCTGGCACTGTTTCCCCCCAGAATGGCCTTGTGCGCGCAATGTCGGGCGTGCTGGCCCTGCTGAGGAATGCCTTGTGAGCGGCTCGCGCCTGGAGCCGGCCGTACGTCACGACGTCGTGAGCAGGGCTTCGACGACGTCGGCCAGCTCGTCGAGAGGCCGCCGGCCGTCGAGCACCAGGGTGGCGCCGCGTCGGAGGAGCGGTTCGACCGTGCGGACGTACTCCGCGATCTCGGCGCGTTCCTCAGGTGTGCTGCCGTAGGGGTTGGTCGTCCTCGTCGCCACGCGCGCGAGCAGGACGTCCAGCGGAGCGGTCAGCAGGATCACGTGCTCGAACCGGTCGTAGAAATGGCCTTGGTTCTCGACGGTCCCGGAGATGACGACCTCATTCTCTGTGGCGAGCAGGCGTGTCATGCGCGGCTCGTCCCACACTCCTGCAGCGGTTACCCAGCCGTCGTGGTCCGTGTCGACGGTGCGGTGGCCGCGGCGGCTCAGCTCGTCCAGGAGCGTCGACTTTCCTGCGCCGGACATGCCGGTCACCAGCACTCTGGACATGGTCTCGACCGTAGCCGTTGACGTGGAGACAGAAAGGGGAGCCTGTGGGCTCCCCCTTGCTGTTCGTGCTGTGCCGTCGGCGTGTCAGCCGGCCTCGAAGACGACGACGCCCAGCGGAGGGACGCGGATCGACGCGGAGTAGGGGCGGCCGTAGTGGGGCTCGGGGAGGGCCTCGATCTCGCCGAGGTTCCCGACGCCGGAACCCCCGTACGCCTCGGAGTCGGAGTTGAAGATCTCGCGCCACCGACCACCGCGGGGCAGGGCGAGCCGGTAGCCCTCGTGCGGGATGCCGGCGAAGTTGATGACGACCGCGACGGGCGGGGCGTCGTACCCCTTGCGGAGGTACGCGAGGGTGTTGCGGAAGGCGTCGTCGGAGTCGATCCACTCGAACCCGTCGGGGGAGTGGTCGAGCTGCCAGAGGGCGGGCGTGTCCTTGTAGACCCGGTTCAGGTCGGCGACGGAACGCATGACGCCCTGGTGTGCCGGGTCGTCGAGGGCGTGCCAGTCGAGGGAGCGCGACTCGGCCCACTCGGTCTGCTGCGCGAACTCGCTGCCCATGAAGAGGAGCTGCTTGCCGGGGTGCGTCCACTGGTACCCGAGCAGGAGGCGGACGCCGGCGAGCTTCTGCCAGTGGTCGCCGGGCATGCGCTCGTAGAGCGAGCCCTTGCCGTGGACGACCTCGTCGTGGCTGATGGGGAGCACGAAGCGCTCGGAGTAGGCGTAGACCATCGAGAAGGTGATCTCGTTGTGGTGGTAGCGCCGGTGGACGGGCTCCTCCGCCATGTAGCGCAGGGTGTCGTTCATCCAGCCCATGTTCCACTTCAGGCCGAACCCGAGGCCGTTGCCGTCGGTGGGGGCGGTCACGCCGGGCCACGCGGTGGACTCCTCGGCGATCATCATGATCCCCGGGGTGCGCCGGTAGGCCGTGGCGTTGGCCTCCTGGAGGAACGAGATGGCGTCCAGGTTCTCGCGGCCGCCGTACTGGTTGGGCCGCCACTGGCCGGGCTTGCGGGAGTAGTCGAGGTAGAGCATCGAGGCGACGGCGTCGACGCGCAGACCGTCGACGTGGAACTCCTCGAGCCAGTAGGTGGCGTTGGCCACGAGGAAGTTGCGGACCTCCGAGCGGCCGAAGTTGAAGACGTAGGTGCCCCAGTCGGGGTGCTCACCGAGGAGAGGGTCCGGGTGCTCGTAGAGGGGGGTGCCGTCGAACTGCGCCAGGGACCACTCGTCCTTGGGGAAGTGGGCGGGGACCCAGTCGACGATGACGCCGACGCCGGCCTTGTGCAGCGTGTCGACCAGGTAGCGGAAGTCGTCGGGGTGCCCGAAGCGTGAGGTCGGAGCGAAGTAGGACGACACCTGGTAGCCCCAGGAGCCGCCGAAGGGGTGCTCGGCGACGGGCAGCAGCTCCACGTGGGTGAAGCCGAGGGAGACGACGTGCTCGGTCAGCTGGTGGGCCAGGTCGCGGTAGGACAGCCCGACCCGCCACGAGCCCAGGTGGACCTCGTACACGCTCATGGGGGCGGTGTGCGGGTCCCGGGCGGCGCGAGCAGCCAGCCACGCGTCGTCGGTCCAGCGGTAGCGCGACTCGACGACCACGGAGGCCGTCGCGGGCGGCACCTCGGTGCCCTGCGCGAGCGGGTCGGCCTTCTGCCGCCACGAGCCGTCGTTGCCGAGGACCTCGAGCTTGTAGCGGGCGCCGGCGCCGACGCCGGGGGCGAAGACCTCCCAGACACCGCTGTCGCCCAGGGACCGCATCGCGTGCGACGCGCCCTGCCAGTAGTTGAAGTCGCCGACCACGCGCACGGCACGGGCGTTGGGCGCCCAGACGGCGAACGACGTGCCGCTGACCTCGCCGAGCTCGCCGGGGTAGGTGCGCACGTTGGCGCCGAGGACGGTCCAGAGCTGTTCGTGGCGACCCTCGCGCACCAGGTGGCGGTCGAGCTCCTGCACGGTGGGCAGGAAGCGGTAGGGGTCGTCGACGGTGCTGGTGTGCCCGTCGTAGGTCACCTCGATGCGGTAGTCCGGGACGTCCGCTCCCGGCAGGACCGCGACCCAGATCCCGTCCTGCTCGTGGCGCGCCGCGACCCGCGTCGTGGACGTGACCACGACCACCGACTCGGCGAGCGGGCGGAGGGTGCGGACGGTGATGCCCCCACCCCCGACGTGCGGGCCCAGGACGTCGTGTGGTGCGTAGTACGCCCCGTGGGCGACGGTACGCAGGGTGTCGATGTCGACGGGAACCGGAGAGGGGGCGGCCGGGCTCATGCCCCTACCCAACCACCCGCGGGGATTCCGCGCAGGATTGTCCCTCGGGTGACCTGCGCCTCAGCCGTCGTCGCGAGGCGCTGTGGTGGTCGTCCCGCGCGCCACGAGGCGGGGCAGGGGGGCCGTGTAGGACCGGACGGCGCCGGAGGCGAGCAGGTTGAGCACGCAGTCGGCCACCTGGACGCCCATCGCGTGCACGTCGAGACTCATGGCGGACAGGGCGGGATGGGACAGCCGGCACAGGGCCGAGTCGTCCCAGGCGAGCAGCGACAGCCGGTCGGGGACGGCGACGTCCATCTCGTGGGCGACGCCGAGGCCCGCCACCGCCATGACGTCGTTGTCGTAGATGATCGCGGACGGCGGGGAGCCCCGGCCGAGCAGCGCGCGGGTGCTGCGGGTGCCGGACTCCTCCCCGTAGTCGCCCTCCACGACCGCGCCGTGGGCGCCGAGTCGGGCGCACTCACCCATGAACGCGTCGGTCCGTGCCTGCGTGTGCGCCAGGTGGCGGGGTCCGCTGACGCGGGCGAGGCGCCGGTGGCCGAGGCCGACGAGATGGGTCACCGCGGTCCGCATGGCCTCGGCGTTGTCGATCCACACGTTGGCGAATCCCAGGTCCGGGCTCGGGCCGCCGACGACCACGGTGGGGATGCCGATCTCGCCCAGGACGTCGAGCCGGGCGTCCTCAAGTGCGATGTTGACCACCACGACCGCGTCGACGAGCTTGCCCTCGCCCCAGCGCCGGTACGTGCGGATCTCCGCGTCGTGATCGGGGACGACATGCAGCAGGAGCGAGCGTCCCTCGGCGGCGAGGGACTCCTCGATGCCGCCGATGAGCTCCATGAAGAACGGCTCGAAGCCGAGCATGCGGGCGGGCCGAGCAAGAACCAGTCCCACCGCATCGAGCCCATGTGCCATGGACGCGAGCGTACCTGCGGTGGGACCTCGTTCAGGCTGGCGACTGGGTGAGGTCACGTGCGCCGACCCGAGGGAGCACCACGTCGTTGGCGGAGCGCAGCACGGGGGCACGGGTGAGGTCCGCGGGGTCGAACGTCCCGCGGGTGCGCACGTGGAACGAGGCGGTGGCACCCGCCGGGATGTCGACGAGGGCGGTGTCGACGACCGCGTCCGGGTCGAGCCGGTCGACGAGGAGCGTGACGTCGCGGGCGAGCGAGGTCGCGGTCACGTCGACGCGGTAACCGTCCTGGACGGGGGTCACCGAGGCGCGCAGCGCGTTCGCGTCGAGCCTCAGGTCGACGTCCTCGACCCAGGTGTGGACCGTCTGCATGCCGCCGAGACGCACGACGAGCACCTCGTGGGAGGCGTCGGCGGGAGTCGCGACCGTGGCGGGCAGGGCGAACTGGCCGACGGACCAGGCCCCGACGGCGAGCGCGAGGTCCTCCTCGGACAGGACGGTGCCGTCGAGCCGCTGGCGGGACAGGCGGACGATGCCCTGCCAGATGACGGAGGTCTCGTTCACCACCGCGAGGACCTCGCGACCCTCGCGCGGCTGCACGGTGAGCAGGCGCGTCGCGTAGGCGGACCTGAGCGCGTACCAGAGCGGCTTGAGGCGCTCGTCGCCGTCGATCGCCGCCCACGAGGTCACCGGCCAGCAGTCGTTGAGCTGCCAGACGATCGAGCCCGCCGTGCGCGGCCACCAGGACCGGTAGTGCTCGATGGCGAACCGGACGGCGCGCGCCTGGTTGAGCTGGGCGGCCCAGTGCCAGTCCGCGAAGTCGTCGGGGACGCCGAGGTGGGGCGCCATGCCGCGGTCGAGCTTGCCGTTGCCGTCGTCGGCCTTCTGGTGCAGGAGGAACGTCGGGTCCTCCTTGGTGAGCGGGCCGCCGTCGTCCGCGTGCACCGCGCGGGTGAGGGTGGCCCACGTCGGCGGGCCCTGGAACCCGAACTCCGAGCAGAAGCGGGGGACGTCGTCGCCGTACACGCGGTAGTCGACGCGGTTCCAGACCTCCCACTGGTGGAAGGTGCCGTGGTCGGGGTCGTTGGGGTGCACGTCGGTGAGCGCGGCGCCGGGAGAGTAGGGGCTCCCGTCGGAGTAGGGACGGGTGGGGTCGAGCTCCGCGACGACGTTCTTCAGCAGCTCCGTGGCGTAGCGGAAGCCCCAGGTGCGTCCCTGGAGGTCCTCCTGCCAGCCCCAGTCCATGAACCCCCAGAGGTTCTCGTTGCCCCCGTTCCAGAGCACCAGGGACGGGTGCGGGGTCAGCCGGGCGACGTGCTCGCGGGCCTCCGCCTCGAGCTCGTCCCAGAGCGGCTGCTCCTCGGGGTACGCCGCGCAGGCCAGCAGGAAGTCCTGCCAGACCAGCAGGCCGCGCTCGTCGCAGAGCTCGTAGAAGTCCTCGGACTCGTAGATCCCGCCGCCCCAGATGCGGACGAGGTTGAGGTTGGCGTCCACCGCCTGGTCGAGGCGGTGCGCGAGCCGCTCGCGAGTGATGCGGGTGAGCAGGTGGTCGTCGGGGATCCAGTTGGCGCCCTTGACGAAGATCGGGCGGCCGTTGATCCGGAAGGTGAAGGCGGTGCCGTGGTCGTCGGCGCTGGTGTCCAGCTCGACGGTGCGGAAGCCGATGCGGCGGGTCCAGGTGTCGAGCGGCTCCGCCGGGTCGGCCCCCACGAGAGCGACCGTGAGCTCCGACAGGGGCTGTGCGCCGTGGCCGACGGGCCACCACAGGGGGGCGTGGGGAACCTCGAGGACGACGGCTGCCGAGTCGGCGTCTCCCGGCACGGTCACGGCGACGTCGGCGCCGGCGACGCGGGCCCGCACGGTGAGCGGCACGTCGCCTCCGGGGAGCCCCGACCTCTCGATCGTGGCGTGCACCTCGACGCGGCCGGTGCCGTCGGTGTCGACCGTGACGAGCGGACGGACGCCGGCGAGGCGGGCCACCGTCCAGCGCTCCACCGTCACGGGCCGCCAGAGGCCCGCGGTCTGCAGGTCCGGTCCCCAGTCCCAGCCGAACGAGCAGGCCATCTTGCGGACCATGTTGAAGGGCTGCTGGTACGCGAGCGGGCGCGGTCCCAGGCGCTCGGCCTCGGCCTCGGCGTGGACCAGGGCGGACTGCAGCAGGACGCGCAGGCGCTGCGTCGTCGGGCGGACCAGGTCGCGGACGTCGAAGCGGTACGAGCGGTGCTGGTTGGCCGTCCGGCCGATCTCCTGCCCGTCGAACGTGAGGGTGGCGACCGTGTCGATGCCGTCGAAGACGAGGTCGACGCGCTCGTCGGCAGCGACCGGTGCGAGGTCCAGGTCGCGCTCGTACGCCCAGTCGGTGCGCCGCATCCACGCCAGGACCTCTTCGTTGCGGTCGAGGTACGGGTCCGGGATGAGGCCGGCCTCGAGCAGGGCCGTGTGGCTCGTGCCCGGCACGCGGGCGCGGACGCGACGGCCGTCGAGGTCGGTCGGGACGGGGCCGGCGACAGCGGTCAGCGACCAGCCGTCGTACAGGTCCTGGGTGTTCATCGTCGAGCTCCTGGGTCCGGGGGTCCGGCGCGTGTCCGCCGCATCCTCGCGACGGGCATCGTCGGCTCCCCCCGGGGAGGGGCCGATCGTCTGGCAAGTACCCTGGAGTCATTCTTAGACAACTGAATAAAGTAAGTCAATGACGCAGCGACGTAGCGTTGCACCGATCCCGCCCCGCCCGACCAGGAGACGCCTCTCGTGACCGCTGCCGCCCTCCCTTCCGAGCTCCTGCACCTGCGTGCCGCGGGGGTGAGCCTCGTCGTCGACCTCAGCGGTGGGACCCTGCCGCGGATCCTGCACTGGGGCGGTGACCTCGGCGAGCTGGACGGTCCGGCGCTCGAGGCCGCGCGCCGGGCGTGGGACGTCGTCGCGCACGGGTTCCCGGTCGACGGCCAGGTCGAGGTCGCGGTCCTGCCGCAGGAGTCGGCCGGGTTCCTCGGCACCCCGGGCCTGGTCGGGAGCCGGGCCGGGCAGGACTTCTCGACGCTGTTCGCCGTGCGCACCCACGAGGTCGTCACGACGGACGACGGGACGCAGCGGCTCACCGTGGACGCGGTCGACGACGCCGCGCGGCTCGTCCTGAGGCTCGTGCTCGAGCTCACCGCGCAGGGCCTGGTCCGCCAGCGGGCCGTGCTCACGAACGACGCCGACGAGGTCTTCAGCCTCGACGGGCTGCTGCTCACGCTGCCCGTCCCCGCCGTCGCGACCGAGCTGCTCGACTTCACCGGGCGCTGGGCGCGCGAACGCAGCCCGCAGCGCACGGCCTTCACCCACGGCACCCGGCTGCGCGAGAACCGGCGCGGACGCACGGGCTACGACGCCGCGTTCGTGCTCGTCGCCGGGACGGCCGGCTTCGCGAACCGCACCGGCGAGGTCTGGGGGCTGCACACCGCCTGGTCCGGCAACCACCGCTCGCTCGCCGAGCGCAGCCACTACCACCCGGGGCTGCTCGGCGGCGGTGAGCTCCTCGGGTCGGGCGAGGTGCGGCTGGGTCGCGGCGAGTCCTACGCCAGCCCGTGGGTCTACGGGTCGTGGGGAACGGGGCTCGACGCGCTGGCCGGCCGGTTCCACGCCTGGATGCGTGCGCGGCCGCAGCACCCGCGCTCGCCGCGGCCCGTCACGCTGAACACCTGGGAGGCCGTCTACTTCCAGCACGACCTCGGCCGGCTGACCGCGCTCGCGGACGCCGCGGCAGCCGTCGGTGCGGAGCGGTTCGTGCTCGACGACGGCTGGTTCGGGGACCGCCGCGACGACACCCGGGCGCTCGGCGACTGGTACGTGTCGGCCGACGTGTGGCCCGACGGGCTGCACCCGCTGGTCGAGCACGTCACCGGGCTCGGGCTCCAGTTCGGCCTCTGGGTGGAGCCGGAGATGGTCAACCCCGACTCCGACCTGGCCCGCGCGCACCCCGACTGGATGCTGCGCGTGCCGTCGCGGCTGCCCCGGGAGGCGCGCCACCAGCAGGTGCTGGACCTCGCCGTGCCCGACGCCTACGCGCACATCCTCGAGCGGCTCGACGCCCTGCTCACCGAGTACCCGATCGGGTACCTCAAGTGGGACCACAACCGCGACCTCGTCGATGCGGGCCACGGGGGAGCGCCCGGGGTGCACGGGCAGACGCTGGCCATCTACCGGCTGCTCGACGAGCTGCGCGCACTGCATCCCGGGGTGGAGATCGAGTCCTGCTCCTCGGGCGGAGCGCGCGTCGACCTGGAGATCCTGCAGCGCACCGACCGGGTGTGGGCGAGCGACTGCATCGACGCCTACGAGCGCCAGCAGATCCAGCGGTGGACCAACCTGCTGATCCCGCTGGAGCTCATCGGCGCGCACGTCGGCTCCGGCACGGCGCACAGCACGGGCCGTCGCCACGCCCTGTCCTTCCGGGCGGCGACCGCGCTGTTCGGGCACCTGGGGATCGAGTGGGACCTGCAGGAGGCCGACGAGGCGCAGCTGGCCGACCTCGGCGCGTGGATCGCCCTCTACAAGGAGCTGCGGCCGCTGCTGCACACCGGGACGGCCGTGCACGCCGACGTCGTCGACCCCGTCCTGGCGGTGCACGGCGTGGTCGCGCAGGACCGCGCCGACGCTCTGTACGCGGTGGCGATGACGGGCCGCTCGACGAGCACGTCACTACCGCGCGTCACCCTGCCGGGGCTCGACCCCGACGCGCTCTACGACGTCCGCCCGCAGGTTCCGGGCGACGACGTCGACCACGCACCGGCGTGGTGGACCTCGGAGGGGGTGCGGCTGCCCGGCCGGCTGCTCTCCGGCGTCGGGCTCGAGGCGCCGCTGCAGCTGCCCGAGCGCATCGCGTTGGTGCGGGCGACGCGCGCCTGAGTCGACGAGAGGGGGCAGCCCGACCGGCTGCCCCCTCTCGTGCGCGTGGACTACTTCGTCGCGCCCGACGTGAAGCCGTTGTAGATGTACCGCTGCAGGAACAGGAAGAGCACGAGGATCGGGATGATCGTGATGACCACGCCTGCCGAGATGATCTCCCACTGCGAGCCGTACGGGCCCTTGAAGTCGAACAGCGTGGTGGAGATGGGCCGCAGGTCCTTCGACGGCAGGTACAGGAACGGCAGGTAGAACTCGTTGTAGATCGCGATGCCCTTGATGATGACGACGGTCGCGATGGCCGGCTTGAGGTTGGGCAGGATGATCTGGAAGAAGATCCTCAGGTGCCCGGCTCCCTCGATCATCGCGGCCTCGTCCAGGGACTTCGGGATCGCCCGGATGAACTGCAGGAAGATGTAGATCGAGATGATGTCCGTGCCCATGAAGAGCAGGATCAGCGCGAAGCGGGAGTCGTAGAGTCCCAGCCCGTTGATGATCTGGAACGTCGCGACCTGCGTCGTGACACCGGGGACCAGCGTCGCGAGCAGGAACAGCCCGAGCACGGTGGCGCGTCCGGCGAAGCGGAAGCGGTCGAGCGCGTAGGCCGTGGCGGCACCGATCAGGATCGTGCCGACGATCGCGGCGCCGAAGATGAAGACGGTGTTGCCGAAGGCCTGGAGCATGTTGCCCCGGGTGAACGCCGTGACGTAGTTCTCGATGTTGCCCCAGTCGGTCGGCGGGGTCATCGGGCCCGTCGAGAGGAACTCCTGGCTCGTCTTGAAGGACCCGAACAGGATGAGGCCCAGGGGCAGCAGCATCACGATCGAGGCGACGACCAGGGAGACGTACTTCCCGGTGCTGGTAGCTGCACGGATCATGTGAGGTCGACCTCCTCCTCGGGGATCACCCGGCGTTGGATCCAGGTCACGATCAGCACGATGAGCAGGAGGACCACGGCCATCGCCGAGGCCAGGCCGACCATGTTGCGGTTGAAGGCCATCCAGACCGTCCTGATGACGAAGGTCTCCGTGCCGTTGGCGCCGCCCGTCATGACGAACGGGACCTCGAACACCGAGAGCGCACCGGAGATCGCGAGGATCAGCGACAGGCCGATGATCGGGCGGATCGACGGCAGGATGATGTACCGGAACTGGTGCCACCGGTTGGCCCCGTCGAGCTCCGACGCCTCGTAGACCTGGGCGTTGATCGACTGGATCGCGCCGAGGAACATGACGAAGTTCAGGCCCATGTAGCGCCACACGGACACCCCGGCCAGCGAGAAGTTCGCGACGTCGGGATCGCCCGTCCACTGCTGGATGAGGCTCTCGAGGCCGGCCGCCATGAGGATCGTGTCGATCCCGCCGCCCGGCTTCAGGAAGTTCAGGAAGATCAGGCCGATCGCGACCCCGTTGATCAGGTACGGGAAGAACAGGATGCCCTTCCACAGGTTCCTGAACCGGGTGTTGAACGACAGGATCGTGGCGAAGTACAGCGCGATCGCCATCTGCACGAACGAGGCGACGAAGTAGTAGAGCGAGACGTAGAACACGCGGACGTTGTCCGGGTCGGTGAAGACCTCGACGTAGTTGTCGAAGCCCACGACGTTCTTGGTCTTGTCGAGTCCGTCCCAGTCCGTGGCCGAGTACCAGAACATGTTGATGACGGGCGCGAACGTGAGAAGAAGCAGGAGCCCGACAGGGATCAGCAGGAAGTAGTACGGCGTGAGCCGGCGATACCACGCGGTGCCGCGGCCCGCACCGCCCCGGGGCTTCCGGGGGGTGCGGACCGCGTCGGACTTCTGCGCGGCCGCCGTCGTCGGGTCAGTGAGACCCGAGGGAGCGGTCGTCATGGGAGAGACCTCAGCCGGCCGAGGCTCGACCCTCGGCCCACTGGGCGTTGAGGTCGTCGAAGATCTGCTGCTTGGTACGAGCGCTCGAACGGGCGTCGTCGATGTTCTTCTGGCGGAACTTCGGGTCCGTCGTGACGATGCCGGACGCCGTGTCGATGTCCGCGAACAGGGACTCCTTGCCCTCGGGCGCCGGGTTCAGCGTGATGAGCTCGACCTGGTCGACGAAGCTCTCCAGGGCCGCAGGGACAGGACCGTCGATGATCGGCGACAGGCCGGCCTGCGACTCCGAGAAGCCCGACTCGTGGTTGAACCAGTCGATCCACGCGCGCGCGGTCGCCTTGTTCTTCGAGTTCACGTTGATGCCGAGGTTGTAGTCACCACCGGCGACGGAGTGGAACTTGCCGTCCACCTGCACCGGCGTGGGGGCGTACGCGATGTCCTCGCCGCTCGCACCGGCCGCCTCCGCGGCGGCTGCCATCTGCGGGATGGCCCACGAGCCGAGGACCATCGTCGCGACGTCGCCGGTGCCCAGGAGCCGCTTCGACTCCTCCCAGTTGGTGGTCGTCGGGTCGGCCTCCGTCAGGCCCTGGGCGACGGCGTCGTAGATCAGTCCGTCGACGACGCCGTAGTCGCTGTCCTCGGTCCAGGGGGTGTCGGACTCGACGATCTTGTTCTTCCAGTCGGGGTCGGCCGTGACCGCGCCGAGCCAGCCGTCCCACTGCGACAGCGGCCAGCCGTCCTTGTAGTTGGTGTACAGGGGTGCGACCTCGACCCCGTTGTCCTTGATGGCCTGGAGCGCGTCGAGGAACGCCTCGGGGGTGTCGGGGAACTCGGTGATCCCGGCTTCCTCCCAGACGCGCTTGTTGTAGACGAAGCCCTGGACGTTGCCGACGACGGGGATGCCGTACGACTGGCCCTCGAAGGACTTGTCGTTGATCCACTGGTACTCGGCGCCGATCTCCTCCTGGGTGCCCAGCGGCTCGAAGAAGTCGCCGTACTGGTCCGGGGTCACCGAGCCGGGGATCGCGAGCACGTCGCCGTAGTTGTCGGTGTTCATGCGCGTCTTCACCTCACCCTCGTAGTCGGTGAGGCCCTCGATCGTGACGTCCGTGACCTCGGGGTACTTGGCCTTGAACTCTTCGACGTACGTGTCGAAGGTGCCGTCCTCGACGAGGTCGGTGCGCCAGGTGAGCACGGTGATCTCACCCGAGGGGGTGCCGTCGTCGTTGGCCTCGTCGCTGCTGCCGCCACCGGACGAGCAGGCGGTGAGAGCGAGGAGCGAGCCGGCGGCCGCGAACGCCATGAGGCGGGTGCGTCGCTTCTGAGGGAACATCGTTGATCCTCTCGTCGGGCCGGCACCTCCGCGTGCCGACCAGGGTCTGATGAGGCACGGCGGCTCGGGGGTCGAGTGCACTGTGCTCCGGGTGGCATTCTTAGGCAAGTGAACAAAGTTAGTCAACGGGCGTGTCCTAGAAGCCTCGTGCCGTACCCGGATCGTTATGGTGTGCGACGAGGGGGACACCCCACGAAGGAGGACTGGTGAGCGGCTCCCAGCCGGGTCTCGGCGCCGCGCACGCGAGCAGCCGGTCGGCGATCCTGGATCTCATCCGGGCCGCCGGGACGATCAGCCGGGTCGAGCTGACGCGCGCGACGGGGCTCACCGCGGCCACCATCTCCACGGTGGTGCGGCGGCTCATCGACGACGGCCTCGTGCTCGAGGTCGGCCGTGCCGAGTCCACCGGCGGCAAGCCGCGCATGCTCCTGCAGCTGGACCCGTCGGCGCGCTACGCCGTCGGCGTCCACCTCGACCACGCCGGCATCACCTACGTCATCGCCAACCTCGGCGGCGCGATCGTCGCGCGCTGGCGGCGGCCCGGTGCCGGGTCCGACGACCCGCGCGAGGTCGTCGCACGAATCGCCGCCGAGATCCGCACGACCATCACGCGCGTCGGGGTGGACCCCAACAGGATCCTGGGGGTGGGCGTCGTCTCGCCCGGACCCATCTCCGCGTCCGCCGGGATGACCCTCACCCCGCCCGTGATGCAGCTGTGGGCCGAGTTCCCGCTCGGTGCCGCGCTCGAGGACGCGCTCGGGCTGCCCGTGCTGCTGGACAACGACGCGACGGCGGCGGCGATCGGCGAGTACTGGTCCGGCGGGATCGCCACCGGGTCGGCGTTCGCGGCGCTCTACATGGGCACCGGCATCGGCGCCGGGATCATCGTCGACGGCACCGTCTACCGCGGGTCCAGCTCGAACGCCGGCGAGATCGGGCACATCTGCGTCGACCTGGACGGCCCGACCTGCTGGTGCGGGAGCATCGGGTGCGTCGAGGTGCTCGCTGGTCCGGCTGCCGTCGTCGCCGCGGCTGAGGACGCCGGGCTCGAGATGCCGGGTCGCAACATCGCCGAGAAGTTCGGGTCGCTCGCGCGTGCCGCCAGCCGCGGCGAGGCCGTCCCGCTGCAGCTGCTCCAGCGCTCGTCGCGCTACCTCGGCGTCGCGGCGCAGACCCTGGCCAACGTGCTCGACCTCGAGCTCGTCATCCTCACGGGACCGGCCTTCGCGCTCGCGGGCTCGCTGTACCTGCCCGAGATCGAGCGTCGGCTCGGCCAGTCGTTCTTCGCCCGCGGGAGCCACCCGGTCCGCGTCACCATCTCCTCGAACGCACCGGAGGCCGCAGCCGTCGGCGCAGCCGCCCTCGTGCTGCAGAGCGAGCTGGCGCCGCGGCAGGTCGGCGTGCGGATGCCGCTGGAGCTCCCGCTCGAGGTCACCGCCGGCTGACGAGCAGTCAGCGCGTCAGGCGCTCGAGGCCCGCGATGGGGATCGGCAGCCACGTCGGCCGGTTGCGCGACTCGTAGACGGCCTCGTAGAGCGTCTTGTCGAGCTCCAGGGCGCGCAGGAGGGTCTGGTCGCCGCCTCCGTAGCCGCGTAGCAGCCCGTCGCGGGCGTCGGCCGTCCAGGCCGCGGCGTCGGCACCCGTCAGACCACCGACGGCGGCGGCGTAGTCCACCGAGCGCAGCAGCCCGGCGAGGTCGCGCAGCGCGAGGTCGGGACGCGTGCGCTGCTCCAGAGGGGCCAGCGGCTCACCCTCGAAGTCCATGATGAACCAGGTGTCGTGCGACCGGAGCACCTGACCGAGGTGCAGGTCGCCGTGCACGCGCTGCCGGGGAGGAGCCGTCGGCAGGCTCCGGACCTGCGCGACGACGTCGGCGACGCCGTCCGCGAACCGGGCCAACGACGGGACGGCCGACAACGCCCACGAGAACCGCCCCGCCACGGCGCGGGCGACCTCCTGCGGCCCCTGGTCCGACGCGTCCACCCCGTAGGCCGACACGAGAGCGACGTGCATGCTCGCGGTGATCGCACCCAGGTCGGTGGCCGCCGCGGCGAAGGACTCGCCCCGGGCCGCGTACGCGCAGGCCAGCTCGAACCCGTCCTCGGCGGCGTCGACGAACGACGCGAGCACCCCGAGGTAGCCCGTCACCAGGGAGCCGTCGGGCCCGGGCCACTGTCCCTGGAGCCACGCGAGCGGCGCCGGGACGTGCTGCCAGCCCACGGCGACCAGGTGACGCGGGACGTCGACGTCGGGGTTCTCGCCGGCGGCGACGGCGCGCAGCACCTTGAGGATGCCGGGGCGGGCTCCCGGCAGGATCACCGACGTGTTGGACTGCTCGCCGGTGACGACGCGTGCCGCGTCGACGTCGACGTCGGCACCCGGTCCGTCGGCGGCGGCCAGCCAGGCGCGCAGGTACGCGGGATGACCGGCCCCGTCGAGGACGCTACGACCGTCGAGGACACCGATCGCCTCGTCGTCGGCGCCGTCGACGAGCACGAGCGGCACCTGCAGGACCACGTCGATGGACCCCGCCCGCACGCGGACCAGCAGGACCGTGACGTCGTCGGCGAGCGCGAACGAGCCCACCGCCGAGAGGTCCGTGCTCGCGCCCTTGGCGGGGAACCAGCGACGCGTCGGCAGCCAGCCCCGCAGGACCTCGAGCAGGCGTGCGTCGTCGGGGGACGTGCGGGCGATCAGGCTCACGGGGCCGTCAGCTCCAGCCAGTAGAAGTCGCGCGAGCCGAGGGTGAACGACGCGGACCCGTCGGTGCCGACGGAGGCGAACGGGGCACCGCCGAAGACGTCGTGCACCGACCAGCCCGCACGGGCGGGCATCTTCACCGTGGCCGCGCGCGCGGTGGACGCCATGTTGGCGACGACGAGGATCGTCTCGTCGGCGGTGTGCCGGCAGAACGCGAGGACCGAGTCGTTGTCGCAGGGCAGCACCTCGAACTCGCCGGCGCCCAGGCTCGGGTGCTGCCGCCGGACGGTGAGCATGCCGCGCACCCAGTGCAGCAGGGACGTCGGCTGCGCCAGCTGCGCCTCGACGTTCGTGTGGCTGAAGTGGTGCACCAGCGACTGCACGAGGGGCAGGTAGAGCTTGCCCGGGTCGGCCGTGGAGAAGCCCGCGTTCCGGTCCGGCGTCCACTGCATCGGGGTGCGGACGGCGTCGCGGTCGGGCAGCCAGATGTTGTCGCCCATGCCGATCTCGTCGCCGTAGTACAGGCAGGGGCTGCCCGGCAGGGAGAGCAGCAGGGCGTGCGCGAGCTCGATCTCCTTGCGGGAGTTGTCCAGCAGCGGGGCGAGCCGGCGCCGGATCCCGACGTTCGCGCGCATCCGGGAGTCGGGCGCGTACCAGCCGTACATGGACGCGCGCTCCTCGGTGGACACCATCTCGAGCGTGAGTTCGTCGTGGTTGCGCAGGAAGGTGCTCCACTGGGCGCCGTTGTCCGGGATCGGCGGGGTGTCGGCCAGGATCTCGACGATGCTCGTGGCCTTCTGGTCCCGGATCGAGTAGTAGATCCGCGGCATCACGGGGAAGTGGAAGCACATGTGGCACTCCGGCTCCTCCTCGGTGCCGAAGTAGTGCACGACGTCCTCGGGCCACTGGTTGGCTTCGGCCAGCATGATCCGCCCGGGGAACTCCTCGTCGATCATCGCCCGGACCTTGCGCAGGAACGCGTGCGTCTCCGGGAGGTTCTCGCAGTTGGTGCCCTCGGCCTCGAACAGGTACGGCACCGCGTCCAGGCGGAAGCCGTCGACGCCGATGCCGAGCCAGAACCGGCCGACGTCCATCATCGCCTCGACCACGCGCGGGTTCTCGAAGTTCAGGTCGGGTTGGTGCCCGAAGAACCGGTGCCAGAAGAACTGCCGGCGGACGGGGTCGAAGGTCCAGTTGGACGTCTCGGTGTCGACGAAGATGATCCGCGCGTCCTGGTAGCGGGTGTTGTCGTCGCTCCACACGTAGAAGTCCCCGTAGGGCCCCTCGGGGTCGGAGCGGGACGCCTGGAACCACGGGTGCTGGTCGCTGGTGTGGTTCATCACCAGGTCGACGACGATGCGCATCCCGCGCGAGTGCACCTGCTCGATGAGCTCCGTGAAGTCGGCCATCGTGCCGTACTGGCCGGCGATCGCGGTGTAGTCGGCGACGTCGTACCCGCCGTCGCGCAGGGGGCTCGGGTAGAACGGCGGGAGCCACAGACAGTCGATGCCGAGCCACTGCAGGTAGTCGAGCCGGTCGATGAGGCCGCGCAGGTCACCGCTGCCCTGACCCGACGAGTCGGAGAACGTGCGGAGCATGACCTCGTAGAACACCGCGGTCCGGTACCACTCGCGGTCCTCGGTCAACGCTCCGGGGACCTCGACGGCGTGCGGCATCGCAGGCTGGCGGCGCCCGGGCAGCATGATCTGCGCAGTCGTCGGTGCGGGCTCGCGCGCGTGCCGACCGGTCCCGGGTGTCTCGGTCACGGCGCCACCAGGTTCACCACGTGCGCCGCGCGGATCATCGGGTCGAGCCGGACGAAGACCGACTGGCCCCACTCGTACGTCTCGTCGGACAGCACGTCGTGCGCGACGACGGGCCGGTCCGGGTCCAGCCCGAACGCGTGCAGGTCCAGGGTCACGGAGCCCGCGCGGGCGTTCCACGGGTCGAGGTTGACGATCACGACGATGGTGTCGGCGCGGCCCGTGGGGGAGTGCTCGGCGTCGAGGTGCTTGGCGAACGCGACGAGCGCGTCGTCCGACGTCGGGAGAACCCGCAGGTTGCGCAGCTGCCGCAGTGCCGGGTGGGTGTGCCGCAGCTCGTTGAGCCGGCCGAGCAGCAGGTTGATGCCGATGGCGTCGGCCTTCGACCAGTCGCGGACCTTGAACTCGTACTTCTCGTTGTCGATCTGCTCGTCCACGCCAGGCCGCGGCACGTCCTCGACCAGCTCGTAGCCCGAGTAGATGCCCCACGTCGGTGCACCGAGCGCAGCCAGCACGGCGCGGACCGCGAAGCCGCGCACGCCCGTGGCCTGCAGGTACGGCGGCAGGATGTCGTGCGTCGTCGGCCAGAAGCTGGGCCGCATCCACGCGCCCTGCTCGCCCGAGACCTCCGCGAGGTACTCGGTGATCTCGTCCTTCGTGTTCCGCCACGTGAAGTACGTGTACGACTGGTGGAAGCCGATCTTGGCCAGCGTCTGCATCATGGCCGGCCGCGTGAACGCCTCGGACAGGAAGATCACGTCGGGGTGGTCGGCGCGCACCGACTCCAGGATCCGCGCCCAGAAGTTCAGCGGCTTGGTGTGCGGGTTGTCGACGCGGAACAGCGTCACGCCGTGGTCGATCCACACCTGCAGGACCCGCCGGATCTCGGTGTAGATGCCCTCGGGGTCGTTGTCGAAGTTCAGCGGGTAGATGTCCTGGTACTTCTTCGGCGGGTTCTCCGCGTACGCGATCGTGCCGTCGGCGCGCGTGGTGAACCACTCCGGGTGCGCGGTCACCCACGGGTGGTCGGGAGAGCACTGCAGCGCGATGTCGAGCGCCACCTCCATGCCCAGGTCCCGGGCCGCGGCGACGAACGCGTCGAAGTCGTCGAACGTGCCCAGGGTCGGCTCGATCGCGTCGTGCCCGCCCGCGGGGGAGCCGATCGCGTACGGGGAGCCCGGGTCGCCCAGGTCCGCGAAGAGCGAGTTGTTCGGGCCCTTGCGGTAGGTCTCGCCGATGGGGTGCACGGGCGTCAGGTAGACGACGTCGAACCCCATGCCGGCGATCCGCGGCAGGTCGAGGGCCGCCGTGCGCAGCGTCCCCGACACCCACTTCCCGGCCGTGGGGTCGTACTTCGCGCCCTGCGAGCGCGGGAACAGCTCGTACCAGGAGCCGGCGAGGGCGAGCGGGCGGTCGACGGTCAACGGGTAGGCGGGCGAGCGCGTCACCGCGTCGCGCAGCGGGTGCTCCGCGAGGGCCGCGTGCACCTTGCCGGACAGCCCCGCCCCGAGGCGCGCCTGGGGGGTGTCGCGGACGTCGCGCAGCCCCATGACCGCGTCCTTGAGGACCCGGGCAGCGGCCTTCGACATCGCGTCGGCACCCGTGCGCGCCGCCGCCCGCTCCAGCAGCAGGGCGCCCTCGGCGAGCATCAGCTCGACGTCGACGCCTGCCTCGACCTTGATCGTGGCGTCGTGCACCCACGTGCCGTACGGGTCCGACCAGCCCTCGACGCGGAACGTCCAGTCGCCCGTGCTCGTCGGCACTAGGCGGGCCTCGAAGCGGTCCAGCCCGGGCGCGATGTCGACCATCCGGGCGCTCGCACGGTCGACACCGGTGGGGTCGGTGAGCACCGCCGTCGCGGCGACGGCGTCGTGTCCTTCGCGGAACACGGTGGCCCGCACGGGCACCGCCTCACCGACGACGGCCTTGGCGGGGAACCGGCCGGCCTCGGCCACGGGGGAGACATCGACGACGGGGATGCGTCCGACAGAGGTGCCCAGAGGCACGGGGCGAATCGTCACGCTCCCGAACCTATCCGTAGGTCCAGGTCGCGGGCATCCGGAGCGCCGTCGCGCGGCGAGAACGGACGGGGTGGCGACGCCGCCCGTGCCACGCGGAAGACTGTGCCGGGACGGCGACGTGGGAGGGGGACCCATGGGACGACGGCGGCCGAGCCGGGTCGTGGTGCTCGGCGCGGGACTTGCCGGCGCCTTCGCCGCCGCGGCCGCGGCAGCTCCCGGGCGCACGGTCACGCTCGTCGAGCGTGACGTGCTGCCCACCGAACCGGCCGCGCGGCCCGGTGTGCCGCAGGGACGGCTGCTCCACGTCTACCTCCATCGCGGTCTGCTGGCGATCGAGGAGCTGCTCCCCGGGTTCCGGGGCGAGATGCAGGCGGCGGGTGCGGTCTCGTTCGACAGCGGGGACCTCGCCTGGCTCGGTGAGTTCGGCTGGGGCTCGACCGGGCGGCGGCAGTTCCCGCTGCTGTCCGCCACGCGTCCCCTCGTCGAGCACGTCGTGCTGGAGCGGGTGCGAGCGCTGCCCGGCGTCGTGGTCCGCGACGGCGTGCGCGTGCAGCGGCTCCGCCGTGGCGCGGGACCGGACGAGCCGGCCTGGTGGGTGGACGGCGTCGCCGGGTCGGATGCCGCCGACGGTGCCGCGAGCGACGAGCGGCTGACGCTCGCCGCCGACCTCCTCGTCGACGCGACCGGAAGGTCCTCGCGCCTGCCCGTGTGGCTCGCCGCCGCCGGGGTCCGGGCGGCCGAGGTCTCCGAGGTGGACGCCCACATCGGTTACGCGGCCCGCCGCTACGCCATGGACGGGGTCGAGGTCGTGCCGCCGGGCGTCGTCGTGCTCCAGACCCCGCGTGACCCCGCGGGGGGCATCGCCCTGCCCGTCGAGGACGGGCGCTGGCTGGTCGGCGCGATCGGCGCCGGCGACCTGCGGCCGCCGCGCGACGCAGAGGGCTTCACCCGGTTCCTCGACGGGCTGCGGCACGACGCCGTCGCGCAGCTCGCGCGCGCCGGCACCCCCGAGGGGGACGTCGTCGTGCACCGCCAGACGGGCAACCGCCGGCACCACTACGAGCGGGTGCGCGACTGGCCGCCCGGCCTGCTCGTCGTCGGCGACGCGCTCTGCGCGTTCAACCCGGTGTACGGGCAAGGTGTCACGGTCGCCGCGTGCGAGGCGCTGGTGCTGCGGGACGCGCTGCGTCGTGGGCTCGCCGCGGGGGACGAGCGCCGGATCCTGCGCCGGTTCGTGCGGGTCGCCGCGCTGCCGTGGGCGGTCGCGACGAGCAGCGACCTCCGCTACTCCACGGATACCCGGCCGTCGCCGCTCCAGGCGCTCCTCGGCCGGTGGACCCAGGAGCTCGACCGGCTCACGAGCCACGGTGACGTGCTGGCGCAGTCGACCGTCGCCCGCGTCTACCACTTGATGGCGTCACCGCTCCTGCTCGTGCGGCCCGGGCTGCTCCGGGCCGCGTTGCGCGCGCGGCGGCACGGCTACGGCCCGGCGGTGCCGGCTCCTGAGGTCATCACCCGGACGGCCACGTTGCCCGACCACCCTCGGGTCGACACACCCTAGGTGCCCAGCGCCCTGCCCACCGTCCGGCCCGTGAACAGGCAGCCGCCCAGGAACGTCCCCTCGAGCGCGCGGTGGCCGTGCACGCCGCCGCCGCCGAACCCGGACGCCTCGCCGACGGCCCACAGGCCGGGCAGGACCTCGCCGTCAGGGCGCAGGACACGGCCCTCGAGGTCGGTGTGCAGGCCACCGAGCGTCTTGCGGGTCAGCACGGAGAGCCGGACGGCGAGCAGGGGTCCGTGCTCGGGGTCGAGGAGCCGGTGCGGCTTGGCCACGCGGATGAGCTTGTCGACGATGTAGCGCCGCGCCATCGCCGTCGCGACGACCTGCGGGTCCTTGCCCAGGCCGGTCTCCACCTGCCGGTCCCGCGCGACGATCGTGCGCTCCAGGGCAGCGGCGTCGATCCGGTCGGAGCCGGACAGCGCGTTCATCTTGGCGGCCAGATCTGCGGGGGTGTCCGCCCACAGGAACTCGTCGGACTTCTCCGCGAACGCCTCGACCGGGCCGACCGCACCCGGCTTCACGCGCTCCAGCAGCAGCTTCATGTCCTTGCCGGTCAGGTCCGGGTTCTGCTCCGAGCCGGACAGCGCGAACTCCGACCCGAGGATCGTCTTGTCGAGCACGAACCACGAGTGGTCGTCGCCACGCTCGGTGATGTGCGTCAGCGAGCCGAGGGAGTCGAAGCCGGGGAACAGCGGCGCGGGCAGCCGATGCCCGTCGGCGTCGAGCCACAGGCTGCTCGGCCCGGCGAGGATGCGGATGCCGTGCTGCGACCACACCGGAGAGTGGTTGGTGATGCCCTCGGGGTAGTGCCACATGCGGTCCTCGTGCACGACGGCGGCGCCGGACGCCTTCGCGGCGGCGATCCCGGAGCCGTCGACGTGGTCGGGCACGCCCGACAGCATCCTCGCCGGGAGCCGGCCCGCGGACGCCGGCCACGTCGAGCGGACCAGGTCGTGGTTGGCGCCGATCCCGCCCGTGGCGATGACGACCGCGCTCGCGGACAGCTCGAACGGCTCCTGCACGGAGCGTGAGCTGGGCACCGCGCGCTCGGCGCTGTCCGGGACCAGCACGTCGCCCCGGACGCCGGTGACACGGCCGTCGGTGGTCACCAGGCCGGTCACCCGGTGGCGGAACCGCACGTCGACCAGGCCCTCGCGGCGGCCGTCGAGCAGGGCGCGGACGAACGGCTCGAGGATGCCCGGCCCGGTGCCCCACGTGACGTGGAACCGCGGCACGGAGTTGCCGTGCCCGTCGGCCAGGTAGCCGCCGCGCTCGGCCCACTGGACCAGCGGGAACCAGCGCACGCCCTGGGCGTACAGCCACGACCGCAGGTCGCCCGCGGCGAACTCGACGAAGCCCTCCGCCCACGCACGGCCCCAGCGGTCCGAGCCGTCGTCGGCGAAGTCGGCGGAGCCGAACCAGTCGGCGAGCGCGAGCTCCGCGGAGTCCTTCACCCCGAGGCGGCGCTGCTCGGGGGAGTCGACGAGGAACAGCCCACCGAACGACCAGAACGCCTGACCGCCCAGGCTCGCGGCGGGCTCGGCGTCGAGCAGGGTGACCCGGCGACCGGCGGCGAGCAGCTCGGTGGTGGCGACGAGCCCGGCGAGGCCCGCGCCGACGACCACGACATCGGAGTGCGTCATGACTCGTACCGTACTGGGTCAGCACCCTGGCTGGACGGGCGTCCAGCTCGTCACAGGAGGTCCGCCACGAGCCTCGCCGCGCGGGCGGCGCCGTCCGTCTCGACAGGGCGGCTGCGCACCGGCGTGCTCAGCGCGCGGACCATCGCGTCGGCCAGGCTCTCGGGGTCGGTCGTCGCGAAGTCCATGCACGTCCCCGCGCGGTACCGCTCGAGCCGGTGCCGCACGTGGAAGGACTGCTCGAAGTGGTGCAGGAGGGGGAAGTAGAGGAACGGCCGCTGTGCCGCCGCGAGCTCCATGGTGGTCGCGAGCCCGCCCTGCACGACCGCCAGGTCGCACACCGCGAGGTGGCGGTAGAGGTCCGGCACGAACCCGCGCACCTCCAGCCCAGGGTGCGGCGGGAAGCCGCGGAGGTCGATGCGCGGCCCGGCCACGGCGATCATCCGGAAGCCCGGCACCGCCCGGGCCACGTGCGGGTACGCGGCGACGGCGAGGTCGAGCAGGGCACGCCCGACGCCCGAGCCGCCCACGGTGACCACGCAGACCTGCTCGTCCTCGCGGTAGCCGAGCCGGCCCCGCCACTCGGCACGCTGCTCGTCGGTCGGAGGCGTGTCACCGGTGACGTACCCGCAGAAGTCGAAGTGCGACCGGGTCCAGTCCGGGATCGTCGGGAGGCCCGGGCCCAGCGCGTCGGGGACGAGGTCCTCCGGGTTGCCGACGAAGACCGACCGGTCGCGGACCCGGGGGAACCGGGCGACGTGCTCGACCATCTCGGCGTTGTAGTCCGCCGTCAGTGCCGCCTCGCGCTCCCCGCCGTCCGGCATCGGCAGGAACCCCACGAAGTCGGTGAACCAGACGTGCGCACCACGCTTGAGCTCGGGGTTCTCGTGCCAGAAGTGGTCGACGTCCCAGGCCTCGTCGCCGACGACGACGTCGTACAGCCCGGACTCGACGACCTCCTGGAAGACCATGAAGTTCGCGACGAGGATCTCGTCCATCCGGCGCAGCGCCTGGAAGCAGTGCAGGTCGTGCCCGTCGGCCTCCGACGCGAGGTGGCCGGACTCCGACGCGAGCCACGGGCTCGCCGGGTGGACGGTCTCGCCCGCGGCCTCCAGGACCGCAGTCACCGGGTTCTGCGCGAGCCAGTCGATCTCGACCTCGGGTCGCAGCCGGCGCAGCTCGCCGGCGATCGCGAGGTCGCGGCGGGCGTGCCCGAGCCCGATCGGCGACGACACGTACAAGGCCCTGGGCGCCCTGCTCCGCGCCCGCGTCCAGCGGTGCGGCGCGGGTCGTCGGCTGAGGCGGTCGACGAAGTCGCCGACCGCCCGGTTGACGCGCACGGGGTCCCGGACGAGCGCGAGGTGGCCGCCGCCCTCGATGACGAGCAGCTCGCCACCGGTCAGCTCCGCCAGCTCCCGGCCCTTGTCGACGTTCTGGCACACGTCCTGGTCACCGTGCACGACGAGCGTCGGCACCCCGATCCCGCGGCACCGCGCGACGATCTCCTCCCTCGTCGGCATGTCGAGGTCATGGCCCTCCTCGCTCGCCGCGAGGATCTGCCCCGTCGACTCGAGCGCCCAGCCGACCGCGTCCTCCAGCTGCTTGGTCGAGTGCGGCTCGACGAGCTGGGCATCGAAGAAGAACTCGACCCACCGGCGGTGCGACGTCGTGATGGCGTGCCGGTTGAACAGCTGCCAGCCCTGCGGGTCCTCGAGGTGCTCGCCCCACGTCTCGACGGCCGCCGCCCAGTGGGCCTGCGGCCCGCCGAGGTGCGGTATCCCGGGCTCGAGAGCCACGAACCCGACCACGCGCTCGGGGTGCACGGCGATCAGGTCGAGCGCCCACCACGCGGCGTCGCAGAGCGTGACCACCACGGCTTGCTGGGTCCCGGTCGCGTCGAGCACGGCGACGATGTCGGCCACGTTCGCGGCGCGGGTGTGGTCCTCGATCGCGGTGGGTCGGCCCGATCGGCCGTTGCCGCGGCCGTCGAAGGTCACCACGCGGTTGTGTCGCGCGAGGTGCGGCAGCAGCGTCTTCCAGATCTGGGCGTGCGTGATCGGCGCCGGCGGCACCAGCAGGACGGTCGGCGACCCCGACCCGTGCACCTCGTAGTGGATCGCGACGCCGCCGCTGCTGACGTCGCCCTCACGATCCGGCAACCGCGCGCGCACCATCGTCACCGCCCTCGGCACGAACGTACTCCGACCGCCCAGCCGCCGACGGCGTCCACCTCCCCGACCCTACGATCCGTCACGTGACCTACGTGCTGAGCGACGCGACCGAGCGTCTGGACCGCGACGTCGTCTGGCAGTTCCTCTCGACGGCGGCCTACTGGGGCCGGTGGCGCAGCCGGGCGGACGTCGAGTAGCAGATCGACGGCGCCTGGCGCGTGGTCGGCGCCTACGACGAGGACTCCGGGGCCCTGGTCGGGTTCGCCCGGGCGGTGTCGGACGGCGTCGGCTTCGCGTACCTGGCGGACGTGTTCGTCGTCCCGGAGCACCGCGGCGTCGGCCTGGGCCGCAGGATCGTCGCGACGATGATCGACGACGGACCCGGCGCCGACTTCCGCTGGATGCTCTTCACCGGCGACGCCCACGGCCTGTACCGGGAGTTCGGGTTCGCGGAACCCGACACCACAGCGATGGTCCGCCCCGCCCGGCAGGGCTAGTCCAGGACGTACACCCGCATGCTCAGCGCCTCCACGACGGTGGCCTCACCGGGCTCGGCGTGCAGGCTGCCCTCGATCGCCGCGGCGCGCTCCTCGGCCGGGCTCTCCCAGACGGAGTCCCACGCCAGGCGCCACCGGCCGCCGTGGTCGTCGGCCAGGATCAGGTGCACGGCGTCGAGCGAGCCGTTGATGACCAGCAGCACCGTGTCCTTCTCGGGCGGCGGGGCGGTCCGCACCATCTGCAGCGTGCGGATCGCCGGGTCGTGCCAGCGGTCGTGGTCGAACGCGACGCCGAGCGCGTCGAACCAGGCGAGGTCCGGCCGGCGGCCCGGCACGTACGGGCGGCCCGAGTAGAACCGCTCCGAGCGCAGCGCGGGGTGCTCGCGCCGCAGCAGAAGGAGCCAGCGGGCGGTCGCGAGCAGGTCCGCGCGCCACGGGGTCACGTCCCAGCGCACCCACGAGAGCTCGTTGTCCTGGCAGTACGCGTTGTTGTTCCCGTACTGGGTGCGGCCCATCTCGTCGCCGGCCGTGATCATCGGCGTCCCCGCAGCGAGCACGAGGGTGGCGAACAGGTTGCGGATCGAGCGGCGGCGCAGGGGCACGATGTCGACCGCGGGGGAGTCGGGCCCGACGTGCCCCTCGATGCCGTGGTTCCAGGAGCGGTTGTCGTCGCTGCCGTCGCGGTTCTGCTCCCCGTTGGCAGCGTTGTGCTTGTGGTCGTAGGCCACCAGGTCCGCGAGCGTGAAGCCGTCGTGGGCGGTGATGTAGTTGACCGACGCGCTGGGCCCCCGGACGAGCGGCGGGTCGCTGTGGCCGAACAGGTCCACGGAGCCCGCCAGGCGGGTGGCCAGGTCGCGGACGCGGTGGCCGGGCAGGCCGTGGGCGGCGCGGCCGGGGTCGGCCAGCCAGAACGAGCGGGCGGCGTTGCGGAAGCGGTCGTTCCACTCGGCGAACGGCACCGGGAACTGCCCGGTCCGCCAGCCGCCGGGGCCGACGTCCCACGGCTCGGCGACGAGCTTGAGTCCGTGCAGCGCCGGGTCGATCGCCATCGCGACGAGCGCGGGGTGGTCGGGCGAGAAGCCGCCCGGGTCGCGGCCGAGGGTCACCGCGAGGTCGAAGCGGAAGCCGTCGACGCCCACGACGTCCGCCCAGTAGCGCAGCGAGTCGAGGGCCATCCGGACGACCTCGGCCCGCCGGAAGTCGAGCGTGTTCCCGGTGCCCGTGACGTCCGCGAGCGCCGCGGGCGCCCCGCCGTCCTGCGCGTAGTAGGTGGCGTTGTCCAGGCCGCGCCAGGACAGGTGCTGGCCGGGCAGCCCGCCCTCGCAGGTGTGGTTGTAGACGACGTCGAGCAGCACCTCGAGGCCGGCCTCGTGCAGTGCGTGGACCGCGCCGCGCAGCTCGGCGAGGACGGCGGCGGGACCGGCCGCCTGGGCCGCCGCCGTCGCGAAGGCCGCGTGCGGGGCGAAGAAGCCGAGCGTGCTGTAGCCCCAGTAGTTGGTGAGGCCCTTCTCGACGAGGTGCGGCTCGGAGGAGAACGCGTGCACCGGGAGCAGCTCGATCGCGGTGACGCCCAGCCCGAGCAGGTGGTCGACGACCGCGGGGTGGGCGAGGCCGGCGTAGGTCCCGCGCAGCTCCTCGGGGATCCGGTCGTCCAGCTGGGTCAGACCGCGGACGTGGGCCTCGTAGACGACCGTGCGGGACCACGGCGTCCAGGGCCGGTTGGTGGTCGGGTCCGGTCCCGGCAGGTCGCGGGTGTCGACGACGACCGAGTACGGGACGTGACCGGCGGAGTCGCGCGGGTCCGCGGGACCGTACGGGTCGCCGGCCAGGTCGGGGCCGACGAGGTGGCCGTACGTCTCGGGCGTGTGCGCGACGTCGCCGTCGAGCCCACGGGCGTACGGGTCGACCAGCAGCTTGGCGGGGTTGTAGCGGTGCCCGGCGGCGGGCTCCCACGGTCCGTGCGCGCGGAAGCCGTACCGCTGGCCGGCGCGGACACCGGGCACGGAGGCACCGAAGACACCGTGCCCCGCGGCGGGCAGGGGGATGCGGGTCTCGTCGGCTCCGTCGAACAGGCACAGGTCGACACCCGTCGCGTGGGCGGCGTAGACCGCGACGTCCACGCCCGCGTCGGTGACATGGACACCGAGGCGTGGCGCTCGCCGGCGGGGGGAGGGCGGGGTCACCCGGACATTGTGGGGGGAAGAAGCCCACACGTGTCGGGTGTCTCCGCCCCTGGACCGTGTGCTCACCGGATCCGGGGTGGGCGGTAACGTTCCGCGGGTGAGGATCGTCGTCTGCGTGAAGCATGTCCCTGACATCCAGTCCGAGCGGGCCCTGGGCCCCGACGGTCGCGTGGTTCGCGACGGCGGGGACGGCACCCTGAACGAGCTGGACGAGAACGCCCTCGAGGCGGCGCTGGCCATCGTCGAGGCAGGTGAGGGGACCGTGACGGCGCTGACCGTAGGCCCCGACGACGCCGTCGACGCCGTCCGCCGTGGCCTGCAGATGGGCGCCGAGGACGCGGTCCACGTGGTCGACGACGCGGTCGCCGGCTCGGACGTCGTCGGCACCGCGCGGGTGCTCGCCGCCGCGATCCGCCACCTGGACGCCCAGGAGCACGTCGACCTGGTCATCCTGGGCATGGCCGGGCTGGACGGTCTGACGTCCCTGCTGCCGACGGCCCTCGCGGAGCTGCTCGACCTGCCGGCGCTGCCGCTCGCCGCCGAGCTGACGGTCGACGGGTCCACCGTGCGGGTACGGCGCAACCTCGACCACGCGTCCGAGGTGCTCGAGGCCACGCTGCCGGCCCTGGTGTCCGTCACGGACCAGGCCAACGAGCCGCGCTACCCCAACTTCAAGGGCATCATGGCGGCCCGCAAGAAGCCCGTCACCACCCTGACGCTGGCGGACCTGGGGGTCGACGCCTCGCGCGTCGGGCTGCTCGGTGCCCGCACGGAGGTGCTCGAGGCTGCTGCCCGGCCGCCCCGCGACAACCGCGTGCTCGTGCAGGACACCGGCGACGCCGGCGTCCGCCTCGCCGCGTACCTCGTCGACAACCAGCTCGTCTGACGTCCCGAACCGAAGGATCGCCGCTGTGACCGCACCCGTGCTCGTGCTCGTCGACCACACCGAGGACGGAGCCGTCCGCGCCCCCGTGCGCGAGCTCCTCACGCTCGCCCGCGAGCTGTCCGGCGGCGCCGGCGTGCACGCCGCGTGGGCCGTGGACGGTGTCGAGCCGTCCCCCGAGGCCGTCGCCGAGCTCGCCGCGCTCGGCGCCACCCACGTCCACCGCGTCGTCGTCGACGCGGACCCGCACCTGTCGGCGGTCCTGGCGGAGGCGCTCGCGTCGCTGCTCGACGCCACCGGGGCCGGGCTCCTGCTGGTGGTCTCGTCGTTCGAGAACAAGGAGGCCGCCGCGCGCCTCGCGATCAGCACCGGGGCAGGCGTCGTGACCGACGCCGACGGTCTCGCGCAGGTCGACGGGCGCTACGTCGCCTCGAAGACGGTGTTCGCCGGCACGTGGAACACGACGTGCGCGGTGACGGCTCCGCTGGCGATCGTCGCGCTCAAGCCCAACTCGGTGCAGCCGTCGGTCCTCGAGGGCGCCCCGGCAGCGCAGGTCGGCGAGCACGCCGTGACCGTGAGCGACAAGGCGCGGCGCGTCGCGCTGGTCGAGCGCACCGAGCGGCCCGCGAGCGGTCGTCCCGACCTGGGCAGCGCCAGCATCGTCGTCGCCGGTGGTCGTGGCACCGAGGGGGACTTCTCCGTGGTCGAGGAGCTGGCAGACGTGCTCGGCGCGGCCGTGGGCGCCACGCGCGTCGCCACCGACGAGGGCTGGATCGGGCACGACGCCCAGATCGGCCAGACGGGCGTCACCATCGCGCCGCGGCTCTACGTCGGCGTCGGCGTGTCCGGAGCCGTCCACCACCGCGGGGGGATGCAGGCGTCCGGGACGATCGTCGCGATCAACTCCGACCCCGACGCCCCGATCTTCGAGATCGCGGACTTCGGCGTCGTCGGTGACCTGTTCACCGTCGTGCCGCAGGCCGCCGCGGAGATCCGTCGCCTGAAGGGCTGACTGCTCCGTACGGGTGATCGCGTCGGTCGGGCAACCGAACCGCGGACAGGTGATCTCCCGCTCCGCTACCGTGCGCGTCGGTCCCGGCTGACAGCACGCCGGGCAGGGGTGCCCGAGGAGTGCCGTGATCCGCTACCTGCCGTTCCTGATCGAGATCGCCCTGCTGGTCTACTGCCTGATCGACTGCATCCAGACCGACGTCCCGCGGAACCTGTCGAAGACCACCTGGGTGTTCGTCATCATCCTGCTGCCGGTCGTCGGCGGGATCGCGTGGCTAGTCGCGGGACGTCCCGAGCACCGGCCGCGGCGGAACGTGCCGTGGCCGACGACGCAGACCGCCGGGTTCCCCGAGTACGAGCGGCCGCGCCGGTCGTCCCCGGACGACGACCCCGAGTTCCTGGCCGGCATGCGCTCGTCGGACGACAAGCACGAGCAGATGCTCAAGGACTGGGAGGCGCAGCTGCGCGACCGGGAGCACAAGCTGCAGGCCGACGAGCCGCGCGACCCGGCCTGACGTCTCGCGGCGCCGTTCCGGGCGGATAATCCGGCCATGCGACGGCGCACGGGCATGGAGGCGGTCGAGCTCGTGGAGCGCGACGACGTGGCCCCGCGTCCCGAGGATCCGGGCGATGTCGCTCCCCGGCGCAGGTCGCGACGGTGGCTGCTCGTCCCTCTGCTCGTGGCCGTCGCGCTCGTCGGCGCGCAGGTCGTCGTGGAGGCGCGCGAACGGGCCGCGGTCGAGGCGTTGGCGCAGGTCGAGGGCGTCGTCCGGCCCGTCGACGAGGACGTGCAGATCCTCTGGACGCTGGACGCCGGCACCCAGTGGGTGCCCTGGTCGGGGCAGACCGGTGGCGTCCTCGTCGGCCTGCAGCGGGCCAGCGACGGGTCGCAGGCGCTCATCGCGGTCGACGAGCTGACCGGGGAGCGCCGCTGGACGACGCCCCTGGCCGACGCGCACGCCGACCATGCGGAGGACGGGTTCAGCCCGGTCGGTGGCTGTGCCGTCGAGCCGGGGGACAGCGGACGGATCGTGTGCCTGGTGACGGACGCGTACCTCGCGTTCCGGCAGACGGAGAACGTGCTCGTCCCGTCGGACGTGAGCCGGATCGTCGTCGCGGACAGCGCGGACGGTTCCGTGGTGGCCGAGCACGAGGCTCCGGGCGCGGTGGCGTTCACGGTGCTCCCGGGTGCCGTCGCGGTCGGCGTCCCCCGCGCCGACGGCGCGCTCGTCGTCACCGCGACGGACCTGCTGACCGGCCGGCAGCACTGGCAGTCGGTCGTGCCGACCGCCGGCGCCGAGCCCGACGAGGGCGGCTTCGTCGACCGGTCCACCACGATGCTCCGCACGGACGACGGCCTCGCCGTCGTGACGGCCGGACGCCGGATCACGGTGCTCGACGGCGACGGTGGTCCGGCGCGCACCGTGATCGACGCGAGCAACGGCTTCGCAGTGGACGAGCGGCTCGGCGTCGTCGTCGCGTTCTCGCTGGACGACGAGGGGCAGGAGACGACGACCATCGTCGGGGGCGGTCCGGACCTCGTGCTCCCGGGGCGGCTGGCGCGGGTCTCGGCCGACGACGGCAGCCTCTCCGACCTCGTGCTCGCGGCCGGCTCGAGGATCCGCGCCTACGACCGGTCCACCGGGCGCGAGCTGTGGGACGTCGGGCACGGCCTGTCGGGCACGGCGGTCGTGGCGCGGGGGAGGGCGTACCTGAGCACCCCGGACGGGGTGGTGGCGATCGACGGCCGCACCGGCGCCGAGCTCTGGCGGGCACCGGTGCTCACGGGCCGGACGATGGGCGACCTGGTGACCGACGGGCACCACCTGCTCAGCGCGCAGCAGCGGCCCGACGAGCCGGGTGCCGTGACGGCGCTGAACGACTGGCCGGGCGTCGGCGAGCTCGTGGCCTACCGGTTCGACGACGGCGGCGAGGACTGGCGCGTCGACCTGCCCGGGACCCTGCTCGGGGTGGCGTCCGAGGGGCACACGCTGCTCGGCTGGGGGCCCGCGGGCGCCGTCCTCGGCTGACGCCTCGTCTCAGGACAGGTCGCGCAGCCAGCGGACGGTGGCGACGCCTTGTGCGGCCTGGAAGCGGCGCAGGTTCGGGATGCCCAGCGGCGCGGGCTGCCGCGAGCTCCACGCGAAGTAGCCGGACAGACCGGCCAGACCCGCGCGCAGGTCGTCGTCGTGCACGCCGTCCGACACGGGGTGCGTCCGGAAGTTGGTCGCCGGGTCACCGCCGCCCTGGAGCGCGACGCTGGGCAGCATGAACGCCAGGTCGAGCCACGGCGCACCGACGCTCGCGTGCGGCCAGTCGATGATCCAGACCCGGTGCTGGTGGTCGGGGTCGATCATGACGTTGTCGGCGCGCAGGTCCCCGTGCACGAGGGAGTCCCCGGCGCACACCCGCAGCGACTCCTGCTCCCAGCGGACCAGCTGCTCCACGTTCTCCAGCGACCAGCGGCCGATGTCGCCGGCCAGGTCCGCGTACTGGTGCTTGGTCTCGTGGTCGAGGGCGTGCAGCTTGCGCCAGCCGGTGAAGTCCTCGGCCAGCTGGTCGTCCGTGCGCGGCAGCGCGTGCCCGGGGAGGGGCTCGGCATCTGCGAGCGCTCCCACGGCGTCGGCGACGGCGCGCAGGTCCTCGGGCTTCCAGGGCAGCTCGGGGGAGCGCCCGTGCACCACCTCGAAGCCGAGGATCACCCAGTCGCCGTCGTCGGAGGACCACAGGAGGTGCGGTGCCGGGACCTGCGGGGGCAGCGCGCGGGAGACCCGGATCTCGGCGCGGGCGAGGTCGGGGGAGACGGGGTTCTGCTCGCCGGAGACGGCCTTGACGAAGACGCCGCGCCCGTCGGCGAGCTCGAGCACGGCGGCGAAACCGGGGCTGAACCCGCTGGTCGCGCTGATCTCTGCCGTGACCTGGGCACCCGCCAGCTCGGCGATCCGGGCCCGTACGTGCCGGGGGAGGTCACGCCAGTCCAGCCGCTGGCCGCTGAAGGCGAGCGGGAGGGCAATGACGTCGTCGGCACTCACGCGGCACATCCTGCCAGTTCGCGCGGGGCGCTCGGTGGGTGATCCCACGGGACGTGCGCACGGGTCTGGCCGCGCGGGTTCGTAGACTGGAGCCGATGAGCGTGTATCTCGACCATGCGGCGACCACGCCCATGCTCCCGGAGGCCGCGCGGGTGCTCGCTGAGCAGCTCGTGCGCACCGGCAACCCTTCGTCCCTGCACGCGTCCGGTCGTGCGGCCCGTCGGGTGGTCGAGGAGGCCCGTGAGCGGCTCGCCGCGGCCCTCGGCGCCCGGCCGAGCGAGGTCGTGTGGACGTCGGGAGGCACGGAGGCCGACAACCTCGCGGTCAAGGGCATGTTCTGGTCGCGACGGAACCAGGACCGACGGCGCCGACGCCTGCTCGTCTCCGGCGTGGAGCACCACGCCGTGCTGGACCCGGCGTTCTGGATGGCCGAGCACGCGGGCGCCGAGCTGGTGCTGCTGCCGGTCGACGCCGACGGGGTGCTGGACGTCGACGCGCTGCACGAGGAGCTGGAGCGCAGCGCCGACCAGGTCGCGCTGATCTCCGTGATGTGGGCGAACAACGAGGTCGGGACCCTGCAGCCGCTGGACGACGTGGTCGCGCTCGCGCGCCGGTACGGCGTCCCGGTGCACGCCGACGCGGTGCAGGCCGTCGGCCAGGTGCCGGTCGACTTCGGTGCGTCGGGTCTCGACGCGATGACCATCAGCGGGCACAAGGTGGGCGGCCCCGGCGGCGCCGGTGCGCTCCTGGCCCGGCGCGGGCTCGACCTGACACCCGTCCTGCACGGCGGCGGGCAGGAGCGCGGGGTGCGGTCCGGCACGCTCGACGCCGCCCTGCTCGCGTCGTTCGGGCTCGCCGTCGAGGACGCCGTCGCGGGGCGTGAGGCGTTCGCCGCTCGCGTGGGAGCGCTCCGCGACTCCTTGGTCGAGGGCGTCGAGGGCGCGGTCCCCGATGCGGTGCTGCGCGGACCGAGGGACACCCCGCGGCGGCTGCCCGCCAACGCCCACTTCACGTTCCCCGGCTGCGAGGGCGACTCGCTGCTCTACCTGCTCGACTCCGCCGGGATCGAGGCGTCGACCGGGTCGGCCTGCCAGGCGGGTGTTCCCCGGCCCAGCCACGTCCTGCTGGCGATGGGGGTCGACGAGGTCGCCGCGCGCGGTGCGCTGCGGTTCAGCCTGGGGCACCCGTCGACCGCCGCCGACGTCGACGCGCTGCTCGCGGCACTGCCCGGCGTGGTCGACCGCGCCCGGGCCGCCGGGCTCGCGACCGTCGGGTCGGTGACCTGATGCGCGTCCTGGCCGCCCTGTCCGGTGGCGTCGACTCCGCCGTCGCGGCGGCGCGTGCGGTGGATGCCGGGCACGACGTCGTCGGCGTGCACATGGCGCTGTCCCGCACGCGCGACCAGTTCCGCACCGGCTCGCGCGGGTGCTGCTCGATCGAGGACGCGGGGGACGCCCGTCGCGCCGCCGACGTGCTGGGCATCCCGTACTACGTGTGGGACCTGTCCGAGCGGTTCGAGGAGACCGTCGTCGCGGACTTCGTCGCCGAGTACGAGGCCGGCCGCACCCCGAACCCGTGCGTGCGCTGCAACGAGCACATCAAGTTCGCCACGCTGCTGGACAAGGCCGTCGCCCTCGGGTTCGACGCCGTCTGCACCGGCCACTACGCCCGCATCGAGACCCGCGCGGACGGCACCCGGGAGCTGCACCGTGCCCGGGATCTGGCCAAGGACCAGTCGTACGTGCTCGCCGTGATGGGCCCGGAGCGCCTGGCGCGGTCGATGTTCCCCCTCGGCGACGTCGCCTCCAAGGAGGAGACCCGCGCCGAGGCGGCCGCCCGCGGGCTGTCCGTGTCCGCCAAGCCGGACTCCTACGACATCTGCTTCGTCGCCGACGGCGACACCCAGGGCTTCCTGCGCTCGCGGCTCGGGTCGCAGCCCGGCGAGATCGTCGACGGCTCCGGCGCGGTGCTCGGGCAGCACGACGGGGCGTACGCGTTCACCGTGGGGCAGCGCAAGGGTCTGTCGATCGGCCGGCCCGCCCCCGACGGCAAGCCGCGGTACGTGCTCTCGGTCGAGCCGGTGAACAACCGGGTGGTCGTCGGGTCCGTCGACGAGCTCGCGGTGCAGGCCGTCGAGGCGGACCGCGCCGTCTGGTTCGCCGACACGGACGGCACCTTCGCGTGCTCCCTGCAGGTCCGCGCACACGGTTCCGCGGTACCCGCGCGGGCCACCGTGCGCGACGGGAACGTCGAGATCGTGCTCGACTCGTCGGGTGACCTCCGGGGTGTCGCCCCGGGGCAGTCGGCGGTGCTCTACGACGGCACCCGCGTGCTCGGCCAAGCGACCGTGACCGCCGCGCAGCGCGCGACCGTCGGCGTCGCCCGGTGAGCGGCGGACGACCGGGCGTCACGGGCAGCGGGCCGTGGCCCGGCCTGGACGTGCTCGAGGCGCAGACCGTCGTCGTCGGCGACCTCGTCGACACCCCGTCCGAGGTCGCCGGTCTCCCGTTCACCGTCACCCTCGCCGAGCGCGGGCCCTGGAGCGACCGCATCGGCCGTCCTGCGGCCCTGCTCGCCGAGCTGCCCACCGAGCTGGGGCCGCACGGCTGGAAGCTCGCCGACCGCCCCAGCCGTGACCTCGCCCGCGCCCAGGCCTACGTGCGCGAGGACGTCGACGCGCTCGCGGTCGCCGGGCACGGCTGGGCCGGACCGCTCGTCGTGCCCGTGCTGGGTCCGATGACGCTCGCCGCCTCCCTCTACCTCTCCCGCGGCGACCGCGTGGTGTCCGACGCCGGTGCCGTCCGCGAGCTCGCCGCGTCCCTGGCTGCCGGCATCGCCGAGCACCTCGCCGCGATCCGTCGCTCGGTGCCCGGTGCGGAGCCGACCGTGCTGCTCCACGAGCCCCTGCTCGCGCAGGTCATGGCCGGGGTGCTGCCGTCGTTCTCCGGCTACTCGGCGCTGCGCTCGGTGCCCGGTCCGGTGGCGGCCGAGCGCATCGGCGAGGTGGCACGCGCCCTCGACGGTGCCCGGGTCATCGTGCACGGCGGCACCGCCTGGACCTCGCTCGGGGCGATCCGCGCGGCCGCCGTCGACGGGTTCGCGCTCGCCGTGCCCGCGCTCGACGAGCGCAGCTGGGAGAAGGTCGCCGAGGTGATCGAGGGCGGTCTCGCGTTCTGGCCCGAGCTCGCGCCGCAGGCCACCTCGCAGTGCGCGGGACCCGACGTGACCGGGCAGGCCGACACGCTCACCCGGCCGTGGCGGTCCGTGGGGCTGCCGATGGCGGGGCTGCGTGACGTCGTGCTCCTCGCCGGCGACATCACCGGGAAGGGCAGCCCGGACGACGCCCGCGCCGTGCTGGCCGGACTGGTCCGGGCCGCGCGGATCGTGGCCGAACGAGCGGAGGCATGACGGTGGCTGCTGCACAGCCGAGCGTGAGGCGCGCCCTGGCGCTGCTCGTGGGGTCCGGGGCGGCGATCGTCGGGATGGTGCTGCTCGTCATCTGCTACACGGGCATCGGCGTGACCACCCTGACCGCCACGAACGACGACCCCGACCCCTGCGTGGAGGCCTACGCCGCCGGGACCGACTCCGCGAGCGTGCGCTACACCGTCGTCCCGCCGAAGGCCATCTGCACGTGGGACGTCGACGGCGAGCCCACCGAGGTCGTCGTGGCCGCCGCGTCGGTCCCGCTGTTCGCCACGGGTGCGGTGCTCGCGGTCGGCGGCGTGCTGGTGTGCGGGGTGCTGGTGGTCGGGCCGTGGCTGAGCAGACGACGGTCGTCCGCGACCTGACGGCGTGGACACCGCAGGTGTGGGCGGTGCGCGAGAGGATGGGCTGGTGAGCGACGAAGCACCCGCGCCTGTGAGCGCGTCCGCCGAGACCGAGATCCCCGCGCACGCCCGTCACCGGTGGGCCGAGCTGGCCGCCCTGATCGAGGCGGACCAGTTCGCGTACTACATCCGCGACGCGCCCGTGTCCTCGGACAAGGAGTACGACGAGCGGCTCCGGGAGCTCCAGGCGCTGGAGGACGAGCACCCGGGGCTGCGAACGCCGGACTCGCCGACGCAGCGCGTGGGCGGCACGTTCTCGACGGAGTTCGCGTCGGTCGCGCACGTCGAGCGGATGCTCTCGCTGGACAACGCGTTCTCCGACGAGGACATCGCCACCTGGGCGGGCCGGCTGCACCGGGACCTGGAGTCGGACGCGTCCATCCACTACCTGTGCGAGCTGAAGATCGACGGGCTGGCCATCGCGCTGCTGTACGAGAAGGGCCGGCTGGTCCGGGCTGCGACCCGCGGGGACGGGCGCACCGGCGAGGACGTCACGCTGAACGTCCGGACGATCTCGACGATCCCCGACGTGCTCGGTGGGGACCCGGCGACGCACCCGGAGCGGATCGAGATCCGTGGCGAGGTGTTCCTGCCGGTCGCGGCGTTCGCGGAGCTCAACGCGTCGCAGGTGGAGGCGGGCAAGAGCCCGTTCGCCAACCCGCGCAACGCGGCCGCCGGCTCGCTGCGGCAGAAGGACCCTCGGGTCACCGCGTCGCGGGACCTGCGGATGTACGCGCACGGCATCGGCGCGCTGGTCTGGGGCGCCGGGCAGGGCACCGGGATCGAGCGGCAGTCGCAGGTCTACGACCTGCTGGCCGGCTGGGGCGTCCCGGTCTCGGGGCACACGCGCATCGTCGAGGGGCTCGACGGGGTGCGGGAGATGATCGCCTACTACGGCGAGCACCGGCACGACGTCGAGCACGAGATCGACGGCATCGTGATGAAGGTCGACGAGATCGCGCTGCAGCGCCGGCTCGGGTCCACCAGCCGGGCGCCGCGCTGGGCGATCGCGTACAAGTACCCGCCCGAGGAGGTGAACACCAAGCTCCTCGACATCCGCGTGAACGTGGGGCGCACCGGGCGCGTGACGCCGTTCGGCGTGATGGAGCCGGTGTTCGTGTCGGGCTCGACGGTCGAGATGGCGACGCTGCACAACGCGAGCGAGGTGGCCCGCAAGGGCGTGCTCATCGGCGACACGGTGGTGCTGCGCAAGGCCGGGGACGTCATCCCCGAGATCGTCGGGCCCGTGGTGGACCTGCGGGACGGCACCGAGCGCGCGTTCGTCATGCCGACCGAGTGCCCCTCGTGCGGCACCCCGCTGGCGCCCGCGAAGGAGGGCGACGTCGACATCCGCTGCCCCAACCAGCGGTCCTGCCCGTCGCAGCTGCGCGAGCGGCTGTTCCACGTCGCGTCCCGCGGCGCGTTCGACATCGAGGCGCTCGGCTGGGAGGCCGCCAGCGCGTTGCTGACCGCCGGGGTGGTGACCGACGAGGGCGACCTGTTCGCGCTCGACGCGGACGCGTTGCGCAAGGTGCCGCTGTTCACGCTGTCGGCCCGCTCCAAGGTGGCCGGCGCCGTCCGCGAGGCGGGAGACCTCAACGCGACCGGTGCGGCGCTGCTCGGCAACCTGGAGAAGGCCAAGGAGGCTGCGCTCTGGCGCGTGATCGTGGCGCTGTCCATCCGGCACGTCGGCCCGACCGCCGCGCGGGCGCTCGCGCAGCACTTCGCGTCGATCCCGGCGATCGCCACCGCGACCGAGGAGGAGATCGGCGCGGCCGAGGGTGTCGGTCCGACGATCGCGGCGGCGGTGGTGTCCTGGTTCGAGCAGCCGGGCGAGGACGACAAGTGGCACGCGGCGATCGTCGAGAAGTGGGCCGCCGCCGGGGTGCGGATGCAGGAGGAGCGCGACGAGTCCGCGCCGCGCACGCTCGAAGGGCTGACCGTCGTGGTCACCGGCGGGCTCGAGCGGTTCAGCCGGGACGGCGCGAAGGAGGCGATCCTGGCGCGCGGCGGCAAGTCGGCGGGCAGCGTCTCCAAGAAGACGGACTACGTGGTGGTCGGCGAGAACGCGGGGTCCAAGGAGGCCAAGGCGCGCGAGCTCGGGCTGCGGATCCTGGACGAGGCGGGCTTCGAGCGGCTGCTGGCGGAGGGGCCGGCAGGCGTGGGGGACAGCCCGGCGGCGGACGAGCGGGTCGACGAGCCGGAGGCATGACGTGACCGGTGCCGTGGTCCGGGTCGCGGCCGGCGCGCAGGTGGCGGACGCCGGGGCGCTGACCGCCGAGGCGTACCTCGCGGACCGCCTGGTCGACGCGAGCGATTCCTACGCCGACGAGCTGCGGGACGCCGAGCGGCGGGCACGGGAGGCGACGCTGCTGGTCGCGCTGATCCCTCCGGGGGAGGGCGACGGTGCGAACGTCCGGGACGACGACCTGGTGGTCGTCGGCACCGTGACGCTCGCCCCGTACGGCACGTCCTACGCCGAGGTCGCGGAGCCGGGCGAGCTGGAGATCCGGATGCTCGCGGTCGCGCCGGAGGCCCGGCGCCGCGGCATCGCTGAGCTCCTGGTGTCGGCCGCGCTGCGCGAGGCGGTCGCCGGCGGTGCGACGCGGGTGGTGCTGTCGACGCTCGACTCGATGCAGGCCGCACAGCGCCTGTACCAGCGGCTCGGGTTCGTGGCCGTCCCGGAGCGCGACTGGGGGCACGTCGAGGTGCACCTGCGCGTGCACACGTGGACCGCGCCGGACGCGCCCGGTGCGCTGGTCGAGTCCGCGACGTGGCCGCCGGCCCGGGTGGTCGACGTGGACGGCTGGCGTGTGGGTCTGTCCGGCGGGCTGACGCGCCGTGCGAACAGCGTCCTGCCGCTCGGCACGCCGCCCGACGTCACGGCGACGCTCGACCGGGTCGAGGAGCTCTACGCGGCTGAAGGGCAGCCCTCGATCGTGCGCGTGTGCCGCGCGTCGCCGCGGGGCCTGGACGACCTGCTCGCGCTGCGCGACTACGAGGTCATGTCCCGGACCGACGTGCTGGTGCGGGAGCTCGACGGGCTCGAACCGCGCCACGGCGCCGTCCGCACGGCCGCCGGACCGGTGCGGGTCGCGGTCGCGGACCGACCCGGCGACGCGTGGCTCGCGGCGTGGTCCGGCTCCAAGGCCCGGCTGCACGCCACCGGCGCCGCGGCGGAGGCCGACGACGCGAGCCTCTCCCTGGCCCGCAGCGTGCTCGGCGGGGCGCCCGCCGTGTACCTCACGGCGACGGACGCAACGGGACTGGTCGGGGTGATCCGTGCGGCGTTCGCCGAGGAGTGGGTCGCGCTGTCGTGCCTCGTCGTCGCGCAGGCCGCTCGTCGCCACGGGCTCGGGCGGTACCTGACCGAGCGGGCGCTCGACGAGGCTGCGCAGCGGGGTGCCCGGCGGGCGTTCCTGCAGGTCGAGGCCGAGAACACCGCCGCAGGGGCGCTCTACACGGCGCTCGGGTTCCGGCCGGCGGAGCGGTACGTCTACCGGGAGCGGAGCTAGGCGAAGTACGTGGCGAAGCGGGCGGCTGCGAGCTCGTCGCCCTCGACGGTCGCCTCTCCGGCTGCGACGACGTCGGCCAGCGTGCGGTCGCCGGACACGATCGCGTCGAGCTCCCGGGGTGTGGTCGTGATGACGGCCTCCGGCGCCTCGGCGGAGCCGCGTGCGACGTCGACGCGGCCGTCGTGCAGCCGGACGGCGAACCGGTACTGGCCCAGTCGCAGCTCGTAGGCGGCGGGCGGGTCGGTGTGGGTGAGCTGCGCGGCCAGCGACAGGATCACCGAGTCGACCCCGACGTGGGCGTCGCGGGGCAGGGTGGGGGAGCGGACGCCCCACGCTCCGAGCGCGAGGACCACGGGTTCGAGCTCGGCGCCGCGAGGCGTCAGCGCGTACACGGCGACGCCGGCCGGGGGTGGCAGCGTGGTGCGCTCGACGATCCCCTCGGCGTCGAGCTCGCGCAGCCGCTGGCTCAGGATGTTCGCGCTGACCCCCGGCAGGCCCGCGCGCAGGTCGGAGAACCGCTTGGGTCCCAGGAGCAGCTCCCGGACGACGAGCAGCGCCCACCGTTCCCCCACCAGGTCGAGCGCGTGGGCGATCCCGCAGCCGTCGTCGTACGTGCGCGTCATGGAGGCATACTAGGGGGTTGTTATTACTAACTAAGCAGTCCTACTGTGCAACATGCACAAGACCTGGACCCTGGTGGTGCTCGGCACGGCGTTCTTCGTCGTCGTCCTCGACAGCACGATCGTGTACGTCGCGCTCCCGTCGATCGCCGACGAGCTCGCGTTCGCGCCCGGCGACGTGCAGTGGGTGCTCAGCGCCTACCTCGTGACGTTCGGCGGGCTCCTGCTGTTCGGGGGGCGGGTGGCTGATCTGCTCGGCCGCCGCCGGGTGTTCCTGGTGGGCATCGCGATCTTCACCGTCGCGTCGCTGGTCTGCGCCCAGGCGGATGAGCCGGTGGTGCTGGTGGCCGCGCGCGTCCTGCAGGGGGCGGGTGCGGCCGTCATGGCGCCGACGGCGTTGTCGCTGCTGCTGACGACGTTCGAGCCCGGGCCGGAGCGCAACCGGGCGCTCGGCGTCTGGGGCGGGATCGGCGGGGTCGGCGGGACGGCCGGGCTGCTGCTGGGCGGGCCGATCACGCAGCTGTGGGGATGGCAGTGGATCTTCCTGGTCAACCTGCCGGTCGGCATCCTGCTGCTCGCGGCGTCGCGCCGACTGCTCCCGAAGGACGCCGCGAGGTCGGGCGGCCCCCGCTCCTTCGACCTGACCGGCGCGGTGACCGTGACCTCGTCGCTCGTGCTCCTCGTCCTGGCCATCACGGAGGCGTCGTGGCCCGCGCTGGTGGCCGCCGCCCTGCTGATGGCGGTCTTCGTCCTGGTCGAGCGGCGCGCGGTCGCTCCGCTGGTCCCGTGGCGCGTGGTGCGGTCGCGACGGCTCGTCGCCGGGAACATCCTACTGCTGGTGGCCGGGATGTGCGTGGACGGGGTCCTGCTGGTGCTGGCGCTCGACGCGCAGGAGTCGGACATGTCGCCGGTGCGGTTCGGGCTGACGACCGCCGCGATGACGGTCGCCTCGGTGGTCGGGTCCTTCGCCGGGCAGGCGGTCGTCACCCGGGCCGGGGTGCGGTCCGTGGCCGTGGCCGGCACCGCGCTGCTCGCGGTCGGCAGCGTCGCGCTGACGACGCTGCCCCCCGTCGTCGGCCTGGTCGTGTTCGGAGCGGGCCTCGGCGCGGCCTTCGTGAGCGCCCAGATCGCTGCGGTGTCCGGGGCGGCGGCCGACGACGCGGGCCTGGCCGCCGGGATCGCGGACACGTCGTTCGCGGTCGGCGGGGCGCTCGGCGTCGCCGTGCTGTCGACGATCGGCGACACCCGCAGTGCGCTCATCGCGGCTGCGGGTGTCGCCGTTCTCGGCCTTGTCGTCGGTACGGCCCTGCGCACCGACCGCTCGACCGTCAGCGTGGAGGCGTCATGACCGCCCCTGCGGGTCGAGCGCGTCGAGCAGAGCATGCCGTGCCCCGTCCGTGCCCTCCCGCGGCACGGGCAGGTCGAGGACCACGCGACCCGGGCGGTCGGAGAGCACCACCACGCGGTCCGCCAGCAGCAGCGCCTCGTCGACGTCGTGCGTCACCAGCACGACCGCACGCCCGTGACCTGCGAGGTCGAGGCCCGCGAGCCACGCGTTCATGCGGCGCCGGGTAATCGCGTCGAGCGCGCCGAACGGCTCGTCGAGGAGCAGCACGGGGCGCCCCGGCAGGCAGGTCCGCAGCAGCGCGAGGCGCTGGCGCATGCCGCCCGACAGCTCGTGCGGCCACGCCCGCTCGAACCCCGCCAGCCCGAACTCGTCGAACAGCGCCCGAGCCCTGGCATCGGCGACGTCCCGGTCGATGCCCGCGATCCGGGCCCCGACCAGCGCGTTCGGCAGCGCCCGCCGCCACGGGAGCAGCCCGTCGCGCTGGGGCATCCATGCTGCGGGTGTGGTGCCGGCAGTCGTGCCGGTCACCGTCGCGCCGGTCGGTGTCAGGCCAGCGAGGACGCGCAGCAGCGTCGACTTGCCGCAGCCGGACGGCCCGACGACCGCGACGAACTCCCCGACGCGCACCTGCAGGTCGACGTCCTGCAGTGCGACGAGGTCGCCTGGGAAGGTCACGGTCAGCCCGATGACCTCGCGGGCCAGGGCGGACGTGCTCGGCGCGTCAGTCGACAGGGAGGTAGTCATCGGTCCACGCCGCATCGGTGTCGAACCCCGCGTCGGCGAGGTCGTTGTCCTGCAGGAACCCGACGAAGTCGTCCCAGACCGACGCCTCCTGGACGCCCCAGTGCTCCGGGTCGTCGGTGTAGCGGGGTGCGAGCCACTGCGCGCTCAGCGTGAGCAGCTCCGCGTCGATCTCGGGTGCCGCCTCGTGGATCGCATCGGCGGCGGCCTGCGGCTCCGCGATGGCGTCCTCGTACCCGTGCGTGAGGGCGGCGAGGAAGTCGCGGACCAGCTCGGGGTCGTCGTCGAGGTGCTGCTGGGAGGTCGCGACCAGCGGCGTGTACCAGTCGGGGATGCAGTCGGTGTAGTCGATGAACGGGATCGTCGACACGTCCAGGCCGTCGATCTGGCCGAGCCGGATGGTGTCCCAGGCGTCGAACACCCAGGCGGTGTCGAACTGGTGCTCCGTCAGACCGATCCGGAAGTCGTCGCTGGACAGCGGCGTGAGCTCGACGGCGTCCGGGTCGCCGCCGTCGCACTCGACGAGCGTGCGGATGAGCGCCTCCTCGAGCTCCGACCCGTACGACCCGTACGAGTGGCCGGCGAGGTCGCGTGGGCGTTCCAGACCGGTCTCGGTCAGGGAGATCAGGCTGGAGGTGTTGTGCTGGATGACGGTCGCCACCGAGACGACCTCGGCCCCCTGCTCGCGAGCGGGGACGAGGCCTTCGGCCACCGAGAAGGCGAAGTCGGCCTTGCCCGCGGCGAGCAGCTGCAGGCCGGACGTGTCCCCGGGCTCGACGATCGTCAGGTCGATCCCCGCGTCGGCGAAGTAGCCGCGTGCCTGGGCGAGGTAGAGGCCGGAGTGGTTGGTGTTCGGCGTCCAGTCGAGGATGACGGACACGGGCCGCAGGGCGGGTTCGTCGGCGGCGACTGCAGTGCAGGCGGTGAGCAGCGAGAGGCTCGCGGCAGCAGCGAGGAGACGGGTTCTCACAAGGGGGTCCTTCCAGGACGAGAGGGGAGCGACGGCCGCTGCCACGGCGTGGCGAGCCGCGCGAGGCCGTCGACGAGCAGGAACAGCAGGCCGGTGAGCACGGCCACGAGGGCGACGGCGACGAGGATCTGGTCGACCTCGTAGCCCTTGCGCGAGCGCTGGACGAACACGCCGAGGCCGCTCTGGCCGGCGAGGTACTCGGCGACGACGGCCGCGCCGATCGCGTACGTCGCGGCCACGCGCAGGCCGCCGAGCGCGCCGGGAACCGACGCGGGGAGCTGGACGAGCCAGAACTGGTGCCGGCGGGTGCCGCCCAGCCCGGCGACCATCTCGGCGTGCTCCGCGTCCACGGCGGCCATCGCCGTCACGGCCGCGACGAGCACCGGGAAGAACGCCGTGAGCGCGACGAGCACCACCTTGGGCAGCAGCCCGAACCCGGCCCACAGGATGAGCAGGGGTGCGAGCACGACGGTCGGCACGGTCTGGGTGAGCGTGACCAGCGGGTAGACGGTGTCCGACACCCAGGGGAACGCCGCGATGAGCACGGCGAGCAGCAGCCCGACCACGGCCCCGACGAGCAGCCCGAGGCCGGCCTCCGTCAGGGTCGTGACGACGTCGGTCCCGAGCAGAGGTGCGACCTCCACCGCGGTGCGGGCGACCTGCGACGGCGGAGGGAGGACGAAGGCCGGGAGGCCCGACAGGCGGACCCCGACCTCCCAGCCGACGAGCAGCACGAGCCCGGCCACCGACGGCGCGACGAGACGACGCCAGCGGTGCACGGCGTCAGGCCCGGAACTTGCCCACGAGGTCCGCGATGGTGGGTCCTGCGTCGTCCTTGCCCTGCCCCACCTTGATCACGCTGGACACGGCCGACGCGCCTGCATGCACGGTCGCCTCGTGCACGGCGCGCAGCAGCGGCCAGATCTGGTCGGGCGTGCCCTGGATGGTGGTGCCCATGGCACCGACCTCGTAGACGAGGCCGGACTGCTGGATGACGGCGATGGCGGCGTCGACGTAGGCGTACCGGTCGTCGTCGGTCCCGCTCGGGCGGGGAGAGACCTGGATCTGTGCGAGCACGGTGTTCCTCCGGGTGGTCGGACCGGGCACGCAGCACAGGTCCACCGGTCCGGGGACGACGACGACGGAGGCCCGGCGACGGCCGGGTGACCGCCCACGCCGCGCTCGGTGGCGCATCCCTCCGCTGGCATTACCCAGTTCAGGTTCTCGGGTCGACGTGCGCTGACACCTGTGGTGTCGCGGCTCGTCCTCTCAGCCCGGCTGTCCCGAGCTCCCCTGCGTTGGCAGGACGAACCTACCCGGACCGGACGGGACCGGCGGTCGCCTTCTCACTGATCGGACGGCTCAGCGAGCGGCCCAGAGCAGGCCGCGCTCGATGATCGTCCGCACCGCGGGCACCTCGAGGTCCGCCAGCAGGTGCCCCGGTGCGCAGACGAACACGCGGCCGGCGCCCCAGCGACGGGTCCAGACGGCGGGGGACGTGACGGGCCGGTGCCACGGGTCGTCGGGACCCGGCGTGATCGTGGTCGTCGCCAGCACGTCGTTGAGCGGGTCGGTCAGCAGCCAGTACTGCTCGGAGCGCAGCGTGAAGTCGTGCACGCCCTCGACGATCGGGTGGTCGCCGGTGACGGAGATCGTGTGCTCGACCAGGGCGCCCCCGGGGTGGGCGGCGAACTGCGCGCCGACGAGCTGGAGATAGTCCGTGGCGACCCGGAACGAGTCGATGATCCCGCCGTGCCACCCGGCGAAACCGGTGCCGGCGGCGACGGCGGTGCGCAGGCCGCGCAGCTCGTCCGCGAGGATGTCGCCCATGGTCCAGCACTGGACCACGAGGTCCGTGGCGGCCATGAGGTCGGGGTCCGCGTAGGCCTCGAGCGAACCCTCGACGACCACGTCGAAGTCGTGCTCGCGCAGGAACGGCACGAACAGGTCGACGGCTTCCTCGGGCGCGTGCCCGTCCCACCCGCCACGAACGACGAGGGCTCGGCGTTGCTCGGTCACGACGGGGTCTCCTAGCTGATCAGGGCGTCGATGGCGGCGGCGGACAGCACGTGCTCGGAGGCCATGGCGCTCGCGCCGAGCACCCCGGCGCGGCCCTTGGTGCGGGACGCGACGATGCGCAGGTGCTGCGTGGCCAACGGCAGCGACCGGCGGTACACCACCTCGCGGATGCCGGCGAGCAGGTGCTCCCCGGCCTCGGCCACGACGCCGCCGATGACGATGACCGACGGGTTCAGCATGCTCACGCACGCAGCGAGTACCTCGCCGATGTGCCGGCCGGCGGCCCGCACCTCGCGGCTGGCGTCGACGTCCCCGGCCCGCACGAGCGCCACGACGTCGGCGCTGGTCGTGGCGTTGGCCAGGGCGTTGGCGATGGCCGGCCCGCTGGCGACCGCCTCGAGACACCCGGTGTTGCCGCAGCGGCACGGAAGGTCGAGCCCGCCGGGGACGGCGATGTGGCCGAGGTCGCCCGCCGCACCTTGGGCGCCACGGCGGATCTGGCCGTCGGAGATGATCCCGGCACCGATGCCCGTCGCCACCTTCACGAACAGGAGGTGGTCGACCTCCGGCCACTGCGACGTGTGCTCGCCGAGGGCCATGACGTTGACGTCGTTGTCCACGAGGACGGGGACGCGCAGCTTGCGGGACAGGAGCCCGGGCACGTCGGCGTCGTCCCAGCCGGGCATGATCGGCGGGTTGATCGGCCGCCCGGTCGAGTGCTCGACGGGGCCGGGCAGGCCCACCCCGACGCTGACCAGGTCGCTGAGCGGGCGTCCGGCGGTGCTGAGCAGCTCGAGACCCAGCTCGACGACGCGGTCCAGCACGGGGCCGGGTCCCTCCGCGATCGCGACGGGCTCGTGGTGCTCGGCCAGGACCGTGCCCACCAGGTCCGTCAGCGCGAGGCGCGAGTGGGTGGCGCCGAGGTCGACGGCCAGCACGACGCGTGCGGCGGGGTTGAACGCGAAGGTTGCGGGCGGGCGTCCGCCGGTCGAGGTGGCCTCGCCGGCCGGCGCGACGAACCCGGAGGACAGCAGGAGGTCCACCCGGGCGGCGATCGTGGAACGCGCTTGCCCGGTCAGGGTGGCCAGGTCGGACCGGGTCCGCGGCTGGCGGTCACGGAGGAGCTGGAACATCTCCCCGGCGCCCGTCGGCCGAGGAGCGAACTTCAGTAGCTCGTCCATGCGCACAGTGAACCATTCCGCCTTCTGTAGGTCACGTTCGTGTAACTGTGCCACAAAGGTAGCGACTTTTGCTTGACCGGCGACAGAAGTGGTTCTACGTTCCTGCTCATGGTCAACGAAGACCCGCCACTGCTGCAGATGCGCGGAATCGTGAAGCAGTTCCCGGGAGCCCGGGCGCTGGACGGCGTCGACCTGGAGATCCGGGCCGGCGAGGTCCACTGCCTCCTGGGCCAGAACGGCGCCGGCAAGTCGACGCTCATCAAGGTGCTCGCCGGCGCCCACCAGCCGACCGAGGGCGAGATCCTCGTGGACGGCACGCCGGTCACCATCACGCACCCGGTCGCCGGCCTCAAGCTCGGCATCGCGACGATGTACCAGGAGCTCGACGTCGTCGACGGCCTGTCCGTCGCGGAGAACATCTACCTCGGCCACGAGCTGGCGACCGGCGGCTTCTCCCAGCGGCGCGCCGCCACCGCGAACACCCGGGCGCTGCTCACTCGCCTCGGCCACGGCGACATGTCCCCGAACCGCGAGGTCGGCCGGCTCTCGGCCGCCGGCAAGCAGATCGTCAGCATGGCGCGAGCCCTGTCGCACGACGCCCGCGTGATCGTCATGGACGAGCCGTCGGCCGTCCTCGACGCGGAGGAGGTCACCAACCTGTTCCGCGTGGTCCGCGAGCTCACCGCCTCGGGCGTGGCCGTCGTGTACATCTCCCACCGCCTCGACGAGATCCGGCAGATCGGCGACCGGATCACCGTGCTCAAGGACGGTCGGACCGTCGCGACGGGTCTGCCGGTCGCGCAGACGCCCACGGCCGAGCTCATCAAGCTCATGACCGGTCGCAACGTCGAGTACGCCATCCCGGCCCGGGACACCGTGGCGGCAGACGCCGCGACCGTGCTCAAGGTCGACGGGCTCGCGCTGCGCGGGTCGTTCAGCGACGTCTCGTTCGAGGTGCGTGCCGGCGAGGTCGTCGGGCTCGCCGGGCTCGTCGGCTCGGGTCGCACCGAGATCTTGGAGACCGTGTTCGGCGCCCGCAAGGCCACGGCCGGCACCGTGCAGGTCTCGGAGAAGAAGCTCCGCGCCGGCTCGGTCAGCGACGCGGTCACCGCCGGGATCGGCCTGTGCCCCGAGGAGCGCAAGAGCCAGGGTCTGATCCTCGACGAGCCGGTCTACCGCAACATCACGCTCTCGACCTTCGCGCGCAACGCCAACGCGTCGTTCCTCGACGAGGGCGCCGAGCGCAAGGTGGCGCGCGAGCAGATCCAGTCGCTCGACGTGCGGCCGTCGGACCCCGACCGCAGCGCGCGGACCCTGTCCGGCGGCAACCAGCAGAAGGTCCTGCTCGCGCGCTGGCTCGTGCACGGCTGCCGGGTGCTGCTGCTCGACGAGCCCACCCGCGGCGTCGACGTCGGCGCCCGCGCAGAGATCTACGGCCTGATCGCCGATCTGGCCGCTCAGGGCGCCGCCGTGGTGGTCGTCTCGAGCGACATCCCGGAGGTGATCGGCCTGTCCGACCGCGTCCTGGTCATCTCCGAAGGGCGTGTGGTCCACGACGGACCGGCGTCCGGCATCGACGAGCACCGCGTGCTCGACCTCGTCATGGAAGGAAGTGCCGCGTGAGCGAGCATGACGTGACAGTCCCGGCTGCCGACGAGTCGGCCCGGGTCGAACAGGTCGCGAAGTCGGGGGACGGCAAGCGCGGGGGACTCCTGAAGGGAGCCACCGGCCGCAACCTCGGGCTGGTGATCGCGCTGGTGGCGCTGTGCATCTTCGGCGTCATCACCGCCGGCGAGCGGTTCGCCAGCATCGACAACCTGCTCACCATCCTCCGGCTCGCGTCGGTGGTCGGGGTGATCAGCATCGGGATGACCTTCGTCATCACCGGGGGCGGCATCGACCTGTCGGTCGGCTCCGTCATCGGGCTGGCGTCGGTGTGGGCGTCCACGCTCGCCACGCAGACCATGGCGAACGACTTCCACTGGATCGTCATCGTCCTGTGCGGGCTCGGCGTCGGGCTCGGGGCAGGCCTGATCAACGGCGTGCTCATCGCCTACGGGAAGGTGGTCGCGTTCATCGCGACCCTGGCCATGCTCGTGTCCGCCCGCGGGCTGGCGGAGATCATCGCCAACCGGCAGACCCAGATCGTCGAGGTCGACGGCTTCCTCGACTTCGCCCGGTCGTCGCCACTCGGCGTACCGATGCTCGTCTGGATCTTCCTCCTCGTGTCCGTGGCGGGGTGGATCCTGCTCAACCGCACCACGTTCGGCCGGCGGACCATCGCGGTCGGTGGCAACCCCGAGGCCGCGCGGCTCGCGGGCATCAAGGTCAAGCGCCACACGATGTACCTCTACGCCCTGTGCGGTCTCACCGCCGGTATCGGTGGCGTGATGATGCTCGGCCGCACCACCGCCGGCAGCTCCACCAACGGCCAGCTCTACGAGCTCGACGCGATCGCCGCCGTCGTCATCGGCGGCACCCTGCTCATCGGTGGCCGCGGCACCATCGTCGGCACCGTCCTGGGCGTCCTCATCTTCTCGACGCTCAGCAACGTGTTCACGCAGAACAACCTGTCCATCTCGGCACAGGCGATCGCCAAGGGCGTGATCATCGTCGTCGCCGTGCTGCTCCAGCAGCGCATCGCCGAGCGCTCCCGCGCCGGAACCTGACCTCACCAGCTCCGCCCCTGCACCACACCCGTACCGATCAAGGAGGATCGTCATGTCCACAGCTATGCGCCGTAAGTGGCTCGCCGCCGCCGGCACCGCCGCAGCTCTCGCACTCGTCGTCGGCTGCACGTCCAACACCCCCGAGGCCGAGGACACCGGCGAGGCCCCGGCACCCGCGGCCGCCGCCGGCAGCAACGACGAGCCCGGCGACAAGGTCGTCATCGGCTTCTCCGCCCCCGCCGCCGACCACGGCTGGATGGGCTCCATCACCAAGTCGGCCGTCGACGAGGCCGCCAAGTACTCCGACGTCGAGCTGGTCCAGGCCGAGGCCACCAACGACGTGAACCTGCAGATCAGCCAGGTCGAGCAGTTCATCAACGACGGCGTCGACGCCATCGTCCTGCTGCCGTTCGACGGCGCGGCGCTCACCGAGGTCGCCATCAAGGCCATGCAGGCCGGGATCGTCGTCATCAACGTCGACCGCGAGTTCGAGGACCCGGACGCCGCCCGCACCACCGTGCTGGGGGACAACTACGGCATGGGCGTCAGCGCCGGCGCGTACATCTGCGGCGAGGTGGGCGGCAACCCGGACGCCAAGGTCGCCGAGATCGCCGGCATCGACAACCTTCCGCTGACGCAGGACCGCAGCCGGGGCTTCTCGGACGCGCTCGCGGCCTGCGGCCTCGAGGTGAGCAACCGCGTGGCGGCCGACTTCACCGTCCAGGGCGGGGAGGCCGCCGCGGCCAACCTGCTGCAGGCGGCGCCGCAGCTCGACGCCATCTGGAACCACGACGACGACCAGGGCGTCGGCGTCATGGCGGCCATCGAGAACGCGGGCCGCGACGAGTTCATCATGGTCGGCGGCGCCGGCTCGAAGAACGTCATGGAGGCCATCAAGGCCGACGACTCCGTCCTCAAGGCGACGGTCATCTACCCGTCCACGCAGGCCGCCGACGGCATCAAGCTGGCCCGCCTGCTGGTGCAGGGCAAGTCGATGAGCGACCTGGTCGAGGTCGAGGTGCCGCGCACGGTCCAGCTCTACGCACCCGTGGTGACCAAGGAGAACGTCGACCAGTACCTGCCGACGGCCTTCGAGTCCTGAGTCTCCCACCGAGCCGGGCGGGTTCCCCTCCGCAGGGAACCCGCCCGGGGCACGGGCCGCGAGGAGGAGCCGTGACAGAAGCAGTCCCACGCCTGGGCATCGGCATGGTCGGGTACGCGTTCATGGGCGTCGCGCACTCGCAGGCCTGGCGCAACGCCCCCCGGTTCTTCGACCTCCCGCTGCGTCCGGACATGGCCGCGGTCGCGGGTCGCGACGAGGCCGCCGTGACCGCCGCGGCGACGAAGCTGGGCTGGTCCAGCACGGAGACCGACTGGAAGGCCCTGGTCTCCCGCGACGACATCGACCTGGTCGACATCTGCACCCCGGGTGACACACACGCCGAGATCGCGATCGCGGCGCTCGAGGCCGGCAAGCACGTGCTGTGCGAGAAGCCGCTGGCCAACTCGGTGCAGGAGGCCGAGGCGATGGTCCGCGCGGCCGAGTCCAGCACCGGTCTCGCGATGGTCGGCTTCACGTACCGGCGCGTCCCCGCGATCCAGCTGGCCCGCACCCTGGTGACGGACGGTCGGATCGGCACCGTCCGGCACGTGCGCGCGCAGTACCTGCAGGACTGGATCGCCGATCCGCAGGCGCCGCTGTCATGGCGGCTGGACAAGCAGAAGGCCGGCTCCGGGGCGCTCGGGGACATCGGCGCGCACATCGTCGACCTCGCCCAGTTCGTCACCGGGGAGTCCGTCACGGGCGTCTCGGCCGTGCTCGAGACGTTCGTCAAGGAGCGCCCGGTCGCGGACTCGTTCGGTGGTCTGCACGGCACCGCGTCGGGCACCGAGACCGGTCCCGTGACGGTGGACGACGCCGCGATCTTCCTCGGCCGGATGTCCGGCGGGGGACTGGCGACGTTCGAGGCGACCCGGTTCGCGTGGGGCCGCAAGAACGCGATCCGCCTGGAGATCAACGGGTCGCACGGGTCCCTCGCGTTCGACTTCGAGGACATGAACGTCCTGCACTACTTCGACGCGACGCAGCCCGCACCCGAGGCGGGGTTCCGGCGGATCGTCGTGACCGAGCCCGAGCACGCCTACGTGGCAGCCTGGTGGCCGCCGGGTCACGGCCTCGGGTACGAGCACGCGTTCACGCACCAGGCGGTGGACCTCATCACCGCGATCGCCGAGCACCGGCAGCCGGTGCCCAGCTTCGCCGACGGGCTCGTCGTGCAGCGCGTGCTGGCCGCCGTCGAGCAGTCCGCCGCGAACGACAGCACGTGGACCTCTGTGCAGAAGGAGAGCTGACCCATGGCACGACCGATCACCCTCTTCACCGGGCAGTGGGCCGACCTGCCGTTCGAGGAGGTCGCGCGACTGGCCAGCGGGTGGGGCTACGACGGCCTCGAGATCGCCTGCTGGGGCGACCACCTGGACCCGTGGCGCTGGGACGACGAGGAGTACGTCAGCGGCAAGCTCGCGCTGCTCGAGAAGTACGGCCTCAAGGTCTACGCGATCTCGAACCACCTCAAGGGCCAGGCCGTCTGCGACGACCCCATCGACCAGCGGCACCGCGACATCCTGCCGGACGTCGTCTGGGGCGACGGCGACCCCGAGGGCGTCCGGCAGCGGGCCGCCGAGGAGATGAAGCACACCGCGCGGATCGCCGCGAAGCTGGGTGTGAAGACGGTCGTCGGGTTCACCGGGTCGAGCATCTGGAAGTACGTCGCGATGTTCCCGCCGGTCTCGCAGGCGGCCGTCGACGCGGGCTACCAGGACTTCGCCGACCGGTGGAACCCGATCCTCGACGTCTTCGACGAGGTCGGGGTGCGGTTCGCGCACGAGGTGCACCCGAGCGAGATCGCCTACGACTACTGGACGACCGTGCGGACCCTGGAGGCGATCGGGCACCGCGAGGCGTTCGGGCTGAACTGGGACCCGAGCCACTTCATCTGGCAGCAGCTGGACCCGGTCGACTTCATCCTCGAGTTCCGCGACCGGATCTACCACGTCGACTGCAAGGACGTGAAGCTCCGCCTCGGCAACGGCCGGAACGGCCGGCTCGGCTCGCACCTGGCGTGGGCGGACCTGCGGCGCGGGTGGGACTTCGTGTCCACCGGCCGCGGCGACGTGCCGTGGGAGGCGTCGTTTCGGGCGCTCAACTCGATCGGCTACGACGGGCCCATCTCGGTCGAGTGGGAGGACGCCGGGATGGACCGGCTGCTCGGCGCGCCGGAGGCCCTGGAGTTCGTGAAGCGCAACGCGTTCGAGCCGCCGACGGCGGCGTTCGACGCGGCGTTCAGCACGCGCTGACCGAGGCGTCGCCGGATACTGAGCAGATGATCAGCGTCTCGCGGGCCGAGCAGCTCCACACCGCCGGCCTGCGCTGGCGCCCGGCGCCGGGGGACCGGTTCGCGGTGCGGACGCTCGCCGACCAGGTGTTCACGATCTCGGACATGGTGGTCGAGCCGCACGAGTACCCGACCGGCACGGTGCTCGGGTTCAACGGCACGACGGAGTGGGCGCTCGACTCGGTCGCGCAGGAGGACGCCCTCTGGCTGCCGCGCGAGGACCAGCTGCGCGAGCTGCTCGGCCGGACGTTCCGGAGCCTGGCGCGGTCGACCGACGGGCAGTACCAGGTGCTCGTGGAGCTCTCGGGTCAGCCGGAGCGCGTGTTCACCGCCGACGACGCGGCCGACGCCTACGCCCAGGCGCTGCACGCGCTGGTCAGTGCGGCAGTGGATCGGGTCTAGTCAGTCGTCGTAGCGGTCGGGCTCCTGGACGGGCACGAACGTGCCGCGCTCACCCGACACGGTCCACCCCGGGCCGTCGTCGTCACCGGCAGGGCGCCGCGGCGGGATGCTGATCGGCTGGGTGTCGTCGGGGCGTACCTCGTGGAGGGGTGGCCACGCGACGCCGCGCTCGGCGGCCACCGGGTCGGCCGGTGCCGGACGGCGCACGGCGACGGAGGGCGGCCGGTTCTGCCCCGCCTGGGGAGCCTGCGTCGGCGTGAAGATGATCGCGCACAGCTCGCGGTAGGTGGAGTCGGGGTTGGCCACCCACGAGATGCGGCTCAGCGCCTGGTCCTGCCCGGCGGACTCCATCAGGAACTCGCCGTAGCCGAGCACGCGGCCGGTGATGGACCGGGAGTACCGCATGTCGGTGACCTTGACCAGCGGCATCATCGAGACCTTCTTGGTGACGAGCCCGTAGAGCAGCAGCATGCGCTTGTCGGTGGCGACGAACCACTCGTTGCGCCAGTCGAGCACCTTCCACACGAGCCGCACCAGCACCGCGACCCACAGCCACCACAGCCACTCGGAGTTCTTGCCGACAGCCGTGGCCGCCACCTCGACGAGCCACGCCACGACCACGAAGCCGACGAACGTGCTCAGGGCGGGCTCCGCGAGCTTGCCCCAGTGGGACCGACGGGTCAGGACCACGCGCTCGCCGGGCAGCACGTACTTCCGCAGGGTCCGGTGCCCCGCGAGTGTCTGCTCGACGGTGTTCATCGCCGTCACTCAGTGAGGTTCTTGAAGAACTGGGCAAAGCTGGAGAACGCGCTGACGATGATGTCCCACACGGCGCGCACGGCGTCGGCGGCGCGGTCCGGGCTCGTGACGATGGCGTACACGAGGAAGATCGCGATGATCCAGAAGAGGGCGGTCTTGATCTTCGGCGGCATGGAGGTCCTCGCAGGGCGTCGTCGGATGGCGCGGGCGCGCTGGGGGGAGCGCGTTCTTGCGGGCAGCACGGTCGGGGCAGGCAGCGGATCGACCCGGGGGCAGGGCCGGCCAGCACCACCAGTCGCGGCAAAGCGTACTTACCGGACGCGCTCGCGTCAGGGAGCACACACCGGGGAGTGCCTCCCTAGCCGCCGTTCTGCTCGTAGGCGATGCGCAGGAGGGGCAGCAGGTCGCGGACCTGCGACACCTCGGTGACGCCGACCTTGTGCGTCGCCGAGCCGGGGGAGGTCGCGGGCACCAGTGCCGGGTGGGCGGGTGGGATGACGAACCGGAGCCCGACGTCGACGCGCGTGGCCGTCGTCGCGGCGACCGCGGCGAACTGGCGGGCGCGGACGAACGGCACATACGTCGACCGGCCCTCCCGACGGACGTCGTCGCCCAGGCCCAGCAGGGCCGCCTCGAGCGCGTCGTAGATCGGCCGCAGCCCTGCCTTGCGACCCGAGTACTGCGCCAGGACGTAGCCGTCGACGTCGGGGCGCTCCCAGCCGGCCCGCTCCGCGACCTCGAACGCGATCGTCCACTGCGTGTTCTGCGGGACCCCGTGCACGTCCTTGAGCCAGCGCCGCACCGCGTTCTGGTCGAGCGGGTCGACGCCGCTGGTGTCGTGCACGAGGGTCGCCCACTCGTCGAGAGAGCGCCCGGTGCGGTCGGCCATGCTCGCCGTGACCGCGGCCCGCATGTCGTCGGGACTCGTCGCCATGCTAGTCAGCGTAGGCAGCCATGCCCAGACGTCTAGACTCCGACCCATGTCCACCCTCTCTCGCGACGAGGTCGCGCGCGTGGCGGGCCTGGCACGGATCGACCTCACGCCGGCGGAGCTCGACCGCCTCGCGGGCGAGCTCGACGTCATCGTCGAGTCGGTCGCCCGCGTGAGCGAGATCGCCACGCCCGACGTGCCGGCCACCAGCCACCCCCTGCCGCTGACCAACGTGTTCCGCCCCGACGTGCCCGTGGAGCCGGTCGACCGCGCCCTCGTGCTCGCGGCCGCGCCGGAGCACATCGACGGCAAGTTCGCGGTCCCGCAGATCCTGGGGGAGGACGCATGAACCGGAGCCCGCACCCGGAGTGCAGTGGACGGTGGGGGACGCCGCAGGCGGCACCCGCCGGGAACGGAACGCAGGGGGAGGGCGACCTATGAGCACCGACCTCACGCGCATCTCCGCCGCCGCACTCGCCGAGAAGCTGGCCGCCAAGGAGGTGTCCAGCGTCGAGGCGACGCAGGCGCACCTCGACCGGATCGCCGACGTGGACCACGCGGTGCACGCGTTCCTGCAGGTCAGCAGCGATGCCGCACTCGCCGCGGCGGCTGACGTCGACGCGCGTCGTGCCGCGGGGGAGTCGCTGCACGCGCTCGCCGGGGTGCCGATCGCCGTCAAGGACGTCGTCGTCACCAAGGGGCTGGAGACGACCGCGGGCTCGAAGATCCTCGAGGGCTGGATCCCGCCCTACGACGCGACGCTCGTCGAGAAGCTCAAGGCCGCCGGGCTGCCGATCCTGGGCAAGACCAACATGGACGAGTTCGCCATGGGGTCGTCCACGGAGCACTCCGCGTACGGCAACACCCACAACCCGTGGGACCTCGACCGCATCCCCGGCGGCTCCGGCGGCGGGTCCGCCGCAGCGGTCGCCGCGTACGAGGCTCCGCTGGCCATCGGCACGGACACGGGCGGCTCCATCCGCCAGCCCGCGGCCGTCACCGGCACGGTCGGCGTCAAGCCCACCTACGGCGGGGTGTCCCGCTACGGGCTCATCGCCCTGGCGTCGTCGCTGGACCAGGCCGGTCCCGTCACGCGGACGGTCCTGGACTCCGCGCTGCTGCACGAGCTCATCGGCGGCCACGACCCGCGCGACTCGACGTCGATCGACGAGCCGCTGCCTGCGCTCGTCGCCGCCGCCCAGCAGGGTGCGAAGGCGGACCTGACCGGCGTGCGCGTCGGCGTGATCCGCGAGCTGCAGGGCGAGGGCTACCAGCCTGGCGTGCTCGCGCGGTTCGAGGAGTCGCTCGAGCTGCTGCGCGGCGCGGGGGCCCAGATCGTCGAGGTCTCCTGCCCGCACTTCACGTACGCGCTCGCGGCGTACTACCTGATCCTCCCGGCGGAGGCGTCCAGCAACCTCGCCAAGTTCGACGGCATGCGCTTCGGCCTGCGCGTCGTGCCCGAGGACAATCCGACCGCCGAGCGCGTCATGTCCGCCACGCGCGGCCAGGGCTTCGGCGACGAGGTCAAGCGCCGGATCATCCTGGGCACCTACGCCCTGTCGGCGGGCTACTACGACGCCTACTACGGCTCGGCGCAGAAGGTCCGCACGCTCATCCAGCGCGACTTCACCGCCGCGTTCGAGCAGGCCGACGTGCTGGTCTCACCGACGGCGCCGACCACGGCGTTCAAGCTGGGCGAGAAGCTCGACGACCCGCTGGCGATGTACCTCAACGACGTCGCGACCATCCCGGCCAACCTCGCGGGCGTGCCGGGCCTGTCGCTGCCGAGCGGCCTGTCCGACGACGGCCTGCCGGTCGGGTTCCAGGTGCTGGCCCCGGCCAAGGCCGACGACCGCCTGTACCGCGTGGGCGCCGCGCTCGAGGCCCTGCTGGAGAACGAGTGGGGCGGGCCGCTGCTGCTCAAGGCTCCTGAGCTGGAGGTCGGACGATGAGCACGCTGGTGGACTACGACGACGCCGTCGCGCGCTACGACACGGTCATCGGCATCGAGGTGCACGTCGAGCTGGGCACGAAGACCAAGATGTTCGACGGCGCCCCGGCCGGGTTCGGCGAGGAGCCGAACACCTCGGTGACGCCTGTCTCGTTGGGCCTGCCGGGCTCGCTGCCCGTGGTCAACGGGGTGGCGGTGGAGTACGCGATCCGCATCGGCCTCGCGCTGAACTGCTCGATCGCCGAGACGTGCCGGTTCGCCCGGAAGAACTACTTCTACCCGGACGTGCCCAAGAACTTCCAGACGTCGCAGTACGACGAGCCCATCGCGTACGAGGGCTGGGTCGACGTCGAGCTCGACGACGGCAGCATCTTCCGCGTCGAGATCGAGCGCGCGCACATGGAGGAGGACGCCGGCAAGAACACCCACATCGGCGGCTCCGACGGGCGCATCCACGGCGCCGAGTACTCGCTGGTCGACTACAACCGCGCGGGCATCCCGCTGGTGGAGATCGTCACCAAGCCGATCACCGGTGCCGGTGCGCGGGCGCCCGAGGTGGCCCGCGCGTACGTGCAGACGCTGCGCGACCTGTTCCGGGCGCTCGAGGTCTCCGAGGCGCGGATGGAGCGCGGCAACGTGCGCGCCGACGTGAACGTGTCGATCCGCCCGACGCCCGAGTCGCCCCTGGGCACCCGCACCGAGACGAAGAACGTGAACTCGTTCCGGTCGGTCGAGCGGGCCGTGCGCTACGAGGTCAGCCGCCAGGCGGGCGTGCTCGACGACGGCATCGCGATCATCCAGGAGACGCGCCACTGGCACGAGGACACCGGCACCACCGCGTCGGGCCGCGTGAAGTCGGACGCGGAGGACTACCGGTACTTCCCGGAGCCCGACCTGGTCCCGATCGCCCCCGACCGCGCGTGGGTCGAGGAGATCCGCGCCGGCCTGCCCGAGCTTCCGGCGGCGCGACGCCGACGGTTGCAGGGGGAGTGGGAGTACGCGGACGCGGAGATGCGCGACGTCGTCAACGCGGGCGCCGTCGAGCTCATCGAGACCACGATCGCCGCGGGGGCCAGCCCGGCCGCCGCGCGCAAGTGGTGGATGGGTGAGCTGGCCCGCACCGCCAAGCAGCAGGAGGTCGAGCTGGCCGAGCTGCCGGTGACGCCGACCCAGATCGGGCAGCTGCAGAAGCTGGTCGACGACGGCCGGATCAACGACAAGCTCGCTCGGCAGGTCCTCGAGGGCGTGCTCGCCGGCGAGGGCGACCCGGAGACGGTGCTCGTCGCGCGCGGCCTGGAGGTCGTGTCCGACGACGGCCCCCTGCTCGAGGCCATCGACGCCGCGCTGGCCGCCCAGCCGGACATCGCGGAGAAGATCCGGTCCGGCAACCTCGGCCCGGTCGGCGCGATCATCGGCGCGGTCATGAAGGCCACCCGCGGGCAGGCCGACGCCGGTCGCGTCCGCGAGCTCTTGCTCGAGCGCATCAAGGACTGAGCCGCTGGTCAGCGCCCCGTCACGGCGGGGCGCTGACCGCCGCCCGTGATCCGCCGGTAACGTCCCTGCCACACCCGGGCCGTAGCGTTCGCCGCAGCGACAGGAGGCACCGATGGAGAAGCCCACGCTCCAGGGCGAGATGATCGTGCTCCGACCCCTCCGGGCGAGCGACGCGGACGCCCTCTGGGAGTCCGTCAACGACGCGGAGGGCAACCGCCTCACCGGGACGACGCAGGTGTTCACGCGCCAGCAGATCGACGACTGGTGCGCGACGATCTCGTCGGTCGACGGGCGGATCGATCTCGCGGTGACCGCGAACGGCTCCGACGAGTACCTGGGCGAGATCGTGCTCAACGAGATCGACGAGGTCGTCCGCTCCGCCAACCTCCGGCTCGCGATGCGTCCGGGCTACCGCGGGCGCGGGTACGGCACGGAGGCGATCCAGCTGATCCTCGGGCTGGCGTTCGACGGTCTGGCCCTGCACCGGGTCGAGCTGGACGTGCTGAGCATCAACGCGCGCGCGAAGTCCCTCTACGAGAACCTCGGGTTCCGGGTCGAGGGCCGCAAGCGCGACGCCTACCGGGACGGCGAGGGGTACTGCGACGCCATCATCATGGCGCTGCTCGAGGACGAGTACCGGGCGAGCCAGCTGGACTAGCGGGGCAAGTACTTCTCGACGCTGGCCAGGTACGCCTCGCCGTCGAAGTCCGGCACGATCGCCGACTGGACCACGAACCCCTGCACGGCGGAGATGAGCAGCGGCGCCTGCTCGGCCGCGAGCACGTCGGCCTCCTCGGGCGGGGTGCCGTGCGTGCGCTGGTGCCACAGGGACGTGTACTCGACGAGCGCGCCGCGCAGCCGCACGATGACGTCGTGCGCGACGGTGCGCACCGCGGGGTCCGTGACGCCCTCGCCCCACAGCTGCAGCATGATCGCCGGGTTGCCGATCGCGCGGAGCATGCCGGCGACCAGCACGCGGGGGAGGGTGGGGGGCGGAGCGAGGGGCTCGGTCTGCGCGAGACGCTCGACGTCGAGGATCCGGTTGCCGACGACCCGGGACGCGACGTCGACGATGATCGCGTCCTTGCTGGCGTAGTGCCCGTAGATCGCACCGGCGGACAGCCCCGACTCCGCGATGATCTCCGCCATCGACGTGGCCTGGAAGCCCTTGCGGCGGAAGGCGCGCAGGGCCGCCTCGGCGATCTCGTCGCGACGGGCGACGCGGTACTCCTCGGTGACCTTGGGCACGCTTCACAGTAGAACACGAATAAAAACGAATGATCGTTCTTGACAACGGTGGCGCGCGGGAGTTCGCTGTACCTACAAGAACGAACGTTCGGTTTACGAGAGGATCGTGTCATGCCGCACACCCCGTGGCGTCACCTGCTCGGCGTGGGTGCCGGGCTCGTCGGCGTCCTCACCGTCCTGGTGGTCGCCTTCCTCTGGCCGGCGTTCACGTCCGAACCCCGCGACCTCCCGATCGCCGTCGCCGGCCCCGCCGCCGCGGTCGCGCCGGTCGCACAGGGGCTCGGCGAGCGCGCGCCCGGTGCGTTCGAGGTGGTCCCCGCCGCCGACCGCGCCGCGGCGGTCGACCTCGTCGAGACCCGCGAGGCGTACGGCGCCCTGGTGCTGGGGGAGGAGCCCGAGATCCTCGTCGCCTCCGGCGGCAGCCCGCTCGTCGCGCAGCAGCTCACCGCGCTCGCGCCCGCGCTGCAGGCGCAGCTCGGCGTCCCCGTCACGGTGACCGAGGTCGCCCCGCTCCTCGCCGGCGACCCGCGCGGCGCCATCCTCGGCGCAGTCACGTTCCCGCTGGTCATCGGCGGGATGATCGGCGGCATCGCCATCTCGGTCACGGTCGTCGGCGTCTGGCGCCGGGTCACCGCGGTCACCGCGTACTCGGCCCTCGGCGGGCTCGCCGTCGCGGGTGTCCTACAGGGTTGGTTCGGTGCGCTCGCCGGCTCCTACTGGGTCAACGCGGGCATTATCGGCCTGGCGATCCTGGCCATCGGCGGCGTGATCGTCGGCGTCGTCTCCATCGTCGGCCGACCCGGCATCGCGATCGGCCCGGTGCTGTTCCTCCTGATCGCCAACCCGATCGCGTCCGCCGCCCAGCCGTGGCAGATGCTGCCGGCGCCGTGGGGTGCGATCGGCCAGTGGATGCCCCCGGGCGCCGCCGCCGCGCTCCTGCGCGACGAGTCGTACTTCCCGCAGGCCGACACCATGCAGCTCTGGGTCGCACTCGCGTCGTGGGCGCTCCTCGGTCTGCTGCTGGCGACCGTCGGACACTTCCGCGACACGGGCGCCGCCTCGCAGGCGGCCCTCGAGGAAGCATCCGAGGCCTCCGAGCTCGTGAACGCCTAGTCGTCCAGGCTGCCCATCGTCAGGTTGACGGTCGTCCCGGTCATCCCGCTCGCCCGGTCCGACGCGAGGAAGACCGCGGCGTCCGTCATCTCCTCGAGCCGCATCAGGCGGCGCGGGTGCGTCCGGGCGGCGAGCATCTCCTGCCACTGCTCCCAGGTCAGCCCCGACGCGGCGGCGCGCGGCTCGTAGGCCCGCCGGATGGTGCGGGTCGCCGGCATGGCCTGGGGGCGCAGGCCGACCACGCGGATGCCATGCGGGGCGAGCTCGGCGGACAGGTCCCGCGTGAGCGCCTCCTTGGCCGCCTGCGCGGGGCCGTAGCCGCCGACCAGGGGGAGCCCGGTCCGCGAGTGCAGGGCGGTGACGGTCATGATCACCCCCGACCCTGCGGGGATCATCCGCCGGGCCGCGAGCCGGGCCGTGAGGAAGTACGACGTCGTGTACGTGGCGAGGGGGAGCGCGAACTGCGTGGCGTCGAGCTCGACGAGCGGCAGCCCCAGGATGTCCCCGTCGGGGATGCCGATGGCGTTCACCGAGATGTCGACGCGGCCCGAGGTGTCGACGACGTGGCGCAGGTGCTCGTCGACGGCCTGCTCGTCGAGCGCGTCGACCTGCGCGGCCTCGGCGGTGAAGCCCTCCGCGCGGATCTTGTCGGTGACGACGTCGACCGCCGCCTTGTCGCGCCCCGTGACGTGGACCGTCGCGCCCTGGCCCGCGAACGCCCTGGCGAGCGCGCTGCCGATGGAGCCCGCGCCCCCGTAGACCACGGCGACCTTGTCCTGCAGCAACATGGTGAGTCCTCTTCCTGTCGGTGCGCCGACCCTCTGACGGCAGCCGACCAGGTAGACCCCGCGACGCAGCGGAACTGGGCGCCCAGTTCGTGCACCGCCCGGTGTCTGTACGCCAGGGTGGGACGAGGGAGGTCGCATGACGCAGGTGGACGACGACACCGCCTTCAGTGAGCTGACGGCGCCGTACCGCAGGGAGCTCCTGGTGCACTGCTACCGGATGCTCGGGTCGCTGCAGGACGCCGAGGACGTCCTGCAGGACGTGCTCCTCGCCGCGTGGCAGGGGCTGGATGCCTTCGAGGGACGGTCGTCCCTGCGCACCTGGCTGTACCGGATCGCCACCAACCGGTGCCTCAACGCGCGTCGCGCGGCCGCCCGCCGCCCACCTCGGGCGTGGGACGTGCCGGGCGTGGACCTGGTCGAACCCAGCGGCCTCGGGGAGGTCGTGTGGCTGGAGCCGTTCCCCGACGCCCTTCTCGGTGCGAGCCCCGAGGCGCGCTACGAGCGCACCGAGTCGATCTCGCTGGCCTTCGTGACGGCGCTCCAGGTGCTGCCGCACCGGCAGGTCGCCGTCCTCCTCCTGCGCGACGTCCTGGGGTTCCCCGCGCGGGAGGTGGCCGAGATGCTCGACACGACGGTCGACTCGGTGACCAGCGCCCTGAAGCGCGCCAGGGCCGGCCTGCGGGGGTCCCCGTCGTCGGGCACCGCCACCGCCGCCGACGACGCGCTCGTCGCCAGGTTCGTCAGTGCGTACGAGTCGGCCGACGTGGTCGCGCTGGTCGCCCTGCTCACCGACGACGTGTTCATCTCGATGCCGCCGATGCCGTACGAGTACGTCGGCCGTGAGCTCGCCGCCCGCTTCTGCGCGGGCATCCTGGGCGGGGGCCGTCGGTTCGAGCTCGTCGCGACGCGCGCCAACGGGCAGCCGGCGTTCGTGACGTACCTGCGGGCGTCCGACGGCTCCCGTCGCGCGACGGGTCTCCTGGTCCTCACCCTGGACGGCGGGCGGGTCTCCGCGCTGACCCGCTTCGACGCGGCGGTGCTGAGCGGGTTCGCTACCTAGCCGCGGCCGCGGTGGAAGTCGTCGAGCGCGACCTTGCGCTCGACCGCGTGGTCGACGATCGGCGGTGGGTAGTCCTCGGGCGCCTCGAGGCCCAGCTTCCACGGCTGGTGGACGGCGCGCCCGGGGATGCCGCGCAGCTCCGGCACCCACTGCCGGACGTAGGTGCCGTCGGGGTCGAACTTCTCGCCCTGCGTCACCGGGTTGAACACCCGGAAGTACGGCGCCGCGTCCCGGCCGGTGCCGGCCACCCACTGCCAGTTCAGCTGGTTCTGCGAGACGTCCCCGTCGATCAGCCGGTCCATGAAGTGCGCCGCCCCGCGCTGCCAGCGCACGTGCAGGTCCTTGACCAGGAACGACGCCACGACCATGCGGACCCGGTTGTGCATCCAGCCCAGCGCTCGCAGCTGCCGCATGCCGGCGTCGACGAACGGGTAGCCGGTCCGCCCGGCCGCCCACGCTTCGAACGCAGCGTCGCCGGTGTCCCAGGAGTCCTCCGGCACGACGGTCCGCAGCGACCGCTGCGCAGCGCCGGGGTGGTGCCAGAGCACGTCGGCGTGGAACTCCCGCCAGGCCAGCTCGGACCGGAACGTGGCGACGTCGAACGGCACCTCCGCCAGGTCGGCCAGCAGCGTGCGCGGGTGCAGCTCGCCGTACTTCAGCGGGATCGACAGCATCGAGGTGCCGTCGAGGTCGGGTCGGTCCCGCAGGGTGGCGTACTCGGCGAGCCCGTCGTGCAGGTACTGCGTCCAGCGTGCGTGCGCGGTGCGTTCCCCCGCCGGCGGGACGTGCGCGTCCGTCGCGGGCTCGTCGGGGATGCCGTCGGAGCGGACGTCCGCCCACGGGTTCCGCTGCGGTCGGCGCGCGGGGGCGGACCAGCCGTGGTCGAGCCACGCGCCGCGGAACGGGGTGAACACCTGGAACGGCGTGCCGCCCTGCGTCGTCAACCGGCCGGGTGCGACGGCGTACGGCGAGCCGGTGCGGACCAGCGGCACCTCGAGCGCCCGCTCGACGGCGTCGTCGCGCCGCCGACCGTAGGGCTCGGTCGCCGCGGTGACGTGCACGGCGGGAGCGTCGACCTCCCGCGCGACCGCGGGGACCACGTCGGACGCGCGCCCGTGGCGGACCACGAGGCGTCCGCCGAGCGACTCGTCGAGCGCCCGCAGGCTGCGCGCGAGGTAGGCCAGGCGGGGTGCGCCGGCCGAGCGCCAGAGCGCCGGGTCGACGACGAACAGCGGCACGACCTCGTCGTCGTCGGCGGCGCGCGCCTGCTCCTCCGCTGCGAGCAGCGCGGGGTTGTCCGCGAGTCGCAGGTCGCGACGGAACCAGTGGATCGTGGGCACCTGGCGACGGTAGCCGCCGACCGTGCGCGCCGCCCGCCAGTGGTGCGCATCCACCGGCGAGGCCACGATGGGCAGATGAGCGGCGCAGCCGATGCGCAGGTGGGGGGCCCTGGGGGGACCGAGCCGAGCGCCCGCAAGAGCGACACCCTGCCCAAGGACCGCGCCTTCTTCGGCCAGCCGCTCGGCCTGTTCACGCTGTTCGGCACCGAGCTCTGGGAGCGGTTCAGCTACTACGGGATGCGCGCCATCCTGCTCTTCTACCTGACGGACACGCTGGCCAACGGCGGTCTGGGGATCGAGCAGACGTCCGGCGAGGCGCTCGTCGCGGTCTACGGGTCGTCGGTCTACCTGCTGTCCGTCCTGGGTGGCTGGCTCGCGGACCGGTTCATCGGCGCACGGCGGTCGGTCCTGTACGGCGGCATCATCATCGCCGCCGGCCACCTCTTCCTCACGGTGCCGCAGGCGTCCTTCTCGTTCCTCGGCATCGTGCTGGTGGCCCTCGGCACCGGCCTGCTCAAGCCGAACGTGTCCAGCATGGTCGGCGAGCTGTACGACCGGGACGACCCGCGGCGCGACTCGGGCTTCTCGATCTTCTACATGGGCATCAACATCGGCTCGCTCGCCGCACCGTTCCTCGTCGGCGCGGCGCGGGCGGTCGGCGGGTACCACTGGGGCTTCGCGGTCGCGGCGATCGGCATGGCGATCGCCCTCGTCTTCTTCGTCGCCGGCCGCAAGTACCTGGGCGGGGCGGGGGACGTCCCGCCGAACCCGATGACCCCGCAGGAGCGCCCCGCGGTGGCCCGGCTGCTGGCGGTCGTCGGCGTGGGCGTCGTCCTCGCGTTCGCCCTCGCCGCACTGATCCAGGGCGGCTTCGGCCTCACGTCGTTCATCGACGGGATCTCCTACCTCGCGTTCGCCGCCCCGGTCGCGACGTTCGTCGTGATGTTCCGCTCGCGCAAGGTGAACGACCACGAGCGGACGCGGCTGCGTGCCTACATCCCGCTCTTCGTCGCAGCGATGATCTTCTGGATGATCTTCGAGCAGGCCGCCAGCACCCTGGCGTCCTACGCGCAGGACAACACCGACCTGACACTGTTCGGCGTCACCATCTCGCCCGAGCTGTTCCAGTCGGTCAACCCCGCCGCGATCATCATCCTGGCGCCGGTGTTCGCGTGGCTGTGGATCAAGCTCGACGACCGCCCGCCGACGGCCGTGAAGTTCGCGCTCGGCCTCACGTTCGCGGCGCTGAGCTTCGTGTTCCTGGCCGGGGCGTCGTGGCTGGCCGACGGAGCCAAGACCTCGGCGTGGGTGCTGATCATCGTCTACGTCATCCAGACGATCGGTGAGCTGTGCCTGTCGCCCGTCGGCCTCGCGGCGACCACGCTGCTCGCGCCGAAGGCCTACCGCGGGCAGGCGATGGCGCTGTGGTTCCTGGCACCGTCGGCCGGCAACGCCATCGCCGCGCAGGTGATCCAGTCGACGCCGGACGTCGCGCCGGCGGCCTACTTCGGTGTCATCGGGCTCGTCGCGCTCGTCTTCGCCGGGGGCATGTTCGCCCTCGCCCCGTGGGTGACCCGGCACATCCGTGCGGGGGCGGACTCCGAAGCAGAGGCGGCGCTGCAGCACTGACCGCACGGTGGCAGGGTGGACGCATGGCTGACACCACCCTCCTGCGCCACTCCGACGTCACGGCCGCGGTGGACGTCCGGCACTGGCGGGTGCTCCTGCAGTCGCTGCGTGCCACCTTCTCGGCTCCGGACTTCGCCACCGCCGCCGCGTTCGTCGCGCGGATCGCGGAGGCGGCCGACGAGGCGAACCACCACCCCGACGTGGTGCTGCGCTGGGGGCAGGTGACCGTGACGACCACCAGCCACGACGCCGGAGGCCTCACCCAGCGCGACGTCGACCTGGCCGCGACGGTCAGCGCCCTCGCCGACGAGCTCGGTCTGGAGGGCGACGTCCCCCGCAGCGAGATCCTCGAGATCGCGATCGACGCCCTCGACATTCCCGCTGTGGTGCCGTTCTGGTCGGCGGTCATGGGCTACGACGTCAGTGGCGACGACGAGGTGACCGACCCGGCGGGGATCGGTCCGACCATCTGGTTCCAGCAGATGGACGCGCCTCGGCCGCAGCGCAACCGGATCCACTTCGACATCACCGTCCCGCACGACCAGGCCGAGGCGCGCATCGCGGCGGCGATCTCGGCGGGCGGGCACCTGGTCAGCGACGACCGGGCACCGGCCTTCACGATCCTGGCCGACGCCGAGGGCAACGAGGTGTGCGTCTGCACGTGGGAGGCGCGGCGCAACAGCTGACGGGGAGTACCCGGCCCGCACCGCTGTCGTCGAGCTCGTGGAGCTGCCAGCCGTGCTGGGCACGGGCCTGCCTCGCCGCCCTGTGCCCAGAGTGTTAGTAAAACGTTATCGAGAGCGTTGGACGGTCGTCGTCCGCGGTGCGACAGTGGCCGTCGCGCCCTATTTGTCAGTGGAGACCGGGCGCGGGTCTGGTGATCGGGACCGCACCCCTGTCCCCCGGTGGTGCCGCCCCATGCGCGGCCGGCGCGGAACCGGCGACGATGCCGATCTGCGGCGGTGATGGACGGTGCGGACAGCCCGGGCCGACGGTCCCGCGACCGTAGCCGTTCGCCCCGCACGAGGCCCGCTTCCCACGCTCTGCAACTCGACGAAGAGGACAGATCATGATTGCTCGCAAGCTCGTGGCGGTCTCGGCCGCCTTGGTGCTGGGTGCCGCCGGGCTCACCGCCTGCAGCGGCGACGACGGTGGTGGCGGCGGCGGTGAGTCGGGCGACACCGAGATGACCTTCTGGCACAACTCGACCACCGGCGAGGGGAAGGCCTACTGGGACGCCACCGTGGCCGACTTCGAGGCCGCGAACCCCGGTGTGACCATCAAGATCCAGTCCATCCAGAACGAGGACATGGACGGCAAGCTCCAGACGGCGCTCAACTCCGGGGACGCCCCCGACATCTTCATGGCGCGCGGCGGCGGCAAGCTGGCCGACGTGGTCGAGGCGGGCCAGGCGCAGGAGGTCGCGGTCGACGACGCGACGCGGACCGCGGTCGGTGACGCGGCGTTCGACGCCTTCACCATCGACGGCAAGGTCTACGGCATGCCGATGTCGATCCTCCCGGGCGGCATCTACTACAGCAAGGACCTGTTCACGCAGGCCGGCATCACGGACACCCCGAAGACGATCGAGGACCTCGAGGCGGCAGTCGGCAAGCTCAAGGCGGCCGGCATCGCCCCGATCGCCCTCGGTGCCAAGGACGCGTGGCCCGCAGCGCACTGGTACTACTTCTTCGCGCTGCGCGCCTGCTCGCAGGAGACGCTGGACAAGGCCGCCGCCGACATGACGTTCGACGACCCGTGCTGGCAGAAGGCCGGCGACGACCTCGCGGCGTTCTCCGAGACAGAGCCGTTCAACGAGGGCTTCCTGACCACCTCCGCCCAGCAGGGCGCGGGCTCGTCGGCCGGCCTGATCGCCAACCACCAGGCGGCGATGGAGCTCATGGGCGCCTGGGACCCGGGCGTGATCGCCTCCCTGACGCCCGACCAGAAGCCGCTCGCTGACCTCGCGTGGTTCCCGTTCCCGGCGATCGAGGGCGGTGACGGCGAGGCCGGCGCCATGATGGGTGGCCTCGACGGCTTCTCCTGCTCCACCGACGCACCGCCGGAGTGCTCGGAGTTCCTCAACTTCGTGATGCAGAAGCAGTACCAGGAGGGCTACGCCAACGCGTTCCACACCCTGCCCGCGAGCCAGGAGGCGCAGGGCGTCGTCACCGAGCCCGCACTGCTGGACGTCCTCGCGTCGTACAACGAGGCGCCGTACGTCTCGCTGTGGCTCGACACCCTGTACGGCCAGAACGTCGGCAACGCCCTCAACACCGGGGTGGTGAACATGCTCGCCGGCCAGGGTGACTCGGAGGCCATCGTCCAGGGTGTCGTCGATGCGGCGGCGAAGGAGTAGTCCCCACCATGAGTGACTCCTCGGACGAGGGCAGGCTCGCCGTGACCTCCTCGCCCGAGGGTCCCTCGGGCGAGGGGGGCGGCGCCCGCACGGCGCCGCCCCCGGTGCACCGAGCCGGGGGCCCGCGGTGGCGCCAGCGACTGGAGGTCGCCCTTCTCGCCGGTCCCGCCATCCTGATGTTCCTGGCGTTCGTGATCTTCCCTGTGCTGCTCGCGGGGTACTACGGGTTCTTCAAGTGGAAGGGCTTCGGGCCGCCCACCGACTTCGTGGGCCTGCAGAACTACGCCGTCATCCTGCGGGACACCACGTTCCACGACGCGGTGCGGCACAACTTCGTGATCGTCGTGCTGTCCCTGGTCCTGCAGGGACCGGCCGCGGTCCTGCTCGCACTCCTGCTCAACCAGAAGATGCGCGGGCGGTCGGTGGTGCGCGTGCTGATCTTCGTGCCCTACGTGATCTCCGAGGTGATCGTCGGGACGGGCTGGAGCCTCATGCTCCAGACCAACGGAGCGGTGAACGACGTGCTGGTGAAGATCGGGCTGCCGGACTGGACCGTCGACTGGCTGTCGGACCCGCAGGTCGCCATGGCATCGCTCATGATCATCATCACCTGGAAGTACATCGGCTTCGCCGTGATCCTGTTCCTGGCGGGGCTGCAGGGCATCCCCGAGGAGCTCTTCGAGGCAGCCGCGATCGACGGCGCCAGCTACTGGCAGACCCAGCGGCGCATCACCCTGCCGCTGCTCGGGCCGACGATCCGGATCTGGGCGTTCCTGTCGATCATCGGCGCGCTGCAGCTCTTCGACCTCGTCTACATCATCTGGGGCCAGTACGTCGCCGCGACGGCCGGGACCTCGACCATGGCCACCTACATGGTGGTCAACGGCCGCAACGCCGCGAACTACGGCTATGGGAGCGCCGTCGCCGTCGTCCTGTTCCTCATCTCGCTCGTCGTCGCGCTGACCTACCAGCGGTTCGTGCTGCGGCGCGACACCGAGGGTGCACTCACGGAAGGAAAGAAGTGATGGCGACGGTCGTCGCACCTCCGCTGGACCCGACGGCGCCGGGCCCGGTGGCCGGCCGCAAGCGACCCAGCCTGAGCAGGGCCGGCTGGGCGACCTACGTCGTCGCGTGGGTCCTCGTGGGCCTGTGCATCGCGCCGGTGCTCTACATCATCATCGGCGGTTTCCGCACCAACGCCGAGATCACCGTCGACCCCTCGGGCTTCCCGTCGACGTGGCAGTTCGTCAACTACTCCGAGGTCCTCCAGAGCTCGACCTTCTGGCGCCAGGTCGGCAACTCCGTGATCTGCGGCGTCTTCACGACCCTCGGCGTCGTCGTCCTCGGCGTGGCGGCCAGCTATGTGCTCGCCCGGTACAGCTTCTCGGGTCGGGCTGCGCTGTACGCGCTGTTCGCGGCAGGGTTGATGTTCCCGATGACCGTGGCCATCACGCCGCTCTACATCATGGTCAGGGGGCTGGGGCTGAGCGACAGCCTGGCGGGGATCATCCTCCCGCAGATCGCCTTCGCCCTGCCCGCGACCGTCATCATCCTCGTGCCGTTCCTGCGGGCCATCCCCAAGGAGCTCGAGGAGGCCGCCTCGATCGACGGGGCGAGCCGGCTCGGGTTCTTCTTCCGGATGGTGATCCCGCTGTCGGTCCCCGGTGTGGTGACCGTCGGCATCCTGGCCTTCATCGCGAGCTGGAACAGCTACCTGCTGCCGCTGTTCATCCTGAACAACGAGAACATGTACACGCTGCCGCTGGGGGTGCAGGCCTTCGCGTCCCAGTACTCCGTGGACACCGCGCGGGTGCTCGCGTTCACCTCGCTGTCGATGATTCCCGCGCTGCTGTTCTTCACCATCTTCGAGCGCCGCATCGTCGGGGGTCTCACCGGCGCGGTCAAGGGCTGAGACTGGCCTGAGCGGCCTCGAACGCTCCCGCCCGTCGTGCCGCCCGCCCACCCGTGTCGACGAAGGAGACGAGACCCGTGGCCGATGCCGTACCCGCCATGCCGCAGGTGTCGGAGCGCGTGCGCGCCCTGCACGCGCGGATGACCCTCGAGGAGAAGCTGGCCCAGCTGGTGGGCTACTGGCTCGACCAGAACGGCACGGTCGCGCCGCTGCAGTCCGAGATGGCGGCCGGCCAGAGGCCGTCGAGCGAGGTGCGCGACGTCACGCGGGACGGGATCGGCCACTACACCCGCGTGTACGGCACCCGTCCGGTGGACCCCGCCGAACGGGCGGCCTGGCTCTGGGCGGAGCAGCGTCGCCTCAAGCGCGAGACGAGGCTGGGCATCCCTGCGCTCGTGCACGAGGAGTGCCTGACGGGCCTGGCGGCGTGGCAGGCGGCCACCTATCCGACGCCGCTGGCGTGGGGCGCGTCGTTCGACCCGGACCTCGTGCACGACGCGGCGCGCGCGATCGGAGACTCGATGCGGCAGCTGGGCATCCACCAGGGCCTGGCGCCCGTGCTCGACGTCGTGCGGGACCCCCGGTGGGGCCGGGTGGACGAGTGCATCGGGGAGGACCCGTACCTCGTCGGCACCATCGGGACCGCGTTCGTGCGCGGGCTGCAGGAGGCCGGCGTGCACGCCACGCTCAAGCACTTCGCGGGCCACTCGGGGTCGAGGTCGGGCCGCAACCACGCGCCGGTGAGTGCGGGGCCGCGCGAGCTGGCCGACCTCTACCTGCCGCCCTTCGAGATGGCGATCGTCGAGGGCGGGGCCCGGTCCGTGATGAACGCCTACAACGACCTCGACGGTGTGCCCGTCGCGTCGAGCGAGGAGCTGCTCACCGGCATTTTGCGGGAGCAGTGGGGCTTCGACGGGGTCGTTGTCGCGGACTACTTCGCCGTCGCGTTCCTGCAGGTGATGCATGGTGTCGCGGCCGACCGTGGCGACGCCGCGGCACTGGCCCTCGTGGCCGGCATCGACGTCGAGCTGCCGGCCGGGGACGCCTACCTGCAGCCGCTGGCCGACAACGTCCGAGCAGGCGCCGTCGACGAGGCTTACGTCGACCGCGCCGTGCTGCGAGCCCTGGCCCAGAAGGAGGAGCTCGGTCTCCTCGACCCCGACGTCTTCGAGGACGAGCCGCCCACCGACATCGACCTGGACCCGCCACGTCACCGGGAGCTCGCCCGTCGGCTGGCGGAGGAGTCGGTCGTCCTGCTGTCGAACACCGGCGTGCTGCCACTGAACCAGTGGGCGACCCCTCCGACCCGCGTCGCCGTCATCGGACCCAACGCCGACCGCGCGCAGGCGCTCATGGGCTGCTACTCGTTCGTCAACCACGTGCTGGCCCACCACCCCGGGCAGCCGTTCGGCTTCGAGATCCCGACGGTCGCCGAGGCCCTGGGTGCGGCGTTCGATCGCGCCGGCATGGCCCGTCCGGAGCTGGTGCTCGCCGAGGGCTGCTCCGTCGAGGGCGAGGACACCGCGGGCTTCGCCGACGCCGTGAACGCCGCCGAGGGGGCCGACGTGGCCGTCGTCGTCGTGGGCGACGAGGCCGGCCTGTTCGGACGCGGCACGGTCGGTGAGGGCAACGACTCCGAGACCCTCGAGCTGCCCGGCGTGCAGACCCGGCTCGTCGAGGCCGTCGTGGCGACGGGCACACCCGTCGTGATGGTGCTGCTGACCGGCCGGCCCTACGCGGTCGGCTGGGCCCTCGACGGCGACGGCGTGCGGCCGGGCGCTGTGCTGCAGGCGTTCTTCCCCGGCGAGGGCGGTGGCTCGGCGATCGCCGGCGTCGTCACCGGAGCCGTGAACCCGTCGGGTCGGCTCCCGGTCTCGATGCCGCGCTCGACCGGTGCCCAGCCGTACTCCTACCTGCACCCGACGCTCGGTGGACCGTCCGACGTGACGTCGACCGACTCGACGCCGCTGCGGCCCTTCGGGTTCGGCCTGTCGTACACGAGATTCGTCCACTCCGACCTCGTCGTCGACGCGGCAGTGGCGTCGAGCGGCACGTTCACCGCCACCGTGACGGTGACCAACACGGGTTCGGTCGCGGGCACCGACACGGTCCAGCTCTACGGCCACGACGTGCTGGGCTCCGTCGCCCGGCCCGTGGCAGCCCTCCTCGGCTACGCGCGCGTCGAGCTCGAGCCTGGAGCCTCCAGCCGCGTGACGTACTCGGTGCCGACGACCCGGTTCGCGTTCTCGGACCGGCGCATGGTCAGGGTGGTGGAACCGGGGGACGTCGAGGTGTGGGTCGGGTCGCACGCCGAGTCGTCGACCGCCCGGGCGAGCGCGCAGGAGTCCACCGGCGGGGTGATCTCCCAGCACCGGGCGACTGAGGTGCGCGCGGTGCCCGGCACCGCGACGGCCCGCGCCGTCGTCTCGATCACCGGGGAGGTCCACGAGGTCATGGCGGCCGACGCGCGCACGGTGCAGGTCACGGTCGTCGGCATCTGACTCGCGCGCACGTCGGCCCGGACGGCCTCGGCGGCCCGCAGCAGGTCAGTGGCGGGGCGGTGCGCAGGACGCGCGCAGGACCAGCTCGGTCGGCAGCCGCAGGTGGGTGGACCGCTCCTTGCCGTCGATGAGGTCCACCAGCAGCCGCAGGGCCTCGGCGCCCATCTCCTGCAGCGGCTGGTTGATCGTGGTCAGCGGGGGAGAGGCCAGCGCCGACTCGGGGACGTTGTCGAACCCGATCACCGACAGGTCGTCCGGCACGGTCATGCCGAGCTCGACCGCGACCGCCATCACCTGGATGGCCGACAGGTCGTTCGCGGCGAACACCGCGGTGGGCCGGTCCGCCCGGCCCAGCAGAACGCGTGCCGGCCCGTCGGCGGTCTCGGGCCGGTACCCGCCGACGGCCACGAGAGCCTCGTCGACCGGGAGGCCGGCCGTGTCCATCGCCTTGCGGAAGCCGTCCTCGCGCAGCCGGGCAGACTCGAGGTCCAGGCGCCCGCCGAGGAAGCCGATCCGGCGGTGCCCCAGGCCGATGAGGTGCTCGGTGGCCAGCACGGCGCCGGCGAAGTTGTCGGAGTCGACGGTCGGCAGGCCGGTGGGGCCGGTGTGCGGGTCGACGGCCACGACGGGGACACCGGTGTTCGCCTCGACGACCGTCGGGGTCACGATGATGGCGCCGTCGATCAGGGTGCCGGACAACCGCGACAGGTAGCGTCGCTCCCATCCCACGTCGGCGCCGCGGCCTCCGCCGGAGTAGGCGAGCAGCTCGTAGCCGGTCGAGCCGACAGCGGAGGAGGCCCCCTTGAGCAGCTCGGTGCTGAACGGCTCGAACTCGGCCACGAGGATGCCGAGGACGTTGGTGCGGTGGCTGCGCAGCGACCGCGCACCCAGGCTCGCCTCGTACCCGAGCTCGTCGATGACTTCCTGGACGCGGGTCAGCGTCGCCTGGGCGACGCCGTACCGCCCGTTGACCACCTTGGAGACCGTCGCGACCGAGACGCCTGCGGTCCGGGCGACGTCTTCCATCTTCACGCGAGGTGTCGAGTCCACGTCTCGGAGCATAGAGCATAGTTTCGATAACGTTATCTACCCGAGACCTTCGTTTCGATAACGTTATCGACAACGATTGACACCACACAGATTCGGGTGCCAACCTTGGCGCCGTCCAGCCCTGTCAGTGACGACGAGGAGATTCAACGATGATGAGGACAACAGTCCTTCGCACCCTTGCCCTGGGTGCTGGTATTGCCCTGCTCGCGACCGCCTGCAGCTCGGGCGACGCGGGCGACGACTCGACCGACGGCGCCTCCGGCGACACGACGATCACGTGGTGGCACAACTCCAACACCGGTGACGGCAAGGACTACTACGACAAGGTCGCGGCCGACTTCGAGGCCGCCAACCCAGGCGTGACCGTCGAGGTCAACGCCATGCAGCACGAGGACATGCTCACCAAGCTCGACGCCGCGTTCCAGAGCGGAGACGCCCCCGACGTCTACATGGAGCGTGGTGGCGGCGAGCTGGCCGACCACGTCGAGGCGGGCCTGACGAAGGACATCTCCGAGGCGGCCGCCGACACGATCGAGAAGATCGGTGGCTCCATCGCCGGCTGGCAGGTGGACGACAAGACCTACGGCCTCCCGTTCTCCGTCGGCGTCGTCGGCTTCTGGTACAACAAGGCGCTCTTCGAGCAGGCCGGCATCACCGAGCCCCCCGCCACGTGGGACGACTTCAACGCGGCCACCGACAAGCTCAAGGCCGCGGGCATCGAGCCCGTCTCCGTCGGCGCCGGTGACAAGTGGCCCGCCGCGCACTACTGGTACTACTTCGCGCTGCGCGAGTGCTCGCAGGACGTCCTGACGGACGCCGTGCAGACGCTCGACTTCTCCGACCAGTGCTTCGTCAAGGCAGGCGAGGACCTCGAGGCGCTCATCGGCACCGAGCCGTTCAACGCGGGCTTCCTGCAGACGAAGGCGCAGGAGGGCGCGACCAGCGCCTCCGGTCTGCTGGCCACCGGCAAGGTCGCCATGGAGATGCAGGGACACTGGGAGCCCGGCGTCATGCAGGGCCTCACCGAGGACGGCAAGGGTCTCGGCGAGAACACGGGCTGGTTCCCGTTCCCGGCCGTCGACGGCGGCGAGGGCGACTCGGAGGCCGCACTCGGTGGCGGTGACGCCTGGGCCGTCTCGCAGGAGGCGCCCGACGCCGCGGTCGACTTCGCGGTCTACCTGCTGTCCGACGAGGTCCAGAAGGGCTTCGCGGAGCTGGACATGGGTCTGCCGACCAACTCCACGGCCTCGCAGTACGTCTCGGACCCGGCCCTGGCCGAGCTCCTCAAGATCCGTGACGCGGCGCCGTACGTCCAGCTCTACTTCGACACGGCGTTCGGTGCCTCCGTCGGTGGCGCCATGAACGACGAGATCGCCCTGGCCTTCGCCGGCCAGGCCACCCCGCAGGACATCGTCGACGCCACGCAGGCGGCGGCTGACGCGGAGAAGTGACCGACGTGGCAGACGAGACGACCGCCCGCGTGGGCGTCACCGACTCGCCTGCGACGTCCTCCCCGCAGGCCCCGGTCACCGGTCGCGCTTCGGCGCGGCCGGTGGCCCCGGCCACGGGCGGACGCCGTGGGACGGGGTCGGCTGTCCGCAAGCGCCTGGAGATCGCCTTCTTCGTGGCACCCGCCCTGCTGCTGTTCCTGCTCTTCGTGGTGGTGCCGATCATCAGGGCGGTCCAGCTCTCGGCCTACCGCTGGAAGGGCTACGGCCCCCTGGTCGACTTCGTCGGCCTGAAGAACTACGTCAGCGTCCTGCAGAACGACGTCTTCATCGGCGCGCTCCAGCACAACCTGATCGTCGTGGTGGCCTCGATCGCCCTCCAGCTCCCGCTCGGCCTGGCCATCGCCCTCCTGCTCAACCGCAGGATGTGGGGCCAGGGCGTCCTGCGCACCATCATCTTCGTCCCGTACGTGCTGGCGGAGGTCATCGCCGGTGTGGTGTGGCTGCAGATGCTGCAGCCGAAGTACGGCGTCATCGACACCGTGCTCGCCGCGGTCGGCATCAGCGGTCCGGAGCAAGGCTTCCTCGGCACCCCCGAGTACGCGCTGTGGACGGTCATCGTCGTCCTGACCTGGAAGTACCTCGGTCTCGCGGTGATCCTGTTCCTCGCCGGCCTGCAGAGCGTCCCCGAGGAGCTGTACGAGGCGTCCCAGATCGACGGGGCCAGCTGGTGGCAGACGCAGCGCAAGATCACGCTCCCGCTGCTCGGCCCGACCATCCGCACCTGGGCGTTCCTGTCGATGCTCGGCTCGCTCCAGCTCTTCGACATGGTCTGGATCCTCACCGGCGGCGGCCCCGCCAACGCGACCACGACCATGGCGACCTTCCTCATCAACGAGGGCACCAAGCGGCAGAACTACGGGATCGCCGGAGCAGCCTCCGTGATCCTCTTCATCGTCGCCCTCGTCCTGGCCCTCCTGTACCAGCGCTTCATCCTGCGCCGTGACATCCAGGACCCCGCACCCCGGAAGAAGGCCAAGGCATGAGCGCCCTGACCGTGCCGTCGACCACCCCATCGACCACCCCCAAGGCCGCCAAGGGCGCGCGACGACGGACCGGCAAGTACACCGGCGGCAACCCGCTGGTCTACGGCCTGGCGCTCGTCGTCGTCGCCCTGACCGTCGGGCCCGTGCTCTACGGCGTGCTGAGCGGCTTCCGCACCAACGCGCAGCTGGCCGAGACCCCGGCCGGCCTGCCGGACCCGTGGGTGCTGACCAACTACGTGGGCGTGCTGAGCAACCCGAGCTTCTGGAAGTACGCGCTCAACTCCACGGCGATCGCGCTGCTCACCACCGCCCTCGTGGTGGTCTTCGGGATCATGGCCGCCTACCCGCTGGCCCGGTACAAGTTCAAGGGCCGCGAGCAGCTGTTCATGGTCTTCGTGCTCGGCCTGCTGTTCCCGGCGACGGTCGCGATCATCCCGTTGTTCATCCTCATCACGGACCTGGGCATGGGGAACACCTGGTGGGGCGTCGCACTGCCGCAGGCGGCGTTCGCGCTGCCGGTGACGGTCGTCATCCTGCGGCCCTTCCTGCAGGCGCTCCCCGACGAGCTCGAGGAGGCGGCCCTGCTCGACGGCGCCTCCCGCATCGGCTTCTTCTGGCGGATCCTGCTGCCGCTGTCCGGCCCGGGCATGGTCACCGTCGGCGTGCTCGCCTTCGTGGGCTCGTGGAACGCGTACCTGCTCCCGCTGCTCCTGCTGCAGAGCGAGATGAAGACGCTGCCCCTGGGCGTCGCCGACTTCTCCTCGGAGCACTCCTCCGACATGGCGGGCGTGTTCGCGTTCACCAGCCTGGCCATGATCCCGGCGCTCGTGTTCTTCCTGGCCATGCAGAAGCGGATCGTCAACGGCCTCCAGGGTGCGGTCAAGGGCTGATCCGTGAGCATCCAGAACGTCACCACCGAAGGAGACAGATCCGTGACGGATCTTCAGACCCTGGCTGTTCCTGCGGCCGTCGACCGAGCGAGCGAGCTGCTCGCCCGGATGACCCTCGAGGAGAAGCTGGCCCAGATCGTCGGGTTCTGGGAGAAGGGCGACGGCGAGGTCGTCGCCCCGCTCCAGGGCGAGTTCACGCGCGAGCAGACTCTCGACGAGGCCATGCAGCACGGGCTCGGGCACCTGACCCGCGTGTACGGCACCCGCCCGGTCGACGCGGCAGAGCGCGCGACGTGGCTCTGGAACCTCCAGCGCCGGCTGGTGCGCGGGACCCGGTTGGGCATCCCGGCGCTCGTGCACGAGGAGTGCCTCACGGGGCTCTCGGCGTGGCGCGCGGCGACGTTCCCGACGCCGCTGGCCTGGGGTGCGTCGTTCGACCCCGACCTGGTCGAGCAGATGGGTGAGGCGATCGGGGGGTCGATGCGCACGCTCGGCATCCACCAGGGCCTCGCACCCGTCCTCGACGTCATCCGGGACCCTCGGTGGGGCCGTGTCGACGAGTGCATCGCGGAGGACCCGTACGTCGTCGGCACGATCGGTACGTCGTACGTGCGCGGCCTGCAGTCGACGGGCGTGCACGCGACGCTCAAGCACTTCGTCGGCTACTCGGGCTCCCAGTCGGGGCGGAACTTCGCGCCGGTGCACGCCGGCCCGCGCGAGGTCGAGGACGTCCTGCTGGTGCCGTTCGAGATGGCGCTCCTCGACGGCGGGGCGCGCTCGGTCATGAGCTCGTACAACGAGATCGACGGCGTCCCGGTGGCGGCCGACCCCCGCCTGCTGACGGGTGTCCTGCGCGACCGGTGGGGCTTCGACGGACCGGTGGTCGCCGACTACTTCGGGGTGGCGTTCCTGCACCTCCTGCACGAGGTCGCCGGCGACCTCGGCGAGGCCGCCGGGCTCGCCCTCGCGGCGGGCGTGGACATCGAGCTGCCGACGGGGGACGCCTACCTGGCCCCGCTCGCCGAGGCGGTCCGTACCGGGCGCGTCGACGAGGCGCTGGTCGACCGGGCCGTCCTGCGGGCGCTGCGGCAGAAGGACGAGCTCGGGCTGCTCGACGCGACGTTCGACGACGAGCCGCCGACGACCGTCGACCTCGACAGCCCCGTGCACCGCGGGCTGGCGGCCCAGCTGGCCGAGGAGTCCGTCGTCCTGCTGTCCAACGACGGCACGCTGCCCCTGGGGCACGCGGGGCGCGTGGCCGTGATCGGCCCCAACGCCGACCGCGCCGAGGCGTTGTTCGGCTGCTACTCCTTCCTGAACCACGTGCTCGCGCACCACCCCGAGGCCGAGGTCGGGTTCGAGAGCCCGACGGTCCGGCAGGCCCTCGCGGCCGAGCTCCCCACAGCCGAGATCGTCACGGCCGTCGGCTGTGCGGTCGACGACGACGACCGGTCCGGCTTCGGGGAGGCCGTCCGAGCGGCGGCGTCCGCCGAGGTGGCCGTGCTCGTCGTCGGCGACCACGCCGGGCTGTTCGGCCGGGGGACCGTGGGGGAGGGCTGCGACCGCGACGACCTGGAGCTGCCCGGCGTGCAGCGCGAGCTGGTCGAGGCGGTCCTGGACTCGGGCACGCCCGTCGTGCTCGTCCTGCTCACCGGCCGGCCCTACGCGATCGACTGGGCGCTGGACCGCTGCGCGGCCGTGGTGCAGGCGTTCTTCCCGGGCGAGGAGGGCGGCACCGCCGTCGCCGGGGTGCTCTCCGGCCGGGTGAACCCCTCGGGGCACCTTCCGGTGAGCATGCCGCGCTCCGCCGGCGCGCAGCCGTTCACGTACCTGCACCCGCAGCTGGGCGGGAACGGGGACGTCACCAACCTGCGCAGCACCCCGGCGCTCCCGTTCGGGCACGGGCTGTCCTACACGACGTTCGCGCACACTGATCTCGAGGTGGATGCGCAGGTGCCGACCGACGGGCACATCGGGGCGAGCGTCCGCGTCACCAACACGGGGGACCGGCCCGGGGCCGACGTCGTGCAGCTCTACGCGCACGACGTCGTCGGCTCGGTGACCCGCCCGGTGGCGCAGCTCGTCGGGTACCGGCGTGTCCACCTCGAGGCCGGCGAGTCCGCCGTGCTGACCTTCTCGGTCCCGACGACCCGGCTGGCGTTCTCCGACCGCGACCTCGTGCGCGTGGTCGAGCCGGGTGCGGTCGAGCTCTGGGTGGGCCCGTCCTGCGCCGAGCGCGAGACCGAGGCGCGCATCACCCTCACCGGCCCGGTCCACCAGGTCGGCGTGGACAGCCCGCGCTGGACCACGGTGTCGGTCACCGGCTGAGCAGTCGAGAGGCCGTCGTCCGCGGGCTGCCGCCGACGACGGCCTCGCTGTACCCGCTGAGTGCCTGCTGACCTGCAGAAAGACCTGGATCCGCCGATCGGGGGACTTTTCTCCTGTTCCTCGATAACGATGTCGATAACGATGTCGGAACACCGCACCGTCGCGCTGGCCCTGCCCGCGCTGTCCCAGCACGTCAACGACGACCTGAGAGGACTACGACATGGGAATCGCGCGCACCGGGAGGTCGATCGTGGCGATCGCCGCCACGACAGCACTGCTGGCCGCCTGCGGGGGCGCCGGCGGAGACGCGGGAGGCTCCGACGGCGAGCCGGTCACCCTGACGTGGTGGCACAACGGCATCGACGAGCCGCTGAACAGCTACTTCGAGCGGGTGGCCCTCGGCTTCGAGGCCGACCACCCGAACGTCACGATCGAGAACGTGCCCATCCAGAACGAGGAGCTCAAGGCCAAGCTCGCCGACGCCCTGGCGACGGGGGCCTTCCCGGACATCTTCCAGCAGTGGGGTGGCGGGCAGATGGGTGAGCAGGTGGCCGCCGGAGTCCTGCTCGACCTGACCGACGACGTGAGCTCCGAGCTCGAGCTCATCGGCGGCTCGGCCGCCGGGTGGCAGCTCGAGGGCCGCACGTACGGGCTGCCGTTCAGCATGGGCGTGGAGGGGTTCTGGTACAACCGCGCGCTGTTCGCGCAGGCCGGGATCGAGAGCACCCCGATCCTCCAGGAGGACCTGGACGCCGCGGTCGTGAAGCTCCGGGCGGCGGGCATCGTGCCCATCGCCGTCGGCGCGGGCGACAAGTGGCCGGCCGCGCACTACTGGTACAACTACGCGCTGCGCGCCTGCGAGCCCGACACGATGATCGCGGCGGGTGCGTCGAAGAGCTTCAGCGACCCGTGCTTCGAGAAGGCAGGGGAGGACCTGGAGGCATTCCTCGCGACGTCGCCGTTCCAGGACGGCTTCCTCGAGGCCCCCGCGCAGCAGGGCGACACGAGCTCCGCGGCGCTCCTGGCCAACGGCGGTGCGGCGATGGAGCTGATGGGCCACTGGCACCCCGGTGTCATGTCGGGCCTGGCGGAGAACGGCACAGGCCTGGGCGACGACCTCGGCTGGTTCCCGTTCCCCCTCACCGCGGGTGGCCAGGGCAACGCGTACTCGGCGCTCGGTGGCGGCGACGGCTTCTCCTGCTCGGCGGACGCGCCGCCGGAGTGCGTCGAGTTCCTGAAGTACATCCTGAGCGTCGACGTCCAGACGGACTACGCCGAGACGGGCGCGGGGCTGCCGGTCACCCAGGGGTCCGAGGCCGGGGTGAGCGACCCGAACATGGCGGCGCTGCTCGGCTTCCGCAACAAGGCGCCGTACGTGCAGCTCTGGCTCGACGTCGCGTACGGCAGCACGGTCGGTGGCGCGCTGAACGACGCGATCGCCCAGCAGTTCGCCGGCACCGGTTCGGCCGCGGACGTCGTCGACGCGATGAACGCCGCCGCCGGAGGCTGAGCCGGAGCGTCCCCTGTCGATCTCTCCCGAGGTCGACGGGGGACGCCGTCCGCAGGGTGACCCTCCCGCTGCCGGGCGCGGGCGCAGTCATACACTCGCGAGCATGACCGTGACGTCGGACAACGCCCCCAGCTCCACTGCTCCCCCCGTCGACATCAAGCCCCGCTCGCGCACCGTCACCGACGGCCTCGAGGCCACGGCCTCGCGCGGCATGCTCCGCGCGGTAGGCCTCGGCGACGACGACTTCGCGAAGCCCCAGATCGGCGTCGCCAGCTCCTGGAACGAGATCACGCCCTGCAACCTCTCGCTCCAGCGGCTGGCCCAGGCGGCCAAGGCCGGCGTGCACGCGGCGGGCGGCTACCCGCTCGAGTTCGGCACGATCTCGGTGTCCGACGGCATCTCCATGGGCCACGAGGGCATGCACTTCTCGCTGGTCAGCCGCGACATCATCGCCGACTCGGTGGAGACCGTCATGCAGGCCGAACGTCTCGACGGCTCGGTGCTGCTGGCCGGCTGCGACAAGTCCCTGCCGGGCATGCTCATGGCCGCCGCCCGCCTCGACCTGGCCAGCGTGTTCCTCTACGCCGGGTCGATCGCGCCGGGCTGGGTCAAGCTCGAGGACGGCACCGAGAAGGACGTCACGATCATCGACGCGTTCGAGGCCGTCGGCGCGTGCGCCCGCGGGCTCATGAGCCGCGAGGACGTCGACCGGATCGAGCGGGCCATCTGTCCCGGCGAGGGCGCCTGCGGCGGCATGTACACCGCCAACACGATGGCGTCGGTGGCCGAGGCGATCGGCATGTCGATCCCCGGCTCCGCGGCCCCGCCGTCGGCCGACCGCCGCCGGGACGCGTTCGCCAAGAAGTCCGGCGAGGCGGTCGTCGAGCTGCTGCGCCAGGGCATCACGGCGCGCCAGATCATGACCAAGGAGGCGTTCGAGAACGCCATCGCCGTCGTCATGGCGTTCGGCGGCTCCACCAACGCGGTCCTGCACCTGCTCGCGATCGCGCACGAGGCCGAGGTCGACCTCACGCTCGCCGACTTCTCGCGCGTCGCCGCGAAGGTCCCGCACCTGGGCGACCTCAAGCCGTTCGGCCGCTTCGTCATGAACGACGTCGACCGCATCGGTGGTGTCCCGGTCGTGATGAAGGCGCTGCTCGACGCGGGTCTCCTGCACGGCGACTGCCTGACCGTGACCGGCAAGACGGTCGCGGAGAACCTGGCCGACGTGAACCCGCCCGACCCGGACGGCAAGATCCTGCGCGCCCTGGACAACCCGATCCACAAGACGGGCGGCATCACGATCCTGCACGGCTCGCTCGCACCCGAGGGTGCCGTGGTGAAGTCGGCCGGCTTCGACTCCGACGTGTTCGAGGGGACCGCACGCGTCTTCGAGCGCGAGCGCGCCGCGATGGACGCGCTGGAGGACGGCACGATCGTCGCCGGCGACGTGGTCGTCATCCGCTACGAGGGCCCCAAGGGCGGCCCGGGCATGCGCGAGATGCTCGCCATCACGGGCGCGATCAAGGGCGCCGGCCTGGGCAAGGACGTCCTGCTGCTCACCGACGGTCGCTTCTCCGGGGGCACCACCGGCCTCTGTGTCGGGCACGTGGCACCCGAGGCGGTCGACGGCGGACCGATCGCATTCGTCCAGGACGGCGACCGGATCCAGCTGGACGTGGCCAACGGGACGCTGGACCTGCTGGTCAGCGCCGAGGAGCTCGAGGCTCGCAAGGCCGGCTGGGCGCCGCTGCCCCCCACGTACACGCGCGGCGTGCTGGCCAAGTACGCGAAGCTGGTGCAGTCGGCGTCGAAGGGCGCGGTGCTGATCTGAGCGGCTCGAACGGCCCGGTCCTCCCACGGACCGGGCCGTTCGCGCGTTCAGGCGCCCGCGATCGCCCGCAGCGCCGCCAGGTGCTCGCGCAAGGCGTCGCGGCCCGCGGGCGTGAGCTTGAGCCACGTGCGGGGTCGCTTGCCGACGTACCCCTTGCGCACGTGCACGTACTCGGCCTGCTCGAGGGCGGTCACGGCCTTGCTGAGCGCCGAGTCGCTGATCTGCACCGCGTCGCGGACGGCGGCGAACTCGGCCTCGTCCGTGGCGGCGAGGGCGGCGACCACGGACAGCCGCACGGGGGAGTGGATGACGTCGTCCAGGCGGGCGCGCGCCTCCTCACCGACGGAGTCGCTCCCGGGGAGCGGGGGCATCAGGCGCGTCCCTCGCGCCAGGCGCCGACGGCCAGCGGTGCAGTGACGACGACCGAGGCGAGCAGCCAGAAGAGGACGGACTCGCGCAGCCAGGTGAGCCCGACGATGAGGGTGACCGTGTAGGCGATGCCCCAGCCACGGATGGCGCCGATCCAGCGCCGGCCCATGCCTTCCTTCGTCACGGTGACGCCCCGGAGCAGGGAGACGGACAGGACCAGGCACGACGCCATGTACGCGCCGCACAGGACGAGAGCCGGGCCGTCGTCGGGGATGGTGCTCAGGCCGACGTAGAACATGAAGGTGCTGGTCGCGAGGCCGGTGAGCCACTGGGCGTGCCGGTTCTGGCCGGCGGCGCGCAGGGAACCGGCGGCTCCGGCGCTCATGGCGAGCAGCTGGCGTGCCTCGTCGGGCGTGGGGTTCGTGGAGGTCATGGAAGTACTTTCCACTAGTGAAAGTACTTTCGCAAGGCCCAGCACGACGACGGGCCCGCTCCGGAGGGGGAGCGGGCCCGTCTTCGCGCGGGTGTCGAGCAGTCGTGCCCTACTTGATCGACCCCCGCGTGACCCCGGAGATGACCCAGCGCTGGCTGAAGATGTAGACCACCAGCAGCGGCGCCATGGCCATGAGGTAGGACGCGAACGCCACCGTGTAGTCGGTGTTGAACTGGCCCTGGAACACGTACTGCGCGAGCGGGAGCGTCCGGGCTCCCGGGTCGGTGAGCACCACGAGCGGCATGATGAAGTCGTTCCACGCCCACACGCAGGTGAGGATGCCGACCGTCGCGTTCATGGGGGTCAGCAGCGGGAAGATGATCTGCCGGAACACCCGCCACGTCGAGGCGCCGTCGACCCGCGCCGCCTCCTCCAGCTCGATCGGGATCGATCGGATGTAGGCGGTGTAGATGAAGATGTTCAGCGACAGCCCGTAGATCGTGTAGAGCACGATCATGCCCGCCTGGTTGTCGAGGCCCAGGAGCGAGGTCTGCTTCACGAGCGGCAGCATGATGATCGGGAACGGGATGAACAGGGCCGCCAGCAGGTAGAAGAAGACGCCCTTGAAGAACGGTCGGTGGATGTTCCGCGCGATGCCGTAGGCGACGACCGAGCTGGTGAGCAGCGTGAGGACGACCGCCCCGACGGTGATCATCGCGGTGTTCATGAGCGCCTGGGGAAAGCTCGTCCGCTCCCACGCCTCGGCGAAGTTCTCCCAGCGGACGGGGTTCGGCCACTCGAAGCCGGTGCCGGCGGCGAGCTGGTCGGGAGTCTTGAGGGCCACGACGACCGCCAGGTACAGCGGGATCAGGATCGTCAGGGAGCACACCGCGATCAGTGCGGTCACCCACCAGTTGATCTTGCGGGAGTCGTCGTCGGCGACGTTCTTCGTGCGGCGCCGCCGAGGCTCGGGAAGGACGGCCTCGGCCTGGCCGAGCGCGGTGCCTGCGGTGGTCATCAGAAGTCCGCCTCTCTGCGCTGAAGGACCTTGAACTGGAACAGCGAGACGATGGTGATGACGATGAAGAAGATCACCGCGTTCGCCGACTGGTAGGCGAACTCCCCGCCGGAGAACCCGCCTCGGAAGATGAGCAGGGTCACGGACTCGGTCGCCGTGCCCGGGCCGCCGTTCGTCAGGGCGACGATCTGGTCGAAGACCTGCAGGAAGCCCTTGAGGCTCAGCACGACGTTGATCGTGAAGAACGCGCTGATCAACGGGAAGGTGATCGACGAGAACTGCCGCCAGGGCTTGGCGCCGTCCAGGGACGCGGCCTCGTAGAGCTCGCGCGGGATCGTCTGCAAGCCGGACAGGTAGATGATGATCGTGAAGGCGCAGGCCTGCCAGACGGCGAGCGCGACGATCGCGGTCCACGCCCACGTCTCGTTCGTGAGGATGTTGTCGGCGATCAGGGGGATGCCCGACAGGATCTTCGGCAGCGAGCTGGAGAACAGGAACTGGAACACGTAGCCGATGACCAGGGCCGCCAGGACGTAGGGCACGAAGTACACGCCACGGAACAGGTTGCGGGCCATGATCTTGGCGTTCAGGCCCATCGCGATGGCCAGCGAGATCGCGTTCGTCAGGATGGTCGCGGCGATCGCGAACAGGAACGAGAACCCGTACGCCGCCAGGATTCGGTCGTCCTTGAACAGGTTGGCGTAGTTGGACAGCCCGACGAAGTTCCACCCGCCGTAGCCGGCGTAGTTGGTGAAGCTGTAGAAGATGCCGACGAGCACCGGGACGGTGTGGAACAGGAAGAACGCGATGACTGCGGGCCAGACCATCCAGTAGAACGTGGTCTGCGCGCGGCCGACCTTGACGGGCGGGATCGTCGTGCGACCGGTGCCGCCGGCCGCGGGTGGGGCCGGTGGGGCTTGCGTGGAGGACGTCATCGTCATTCTCCCGTCACGGGGATGGTGCGAGCGGCGACCTTGCTCCACTCGCTGTCGAGGGTGGCGAGCGCAGCCTCTGCGTCGCCGCTGAACAGGAACTGCTGGTCGATGGCCGCCAGCGGGATGCTGGGCGGGATCTGGTGGTCGATGAAGCCGGCGATCCGGCCCTCGTCGAAGTACGGCGCGACCGACTGGATCGCCGGCTCGTCGCTGAGCTCGGCCCCCTCCACGGACGGGACCATGTTCTGCGAGGCGGCGAACTCCTCGATCACGTCCTTCTGGAACAGGTAGTCGATGAACCGCAGCGCCTCCTCCTTGCGGGGCGAGTCCTTGGCCATCGTCACGACGACGTCGACGCCGGAGACCAGCACGCGGTCGGCCGGGTCGTCCGCGGCCGGGTACGGGAAGATCCCCGTCCGGATGTCCGGGTTGATCCCCTTGACCGGGCTCAGCGCCCAGATGCCCTGCAGGAGCATGGCCACCTCGCCGTTCGCGAACGCGGCGTTGCCGTCGTCGTAGGTCGCGCCCCGGTAGCCGTCCTGCATGTACTCGAACAGCTGGTACTGCTGGTCCATCGCCTCGGCGAAGTTCTTCTCGAACGACACCTCCGAGTCGGGGCCGGTGTCCTCGCCCTGCTCGCGCATCTTGTCGAAGAAGTCGTCCATCGCCGGGTAGGCACCGAGAGCGTTGAAGGACGGCAGCCCGGTCCACGAGTCCGCCAGGGTGCCGTAGAACGGGGTGATGCCGGCGGCCTCGAGCGCGTCGCACACGGCGATGAGCTCGTCCCACGTCTCGGGGACCTCCAGGCCCTGCTCCTCGAAGATGTCCTGGTTGTAGATGACGCCGTTGGCGTTGTTGACGTAGCCGAGGCCGCTCACCTCGTCACCGTTGGTGCCCAGGTCCGCGATGATCTCCTGCACCGCCGGGTTGATGGTGCCCAGCACCGGCTCGTCGGAGAAGTCGTAGAAGACCCCGGCCTGGGCGAGCCGCCCGAAGTTCCCGCTGGCGTTCAGCGTGATGACGTCCGGCGCCTTGTCCTTGACCAGCAGCGTCCGGATGGCCGTGTCGGCGTCGGCGACCTGGTTCTGCACGACGCGGATGTCCGGGTTCTCCGCCTCGAAGTCGGCGATGATCTGGTTGAAGTCCTCGAGCGCCTCACCCTTGAACTGGAAGAAGCTCAGGGTGGTCACGCCGTCGGACGGTTCGTTGCCGCAGCCGCCGACGACGGTCAGCAGGGCCACCGCCCCGGCTGCCGCTGCCACGCGACCTCGTCGCGTCATTCGGTGTCTCATCGTGCGCCTCCTTGCGCCTGGTGTGGTGCTCCGTCCTCGGCTGTCAGCTCGATGACGGTGGATCTCTGGGGGTACTGGACCGGGGGCCGCAGGCCGACGGCGTCGAGCTCACGGCCCGTCAGTGCGATGCCGTGGTCCTGCCACTCGAGGCCCGACTGGGCCGCGGCGGTCGTCGAGCCGCCGACGACCCGGATGCGGTACTGCCGTCCGGGGTCGAGCCCGGGGATCCGGACCCGTCCGGGCGGGTAGGCCACGGTCGTGTCGGTCTGCGTGAGGGTGAACACGGCCGAAGAGCGGTCGCGCGCGACGATGCCGCGGACGTCGATGCCGGGCTCGGTGCCGTCGACGTCGACGGTGCGACCGGCCGCCACGAGCGGGCGGACGTGCTTGGCGAGCTCCACCCACGCGGCGATGCGGGAGCGCGTCTCGTCGTCGGTCGCGGTGAGGTCCCACTCGATCCCGACGTGACCGAGCAGCGCGACCGCGGCGCTGAAGTCCAGGTCCACGGTCCGGCCGGTGGAGTGCACGACGGGGCTGGTCAGGTGCATGCCCATCAGCTCGGGCGGCACCAGCAGGGCGGTGTACCGCTGGTTGGTCAGCCGCTCGAGCGGGTCGAGGGTGTCGCTGGTCCAGATGCGGTCCGTGCGGGCCAGGATGCCCAGGTCGACCCGCGCACCCCCCGATGCGCAGCTCTCGATCTCGAGCCCGGGGTGGGCGGCCTTGAGCTCGTCCAGCAGGCGGTAGAGGGCGAGCGTGTGCTCGCGGACCCGGGCGACGCCCTCCGGGCCGCTGCCGGCGTCGAGCAGGTCGCGGTTGTGGTCCCACTTCAGGTACGCGATCGGGTACTCGTCGAGCAGCGCGTGCAAGCGCGCGGCGATGTAGGCGTAGGCGTCCTCGTGGGCGAGGTCGAGCACCTGCTGCTGGCGTGCCGACTGCGGCAGCGCCATCCGCGCCCGCAGGATCCAGTCCGGGTGCTCCCGCGCGAGGTCGCTGTCGGGGTTGACCATCTCGGGCTCCACCCACAGCCCGAACTCCATGCCGCGGTCGTGGACGTGGTCCACGAGGGGGTGCAGCCCGTCGGGCCAGACCGTCGGGTCGACATACCAGTCACCCAGCCCGGCCGTGTCGTCGCGGCGGCCGACGAACCAGCCGTCGTCGAGCACGAACCGCTCGACACCGACGGATGCGGCGGCGTCCGCGAGCGCGGTCAGTCGCTCGAGCGAGTGGTCGAAGTACACAGCCTCCCACGTGTTGAGCGTGATGGGCCGGGGTCGGCGCGGATGGGCCGGCCGGCTGCGCCACTCGTCGTGGAAGCGGTGCGCGAGCTCGCTCAGCCCGTCTCCCCAGGATCCGATGGCCTCCGGGGACGTGATCGACCCGCCGGGTGCGAGGACCACCTCCCCGGGTGCGAACAGCTCGCCTCCCGCAAGGAACGCCTCGCCCGACACGGACCGCTCCGCGACGAGCCGGTGGTTGCCGCTCCACGCGACGTGGACGGCGTGGACGCGTCCGCGCTCGAAGCCGAACCCGGGGCGACCGGCGGCCAGCACGAGGGTGGCGTCCGCGCCGGGCCGCCCGCGACGGCTCTCGCGCAGGTACGTCCCGTATCCGAACGGGTGCCGCTGCGGCGACCGTTCCCGCAGGTGGCGTCCGGTGGTGTCGAGGATCTCGGTGGCGTCCCACGGCACGGGGAACGCGAGGTGCAGGTGCTGGACGGTGTAGCGGGAGTCGCCGTCGTTGCGCAGCGTGATGCGCTGGTGGAACAGCCCGGCGGTGCCGACGCTGAGCTCCAGCTGCACGCTGAGACGGGCCTCCCGGTCGACGAGCGACAGCTGCGCCCGGTGGTCGTCTGCCTGGACGTCGACGAGCTCCAGGCGGACGCTGAACGAGGCTCCGTCGCGGTGCCCTTCCAAGCCGGGTGTGCCGAGCCATCCGCCCCCCGGAGTCGCCACGAGCGTGGCGCGAGCGGGTTCGTCCAGGCCGCCCGAGACCCGCTGCGGACGTGCCGCGACGGCCAGGCCGCGCAGCGTCTGCTCGCTCGAGCCCGTGAGCTCCTCGCCCCAGTGCACGATCGCCGGGTGCGGGGCGGCGTCGAGGTCGACCACGACGCTGGTGCCCCCACGGTGCAGGTGGAGCACCCGTCCCGCCGCGTCGGGCTGGGGCGCGGTGGGGGTGTGGTCGGTCGTCACCTCGTCGTGGGAGAGCATGAGTTAGTTCTAACACGGAAGAAACAGATCGCACAAGACTCGCCAAACACGGAAATCACCCGGTTCCCACCGCTGTTCGTGCCATGATGGAACCAATGAACCGGTCGAGTGCATGCTGAGCGACAGCGAGAGAGCCCTCGCACGCGCGGTGCTGATCCACGGGCCGATCTCCCGCAGCGAGCTCACCAGCCGCCTCGGGCTGTCGCCGCCGAGCCTCACGCGGCTGGCCAAGCCGTTCCTCGACCGCGGGCTCATGGTCGAGCTCGACGACCGGTCCGACGGGTCGGTCGGCCGGCCCGTCCGGCCGCTCGACGTGCGGCCGGGCCTGGCCCACTTCGCGGGCGTCAAGATCACGGGGGACGCCCTCCACGTGGTCGCTACGGACGTGCGCGCCGGGCTCCTGGCCTACGAGGAGCACCCGCTGCAGCGCCGCGACCCGGAAGGCGTCGCCGCCGAGATCGCTCGCGCGGTCCGCGGGCTGGGCATCGATCGCCTCGCGGGCGTCGGGGTGTCGCTCGGGGGCGCCGTCCGGGACGGCCGTGTGGAGTTCGCCCCGTTCCTCGACTGGACCGACGTGCCCCTGGCCGGCCTCGTCGAGGCCGAGCTGGGAGTCCCCGCGTCGATCGAGAACGACCTCGTCGCCCTCGCCGAGGCCGAGCGCTGGTTCGGGCGGGGCGCCGGCATCCCCGGCTTCGTCGTCATCACCATCGGCGCCGGCATCGGCTATGCGCTCGTCGTGAACGGCCAGGCCGTGCACTCGCGCGAGGCGGGCGTGGGCCTGGGCGGGCACATCCCGCTGGGTGGCACCGGGCCCGTCTGCCACGCGGGTCACCGCGGCTGCGCGGAGGCCATGCTGACGTCGGGGTCGATCGCGGCCCAGGTGACGGCGGCGCTGCAGCGCCCGGTCGACTACGACGAGGTGCTGCGGCTCGCCGCCGCGGGCGACCCGGCCGCGACGACCGTCGTCGACGAGGCCGCGGCCGCGCTCGGGCGTCTCGTCGCGATGGCCGCCAACCTGACCCTGCAGCCCGCGGCCGTGCTCGCCGGCGAGGGCATCGGGCTGTTCTCCCTCGCGGAGGACCGGGTGCGGGCGGCCATCGCCGCCGACCGGGACCCGCGCGCCGAACCCGTCAGGCTCTACGTCGACGACTCCGGCTTCTCCGCGTGGGCCCGGGGAGCGGCGACGATCGCGATCCAGGACGCCGTCGACCGCATCGACCTCGACCAGGTGGAGCAGGAGCTGCTCCCCACTCCCGCACCCTGAGAGGAGCCCTCGCATGACGTGGACGACGCAGGACGCCCCCTGGTGGACCCGGGCCGTCGTGTACCAGGTCTACCCACGCTCGTTCGCGGACTCGGACGGCGACGGCATCGGCGACCTGCGGGGCATCCTCGGGCGGCTCGACCACCTGGCTGAGCTCGGCGTCGACGTGGTCTGGCTGTCGCCGATCTACGCCTCCCCGCAGGACGACAACGGCTATGACATCAGCGACTACCAGGCCGTCGACCCCGTGTTCGGCACGCTCGAGGACCTCGACGACCTGGTCGCGGCGCTGCACGTGCGGGGCATGAAGCTGGTCATGGACCTGGTCGTCAACCACACGTCCGACGAGCACGCGTGGTTCGTCGAGTCCCGGGACCCGTCGAGCCCCAAGCGCGACTGGTACTGGTGGCGGCCGCCCCGCGACGGGATGGTGGCGGGCGCCCCGGGGGCGGAGCCGACCAACTGGGGCTCGTTCTTCGGCGGGTCGGTCTGGGAGCTCGACGAGGCCTCCGGCGAGTACTTCCTGCACCTGTTCAGCCGCAAGCAGCCGGACCTGAACTGGGAGAACCCGCAGGTCCGCGACGCTGTCTACGCGATGATGCGCTGGTGGCTGGACCGCGGGGTCGACGGCTTCCGCATGGACGTCATCAACCTCGTCTCCAAGGACACGACGCTTCCCGACGGCGTGGTCACGGGCGGCCTGCTCGCCGACGGCTCCGCGTCCTACGTCTGCGGCCCGCGCATCCACGAGTTCCTCGCGGAGATGCACCAGGCGGTCTTCGCCGGTCGTCCCGAGCGGCTGCTGACGGTCGGGGAGATGCCGGGCGTGACGGTCGAGCAGGCGCGGGACTTCACCGACCCGGCGCGCGCCGAGGTCGACATGGTGTTCCAGTTCGAGCACGTCGGCCTCGACCACGGCCCGGGCGGCAAGTTCGACGTCCGCCCGCTGCGGCTGCTCGACCTGAAGGCGTCGTTCGGTCGCTGGCAGGCGGGGCTGGCCGACGTCGGCTGGAACAGCCTCTACTGGGACAACCACGACCAGCCGCGCATCGTGTCGCGGTTCGGCGACGACGGTGCGTTCCGACGGGAGTCGGCGACCATGCTCGCCACCGTCCTGCACCTGCACCGCGGCACGCCGTACGTGTACCAGGGCGAAGAGCTGGGGATGACGAACGCGCACTTCACGCGGTTCGACCAGTACCGCGACATCGAGACGCTGAACCACGTGGCGGTCGCGCGCTCGGTGGGGACCGGGACCGACGAGGACCTGCTGGCGGGCATCGCCGCGATGGGCCGCGACAACGCCCGGACCCCGATGCAGTGGGACGGCTCCCCGCACGCCGGGTTCACCACGGGCACCCCGTGGATCGAGGTGAACGCCAACTACCCGGCGATCAACGCCGCGGCGGAGCGCGCCGACCCCGGCTCGGTCTTCCACTACTACCGGGCGCTCATCGCGCTGCGGCACGAGGACCCGGTGGTCGCGCTCGGCGACTTCACGATGCTCCTGCCGGACCACGAGCACGTGTACGCGTTCACGCGACGGCTCGGCGACGTCACGCTGACAGTCCTGGGCAACTTCTCGGGCGAGGAGCAGGAGGCCGCGCTCGAGCACCACCCCGGTGAGCTGCTGATCGGCAACTACCCTCCCGCGCCCGGCCCTGCCCTGCGCCCGTGGGAGGCGCGCGTCTACCGCCGGTCGTCCGACTGAGCGGTCCGGGCCACCGGGTCGACGATCCGCAGCCCCGGGAGCCCGCGCCGCCGGATCATCCACTCGGCGACCACGAGGTTCGGCACCCACGCCAGGAAGGTCACCGCGTTGTACGCGTTCTCGAAGGCGGCGTCGAAGTCGAACGCGTCACCGGCGGCGAACGCCTGCGCGGCGACGAGCGTCCCCGTCCAGATGCGCAGCATGACCGCCCCGAACGTGAGCGAGAAGTTCCGGATCATCCATGCCTGGTGCGACCGGACGTCACCGGTCCGGATCGCCCGGTAGGCGCGCCAGCCCGTCCAGACCCACAGCACGCCGAGCGTCCCGAACCCGAGGAACCCGATCATGCCCGCGGTGTTGTACGGGGCCATGACCAACGACGCGAGCCCACCCACCCACACCCCGACGAGGTAGGTGCGGCCCAGCCACCGGTGCAGTCCCGGGAACCGACGCCGCGACGCCGCCCAGAACTGGAAGGGGCCGACGAACAGCGCGACGGCCGCCCCGACGATGTGGACGACGAGCGCGACCTGCACCACGGTCGGCGTCTGCGCGTACGCGGGTGCGAGCGGCGCCCGGTCGGGGTCGAGCTGCTCGAGCGACCCCAGGAGATAGGGCACCGCCGAGTAGGCGACGATCGTGAGCGACGTGAGCAGCACCGCGACCCAGCCGATGCGGCCGACGGCCCGGCGGCGTCGTCGGGCGGACCGGGACGGACGGGACGGACGCGCGGGAGGGCTCGGCGGCGCGTCGGTCGAGAGGGTCGTCATGTCCGACAACGGTAGGTATGTCCCCGGCCCATGTCGGTGGGGCACACCCACGCGTCAACACGGTGGCGCGCCCCCGGGCTCGGCCCTCCTGACCGGAAGGCGAGACCGTCCGAGCCGCGTCCGGGGCGTTGGTTAGGGTCGTCGTGCCGATGTTCCGGCGGAGAGGTGGTCGACCATGGGCAAGGTCCACGAGAAGATCGACGGCCGGCTGCGGGCGTTCATCGACGCACAGCCGATGTTCTTCGTCGCGACGGCGCCGAGCGGCCCCGACGGTCACGTGAACCTCTCACCCAAGGGCATCGCCGGCTCGTTCGTGGTGCTCGACGAGCACACGGTCGCCTACCTCGACCTGACCGCCAGCGGCGCCGAGACCATCGCGCACCTGCGCGACGACGGCCGGATCACGCTCATGTTCTGCGCGTTCGAGGGGCCGCCCAACATCGTCCGGCTGTACGGCCGCGGCCGGTTCGTGACGCTGTACGACGAGGGTTTCGACGAGCTCGCGGCGCTGTTCCCCGAGACGCGGGGCGCCCGTGCGGTGATCGTCGTCGAGGTCGACCGGGTCTCCGACTCGTGCGGCTACGGCGTCCCGCTCATGACGCTCGAGGGGGAGCGGGACCTGCTGCCGCCGTACATGGAGCGCAAGGGCGTCGAGGGTCAGGCGGACTACCGGCGGCTCAAGAACCGGACCAGCATCGACGGGCTGCCGGCGTTCGACATGGATCCCGTGCCTACGGCGCTGTCCACCGACTGATCCCGTGAACCACGATGTGAGACGCCACCGTGGTGGCGTGACACATCGGAAACGTGGGCGTAGTGTCCAACGGGTGCAGACGATCCTTCTCGTAGTACTTCCTGAGCGCGCCGGCTAGAGGCCTCCCGCACAGGCCCCGTCAGCGCGCTCGCCCCTCGTCCAGCCCGTACGTGGCTCGAGGGGCTTTTCTGTGTTCAGCCCCCGTACGCCATACGCAGTACCCAGCAGCACGACCCAGGGAGACATCGATGGTCCAGGGCCCTCACCCGGCACCGCCGCGAACGCCCACGCCTACCACCGCGCGCGTCTCGGTTCCCGCCGCGACGACGAGCACGGCCGGCCCCGAGCAGGTCACCGGCGCGCAGTCGATCGTCCGCTCGCTCGAGGAGGCCGGCGTCGAGGTCGTCTTCGGCATCCCCGGCGGCGCGATCCTCCCGACGTACGACCCGCTGATGGACTCCACCAAGGTCCGCCACATCCTGGTCCGGCACGAGCAGGGCGGTGGCCACGCGGCCGCCGGCTACGCCGCCGCGACCGGCCGCGTCGGCGTCTGCATGGCGACCTCGGGCCCGGGCGCCACGAACCTCGTGACCCCCATCGCCGACGCGCACATGGACTCCGTGCCGCTGGTCGCGATCACCGGGCAGGTGGCCGCGTCCATGATCGGCACGGACGCGTTCCAGGAGGCCGACATCGTCGGCATCACGCTGCCGGTGACCAAGCACAACTACCTGGTGACCGACCCCGACGACATCCCGCGGGTCATCGCCGAGGCGTTCCACATCGCGTCGACGGGTCGCCCCGGTCCGGTGCTCGTCGACATCGCGAAGTCCGCGATGGTCTCGCGCACCACGTTCTCGTGGCCGCAGGAGCTGAACCTGCCCGGCTACCACCCGGTGACCAAGCCGCACGCCAAGCAGATCCGCGAGGCCGCCCGGCTCATCGCGACGTCGCGCCGCCCGGTGTTCTACGTCGGCGGCGGGGTCATCCGGGCCCGTGCGGCAGCCGAGCTGCGCGCTCTGACCGAGGCTGCGGGTGCCCCCGTCGTCACCACCCTCATGGCGCGCGGTGCACTGCCCGACTCGCACCCGCAGAACCTCGGGATGCCCGGCATGCACGGCACGGTGGCCGCGGTCGCCGCGCTGCAGAAGGCCGACCTCGTCGTCGCCCTGGGCGCGCGCTTCGACGACCGCGTGACCGGGCTCCTGTCGAGCTTCGCGCCCAACGCGACCATCGTGCACGCGGACATCGACCCGGCCGAGATCGGCAAGAACCGCACGGTCGACGTGCCGATCGTCGGTGACCTCAAGGAGGTCATGGCGGACCTGCTGCCCGAGCTCGCCCGCGAGCACACGCAGCACGGCAAGCCGGACCTCGAGGAGTGGTGGCGTCAGCTGGACGACTGGCGCTCGACGTTCCCGCTCGGGTTCGACGAGCCCGCCGACGGCCACCTGGCCCCGCAACACGTCATCCAGCGGATCGGCGAGCTGTCCGGGCCGGAGTCGATCTTCGCCGCGGGCGTCGGTCAGCACCAGATGTGGGCCGCGCAGTTCATCAAGTACCAGCGGCCCAACTCGTGGCTGAACTCGGGCGGCCTGGGCACCATGGGCTACGCGGTGCCGGCGGCGATGGGTGCCAAGGTCGGGGACCCGTCCCGGACCGTCTGGGCGATCGACGGCGACGGCTGCTTCCAGATGACCAACCAGGAGCTGGCCACCTGCACCATCAACGAGATCCCGATCAAGGTCGCGATCATCAACAACTCGTCGCTCGGCATGGTGCGGCAGTGGCAGACCCTGTTCTACGAGTCCCGCTACTCCAACACCGACCTCAACACCGGGCACGGCACCGTGCGCATCCCCGACTTCGTGAAGATGGCCGACGCGTACGGCTGCGCCGGGCTGCGCTGCGAGACCGTCGGTGACGTGGACGCCACCATCAAGCGCGCCCTCGAGATCAACGACCAGCCGGTCGTCATCGACTTCACCGTGTCACGTGACGCGATGGTGTGGCCGATGGTCGCCGCCGGCGTCAGCAACGACGACATCCAGTACGCGCGTGGGATCAGCCCCGCGTGGGACCGGGAGGACTGAGCCATGTCCCGTCACACACTCTCGGTCCTCGTCGAGAACAAGCCCGGCGTGCTGACACGCGTCGCCGGCCTGTTCGCGCGGCGGTCGTTCAACATCCACTCGCTCGCGGTCGGTCCCACCGAGCACGACGAGATCTCCCGCATCACGGTCGTCGTCGACGTCGACGCCCTGCCGCTGGAGCAGGTGACCAAGCAGCTGAACAAGCTGATCAACGTCATCAAGATCGTCGAGCTGGAGGACTCCGCGTCCGTCCAGCGCGAGCTGCTGCTGGTGAAGGTCAAGGCCGACGCCACGCAGCGCACCGGTGTCCTCGAGGTCGTCCAGCTGTTCCGGGCGCACGTCGTCGACGTCGTGCCGGACACCGTCGTCATCGAGGCGACCGGCGGACCGGGCAAGCTCGACGCCCTGCTCGCCGCCCTGGAGCCGTTCGGCATCCGGGAGATCGTGCAGTCCGGCACCGTGGCCATCGGCCGCGGGTCGCGCTCGATCACCGACCGCGCCCTGGAGCGCGTCAACCGCTCCGCCTGACTCTTTCCCCTTTCAGCAGCACCAATCACCGAGGAGACCCATCGTGGCCGAGCTGTTCTACGACGACGACGCCGACCTGTCGATCATCGCCAACAAGAAGGTCGCCGTCATCGGCTACGGCAGCCAGGGGCACGCGCACAGCCTCAACCTGCGCGACTCCGGTGTCGACGTGACCGTCGGCCTGCGCGAGGGCTCCGCGTCCCGCGCCAAGGCCGAGAACCAGGGCCTCAAGGTCGCCTCCGTGGCCGACGCGGTCCGCGAGGCCGACGTCGTCGTCATCCTGGCCCCCGACCAGGTGCAGCGCATCGTCTACCGCGACGAGATCGAGCCCAACCTGAAGGACGGCGCCGCGCTCGTCTTCGGCCACGGCTTCAACATCCGCTTCGGCTACATCAAGCCGGCCGCGGGTCACGACGTGCTCATGGTCGCCCCCAAGGGCCCGGGTCACCTGGTCCGCCGCGAGTACGTCGACGGCCGCGGCGTGCCCGTGATCGTCGCCGTCGAGCAGGACGCGTCGGGCTCCGCCTGGGACCTCGCGCTGTCCTACGCCAAGGCGATCGGTGGCCTGCGCGCCGCCGGCATCAAGACGACCTTCACCGAGGAGACCGAGACCGACCTGTTCGGTGAGCAGGCCGTCCTGTGCGGTGGCGTCTCGCAGCTCATCCAGTACGGCTTCGAGACCCTGACGGAGGCCGGCTACCAGCCCGAGGTCGCGTACTTCGAGGTCCTGCACGAGCTGAAGCTGATCGTCGACCTCATCTTCGAGGGCGGCATCACCAAGCAGCGCTGGTCCGTGTCCGACACCGCCGAGTACGGCGACTACGTGTCCGGTCCGCGCGTCATCACGCCCGACGTGAAGACGAACATGCAGGCGGTCCTCGCGGACATCCAGAACGGCGCCTTCGCGGAGCGCTTCATCAACGACCAGGACGCCGGCGCGCCGGAGTTCAAGGAGCTGCGCGAGAAGGGCCAGAACCACCCGATCGAGCCCGTCGGCCGCGAGCTGCGCAAGCTGTTCGCCTGGGTCAAGCCGACGGAGACCGACTACGTCGAGGGCAGCGCGGCGCGCTGATCCACCCTCACCCCAGAACGGCACCCGGGCTCACCCGGGTGCCGTTCTGCGTCTCCGACCCGAGATCGTGGGTTCGTCGCGAGATCGTGGGTGCGCACCGACGATCTCGTGCCGCACCCACGATCGCGGTCGGCACCCCGGCGATGTGCCGGTGGCCAGCGGGTACGCAAGGATGGGGCACACCACGACGGAGGGACGACGATGACCTACGAGCAGGTAGAGCCGGCCGAGCACGCAGCCGAGGGAACGGTCGACGACCTCCGCATCGCGGCGTTCTGGCAGGCCGCCCGCGGCCATGTCGGGATGGGCAAGCTGGACAGCGTCGTCGGTGGCACGCCCGAGGACGTGGTCCCCCCGCCGTCGTGGTCCTACGGGGACGACGCCGAGGCGGACGAGCTGCTGGCCCGGGTGCTCGACGGGCGCAAGACCGCCACCGCGCTGGCCGTCGCCGAGCTGCAGCAGGTGGGTCTCGAGGTCCCGCACGTGGGAGACCTGTCGATCGTCGTGGACGGTGCGGGCGACCCGCGCGCGCTGCTGCGCACCACCGAGGTCGAGGTGGTCCCGTTCGACCAGGTGTCGGCGGAGCACGCGGCGGCGGAGGCCGAGGGCGACGGCACTCTGGAGTCGTGGCGGGCGCAGCACGAGGCGTCGTGGCGGCGGGTGCTGGGGGAGGCGTTCTCACCGTCGCTCGACGTGATGCTGGAGCGGTTCGAGCTGATCTATCCGACCCTCGGCCCGACCCCCGCCGTCGACTGATCGCGCGTCCCGCAGGATGAGACATCCGTCCCGAGCGGTGGGACGGGGTCTACGCTCGGTCCATGGTCGACACCACTGCTGCCCGGGACATCCGCCTCGCCGTCGTCGCTGGTGACGGCATCGGCACGGAGGTCGTCGAGCAGGGTCTGCTGGCCCTCGACACCGCCCTGCACGGTGGCGCGGTCACGGTCTCGACGACGGACTTCGACCTGGGCGCCCGCCGCTGGCACGCGACCGGCGAGACCCTCACGGACACCGACCTCGAGGCGATCCGCGCGCACGACGCCATCCTGCTGGGCGCCATCGGCGACCCCAGCGTGCCGTCGGGCGTGCTGGAGCGGGGGCTGCTGCTCAAGCTGCGCTTCGCGCTGGACCACTACGTCAACCTGCGCCCGAGCCGGCTCTACCCGGGCGTCGCGTCGCCGCTGGGCAACCCAGGCGAGATCGACTTCGTGGTGGTCCGCGAGGGCACCGAGGGCCCGTACGTGGGCAACGGCGGCGCCATCCGCGTGGGCACCCCGCACGAGGTGGCCAACGAGGTCAGCGTGAACACCGCGTTCGGCGTCGAGCGCGTGGTCCGCGACGCCTTCGCGCGTGCCGCGGCCCGCCCGCGCAAGAAGCTCACGCTCGTGCACAAGCACAACGTCCTCGTGCACGCCGGCCACCTGTGGCGCCGCACGGTCGAGGCCGTGAACGCCGAGTTCCCCGACGTGACGGTCGACTACCTGCACGTGGACGCGGCGACCATCTTCCTGGTCACCAACCCGGCGCGTTTCGACGTCATCGTCACCGACAACCTGTTCGGCGACATCCTCACGGACCTCGCCGCGGCCATCACCGGCGGCATCGGGCTCGCGGCGTCGGCCAACATCAACCCGGACCGGACAGCGCCCAGCATGTTCGAGCCGGTGCACGGCTCCGCGCCGGACATCGCGGGCCAGGGCAAGGCCGACCCCACCGCCACGGTGCTGTCCGTCGCCCTGCTGCTCGAGCACCTCGGCCTTCCGGAGGCGGCAGCGCGCGTGGAGAAGGCCGTGGCCGACGACATCGTCGAGCGCGGCCAGGTCGAGCGAGTACGGTCGACGGCCGAGGTGGGCAAGGACCTCGCCGCGCGCATCGCCGGCTGATCCACATCCTCGCGGGGCCGCTGCGCCCCGCCCCGGATGCCACCCGGCCGTCCTCACCGGTACCGTCAAACCTGACTCTGGTGAAAGGCCCCCGCACATGAGCACCACGACCCACCCCACGTCCGCCGACCTCTTCGAGATCACCCGGACCGACACCCCCGTCCCCGACGCGCAGCGCGACGCAGCGCTGGCGTCGCCGAAGTTCGGCACCGTGTTCACCGAGCACATGGCCCGCATCACGTACTCGAACGAGAACGGCTGGACGGGTCGGCGCGTCGAGAAGTACGGCCCGCTGCTGCTGGACCCGGCGACGGCCGTCCTGCACTACGGCCAGGAGATCTTCGAGGGCATGAAGGCGTACCGCCACGCCGACGGCTCCGTCTGGACGTTCCGGCCGCGCGACAACGCGGCCCGGTTCACGCGCTCGGCCCGACGGCTCGCGCTGCCGGAGCTGTCGGAGGCGGACTTCCTCGGTGCCATCGAGGCGCTCGTCGCCACCGACCTGGCCTGGGTGCCCTCCGGCGAGGAGACGAGCCTGTACCTGCGGCCGTTCATGTACGCCTCGGAGACGTTCCTCGGCGTGCGGCCCTCGCTGGAGGCGGAGTTCCTCGTCATCGCGTCGCCGGTCGGCCCGTACTTCGCGGGCGGCGTGCGGCCGGTGTCCATCTGGGTGGACCAGGAGTACCACCGCGCGGGTGCCGGTGGCACGGGTGCCGCCAAGTGCGGCGGCAACTACGCCGCGAGCCTCCTCCCGCAGCAGCTGGCCTACGCCAAGGGCTTCGAGCAGGTGTGCTTCCTCGACGCGTCGACGAACACGCAGATCGAGGAGCTGGGCGGGATGAACGTGTTCGTCGTCCACGCCGACGGCAGCGTGGCGACGCCGCCGGTCTCGGGGTCGATCCTCGAGGGCGTCACGCGGTCGTCGATCCTGCGCCTGCTGACGGACGCCGGTCACGAGGTCTCCGAGCGCCAGATCCCGCTGACGGAGCTGCGGGAGGGGCTCGCCGACGGGTCGGTGCGCGAGGTGTTCGCGTGCGGCACGGCCGCCGTCATGACGCCGATCGGGCGACTGGCCAGCGACGACTTCGACCTCACGGTGGGCGACGGCGACGCCGGGCCGGTGACCACGCGCATCCGCGCCGAGCTCACCGACATCCAGTACGGCCGCGCGACCGACCGGCACGGTTGGCTCCACCGGCTCGCGTGATGGAACCGTCCGCGAACGCCGACCTGGCCGCTGACGTCGACCGCGTCGCGGCCGAGACCGGCTTCGCGGGGGTGGTGCGGGTGGACCGTGCCGGCACCACGGAGCTCTCGGCCGCGTACGGGCTCGCCGACCGGCGGCACGGCATCGCCATGACGCCGGACACCCAGGTGGGGATCGCGAGCGGTTCCAAGGGCATGACCGCGCTCGCCGTGATGAGCCTGGTCGAGGACGGCACGCTCTCGCTCGGCACGACGGCCCGGTCGCTGCTGGGCACGGACCTGCCGCTGATCGCCGACGACGTCACCATCGAGCACCTCCTGGGGCACACGTCGGGCATCGGCGACTACCTCGACGAGGACGACGACATCCCGATCACCGCGTACGCGATGACGGTCCCGGTGCACGAGCTGGACACCACGGAGGCGTTCCTCCGCGTGCTCGACGGGTTCCCGACGGCGTTCCCGGCGGGGGACCGGTTCTTCTACTGCAACGGCGGGTTCGTGGTGCTGGCCCTGCTGGCGGAACGTGCGTCGGGGGTGCCGTTCCACGACCTCGTCCGCGACCGGGTGTGCCGCCCGGCCGGTCTGGTGGACACCGACTTCCTGCGGTCGGACGCCCTGCCCGGCCGCGCGGCGCTGGGGTACGTCGAGATGGACGGGCAGTGGCGCACCAACGTGTTCCACCTGCCGGTGCTCGGCACGGGCGACGGCGGGATCTACACGACCGGTGCGGACGTGCACCGGTTCTGGACGGCGTTGTTCGACGGCGCGATCGTCAGCCCGGACAGCGTGGCCCAGATGGTCCGGCCGCGCAGCACGGCGCCCGAGGACCCGCGGCGGTACGGCCTGGGGTTCTGGGTGCACGCCACCCGCGACGACGTCGTCGAGCTCGAGGGCTACGACGCGGGCGTGTCGTTCCTGAGCCTGCACGACCCGGCGGCCGGGCTGACCGCGACGGTCGTCGGGACGACCGCCGAGGCCGCGTGGCCGCTGGCCCGCCTGCTGCAGGAGCGGTTGATCGACTGAGTCGCGTCAGTCGATCGGTGTCGTCCCCGGGCGCAGCGTGCGGCTCAGCACACCGAGCAGCAGGGACCAGATCGCGATGCCGATGAGCGCGTTCACGAGGCCGGCGGAGATCGACGACTCGAGCACGTCGGTCCAGGTCAGCGGCAGGAGCGCTGCCGTCAGGGTGCCCAGGAACATGATCCAGCCGAAGAACGCCTTGGGCTTCGGGGTGGTGAGCACCAGCAGGTGCAGCAGCCCGCCCGCGAGCACCGCGATGACCGCGGCGCCGACCACGTACGCGGCCCCGGTCGAGTCGACGCCGAAGACGTCCTGGACGGCGAGCTCGAAGCCGAGGATCTGGTCGACGATCACGACACCTACCAGGCCGACGAGCGCCGCCACCAGGGCAGTCGCGACGACCCCGGCCCAGAAGCGTCCGGCGTCCACCGACGGGTCCGCGGGCCGGGCGGGTGCCACGGGCACGGGCTGGACGGGCTGCACGGGCTGGACCGGAGCGGGCTGCAGCGCGGCCGGGTAGACGACCGTGGGATCCGCGGGCGGCGGAGGAGCCGGCGACGGGGTCGGTGTCTGGTGCGGGTAGGCGGACTGGCGCTCAGGCGGGGGAGTGGGGATGGACATTGCTGCCTCCTGGAGGTCGGCCGACCTGCGCGCCGCCGGTGACGACACGGAGCAACGCTAGCGAATCGGACATCCCGCCGCGCGGACGTCGGGACACATGGCTCGGCGGCCGTCAGAGGACCGGTCGGGTGAACGTCGGCCGGTACCCGTCGCGACCACACGTCTCGGGGCTACCGTGCGGTCGGCCTGAGGAGGCGGAATGCCGGACGATCATGAGGGTGGGGACGTGAGCGAGGGTCGTCCCGGCATCCCCTGGGCGCCGCCGATCCGGGTGGCCGAGGTCCGCGGCCCGGTGGTGTCGGTGGGCCTCTGCGCCATCGGCGCCCTCCTGGGTGCAGGCCTCCTGGTCGGCGGGGCAGCCCTCATGGCTCCGTTCTTCGCGCCCGCGACGGACGGGATCAACGAGCCGTACGGCGTCGTGATCGCCCTCCCACTCATCGTCACCGGTCTGCTGGTGCTGGGGTTCTCGGTCGGCCCCATCGCTCGCCGGGTCTTCCGCCGGGAGTAGCGCGGAGTGGGTGGCCGCCACGGCGGGAGTGTCCAGCACGTGGAACGGGCGACCACGGAACGTGACGTGTGCCACCATGCAGGTGTGACCCGCTTCTCCCTCATTATCGAGTAGCGCGTCGGCCCACCAGCTGACGCGCAGACCTCCCGTACCCCGGGGGGTCTTTTTGTTGGTCGGAGCACCACCCCCGCCCCGACTACCGTCGACTGCAACCGGCACACCCCCGCCGGGAAGAACGAGGAAGCAGCCGGCGCAGTTCGAGTACGTCGCCCGTCCCAGCACCGAAGAGAGCACATCGTGTCCGTCACCAGCAGCACGCCGTTCCAGGTCTACGACACGACCCTGCGCGACGGCGCCCAGCAGGAGGGGATGAACCTCTCCGTCGCCGACAAGCTGGCCATCGCGCCGCTGCTCGACGAGCTCGGTGTCGGCTTCATCGAGGGGGGCTGGCCGGGCGCGGTGCCCAAGGACACCGAGTTCTTCAAGCGGGCCGCCAAGGAGCTGGACTTCCGCAACGCGGAGCTGGCCGCGTTCGGCAGCACGCGCAAGGCCGGGACGCGCGCGGTCGACGACCCGCAGGTCCGGGCTCTGGTCGACTCCGAGGCACCGGTCGTCGCGCTCGTCGCCAAGCACGACCTGCGGCACGCGGAGCGCGCTCTGCGGACCACGGGCGACGAGAACATCGCGATGATCGCGGACACCGTCGCCTTCCTGGTGCGCGAGGGGCGGCGGGTCGTGGTGGACGCCGAGCACTTCTTCGACGGCTACCGGTTCGACCCGGCGTACTCCCGCGCCGCCGTGCTCGCCGGGTTCGAGGCGGGCGCCGAGGTGGTCGCCCTCTGCGACACCAACGGGGGCATGGTCCCCACCTGGATCGCGGACATCGTGCACGAGATCCGGGGAGCCGTCGGGCCCGACGCCGTCCTCGGCATCCACGCGCACAACGACTCCGGCTGCGCGGTTGCCAACACGCTCGCCGCGGTCGAGGCCGGGTGCTCGCACGTCCAGGGCACCGTCAACGGGTACGGCGAGCGCACGGGGAACGCCGACCTGCTGTCCGTCGTCGCCAACCTGCAGCTCAAGTACGGGCTGCCGGTGCTCAAGGTGACGGACGGGCTGCCCGGCGGGCTCCCGGAGCTGACCCGGATCGCCCACGCGATCAGCGAGATCACGAACATCTCGCCGTTCGCCCGGTCGGCGTACGTCGGCGCCAGCGCGTTCGCGCACAAGGCGGGCATCCACGCGTCCGCCATCAAGGTGGACCCCGACCTCTACCAGCACATCGACCCTGCCGCCGTGGGCAACGACATGCGGATGCTGATCTCCGACATGGCCGGCCGCGCGTCGATCGAGCTCAAGGGGCGGGAGCTCGGGTTCGACCTCGCCGGGCGCCCCGAGCTGCTCGGCCGGGTCACGGACCGGGTCAAGGACGCCGAGGCGAACGGCTACACGTACGAGGCGGCGGACGCGTCGTTCGAGCTCCTCCTGCTCGAGGAGATCGACGGGCAGCGCCCGCAGTACTTCCGGGTCGAGTCGTGGCGGACCATCGTCGAGCGCAGCGGCGGCCGCGGCACGCCCGCAACGGCCGAGGCGACCGTCAAGCTGCACGCCGGCGGGGAGCGGGTCGTCAGCACGGGGGAGGGCAACGGGCCGGTCAACGCGCTCGACCACGCCCTGCGCCAGGCGCTCGTCCGGGTCTACCCCGAGCTCGAGACGTTCGAGCTCATCGACTTCAAGGTGCGCATCCTCGACTCGATGCACGGCACCGACGCGATCACCCGCGTGCTGATCGAGATGACCGACGGCCAGCGCTCCTGGAGCACCGTCGGCGTCGGCCCCAACCTGCTGGAGGCGTCGTGGGAGGCCCTCACCGACTCCGCCATCTGGGGGCTTCGCCACAACGGTGTGACGCCTCGCTGAACTTCATCCCTGCGCACCTGACCGTCGCGGCTTAGCCTCGGGGGACCGGCCGCTGCAGCGCGGCCGCCGACGTGCGGGAGGAGCGGTCGTGTCCGGCAGTACGCCGCCGCCTGATCCGGCACCGGGCTGGCCGTCCGGGTCGAGGAGGTCGGGTACCAGCTGGTGGTGGCTGCTCGTGGCCGTCCTGGCGATCGCCCTGGTCACCGCGCTCGTCGCGCAGCCGTGGGCACCGGTGGAGACCGAGCCGACACCGACCGGTACCGTCACCGACACCGAGCCGACGACCGCCCCCACCACGCAGCCGCCGTCGCTCGCGCCGTCCGTCGCACCGCCCGGGGCGGACGCGATGTTCGACGCGATCACGGCACCCACCCTGTTCGTCACGTCGGCGGAGCTGCTCGTGAACGTCCCGGCGGCCGAGCCCGAGGTGCGGCAGCTGATCACGTCCGGGCAGCTGCCGTGGGGCCTGCCGGCGGGCTCGACGGTCGACCCGCCGGAGTGCACGGCGGCCGTCACCGTCGTCGCCACCCCGCCCACCTGGTTCGACGCGCTGATGTGGGGCAACGACGCGATGTCCTTCGAGCAGGAGGTCGTCCTGCTGCCCGACCCCGCCGCGGCGCGCGAGGCGTTCCGTGAGCTGGTGACGACCGTCGACGGCTGCCCGGAGTACAGCCAGGTGAACCTGGGCATCGACGGCGCCACCTGGAGTGCCGAGCCGGCGATCGAGGGGCAGGGCGTGTACCCGTCGATCGTGCAGGAGATCACGCACTCCGCCGAGGGGAGCGAGATCCCGGGGTACCGGGGGCACATGCTCGTCGGCAACACCATCGTCACGTGGACGGCCGAGGCGCTCGGTCCCGGGGACGCGGACGCCGCGCGAGCCACCCTGGGCGATGCGGCCAGCCTGTCCGCGATGATCCAGGACCGCGCGCAGTCGGCCGTGCAGTCGCTCGGCTGACGGAGCCGCCTACGCTGGGCGGCGTGCACGGTGAGTACAAGGTCCCCGGCGGCAAGCTCGTCGCGGTCGACCTCGACGTGGTGGACGGGCTGCTGACCGGCGTCAGCGTCAGCGGCGACTTCTTCCTCGAGCCCGACGAAGCACTGCCGGTGCTGTCGTCGGCCCTGGACGGGCTGCCGCGGGACACCCCCGTGAGCCGGCTCGCCGAGGCCGTGACCACGGCACTCGCCCACGAGGACCAGCCGGTGACGATGGTCGGGTTCGACGCCCACGCGGTGGCGGTCGCGGTGCGTCGGGCGCTCGGGTACTCCACCGGGTGGGCCGACCACACGTTCGAGCTCATCCACCCCGGGCCGCTGCCCCCGGCGATGCACACGGCGCTCGACCAGGTGCTCACCGAGGAGCTGGGGGTGGGGCGTCGCGGCCCGACCCTGCGGTTCTGGGAGTGGGTCGAGCCCGCGGTGATCATCGGGTCGTTCCAGTCGCTGCGCAACGAGGTGGACCTCGAGGCGGCGGAGCGCCACGGCATCACGGTGGTCCGGCGGATCTCCGGCGGCGGCGCGATGTTCATGGAGGCCGGCAACTGCATCACGTTCTCGCTGGTGGTGCCGGCGTCGCTGGTGGACGGCATGACCTTCGAGGACTCCTACGCGTTCCTCAACCAGTGGGTGCTGGGTGCGCTCGCGGACGTCGGCGTGCACGCGTTCACCAGCGGGCTCAACGACATCGCCTCACCGGCCGGCAAGCTGGCCGGCTCCGCGCAGAAGCGGATGGTCGGCGGCGCGGTCCTGCACCACGTGACCATGTCCTACGACATCGACGCCGACAAGATGCTCGAGGTGCTCCGGATCGGGCGCGAGAAGCTGTCGGACAAGGGGACGACCAGCGCGAACAAGCGGGTGGACCCGGTGCGCTCGCAGACCCAGCTGCCGCGCGAGGCGGTCATCGCCGCGTTCGCGGCCCACTTCCGCGGGCTGTACCCCACGGTCGACGGCGCGCTGCGACCCGAGGAGCTGGAGCGCGCAGCCGAGCTGATGCGGACCAAGTTCACGGACCCGGCCTGGACCGCCCGCGTGCCCTGACCTCAGGGGCCGTGCAGCACCACGAACGCGAGCGCGGCGACGCCGATCACGACGACTCCCGCGGCGCTGACCGCCACGAGCCGCCCACCGGGAGGCAGCGCACCGCCGACGAGGTGCCTCCGGTGCGAGACGACCGCCAGCGCGACGGAGATCACGAGTGCGGAGGCCGCGAGGCTCCAGGCGGCCGGACCGAGGAACTCCTGCAGCAGGTGCGCGGCTGCGATCGCGCCGCCCGTGAGCCCGATCGCGGTGCGGCGCCAGGCCAGGTGGGTGCGCTCGGCTGCGAGCGTCGGAGGTGGCTCGCTCATCCGACGGCCATCCCGACGAGGACCAGGACACCGGCGACGCAGACGCCGACGACGAGCAGGCCGAACGCCGACGGCGCCGGGAGCGAGGTGCCCAGCCGGACCGCACGCTCGGCGCGGGCCCAGCTCATCCACGCCAGCACGGGGGCCAGGACGCCCAGCACGACCAGGACCATCGCTGCGGCGAACCGCAGGTCCGGCTGCACCGGCAGCGCGAGGGCCTCCAGGGCCACCCCACCGGCCAGCAGCGCGAGCGACGTCCGGATCCACGCGAGGAAGGTCCGTTCGTTCGCCAGCGAGAACCGGGCGTCCGGATCGGACCCCGTGCCGTAGACCCACCGCGGGAACCGGCGCTCGTCGCTCATGGCCCCATCCTGCCGTCAGAGCCGACGGGACAGCAGGACGGACGCTCCGACGATCGTGCTGGACGCGTGTATCAGTGCAGGGCCGGCGCGCTCCTGACCCGTGACGAGGGGAGTCACATGGACCTGGATCGAGAGCTTCGCCGCCTCACCGTGCTGCACGCGCGCGAGGTCGCCGTCGTGCGCCGCCGCGCACCCGGTGCAGCGACGCGCACCGCGCAGCTGGTGCTGCTGCGCGGGGGTCACGTCGGGCGAGCGCCGAAGACCGCGCTGCCGACGCGCACCAGCGTCGCACCCTCCGCGACGGCCAGCTCGAGGTCGCCGCTCATGCCCATGGACAGCTCGGTCGCCGTCTGAGTGCCCACTGCGACGAGCTCGTCCCGCAGCGACCGCAGGAGGGCGTAGCCGGACCGGACGACGGCGGTGTCGTCGGAACGCGCGCCGATCGTCATCAGGCCGGCCACCCGCAGGCCGGGGAGTGCTGCGACGGCCCCCGCGAGCGCGACCGCCTCGTCCGGCACGACCCCGTGCTTCGTCGCCTCGCCGGACACGTTCACCTGCACGTACACGTCCAGAGGCCCGGTCGCCCGCGCGGAGAGTCGCTCGGCCAGGTCCAGCGACTCCACCGACTCGATGCACGACACCCAGCGCAGGGCCGCGTTGACCTTGTTGGACTGCAGCGGCCCGATCAGGTGCACCGTCGCCAGCCCGGCGAGCTCGGGTCCCTTGGCGACGAGCTCCTGCACGCGGTTCTCGCCGACGAGCACGGCGGTCAGGTTCGGGTCCTCGGCCCTGGCCCGGGCGTCGGCCGCGATCGCCTCGCGGACCAGGTCGACCGGCTGCGTCTTGGTCGCCAGGAGCAGGCGGACGTCCGCGGGGTCGCGGCCGGCGGAGACGGCGGCCTGCGCCACGCGGCGGCGGACGTCGGACAGTCGCTCGGCGATCACGGGTCGGACCGCGCGATGTCCGCGACGGTCGCCGACGTGAGCCGGACCAGGTCGTCGGGGGAGAGCTCGACGTCGAGGCCGCGTCGCCCGCCGGAGACCAGGACGGTGTCGAAGAGCCACGCGGTCTCGTCGACCACCGTGGGGTGCGGCGATCGCTGGCCGAGCGGGGAGATGCCACCGACGACGTACCCCGTGGCGCGCTCGGCGTCCGGCTTGGGCGCCAGCGTGGCGCGCTTGCCCCCGACGGCCTGCGCGAGCGCCTTGAGGTCCAGCTGCCCGGTCACGGGCACGACCGCCACCGTGAGCGTGCCGTCCACGACCGTCATCAGGGTCTTGAACACCTGCTCCGGCGGGACGCCGAGCGCGGCCGCGGCCTCCAGGCCGTACCCGAGGGAGCTCGCGGGGTCGTGCGTGTAGGCGTGTGCCGTGTGCGTGACACCTGCCGCGGTCAGCGCGACGAGCGCCGGCGTGCCGGTGGGCGCGTGCTCCTTCTTCACCACGGAGCCACGATAGGGCGGGATCAGGGTCCTCCCGGATACCGTCCGCGGCCGTCGGGGGTGCAGGCTGGCCTGGTGAAGACGCTGCTCAACATCATCTGGCTCGTGCTCGCGGGTTTCTGGCTGGCCCTGGGCTACGTGCTCGCCGGCATCATCTGCTGCATCCTCATCGTCACGATCCCGTTCGGCATCGCGTCGTTCCGGATGGCCAGCTACGCGCTGTGGCCGTTCGGCCGCACGGTCGTCGACAAGCCGACGTCCGGGGCGTGGTCCGTGATCGGGAACGTCATCTGGGTGATCGTCGCCGGCTGGTGGCTGGCGCTCACGCACATCATCACGGGCATCCTCGAGGCGATCACGATCATCGGCATCCCGCTGGCCCTGGCCAACTGGAAGATGGTGCCCATCTCGCTGTTCCCGCTGGGCAAGCAGATCGTCCCGTCCGACCGGATGATGGCGGCCTACGGGCAGTAGCTACTGGCCGGTGATCAGCACGATGACCAGGTAGATCAGCGTCCCGGCGGCGACGCCCGTGCTCGCCGCGAACCACGTGGCGGGGTTCTTGCCGCGGGCCTGGAGCACCATCGCGGTCACCACGAGGATCACCGCGGCGGCGATCGTCAGGATGCCGAGCACCCAGATCGCGGACACGAGCGCGGCCACCAGGCAGATGAGGAACACGAACCGCGGCGACCTGGTGCGGCGCACGGGGGCGTCTGTGGGCTGGGTGCTCATGCGCGAACGGTAACCCGCCGGGGCGGTCTCAGTCCGGACCGTCCGGGTGACTGTCCAGCCAGGCCTTCGCGACGCGCTTCGGCGCCTGCGTCAGCCACGCCTCGACCACCAGGTCCTGGAGCTCGTCGGTGTCGATCGCGTCGAGCCGCACCAGGATCGCCGGGTAGCCGTCGAAGTGCGGTGTCACGAAGTAGACGTCCGGCAGGCGCGCGAGCAGCTCCTCCTTGGCGTCGAGGTCCGGCACGCGGGCGCCGAGGATCGGTCCGTCGGGGGCCGACGAGCCCAGCGCCTGGTGGTCGACCGCGCGCAGCGGCCGGTCCCAGACGAGCGGCTTCCTCGACCCGACCCGCCAGCTGCGCTCGGGCTCCTCGAACGTCTCCGGCAGCGCCGCCACGGCGTCCCGCACGTCGTCCCACGTGGCCATGACGGCCAACTTACGTGAGGTCGCCCAGGGGGCCTAAGGCCACGATCCGCAGCTGCACCTCGCCGGTCTCGTCGGAGCCGGCCAGGTCGACCGCCGCGTCGATGCGCCAGTCGTGGTCGCCCTCGGGGTCGTCGAGCAGCTGCCGGACCTGCCAGGTCCCCCGGCCGGGCGTGACCTGGAACAGCGCCGGGCCGCGGGCGGGCGCGCCCGTGAGGATCTCGTCGTGGTCGTCGTAGAACGGGTCCAGCGCGGTCCGCCAGCGGTCGGCGTCCCAGGGCTCGCCGTCGGCGTCGAGGTCCCCCAGCTGCGCGAGCCCGCCGTAGAACTCGCGCGCGGCCAGCTCCACCCGGCGGAACAACGCACCGCGCACGAGGGCGCGGAACACCCGGGGGTTGGCCGTGATGGGCTCGGGGACGTCCTCGTCGATACCGCCGGGGGCGTCCGCGCCGTGCTCGTCGAGCGGGTTGCTGAGGCGCTCCCACTCGTCGAGGAGGCTGGAGTCCGTGCGGCGGACCAGGTCGCCCAGCCACTCGATGATCTCCCACAGCTCCTCGGTGCGCGCCTCCTCGGGGACCGTCTGGCGCAGGGCGCGGTAGGCGTCGGCGAGGTAGCGCAGCAGGACACCCTCGGTGCGGTCCAGCTGGTAGTAGGCGACGTACTCCGCGAAGCTCATCGCCCGCTCGTGCATGTCCCGGACCACCGACTTGGGGGACAGCGCCAGGTCGGCCACCCACGGGTTGGTCTGCCGGTAGGTGACGAACATGGCCTCGAGCAGCTCGGCGAGCGGCTTGGGGTAGCCGACGTCCTCGAGCAGGGCCATGCGCTGGTCGTACTCGAGCCCGTCGGACTTCATCTGGGCGACGGCCTCGCCCCGGGCCTTGTTCTCCTGCGCGGACAGCACCTGGCGCGGGTCGTCGAGGGTGGCCTCGATGACGGAGACGACGTCGTGCGCGTACGCCGGGTCGTCGCGGTCGAGCAGGTCGAGCGCCGCGTAGGCGAACGGCGACAGGGCCTGGTTGAGCGCGAAGTTCGGGGCGAGCTCCGCGGTCAGCTGCACGGCCCGTCGACGCCCGTGCGGTGCGGTCGGGTCCTCGACCCAGGGCCGCTCGATCACGCCGGCGGCGCGCAGCGACCGGTAGACCGCGATCGCGCGCCGGACGTGCCTGCCCTGGGCACCGGTGGGCTCGTGGTTGTCGGTGAGCAACTTCGTCATCGCGGCGACGGGATCGCCCTCGCGGGCCAGCACGTGCAGCACCATCGCGTGCGACACCGCGAAGCTGCTGGTCAGCGGCTCGGGCGGCGCGTCCCGCAGGCGCTCGAACGTGGAGTCCGTCCAGTTGACCTGCCCCTCGGGCGCCTTCTTGCGGATGATCTTCTTCAGCTTGCGGGGGTCGTCGCCGGCCTTCTCCAGCAGCTTGCGGTTCTCGATCACGTGCTCCGGCGCCAGGATGATGACCTCGCCCACGGTGTCGAACCCCGCCCGCCCGGCGCGCCCCGAGATCTGGTGGAACTCGCGCGCGGACAGGTGCCGCATGCGGACGCCGTCGTACTTGACCAGGCTGGTCAGCAGGACCGTGCGGATGGGGACGTTGATGCCGACGCCGAGCGTGTCCGTGCCGCAGACGACCGGCAGCAGGCCCCGCTGCGTGAGGCGCTCGACCACGCGGCGGTACTTGGGCAGCATCCCCGCGTGGTGCACACCGACGCCGTGCCGCAGCAGCCGGTTGAGGGTGCGACCGAAGCCCGGACCGAAGCGGAACCCCGCGATCTCGTCGGCGATCCGGTCCCGCTGCTCGCGGCTGGCCAGGGGCGTCGACATGAGCGACTGCGCCCGCTCGACGGCTTCCTTCTGGGTGAAGTGCACGACGTAGACGGGGGCCCGACGGGTCTTCACCAGCTCGTCGAGGAGCTCGTGCAGCGGCTCGATCGCGTAGGAGAACGTCAGCGGCACGGGCCGTTCGGCGTTCGCGATGACGGCGACGGGCTGGTGGGTCCGCCGCGTCAGGTCCTCCGCGAAGAAGCCGACGTCGCCGAGCGTGGCGGACATGAGCACGAACTGGACCTTCGTGAGCTCCAGCAGCGGCACCTGCCACGCCCAGCCGCGCTGCGGGTCGGCGTAGAAGTGGAACTCGTCCATGACGACCTGGCCGACGTCCGCGTCGTCACCGTCGCGCAGGGCCACGTTGGCCAGGATCTCCGCGGTGCAGCAGATGATCGGGGCGCCCGGGTTGACCGCGGAGTCGCCCGTCATCATCCCCACGTTGGCGGAGCCGAACGCCTCGACGAGCGCGAAGAACTTCTCGCTGACCAGCGCCTTCAGGGGGGCGGTGTAGTAGGTCCGTCGGCCCTGGGCCAGCGCGACGAAGTGCGCGGCGACCGCGACGAGCGACTTCCCCGAACCTGTCGGCGTCGACAGGATCACGTGGGCTCCTGTGACCAGCTCGAGCAGCGCCTCGTCCTGGTGGGGGTACAACGCCAGGCCCTGGTCGGTCGCCCAGTCGGTGAACGCCTCGTACAGGGCGTCGGGGTCCGTGGGATCTGCGGGGATGCGGTCGGCCAGTGTGCGGGTGCTCATCGTGCGTCGATGGTCCCACGGGCACCGACGTCTAGGGTGTGGGCCGTGAGCGAGCGGCCGACGGTGGAGATGTGGACCGACGGGGCCTGCAAGGGCAACCCGGGTGTCGGTGGCTGGGGTGCGTGGATGCGGTACGGCGCGCACGAGCGCGAGCTGTTCGGCGGCGAGATCCTCACGACGAACAACCGCATGGAGCTCACCGCCGTGATCGAGGGTCTGCGCGCCCTGACCAAGCCGTGCGACGTCACGCTGCACGTCGACTCGACCTACGTGATGAACGGCGTCACCAAGTGGGTCGCCGGCTGGAAGCGGAACGGCTGGCGCACGGGCGACAAGAAGCCCGTGAAGAACCAGGAGCTGTGGGAGGCCCTCGACGCGGAGGTCGCCCGGCACACCGTCCGGTGGGTGTGGGTCAAGGGTCACGCGGGGGACCCGGGCAACGAGCGCGCCGACCAGCTGGCCAACCGTGGTGTCGAGCAGGTGCGCTCCCGAGCCTGACGGCCGCAGGATGGGGACGTGAGCCCCCTCTCGTCCGTCCGTGACCGCGCCGGCACCTCCTTGTTCCTGCGCGTGGCCGGACCCGACGGGCTGGCCAGCCGCGAACGGATCCACGGCACGCCAGGACCGCGGTGGTACCCGCCGGGCTCGCCGATCCGGACCGTGCACGGCGACGCCTCGATGTTCGTCGGCGGCATGCGTGCCCTCCTCCTGCAGTCCCTGCACCCGGCGGCGATGGCGGCGGTCGCGGCGCACTCGGGCTACCGCGGCGACCCGTGGGGTCGGCTGGCCCGGACGAGCACGTTCCTCGCGACGACGACGTTCGCCACCATCGACGACGCGACCGCCATGATCGACCGCGTCCGCAGCGTGCACGAGCGGATCCGGGGCGTCACGCCGGACGGTGTCGAGTACTTCGCGGGCGACCCGACGCTGCTGCGCTGGGTGCACGTCGCCGAGGTGGACAGCTTTCTGCGGTCGCACCGGGTGTACGGGCAGCGACCGCTGGACCGGGCAGGTGCCGACGAGTACCTCGCGCAGGCGGCGCGGGTGGCGGTCGCGCTCGGCGCCGAGCGGGTTCCCGAGTCGGTGGCCGAGCTGGAGAAGGCCCTCGACGAGTTCCGGCCGGTCCTCGGCCCGTCCGCCGCCGCGCGCGACGCCGCCGACTTCCTCCTGCACGATCCGCCCGTGCCGCGCTCGCTGCGGCCCGGCTACACGCTGCTGGCCCGGGCGGCTGTCGCGTCGATGCCGGCGTGGTCGTTCGAGATGCTCGGCCTCGACCGGCCCGGCCCGGCCGGGCTGCGCGCGGCCCGTGCCGCGGGGGCCGTGGCCACCCGGTCGATCCGGTGGATGCTCGGACCCGACGACGCCAGCCGGGTGGCGGGCGTCGGATGACCCGCTTCCTGCTGCTCAGCTCCCGTGCGGAGGAGATCGCCGCCGACGGGGAGTACGCGTCGTTCCTGAGGTTCGGCGGCCTGCGCGCCGACGAGCTCGAGCGGGTCCGCATGGAGCAGGCGTCCATCCTTCCGCTGCCGCTCGACCGGTACGACGGGGTGATCGTCGGCGGCAGCCCGTTCGACGCGAGCACGCCCGAGGAGCGCAAGTCGCCGGCTCAGCGCCGGGTCGAGGCCGAGGTGTCGACGCTCCTCGACGAGATCGTCGCGCGCGACCTGCCGTTCCTCGGCGCCTGCTACGGCGTCGGCACGCTGGGCGTGCACCAGGGTGCGGTCATCGACCGCACGTATGCCGAGCCGATCAGCGCGGTCACCATCACCCTCACGGAAGCCGGGCGGCTGGACCCCCTGCTCGCGGACCTGCCCGAGTCGTTCGACGCGTTCGTCGGGCACAAGGAGGCGTGCAGCGTGCTCCCGCCGAACGCGATCCTGCTCGCGTCGTCCCCGACGTGCCCGGTGCAGATGTTCCGGGTGCGCGAGAACCTCTACGCGACGCAGTTCCACCCCGAGCTCGACCTCCCGGGCATCGTCACGCGCATCGGCGTGTACCGGGACTACGGCTACTTCCAGCCGAGGGAGCACGACGAGGTGGTCGCACGGGTGCGCAACGCGGACGTGTGGGCGCCGCCGCGCATCCTCAAGGCCTTCGTGCGCCGCTACCGCCGGGACTGGACGCCCGACTGAACACATGAGAAACGGCCCGATGAAACCATTCGGGAAACCGGTTCCCCCTGGTGCGTCGAAGCGCTTCTCCCTAGTTTGGCCGACGAGCGGAAAGCGCTTGTCCCATCGCGGCGGATCGGCCGGTCCGCCGCGGTCCTCGACGTCCTCCCGGACGCCCTCGGCTCAACTCCACTCGAACATCCCCAGGGGGATCGATGAGGATCCAGAAGAAGACCAGCGTCCGCAGGCGGCTCGCCGCGGCGCTGGCGACGGGCACGGCCCTCGTGCTCGCAGGCGTCGGGCTCACCGCCCTCCCTGCGGCAGCAGCGAGCGTCGACACCGGTGCCTACTACGTCCTGGTCAACCGCCAGAGCGCGAAGGCGCTCGAGGTGCGCGACTTCTCCACCGCCGACGGCGGCATCATGCAGCAGTGGACCCGCAACGACGGGAACTGGCAGCAGTTCAAGTTCATCGACTCGGGCTCCGGCTGGTACCGGCTGCAGAACCGGCACTCCGGCAAGGTGCTGGACGTGTGGGGCTGGAGCACCGCGGACGGCGGCGAGATCCGTCAGTACACCGACGCCAACGCCGCCAACCAGAAGTTCAAGCTGGTCGACTCCGAGGGCGGCCGCGTGCGGCTGGTGAACCAGAACAGCGGCAAGGCCGTGACGGTCACCGACCGGTCGACCGCCGACGGCGCCACGATCACGCAGCTCACGGAGAAGAACCAGTACAACCAGCAGTGGGAGCTGGTGAAGGTCGGGAGCGGCTCGGAGCCGACCTCGAACCCGACCACTCCGCCAGCGGGCGGGCTGGTGGGCTGGGCGTCGCAGAACGGTGGCACCAGTGGTGGTGGGTCGGCGGCGGCGACCACGGTGACCAGCTCGTCGGCGCTGGTCAGTGCCGCGTCGGGCGCGGGTGCGGCGGTGGTGCGGGTCTCGGGCACGATCTCGTGCTCGGGGATGCTGGCGATCGGGTCGAACAAGACGATCCTGGGGGCCAGTGGCGCCAAGATCGTGGGCTGTGGTCTGAACATCAAGAACGCGAAGAACGTGATCGTGCGCAACCTGACGTTCGACGACTGGGACGACGACGCGATCAACGTCGAGACGTCCACGAACGTGTGGATCGACCGGAACACGTTCTTCACCGGGTACGACGGGTCGGTGGACACCAAGCGGGCCTCGGACTACGTGACGATCTCCTGGAACCACTTCGACGGTCAGGACAAGAACTCCCTGGTCGGGCACTCGGATGACAACGGGTCCCAGGACCGCGGCAAGCTGCGGGTGACGTATCACCACAACTGGTTCGACGGCACCAACCAGCGCAACCCGCGGGTGCGGTTCGGTAACCCGGTGCACGTGTTCAACAACCTGTACAGCTCGGTCGGGTCGTATGGGGTGGCGTCCACGATGGAGGCCGGGGTGCTGGTCGAGGGGAACTACTTCGAGAACACCGACGACACGTTCCACCTCGGTGAGGGGTCCTCGCCGGCGGGTTCTTTGGTGGCGCGGAACAACCACTTCGTGGGCTCGTCGGCCGGGCAGACCGGCGGGTCGGTCAAGTCGATCCCGTACGCCTACTCGCTGGACACCGCGAGCTCGGTGAAGTCGATCGTGAGCTCGGGCGCCGGCGCACGCTGAGCGCCTGCACCACGCACGGCCCGCGACGGATCCACTCCGCCGCGGGCCGTCCGGCTGCCCGCAGCCTTCCGGGCCGAGGCCGGCGCCGATACTGTGAAGAACGGCTGGGGGGCTGAAGGGCCGCGGTGTCCCGGCGCCCGCCCGAGTCGGCTCCGACGCACGCGGGAGCCAACGATGTCTCACGACCCCACCACGCCCGAGGGTGATCAACCCGACCCGGTCCCGCCCGCAGCGCCGCCGACGGAGCCCGTCGCACCCGGCATGGTCCCGCCGCCACCGCCGTCACCGCCGGTCGCTCCGCCGCCCCCGCCTCCGGAGACCCAGGTCATCGGCCCGCCACCGCCGGCCCCGGCGCCGGACGGGAGCGCGCCGGCGGCGAGCTACGGAGCTCCGCCTCCGGCGGCGAGCTACGGAGCTCCGCCTCCGGCCGGCTACGGCGCTCCGCCTCCGGCCGCGTACGGATCGGCTGCTGCATACGGCCCACCCGGTGCGTACGGCCCGCCGCCCGTGGTGGGTGTCTCCGACAAGTCCTTCATCGCCACGTGGCTCTTCGCCGTGTTCCTGGGCTTCTTCGGCGTCGACCGCTTCTACCTCGGCAAGGTCGGCACCGGGGTGCTCAAGCTCGTCACGCTCGGCGGGTGCGGGATCTGGGTCCTCGTCGACATCATCCTGGTGCTCGCCGGTGCCCAGAAGGACAAGGTCGGCAGGCCGCTCGCGGGGTACGACGAGTACAAGAAGACCGCCTGGATCATCACGGGCGTGCTGTTCCTGCTCTCCGCGATCCTCGGGGCGATCAACGGCCCCAACGCTGCGAACAACCTCGTCGACGACGTCGCGGACGCCCCGACCGCGGAGGCACCGGAAGCCGTCGAGACCGAGGACGCGGCGGACGCTCCGGCTGCCGACGCCGACGAGCCGGCGGAACCGGAGGCGACGGTCCAGTCGTGGGCCGACGAGACCTTCGGCATCTTCACGCCCGCCACCCAGGCGGGGACCGGGGACAACCTGGTGGCTCTCCCCGCAGGCGCGACCGCGGGGATCGTCACGGCGACGCACGACGGCGCCGCGAACTTCGCGATCTCGGTGCTGGACGCGGAGAACGGGTCGACCGGCGAGCTGCTGGTGAACACGATCGGTCCCTACACCGGGACGACCCTGTTCGGTCGAGGGCTGAGCGAGCCCGTGACCCTGCAGATCACGGCCGACGGGAGCTGGACGCTGACCATCGCCCCGTTCTCGACCGCCCCTCTGCTGGCCCCCGCGGGCTCGGGCGACGCGGTGTTCCTCTACGACGGCGGGACGGGGGCCCTCACTGCGACCCACGACGGGGACGGCAACTTCGTGGTCAGCGAGGACACCGGCGAGCTGTTCGAGTTCGGCCTGCTCGTGAACGAGATCGGGCCGTACTCGGGGACCGTCCCGCTCAGTGCGGGACCGTCGGTCGTCGACGTCAAGGCGAACGGAGGGTGGACCCTGACGGTGGGGTGACGGGCCAGGTCGTCATCGCGTCGTGCTTCACGTCCCGATGCCGCGGGCGTCGCACAGTGAGCGGACAGGAAGCTCCGAGAATCCTCGGAGAATCCACGCCGAGACTCGTCACATGACAACGACGACCTGGGAGGCGCCACCGCTGGCGCCGCTCACCCGGCCGCGACGCACCCGGACGCGCAGCGGCGTCCTGCCGACGCTCTGGCTCGGCGTGCTCGCGGTGCTGGCGTTCTGGTGGACGGGCACGACCGCGTCGACCGGCGCCACGCCGGGCGGGGCGCTGATGTCGCTGGGCGAGCTGGCGGGGCTGCTCGCCTCGTACCTCGTCTGTGCGCAGCTGCTGCTCATCGGTCGCGTGCCGTGGTTCGAGCGAGGCATCGGCTTCGACCGCCTCGTCGCGTGGCACCGGTCGCTCGGCACCTCCGTCGTCCTGCTGGTCCTCACCCACGTGGTCCTGATGATCGTCGGCGGGTCGCTGCTGGACGGGCTCAGCGTGTGGTCCGAGGTGCCGGCGGTGCTGGCGACGCAGCCGTACCTGTGGCCCGCCGTCATCGGCACGATCCTGTTCCTGGCCGTCGGGATCTCGAGCGCCAGGCTGGCCCGGCGCCACCTCTCGTACGAGGTCTGGTTCGCCGTGCACCTGACCGTCTACGTCGGGATCTTCCTCGCGTTCGCCCACCAGGTGGCCGGCGGCACGCACTTCGTCGACTCGCTGGTCGCCCGCGGACTCTGGATCGTGCTGTACGCCGGCACGGCCGCAGCGCTGCTGACCTGGCGCGTCGCCCTGCCGTTGCTGGCGCACCGGCGGTTCGGCATGCGGGTCTCCGCCGTCGTGCCCGAGGCGAACGGGCTGGCGAGCGTCTGGGTGCACGGCCACGGGCTCTCGCGCCTGGGGGCCCGCGGCGGCCAGTTCTTCCTGGTCCGCTTCCTCACCCCCGGCCACCGCGCGACGGCCCACCCCTACTCGTTGTCGATGGCACCGACCGACGACCACCTGCGGTTCACCGTGGGCGCGCTCGGAGACCACTCGTCCGCCGTCGCGGACCTCCGACCCGGCACCCGGGTGCAGGTCGAGGGGCCCTTCGGGACGTTCACCGCGGACCGGGCGACGTCCGACCGGGCCTTGCTGGTGGCCGGGGGCGCCGGGGTCGGACCGGTGCGTGCGCTCGCGGAGGAGCTGCTCGCCCAAGGTCGTCACCTCGTGGTCCTGCATCGCGCGCACGATGCCGCGAGCCTGGCGCTGGCTGCTGAGTTCACCCCGTCGCCCGGCCTGACCTACGTGCCCGTACCCGGCCGGCGTGCCCAGCTGGGCTACGACCCCCTCGACGCGCAGCACCTGCTCCGGCTCGTCCCGGACATCGCGTCGCGCGACGTGTTCGTGTGCGGCCCGCCCGCGATGGCCGACGCCGTCGCGCGCTCCGCCCGCGCCGTCGGGGTGCCCAGGTCCGCCATCCACCGGGAGGAGATCGACTCATGACGACACCACGCTGGCGCGGCACCGTGATCTACCTGGGGTCGCTGGCCGCGATCGGGGCCGCAGGCTTCACCAAGTTCGCGGTCCTGGCTCCCACGGCAACGGTCGCGGAGTCGAGCACCGACAGCACGGCCGACGGGTCGTCCGGTACCGGCCAGGCCGCCCCGAGCACGGATCCGGCGACGAGCACCGGGGCAGGGTCCACGTCCGACGCCGGGACGACCACCAACGACACCGTCACCGTCGTCGGCTCCTCGGTGCAGACCCGCTACGGCCCCGTGCAGGTGTCGGTGACGTTCACGGCGGGGCAGATCACCGACGTGCAGACGCTGCAGGTCCCCGGTGGCCACCACGAGAGCGTGCAGATCAACGCGCGGGCGGCGCCGATCCTCGCGCAGGAGGTGGTCGACGCGCAGTCGGCGCAGATCGACACCGTCTCGGGCGCCACCTACACGTCGGAGGCGTACGCCCAGTCCGTGCAGTCCGCCATCGACCAGCAGGGCTGACGCGTGCGCCACCTGGAGCTCGTCATGGGCATCCCGATGTCCGTCGACGTCCGCGGCGCGCCGGACGAGCGGGCCGAGCGAGCTGCGGTCCAGGAGGCGTTCGAGCGCATGCATGCAGCCGACCGACGGTTCAGTCGCTTCCGTCCGGACAGCGAGGTGAGCCGCTACGACGACGACGGGGAGCCCAGCCCCGACCTCCGCGAGGTCCTGGGGATCGCGGCACGCTTCGGCGCCCTGTCCGGAGGCGCGTTCTCGGTCCGGCGGCCCGACGGCTCGCTCGACACGGACGGCGTGGTCAAGGGCTGGGCCGCGCAGCGGGCGGCCGACACCCTGCTGGCGGCCGGGCTGACCACCTTCTGCCTGAACGCCGGCGGTGACGTCGTCGTCCGCGGCGAGCCCGAGCCGGGCCGCGGCTGGCACGTCGGCGTGCGGGACCCGTCCGACCCGCAGTCGTTCCGCACCGTGCTCGAGGTCCGCGACGGGGCGGTGGCGACCTCCGGGACGTACGAGCGCGGTGAGCACGTCTGGGACGGCCGCAGCGGGCAGCCCGCGACCGGTCTGCGCGCGGCCACCGTCGTCGCCGCCGACCTCACCACCGCGGACGTGCTGGCCACCTGCGTCCTGGCCCTCGGCCGCGACGGGATCGCCTGGGCGGCGGAGCACGGCGCCGTGGCGGTGCTCGCCGTGGACGCCGACGGCGAGCTGCTCACCGCGCTGCAGGCAGCTCCAGCGTGACGGCGGCGCCGGGACGTCCGTCGGTGCGCGCCGACGCGCTGACCGAACCACCGTGCTGGGCGGCGACCTCCGCGACGAGCGCGAGCCCGATGCCGTAGTGCCGACGGTCGTCGCCCGACGTCCTGGCGTCCCGGTGGGAGGCGAACCGGCGGAACAGCTGGTCGGTCTCCGGCAGGCCGGGACCGTCGTCGCGCACCTCCACGAGCACCCGGTCGCCTCGGACGGACACACCGACGTCCACGGTTGCCGTGGCGTGGTCGATGGCGTTGTCGACGAGCGCGGTCACCGCCCGGCGCAGCGAGACCGGCGACGCGAGGACCGACGCCTGCGCGTCGCCGCCGCGTGTGAGCGCGATCTCCATCTCCATGGCCATGGCCTGGGCCGCGTCGACGACGTCCTGCACCAGCGCGGACGCATCGACCGGGACGGCATCGACCGACCGCGCGTCGGCGGCGAGGAGCATGTCGTCCAGCACGGACGTCAGTGCGGCCGCGTCGGCGAGCAGACCGTCGACGTCGTGCTGCACGCGGTCGGGCGGACCCGAGCCCCAGTCGGTGGTCATGTGCCGGTCCAGCAGCTGTGCCCGCGTCGAGAGCAGGGTGAGCGGGGTGCGCAGCTCGTGGCTCGCATCGGCGACGAATCGCCGCTGGAGGTTCAGTGCGGCGACCATCGGCTGCACCGCCCGACGGGTCAGCCACACGGCACCGAGTCCGGCGAGGACCATCCCGACGGCGCCCGCCGCCAGCAGCGCGACGACGAGTCGCGCCAGCTCCTCGCGGCTCTCCGTCGGGTCCTCCGCGGCCTGCACGACGGTCCCGTCGTGCCTGCCCGTGAGCACGCGGACCGTGCCCGCGTCGGTGGGTGCGGTCGTCCAGACGTCCTCGCCCGACCTGGCCACCTCCCGCATCACGTCCACGTCCGGCAGGCTCTCCGGCAGGCCCTCGGACGTGGACAGGCCCCGGGGTGACGCCACCGCGACCCACATCCCGGGAGGAGCGTCCTGAGCGTCGTCGATCGAGCTCACGGCCCCCTCGAGCCGCGACCGTGCCGCCTCGTCCTGCGCCCGGACGACCACCAGGAGCACGGCAGCGCCCACGACGACCAGGCAGCCCAGGACGAGCACCGCGGTCTGCAGGCCGAGCCGGCGCGCTGTCCGACGCAGCGCGTCGCGCTCGGCGCCCGTCGTGGACGGCGTGGTCATCCGGCGCCCAGCCGGTAGCCCGCGCCGCGCACGGTCGCGACCGTCGATCGGCTCAGCTTGCGGCGCAGGTAGTAGACGTACGTGTCGACCACGCCCTCGTCCTCGGCGTCCGTGAAGACCCGGTCGAGGATCTCGGGCCGGCTGAACACCTGGCGGGGATGCCGCGCGAGCAGCTCCAGGAGCGAGCACTCCCGCTCCGAGAGGTCCACCAGTGCCCCTGACGAGGTGGTGACCTGCCGGGTGCCCACGTCGAGCGTGCCGGCGGGGACGTGCAGCGTCCCGACGTGATCGCGCTGCCGACGACGCAGCGCTCGTAACCGCGCTGCGAGCTCGTCGACGTCGAACGGCTTGCTCATGTAGTCCTCGGCTCCCGCGTCGAGCCCGGCCACGCGGTCGGCCGGGTTGCCGAGGGCCGAGAGCACCAGCGCGGGCGTCACCACTCCTCGGGAGCGCAGCCGGCCCAGCAGGTCCAGGCCGTCGATGGCCGGGAGGCCGCGGTCGAGCACGATCACGTCGTAGGTCCGTGTCAGACCGAGGTGCAGGCCGCGCTGTCCGTCGCGCGCGACGTCGACGTCGTACCCCTCGCCGACGAGGATCTGCTCGAGCATCGTCGCGAGCTGCCGGTCGTCCTCGACGAGGAGCAGCCGCGCGGACTCCGGCATCGCGTCCTCCCTGCTCAGCACCTCGTCGCATCGTACGGTCGCACTCGTCGCTCCGAGCGCGAGGTGCACGTGCGGGGACCGCACGCGCGTATCGGCCCGGATCGTCGCGCTCGTCGCCTCCGGGACCGAGGGTGGCGTTCGGTCAGCCGGACAGCGCCTCGCACACCTCGACCAGCCGGGTGCGCAGCGCGTTCCCGCGCTCGGCGAAGCCGCGCTGCCGCGCGACGTACTCGGCCTTGCCCTCGGGCGTCTCGATGGTGACGGGGTCGAGCCCGTACGTCGTCACGTCGTACGGCGACGCCTGCATGTCCAGGGTCCGGATGTCGCGCGCGAGCTCGAAGCAGTCGAGGAGCAGGTCTCCGGGGACGGCTGGGCCCAGCTTGGTGGCCCACTTGTAGACGTCCATCCCGGCGTGCAGGCAACCGGGCTGCTCCATCGCGGCCATCGAGCCCCGCGTCGGTCGCAGCGTGTTGAGCTCGACCGCGTCGGGGGTGAAGAACCGGTACGCGTCGAAGTGCGTGCAGCGGATCTTGTGGGTCTCGACGACGGCGTCCGTGCCGGCTGCGCCGAGGCGCAGCGGGAGCGGGTGCCGGTGCTCGTCGGTCTCCCGGTAGACCATCGCCCACTCGTGCAGACCGAAGCAGCCGGTCAGCGCGGGACGGCCCAGGGTCGCGGTCAGGAGCCCGTGGATGAACCGGATGGCGTCGCCGCGATCCGCGAGGAACGCGTCGACGTCCAGGGTCACGGTGCTTCCGGTGGTCCGGTACCAGCGCCAGTCCGTGTGCGGGGCCGGGGCGTCGAGCGCGACCCCGACGCCCGGGTGCCAGCGCCGCAGCGCGGCGGGCGTCACCGGGTAGTACTCGAAGAGGAAGTCCTCGATCGCGTGCTTCTGCTGACGCGACCGGCGTTCGCGTCGGCCCGCGGTGAACGCGTCGGCCCGCTGAGCGTGCGCGTCCGCGAGCGACGCCCACGTCGTCGCGTCGAGCACAGGGGGAGCGGTCACAGGCATGCCACCAGGGTAGGCGAGGCTGACAGACTGCCCTCGTGGTCATCCTCGCGTCGGTGTTCGCCGTCCTCGCAGCCCTGCTGCACGTCCTCTTCTTCGCCTACGAGTCGCTGCTGTTCGAGCGCCCCGAGGTGCACGCGCGCTTCCGGACGCGCACCGAGGACGTGCCGGCGGTCAAGCCGTGGGCCTACAACCAGGGCTTCTACAACCTGTTCCTCGCGATCGGCGCCCTGGTCGGCGTCGTCCTCGCGCTCTCGGGACAGGAGACGGTCGGCCTGGCGCTGGTCCTGCTGGCGTGCGGGTCGATGCTCGCAGCCGCCCTCGTGCTCGTCGCGACGAACCGCGCCATGGCCCGTGCCGCGGTGACCCAGGGCGCCTTCCCGCTGCTCGCCGTGCTGTTCGCGGTGGTCGCTCTCCTGTCGTAGAAACCTCAACCCCAACGTCGGAGCAGTCGACAGGCGTTATGGGTGCAGGAGACGCGAACAGGGAGCGTGGTGCGTGAGCAGACGGTGGGAGGACCTGCTGGAGCAGGTCGCCCGTGAGCGGTATCAGCGCCTGGTCGCGCATGCCACGCTCGTCTCGGCGTCGCCGTCGGATGCCCAGGACCTGGTGCAGGAGTCGTTGATCGCGGCGTTCTCCGGGCGGGCGCGGTTCGGGTCGGTCGAGCAGGCGGAGGCCTACGTGCGTCGGGCGATCGCGTCGCGGGCGATCGACGCGGGTCGGCGCAAGACCCGTGAGGCGCGGCTGATGGCGCGTGCGGCTGCGCAGACGTCGCCGGTGGTCCTGCCGGACGACCGGCTGCCCGGCGCGGACGTGGTCCGGGCGCTCGCGGCACTGAGCCCACGGGAGCGCGCGTGCGTGGTCCTGCGGCAGATGGAGGACCTCTCCGTGGTCGAGACGGCCTCGGCGCTCGGGCTGTCCGAGGGTGCGGTCAAGCGGTACACGTCGGACGGGCTCGCGCGGCTGAACGCGGCGCTGGGGAGCACGGCGGACGTGAGCGAGCGGATCGCGGTGCGGACGCTGGACACGACGGAGGTGCGCCATGAGCGATGAGCTGCACGCCCTGCTCGCCCGGGCGGCCAACGAGATCGAGGGTGCCGCCCCGGCACTGGACGGTGGCCGGCTGGGCCTGGTCCGGTCCGCGGCGCGTCGTCGCCGGATCGTGCGGCACACCGCCGAGTCGTTCGCGGGTGTGGGTGTCGTCGGGGTGCTCGGGGTCGGCCTGTGGTTCGGGCTCGGCCAGGAGACCCCGGAGCCGGTGGTGCCCGTCGTGACCCCCACGGTCGCGCCGACGCCGACGCCGACGCCGACGAGCGCGCCCACGCCCACCGCGACCCCGACGCCCACCGGTCCGCCGACGCGCGCCGAGTCGATCGACGACGCCACCGTGATCGCCCGGCTGAGCGCACCCCGCACCGGTGAGGTCTGGCAGACGCCGGTGCCGGCGCCCGAGCTCGAGGCGGTCTTCGGCGAGTTCTCGAACCCGCACCTCGTCGGCACCCGAGGCGAAGCGTCGATCTACTTCACGACGTACGACCAGCTGGGCACGTGGTACGTCGGCGGTCTGTTCGAGGTCGACGCGCAGGGTGTTCGGCGGATCGCCTGCCCGAGCGCGCGGACGGTCGACCTGTGCGCCGAGGAGGGGGAGAGCTACAGCACGCCGCCGGGCTGGGTGCGGGACGAGGACACCTTCTACGACACGCTCACCCTTCCGGCGTCGATCGACCTGGGCGACGGGTTCACCGTGACGACCACCAACACCGCCCGGACGCCCGCCTTCGGGTTCAGGATGTACGGCGACGCCGACCCGACCATGAAGGATGACTTCGAGCTGCGCGTGCTGCGCGACCTCGGCCCGGTCGACGTGGTCGCACGGGTCACGGACTACTCGTCGGTGCCCGACGTCACGGACCTCACCTACGGCCTGGCGACACCCTTCGGCACCTTCGTGCGACTCGAAGCGAGCGACATCCCGGCGGGGGACTTCGAGGCGATCCGGTGGGACGACGGCATCGTCCGGACGGACACCGGCGACGAGTACCCCACGCAGACCATCGCTCCGGGAGGGCAGTCGTGCCTGTGGACGACGTTCTCGCAGGACGACGCGCACGTGCCCGGCGACTGGCGGCCGGGCGGGACGACGCCGGACGGCCGTCGGGTGTACCTGCCGGTCGCAGGAGGCAACCCGCTCTCGCGCGCGGTGCGGGCGTGGCAGGAGGAGAACTCGTGGACCGTCTCCGAGCTCGGCGGCGACGACCCGGCGGCGGACGAGTGGGGAACTCTGCACGGCGCGGCAGCGGGGTACGCGTACCCGACCGACGACGCCTTCCTCGAGGCGAACGCGTTGTTCGCGCTGAAGGGGCCGGCCGGCACGTGGCTGCTCGGGATGCGGCAGGACGCCGCCAACAACGTCTACGAGTGCGCCTGACCTGCGGAGTCGCTCTCGGTGGCGTCTGACGGTTCGGTCGTGCGCGGCGGAAGTACGTCGGGGACGATGTCCGCCGCCCTGGTCGAGACCCGGTGCAGGACCCACTCGAGCGGCCCGCGCCCGACGGACACCACCCAGAGCCAGCACAGCCCGATCGTCGTGAGGATGAACGCGAGCCACACCCCGACGGTCGCCTGGTAGACGACGCCCTGCCCGAGGGCGGCGATGACGACGATGTGCACGGTGTACGCGGTGAGCGCGAGCGACCCGACGGCCGCCAGCGGCGCGAGGACCCGCGGCCACCGGTCGGCGACGGCGAGGCTCCCGGCGATCACCAGCAGCGCGACCCCGACGTTGCCCACGACCTCGAAGGTGGTCGACGAGTGCGGCTCGGCGATCGCCAGCGCGGCGGGCCAGCCGAACAGGTGCAGCGCGACCCAGGAGCCGCCGTGCCCGAGGATCACGAGCCCGACGCCGGCCAGGGCACCGATGCCGCGCAGCCGCGTGGAGCGCAGGTCGCTGCGACCGATCGCGAGCCCGACCAGCAGGTAGGCCGTCCACACGATCGCCGGGTAGTAGTGGCCGACCGTGATCTCGGCGAGGACGGTCGGTCGCGCGCCCTCGAGGGCGGCGGCGATGGCCTGCCCCAGCGGGGGGCCGAGCACGGCGACGACCCCCGCCGCCGTCAGCAGAGCGGCCCGCGACCAGCGCAGCGCCACGCAGCCCAGCGCGAACAGCAGCCCGTACGTCGGCAGGATCACGACGACCGGCGTCGCCAGGATCACGAGGAGCTCCCCGAGGGCGAACAGCAGCAGCGCCCGGACCAGGATGCGCACGCGCGCCTGCACGAGACGGGTGCCAGTGACGGGATTCGTGCTGCCGGAGAGCAGCGCCAGGGACAGGCCGGCCAGGACGACGAACAGGGCTGCCGGCCGACCGTCCGCCAGCTGCGCGAAGCCGCCCGGAGGGATGGGCCCGTGGTCGTCGGGACCGACGTGCGCGGTCATCATCCCGAGCACGGCGAGCCCCCGGGCGACGTCGATCCCCACGATGCGGCGCATGATCGGATGCTAGCGAGCCGAGCGACCCGCGGGATCTCGCATGTCGAAACGGTTCGTCCCGGTTATTGAACTCTGGGCCTCATCGATGATTACAGTTCGATGTGAACTCCCCGACGCACCCCGACGTGTACACCCACGGACACCACGAGTCCGTGCTGCGCTCGCACCGCTGGCGCACCGCCGAGAACTCCGCGGCCTACCTGCTGCCGGCCCTGGTCCCGGGTACCCGGCTGCTGGACGTGGGCTGCGGCCCGGGCTCGGTGACGATCGACCTGGCGGCCCGCCTCGAGCCCGGTGAGGTCGTCGGCGTCGACACCTCCGCGGCGGTCGTGGAGATCGCGCAGAAGGCGGCGGCGGACGCGGGCGCGGACAACGTGACGTTCCAGGTGGCCGACGCCTACGAGCTCCCGTTCCCCGACGACTCCTTCGACGTCGTGCACGCCCACCAGGTGCTCCAGCACCTCACGGACCCCATCGCGGCGCTGCGGGAGATGCGCCGCGTCACGCGGCCGGGCGGGCTCGTCGCGCTGCGCGACGCCGACTACTCGGGCATGACCTGGTACCCCCAGTCGGACGGCCTGGACGAGTGGCTGGCGCTGTACCACGAGGTCACGCAGGCCAACGGGGCCGACGCGAACGCCGGCCGCAAGCTGCAGTCGTGGGTGCGCGAGGCCGGGTTCGAGGCGGACGGCATCGTGCCCAGCGCCGGCGTCTGGTGCTACGCCACCCCGGAGGACCGCGCCTGGTGGGCGGGGCTGTGGGCGGACCGCTCGGTCGCCTCGAACTTCGCCGCGCAGGCCATCGCGCACGGCCTCGCCGACGAGGTCGGGCTCGAGCTCCTCGCCGACGCGTGGCGCGAGTGGGGCAAGCAGCCCGACGGCTGGTTCGCGGTCCTGCACGGCGAGGTCCTGGCCCGGGCCTGAACTAGGCTGCGCAGGTGCGCATCGCGAGGTTCACCACCGGGGGAGACCCCCGCTACGCCCTGGTCGACGGAGCTCCCGGCTCCGAGGAGCTCGTGGTCATCACCGGCGACCCGCTCTACACACCGGTGCAGCCCACGGGCGAGCAGATCCGTCTCGACGACGACAGCGTCCGCCTGCTGGCGCCGGTCATCCCACGCTCCAAGATCATCGGCGTCGGCCGCAACTACGCCGACCACGCCGCGGAGATGGGCAACGAGCTCCCGCCCGCGCCGCTGCTGTTCCTCAAGCCGAACACCTCGGTGATCGGCCCGGACGACCCGATCGTCCTGCCCGACTGGACCGAGCACGTCGAGCACGAGGCCGAGCTGGCCATCGTCATCGGCAAGGTCACCAAGGACGTCCCGCCCGACCGCGCCCTGGACTACGTGTTCGGGTACACCGTCGCCAACGACGTCACCGCGCGCGACGCCCAGCGGGCCGACGCCCAGTGGACCCGCGCGAAGGGGTTCGACGGCTCGTGCCCGATCGGGCCGTGGATCGTGCCGGGCCTCGACGTCGACGACCTGTACGTCCGCGCCCGCGTCAACGGCGAGACGAAGCAGGACGGCCGCACGTCGCAGATGATCTTCGACGCGGCGTACCTCGTCTCGTACGTGTCCGAGGTGTTCACGCTCCTGCCCGGCGACCTCATCCTCACCGGCACCCCCGCGGGAGTGAGCCCGATCGTGGACCGCGACGTGGTCGAGGTCGAGGTCGAGGACATCGGGGTCCTGCGCAACCCGGTGCTGCGCCGCCACTGACACCCTGGGCACCATCGCCCACCCGAACGAAGGAGAACCGTGAGCTTTGTCGATGTCGCCGTGGAGACCACCCCGATCGACGGCCTGCTCGTCTTCCGCCTGAAGCAGATCGGGGACGAGCGCGGCACCGTGCGGGAGTTCTACCGCGGCTCGGTGTGGGAGGACGACGAGCTCAGGTCCAAGGTCGACGGCCCGTGGGCTCAGGTCAACATCACCGAGAGCAAGCGCGGTGCGATCCGCGGTCTGCACGGCGAGGCCATGAACAAGCTGGTCGGGATCGTCTCCGGGCAGGCGCTGGGCGCCTACCTCGACGCCCGGGAGGGCTCGCCGACGTACGGTGCGGTCCACACGGTGCCGCTGGAGAAGGGCACGCAGGTCTTCGTGCCGAAGGGGGTCTGCAACGGGTTCCAGTCGGTGTCCGACGAGACGCAGTACCTGTACTGCTTCGACACCGAGTGGCGTCCGGGCATGCCCGGCGTCGCCTACAACCCGCTGAGCCCGGACCTCGGCATCGAGTGGCCGGTCCCGGTGGACGTCGACGACCCGGCGCAGGTCTCGGTCAAGGACCGCAGCGCCATGGTCTGGACCAAGGCCTGACGGACCGCCAGTAGCCTGGAGCCTGTGACTTCCTCTGCTGTTCGCGTTCGCTTCTGCCCCTCGCCCACCGGCACCCCGCACGTCGGACTGATCCGGACCGCCCTGTTCAACTGGGCGTACGCGCGCCACACGGGTGGCACGTTCGTCTTCCGCATCGAGGACACGGACGCGGCGCGCGACTCGCAGGAGTCCTACCTCCAGTTGCTCGACGGGCTGCGCTGGCTGGGCCTGGACTGGGACGAGGGCGTCGAGGTCGGCGGTCCGCACGAGCCGTACCGGCAGTCGCAGCGGACGGACCTCTACGCGGACGTCGTGCGTCGGCTGGTCGAGGGCGGGCACGCGTACGAGTCGTTCTCCACACCGGAGGAGATCGAGGCGCGTCACAAGGCGGCAGGCCGGGACCCGAAGCTGGGCTACGACGGCGTCGACCGGGACCTGACCGACGAGCAGAAGGCGGCGTTCCGCGCGGAGGGCCGGGAGCCGGTCCTGCGCCTGCTGATGCCGGAGGACGACCTCACGTTCGCGGACCTGGTGCGCGGCGAGGTGACCTTCAAGGCCGGTTCGGTGCCGGACTTCGTCATCGTGCGCGCCAACGGTCAGCCGCTCTACACGCTGGTCAACCCGGTGGACGACGCCCTGATGGGCATCACGCACGTGCTGCGCGGCGAGGACCTGCTGTCGTCCACCCCCCGGCAGATCGCTCTGTACCGGGCGCTGGCCGCGATCGGCGTCGGCTCGGGCGAGCCCGTGTTCGGGCACCTGCCGTCGGTGCTCGGCGACGGCAACAAGAAGCTCTCCAAGCGCGACCCCGAGTCCAACCTGTTCCTGCACCGGGACAACGGGTTCACGCCCGAGGGTCTGCTCAACTACCTCGCGCTGCTCGGCTGGTCGATCGGCCCGGACCGGGACATCTTCTCGATGGCGGAGATGACGGCCGCGTTCGACGTCGCGGACGTCAACCCGAACCCGGCGCGCTTCGATGTGAAGAAGGCCGAGGCCATCAACTCGGCCCACGTCCGGCTGCTCGCGCCCGGGGACTTCCGCGACCGGCTGGTCCCGTACCTGCACCGTGGAGGAGTGGTCCCGACCGACTCCTACGCAGACCTGTCCGTGGAGCACCGCGCGCTGCTCGACGCGGGCGCCCCGCTGATCCAGGAGCGCATCACGCTCCTGGGCGAGGCGGTCGGCATGCTCGGCTTCCTGTTCGTCGCGGACGACGCCCTCGAGATCGCCGACGACGCCCGCGGCGCGCTGCGCGAGGAGTCCGGGTCCGTCCTCGACGCCGCGGCGACCGCACTGGCGGCCGTCGACGACTTCACCACCGCCGCCACGCAGGAGGCGCTGCAGGCCGCGCTCGTCGACGGCCTCGGCATCAAGCCGAGGTTCGCGTTCACGCCCCTGCGGGTGGCGCTGAGCGGTCGCCGCATCTCGCCGCCGCTGTTCGAGTCCATGGAGATCCTGGGCAAGGAGTCCACGCTCGCGCGGATCGCCGCCCTGCGCGCGTCGCTCTGATGCGCGTCGACGGCGTCCTGTTCGACATCGACGACACCCTCGTCGACACACGTGGTGCGTTCGGCCACGCGCTGTCGGACGTCGCGCGTCGGTACCTGCCGGACCTCCCGCCCGAGCGGCACCCGGAGCTGGTCACGGTCTGGCGGGCCGACGTCGGCGGCCACTACGCGGCGTACACGCGCGGCGAGGTCGGCTTCGTCGAGCAGCGGATGACGCGCGCCAACGAGCTGCACGAGCTGTTCGGCGGACCGACGCTGGACGCCGATGGGTTCGCCGTCTGGGACGAGTCGTTCCAGCAGGCGTTCGCGGACGCATGGGTCGCCCACCCGGACGTCGACGCGGTCCTCGACAAGCTCCTCGCGGCGGGTCTCGCGGTCGGCGCGCTGTCCAACGCGTCGGTCGGGCTCCAGACCACCAAGCTCGAGCGGGTCCGCCTGCTCGACCGCGTGCCGATGCTCGTCGGCGTCGACACGCTCGGCTTCGGCAAGCCGGACCCGCGGGTGTTCGTCGAGGCGTGCCGACGGCTGGGCACCGCGCCCGAGCGCACGGCCTACGTGGGCGACGAGCTCGACGTCGACGCCGTGGCCGCCCGCGCGGCGGGGCTGCTCGGCATCTGGGTCGACCGGCCCGGCGGGCGCCGGCTGCCGCTGACCGACGCCGAGATCGCGGCGGCCGACGTCGTCACGATCGAGTCGTTCGACCAGCTCCCCGGCGTGCTGGGCCTGTGAGGGCTCAGAGCAGCCGCGCCCGGTAGCACTCCGTCCGGTACGGCACGTCGATCCACTCCCGTCCGCGCAGGTCGGGGTGGGTGGTGACGAGCCGGTCGATCTCGTCGAGCAGCGCGTCCCGCTCGTCGGCCGGCAGCAGGATCAGGTGGCTGCGGCTCGCCGCCAGCGTGCGCAGGTCGGCGGCGCGCAGCCGCTGGGCCCAGTGGAAGGTGGCGTGCTCCGGCTCGGTGAACGCGTCCCCGAGCTCCGGGTCGCGGTAGCTGGTCTCCAGGGTGTCCCCGCGGTGCACGATCTCCGTCCACCGCGCCACCCAGTCGGTCTCCTGGTCCCGCACGTTCCAGATCGCGGCGACCTGCCCGCCGGGGCGCAGGATGCGGGCGAGCTCGGCGGAGGCCGCCGGCGGGTCGACCCAGTGCCACGCCTGCGCGATGGTCACGGCGTCCACCGAGGCGTCGGGCAGGCCCGTCCGCTCGGCGGTGCCGGGGAACGCCTCCACGGCCGGCAGGACGGCGGTCAGCTCGGCCCGCATCGCGTCCGACGGCTCCACGGCGACCACGTGCCAGCCGAGCGCGACGAGGCGCTCGGTGAGCTTGCCCGTCCCGGCGGCCAGGTCGAGGACGTCGCGCGCCTCCGCGGGCACCGACCATCGGACGGCGTCGTCGGGATAGCTCGGCCGGGTGGCCTGGTAGACGGCCGCCGCGCGGTCGAACGAGGCGGCGCGGTCGTCACGGTCGTCGGTGCTCATGGCATCGATCGTGCCGCGGACCGGCCCGTCACGCCTCAGGCAGCGGGTCCAGGTACTCCAGGGCCGCCTGGTGCAGCTTCCCGTTGGACACCAGCGCCGACCCGCCGAACGGGCCCGGCACCCCCCGGATCGACGTGAACATGCCGCCGGCCTCCGTGACGATGGGCACCAGGGCCGCCATGTCGTGCAGCGCCAGCTCGGGCTCCGCGGACAGGTCGACGGCGCCCTCCGCGACCAGCACGTGCGACCAGAAGTCGCCGTAGGCCCGGGTGCGCCACGTGCGTCGCGACAGGTCGAGGAAGGCGTCCAGCTGCCCCCGCTCCTCCCAGCCGCCCAGCGACGAGTACGACAGCGAGGCGTCCTCGAGGCGGTCGACCCCGGAGACGTGCAGCTGGCTCGCGGCCGCGAGCGACTTGCCCGTCCACGCGCCCGAGCCCTGCGCGGCCCACCACCGGCGGCCGAGCGCGGGGGCGCTGACCACGCCCACCACCACCTGGTCGCCGTCCAGCAGCCCGATGAGCGTGGCCCAGACGGGCACCCCGCGGACGAAGTTCTTGGTGCCGTCGATCGGGTCGATGATCCAGCGCCGCGGCCCGTGGCCGGTGTCGCCCATCTCCTCGCCGTGCACCGCGTCGCGCGGCCGTGCCCGGGACAGCTGACCGCGCACGATCTCCTCGGCCGTCTTGTCGGCGTCGGACACGGGGGAGAGGTCGGGCTTGGTCTCCACGCGCAGGTCCTGCGCCTTGAACCGGGACATGGTCAACCCGTCGACCTGGTCCGCGATCACGTGGGCGAGGCGCAGGTCGTCGTCGTACCCGGGGCGCAGGCTCATGCCCGACACCGTAGTGGGTCGAGTTCGCACGTCAGGGACGTGCGGGCTCCCGGTTGTCCGGTTCGCCGCTGCCGAGCCGGCTCGCCAGCAGCCGGCGGAAGGACTCGATCCGGGCCGCCCGGGCCGCCCGGGTCACGTCGTCGGGGGAGGCCTCGACCCACTCGTCCAGCGCGCAGTCGGGGGCGTCGTCGGCGTGCGTGCAGCCGCGCGGGCACTCCTCCGCGACCGCGGCGAGGTCGGCGAACGCGCCCAGCAGGTGCTGCGGGTCGACGTGCGCGAGCCCGAACGACCGCACACCCGGGGTGTCGATGACCCAGGTGGGCTTCGAGGTGCCCGGCACGCGCAGGGCCACGGCGGAGCTGGACGTGTGCCGCCCGCGACCTGTCACGTCGTTGACGATGCCGACGGCCCGATACGTGCCGGGAACGAGCGCGTTCACCAGCGTCGACTTGCCGACACCGGAGTGGCCGACGAGCACCGAGGTCTTGCCCTCCAGGGCGGCCCGCACGTCGTCCAAGCCGTGGATGATCTTGCCCCCGACGGACGACTGCGCGCTCGTGACCACGACCTCGACGCCGATCGGGGCGTACATCCCGACCAGCTCGGCGGGGTCCGCCAGGTCGGCCTTGGTCAGCGCGAGCAGCGCGTCCATGCGGGCGTCGTAGGCGGCGGCGACGCACCGGTCGATCATGCGGGTGCGGGGTTCGGGGTCCGCCAGGGCGGTCACGATCACCAGCTGGTCGGCGTTCGCGACGATGATCCGCTCGATCGGGTCGGTGTCGTCGGCCGTCCGCCGCAGCACGGTGCGGCGCTCGCCGATCCGCACGATGCGGGACAGCGAGCCCTCGTCGCCGGACGTGTCGCCGACGATGTCCACGCGGTCGCCCGGCACCACGCGGTCGCGGCCCAGCTCGCGGGCCTTCATCGCGATAGCGACGCGCTCGTCGGGTCCGTCGGGGTCGACGAGGATCGCGTAGCGACCGCGGTCCACCGCCGTGACCAGCGCGGTCTCGGCGTCGGCGTGCTCGGGACGCTGCTTGGTCCGGGGGCGCGAGCCACGACCAGGACGGATACGGACGTCCCGCTCGTCGTAGCGCCGGGTCCCCATCAGGCCAGCACGGCCGATCCGGTCAGCATGCCGCCCCAGAGCCCCACGAAGTCCGGGATCGTCTTGGCGGTCGTCGCGACGTCCTCCACCTCGACGCCCGGCACCCGGAGGCCGACGAGCGCGCCCGCGGTGGCCATCCGGTGGTCCTCGTACGTGTGCCAGGTGCCGCCGGTCAGCGGTCGCGGCGTGATGACGAGCCCGTCCGACGTCTGCTCCGCCTGCCCGCCGAGCCGCGTGATCTCGGCAGCGAGGGCGGCGAGCCGGTCGGTCTCGTGTCCGCGCAGGTGGGCGATGCCGCGCAGCCGGGTGGGGGAGTCCGCCAGGGCGGCCAGCGCGGCGATGGTCGGCGCGATCTCCCCTGCGGCGTGCAGGTCGAGGTCGACCCCGCGGATCGCACCGGTCGCCGTCACGCTCAGCACGTCGCCGTCCAGGCGTGTGGTGGCGCCCATGCGCTCCAGGATCCCGGGCAGGAGGCCCCCGGGCTGCGTCGTGGACGTGGGCCAGCCCGGCACCCTCACGGTGCCGCCGGCGACCAGCGCCGCGCACAGGAACGGCGCCGCGTTCGACAGGTCCGGCTCGACGCGCACGTCGCGCCCGGCGATCCGCCCCGGGCTGACCTGCCAGATCGCGGGCCGGGAGTCGTCGACCGCGACGCCCGACTCGCGCAGCAGCGCGACGGTCATCTCGATGTGGGGCAGGCTCGGCAGCGTCCGGCCGGTGTGCCGCAGGGTCAGCCCCTGCTCGAACCGGGCGGCGGCGAGCAGCAGGCCGGAGACGAACTGGCTGGACGCCGAGGCGTCGACGTCGACCTGGCCGCCGCGCACGGACCCGCGACCGTGCACCGTGAACGGAAGGTGACCGGGCTCGCCGTGCTCCTCGACGCGCACGCCCAGCGTGCGCAGCGCGGTGAGCACCGGACCCATCGGCCGGGCCAGGGCGGCGTCGTCACCGTCGAACCGGACCGGCCCGTCGGCGATCGCGGCGACGGCCGGCAGGAAGCGCATGACGGTCCCCGCGAGGCCGCACTGGATGCTCGCCGCACCCTGCACCGGCCCCGGCGTGACCACCCAGTCGGCGCCGTCCTCGTCGATCCGCGCGCCCAGGCTGGTCAGCGCGTCCTGCATCAGGAGGGTGTCGCGGGACCGCAGCGCGCCGCGCAGGCGACCCGGTGCGTCCGCGAGCGCGGCCAGGACGAGGTACCGGTTGGTCAGGGACTTCGATCCGGGCACGTCCACAGATGCGTCGAGCGGGCCACCGGCGAGCGGTGCGGTCCAGAGATCCATGGCACCCAGGCTATCGGGGGTGCCGACGGAGCCTGGTGGACGTCTCAGGCTCGGTCAGTCGGTGGACTTCGCCGCGGCGTGGTCGGAGCGCGCCTTCTGCACGCGCCAGCTGATCCCGGGGCGCCCCTCGAGGTCGACCCCGGCGATGAGGGCACCGCCCGTGAACGCCAGCGCGCGCACGAACCGGTCGCGACGGGCCCGGCGCAGGACCGGGTCCTCGCCCTTGACGCGCTTGAACGGCAGGTTCAGCACGATCAGGGGCGCCGTCAGGACCGCCAGGGCGAGCGCGGCCGTGCGCGGTGCCTTGCCGACGGCGAGCAGCACCCCCGCCCCCGCCAGCGCGACACCGTGCACCTGGACGATCGTGGTCAGCTGGCGGTCGCTGAGCTCGTAGCCCAGCGCCTCACCGGCCGGCCCCTCGCGGACGGGCTCGGGCAGCCGGGCGCGCAGCGTGGTCAGGGCGCCGCGGGCGTCGGCGGCGTGCGCGGCGGGGTGCCGGACGACATCGAGACCCTCGGTGACGAACCACGAGGCGAACAGGGGACGTGCGAGACGACGCAGCAGCACGGCAGCTCCTCCTACAGGGCGCCACCGGCGGCGGAGGGTGCGTCGGCGGACTCGCCACCGTCACCGATCTGCTCGCGGGCGACGTAGTTCTCGAGGTCGAACAGGTTGTCGCCGGCACGCGTGGCGACGGTGAGCAGCGTGGTCGCCGACGCGACCTCCTCGACCTGCTCCTTGAGGAACCAGAGCAGGAACTGCTCGCCCAGGGCGTCACCCTCCGCGCGGGCCGCGGCGAAGATGGCCTCGATCTGCGTGGTGACCTGCTTCTCCTGCTGCAGGGCCAGGCCGATCGGCTCGGTGACCTGGGTGAAGTCGTTGCGCACCGCGCTGCCGCCGGGGATGGCGACGGGCAGGTCCCGGTCGAGCAGGTACTGCACGATCATCAGCGCGTGGTTGCGCTCCTCGATCGCCTGCCGGTAGTAGTGCCGTGCCAGCTGGGGGAGGTCCTGCCCGTCGAACCACACGGCGATCGCCACGTACTGCTGGTGGGCGTCGAACTCGTGGCCGATCTGCTCGCGGAGCAGGCGCAGGAACGTGGACTCGTCGGCAGTGCTCGTCATGCCGCCAACCTAGTGCTGTCCCCTGGGGTTCAGCACGAGGGAATGGCTCGCGCGCTCGCGCCGTTGTGCCCACCATGAGCTGCACCACCGAGGCGCGACCCGCCACGACGTCCGTGACGGGCTGGGCCATCGGTATCCCCGTGGACACTCTTCCGGCTCTGGCACCCGCGCAGATGCAGTCTGCCGCGATCGATGTGGCGTGGCCCACGCCGGTCGGTGGTCCTCAGCCTGCGGGACTAGGCTCGACCGCGATGAGCGAGGACACGAACCGCGCGCCTGAGACCGAGGACGACGCGGCACGGACCGAGAGGTTCGAGGCGGAGGCGCTGGTCTACCTGGACCAGCTGTACGGCGCTGCCCTGCGCATGACGCGCAACCCGGCAGACGCCGAGGACCTGGTGCAGGAGACGTTCGCCAAGGCGTTCGCCGCGTTCCACCAGTACCGCCCGGGCACCAACCTCAAGGCGTGGCTGTACCGGATCCTGACCAACACGTACATCAACTCGTACCGCAAGAAGCAGCGCGAGCCTCAGCAGTCCCGGTCCGAGGAGATCGAGGACTGGCAGCTGGCCCGCGCCGAGTCGCACACGTCGAGGGGCCTGCGGTCTGCCGAGGCCGAGGCGCTCGACCACCTCCCGGACTCCGACATCAAGGACGCGCTGCAGCGTCTGCCGGAGGAGTTCCGGATCGCGGTGTACCTCGCCGACGTCGAGGGCTTCGCGTACAAGGAGATCGCCGAGATCATGGGGACGCCGATCGGGACGGTGATGTCCCGCCTGCACCGCGGCCGCGCACAGCTGCGCGAGCTGCTGTCGGACTACGCGCGGGGGCGTGGTCTGGTCGGGGTGGCCCCCACCGCACCGGAGGGCGAACGATGAGTGACCTGCACGACGCAGACCCGCTGACCCCTGCCGCCGGCAACTGCGGCAACAACTGCGCCGACGCGCTGGACCGGTTGTGGGAGTACCTGGACGCCGAGCTGGGCGCGGTCGACGCCGCGACGGTCCGGGCGCACCTGTCCGAGTGCCAGGGCTGCCTCGAGGAGTACGACGTCGACGTCGTCGTGAAGACCCTCGTGCGCCGGGGCTGCCAGGAGGCGGCACCGGACGGTCTGCGGCTGAAGATCCACGAGCAGCTGACGGTCATGCGGGTGACGCGGGACTGAACGAGTGACGAAGGCCCGGTGCAGCAGCTGCTGCTCCGGGCCTTCTGACTACCTGTCTCCGAACGCTCAGGCGTTGGGACGGTTGCCGTGGTTCGCTGCACTGCCCTTGCGGGAGCGGCGCTTGCGGCCTCGCTTGCTCATGGGATCTTCCTTCGTCGACGTACGGGGGTCGGCGCCCGTGCTACTCGCCGGACTCGCTCCATGGTCCCACATATCGCGTGCCCTCAAGTGCGGGGCCTCGTCGTCCGATATCCAGTGCGTGAGCCAGCCGACACAGTCCGTGATCCCGTTCCTGCACGCCCTCGCGAGCACGGGCGGCTCCGACCTGCACTGCAAGGTCGGGTCCGCGCCCCGCGTGCGTGTCGACGGGCGGCTGCGCAAGCTGCAGGTGCCCGACCTCAAGCCCGCGGACACCGAGCGGATGCTCGAGGAGGTCCTGCCCGACGACCTGGTCGACAAGTTCCGGGAGCACCACGAGGCGGACTTCGCCTACTCGGTCTCCGGCGTCGGCCGGTTCCGCGTCAACGCCTACCAGGCGCGCGGCACGTACGGCATGGTGTTCCGCCGGGTCGCTGTCGGCGCCCAGGCGCTCGCCGAGCTGGCGCTGCCCGAGGTCATCGGTGAGCTGGCCCTGGAGCCCCGCGGGCTGGTCCTGGTGACCGGGCCCACCGGGTCGGGCAAGACGACGACGCTGGCGTCGATGGTCGACCTCATCAACACGCTGCGCGAGGTCAACATCGTCACCATCGAGGACCCGATCGAGATCCTGCACCAGGACAAGAAGTCGATCGTGTCCCAGCGCGAGGTCCGCCAGGACACCGCCGACTTCACGGTCGCGCTGCGTGCCGCGATGCGCCAGGACCCCGACGTGATCCTCGTCGGCGAGATGCGTGACGTCGAGACCGTGCGTGCGGCGCTGTCCGCCGCCGAGACCGGCCACCTCGTGCTGTCGACGCTGCACACCATCGACGCGGCCGAGACGATCAACCGCATCATCGATTTCTTCCCGCCGCACGAGCAGAAGCAGGTCCGCATCGCGCTCGCGCAGGCGCTGCGCGGCATCGTGTCGCAGCGCCTTGTCCGCCTGGCCAACGGCACCGGCCGGCGGCCCGCGATCGAGGTCATGATCAACACGGGCCGGACGCGCGAGGCGATCCTGGACCCGGAGGACGCCCCGCCCCTGATCGACCTGATCAAGGAGGGCGACTTCTACAAGATGCAGACGTTCGACCAGCACCTGTTCCAGCTGGTCCGCGACGACGTCATCACGTACGAGGAGGCGCTCTCCGCCTCGACCAGCCCGCACGACCTCACGGTCGAGCTGCGGCAGGCCGGCCTCGTGTCCTGAACCCTCCCGAGAAGAGCCCGTGACCACGTCGGTCACGGGCTCTTCTTGTGTTCCTGAACGCGATATGACGCGAGTAGTTGCATCTCCGTAGAACGCGATATAACGTGTCTGGCGGAACGAGATATATCGCGAATGGGAGAGCATCATGGCAAGCGAGTCCTGGGTCGTCGCCGGCCCGCAGATCATCGAGATCGAGGCGATCACCAGCCTGCGCGTCCAGCTCGCCGGTGGCCGCGTCGACGTCGTCGCGCACGACGGACCCGGTGCACGGATCGAGGTGCACGCGGTCGACGGCCGGCCGCTGGAGGTCAGCCTGTCGGGGGACGGAGAGCTCCGGGTCGGCTACCAGTTCACTCTGGGTGGCTGGGACGGCTTCCTGGAGAAGTTCCGGAACTTCAGCGGCAAGGACCGGGCCGACGTGCACATCGCCGTCCCGCGGGAGGTGCACGCCAAGGTGGGCACGGTGTCGGCCGACGGGCTGCTGGCGGGGATCGAGCAGGACGCGTCGGTGTCCACGGTGTCCGGCACGCTCATCACCGACGGCACCCGCGGCCGGCTGAGCGCCAACACGGTGTCCGGCGAGATCGTGGTCCGCGACCACCGTGGCGACCTCAAGCTCAACTCGGTCTCCGGTGAGCTCGCCGCGTCGGGGGAGCTCAGCCTGGTGCAGGCCAACTCCGTCTCGGGATCGCTGACCTTCGACGTGACGTCCGGGACGTCGAGCCTGACCGCGACGACCGTCTCCGGCGACGTCACGGTCCGGCTGCCCGAGGGCAAGGGCGTGCAGGTCAAGGGGCAGTCGGTGTCGGGGCGTCTGGTCGTCGACGGCGAGGAGTACAAGGGCACGACGCCGGGGCACCGCAAGGTCGACCTGCGGACCGGTGACGGCGCGTGCTTCGTGTCGGCCAGCACGGTGTCCGGGCACCTGACGGTGCTGCGCGGTGCAGGGACCGGGGTCGCGTGATGATGGCACCCGTCTTCGCGCACGGACAGCTGCGCCTCTACCTGCTGTCGCTGCTGGAGGGTGGCCCCAAGCACGGCTACGAGCTCATCACCGCGCTGTCGGACCGGTTCGGTGGCACGTACCGACCGAGCCCGGGCACGGTCTACCCCCGTCTGGCGCGGCTCGAGGAGGAAGGGCTGGTGCAGCGGGTCGACGAGGAGCGCAAGAGCACGTACGCGCTCACGGAGGCCGGCTACGCCGAGCTCGAGGCGCGCCGGGCCGAGCTCGGCCACCTCGAGGAGGGCATCGCGGAGTCCGTCCGGGAACGTGCCGCGCAGGTGCGCGAGGACGTCCGCGGGTCCATGCGCGGGCTGCGCGCCGATCTCGCCGCGGCGGCCCAGCAGGCCCGTGCGTCCGCGGTCCCGCACGCCACGCAGGTGCCGGACGACCCGCGGCTGGCGTCGCACGTGCGGTACATGGACGCCGAGGCCATGATCCACCGGTTCCGCGACGAGATCCGGGCGGACCTGCGTCGGGCCGACGCCGGCGGGAAGGTCGAGCAGCTCACGCTCGACACGCTGCGGACCGTCCTGGACTCGGCGCTCACCGCGGTGCGCGGCACCCTGCGATGACGAGCTAGGTCAGGCGCCGTCGTCCGGCAGGCCGAGCCAGGCGTGCCAGCCGGTGTGCAGCACCAGCCAGGCCATCAGGCCGTACCCGGCCTGACCTGGCAGGATGCCGTCGCCGGCGGCGAGGTCGCCCAGCCACTGGTCGTGCGCGGCCAGCGGGGTGTAGGTGTCCACGAACGGCACGCGCCGCCGGGCGGCCACGTCCGCGAACGCCGCGGAGAGGTCGGCGAGCTTCTCGCTGTCCGCTGTGGCGCCCGGCGGCGGGCCGACGACGAACGCGGGGATCCGGCGCTGGTCCGCCACGTCGAGGATGTTGGCGAGGTTGAGCCGGCTGCGGGCCAGGGAGAGGCCGGCGGCGACGTCGGCGCGGCCCAGGGCGACCACCAGGCGGTTGTCGGTGTCGGGCGACCAGCGACGCGAGGCCTCGTCGTCCCACCGGGCGCCGAGCTCGGTGCTGGTCTCGCCCGGCACCGCGAGCGTCAGGACGGTGAGCGGGTCCGGGGTCGGCGTCCGGGCGGTCACGCGACCCACCCAGCCCAGCCCCTTGGGGTCGCCTGCGCCGGCGACGAGCTCGTCACCGACCACCGCCAGTCGCAGCGGCAGCTCTCCCACGTGCGTCACCTCTCGCCGTCCGACCCCGACGGGCCGTCGGGAGACGGCCGTCGCCGCACAGTCTCTCAGGGTGCAGCGACGTCCGCGGGTTCATCGGCGGGCCTGTCGTGGGGGGAGTGGGTGAAGGGCGGTGGGTCCGTCAGGCGCTGCGGTACGGGTGGCTCGGCAGGTCGGACACAGCGTCCGACCAGTCGGCGTGGGAGGCGGGCGGCCGAACGCTGCCGAGCCCGTCGGCGCGCAGCGCGACGACGAGACGGGCGACCAGCCAGGCCGCTACGACGAGTGCGAGGACGATCCAGAAGGTGGTCATGGCAGAAAGTCTGCGCCCGACGATAACGCGCCACGAGTGGCAGAACTGACGATGACCGTTGACATTCTGCCAGGCGACGTCGGATGCTGGCAGCATGCTCCGATCCGTCGCCGTCATCGTCCTGCCGAACGTCGCGCCCTTCGAGCTGGGGGTCGCGTGCGAGGTCTTCGGCATCGACCGTCGTGACACGGGCGGACCCGCGTTCGACTTCACGATCTGCGGCATCGAGCCCGGGATCGTGAAGACCAAGGACGCCGGCTACTTCTCGATCGTCGTCGAGCACGGCCTGGAGGCCACGCGCGACGTCGACCTGGTCATCGTCCCCGCGTACGGCAGCTCGGGGCCGGTGCCCGAGGTCGTGCTCGACGCCCTGCGGGACGCGCACGCGCGCGGGGCGTGGGTGCTGAGCATCTGCAGCGGCTCGTTCGCACTCGGGCAGGCCGGCCTGCTCGACGGCCGCCAGTGCACCACGCACTGGATGTACACCGACGAGCTGAGCCGGACGTTCCCGCAGGCCCGCGTGAACCCGGCCGTGCTCTACGTCGACGACGACCGGGTGATCACCAGCGCGGGCACCGCGGCCGGCATCGACGCGTGCCTGCACCTCGTGCGCCGCGAGCTCGGGGCCGCCACCGCGTCGGCGATCGCCCGCCGGATGGTCGTGCCGCCGCACCGCGACGGCGGCCAGGCGCAGTACGTCGACACGCCGCTGCCGTGCGACGCCGACACCCTGGCCCCGCTGCTGGCCTGGATGGTCGAGAACCTCGAGGAGGAGCTGAGCGTGCCCGACCTCGCGGCCCGCGCGTTCGTGTCGGAGCGGACGTTCGCCCGCCGGTTCCGCGCCGAGACCGGGACCACGCCGGCCGCCTGGGTCACCCGGCAGCGCGTGGTCCGCGCCCAGGAGATGCTCGAGCGCTCCGATGCGAGCATCGAGGAGATCGCGCGGCTGTGCGGCTTCGGTACCGCTGCGGTCCTGCGGCACCACTTCGCGCGGACGCTCGGCACCAGCCCGCAGGCCTACCGCAGGACCTTCGCGCCCGCACCCGTCTCCTGACGCGCCGAGAGCCGCATCCCCCGTTGGGGATGCGGCTCTCGGTCAGCGTGTCGTCAGCGCGCGAACGCGGTCTCGACGAGGTTCGCCTGCTGGGCCTGGTGCTTCTTGGCCGACCCCGCGGCCGGCGACGCCGACTCCTTGCGGGAGACCACCCGGAGCGTGCGGTTGAGCAGCTGCGGCAGGTGCATGGACAGGAACGTCCACGGGCCCTGGTTGCGCGGCTCGTCCTGCACCCACACCAGCTCGGCACCGTCGAACGGCGCTACCGCGGCGCGGGCCGCCTCCGTGTCGAGCGGGTAGAGCTGCTCCAGCCGCACGATCGCCGTGTGCTCGTCGCCCGTCTTCACGCGGTGCGCGAGCAGGTCCCAGTAGACCTTGCCCGAGCAGAGCAGCACACGGGTGACCTGCCCGGCCTTGGCGGCGGCGAGGTCGTCGCCGATGACCGTGCGGAACGTGCCCGACGTGAAGTCCTCGACGCCGGACGACGCCGACTTCAGGCGCAGCATCGACTTGGGCGTGAACACGACGAGCGGGCGACGCGGGCGGTCGTAGGCCTGACGGCGCAGCAGGTGGAAGTGCGACGCGGGCGTCGACGGCTGTGCGATCGTCATGTTGTCCTCGGCCGCGAGCTGCAGGAACCGCTCGATGCGTGCCGACGAGTGGTCCGGGCCCTGGCCCTCGTACCCGTGCGGGAGCAGGAGGACGACCGACGAGCGCTGCGCCCACTTCTGCTCGGCCGACGAGATGAACTCGTCGATGATCGTCTGGGCGCCGTTGACGAAGTCGCCGAACTGCGCCTCCCAGAGCACCAGGGCGTCCGGGCGCTCGACCGAGTACCCGTACTCGAACCCGAGGGCCGCGTACTCCGACAGCGACGAGTCGTAGACCCAGAACTTCGCCTGGTCGGCCGACAGGTAGAGCAGGGGCGTCCACTCGGCGCCGGTGTCGCGGTCGTGCATGACCGCGTGCCGCTGCACGAAGGTGCCGCGACGCGAGTCCTGCCCGGCGAGGCGCACCGGGGTGCCCTCGACCAGCAGCGACCCGAACGCCAGCAGCTCGCCGTAGCCCCAGTCGATGCCGCCCTCGCGGGACATCGCCTCGCGCTTGGCCAGCAGCTGCGCCAGCTTCGGGTGGACCGTGAAGCCTTCCGGCGGGCGCACGTGCGCGCGGCCGATGCGCTGCAGGGTGCCGGCGTCGACGGCTGTCTTCCAGCCGACCATGACGCCCGCGTCCTCGAGCTGCGACTCGGGGCGCTCCAGGCCCTTGACGGCTTCGGCCTCCGGCGGGGTCGGCGCGTAGCCGTCCTCGCGCGTCTCCGTGAACACCCGCTCGAGCTGCTGCTGGTAGTCCTGCAGCGCCTGCTCGGCGTCGGAGATCGTCAGGTCGCCGCGCGCCACCAGGGTCTCGGTGTAGAGCTTGCGCACCGAGCGCTTCGCCTCGATGAGGTTGTACATGAGCGGCTGCGTCATCGACGGGTCGTCGCCCTCGTTGTGACCACGGCGGCGGTAGCAGACCATGTCGATGATGACGTCGCGGTCGAACTGCTCGCGGTACTCGAACGCCAGCTCAGCCACCCGCACGCACGCCTCGGGGTCGTCCCCGTTGACGTGGAAGATCGGCACCTGGAGGCCCTTGGCCACGTCCGTCGCGTACTGCGACGAGCGGGACGAGGACGGGCCCGTGGTGAAGCCGACCTGGTTGTTGATGATGACGTGGATGGTGCCGCCGGTGCGGTACCCGCGCAGCTGCGCCAGGTTGAGCGTCTCGAACACGACGCCCTGCCCCGCGAACGCCGCGTCACCGTGGATGAGGATCGGCAGCACGGAGAACCCGTCGCCGCCGAGGTCGATGCGGTCCTGCTTGGCGCGCACGATGCCCTCGAGCACCGGGTCCACCGCTTCGAGGTGCGACGGGTTGGCGGCCAGGTACACCGCGGTCGTCGCGCCGGACTCCGCCGTGAACGTGCCCTCGGTGCCCAGGTGGTACTTCACGTCGCCCGAGCCCTGGACCGACTTGGGGTCCTGGTTGCCCTCGAACTCGCTGAAGATCTGCGCGTAGGACTTCCCGGCGATGTTCGCCAGGATGTTCAGCCGGCCACGGTGGGCCATGCCGATGCCGACCTCGTCCAGGCCACTGTTCGCCGCCTTGGACAGGATCGCGTCGAGCAGGGCGATGACCGACTCGCCACCCTCGAGCGAGAACCGCTTCTGGCCGACGTACTTGGTCTGCAGGAAGGTCTCGAAGGCCTCCGCCGCATTGAGCCGGCGCAGGATGCGCAGCTGGTCCTCGCGCGGCGTGCGGGCGTACCCGGACTCGAGGCGCTCCTGGAGCCAGCGCCGCTGCCGCGGGTCCTGCAGGTGCATGTACTCGCTGCCCACCGTGCGGCAGTACGAGTCGCGCAGCAGGCCGAGCACCTCGCGGAGCTTGGCGCGGGGCTTGCCGCCGAAGCCGCCCACCGGGAACGTCCGATCGAGGTCCCACAGGGTCAGGCCGTGCGTCTGCACGTCCAGGTCGGGGTGCTTGCGCTGGCGGTAGGCCAGCGGGTCCGTGTCGGCCATGAGGTGGCCGCGCGACCGGTAGGAGTGGATGAGCTCCGCGATCCGCGCCGGCTTGATGGCGTCGGCGTCGGCGTCGGCGGTCTCGCGCACCCAGCGGACCGGCTCGTACGGCACGCGCAGCGACGCGAAGACGCGGTCGTAGAAGCCGTCCTCACCCAGCAGCTTGCGGCCGATGATCCGCAGGAAGTCGCCGGACTGGGCGCCCTGGATGATCCGGTGGTCGTACGTCGAGGTGAGCGTCAGCACCTTGGAGACGCCCATCTTGTTCAGCGCGTCCTCGGACGTCCCCGCGAACTCTGCGGGGTAGTCCATGGCGCCGACACCGATGATCGTGCCCTGCCCCTGCATGAGGCGCGGGACCGAGTGGACCGTGCCGATGGTGCCGGGGTTGGTCAGCGAGATCGTGGTCCCCGCGAAGTCCTCGACCGTGAGCTTGTTGCCGCGGGCGCGGCGCACCACGTCCTCGTACGCGGACCAGAAGCCGGCGAAGTCGAGCGTCTCGCACTTCTTGATCGACGGGACGAGCAGCTGCCGGGTGCCGTCCGGCTTGGCCAGGTCGATCGCGATGCCGACGTTGACGTGCGCGGGCGTCAGGACGCTCGGCTTGTCGTCGGCCACCGTGTACGAGGTGTTCATCGCCGGCATCTCGGCCAGCGCCTCGACCATCGCGTAGCCGATGAGGTGCGTGAACGAGATCTTGCCGCCGCGGCCACGGGCGAGGTGGTTGTTGATGACGATGCGGTTGTCGACCATCAGCTTCGCGGCGATCGCGCGCACCGAGGTGGCCGTCGGGACCTCGAGGGAGGCCTCCATGTTCGTCACGACGCGGGCGGCCGGCCCGCGCAGCTTCTGCACGTCGTCCGCGGACTCGGCCTCGTCGGCGGCGGAGGGCTGCTGGGCGACCTGGGCGACTTGGGCGTACGGGGCGGTCGCCGGCTGGGCGGTCGCGATCGGGGACGTCACCGGGGGCGGCTCCACGAACGTCGCCGCGGCCTTGGCGGGCGCGATCGCAGCGGGAGCGGCCGGAGGAGCAGCCGGCGGAGCCGGGGCCGCGTGCGCGCCGCGGGGTGCGGTGGCGGGCCTCGGGACGCCGTTCGAGGGTGCCGCGACGGGGGTGGTCGCCGTGGTCGAGCCGTTGGTGGAGGCCTCGTCGGGCTTGTAGCCCTCGAAGAAGTCCCACCACGCCGGGTCGACCGAGTTCTTGTCCTTCTGATACTGCTCGAACAGCTCGTCCACGAGCCACTCGTTGGCACCGAAAACGGCACGCGTCGAGTCAGGATCCGCCATCTGGGTCACGCTGGGATCGCCCACTTCCGCTGCGGTTCGTGACCGCGCCTCTGCTAGTCCGACTGCTACTTCTGTTGATGACAACACTACGGCCTGCAGGCGCTCCGCCCCGCCTCAGGACGGTGGTTCGGGACGGATCCGCAACGGTCTTCACCTGGTCGGCACACGCGGGTCAACACGGGGCAACGTGCCAGTTCGCCGCCGCTCAAGACGAGGTTGTCGGCACCCCTTCGAGGTCATGGTTGTGCACGCGCGTCCAGCTGCGGGCCGGTGGGCGCCCCGCGCAGCTCAGGTGATGTCGCGGCGGAAGGTGGTCACGCGGCCGATCGCCGCCAGTCCGACCCCGTACGCGAGCAGCACCAGGGCGCCCTGCCACCACTCGAGCAGCGACCCCACGCCGGTCTCGGAGTAGAAGCTGCCGCCCGAGACGGCCTCCCCGGCGGCGCCCGGCAGGTAGGCGGCGACGTCGGGTCCCCAGCTGGTCAGTGCCAGCACGAACCGCAGGACCGGCTCGACGAACTGCGTGAACGCGAGGACCACCACGATCACCGCGACCTGGTTGGTCAGCACGGAGCCGAAGCCGACGCCGACGATCGCCCACAGACCGAGCGCGAGCGCGGACAGCGCGACGGTCCGCCACGTCGATGCCTGGTCGAGGAAGGTCGGCTGGCCCAGCAGCGTCAGCACCGCCGCGCCCGCCCCGACGGCGGCGAGCGTGCCGACCACGCCGTACACCAGGCCCAGGACGCCCGCGGAGAGGACCTTGGCGGACACGAGGACCGTCCGGCGCGGCTCGGCGAGCAGAGTCGGGGTGATGGTCTGGTGCCGGAACTCCGAGGCGACCGCGAGCGCGCCGACCAGCAGCGGGAAGACGTAGCCGAACGTCACGGCGACCGTGTAGACGGCCCGCACCACGGCGTCCGGCGCCAGCGCGAGGTCGTCCTGCCCTCCGCCGTCGGGACCGGTGGTGGCCATCCCGCCACCCTGTGAGATGCCCCAGCCGAGGACGGCGGACAGGAACCCCATGTAGACGACCATGCAGAGCAGGAGGATCCACCACAGCCGGGTGGTGACGAGCTTGCGGTACTCGGTGACCAGGGCGGCGCGCATCAGGCAGCCACCTCGGCGGTCTCGACAGCGCCGACCAGCTGGAGGAACAGCCCTTCGAGGCCCGGGTCCCGGCTGGTCAGCTCGTGCAGCTCGACGCCCGCGGCGAACGCGGCGGCACCGACCGCGGCGGCGTCGACGTCCCAGAGGTCGGCGACCCGCGGGTCACCCGCGTCGGTGCGGGTCCACGCCGAGCGTTCGACGAGGGCGGCGAGCCCGGCCGCGTCGGGCGAGACCGCCCGGACCTGGACGCGGGCCATGCGGGCGAGGTCGGGCAGCGACGAGGCGTGCGCGAGCCGGCCGCGGGCGATGATGACGACGTCGTCGACCGTCTGCTCGACCTCCGACAGGACGTGGCTGGACACCAGCACGGTGCGTCCCTCGCCGGCGAGCATGCGCAGGAAGCCGCGCAGCCAGCGGATGCCCTCCGGGTCGAGGCCGTTGGCGGGCTCGTCGAGCAGGAGGACCCGGGGGTCGCCCAGCAGGGTCGTCGCCAGGGCGAGGCGCTGGCGCATGCCGAGCGAGAAGCCGCCGACGCGACGGTCGGCCGCGGCGGACAGGCCGACGAGCTCGAGCACCTGCCCGGCGCGCGCGTCGGGGACGCCGATCTGCGGGGTGTAGAGCCGCAGGTGGTCGAGCGCGGTGCGGCCGGGGTGGAAGCTGGCCGCCTCGAGCGCTGCCCCGACCGTGCGCAGCGGCCGGCGGATCTGGGCGTAGGTCTGCCCGCCGATGGTCGCGGTGCCCGTCGTCGGCCGTACGAGCCCGAGCAGCATCCGCAGCGTCGTGGTCTTGCCGGCCCCGTTCGGTCCGAGGAAGCCCGTGACGCGGCCGGGGGCGACCTGGAAGGAGAGGTCGTCCACCGCACGGACCGGGCCGAAGGACTTGGAGAGGTGCTCGACGAGGATCGTGCCGTCGGAGGTCATGCCCCCAGAGCCTAGTGTTCTAGCGGGACTAGAACACAAGGTCAGGCGGCGGTCCGGCTGACCGCGGGCAGGGTCACTCGCATCGTGCAGCCGACATCGGTGTCCGCGACCTCGATCCGCCCGCCGTGCAGCTCGACCGCCCACCGCACGATCGCCAGACCCAGTCCGGTGCCACCCGTCGAGACCTGACCGGTGACCGCCGGGTTGTTGCCGCGCACGAACCGCTCGAACACGTGCGGGCGCTGCTCGAGGGAGATGCCCGGGCCGTGGTCGACCACGTCGATGCGCACCTCGGTACCCACCAGCCGCGCCTCGAGCCGCACCTCGTCGTCGGCGGGGGAGTGCCGCACCGCGTTGTGGAGGAGATTCGCGACGACCTGGTGCAGACGGTCCGGGTCGGCGGGGACGGTGAGGTCCGCCGGCTCGACGACGACCGGGAAGGTCAGCCGCTTGGCGGCACCGACGAGCATCGCGCCCTCGGCCGCCTCCTCCAGGAAGTCCTGCAGCCGCACGTCGAGGATCTCGAGCGGGACGTCGCCCGCCTCCAGCCGCGACAGGTCCAGCAGGTAGGTCACCAGCCGGCCGAGGCGCTCGGTCTGCGCCAGCGCCGCCTGCATGGTCGCTGGGTCCGCCTCCGTGACGCCGTCGACGATGTTCTCGAGCTGGGCCTGCAGCGCGGTCACCGGCGTCCGCAGCTCGTGGGAGACGTTGGCGATGAGCTCGCGCCGGAACACGTCGGCCTGCTCGAGGTCGTCGGCCATCATGTTGAACGCGTCCGCCAGCTGGCCCACCTCGTCCAGGCTGGTCGCCTGGACGCGACGGCTGTAGTCGCCGGCGGCCATCCGTCGTGCCGCGTAGGTCATCTCCCGGAGCGGCGACGTCATGCCCCGCGCCAGCAGCTGCGTGACGATCAGCGACCCGACGATCGCGATGGGCAGCGTCCGCGACGGACCCAGGTGGTTGTAGAGCCCCAGCCAGGTGATGAACGCGGCCGCGGTCACGGTGGCCGCGACGAGCACGCCGAGCTTGATCTTGATCGAGCTCAGCCGGTCCAGCGGCCGGATGTCCGGGAGCCGCGACTTGGCGAACTCGCCGCGGACGTGCCGGGGTGCGTTCACGCGCCCTCGGGGACGCTCGCCCCGCTGGGCCCGTCGGCCCCGGTGGTGCCGTCGCTCGGCTCGAACGCGTACCCGACGCCGTGCACCGTGCGGATCAGGTCCGGGCCGAGCTTGCGGCGCAGCGCCTTGATGTGGGAGTCGACCGTCCGGGTGCCGCTGGCGTCGACCCAGTCCCACACCTCCGCGAGCAGCCGCTCCCGGGTCAGGACCGTGCGCGGTGTCGCCGCCAGGGCGAGCAGGAGGTCGAACTCCGTCGGGGTCAGGTGCACCTCGGTGTCCCCGCGCAGGACGCGCCGCTGAGCACGGTCGACGGTGACGTCGCCGAGGACGAGCGGGGGGTCGGGCTGCTCGGCGGACGCCATCTCTGCGGCCCGCGTGGCTCGCTCGGTGCGACGCAGCAGCGCCTTGGTGCGCGCCACCAGCTCGCGCATCGAGAAGGGCTTCGTCATGTAGTCGTCGGCGCCGACGCCGAGACCGATCAGCATGTCCGTCTCGTCGTCCCGCGCGGTGAGCATCAGCACGGGGACCGGACGCTCGGCCTGGATCCGTCGGCACACCTCGAGGCCGTCGATGCCGGGGAGCATCACGTCGAGCACCACGACGTCCGGTCGCAGCCGCGATGCCGCACTGACCCCGGCGAGCCCGTCGCCGACCGCCTCGACCGTCCAGCCCTCCGCCGAGAGCCGGTGCACGATCGCCTGCGCGATCGCCGGTTCGTCCTCCACCACCAGGACCGTCGTGCCGGCAGCTCCGCCGGCCGTCGTCGGCCCACCGCTCACGTTCGCCATGTCGCCAGGGTGGCACAGCGACGCACGGATCACTCTCTGTTGATGGTCGGGCCGTGTGAAGACGCGTGGCCGCCCGTATGATCGAGCCCACCATGAGCAGCTCAAGTCGCTGCCGGCGTCACTCCCGGGCCGATGCGCCCGGAGGAGACCATGCCGGCCACCTCTTCCTCTTCTCTCCTGTCCTCACCAGCGCCGACCTCCGGGTCGGCGCTCGTCGTGAGGCCGGCGGCCCGGCGTGCTGATCGAGTGGCTCCTGGTCGGGCTGGGCATCCTGCTCACGCTCGGTACCGCGGTGTTCGTCGCCAGCGAGTTCTCGCTCGTGACGCTCGACCCGGGTCTGGTCGAGAGCCAGACCTCGCCCGACGACCGGCGCAGCCAATCGGTCCTCAAGGCGCTGCGCCGTCTGTCGACGGAGCTGTCCGGCGCCCAGCTCGGCATCACCCTGACCACGGTCCTGCTCGGGTACACCACGCAGCCCGCCGTCGTCCGGCTGCTGCAGCTCCCGCTCGAGGAGTCCGTGCTCGGTCAGGTGGTCGGCGGCATCGTCGCCGGCATCCTGGCGATCATCCTGGTGAACGGCTTCTCGATGGTCGTCGGCGAGCTCATCCCCAAGAACCTGGCGATCAGCCGGCCGCTGCCCACCGCCCGCATGGTCGCGCCGCTGCAGCGCGGGTTCACCAGCGCCCTGCGACCGCTGATCGTCGCGTTCAACGGCAGCGCGAACGCCCTGCTGCGCAGCTTCGGGGTCGAGCCGCGCGAGGAGCTGTCCGGCGGGCGCTCGCCGCAGGAGCTCGCCGCGCTGGTGCGGCGCTCGGCGGAGGTCGGCACGCTCGACGAGTCCACCGCGACGCTGCTCACCAACTCGATCGAGTTCACCGAGCTCACCGCCGTCGACGTCATGACGGACCGGTTGCGGCTCGTCGTCGTGCGCCGCGAGGAGTCGGCGGCCGACGTCGTCGACCGGGCCCGGCGCACCGGGCACTCCCGGTTCCCCGTCATCGGTGACTCGAGCGACGACATCGTCGGGCTGGTGCACCTGCGCCGCGCGATCGGTGTCCCGTACGAGCGCCGGTCCGACGTGCCTGCGGCCGCCCTCATGGTCGAGGCGCCGCGCGTGCCCGAGACCGTGCACCTGGGCCCCCTGCTCGTCGAGCTGCGCGAGCTCGGCCTGCAGATGGCCGTGGTCGTCGACGAGTACGGCGGCACCTCCGGGGTGGTCACGCTCGAGGACGTCGTCGAGGAGCTCGTCGGGGACGTCGCGGACGAGCACGACCGCCGACGGGCCTCCACCACCCGGTCGGCCGACGGCTCGTGGCAGCTGCCCGGGGTGCTGCGCCCCGACGAGCTGGCCGAGGTCACCGGGCTGCACGTCCCCGCGGACGGACCCTACGAGACCCTCGGCGGGTTGCTGATGTTCGAGCTGGGGCGGATCCCGAGCGTGGGCGACGAGATCGTCGTCGACCGGGTCCTCCTCCAGGTCGAGGCCATGGCGGGCCGCCGCGTGGAGCGGGTGCGCGTGCGCGCGGTCGAGACCGACGACGAGGACGAGTCATGAGCTCGACCGTCGCGCTGGTCCTCGGCGCGCTGCTGCTCGCCGCGAACGCGTTCTTCGTGGGCGCCGAGTTCGCCATCATCTCCGCCCGCCGCAGCGCCATCGAGCCCCTCGCCCGCGAAGGCGACCGGCGCGCCAAGACGGTCCTGTGGGCGATGGAGAACGTCTCCCTCATGCTCGCGTGCGCCCAGCTGGGCATCACGGTCTGCTCGACGAGCCTCGGCGTCGTCGCCGAGCCCGCGATCGCCCACCTCATCGAGGCGCCGCTGCACGCGCTCGGCGTCAGCGAGAGCCTCACCCACCCGATCTCGTTCGTCGTCGCGCTCGCGATCGTGGTCTACCTGCACGTCGTGCTCGGCGAGATGGTGCCCAAGAACCTCGCCGTGGCCGGACCCGACCGCGCGGTCCTGCTCTTCGGCCCGCCGCTGGTCTGGGTCGCGCGCGTCGTGCGCCCGATCATCGCTGCGCTGAACTGGATCGCCAACCACGCGCTGCGGCTCGTCGGGGTCGAGCCCAAGGACGAGGTGGCCTCCGCGTTCACCGCGCAGGAGGTCCAGTCGATCGTCGAGCGGTCCCAGGCCGAGGGCCTCCTCGACGACGAGCAAGGGCTGCTGGCCGGCGCCCTGGAGTTCTCGGACAAGACGGCGGCCGACGTCATGATCAGGACCGGCTCGCTGGTGACCGTCGGCGGCGGCAGCACGCCCGAGGACGTCGAGAGGCTGGTCGCCCGGACCGGGTTCAGCCGGTTCCCGGTGGTCGACGACGCGGGGGTGCCGACGGGGTACCTGCACCTCAAGGACGTCCTCTACGCCGACGAGCCCGCGCGGTCCGTGCCCGTGCCGCCGTGGCGCGTGCGGGCGCTCGCGGTGGTCGGCCCGCAGGACGAGGTGGAGGACGCGCTCGCGGCCATGCAGCGGTCGGGGGCGCACCTGGCGCGGGTGGACGAGGACGGCCGGACCGTCGGTGTCGTGTTCCTCGAGGACATCCTCGAAGAGCTCGTGGGCGAGGTGCGCGACGCGATGCAGCGGGACCAGCTGTCCTGATCGTTGGTCCAGATGTGGGGATCGCGTGCGCTCTGTCGGCGTGTCGCACCGCGTGTCGCCCGGAATGTCCAATTCTCGGACTGGACGCGCGTCCAGGGGGTTGGATGCGTGTCGACGAGCCGTTATGGTTTCGTGACCGCACGTCGCCGGGTCGCCCGCAGCGCACCCGACGACGACGTCGCGGCAGATCAGAGACGCGTGAACGGACGGGAGGTGTCGTGGGGTCGCACAGCGAGGAGCCCGTGACGGCACCCCCCACCCGTCGCAGCCTCCGTGAGGCCCAGCGCAGGTCGGAGTCCGGGTCCATCCCCACGGCCGGCACGCGACCGGATCCCGACTCCCCGGCCGCGCACCACGTGCCGTCCTGGGCGCACCACGGACCCGCCGCACCGCACCAGCCGGTCACCGAGGCGCTCGCGCGATCCACGCCCCCGGCGCAGGCCCGCTCGGCCTGGTCCGCCGGACCGCAGACCCGCGCAGCGTCACCGACGGCCTCGCTCCCTGGCCGCGCCGGCTCACCGACGCCGTCGCAGGCTCGCGCTGCCTCGCCGGTCGCCCCGCCTGCCCGCGCCACCGCACCGGTCCCCCCGCCGCAGGCCCGTGCAGCGGCACCCGCTGCGGCCCCGCCGCGGCAGTCTGCGGCTCCCGCGCCGTTCAGCGCCTCGCGTGCGCCGATGCCGCTCCCCACCCTGCCCGCACGCATCGAGTCGCCCCTCGCACCTGCGCCGCGCTCGGTCGCGGCGCCCACGGTCCCGACGTCGATCAGGGCCGCTGCGCCCACCACGGCGATCCGGCTGGACGCGCCTGCTCCCGCCGCGCCGGTGCTCGCTGCACCTGTACCGGAGCTCGAGGACGTGCCGGAGCTCGAGGTCACGGCTCACGGCACGATCAAGCGTCGCTCCCGCAAGCCCACCCGCGCCGCCGCGCGACTCGGCGTGCTCGGCGTCCTGGCGGGCATCACGGTCGTCATCCCGGTGAGCCAGGGGCTCGTGCCCAGCTCGGTGGCGTTCGGCTCCGACGCGCTCGCCGACTCCACGCTCCCCAGCACCGTCTCGGCGCTGGCCGGGTCGGCAGCGGCCGCCCAGCCCCCGACGTCCCTGATGGCGACCGACGGTGCGCTCCAGGCGCGCGGCCTGGCCGCTGCCAGCCGGACCGAGGACCGGTCCGCACTCCCCGGCTGCGACGGCTCGTTGCGCCCCGCCGGCCAGAACGGTCTGCTCAAGACCTCCGACCTGTGCAACTTGTGGGACAACCACACGCAGCTGCGAGCGGATGCGGCGGTCTCGCTCGCCGAGTTCAACCAGGCGTTCGCCGCGCGGTTCGGCGGCGACCTGTGCATCAGCGGCGGCTACCGCACGCTGGCCGCGCAGCGGGCCGTCAAGGCGCAGAAGGGCGGCCTCGCCGCGGTCCCCGGCAAGAGCAACCACGGCTGGGGACTGGCCGTCGACCTCTGCCAGGACCAGACGTCCGGCGCGAAGTGGGCCTGGATCACCGAGAACGCACCGACGTACGGCTGGGAGAACCCCGCCTGGGCGCAGCCCGGTGGCAGCGGTCCGTACGAGCGCTGGCACTGGGAGTACACCAAGGGCGTCCAGGCCGACGGCGAGTACTATGACGGCTGAGGCCGGTAGCCTCCGCGACGGGTCCCGACTCAGAGGAGCGCGAGACCCCAGGTGATCGTGTGGCTGGCGCCCGGCGCCAGGTGCACCAGGTCGTTCCCGGTCCGGAACGCGTCGGCGATGCAGGTCATCGGCTCCGCAGCGACCCCCCGACGCGAGATCTGCGCGACCGTGTCGCCCGTGCACACCTGCCAGGCCTGGGTCGCGGCATCCGCCCACATCGCGACCGTGCGCCCGTCCGGGCAGCCCAGGCGGATCCACGACAGCCCGTCCGCGTCACGCACGACGTCGACCCACGCGTCGTCCAGGTCGAGGCCGCGCAGGACGCGCGGGGCGCGCAGGTCGCTGTCGCCCGCCACCCGCTCGGTCCCCGTCGGCAGCAGCCGGTCGTCGACCGTGACGTGCCGCGCGGCATCGACCTGCAACGTGCAGTCGTCCACCTGGCCGTCGCCGGGGGACAGCCACGGGTGGAACCCGATGCCGTACGGCGCGGTCGTCGCGCCGAGGTTCGTCCCCTCTGCCGACACGTGCAGGCCGGCGTCGGTCAGCGTGTAGATGAGCCGTACGCGCACCGGCCACGGGTACCCGTGGGTCGGGACGATGACGTGCTCGAGGGTCACGGACGTCGCGTCGGCGTCGACCGTCTGGAAGGTCGTGCTCGCGACGAGGCCGTGCAGCGCGGTGTGCCGGAGGTGCTCCGTCAGCGGGACCTCGAACGCGTGCCCGTCGTAGGAGTACACGCCGTCGCGCAGGCGGTTCGGCCACGGGGCGAGCACCGCGCCCGAGAACGCCGGCGCGATGTCGGCGTCGTCGAACGGCAGGACGACGTCCCGGCCGTCGACCGTGTACTCGCGCAGGCTCGCGCCGACGGCCGTGACGACAGCCCGCTGGCCCCCGAGCTCGAGGACGTGCTGGCGGCCGGTCGGGAGGGGGGTGGTGAGAGTCGTGTGCACGCTCACACGCTAGTGGGCACCGCCCACGAGCCGGGGGGATCGGGCCACGTGTCCGGTCGCGGTCAGCTCTCGGTCTCGTTGTCGTCCCGGCGGCCGACCATCACCAGGAGGGCCGTGCCACCGACGAGCGCGACGAGGCCCGCCACGACCAGCGGGCCGGCCGAGCCACCCGTCGACGCGAGCCGGCCAGCGAGGACCTCACTCTGGAAGGCGTCGTCCGTGGCGAGCACCTCCGAGACCGGCTCCGTGGGGTCGACCGGCAGGACGGTGTCCGTCGGCTCGCCGGGGTCGACCGTGACGGGGGGATCCGTCGGGTCCGTCGGGACGGCAGGGTCGGTGGGGTCGGTCGGGATCACGGGGCCCGTGGGGTCCGTCGGGCCGAGCGGGACGGCCGGGTCCGTCGGGTCCGTCGGGACGACTGGGTCGGTCAGGTCCGTCGGGTCGACCGGGTCGGTCGGGTCGACCGGGTCGGTCGGGTCCGTCGGCTCCGTCGGCTCCGTCGGGTCGACCGGGTCCGTCGGGTCGACCGGCGAGCCGGGGTCGGTGCAGGCGGGGGGCTGCCCGCCCTCGCCGAAGTGCTCGTCGAACAGGCTCACCTGGACCCAGGTGACGCAGTACCCGTCCGGGAACGCCGCGGCGAACGACGGGTGGTCGGTCCACGCGTAGTAGCTCTGACCGACATACGCCGCCGCCGGCCAGACGTTGTTGTGCGGGACGGCCTGGTGGACGTTGAAGGTCCGCTCACCCGTGCCGTCGAGGGCGGTCACGCGGTAGTTGATGTGGCCCTGCTCCTCGAACGTCGTGCCGGTGGGAAGCGTGAGCCCGGCGGCCGTGACCGTGTAGGGCGTCGGGCTGTCGGAGCCGGCGTGCGCGGCGGTGGGGAGCAGGACGAGCGCGGCCGTGATCGCGGCAGCAGCGAGCGTGCGGGCATGCATGGGACGAGTCCTCAGGCCGATGGGGTGCGTGCGACGGGCCGTCGCAGGTGCTCGGCAGGATGGTCGGCGGGCGCTCAGGCCCAGGAACCGGCCCGACGCGGATGACAGCGCCGAACGTCGGTCGTCGAACTCCTGCTCGATGTCACGACAAGTGTCGCAAGGCCGGTTGCTCCGGGCGTGGGCCCTAGGTCCCTGCCCGCCGCGGAGTCCCGCCTGTGGACAGTGGGATGTGTCACCCCCGCGATGTCCCCTAGGGTTCCGCCGAGCGTGCAACCGGACATGACGGATGAACCGGGCACCTGTGACCAGGCCGAGGAGGAGCACCGTGGACGGTGTGGCGATCCTCGAGACCGAGGTCCGCGAGCTGATCCGGCGGCGGGGGCTCGACCCCGTCCGGGACCGTCCCGGCGTCGTGGCGCTCGTGACGGACGCGATCGCCGACTACGACGAGCGCTCGGTCGTCGGTGCGGTCCCGCCCCTGGTGGACGCCGTGGCCGCGCACAAGTCGGTGGTCGACGCGGTGGCCGGCCTCGGTCCGCTGCAGAAGTACCTCGACGACCCGGAGGTCGAGGAGATCTGGATCAACTCGCCCACGCAGGTGTTCGTCGCGCGGCGCGGTGAGGCGGAGCTGACGACGACGATCCTCACGGACGGCCAGGTCCGGGACCTCGTCGAGAAGATGCTGAAGGTCTCGGGACGCCGGCTCGACCTCTCCAGCCCGTTCGTGGACGCCAGCCTCCCGGGCGGCGAGCGGCTGCACGCAGTGATCCCGGACGTCACGCGGCGGCACTGGTCCGTGAACATCCGCAAGTACGTGGTGCGGGCGACGACCCTCGACGAGCTCGTCGGGCTCGGGACGCTGACGCCGCACGCGGCCGCGTTCCTGCAGGCGGCCGTCCGTGCCGGGCTCAACGTGCTCGTCTCCGGCGGGACCCAGGCGGGCAAGACCACGCTGCTCAACGCTCTGGCCGGGGCCATCCCGGCCCGGGAGCGGGTCATCACGTGCGAGGAGGTCTTCGAGCTGCGGCTCGTCGCGCGGGACTGGGTGGCGATGCAGTGCCGCCAGCCGAGTCTGGAGGGCACAGGCGAGATCCCCCTGCGCCGGCTGGTGAAGGAAGCCCTGCGCATGCGGCCGAACCGGTTGCTCGTCGGAGAGGTGCGCGAGGCTGAGGCACTCGACCTGCTGATCGCACTGAACGCCGGCGTGCCGGCGATGTGCACCATCCACGCGAACTCGGCACGCGAGGCGCTGACCAAGCTCTGCACGCTGCCGCTGCTCGCCGGAGAGAACGTGTCGGACCGGTTCGTGGTCCCCACCGTCGCCTCGGCCGTCGACCTCGTCGTGCACCTCGACCTGGACGCCGGTGGTCGGCGCCTGGTGCGGGAGATCGTCGCGGTCCCCGGCCGCGTCGAGCAGGGGATCGTGGAGACCGCCGACGTGTTCCACGCCCGTGACGGACACCTGGTCCGGGCCGACGGCTACCCTCCGCACCCCGAGCGGTTCGCCCGCACGGGGATCGACCTGGCCGCGCTGCTGCGAGGGCGGAGCTGATGGGGGTCGTCTTCGGGCTGCTGCTCGGGGCCGGGGTCGCCTGCATCTGGTGGTCGTTCTGGGCCCAGCCGGCCGGAGCCACCTCGACTCGTGCCACCGGCTGGCACACCCGGACCCAGGACGCCCTGGTCCAGGCGGGAGTGGCGGGCGTGACGCCCGGAGGGCTCGTGGCGACGAGCGTGATGCTCGGCCTGGTCGTCCTGCTCCTGGGCACGGTGCTGACGCGGATCCCGTCCATCGCGCTGTGCTTCGCCGTGTTCGCCGCGATCGCGCCGTGGGCGGTCGTGCGGGGACGGGCTCGCCGTCGCCGCGCGCGGCTCCGACAGCTCTGGCCCGAGGTCGTCGACCACCTGGGATCGGGGATCCGCGCCGGGCTGGCGCTGCCGGAGGCCGTCGCCCAGATCGGGGAGCGCGGACCGGTGGAGCTGCGCGAGGCGTTCACGGCGTTCGCCGAGGACTACCGGGCGACCGGGCGCTTCGGTGAGAGCCTCGACGCGCTCAAGGCCCGGCTCGCGGACCCCGTCGCGGACAGGATCGTCGAGGCTCTGCGTCTGACCCGCGACGTCGGCGGCACGGATCTCGGCCGGCTCCTGCGGACCCTCTCGACGTTCCTGCGCGAGGACGTCCGCACGCGCGGCGAGCTGGAGGCGCGGCAGAGCTGGACGGTGTACGCGGCGCGGCTCGCGGTCGCGGCCCCGTGGATCGTCCTGGCGATGCTGGCCACGCGACCGGAGGCCGCGGCCGCGTACGACACCCCTGCCGGTTTCGCCGTCCTCGCCATCGGCGGCGCGTGCACGATCGTCGCGTACCTCATCATGCTGCGCATCGCCCGGCTCCCGGACGACCCGCGGGTGCTGCGGTGAGCCCGGGTGTGGTGGGCGCACTCGTGGGTCTGCTCGGTGGGCTCGGACTGACGATCGTCGTGCTGCGGCTGCGGTCCCGTCGGATCAGCCTCGACCAGCGGCTCGCCCCGTACCTGCGCCCGCAGACCACCGCGTCCGGGTTGCTGCGCGCGCCCAGCGTGCGGGGACCGTTCGCGACGGTCGAGCGGCTGGTCGCCCCGGTGATGACGGACGCCGTCCGGCTGGTCACACGCCTCGGCTCACCCACGGCCGAGCTGCGACGCCGACTGAGTCGGGCGGGCCGCACCGAGACGGTGGAGCAGTTCCGCGCAGGGCAGGTGGTCTGGGGCGTCCTCGGCCTGGCAGCAGGGCTCGCCCTCGCGCTGGTGCTCGCTGCGACGCGCGGCGGCGGGGTGCTCGCCCTCGTGGTGCTGGTCGCGGTCTGCGGTCTGACCGCGGTGCTCGCGCGCGACTGGGCGTTGACGCGCGAGCTCCGGGCCCGTGAGTCCCGGATGCTCACCGAGCTCCCGACGATCGCGGAGCTGCTCGCGCTCGCGGTCGGCGCGGGCGAGGGGGCCATCGGCGCCCTGGAGCGCGTCGTGCGGTCCACGCACGGTGAGCTGACCGCGGAGCTCGCGCGGACCCTGGCGGACGCGCGCGCAGGGGCACCGCTGACCGTGGCGCTGGACAACCTGGCCGACCGGACCGGGCTGCCCGCGCTCGCGCGCTTCGCCGAGGGTGTCGCCGTGGCGGTCGAGCGTGGAACACCGCTGGCCGACGTCCTGCGCGCGCAGGCCCAGGACGTGCGTGAGGAGGGCCGTCGCGCCCTCATGGAGACCGGTGGGCGCAAGGAGGTGCTGATGATGGTCCCGGTGGTCTTCCTGATCCTGCCGGTGACCGTCGTCTTCGCCGTCTTCCCCTCGATGGTGGTCCTGCGGGTCGGTCTGTGACCGACGCAGGAATCGTTCATGGCGCCGCGACGGCGCCCGATGAAGGGAGAACCGATGACGGGCGGGACCGAGAGTCAGGCGGGGAGCGCGGGGGACCGGCCGACGTCGCGTATCGGAGCGGCGCTGTGGGGCTCGCTGGTGTGGGGGACGACCACGTGGAGCGGAGCGCGCGGGCGCGTCCGACGCGGTGGACCCGAGCGGGGCGACGTGCCCGGTTGGGTCCTGGTGACCCTGATGACCGCAGGCCTGGTGACCGCCTTGTGGGTGGTCGCCGGCGATGCGCTCGCCACGGTGTTCGAGGACGCCATCAACAGCGTCAAGGCGCCCTGACGGGGGACGCGGGGTCGGCGATCGTCGACTTCGCCCTCGTCGGTGGCCTGGTCACGGTGCTGTTCGTGGCCGTGCTGCAGCTGACCATCGTGCTGCACGTGCGCAACACGCTCGTCGACTCCGCCGGGGAGGGCGCCCGGTACGGCGCGCTGGCCGGGCACGAGCCGGCCGACGGCGCGCAGTGGGCAAGGGATCTCGTCGCGCAGTCGTTGTCACCGGCGTACGCCCAGGGGGTGAGCGCCGGGCGGACCACGCTGGACGGTCTCGAGGTCGTGGAGGTCGAGGTGGAGGCGCCGCTGCCGCTGGTGGGTCTCGTCGGTCCGGCGGGCACCCTGACGGTCCGGGGGCACGCGCTGGTCGAGGAGCCGTGACCGGGTGGTGTGCCGAGCGCCGGGCACGGCTGACGGGGGAGGACGGCAGCTCCGTGATCGAGTTCCTCGGACTCTCGCTCGTGCTGCTGATCCCCCTGGTGTACCTGGTGCTGACGCTCGGGCGCCTCGAGGCTGCGATGTTCGCCACGGAGGGCGCGGCACGCGAGGCCGCACGCACGTACGTCGCGGCCGACGGTGCCGACGAGGGCGCCGAGCGGGCGGTCGCTGCGGTCGGGATCGCGTTGCACGACCAGGGTTTCGACGACGACCCTGCCACGGCGCTCGTGCTGACCTGCTCGGCGGTGCCGTGCCTGGCACCAGGCAGCGCCGTGTCCGCGCGGATCGAGGTGCGGGTGCCGCTGCCGTTCGTGCCGAGCTTCGTCCGGGACGTCATCCCGCTCGAGGTTCCGGTCAGTGCCGAGCGGGTCGCGCCGGTCGACACGTACCGGACCACCGATGAGTAGCGCGTTCCGGGCCGCCTCGATCGGAGGGTCGCGGCGGACGGCGGGAGACGACGGGCAGGTGATGATCCTGACTCTCGGGTTCGTGGTCGTCGCACTGCTCCTGCTGACCGTCGTCGTGTCCGCCGCCGGGGTGCACCTGGAGCGCAAACGCCTGCTCGCGCTCGCGGACCTGCTCGCGCTGGAGGGAGCCGACGCGGTCGGCGACAACCGGTACTTCGTCCCGGGCGCCGGTCAGGAGGCCGCCGGGACCGGCGGTCTCCCGCTCACCGACGTCTCGGTCCGGGCGTCGGTCGACGGCTACCTGCAGGAGAACGCAGCCGCCGCCGAGGCCTGGGACGAGTTCGCGGTCCTCGACGCCTCGACGCCCGACGGGAAGTCCGCGCAGGTCCGCCTGGGCGCCGTGGTCCGGCCGGTGCTCATGAGCTGGGTGCTGGCTCCGTGGTCCGACGGGATCGCGCTGGAGGCGGAGTCGGTCGCGCGCGGGTCCTGACGACACCGTCCTGAGTCGTCGCCGGGGAGATCGGGCAGCGCGGACCCGGTAGCCTGGACGGTTGTGGCCACCACCGACTTTCCCACCGCGATCCGCGATCTTCGCACCACCCTGGGCACCATCCAGGCGGTGAGCGACCCGACCGCGCTCCTGGCGAAGGTCGCGAGCCTGTCGGAGCAGGCCTCGGCACCCGACCTGTGGGACGACCCGGACGCCGCGCAGAAGATCACGAGCGCCCTGTCGTCGACGCAGGCCGAGCTGGACCGGATGAGCAAGCTCGACGGCCGGATCGACGACCTGGAGACCCTCGTCGAGATGGCGCTCGAGGAGAACGACGAGGACACCCTCGCCGAGGCCGAGGCCGACCTGGTGAAGATCAAGAAGGACCTCGGCGAGCTCGAGGTCCGCACGCTGCTTGCAGGGGAGTACGACCAGCGCGAGGCGGTCGTCACCATCCGCGCCGGCGCCGGTGGCGTCGATGCCGCGGACTTCGCCGAGATGCTGCTGCGCATGTACCTGCGCTGGGCGGAGCGGCACGGGTACCCCACGACGGTGCTCGACACCTCCTACGCGGAGGAGGCCGGGTTGAAGTCGGCGACGTTCGAGGTCAAGGTGCCGTACGCGTTCGGCAACCTGTCCGTCGAGGCCGGCACGCACCGCCTGGTCCGCATCTCGCCGTTCGACAACCAGGGCCGGCGCCAGACGAGCTTTGCGGCCGTCGAGGTGATCCCGCTGATCGAGTCGAACGACTCGATCGACATCCCCGAGTCCGAGATCAAGGTCGACGTCTTCCGCTCGTCCGGCCCGGGCGGCCAGTCGGTCAACACCACCGACTCCGCGGTGCGCATGACGCACATCCCCACCGGCATCGTCGTGTCGATGCAGAACGAGAAGTCCCAGATCCAGAACCGCGCCGCCGCGCTCCGCGTGCTGCAGTCCCGCCTGCTCCTGGTCCGCAAGGCCGAGGACGACGCCAAGAAGAAGGCGCTCGCCGGGGACGTGAAGGCCAGCTGGGGCGACCAGATGCGCTCGTACGTCCTGCAGCCATACCAGATGGTCAAGGACCTGCGGACCGAGCACGAGGTGGGCAACCCGGCCGCGGTGTTCGACGGCGACATCGACGACTTCATCGAGGCAGGCATCCGCTGGCGCCGGTCCGCGGAGAACGCGGCCTCCTGACCTGACGCACGAAGGCACGGCGTCCTTCGTGATGCTGGCCGTCGCCACGTCCGAGCAGAGCGGCCTAGAAGCTCGACGCACAACGACCGCTGACGTCCGCACATCCGGTCGTCCGGACGCTCGATCGTGCGGACGTCCCGGTGGTCGGGCGCTGACGTCCGCACATCCGGTCGTCCCGACGCTCGATCCTGCGGACGTCCGTAGGCGGACCGGGCCCCGAGCTCGGCGCCGTCCGGACGCGGTCACGTGCGGACCGGCCGCGGAGGCGGAGCGAGTCCGCTGGCGGTAGCGGGGTTTGTTGCCGGGGGGAACATGGTTAAGCCAGGTGGGCGAATCGGACGCGCCAGAAAGCGCTTGCTTGGCCAGCAAGGTCACGGTTTGACCACGGAAAGCGGTTCTGACCTTGTGACACATCCCTGCCGGCCATATGTTGTCGCCCGCAACATAGTCCGAGCGTCCGAAAAGCGCCGGGTGGAGACGAGCGCAACGGGGCGTCGTCCAGAGAGGGAGCACGATGCGACGAAGCATGATCCTGGCGACGGCGGCTGTCATGGCCTCCGGCTTGCTGCTGGCCGGTTGTGGCAGCGACGACACGCCCAGTGGGAGCGACACGGCAAGCGGCGACGGCGGTGAGGTCACGCCCAAGGTCGGTGTGATCCTCCCCGACACCAAGTCCTCGGCACGGTGGGAGACCGCCGACGCCAAGTACCTGAAGGAGGCCTTCGAGGCCGCGGGTGTGGACTACGACATCCAGAACGCCCAGGGTGACAAGACCCAGTTCCAGACGATCGCGGACCAGATGATCACGAGCGGCGTCAACGTCCTCATGATCGTCAACCTGGACTCCGGGTCCGGCAAGGCGGTGCTGCAGAAGGCGCAGGCCCAGGGCATCGCGACGATCGACTACGACCGGCTCACGCTGGGCGGCGGCGCGGACTTCTACGTGTCGTTCGACAACACCAAGGTCGGACAGCTCCAGGGCGAGGGCCTGCAGAAGTGCCTCGACGACGCCGGGAAGACGACGGCGAACATCGCGATGCTCAACGGCTCGCCGACGGACAACAACGCCACGCTGTTCAAGGCGGGTGCCGTTGCCGCGCTGCAGCAGAAGACGACGAGCGGCGAGTACACCGTGGTCGCGGACCAGGCCGTGCCCGACTGGGACAACCAGCAGGCCGGCACGATCTTCGAGCAGATGTACACCGAGAACGCCGGCAAGATCGACGGCGTCCTCGCGGCCAACGACGGTCTCGGCAACGCCGCGATCGCCATCCTGAAGAAGAACGGCGTGAACGGCACCGTCCCGGTGACCGGTCAGGACGCGACGGACCAGGGCCTGCAGAACATCCTCGCGGGCGACCAGTGCATGACCGTCTACAAGGCCGTCAAGAAGGAGGCCGACGCCGCTGCGGCGCTGGCCATCGCTGCCGCCAAGGGTGAGGACACCGCTGACCTGGCGACTGGCGAGGTCGAGGACACCGAGTCCGGCGGGATGGTCGCGGCCGTCCTGCTCGACCCGCAGGCGATCTACTTCGACAACGTCAAGGACGTCATCGCCGACGGGTACACCACGAAGGACGCCGTCTGCACGGCCGACTACGCGGACAAGTGCGCCGAGGCCGGCATCTCCTGACGCATGACACCGCCGGTGGTCGACCGACCACCGGCGGTGACCAGGCGGGGCCGGTCCGCGCGAGCGGCCGGCCCCGGCCTGGCGTCCGGAGAACGACGCCGGACCGCGACGACGACGTCGCCCGAGAGCTGCCGACGAACCTGCACAGACCCGCGACGACGCGGGGTGAACCGACGGACCCCACGAGGTGGACGATGACACAAGCAGCGCATGCCGCACCCGACCTGGCCCCACCGCCGACCCTCGAGGTCCGGGGAGGGCGGAAGAACTTCGGCGCGGTGCACGCGCTGCGCGGCGTCGACCTGGTCGCCCGGGCCGGTGAGGTCACGGCGCTGGTCGGTGACAACGGCGCCGGCAAGTCGACGATGATCAAGTGCGTCGCCGGCATCTACCCGTTCGACGCGGGCGAGGTGCTCTTCGAGGGCGAGGCGACGCACATCAGCTCGCCGGCCGACGCCAACGCGCTGGGCGTCGAGGTGGTGTACCAGGACCTCGCACTGTGCGACAACCTCGACATCGTCCACAACATGTTCCTCGGACGCGAGCTCAAGAAGGGCTTCCGGCTCGACGAGTCGGCGATGGAGACGCGCGCCGCGGAGGTCCTCGCCAGCCTGTCGGTGCGGACCGTCCGGTCCATCCGCCAGCACGTGGCCAGCCTCTCCGGAGGCCAGCGCCAGACCGTCGCCATCGCGCGGGCCGTGCTGTGGAACTCCAAGCTCGTCATCCTCGACGAGCCCACCGCAGCCCTCGGCGTCGCCCAGACGGAGCAGGTGCTCCAGCTGGTCAGGAGGCTCGCCGACGCGGGCCTCGCGGTCGTGCTGGTCTCGCACAACATGAACGACGTCTTCGAGGTCGCGGACTCGATCAACGTGCTCTACCTGGGGCAGACGGCGGCGCAGGTCCGCACCAAGGACACCTCGCGCACCGAGGTCATCGAGCTCATCACCAGCGGGTCTGCGGGCATGGCACCGGGTGCCGTCGCACCGAAGATCTCGCCGGACGCACCGGAGCGTGCGACGAGCGCGACAGCGACGACGAGCGACGCGACGACCACGAACGGGAGCACCTCCGCATGAGCACGTCCACGGTTCCTCCGGCATCCGCTTCGCCGTCGCTGCTGGCCGGCTCGGTCGAGCAGCCCACGTTCAGCGAGGCGGTCGGCAACTACGTCAGCAAGGTGCGCGGCGGCGACATGGGTTCGCTGCCGGCCATCCTCGCGCTGGCCGTCCTCACGCTCGTGTTCGTCGTCCTCAAGCCGAACACGTTCCCGTCGACGCTGAACATCGCCAACCTGTTCCAACAGGGCGCGGTCGTCGTGACCATCGCCATGGGTCTCGTCTTCGTCCTGCTGCTGGGCGAGATCGACCTGTCGGCCGGCTTCGCGTCGGGTGTCTGCGGCGCCGTCCTCGCGACCGGCCTGACGGTCTACCACTGGTCCTGGTACGTGGCGCTGCTCGCGGCCCTCGGCACCGGCATCGTCATCGGCCTGCTCATCGGCACCCTGGTCGCCCGCGTCGGCATCCCGTCGTTCGTCACGACGTTGGCCGCGTTCCTGGCGTTCCAAGGCGTCGTGCTGCTCATCATCGGCGCGGGCGGCAACATCTCGATCACCGACCCGGTGATCATCGCGCTGCAGAACAAGAACGTGCCGCCGCTGCTGGGCTGGGCGCTGGCGATCGTCGCCGTGCTGGCGTACGCGGGTTCGAGCATCGTGACCTGGCGTCAGCGCCGCCAGCGCGGGCTGCTCGCAGCTCCGTTGGGGCTCGTCGTGCTCAAGGTCGTGGCGCTCGGTGCGGTCGTCATCGCGATGGTCGCCATCCTCAACCAGGAGCGCAGCCTCAACCCGTTGCGGACGTCGATCATCGGTGTGCCGATCGTGGTGCCGCTCATCGTCGTGCTCGCGCTGGTGCTCGGGTTCGTGCTCACGCGGACGGCGTTCGGCCGGCACATCTACGCGGTCGGTGGCAACGCCGAGGCCACGCGTCGCGCGGGCATCAACGTCAAGGCCGTGAAGATGGCGTGCTTCATGATCTGCTCGTTCATGGCGGCCATCGCCGGTGTGCTGGCGGCGTCGCGCGCGACGTCGGTGGACCCGAACGCGGGCGGCTCGAACGTGCTGCTCTACGCCGTCGGCGCGGCGGTCATCGGTGGCACGTCGCTGTTCGGTGGCAAGGGCCGGATCATCGACGCCCTCATCGGTGGTGCGGTGATCGCGGTCATCGACAACGGCATGGCCCTGCTCGGGTACTCGTCCGGCGTCAAGTACGTTGTCACCGGCACGGTGCTGGCGGCAGCTGCAGCCGTCGACGCGATCTCCCGTCGGCGCGCAAGAGCCACGGGACGCGGCTAGACAACCTGAGGGAGGCTGCTGGTGCGGCTCGGCGCTGGTCCGCCGGTCCGGCGGGCCGACGCGGCTGCGCAGGACGACGTGCGACGGGCCAACCTGTCGGCGGTCCTCCGCCTGCTGCACTTCCACGGGCCTGCCACGCGCTCGGACCTGGTCGCCTCCACGGGCTTCAACCGGTCGACGGTCGGGTCGCTCACCTCCGAGCTGGTCAAGCTCGGGCTCGTACGTGAGCGACCCGGCGTCGTCTCCGGCAAGGGCCGGCCGTCGAACGTCGTGGAACCGGTCAGCACCAGCGTGCACGTGCTCGCGTTCGACGTGACGCCGTCGAGCGTGGGCGCCGCTCGGGTGGGTCTGGGCGGCTACATGCTCCAGGTCCGCCGCCGGCTGCACAGCTCGTCGCCGCACGACGTCCCGGCGGTCGTCGAGCTCATCGCGACGCTCGCCCGGGAGATGCAGGCCAAGTCGGTCCCCGGGTCGGTGTGCCTCGGCCTCGTCGTCTCGGTGCCGGGCAGCGTGCGGCAGCCCGACGGGCTGGTACGGCGCTCGCCTCCGCTGGGCTGGCACGAGGTGCCGTTCGCGGAGCTGCTCAGTGAGGCCACCGGTCACGAGTACCCCGTCGCCGTCGGCAACGACGGGGACCTCGGGGTCGTCGCCGAGTACCTGCGCGGGGCAGCCCGCGGTGCCCAGGACGTGCTCTACGTCCGCGGCGAGGTCGGCGTCGGTGGCGGCGTCGTCGTCGACGGTGAGCTGCTCAAGGGCGCCGGCGGGTACGCGGGCGAGGTCGGCCACATCGTGGTCAAGCCGGGCGGGCGCGTGTGCTCGTGCGGGGCGCGCGGGTGCTGGGAGGCGGAGATCGGCGACGCCGCGATCATCCGTGCGGTCGGCCGGGACCCGCGTGAGTCCGACATCGAGGACGTGCTCAACGACGTCGCCGTCGGCAACCGCCGCAGCATCTCCGGGGTGCGCAAGACGGGGGAGTGGGTGGGGCTCGGGCTGGCCAGCCTGGTCAACCTGTTCAACCCGCGCGTGGTCGTCCTGGGCGGGACCCTCGGGGCGCTGTACCCGACGATGGAGCCGACACTGGCCGCGTCGTACTCGCGGGCGCTCGGGCCCATCCGGGAGCAGGCGCTGCTGGTGCGGTCGGACCTGGGTTCGGACGCGCAGCTGGTCGGCGCTGCCGAGGTGGCCTTCGCGGATGTGCTGGAGGACCCGGCGGGCACCCTCGGGGAGCGGTCGGACCAGGAGCCCGAGCTGCGCTCCGGGACCTGACGACCCGACATTCTGCACCAAAGCAGACGCCCGCCCGTACTCACAGGCAACCGTCGGCGTGTCACCACCGCCGGTGCACGGGGCCCCTGCCTACGCTCGTTCAGGCCAGCAGCAGTGCCCCGTCCCCGAACCTGGCCCCCGCGAGCATCGTGATCAGATTCGAGAACGTCACCAAGGTCTACGCGCGTGGCGCCCGACCGGCGCTGGACCGCGTGTCCCTGGATGTCGAGCGGGGCGAGTTCGTGTTCCTCGTCGGCGCCTCCGGCTCCGGTAAGTCCACCTTCCTGCGCCTCGTGCTCCGCGAGGAGCGGGCGTCGGCGGGCCGCGTGTTCGTCGCCGGCAAGGAGCTGGGCACGCTGTCGTCGTGGAAGGTGCCGACGCTGCGCCGCCACATCGGCGCCGTGTTCCAGGACTTCCGCCTGCTGCCGAACAAGACCGTGTTCGAGAACGTGGCGTTCGCGCTGCAGGTCATCGGCAAGCCGCGCCACCACATCCTGACCACCGTGCCGGACACGCTCGAGATGGTCGGGCTGGCCGGCAAGGAGAAGCGTCGTCCGCACGAGCTCTCCGGTGGCGAGCAGCAGCGCGTGGCCATCGCGCGCGCGTTCGTGAACCGCCCGAACATCCTGCTGTGCGACGAGCCCACGGGAAACCTGGACCCGACGACGTCCCTGGGGATCATGCGCCTGCTCGACCGGATCAACCGCACGGGCACCACGGTCGTCATGGCGACGCACGACGACGAGATCGTCGACCAGATGCGCAAGCGCGTCATCGAGCTGTCCACCGGCGCCCTGGTCCGTGACCAGTCGCGCGGTGTGTACGGATCGGACCGCTGATGCGCCTCCAGTTCATCCTGTCCGAGATCGGCCTGGGTCTTCGTCGCAACCTGTCGATGACCATCTCCGTCATCCTCGTGACCTTCGTGTCGCTCACGTTCGTCGGCGCCGCCGCCCTGCTGCAGACGCAGATCGGCAAGATGAAGGACGACTGGTACGACAAGGTCGAGGTCTCCGTCTTCCTCTGCCCGCAGAACTCCACCGCGCCCACGTGCGCGAGCGGGGAGGTCACCGACGACCAGAAGGCCGACATCCAGGCGGCGCTCGCATCGCCCGAGGTGAAGCCGTACGTCGAGAAGGTCTACACGGAGACCAAGGAACAGGCCTACGCGGCGTTCCAGAAGCAGTTCCAGGACCAGTTCTGGGCGTCGGCCGCGACGGTCGACGACATGAACTCCTCCTACCGCATCAAGCTCACCGACCCGGAGAAGTACTCGGTGGTCTCCGAGGTGATCTCCGGCCGTGCCGGCGTCGAGGAGGTCAAGGACCAGCAGCGCCTGTTCGACCGGCTGTTCTCGGTGCTGAACAACGCGACCCTGCTGGCCGGCGGGCTGGCCCTGGTGATGCTGCTGGCGGCCGTCCTGCTGATCACGACGACCATCCGGTTGTCCGCCCTGAGCCGCAAGCGCGAGACCGGGATCATGCGCCTGGTCGGTGCGTCGACGGTGTTCATCCAGCTGCCGTTCATGCTGGAGGGGGCGATCGCCGCGACGATCGGCGCCCTGCTGGCGGTCGGCGGGCTCTGGGTCGGAGTCACCTACCTCGTCGACGACTGGCTGGGGGAGTCCGCGGGCTGGATCCCGTACGTGAGCACCGCGGACGTGCTCACCATCGCGCCCGCGCTGATCGCGGTCGCCATCCTGCTCGCCGGGATCTCCTCCCTGGTCACCCTCAGCAGATACACGAAGGTCTGACAGTGACCCGACTGAGCCACCTGCGACTCTCCGCCTTCCTGGCAGTGCTGATGCTGCTGGTCACGGCCTTCGTCGCCGGGCCTGCCGCCGCAGACCCCATCGACGACCGCCGCAAGGCCGCCGAGGCGCAGAAGGAGGCGATCGCCCAGGCGCGCGAGCAGACCGAGGCGGCGATGGAGGGCGTCAGCGCCGAGATCCAGGCGCTCGCCGTGCAGCTTTCGGACACCCAGGCGAAGATCCCCGGCGCGCAGGCGACGCTCGATGCGGCGAAGGCCGCGCTGGAGAAGGCGCAGCGGGAGGCGGCGATCATCGCGGCCAGGCTGGTCGACGCCGAGGAGCAGCAGGCGACGATCACGACGACCATCGCGCAGGACACCGAGCACGCCAAGGCGATGCGCGCCGCGATCGGGCAGATGGCCCGCGAGGCCTACAAGGGTGGCGGCGGGGTCTCCAGCGTCGACGTGATCCTCGACTCCCAGAGCACCGACGACTTCGTGCAGCGGTACGGCCTCATGGCGACCGCGCTGCGCACGCAGGCGCAGATCCTCGACGACCTCAAGGCCGCCGAGTCGGCCAACCGCAACGCCGAGGCCCGGCTCACCGCCGTCAAGGACAAGATCGCCGAGCTGAAGGCCGCGGCCGACCAGAAGGTGGTCGAGGCCGACGCGGCGAAGGCCGCCGCTGCCGCCGCCAAGGAGGCGCTGGACACGCTCCTCGCGCAGCAGGTGCAGCAGCAGGCAGCCCTCGACGCGACGAAGGCGGCCCTCGAGGCCCAGCTCGCGCAGGCCGACGCCGAGGCTGCGCAGGTGCAGCGCGAGCTCGAGCAGGCGATCGCGGAGCAGCGTGCGCGCGACGCCGCAGCCGGCCGGCCGCAGGGACCCCCCGGGGCGATCGGCGGCGGGCTGTTCAGCAACCCGACCAGCATCAGCCCGATCTACGTGACGTCCGAGTACGGCATGCGGATGCACCCGACGCTGCACTACGTGCGGCTGCACGCCGGCATCGACCTGCGCACGTACTGCAACACCCCCATCTATGCCGGGCGCGCCGGCACGGTCACGTGGGCGATGTCGCGGTTCGGGTTCGGCAACCAGGTGATGATCGACAGCGGGTTCGTCAACGGCAACGGCCTCTCCGCCAGCTACAACCACCTCACCAGCTTCGCCGTCAGCAGCGGGCAGCACGTGGAGCGGGGGCAGCTGATCGGGCGTTCGGGCAACACCGGCACGTCGGCGGCCTGCCACCTGCACTTCGAGGTCTACGTGAACGGCGCGACGACGGACCCGCGGCCACTGCTCGGCCTCTGATTTCGGGTGGCGTGCGGACGGTAGTCTCGACCCCGCACAACATCCCCTCTCGAGCGCTGGGCTGGAGTGCAGCGGAGGGTGGGGGCGCGCCAGCGCACCCGCCCGGAGCGGAACGCAAGGTCAGCGCGACCATGAGACGAAGGAACGAGGTTCGACCACCGTGGCCAAGGACGTCGGGCGCAAGGTCGTCGCCTCGAACCGCAAGGCCCGGCACGACTACGTCATCGAGGACGTGTTCGAGGCCGGCATGGTCCTCAGCGGCACCGAGGTCAAGGCGCTGCGCATGGGCCGCGCGTCGCTGGTCGACGGCTGGTGCGAGGTGACCAACCATGAGCTGTGGCTCGAGGGCGTGCACATCCCCGAGTACTCGCAGGGCACCTGGACCAACCACGCGCCGCGCCGCAAGCGCAAGCTGCTGCTGCACCGCCAGGAGATCGACCGCCTGGAGTCCCGCACGCGGGAGAAGGGGCAGACGATCATCCCGCTGTCCCTCTACTTCCTCGACGGGCGCGCCAAGGTGGAGATCGCGCTGGCCCGAGGCAAGCGCGAGTGGGACAAGCGGCAGGCGCTGCGCGAGAGGCAGGACAACTTGGAGGCCACCCGAGCCATTCGCGAGAAGCGCGACCTGTGAGGGCTGTTCGGGCGCTCGTCGCCGCCCTCGTCCTGCTCGTCGTCTGTGCCGTTCCTTCTGTCGCCGCTCCTGACCAGTCGAGCGGTCGCGAGATCACCCGGTACGACGTCACCGCGGACCTGGCCGTCGACGGCACCATGCGCGTCACGCTCGACTTCGACTTCGACTTCGGCGACGACCCCGGGCACGGCCCGTACCTGACGCTTCCCACCCGCGTGTCGTACGACGACGAGCTGGACCGCGCGTTCCGCTACACCGACATCACGGCGTCCTCCTCGACGGATGCTCCGGCGCAGGTGAACACGGAGACCACCGACAGCGCGCTGATCCTGCGCATCGGCGACGAGGACATCGACGACGTCTCCGGCGTGCAGTCGTACCGGATCGAGTACACGGCCGACGGGCTGCTCAACCCCGCGAACGCCCAGCACTCCGGCGACGAGCTGTACTGGAACGTCATCGGCGCCGGCTGGGAGATCCCGCTCGGCGACATCACCGTCGCTGTCACCGGCCCCGCGGCCGTCGAGGGCGCCGTGTGCTTCGCCGGGCCGTACGGCTCCAGCACGCCGTGCACGTCCGCGACGTTCGCCGGGTCGTCCTCGTCGTTCACGCAGGACCTCGTCCCCGTCGGTTCGGAGCTCTCGACGGTCACCGGCTGGCCCGCCGGCACGTTCCCCGGGGTCGAACCGATCCTCGTCGACAAGCCCGACCCGCTCGCCCCGGTGCGGCCGGTCTCCGTCTTCGGCGTCGTCGCGCTGCTGGTGCTCATCGGCGGCGGCATCTTCGCCGTCGTCCGGATGCGACGCGTCGGCCGCGACAAGGCCTACCTCGGCCTGACCCCGGGCCTGCGCCCGGCCGACAACCAGCCCGGCGGCGCCACGGTCGGGTTCCGCGACAAGCGCGGCGCCGTCTCCGTGCAGTTCCAGCCGCCCGAGGGCGTGCGCCCGGGGGAGGTGGGCACGCTCGTCGACGAGAAGGCCGACCCCGTCGACGTCACCGCCACCCTGGTCGACCTCGCCGTGCGCGGCTGGCTGCGCATCGAGGAGGTGCCGCGGTCCAACCCGAAGAAGAAGGCCAAGGACTGGACCCTGGTGCAGCTGAAGAACAAGGACGGCTCGCTGCTGCCCTACGAGGACGAGCTGCTCGCCTCGATCTTCGCGTCGTCGACCACGGTGAAGCTCTCCGATCTGAAGACCACGTTCGCCGCCTCCATGGCCAAGGTCCAGGACGGCCTCTACGACCACGTCACGGAGTCCGGCTGGTTCCGGTCGAACCCGAAGTCGGTCCGCACCGCCTGGCACGCCACCGGCATCGTCCTCGTCGTGGCAGGCGCCATCCTGACGTTCTTCGCGTTCGCCGCCGGCGCCTCCGTCGCAGGGATCGCCCTGGTGCCCCTCGCCATCGCGGCCATCGGCGTCATCGTCACGATCCTCGGCAACGCCGCCCCCGCCCGCACCGCCGACGGCACCGCCGTCCTGGCGCAGTCCCTCGGGTTCCGTCGCTACCTGGCCACCGCCGAGGCGAACCAGCTGCGGTTCGAGGAGGGCGAGGACATCTTCAGCCGGTACCTGCCCTACGCGATCGTCTTCGGGCTCGCCGACCGGTGGGCACGCGTGTTCTCCGAGCTCGCCGCGCAGGGTCGTGCTTTCGAGCAGCCCTCCTGGTACGTCGGCGGGTACTACCCCGGGGCCAACATCTACTGGGCGACCGCGTTCGCGTCGTCGCTCGACCGGTTCGCGGCCGTGGCCACCGAGTCGATCTCCGCACCCACGCCCGGGACCTCCGGCGGGTCCGGGTTCAGCGGGGGCGGGTTCTCCGGTGGAGGCGTCGGCGGCGGTGGCGGCGGGGGCTGGTAGACCGCCTCGCCCCGCGTCACGATGAGGCGGGGACCGGTCGAGCCGACCAACCCCCGACACAGTCTGACCCTCAGCTCATCGGCGGTGCGCCCGGGATCTGCACCCGGGCCGGCAGTGTCCCGTTCGTGTTCGTGTAGAGCCACAGCGTGGCGCTGGCGTCGACGCCCAGGACGTCGGCTCGTCCGTCGCCCGACCAGTCCGACACCATGACGTCCTGGAACGTGCCCCACCCGTTGCCGATGTGGACCCGGGCCGACAGACCTGGCCCGTTGTGCGGGTAGTACCAGAGGTCTCCGGCGGCGTCGACGCCCACGACGTCCGCATGCCCGTCGCCGCTGTAGTCGGCGGCCAGGACGTGCTTGAACGAGCCCCAACCCTGCCCGAGCTGGACTCGGGCGGGCAGCGTCAGGCCGGAGTTGAGGTAGAGCCACAGCTTCCCGTCAGCGTCGACGCCCAGGACATCAGCCTTGCCGTCGTTGTTCCAGTCGTCGGCGGTGACGTGCGTGAAGGGTGCCCAGCCGGATCCGATCTGCACCCGGGGGGACAGGCCGTTGCCGTTGTGCGGGTAGTACCAGAGCCGTCCGCTGTCATCGACGCCGAGGACGTCGGCGCGCCCGTCGCCACTGAAGTCGGCCGCCATGACGTGCCTGAACGAGCCCCAGCCGCCGCCGAGCGAGACGCGCGCCGACAGCCCGTTGCCGTTGTGCGGGTAGTACCAGAGGTACCCGGCGACGTCGACGGCCAGCACGTCGGCGTGGGCGTCCCCGCTCCAGTCGTCCGCGGTGAGGTCTCTCACCGGCATGTTCGTCGTGGTCTCCGTGATCCAGCTGCCCAGGTTGTCGAGGCGGGTCTCGGTCGCGCTCTGCTGGGTGGTCGTCGCTCCGAGGCAGCCGCCCTGGTACGCGGTGTGGTGGATCGCGACCAGCTGGACACTGCCGTTGGTGCTGCGGAGCGCGGGGCCGCCGGCGTCGCCCTTGCAGATCGTGGCGCCCGGCGCGGTGGCGTTGATGTCGATGGTGCCCGTCGCGACAGCCCCGACGGTGTACGTGGTGGCGTGGGCGGTGTCGGGGACGAGGGCGGTGGTGGTGCGTCCGTAGCCGGTGACGGTCAGCTGCTCGCCGACGACCGGGGCTGTGCTGGCCACCGTCACGGGGGCGACGTCGTCGACCGGGGTGGCCAGCCGGGCCAGGACCACGTCACGGTCCGGGTGGGGGACCAGGTGGGTCACGCTGACGACCTTGCCCGCGGTGCCGGTGAGGTCGACCCGCCCGATCGTGGCGGTGGTGGCGTTCTTGGGCGCGCCCTGGACCACCGGGGTCGACTGGGTCTCGGTGAAGCAGGACGTCGCGGTGATCACCCACCACGGGCTGACCAGTGCCCCGGAGCAGCTGCCCTGCCCACCGACGTCCACCTTCACGGTCGCGGCTGCGACGGCCCCGGTCGGGGTGCTGCCCTGCACCGCATACGCGGCCGGCACGCCCACGCTCGCCAGGACCAACGCGGTCACTCCGACGCGGACGGTCCAGCTCTGACGCATGCCCATGAGTCCTCATCTCTCGCGTGTCTTTCGTTCCCTGGGCACGAGCCGCGGTCGACCCTGGTACCCGTTGTCCGGCCCGCCTCACCCCGGACGTGCCGCCGTCGCCGACGGCACGTCCGGGGGTCACGCCCGCGGTGCTGCGCCTCGTCGGCTCATCGGACCGCCGGCCGGTCCGGGAGGACGTTCGCGTCGCCGTTCACGCTCGTCCACCCCGTGACGCCGCCGGGCGAGACGAGCCACCGACCGTCCGAGTTCGCGAGGAACACGTCGGCCTTGCCGTCGCCGGTCATGTCTGCGAGCTGGTACGACTCCACGCCGATGCCCGGCGCTCCGTTGACGTGCCGAAGCGGCTGGGTGCCGCCGTCCGAGATGTACCAGAGACCCGTGGACGGGTTGACCCAGAACACGTCGGCCTTGCCGTCACCGGTCATGTCCGCCACGGCCAGCCCGCTGGCCGGCACCTGTCGGGTGTTGAGGTTGCTCCAGCCTGTGGTCCCGCCCCACGAGACGATCCAGCGACCGTCGCCCGGCGCGAGGAAGACGTCGTCCTTGCCGTCACCGTTGAAGTCGCCGAAGCGCAGCCGGTCGATGCCGATCCCCGGAGCGCCGTTGATCTGGCGGAACGGCTTCGCCGCGTCGTCGGAGACCCACCACAACCCGGTCGCCGGGTCGACCCGGAAGACGTCCGACTTGCCGTCTCCGGCGAGGTCGACGACGGCGAGACTGTCCCCCGGGACGCCGCTGTTGGCGGTCCGCCAGCCCGTGGTGCCGCCGTTCGAGACGAGCCACCGGCCGTCGCCCGGGGCGAGGAGCACATCGTCGCGGCCGTCGCCGTCGAAGTCGCCGAAGCGGAACGCGCTGGTCGGGAAGGGCCCCGCCCCGTTGATGATGTTCCATCCTGTCGTGCCGCCGTACGACACGCGCCACAGCCCGTCCGCCTGCCGGGACCAGAACACGTCTGCCTGGCCGTTGCCGTCGAAGTCGGCCCCCTGGGCGTTCTGCGTCCTGAGGATCCAGTCGCGGAGGTTGTCGAGGCGGGTCTCGGTGGCGCCCTGGAGGGTGGTGGTGGCTCCGAGGCAGCCGCCTTGGTAGGCGGTGTGGTGGATCGCGACGAGCTCGATCCCGTTGGTGGTGGTGCGCAGGGCGGGGCCGCCGGCGTCGCCCTTGCAGATGGTGGCGCCGGTCGTGCTGGCCTGGATGTCGATGGTGCTCGTTGCTACGGCGCCGACGGTGTAGGTCGTGCTGTGTGACGTGTTCGGCACGAGCACGGTGGTGGTGCGCCCGTAGCCGGTGATGGTCAGCTGCTCACCGACTACCGGGGCTGCCGTGGCGACCTTGACCGGGGTGACCGTGGTGACCGGGGACGCGAGGCGGGCCAGGACCACGTCACGGTTCGGGTGGGGGACCACCAGGGTGACGTTGACGATCTTGCCGGCCGTGCCGGTCAGGTCGACACGGCCGATCGTGGCGGTCGTGGGCAGGCTCGGGGGTCCCTTGGTGACCGCCGCGGTCTGGGTCTCGGCGAAGCAGGACTTCGCCGTGATCACCCACCACGGGCTGATCAGCGCCCCGGAGCAGGCGCCCTGCCCCCCGACGTCCACCTGCACGGTTGCCGCCGCGACGGCACCGGTAGGGGTGCTGCCCTGCACGGCGTACGCGGCCGGCACCCCCACCCCGGTCAGTACGAGCGCCGTCACCGCAACCCGGACCGCCCACCTGTTATGCGCGCTCACCAGGCACCGAACCGCAGCTCGACCAGGATCGCGCCGGGCCTGCCGGTCCCGTCGTACGGCTCGATCTCGACCGAGGTGTTCGCCGGGACGTTGTAGGTCTCCTCTGCCTCGCCAGG
>NZ_JAUSVB010000006.1 GCF_030814415.1 Cellulomonas humilata | reverse complement strand
GCGTGGGCCACCGGGTGTTTGCCCCCGCCCAACCCGTCGGCCCCCCCTGGGCGGGGTTTGTTGCCCCCCCCCCCGGGGGGGGGGGGGCCCCCCCCCCCCCCCCGGGGGGCGCCCGGGGGGGGGGGGGGGGCCGGCCCGGACGGTGCTCAGCCCTTGGCGGCGAGCGCCTGGTTGAACGTGTCGACGTACTGGTCGACGTTGAGCCCCTTGAGCTCGGTCTGCCAGTCATCCCACTCGGACATCGGCCGCTGGCCGAGGATGAACGCGGCCGTGTTCTGCGTGACCGAGTCGTTGAGCGCGGCCTGCCAGAGCGTGATCTGCTCCTGCTGCATCTCGTCCAGGGGTGCGGACGGGACCAGCGGCAGCTCGGTCTTGTCCGCCATGACGTCGATGAACTCGTTCGTGGCCTCGGTGTTCAGGCCGCGGATCAGATCGTCCGTCGTGCCGTTGGCCAGCATCCACACGCCGTTGCTGAACCCGAGGTCGGCGTTCAGCTTCTTGGTCCCCGCCGGGTTGACGCCGTTCCAGTCGACATCGGCCGCGAGCGCGCGGGTGTCGCCGTCCTTGGTGAACGTGGTGCCCTCGACGCCGTACTTGGCGTACTCGAGACCGCCGTCGGAGTAGTACAGCCAGTCCACGAACTGCAGGAGCGCCAGGAAGTACGGCTTCTCGGCCGCCTCGGACGAGATCATGAAGCCCGACGCGACGCGGCTGCCGGAGGCGACGTTGTCACCCGCGGGGCCCTCGGGCACCCGGATCAGGTGCACCTGGGCGTCGGTGTTGCCCGCGTCGGTGAACGTCTTGGAGTAGCTGGTGATCTCCTGGGTGTTGCCCGAGATCGCCAAGGACTGGCCGCTGCCGAACTTCTGCTTGGCGGTGTCGTCGTCCTGCGTGACCGACTCGGGGTCGAGCAGGCCGTCCTCGACGAGCGACGCGAAGTACGAGACGAGCTCCTTGTAGCCGTCGCCCGACGCCGCGTAGGAGAACGTCTCGGAGTCCTCGTCGAACACCAGCCCGTTGCCGAAGCCCCAGCCGGCGACCGTGCCGAAGTTCGGAGCCGCCAGGTTCAGCGTCGCGCCGAGCGGGCTGTTGTTCGTCGTGGACCAGCGGTCGGACATCGGCCAGACGCCGGGGTTCGCGTCCTTGATCGTCTCGAGGTCGTCACGCAGGTCGTCCCACGTCTGCGGGTCCTCGGTGATCCCCGCCTTCTCCCACACGTCCTGGCGGATCGCGATGGAGTACTGCGGCTGGGGCGACTCGTACAGGCCGGGGAGCATGTAGTACTTGCCGTCGGCCTGCTTGAGGTTGTCGATGTACGGCTGGAGCTGCCAGTCCTCGATCCGCTGCTGGAAGTTCGGCATGTACTGCACGAAGTCGCTGATCGGCAGCAGCGCGCCACCGGACACGAACTGCGTCTCCTGGCCGGGGTAGGTCACGGGGATGAGGTCCGGGGCGTCGCCCGCGCTGATGATCAGCGACTTCTTGGCGTCCCAGTCCGACAGCGGCGCGCTGGTCAGGTCGAAGCTGACCTTGTTGTTCTCCGCGAGGTGCGAGAAGAACAGCCAGTCCTCGTTGAGCGGGTAGTTCGGGTGGTCGCGGTACAGCACGCCGAGCTCGATCGGCTCCGTCGCGACGAACTCCGTGCCGACGGCGAAGTCGTCCATGGCGCCGACGCGCTGGGCGTCGGGGATGCCGCTGCTGCTGGCCGACGGCTCGTCGGCCGCGTCGCCGCCCGACGAGCACGCCGCGGTGAGCGTGAGCGCCAGCACCGCGACGGACGCCGCCGCCCCGACGCGCTTCCTGGTGGTCCTCATGGGTTCTCCTCGTTGAGAGAGATGTGGAGGGGTGGGATTACTGCTTCACCGCGCCGAGCATCACGCCCGACACGAAGTACCTCTGGAGGAACGGGTAGAGGCAGATGATGGGCAGGACCGTGAGGAGCATGGTCACGGACTGCACGTTGGCGCCGATCTGGGTGAGGTTGTCCGTGCCGCCGCCCTGGATCGAGGTGCCCCCGGTGACACCGGCCATGAGGTTCCGCAGGTAGACGGTCACCGGGTAGAGGTTCGGGTCGTCCATGTAGAGGAAGGCGCCGAACCAGCCGTTCCAGAACGAGACCGCGTAGAACAGCAGCATCGTCGCCACCACGGCCTTGCTCAGCGGGAGCACCACCTTGAAGAAGACGCCGTAGGTGCTCATGCCGTCGATCGAGGCGGCCTCCTCGAGCTCGCTCGGGAAGTTCTCGAAGAACGACTTCATCACCAGCAGGTTGAAGATGCTGATGGCGTTGGGCAGGACGATCGCCCAGAGGGTGTTCCGGAACCCGAGCTGGCTGATGAGGATGTAGTTCGGGATCAGACCGCCGTTGAAGAACATGGTGGCGACGGCGACGCCGATGAAGAACTTGCGCCCCTTGAGGTGGTGCTTGGACAGGGCGTAGGCGTACGTGGTGGTCAGGGCCATCGCGATGGCCGTGGCGACCACGGTGTACTCGAGGGTGTTGCGGTAGTTGCGCCAGAACATCGAGTCCCCGAACACCACCTGGAACGTGGTGAGGTTGAACCCGCGCGGGATCAGGTTGACCTGTCCCGAGTTGATGTAGCCCTCGGAGCTGAACGCCTGGGCGACGATGTTGACGAACGGGTACAGGACGAGGGCGGCGACGATGATCAGGACCGCCGCGTTGACCCAGCGGAAGGCCCGGTAGCCGGTGCTGTCCTTGACGCCGGTGCTCTTCGGGAGGGCAAGGTCGGTCACCACAGGCTCGCCCCCACGGTCTTCCGGGAGATCGCGTTGGCCGACAGGATCAGCGTCACGCCGATGATCGCCTCGAACAGGCCGATCGCCGTCGCGTAGCTGATGGAGTTGGACACGATCCCGACGCGGTACAGGTACGTGGAGATGACGTCGGCCGTGGAGTAGATCAGCGGGTTGGACAGCAGCAGGATCTTCTCGAAGCCCACCGCCATGAACGTCCCGATGTTGAGGATGAGCAGCACGATCATGGTGGGGCGGATACCCGGCAGGGTGATGTGCCACGTCTGCTGCCACCGGTTGGCGCCGTCGATCCGGGCCGCCTCGTAGAGCTGCTCGTCGATCGTCGTGAGCGCCGCGAGGTAAAGGATCGTGCCCCAGCCGACCGTCTGCCAGACCTCGGACGTCAGGTAGATCGTCCGGAACCAGGACGGCTCCTGCATGAAGGTGATCGCCTGCCCGCCGGCCGCCTCGATGATCTGGTTGACCGTGCCGTTGACGCTGGTGAGCTGGAAGACGATGCCCGCGACGATGACGACGGACATGAAGTGCGGCAGGTAGGAGATGGTCTGGACGCTGCGCTTGAACCGGCGCGACCGGACCTCGTTGAGCATCAGCGCCAGGATGATCGGCAGCGGGAACACGACCAGGAGCGTGAGGAACCCGAGGATCACCGTGTTGGTGAAGGCGTGCCAGAACTGCTGGTCGTTGATGAACATCCGGACGTAGTAGAGGCCCACCCACTCGTCGCCGAACATGCTGCCGCCGGGGCGGAACCGGCGGAACGCGACGACGTTTCCGAGGATCGGCACGTACCGGAAGATGAGCAGGAAGAGCAGCGGCAGGACCAGGAACGAGTAGAGCCGCCAGTCCTTGCGCAGCGCGGTCCGCCAGGTCTGGTGCGCGGCGGGGATGATCGAGCCGTCGTGCGCGAGCCAGGTCTGCTTGCGCGGCTTGCGCGACTTCTTCTTCGTGGGGTCGAGCGCCGGCGCGATGGGCGACAGCGGCTCGGCCACGGCGGGTTCCTTGAGGCTCATGCGCGCGTCACCTCCAGTGCGTGCAACGGCACGACGGATACCGCCGTGGTCAGCCGCCGGGTGTGGTCGACGGTCCGCAGGTCGCCGACGAGACGGAGCGCGAGCGCGTCGCTGTCGTCGGCGCTCGACCGCGCGACCCGCAGCTCGACGTCGCCCGGCTCGACGATCCGCGCACCGAACCTGCCGGTGAACGCGGTGACGTCGGCGGGGACGGTGAACGTGACGAGCGCCGACTCCCCGGGCTCGAGCTCCACGCGGGCATAGCCGACGAGGCGCACGACGGGCCGGGTCACCTGGGCCACCGGGTCGTGCAGGTAGAGCTGCACGACGTCGGCGCCGGACCGTTCCCCCGTGTTGGTGACGAGGACCTCGACCTGGGCGTCACCGTCGACCGCCCACTCGTCGCTGGTGGCGCGGGCCGACCACGAGAACGCCGTGTAGGACAGGCCGTGGCCGAACGGGAACGCCGCCGTCGGGTCCACCGACGAGACGCCCGAGCGCCGGCCCAGCGGCGCGGACAGGTAGGTGCCGGGCTGCCCGGAGGCGTCCGCGGGGATGCTGACCGGCAGGCGACCCGACGGCGACACCGCGCCCGTGAGCACCTCCGCGAGCCCCTGCCCGCCGAGCTGGCCAGGGAAGAACGCCTGCACGACCGCGGCGGCGTCGTCGGCGAGCGCCCCGATCGCGTACGGCCGCCCGGTCAGCAGCACCAGCACGACCGGGGTCCCCGTGTCCAGCAGCGCCCGGACCAGGTCGGCCTGGACGCCCGGTAGGTGCAGGTCGGTGGCGTCGCAGCCCTCGCCCGACGTGCCGCGGCCGAACAGCCCCGCTCGGTCGCCGACCGCGACGACGCACACGTCGGCGTCCCGGGCGGCGGCGACGGCCGCGTCGAACCCCGTGCGGTCGGGGTCGGTGACGCCGCAGCCGCGGGCGTAGGTGACGTTCTCGTGCGCGCCACGCAGCGCGTCGAGAACCGTCGGGATCTCGATGCCGAGCCCGTGCTCCGGGTGGTGCACGCCGACGTGCGCGGGGAACGAGTAGCAGCCGAGCATCGCCATCGGGTCGTCGGCGAGGGGGCCCACGAGGGCGACCCGCGCGTCGGGCCGCAGCGGGAGGACCTGTCCCGGGTTGGCCAGCAGGACGATCGCCTCGCGGGCCAGGCGGAGCGCCACGTCCCGGCTCTCCTCGTCGTCCAGGACCAGGTCCGGGTCCGCGACGGGCGACCAGTCGGCGTCGAGCAGGCCGAGCTCGGCCTTCTGCGCCAGGACGCGCCGCAGCGCGCGGTCCACCAGCACCTCGTCGACGTCGCCGCGGGCCAGCGCGTCCCGCAGCGGCTCGCCGTAGCAGTGCACGTTGGGCAGCTCCACGTCGACCCCGGCCGCGAGCGCCAGCGCGGCCGCCTCGCCCTCGGTCCCTGCGACGCCGTGCAGCGTCTGCAGGAACCGGATGCCGAAGTAGTCAGCGACGACCGTGCCGGTGAACCCCCAGCGGTCGCGCAGGACCGTGGTGAGCAGGGTGCTGTCGGCCGCGGACGGCACGCCGTCGAGCTCGGCGTAGGAGTGCATGACCGACCGCGCGCCGCCGTCGCGGACCGCCATCTCGAACGGGGGCAGGATCACGTCGGCGAGCTCGCGCGCACCGATCGAGACGGGTGCCAGGTTGCGTCCGGCGCGGCTGGCCGAGTACCCCGCGAAGTGCTTCAGGGTGGCGACGACGCCCGCGCCCTCGAGCCCCCGGACGTAGGCGGTGCCGACAGTCCCGACGAGGTACGGGTCCTCACCGATCGTCTCCTCGGTGCGACCCCAGCGGTAGTCGCGCGTCACGTCGAGCACGGGTGCGAGTCCCTGGTGCACCCCGGCCGCGCGCATCGAGGCGCCGATCCGGGCGGCCATCTCCTCGACCAGCTCGGGATCGAAGCTCGCGCCCCAGGACAGCGGCACCGGGTAGGCGGTGGCGCCCCAGGCGGCGAACCCCGTGAGGCACTCCTCGTGCACGAGGGCGGGGATGCCCCACCGGTTCGCTGCCACGACCTCCGCCTGCGACGCGGCCAGCGACCGCGCGCCCGCGGCGGGGTCGACCGGCGCGGAGCCGTACGGGCGGGTCAGCTGGCCGAGCCCGTCGCGGATGACCTCGGACCAGCCGAGGCCGTCGTCGGTCATCTCGGACTGGTGCGGGGCGACGCCGGCCCCTCCCGCATCGGCTCCGACCCAGAGGCCGACCAGCTGCGAGAGCTTCTCCTCGAGGGTCATCCGGGCGACGAGGTCGTCGACCTGGGCCTGCCGCTGTGTGGTGTCGTGCGCTGTCATCTGACCTGTCCACCTCCCCGTCTCACAGCCTTGTGAGCGCCGAAAGTATCGACTGCTTTGTCGATATCTGCCGGTGACGGACGTTAGGCGCCCGTACGAGACTCTGGCAATCCGGACGGGAACTTTGGCAAACGTTTCTCATTCGGAGCGCTGCTGGGAGCGGATGAGATCTCCGGACAGTGCTGGGCGGAGCACCTGGTCAGTGCTACGTTCGGCCGATAGTTGCGACGAGCAGACCGGGACCACGCACCATGACGACCACCAGCGCCAACGACGCCGACGCCGCTCCCGACGACGAGGTGGCCGGTGCCGAGGTCCCTGGGAGCACCGCGACGATCGCCCTGATCGCCGCCGAGGCAGGCGTCTCCATCCCCACGGTGTCCAAGGTCCTCAACGGCCGCACCGACGTCGCCGCGGTCACGCGCGCACGCGTCGAAGAGGTCATCGACCGCTACCAGTACCGCCGCCGCCGGGGCCGCGCGCAGACCGGACCGGGCCTGCTCGACCTCGTCTTCCACGAGCTCGACGCCGGCTGGTCCGTGCAGATCATCAAGGGTGTCGAGTCCGTCGCCGGGCCCGAACGCCTGGGCGTCGTGCTCTCGGAGCTGGGCGGCGCGCACCGGCCCCGCCAGGAGTGGCTCGACGACGTGCTGGCCCGCCGCCCCCGGGGCGTCATCCTCGTCCTGTCCGACCTCGACCCAGCACAGCGCCGCCAGCTGGAGACCCGGTCGATCCCGTTCGTCGTCGTCGACACCGCCGGCGAGCAGCCCGCCGGCGTCCCGACCGTCGGCTCCGCGAACTGGGCGGGCGGCCTGGCGGCCACCCGTCACCTCCTCGGCCTCGGTCACCGCAAGATCGCCGTCGTCTCCGGCCCGGTCGACGTGCTCTGCAGCCGCGCCCGCATCGACGGGTACCGCACCGCGCTCGACGAGGCCGGCGTCGCGGTGGACCCCGGGCTCGTCCGGTACGGCGACTTCTTCGTCGGCGGCGGCTACACGCACGGCATGGACCTGCTCGACCGGCCCGACCGGCCCACGGCGATCTTCGCGGGCTCCGACTTCCAGGCCCTCGGCGTGCTTCGCGCCGCCCGCGAGCTGGGCCTGCGGGTGCCGCAGGACCTGTCCGTCGTCGGCTACGACGACCTGCCCGTCACCGAGTGGATCGGTCCGCCGCTCACCACCATCCACCAGCCCCTCTACGAGATGGCCGCCACCGCCACCCGCATGGTGCTCGGCATGGCCCGCGGCGAGGCGCCGGCCAACCCGCGCATCGAGCTGGGCACCGAGCTGGTGATCCGCGAGAGCACCGCACCCCCGGCGACGGTGGGCTGACCGTGGCGCTGTTCGACCTCCCGCTCGACCAGCTCGAGCGTTACCGGTCCACCGTCCCCGAACCCGACGACTTCGACGAGTTCTGGGTGTCGACCGTCGCCGACGCCCGCCGGGACGACGTGCTGATCGACGTCGTCCCCGTGGCCACCGGGCTGACCCTCGTCGAGACCTGGGACGTGACGTTCGCCGGGTTCGACGGGCACCCCGTGCGCGCCTGGTACACCCGGCCCGCCGGCGTGCTCTCCGACCTGACCGCCGTGGTGGAGTACCTCGGCTACGGACGGGGGCGCGGGCTGCCGCAGGAGCGGCTGACCTGGGCCTCCGCCGGGTACGCACACCTGCTGATGGACACCCGCGGCCAGGGCGGTCAGTACGGCTCCGGCGGCGACACCCCCGACCCCGTCGGCTCCGACCCGGCCGCCCCGGGCTTCGTCACGCGCGGCATCCTCGACCCCGCGACGTACTACTACCGCCGCGTCCTCACCGACGCCGTCCGCGCCGTCGACGCGGTCCGCGCGCTGCCGGGCGTCTCCCAGGTGGCCGTCGTCGGGAACAGCCAGGGCGGCGGGATCGCCCTCGCGGTCGCCGGGCTGGTGCCCGACCTCGCCGCCGTGATGGTCAGCGCACCGTTCCTCTGCGACATCCCGCGCGCCCTGGCGATCACCGACGCCGACCCGTACGGCGAGATCGTCCGGTACCTCGCGGTCCACCGCGGCGCCGCCGACCAGGTGCTCCGGACCCTGGCCTACGTCGACGGGGTCCACCACGCCGCCCGGGCGACCGCCCCGGCCCTGTTCGCGACAGGTCTGCGCGACACGGTCTGCCCGCCGTCGACGGCGTTCGCCGCGCACAACGCGTACGCGGCACCGCGGGAGATGGCGGTCTACCCGTACAACCACCACGAGGGCGGCGAGGCCCACCACACAGCCCGCCAGCTGACGTGGCTCACGCAGCACCTACCGCCGACCTGACCGCCGACCGCCGACCGCCGACCGCCGACCGCCCCGCGATCGTGAGTTTGCGACGAGATCGTCAGTTGCAACTCACGATCTCGTCGCAAACTCACGACCTCGTCGGCAGCGGCGCGCACACCTGCCCGCCCTCGCGCCGAACTCGTCAGTCCGCGCCGAACTCGTCGGTTGCAACGAACGAGTTCGGCGCCGGGTGACGAGTTCGGCGGCCGGGCGGCGGCGGGGGCAGCGGGGATCTGGTAGATCGGGCGGGTCAGCGGCCCGTGCCGTCGACCGCGTGCGGGTCGATCGACGCGATCTCGTCGGCCGTCAGCGGCGCGGCGCTCAAGGCCTTGACGTTGTCCTCGAGCTGGGCGACCGAGCTGGCGCCGACGAGCGCCGAGGTGATGCGGTCGTCGCGCAGGACCCAGGACAGGGCCAGCTGCGCGAGCGACTGCCCGCGGTCGGCCGCGATCTCGTTGAGTGCTCGCGCGCGGGACAGGTAGGTCTCGGACAGGGCGGACGGCTTGAGGAAGTGGCCGACGGCCGCGCGGGAGTCGGCGGGGACGTCCCCGGACAGGTACCGCCCGGTGAGCAGACCCTGCGCCAGCGGGGAGAACACGATGGTGCCGATCCCCAGCTCGCCGACGACGTCGAGCAGGCTCTCGGTCTGGTCGGCGGCCACGTTCTCGATGTGCCGGTTGAACATCGAGTAGCTGGGCTGGTGGATGAGCAGCGGGGTGCCCAGGTCGGCGAGCACCTGCTGCGCGACCCGCGTCTGGGCGGGCGAGTAGTTGGAGATGCCCGCGTACAGGGCCTTCCCGCTGGTCACGGCGGTGTGCAGCGCCCCCATCGTCTCCTCGATCGGCACCGAGGGGTCGGGGCGGTGGGAGTAGAAGATGTCGACGTAGTCCACGCCGATGCGCGTCAGGGACTGGTCCAGGGAGGACAGCAGGTACTTGCGCGAGCCGCCGTCGCCGTACGGGCCGGGCCACATGTCGTAGCCGGCCTTGGAGGAGATGACGAGCTCGTCGCGGTACGGGCGCAGGTCGGATGCGAGGATGCGGCCGAAGTTCTCCTCCGCGGAGCCGTACGGCGGGCCGTAGTTGTTGGCCAGGTCGATGTGCGTGATGCCGAGGTCGAACGCCCGGCGCAGGACCGCACGCTGGGTGTCCAGCGGGGTCGTGTCACCGAAGTTGTGCCACAGGCCGAGCGACAGCGCGGGCAGGTCCAGCCCGCTGCGGCCGGTCCGGCGGTAGGTCATCGAGTCGTACCGGGCGTCGTCGGCAAGGAAAGGCATGAGACAACGCTATCCGTAGGATCGGCCCGTGCTGCACGTCGCGTTCTTCGAGCCCCGCATCCCCGGCAACACCGGCAGCGCCATCCGGCTGGCGGCCGGCACCGGCTCGACGCTGCACCTGGTCGAGCCGCTCGGGTTCGACCTGTCGGAGGCCAAGCTGCGCCGGGCGGGCCTCGACTACCACGACCTCGCGCACGTGGTGGTGCACAAGAACCTCGAGGCGCTGCTGGCGACCGTCCCGGGGCGGGTGTACGCCTTCACGACCCACGCGACCCAGCACCACACCGACCTCGCGTACCGGTCCGACGACGTGCTCCTGTTCGGACCGGAGCCCACCGGGCTGCCCGCCGATGTGCTGGAGCACCCCCGGATCACCGGCCAGGTGCGCATCCCGATGCTCCCCGGCCGGCGATCCATGAACCTGTCGAACGCCGCAGCTGTCGCCACGTACGAGGCGTGGCGACAGCTGGGCTTCGAGGGCGGCGTCTAGCCGAGCTTCCACTTCTGCGCGTTCGCGCCGTTGCAGTCCCAGATCTGGACCTGCGTGCCCGGCGTCGTCGAGTGCGCGGGGTTGTCCAGGCACCGGTTCGACGCGGGGTTGTAGTAGCCGCCGTTCTGCGGGATCCAGACCTGCGCGCCGGTGCCGTTGCAGTCGTACAGCTGCACCTTGGTGCCGTTGGCGGTGCCGCCGCCGGTGATGTCGAGGCACTTGCCCTGGACGCGCAGCGTGGTGCCGGCCTGCACGAAGGTCCACTTCTGGGCGACCGTGCCGTTGCAGCCCCAGATCTGGATCTTGTTGCCGTTGGCCGTGTTCTGCGCGCTGTTGTCGAGGCACATGCCGTTGGCGTTCACCAGCGCGCTGCCGCTGCCGGTGGGCGGCGGGTTCGTCGTGCCACCGCCGGTGAACGGCTGGATGATCAGCCCGGCCGCGGACGGCGAGCCGTCGTGCACCAGGGACTCGAAGTTGCCGACGTCGTCGAACGCGAACGCGTACGCCTTCCCGTCGGCCATGTTCGCGTGGATGACCCGCGCGTACTGGTTGGTCGGGTTGCTCTTGTAGAACGCCGACGCGTCGGTGCTGGGCTGGGTGTCGACCGTGCCGAGGGTGCCGCGGTTGAGGGCGGCGCACAGGGTGCGGGCGATGGGGCCGACGACGAGGTCGTTGGGTGCGTGCAGGGCCCCGTCGCAGCCCCACACGTCGGCGCTGCTGGGCCGGTTGAACGATGCGACCTGCTGGCCGGAGCCATTGGTGAACGTCATCGTGGTGCCCGAGGTCCGGCCGAAGTACTTGAGGTTGGGCTGGTCGCCGAACGGGACGACCGTAAGCGTCTTGCCGGTGTACGCGTTCCACGCCGACGCGATGTACGGGTCGAGGTAGGTCGCGCTCATCAGGCCGGCGCCCGCCGCCTTGCCGGGGGCGAGCACCCGCAGGACGGTGCCGTCCGAGCGCTTGACCACGGTGTTCGCCCACCCGGACTGGGCGGCGATCTGGTTGATCGTGTTGTCGCGGCCGTTGGCGACGAGGTCGCCGGACCGTCGGGTGCCCTGCGCACCGGTCACCGTGACGGTGTGCGGCACGGCGAACATGTCGACCTGCGAGCTGTTCAGCCACAGCCCGGCGTCGTTGTACGTGAACTCGCTCCAGTCGAACAGGATCTGGTGGTTGGCGTCCCCGCTCGCCCACGGCGCCGGCTGCACGAGCCCGTCCGGCGTGAGGAAGAACTTCAGCTTCTCGCCGAGCGAGAAGTACACGCGGCCGGAGATGCCGCGCGGCACCTGGATGGTGGTGCTGCCGCCGTTGCCCGGTCCGGCGATGGACACGTCGGGCGCGGCCGACGGCGGGTTCGACCCCGCGGGCCACGCGGTGAACGTGCCGCCCGCGTTGACGTAGCCGAGCCGGCCCGTGCTCAGGTTGGTGCCGAGCACGTAGACGTAGACCGCCTCACCGCGGCCGCTCGAGTTGGTGATGGTCAGCGGGAGCCGGTCAGGGCCCACCGCCTGTGCTCCTGCGGCCGCGGCCACCATCGTCGTCACTGCGACCGCGAGCGCACTGAGCGCTCCGATCACGCGTCTGCTGGTCCTCATTGACCCGCTCCTCATCACATTGCCGGCATCCCCACCCGCGTTGACACGTATCAACACCAGTCGCAGGACCCTATGACTTGGTGAGACGAGTCCGCAACTGTCAGACCCCGAGGTCGCCCGTGAGGATGCCGCGCAGCTCGTCGGCCAGACCGCCGCCCACCGACGCGGACTCCTTCGCAGAGCGCAGCCGACGCTGGGCCGACGCGACGAGGTGCTCCGCGTCGGCCGACCCGAGGCCGGAGAACGCCGCCGCGGAGTGGAAGGCCGGCCACGCCGACGGGTCGATGCCGGCCTGCGGCTGCGCGAGCAGCGCGAGGACGTCCCGCCGCAGGCCGTCGACGAGCGCCGCGGCGTGCTGGTCGGACGCCACCCCGGGGAGCGAGGCGATGACCGCGAACTCGTCGCCCGCCGTCCGTGCGGCCTGGCATCCCCCCGGCAGCCCGCCGGCCAGCCGGGCGCCGACTCCCGCGAGGACGATGTCGCCGACCGCCGGGCCGTACGTCGAGTTGAGCCGGGAGAACCCCGCGATGTCGAGCAGGACGACGACCACCCGCGCGCCGGTGCCGGCGCTCTCGGCGCACCGCCGGGTGAGCTCGTGCATGGCCATCGACCGGTGCGGCAGGGCGGTCAGCGGGTCGTGCAGCGACCGCACCGCCAGCAGGGTCGACAGCGACCGGACGAGGTCGGCCGTGCTGACGACGCCCCAGGACTCGTCGGCGACGAGGACGTCGTCGTACCGGCGCTCGTCGAAACGCTGCATCGCGCGCACGGCCACCTCGGAGACCGGCGCGGTCGGAGGGACCACCATGGGGCCCCAGTCGGTCAGCTCGTCCGTCCCGCGGCGGGCAAGTACCGCGCGGCCGAACCCGAGACGACCGGTCATCGCCGCGGTGAACCGCGTGCGCGTGACCAGCCCGATGCGTCGGTCGTCGTCCGGGTCCCGCACCGCGACGCTGGCCACGTGCGGCGAGCGGAAGATCAGCTCGAGCCGTGCCACGGGCATCCCGGCGTCGACCACGTCGACGGCGTGGGCCAGGTCGGCGACGGTGGTCGTGGCGGCCACCTTGTACCCGCCGACGGCGTTGCCGAGGCGCTGGGTCAGGAGCGTCAGGTCTGCATGCACCCGGAGAGTATCCGCGCAGGTCAACGCCCGTACGCCGCGGATCGACCGGAGTTCACCGACCGTTCGCCCGGTGTTCGGACGGTGCCGTGGGGCAAGATCGAGAGGTGTTCACCACCCGCCCCGAGCTCGTCGGAACCTTCGGCATGGTCGCCTCCACCCACTGGCTCGCGTCGTCGGTCGGGATGCGGATCCTGGAGGCCGGCGGCAACGCGTTCGACGCCGCGGTGGCCGCCGGCTTCACGCTGAGCGTCGTCGAGCCACACCTGAACGGCCCCGGCGGCGACGCCCCGATCATCGGCCACCGCGCCGACGACGGGCACACCTTCGTGATCTGCGGGCAGGGCACCGCGCCCGCCGCCGCGACCATCGACACCTACCGGGACCTGGGCCTGGACCTCGTCCCCGGCACCGGGCACCTCGCCGCGGTGGTCCCCGGGGCGTTCGGCGCCTGGCTCGACCTGCTCGCGCGGTACGGCACCCTCCCGCTGGCCGACGTCCTCGCCCCGGCCATCGGCTACGCGCGCGACGGCTATCCGCTGGTCCGCGCCGCCTCGCGCACGATCGCGACGGTCGCGCAGCAGCTCACCGAGCACTGGCCGACGTCCTCGCCCCGGCCATCGGCTACGCGCGCGACGGCTATCCGCTGGTCCGCGCCGCCTCGCGCACGATCGCGACGGTCGCGCAGCAGCTCACCGAGCACTGGCCGACGTCCGCCGCGGTCTACCTCCCGCACGGTGAGGTCCCGACGGCGGGCGCCCGGTTCAGCAACCCCGCGCTCGCCGACACGTTCGAGCGCCTCCTGGTGGGCAGCGGCTCGCGCGAGGCGCAGATCGAGGCTGCGCGGCACGCGTTCTACGAGGGCTTCGTCGCCGAGGCCGTCGACGCGTTCCAGTCGGGCGTCGCCGTGCAGGACTCGTCGGGCCGACGTCACACCGGGCTGCTGCGGGCGTCGGACCTGGCCGGCTGGCGGGCGACCGAGGAGCCGACGACGTCGCTGCGGTTCGCCGGCCGGACCATCCACAAGACCGCGGCCTGGGGGCAGGGACCGGTGCTCCTGCAACAGCTCGCGATGCTCGAGGCGCTCGGCGTCGCGGATCTCGTGCGCACCAACGACACCGTCGAGCTCGTGCACACCGTCGTCGAGGTGGCCAAGCTCGCGTTCGCCGACCGCGAGGCCTGGTACGGCGACGTCGACGACGTCCCGCTGGACACCCTGCTCTCCGGCGCATACGCGGCCGAGCGCGCGCGGCTCGTCGGCTCCGAGGCCTCCGAAGGGCTCCTACCGGGCTCGCCCGACGGGCGCGTCCCCCACGTCGCCGCGGCCCTGTGGGCGGCTCGGGCAGAGTCCGCGCCCGGCGTCGGCGAACCGACCGTCTCCCCGATCGGGCTGAGCCCGGGCGACACGTGCCACGTGGACGTCGTCGACCGGTGGGGCAACCGGGTGTCGGCGACGCCGTCGGGCGGCTGGCTGCAGTCGAGCCCGGTCGTCCCCGGCCTCGGGTTCGCTCTGCCGACCCGCGCGCAGATGTTCTGGCTCGAGCCGGGGCTGCCCAACAGCCTGGCCCCGGGCAGGCGCCCGCGGACCACGTTGAGCCCCGCGCTGCTGCTCGACGACGACGGCTCAGGCGTCGCGTTCGGCACGCCCGGCGGCGACCAGCAGGACCAGTGGCCGGTGCCGTTCTTGCTGCGTCACCTCGTCGGCGGCGCCGGCCTGCAGGCGTCCATCGACGCGCCGGCCTGGCACTCGACGCACGTGCCCGGATCGTTCTACCCGCGCACCCACACGCCCCGCGGACTCGTCGCCGAGTCCCGGCTCGGGGCCGACGTCCTGGACGCGCTCGCGGACCGCGGACACCAGGTGGAGACCGTCGGGCCGTGGGAGCTCGGGCGGCTCAGCGCGGCGGGGGTGCGGTCGGACGGGCTGCTGGTGGCGGCGGCGAACCCGCGGGGAATGCAGGGCTACGCCGTCGGCCGGTGAGGCAAGTCCTCCGATGACTTGACGAGTCGATGAGGGTTCGATGAGGGATGGCGTCTTGAAGGCGCTCAGACATCGGACCACTGTTAGCGTCCGGTCCATGCCCAATGTCGTGGATGCCCACCTCCAGGTGTGGAACCCGGACTCGGTGCACTACCCCTGGATGACCGCGGAGAACGCGGGGGTGCACCACACGTACCGGATCCCGGACATCGAGGACCAGCTCGCCGACGAGGACGTCGCCTGGGTGGTTCTCGTGCAGGCCGCCGACAACCGCGCGGACTCCGAACTCATGCTCTTCCAGGCACTCTCGTCCCCCCGCGTCGCCGGGGTCGTGGCGTGGGTCCCCCTCGACGCCCCCGACGACGCCGCCACGCAGCTGGACAAGTGGCGCCGGGAGCCGATCGTCGGGATCGGCCACCGCGGACACGACGGGCGCGATCCCGACTGGCTGCTCGACGCCGCCGTCGACGACAGCCTGACCCTCCTGACCGAGCGACGACTGACCCTGGACCTCACCGCGCACACGCCCACGGCCCTGGCGCATGTCGCGACCCTCGCCGAGAACCACCCCAAGCTCACCGTCGTCCTCGACCACCTGGGCGCTCCCCCGCTCGCCGCGCTGCGGGCCGGCGACCGGGACGGCTGGAGCCGCTGGTCCGCCCTGCTGGGCGCCGTCGCGCAGATGCCGAACGTCGTCGCCAAGCTGTCCGGGCTGACCACGGCCGCCGGAGCGGGCTGGACCCCGGACCACCTCCGGCCCGCCGTCGACCGCGCGCTCGAGGTGTTCGGACCCGACCGGCTCATGCTCGGCAGCGACTGGCCGTACGCGCTCCTCGAGGGCGACTCCTACGCGCAGGTCTGGCACGGTCTGCGCTCGACGGTGGACCAGCTGGGCGACGACGACCGCGCCGCGGTGCTGGGCGGTACGGCGACGCAGGTGTACGGGCTCCCGTTCGACTCGTTCTGACCGCGCGACCGCTAGGTTCGCTCCGTGTCACGTTCAGATGATGTCGTCGACGGGGTCAAGCAGATGATCCTCGACGGGCGGCTGGAGGCAGGGCAGCGGCTGCCTGCCGAGAAAGAGCTCGCAGCCACCCTCGGCGTCTCGCGCGGCTCCCTGCGCGAGGGCGTCCACGCGCTGGGGACGCTCGGCATCCTCGAGTCGCGGCACGGTGACGGCACCTACGTGACGACGCTCGACCCCGCGCTGCTGCTCGCCCCCGTCGGCTTCGTCGCCGAGCTGCAGGACGACGCCGCCGCGTTCCACAGCGTCCGCCGCCTCCTCGAGACAGAGGCCGCCGGCCTCGCCGCGCTGCACATCGACGACGACGCGCTCGCCCGCCTCCGCGCCGTCCTCGACGAGACAGCACGCGCCCTCGTCGACCTCCCGCTCGACCACGAGCGGCTCGTCGACGCGGACCTGGCCTTCCACGAGGAGGTCGCCCGGGCATCCGGCAACCCCGTCCTCGCGGCGCTCGTCGGGGGCCTGGCGGGGCGGGCGTCCCGGACCCGGCTGTGGCGCGGGCTCTCCGACGAGGGTGCGGAGGACCGGGCGTTCGTCGAGCACGAGGCGATCCTCGCGGCCCTCGCTGCCCGCGACCCCGACCGGGCACGCCTGCGGATGGCCACGCACCTGCTCGGGCTCGAGGACTCGGCGACGGGCGTCTGGGCGCGCTAGCGCCCGGGCGTCGAGTCGCGCAGCACGACCTGCGTCGGGACGTGCGTCAGGCGCGGTTCGTCGGAGGCGTCGGCCAGGGCGAGCTCGGTGGCGGCGATCCCGATGTCGACCAGCGGGATCCGGACCGTCGTGAGCGCCGGGACCACGTCCCGCAGGGTCGAGATGTCGTCGAAGCCCGCGAGCGCCACGTCCTCCGGCACCCGGATCCCGGCCTCACGGCCGGCGGCGAGCGCGCCGAGCGCCATGACGTCGTTGACCGCGAACACCAGCTCGGGCAGCTCGCCCTGGCGCAGAAGGGCGCGCATCGCGTCCTCGCCACCCTCGTGCGTGAACGCGCTCGTGATCACCGCGTCGTCCGGCACCGGGCTGCCCAGCTCGGCGAGCGCCCCGCGGAACGCATCGCGTCGCTCGCACGCCGTCAGGTGATCGGCCGGCCCGGCCAGGATCGCGAACCGGCGGTACCCGCGGCCGTGCAGGGCCTTCGCCAGGTCCCCGGCGCCTTGCGCGTTGTCCACCACGATGCTGTCGACGCCCAGGATCGGCTGACCGATGAGGGCGACCGATCCGCCCACCGACCGGTAGTCGGCCAGGGCCGCGCGCAGCTCGTCGTTGGTGGCCTCGTCGTCCAGGCGACCACCCGCGATGACGATCGCGCGCGCCCGCTGCCGCTTCAGCAGGTCGACCAGCCCGCTCTCGCGGCTCGGGTCGTGCTGGGTGCTCGCGAGGGTCACCTGCAGACCGGCGCGGTCGGCCGCGCGGGCGACACCCGCGGCGATCGAGGAGAAGTACGGGTCCGCGATGTCGTGCACCACGAGACCCAACGACGTCGTCCGGCCGCGCGCCATCGCCTGCGCGTTCGCGTCCGGGGTGTACCGGAGCCGGGTCGCCGCGGCGAGCACCCGGTCACGCAGGTCGGCGCGCACCGTGCGGTTGGCGCTCCCGTTGATCGCGCGGGAGGCGGTGGCCAGCGAGACGCCGGCCTCGCGGGCGACGTCACTGAGGGTCACGGAAGCAGCCATGGTCAGGAGGGTAGGCGCTTGCCGATGGTTGCAGGCCTGTTCGGGGTGGGCACGCCGGTGCGGACGTCGGGAAAGCGGTATCCTGGAGTGGTGACGATGACGCTCCGCCTCGCCGACTGCGTTCTCGTGCTGCGCCCCGACGACGACGTCGGCGTCGCCACGCGGGACCTGCAGTCCGGCACCGAGCTCGACACCCTGGTCGTCACCCAGAGCGTGCCGCGCGGGCACAAGCTCGCCGTGCGGGCCGTTGCTGTGGGCGAGCCCGTGCACAAGTACGGCCAGTCCATCGGCCGCGCCACCCGGGACATCGCCGTCGGCGACCACGTGCACTCGCACAACCTCGGCATGGACGACGGCGAGCGCGCCTACGAGTTCGGCACCGCCCGCGTCACCCTGCCGACGCCCCCGGGCCCCGTCCGCACCTTCGACGGATACGCCCGCAGCGACGGCCGCTGGGGCACCCGCAACTACGTCGGCATCGTCACCTCCGTGAACTGCTCCGCGTCGACCGCCCGGCTCATCGCCGACCAGTTCCGCGGCCGCGTCCTGGACGCCTACCCGCACGTCGACGGCGTCGTCGCCCTCACCCACGACACCGGCTGCGGCCTCGTGCCCACCAGCGAGGGCGCCCAGATCACCCGGCGCACCCTGCGCGGCTACGCCGACCACCCCAACATCGCCGGCCTGCTCGTCCTCGGCCTCGGCTGCGAGATGCTCCCCGCCGAGTCGCTCCTGGACGGACTCGACCTGCCCGCAGACAAGCCCGTCACCACCCTGGTCATCCAGGAGACCGGCGGCATCCGGCGCACCGTGCGAGCCGGTGTCGAGGCGATCGAGAAGATGCTGCCCGCGATCGACGCGCTGCGCCGCACCCCCGCACCCGTCTCCGAGCTGGTCCTCGGACTCAACTGCGGCGGCTCCGACGGGTACTCCGGCATCACCGCCAACCCCGCGCTAGGCCACGCGTCCGACCAGCTCGTCGCCCGCGGCGGCACCTCGATCCTCGCCGAGACCCCCGAGGTCTTCGGTGCCGAGCACCTGCTCCTGCGCCGGGCGGTCTCGCGTTCCGTCGGCCAGAAGCTGCTCGACCGGCTCGACTGGTGGAAGGGCTACACCGCGGCCGGCGGCGGCACGATGGACAACAACCCCTCCCCCGGCAACAAGGCCGGCGGGCTGACGACCATCCTCGAGAAGTCCCTCGGCGCCGTCGCCAAGGGCGGCACCGCCGAGCTGGTCGAGGTCTACGAGTATGCCGAACCCGTCACCGCCCGCGGCTTCACCTTCATGGACACCCCCGGGTACGACCCCGTCTCCGTCACCGGCCTCGTCGCCGGCGGCGCCACCGTCGTCGTGTTCACCACCGGCCGCGGGTCCGTCCTCGGCTGCAAGCCCACACCGTCCATCAAGGTCGCGACGAATACCGCCACCTACCTGCGGATGACCGAGGACATGGACCTCAACGCCGGACGCATCGTCGACGGCACCGCGACCGTCGCGTCCGTCGGCGACGAGCTGTTCGAGCTGATCATCGCCGTCGCCTCGGGCGGGCAGACCGTCTCCGAAGAGCTCGACCTGGGGTCCGACGAGTTCGTGCCCTGGCAGCTCGGCGCCGTCACCTGACCCTTCTTGACGGGCTCGCGGTCCGCCGACGTACCGTCGGGGTTCACCCTCAGGAGGTTCCGCGATGAAGTTCGTGCTCGAGGTCGACCTGTCTGCCGGCGCGGTGGCCGACGCCCCGCTCGAGGAGCTCGGCCGGATCTTGCGCTACTGGGCGGGGAACGTGAAGCACTACCCGCTCCAGCCAGGGTCCGGCGAGACGATCTCCGACTCGACCTATGCGTCTGTCGGGTCCTGGACGATCACGGGCGCTGACTCACCGGCTGAGCGAGGAAGCGCAGCGGGAGCGTCCGCGACGGACTGACGAGCCGAGCGGGGACGCACTCACTAGGGCCGAGACGCGGCGGCGCCGGCTTTGTCGGGGTCGCGAGGCCCCGGATCGCGCTGCCTCAACGGCGTCGAGGTCGAACGGCGCCGCGGGGACGAGCACGTCAGTCGTCGAGCCAGCGCAGCACCGTGCGGCCGAAGGCGCCGACGAGGGCGAGCCGCGATGTCACACCGCACGTGCTGCACACGAGGGCGTGGTTCACCCACGGCATGCCGTTCACCTGGTCGATCCCCGCGACGTCGAGGGTCAACGCCCGGCACCTCGGGCAGTACAGCTGCCCTTCAGGGTCCAGCTCGAGTGACGCTCCAGGCATCGCGGTCGGCAGGCTCGAGTGGCTCACGGGGTACCTCCGGGGGTCGTGCTGAGGGTGCGGATGCTGGCCCCAGTGCACCACGGCGCCATGGGGGTGCGCCCGTCGGTCCACATTGGTACGCCGGCGCGCGGCTCCAGCGGGGTCAGCGCTCGAGGTCCGCGGTCGAGCTCAGCGCTCGGGGTCCGCGGTCGACATCAGCTGTCGGGTTCAGCGCTCGGGGTCAGCGGTCAGGGTCAACGGTCGCGTCCGTGGTCGGGGTCAGCACTCGGGAGTCAGCGGTCGACGCGGGCTCCGCCGCCACCGGCCAGCTTGAGCACCTCGGCTTTGCTGACCATGGTCGTGTCTCCGGGTGTCGTCATCGCGAGGGCCCCGTGTGCGGCGCCGTACTCCACGGCGGTCTGCAGGTCCTCGCCGGCGAGCAGCCCGTAAGCGAGACCGGAGGCGAACGAGTCGCCGCCACCGACACGGTCGAGGATCTCCAGGCGCTCGCGGTGCGTGGCGCTGACCAGGCCGGTGCCCTTCGACCAGGCGATCGCGCCCCAGTCGTTGACGGTCGCGGAGTGCACGGTGCGCAGCGTCGTCGCGATGACCTGGAAGTTCGGGTAGGCCTCGGCCACGCGGTCGATCATGGCGGCGAACGACGAGAGCTCCAGGGCCGACAGGTTCTCGTCGACGCCTTCCACCTCGAAGCCGAGTGAGGCGGTGAAGTCCTCCTCGTTGCCGATCATCACGTCGATGTGCGGCGCGATCGCCCGGTTGACCTCCTGCGCGCGAGCCTGACCGCCGACGGCCTTCCAGAGGCTCGGCCGGTAGTTGAGGTCGTAGCTGACGATGGTGCCGTGCTTGCGCGCGACCGTGACGGCCTCGATCACGGTCTCGGCGGCGCTGTCCGACAGTGCCGCGAAGATGCCGCCCGTGTGGAACCAGCGCACCCCGAGCTCACCGAAGAGGTGCTCCCAGTCCACGTCCCCCGGCGTCAGCTGCGCCGCCGCGGTGTGGCCCCGGTCGCTCACGCCGACCGCTCCACGGACCCCGAACCCACGCTCGGTGAAGTTGAGCCCGTTGCGGACCTGGCGACCGATTCCGTCGTACGGCACCCACTGGATGAACGAGGTGTCCAGCCCGCCGGTGAGGATGAGGTCCTCGACCAGCCGCCCGACCTCGTTGTCCGCGAGGGCGGTCACGATCGCGGTGCGCAGCCCGAACGCACGCCGCAGCCCGCGGGACACGTTGTACTCGCCGCCACCCTCCCAGGCGCGGAACGAGCGCGCGGTGCGGATGCGACCCTCGCCGGGGTCGAGTCGGAGCATGACCTCGCCGAGGGAGACGGCGTCATAGCGCGTCTCGCCCGCGGGGCGGATGACCAGGTCGGACATGAGCGGTGTTCCTTCGCGATCGAGGTCAGGGGTGGGCGACGAGGCTGACGGCTTCGGCAGTCAGGTCCCGGACGGCGTCGAGGTCGCCGCCACGGATGAGGTCGCGGGGAACCATCCAGGAGCCGCCGACGGCCCGGACGGAGGGCAGCGCCAGGTACTCGGCGAGGTTGCTCGGCCCGATCCCACCGGTCGGCACGAACCCGACGTCACCGAACGGCGCCGCGAGCGCGGCGACCGCCTTGGCGCCGCCGGACGTGCCGGCGGGGAAGAACTTCACGGTGGTCAGGCCCAGCTCGAGCGCGGCCTGCACCTCGGTGGCCGTGACCGCGCCGGGCAGGGCGAGGATGCCGTGCTCCTGGCAGCGCTCGACGACCGCACGGCTGGTGCCGGGCGACACGACGTAGGACGCGCCCGCCGCCACCGCCTCGTCGACCTGCTGGGGGGTCAGCACCGTGCCCGCACCGACGAGGACGTCGCCCCGCGCGGCGATGGTGCGGATCGCGTCGGCCGCAGCCGCGGTGCGGAACGTGACCTCGGCGACCGGCAGCCCACCGTCGACGAGGGCCTGCGCCAGCGCGTCGGCGTGGGAAGCGTCGTCGATCACGACGACAGGGACGAGGCGGTGCGCCGACAGGCGCTCGAGGATGTCGCTCACTTGTGCTCCTTCGCACCGTGCTCGGACCCGCTCACGCGCGGGAAAGCGTTTGCCGACTTGGGTGGAGCATACGCCTGACGCGGGATCCGGTAGGCGAGGTCGACCGCGGTCTCGATCGCCTCGTCGGCGTCGAGCCGGTGCTCCGCGACGAGCCGGGCGAGGAAGCCGGCGTCGATGCGCCGGGCCAGGTCGTGGCGCGCGGGGATCGAGCAGAACGCACGCGTGTCGTCGACGAACCCCGTGGTGTTGGCGAACCCGGCCGAGTCGGTGACCGCCTCGCGGAAGCGCCGCATGCCGTCGGGCGTGTCGAGGAACCACCACGGCGCACCCAGCCGTACCGCGGGGTACACGCCCGCGATCGGTGCCAGCTCGCGGCTGAACGTGTCCTCGTCGACCGTGAACAGGACCAGTCGTAGACCGGGGTGGTGGCCGAACGCCTCCAGGACCGGACGCAGGGCGCGCACGTACTCGGTGGTCACGGGGATGTCGTAGCCGACGTCGGGGCCGCGCAGGTCCGCGACCGCCTGGTCGTGGTCACGCAGGACCCCCGGGTGGAGCTGCATCACCAGCCCGTCCTCGGCCGACATGCGGGCCATCTCGAACAGCATGTGACCCGAGAACGCCTGCGCGTCCGCCGCGCTGACGTCGCCGCGCAGGGCCGCCGACACGATCCGCTCGGCCTCGGCGTCGCTCAGCGGGGTCGTGTCCGCGGAGAGGTGCCCGTGGTCCGTGGCGCGCGCGCCCGCGGCGACGAACGCCCGCCGACGCTCCTCGAGCGCGTGCACCAGGTCGCGGTACCCCCCGATCGCGACCCCCGACCGCTGCTCGAGCAGCGCGACGTCCGCCTGCCAGCCGGGGCGGTCGACGTGCAGCAGCGCGTCGGGCCGGAAGGTCGGCACGATCCGGTCGCCCCACCCGCGGTCCGCCAGGTCCGCGTGGTCGGCGAGCGTCGCGGTCGCCGCGTCCGTGGTCGCCAGGATCTCGATACCGAACTCGTCGAAGAGCGCGAGCGGCCGGAACGCCGGCTTCTCCAGTCGCTCTGCGAGGAGGTCGAAGAGCCGGTCTGCGGAGTCGGCCGAGGGCCGCTCGTCCAGCCCGAACACCTCGACGAAGACGTGCTCGAGCCAATAGCGCGTCGGCGTCCCGCGGAACAGGGGCCAGTGCGTCGCGAAGGTCCGCCAGACCTCGCGCGGGTCCGCGACGACGCCCGGCCGGTCCCGACGGGGTACCCCGAGAGCGTCGTGCGGCACGCCCTGGGACACCAGCATGCGGACCAGGTAGTGGTCGGGCGTGACCAGCAGCGACGCCGGGTCCGTGAACGGCTCGTCGCGCGCCAGCAGGCCGGCGTCGACGTGACCGTGCATGGAGACGATCGGCAGGGTCGCGGTGGCGGCGAGGATCTCCCGGGCGATCGGCCGCACGACGGGGTCGCTGGGCAACGCCCGGTCGGGGTGCAACGACCACCCGGTCTCGCTCACCATCGGATCCTCCTGGGAACTCGCACTGGACCAGCACTGGCGCTGCCGTCGTGCACCGCCGAGAGGGTCCTCGATGACGCGCCGTGCAAACGCATTCATCGCACCCAAGCAGGTGAACGGGCTGGCCACAAGCCCCTGGGCGAAGACATCCCGCATGTCGGGACGACACTTGCGACGCGCGGATGCGGCGTGCTGAAATCGCATTCATTCATCCAGGGGTCGAGGCAAGGAGGGACTGTGGTGGTCACGCTGCGCGATGTCGCGCGAGCCGCGGGCGTCTCGCCGGCGACGGCCTCCCGCGCGCTCAGCGCTCCTGATCTCGTCGCCCCAGCCCGCCGGGAGCACGTCCAGCAGGTCGCCCGCGACCTCGGCTACCGGCCCAACCGGGCCGCGCGGGAACTCATCACGGGGCGCACCGGGAACCTGTGCCTCGTGGTGCCGGACCTGGAGAACCCGTTCTTCGCCGCCGTCGCCAAGGGCGTCCAGGCGCGTGCCCGCGCTCTCGGGTTCGCGCTGCTCGTCGCGGACGCCGAGGAGGACCCGCGCCTGGAGACAGAGCTGGTCGGGCACCTCGGTGCCCAGGTGGACGGCGTCATCCTCTGCTCCCCGCGAATGACCGACATCGAGCTCGACCGGCTCGGTCGGGACGTGCTCGACGACGACGTCCCCCTGCTGCTCGTCAACCGGCTGCACGGCGGGCTGCCGTCCGTCGTGATCGACAACGCGGACGGCGTCCGCCAGGCCGTGACGCACCTGTACGCGCTCGGCCACCGCCGGATCGGGTACGCCGGCGGCCCGGTCGGCTCGTGGTCGGACGCGCAGCGCCGTCGCGGGCTCGAGCACGCGTCGCACGGCTTGCGCAGCATCGACGTGGTCGACCTCGGGCACTTCCCTCCCCTCTTCGGCGGCGGCGTGGCTGCCGGCGACCTGGTCGCCGCGAGCGGTGTCACCGCGGTCCTCGCGCACAACGACCTGCTCGCGCTCGGCATCCTGAGCAGGCTGCGCGCGCGGGGTGTGCGCGTTCCCGAGGACGTGTCCGTCGTGGGGTACGACGACATCCCGGCAGCGACCCTGGTCTCGCCGACGCTCACCACGGTCACCGTCCCGCTGGCCCGCCTCGGCCGGGCGGCGGTCGACCTGCTCATCGAGACCGGCTCCGTCCCGACGGCGGCGGAGTCCGCGCTCGCGGCCGCGCTGACGGCGGCCGAGCGGACACGGCACGCGACACCGACGATCACGATCGGTTCCGGGGGTGCGGCCGACGTCCCGGCCTCGGTGCTCATCGGGGTCGAGCTGGTGGTCCGTGCGTCCACCGGCGTGGCGTCCGCACACTCGTCGGCGGCCGGCGAATGACCTCCAGCGCCGGGTCGTCCCGGCTCTCGCGCGCGACCCTTAGCGGCGCCTGCCTGCCGGCCGGCGTGCAGCCGCCCGCCGTCGACCCCGGGGACGTGAGCGTCGGGCTGGTCCACCTCGGGCTCGGTGCGTTCCACCGGGCGCACCAGGCCGTCTTCACCGAGGACGCCGCCGCGGCGACGGGCGAGAACGGGTGGGGCATCCTCGGCGTCACGCAGCGCAGCGCCCGCGTCGTGGAACAGCTCGCACCGCAGGACGGCCTCTACGGCGTCCTGACCAAGGGCACCGCCGAGACGTCGCTGCGACTCGTCGGATCGTTGCGCGACGTGGCGTTCCCGGGGACCGACACCCCTCACGTGCTCAGCACGATCGCCGCGCCGACCACGCACGTCGTGACCCTGACCGTCACCGAGAAGGGGTACCGGCGGGCGGCCGACGGCCGCCCGGACCTGGCCGACCCCGACCTGGCGGCCGACCTCGACGCGCTGGCGGCGGAGCTGAGCGGCGGCCGGACGGATACGGCGGCGCGCTCACCGCTCGGCCTGCTCCTCCGGGGGCTCGCCCTGCGCGCGAGGCACGACGCCGGGAACCTCACCGTGGTCTGCTGCGACAACCTCGCCGACAACGGAGCCGTCCTGGCGACACTCGTCGCCGCGACCCTCGACGCCGTGCCGCACGGGGACCGGCTCCGGGAGTGGGTCGACTCGGCGGTGCGCTTCCCGGGGACGATGGTCGACCGGATCGTGCCCGCGACGACCGACGCGCACCGCGCCGAGGCGCAGTCGCTCCTCGGGCTGAGCGACGCCGGCCTGGTGATCGGCGAACCCTTCACGCAATGGGTCATCCAGGACACGTTCGCGGGGCCGCGCCCGGCGTGGGAGCGCGTCGGGGCGACGCTCACCGCGGACGTCGCACCGTACGAGCGCGCCAAGCTGCGGGTGCTGAACGCCAGCCACTCGACGCTCGCCTACCTCGGGGCACTGCGGGGCCACGCGACGATCGCGCAGGCCGTCGCCGACCCGGCTCTGGAGGCGATCGCCCGGGCTCTCGTCGACGAGGACGTCCTGCCCACCCTCGTCGCACCCGACGGTATGGACCTCGCGCAGTACCGGGACGACGTCCTGTCGCGGTTCGCCAACCCGAACACCGGGCACACCACCGTGCAGGTCGCCATGGACGGCTCGCAGAAGCTGCCGCAGCGGCTGCTCGGCACGGTCCGCGACCGGCTCGACAGCGGGGCGGTGCCGACCGCCGCGGCCGGAGCGGTCGCCGCCTGGATCGCCTACGTGCGGGCGACCTCGCAGGGCGAGCTGGCGGTCGACGGCAAGCAGGTCGGACTCGACGACCCGTTGGCGCCGACCCTCGCCGCGGCCGCCGACGGGCCGCTCGACTCGCTGGCCGACCGGATGCTCGGCGTGCGGGCCGTCTTCGGCGAGGACCTGGCTGGGTCGGACGTCTTCCGGTCGGCCGTCCGCGGCGCGGTCGCGGACCTGGTGAGCATCCGGGCGTAGCCCGACGCCTCCCATCAGGGTCGACCCGACCAGCTGCCGACTTCAGACCCTTGACGGGGTGGCGCACCCGTACGCTACGCTGGAAAGCGCATTCCACACTCCGACCGACATCGCGGTCCAGAACACTCGGAGCACTCATGACGACCCGCACCCTGCGCATCGGGATGAACGGCATCACCGGCCGGATGGGCTACCGCCAGCACCTCGTCCGCTCGATCCTGTCGATCCGCGACCAGGGCGGCGTCACGCTCGAGGACGGCACGCGCGTGCAGGTGGAGCCGATCCTCGTCGGCCGGAACGCCGACAAGGTGCGTGAGCTGGCGGAGCTGCACGGGGTCGAGCACTGGACCACGGACGCAGACGCCGTCATCAACGACCCGACGGTCGACATCTACTTCGACGCCCAGGTGACCAGCCGCCGGTACTCGGCGCTCACCGCGGCGATGAAGGCCGGCAAGCACATCTTCACCGAGAAGCCGACGGCCGAGACGCTGGCGGAGGCGATCGACCTCGCCCGCCTGCGCGAGAGCACGGGCGTCACCGCGGGCGTGGTGCACGACAAGCTCTACCTGCCGGGCCTGGTCAAGCTGCGCCGACTGGTGGACGAGGGCTTCTTCGGCCGGATCCTGTCGCTGCGCGGCGAGTTCGGGTACTGGGTGTTCGAGGGCGACGGCCAGGAGGCCCAGCGCCCCAGCTGGAACTACCGCAAGGAGGACGGCGGCGGCATCGTCGTCGACATGTTCTGCCACTGGAACTACGTGCTGGAGGGCATCCTCGGCACGGTCAAGACGGTGAACGCGCAGACCGCGACGCACATCCCGACGCGCTGGGACGAGCGGGGCACCGCGTACGACGCCACCGCTGACGACGCCGCGTACGGCATCTTCGAGATCGAGACGCCGGGCGGCGACCCGGTGGTCGCGCAGATCAACTCCTCGTGGGCCGTGCGCGTGTACCGCGACGAGCTGGTCGAGTTCCAGATCGACGGCACGCACGGCTCGGCGGTCGCCGGCCTGAACAAGTGCGTCGCCCAGCAGCGCGCGCACACCCCGAAGCCCGTGTGGAACCCGGACCTGCCCGTCACGGAGTCGTTCCGCGACCAGTGGCTCGAGGTGCCGGCGAACGGCGACCTGGACAACGGCTTCAAGCTGCAGTGGGAGGAGTTCCTGCGCGACGTCGTCGCCGGGCGGACCCACCGGTTCGACCTGCTGTCGGCCGCGCGCGGCGTGCAGCTCGCCGAGCTGGGCCTGCAGTCGTCAGCGGAGGGCCGTCGTCTCGACGTCCCGTCGATCACGCTGTGAGCATGCAGAGCGCCGACCTCTCCCGGCTGTCGCTCAACACGGCGACCACGAAGTCGTGGACCTTGCGCGAGGCCGTCGACGGCACGGTCCGTGCCGGCCTGCCGGCGATCGGCGTGTGGCGTGACCGCGTGCAGGAAGCGGGGGTCGGCGAGGCCGCGAAGATCATCGCCGACGCCGGCCTGCGGGTCTCGTCGCTGTGCCGCGGCGGGTTCCTGACCGCGGACGACGACGCGGCCGCGACGGCTGCGCTCGACGACAACCGCCGCGCGATCGTCGAGGCGGCCACGCTCGGGACGCGCGAGCTGATCATGGTGGTCGGCGGGCTGCCGGCCGCGAGCGCCCCCGGCGGACCCGCGCTCCCGGGGACGGCCGGACGCGACATCGTGGGCGCCCGCCAGCGGGTGGCGGACCGGATCGGGGAGCTCGCACCGTTCGCGGCCGGGCACGGTGTCCGGCTGGTCCTGGAGCCGCTGCACCCGATCTTCGCCGCCGACCGGGCGGTCATCTCGACGCTGGGCCAGGCGCTCGACATCGCGGAGCCGTACCCGGCGGACGTCGTCGGCGTCGTGGTCGACACGTACCACGTGTGGTGGGACCCGGACCTCCAGCGGCAGATCGCCCGGGCAGGCGCGTCGGGCCGCATCGCGAGCTACCAGGTGTGCGACTGGACGCTCCCCCTCGCGGTCGACGCCCTGCTCTCCCGCGGGCACGTGGGCGACGGGTACATCGACTTCGCGACGATCACGCGGTGGGTCGCCGAGACCGGGTACGCCGGTGACGTCGAGGTGGAGATCTTCAACCAGTCCATCTGGGACACCCCGGGCGACGAGACGGTCGCGACGCTGGCCGACCGGTACGTGCGGCTCGTCCTGCCGTACCTCTGATCGACAGCCCGCTAGCGTCTCGACAGTGCCCGCACCCGACGCAGCGGCCGTGCTGTTCGACGTCGACGGCACGCTCGTCGACGCGGTCGCCAACCAGCGGCGCATCTGGGCGACCTGGGCGGATCGGTTCCGGCTGGACGGTGACGAGGTCTACTCCGTCGCTCTGCGAACACGGCCCGTCGAGACAGCGGCGCACTTCCTCCCGGAGGCGGACCGAGCGCGCGCCGTCGAACACTTTCACCGTCTGGAGGACGACGACGTGCACCAGGGCCAGTACAAGGCGTTCACCGGGGTGCACCAGTTGCTGCGCGACCTCGAGCCCGACCGATGGGCACTGGTGACGGCCAACCTTCGCCGACGAGTCGAGGGCCGCTTCCGCCGGTTGGCCCTGCCCGTCCCCAGGGTGATCGTGGACGCCGAGTCGACCGTGCACGGGAAACCTCACCCCGCGCCGTACCTCGCGGCCGCGGCTGCCCTGGGCGTCGTGCCCGCCCGATGCCTCGTGGTCGAGGACTCGGCCTCCGGGGTCGCCGCGGGCCTCGCCGCGGGGATGACCGTGTGGACTGTCAACGGCCCTGTTCCGCTCCGGGGTGCACATCGGCACTTTCCTGCGCTGTCGGATGCTGCGCCCGACGTCCTGAGGTTCGTCGGCTAGCTCGTCACCAGTGGCCGGAGCACCGCGGCGAACCGCGTTCCGATCAGCCGGTGGGCGTCCGCGTCGGGGTGCATGAGGTCGCGCATCGGGAGGTCGTCCCAGTCGGGCCAGCCGTAGAGGGACGCGCCGTCGACGTAGCTCAGCGCGCCGTCGGCACGCGCGTCGACGACCGACCGCAGCACCGACCGGATGACCGTCAGGGTCAGCTTGCCGTCGGCGACCTCGGACGCGTGGCCGGTGGTGCGGAACACCGACGGGTCGGCCGGGTCGAGCGACGTGGGTCCCGGGGTGGTCTCGACGAGCGGGCACAGGAGCGGCGAGACGACCACCAGCGGCGTCGTCGGATGTCCCTCGCGGATGGTGTCGAGGAAGCCGTGCACCGCGGGGGCGAACGCACGCAGGTGGATCGCGTCGTGGTTGACCACGTTGATGCCGAGCTTGAGGGTGATGACGTCGGCGGGCTGGTCGCGGATGGCGCGGGCGACGAACGGGTCGAGGACGGCGTTGCCGGAGAACCCGAGGTTGACCAGGTCCAGTCCGGCGATGCGGGCGGCGACCATCGGCCAGGCGCCGAGGGCCGACGCGGCACCGGCGCCGTGGCTGATCGACGAGCCGTGGTGGACCCAGCGACGGCCGACCACCGCGCTCGGCGCCGACACGGGCGCGTCGGTGGTCAGCGCGACGAGCCGCGTGGTCTCGCCGGGAGGAAGCCAGATCTCGACGTCCCGCTCGACGGTGCCGTCGCCGCCGAGCACCAGGTCCACGACCCCGGCGGGACCGGGTCGCACCGCGGTCGTCCCGGCGAGTGGATCGAGCACGAGGACGCCGGCCGCAGAGGCCACGGCCGACGGCTGGGGCACCACGACCCCGTCGACGAGGACGTCGTAGGGCTGGGGCTCGCCGGCGGGTGCGGGATCGACTGCGACGCGAAGGACGGCGACCTTGAGGGAAGCGTGACGAGCCGACGACCGGAACCGCAGCCGGACACCGGACGCCTGCGACTCGACCATGGCCATGAAGTCGTCGGGGAACTGCGGACGCGCCCACAGGGGCAGCCGGTGCGGCAGGAGCCCGGACGGCCCCTCCTCCACCCACGACGCCCCGCGGATCTCGACGCGAGGATCCGGCAGAGCGATGCGCATCAGTGGATGTTCCCGTGCTCGCGGAACTCCCGCCAGACGTTCTCGAAGAAGTCGTCGTCCTCGGGGATCGGCCGCCGCGGTCGCCAGCGGAACACGGGCTCGCCGGCGGGGTCGTCCGCGTCGCGGGGAACGACGGCCCGCCAGCCAGGAGCCGGCACCCACGACGTCTCCTGCACCTCGTCGTCGAGCGCGCCGCCGTCCAGGGTGAACCGGAACACTGATGGGAGCTCGGTGAGGCCGTGCGGGATGGCGCCGTCGGGATCGGTGTAGAGGACCGACCCGCGCGACCGGCCGCCGTGCGCGACATAGTCGGCCATCGCCGAGAGGTACACGTACGCGCTGGTCAGGATGTCGCGGACGAGGAAGGTGCGGTTGATCGAGCGGCGCGACGACGCGTCGGCGGACACCGTGGACTCGTACGACGAGAGCCAGGCGTGGACCTGGACCAGCGCCTCCTGGATCGACTCCGCGGAGCGCACCGGGCCGGCCTTGGCGCTCATGAGCACCTGGACCTCGCGCAGCAGGTCGCCGGTGTTGTCGGGGATCCCGGAGGCAGCGCGTGCCGAGGACGCCGCGACGAGCGCGACCGCGGCGTCGAGCACCGGGGCGGCGGCGGCGTCAAACGGACGCGGAGCGGCACCGCGACGGGCCGCGATGAACTGCGCCGCCCTGGTCGCGCCGACCTGCCCGCTGTTCAGCGCCGCACCGCCGGGCCGGTAGACCCCGTGCGCGCCGCCGGCCTCGCCGACCGGGAAGAAGCCCTCGATGTTCGACTGCCACCAGGCGTCGACCACGAGCCCGCCGTTGTTGTGCTGCGCGCAGACGTCGACCTCGAGCATGGTGGTCTCGAGGTCCACGTACGGGTTCTTGCCCAGGTAGAACTGGTACGCGGGCTCGTTCATGCGCCGCAGCCGCTCGATGGGCGTGCCGAACAGGACGCCCGCGCGGTCGAGGTACTCGTGGGCCTCGGGGCTCAGGGCAGTCGGGTCGAAGTCGGAGTGGACCGGGTTCCGACGGAAGTCGAGGAACACCCGCCGCCCGCGCAGCACCGTCTCCCGGTAGACCAGCAGGTCGATCAGCGACGAGCCGTCCATGGCCTTCCGGATGTCGAACGGCCACTGGTAGCCCTTGAGGAACACCAGCGACATGAGCTGCCCGTAGTCGGGTATGGCTTCCGTGAGAAATTCGCGCGGGTCCTCTCCAGAGGCGTCCGTCGAGATGAACGTCGGGATGACCTGCATGTACGTGCCGGACACGTTCCAGCGCGGGTGCGTCGAGGCCAGCCCGAACTGCCACTCGGTGAGGTTCTTGCCGTGCACGCCCGCGCGGTACGCGGCGCCGGACGCACCCCACTGGCCATTGGGGAAGACGCGCGTGGCGTACATCCCGGCCGGGCCGCCGGTCGCGTAGACGATGTTGGTGCACCGGAACAGCAGGAACGGGGACTCGACACCGTCGTGCGGCACGTCGGTGCGCAGCACCAGCAGCCCCGCCACGGCCCCGTCGGAGACGATCACGTCGACCACCCGGCACTCGTCGTAGATGCGGGTGCCGTTGCGGTGGACCTTCTTCTCCAGCTGCTCCACCATCGAGCGGCTGGTGTACGGGCCGACGGACGTGGCGCGCCGACGAGGGTCGTGGTCGGTCTTGTAGCCGATGAACTCGCCGTACCGGTTCTGCGGGAACGGCACGCCGAGGTCGCACAGGCGCAGGAACCCACGAGCAGAGAGGGCGGCTTCCGCCAACGCGTTGTCGCCGTCCATCGCCCCGCCGGAGTACAGCGTCTCGGCCATCTCCCGCACGGAGTCGCCGTCGCCGCCCGAGAGCGTGAGCTTGTAATAGGTCTGCTTGTCGGAGCCCGCGTTGCGCGACGATCCGGCGTTGACCTTGTCGGCGACCATGACGATGTCCGTCTGGCCGAGCTCCCACAGCCGGTCGGCCGCGCAGAACCCGGCAGAGCCGGTGCCGACGACGACGGTGTTGACGGTGACGACTGGCACACCCTGCAGCGACGTCATCACAGCACCGGGATGTGCATGCCGCCGTCGACGTGGAACACCTCGCCGGTCGAGTACGGGGTCTGACCGGACGCGAGGATCGAGACCGCGCCGGCGACGTCGGACGGTCGGCCCCACCGGTTGATGGGCGCGAGGCCCTCGGCGATCAGGGCGTCGTACTTCTCGGTGACGCCCGCGGTCATGTCGGTGGCGATCACCCCGGGCCGCACCTCGTAGACGACGATCCCCTCGGGCGCGAGGCGCACGGCGAACAGCTGCGTGGCCATGGCGACGCCGGCCTTGGAGATGCAGTAGTCGCCGCGGTTGGTGGAGACGGTGGTGGCGGAGATGCTCGACACGTTGATGACGGTGGCGCGGGGCAGGTTCGTTGAACCGAGCGCGATCACCTTGTTCGCGAACGTCTGCGTCAGGAAGTACGGCCCGCGCAGGTTGATGCCCAGCACCCGGTCGAAGCTCTCGGCGCCGGCCTCGAGGAGGTCCGCCCGCACGCTGGGAGCGACCCCGGCGTTGTTCACCAGCAGGTCGAGGCGACCCCAGGCCTCGACCGCGTCGTCGACGAACCGGGCGTGGTCCTCGAGGTCGGCCACCGAACCGCGCACGTAGCGGACCCGGCCTGGGGCGTCGAGCGACTCCAGCAGCTCGGTCGGCTCCTCGCGTGTGGCCAGGATCGAGACTGCGAACCCGTCGGCGAGCAGCCGCTGCGTGATTCCGAGGCCGATCCCCCGATTGCCCCCGGTGACCAGTGCGACTGCCGGCATCGTTGCCCTACCTCCGTGTGCGGGACGCACGTCTGACCTGCGCGTCGGAACCGATCGTGCCATGTCAGATGCCGTTCAGGCAAGCGCTTTCCGGCACCGGTCCGGCTTACGCTCGACCGATGTCGCGCGCCACCTCGTCACCCGTCCGCCGACGGTTGTGGTCGTTGGCCACGGGCGAGCTGGCCAGCATCGTCGTGCTGCCCTGGGTCGCCTACGGCTTGATCGGGCTACCCCGGTCGCCGGCCAATGTGCTAGGCACCGCGCTGGCGCTGTTCATCCTGCTGCAGGGGTCCGTGTACTGGCTGCTGAAGCTCCGTCGGCCGGCGGCGCCGGCGGGGATGGGCGTCTACGCGATCCTGCGCCGGATCAACTGGGCACTGCTCGGCATCGTGCTCGGCGTCCTCGTCGCGGCGCTGGTGAGGGGACCGGCCGACCAGGCGCTGCCGGGCCTCGCGTTCTGGGTGCTCGCAGTCCTGGAACAGGTCAACTACTTCCACACCCAGCTCATGTACGACACAGCAGCGGACCGCCGACGTCTGCGCGCGTCCGGCCTGCAGCCCGCCCACCTCGGGCGCGACATCGCGCGACGCTGATCCTGCAAGGATCGACGCCGTGATCCCCCGACCCCGCCCGGCGACCTGATGGGCGCAGTCATCACCGCACTCGCCACGATGGGGGCCGTCGTCGCGCTCGGCTGGTTCCTGGCCCGCCGGCGCGTGCTGGGCGAGCGCGCCGCGCCGGTGCTCGCGCGCGTCGTGTTCGCGGTGGCCACCCCGGCGCTGCTGCTCACCACGGTCGCGCACGCCGACCTGCACCTGCTGCTGTCCCGCCAGGCCGTCGTCACCTGGACGTCCACGGTGGCCGTCGCGCTCGTCGCGGTCCTCGTCCTGCGGTTCGCCCTGCGTCGACCGGCCGCCGACATCACCGTCGGAACGCTCGCGTCGTCCTACGTCAACGCCGGCAACGTCGGCCTCCCGCTGGCCGTCTACCTGCTAGACGACGCGGTCGCCGTCGTCCCGACCTTGCTCTTTCAGCTCCTCGTCCTGGCTCCGATCGCCTTCGCGGTGCTCGACCGAGGCTCCCGCAGCGGGTCCGTGCTGCGGCGGACCCTGAGCAACCCGATCATCGTCGGCACGCTCCTCGGCCTCGTCCTGGCGGCGCTGCCCTGGTCGCTGCCGGAGGTCGTGTACGAGCCGTTCCGCCTGGTCGGGGCCGCGGCCGCACCGCTCGCTCTCCTCACCTTCGGCATGGCGCTCGCCGTGCCGCGGACGGTCGACTCCGCGGCACCGCGCGCCGACCTGACGCTCGCGGTGAGCCTGCGCGCCCTGGTGCACCCGCTCCTCGCGTGGGGACTGGGCACGGCCCTCGGCCTGCCGCCGCAGGCGCTGCTCGCGGTCGTCGCGATGGCCGCCCTGCCGACCGCGCAGAACGTCCTCGTCTACGCGATGCAGTACCGGCACGGCGAGGCGCTCGCGCGGGACGCCGGACTCGTGACGACCGTGCTGTGCGTACCGGTGCTGCTGGTCGTCGCGGCGACCCTGGGCTGACTACGGCAGCCGGGCGCCCTCGGGCACGGCGATGCGGTCGTAGACCAGCACGTTCGGCACGCCGGCAAGGCTCGCGTGGTGCAGCACCTCGGCGTTCTCCTCGACGGCCACGGCCACCTTGAACGCGAGCTCGAGCGTGGTGCCGACGGCCAGCAGCCCGTGGTTGGCCCACACGACCGCGTTGACGGTGTCGCCCATGAGGTCGGCGCTGCGCCGACCGAACTCGGCGTGCGTCGAGAACTCGAACGGCATCACCGGGACCGGCCCCTTGGCGTAGAGCACCATGTTGAGCAGCACCGGGTCGATGGTCCGGCCGAGCACGCCGAGCACGTTCACGAAGGTGGACTCGGTGTGCACGATCGCCTGGACCTCCGGGCGGCGGCGGTAGTGCGCGAGGTGCACGGGCAGCTCGGTCGACGGCAGCATGCTCCCCTCGAGGACGTTCCCGTCGAGGTCGACGACCACCAGGTCCTCGGGCGTCATGAGGTCGTACCGCACGCCGGACGGCGTGATGACGATCGCCTCGTCGCTCAGGCGGACGCTGATGTTCCCCTGCGTGTTGAAGTTCAGGCCGGCGCGGACGGACTCGCGGCAGTAGTAGAGGATCTCGTCGCGCACGGGCGCGGTCGCGCGTGCGGCGCGGTGGGACTGCAGCATGTCGACGTCCTTCGATCGATGAATCGTTTCATGAGGATTCTGTCGCGACCCCCGCCTCCACAACGAGGGACCTTCGTCCCTGGGTGCACCGAGGCGCGCGCCGGACGATGTCTGGACCGGCGCGCGGACCCGTCCCGAGCGGCCCCGCGCGCCGGTCTCCACGCTCACCAGGTGCTGTCGCCGCGGATCACCACGTCGGAGCCGCCGTCGACGAAGACGAGCTGGCCGCACACGTGCGTGTTCTCCTCGCTGACCAGCCACGCGAGCAGCCGGGCCGGTACCTCGGCCTGCATGTAGCCGTTCAGCGGCATCGGCACCACGTCCGCCATCGCGGCGCGCTGCTCCTCGCTGGCGATCAGGTCGGCGGTCATCGGCGTCTCGACGATCCCGGGGCCGATCCCGTTCAGCGGGATGCCCGTACCAGCCCACTCCGGCGTCGCTGCGTGCCGGCGCATCCAGCGGCTGAGCGCCACCTTGGTCGACGAGTAGATCAACGCGCCGAGGTCGGCGTCGACCAGCTCCTGCGCCCGCTCCAGCGCCTTGGACTCGTCGCCGGCCAGGGCCAGCTCGACCAACAGGTCGTCGTGCGGCATCAGGCTCGCCATCGAGCTGGTGAGCGCCGCGCGGGGAGCCGACGAGCCGACCAGGAGGGGCCGCAACCCGTCGAGCGTCGCGACGCAGCCGTAGAAGTTCACGGCGACGGTCGCGGGGCTGGACAGGGCCAGGCCGGCGTTCGCGACGACGGCGTCGATGGTGCCCCCGCTGAGGGCGCGCACGTCCTCGACCATGGCCGCCCGGCCGGCGACGGTCGAGAGGTCCGCGACGACCTCCGCGTCGTGCAGGTCCACGCCGATGACCCGGTCACCCCGGTCGCGCAGGATCTCTGCGGTCGCGAGCCCGATGCCCGATGCCGATCCCGTGATGACGACGGTACGCATGACCACTCCTTCGGGACTGGGCCCGACGCCTTCGGGGGGCCTCGTCTCCACGCTAGGAAGGAGCGGGTCTGCGGACTACGGACCTTCGACCCGGTGCTCGGCAGCAGCCCACTGCCGGTCGGTCGGACCACCGGTCGCCCCGGGCTCGTAGCGCCGGAGCTCGAGGCCTTGCGCGCCCACCGCCCGCAGGTCCGCGAGCCCGCCGGAGAGCACCCCGGCGGCCCGTGCCTGCACCAGCACGTTGCCCAGCGCGGCACCCTCGACGGGCCCCGCGACCACCGACAGACCCGTCGCGTCCGCAGTGAGCTGGCACAGCAGCTCGTTGCGCACCCCCCCGCCGACCACGTGCACGACGCTGACGTCCTTGCCCGCGAGCGCCGACGACTGCCGGACGGCCCGCCGGTAGGCGAGCGCGAGCGAGTCGAGGATGCAGCGGACCGTCTCGGCCTGCGACTGCGGCGGCGTCTGCCCGGTCCGTTCGGCCTCGGCGGCGATACGGGCGGGCATGTCGCCCGGCGGCAGGAACGCCGGACCGTCGACGTCGACCACCGTGGTCAGCGCCGGTACGCGGGCGGCTGCCGCGAGCAGGTCGGGCAGGTCGGCAGGGAGCCCGGCCTCGTTCCAGGTGCGCAGGGACTCCTGGAGCACCCACAGCCCCATGACGTTGCGCAGGTACCGGACCGTGCCGTCGACCCCGGCCTCGTTGGTGAAGTTGGCGGCGCGGCTGGCCTCGGTGAGCACTGGTCGGTCCAGCTCGAGGCCCACCAGCGACCAGGTCCCGCAGGAGATGTAGGCGAAGTCGTCGCCGACGGCCGGCACGGCGACGACGGCCGAGGCGGTGTCGTGCGAGCCGACGGTCCACACCGGCACGGTCCCGTGCAGGCCGACGTCCGCGCGCACGTGGCCGAGCAGCGCACCCGGGTCGAGCAGCGGGGGGAGCAGGGTGCTGTCGATCCCCAGCCGCTCCGCCAGGTCGGTCGCCCACGTCCGCGTCGACGCGTCGAGCAGGCCGGTGGTCGACGCGTTGGTCACCTCCGCGACGCGCGCGCCGGTCAGCCAGCAGCCCAGCAGGTCCGGGATCAGCAGAGCGGTCTGCGCTGCGGCGAGCGCCGCGGTGCCCTGCGCGGCGACCAGCTGGAACACGGTGTTGAACGGCTGCACCTGCAGGCCGGTCCGGGCGTACAGCTCGGCTGCGGGGATCGTCGCGAAGACCGTGTCCGGGACTCCGTCGGTGCGCGCGTCGCGGTAGTGGAACGGGTTGCCCACCAGGGCGCCGTCGCGGTCGAGGAGCCCGTAGTCCACCGCCCACGAGTCGATGCCGACGCCGCTGAGCACCCCCGCCTCGCGGCCCGCGGCCCGCAGCCCGTCGAGCACGCCCCGGTAGAGCCCGAGCACGTCCCAGTGCAGCGCACCCGCCAGCTGGACGGGTCCGTTCGGGAACCGGTTGACCTCGTGCAGCGACACCCGCCCGCCGTCGACGGTCCCGACGATGACCCGGCCCGACGAGGCCCCGAGGTCGACGGCGGCGAACGCGCTCACCGCGCCGCCCCGCCGAGTGCGGCAGTCCGCGACGAGCGCGGCAGTCGGAACTGCCGCGCTCGTCGCAGAGTGCCGTTCTGGTGGCTCATCGCAGGAAGGCCGCCGCAACGCCGGAGTCGACCGGGATGTGCAGACCGGTGGTCTGCACCAGGTCGGGGCCGGTCAGCGCGAAGACCGCCGCGGCGACGTGCTCGGGCAGGACCTCGCGCTTGAGCAGGGTCCGTTGGGCGTAGTAGGCACCCAGCTCCTCCTCGGGCACCCCGTAGGTGGCGGCGCGCTGGGCGCCCCAGCCGCCGGCGAAGATCCCCGACCCGCGCACGACACCGTCGGGGTTGACCCCGTTGACCCGGATCCCGTGCCCGCCCAGCTCGGCGGCGAGCAGGCGGACCTGGTGGGCCTGGTCGGCCTTGGTCGCCGAGTACGCGATGTTGTTCGGCCCCGCGAACAGGGAGTTCTTCGAGGCGATGTAGACGATGTCCCCGCCCATGTCCTGGGCGATCATCGCCCGGGCCGCCTCACGGGCGACCAGGAACGAGCCGCGGGCCATCACGTCGTGCTGCAGGTCCCAGTCCTTGACGGTGGTGTCCAGCAGCGGCTTGGAGATGGACAGCCCGGCGTTGTTCACGACCAGGTCGACACCACCGAACGCGAGTGCCGTCGACGCGATGAGCCGGGCGATGTCCTCCTCGGAGGTCACGTCGGCCTGCACCGCGATGGCCACGTCCGGACCTCCCAGTGACGCGGCGACCTCGGAGGCGCCCTCCAGGTTGAGGTCCGCGACGACCACGCACGCGCCCTCGGCGGCGAGCCGCTCGGCGATCGCCCGCCCGATGCCCGACCCCGCCCCGGTGACCAGTGCGACCCGGGTGGCCAGCGGCTTGGGCTTGGGCATCCGCGCGAGCTTGGCCTCCTCCAGCGCCCAGTACTCGATCCGGAACTTCTCCGCCTCGCCGATCGGCACATACGTGCTGATCGCCTCGGCGCCGCGCATCACGTTGATCGCGTTGACGTAGAACTCCCCCGCCACCCGCGCGGTCTGCTTGTCCTTGCCGAACGAGAACATCCCCACCCCGGGCACCAGCACGATCGCCGGGTCCGCCCCACGGATCGCCGGGCTGTCCTCGGTGGCGTTGCGGTCGTAGTAGCCCTGGTAGTCCGCCCGGTACAGGGCGTGCAGCTCCTTGAGCCGGCCCACGACCTCCTCGATCGGCGCGTCCGAGGGCAGGTCCACGACCAGCGGCTTGACCTTGGTGCGCAGGAAATGGTCCGGGCACGACGTGCCCAGCTCGGCCAGACGCGGCAGCGCAGCGCGAGACACGAAGTCCAGCACGACGTCCGAGGAGGTGTAGTGACCGACCTGCGGCCTGTCCGTCGAGGCCAGCCCACGGATCACCGGCGCGAGCGCGGCCGCACGAGCCCGCCGCTCCTCGTCGCCAAGCGGGCTGACGACCACCTCACCGAACGGGTGCGGGCCTGCCGCGAGCTTCTCCGCGATGAACGCCTCGGCGGTCCGCACGATCTCCAGCGACCGCTCCTCGGCCTCCTCGGAGGTGTCACCCCAGGCGGTGATGCCGTGCCCGCCCAAGATGCAGCCGATGGCCTGCGGGTTCTTCTCCTTGATCTCCGCGATGTCCAGCCCGAGCTGGAACCCCGGCCGACGCCACGGCACCCACACGACCGAGTCCCCGAAGACCTCCTGGGTCAGCGCCTCGCCGTCGGCGGCCGTCGCGAACGCGATCCCCGAGTCCGGGTGCAGGTGGTCCACGTGCACCGCGTCGACCAGCGCGTGCATCGCCGTGTCGATCGACGGCGCCGCACCCCCCTTGCCGTGCAGGCAGTAGTCGAACGCCGCGACCATCTCGTCCTCACGGTCCACGCCCGGGTAGACGTCGACCAGCGCACGCAGCCGGTCCAGCCGCAGCACCGCCAGGTTCTTCTCCGTCAACGTGCCCAGATCACCACCCGAGCCCTTGACCCAGAGCAGCTCGACATCCGTACCCGTGACCGGATCCGTCGCGGTGCCCTTCGCGGAGGTGTTCCCACCCGCGTAGTTCGTGGTCCGCGGGTCCGCCCCGAGCCTGTTGGACCGTGCGACCAGCTCTTCTGCGACGCTCATGCTCCCCATCCCGCCTGGTTGCCACCGACGCGCTCGGCGACGATCTTCTCCGCGTACCCCGACGCCTTGTACGCCCCGATCGGGTCGGGATCGAGGCCTTGCGACTCCCGCAGGTCCGCGAGCAGCGGCCGGACATCCGTGTTGAAGGCATCCATGACCAGGCCGTTGGCGCCGAGCACGTCACCGGCCGTCTGCGCCTCCAGCAGCGCGTCGGCGTCGACCAGCAGCGCCTTCGCCGTGGCCTCCTGCACGTTCATGACCGAGCGGATCTGCCCGGGGATCTTCGGCTCGATGTTGTGGCACTGGTCGAGCATGAAGTTGACCCCGCTCGTGGGTGCCAGGGCACCCGACTGCACGATCTCGTGCATGATCCGGAACAGCTGGAACGGGTCCGCGGAGCCGACCATGAGGTCGTCGTCGGCGTAGAACCGGGAGTTGAAGTCGAACGCACCCAGGCGGCCCGCCCGCAGCAACTGGGCGACGATGAACTCGATGTTGGTCCCCGGCGCGTGGTGCCCGGTGTCCAGCACGACGAACGCACGGTCCCCCAGCGCCAGGCAGTGCAGCAGCGACGTGCCCCAGTCGGGGATGTCCATCGAGTAGAACGCGGGCTCGAAGAACTTGTACTCGAGGATCAGCCGGTGGTTCGGGTCGAGGGCCGCGTAGATCTCGGCGAGCGAGTCCGCGAGCCGGTCCTGCCGGGCGCGCAGCGAGTCCTGGCCGGGGTAGTTGAGGCCGTCGGGCAGCCAGAGCTTGAGGTCCGTGGAGCCGGTGGCGCGCATGACGTCGATGCACTGCAGGTGGTGCGCGACAGCCTTCGCCCGCACGCTCGCCGACGGGTGCGTCAGCGAGCCGAGCATGTAGTCGTCGTCCTGGAACAGGTTCGAGTTGATCGCCCCGATGGACACGCCCTGCTCCTTGGCGTGGCGCGCGAGGTCGTCGTAGTCGTCGACCAGGTCCCACGGGATGTGCAGGCTGACCCGCGGCGCCACGCCCGTGTACCGGTGCACCTGCGCCGCGTCGGCGATCTTCTCGTACGGGTCGCGCGGGACGCCCTGCTGGGCGAACACCTTGAACCGGGTGCCGGAGTTGCCGAACGCCCAGGACGGGAGCTCGATCGTCTGCTGTCGGAGGACATCCTGGATGGTCATGCGCGGAGCTCCTGGGGGTGGGTGGCGAGGCCGGCCGCACGCAGCTGGTCCTCCAGGTGGAACACCTCGTCGAGGACCCGGAAGCCCTCGTCGGGGTTGCCGTCGTCGACGAAGAACTCGCTCATCTCGGCCTGCCAGCGCGGGTTGACCGCGGTGCGGGTCATGGCCTCCTGGGCGGCGGCGTAGTCGTCGGTCTCGAGGTAGCCGACGAGCAGGCCGTCACCGGACAGGAACAGCGAGTAGTCGCGCCAGCCGGTGTCACGCAGGGCCTCGAGCATCTCGGGCCACACGGCGGCGTGCCGGGACCGGTACTCGTCCAGCCGGTCGGGCCGGACGCGGGACACGAAGCACACGCGGGTCATGCGCCGCCTACCTTTCTCGTATCAACGTTGAAACGATTCATGCACTCTAAGTAAGCGTTTACCGCGGTGTCAAGGGTAGGCCCCGGGAGCGACTTTGCGGGAGAGCTTCCTTGAACTCGATGAATCGATTCACTATCCTGCACCGTACGCGTCCGACCCGGCAGCCACAAGAGGCGTGGTGCAGCGAGGCACCCACGACGGCCGGCGCGGGGCAACTACCATCGGGCGCACGCGCGATGGGTTTCGACGGAGAGGACGACGGTCGATGTCGACGACGACACGGGGACGCGCGGACCGCCGACCCTCCATCACGGACGTCGCCAAGCGGGCCGGAGTCTCCGTCGGCACCGTCTCCAACGTGCTGAACCGCCCCGACCAGGTCAGCGACACCACCCGCGACCGCGTGCTCGTGGCCATCGAGGAGCTGCAGTTCGTCCGCAACGCCTCCGCCCGGCAGCTGCGCGCGGGGACCATCCAGACCGTCGGCGCCATCGTGCTCGACATCGCCAACCCGTTCTTCACGGAGGTCGCCCGCGGCGTCGAGGACCGGCTGGCCGCCGACGAGTACACCCTCATGCTCAGCTCGTCCGACGAGGACCCCGAGCGCGAGGCCCGGTACCTGCGGCTGTTCGAGGAGCACGGCGTGCAGGGCGTCATGGTCACTCCGTCCGCCGGCTCGCTGGACGCCCTGCTGGCCCTGCGGGACCGGGGCATCGACGTGGTCCTGCTCGACACCACGTCCCCGGTCGACGACATCTCCTCGGTCGCGGTCGACGACGTGCGCGGCGGCGCCCTGGCCGTCGAGCACCTGGTCAGCCTCGGGCACACCCGTATCGCGTTCATCAACGGGCCCCAGACCATCAAGCAGTGCGTCGACCGTCGCGAGGGCGTGCTCGCCGCGCTCACCGCCGCCGGGCTCGACCCCTCCGCGGCGCTCGTCGAGATCACCATCGGCTCGCTGAACGCCGAGGGCGGCGAGGACGGGGTCAACCGGCTGCTCGCGGCCGACGGCGACCGGCCGACCGCGATGTTCTGCGTCAACGACCTCACCGCGCTAGGCGCCCTGCGCGCGCTGCGGGCCCACGGCGTCGCGATCCCCGCCGAGATGGCCGTGGTCGGGTACGACGACGTCGTGTTCGCGTCGATGCTCACCGTGCCGCTGACGTCCGTCCGCCAGCCGACGCACCAGCTGGGCTGGACCGCCGCCGACCTGCTCCTGCGCCAGCGCTCGGAGGGCTCGACGTTCCAGCACCAGCGCATCCAGTTCCAGCCGGAGCTGGTGGTCCGGGGCTCGTCGGACCCCTCGGCCTGAGCCCGGGCCGACGCACGCGCGAGGACGACCCAGCCGACCCCGTCGGCTGAGCCGATCTCGTCCGTCACGCCCGAACTCATCAGTCCCGGCCGAACTCGTCGCTCGCAGCCGAACTCGTCGGTTGCAACAGACGAGTTCGGCTCGGTGTGACGAGCTCGCGACACGGTGTAGCGCGGGATCGCGGGCGGGGCGGATGGACGGATCGGTAGGCAAGCGCTTACCGTTGATTGAGTCGATTCATGCAGGCAAGGGAGCCGGACGTGACGGAGCAGGGCACGCTGAAGGTCGCCATCGTCGGGACGGGGGCTATCGCACACGCCCACGCGCAGGTGCTCGGACGCGACCCGTTGGCGTCGGTCGTCGCGGTCGCGGACCCGACCTCGGCCGTGCGAGAGAAGTTCGCCGACGAGTACAGGGTGGCCGGCCGGTACGACAGCCTCGATGCTCTCCTCGCTGCCGAGACGGTCGACGTGGTGCACCTCTGCACCCCGCCCGGCCTGCATAAGGACCAGGCGATCACCGCGCTGCGTGCCGGTGCCCACGTGGTCTGCGAGAAGCCGCCGGTGCTGTCGCTGGCGGACCTGGATGCGGTCCTCGAGGTAGCCCACGAGGTCGGTCGGGAGTACGCGGTGGTGTTCCAGCAGCGCACCGGGACCGCCGTCGGGCACGTGCAGAGGCTGCTGGCCCACGGCACGCTCGGGCGCCCGCTCGTCGGCGTCTGCCACACGCTCTGGTACCGCAAGCAGGAGGACTACTACGCCGTGCCATGGCGCGGGAAGTGGGCGACGGAGGGTGGCGGGCCGCTGCTCGGGCTCGGCATCCACCAGCTCGACCTGCTCGGGTTCCTGCTCGGCGAGTGGGCGGAGGTCGACGCTCGCGCGTTCCGCCTGGACCGTGACCTGGAGACCGAGGACACGTCGACGGCGGTGATCCGGTTCGCCAACAACGCGATCGTGTCCGTGCTGACCACCGCGCTGGCGCCGCGCCAGGTCAGCTACGTGCGGGTCGACACCACGCTCGGCACGGTCGAGGTCGAGCACCTCTATGGTCACGACGCCCGCTCCTGGCGGCTCACCGCGGCGCCGTCCCGCACCGGTGCAGAGCCGGACGCGGCGCCGTCGTCGTGGACGCTGCCGGTCGACGACGAGCCCTCCGGCCACACCCCGCTCCTCCGCGCGGTCTACGAAGCGCTGCGCTCCGGCGAGCCGCTGCCGGCTGTCGCGGCGGACCCGCACCGGTCGCTCGAGCTGGTCACCGCGATCTACGCGTCGGCGACCCTGGGCCGCCCGGTCACCAAGGCCGACCTCGCCCCGGGCAGCACCCTGCGCGACGGCTTCCTGCACGGCATCGAAGACCTCCGCCCGGCATGACGAACCACCCCACCCGAACGCCCGAGCAACTGGCTGCCCGAGCGACCACACGCTCGGACGCACGCCCTCCCCTCAGCGCAACGTCCGCAGATTCGAGCGTCCCGACGACCGAATCTGCGGACGCAAGCTCCACTCCCACCACAACGTCCGCACGTTCGGGCGTTCTGACGACCGGATCTGCGGACGTCCGCGTCGCGCCCGATCCCTTGTTCACCGATCCGCTCGGGGCGCCTACCGATCCCACCGTGGTCGAGGGGCCCGACGGGGCCTGGTGGTTGTTCGCGACGCAGCGGCGGGTCGACGACGACAGGCCCGGGGTCAGCTGGGTGCACGGGACGGACATCGCGGTCGCGACGAGCGCCGACGGCGGGCTGACCTGGACGCACCGCGGGGTGGTCGACGGGCTGGACCCCGGCGAGGGTCGCAACACCCTCTGGGCACCCGAGGTCGTGTTCGCCGAGGGGCGCTTCCACATGTTCGTCAGCTACATCACGGGGATCCCGGAGCAGTGGGCCGGGCACGAGCGGCACATCCTGCACCACGTGTCCGACGACCTGGTCACCTGGAAGTACCACGGGATCGTGCCGCTGAGCTCGGACTACGTGATCGACGCCTGCGTCGCACCGACGGCCGACGGCTACCGCATGTGGTTCAAGGACGAGGCCGCGGACTCGACGACGTGGTGCGCCGACTCCAGGGACCTGGAGACGTGGGGGCCGTCGCGGCCCGTCATCGAGGGTCGCCCGCACGAAGGCCCCAACGTGTTCACGCTCGGCGGCTGGCACTGGATGATCGTCGACGAGTGGCGCGGTCAGGCGGTGTACCGGTCGGACGACCTGGAGCAATGGACCGCCGACGGGCGCATCCTGGTCGAGCCGCGCGGCCACCACGCGGACGTCGTCGCGACGGACGACCAGGCCTGGATCTTCTACTTCACGCACGACGTGTCACCGTTCGGTGAGACCGGCGCGGGCGAGGACCCGGCCACGAGACGGGCCGTCGTGCGCGTGGCAGAAGCCCGCGTGGTCGACGGCCACCTGGTGTGCGACCCCCACGACCATGTTGACCTAGACCTACGACGAGCGGCGAGGACCCGATGATCCAGTACGGCGGCGACTACAACCCCGAGCAGTGGCCCCTGGCCACCCGCATCGAGGACGTCGAACTCATGCAGCAGGCCGGCGTCACGCTGGTCAGCGTCGGCATCTTCAGCTGGGCACAACTGGAGCCGCGCGAGGGCGAGTTCGACTTCGGGTGGCTCGACGACATCCTCGACCGGCTCCACGCAGCGGGCATCAAGGTCACGCTGGCCACCGCGACCGCGAGCCCGCCCCCGTGGCTGACACGCAAGCACCCGGAGTTCCTGCCGGTGCTGGCGGACGGCACGGTGCTGCACCCGGGCGGTCGGCAGGCGTACCGGGTGTCGTCGCCGGCGTACCGCGAGTACGTGCTGCGGATGACGCGGACGATGGCGGAGCGGTACGGGGACCACCCGGCGCTGGCGCTCTGGCACGTGGACAACGAGCTGGGCTGCCACGTCCCGCACGACTTCTCCGACGACGCCGCGGCCGCGTTCCGGCGCTGGCTGGCGGACCGGTACGGCACGGTCGAGGCGCTCAACGCCGCCTGGGGCACGGCGTTCTGGTCGCAGCGGTACGACGACTTCGACGAGGTGCTGCCCCCGCGCAGCGCGCCGACGTACCCGAACCCGACCCAGCAGCTGGACTTCGCGCGGTTCTCCTCGGACGAGCTGCTGGTGCACTACCGCGCGCTGCGGGACGTGCTGCGCGAGGTCACGCCGAACGTGCCGACGACCACCAACCTCATGCTCTCCACGGGCACGAAGTGGATGGACTACTTCTCCTGGGCCGACGACCTCGACGTCATCGCCAACGACCACTACACGCGCGCCCACGACCCGGAGGCCCACGTCGAGCTCGCGTTCAGCGCGGACCTCACGCGCGGGGTGGCCGGCGGCGACCCGTGGATGCTCATGGAGCACTCGACGAGCGCGGTGAACTGGCAGCCGCGCAACCGCACCAAGCGTCCGGGCGAGATGCTCCGGCACTCGCTGGCGCACGTGGCCCGCGGCGCGGACGCGGTGATGTTCTTCCAGTGGCGGCAGTCCGCCACGGGTGCGGAGAAGTTCCACTCGGCGATGCTGCCGCACGCGGGTACGGACACCGACGTGTGGCGCAACACGGTCGCGCTCGGGTCGGCCCTGAAGGCCCTGAGCGAGGTCGGGGGCAGCCGCGTCCGCGCGCGGGCTGCGATCGTCTTCGACTACCCGGCCTGGTGGGGCACCGAGCTCGACAGCCACCCGTCGGCCGCCGTCACCTACCCGGACCGCGTCCTCGCGCACTACCGCGCGCTGTGGCAGCGGAACGTCACGGTGGACATCGTGCGGCCGTCGGCGGACCTGTCGGAGTACTCGCTCGTCGTCGTGCCGGCTCTCTACCTGGTGACCGACGCGGACGCGTCGAACATCGCGCGGGCCGCCGTGCGCGGTGCGTCCGTGCTGGTCACGTACTTCTCGGGCATCGCCGACGAGCACGACCACATCCGCCTCGGCGGCTACCCGGGCGCCTTCCGGGAGCTGCTGGGGGTGCGCACCGAGGAGTTCTGGGCGCTGCAGGACGGCGAGACGCTCACCCTCGACGACGGCACGACCGCCGACGTCTGGTCGGAGCAGACGCACCTCGCGGCGGGCACGTCAGCGGTGCGCACGTTCGCCGACGGCGACCTCGCCGGCTGGCCTGCCCTCACGCGGCGACCCGTCGGCGCGGGAGCCGCGTGGTACGTGGGGACGCGTCTCAGCGCCGACGGGCTGCAGGGCGTGACGGACGCGCTGATCGCGGAGGCGGGCCTGACGCCGGAGCACGACGGGGTCGAGGCCGTCCGCCGGGTCGCCGACGACGGCCGCTCGTGGCTCTTCGTCCTCAACCACACGACCGACGAGGTCAAGGTCGCGGCGACCGGGCACGAGCTCCTCCGCGACGAGCCTGTGCCGGGCACCCTCGTCGTCCCGCCTGGTGCGGTCGCGGTGGTGCGCGAAGGCTGACCACCGCGGCGACGCCGAAGGATCGCGAGCCTGCGGGCCGGTCAGGGCCTCACCAGGTCCAGCTCCAGCCACTGCGCGAGGTCCTCGATCTCGGCGTCCACCGCGGCGCGCGCGTCGGCGGACCACGGGTGGTCCTCGTGCACCGCGTGCAGCCGCAGCACCCCCGCCTTCACGTCGGCGGTCGCGTCGACCTTGCCCACCAGCCGGTCGCCGACGAGCACCGGGAGCGCGTAGTAGCCCCAGCGGCGCGCGGCCACGGGCTTGAACATCTCGAGGATGTAGTCGAACTCGAAGATGTCGGTCATGCGCTTGCGGTCGTGCAGGAGCAGGTCGAACGGCGAGAGCAGCGCAGCCCGGCCCTCGAACGGGGCGTCGAGCTGGGCGGGGTCGACGCGCCACTCGCCGCGGACGCCCTCGACCACGGCGGGCTCACCCGCCTCGGCGACGTCGACCGGCTCGACGGGTTGCTCGGGTCCGCGCCGCCGGGCGATGCCGAGCGCCGCGAGCCGGCGTTCGTCGCGGACCCGGAACGCCTCCTCCAGCGGCACCGGCGGACCCGGCGGGTAGACGCGCTCCGCCAGGTCCCAGAGCCGGTCGCGCCCGGTGCCACCGGCGGGGGCGACGTCGCCCATCTGCACCATGAGGCCCAGCAGCATCTGGACGTTGCGGTTGTTGTTCCAGCCCGTCGACTTCCACGGACGCACGCACGTGTCGGGGATCTCGCTGATCGGGAGCGGCCCGTCGGCGCGCAGCAGCTCGAGGACGTCCTGCCGGCACCCCTCGTTGTCCGCGACCCACTGCCGGTTGGACCGCTGCCAGTCCTTGAGCCGGTCCCCCGCGCCCGGCCACACCGCCATCTCCGCGCGGTAGAGCGCGATGTCCTGCGCGACCCGCAGCGTGCCGCGGTACTCCAGGATCGACTGCCCGTCGAGGGCGTCGGCGAGCTCGCGCGGGTCGTACGCCGACCCGATCCGGCTCCACAGGACCAGGTCCGCGCTCGGCGCGACCGCGCTGGTCGGGTTGAGCAGCAGGAGCCACAGGTCGTGCACCGTGTCGTGCACGTCGGTCGGCCGGTCCGCCGTCAGTCGCTGGGCACGCACCGCGATGCGGCGGGCCTCGGCACGGGTGAGGTGGTGCACGCTCGGCAGACTAGGCCTGACCACCGACAGATGTTTCGATGGGCGCCATGGGTGCACTGACGATGGAGTCCCTGAACAAGACGTACGGCGAGGTCCGGGCGCTGCGCGACCTGTCGATGGAGGTGCGGGCCGGCGAGATCGTCGGCTTCGTCGGCTCCAACGGCGCGGGCAAGTCGACGACGATGCGGATCGTGCTCGGCGTGCTGGAGGCCGACTCCGGCGAGGTGCGCTGGGACGGTCGGCCGATCGACCTCGCGGTCCGGCAGCGCATCGGGTACATGCCCGAGGAGCGCGGCCTCTACCCGCGGATGAAGGTCAGCGACCAGCTGGTCTACCTCGCGCGGCTGCACGGCCTGGACCCGGCGTCGGCCAAGGCGTCGATGGAGCACTGGACCGAGGTGCTCGGCATCGCGGAGCGGCGCGGCGACGAGATCCTCAAGCTGTCGCTGGGCAACCAGCAGCGCGTCCAGCTGGCCGCGGCGCTGGTCCACTCCCCCGACATCCTGGTGCTCGACGAGCCGTTCTCCGGTCTGGACCCCGTCGCGGTCGACGTGATGAGCGGCGTGCTGCGCGAGCAGGCCGCCGCGGGCGTGCCGGTGCTGTTCTCGTCGCACCAGCTCGAGCTCGTCGAGTCCCTGTGCGACCGCGTCGGGATCATCAAGAGCGGGTCCATGGTGAAGTTCGGCGGGATCGAGGAGCTGCGCCGGACCGACGACAGGCGATGGGTGGTCGACGGTCCGCCGGCGGCGTCGTGGATCACCGCGGTGCCGTCGGCCCACGTGGTGTCCACGCAGGGGCGGCGGACCGTGGTCGAGGTGCGCGGACAGTCCGCCGACGCCGTCGACCAGGAGATCCTCCGCGCCGCGATGGCGGCCGGCCCGGTGCACGAGTTCAGCCTCCTGCGGCCGTCCCTGACCGAGCTGTACCGGCACGTCGTGACGACCGACACCACCGCGACCGACCGAGAGACGGTGTCCGCATGAACCCCCGCCCGACCGTCGTCGAGATCTCGAACGGCGCCGCCATCCGGCTGATCGCCGGGCGGGAGATCAGCACCCGCGTGAAGTCCAAGGCGTTCATCTGGACCACTGTCGCGCTCGTCGCGGCCGTCGTGCTCGGCGGGGTGCTGCTGCACTTCGTGGGGCAGCAGGCCGACGATGCCCAGCAGGTCGGGGTGACCCCCGAGGCGTCCGGAATCTCCGAGCAGCTCGTCGCCCTCGGCGCGGTCCTGGGCGCGACGATCGAGACGCAGGACGTCGCGTCCGCCGAGGCCGGCGAGGAGCTGCTGAGGGACGGGACCGTGAGTGCGGTCGTGACCGGCACCGACCCGCTGACCGTCGTCGTGCACACCGAGCTGTCCGACTCGCTCGCACCTGTGCTCGGCTCTCTGGCGCAGCAGGAGGCGCTGTCGTCGGCGGTCACCGACCTGGGGGGCGACCCCGGCGAGGTCGGCCGCGAGATCGCGCAGGCCGCACCCGACGTCACTGCGCTGGAGCCCGAGCCGGAGCGCGACAACGCGCAGATCGTGGCGGGGTTCGTCGCGGGCATCCTGCTCTTCATCTCGCTGATGACCGCCGGCCAGCTGGTCGCGCAGGGCGTGGTCGAGGAGAAGTCGTCGCGCGTGGTGGAGCTGCTGCTGGCGACCGTGCGTCCGTGGCAGCTCATGGCCGGCAAGGTGCTGGGCATCGGGGTCATCGGGCTGGGCCAGGTGGTGCTCGTCGTCGGCGCGGGGGCGGGAACGGCTGCCCTGCTCGGACTCGTCGACGCCAGCTCGATCAACCTCGGCCTCACGGCGCTCTGGGTGATCGTGTGGTTCGTCGTCGGCTTCACCATGTACGCCCTGGCACTCGCCGCCCTCGCCGCGCTGGTCTCGCGCCAGGAGGACGTCGGCTCGGTGACCGCTCCCGTGATGACGCTGATGATGATCCCGTACCTCATCGGCGTCAGCATCGCGCCGTGGGACCCGACCAACCCGCTGGTCGTCTTCCTGAGCTTCGTCCCGTTCTGCGCTCCGCTGCTGATGCCCATGCGGATCGCGCTCGGTGAGGTGGCTCCATGGGAGGTCGCCCTGTCCCTCGGCCTGTCGCTCGCGCTGATCCCCGTGCTGGTCTGGCTGGCCGGCCGGATCTACTCGAACGCCGTCCTGCGCAGCGGTGGCCGGATCAAGCTGAAGGACGCACTGACAGCGTCGTAAGTGTTTCCGCAGGTCAGGCGCGTGTTCACGGGAGTCATTCTGGGGTTGCATCTGGACGCATGTCCCAGAGAGGATGCCCGACATGTCCGCTCCCCCGCCGCCCGATGTCGTCGAGCCGTTGCACCCCTCCGGCATCGCAGAGGCGGCGACGGTGCTGGCGGCCGCCCTCGCCGACGACCCCGGATTCGTCCACCTGTTCCCCGTCCGCGCCCGGCGGGAGCGTGAGCTGCGCGCGATGTACCGGATGACCCTGTCCGACTCGGTGCAGCACGGCCACGCGTTCGTGACCCGGCTCGACGGCGTCGTCACCGGCGCGATCGCGCTCTACCCGCCGGGCGCCTACCCGATGACGCCCGTGCGCTGGTGGCGCCAGGCGTTCCGGATCCTGCGCATCGCCGTCAACACCCGCGAGCACAGCCTCGGCATCATCAAGTTCGGCGACGTGACCTCCGCCGGCGTGCCGGGCGACTCCTGGTACGTCGAGGCGCTGGGCGTGCGGCCCGACCTGCAGCGCGCCGGCCGCGGGAAGCGGCTCATGGCGACCGTGTTCGGGCTCATCGACCACGCCGGCGGCCCGTCCTACCTGGAGACCACCAAGCCCGACAACGTCGGGTACTACACCGCCCTCGGGTACGACGCCGTGCGGACGCGGGTCGCGCTCGGGCACCCCGACGACGGGCCGTGGATCTTCCCGATGCGTCGCGACCCTGTGGGCGTGACCGTCTAGGGTCCCGCCGCGCGGAGGACGTCGACCCACCTCCACCGTCATCCCGGTCGCGCCGGGCGGTCGGTCGACGACCGCCGCGCGCCGTTGACGGCCCTCGCACGTGCGGTCCAGGCTCGCTGGCATGATCCGACTTCTCGATGACATGCCCGCCGGCGTCCTCGGATTCCAGGCGGTCGACGACGTGGAACGGGAGGACTACGCGGAGGTCCTCCTCCCAGCGATCCGGTCGGCGATCGCGGAGCACGGCAAGGTGCGGCTCCTGTACGTGCTCGGCCCGGAGTTCGACGACTACGAGGGCGGGGCGGTGTGGGAGGACCTCAAGCTCGGCGCCAGCCACCCGGCGTCGTTCGAGCGGATCGCGGTCGTGACCGACGCACGGTGGGCCGGCCCCGCGATGAGGGTGTTCAGTGTCCTCTGGCCCGGGCAGGCGCGCGCGTTCCCGCTGGCCGGGCTGGGTTCCGCCACGGAGTGGGCGGCCGGCACGACCGAGTGAGCGCGCTCGGCCGGGTGTCAGACCCACCAGCCACAATGAGCCGTGTCCTTGCTGCTGCTCCTCGACGACCCGTCGCGCGCCGATGTCGTGGAGCTGCAGGCGCTGACCGACCAGGGTGAGCCGCTCGGCTCCGTCGTCGTCGCTGTCGAGGACCTCAACGACGTCGTCCGCGAGCGTGAGGCGGACCGGCCGCGGTGGGTGTGGGACGACACGTCGCGCCGCTACCCGCCGCTGCTGGCCGCGGGAGTTCGACTCGAGCGGTGCCACGACCTGCGGCTCTGCCACGCGATCCTGCGGCGGAGCGTGTACTCGCAGTCGTCCGCGCTGGCCACGGCACCGCCGGGCCCGTGGGACGGGCCACGTGAACCGCCCCCGGTCGAGGGGAGCCTGTTCGACGACGTCGGACCGGCGGTCGCGCTGGATCCGCTCGACGAGCTCCAGCGCCAGCTGGCGGCCGTCGCAGGTGCCGACGAACCGGGTCGCCTGCGTCTGCTCCTCGCCGCCGAGTCCACGGGTGCGCTGATCGCCGCCGAGATGCAGCACGACGGCATGCCGTGGAGCGTCGAGGCCCACGACGCGCTCCTCACGTCGTTGCTGGGAGAACGACCCCGCAGCGGGCGTCCCCCGAAGCTCGAAGCGCTCGCCGACGAGGTCCGCGCCGCGCTCGGTCAGTCGTCGCTGAACCTCGACTCGCAGCCGGACCTGCTGCGCGGGCTGCGGTCGGCCGGCTGCGACGTGGAGTCGACACGCACGTGGGAGATCAAGGAGCTCGACCACCCGGTGAGGGACCCGCTGCTCGCGTACAAGAAGCTGTCGCGCCTGCTCAGCGCCAACGGGTGGGCGTGGATGGAGGCGTGGGTCCACGACGGCCGGTTCCGCCCCGACTACGTCCCCGGCGGCGTGGTGACCGGGCGGTGGGCGACCAGCGGCGGCGGGGCGCTCCAGCTGCCCGCCAGCATCCGCGCGGCCGTGCGCGCCGACCCCGGGTGGAAGCTCGTCGTCGCCGACGCCGCCCAGCTGGAGCCTCGCGTGCTCGCCGCGATGTCCGGCGACGGCGCCATGGCCGCGGCCGGTCGGCACGCCGACCTGTACCAGGGCGTGGTCGACGCGGGCATCGTCGAGACCCGTTCCGAGGCCAAGTACGCGATGCTCGGCGCGATCTACGGCGCCACGACCGGCCCGTCCGCGGTCCTCATGCCCCGGCTGACCAAGGCCTACCCGCGGGCGGTCGCGCTGGTCGAGGCCGGCGCCCGGGCCGGGGAACGCGGCGACGTCGTCTCCACCTGGCTCGGCCGGACCTCACCGCGTCCGGACGCCGCCTGGCAGGCGGAGCTCGCCGCCGCCTCCGCGGAAGGAGCGGGTGCCGACGACGTCCGTGCCGCACGCCGACGCGGCCGCGACTGGGGCCGGTTCACGCGCAACTTCATCGTCCAGGGCACCGCCGCCGAGTGGGCGCTGTGCTGGATGGCGTCGCTGCGGCGTCGCCTCCTGCTCGTCGACGGGCGCCCGCACCTGGTGTTCTTCCTGCACGACGAGGTCATGGTGCACTCGCCGGCCGACGTCGCTGGCGAGGTCGCGGTCGCCGTCCGGGAGTCCGCCGTCGAGGCCGGGCGGCTGCTGTTCGGGGACACACCCGTCGACTTCGCGCTGAACGTCGCCGTGGTCGACAGCTACGACGAGGCCAAGTAGGTCAGTGGGTCAGGATCAGCTTGAGCCCGATGACGAGGAGCCCGAAGGCGCCTGCCAGGGCAGTCTCGCCCAGCAGCGCAGCGCCTCGGACGCCGGCACGGTGTGCCGCGAACGCAGCGACCCCCGCCAGCATCGCGACGGTGAACCACAGGGAGAGGAAGGCGGAGTCCTGCACGTCCAGGCCGAGCAGCCGACCGATGACGAAGACCACGAGGACCGGGAGGCTGCCCAGCAGGACGCCCGTGTTGTTCTTCAGCGCGTGGCGCAGCCGGTGGTGCGCACTGTGGTCGGTGTCCTCGAAGCGTCCGCCGATCGCGTCCGCGTACACGTGCGCGAGCCAGTACGTCACAGAGACCAGGGCGGTCGCGACGACCACGAGCTCGCCGGTCTCCGCCCCCGCACTCGTCGCGGCCAGCACGACGCTCGACACGAGCGCCCCGTAGAGCATCTCGGCCGGACCCTTGCTGTGCAGGAACCTCCCCACACGGCTCACGCGCTCGTCCACCGTCACTCCACCCTCCGCCGTCGGACAACGTCCCTATCGTGACCTATGCCGGACCGAGCCGTTTGCCGCGCCCAGGACACGAGAGCACGCGCCGGATACGGTCGGGGAGACGCAACGGCGCGTAGACGACTCGACGGGGGAACGGCGATGGACGATCTGCTCAGTGCGCTCAACGGACAGGAACGCGACCTCCTCCGCGAGACCGAGCCGGCCCGCATGGCCGAGCTCGACGAGGACCAGCTGATCCGGCTGCACTCGCGCATCAGGCGGGCTCGCAAGAAGCACCAGAAGAACTACCGCCGGCAGGCCAGCGCGGGCGTCGAGGAGCACGGCGGTCGCGGAATCTCCCGACCGAAGAACACGCAGGCGGCGCAGAAGGCCGAGGTCTTCGAGGACGCGCTCGCACGCGTCAGCGGGCTGCTCCAGACACGCGCTGCCGAGGCCGCCGAGGCGCTCAAGCAGGAACGGCTCGCCGCTGCCCGCGCGAACCGGTCGACCGGGCCGGGCAGCGACAGCCCTGGGGCGGCGGGCGTCGGCCCCGGCGAGGCCCGCAGTCACAGTCAGACGACGGGTGGGGCGAAGCGTGACGCGTCCTCCCAGGCGCAGGGCGCGCGCCGCCAGGCCAAGAGCGACAACCGCTGACGGGTCTCAGGCGCCCGTCGGCCACGTCTGGAGCCGGCCGCACATCCCGTACCGGCGCGGCGCCGGGTCGGCGTCGACACCGGACACCGCGCCGCGTGCCAGGTGCGGGGCGACGCCGCGGAACAGGCCCTCGAGCGCGGACGCGGTGCTCTCGGTCTCGGGGTAGACGGTGCGCGTCCACGTCTCCTGCCAGCGCGGCGCGAACGGTCGGGCCAGCCGGGTGGCTGCGTCGTGGAGCGGCGTGAGGGCGGCCGGGCCGAGGCGGTGGACCGCGGCACGGAGCTCGGCGTACCCCTCGAGCGCGAGGTCGCGACGGCGGCGGGCAGCGGCGGCGATCTCGTCGTCGGACGCGCCCTCGCCCGGCAAGGTCGCCGCCTCGCGGTAGGCGGCCGGATCGGCGAGGACGGCCGCGGGGAAGGTCAGGACGGCGTCGCCCGCCTCGGGCAGCCCTGCGTTCGACATGAGGACCAGCACCTCGAGGTCGCCGTCGTTCACCGCGCGGTGCACGACGCCGGGCCCGAACGTCACGATCGACCCGGGGCGCAGCGGGTGGGCCGCGAACCCGGACGGGCCGAGGGTGTGGACGGAGCCGGTACCAGCAAGGACGACGTACGCCTCCGACGACACGACGTGCAGGTGCGGCGACCCGCTCCCCGCCCGGCCGACGCCGTCGGAGGCGGGCCAGTCGTACACGCGCAGGTGGCTGATCGAGACGCCGCCGGGAAGTCCGTTCATCGGGTCAGCATCTCGCGCTCACCCAGCAATGCGAGCGCGGCGGCCGACGCCGGGTCGGAGGAGCCGTCGGCGATGACGACCGCGTACCGGAACCGCAGGGTGTCGCCGGGCGCGAACGGGACCTCCGTCGAGAAGAACGGCGCCGGGTTCAGGCAGCCGAACTGCTCGGTGCGGGCGAACCACTGCGGGGGGTGCGACGGGTTGTCGGTGCCGTCGACGATGACGACGGTCGAGGCGCCGCCGGTGCCGTCGTGCCGGCCGACGAAGCCCATCCACGGGCCGCGCGTGCCCCGGACCTCCTCCCCTCCGGAAAAGTCGGGAGCGAGCAGGGTCCCTCCGGTGAACGACCGCGGTCCGCGCCAGAAGAGCCCGCCGTAGCCGGCGTTCTCGCGACCGCGCGTGGTGGGTGACCCGATGGTCAGGTCGGCCGAGGACACGTTGGTCATGGCGGTCTCGAACGTCAGCACCCAGGCGTCGTCGCGACCTGCGGGCACGACGAACCCGAGCGTGCGCTGCTCGTCGATCACGTGCTCGCGCTGCTGGGTGTGCCAGGCCAGGGTGTGCGTGAGGTCGACGCGGTCGTCCGCGACCTCCAGGTCGGTGAGGGCGACGTGGTCCATCGACCCGTCGTTCTCCAGCTGCACGTACCCCTGACCGTGCACGTACGTGGGCCCGCCCCAGAAGTTGTGCTCGCCGACCACCGGCAGCGACCAGGCGATGCCCTTGTGCCAGACGTGGTCGTGCGGGCGGAAGGCGGTGACCAGGTCGCCGCCGCGGGTGCGGACAGGGTGCAGATAGGGGCGCGGGCTCTCCAGCTGCACGTCGGTGGGGACGTAGACGTACTGCGCCAGGGTGGTGCCGTCGGCGACGACGTCGACGGCGCGCCCGACGTCGTGGAGGGCGGAGAGCGTCACCGGTCCACCTCGAGCGAGACGCCCAGGTCCAGGTCACCGATCGTGACCGGCAGGCCCGTGACCAGCGACTGGTTGGCCGCGATGCCGACCGACACCGCCCGCAGCCCGTCGAGGTACCCCGCCGGGCGGCCGAGGGCGTCCTCGGACACCCGCAGGTGGCGTCGGAACACATCCTTGAGCAGGATCGCGTCGCCGCCGCCGTGCCCACCGATGCCGTCGGGGATCGGGTACTCCGTCGCGCGCTCCCAGTGCTTCTGCACCAGCAGCCGCTCCCCCTCGGGTCGCAGCGAGTCGCCGAGCGAGGTCGGAGTGGCCGACGGGTCGAGCAGCGCGTTCCCGTCCTCGTCCAGCGCGATCGCGCCGCGCTCGACGACCTCCAGCTCCGCGCGGCCGGCCGTGCCGTTGACGGTGACGCGGTACCCCTCCCAGGGGCTGTGCGCGTTCAGCGAGTAGGTCAGGGTGGCGCCGCGCCGGTAGTCGACGAGGAGCGCCATGTTGTCCTCGATGGTGATGCCGGGACCGAACACGTCCTGGTCGCGCAGGTAGCCGTCGTGCTCCTCGGCGTCGAGGTACAGCGACTTCAGGCGCGGGTCCGCGTTGAGGTCGAGCGTGAACGGGTCGCCGACGACGCCGGTGCCCCGGGCCGGTCGAGGGCCGAGCCCGCGGTCGGCGGCGTTGCGGTCGCCGTAGAACTTGAGACCGCCGCGGGCGTAGACGCGGGCCGGCACGTCGCCGATCCACCAGTTGACCAGGTCGAAGTGGTGGCTCGACTTGTGCACCAGCAGGCCGCCGGAGTTCTTCTTCTCGCGGTGCCAGCGGCGGAAGTAGTCGGCGCCGTGCACGGTGTCGAGCGCCCACTCGAAGTGCACCGAGGTGACCTCACCGATCTCGCCGGACGCGATGACCTGGCGCAAGGAGGAGTTCCGCGGGGCGTACCGGTAGTTGAAGGTCATGACGACGTCCCGGCCGGTCTCGCCGACCGCGCCCGTGATCCGTCGGCAGCCCGGCCGGTCGACGGTCAGCGGCTTCTCGACGACGACGTCGGCCCCCGCGGCGAGCGCCCGCGCCACCAGCTCGGCATGCGCGTGGTCGGGCGCGGTCACGACGACGACGTCGACGGACTGCTCCGCGATCATCTTCTCGAGGCCGTCGGGCGCGTACTGCGGCAGCCCGGCGGGCCGGCCGAGAGCCGTCGAGACGACGCCCTCGTAGTGGGCCATCCGGCCCGGGTTGGTGTCCAGGAGCGCGACGAGGGTGGCGACGTCCGCGTGCTCCCCGACGATCGCGTCGATGTACATGCCTGCCCGGTGGCCGGTGCCGGCCACGGCGTACCGCAGGTGCTGCCCCGACGGCGCGGGGGCGAACTCGGGGATGACGCCGGGTCCGGCGACCGTGCTGCTGCTCGATGCAGGACGCGGTGCGGTGGGGTTCTGGTCGCTCACGGGTGTCCTCGGTGTGTGTCGTCGCCTCGTTGCGGCGGACCTGCGGAAAGCGTTGTCCGTCGGTAGGTAGCCTAAGCGGTGGACCTGTTGTTGCACAGAGGAGATCCGATGTCCCCGCGAGCCACCGTCCTGCTGCACCCCGACTTCCGCGTGGGCGAGATCGACCGCCGCCTGTTCGCGTCGTTCGTCGAGCACCTCGGGCGCGCCGTCTACACCGGCATCTACGAACCGGGCCACGAGACCGCCGACGAGCACGGCTTCCGCCGGGACGTCGCCGACCTGACCCGTGAGCTGGGCGTCAGCATGATCCGGTATCCGGGCGGCAACTTCGTCTCCAACTACGTGTGGGAGGACGGTGTCGGGCCCGACCGCCTCCCGTTCATCGACCTCGCCTGGCGCACCATCGAGCCCAACACCGTGGGCACCGACGAGTTCCTGCAGTGGGCCGAGCGCGAGGGCATCGAGCCGATGATGGCCGTCAACCTGGGCACCCGCGGGGTCGCTGCGGCGGCGGCGCTCGTCGAGTACTGCAACGGCGAGGCCGGGTCGCGGTGGGCCGACCTGCGGATCGCGAACGGCCGCACGGAGCCCTACGGCGTGCGGCTCTGGTGCCTGGGCAACGAGATGGACGGGCCGTGGCAGATCGGGCACAAGGACGCCGACGAGTACGGCAAGCTCGCCGCCGAGGCTGGCAAGGCCATGCGGCTGGTGGACCAGTCGATCGAGCTCGTCGTCTGCGGGTCGTCGTCGATGATGATGGACACCTTCGGCTCGTGGGAGCAGACCGTCCTCGAGCACACGTGGGACGTCGTCGACCACCTGTCGATGCACGCCTACTACGAGGAGCTCGACGGCGACCGCGCCTCGTTCCTCGGGTCCGGCACGTCGATGGACCGGTTCATCCGCCGGGTCGTCGCGTCCGCCGACGCGGTCGCCGCGCGCCGCCGCTCCGACAAGGTCGTCACGATCTCGTTCGACGAGTGGAACGTCTGGTACCTGCAGTCCCGCTTCGTCGGCGAGAAGAACCTGCCGCTGCAGCGTGACGCCCCGCGCATCATCGAGGACGTCTACTCGGCGCTCGACGCGGTCGTCGTCGGCGACCTGCTGGTGACCCTGCTCAACCACGCCGACCGCGTGCCCGTCGCGTGCCTGGCGCAGCTGGTCAACGTCATCGCGCCGATCATGACCGAGCCCGGCGGCCCGGCCTGGCGCCAGCCGACGTTCCACCCCTTCGCGACGACCGCGCGCCTCGCCCGCGGCACCGCTCTCGACCTGCGCGTCTCGGGTCCCTCGATGACGACCACGGCCCACGGCGAGGTCCCCGTGGTCACCGCGGCGGCGACCCTCGACGGCTCCGACGTCGCCGTGTTCCTGGTCAACCGCTCCGCCGAGCCCGTCGAGGTCGAGCTGTCGCACCCCGGCGTGACGCTCGCGCTGGGCCGCGGCGTGCAGGTGACCGCCGACGACGAGCCCGCCGTCGAGGGCCCCGAGCACGCGGCCGCCGTCGCCGAGCGTCACGTCTCGGAGGTCGACGGCCCCGCGCCGGCGACCGGCAGCACGGTCGTGACGCTCGCCCCGGAGTCCTGGACCGCCCTGCCGGGAACCCTCACCCGCGCCTGAGCACGCCGCGAGCTCGGTGGTCGGAGCCACCGAGCTGGGACGCGAGCACCGAGCTCGGTGGTGAGACGATCGGGCGATGAGACGCCTCGGGCTCGTGGTCGGCTGGCTGCTCGGCCTGCTGGCTGCGGGCCTGGTGGGCTTCGGGGTCGCCGCGTACCTGAGCCCGAAGCCCGCGTCCGTCGTGATCCGTCGCCGGTTCGACCGCAACGGCGCCGAGCGGCTGACCGCGACCGCGCCGTTCGTGCCCGGGCACGTCGTCTCCACCCTCGACATCCCGTACCGCGACGGCGACCCCGACGCCCGCCTCGACGTGCACCGGTCCACCACACCCGGCGTCGCCCTCCCGACGATCGTCTGGGTGCACGGCGGGGCGTGGCTGTCAGGCAGCAAGGACCTCATCGCCAACTACCTACGGGTGATTGCCGGCGGCGGCTGCACGGTGGTCGGTGTCGGCTACTCGATCTCGCCTCGGGCCACCTACCCGACGCAAGCACTCCAGCTTCTCGACGCACTCGTGTACCTCACGGAGCACGCCGACGAGCTCGGCGTCGACGCGCAGCGCCTCGTGCTGGCGGGCGACTCGGCGGGCGCGCAGATCAGCGCCCAGGTCGCCGGCATGGTGGCCAGCCCGCCGTACGCCGCGTCCATCGGCGCGCACCCGCGGATCAGCCTCGACCAGATCGCCGGCACCGTGCTCTTCTGCGGGGCCTTCGACATGTCGCTCGCGCGCGGGCTGCGCGGCCGGAACCGCTTGTTCGTCGACTCGGTGATGCGGTCGTTCACCGGCACCCTCGACTACCTCGACGACCCCCGCTTCTCCGGCATCTCCGTCGTCGAGCACCTGACCGCTGACTTCCCCCCGACGTTCGTCTCCTGCGGCAATGCCGATCCTGGACTCGGCCACACCCTGTCGCTGATCGCCACGCTCGAGCGGTTCGGCGTCGCCCACGAGACCCTCCTCTTCGACGCCGACCACGTCCCGCCTCTGGGGCACAACTACCAGTTCCGGCTGGGCGCCGACGCCGGCCAGGAGGCCCTGGCGGCGATCCAGCGGTTCGTCGAGCGGCTGCCGTAGAGGCGTGTCAGCCCTGGCGGACCGACGCGCGGTGCTCGACCGCCACGACGGCCAGGGACAGCAGGCCCGGGACGATGACGGCGAGCGGCGCGAGCATCCACACCATGACAGCGCACAGCCCGAGCGCGACGACGAGCAGGACCGTGCCGGTGAGGTCGTCTCCGGTGCGCTTGGCGGCGGTCTGGACGATCGCCCCCCACCGAACCCCCGGCGACCAGCCGGCGGCCGCTCGCAGCGTGATGACGAGCAGGACGGCGACCAGGAAGACGGTCGCGATCCGGACCCCGGCGCCGCCGGGCATCCCGCCGACACCGATGAGCTGCAGGTTGAACAGGAGGACCAGCAGCAGGACGGGCATGCCGATCGAGACCAGCCAGACACCTCGGCAGGCGGCCTTGAAGTCCTCCCAGAGCGCCGCGACGGTGTCGGGCCGGCCGTCGAGGTGACGGCGGACGTGGGACACCCCGGCGGCGAGCGCGGGGACGGCGGTGATGATCGGGAGGCTGAGCACCGAGACCCCGAGGCCGACCAGGAGCGCCTCGCTGAACAGCCCGAACCGTCCGCCGCCGAGCAGCGGTTTCTGGTCAGGACCGGGAGCCGGGTCCGCGGGGCGGCCGGAGTCGTCGTCGGGAAGCGGGGTGCTCATGGCTCCCAGGCTGACACGCTCCTGCCGCCCTGCGAAAACCGTCATCAGCCCTTGAGCCCCTGCGTGGCCACGCCCTCGACGAGGTACCGCTGGAAGACCAGGAAGAAGAGCATGACCGGGACGAGCGCGAGGACGGCCATGGCCATCTGGGCGCCGTAGTCGGAGGTCGTGGTCTGGTCGACGAAGAGCCGCAGCGCGATCGGCAGCGAGTACAGGTCGGGCTTCTTCAGGTACAGCAGGGGGCCGAAGAAGTCGTTCCAGGACCAGATGAACGCGAAGATCGCGCTGGTGACCAGGGCGGGCTTCATCAGGGGCAGCATGATCGAGCGGAAGATCCGCACGTGCCCCGCGCCGTCGATGCGTGCGGCCTCGTCGAGCTCGCGCGGCAGGTTGCGCATGAACTGGACCATGAGGAAGACGAAGAACGCCTCGGCGGCGAGGAACTTGCCGATCAGCAGCGGCACGAACGTGTCCACCAGGCCGAGCCGGTTGAACACGATGTACTGCGGGATGATCACCACGTGGAACGGCAGCAGGAGCGTGCCGATCATGAGTGCGAAGAAGACGTTGCGCCCCGGGAAGTCGATCCGCGCGAAGGCGTAGGCGCTGATCGAGCAGGACAGGGTGATCCCGATGACGGAGCCGACGGCCAGGATCGTCGAGTTCATGAAGAACGTCCAGAACGAGACGCCGCCGATGCCCTCGATGGCCTTCTGGAAGTTGGCCACCGTGAAGTCGGTGGGGATGAGGCTGACGTTGCCGACGATCTCGCTCGACGGCTTGAACGAGGACATCAGCATCCACACCGCGGGGTAGAGCACGATCACGATCAGTGCGAGCGAGCACACGTGGAAGACCAGGGCCCGGCCGCGCTTGCGGTTCTTGGTGGACTGACGCAGTCGTGCGCTGTCGTCGGAGCTGACGATGTGGTCGGAAGTCGAGGTGATGGTGCTCATCACTTGCCCTCCCCGGAGTAGTGGACCCAGTGCTTCGAGCTCCAGAAGAAGACGGCCGCGAGTGCGCCGACGACGATCACGAGGATCCAGGCCATCGCCGAGGCGTAGCCCATCTGGAAGTCCTGGAAGCCGCGGAAGTAGAGGTAGAGGGTGTAGAAGAGCGTCGACCTGGCGGGGCCACCGGTGCCGTTGGAGATGATGAACGCCGACGCGAAGATCTGGAACGCGTGGATCATCTCGAGCAGCAGGTTGAAGAAGATCACCGGCGAGAGCATGGGCAGCGTGATCTTCAGGAACTTGCGCGAGGCTCCGGCGCCGTCGACCGACGCGGCCTCGTACAGCTCCTGCGGGATCTGCTTGAGCCCGGCCAGGAAGATGACCATCGGCGCCCCGAACTGCCAGACGGTCAGCAGGATGAGCATGGGCATCGTGCGCGACGGGTCACCGACCCAGCCGCCGGCGGGGAAGCCGAGGAACTGGCCCACCTGGTCGACGATGCCGTTGTCGATGAACATCGCCTTCCACACGATCGCGATGGAGACCGAGGCCCCGATCAGCGAGGGTGCGTAGAACGAGGACCGGTAGAAGCCCTTGCCGCTGAACGCGTTGTTCAGCAGCATCGCCACGGCCAGCGCGGCGAGCAGCTTGATCGGGGTCCCCAGCACGACGTAGGTGAGAGTGACCTTCCACGCCTGCTGGTAGTTCGGGTCGGAGAACAGGCGTGTGAAGTTCTCCAGGCCGATCCACTCGGGCGGTGCGAAGAGGTTGTAGTTCGTGAACGCCAGGTACAGCGAGGCGATCATCGGGCCCGCGGTGAGCAGGACGAACCCGAGCAGCCAGGGGCTCAGGAACGCGTAGCCGGCCAGGGACTCGGTCCGCTTGCGGCGCTTGCGGGCCGCGGTGTGCGCGGCCGTCGTGGGGCCCGTTGTCGGAGCCTCGGCAGTGAGGGTCACGAGCGTGATCCGTTCGTCGGTTGCGATGTGCAGGCGGTCTCAGGAGACCGCGGTGGGGGGTGGACCGCCCGCCGTGCCAGCGGGCGGTCCACCACCGGTCACTGGGTCGAGAGCTCAGCCTCGGCGAACCACTGCTCGGCGAACTCGTCGACGGACAGGGTGCCGTACGCGAGCTCCTCGGCCAGGGTGCGCCACTTCGCCTCGATCGTGCCGAAGCCCTTGACGGGGATCGGGGTGGACTCGGTCACCTGCTCGGCGACCTTCTCCTCGTACGCGATCACCTGGGCGTCGACGCTGCCCTCGGTGGTGTCGACGGCGGCGCGCTGGTCGGCGTCCGCCGGGACACCCTTGGAGGTGCCGAAGATCTTCCCGACCTCGGGGTCCGTGAGCAGGAAGTTGATCAGCGTCGCGGCCTGCTCGGGGTACTCCGTGTTGGCGCCCGAGGACAGCAGCATGGACGGCTTGAAGAAGAGCGCCTTCTCACCGGGCTCGATCGACGGGATCTGCGCCATCGCCAGGTTCGGGGTGCCCGAGTCGGCGACGTAGCCGGCCAGGAAGTTGTCCCAGCTCATCTCGGACGCGGTCTCGTTGACCGTGAAGCCGCCCTTGGGTGCGAGCGAGACGTTGCGGTCGACGGGGAAGACCGCCTTGTCGGCCCGCAGGTCGGCCGTCAGGTCGAGGAACTCGGTGACGTCGCCCTCGTCGAAGCCGAAGGTGCCGTCGTCCTCGAAGGGCGTGATGCCCTTCTGCAGGAGCCACTGGATGAAGAACCAGAAGGTGCCCGTGTAGTCGACCGCGCCGTAGAGCGCGTAGCCGTCGGCCGTCGTCTCGCCGGCACCGGAGACGTCGGCGATGAACTCGTTGTAGTCCTCCCACGTGTACTCGGCCTCGTCGGGGAACGTCGCCCCGGTCTGCTCGATCACGTTGGGGTTCTGGAACATGGCGAACGTGTTCGTCGACGTCGGGATGCCGATCATCTTGTCCTCGAGGACACCCGCCTTGGTGAGCGTCTCGTCGAAGCCCGAGAGGTCGATCGTGCCGTTGTCCACCCACTCCTGCAGGTCGAGCAGCTGGCCGTTCTGGTTGAACTCACGCAGGTACGACAGGTCGAACTGCATGACGTCCGGGAGGGCGCGGCCGGCGGCCTCGGTGGAGCGTGCCGTCCAGTAGTCCGGGAACGCAGCGAAGCTGGTCTGGACCGTGATGTACGGGTACTTCTCCTCGAAGAGCGCGAGCGCCTCGTTGTACCGGGCGGCCCGGTCGTCGTTGCCCCACCACGTGAAGTTCAGGGTGACGGGGGACGTGTCGGGGCCGGTGGAGCTGGCCGTCGGCTCGCTGTCGCCGGAGTCGCCGGAGGAGCAGGCGGTCAGGGCGAGGGCGGCGACGGCAGCTACAGCGGCGGTCTTCCAGATGATTCGCTTCATCGTCGTTGAGCCTCCTTGCTCGAAGGTGTGAAAGCGCATTCCGGACGTTAGGCGAGCGCTTCCCGGCATGTCAACGCCTCGCGCTGAATCGTTACAAACCTGTTGGATCAGCCTGGATGATGCCACGGAGGGCGCGCGTGCGCAGCACGGGTGGCTACTGTCGACGAAGGTGCTGGTCGCGGAGCATGGAGCTCCGCGGCAACCTGTTGTATCGTTTCAATCTCCGTGCTGCCCGACGACGCGCCACACACTCTGGAGTCCCCGGTGACCGACCGTCAGATCCCCTCGTGGTCCGAGCTCAAGCCGCTCATGCGACCCAAGCCGCTGGTCTGGAACGGCACCGAGCGGCGCCTGGCGGACGCGCTGACCATCGCCGACCTGCGCACGGTCGCCCGCAAGCGCACCCCCCGCTCGGTGTTCGACTACACCGACGGTGCCGCCGAGGCCGAGATCAGCCTGCGCCGAGCCCGCCACCTGTTCCGGGAGCTGGAGTTCCAGCCGTCGATCCTGCACGACGTGTCCCACGTGGACCCGACCACGGACATGATCGGCACGCCCTCGGCCCTCCCGTTCGCGTTCGCCCCGACCGGGTTCACGCGGATGATGAACCACGAGGGCGAGCGGGCCGTGGTCCGGGTGGCCCAGCGCCGCGGCATCCCGTACGCGCTGTCCACCATGGGCACCACGTCCATCGAGGACGTCGCGGCAGCGGGGCCCGAGGCGCGCAAGTGGTTCCAGCTGTACGTGTGGAAGGACCGCTCCGCAGGTGAGGACCTCATGGCCCGCGCGAAGGCCGCCGGGTACGAGGCGCTCATGCTCACCGTCGACGTCCCCGTGGCCGGCGCCCGGCTGCGCGACGCCCGCAACGGCTTCTCGATCCCGCCGGCGCTGACCGTCAAGACCGTCGTCGACGCCGCGACCCACCCGGCGTGGTGGATGAACCTGCTGACCACCGAGCCGCTGACGTTCGCGTCGCTGTCCTCCTGGTCGGGCACCGTCGCGGACCTGCTGGACAAGCTGTTCGACCCGACCATGACGATCGCGGACCTGGAGTGGATCCGCGCCTCGTGGGACGGGCCGCTGATCATCAAGGGCATCCAGACCGTCGCCGACGCCCGCCGGGTCACGGATGCCGGCGCCGACGCGGTGGTGCTGTCCAACCACGGCGGCCGCCAGCTCGACCGCGCCCCCGTGCCGCTGCGCCTGCTGCCCGACGTCGCCGCGGCCGTCGGGGACCGCACCCAGGTCTGGGTCGACACCGGCATCATGTCCGGCGCCGACGTCGTCGCCGCCCTCGCCCTGGGTGCCGACGCGACCCTGGTCGGCCGCGCCTACCTGTACGGCCTGATGGCCGGCGGCGAACGCGGCGTGGACCGCGCCGTGCAGATCCTCGAGCGCGAGATCCGCCGCACCATGGCGCTGCTCGGAGTCTCGACGGTCAAGGAGCTCGGCCCCCAGCACGTCCGCCTCCCCTGACCCACACCCCCCGCAACGTCCGCACTCCATCGGCCTCGACCCCGCAGGAGCGCGGACGTTGCTGTGCGTGCACGCGGGACGTCCGCGCAGAGGCGGGCTGGAACCCGACGGAGTGCGGACGCTGCGGTCGGAGCAGAACGACGGCCGCCCCGGGTGAGAGGAGTCACCCGGGGCGGCCGTCGTGTCGCTCAGGTCAGCGCGTGACCTTGACCTTGAGCTCCGGGCTGCTGGTGGAGCCCAGCGGGTTGGACAGCTCGGCGCGGTAGACGTGGGTGCCCACCGCCCGGCCGCTGACCGGGGTGACCGCCTTCTGGGCGTTGAACCCGTTTGCGGTCAGCGACTGCGTGTCGATGAGCACGCCGTCCTCGTACAGCCGGTACTCGGTGGCGTTGGTGCCCCACCAGAGGTTCGTGGTGACGGTGTAGGACCCGTCGCCGTCCCAGTTGTCGTGGCTGAGGACCGGGGTGCCCGGGTTGGCCGTGGTGACCTTGACGGTCAGTGCCGCGGTCGTCGTCGACCCGTGCTGGTTGGTCAGCACCGCCGTGTACACGTAGGTGCCGTTGCGCTTGCCGGCGATCTGGAACGCCGCCGACTGAGCGCTCGGGGTGGCGTCGACCAGGTCACGCGACGCGATCGCGACCCCGTTCTCCAGCAGCGTCACGGTCTGGGTGTTCTGGCCCCACCACAGGTTCACGGCGACCGTGTAGCTGCTGTCGTTGTCCCAGTTGTCGCTGGACAGCACGCCCTTGGCAGGCGCCCCCGTGGCCGGACCAGGCACGCGCTCGTCCGGGCCGGTGGCGGCACCCGTGTAGACGATGCGCGGCGCGGCCGGCGTGGTCATGCCGTCCCCCAGGAAGTAGCTGGTGTGCGGCGGCTGGTTGTAGCCCGTGTTCTGCCACGCGACGCCCAGGCGGTACACCGGGTCGGACTGCAGGGTGCGCAGCCGGTGGTCGGTGAGGTCCACCGTGGTGGCGATCCGCAGCGCCGACGAGTCGGCGAGGCGGGTCACGATCTCCTCGCGCCAGTCGCCGAACAGGTCGGCCTGCAGGGCGGGCGTGCCCTTGGTGCCGTTGTCGGAGAGGGTGCCGGTCGCCCGGTAGATCTCGGTCGAGGACTGGTCCTCTGAGGACCACTTCGAGATCGTCGGGACGCCCGTGAGGGCCGTCGTGTCCCAGTCGTGGTCGGTGATCTCCCGCAGGAGGTCGCCGTCCCACCAGGTGAGGAAGTTCGCCGCGGGGATGGTGGTCCCGAGCAGCTCCCCGTCGGCGGCCCGCAGCTGACCGGCCCGCGAGTTCGACGTGCCGTCCGCGACCACGGCCCAGGACTCCGAGCCGGGGTGTGCGGCGTCGATGTCGCCCGAGGCCCCGCGCCCGGTGTCGGCGGTGGCCGGCATCGACCAGATCACCTCGCCGGTCGCGGCGTCGCGGAACGTCGCCCCGATGCCCTTGCTGTGCGGCGCCTCCTCGTGCACCGCGAACACCTCGAGCCCGGGACGGTCGGGGTCGAGGTCGCTGACGTGCAGCGCGTCACCGTGCCCGAGCCCGGTGCTGTAGAGCACGGTCCCGTCGTCGTCGATCGTCATGGAGCCGAAGACGATCTCGTCCTTCTGGTCGCCGTCGACGTCGGCCACGGACAGGTTGTGGTTGCCCTGCCCGCGGTACTGCTCGCCGGCCACGTCGGAGTCGAACGTCCACCGCTTCACCAGCTGCGAGCCGTCGAAGTCGTACGCCGCCAGGACGGTCCGCGTGTAGTAGCCGCGGCTCATGACGAGGCTCGGGTGCTCGCCGTCGAGGTAGGCCACCCCGGCGAGGAACCGGTCGACCCGGTTGCCGTACGCGTCGCCCCACGCCCCCACGTCACCGCGCGGCGGCGTGTAGTCGATCGTGTCGATCGCCGCCCCCGTCGCACCGGAGAACACCGTGAGGAACTCCGGCCCGGTGAGCACGTAGCCCGACGAGTTGCGGTAGTCCGCCCGCGCGTCGCCGATCACCGTGCCGACGCCGTCGACGGTCCCGTCCGCGGTCTTCATGCTGACCTCGGCCTTGCCGTCGCCGTCCAGGTCGAACACCTGGAACTGCGTGTAGTGCGCGCCGGCCCGGATGTTCTGGCCCAGGTCGATGCGCCACAGGCGCGTGCCGTCCAGCTCGTAGGCGTCGACGTAGACGTTGCCCGTGTACCCGGCCTGCGAGTTGTCCTTCGAGTTGGACGGGTCCCACTTCACGACGACCTCGTACTGCCCGTCACCGTCCACGTCTCCGACGGACGCGTCGTTGGCGTTGTACGTGTACGGCTGGCCGTCCTTGGTGTACGCGTCGGCGGGCTCGTCCAGCGGCACGTCGAGGTGCTGGCTGTCCCACACGCGGAACTCGCCGGTGACCCAGCGCTCGATGCCGTCGACGACCGAGCTGACCCGGTACACGTCGTCGGCACCGCCGTCGGGATCGAGCAGGTTGGTGCTCGCCTTGACGGGCGCCGTCGTGATCCGCGCACCGTCCCGGTACACGTGGAACGCGATCGAGTCGGGGTCCAGGCCCAGCTGACGCCAGCCGACGTAGACGCCGTCGTCAACCGCGACCGCGACCGGGGAGCGGTCCAGCCGCTCGGCCTGCCGGGACAGGGTGGTGACGGCGGGTGTCGTCAGCGAGTCCGACTGTGCGGACACGCCGCCCGCGTTCACCGAGGCCACGCGGTACGTGTACTCGATGGTGGTGAGCACCGTGGTGTCCGTGTAGGCGGGGCCGTCCGCGCGGCCGACGACGACGAACGAGCCGTCCCTGGCCTGCCGGAGCACCTGGTAGAACAGCGCACCGTCGACGGCGTCCCACCGGAGGGTGACGTCGTTCTTGTTCACGTCGCCCAGGCGCAGGCCCGTCGGCACGGCGGCCGTCGGGACGTCGGGGTCGACCGTCGTCACGTCGAGCGTGTCCGTCGGCACCGACTCGAGCCCGCTCGGGTCGAGCGCCACCACGTAGTACTCGTACGCCAGGCCGACGTCGGGGGTGGTGTCGACGAACGTCGTCGTCGTGACGTCACCGAGCGCCACGGGAGCAGCCGCCCCGGCGGCCTTCCGGTACACGCGGTACCCGGCCGAGTCGGCGGTCCCGGTCCAGCTCAGCGCGACGCTGACGGACGAGCCCGTGATGCTGACGTCGTCCAGCGTGAGGGCGCTCGGCGCCAGCAGCAGCGGCGTGATCTCGATGCCGTTCAGCCGGCTCGACGTCCCCGTCATCACCAGGCTCAGCTGCCCGTCGGTGACGAGCACCGGCTGGCTGACCTTCTCCGACACCGACCCCGCGCCCGCGTTCGAGGCACCGAAGTCCTTGCCCTCGATCTGCACGTTGGAGCGGCTGGTGCCGATCCAGTCGCCGTTGTAGGTCTTGACGGCGTAGGTGCCGTCCGGCACGTCGACGGCGAACACGTGCTGGGTGCCCGGCAGCAGGAAGTCGCGCTGCAGGGCGTTCGGCGGCGTCGGGAAGTTCACGCCACGGTCGCGGCCGCCCAGACCCGTCGGGTCCAGCCAGCCCCAGCCGATCTCCGGGGCGTAGCGCGAGAGCTGGCTCGCCTCGGTGTATCCGGGCATGAGCGGGTTACCGGCCAGCTGCACGTCGAACTTGTACAGCGCGGCCTTCGTCGTGACGCGCACGGCCGCCGACGGTGCCGACGGTCCGCGACCGTTCACCGCGACCACCCGCAGGTCGTACGACGCGCCCTCGACCAGCCCGCCGATCGCCGCCTGCGGCAGCGTCGAGGTGGCGACGAGCGCGTACGCGCCGTCCCCGTCCGCGGCGGCCTTGCGGAACACCTGGTAGATGTCCGCGCCCTCGCTCGCCGTCCAGGTGAGCTGGACGCCGGCGTTGGAGACGCTGCCCGCGACGACCCCGGCCGGTGCGGCGGGGACCTCCGCGGGCGGCGCGACGTCGACCACCTCGCCGGCCAGCGGGAGGTCGAGCTCGGCGACGTCACCGGCGACCAGGCGAGCCAGCTGGATCGCGCCGTACTCCTGGAAGTGGGTGTCGTCGATCGTGCCCGTCGGCCGGCCCGGGTAGACCCCGGCCGGGACGTGCAGGAACACGCTCGTCGACGCCTCGGGCCCGATCTCGTCGAGGTACGCGCGGCTGGATGCCGACAGGTCGACGAGCGGTGTGCCGGTCTCGGTCGCCAGCGCGGTGGCTGCGGCGACGTACTCCGGGAACGAGACGTTGAACTTCCCGGTGGTCGCGTCGAAGCTGCGACGGGACACGGGCGTGACGATGACGGGCTGCGCACCGCGCTGGGTGGCGCCGTCGACGAACGTCCGCAGGTACTCCGCGTAGTCAGCGGGGGCGGCGAACCGGTCGTCGACCCCGTAGGTGGCGTCGTTGTGGCCGAACTGCACGAACAGGTAGTCGCCGGGCTTGACCAGGCGCAGCACCTCGTCCAGGCGGCCCTGGCTGATGAAGTTCTTCGACGAGCGCCCGCCGATGGCCCGGTTGTCCACCGTGACGTCGTCGGACAGGAACCGGCCGAGCATCTGCCCCCAGCCGGCCTGCGGCGCGTAGTCCGCGGTGTACGACTGCACGGTCGAGTCGCCGGTGACCCAGACGGTCGGCTCGCTGCCGGGTGCCCGCGGGCTCTGCGCGGCGATCCGGAGCTGGTTGAGCTTCGGCGCCGAGCCGGAGAAGTCGAGGTTGAGCTGGCCGTCGACGATCGCGATGTCGAACGACATCTCGAGGAACTGGCCGGCGGGCTTCGAGGTCGCGGCGACCTTCGCCATCTGCTCGGCGGTGATCGCGACGTCGGTGGCCTCGGTGGCGTCGCCCGCGACCAGGCTGACCGTGTAGTCGCCGTTCGGCAGGTCGACGACGAGCTCGGTGTCGCCCACGCTCACGAAGTCGGAGCGCAGCGCGTCGGCCGTGCCACGGTCCGTCGCCGTGACGGCACGGGTGTCGACGAAGCCGTACCGCGTGGTCGCGCTGTAGGCGCTGGTGGCGTCCAGCCTCGTCGCACCGGGCGAGAGCGCCCCGCTGCCCAGGTCGAAGTCGAGGACGGCCGGGACGGTCGGCGCCGTCGGCAGGCTGCTCACCGCGGCCGCCGACGGGACGGACAGCCCGGCCGCGTCGATCGCCTGCACCCGGTAGTAGCGCAGGGTCGAGGTGTCGACGGGGTCGGTGGTGACCACGTCGCGCGCGTCGGTCCGCGCGACCTCGGTGTAGGTGCCATCGACCGCGTCGGACCGCGAGACCGCGTACCCGGTCGCGCCCGCCACCTCGTTCCAGCGGAGCGTGACCGCGTCGGGGGTCACGTGGGCCATGCGGGCCGAGGTCGGCGCGGCGATGGTCGAGGTGCCCGGCTCGGGCTCCTCCGGGGCGGTCCCCGTCTGGCTCACGACGATCGAGCTCACGTAGCCGCCCGCACCGCTGCCGGTGATCCCCACGGTGAGCTGACCGTCGGCGACCGCCGCGGGCCAGGTGCCGGAGACGGTGGCCACCTTGGTGCTCAGCGAGCCGCCGCCCGCACCCTCGAGGGTCACCGTGGTCTTGGTGGTGCTGCTCCCCGCGAGCAGGTCGCCCGAGCGGACGGTCACGTCGTAGGTGCCGTTGGGCACGTCGAGCACGAACGTCCACGCGGTCGCGAGCACGAAGTCGCGGTCCGCCGGGTCCTCGGCACCTCGGTCGCGCGAGATCGGCGTGACCCCGTCGGCCGGCACGATGCCGAACCCGGTCGCCGCGCTGTAGCGGGTCGCGTCCGTCACCTGCTGGTAGCCGTCGGCCACCGGGCTCGTCGCGGTACCCAGGTCGAACTTCCACGTGGTGGGCGCGTCCGCCGCCACGGCGGGCAGCCCGCCGGTGGCGACCATCGCGGCCGCGGTGGCCGTGGCCACGCCGACCAGCAGCGCGCGGGCCCGGCTCGTCCGTGCCGCCGGTCGTCCCTCGTCGTGCACGCGCGTCGAGCGCATGGCATCACCCTTTGTCTCGTCGTTGAGAACGCTCTGGTTCCGGGGTCTTGGAACGATTCACCGGAGCAAGCAGGATCATTCGTACAGGCGCGTTCCCGGGTCGCGCAAGAGTTTCGGGCAAACTGGGGAAAGCGCTCGCCGTAGAACGTTTTCCACGAGCCGCCCGTGACGACGCCGTCAGCGAGCAGGCCTCACCCGTCCGCCGGCGCCCCGCACGCCGTCCGGATGAACGTGAAGAGCGCCGACCGCAACGCCTTGCTGGACGGCACGTAGAACACCGGCTGCTCGACCCCGTCCACCCGCGTGTGCAGACCGAAGAACGTCCCGCGCTTGTCGTCCGCGACGGCATGCAGGTCGCACCGACCGGCGATGGCAGGAAGCGTCACCGCGCCGGCGCCGTCGGCGGTGTCGAGCGCGACGGGCCAGCTCACGGCTCCCCCGGGCGGCGCGAACAGGATCGTCCGGTCCACCTGCGTGACCTCGACCCGAGGACCACCGGCCACCGGCTCGAGCTCGAGCTCGACGTTCGCGACGAGGGTGCCGTCGACGTCGGACGTGGTGATCGTGTCCGCCAGCGTGAGCGTCGCTCCCTGCGCGACCGCGACCCCCGCGCAGTCCTCGCCGTGGATCCTCGCCAGGTGCTCCTGGGGATCCGTCGGCTCGGCCACGATCGTCGACCGCCTCCCCGCGTCATCCGTCAGGTCGACCTCCGCGTGCGCCGGCCCGGAGGTCTCGTCGTCGCACACCGGGTCACCCAGCGCCACCGAGAAGTCGCGGTCCACGCCGGCCCGCAGGATCCTCCCCTTGTCCGTCGACGCGACCCCCTCGACATCCGGCGTGGTCAGCCGCACCCCCGTCACCGACACGTCGCCCGGTCCGGCGTTGGTCACGCGCACCTGCACCACGCGCTGCGCCCACGTGCTGCGGCCCTGCCGGACCTCGACGCTGATCCCCGCCAGCACGTCCGTGGGGATCGGCGACGCCGTGACCGCGGGCTCACCGGACGAGCACCCCGCCACGACGAGCGCAGCGACAACCACCGCTGCCACCCGCCACCGTCCGGCCATCCTCCGATGGTGCCGCAGGCGCGGCCTCCGACGAAGGCATTCCGGCCGCAACGTCCGCACTTCTGCGGGTCCCGACCCGATTCTGCGCGGACGTCCCGGTGGAGACAGTCAGCCGCCCGCGGGGCCCAGGTCGCGGCGCATCACGAAGTTCGTGAGCGCGACCCCGCGCAGCACGGGGTGCTGCTCGACCACGACCGCGAACCCGTGCGCCTCGAAGAACGGCCGCGCGGTCAGGCTCGCGTGGGTGCTCAGCTCGACGGCCCCGAGCTCCTGCGCGGTGGTCACCGCCCATCCCAGCAGCGCCGTCGCCACCCCGCGCCGGCCGAACGCGGGATCGACGAAGAGCATGTCGACGTAGCCCCGCTCGTCGACGTCCGTGAACCCGACCACGCGGCCGTCGACCTCCGCGACCCGGGTGCGTGACGCCCGGCGCCGGGCATCCCACCCGGCGGGATCGATCTCGTCGCTGGCCCAGGCGGCGACCTGCTCCGGCGAGTAGTCGCGGGCGGCGGTCACCCGGACCGCACGCCGGAAGACGTCGAGCGTCGCGGGGCCGTCGGCCTCGCCGTAGTCACGCAGGATCACGACGGACGAGCCTAGACCGCCGTCACCGGGCGACCGCGAACGGGGCACCGAGCTCGGTGAACGTCGCACCCTCGTCGGCGACGCGCGCGCACCACGCCTCGACGTCGGCGATCACGGGGTGCCGGGCGCCGCCCTCGTCGACCCACTCCACGAGCGCGTCCGGCACGGGCGTCGGGTCCGGCCCGGTGCGCACGGCCTCGAGCACGCGCAGGAACGCCCCGGTGTCCGCGACCGAGCACCGCAGGGTCACGGGCGGGTGGGCGCGTGCGGTGAGCAGCTGGGTCAGCAGGTCCACGCGGCCGCACCGGATCCGGCGCGTGCCGCGCGGCGACGACACCTCGAGATCGTCGGTCTCGTAGAGCAGCGTCGCGGTGCCCAGGGTCCCGCGGACGGTCACGCGCGCCGGCGACCGGTCCGGCGCACAGAGGGTCAGGCCCGCGGCGACGCGGATCCCCGCCCGGGTCTCGACGACCACGGCCGACGTGTCGTCCGCCTCGATCGGGTGCGCCCGGTGCAGGTCGAGCCGCACGTCGGTGACGTCCTCCGCGGTGCGAGCACCCGCCAGCAGCAGCGCCGTGGCGATCGCGTGCGCGAGCGGGTTGGTGACGACCCCGTCGACCACCTCGACCCCGTCGAGGGTGCGCCGGCCGGCCCACCGCGCGCGCTCGTAGTAGGCCGCGGTCCGCACCCAGGTGCCGACGGCGCCGACCCCGGTGATCTCCCCCAGCTCACCGGTGGCGACGATCCGCGCGACCTCGTCGACCGCACCGGAGCCGAACGTCTGGAACCCGACCTGGCACAGCCGCCCGGTCTGCTCGACCACGGCCAGCAGCTCGGCGTGCTCGGCCAGCGACGCGGTGGTCGGCTTCTCCAGCAGCACGTCGCAGCCGGCCCGGAGCGCAGCGGAGGCGAGCGCGAGGTGCGTGTGGATCGGGGTCGCGATGACGACGACGTCCGGCCGGGCCTCCGCGAGGAGGGTGTCGAGGTCCGGGAACCACGGGACGTCGCCGTCCAGCGGACGCGGGTCCACCAGAGCCGTGAGCGTCGCGAGGCCGCGTTCCTGCAGGTCCTCGACCTTGCGGACGTGCGAGGCGCCGTGACCGTGGATGCCTACGACGGCGACGGTCGGCAGCGCGATCGCCGTGGGCTGCCGCGCGTCGCTCACCGTGCGCACGGTCATCCCCAGGCCTGCGCGGCGAGCCGTCCCGCCTCGTCCGCGCCGAGTGCCCGGTCCACCACGACCGCGGCCAGCCCGACGTCGAGGTGGTCGCCCTCGGCCACGTCGACCACCTGGTCCCACGCGAGCGCGGGACCGGCACCGACGTACTCGGCCACGCGGGCGAACCACGGGCGCAGGTGCGCGGGGTGCTGGACGAGCAGGACCGTCGTCGTCGCCCCCTCGCGGCGCTGCACGAAGGCGAGCCATGGCGAGAGGCTGCCGTGCACGGCCTCCTCGCCGACGAGCCCGTCCCCGAGCACGGTGGTGACGTCCGCCGACGGGAGCCGCCAGAAGATGCCGCCGTAGCCGGCGCTCGGCCGGCCGTTGGTGCCGGGGCTCTCGATGCGCAGCGGACCGTGCGCGGCAAGCAGCACGCTGGACCAGCGCAGCACGTACCCGCGACCGTCCGCCAGCGGCTCCGCAGACAGGCGGCGGTCCTCGGCGAGCAGGGGCCGGTCGCGCTCGTCGCGCCACTCGATCTCGTCGACGAGCGTCGCGCCGTCGTCGTCCACACGCGTGCCGGCACTGACCTGGCGACCGTGGTTGGGCAGCAGGGTGGGGCCCTCGTCGCGCAGGAAGGTGCGACCGCCCCAGTAGTTGGTGCCGTTGACCACGGGCACCGCCATGGAGACGCCGTAGTGGTGGCGGTGGTCGACCGGGCTGGTCTCGGTCAATGCCGTGCCGGCCGCGGAGTGCACCGGGTGCAGGTAGGGGCGCGGTGCGTGGACGCTGGGCACGCGCTCGCCGGAGACGTAGCGGGCGAGCGGCACGGTCGACGAGTTCCGGGCGGTGCCGCGCAGCAGGAAGGAGCCCAGGTCGGCGGCCCAGCCGGCCGCGGTGAGCTCGGGCACGTGCGGTCCCACCGGGTCCGTCGCGGTCCGGCGGCCCAGCCGCGCGGCCGGGGGCACCGGTCCGGTGCTCGCCCGCACGGCGAGGACGGGCTCGATCAGCGGCGGTGTCGGGTCGAGCGTCTCGCCGCCGACGAGCGAGCGCAGGTGCGCCCAGGCCTGCCGGCCGAGCTCGGCCTGCGGGACCGTCGCGGTGGTCAGCGAGGGCGTCGCGAACCGGGCCAGCTCGATGTCGTCGAAACCCGTGATGGACACGTCCCCGGGCACGGCCACGCCGAGCTCGTTGAGGCGCGCGAGCAGCCCGAAGGCGACGAGGTCGTTGTAGGCGACGACGGCGGTGGCGCGCGACGCCAGCACGTCCTGCGCGGCGGCGTACCCGGACTCGACGGACGACCCCGCGGGCCGCTCACTCAGCCGCACGTCCTCGCGCCTGGCCGCCGCGACCCGCAGGGCGTCCAGCCGTGCACCGTGCGACGCGCTGTCCGTGGGACCGGCCAGGTACAGCAGGTGCCGGTGGCCCAGGCCGGTGAGGTGCTCGACGATCTGGTCGATGCCGGCGGCATAGTCGATGGCCAGCGTGGGCGTGGACCCGTCGGCGGCGCGGTTGACGACGACCACCGGACGGATCTCGGGGAGCAGCGCGCGCAGCGTCTGCTCGGGCATGCGCGGAGAGACCAGGACGAGCGCGTCGCAGCGCAGCCGGGCGTCGAGGGCGATGCGCTCCTCGTCGGCCGCGTGCTCGGCGGTGTCCGCGACGAGCACCCGGTAGCCCTCCTCGGCCGCAGCCGAGGCGACGCCGCGGAGCACCTGCTGGAACATCGGGTTGGCCAGGTCGGGGACCACCACGGCGACCGTGTTGGTCCGCCCGAGAGACAGGCTGCGCGCGGTGTTGCTCGGCCGGTAGTGGAGCTGCTCGGCCACCTCCCGGACCCGCGCGGCCAGCTCGGGGTCGACCGTGGACCGGCCGTTCATGACCCGTGACACGGTCGCCCGGGACACGCCCGCGGCGTGCGCGACCTCGGCGATGGTCGACGCGCTGCGCGTCCACCCGTTCTGCGTCACTGCAGCCTCCCGCGGTCACCTGTGAGCCACCAATGTGAGGGCGGCTCCGCGCCGAACATACACCACGGGAAACCGGTTCCCAACCCGTTCCACGGGTGCTACGGTACCGACCGAGGAACCGGTTTCTCATCGGTGCCTTATCGCGAACACAGTGAGGTGATCGACGACATGTCCGTAGTGACAGAGCTGCGCAGGACCGCCAAGGGAGCCAAGACGGCGCCCTCGCGGCGGGGCTTGCGCAATGGCGACGGGAAGAGCGCCGCGATCTTTCTCGCGCCCTGGTTCCTGGGCCTGGGGCTCATCACGATCGGCCCGATGATCGCATCGGGCTACCTGTCCTTCACGGACTACAACCTGCTCCAGCCCCCCGAGTGGATCGGCATCGAGAACTACACGCGGCTGTTCGAGGACCCCCGGCTCCTCAACTCGCTGCGGGTCACGTTCACGTACGTGTTCACGGCGGTGCCGCTGCAGCTGCTCGCGGCCCTGGCGCTCGCGCTCATCCTGGACCGCGGCCTGAAGGGTCTGCCCTTCTACCGCTCGGTCCTCTACCTGCCCTCGCTGCTCGGCGGCTCCGTCGCCGTCGCCATCCTGTGGCGTCAGGTGTTCGGCATCGACGGCCTGGTGAACCAGTTCCTGGCGCTGTTCGGCATCCAGGGCAAGGGCTGGGTGTCCGACCCGGAGACCGCGCTCTGGACCCTCGTGCTCCTGCACATCTGGACGTTCGGCGCTCCGATGATCATCTTCCTGGCCGGACTGCGGCAGATCCCGGAGATGTACTACGAGGCTGCGGCCATCGACGGCGCCGGCGTCGTGCGCAAATTCCGGTCGATTACTCTCCCGCTCCTCACGCCGATCATCTTCTTCAACCTGGTGCTCCAGGTGATCGGTGCGTTCCAGAGCTTCACGCAGGCGTTCGTGGTCTCCGGCGGTACCGGCGGCCCGGCCGACTCGACGATGTTCTACACGCTCTACCTGTACCAGAAGGGATTCACAGCCTTCGACATGGGGTACGCCTCCGCCATGGCCTGGCTGCTGGTGCTCATCGTCGCGGTGATGACCCTGATCAACTTCTTCGCCTCCAAGTTCTGGGTCTTCTACGATGACTGAGGTCCACGTGCGCCCCACGCCCGCCGACGCCCCCACGCCCGCCCAGCGCATCGCCGCGCTGGCCGACGAGGCGCCGCCCGTCCGTCACCGGTCCCCGTGGCCGGACCGCAGGCGCGACGCGCTCAAGCACCTCGGCCTCATCGCGCTCTGCGCGCTGATGCTCTACCCGCTGGTCTGGCTGCTGGTCAGCTCGTTCAAGCCGACCGAGCTGATCTTCCGGGACGTGTCCCTGATCCCCACCGAGGTCGACTGGACCAACTACTCGGAGGGCTGGAACGCGCTGCAGTACCCGTTCAGCCGCTACCTGATGAACTCAGCGATCATCGTCCTCGGGTCGCTGCTGGGGAACCTGGTCGCCTGCTCGATGGCGGCGTACGCGTTCGCGCGGCTGGAGTTCCGCGGCCGCAAGCTGTGGTTCGCGGTCATGCTCATGTCGATCATGCTGCCGATCCACGTGATCATCGTGCCGCAGTACATCCTGTTCGCGAAGCTGGACTGGATCAACACGTTCCTGCCGCTGATCGTCCCGAAGCTGCTCGCCACGGACGCGTTCTTCATCTTCCTCATGGTCCAGTTCTTCCGCGGCATCCCCCGGGAGCTGGACGAGGCAGCCCGCCTGGACGGCTGCGGCCACGGGCGCATCTACCTGCGGATCATGCTCCCGCTCTCGCTGCCTGCCCTGGCCACCACGGCGATCTTCACCTTCATCTGGACGTGGAACGACTTCTTCAGCCAGCTGATCTTCCTCGTCAGACCGGACATGTACACCGCTCCGGTTGCTCTGCGCACCTTCCTGGACTCCACAGGCGCCAGCTCGTGGGGCCCGATGTTCGCGATGTCGATCGTCTCCCTCATCCCCGTCTTCCTCGCCTTCCTGTTCGGCCAGAAGTACCTGGTCAAGGGGATCGCGACGACGGGCATCAAGTAGCAGTCCTGTTCCGCCGGCCTTTGACAGCACACCGTCGTCCTCGTCAACCAAGGAGAACCATGCGCCGCCCCCGTTCATCCGTCCGCGCAGGAGCCCTGCTGGCCATCGCGGCCCTGGCCCTGACCGCCTGCGCCGGCTCGACCGACGAGCCGGCTGCCGAGCCCACGTCGTCCGGCCCGCCGGAGCCCGTCGAGATCCGCTTCTCCTGGTGGGGCTCCGACACCCGCCACGAGCTGACCCAGCAGGTGCTGGACAAGTTCACGGAGAAGTACCCGCACATCACCGTGGTCCCGGACTACACCGACTGGAACAGCTACTTCGACAAGCTGGGCACCTCGGTCGCCGGTGGTGACGCCCCCGACGTCATCACGCAGGAGGAGCGGTTCCTCAACGACTACGCCTCGCGCGGCGTCCTGGCGGACCTCAACGAGCTGGGCCTGGACACGTCGAAGATCGACGCGAACGTGCTGCAGTCCGGCACCATCGACGACGCCCTCTACGGCGTGGCCACCGGTGTGAACGCGTACACGATCATCGCCGACCCCGCCGCCTTCGCGGCTGCGGGCGTCGAGATGCCCGACGACACCACCTGGACGTGGGAGGACTACGTCGACATCGCCAACGAGATCACCGCCAAGACCGGCGGCACCATCTACGGCGCGCAGGACTACGGCTTCAACGAGCCCGGCTTCTCGATCTTCGCGCGTCAGCGTGGCGAGTCCCTCTACACCGCCGACCACAAGCTCGGGTACGACGACAAGACCCTCGCCGACTGGTGGCAGTACTCGCTCGACCTGCAGGCCGGTGGCGGTCAGCCCGACGCCGCCAAGACGGTCGAGGTCGACGCCGGCGGTCCGGAACAGTCCCTCGTCGGCACCGGCACGGGTGCCATGTCGTGGTTCTGGACCAACCAGCTGACCGCCATCTCCAACGCCTCGGGCAAGGAGCTCAAGCTGCTCCGCGTCCCCGGTGAGTCGGAGGAGGAGCGGACCGGCATGTACTTCAAGCCGGCCATGTACTACGCCGTCTCCGCCAAGTCCGAGCACCCGGAGGAGTCCGCGCTGCTGGTCGACTTCCTGCTCAACGACCCCGCCGCCGGCGAGATCCTGCTCTCCGACCGTGGCCTGCCGGCCAACACCGACGTCCGCGCCGCCGTGCAGGACAAGTTCTCGCCCACCGACAAGCAGGCCGCCGAGTTCCTCGCCGACCTCGAGGACGAGATCGTCGACGGCCCGGTCGTCCCGCCCGTGGGCGCCGGTCAGGTCGCGGAGATCACGCGCCGCATCAACCAGGAGGTCCTCTTCGGCCGCCTGAGCCCGGCTGACGCAGCCAAGCAGTACACGCTCGAGGTCGAGGCTGCCATCGGCGGCTGATCACCTCTGCGCCGCGACGTCCGCACGACCGAGCCCCCCTCCGCTCGGACGTGCGGACGTCGCGCTGTGTCCGGGTGCGCAGCGTCCGCACATTCGGTCGTCCGAGCGATCGAACGTGCGGACGTTGCCACGTCGGAGGGCTTGCGTCCGCACATCCGGCTGTCCCGGCGACCGAATCTGCGGACGTCCGAGGGGGCCACCTCCTCGGACGTTGCGCAGGGCCTGGCGGACGCCCGAGCAAGCGTGCGCTGCGGCAGCCACTTCCTCGGACGTTGCGGTCGTAGCGCGGGGTCAGGCGCTGTCGCGGACGCGGAGCGTCGGCTCGAAGATCGTCGACGTCACGCGGCGGCCCGGGTCGGCGATGGTGTCCAGCAGGATGCGAGCCATCTCCGCGGCCATCTCCTCGATCGGCTGCCGCACGGACGTGAGCGCGGGACGGGACAGGGCGCCGACGGAGCTGTCGTCGAACCCGATGACGCGCACGTCGTCGGGCACCCGTCGGCCGGCGGCCTGCAGCGCCTCGATCGCGCCGAGCGCCATGAGGTCGTTGGACGCGAACACCCCGTCGAGGTCCGCGTAGTCCGCGAGCAGCGACGTCATCGCGGCGACACCGCTCTCGTACGTGAAGTTGCCGCCGACGGTCGGCACGAACGCCTGCCCGTGGCGGGCCATCGCGTCCTGGAACCCGGAGAGCCGGTCCTGCGCGGACGGCACGTCGAGGGGACCGGAGATCGCCGCGACGTGTCGGCACCCGCGGGCCACCAGGTGCTCGGCGGCGAGGCGTGCACCGTCGCGGTTGGCGACGTCGACGAAGCTCAGCGGGATCGGTCGGCCGGGACGCGCGAACACGACGGCAGGGAGCCCCGCCTCGACGAGCAGCCCCGGCATCGGGTCGTCGCCGCGGGTGGACACGACCAGGGCGCCGTCGGCGTTGCCGTTCCGCAGCGAGGAGATGACGCGGGCGCGGTCGGAGTCCGTCTCGGCGAGCATGAGGATCGGGTCGACGTCGCGCGGGCGCAGGGCTCGCAGCATGCCCCCGACGACACGGCCGAAGAACGGGTCGGCGAAGTCGATGGTGGAGGGTGAGCCCTGCTCCTCGACGCCGGACACCACCACGATGACGGCGCCGGTGCGGCGGGTGACCAGCGACCGCGCGGCGAGGTTGGGCACGTAGCCGGTGGTCGCGATGGCCTCGCGGACGACCGCCTGGATGTCGGCGGCGACGCGGCGCTGGCCGTTGACGACCCTCGACACCGTGGCGCGGGAGACGCCGGCCACGCGGGCCACGTCCTCCAGGGTGGGCGCACCGGAACCGGCGATGGGGCCGACCGCCAGACCGCTGGGCGGCGTCGCCTCGAGCGTCCCAGAGGCGCTCGCCGCCGCGCGCGCGGCGGTGCTCGCGCTCCCCACCCCGAGCTCGTCTGCCATGCGCGTCAGGCTACCAGGATCGGAGAGCGCTCTCGCGGATCTGGCGGCAGTTTGGGCGTCGCGACCGACCCTTCTCCCGCCAGCTCCACTGTACGAGCGGGTGAAAACGGGTATACGGTCCCACCGGGAGCCAGAAGGGCGCCATCCACACCCCTCGAGCACGATGTTGTCGTCCTGAACTCGGATCCGACGATAGAGCGCTCTCCCACGTACGACCGGCACTCAGCTCAACGACGAACTGCACGCCCGGCGCACCGGATCGACGACGAGGTCGACTGCGGACCGACCTCCCGTCCCCTGCCACGGGCCAGCCCCGGAGGAGACACCTGTGTTCACGACCACCACCCACCCACCTGCCAGGACCGCCCCACCCCCCGGCCGCAGCCGCCGCATGCTCGGCGTCCTGGTCGCCGCCGCGCTCGTCGCGGCCGGCATCGGTACCGCCGCCGCCGCCCAGGCCGCGCCCGTCCTGCTCTCGCAGGGCAAGACCGTCACGGCGTCGTCCACCGAGAGCGCCGACTACACGCCGGCGTCTGCGGTCACCGACGGCAACGCCGGCACCCGCTGGGCGAGCACGCCGTCCGACGCGCAGTGGCTGACCATCGACCTGGGAGCGACCGCGCAGGTCGAGCAGGTCGTCCTGACCTGGGAGGCGGCCTACGGGTCGGGCTACCAGATCCGGACGTCGGACAACGGCACGTCCTGGACGAGCATCTACACCACGACCACCGGCAAGGGCGGCAAGGAGACGCTGGACGTGACCGGCAGCGGCCGGTACGTGCAGCTGCTGGGCACCAAGCGCGCCACCGGCTACGGCTACTCCCTCTGGGAGGTGCAGGTCTACGGCACCCCGGGCGGGACCCAGCCGCCGACGGGCACGTGCGGCACGACCAACGTCGCGCAGGGCAAGACCGCGACCGCGTCGTCCTCCGAGCAGGGCGCGGGCACGGCGGCAGGCCTCGCGGTCGACGGCAACGCCGGCACGCGCTGGGCGAGCACGTTCGCCGACAACCAGTGGTGGCAGGTGGACCTCGGCGCGAGCCAGTCCGTCTGCAACGTCACGCTGAGCTGGGAGGGCGCGTACGGCAAGGCGTTCCGCGTCCAGGGCTCCACCAACGGCACGACGTGGACGACCCTGTCGACGGTCACGAACGGCACCGGCGGCACGCAGTCGATCGCGGTCAGCGGCACCGCCCGGTACCTGCGGCTCGACCTGCAGACCCGTGCGACCGGCTACGGCTTCTCGCTGTGGGAGGTGTCCGTGAAGACGACGGGCACGCCGACGCCCGACCCGACGACACCCGGCCCTGACCCCACCGGTCCGGCCGACGGCAAGGTGCGGATCGCGGGCAGCCAGGGCAACTGGGCTCTGCTGGTCAACGGTCAGAACTGGGTCACCAAGGGCATGACGTGGGGCCCGGCACCGGCCGAGTTCCCGCAGCACGCGGCCAACCTCAAGGCGATGGGCGTCAACACCATCCGCACGTGGGGCACCGACGCGGGCTCGAAGGTCCTGTTCGACGCGGCAGCGGCCGCGGGCATGCGCACGGTCGCGGGCTTCTGGCTCGCTCCCGGCGGCGGCCCCGGCTCGGGCGGCTGCCCGAACTACGTCACCGACGCCACCTACAAGGCCAACTCGATGAACGACATCGTCTCCTGGGTCACGGCGTACAAGGACCACCCCGGCGTGCTCATGTGGAACGTCGGCAACGAGTCCCTGCTGGGTCTGGGCAACTGCTACTCGGGCGCCGAGCTCGAGGCGCAGCGCACCGCGTACGCGACGTTCGTCAACGACGCCGCCAAGCGCATCCACCAGATCGACCCGACCCACCCGGTGACGTCGACGGACGCGTGGACCGGCGCGTGGCCGTACTACAAGGCCAGCTCCCCGGACCTGGACCTGTACGGCCTGAACTCCTACAACGCGGTGTGCGACGCCAAGGCGACGTGGATAGCGGGCGGCTACACCAAGCCGTACCTCATCACCGAGGGCGGCCCGGCCGGCGAGTGGGAGGTTCCCGACGACGCCAACGGCGTTCCCGACCAGGGCACCGACCAGCAGAACGCCGACGGGTACACGCGGGCGTGGAGCTGCATCAAGGCGCACTCGGGCGTCGCGCTCGGCGCCACCCTGTTCCACTACGGCAACGAGGGCGACTTCGGCGGCATCTGGTTCAACGTGAAGCCGGGCAACAACAAGCGGCTCTCGTACTACGCGATCGCCAAGGCGTACGGCGGCTCGGCCGGGGCGGCGGGCGTCAACACTCCCCCGACGTTCAGCTCGATGACCGTCGCCAACAGCGGTGCCGTGGTGGCCGGCTCGACGTTCACGGTGAACGCCGCGGCGAGCGACCCGAACGGTGACCCGATCACCTACAACGTGCTGCTGAACAGCAAGTACATCAACGACTCCGGCGGCCTGGCCCCGGCGACGTTCACGCGCAGCGGCACGACGTTCTCGGTGACGGCCCCGCAGACGCTCGGCGTCTGGAAGGTCTACGTGTTCGCGGAGGACGGCAAGGGCAACGTGGGCGTCGAGACGCGCTCGCTCCGCGTGGTCCCGCCGGCCGTCAGCGGCACGAACATCGCCAAGGGCCGACCGGCCACGGCGTCGTCCTTCGACCCTTACAACGGCAACTTCACGCCGGGGCAGGCCACCGACGGCGACTACGCCACCCGGTGGGCCAGCAACTGGGCCGACGACGAGTGGATCCAGGTCGACCTGGGCTCGGTCCGCTCGTTCTCCTCGGTCCAGCTGGTGTGGGAGTCCGCGTTCGGCAAGGGCTACCGCATCGAGACGTCGAACGACGGGAACGCGTGGTCGACCCTGACCACGGTCACCGCCGGCGACGGGAACGTCGACACCCTGAACACCGCCGGCTCGGCCCGCTACGTGCGGGTGCACGGGACAGCCCGCGGCACCGCGTACGGCTACTCGCTGTACGAGCTCGGGATCTACTCCTGAGCGAGTAGGACGTGCCCGGGGCGGGCGGCCACCCGCCCCGGGCACCCACCCTCGGCCAACCCCTCACAGAGCCGAACCGCCTGAGGGTCGTGTGCATCGTCGCACCACCTTCGGGTCCCTTCCGCACCTCGTCCGAAGGAGACCTCATGCCCACCCATCTCCACGCACCACGCTCACGGAAAGCCCGGGCCGTGCTGGCCGGAGCACTGTCCGCCGTGCTCGTCGCGACCGGTCTCGGCGTCGCGATCGCCACCACCGCGAGCGCCGCACCCGTCAACATCTCGCAGGGCAAGCTCGCCACGTCCTCGTCGGCGGAGGGCCCGGACTTCACCGCGTCCAAGGCCGTCGACGGCAACGGGAACACCCGCTGGGCCAGCCAGTTCTCCGACGCGCAGTGGATCCAGGTCGACCTGGGCGCCACGGCCACCGTCGACCGCGTCGAGCTGCGCTGGGAGGCCGCCTACGGCAAGGCGTTCCAGGTGCAGCTCTCCCCGAACGGCACCACCTGGACCACCGTCGCGACCGTCACCAACGGCACCGGCGGCAACCAGACGGTCGCCGCGTCGGGCACGGGCCGCTACCTGCGGCTGAACCTCACCGCGCGCGGCACGGGCTACGGCTACTCGCTGTGGGACCTCGCCGTGTACGGCACGGGTGGCGCGAGCACGCCTCCGCACACGCCGAAGCCGCTGCCGCCGGCCCCGCCGGGCGCCGACACGACCGTGACGCACCACGAGTTCCAGGCGAACTGCACCCCGACGCACACGCTGAACGACGACCCGATCGTCTACCCGGGCCAGGCGGGCGCGTCGCACAGCCACACGTTCATGGGCAACCGCTCGACCAACGCGAACACCACGACGGCGTCGCTGCTGGCTGCGAACAGCACCAGCTGCACGGTGCCGCAGGACGAGTCGGCGTACTGGTTCCCGACCCTCATGCGCGGCGAGAACAAGGTCGTCGCCAGCAACGAGCAGACCATCTACTACAAGACCGGGATCATCGACTACAAGAAGGTCGTCCCGTTCCCGCAGGGTCTGCGCTTCCTCGTCGGCAGCATGACGGCCACCCAGGAGGAGTTCCGGACGGCCCCCGGCGCGGTCGAGGGCTTCGAGTGCGGGAACAGCTCGTTCAACTGGGACATCCCGGCGAACTGCCCCGTCGGCTCGCAGCTCAACGTCCGCTACCAGGCACCGAGCTGCTGGGACGGCATCAACCTCGACTCGGCCAACCACAAGAGCCACATGGCGTACCCGGTCAACGGTGAGTGCACGGCCAGCCACCCGGTCGCGGTGCCGATGATCGAGTTCAAGCTGTCGTGGCCGGCCGCCGGGAACATGTCGGACGTCCGGTTCTCCAGCGGTCGTGGGTTCTCGTTCCACTACGACTTCTTCAACGCGTGGGACCCGGCCGTGCTCCAGGCGCTGACCGAGCACTGCATCAACGGCGGTCTGCAGTGCAACCCGCGCGGCTACGACCTGTACAAGCCGTGGGCCGGAGCCGTGCTGGACGCGAACTACCAGCTCATCCCGTAGCAGGTCCCCCAGACGCACGGCCCGGCCGTACCCGCATCAGGCCCGGCCGGGCCGTGCTCCCACCACCCCATCCGAAGGACTGTCATGCACACCCATGTCCACTCCCGGGCCAGAGCCTGGGTCGCCGCGGTCCTCGCGGCCGGCGTCGTCGCGGTCGGCGCGATCTCCGCCGCCACGGCAGCGAGCGCCGCCCCCGTGAACCTGTCCCAAGGCAAGACCGTCACGGCCTCCTCGACGGAGAACGCCGACTACACCCCCGCCCGCAACGCCGTCGACGGCAACGCCGCCACCCGCTGGGCCAGCCTCCCGGCCGACCCCCAGTGGATCCAGGTCGACCTCGGCGCGACCGCGACGCTCGACCACGTGACGCTCGTCTGGGAGGCCGCGTACGGCAAGGCGTTCACGGTCCAGACGTCGACGAACGGCACGTCCTGGTCGACGGCCGCCACGGTCACCAACGGCACGGGCGGCACCCAGAACGTCAACGTCACGGGCACCGCCCGGTACGTGCGGCTCAACCTCACGGCCCGCGGAACCGGCTACGGCTACTCGCTGTGGGAGTTCCAGGTGTTCGGCGAGGTCGGCGGGGCCACCCCGACGCCGACGCCCACGCCGACGACGCCCGGCACCTGCGGCACGGCGAACGTCGCCCAGGGCAAGACGGCCACCGCGTCGACCACCGAGAACGGCGGCACGCCCGCGAGCGCGGCGGTCGACGGCAACCTCGGCACCCGCTGGTCCAGCACCTTCGCGGACGCGCAGTGGTGGCAGGTCGACCTGGGCTCGTCGCAGAGCGTCTGCAAGGTCACGCTGCGGTGGGAGGGCGCGTACGGCAAGGCGTTCCGCGTCCAGACGTCGACCAACGGCACCACGTGGGCGACGGCGGCTACGGTCACCAACGGCACCGGCGGCGTGCAGGCCATCGACGTCGCCGCGACCGCGCGCTACGTGCGGCTCGACCTGACGGCCCGTGGCACCGGCTACGGCTACTCGCTCTGGGAGGTCCAGATCAACGCAGGAGGAACTCCCCCCGTCACTGACCCGATCCCGGGTGGCGGCGACCTCGGCCCGAACGTCCACGTGTTCACGCCGACCACCGGGCAGGCCGCGATCCAGGCGAAGCTCGACGAGACGTTCACGGCTCAGGAGACGGCGCAGTTCGGCACCCGCCGCGACCAGTTCCTCTTCGCGCCCGGCACCTACGACGTGCAGGCGCACATCGGGTTCAACACGTCGATCAACGGCCTCGGCCGCAACCCCGACGACGTCAACATCACGGGCGGGGTGTGGGCCGACGCGCAGTGGTTCGGCGGCAACGCGACGCAGAACTTCTGGCGCTCGATGGAGAACCTCAAGATCACGCCGTTCACCGGGGAGGACCGCTGGGCGGTCTCGCAGGCGGCACCCATGCGGCGCATCCACGTCGCGGGCGACCTCGCGGTGTTCCCATCCTCGTACGGCTGGGCCTCGGGCGGCTTCACGGCCGACTCCAAGGTCGACGGCGCGATGAAGTCGGCCTCGCAGCAGCAGTGGTACACCCGTGACTCGGCGCTGGGCCGCTGGGAGGGCTCGGTCTGGAACATGGTGTTCTCGGGTGTGACGGGCTCTCCGGCGCCGAGCTTCCCCAACCCGTCGCACACGGTGCTCGACACCACGCCCGTCAGCCGAGAGAAGCCGTACCTGTACCTCGACGGCTCCAGCTACGCGGTCTTCGTGCCGTCCACCCGGACCAACGCCCGCGGCGTCTCGTGGCCCAACACGCCCGGCACGTCGATCCCGCTGAGCCAGTTCTACGTCGCCAAGCCCGGTGACAGCGCGGACCGCATCAACGCCGCGCTGGCGCAGGGCCTGCACCTGCTGCTCACCCCGGGGATCTACACGCTCGACAAGACGATCGACGTGAACCGTGCGGACACCGTGGTGCTCGGCCTCGGCTACGCGACGATCGTCCCGACCGCCGGCCAGACGGCCATGAAGGTCGGCGACGTCAACGGCGTCCGGATCGCCGGCGTCCTGTTCGACGCGGGCGTCGTCAACTCCCCGGCGATGCTCGAGGTCGGGTCGGCCGGCAACCACACCGACCGCGCCAGCAACCCGGTCTCGCTGCACGACGTGTTCGTCCGCGTCGGCGGCCGCATCCCCGGCAAGGTGACCTCGGCCATCGTCGTCAACTCCGACGACACGATCATCGACCACATCTGGTCGTGGCGCGGTGACCACGGCGCCGGGGTCGGCTGGAACGAGAACCCGTCCGCGTACGGCCTGGTCGTGAACGGCAACGACGTGCTCGGGCTGGGTCTGTTCGTCGAGCACTACCAGAAGGAGAACACCCTCTGGAACGGTGACCGCGGGCGGACGATCTTCTACCAGAACGAGCTGCCGTACGACGTGCCGAACCAGGCGGCGTGGCAGAACGGCACTCGCCGCGGCTACGCGGGCTACCGGGTGGCCGACGCCGTGAACACCCACGAGCTGTGGGGCGGCGGCGTGTACAGCTTCTTCAACGTCGACCCGAGCATCGTCGTCGACAGCGGGTTCCAGGTCCCGGTCAAGCCGGGCGTGCGGTTCCACAACATCCTGACCGTCTCCCTGGGCGGCAACGGGACCATCGCGCACGTCATCAACGACACCGGCGGCGTGGCGCAGGGCACCGCCACGATCCCGTCGTACCTGGCCAGCTACGGCGGCTGACCTCTGCAGATGCACCGACGGCCCCGGTCCGACGACCGGGGCCGTCGATGTATCTCACCCGGCCCCGCCGACTCCTTCGTGTCACCCTCGACACGAGGGTGCTGCACGCTGACGTGCGGCTCGCGGGGACGAGAGGGACGTCGATGCCGGAGCAGGTCCTCACGGGGCGGGCGGTCGCGTTCGACCCCGCCACCCACGGGTTCGCCTTCCCCAACGCGTTCGTCAACGAGGTGCTCACGCTGCCCAACGGCGCCCGGATCACCACGGCCGGCCGGTGCGGCGGGATGGCGTTCGCGGCCCTCGACTACTTCCTGGCCGGCCAGCCGGTTCCCGCGTGGCGCTCCGACCTGTGGACGCCCAGCCGGGTCCCGCCCGACAGCCACTGGCTCGCGCAGCTGTTCACGCAGCGCCTGCGGGACTCGTTCTTCACCGGCTCCGCCGCCAAGTTCGTCACGTGGTCCATGCACTCCGACGACGAGACCTGGGTGTTCAAGGGCGTCACGCGCTGGACCAAGGAGGAGGAGCTCCCCCGGCTCATCGCGTCCATCGACGCGGGCCGGCCCGTGGTGCTCGGACTGGTCGTCGCACGCAGCCTCGGCTCCATCGGCGACAACCACCAGGTCGTCGCGTACGGCTACGAGCAGGACCGCGCCACCGGCCGGACGACCGTGCTGGTCTACGACAACAACACGCCCCGCAAGGCGGTGACGCTCACGTCCGACGCGGACCAGCACGACTGGACCGCGTCCAACGGCCACTCGTGGCGGGGGTTCTTCCTGCAGGACTACACGCCACGACGCCCGCGCGTTCTCACCAGGAAGCCGCCCGGCGTCAAGGACCCGGTGTCCACCGGGGACACCGTCAAGCTGTCGCACGTGTGGACCGGGCTGACCCTGCACTCCCACGACCTGCCGTACACCCACCCCGGCACCGACGGCCTCCAGCAGGTCACCTGCTTCGAGGGATCCGACGACAACGACCGCTGGCTGCTCGTCGGGACCAACGGGACTCCGGCCGGCACCGACCTGCGCGACGGGTCGGTCGTCCGGCTGCGGCACCTGTCCACGGGTCGATGGCTCCGCAGCAGCGCCGGCGTGCAGTCACCGCTCTCGCACCAGCAGCAGGTCAGCGCCTCCGACACGGCCGACGCCGCCGCGGACTGGCGGGTGGAGGTGGTCGACGCGCGACCGTGGACCGCCGGCGCCCGCGTCCGCCTCGTACACGTCGCGACGGACGCCGCACTGCACTCCCACCGCGCGTCCGACCCCCGCCTGACCGCCGGCCAGCAGGAGGTCACCGGCTTCCGCAAGCGCGACGTCAACGACTGGTGGACGGTCCTGGAGCTCAGCTGAGGAGACGCGCTCAGCCGACCCAGATGTCCTCGTCGACGTCCCGCACCACCGTGCCCGTCAGCCGCGGCACGGTCGTCGGCCCGAAGGCGACGTTGAACCCGCCGTCCACCACCACGTCGTCACCCGTCACCGTGGCGGTCGCCGTGACCACGAACGGCGACTCCACGAACCGGAAGGTGAGCACGTAGGTGTCGGGAGTGGTCCACGCGCCGCTGACCAGCACGTCCTCGGGATCCGCCGGCCGCCGCAGGGTGGTCCGGGTGAGCGCCGGCTGCGCGTGCCCGACCGAGACGATCACCGTCTCCTCCTCGTGGTCGACGGTCAGCCGGTCGTGCCCGTCACCGACCTCCAGCACCGCGTTCCGGATGCCCAGCTCGTTCGGCTCGAAGGTGATCGTCCGACCGTCGAGCCGCGCACCGGTCCGCGACGTCGGTGCACCGTGCGGCGGGTCCAGCCGCAACCCGGCCAGCCGCTCGCCGAGGAGCCGGCGGCCGTCGTGGTCGTCCGGGAGCGGACCGTCGGCGAGCCCGGGCAGCAGGTGCTCCCACACCAGGGCGAGCTCGCCGTGCATCTCGCCGACCCCCGCGGTGATGGCCACGACGACGTCCCGCTCGGGCAGCACCACGCAGTACTGACCGAACGCGCCGTCCCCGCGGTAGCTGTCGTGCCGACCGCGCCAGAACTGGTAGCCGTACCCCTGCGCCCAGTCGATGTCGGGGTTCGTGTCGTTGGGCACCTGCGCGCGCGTCGCCTCGCCCACCCAGCCCTCGGGGATCACCCGGTCCCCCTCCCAGACCCCGTCCTGCAGGTAGAGCTGGCCGAACACCGCGATGTCCTCGGTGGTCCCCGACATCCCCGAGCCGCCGACGTCGACGCCGCCCGGCGACTGCTGCCAGGTCGCCCCCTCGATGCCGAGCGGCTCGAACAGCCGGGGCTCGAGGTAGTCGAGCAACCGCTGGCCGGTGACCTTCTGCACCAGCGCCGCGAGCAGGTGCGTGCCGGCGGTGTTGTAGACGAAGAACGTGCCGGGTTCGTGCTCCACCGGCTCCGCGAGGAACGCCCTGACCCAGTCCCCCGTCTGGAACACCCGCTCCGTGGGGTCGTCCGCGTGCCCGGTGGTCATCGTCAGCAGGTCCCGGAGCCGCATCCGCCGCAGGTTCTCGTCCGGGTCCTTCGGCGCCTCGTCGGCGAAGTGGTCGAGGACGAGGTCGTCGACACCCAGCAGACCGTCCGCCACCGCGAACCCGACCGCCGTCGACGTGAAGCTCTTGCTCAGCGAGAAGAACTCGTGCAGCCGGTCCGGCGCGAACGGCGCAGCCCACCCCTCGGCGACCACCGACCCGTGCCGCACCACCATCAGCGAGTGCAGCTCGGGCCAGCCGACGAGCGCGTCGACCAGCCGCAGGAGTGCCCGCGGGTCGACCCCCTGCTCCTCGGGCGTGGAACGGGGCAGTCGACGCAGTCCAGGCATGCCCCCCACCCTGCCACCGCCGGTCCGCGCGCGCCGAGATCGTCAGCCGCGGCCGAACTCGTTGGTCCGGGCCGAACTCGTCTGTTGCAGCGGGCGAGTTCGGCCGCGAGCGACGAGTTCGGCTCGGTGGGTGCCGATCTGGACACGACGAACGCCCCGGTCCGTGAGGACCGGGGCGTTCGTCGTGCGTGCGGTGCGGGTCAGCCCACCTGGGGCAGGGTTCCCGTCCCGCTGTCGCTGATGGTCGGACCGGCGGCGGGCAGGTCGGTGCCCGAGCCGGGGGTGCCGTAGGAGGCTCCGACGGCGACCGGCTCGGCCGGGTGCGCGCCGCGCGGGACGCCACGGAACGTGAACTCCCCGAGCAGACCTTCGCCCTCGGCGTCCACGATCACCAGCTGACCGGCCTTGAGCTCGCCGAACAGGATCTTCTCGGACAGCGCGTCCTCGATGTCCCGCTGGATGGCGCGGCGCAGCGGCCGAGCACCCAGGACCGGGTCGTAACCCTTCTCCGACAGCAGCTTCTTGGCCGCGGGCGTGATCTCGATGTCCATGTCCTTGTCCCGCAGACGCTTGGCCAGCTTGGCGACCATGAGGTCGACGATCTGGAAGATCTCCGGCTGGGACAGCTGCGGGAACACGACCACGTCGTCGACGCGGTTGAGGAACTCAGGCCGGAAGTGCTGCTTGAGCTCGTCGTTGACCTTGGACTTCATGCGCTCGTACGACGTCGACAGGTCCCCGCCGGCCTGGAAGCCGGTCATGAGGCCCTTGGCGATGTCCCGGGTGCCGAGGTTCGTGGTCATGATGATGACGGTGTTCTTGAAGTCGACCACGCGGCCCTGCGAGTCGGTCAGGCGACCGTCCTCGAGGATCTGCAGCAGCGAGTTGAAGATGTCCGCGTGGGCCTTCTCGACCTCGTCGAAGAGGACCACCGAGAACGGCTTGCGACGGACCTTCTCCGTGAGCTGGCCACCCTCGTCGTACCCGACGTAGCCGGGGGGCGAGCCGAACAGCCGCGAGACCGTGTGCTTCTCCGAGAACTCGGACATGTCGAGCTGGATCAGCGCGTTCTCGTCGCCGAAGAGGAACTCCGCGAGCGCCTTGGCCAGCTCGGTCTTCCCGACGCCCGTGGGGCCGGCGAAGATGAACGACCCACCGGGACGCTTCGGGTCCTTGAGCCCGGCACGCGTACGACGGATGGCCTGCGAGAGCGCCTTGATGGCGGCGTCCTGGCCGACGACCCGCTTGTGCAGGTTCTCCTCCATGTGGAGCAGGCGGCTGGACTCCTCCTCGGTGAGCTTGAACACCGGGATGCCCGTGGCGATCGCCAGCACCTCGGCGATGAGCTCCTCGTCCACCTCCGCGACCGCGTCGAGGTCGCCGGACTTCCAGGCCTTCTCCTTCTCCACGCGCTTGAGACCGAGCTGCTTCTCGGCGTCGCGGAGACGGGCTGCCTTCTCGAAGTCCTGCTCGTCGATCGCCGACTCCTTGTCGCGGCGCGTCTCGGCGATCTGCTCGTCGAGCTCGCGCAGCTCCGGGGGAGCCGTCATGCGGCGGATGCGCAGGCGGGCGCCGGCCTCGTCGACCAGGTCGATCGCCTTGTCCGGCAGGTAGCGGTCGTTGACGTACCGGTCCGCCAGGGTGGCGGCGGCGACCAGGGCGGCGTCCGTGATGGACACGCGGTGGTGCGCCTCGTACCGGTCGCGCAGACCCTTGAGGATCTCGATCGCGTGCGCCAGGTTGGGCTCGGCCACCTGGATCGGCTGGAAGCGACGCTCCAGGGCCGGGTCCTTCTCGACGTACTTGCGGTACTCGTCGAGCGTGGTGGCACCGATGGTCTGCAGCTCGCCGCGCGCCAGCATCGGCTTGAGGATGCTCGCGGCGTCGATGGCGCCCTCGGCGGCACCCGCCCCGACGAGGGTGTGGATCTCGTCGATGAACAGGATGATGTCGCCGCGGGTGCGGATCTCCTTGAGGACCTTCTTCAGGCGCTCCTCGAAGTCACCGCGGTAGCGGCTGCCGGCCACGAGCGCGCCCAGGTCCAGCGTGTAGAGCTGCTTGTCCTTGAGCGTCTCGGGCACGTCGCCGCGCACGATGTCCTGCGCGAGGCCCTCGACGACGGCGGTCTTGCCGACGCCGGGCTCCCCGATGAGGACCGGGTTGTTCTTGGTGCGGCGGGACAGCACCTGCATGACCCGCTCGATCTCCTTCTCGCGCCCGATGACCGGGTCGAGCTTGCCGTCGCGCGCAGCCTGCGTGAGGTTGCGGCCGAACTGGTCGAGGACGGCGCTGCCCGAGGGCTGCCCCTCCTGCGGACCGCCGGCGGCGACGGGCTCCTTGCCCTGGTAGCCGGAGACGAGCTGGATGACCTGCTGGCGCACGCGGTTCAGGTCCGCGCCGAGCTTGTTGAGGACCTGGGCGGCGACGCCCTCGCCCTCGCGGATGAGGCCGAGCAGGATGTGCTCGGTCCCGATGTAGTTGTGGCCCAGCTGGAGCGCCTCGCGCAGCGACAGCTCGAGGACCTTCTTGGCGCGCGGGGTGAAGGGGATGTGGCCCGACGGAGCCTGCTGGCCCTCGCCGATGATCTCCTGCACCTGGGCGCGCACGGCCTCGAGCGAGATGCCGAGCGACTCCAGAGCCTTGGCTGCGACACCCTCACCCTCGTGGATCAGGCCCAGGAGGATGTGCTCCGTCCCGATGTAGTTGTGGTTGAGCATCCGTGCCTCTTCTTGGGCAAGGACGACCACACGACGGGCTCGGTCCGTGAATCTCTCGAACATGTGCACTCCTCACGAGCTGCGTGCCGGCTCCCCTGGCTGGCGCACCGGGGGTCGACGGGGCGGCGTTGTTCGATGCTAACGGCGGGGTGGTGCCTCAACTGCCCGTGTTCGCCGCAGGCGTGACGACCGGCCCCGGTTGCCCGGGGTCATGGATCGCCGGGGCACCCCGGGTCTAGCGTCGATGAGCGCTGGAGGGTCATCCCGGGCGCGCAGGGGGCGACGACGACGCTGCCCCAGCAACCCCGACACGCACGAGTCCAGGAATGTTGTCGAGGGGAGGGGTCCTATGGGTCCCCGACGAGTTCTTGTCCTGCTGTCCGCCGTCCTGCTGCTGGTGCTGGCGCCGTCCACGGCGTCCGCACACCATCCGTCGCCCGACCGGGAGCCGCAGCTCCTGGCCAGCGGCCTGTCCGGGGGGTTCGGGAGCACCATCGGCCCCGACGGTGCGCTGTACGTCACCGAGCCGTCGGTCGGAGAGATCTCCCGGATCGACCCGCGGACGGGAGAGGTGACGACGTTCGCCTCCGGGCTGCCCACCAACGTGTCCATCAACGGCGCCTTCGGTGGCGCGTTCGACGTGGCGTTCGTGGGCGGCACCGCGTACGCGCTGGTCACGTTCGTCAGCGAGGACGTCGGCGGGACGTTCCCCGACGGCATCTACCGCATCGACGGTCCGAGCACCGCCACGCTCGTCGTCGACATCGGCACCTGGGCCGCGGCGCACCCGCCGACCACGAGCTTCTTCGTCCCCACCGGCGTGCAGTACGCGTTCGAGCCGTACAAGGGCGGGTTCCTGGTGACGGACGGCCACCACAACCGGGTCTACCGGGTGGGTCTCGACGGATCGATCGCGGTCCAGATCGCCTTCGGCAACATCGTGCCCACGGGGCTCGCCGTCGACGGCAGGACGGTGTTCCTGGCCCAGGCCGGACCGGTCCCGCACCTCCCGCAGGACGGCAAGGTCGTCGTGTTCGGGCCGTGGTCGACCACGGCGACGACGGTCGCGTCGGGCGCTCCGCTGATGGTCGACGTGGAGCTGGGCCGCGGGCACCAGCTGTACGCGCTCGCGCAGGGCGTCTGGCCGCTCGGCGGTCCCGAGGGATCACCGGCGGCGCCGGAGACCGGGCAGCTGCTCAAGGTCGGGCGGCACGGTGCGCTCGAGGTCGTCGCCGACGCCCTGGACCAGCCGGTCTCGTTCCAGGTGATCCGCGGCACCGCCTACGTGGTCACGCTCGGTGGAGAGGTGTGGACGGTCGACCTCGACGGGAGGCACGGCCACCGCTGACCGGACTGGCGAGGGGTCGGGCGACGCTGCCCGGCCCCTCGTCGCACGCTCAGGGCGTCCGGTCGGGGTGCACGATCACCCACGTCGCCACGGTGACGCCGTCGGTCTGGTTGCTGAGCCGGTGCGGGGTGCCGCAGGCGTAGGAGACGGTGTCGCCGGCGCGCACGACGACGCGCTCGTCGGGGAAGTCGATGGTGAGCTCGCCCTGCGACACGGTGCCGATCTCGTACCCGACGTGCGTGAGCAGCTCGTTCTGCTCGGCGCCGGTGGAGCCGGGCGGGTAGGTGGACTCGAAGAAGTCGACGTCGCGTGAGCGTCCCGGGGACAGGCGTCGGAAGACCACACCGCCCGCGAGCCGGACGACGTCGGCCTCGACGGCTCGGCGCACGACGTAGCCGTCGAGCACGGGCTGCGGCGTGGGGTCGGCGACGCCGCCGAAGACGTCGACGAGCGACGCGTCGAGAGCGGTGACGAACGCGAAGAGGCGGTTCACCGACGGTCGCAGCACGCCGCGCTCGATCTGCGAGACCGCGCTGGTGGAGATGCCGAGGCGCTTTCCGACCTCCTTGAGCGTGAGCCCGCGTTCCTCGCGCAGCTGCCGCAGGCGCCCGCCGAGCTGCTCGGAGTCGAACGCGTCGAGCAGGCGTCCGGCCTCGTCGGCGGTGGTGGTGGTCACGCGCAACCTCCGTGGGCCAGGACTCACGAATGAAGTCCAAAGTTCACAAACCGGAAACCGATCGCAGGTTGTGAAGTCATAGATTCACAAGCGTTCAGCGATCGCTTCACCGTACGGGATGACGGACGCACACGGACAGAGCTCGTCGGGACGCCGACGACCAGGACCGAACACCCCCCATCGACCTCCCCGCGTGAGGACCACCATGAACCCCGAGACCACCGAGCTCCCGAACGACGTCGTCGAGGCCGCCGGGCTGCCCCCGGGCGCCGGCACGATGCAGCCCGGCTACGACCCCCGGCTCACCAACGAGGACCTGGCGCCGCTGAAGAAGCAGACCTGGTCGTCGTACAACATCTTCGCGTTCTGGATGTCCGACGTGCACAGCGTCGGCGGCTACGTCACGGCCGGCTCCCTGTTCGCGCTCGGCATCGCCAGCTGGCAGGTGCTCGTCGCGCTCATCGTCGGCATCGTCATCGTGCAGGTCTTCTGCAACCTCGTCGCCAAGCCGAGCCAGAAGACCGGCGTGCCCTACCCGGTCATCAACCGCGCCGTGTTCGGCGTGCTCGGCGCCAACATCCCGGCCATCATCCGCGGCCTCATCGCGGTCGCCTGGTACGGGGTGCAGACGTTCCTCGCGGCCGAGGCGCTCAACATCATCTTCCTCAAGTTCATCCCGAGCTCCGCGGAGCTGCTGGAGACCGGCTTCCTCGGGCTGTCGACGCTGGGCTGGATCTCCTACGCGATCCTGTGGGTGGCCCAGGCGGCCCTGTTCTGGACGGGCATGGAGACCATCCGCAAGTTCATCGACTGGGCCGGTCCGGCGGTCTACGTGGTGATGATCGCGCTGGCGGTGTACCTGGTGTCCGAGGCGGGCTGGGAGAACATCTCGCTCAACCTCTCGTCGGGTCCCCCGATGGGCTTCTGGGCCTCGATCCCCGTGATGCTCGGCGCGATCGCGCTCGTCGTGTCCTACTTCTCGGGGCCGATGCTGAACTTCGGCGACTTCGCGCGCTACGGGAAGAGCTTCAAGGCCGTCAAGAAGGGCAACTTCCTCGGGCTGCCGCTCAACTTCCTGTTCTTCTCGCTGCTGACGGTCATCTGCGCGTCGGCGACGGTCCCGGTGTTCGGCGAGCTCATCACCGACCCGATCCACACCGTGCAGCAGATCGACACCCCGTTCGCGATCCTGCTGGGCGGCCTCACGTTCGTCACCGCGACCGTCGGCATCAACATCGTCGCCAACTTCATCTCCCCCGCGTTCGACTTCTCGAACGTCTCCCCGCAGAAGATCAGCTGGCGCATGGGCGGCATGATCGCGGCCGTCGGCTCGGTGCTGCTGACCCCGTGGAACTGGTACTCCAACGCGAACGCCATCCACTACACGCTGGGCGTCCTGGGTGCGCTGATCGGCCCGCTGTTCGGCATCCTCATCGCCGGCTACTACGTGATCGGCAAGCAGCGCGTGCACGTCGACGACATGTTCACGATGTCGACGAAGGGCAAGTACTGGTACTCCGGCGGCTACAACCGCAACGCCGTCGCGACCGTGCTCGTCGCGGGCCTGATCTCGGTGGCGGCCGCCGTGCTGCCCAAGGCGTTCGCGGACATGGGCGCGTTCGACGTGACCTGGATCGCGAGCTACAGCTGGTTCATCGGCTGCGGGCTCGGCTACGGGATCTTCGTCTTCCTGGAGCGCCGGAACCCGCAGATCCCGGTGCTGGACGCGTCCGACGAGCACGTCTCGGACGGCACCGTCGAGGAGCGCACCGGCACGACCGCTCCGTCCGAGGCTGTGGCCTGAGCCGTGCACATCCGGGTCATCAACCCCAACACCACCCGGGCGATGACCGACCTGATCGGTCGGTCCGCCCGGGTGGTGGCGGCGGCCGGCACATTCGTCGACGCCGTCCAGCCGACGATGGGTCCGGCGTCGATCGAGAGCCACTACGAGGAGGCGCTGGCCGTCCCCGGCCTCCTGGAGCAGATCGCGCTCGGGGAGGCCGAGGGGGTCGACGCGTACGTGGTCGCCTGCTTCGGGGACCCCGGCGTCGACGCCGCACGCGAGCTCGCCAGCGGCCCCGTGATCGGGATCGCGGAGGCCGCGATGCATGCCGCGGCGCTCGTCGGCCGCCGGTTCGCCGTCGTCACCACGCTGGGTCGCACGACCGCCCGGGCACGCGAGCTGGTGGACCGGTACGGGTTCCGGGACGCGTGCGTAGCGATCCGCGCGTGCGAGGTCCCCGTCCTCGCGCTCGAGGACCCGCGCGCCCGGACGCGGCTCGTCGACGAGTGCCGGCGCGCGGTGGAGCAGGACGGTGCCGACGTGGTCGTCCTCGGCTGCGCCGGCATGGCCGAGCTGTGCGCGGTGATCGCCGACGAGATCGGGGTCCCCGTGGTCGACGGCGTCGCCGCGGGCACGGTGCTCGCGCAGTCCCTGGTCGCCCTGGGGCTCAGGCCGGCCGCCGCCGGGGAGTACGCAGCGCCGCCCGCCAAGCCGATGGCCGGGCTCCTCGCGGGTTTCGCGATCCGCGCGGACGCGCCCGTGGCCGTAGCCTGACGCACCAGACGACCACGGGAGCCGCCATGACCGAGCCTGACCTCGTCGTCCGTGCGCGGCGCGCGTGGGTGGACGGCACGTGGAGGGCTGCGCAGGTCGCGGTGACCGACGGGCGGATCACCGCGCTCGACGGCCCCGTCCCGGCCGGCACCACGGTGCTCGATCTCGCCGACGACGAGGTGCTGCTCCCCGGTCTGGTCGACAGCCACGTGCACGTCAACGAGCCGGGCCGCACCGCGTGGGAGGGCTTCGCGTCGGCCACCCGCGCCGCGGCGGCCGGTGGGGTCACCACGCTCGTCGACATGCCGCTCAACTCGATCCCGCCCACCACGACGGTCGAGGCGCTGGCCGCCAAGCGGGCCGCGACGGACGGCAAGCTGAGCGTCGACGTGGCGTTCTGGGGCGGGGCCGTGCCGGACAACCTGGGGTCGCTCGGTCCGCTGCACGCGGCGGGCGTCCGCGGGTTCAAGGCGTTCCTCACGCCGTCAGGGGTCGACGAGTTCGGGCACCTCGACGCCGAGCAGCTGGAGACGGCGCTGGCGGAGGTCGCCGAGCTCGGCAGCGTGCTGATCGTGCACGCCGAGGACCCGGCAGACCTGCACGCCGACGGTGCGCTGGGGCCGAGGTACGCCGACTTCCTGGCCAGCCGCCCCGCCGTCAGCGAGCGCCACGCGATCGCCCGCGTGATCGACGCGATGCGGCGCACGGGTGCCCGCGCGCACGTCCTGCACCTGTCCGACGCCGGCTCGCTCGACCTCGTCCGGGCCGCGAAGGCCGAGGGACTGCCCCTGACCGTGGAGACGTGCCCGCACTACCTGGCGCTGCGGGCCGAGGACGTGCCGTCGGCCGCCACGCAGTTCAAGTGCTGCCCGCCCATCCGCGACGCCGGCAACCAGGACCTGCTGTGGGCCGCGGTGCTGGACGGGACCATCGACGCGATCGTGTCCGACCACTCCCCGTCGACGGCCGACCTGAAGAACACCGACTTCGGGCTGTCCTGGGGCGGCATCGCGGGCCTGCAGCTGGGCCTGTCGGTGGTGTGGACGGAGGCCCGTCGCCGAGGGATCGCGCTGGAGGATCTCCTCCCACTGGTCACCACGGGACCGGCCCGCGTCGCCGGACTCGACCTAGGCGTCCTCCGGGAGGGCGCTCCCGCGCACCTCGTCGCCTTCGCGCCCGACCAGGAGCGCGTCGTCGACGTGCGCACCCTCGAGCACAAGAACCCGGTCTCGCCCTACGACGGCGCGACGCTGGCCGGAGCCGTGCGGACCGTCTGGCTCGACGGCGTGACCATCGTAGAGGGCGGCGCCGTCACCGCACCCGGACGGGGGCACATCTGTGCGTGAGCGATCAGGCCTCGCGGTGCGCGTGCCCGAGCACCGCCGCGACCAGCGCCAGCACCCCCGCGAACAGCATCCCGACCCCGACGCCACGCTCGCCGCCGACGTGCAGCAGCAGCGCGCCCACCGCGGCGCCGACCAGGATCAGCGCGACCGCGAGCGAGCGTCGCGCCCAGCCGTCCCCGGTGCCGCCGGCGAGCCGCGAGTCGGCGGCCAGACCCGTGAGCGTCGAGGTCACGACGACCGTGGTCACGTCCTTCACAGCGAGCCGTCGCGCGGTCGCGGCCTGCAGCCCCATCGCGACGGCGAGCAGCGTGGTGACGACGAACGCCCAGGTGGTGGCCTCGACCGGGGGCGCGACGAGCGCGCCGATGCCCAGCCCGGCCGCGAGCACGCCGGTCGCCGCGAACGTGCCGCTCGTGCGGTCCGACCAGCCGGCCGGGGCGGTGCGCAGCACGCGTCCGCCGAGCGCGGCCCCGGCCAGGAAGCCGACCAGCGCGAGCGTCGGGCCGAGTACCGGCAGGTCGTCGGCACCCGCGAGCGCCATGCCGAGGATGACCACGTTTCCGGTCATGTTCGCGGTGAACACCCGGTCCAGCCCGAGATAGCCGACAGCGTCGACGATGCCCGTCGTGAACGTCAGTGCCAGCATGAGCACCAGGTGTCGGCGTGCGTCGTCCCAGGTCTTCATCACGGCGTCATCGTGGGGGTGCAGGACCGATGAGTGCAACGCTGCAGCCCGGCGCGGGCGAGATCCGTGCCGCCGCCTACCTGCGCTCGACGCCTGCCACGGTCCTGTGGGGCCGCCTGCCGTGCGCGACCGACGCGCCGGTCCTGCGCATCGAGCCCGGCACCGAGGTCACCATCGACACGGTCAGCCACGAGGGCCTGCTCGACGACCAGGGCAGCGACCCGCTGGCGTTCTTCACGAGCCACGGCGTCGCACCGGACGACGTGCTCACCGACGCCGTCGAGATCGTCGGCACCCTGACGCGCGACCCCGCCGACGGGCCGCACGTGGTGACCGGACCGATCCACGTCGCGGGCGCGATGCCGGGCGACCTGCTCGCGATCACCGTCCTGGAGACCACCCCGCGCGTCCCGTACGGCGTGATCTCGAACCGGCACGGCCGCGGCGCGCTGCCGGGCGAGCTCCCCCGCGGCCCGGAGAACGTGAGCGTGTTCGCCACGGTCAAGGACGGCACCACCGGCTGCCTGCCCGCCGTCGAGGGCGGCGAGCGCCTGATCGAGTTCCCGCTGGCACCCTTCCTCGGGATCATGGGCGTCGCGGTCGCCGGGCACGAGCGACCGCACTCCGTGCCGCCCGGCGCGCACGGCGGCAACATCGACATCAACCTGCTCCAGGTGGGCAGCACGCTCTACCTGCCCGTGCAGGTGCCGGGCGCGCTGGCGTACGTGGGCGACCCGCACTTCGCGCAGGGCGACGGCGAGGTGGCGCTCACCGCGCTGGAGGCGTCCCTGCGGGTCACGCTCCGGTTCGACGTGGTCCCGGCGGTCGACGCGCTCGCGCAGTTCGGCCCGTTCGAGGGGCCCCTCGTCGAGACGCCGGACTACCTGGTGCCTACGGGTATGGATCCCGATCTGAACGAAGCGGTGCGCAGGTGCGTCCGGGCGTCGCTCGCCCTGCTGCAGGCGCGGTGGGGCCTGGACGAGCACCTCGCGTACGCGTACCTTTCCGCGGCCACCGACATCGACATCTCGCAGGTGGTCGACCAGGTCTGCGGGGCCCACGCGCGCATCCGGAAAGCCGACCTGGAGGCCATCCCCCGATGATGCCGACCGAGCTGCAGGACGCCTTCGACGCCTACGAGCGCGCGCTGGCGACCGACGACATCGAGGCCCTGGACGACGCATTCGCGCCCGGCGAGGAGACGCTGCGCGGGGACAGCAACGGCCTGCTCGTCGGGCACGACGCCATCAGCGCGTTCCGCAGCGCGCGCGGCGGCATCACGCCCCGGGTGCTGGACCGGGTCGAGTCCCGCCGCCTGGCCGACGACTGCTGGCTGATCGTCGCGATGTCCCGCTACGAGGGCGGCGGCACCGGGCTCCAGACGCAGGTGTGGCAGCTGGCGGACGGTCGGTGGCGGATCACCGCCGCACACGTCACCGGCCGCACCCCCAGCTTCGACAAGGCGGTCTGGCGGACGGTCGGCGACCCGCTCTACCAGGGCGCGTTCGACGGTCCCCTGCTGGGGCTGCGCGTCGCGGTCAAGGACGTGTTCGCCGTCCGCGGGTACCGGATCGGCGCGGGCAACCCGACCTGGCTGCGCGACGCCGCCCGCGAGCGCCAGCACGCCCCCGCGGTCCTGGACCTGCTCAAGGCCGGTGCGTCGGTGCGTGGCCTGGCCCGCACGGACGAGCTCGCGTACTCGATCGCGGGCGCGAACCCGCACTACGGCACCCCCGCCAACGGCGCCGTCGTGGGGGCGCTCCCGGGCGGCTCGTCGAGCGGTCCGGCGACTGCGGTCGCGACGGGCCAGGCGGACGTGGGGCTGGCCAGCGACACCGCCGGGTCGATCCGCGTCCCGGCCAGCTACCAGGGCCTGTGGGGGCTGCGGACGACGCACGGCCTGGTGCCGCGGCAGGGCATGGTGCCCCTGGCCCCGTCGTTCGACACGGTCGGCTGGCTGACGCGCGACGGCGCGACCCTCGACGCGGTCGTCACGTGGTGCCTCGAGGACGACGCCCCGCCGCTCCCGTCGCGCCGGCTCGTGCCCGCCGAGGTCCTGCAGCTGGTCGAGCCCGCGACCCGGGAGGCGTTCGACGCCTGGTCGGGCGGGACCGTCGAGGAGGTCGAGGTCGGGCCGCTGGACGAGTGGTTCGAGGCCTTCCGCGTCGTGCAGGCCGCGGAGGCGTGGCGGGCGCACGGCGCCTGGGTCACCGCGCACCCCGACGCCGTCGGACCCGGTGTGCGCGAGCGGTTCGCGATCGCGAGCGAGGTGACCGCGTCGGACGAGGCGTCCGCCCGGACCGAGGTCGAGCGGCTGGCGGGAGTGATCCGCGCGCTCGTCGACGACGCCGTCCTGGTGCTGCCGACGACGCCCGGTCCTGCCCCGGCGAGGACCGTGAGCGCCGCCGAGCTCGACCAGGTCCGCGCCGCCACCCTGCGGATGACCGCCCTGGCCGGCATCGGCGGGCTCCCCGCGCTGACCTTCCCTGCCCTGACCTTCCCGTCGGCGCTCGGCCCGGCACCCGTCGGCGTCTGCCTGGTCGGCCCCCGCGGTAGCGACCTGTCCCTGGTCCGGCACGCCCTTGGAGGCCTCACATGACCCACCCGGTCAACCCGCCCGCCCGATTGCTCATGGGACCCGGACCGGTCAACGCGGACCCGCGCGTGCTCCGCGCCCTGTCGACGCCGCTGGTCGGCCAGTACGACCCGGTGATGACCGGCTACATGAACGAGACGATGGCGCTGTACCGCGAGGTCTTCGCGACGACCAACGAGGCCACCCTCCTGGTCGACGGCACGTCCCGCGCGGGGATCGAGGCGGCCCTGGTCTCGCTCGTCCGTCCCGGCGAGCGCGTCCTGGTCCCGGTGTTCGGGCGCTTCGGGCACCTGCTGGCGGAGATCGCGCTGCGCGCGCAGGCCGAGGTGCACACGATCGAGGTGCCGTGGGGGCAGGTGTTCCCGGCGTCGGTCGTCGAGGAGGCGATCGTGCGCGTCCGCCCGCACCTGCTCGCGATGGTGCAGGGCGACACGTCGACGACGATGCTCCAGCCGCTCGACGAGCTCGGGGCGATCTGCGCGAAGCACGGCGTGCTCTTCTACACCGACGCGACCGCGTCCCTGGGCGGCAACCCGTTCGAGATGGACGCCTGGGGTCTGGACGCCGCCACGGCCGGCCTGCAGAAGTGCCTGTCGGGTCCGTCGGGCAGCGCGCCGATCAGCCTGTCGGACAAGGCCGTCGAGGTGATCCGGGGGCGTCGCCGCATCGAGGCCGGGATCCGCGAGGAGTCCGACGAGGACACCGGGGAGCCCGTGCACTCCAACTACTTCGACCTCGGCATGATCCTCGACTACTGGGGACCGCGGCGGCTCAACCACCACACCGAGGCGACGAGCATGCTGTACGCGGCGCGGGAGTGCGCGCGGATCATCGTCGACGAGGGTCGGCAGGCCGTCATCGACCGGCACGAGCGGGCGGGCCGCGCGATGCTCGCGGGGGTCCGGGGCCTGGGGCTGGGGGTGTTCGGGGACGTGGCGCACAAGATGAACAACGTGGTCGCGGTGGAGATCCCGGACGGCGTGGACGGTGACGCGGTGCGTGGTGCGCTGCTGCAGGACTTCGGCATCGAGATCGGCACGTCGTTCGGGCCGCTGCACGGTCGCGTCTGGCGGATCGGCACCATGGGTGCCAACGCGCGCCTCGACACCGTGCTGAGCACGCTCGCCGCGCTGGAGCAGGTGCTGCGCCGCGCCGGTGCCCGGGTGCCGCACGGCGGCGGCGTCGACGCGGCCTACTCGGGCTGGTCAGCGGCCTGATGCTCGACGTCCACACCGCTGCCCGGCGCATCATGGCGCGCTGCGACGAGCTCGCGGCGTACACCTCGATGACCGACGGCATCGAGCGCGTCTACCTCTCTCCCGAGCACGCCCGCGTGAACCGCGTGGCCGCCCGCTGGATGCGCGAGGTCGGGCTGGACACGTGGCAGGACGCGGCGGGCAACCAGTGCGGGCACCTGGCCGGGCGGGACCCGGAGGCGCCGTCGCTCCTGCTCGGCTCGCACCTGGACACCGTGCGCGACGCCGGCCGGTACGACGGGATTCTCGGCGTGCTCATGGCGATCGAGGTGGTCCGCGCGCTGCGCCCCCAGGTCGGTTCGTTCCGCTTCGGGCTCGACGTCGTCGCGTTCTGGGATGAGGAGGGCGCCCGGTTCGGCACCGCGCTGCTCGGGTCGTCCGCGATGGCCGGTCGCTGGAACGAGGCCTGGTGGGACCTGACCGACGAGCACGGCACCACGCTGCGCACGGCGTTCAGCGAGTTCGGCCTGGACCCGGGGCGGATCGGCACGGCCGCGCGGTCGCCCTCGTCCTTGGCGGGCTACCTGGAGGCGCACATCGAGCAGGGTCCTGAGCTAGACGACGGCGGCGCCCCGCTGGGTGTCGTCACCTCGATCGCGAGCGCGCGACGGTTCGCGGTGCAGATCGACGGCGAGGCCCGGCACGCCGGGGGTGCCCGGTACGAGAAGCGGCACGACGCCCTGCTCGGCGCCAGCGAGGTCGCGCTCGCCGTCGAGCGGCTCTGCCGCGCCGAGCACCACATCATCGGCACGGTCGGCCGCCTGGAGACGTTCCCCGGTGCGGTCAACGTGGTGCCCGGCGAGGCACGCCTGACGGTCGACCTGCGCGGCGAGCACGACGACGACCGCGACCGCGTCTGGGGCAGCATCACCCGGGAGCTCGACGAGATCGCGGGCCGGCGCGGGCTCACCTGGTCCGCGCGCGAGCTGCACGAGGCACCGGCCGTCATGTGCGACGCCCTCCTCCAGGACGTCGTGCGCGCCGGGATCGAGGACACCGGTCGCCGGAACGTCCCCGCGCTGTTCAGCCGCGCGGGGCACGACGCCATGGCACTCGGGGCGGTCACGGGCGTCGGCATGCTGTTCCTGCGCAACCCCGACGGCATCAGCCACCACCCGGACGAGGACGTCAGCCTGGCCGACGTCGAGACGGGGCTGACTGCGCTGGTCGCGACCGTCGAGCACCTGGCCCGCGAGGCCGGCTGAGAAGATCGACCCGTGCAGCCTCCCGTCTTCGACACCGTCCCCGACATCCGCCTCATCGCCGTCGACATGGACGGCTCCCTGCTCGACGACGAGAAGCGCATCCACGACGACTTCTGGCCGCTGCTGGACCAGCTCGCCGGCCGCGGGATCCTGCTCTGCCCGGCGAGCGGTCGGCAGTACGCCACGCTGCGCCGCCAGTTCGCCCGGGACGAGCTGGTCTACATCGCGGAGAACGGCTCCTACGTCGTCCAGCACGACGAGGAGATCAGCGCGGACCCCCTCGACCTCGGCACGGCGCGGAGGGTCGTCGAGACGGTCCGGGCGGCCGACGGGCTCGACCTGGGGACCGTGCTGTGCGGCAAGCGCTCGGCGTACGTGGAGCGGACCGACGACGCGTTCCTCGACCAGGCGCGTCCGTACTACGCGCGCCTGGAGACGGTCGACGACCTGACGGCCGTCGACGACGAGGTCCTCAAGGTCGCCGTCTACGACTTCGGGATGGCCACCGACGGCGCAGGGCCCCTGCTCGAGCCGTTCGGCGGCGACGACCGCGTGCTGGTGTCCGGCAAGCACTGGGTCGACGTGATGAGCCCGACCGCCGACAAGGGTCACGCCCTGCGCGCGGTCCAGGAGAGCCTCGGCATCACGCCGGAGCAGACGATGGCGTTCGGCGACTACTTCAACGACGTCGGCATGCTCGACGCGGCGTACTACTCGTTCGCGATGGACAACGCGCACCCCGACATCCGGGCACACGCGCGGTTCGTCGCCCCGCCGAACACCGCCAACGGCGTGGTCCGCACCATCACGTCGGTGCTGGGCCTCTGATGTCCGTCGCCGGCCTGCTGCTGACCCCCGGCTTCGGCGGGACCCGTGACGGTGCGCCGCTGGTCGCCGTCGAGAAGGCCGTCGCCCCGCTGCCCGTGCTGCGGCTCGACCTGCCGAAGACCGCGGCGCCGGCGATCGCGGAGGTCCGCGCGCAGACCGAGGCCTTCGCGGCGTCGCTGGGCGTCGGCACCGAGGACCTCGTCCTCGGCGGCCGCTCGTTCGGCGGCCGCATGTGCTCGATGGCCGTCGCGGCAGGTCTGCCCGCCGCCGGGCTCGTCCTCCTCTCGTACCCCCTGCACCCGCCGGGCCGCCCGGACACCCTCCGCATCGCGCACCTGCCGGAGATCCGCGTCCCCGTCCTCGCCGTCTCGGGCACGACCGACCCGTTCGGCTCGCCCGAGGAGCTGACCCACCACCTGGCCGCGATCCCCGGCCCGGTCACCACCGTCTTCCTGCCGGGACCCCACCTGCCGACGAGCGCCGCCGCCGTCGCATCCGCGGTGAGCGACTGGCTGAACAGCCTCCACTGACGGGTCAGTCCACCTACGCTCCGACCGTGAGCACCCGCCGCCGTCGCGCCACCCGGATCGTCGGCGGCGTCCTGCTGGCCCTGGTCGCCGTCCCCGTCCTGTGGGTCCAGGCCGTCGGTCAGTCGGAGGTCCGCGCCGCCGACGACGTCCCCGTCACCCCGGTCGCCCTCGTCCTCGGCGCCGGCCTGAAGCCGGACGGCAGCCCGTCGGTGTACCTGACCCGCCGCCTCGACGCCGCTCGCGAGCTGTACGAACGGGGTGCCGTCGACGTCGTGCTGGTCAGCGGCGACAACGGCACGGCCCAGCACGACGAGCCGACCGCCATGCTCGACTGGCTGGTCGACCACGGCGTCCCTGCCGACCACGTGGTCCGCGACCATGCCGGCTTCGACACCCACGACTCCTGCGTGCGGGCGCACGACGTGTTCGGGGTCCGCGACGCGGTCGTCGTCACGCAGGACTACCACGTGCGCCGCGCGCTGTTCTCGTGCACGGCGGCGGGGATCTCCGTGACCGGTGTCGGGGTGTCGTCGGTCTCGGTCCGGCCGGTCCAGGCGGTCGTGTGGCGCGCCCGGGAGGTCCCCGCGTCATGGCGTGCGGCCTGGGACGCGGTGACGGGCCGCTCCCCGGTCTACGACGGCCCGCCGGAGACGACGGTCCAGGACGCGCTCGGCAGCTGATGCTGCGTGCGAGACGATCGTCCCCATGGACCCTCTCGAGACCCTGCGCGCAGCGTTCGCCCCCGTGCCCGGCTACCTCGACGCCGCCACCTGCGGGCTGCCCGCGCGGGCGACGGTGACCGCGATGCACGAGGCGCTCGACACGTGGCGGGCCGGGAAGGCGGACCTTGCGGTCTACGACGAGGCCGTCACGGCGTCGCGCGCGGCGTACGCGCGGCTCGTCGGGGTCGACCCGTCGTGGGTGGCCGTCGGCTCGCAGGCGTCCGTGCTGGTCGGCCTGGTCGCGGCGAGCGTGCCGGACGGTGCCGAGGTCCTCACGGTCGACGGTGACTTCGCCTCGGTCGTCTTCCCGTTCCTGGTGCACGCCGACCGGGGCGTGACCGTCCGGCACGTGCCGGTGGAGTCGCTGGCCGACGAGGTCCGCCCGTCCACGCACGTCGTCGCGTTCTCGCTCGTGCAGTCGGTCGACGGGCGCGTCGCCGACGTGGAGGCCGTCGCCCGAGCGGCAGCCGCGGCCGGTGCGCTGACCGTCTGCGACGTCACGCAGGCCGCCGGCTGGCTCCCGGTGGACGCGACGGCGCTCGACGTGACCGTGTGCGCGTCCTACAAGTGGCTGTCGGCACCGCGGGGGACCGCGTTCCTCACGGTCCGCCCGGACCTCATGGACCGGCTGCGACCGACGAGCGCCGGCTGGTACGCGGGCGAGGAGATCTGGTCGTCGGTCTACGGGCCCGCGATGGCGCTCGCCCGCGACGCACGGCGGTTCGACGTCTCCCCCGCGTGGCTGTGCTGGGTGGGTGCCGTCCCGGCACTGGAGCTGTTCGCGGCCGCTCCCCTCGACGCCGTCCACCGGTACACCGTCGGCCTCGCCGACGCCTTCCGGGCGGGCGTCGGTCTGCCGCCGGGGGGCAGCGCGATCGTCCGGCTGCCCGACGACGCGGCCGGCTCGCGGCGGGCCCTGCTCGGGACGCAGGGCACCCGCGCGGCGGGGCGCGGCGGCGGCGTCCGCCTCGCGTTCCACGTCTGGAACGACACCGCGGACGTCGAGCGAGCCGTGGCTGCCCTGAGCAACTCCTGAGGGGAACCTGAGGGTCGACTCGGGGGTCTCCCGGATATCCCTGTGCCTGGCGGCGGCGGAATCCTAGGCTCGTTCACAGCATCGACACCGGCTCTCGACGATGTATCTCCCGTCGGGCGGGCCGCACCTTCCTGTCGTCGTCGACAACCCCTACATGAGGACACACCCATGTCTCAGGTCGCCGGATGGATCACCCACCGCTACCTCAAGTTCGCCGTCATCGTCTTCTGGCTCGTCGTCGTGGCGCTCCTCGGGCCGCTCGCGGGCAAGCTCACCGGCGCGCAGGACAACGACGCCAAGTCCTGGCTGCCCGCCAACGCCGAGTCGACCGAGGTGCTCGACGTCGCCGCGGGGTTCGTGTCGTCCAACACGATCCCCGCCGTGATCGTCTACGAGCGGCCGGACGGCCTCACGCCCGCGGACCTCGAGGCCGTCGCGACCGACGCCCAGGAGTTCGGCACGCTGGACACCCTCGACGGTGAGGTCATCGGCCCGATCCCGTCGGAGGACGGGGAGGCTGTGCAGATCATCGTGCCGCTCGACCTCGGCTCGGACGGCTGGAACCTCGCCGCCGACGCGGTCGACGACCTGCGGGCCACCGCCGAGGACGGCCCCGATGGTCTCGACGTCTACGTCACCGGCCCGGCGGGCGGCGCCGCCGACTCGTCCGCGGCGTTCGAGGGCATCGACGGCACCCTGCTGTACGCGGCCGTCGCCGTCGTCATCGTCATCCTGCTGATCACCTACCGCAGCCCGATCCTCTGGCTCCTGCCGGTCATCTCGGCGGGTGTCGCGCTCACCGTCTCGCAGGCCCTCATCTACCTGCTCGCGGACAACTACGACCTCACCGTCAACGCCCAGAGCGCCGGCATCCTCACGGTCCTCGTGTTCGGCGCGGGGACGGACTACGCCCTGCTGCTCGTCGCGCGCTACCGCGAGGAGCTGCGCAAGCACGGCGACCGCCACGAGGCCATGGCCCTGGCCCTGCACCGCGCCAGCCCGGCGATCATCGCGTCCGGCGCCACGGTCGCCATCGGCATGCTCTGCCTGCTCTTCGCGACCATGAACTCGACCGCCGGCCTCGGCCCGGTCGCGGCCGTCGGCGTCGGCGTCGCGGTGCTCGTGATGCTGACCCTGCTGCCCGCGCTGCTCGTCACGTGCGGCCGGTGGATCTTCTGGCCCCGCGCCCCGAAGCTCGGCGACGACGAGCCGTCCGAGCACGGTTTCTGGGCGCGCGTCGGCGGCCGCATCGAGCGTCGCCCCCGCGCCACGTGGATCGGGACGTCCGCGATCCTCGCGGTCGCGTGCCTCGGCATCGTCGCGCTGAACGCCACGGGCCTGACCACCGAGGAGTCGTTCCGCGGCACGCAGCCCTCGATCGAGGGCGAGAAGGTGCTCGCCGCGCACTTCCCCGGCGGGGCCGGCTCGCCGGTCGCGGTCATCGCGAACGCCGACCAGGCGAACGAGGTGGCACTGGTGTTCGCCGACGTCGAAGGCATCGACCCGACGAGCGTCACGGAGCCCGTCGTGAAGGACGGTCTGGCGTACATCGAGGGCACCCTGACCTCGGCGCCCGACAGCGACGACGCCTACGACACGGTCGACCGGGTACGGGCCGCCGTGCACTCTGTGCCGGACGCGGACGCCCTGGTGGGCGGCAGCACCGCCGTCAACCTCGACGTGCAGCGCGCGTCCGCGGACGACAACCGGCTGATCATCCCGATCGTCCTCCTGGTCGTGTTCCTGATCCTGATGGTCCTGCTCCGGGCGGTCGTCGCCCCGCTGGTGCTCATCGGGACGGTCGTGCTCTCGTTCGGCGCCGCCATCGGCGTCAGCGCGCTGATCTTCAAGTACGTCTTCGGCTACGCCGGGGCGGACACGTCGTTCCCGCTGTTCGTCTTCGTGTTCCTGGTCGCGCTCGGGATCGACTACAACATCTTCCTCATGACCCGGGTCCGGGAGGAGGCCATCCGCCTCGGGCACCACCGTGGCTCGCTGGTCGGTCTGGCGGCCACCGGCGGGGTGATCACGTCGGCCGGGCTGGTGCTCGCGGGGACGTTCGCGGTGCTCGGCACGCTGCCTCTGGTGGCGTTCGCGGAGATCGGGTTCGCCGTGGCGTTCGGCGTGCTCCTCGACACCCTGGTGGTCCGGTCCGTGCTGGTCACGGCGCTGAACCTCGACATCGGCAAGACGATGTGGTGGCCCAGCGCGCTGAGCAAGCAGGCCGAGCCGGAGCCGGCCGAGGAGCAGGTGCCGGTTCCGGTCGCCTGAGCGCCACGCGAGATGCCCGGATCGTCCGTAGATCCGGGCATCTCGGGATAGCGTCTGGCGCAGGGCCTCTTGAAGGGCACCGCCGCGGCGCCAGGAGCTGACGTGACAGACATCGCTGAACCTCAGACCACGACCATCGCCACGCCGCCCACCCGGTGGTGGGCGCTCGACCCGGAGGCTGCGACCGCGCAGCTCGACACCGATCCGGCGACGGGTCTGTCGTCCGCCGAGGTCACGACCCGGCGGGAGCGGTACGGCTCGAACACCCTGACCGCGCAGGCGGCCCCGTCCGTGTGGTCGGTGGTCTTCCAGCAGCTGCGCGACCCGATGAACATCATGCTGATCGCCGTCGCGGCGGTGAGCGCGGCCATCGGGCAGGGGTCGACGGCCCTCATCGTCGGCTTCCTGGTGGTGATCAACGTCGTCATCGGGACCCGACAGGAGATGCTCGCGCGCAAGAGCGTCGACGCGCTGGCCACGATGCAGGAACCGCAGTCCCGCGTGCGGCGGGATGGTGCGCTGGTGCAGATCCCCGCGCACGACCTGGTGCCCGGCGACATCGTCGAGCTGGAGGCGGGCGACATCGTGCCCGCCGACGGCCGGCTGCTGCGGACCGCCACGATGGAGACGCAGGAAGCGGCGCTGACCGGCGAGAGCACCCCGATCGGCAAGGACGTGATCACGCTCGCCGACGACGAGGTCCCGCTCGGCGACCGCGCCAACATGGCGTTCCAGAACACGTCGGTCACCCGCGGCACCGGCACGATGCTGGTCACCGCGACGGGCATGACCACGCAGATCGGCAACATCGCCACGCTGCTGTCGTCGGTGGAGAAGACGAAGTCGCCGCTGCAGCAGGAGCTCGACAAGCTCACCAAGGTCCTCGGCGTCATCGCGTGGACCGCGGTCGCGGTCATCGTGGTCATCGGCATCGTGCGCGGCCAGTCCCCGAGCGACCTGCTCTTCCTGGCGACCGCCGTGGCCATCTCCGCGATCCCGACGGGCCTGCCCACGTTCGTCCAGGCGATGCTCGCGTACGGGGCCCGTCAGCTGGCCGACGCGAAGGCCGTCGTCGCCAACCTCAACGACGTCGAGACGCTCGGAGCGACCAGCTCGATCAACTCGGACAAGACGGGGACGCTGACCCTCAACGAGATGACGGTCACCGCGCTGTACACGATCGGTCAGCACTTCACCGTCGAGGGCAGCGGCTACGCGAAGTCGGGCAAGATCCTGCAGACGGCGGGCGCCGACGTGCCGGACCTGACCCCGCTCGCCTACGGCCTGTGCCTGGCCAGCGACGCGACCGTGTCCGACTCCGGTGCCGTGATCGGCGACCCGACCGAGGCCGCCCTCGTGGTGCTCGCCGCCAAGCTGGGGATCGACGCGGAGGAGAGCCGCCGGACGTACCCCCGCGTCGCGGAGGTGCCGTTCGACTCGGCGTACAAGTTCATGGCCACCGCCCACTGGCTCCCCTGGCGTGGTGACCGGTCCCTGGTCGAGGTGGTCAAGGGCGGTCCGGACGTCGTGCTGCAACGCTGCACGCACGCCCTCGCCGGTCCGGGCCAGACAGTCCCGCTGGAGGACATGCGCGCCGACATCGAGGCGGAGATGGAGCGGCTCGCCGAGCAGGGTCTGCGCACGCTCGCCTTCGCGACGCGGTTCCTCACGCCGGCCGACGAGGCCGCCCTGGTCGCCGACCCGATGTCCTACGTCGAGGAGCTCGTGTTCGTCGGCCTGGTCGGCATCGTCGACCCGCTGCGGCCCACCGCCAAGGTGGCCGTCGAGATCGCCCTGAAGGCGGGCATCGAGGTCCGCATGATCACCGGCGACCACGCGGTGACCGCGAGCGCGATCGGCAGGCAGCTGGGCCTCGGCCCGGGCGCGATCAGCGGACCGGAGCTGGCCGCCCTGACCGACGAGGAGCTGCTGGAGCGACTGCCGAACCTGCACGTGTTCGGCCGTGTCACCCCTGAGGACAAGCTCCGGCTCGTCCAGCTCATGCAGAAGCAGGGCCTCGTGGTCGCCATGACGGGTGATGCCGTCAACGACGCCGCCGCCATCAAGCAGGCCGACATCGGCGTCGCGATGGGCTCCGGCAGCGAGGTCACCAAGCAGGCGGCCCGCCTCGTGCTCACCGACGACAACTTCAGCACCCTGGTGCACGCGGTCGAGCTCGGGCGCAGCATCTACCAGAAGATCACCGCGTACATCCGCTTCCAGATGAGCCAGCTGATCGGCCTCGTGGTGCTGTTCCTCGCGGCCAGCATCTTCGACATCGCCGACGGCGTCGCGATGACTCCGATGATGGTGCTGTTCCTCAACTTCTTCGTCGCCGTGTTCCCGGTCATCGCGATCATGCTCGACCCGGTCGGCCCCGGGATCATGGACCGCATGCCGCGCGACCCGAAGCTCGGCATCAGCAACGGCTACGCGGTACGCCGCTGGATCCTCTACGGGATGGTCCTGTGCATCTCCTCGGCGATCCCGCTGGTGGCCGGCCCCGACACCCCGGCCGCCGACACCCCGACGGCGTCGATGACGATGGCGTTCGTGGTCATGGGCCTCGGTTCGGTCCTGTCCGGGCTGGTCCTGCGGCGCGAGCCGGAGTCGGGCCTCGCTGCTCCCCTGCTGACGGCGGTCAAGGTGCTCTCGGCCCCCGTGATCCTCGTCGTGCTGGCCACCGAGCTGGACTTCCTGCAGGGATGGCTCACGACGCAGTCGTTGTCGGGTCCGCAGTGGCTGGCCTGCCTGGGCCTCGCACTGCTGCTGCCGATCGTCGCGGAGATCGACAAGGTGATCATGCGGCACCGGGCCGCCACCCAGCTCGTCCTGGACCCGAAGGAGGCAGTGAGCCCGGCGCGCGCTCGCAGCTAGTCAGTCGAGCATCGGCGGCGGCGCCTGCAGGTCGTAGGTCCGGAACAGGACCGCGTGCTCGACCCCCATGGCACGTCCCTGCATCGCCGCGATCATCGGCAGCATGTCCTTCGGGGCGGGATGCCCGGGCAGTCCCGCGAGGTACTCCTCGTGGGCCTCCAGGGACGCGATCCCGGCCTGCAGGGCGTCCGGGGTGACCTCCACGCCGTGCGTCGCCCGGGAGTCTCCGCTGACCAGCAGCCAGCGGACCTGCCAGGGCTCCAGGCCGCCGTCGAGCAGCTCGGTGAACACCCACCGGTTGCCGGCGTCGCGCACCGCGTCGAGCGTGGCCAGCCCGGCCACGCGGTGGTCGGCCATGTTCAGCCCCGCGACGAACTCGAGCTCCCACGACCCGGTGAGCACCACGTCGGGCCGGTACTCACGGATCCGCCGCGCGATGTCCCGCCGCAGCGGCAGCCCGTACTCCAGCACGCCGTCGGGGTGCTCGAGGAACGTCACGTCGGTGACACCGACCGCCGCCGACCCCGTGACCTGCTCGCGGGTGCGGACCTCGCGGGTGCGGTCCGGCGGCGACGCGTCCATGCCGGCCTCCCCGCGGGTGAGCACCAGGTAGGCGACGTCGACCCCGCGGGCGGTCCACATCGCGACAGCGGACGAGGTGCCGTACTCGACGTCGTCCGGGTGTGCGACGACGCACAGCACGCGGCGGAACTCGGAGTCCGGCAGGGCCGGCAGGAGATCAGGCATGTCCGCGACGCTACGCGCGGTCGAGCTCGCTCCGGAAGGCGTCGAGCGCGTTCTGCGAGAAGAGCACGAAGCGCACCACCTCGATCCCGTGCGGTCGTGGGTGCCCCGGGGTCCAGCCCGCCTCGGTGCCCTCCTGCCACACCCGGACGGTGCCGACGGCGATCCGTGCCACGTCCTCGACCGCCCAGCCGTAGACACCGGCGCTGACCGCCGGGAAGGCGATGCTCGCGGCATCCAGCCCCACGGCCAGCTCGAGCGGCCGCGCGAAGCAGGACGACAGCAGCACGGGGTCCGTCTCTCCTCGGTGCCGGTTCGGCCCGACGGTGTGGATCACCCAGCGGGCGGTGAGGTCGAACCCGGGAGTCACGACGGCGTCCCCGACGGGCAGCCCGTCCGGCAGCGTGGTCGCGCGCAGCTCGTGGCACGCGGCCAGCAGCCCGGGCCCGGCGGCCGCATGGATCGCGCCGTCGACTCCCCCGCCACCCAGCAGGGACGAGTTCGCGGCGTTGACGATGACGTCGACGTCCTGCGTGGTGATGTCCCCGAGGACGGCCTCGATCAGCATCCCGCCATCATCCCGGTCGCCGGGCGACATGGGTAAGGCCCCTCGGACGCTTACTCCGAGGGGCCTTCACCGGTTCCCAGGGTACAAGGGGTCCGCGTCCGGACGGGTGAACGACTCGCGCGTCGTCCACATCTTTCGTCCACACCCCTGTGTTTACCGGGTGTTTACGCAGGTGAACCTGTGGACAAGGGTGTGGGTAAAGCGGTGGACAAAGAAAGCTCCGAGAACCCCTTGTGGCCCCCTACCGAAGCGCGTTAGAAATCTCACATCGAGATCGACAGATCGAGAACCGCAGGCGAAGGATCCCTCCCGGGGAGACTGAAACCGCAGGTCAGGTGGCCTCTTCGGAGATCACGTGGACCGGGTGGACGACCACTCGGACAGGGCCGGAGCCTCGACGCACGAGCCCCTTCGGGGACTCGAGCAGGCGGCGCAGAACGCCCTTCGGGGAGGTGGCGCCGGTGGGGACAGGCTGTGGATGTCGGACCGACCGGAGAACGGACGACCACATCGCCGTGGCGACACGACGAACCGCGGATGACGACGCGGGGACGTCAAGGACCGGAAGGTAGCTCGCAGTCGTCCCGCCCGTGGCGGGTCGTCGGTGCCGGAGCCCCTCGGGGTGACCGCGTCGGCGACGAACCGCGTGTCGGGACGTAGCCGCACCGTCAGCGCGGCGTCGGTCACCGGTTCGCCGGGGACGGAAGACCTGCGAACACGAGAGGGCCCCTCGGACGCTTACTCCGAGGGGCCCTCTCCGTATGCCCGGACCTCTCACGGTTCGCGGTGGTCTGCGCTGAATCCTTTCGGGTGGATCGCCTGCGACCTGGACCCGGCGTGCCGCCGCTCCTGCTTCGGTATGTTCCGTCGGGCCCGCGGAGCCGCACCGATCACGCGGGCGTGCATCTGTGCTGCCGCGCGCTCGCGGTGGGGAGGGAAGTGCCGTGGTGGCGACGACGTTCATGGAGCCCGCTGAGGCGAAGCACCGCGTCACGGCCGCTGGGTGGGTGCTCCGTGGCATCGGCGTGCTGGTCGTCTGGTCGGCGTGGGCGTTCCTGGTGGGAGCCGCGCTCCTCCTGTCGGGGAACGGCGGGAAGGCCGCCGGCCCGGCGGTCGCCGTCGCGGCGATGCTCGTCGCGCTCGTCCCCACCTGGTTCCTGGTCCGCGGGGCGCGCTCCCGGCGGTGGCTCCTGGCCGGCGCGACGGTGGTCCTGGTCCTGGTCGGGCTCTTCCTCGGTTCGCTCGGGGGTCCGAGCCTGGCGCGGATGACCGGCGTGGGTGCGTCGCTGCCGGTCGCGACCGGCGCCCAGCTGCTCACCACGTCGAGCGTCGAGAACACCCTCTGCCTGCAGGAGTGCTCGCAGGTCACGCACCTGTACGCGGTCCTCGACTCGGACGCCGCACAGTCCAAGATCGGGTCCGGGCTCCTGGCGAGCGGGTGGGACGCGGTGGACCTCGGGACGTTCTGCAAGGGCCAGTTCGGGGTCCGGCTGGCCGACGTCGCCGACCCGACGATCGTCGATCCCCCACCGGCGCCGCCCGGCATGGAGCTGCTGAGCGTCTCGACGAGCCGCTGCGAGCGCCCCTAGGCGTCTGGCACCGACTCCAGCAGGATCGTCACCGGTCCGTCGTTGACCAGCTCGACCGCCATGTCCGCGCCGAACACGCCCGTGGCCACCTCGAGGCCGCGGGCGCGCAGGGCGTCGACGACGGCCTCGACCAGCGGCTGCGCGACGGGCCCGGGTGCTGCGGCGTTCCAGGTCGGCCGACGGCCCTTGCGGGTGTCCGCGTAGAGCGTGAACTGGCTGACGACGAGCACCGGGGCGCCGACGTCCACCGCGCACTGCTCGTCGCGCAGGATGCGCAGCTCGGCGATCTTCCGCGCGACCAGCTCGACCTGCGCCGCTCCGTCGCCGGGCGTCACCCCCACCAGCGCCACCAGGCCGGGCCGGTCGATCGCGCCGACCACGATGCCGTCGACGGTCACGGACGCGCGCGTGACGCGCTGGACGACCGCTCTCATGCGCCGAAGGTCGCGACGACCTCGCCGACGGCCCTGCCGTGGCCCAGGACGGGTGTCAGGGAGACGGCCTCGACGAGCGCGGGATCGACCCCGGCCACGGTGAGCGCGGCCGCGAGCACCACCGGCCGGGGACGCGACGACCCGTCCACGATCTTCAGCGCGACCGCGCCGCCGTCCGGCAGACCGGCGGCGTAGACGCCGTCGGCACCGTCCTTCGCCACAAGGCCCGGGACCGCCTCCATGAACCGGGTGGCGTCCCGCCCGGTGCCGGCGACGTGCCACGGGTGCTCCGACATCGCCCGCCCGGCACGCCGCGGGAGCCCGTCACCGGTCGCGAGGCCCGCGAACGAGCGGGCGAGCCCGCGCAGCGTCGTCGAGAACAGCGGAGCGCCGCAGCCGTCGACCGTCGCCAGCTCGACGGGCACGCCGGTGAGCTCACCGACCACCTCCCGCGTCGCCACCTGCAACGGGTGCTCCGGGTCGAGGTAGTCCTGGGTCGGCCAGCCCGCGGCCACGCACGTCGCGAGCATCCCCGCGTGCTTGCCGGAGCAGTTCTGGGTGAGCGGCTCGGTCCCGTGCCCGTCCGCGCGCCACTGCCACGCCGCGTCGGCGTCCAGCGGCCAGTCGGGGGTGTTCCGCAGGTCGTCGGCACCCAGACCCGCGTCGGCGAGGATCGCGCGGACCACGTCGAGGTGCCCGGGCTCGGCGTTGTGGCTGGCGCACACGAGGGCGAGCTCGGCGCCGTCGACGTCCAGCCCGGCGCGCAGCATCGCGACCGCCTGCAACGGCTTGAGCGACGACCGCGCCCACATCGTCGCGTCGGGGCCCCCCAGGGCGAACCGCTCGGACCCGTCGGGCGCGAGCACCACGACGTGGCCGACGTGCACCGACTCCACCAGACCGCCGCGCAGCACCCGCGCGAGCGGGACCGCGGAGGCGCCGATGTCCGGCACGCTCACCAGCCGCCGGAGGGACCCGACGGTCCGCGGGGTCCACGTCCGCGTCCGCGTCCGCCCGAGTACGGGGTCACCGCAGGCTTGACGTCGACCAGGTACACGATCGCGCCGACCGCGGCGAGCAGGGCGAGGAACGACGGCAGGTGCGGCACGCCCGGGATCGGGATCACGCTGAACGAGACGGCCGTGGCGACGCCGACGATCGCGCCCCAGAAACCCTTGGTCCGCTTCCCCGCCTGCGGGAACGCGGTCGCCGGCCGCCGGAGCAGGTCGATGAGCGCCCACAGGCTCAGCCCGAAGATGGCGATGTAGAAGACGAAGAAGATGACGACCTGCAGGCTCGCGATCACGGGGCGAGCCTACGAGACATCACGGGACGACGAGCAGGCCTTCGGCGCGCGCCGCGGCCGCGAGGTGCTCGTCCCACGCAGCGACGACGAGGTCGGGCGACCGCAGCTCCAGGGCGGACGCGAGGTGCAGGGCGTCGGCGGCACGCAACGGGTGCCGGCCGACGAGCGCGGCGGCCGACGTCGTGACGGCCTCCTGCAGCTCGAGCACGTGCAGCCCGGGCCACAGCCGCTCCCACGCCGCGAGCGCCTCGGCCGCTGCCTCGTCGTCGAGCCGACCCGCGCGCCGGCCGCCGGCGAGCACGGCCCGCACCTCGGCGTCGGCCAGCCGGGACGTGACCACCAGGTCGGCGCCGTCCCACAGGGCCGCGACCAGCGCGGACCCGGGCTCGGCGACGCAGAGCTTCACCAGCGCGCTGGTGTCCAGGTAGACGACCGCCATCTCAGCGCCGCAGCCGACGGACCAGGTCCGAGACCCCGCCCTTGGCCGCCGGGGTGCTGCGCTCCGTGGACCGGGCCGGTGGCCGGGGTGCCGAGGCCGGCGTCAGCAGCCCGTCCCGCTCCAGCCGGGACAACAGGTCCGCCGCCTCGATGCCGCTGAGCCGCGCGACGGGGATCCCGCGCTCCGTGATGACCACGTCCTCCCCGGCGCGCGCGGCCTCGATCCACTGCCTGAGCTCTGCGCGCAACGCGCTGACCGAGACGTCCACGCAGCGACCGTATCGAACCCGCCCCGCCCACGGGGGAGGTTGCAGGCAGGTCGTCGACCTCCGGTGCTCCGTACCGAGCTGGTGTCGGGGTCAGATCTCCGGCAGGGAGTCGCGGGCGGCCTGCGGGTCGACGCCCGCCGCCTCCAGCAGGTCGACGACGAGCGAGCGGTGCAGCAGCACCAGGCTCTGCACCTGCCAGTCGAGCGCGGCCAGCCGGAACGGGTCCAGCGCGCCGGAGACCGCCAGCAGCTGCGCCCGTGCGCGCTCCGGGTCCCGGCCCGCGCCGAGGGCCGCGGCGAGGTCGTCGGTGGCCCGGGCGGTGGCCTCGACCTGCTCCGCGACCGTCGTCATGTCATGGGTCTGCGCCTCGACGGCCGACAGGCAGCGCCGGGCGAGCACGCGGGCGTTGCGCATCGCGCGGTCGACGAGCACCGCGTCGGCCGCGAGCCCGGCCAGCTCCGCGCGGTGCTTGCGGATGGTCGGGGACACGCGGGCCAGCTCGCCGGCGTTGGTCGCGGTCTCGGACCACTCGTCCAGCGCGGGCTGCGACGCCCGCCCGCGCACGAGCGCGTCCTCGACGTCGGCCGTCGACCCGGTGCGCAGGCCGCGCGCCAGGATGCGGAGCACGCCCGCCAGGTCCTCGGTCGCCGCACGGGCGAGCGTCCGGGGGTGGCGACGAGGGTCGCGCGGGGTCAGCAGCGCGACCGCGAGCGCCACGGCTCCCCCGATCGCGGCGTCGATCCACCGCCCGAGCGGCCCACCGGTCGCGGAGATCGCGGGCAGGCCGACGATGACCAGCGCCTGCACGCCCGCCTGCGTGGTGAGCATCTGCCCGCGGTCGATGAACCGCGCGATGATCGCCGCCAGGAACAGCACGACGGCCACCTGCCAGGCGCCGTTGCCGATGAGGTGCACCAGCAGGTCCCCCAGCGCGACCCCGATCGCCACCCCGACGGCCAGCTCCGCGACCCGCCGGACCGACCGGTCCGTCGTGAACCCGAGCGCGATCCACGCGCTGACGGGCGCGAAGAACGGGAACGGGTGCCCGACCGCGTACCGGGCGATCGCGAACGCGATGGCCGCTGCGATCGACGCCTGCAGGATCGGGAACCACGCAGCACGGACCCGCGCCCACCCCTGGCGCAGCCGCACCTCGACGCGCACGTCCAGACGGGAGGTCGTGCGCGACTCGGGGGTGCTCACAGGCTCGGGTGCTGCCCCAGGCCGCGGGTCAGGGGTCCGCGCGCGGCGGGCCGGTCCACGGAGACGCCGTCGCCGGGCACGATCTGCTCCTGGCCGGCTGCGACCGACCCGGCCTCGGACTCGACCACCAGCTCGGCGTCCGCCGGCACCGACCGCTTGACCACGGCCAGCGCGACCGGACCCAGCTCGTGGTGGCGCGCGACGGTGGTGACCTGCCCGACCACCCGCCCGGGCTCCTGCGAGTCGGCGCCTCGGACCACGTCGTGCACCGCGGCACCGGGCTCGGGCAGCAGGTGCCCGGACCCGTCGAGGTGCAGCATGACCAGGCGACGCGGCGGCCGGCCGAGGTTGTGCACGCGCGCCACGGTCTCCTGCCCGCGGTAGCAGCCCTTGGTCAGGTGCACCGCGGTGCGCAGCCAGTCGAGCTCGTGCGGGATGGTCCGGTGGTCGACCTCGTGGGACGAGCGCGGGCGCCACGCCTCCACGCGGGCGGCCTCGCTGGCCCAGGTGCCGACGAGCGGCCAGCCGGCAGCCTCCCGCGCGCGCACCTCCTCGACCAGCCGGTCGCGCGGGACCAGGACGAGCCGCCAGTCGCGGTCGGCGCCGGGGTGCTCGTCGTCGGCCGGTCCGTACCGCGTGCCACCCGCTGCCGTGGTCGGCCACGGGTCGCGCCAGGTGATCGGCTCGTCGGGCGTGCCCTCGGCGTCCACCGGCTCGCCGATGGCGGCCCAGTCGTCGGTCGCGTCGACGATCTCGACCCGCAGCATGAACTTCATGCGGTTCAGCCAGGCGGCGAGCGCGATCGGCGTCTCGGTGATCAGCCAGGTGGTCTCGCCGTCGTCGACGACGCCCGCCGCGTGCTCGACGTGCCCCTGCGGGCTGAGCACCAGCAGCTCCGTCGACGTGCGCGGTGGCAGCGCGGTCAGCTCCTGCGAGGTGATGGAGTTCAGCCAGGTCAGCCGGTCCGGGCCGGTGACGGTGACGACCCCGAGGTTCGACTGGTCCACCACGGCACCGCCGCGGGACAGCGCGCGCTGCTCGGCGGTCGGGTCGCCGTAGTGCCACGCGACACCGTCGTCCGGGCCCGAGCCCCGGACCGCTCCACGGCGAGCCAGCAGGGGGCTGCTGTGCCGCGGGGGCTCGCCGTGCGATGCGGGTGTCTCGACGGTCGCGTCGGTGGTCATCAGGCCTCGTCGTCGGTGAGGGCCTCGACCCGCGCGAGGCGGCCCGAGGCGTAGGACTGCATGGGGTGCCCGAACGCGGCGATGTCGTGCGCCCACATGAGCTCGCCGTTCACCAGGCCGTAGAGGCGCTTGCCGGCACTGACGTCGGCGCCGGACGCGGTGCGCACGATGGCGTCGCTCACCAGGTCGATGCGGCCCTTGCCGACCGCGCCGATGTAGACGGCGACGTGCCCCGACGGGTCGGCGACCAGGAGCTCGACGGCGTGCTGGTCCTCGGTGAGGCCCCAGTCGGTCGGTCGCTCGGGCGGGATGCGCCAGTAGCCGGACTCGGTCTGCCAGACGGGTGCGGGCGGCTCGTCCTCGAGCGCCGCCGTCGTGGACGGCGCCACGATCAGCCTGATCGTCGACGTGTACGACAGGTACGGTCCGCCGTCGCTGGCGATGACGATCTCCTGCGTGAAGGTCGCCTCGTCGATACCCGGGTAGTCGACGACGCCCTCACCGCGCCACGTGCCCACCAGCCAGGCCAGCGGGTAGACCTCGGGAGCGAGACCCTCGGGGTCGAGGACGAACGGCATGGGCGGGGCCTCCTGTGGTGACACGGCGTCAGGGCACGTCAGCGCTGGCCCTTGTAGAGCCGGTAGACGACGAAGCAGGCGAACCAGCCGATCACCAGCGTCGCGGCGACCAGCAGGCCGATGAAGACTCCCTCGAGCGCAGTCATGCCGACGATCCTAACGAGCGCACACCCCTAACCTGTTCCGATGAGTCCCACGCCACGCCCCCTGGTGATCAAGACCACGTCCGGCACCGAGCGCCCGGAGGCCACCAACCAGGCGTTCACGGTGGCTGCGGCCGCCGTCGCGGCGGGCGCGGACGTCAGCCTCTGGCTCACGGGCGAGTCGGCCTGGTTCGCCCTGCCGGGGCGCGCGGCCGACCTGGTCCTCGAGCACGCCACCCCGCTGGGCGAGCTGTTGGACCTGGTGCTCGAGGGCGGCCGCGTGACCGTCTGCACGCAGTGCGCCGCCCGCCGGGGCATCGGTCCGGAGCACGTGCTCCCGGGCGTGCGGATCGCCGGCGCGGCGGTCTTCGTGGAGGAGTCGCTGGCCGAGCGCGCGCAGGCGCTCGTGTACTAGGCCGTCTTCCCCGCCCGCAGCCGGACGCCGAGCAGGTACAGCTCGCACCCGAGGCACAGCCCGAACACCGCGTTGAGGAACGCCGCGACCAGCGCGAGCGCGGCGGCGACCGGGACGGCGACAGCCACGCCCGCCAGGCCGAGGACCAGCCCCGCACCCGTGATGATCAGGCCGACCAGCTGCGCGAACGTCGGCGGGCGCGGGTCCTCGAGCTCGGTCGGCGGCGCCAGGCGCGGGCGGACCAGCTTGCGGAACACCCAGCCCTGCCAGGTGCGACCGATGCCGCCGAACGCGCCGAGCGCGAAGCTCGCGACGATGACCGCGAGGACGGCGTAGGCGGCGGGCGTGGTGCCGAGCAGCAGGACGACGACGAGCAGGACGAGCGTCAGTGCGGCGCCGAAGCGGGGGCCGCGGGGGTCGATGCCCGCGGGGGCGTCGATGCGTACGGGCGTGCTCACGGGGACTCCAGGGGGTCGCGCAGGGATGAGGGGTCCATCGGCCGGGGACTGCGCGCCCGCGCCGGGAGCCGGCTCAGGCTGCGGAGACCCCGCCCGGACAGGAGTCGAGCGCGGCGAGCGCGTGCCGACGGTCCGTGGCACCGGACATGCGGCCGACCACGACGCCGCGGGCGTCGAGCAGGAGCGTGGTCGGGGTGCGCATGATGCCGAAGCGTCGCACGAGATCGAGGTGCTCGACCACGTCCATCTCGACGTGTGAGAGGTCGTCGTGCTCGGAGACGAGCTGCGCGAGCACCGCGTGGGTGCGACGGCAGGGCGCACAGACCTCGCTGGAGAACTGCACGAGAGTCGCGCGGGTGCCGAGCGGCACCCCCAGCTCGGCGGCCGAGAGGCGCGAGTCGTCGGCCTCGTCCACCGGTGCGGACGCCAGGAGCGCGGGGTCGACCGCGGTGTACCTCCCGTTGCGCGACCGCCACCACAGGCCCAGCACGGCAGCGACGACCAGGAGGGCGAGGACGAGCAGGACGCGGTCCACGCCTCAGCCCACCAGGACCCGGCCGACGACGTACACGAGGATGCCGGTCACGGTGACCGGGAGGGTGACGGCCGCGAGCGAGGGCCAGCGCCGTTCGAGCGACGGCAGCTGGTCGAAGAGCGCGTGCAGGGTGGCGACGAGGACCCCGACCGAGAGGCCCAGCAGGGCGCCCGCCAGGGGGTCGATCGCCGGGAGCAGCAGCCCGCCCAGGGCACCGGCACCCGCCGCGGCCCCGGCCGTGACCAGCGCGCCGACCCACGGCTTGAGGTGCAGCGCCACCACGGCGGACCCGACGGCCAGCGCCAGGGCCCCGACGACCACGATGGGCTCGCCGCCGGGCGTCCGGCCGATCGCGACCCACCCGGCCACGGCGACCGCGACGAGCGTTCCGGCGACCGTCCCCGACACCGACTCGACGAGCCGGGTGCGCCCGTCGCGACGCAGGAGCTCGTTGACGAACGCCAGCAGGATCGCGGCCGCGAAGACGACCGGCAGGTCCCGCAGGTACGGCTGGTCGACCGTGAGGTGCACGACCGCGACGGCCCCGACACCCCCGAGCGCCACGACCGTGGCGGACCCGGGCTTGAACGGCAGCCCCGCCAGCGCGGGCCAGCCGAGGGCGAAGACGAGAGCGAGGACCGCGGCGGTGCCGGTCAGCGGCAGGCCGCCGAGATATCCGGCGACGGCGACGGCGGCGGCGAGGACGGCCGTCACGACCGCCCGGGTGGCGAGCTGCATGGGGTCCCCTACCGTCCCGCGACCGGGGTCACCGGGGAGGTTGCCCGGGGCGCGGCCGGTCGTGCGGTCTGCAAGGAGGGGAGGAGCACGCCGCCGATTGTCGCATCCCGGCGCGATCCGGCCTGTCCAACCGGTCACCCGTCCTGGTGGAACACCGCCATCACCTGGGCCGTGGGCGCAGGTTGCTCGGACCGCGCGGTACCGTTGCCCCCACTCGCACGCGGGGAGGTCCCAGGTGGCAGATCTGCTGCTGCTCACTCCAGCGTCCGGGGGCTCCGCCCAGGTGCTCCCGGCCCTCGGTCTGTTGTCCCACCGCGTCCGCGTGCTCCCCGTCGAACCGTCGGCTCTCGTGGACGCACCGGACGCGGACATCGTCGTGCTCGACGCACGACGCGACCTGGTCACGGCCAGGACCACCTGTCGGCTGCTGCGCGCCACGGGCCTGACCGTCCCGCTCATCCTCGTGCTCACCGAAGGCGGCCTCACCGTCGTCACGGCGGAGTGGGGCGCGGACGACATCATCCTGGAGACGGCCAACCCGGCCGAGGTGGAGACGCGGTTCCGGCTGGTCATGGAGCGCGCCGCCACCGCGGGGTACGACGACGCCCCGCAGGAGATCTCCTCCGGCGAGCTCACCATCGACGCCGGCGGCTACACGGCCCGGCTCCGTGGCCGGCCGCTCGACCTCACCTACAAGGAGTTCGAGCTCCTCAAGTACCTGGTCCAGCACCCGGGGCGCGTGTTCACGCGCGCCCAGCTGCTGCAGGAGGTCTGGGGCTACGACTACTACGGAGGCACCCGGACCGTCGACGTGCACGTCCGACGCCTGCGCGCCAAGCTCGGGCCCGAGCACGAGCAGCTCATCGGCACGGTCCGCAACGTCGGCTACCGCTTCGACCCGCCCAAGGACCGCCGCGGAGCGGTGGACGGTCGCAACGAGGTCCCGGAGCCTGCAGACGCCTGAGCGTCGCCGTCCAGCCTGACGAGAGGGCCTGCGAGGAGGTTCCGTGCCCACACCCGCGCGCCGTCTCTTCGACGCCCTCTCCCCCGGCTCCGAGCGCAACCTGCTCGACACCCTGCGCGAGGAGCGCGTCGGCGGTGCCCTGCTGCTGGTCGGGACGGTCGTCGCCCTGCTCTGGGCCAACATCGCCCCCGCGTCGTACACGGCGGTCTCGGACACCGTCGTCGGACCTGCGGCCCTGCACCTCGACCTCACGCTGGCCACCTGGGCGACCGACGGGCTGCTCGCGATCTTCTTCTTCGTCGTCGGGCTCGAGCTCAAGCGGGAGATCGTCGCCGGTGAGCTGCGCAACCCGCGGACGGCGGTGGTGCCCATCGTCGCCGCGGTCGGCGGCATGGTCGTCCCCGCGGCGCTGTACCTCGCCGTCAACCTGACGTCCCCGGACGGCAACGCGCGCGGGTGGGCCGTCCCGACGGCGACGGACATCGCGTTCGCGGTATCCGTCCTCGCGATCGTCGGCCGCAGCCTGCCGAACGCGTTGCGCGCCTTCCTGCTCACGCTCGCGGTCGTCGACGACCTGCTCGCGATCATCGTCATCGGCGCCGTCTACACCGAGTCCGTCTCCGCGCTGTGGCTGGTCGTGGGTGCCGCGACGGTCGTCGTGTTCGCGCTCGTCATCCGTCGGGGCTGGGTCAGCGGCTGGCTGCTGGTGCCCCTCGGCCTGGTCGCGTGGGCCGCCGTCCACGCGTCCGGCGTCCACGCGACGATCGCCGGGGTCGCGCTGGGGCTCGTCGTCCCCGCCACGCCGGAGGCCACCCGGCGGGCGCTCCGGCTCGACGCCCTGCCACAGGACTCGCTCGCGGAACGGTGGGAACACGTGTGGCGGCCGCTGTCCGCGGGGATCGCCGTGCCCGTGTTCGCGCTGTTCGCCGCCGGGGTGACGCTCAGTGCCGGGACCCTGGCGACGTCGTTCGCGGACCCGGTCGCCCAGGGCGTGGCGCTCGGCCTCGTCGTGGGCAAACCCCTGGGCATCCTCGGCGCCACGTGGCTGGTCGCGCGCTTCACGCGGGCCGCGCTCGCCCCCGGCCTCGGCTGGCCGGACGTCGGAGCCGTCGGCCTGCTCGGCGGGATCGGGTTCACGGTGTCGCTGCTGGTCGGCGAGCTCGCCTTCGGCGCCGGCAGCCCGCACGACGAGCACGTCGTCGTCGCGGTGCTGGTCGCGTCGCTGGTCGCGGCCGTCCTCGGCGGCGCGGCCCTGTTCCAGCGCGACCGACATCACGCGCACGTGGAGCCCAGGGCCTCACGCGACACCGACCAGACCGGGTAGGTTCGGCACCGATGAGCACCGTCGACTCCGCCTCGCTCCTCATCGACGGCCCCTGGGAGCATCGCTATGTGGCCGCGAACGGCGCCCGGTTCCACGTGGCCGTCGCCGGCCCCGACGACCGCGACGCCCCGCTCGTCGTGCTCCTGCACGGCATCCCGCAGTTCTGGTGGGCGTGGCGGCACCAGCTCCCCGCCCTCGCGGATGCCGGCTACCGCGTGGCGGCCATGGACGTGCGCGGCACGGGTGGTTCCGACAAGCCGCCCGTCGGGTACGACGTCCCGACGCTGGCTGCCGACGTCGCGGGCGTGATCCAGTCGCTCGGCGCTGCGAACGCGGTGATCGTCGGCAGCGGCACGGGCGGCGAGATCGCGTGGGCGATGGCCGGGCTGCACCCCGACCGGGTCCGCGCGGTCGCCGCGCTGGCGGCCCCGCACCCGCTGGACACCCGTGGGCACCCCCGCACCGCCGTCCGCCCGTCGGCTCTGCGGCGGCTGGCGTTCGTGCAGCTGCCGTCGTTCCCGGAGCAGGCGCTGATGGAAGGCGACCTGGTCGCGAGGTTCCTGCGGGAGTGGGGCGGCCACCCGGGCTGGCTCGACCGGCGCGCGGAGACGACGTACCGCTCCGCGGCGCGCGTGCCGTTCGCGGCGCACAGCCAGATGGAGCAGCTGCGCTGGATGGTCCGGTCGATGCCCCGCCCCGACGGCCGCCGCTACCACTCGATCCTCGAGGAGCGCACGCGGCCGGTCCCCGTCCTGCAGGTGCACGGCGGTCGCGACGGGCTCCGACCCGCGTCCCGCGCCGCCCTGTCCAAGGACACCGCGGCGCTGGTGGCCTCGCGCTACCAGTTCGAGCTTCTGCCTCAGGCCGGGCACTACCCCGCGGAGGAGGCGCCGGAGCGCGTCACCGACCTTCTTCTGGCATGGCTGCGCGAGGTCGCCCCGGTCACGCCTTGACCATCGCGGCGGCCTTCGCGGGGTCGATCTCACCGATCCCCGCCGACGGGCACATCGCGGCGACCGGGCACGCCCCGCACGCCGGCTTGCGCGCGAAGCAGGTGCGCCGCCCGTGGAAGATCAGCCGGTGCGAGGCCATCGTCCAGTCCTTGCGGGGCAGCAGCGCGCCGAGCTCCTGCTCGACCACCAGCGGGTCCTTGCTCGTGGTGTAGCCGAGCCGCAGCGAGAGCCGCATGACGTGCGTGTCCGTGGTGATCCCCGGGACACCGAACGCGTTCCCGAGCACCACGTTGGCCGTCTTGCGTCCCACGCCGGGCAGCGTCACCAGGTCCTTGAGCCGCCCGGGGACCTCCCCGTGGTACCGCTCGACGAGCTCCCGGGACAGCCCCATGACCGACTTCGTCTTGGCCCGGAAGAAGCCGGTGGGCCGCAGGATCTCCTCGACCTCCTCGGGGTTCGCGGCCGCGAGGGCCGCGGCGTCCGGGTAGCGCGCGAAGAGGGCCGGGGTGGTGAGGTTCACGAGGACGTCGGTGGTCTGCGCCGACAGCACCGTGGCGACCAGCAGCTCGAACGGGGACGTGAAGTCCAGCTCGCAGTGCGCGTCGGGGTAGCGCACGGCCAGGGCACGGTCGACCCGGCGTGCACGGCGGGTGCGGGCGAGCGAGGACTCAGCCTCCGGGGTGTCTGCTCCGGTCACGATCGGCAGCCTACGACCCGGCGCCGACACCCGTTCGGGGCGCCTCTGACCTGCGGCGTTGCTCCCTTGGAGTGATCTGGGGCCCCACCCGGGCCCGCGCGCTCAAGGTCGGCCCGTATCGGGCCGAATCCACCCACGGCACCCGTTCGAGATGCCCGTCCGAGGAGGACCTGCCCCATGACGTCACCCGTCGAGCAACGGGTCAATGATCTCCGCCTCGACCGGCGCGCGCTGCGTGCCGAGCGCGCCCGGGTCGCCTGGTGGCGTCGGCTCGTCCGCGCCCGCCTCGACCTGGCGGTCGCGCTGGCCGCCCGCCCGCAGACGCTCGGCGAGGAGATGGCGTTCCAGCTCCCGCTCGACGTGGGCCTCGACGTCCCGCGTCCTGCCGCCCTCGCCGCCGTGCTCGACGTCAGCACCGAGGCGATCGACCGTCTGGGCGAGCTGAAGGCCCTCGACGAGCAGCTCTCGACCTACGCCGCCGGCGTGGAGGACGCCCTGACGCGGGCCACGGACCGGCTCATCACCCGCCTCGCGGCCGACCCCGGCATCGTCGTCGCCGGCCTCGGGGAGCCTCTGGGCCGCGGATGACACCCACCATGGGGCAGACTGAGTGCGGATCAGGCCGCTGACCAGCGGCCGGTCCGACCGTCTCCATCGTGAACGTTGCCGCCACCGGGATGAACCGGGTGCGGCCAGAGAGGTGAGGTGTCCCCGTGGAGGACGACATCGTGCTGTCGGCGCCGCTGTTCGCCGGGCTCGACCCGGAGGCGTCCGAGACGCTCGTCGCGACGATGAAGCCGATCGAGATCGCGCGCGGCGACGCCCTGTTCCAGGAGGGTGAGCCCGGCGACCGGCTCTACGTCGTGCGCGAGGGCAAGATCAAGCTCGGCCGCCGCTCGAACGACGGCCGCGAGAACCTGCTGGCCGTCCTCGGACCGGGCGAGATGTTCGGCGAGCTGAGCCTCTTCGACCCCGGCCCCCGCACGGCCACGGCGACCGTCGTCGCCGACGCCGTGGTGCTCGAGCTCGGGCACAGCGACCTGATCCGCTGGCTCCAGGACAAGCCGGCCGTGGCGCAGCACCTGCTCCAGGCGCTCGCCCGACGGCTGCGCCGGACCAACGAGGCGCTCGCCGACCTGGTGTTCTCGGACGTGCCCGGTCGCGTCGCCAAGGCGCTGCTGGACCTGTCGACCCGCTTCGGCGAGAAGGTCGACGAGGGCATCCGCGTCGCGCACGACCTCACGCAGGAGGAGCTCGCGCAGCTCGTCGGCGCGTCGCGCGAGACCGTCAACAAGGCGCTGGCCGACTTCGCCGCCCGCGGCTGGGTGCGCCGGGAGGGCCGCGCGGTCGTGCTGCTCGACGTCGAGCGCCTGGAGCGCCGGGCCCGCTAGGCCCCGACGGGCTCAGGCCAGCTCGACGACGATCTCGACCTCGACCGGGGCGTCCATCGGCAGCACGGCCACGCCCACGGCCGACCGCGCGTGCACGCCTGCGTCACCCAGGACGGCGTGCAGCAGCAGGCTGGCGCCGTTGACGACCGAGGGCTGACCGGTGAACGCCGGGTCACTGGCGACGAAGCCGACGACCTTGGTGACGTGCACGATCCGGTCGAGCGCGTCGGCGCCCTGCGGACCACCCTCGGCGGCGACCACCGCGGCGACCGCAGCGAGCGCGTTCAGCGCGCACGTCCGGGCGTACCCGGCCGCGTCGTCCGGGGAGACCAGACCGTCCCCGACGCCGACCTTGCCGGTGGCCGGCAGCGCGCCGGCCACGAGCGGCAGCTGGCCCGAGGTGTAGACGTAGGCGCCGGACCGGACGGCCGGCACGTACGCCGCGAGGGGCAGGGCCACCTGGGGCAGTTCCAGCCCCAGGTCGGCGAGCCGCGCGGCGGCGCCCATCAGGACTCCTTGGGCCGCTTGAGGTACGCCACGAGGCCGGCGTCGGGTCCCTGGATCACCTGGACGAGCTCCCAGCCGTCGGCTCCCCACTGGTCGAGGATCGCCTTCGTGGCGTGAATGATGAGCGGAATGGTCGCGTACTCCCACGTCGTTGCCATGGGGCTCACCCTAGGGCCCTCCACGACGTCGGAGCGCTCTCACAAGGCGTCGACGACGTCCGTCCCGACGAGCTCGTTGCGCCAGGACCGCACCTCGGGGCGCCGGCGGAGCAGTGCCCGTCGTTCGCGCTCGGTCATGCCGCCCCAGACCCCGAAGTCCATGCGGTTGTCGAGGGCGTCGGCGAGGCAGGCCAGCCGGACGGGGCAGCCGGTGCACACCGTGCGCGCCTCACGCTGGGCAGCGCCCTCGACGAAGAGCGCGTCGGGTGCGAGCTTGCCGGTCCCGCACGCTGCGAGCGCTGTCCAGTGCGCGTCCTGCGCGAGTGTGGTCACTCATCCTCCCGAGCACGCCGACGGGGGCGTGCCGTGGCATCCGCACCCGTGTCCTGCCGGGAAACTACTGGTAGGAGCACCTCCGTGGCGAGACTCCGTTCGGGTCATATCGTCAGATGGACGTGTGACCGGGTCAGAAGGCGTCCAGCGTTGATGTGCAGGTCCCGTGCAGGTCGGGGTGCCGGGAGCCGTTCCGCTCGGGCCGTGACAGGGCGTCCGACTACCCTGACGGCATGCCGAACCCTGCGCGCCAGCGCGGCCGACAGGTCAACGTCTTCCAGGCGGTGGCCCTCCTGCTCACCTTCGCGCTCGTCGCGGGTGTGTCGGGGGTGCTCGCCGCCGGTCTCGTCCTGCCCGGAGTCGCCGTCGCCAACGGCGTGACCGACCTGACGGTCACCGCCTTCGACGACCTGCCGACCGAGCTCGCAGAGAAGCCGCTGCCCGAGAAGTCGGTCATCCTGGCCGTGGACGGCACCCTGATGGCGACGTTCTACACGCAGAACCGCGTGGTGGTCCCGCTCGCCGAGATCTCGCCCCTGCTGCAGAACGCCGTGGTCGCGACGGAGGACAAGCGCTTCTACCAGCACGTGGGCGTCGACCCCACCGGCATGCTCCGCGCGTTCGTCAAGAACCAGACGGACGAGGACGGCGGCCAGGAGGGCGCGTCGACGCTCACCCAGCAGTACATCAAGAACGTCCTGATCGACGACGCGCTCAGCAAGGAGACCGAGGCCGAGAAGCTCCAGGCTCTCCAGGCCGCCCGCGGCGCGAGCGGCACCGAGGGGTACGCGCGCAAGCTGCGCGAGGCGAAGCTCGCGATCGCGCTCGAGAAGCGGATGTCGAAGCAGGAGATCCTCGAGAAGTACCTGAACATCGCGCCCTTCGGGGCGTCGGTCTACGGGGCGGAGTCCGCCGCGCAGTACTACTTCAGCAAGCCGGCGCGGGACCTCAACTACATCGAGGCCGCCACGATCGCCGGTGTCACCCAGAGCCCGACCAAGTGGGACCCGGTCCTCAACCCCGAGGCCTCGCAGACCCGCCGGGACAGCGTGCTGTCCAAGATGCACGACCAGGGCTTCATCACCGACGCGGAGTACACCGCCGGTGTCGCCACCCCGCTCGCGGACACCATGCACGTCACGCCGCTGAAGCAGGGCTGCATGGCGGCTGGTGACGTGATCGCCGGCTCCGGCTACTTCTGTGACTTCGTCACCAAGGTCATCGCCAACGACCCCGCCTTCGGTGCCACGCGCGACGAGCGGATCGGGCTGCTCTACCGTGGCGGCCTCACGATCACCACGACGCTCGACCCGCGGCTGCAGGGGCTGGCCGACGCCGAGGTCAAGGCCGGCATCCCGGTGGACGACCCGTCGGGTGTGGCCACCGCGATCGTCACCGTGCAGCCCGGCACCGGCAAGATCCTGTCGATGGCCCAGAACCGGACCTACGCCGCGGCGGCCACGCCCGGGACGCGCGAGGAGTCCGTCAACTTCAACACCGACGGCGCGTACGGCGGCTCGGGCGGGTTCGCCCCGGGTTCGACGTTCAAGCCGTTCACCCTGCTCGAGTGGCTCAAGCAGGGCCACAGCCTGAACGACCAGGTCAACGGCACCGAGCGCACGATGAACGAGAACATGTTCGTCACGTGCGGCTCCAAGGGCGGGAACGTCCCGTGGCCGGTCGGGAACTCCGAGGGCGGCGCCGGCATGATGTCGGTGGCGAACGCCACGCAGAACTCCGTCAACCTCGCCTACCTGACCATGGCCACGCAGCTCGACATGTGCAACATCATGAAGGGCGCCGAGGCCCTGGGCATGCACACGGCCAAGCCCAAGCGGGACGGCACCAGCACCCCGTCGCTCAACCCGTCGAACGTCATCGGCACCGACTCGGTGGCGCCGCTGTCCATGGCTGCGGCCTTCGCGGCGTTCGCGTCGGGCGGCGTCTACTGCACGCCGATCGCGATCGTCAGCGTCCGGGACGCCGACGGCGTCGAGCTGCCGATCCCGCAGGCCAACTGCGCGCAGGCGATCGAGCCGAAGTACGCCAACACGATGAACTACGCCCTGAGCAACGTGTGGAAGGGCACCGCCAAGTCGGTCGGCGCACCCGCGTTCCCGTCGGCAGGCAAGACGGGCACCACGACGCACAACGAGGACACCTGGTTCGTCGGGTACACGCCGCTGCTGGCGACCGCCGTGTGGGTCGGCTTCTCGCAGGCGCCGGCCCCGGTGCAGAACATGTGGATCGCGGGCAAGTACGTCAAGAACGCGTTCGGGTCGACCATCGCAGCGCCGACCTGGAAGAGGTTCACCACCCAGGCGCTCGAGGGCGTCTCGAACCCGGACTTCGCCGCTCCCGACGACAAGCTCGTCTTCGGCGAGAAGGTGCCCGTGCCGTCGGTCGTCGGCAGGTCCGAGGCTGACGCCCGCGCGATCCTCACGCAGGCCGGCTTCAACGCCACGATCGACCCGGCGCAGGTGGCCTCGCCGTTCCCGGCGGGCACGGTGGCCTCGCAGAACCCGGCCGGCACGGCGACCCGCGGCACGGCGATCATCCTCACGCTGTCGAACGGCCAGCCGCCCGCACCGACCGACCCGACCCTGCCCGGCCTGCCCGGGTGGCCCGGGAACGGCGGCGGGAACGGCGGCGGCGGCGGTGGCGGCGGTGGCGGCGGCGGCGGCAGGCCGTAGTGGGAGGCACGACGTCCGGCGTCGCCCGCACCGCGGGAGCGCTCGCGCTCGCCGGTGCGGGCGCGCTCGCGTACGCCTCGCTGGTCGAGGTGCGCTGGTACACGCTGCGGCAGGTCACCGTGCCGGTGCTCCCCGCCGGTCAGGACCCCCTGCGGATCCTGCACATCTCCGACCTGCACCTGACGCCCGGCCAGCGCAAGAAGGTCGACTGGGTCAAGGACCTGGCCTCGCTGGACCCGCACATGGTGGTCGACACGGGCGACAACTGGGCGCACCTCGACGCGATGCCGGCCCTGCTCGAGGCCCTGGAGCCGCACCTCGCGGTCCCCGGGGCGTTCGTGCTGGGGTCCAACGACTACGTCGCTCCCTCGCCCAAGAACCCCGCCCGGTACCTGCTGCCGGACGCCCGGCGAGGCCCTGCGCGGCGCCCCCCCGAGCTGCCGTGGCGCGAGCTCACCTCCCGGTTCCGGTCGGCCGGCTGGATCGACCTCACCAACCGCCGTGACGTGCTCAAGGTCGACGGCCGCGTGCTGTCGCTCGTCGGCACGGACGACGCGCACCTCGACCGCGACCGCTTCCCGGCGGCAGCCGGCGACGACGACGCCCGTACCGGCTCGGCGCCTGTCGACCTGCACCTCGGCATCACGCACGCGCCGTACCGCCGGGTCCTCGACGCGATGCACGCGGACGACGTCGACCTGGCGATCGCCGGCCACACCCACGGCGGCCAGCTGGCACTCCCGCTCTGGGGCGCCCTGGTGACCAACTGCGACCTCGACACGCGCCGCGCCAAGGGCCTTCACGGCTGGCCGGGGCCGCGTCCGGACCAGTCCGGCGGCGCGGGCTCGACGTGGATGCACGTGTCCGCGGGGCTCGGCACGTCGCCGTACGCCCCGGTGCGGTTCGCGTGCCGACCCGAAGCGACCCTGCTCACACTCGTCGCGCCCTGATCCAGTTTCGTTCCACCCCTGGTCGTCGGCTATCCTTACCAGGCTCCACGGGGTGTGGCGCAGCTTGGTAGCGCGCTTCGTTCGGGACGAAGAGGTCGTGGGTTCGAATCCCGCCACCCCGACACTGTGGAGAAGGCCCCTGGCCAGCGGAGACGCTGCCAGGGGCCTTCGCATACCCGGGTCGCGTCCCGGCGATCCGGTGGTCACGCAGGGATCTCGCGGAACGAGGGACAGTGGACAGCAGGAGCGCCTGGACCCAGCTGCTCGCTCTCGGCGATCAGCCCGACGACGAGTTCGACGACGACGCCGCGGGGCGCTTGGTCCATCTCTTGCAGCAGCGCGGTGAGAGCGTCGTGCTCGAGTGGACGCTGCCTGCCCTGACTGACCCGAACCCGTGGCGCCGAGAGGCTGCCGCGTGGGTGCTGGGTGAGCTCGGCTACGAGCAGGGCCGTCCCTTCGGCGACCAGGTGATGCCTGCTCTCGTCCGCGCGGCGCGATCCGAGAGCGTCGCCGACACGCGCCAGGAGATGGTCTCGGCGATCGGCAGCGCCGAGGACCCCGCGTGGGTGCCCGAGCTCCTGTCCTACGCCGACGACGACGCCCCTGAGGTGCGCGAGACCGTCGCTCGCTTGCTGCCCGGCATGTTCGCGGGGGACGACCTGTCCGCAGAGGCCGTCGCCGCGTTGGTCACGTTGACGCGTGACGTCGACCCCGGCGTGCGCGACTGGGCCACGTTCGGCCTCGGAGTTCAGAGCACGATCGACGACGACGTGATCAGGAACGCCCTGGCGGACCGACTCGAGGACGACGGGGGCGACACTCGATTCGAAGCGGTCCTGGGCCTGGCTCGCCGAGGCGACGCGCGTGCTCTGTCGGCGCTACGACACCGCCTCGACGACGAGCAGCCAACGATCTGTCTGCTGGACATCGAGGCGGCTGCTGAGCTGGCCGACCCGGCACTCCTGGCGACCCTGCGAAGGCTGGCCGAGAGCTGGGCGGCTGACGACGTCGACGACGACCCCCACAGCGCGGCGCTCGCCTACGCGATCGAACGAAGTGAACCCGGTACCCACCTCCTGGCAGCTGCCGCCCAGACCGCACTTGCTCGGGACGTGAACCTCGATCTGGTCGACATCGGTTGGAGCATCACGGTCGTCGACGACTATCCGAGGACTGTTCTCGTCATCCGGCGCCCTGATGGAAGCGCCTACACGGCTTACGGCGAGACTCGGCTGTGGGAGCACGACACCCCGACGAGGTTCGACGCCGACAAACAGGTCGCCCTGTGGACAGCCACGGTCAGAGGCGTCGCAGCCACCGACGAGCCGCAGTAACAGCTCACGCCGAAGTCACCCCGGTCGCGGTCGGTCTCAGCGCCACCCCGACAGACGAGAAAGGCCCCTGATCAGCAGATCTGCTGATCAGGGGCCTCTCTCGTGGGATCAGCCGCGCGGACCCAGGTAGGCCGCGTGGCCGTCGCTGGTGCGGATCCGGACGTGCACCGACGACGTCGGGTCGACCGGACCCTCGATCGTCTGACCACCGTCGTTCGTCGAGATGTCGAGCGCGACCGGCTCCCCCGTGCCGTACACGGTGACGTCGCCGTCGCTCGCGTGGGCGTCGATGTCGCTGCGGGAGCGGGCGATCTCCGTGCGCCCGTCGCTGGACCGGGTGGTGACCGTGCCGGAGACGTCGGAGACGGTGATCTCGCCGTCGGCGGCGCTGACGGAGACGGAGCCCCGGACGTCGCTGACGCTGGTGCGGCCGTCGGCGGTGCGGACGGTGACGTCCCCGGCGATGTCGGACACGTCGGTCTCCCCGTCGCTGACGCGCACGTCGAGCGCGCCGCGCAGCGACGTGGCGGTCACGGAGCCGTCGTTGGCGCGCACGAGCACGGCGGTGCCGTCGGGAACCGTCACGTCGAGCGACGCCGAGCAGAACCCGGGCCGCCACCAGTCGCACCGGTAGCTGACCAGCAGGCGGTCCGCGGACACGTCCGTGCGGTAGCGCGCGGACGCGAGCACCGTGCTGGCGGTGCGCTCGACGTCGACGCGGTCACCGCCCGTGGTGACGGTGACGTGCCCGTCGGCGACGATCTCGACCAAGGGCGCGGCGTCGTACGAGGCCCGCTCGGACGTCGTCGTCGCGTCGTCGGAGCCCATCACGAGCAGATCGACCGCGCTGTAGGCGCCGGACAGCAGCAGGACACCTCCGACGATCGCTCCGGCCCACGTCAGCGCACGGGCACCCGGGCCGCGCGGGGCGGGGCTGGGGGCGTCGACCGGCCGTTCCAGGGTGCTGGTCATGGTCGTTCTCCGTTCGTGGGTTCGTGCTCCAGCCAGCGCAGCACGGCGAGCACACGGCGGTGGTCGTCGGCGGCCTGCGGGAGGTCGAGCTTGGTGAGGATGGAGGTCACGTGCTTCTCGACGGCCGGGAGGCCGACGACGAGACGGTCGGCGATCGCCGCGTTGGAGCGGCCCTCCGCCATGAGGCCGAGCACGTCCCGCTCGCGCGGGGTGAGGGTCTCGAGGCCGGACCGGCGGGTCCGGGCGAGGATCTGGGCGACGACCTCGGGGTCGATCACCGTGCCGCCGCCGGCCACCCGGCCGAGGGCGTCGAGGAACTCGTCCACGTCCGCCACACGGTCCTTGAGCACGTAGCCGAGGCCGCGCACGTCACCGGCGAAGAGCTCCCGGGCGTACCGCTGCTCCACGTACTGCGACAGGACCAGCACGGGCAGCCGCGGGTGCAGGCTGCGCAGGTGCACCGCGGCCCGCAGGCCCTCGTCGGTGTGCGACGGGGGCATCCGGACGTCGGTGACCAGGATGTCGGGCACCGCGGCGGACGGACCCAGGGCGGCGACGACCTCGTCGGCGGTGGTGTAGCCGGTGACGTCGTGCCCCTCGGCGACGAGCAGCCGCGTGAGGCCGTCGAGCAGGAGGACCGAGTCCTCCGCGATCACGATGCGCACGGCACCTCCACAGTCACTCGTGTGCCGGCTCCGGCCGGGCTGTCCAGGTCGAACGTGCCGTCCAGGGCGGCGACACGGCTGCGCAGTCCGTCGAGCCCGCTGCCGGGCGTCGCAGCTGCTCCCCCGCGACCGTCGTCGGCGATCACCAGGCGCAACGTGCCGGCCGGGGTGACCCCCGCCTGCACGGTGACGGCGGTCGCCGACGCGTGCTTGGCGGCGTTGGTCAGGGCCTCGGCGACGACGAAGTACGCGGCGGCCTGCGCGGACGTGCTGGCGCGGTTCAGCGAGGGTGGGTCGGGGACGTCGACACGCACCGGGACGGGGCTGCGGGCCGCGAGGGCGGACAGCGCGGCGTCGAGCCCGCGGTCGGTGAGGACGGCCGGGTGGATGCCCCGGACGAGGTCGCGCAGCTCGGCGAGCGTCTCCTTGACCTCGCGGTGCGCGTGCTCCAGGGCTGCGGACGCCTCGGGGTCGCTCGACGCCTTGCGGCGGGCGGCGCCCAGCTCGACGCCGAGAGCCACCAGTCGCTGCTGGGCGCCGTCGTGCAGGTCGCGCTCGATGCGCCGACGCTCCTCGTCGGCCGCCCCGACCGCGGCCGTGCGCGTCTCGGTGAGCTGGAGCGCACGGCCCTCGGCCTGCGCAGCCCGTGCCTGGGCCTGCCGCGCGGCCTCGACCGCCTCGGCCCGGGCCGACGCCCCGACGAGCGCCCGCGCCGTGCGGACCATCGCGAGCGAGCCGGCCTGCGTGAGCAGGGCCGTCACCCACACGAGCAGGATGGCTCCCGGGATCATGAGGATCAGCGGGACAGGCGGGTGGGTGACGCCGTTGGCGAGGGCCACGACCGGGTAGACGAGGCCGCCGATCGCGAACCCGCCGGCGACGCTCACCACGACGCTCTGGACCGTCAGGATCAGCCCCGCGACCAGGATGTACGCCACGTGCGCCCAGGTCCGGCTGTCGGCCAGCACGCCGCCCCAGGAGGCCCACATGCCCTGCCGGTGCGGGTAGCGGGGTGCGGGGATGTCCACGTCGAGCTGGGCGTGCAGCCGGGCCCGCTCGAGCTGCGCGAAGGGGCGGCAGAGCCAGAGCGTGGCGACGAGCATCGGGATGCCCACGAACAGGATGAGCAGGCTCAGCGACAGCGAGACCGCGACCGTGAGCGCGATGAAGGCGAACAGCAGGACGAAGGAGCCGATGACGACCTGGGAGATGCCGCGCCAGGTCGCCACCGACACGGGGGCCGCAGCGAGGGCCCGCAGGTCGACGAAGGCCGGGGCGACGACCCGGAGGTCGTCGGACACGCTGCCCGGAGGTGTCGGTGAGGTCATGACAGTGACGCTAGGGCTCGGGGCCGACCCGCAGACAGCCTGACCACCCACGAGGGAGGGGTGGGGTCTGCCCTACCCCGCGCGAACGGGCCGGCCCTCCGCGGAGGACCGGCCCGTCGTCATGCGGTTAGCCGATGGTGCAGGTGGCACCGTTCAGCGTGAACGCGGTCGGGTTGGTGTTGGTCCCCGTGTGGGAGCCGTTGAACCCGATGTCCGCGGTCTGACCGGCACCGAGGGTGCCGTTCCAGGCGGCGTTCTTCGCCGTGACCGCCGTGCCGGACTGCGACCAGTCGGCGCTCCAGCCCTGGGTGACCTTCTGGCCGTTGGCGAACGAGAACCCGAGGGTCCAGCCGTTCAGCGCCGACGTGCCCGTGTTGGTCACCTTGACGGAGGCCGTGAAGCCCGTGTTCCAGCTGCTGGCGTTGTAGGTCACCTTGCAGGAGCTGGTCGGCGTGCTCGGCTGGGTCGTCACCGAGAGGGCCGACGACGCGGCGGACACGTTGCCCGCGACGTCCCGTGCCCGGACCGTGTACTGGTACGCCGTCGCCGCCGTGAGACCGCTGTCGGTGTACGACGCGGAGGTCGGTGTGCCGACCTTCGTCGTGCCCCGGTAGACGTCGTAGCCGGCCAGGCCCGAGCCACCCGTGTCCGTGGACGCGGTCCACGTGAGGGCGACACTGGTCTGGGTGACGGTCGTCGCGACGAGGCCGGAGGGCACCGACGGGGCGATCGTGTCCTGCGTCGTCCCCGGCAGGGTGGTCACCGACAGGGCCGACGACGCGGCGGAGATGTTGCCCGCCACGTCCTTGGCCCGAACGGTGTACGAGTACGCCGTGTTGGCCGTCAGGCCGGTGTCCGAGTACGACGTCGTCGTGGTGGAGCCGACGCGCGTCGTGCCCCGGTACACGTCGTACCCGGCCATGCCGGAGCCGCCGCTGTTGTCGGTCGAGGCCGACCAGGACAGCGTGAGGCTGTTCTGGGTGACAGCGCTCGCGACGAGGCCCGTGGGGACGCTCGGCGCGGTCGTGTCGGACGGCGTGGCCCGGGTGGTGACCGACAGGGCCGACGACGCGGCGGACACGTTGCCCGCGACGTCCTTGGACCGCACGGTGTACGAGTACGCCGTGGACGGGGTCAGACCGGTCTCCGTGAACGACGTGGTGGTCGAGGTGCCGACCAGCGTCGTGCCGCGGTAGATGTCGTACCCGGCCACACCCGAGCCACCGGTGTTGTCCGTCGAGGCCGTCCACGAGATCGTGGCCGACGTCGACGTCGTGGTGCCGGCGAGCAGACCCGTCGGGACCGACGGCGCCGTGGTGTCGACCGGCGGAGGCGTGGTGCCCTCGAACAGCCGCGCGTAGTCGGCGAGCGCACCCGCGATGGCGGTCTGCGCCCAGAACCGGTGGAACGTGAACTGCGGCGCCACACCCGTGGCCAGGGCCGTCTGCATCTTCGGCCACGCGGGGTCGTTCTTGTACCAGGAGCGGATGTCCAGGAACGAGACGCCCGGCTTGATCACGTCGCCGTTGGGCATCGTGCCCGTCCAGCCGGAGGGGATATAGATACCGTTGCCGCCGGCGACGTACGTGTCGTCGAACCGCAGGAAGTCCCCACGGGTCTCGACGGTGCCGACACCCAGGTCGTCCTGGTTGGAGGCCCAGATGGCGTCGAGCAGCGCCTTGGCCTTGTCACGCGACGCGGTGTCGCCCGACTTGGCGGCGTAGAAGAGCAGCGCACGGGCGGTGTCGCCGGCGACGCCGACGTCCTGGCCGTAGCTCTTGACCGAGACCGAGAGGCCGGAGTTGGCACCCGGGTTGGCCTTGTTCCAGGTGTCCGGCTTGCCGGTCCAGGTCAGCTCCGACGGAACCTTCCAGTTGGCGCCGTCCGTCGAGATGTTCGCGACGACCCAGGGGACCCACTTGTCGAGGACCTTCTTGGCCTGCGCGTTGCCCGAGGCGTAGTACAGCTCGGCGACGCGCTGGACGCCCCACGCCTGCATGCCGAACCACTGGTTCGACGGCGGGTCGTTGTAGACGGGCGCCTCGGTGTAGCCCATGCCGTAGAACGTGGGCGTGCCGCTCGGCGGCGTCGCATAGGCGCCGCCCCAGCTGTTGGTCGCGCCACCGGCGATGCCGCCCTGGGGGGCCTGCAGCCAGGTGTAGAACTCGAGCTGACGCTCGAGCGAGGCCGCCCAGTCGCTCTTGGCACTCGACGACTTCGGCGTCAGGGCCGAGTCCGTCGACAGTGCGTACGCGGCGAGCGGGTTCTGGTAGCCCATGTGCGCGTGCGACGAGCTGACGCGCCATGCCCAGCCGGCGCTGGTGTCGAGCGCGCCGCCCCACGCCAGGTACCAGGACAGCAGGTAGTGCGCACTGTCCTTGCCGGTGCCCGCGGGGCAGCTCGGCGACGTGCAGCCGATCGTCTTGAAGTACTTGTCGAACAGCGTGTATCGCAGGTAGTCGCCCATCTTGGCGGCCTTCGCGACGACGGAGGCGACGTCGGCCTGCTTGCCCTGCTCGGTGGCCCACTTGTTGGCCCAGTAGACCGCCTCGACGGCACGCGCGTCGGCGTCGGACGCCGAGGTGTACTTCCACTGCTTCGAGTAGGAGGCATCACCCGTGAACAGGTCGAGGAACCCGTTCTTGCCGCCGTACTTGAACTCCTCGCAGCTGGGCTGCGGGACGGTCTCCCAGACCGACTCCTGCTCGCCGCGCTGGAACGTGTTGATGAAGGACGAGCCGGTCGCGGTCGGGCCGAGCTCGCAGCCCGCCCCGGGGGTCGCGCCGAAGCCGTACTTGTTGTCGACGTCCGCGAGCCAGTGCATCTGGTAGATGTCCGACGTGCCGTACGTGGACTTCAGCTCGTTGGCGATCGGGTCCTTGCCGACCGTCACGCCGCTGCTGAGCTGGCTCGGATACTTGCTCGGGTGGTCGTACTCCGAGGCGTACGTCGCGGGTGAGTTCGGGTTGTAGAACGAGTTCGTCGGCTGGTCCACCGACTGGGGGATCATGTACTTCTCCATGGTGTCCCAGGCGTTGTTCAGCGGTGCCCAGTCGCCCGTGGTCTGGCCGTACAGCGCCTCGAGCCAGATCCAGAAGGAGTAGGCCTCCGACGTCGTCGCGTGGCCGTAGTCGGGGGCCTCGACGATGAGGGTCTCGACGGAGTGGTACGGGATCCCCTGCGCGCTGAAGTAGCCGTTGGCGGGGTTCTTGATCTTCTCGTACTGGGTGAGGAAGCGCTGCGCGTACTCACCGTCGGCCACGGCGGCCTTCACGGGGGCGGCGGCCGGGACGACGAGCGTCGCGGGCGCCGGGGCGGCCATCGCGGGGGAGACCCCGCAGATGGCCAGCAGCGATGCTGCGCTCAGGGTGGCCGTGGCCACCCAGGCAGATCGCCGTCGGGTCGATGAGGACATCATTCGTACCTTTCTGGCTGTCGGGCACGTCCCGCGACGCCGCGGGCACGTCCCGGCGCTCCCACGCGCAGGCGCGTGGGAGCGGTGACGGAGGTGCACGAAGGAACTGACCGTCGATGCCGGTTCGGCCCGCAGCGGCGCGGGTCTCCGGGCAGAGAGCGGCCGGGTCGGCGCCCACTTTCCGGCGGTCCACAGCCAGCGTCCAGACTCCTAAACGATTCGAGTGGGAGCGCGACCACATGGCCGTCACGACCACCGGAACAGGCGGGCCGCCACCGGCACCCCGATAACGGTCCACACCGCCATGACCAGCAACGACGTGGTCGGGAACGGCTGCCCCCACCACGCGGCGGCGAGCGCCTCGCTGCCCGCCCCCAGCGGCGTGTACCCGGCGATCGTCTGGATCACGTCGGGCATCAGCGGCAGCGGGAGCCAGACCCCCGCGAAGAACAGCGAGGCGAAGTACACGCTCATCCCCCAGGCCGTGGCCGCGGCCGCCGTCGGCGCGAGGGCCGCGATCACGGAGCCGACCGCGAACGCCGCGAGCACGGTCATCACGAGCGCGAGGAGCAGGACCAGCGGGTCCGCGGGCGCGGCCACGCCCACGACCGCGGCGCCGAGCACGTACATGAGCACCGCCGCGACCAGCAGCGCGCCGAGGTTCACCAGCACCTGCGCGACGAGGATGCGCGACGGCGGGACGGGGGTGGTGGACAGCCGCTTGAGCACGCCGCGGCCGCGGTAGTTGCCGATGGTCGTCGGGAAGCTGGACAGCGCCACCGTGGCGACCGCGAGCGCCAGGACCGTCGGCGCGTAGCCGGTGATGCCGTTGACCTGCGACAGGACCGGGTCCGTGACGTCGAAGGGCTGGTCCGCCCAGGGCATCACCAGGCCGAGCACGGTGAGCAGGACGGCGGGGAACAGGATCGCGAAGAACGCACCGGACGGCTCCCGGAGGAACAGGCGGGACTCGACGACGGTGAGGCGGGTCAGGGCACTGGTGCTGGTGCTGGACATGGCTCAGACCTCCACATTGCTGGTGAGTGCGACGAAGGCGTCCTCCAGCGAGCTCTGCTCGAGGCGCAGGTTCTCGGGGCGGATGCCGTGCTGGGCCAGTGCGACCAGGACGTCCTGCACGACGTTGTCCCGGCCGCGGGCCTCGATGGTGCCGTCGTCCGTGTGCGTGACGGTGGCGATGGTCTCCAGGAGCCCGACGGGCACCGGAGCCGACGGGCGGAACCGCAGCACCTGCTCGGCGGTCGCCCGCGCGACCAGCTCCCCCGGCGTCCCCGTCGCCACGACGCGACCGGCGTCGATCAGCGCGATGCGGTCGCACAGCCGCTCGGCCTCCTCCATGAGGTGCGTGACCAGCACGATCGTCACGCCCCGGTCGCGGATGCGTTCCACCACGTCCCAGGTGTCCCGGCGCGCGTGCGGGTCGAGGCCCGTGGTGAGCTCGTCGAGGATGGCGACCTGCGGGTTGCCGACGAGCGCGAGCGCGACCGACAGCCGCTGCTTCTGGCCACCCGACAGCTGCTCGAACCGCGCGTCGGCCCGGTCGGTCAGCCCCAGCTCGTCGAGCAGCTGCGCCGGGTCGGCCGGGTCCGGGTAGAACGACGCGTACAGGTCGAGGGCCTCCCGCACACCGAGCTTCGGCTGGAGCTGGCTCTCCTGGAGCTGGAGACCGACGACCTCCCGGAGCCGGCTGCGGTCCCGGACCGGGTCGAGCCCGAGGACGGTGACAGTTCCGGAGTCGGCCTGCCGGAGGCCGCCGATGATCTCGACGGTGGTGGTCTTGCCGGCCCCGTTGCGACCCAGCACGCCGAAGATCTCGCCGCGGTGGACCTCGAGGCTGACGTCGTCGACGGCGACGGTGTCGCCGTAGCGCTTGTGCAGGTGCTCGACCTGGATGACGGGCATGGTCACTCCTTCTCTCATGAGGGTGTGCGGTGCCGCGGGAGCGGCGGGTGCCGGGTCCCGGAACGGGTCTTCTGGGGTCAGGTGGTGCGGCGGGGGACGTCGACGCCGCGGGTGAGGCGGTCGAACGCGAACGCCTGGACGGCGATGATCAGCAGGCTGGCTGCCGCGGCGATGGGGCTCGCCTGGTCGCTGCCGAACCAGGCGGACGTCTCCAACGGACCGGACTCGTAGGCGAACAGGACCGAGACGACGAGGATCGGCCCGACGGTCAGCGGCAGGGCGAGGGTTCCCCACCACCCACCGGCCCGCATGTACGTGATCCCGACCAGCAGGCCGCAGAGGTAGGCGACGACGAAGGTCAGCGTGGTGCTCGTGGCGATCGCGAGCGGGTCGGCCGTGTCCGGCGACATCCCCTCGAGGACCCGCCACTCCCAGCCCATCGCCCCGAAGACCGCCCGCTCGACCAGCAGGAGCCCGTTGTACACGAGCCCGTAGGCGATGCCCGTGCCGATGGCGGCGAGGATCGACCCGCGCGCCAGGCTGCGACGGGTGAGCCCGGCGGCGATGTGCACCGGCAGGTAGGCGGCGGTGATCGCGATGAAGACCGAGAACGGGAACCAGATCGCGCCCTGGCGGGCGAACGACAGGACGCTGTTCTGGACCTCGCCGACCGTGTTGATCACGACGATCGCGAGGGTCACCACCACGATCGCCATCGCCCACGCCCACATGGCGAGGTAGAGGTGCATCATCAGCAGCCACTGGGCAGTGGCGCGGACCGAGCTCACGCGCGGCGCCCGCGCGACGTCGACGGTCATCGTGCCTCCTCCGGGGTGGGGACGCGGTCGGTCAGGTGGACGAACAGGTCCTGCAGCGCCACGGGGCCCAGCTCCAGGCCGGCCGCCCGGGCGCGCGCCGCGTCGTCGTCGCGCGGTCCGACGAGGGTTGCCTGGGCGGTGCGGCCCAGGTGCTGACGCGCGACCACCTCCCGGCCCGCGACGAACGCAGCCACGTCGTGGGCCGGGCCCGTGACGGTGAGGCCGCTGGAGCGCAGGGTGTCGGCGTCCGAGACCGTCAGCACGGCGCCCCGGTCGAGCATCACGACGTCCTCCAGCAGGCGCTCGATCTCCCCGATGAGGTGGCTCGACAGGACGATCGTGCGCGGGTGCTCCAGCCAGTCCGCCAGGAGCGCGTCGTAGAACGCGTACCGCGACGGAGCGTCCATCCCCAGGTGCACCTCGTCGAGCAGGGTCAGCGGCGTGCGGCTCGCGATGCCGACCACCACGCCGAACGCCGAGCGCTTGCCGCGCGACAGCCGGTCGGGCCGGTTCAGGGGGTCCAGCTCGAACCGGTCCATGAGTGCACCCGCGAGCTGGGTGTCGAAGAGCGGCCGCCGGTCGGCCAGGAACTCGAGGGTGTCCTTCAGCTTCTGGTCCTGGGCGACGTCACCGCTCTCGCGGACCAGGCACGTGCCTGCCAGGACCCGCTCGTTCTCCCACGGGTCCTCCCCGTCGACGAGCACCGTGCCCGAGGCGCGGCGCTTGAAGGCCGCCAGCACCGACAGCGCGGTGGTCTTGCCCGAGCCGTTGCGGCCGAGCAGCCCGGTGATCACACCGGGGCGGATGGTGAACGACACCGAGTCGAGAGCGACGGTCGCGTCGTAGCGGGCGGTGAGGTCCCGGACCTCGACGCCGAAGCCGCTCATCGCGGTCCCTCCTTCTCGCGGAGCCGCTCGACGATCTCCTCGACGCCGATGCCCAGCACGCGCGCCTGCTCGAGCATCGGCTCGACGACGTCGGCGAAGAACGAGGCCCGGCGCTGGGCGAGCAGCTGCTCACGGGCGCCCTCGGCGACGAACATGCCGATGCCGCGGCGCTTGTAGAGGACGCCCTCGTCGACCAGCTCGGTGAACGCCTTGGCGGCGGTCGCCGGGTTGATGCGGAACGTCGTCGCGTACTGCGTGGTCGACATGACCTGTTCCTCCGCTCGCAGGGCTCCGGTGAGCACGTCCGACCGGATCTGGTCGGCGATCTGCACGTACAGGGGGTCACGCCCGTCGAACATCGCGTGCCTCCGTTCTGTGGTTCGTTACTTGACCAACTAACCATAGAACGCCGGCACGGCACAAGGGGTTCACCGCGCCCTGCGTCCGCACATCCGGTCGTCCGGACGCGCGAATCCGCGGACGTCGCGACGTCACCACCGTTGCGTCCGCACATCCGGTCGCCAGGGCGCGCGAATCTGCGGACGCAACGGGTGGGAACACAGCAACGTCCGCACTCGTGAGGGTGGGAACCCTCTCGAGTGCGGACGTTGTGGGTGTGTCAGACGGCGGTGAGGCGCTGGGCCGCCACGAGCTCCGCGATCTGGACCGCGTTCAGCGCGGCGCCCTTGCGGAGGTTGTCGTTGCTGATGAACAGCGCGAGGCCGCGACCGCCCTCGACGCCCTCGTCCTGACGCAGACGGCCGACGAACGACGGGTCCTGCCCGGCGGCCTGCAGCGGCGTCGGCACGTCGGTCAGCTGCACGCCCGGCGCGTCGGCCAGCAGCTCGGCGGCACGCTCGGGGCTCAGCGGACGAGCGAACTCGGCGTTGATCGACAGCGAGTGCCCGGTGAACACCGGGACGCGCACGCACGTGCCCGACACCAGCAGGCCGGGGATGTCGAGGATCTTGCGCGACTCGTGCCGGAGCTTCTGCTCCTCGTCGGTCTCGTTCAGCCCGTCCTCCACGATCGAACCGGCCAGCGGGATGACGTCGAACGCGATGGGCCGGACGTACTTCACGGGAGCGGGCAGCGTCACCGCGGACCCGTCGTGCACGAGCGCGAGCGTGTCCTGCTCGACGGCCGCGCGGATCTGGCTGTCCAGCTCGTCGGCCCCGGCGAGCCCCGAGCCCGAGACCGCCTGGTAGGTGGAGACGACCAGGCGCGTCAGCTGCGCCTCGTCGTGCAGGACCTTGAGCACCGGCATCGCGGCCATGGTGGTGCAGTTCGGGTTGGCGATGATGCCCTTGACGGCACCCGCGAGCGCGCCCGGGTTCACCTCGGAGACGATGAGCGGGACCTCGGGGTCTCGACGCCACGCCGAGGAGTTGTCGATGACCAGCGCACCGGCCGCGGCGAACCGGGGGGCGTGCACCTTCGAGGCGGCGCCGCCCGCGGAGAACAGAGCGACGTCGATGCCCGAGAGGTCGGCGGTCTCGATGTCCTCGACCACCACGTCCGCGCCCTTCCAGGGCAGCGTGGTCCCCGCCGAGCGCGACGACGCGAAATAGCGGATCGAGGCGACCGGGAAGTCGCGCTCGTCCAGCAGCCGGCGCATGACGCTGCCGACCTGGCCGGTGGCACCGACCACCGCGATGTTCAGTCCCATGTCCCTACCGTCCCGTCCCGCCGTACACGACGGCCTCGTCTTCTGTGGAGTCCAGGTCGAACGCCGTGTGCACCGCGCGGACCGCCTCGTCGAGCGAGTCGGCACGCGTGACCACGGAGATCCGGATCTCCGACGTCGAGATCATCTCGATGTTGACGCCCGCGTCCGACAGCGCGGCGAACAGCCGCGCCGAGACCCCGGGGTGCGACCGCATGCCCGCGCCGATGAGCGAGAGCTTGCCGATGGTGTCGTCGTACTGCAGCGACGCGAAGCCGATGTCGGGCTGGTGCTCGCTGAGCGCCGCCGTGGCGGCCGCGCCGTCCGTGGCGGGCAGCGTGAAGGAGATGTCCGTCAGGCCCGTCGCGGCGACCGAGACGTTCTGCACGATCATGTCGATGTTCACGCCGGCGCTGGCGACGACCTCGAAGATGCGCGCCGCCTTGCCGGGCACGTCGGGCACGCCGACGACCGTGATCTTGGCCTCGCTGCGGTCGTGCGCGACGCCGGCGATGATCGGCTGTTCCACAATCTCTCCTTCAGCGGCGGGCTGGTCGGTCACGAAGGTGCCCGTATGAGTGGTGAACGACGAGCGCACGTGGATCGGTACCCCGTACCGGCGCGCGTACTCGACGCAGCGCAGGACCAGCACCTTGGCGCCGCTGGCCGCGAGCTCGAGCATCTCGTCGTAGCTGACCCGGTCCAGCTTGCGGGCGGTCGGCACGATCCGCGGGTCCGCGGTGAACACGCCGTCGACGTCCGTGTAGATCTCGCACACGTCGGCCTTGAGCGACGCGGCGAGCGCGACCGCCGTGGTGTCCGAGCCTCCGCGACCGAGCGTGGTCACGTCGTTGGTGGACGGGTTGACGCCCTGGAACCCCGCGACGATGGCGACAGAGCCCCGCGCGACGGTGTCCCGGATGCGGCTGGGCGTGACGTCGATGATCCGCGCCTTGCCGTAGGACTCGTCGGTGATGACCCCGGCCTGCTGCCCGGTGAACGACTTGGCGTCGACGCCGAGGTTGTGGATGGCCATCGCGAGCAGCGACATCGAGATGCGCTCGCCGGCGGTCAGCAGGATGTCCATCTCGCGCTGCGGCGGCAGCGGGGTGACCTGCCGCGCCAGGTCGATGAGCTCGTCCGTGGTGTCGCCCATCGCGCTGACCACCACGACGACGTCGTGACCGGCGCGCTTCGCCTCGGCGACGCGCTTGGCGACGCGCTTGATGCTGCTGGCGTCGGCGACGGAGGAACCGCCGTACTTCTGCACGATCAGGGCCACGGGAGAGCTCTTTTCGCGGGCTCGGGACAGGTCCGGGCGAGTGTACGTGCGTGCCCACCAGGTGGGCAGCGAGTTTCAGATGCCGGATCGTCGCCGCTCATGGTGAAGCGTTTGGGGCCCTCCCGGTGCGGCGCGCGGGCCACCACGCTGCCAGGTGCGACGCCTGACCGCAGGGGGCTCGGGCGCGCGACCGAGAGGAACCACCATGTCACTGCCCCGCGCCGCGCTCGCGTTGTTGCTCGCCTGTGTCCTCGCCGTCGTCGGGACGGTCGTCGGGCTGTCCGCGCAGGCCGCGACCGGGTGCAAGGTCACGTGGACCGCGAACTCGTGGCCCGGGGGCTTCACCGCCGACGTCCGGGTGACCCCCGGCGAGGCCGTGCACGGGTGGACCCTCACGTGGTTCTTCCCGTCGGGCCAGACCGTGACGCAGGGGTGGAACGCCACGATCGTCCAGTACGGCCCCAGCGTCACGGCGACCAACGCAGCGTGGAACGGCGACATCCCGGCAGGTGGCAGCACCTCGTTCGGCTTCCAGGGCACCTACGCAGGCTCCAACACCGTGCCCGCCGCGTTCGCCCTCAACGGCGTCGCCTGTAACGGCACGGCACCGTCCACCACGGCGCCCGTCACGCCCTCCGCCCCGGTTCCGACCGACTGGCCGACGATGCCGCAGCCCACGCAGACCGTCACGCCCACTCCCACCCCCACGCCCACCGCGACTCCGACGCCCGCCGTCCCGAGCGACCCCGACTGCGGCACCGCGCTCTTCTGCGACGGCCTCGAGTCCCAGACCGGCACGACGCCCAGCAGCCCGTGGACCGTGCAGCATCCCGACTGCTCGGGCAACGGGACCGCCTCGATCGACAGCACGGTCGCGCACTCCGGCACCCGCTCGCTCAAGATCGTCGGCGCCGCGGGCTACTGCAACCACGTGTTCGCCCAGGCGGCGGCCGACCTGACCCGGCTGTCGCAGACGTACTACGTGCGCTTCTACGTCCGGCACACCACCGAGCTGCCGACCTCGCACACCACGTTCCTCGCGATGAACGACGCGAACGACGGCAACCGTGACCTGCGGATGGGCGGCCAGAACGGGCGGCTGCAGTGGAACCGCTCGTCCGACGACGCCACCCTCCCGGAGCAGAGCCCCGCGGGCGTGGCGCTGAGCGCGTCGCTGCCGGCGTCGTACTGGGCCTGCGTGGAGATCGAGGTGGACCGCACGGGTCGCATGCTCACGCGGGTCGACGGCTACGCCATCCGGGGCCTGATCGTGGACGGCACGCCGACGCACGACATCGACGGTCAGTGGTTGGCCAAGGCGTGGTCGCCGCGCCTGACGGACCTGCGGCTCGGCTGGGAGAGCTACGGCGAAGGCAGCGACACGCTGTGGTTCGACGACGTCGTGATCGCGAGCAGCCGGGTGGGCTGCTGACACTGCACCGCACCGCGAGCGTCAGGGCTGCAGGGCGTCGTACTCGGCCTCTGCGACTGTGCCCGCGCGTCGCCTGGTGGGGTCAGGGCTGCAGGGCGTCGTACTCGGCCTCTGCGACTGTGCCCGCGCGTCGCCTGGTGGGGTCAGGGCTGCAGCGCGTCGTACTCGGCCTCTGCGGCGACGTCGTCCTCCACGTCCAGACGCAGGTGCGCCAGCATCGTCTGCAGGGTCCGCAGGACGCTCGACGCTCGCTCGCCCCAGTCGGACAGGTAGGAGAACTGCCACCACCAGAGGGCCTCGAGCACGCCGCCGGTCTCGTAGTGCCGCAGACCCTGGGCCAGCGCACCGGCGATCGCGACCAGGTCGCCCGACACGCTCGCGGGCTGGACGTCGACGCCGAGGAGCGGGTCGACCACCTCGGCGTACTCGTCGATGCCCTCGAACACGTTCGCCAGGTTGGCCCGCAGCGGCTCGACGTCCGGGTCCGGTCCGACGTCCGGCTCGAACCGCTCGGACGGCACGACGTCGGTGGTCGCACCCAACCGGGCACCCGCCGCGAGCATGTCGCTCACCGCGAGCAGCAGCAACGGCAACGACGCGTCCGGGTTCGCCCCCGAGGCGACCTCGGTGATCGTCGTCAGGTAGCTGCGGGCCTCGGTCGCGACGGACTCGGCGATGTCGCGGAGGTCGGCGTCGGCTCTGGTCATCTTGCTCTCCCTACGCGCTGATCCGTCGGCGGCCCTCGAACGCCCGGCCGAGGGTGACCTCGTCGGCGTACTCCAGATCCCCACCCACCGGCAGCCCCGACGCCAGCCGGCTGACCGTCAGCCCCATCGGGACCAGCAGCCGCGCCAGGTACGTGGCCGTCGCCTCGCCCTCGACGTTCGGGTCCGTGGCCAGGATGACCTCGGTGACGGTGCCGTCGGCGAGGCGGGTCATCAGGCCCGCGATGCGCAGGTCGTCCGGGCCGACGCCGGCGATCGGGTTGATGGCCCCGCCGAGCACGTGGTACTTGCCGCGGAACTCCCGGGTGCGCTCGATGGCGACGACGTCCTTGGACTCCTCGACCACGCAGATCGACGTCGGCGAGCGGCGCGGGTCGCGGCAGATGCGGCACTGCGGCTCCTGCGCGACGTTCCCGCAGATCTCGCAGAACCGGACCCGCAGCTTCACCTCGGTGAGCGCGTCCGACAGCCGTCGGACGTCCGCCGGATCCGCCGACAGGATGTGGAACGCGATGCGCTGGGCGCTCTTGGGACCGACCCCGGGCAGTCGCCCGAGCTCGTCGATCAGGTCCTGGACCGCGCCTTCGTACACACCGTCAGCCTACGGGGTGGTTCCTGTCCCGACGTCGGACGCCACCAGCTCCACCTCGAAGCCTTCCGCGTTCTCCAGGTAGGCCGCGTAGTGCTCCGGACCGCCCGCGAACGGGTGCCGGTCGGCGAACAGGAGCGACCAGCCGTGCTCCGGCGCGGCGGTCACGAGAGCGTCCAGCTCCGCCCTGGTCCCACCCCACAGCGCGAGGTGGTTCAGGCCCGGACGCAGGCGGTCGTGCGGTGCCGCGGCGACGTCCGGTCCCGACTCGACGACCACGTACGGCCCGTCACCACGGGACCAGCTCACGCCGTCGGGCCAGCGGTCCCGGACCTCGTAGCCCAGCCGCGCGAGCAGCCAGCCCCAGCTCCGCTCCGCCGCAGGCAGGTCCGCCACCCAGATCTCGAGATGGTGCAGGCCGCCGGGCAGCCGGCTCACGACGTGCCGTCGTCCAGCTGCTCGTCGATGACGGTCCCGCCGAGCATCTGCGCGACCAGGGGGGCGCCGATGAGGCTCGACGTGGTGATGTCCGGGTCGTCCGGCGACGGTTCGTCGGGCACTCCCGGGATCACGCGCGACGCCGACTCCCGCGCAGCCGCCATGCCGCGCTCGCGGGCGGTGCCGGGCGCCGGCGGTGCGACGTCGTGCGGCGGCGCGTCCGGGACAGCGGGCTCGCCGGGCTCGTCGTCGGGCGGTTCCGGCATCGGGGGCTCGTCGTCCCACGACGCCGCCGCCTCCGCCGGGGTGACCGCCCGGGGGTTGCTGCGCTCGTCGGCGGCAGGCCGGGGCGCAGCCGCGGCGGGGGCCGGGGTCGACGTCGCCTGCTCGGCGAGGATGCCCTCGACCCGCACGTCGAACCCGAGCGTCTCCCGCACGGCCCGGGCGACGACGTCCGCGTGGGCGCCGTTGCGGAACGTGGTCGCGAGCGCGGGGTTGTCGAAGGCCACCTTCAGCGTCGTCGCGTCGAGCTCGGCCACCTGGGCGTTGCGCGGGTCGATGAGCGCCCACGTGACCCGGCGCAGACCCTTGACGGTCTCGAGGACCTCGGGCCAGCGGCGGCGCAGCACCTCGGTGTCGGGTCCGCCGGTCGTGCGTGCGGGCGACCGGGGCGCGGCGGGCGGAGCAGCAGCCGGCTGGACCTCGGGGGCCGACGACGCGACTGCGGCTGGTTCCACCGCCGCTGCGGGGGTCGCCGACGTGGCCGGTGCGTCGGGGACGACAGGCTCGGTAGCGCTCGGTGCCGGGGGGACATCCCACGGCGGGCTGTCGTCGGCGATCGACGATTCCGCGTCGGGAGTGTCGTCGCTCGTCGGCGCCACCACCGGCGCGGCAGGCTGCGCGCGCTCGACCGGCACCGGCTCAGGGCGGGGGGCCGGGACGGCGACGGGCGGCGCGGCGGCCGGCGGCGCGGCGGCCGGCGGCGCAGCGGGCGCGGCGGCGACCGGGACCCGGACGGCCGCGGCGCCGTCGGCGGGCAGCCCGCGCTCCAGCCGGTCGAGCCGAGCGCCGAAGCCGGAGCGTGAGTCCTCGACCGCGGGGAGCAGGAGCCGCGCCATGAGCAGCTCGAGGTGCAGACGGGGCGACGTCGCGCCGGTCATCTCGGTGAGCGCGGCGTTGCAGAGGTCCGCCGACCGCGACAGCTCGGAGGCACCCAGGTGGCGGGCCTGCAGGCGCATGCGGTCCAGCTGGTCGGTGGGGACGTCGCGCAGGGCGGCGTCGGCGGCGTCGCCGGAGGCCGCGATGACGATGAGGTCGCGCAGGCGCTCCAGCAGGTCCTCGACGAAGCGCCGCGGCTCGTGGCCGGTGGAGATCACGCGCTCGACCACCCGGAACGCCGAGGCGCCGTCACGGGCCGCGATCGCCTCGGTCAGGTCGTCCAGCAACGACGCCTGCGTGTACCCGAGCAGCGCGGCGGCGCCCTCGTACCCGAGCTCGCCACCGCCCGAGCCCGCGATCAGCTGGTCGAGCACCGAGAGCGTGTCCCGCACGGAGCCGCCGCCGGCGCGCACCACGAGCGGCAGCACGCCGGACGCCACGGGCACGCCCTCGCTGTCGCACAGCTGCTGCAGGTACGGCACGAGCACGTCGGGCGGGACCAGCCGGAACGGGTAGTGGTGGGTGCGCGAGCGGATGGTGCCGATGACCTTGTCCGGCTCCGTCGTCGCGAAGATGAACTTGATGTGCGGCGGCGGCTCCTCGACGATCTTGAGCAGCGCGTTGAAGCCCTGGTTCGAGACCATGTGCGCCTCGTCGAGGATGAAGACCTTGTAGCGGTCCCGCGCGGGCGCGAACGTGGCGCGCTCCCGCAGCTCACGGGCGTCGTCGACACCGCCGTGGCTCGCCGCGTCGATCTCCACGACGTCCAGGCTGCCTGGTCCCCCGCGCGCAAGCTCGACGCACGACGGGCACACGTCGCACGGGGTGTCGGTGGGGTTCTCCTCGGTGTTCTGCGCGCAGTTGAGGATGCGGGCGAGGATGCGCGCCGACGTCGTCTTGCCACAGCCGCGCGGGCCGGAGAACAGGTAGGCGTGGTTCACCTGACCGCTGCGCAGCGCCTGCCGCAGAGGAGCCGTGACGTGGTCCTGGCCGATCACCTCGGCGAAGTTCTCGGGCCGGTAGCGGCGGTACAGGGCTGTCGTCACGCCACGGACTCTAGACGCCCGCGCTGACAGCCGTCGCCGCTCAGGCGCCGAGAGAAGCGATCGCGGTGAGCACGCCGTCCGGGTCGTAGCGGCGCTTGGCAGCGAGCAGCCTGTCGGCGTTCGCGCCGAAGCCGAGCCGAGCGCGCTCCGTGTCGTCCGGACCCAGGATGTTCGGGTACCCACCGGGCAGCGCTCCGGGCGCGAGGGCGTCCGTGACCCGCGCGACCCACGCGCGGTGCGGAGCGGCATCGCCGCCCGGCCAGGCTGCGATCACTTCCGCCAGCACGTGCTCCTGGCGCAGCGCGAACGCGGTCGCGTCCGGGGCGACCCGGGTGGCGGCGCCGTGGAAGTGGTGCAGCGCCAGCAGCGACGACGGCGACGGCCAGGTCGCGGCGGCCTCGGCGAGCACCTCGATCGCGTCGTCGGTCAGCGTGGGCAGCCATCGCGTGCCGAGCGCGTAGTGCTGGCCGGAATGGGCGCCGGCCTCGAACATCCGGATCAGCTCGGGGTAGGGCAGGGGGCCGACGCCACCGGCGACCGGCGTACCGAGCCGCAGCAGCGGTGCCACCGCCGCCTCACCCGCGTCGAGGTCCCCGCTCCACGTCGGCGCGACGAACACCGCCGCCTCCCCCGTCGGTCCGCCGACGAAGCCGGCCATCACGGTGAGCTCGTCGGGGGCCGTGGCGAGCACGTCACGGTAGCCGCGCAGGACCTGGACGGCCTGTTCGTGCGGGTACAGGACCATGCCGCCGAGCACCGGGCCCAGCGGGAGCAGCCGGTAGCGCGCCGCGGTCACGATGCCGAAGTTCCCGCCGCCGCCGCGCAACGCCCAGAACAGCTCGGCGTCTCCGTCGGGCCCCGCGACCACCCGGGTCCCGTCGGGGAGCAGGACATCGGCGGAGAGCAGGTTGTCGAGCGCGAGACCGAACTGCCCCGCGAGCCCGCCGTACCCACCGGCGAGCGTCATGCCCGCCATCCCGACGGTCCGCACGACGGCCGTCGCGGTGCCCACACCGTGCGCGGCAGCCGGGTCCACGACGTCCGCGACGAGTGCGCCGCCCTGCGCCACAGCCACGCCCGCAGCGGGGTCGACCTCGACGCCCCGCAGCGCGGACAGGTCGAGCACGACACCGCCGTCGTCCAGCGCCCGGCCGGCCCAGTCGTGCCCGCCGCCGCGTACCGAGAGCGCTGCGCCGCTGTCGCGTGCGACGAGCAGCGCCGTCCGCGCGTCGTCCGCGTCGGCGCACCGGACCACGACGGCCGGCCGGCGGTCGACCGCACCGTTCCACACGCGACGGGCGTCGTCGTACCCGTCGTCGTCCCGCTGCCACACGCGGCCGCGCACGGCCGCGCGCAACCGGGCACCCACCTCGGAGCTCGTCGTCTGCGTCATGTCGAGAGGCCCCCTGCCGTGCGACCAGACCGCGACTCCGTCCAGTGCAGCGCGGGCCCCGTCAGGTCGTCAAGGAGCAGACGAGCAGCCTGCCCGGACGGGCACCCGACTGCCGTCAGTCCGCGCGGACCACCGTGTCCGCCAGCACCGACCGCAGCAGCGGCCGCGAGGTCTCCGTCGCGGCGAACACCAGCGCGCAGCCGCCCGCGAGAAACGCGACGAGCATGAGCGGACCCTGCGGGGACGAGACGGCGGCCAGCCCGAGCAGCGGGAAGAACATGACGAGCGCGGTCACCGCGGACCCGACGGCGACGAACAGCAGCGGCACCAGCACGGTGCGCCGGCGGACGGAGTCGTGCAGCTCGACGGGAGTCCCGGCGAGGTTCTGCAGTGCGATCTCCCGGCGCCGGTCCAGCACGGACGCGGCCTGCGCGATGCCCGCGGACACGGCCGCGAGCAGGAACGCGACGACCAGCGTCACCATGGCGCCCGTCACCAGGTCGTCCATGAGGATCGCGCCCTGCGGGTCCTGCGACGTGTCGATCGCGGTCATCGACGGCAGGACCGCGAGCGCCCCGGCCACGAACCCCGCGAGCCCCAGCCCGCCGACCACCCGCCACGCGGCCTTGGGGTCGTCGAGGAGCCGGCGAGCGGCGAGCAGCCGGGCGGGGGTCGTCGCGCGGCGCAGCTGCACCTTGCCGACGAGCCCGAGCACCCACGGCCCGACGGCGTTGAGGGTCGCGAAGCCGACGGCCATCGCCCCGAGGAGCGCCGCCACGGCGGCGGCACCGAGCGCGCCGGCGACGGCGCTGACGAGCATGAACGTGCCGATCCCGACGGCGGCGACCACGACGCGCAGCCACGTCATCTTCTTCGGCGTCTCCCGCCGGGCGACCCCCAGGGGAGACACCGCGACGCGCCGCAGCGAGAACGCACCGGACAGCGCGGCCAGGAGCGGCACCGCCACGAGCGCGATCGCGAGCCCCTGCCACCCGACCCACAGCTCGGCGACGCTGAACGTGGTGCCCTGGAACGGCAGCAGCGCGCACAGCGGCAGCAGCACGACGTAGAGCAGGATGCCGAGGACCGCGCCGACGAGCCCCTGCCACGCGGTCTCGGCGACAGTCAGGCCGACCACCTCGCGAGGCGTCGCGCCGAGCAGCCGGAGCGTCGCCAGGCGGGCGTCCCGGCGGGCGACCCCCAGCCGGGCCGCGGCGCCACCGAGCGTGACCAGCGGCACGACGAGCAGGATGACGGCCACCCACGCGAGGGTCTCGTAGAGGCTGCGCACGTCCTGCTCGCCGGGGGCCAGCGGGAGGTCGGCGCGCGCCGCGAAGCCGAGCAGCCCGCCGACGACGCTCAGCGTCAGGCCGGTGCTCACGGCGAACGCGGTGATGGCCAGCGCGGTGGTGACGCGCGCGTCCCGACCGCCCGCCCGCTGGAACCGGGGCGCGAGCGAGAGGACGGTGTTCATCGTGCGGCCTCTGCCTGCCGGACGAGCCCGTCGCGCACCTCGATGCGGCGGTCGCACCAGTCGGCGACCTGCGCATCGTGGGTCACGACGACGAGCGACGCCCCCGCGGCCTTCGTCGTCTCCGTGAGGATCCGCATCACGTCGTGGCCGGTGCTCTGGTCGAGTGCGCCCGTCGGCTCGTCGGCGAAGACCACCGCGGGACCGGTGATGAGCGCCCGAGCGACCGCGACGCGCTGCGCCTGCCCGCCGGACAGCTCACCGGGCCGTCGAGCCTCCATGCCGGCGAGCCCGAGCGACCCCAACCACCGTCCCGCCAGATCGGTGGCCTCCCTCCGCGGGGTGCCCAGGAGCATCGCCGGCAGGGCCACGTTCTCGATCGCGGGCAGCTCCGAGAGCAGCTGGCCGAACTGGAACACGAAGCCGTAGTGCTTGCGGCGCAGGAGCGAGCGCTCGCGGTCGGACAGCCCGCCGACCTCCGTGCCGTCGAGCGCGACCGTGCCGGAGTCGGGCAGCAGGATGCCCGCGAGGCAGTGCAGCAGCGTCGACTTGCCGGAGCCGGACGGGCCCATGACGGCGAGCGACTCCCCGCCGGCGAGGTCGACGTCGACCCCGGCGAGCGCGGTCGTCGAGCCGAAACGCTTGACCAGGCCGCGGGCGGACAGGCGTGCGGTGGCGGTGTTCATGGTGCCCAGGCTCCCCGGCGACGGCGGGACGCCGCGTCGGACCCCGGGGTCGTTCCCTCCCGCCGGGCGTGCACCCGCAGGGGGACCGGCGTCGGACCGTCGGATGACGGCGGCCTCAGACGACGAGCGCGACGCCGGCGGCCACCACGACGACCGATCCGGCGACCGACACCCACGTCCGGGCGACCGGCGGCAGCCGCAGACCGAGCAGCCCGCTGGAGACGGCGAGCAGGAGCTGCCAGGCGAGCGAGGCGAGGCCGACCCCCACGACGAACGCGACGACGGACCCCGCGCCACCCACCAGTGCCGCCAGGCCGACCGCGATCGCCGTGAACGTGACGGCGGTGAGCGGGTTGACCGCCGTCAGCGCGACGAACCGTCCGTAGCTCCGCACCGCCGTGGTCGTCCGGTCCTGCCCGGGGTCGGGAGCGGCCTGGCGGGTGGCCGCGACGAGACCGACGACACCGATCACGACGAGGACCGCGGCGCTCACCCCGCGCACCAGGGCGGCGTGCTCGCCGACGGCCCGGCTCACCGGGGTCCCGACGGCCACCGCCACCACCGCGTACAAGACGTCGACCGTCGCGATCCCGCAGGCCGCCGCGACCGCCACCCGCACGCCGTCGACCAGCCCGCTGCGCAGGAGCAGGACGCCCACCGGGCCGACGGGCATCGCGACCGACAGCCCGGCTAAGACACCGAGGGCAAACGCTGGGGACATGCTCTCCAGGGTGGCCGATGCCGCTCGCGCCTCCTGCGAAGATCGCTGTGCGACTGCGATCATCGCCGTATGGACAGCATCGACGACGCAATCCTCCGCGAGCTGACCGCAGATGCGCGGCTCTCCTACAGCGACCTCGGCGCGCGCGTCGGTCTCAGCCCGAACGCCGCTGCGAACCGCGTCCGCCGCCTGGTCGACGACGGCACCATCCGCGGGTTCACCATCGTGACCGCGTCGTCGCCCCCCGCACGGCCCGGCACCGGGCTCGAGGTGTTCGTCGAGGTGCGCTTGGCCGACGGGACCACGAACGAGTCGTTCACCGCGGCACTCCGCGGCTTCCCGCAGGTGCTCGACGCCGTGCACGTCACCGGCTCGTACGACTACCTGCTGCACGCGGTCGTCGCGGACCCGGCGGCCCTCGACCTGTTCGTCCGGCGGCTCAAGCGCGAGGCGGGCGCCGGCCAGACGTTCACGAGGCTCGCGCTGCGCGCATAGAAAGGACCCCCCGCACACCCGCCAGAGCTCACCTGCCCTTGCTGCCTTCCGGCCCTGGGGGAGTTCAGCGAGATGACGCCGCACGAGGGGTCGGGGAAGAGCCTAACCCAGCGCGCGCCCTCGTTCACACGCCGGTCATCCGCTCGACTCTCGCGACGCGACGTTCGCGGGCAGACTTCGAGGATGGCCAGCGACGGCACCCTCGAGATCCCCGAGCGCTACGACTACGACCTCGTCGTCGTCGGGACCGGCCCGGGCGGGCAGAAGGCCGCGATCGCCGCGGCCAAGCTGGGGCACAAGGTCGCCATCATCGAGCGCCGGCACATGATGGGCGGCGTCTCGACGAACACGGGGACCATCCCGAGCAAGACCCTGCGCGAGGCGGTCATGTACCTGACGGGCATGGCGCAGCGGGAGGTGTACGGCGCCAGCTACCGCGTGAAGTCCGACATCACGATGGAGGACCTGTTCGCGCGGACCCAGCACGTCATCGGCCGTGAGCACGAGGTCATCCGCGCCCAGCTGCTGCGCAACCACATCGACATCCTCAGCGGCACCGGGTCGTTCCTGGACGCGCACACGCTCGGCATCCTCGACGACGACGGCATCCGACGCACCCAGGTCACCGCCCGGTTCGTCATCGTCGCCACCGGCTCCAAGCCGCACCGGCCGACCACGGTCCAGTTCGACGGGAGCACGGTCCTCGACTCCGACGGCGTCCTCGCGCTGGAGAAGGTGCCGAACTCGATGGTGGTCGTCGGCGCCGGGATCATCGGCATCGAGTACGCGTCGATGTTCGCCGCCCTGGGCACCCGCGTCACCGTCATCGACAAGCGCCCGGCCATGCTCGAGATGTGCGACCCCGAGGTCGCCGAGTCGCTGAAGTTCCACCTGCGGGACCTGTCGGTGTCGTTCCGGTTCGGTGAGGAGGTAGCCGGCGTCGACAGCAACACGCACGGCACCGTGACCCGGCTGGCGTCCGGCAAGCGGATCGCCGCCGACGCCGTCATGTACTCGGCGGGACGGCAGGGGCAGACGGACGCGCTCAACCTGGCGGCAGCGGGACTCTCGGCCGACTCCCGCGGACGCATCGCCGTCGACGAGCAGTACCGCACGGAGGTCCCGAACATCTTCGCGGTCGGCGACGTCATCGGGTTCCCCGCGCTCGCGGCGACGAGCATGGACCAGGGGCGGCTCGCGGCGTACCACGCGTTCGACGAGCCGGCCCGCGAGCTCCAGTCCGTCCAGCCCATCGGCATCTACACGATCCCCGAGATCTCCTACTGCGGCCGCACCGAAGAGGAGCTCACCACCGAGGCCGTCCCCTACGAGGTCGGGGTCGCGCGGTACCGCGAGCTCGCCCGCGGCCAGATCGTCGGCGACTCCTACGGGATGCTCAAGCTCCTCGTCCACACCGAGACCCGGGAGCTGCTCGGCGTCCACATCTTCGGGACCTCCGCCACCGACCTCGTCCACATCGGTCAGGCGATCATGGCGTGCGGCGGCACCGTCGACTACCTCGTCGACACCGTCCTCAACTACCCGACGCTGTCCGAGGCCTACAAGGTCGCGGCGCTGGACGCGACGAACAAGATCCGCCAGGTCGCGCGGTTCAGCCTGTGACCGCCGCCGAGCTCCGTCCGATCGGCTGGGTGCGCAGCCCGGTGGCCGACCCGTCCGACGCCGCACGGCAGGGCGACGAGGGCGCCCCCGACGTCGTCGTCGAGCTCGACCCGTCGGTCGCCGCCGCCGCCGCCGACCTGCACCCCGGTGACGACCTCCTGCTGCTCACCTGGTTCCACCTCGCCGACCGCACGACCCTCGCCGTCCACCCGCGCGGCGACGCCTCACGACCTGTCACCGGCGTGTTCGCGACGCGCTCCCCCGACCGGCCGAACCCGATCGGCCTGCACCGCGTCCGGCTCCTGCGCGTCGACGGCCTGCGCCTGCACGTGTCCGGCTGCGAAGCCGTCGACGGCACCCCCGTCGTCGACATCAAGCCGGTGCTCGGCGCTGCCGACGAGCGCTGAGTCACATCGCGGCCATCGCCGCCATCGTGCCGACCGCCGCGACCGACCCGCCCACCGCCGCAGGGGTCCGGTGGGTGTGGCGCGAGCCCGCCGACGCCACGCGCGCGTGCAGCGCCACGGCCGCCGTCAACCACCCGGCGAGCACCGTCAGGACGAGCGTGCGGACGTCGGTGGCGGTCTCGCCATGGTGTCCGCTCGGGAGCATGACGCTCCGACCGTGCACCGCCGGCATGACCAGGACGAGCACGGCCATGAGGCCCAGCTCGACGACCTCCCGCGCCGACTCGAACGCGGACGGTCCCGGTACGTCCCCCGCCGCGCGCTCGTGCAGCGCAGCCACCGCGGTCCACAGGACCATGCCCCCGAGGACGACCGCCCACACCGCGGGTCCGAGCGGGTCCCGGGAGGGCGCGACCATGGCCGCCATCGCGAACCCCATGACGCCGTGTCCCACCCACTGCCGGGCGGTGCGGCGGGAGCAGCCGACGATCCCCAGCGCGAACGCGATCCCGGTGGAGACGAGGAGCGCATCGGTGGTGACGGCGATGGTGGGCATGACTGCATGACGCGCGCCACGACGGATCTCGACACTCTGGCGCCGACCAGCTCGACGGACCGACCCTCGTCGGCGGAAACCGGACCGGCCGGTCAGACCGCCGCGAGGCCACGCGCGACGGCGGCGACCATCGCGTCCGCGATCTCGGGCGACGCCGCCGCCAGGATCGAGTCGGACGCGAGCGACCAGGGCTCACCCCGCGCATCCAGGACGACCCCGCCCGCCTCTCGGACCAGCACCACACCAGCCACGACGTCCCAGGCCGCGTTCCCGAAGGCCAACGACGCGGACGTCCGCCCGGTCGCCACCCACGCCAGCTCGGTCGCGGAGGTTCCGACCACCCGCACCTTGCCGAAGGTTGCGGCCGCCTCCCGCAGCGCGGCCGCCCGCACGTCGAGCGACCACGGGGGCCCCGACGTCCACGACAGGTCTCCGACGGTGACCGTCAGCGAGTCGATCGGGCCGCCAACGGTCGACATCCGCACGTCGCCGCCGGCCGCCCGACGCCAGGTCCCGACACCGCACGCGCCCCACACGATCTCCCCGGTGGTCACGTCGGCGGTGACGCCCACCACCGGCTCACCGCCCGAGAGCCGCGCCAGCGTGCACGCCACGAGCGGCAGACCGGCGACGAAGTTCGCGGTCCCGTCGATCGGGTCGACCACCCACCGGTCGTCCGCGTCCTCCTGCGGCGTGCCCTCCTCGCCCTGGACCGGGAGCGGCGACCCCTCGCGCAGCGTGCGCACGACGGCGTCCTCCGTCGCCAGGTCGACGGCCGTGACCAGGTCGTTCGGGCCCTTGAGCCGCAGGACCGCCCGGTCGTCGGCCCGTCGGACGACGGCCAGCCCCGCATCGACGGCGCTGAGCGCCAGGTCCAGGTCATGCTGCAGGTCGGGAGCAAGGAGGGACGTCATGGTGCGCATCCTCTCCTTCGCGAGCGACGCGGAGGTGAACGATCGGCCCTCGCCGTCGGTTCGGTCCCACGTCCCCGGTCGGGTATCCTCTGTCGGCCGGGAGGATTCGCCTAGTGGCCTATGGCGCACGCTTGGAAAGCGTGTTGGGTGAAAGCCCTCGGGGGTTCGAATCCCCCATCCTCCGCGCACCGAAGGGCCCGTGACCTGCACTTTTGCAAGTCACGGGCCCTTCGTCGCGCCGCGACGATCCTTGCCTCGACGGTGCGGCACCGGGTCTGGCGACGGGGAAACAGCGCGCCCGCCGAACGGAAGTACCCCACCCGCACGGACTGAACCCGCCTTCGCGCTCGGAGAGCGAGTACCCAGGACGTTGTGCTCTACGCACGCTCTGGCATCCAGCGCACGGTGAGAAGTCAGGGCGGCTTCGCCGCCCGGCCGGGCGGTTCTCGCCCGGAGTCGAAAGGAGAGAGCGATGACGCTCACCTGGGACGCCGTGGTCTTCGCCGACCGCGACGGAATGATCGCCGGCTGACCGCCATGACCAGGAACGTGGTGGTGCTCGGCGCCGGTACGGCCGGGACGATGGTGGCCAACAAGCTCCGGCGCAAGCTGGACGACACCTGGGCGATCACCGTGGTCGACCGCGACGACACCCACCCGTACCAGCCGGGGTTCCTCTTCGTCCCGTTCGGCGGGCCGACCGACGAGCTCGTCCGGTCCCGCCACGCCTTCGTGCACGACGGCGTGGACCTGGTGCTGGAGGCTGTCGAGCGGGTGGACGCTGCCGCACAGGAGGTCGTGCTCCTGGACGGTCGGCTGCTGCCGTACGACTACCTCGTCATCGCGTCCGGCACGTCACCGCGCCCGGACCAGACCCCCGGCATGCTCGGCCCACAGTGGCGGCAGAGCATCTTCGACTTCTACACGCTCGACGGCGCCAAGGCCCTGGCCGAGGCTCTGCACGGGTTCCGCGGCGGTCGCCTCGTGGTCCACATCACCGACATGCCGATCAAGTGCCCCGTGGCGCCGCTGGAGTTCACCTTCCTGGCGGACGCCTGGCTGCGCGAGCACGGGCTGCGCTCCGCCACCGACCTGGTCTTCGTGACTCCGCTGGACGGCGCGTTCACCAAGCCCATCGCAGCCGAACAGCTCGGGTCGATGCTCGTCGACCGCGGCGTGACCGTAGAGCCCGACTTCCTGGTCGAGCACATCGAGGACAAGACGCTGGTGTCCTACGACGGACGCGAGGTGCCCTTCGACCTGCTCGTGACGATCCCGCTGAACATGGGCGCTGACTTCGTCACCCGTTCCGGCCTGGGCGACGACCTGGGGTTCGTCCCGGTCGACAAGCACACGCTGCAGTCCATCGCCGACCCGCGGATCTTCGCAGTCGGCGACGCCTCCGACATCCCCACCTCCAAGGCGGGATCCGTCGCGCACTTCTCGGCGGACATCCTGGTCGACAACCTCGTCGAGCTCGCCGCCGGCAGGCCCATGACCAACTCGTTCGACGGCCACGCCAACTGCTTCGTCGAGTCCGGCGACCACAAAGCCCTGCTGCTCGACTTCAACTACGAGACCCAACCCCTGACCGGCATGTACCCGGCGCCCTACGTCGGACCGATGAGCCTGCTCAAGGAGAGCAGAGCCAACCATCTCGGGAAGCTCGCGTTCCGCTGGGTCTACTGGAACGTCCTGCTGCCCGGACGGCCACTCCCGATGGCATCGGCCATGTCCATGGTCGGCAAGCACACCCCCGTTCCCACGTCCTGAGAGAGGTGCACCATGCCAGTCACGACCCTCGGCGGTCACCAGGTCCACGTCAACGAGGAGGGGTTCCTCACCGACCCCGCCGAGTGGGACGACGAGCTCGCGGCAGTCCTCGCGCAGCAGATCGGCCTGGAGCTCACCGATGAGCACCGCACCGTGCTCACGTTCCTGCGCGACGACTTCGCGCAGCGCGGCGAGACCGCGACCCTCCGACGGGCAGCGGCCGGCAGCGGTGTGCCCGTCAAAGACCTGTTCCGCCTCTTCCCGCAGAAGCCGGCCAAGAAGATGGCCTACGTCGCCGGCCTGCCCAAGCCAGTTGGATGTGTCTGACATGACCACGACCGAGACCGCACCCGCGGTCGTCCCGAACTTCAGCTCCGAGGACGCGAAGGGCCGCACCCTCGCGATCATCTGCTCCAAGGGCAACCTCGACATGGCCTACCCCGGCCTCATCCTTGCCAACGCGGCCTTGGGCGAGGGTGTCGAGACCCACCTGTTCTTCACGTTCTGGGGACTCGACATCATCACGAAGGCGACGATGGCCGACCTGAAGTTCACGATGCTCGGCAACACGGCCACGCACATGCCGCAGGGGCTCGGCGGGCTGCCGGGGATGACGCACATGGCCACCTCCAAGCTGAAGAAGGCGATCGCTGATCTGGACGTCCCGGACGTGCCCGAGTTCCTCGAGCAGATCGTCGCGTCCGGCGGACACCTGTGGGCCTGCCGGCTGTCCGCCGACATGAACCACCTGACTCTCGCCGACCTCGACGAGGACGTCGAGGGGATCATCAGCGCGAGCGACTTCATCGAGAAGACCGACGGCGCCCAGCTGCTGTTCATCTGAGGCACCTCGCCGGCGTCCAGCCGGCCGACCTGCCTCGGCGTGAGCTGGAGGCGCGCCCACGTCCTTTGCCGACCGTCGCGACCCACGCGGCCGCGATCGCCGCGAGCACGCCGGTACCCAGTGAACGGAGGTCGTCGGCAGGGCGAGCAGCTGTCCCGACCCGAGAGCGGTCAGGCGACCGGTGCGGTGAGCAGTTCCTTGACGTGGGCGGCGGTCGGGACACGCCCAGAGAGCACGACTCTCTCGTCCACGACCAGTCCGGGAGTGGTCATGACCCCGTAGCCGAGGATGGTCGGGAAGTCGGTGACCTTCTCGATCTCGGCGTCCAGGCCGAGCGAGGCGACGGCCTCGCGCGTCACGCGCTCGAGGTTGACGCAGTTCGCGCAGCCGGGTCCGAGAATCTTGATCTTCATGGTGCTCTCCTTGGCTGGTCGGTGATCAGGCGCCGATGGTGGCGTTGAACAGGTAGCCGACGGCGATGATCCCGAGGCCGGTGACGCCGACGAACGCGGCGATGAGCGGGGGCCGCAGTACGCGGCGCAGCAGGATTACCTCGGGCAGGCTCAACGCGACGACGGCCATCATGAACGCGAGCAGGGTGCCCATCGGCAGGCCCTGGTCGTGGAGCGCCTCGACCAGGGGCAGCACGCCGGCCGCATTGGAGTACAGCGGGATGCCGATGAGCACGGCGACCAGGACGGCGAACGGGTTGCCGGCGCCGGCGTACCGGGCGAAGAAGTCCTCGGGCGCCCAACCGTGGATGACCGCGCCCAGGCCGATGCCGACCAGCAGGTACGGCCAGATCTTGCGCAGGATCGAGAGGACCTCTTCGACGCCCATCTGGATCCGGTCGTCCCAGGTCAGGTGGGCGGCGGAGTCGACGGGCTGGCCGCCGAGGCGAGTCTCGAAGACGAACGGCTCGACCCATCGTTCGGGCGAGATCCGACCAAGCGCGAAGCCGGCGACGATCGCGATGACCACGCCTGCGGCGACGTACATCAGCGTTGGTCCGAGCCCGAACAGGCCGAACAGCAGCGCGATCGCGACCTCGTTGACCAGAGGGCTCGCAATCAGGAAGCTCATCGTCACCCCGAGTGGGACCCCGGCGGCGACGAACCCGATGAACGCGGGCACTGCGCTGCACGAGCAGAACGGGGTGACCACCCCGAGCCCCGCGGCCATGACATTGCCGACGCCCTCACGGCGCCCGCCCAGCAGGGCCCGGGTGCGCTCCACGCTCATGAACGACCGCATCACGGTGATCAGGAAGATGATCCCGATCAGCAGCAGCGCGATCTTGACGGTGTCGTACAGGAAGAACCGCACGCTCGAACCGAGGCGGCTCTCGGGGTCCAGGCCGAACGCGTCGACCAGCAGCCAGTCCCAGAACCGCCCGTTGACCGCGTAGAGCACGAACCACACCACGGCCGCGGCACCGAGCCCGACCCAGCGGCGGGTCGGCGTCCGCGCCCTCGCGTGCTCGACCGTGCTCATGTCACACCGCTGCCGACACCCCGGGCAACGCCGCCCCCATTCGGTCGTGCGCATCGTTCGCAAGTGCGTAGTCGACCCAGCGGCCCCGGCGGGTCGCGGCGACCAGACCCGCCTCGCGCAGGACCTTGAGGTGATAGCTGAGCAGGTTTGCGGGCACCGTGACGTGCTCCTGCAGGTGGCATACGCACGTCGGCCCGGCCGACAGCCGCTCCAGGACGGTCCAGCGCACCGGGTCCGCCACCGCCTGCAAGACGGTCAGAGCTCCTTCCGCAGTCGATCTCGAGCGGATCGTCTCAATCTGGCTTGAAGCAACCATGCTTGAACTGTGCGCCGACGCGAACGGGCCGGACCAGGGACCAACGTCCCGGGGCCTCCGCGCACCGAAGGGCCCGTCACCGCAGCGATGTGGGTGACGGGCCCTTCGTCGTGCCCGGTCATGACGTCGACGGTCCCGTGCCCGACGAGGAGCTGCTGGTCATCCCCGACGCGTACCCCCGCAGGTAGTCACGCAGCAGCACCTCCGACGACGGGGTGCCGGACGGGATGACGGACGGGTCGGGGGGGAGCCCGGCCGCGCCGGCCTGGCGCCCGAGCATGACGGCCTTGATGCGGTTGACCGCAGTCTCCCGGAAGCCGTTCGCCTCGTTCGCCTCGGCGGGACTGGCCGTGGCCAGCGCGGGGAGCTGGTCCGGGTCGGCTACGGCCAGCGCCCTGGCAACGCCCCGGTCGTGCGCTGCCAGATACTCAGCGCGACCGTCGGCGTGGCCCTGGAGGTACGCATCGAGCGTGGCACCGCTGTGTGCCTTGGCGCTGGGCGGCACGTTGGCGATGCCGTGGTCGTAGCCGTCCCGGTACGGCCCGGTGCTGCTCAGCTCCTGGTGCTTCTTGCGCTTCTGCCTCTTCTGGAAGGACTCGCGGTCTTCCCGGTCCAGGATGGCCGGCGATCCGGGGGCCATCGGGTAGGGGTCGCCCATCGGCTCACCGTTGAGATCCTGCAGCTCACTGTTGTAGTACTGCCGGGTCGTGTCGACGCTGCTCAGGAAAGCGGTGTTGAGACCGGTGAGGTTGTCGGCCTCCTGCTCGAGCGCCTGCTTCTTGCCCGGTTCCTGCTCCAGCTGGGCCTCGAGCGCCGTACGGGACTGCTTGGTGACCTGCTTGTGGAGGAAGCGCCGCGCCTCGTCGAGGACGAACTGCTGCTTGAGGGCGGGCAGATGATGGGTCGCGAACCAGTCGCGGGCAGCCTTGCCCCACCCCTCTCCCGTCTTGGTCCGGGCGATGACCGTGTTGTGCCCCAGGAGAGGAAAGTGGGCGTCGATGAACGCCTGACCGAAGTACGGGGACTTGCGGAACCAGACGAACATGTCCTGGTCGCTCTTGCCCCAGGCGCCGTTGCAGTGCCGGCAGATCCGCATGAGGTTGCCGATGTCGTTCGAGTAGACGTTGACGGCCTCGGCGGTGAGCAGGACCTCGCAGCCGACCGTCCCGGGTTTGCCGTTCGTCTGGAACAGGCGGTCGAAGCTCTTCTTGCCGCCTTGGATGCCGTTGTAGAGGTTGGCGTTGACGGCCATGCCGCGTGCCAGCAGCTGCAAGTTGTCGCGCAGCTCGGAGAACGCCTGCTGGTGGTCGACCTCGAACTGCGTCGCATCGGTGACCTGCCCGCAGGTCGCACAGATCTGCGTCGCCGTGGCGTCGGCGTGCTGCTTCAGGGCCCCGGTAGCGATGGCCTCCTGGGCGAGCGCGTGGTTCACGGAGCCGGTGGAGCTCCCGGTGACGCCCGTGAGCGAGCTCGAGACCGAGTGCCACCCGCCGTCGTCGCGGCCCGACGCCGCCGCGGGTCGACTCGCGTACTCGGCCGGGACCGCGAATCTCGGGTCGTGCTCGGCCTCGGGGAGACTGGGTGAGGGGCCCAGCCCGACGGTCCACGCCTGGACGAGGACCTGCTCACGGGCGTAGAGCGCGGTCGCGAACGCGGGTGTCGGCGAGATCTTGAGCCTCTTCAGCGAGGCCCTGAACTCGTCGAGGGTGTCCCTGCCCAGCCAGTCCGCGAACTCGCCGGGCATGTTGGCAGCGGCGCCGCGGGCGAGTGCCACGATCGCCGGCTGCGTCGTGAACGGCACCGGCGTGGCGGGATGGGCCGTCTCGGCCCAGAACTTGAGGATCAGCTGGACGGCTCGCGGCGCGCCGGAGACCCCCGACATCACCTCCAGGTCGGCCCAGGTCATCGGCTGCTTCTTCTTGTCCTCGATGGTGCGGCGCACAGGGGAGGCGGGGTCGCCGACGAGGGACCGTGCGGGTGCGGGCGTGGCACGGTGGTCGACCGGCCCGAGTGCCAGCCCGGCGACCGGTGCCGGGCGCAGCAGTGACAGCCGCGACGCCGGCGCGTGCTGGCGCGGCGCGGAGGCAGGCATCGATGTCGCGGGGACGGAGAGCTTCTCTGCTAGCTGCGTCATGGTGCCCCCTGGAGATCTCCCGGCTGCCATCATCTGCCGGGCACGACACCTCGTCCTCAGTACTTTCTACTGCTCCGCCGGGCCCCGTTTGCGCCGGGCCACGACCCCGTCGCGGTCGGCGTGGACCGCTCCGACCGCGTCGTCACGACCGGACGCAACGGCGTCCAGAGGACTTCAGGCGCGCGACGTAGGCTCGTCGTCGTGGCCACCTTCTCCTCCGTGTCGAGACAGAACGTCCTCCAGGCGATCGCCGAGTACGACTCCCGCGGGGACACCGGCTTCCTCGACGTCTACGGCTTCGAGCCGTTCCCCGGCTACGCGCTCGTCCACGACGGCCGCTCCTACGACCTGAGGGCGGTCGTCGGCGTCGCGCACCGGTTCGCGACCGGCCGTCTGGCCACCTCCGAGGAGTTCGGCAGCAGCAGGGACGGCGCCGTCGCGATCCTGCGCAAGCGGGGTTTCGACGTGACCGAGCCCGCGGTCGCGGTCAGGCCGGCGCCGGTGCGTGCCGCCCGAGGGTCGCGGGCTCCGCGGACCCCGGTCGTGCGGGCGAGCGCCACGCGGGAGGCACCGTCGGCGACCTGCCCGACGTGCTTCATGACGCTCCCGGCGACGGGCATCTGCGACGAGTGCGGCTGAGCCTCAGCGCTCCAGCCACGCCAGTGCACCGTTGGCCGCGACGACCCCGGTGCTGAACGACGCCTGCAACAGGTAGCCGCCGGTTGGCGCCTCCCAGTCGAGCATCTCGCCTGCCACGAAGGTGCCGGGCAGCCGACGGAGCATCAGCGCGTCGTCGACCTCCGACCACGCGATGCCGCCCGCGGTGGAGATCGCCTTCTCGATGGGCATCGTCGCGACGACCACGACCGGCACCGCCTTCACCAGCGCGGCCATCTCCCGCGGGTCGGTCGGCAGGGCACCGCCTCCTGCCTCTCGGAGCAGCGCGATGCCGACCGGGTCGAGACCGAGCGTCCGACGGAGCCAGTTCGACCCGGAGTCCTTCGGCCGGCGGCGCTGCAACCGGTCGGCCAGGTGGTCGACCGTGAGCGCGGGGCGCAGGTCGACGACGAGGACGCACCGGCCGTCGGCCTCGACGGCATCACGCGCCGCGGCGCCGATCGCGTAGACCGGTCCGCCCTCGATCCCCGCCCGGGTGACCATCGCGTCACCCTGGACCGCCGGACCGGGTCGTCCCTGCACCGTCAGCGCGACGTGCTTGAGCGGCGTCCCCTCGAACCGGTCGGCGAACGTGTCAGTCCATCCGACGCGCATCCCGACGTTCGCCGGTCGCAGCGGCGCCACCGTCACACCACGGTCGGAGAAGGGGCCGACCCATCCGCCGTCGGAACCGAGCCTCGGCCATGACGCACCGCCGAGCGCGAAGACCGTCACGTCGGCCGCCACCTCGGTCTCCTGACCGTCGAGGGCGGTCAGGCGCAGACCCTCGTCGGTCCAGCCCGTCCAGCGGGTCCGCCGCTCGATCCGCACCCCGAGGTCGGCCAGCCGCGACAACCACGCACGGACCAGCGGCGTCGCCCGGAACGACCGCGGGAACACCCGCCCGCTCGACCCGACGAACGGCTGCTCCCCCAGGCCGGCGCACCAGTCGCGCAGGTCGTCGGGGCCAAACACGTCGAGCATCGGCGCGAGCCGATCTGCGGAGCTGCCGTACCTGGCCAGGAAGCCGTGGCGATCCTCGCTGTGGGTCAGGTTCAAGCCGCCGTGGCCGGCCAGCAGGAACTTGCGAGCGGGCGACGGCATCCGGTCGTAGACGGTGACTGCCACACCGGCCCGCGCGAGCACCTCGGCCGCGATCAGCCCGGCCGGTCCGCCGCCGACGACGCTCGCCGTCCTGGGTCTCGACACCGGCTCAACGTAGAGGACGCCGGCCGTCAGCCCGGCCCTCGCCGGCTGATCGCGACGACGTTCCGGCGCTCGAACTGCACCGGGTCGCCCGCGTGCAGCCCCCGCAGCTCCGCAGGGTCGCTGCCGAGGCTCCCCTCGAGCTCCGTCTCCCCGACGTCCGTCACGGTCACCCACATCCGCTCGGCGAGGCCGGTCGACGGCTCGAAGATCAGCTTGACCCGGTCGCCCACCTGCACCGACGCCACCGCATCGTCGCTCGGGATGCGGAACGTGTCCGGCGCTGCCGCGTGCTTCTCGACGGCGTCCGCGAGCACCCACCCGACCCGCCGACGGAACAGGCTCACGGCCGACCCGCCAACGCCCGGACCGCGTCGATCGTGTCCGCCTCCGCAGCGGTCTTGTCGTCGCGGTACCGCAGCACCCGCGCGAACCGCAGCGCGACGCCGCCGGGGTACCGCGTCGAGCGCTGCAGGCCGTCGAACGCGATCTCGACCACCTGCTCGGGCCGCACGGTCACCACCCAGCCGTCGTCGCCCGTCGACAGCTCGGTGAACCGCTCCGTCTGCCACGCCAGCATCTCGTCGGTCATGCCCTTGAACGTCTTGCCGAGCATCACGAACCCGTCGCCGTCGCGCGCCCCGAGGTGGATGTTCGACAGCGTCCCCTGCCGCCGCCCGGAACCCCGCTCGACCGCCAGGACGACGAGGTCGAGGGTGTTCCGCGGCTTGACCTTGATCCACGCGGCGCCGCGTCGCCCTGCCTCGTAGGGGGCGTCGGCCGACTTGATGACGACACCCTCCTGGCCGGCGAGGACCACGTCGGCGAAGTACGAACGGGCCTCGTCGACGTCCGCCGTGACCAGCCGGTGCACGACCGACGGCCCCGCCACGGCGTCGAGCGCGTCGAGGCGGCGCAGCAGCGGTGCGTCGAGCAGGTCGACGCCGTCGACATGGAGGGCGTCGAAGAAGAACGGGGTCAGGGTGGTCACGGCGGCGACCTCGGCGTCCTTGGTGGCCGAACGTGCCGCGGTCTCCTGGAACGGTCGCGGGCGGCCGTCCGGGCCGACGGCGAGCGCCTCACCGTCGAGCACCAGGTCCGACGCCGGCATCGCCCGGACCGCCGCGACGATCTCCGGCACCCGGGCGGTGATGTCGTCGAGGCTCCGCGTGAAGACGCGCACGTCGTCGCCCTCGCGGTGCACCTGGATCCGGATGCCGTCGAGCTTCGAGTCGACGACCACCGGACCCGGCCCGAGGCTCGCCCACGCACCGTCGACGTCCGGCGCCGACTGCGCCAGCATCGGGCGAACGGGCCGCCCGACGACGAGCGTGAACGCCGCGAGCGCACTGACCGGGTCGGGTGACGTCAGCGCCGCGACGGCGACCGGCTCGGTGTCGCCCGCGAGCATCGCGGCGCGTCGCACGACCTCCGGTGGGACCGCCGCGGCCTCCGCGACGGCATCCAGGAGCAGCGCGTCGAGCGACCCCTGCCGCAGCTCCCCGGTGACCAGGCCGCCCAGGAGCCGCTGCTCGTCGGCGGTGGCCGCCCCGAACAGCTCCGCCGTCAGCGCGTTCCTGCTGATCACGGAGCCGGGACCCTCCAGCCGCGACATCTGCTCGAAGACCGCGTCGACCCCCGTCACGGTGAGCGAAGGTTCGGACGCCGGCGTCGGCAGCGACGTCAGCGAGCGCCACCCCAGCCCGGTCCGCCGCTGGCGCAGCTGACCCCCGAGGTACCGGGAGACGATCCCGACGTCCTCGGGCGGTGTCCGGCGGAGCAGGTCGACCAGGAGCGCCCGCTTGGCCAGCCGCGACCGTGTCGTCGCGAGGGCGGACGACGTCGTCGCCAGGTCGGCCAGCAGCATCCCTGCATCCTGCCGCCCGGCACCGACATCCCGCGCGCCAGGGCTACGAACCGATCCCGCCGTCCACGTACAGCCAGCGGCCGTCCTCCCGCACGAAGTGGCTGGTCTCGTGCAGCCGGCCGCGCCGACCGTCGTCCAGCCGGTAGTGCGCGACGAACTCGACCGTGCCGGCGTCGTCCCACGGCCCGCCGGCGTCCTTGCGGACCACGTCCAGCCGGTACCAGGCCATCTCGTCGTCCAGCTCGAGGAGGTCCGGCCGGGTGCTCGGGTGCCACGTGACCAGCAGGTAGTGGGAGGCGCCGGTCGCGAAGCCCGTGTACCGCGAGCGCATCAGTGCCTCGGCGGTCGGCGCCCGGCGGCCGTCGGCCAGGTAGCGGCCGCAGCACTCGTCGTAGGTCTCGCCGGTGCCGCACGGGCAGCGGTCGTCGTGCTCGGTCATCGGCCCTCCGGACGCGGTCGTCGGGGCGAACGTAGCAAGAAGTCTCGGCGGCGGCCGGACGCCGAATGCGTCACTCCCGTTCCCGTCCGGCCCGTCGTGCCGTACGGTTGTCCCTGTAGTCGCAGTGAATCGCTTGTCATGACGGCCGAGGAAACTTGGCAGGACGTTCTCGAGGACCACCTCGGAGACGGACGACGAACACCGTGAATACCGGTCCCGGTCACCCGGGAGTTGTCCATACCGCACGTGAGAGAAGAGAACATCATGCCTGTTGGCACCGTGAAGTGGTTCAACGCCGAGAAGGGCTTCGGCTTCATCGCCCCCGAGGACGGCGGACCCGACGTCTTCGCGCACTACAGCGCGATCACGACGAGCGGCTACCGCACGCTCGAGGAGAACCAGAAGGTCCAGTTCGAGGTCACGCAGGGCCCCAAGGGCCCGCAGGCGTCGAACATCACGCCTCTCTGAGCCTCATAGCTCCAGAGCACGAGACCCCGGCCGACTACCGGCCGGGGTCTCGTCGCATCCTCGACCAGGCGCCTCCGCTCCCGCTGATCCCGACTGCACTCGCGCCGCACCTCGCACGACCGACAGGACGGACGCCATGAGCTCCCCGACGCTTACCGCCACACCCACCCGACCTCGCGACCGCGCCGTCAGCGACTTCACCGAGCTGACCCGCACCATCCAGGCCGCCGGCCTGATGAAGCGTCGCCCCGCGCACTACGCCGTGCGGCTCTCCGCCGCCGTCGTCGCCGTCTTCGGCCTGATCGCCACGATCATCCTCGTGGGTGACTCCTGGTGGCAGATCGCCGTCGCCTTCGCCGCCGCCGTGATCCTCACGCAGGTCGCGTTCCTGGGACACGACGCCGCGCACCGCCAGATCTTCGCCGACGGGCGCGCCAACAACTGGACGTCCCTCGTGCTGGCCGACCTGTTCGTCGGCCTGAGCCACGGCTGGTGGCAGCGCAAGCACACGCGCCACCACGCCAACCCGAACAAGATCGACACGGACCCGGACATCGACCTCGAGGTCCTGGCGTTCACCCCGGAGCAGGCCGCGAAGCGCACCAAGCCGCTGTCGGTCTGGTTCATCAACCACCAGGGCTGGTTCTTCTTCCCGCTGCTTCTGCTCGAAGGCCTGGCGCTGCACGTCGCCGCCATCAAGCGGCTGTCGTCGCGCGAGAAGCTCGAGCACCGCGCGGCCGAGATCGTGATGATGACCATCCGGCTCGTCGGTGGCACCGCCCTCGTCTTCCTCTGCATGTCCTGGCCGATCGCGCTGGTCTTCCTGGCCGTGCAGATGGGCGTCTTCGGGTTCTACATGGGTGCGTCGTTCGCCCCGAACCACAAGGGCATGCCGCTGATCCCCAAGGACTCGCGTCTCGACTTCCTGCGCCGCCAGGTGCTGACCAGCCGGAACATCGGCGGCGGCAAGTGGGTCGACGTGCTCATGGGCGGGCTCAACCACCAGGTCGAGCACCACCTGTTCCCGTCGATGCCCCGCCCGTCCCTGCGCCGCGCGAAGCCGATCGTCGAGGCGTACTGCCGGGAGCACAACATCCCCTACGTCCAGGTGTCGCTCCCGCGGTCGTACGCGATCATCGTGAAGTACCTGAACACCGTCGGGAAGCCCGACCGCGACCCGTTCAACTGCCCGATGACGGCGCTCTACCGCGTCTGACCTCCGGCTCCTCGAAGCCCCCGTCGCCCCCTGTGGGCGGCGGGGGCTTCGTCGTGAGGGCGACCACCGAGCGGACGAACAAGCCATGAGTGGCGCCACGGGGCGCTGTCGCGGCACTCATGGCTTGTTCGTCGGCAGGAGAGCACGGACCGGGCACCATCCAGTCCCGTCGCGACGGAGACGCAGAGAAGGGCGCCGGTCGGTAGTGACCCCGACCGGCGCCCTGGGATCGCGCTTGCCCTCGCGACCCCTCGATCCTCGACGTGTCAGTCGAGCATCGAGATCACCTGCTGGGCCTGGTACCCGAGGATCGCCCGGGCGGCAGGCGTGACGGTGGACAGTCGCGTCCGCGGCGTGAGCAGCTCCACGTACGCCTTCAGCGACTTCACCGCGATCTTCTCGTTGCCGGCGTCGGCGGTCTTGTCGGCCACCTCGAGCGCGGCGAGAAGCCCCGCGACGACGGGACCGGTGATCGCACCGGCGGCGATCTGTGCCTTGGTCGCGTCGCGCAGGGCGTCGATGCTGCCCGACGCGTAGTACGACGGCACCGGCACCTGCGTGTAATCGGTGTCCGAGGCGAGGTAGAAGCCCACGTCCGACGGCTGGTTGTAGGTCGTCTGCTGACGGGCGACCTCGACGCGGTACTGCGGGTCGTGCATGAGCGTGTACATCTTCGTGTGGCTCAGCGCCGTGTTGGTGAACAGGCGGATCGCCGACGAGTCCTCGGTGCGGACCAGCAGCTCCTCGCGGGAGTCGCCCAGGACGTCCGCGACCAGGGCCGGGTTGCCCTTGGTGCCGTTGTTCGAGCGCGTGCCCGTGGCGGTCAGCTGGCGGCCCCGGGTCCAGTCGTCGATCGTGACGTCCTGCGCCCCGGAGCCGTTGACGATCTGCGTCGTCCCGTCCGGCAGCCACTTGATGCTCATGTTCGTGCCGGGGATCGCACCGGGCGTGAAGGCACCGGTCGCCGAGTACAGCCCCAGCGAGCCACCGCCGCCGGGCAGGCTCGCCCAGACCTCGAGGCCGCGCGTGCCGGGGAGCACGTCGCCCACCATCGAGCGGCCTGTGTCGGCACCGGAGTACTTGCCGAAGATGACCTCACCGGTCGCGGCGTCGCGCAGGGCCATGCCGTAGGGGGCGAAGGTGGCGCCCTCGTGGCTGGTGTAGATCTCCAGGCCCGGACGGTCGGGGTCGACGTCCGTGACGTGCATGGCGTCGCCGTGACCGAGGCGGACGACCTGCCCGGCACCCGGGCTCGCGGGCGGGAGCGTGTCGAACGACGAGTACAGGACGGAGCCGTCGTCGTCGATCGTCGCCGCGCCGTAGACGATCTCCTGCTTGCCGTCACCGTCCACGTCGGACGCGGACAGCGAGTGGAAGCCCTGCGTGGTGATCGTCCCGTACACGGGGTCGGTGCCATCGCGGCCGTGCGGACCGTCGTTGAACGGGTTCGTCATCGGGACGTGGCCCGAGTCGACGTACCAGCGCTCCTGGAGCTTCTTGCCGTCCCAGTCGTACGCGACGAGCGTCGTGCGCGTGTAGTAGCCGCGGGCGAAGACCGCCGAGGGCGTCTGGCCGTCGAGGTACGCGACGCCGGCCAGGAAGCGGTCGACGCGGTTGCCGGGCTCGATGCGGGCCATGGCGTAGTCGCCCCAGAGCAGACCGTCGTCGCCGCGACCCGGCTTGTAGTCGATCGTCTGGAGCTCCTTGCCGGTCGCCCCCGCGAACACCGTGAGGTACTCGGGACCGTCGACGATGAAGCCCTCGAAGTTGCGCAGGACGTTGCGGGCGCTGCGGCTGGGGGCGTAGACGTCGATGAAGTAGTTGGCGAGCGCCGTCGCGTCCTGCGTCGAGAGCGGGTACGCGTACTGCGGCGCGATGCCGAGCGCCGCCTCGACGGTCGACGGCCAGTGGCCCGCGACGACCTCGGGGTGGCTGCTCCAGCCCTGGAGCATGGTGACCAGGTGGTCGAAGTAGCCCTGCTTGCTCAGCCGGTAGTCGACGGTGTCGGTGACGCCGGCGTCGCGGTCGCGCTTCGGCAACGAGACGAACTTCTCGGATGCGACGGTTCCGTCGGCCTTGTACTGCGTGATCTTGCTTCCGGGCGCCGTCTTCATCATGAGCTCGGCCTTGCCGTCACCGTCGTAGTCGTAGACGGGGAACTGCGTGTAGTGCGCGCCGGCGCGGATGTTCACGCCCAGGTCGATGCGCCACAGCTGCGTGCCGTCCTGCTCGTAGGCGTCGACGAACACGTTGCCGGTGTAGCCGACCTGGCTGACGTCCTTCGAGTTCGACGGGTCCCACTTGACGATGTACTCGTACCGTCCGTCGCCGTCGACGTCCGCCACGGACATGTCGTTGGCCGAGTACGTGTACGCCTCGCCCACGGGGGTGACACCGTCGGCCGGCTTGTGCAGCGGGATGTCGAGGCTCGCCTGGGCCCACGGGGTAGCTTCTGCACCGTCGACCTCGGCGCCGTTCACGACCGCGGCCACCCGGTAGTGGGAGGCGGTGGTGCCGGCGGGGTCGACGAAGTTGGTGGAGTCGGTGACCGTGCCCAGGAGGGTGCCGTCGCGGTAGACCGCGAAGTCGGGGCCGGTCAGCCCGGTCGCGGTGGCGCCGGTGACCTCGCTGGCGAGCAGCCGCCAGGACAGGAACACGCCTTCGGTCGTGGCGGCGGCGACGAGTCCGCGGTCGAGGCGCTCGAGGGTCAGTCCGTCGGGACCCTTGCCGGGGCCGTGCCCGATGCCGGTCCCAGGGAGTGGTGCTGCCGTCGCGGGGGTGGCAGCGAGCGTGCCCACGAGCAGCACGGACCCGGCGATCGCGGTGAGCGTTCGTCCTCGTCGTTGCGTCAGACTCATCCTTGAATCCTTTCAATCGGCTAGGCGTCCCCCACGGGTGAAGGGGTAGCTCCCGATGAGGAAAGTCGGGGGCGCCTTTGACCCCGACCGCCCACGACCGTATCGCCTGGTTCACCCGAGTCAACCCTTGATGTCACATTCGCCGGAAACCGTTGACGGGAGCGCTCCCGCCAACGGAAACCGCTATCCAATTGTCGTCCGACCGACCCCCGCGCGGCGCCCGAGAGCGTGGATGGGGAACGAGGTCGGCGGTGCGGACCCGCGCGCTCGGTGTGTCCGCCGGCTCGACCCTCGCGGGCGGCGCTGACCTCACCCGCGGGTGCGGCACGGAGCGGCGGGCGTGTCACCTAGACTCCCTCCGTGATCTTCAAGGCGGTGGGCGAGGGCAGGCCCTACCCGGAGCACGGGCTCGAGACGGCCAAGCAGTGGGCCGAGGTCCCGCCGCGCCAGGTGCGGCTCGACGAGCTGGTGACGACGAAGCGCACCCTCGACCTCGACGCGCTGCTCGCGGAGGACTCGACGTTCTACGGCGACCTGTTCGCGCACGTCGTGCAGTACCGCGGCGTGATGTACCTGGAGGACGGTCTGCACCGCGCTGTCCGGGCAGCGCTGCACCAGCGCGCGCTGCTGCACGCCCGGGTGCTGGTGATCAAGTGACCGAGCCGGACCGCGCGCGGCAGCTTCGCCGACGGCACATGCACGAACGACAGGCAGTCATCTTCGGGGTGCTCCTCGCGGCCCTCGCGCTCGCCGGCCTCGGCGCCGCGGCCATCTTCACGGGCAGCCTGAGCCTGCCGTTCTTCGCTCGCGACTTCGCGAAGGTACCCACACCCACAGCGTCGCAGGACCCGTACCCGTGCCCCCCGGCCGGGGCGTTGCCGGTGGCCGCCAACCAGATCACCGTGAAGGTCTTCAACGCGACCACGCGCGTCGGCCTGGCCGGTGCCACAGGGGCGGCACTGACGGAGCGCGGCTTCATCGTCGCGTCCGCGGAGAACGCCACGGCCACCTACGACGGCACGGCGCGCATCATCTTCGGCGTCACCGGCGTCGCCCAGGCGTACACCCTCGCGGCGCACATCGACGGGGCGGTCCTCGTGCTCGACCCGCGCGCGGACGCCAGCCTGGACGTGGCGCTGGGAGCCGAGTTCGCCGAGCTCAAGCCCCTCGACACGGTCACGCTCGACCCGGCCGCACCCCTCGTGGCCCCGGCGGGCTGCACACCGTTCGACGAGGTCGTCGCCCCGGTGGCGACGGAGGCCCCCGCCGCCGGCTGACGCCCGTCGTGCGCGGTCGTGACGACCGTGCGACCGTGGATCTCCGCCGTGGTCAACGACCGCGGACGACGAAGGAGGTCGACGATGACCGAGCCAGACACCACGCCCGACCCCGTCCTCGAGACGGCCCCGGACGCACCCCCGGCACCCGACGACCCGCCGCGTGGCGACGAGTACGTCGACGACACCGAGCGCAGTGCGGTGTTCCCCGTCGCCGGGCCGGCCGCAGGGACCGTGCCACCGCCGGTGGTCCCGGGACGCCCCGCCTGATACTCACAGGGAGCAGGGCGGCGACGAGGCCCACGGGCGGGCTAGCCTGATCACCTGCCCGCTCGTCGGCCTCGTCCGGCCACTGCCTCGGAGGTCGCGCTGCTCCGCCGCCTGCTGCACTCCACCACGGCCGTCTGGGTCGCGTTCGTCCTCGTGCACGGCTGGCTCGCGCTCGTCGGCCTCGTCCTGATCCCCCAGCAGGCGTTCTGGGACCTCGACCTCTACCGCTACTGGATGTGGCTCGGGCTCAACCAGGGCGAGTGGCCCGTGCTCTCGGGCTCGTGGGTGTACCCGGCGGGGGCGATCATCCCGATGCTCGCTGCCGCGGTCGGTGGTGCGGGAGGCGGCTCCGCGTATGCGGCCGTCTGGGCGCTGATGATCACCGTGCTCGACGCGGTCGCGGTCGCGTTCCTCATGCACACCCGTCGGCCCGACCGTCCGCAGGGGCCACCGACCACGATCGGCGCCTGGTGGTGGCTCGCATTCCTGGTGCTCCTCGGACCGGTCGCGATGGGTCGCCTCGACGCCGTCATCGCTCCCGTGGTCGTCGTCGCCCTGTCGATCGCGCTCAACCACCCGCGCATCACCTCCGCGCTGCTGACCGCCGCGGCATGGGTCAAGGTCGCGCCCGGCGCCCTGCTCATCGCGCTGTTCGTGGCGGTGCGCCGACCGTGGCGCTCCGTGGTGGTGCCCGCGGCGATCGTCAGCGTCGTGGTCGTCGGGACCGTCGCGGCGCTGGGCGGGCTGCCGCACGTGGCGTCGTTCCTGACCGAGCAGGAGGAGCGCGGGCTGCAGATCGAGTCGCCAGGGGCCACCCCGTGGCTCGTCGCGGGACTGTTCTCCACGTCGATCACCCGGTACCTGAACCAGCCGATCGTCACCTGGGAGATCAAGGGACCGGGCACGCAGGGCGCCGCGGACGTCCTCAGTGCGCTCTTCTTCCTCGCGCTCGGCGCAGCGGCGCTGCTGCTCTGGTGGCGTCGCGAACAGCTCGGTGCCCGGATGTGGTCCGGCGGGATCGCGCGCACGGAGCTGCTGGTCCGTGGCGCGATGCTCCTGACGCTGGCCATGCTCGTGTTCAACAAGGTGGGGTCGCCGCAGTACATCGGCTGGCTGGCGCCCCCCGTGGCGGTCGCCCTGGCGCTGCGGCTGCCCGGCTGGCGGACGACCGCGTGGCTGACGCTGGGCACCGCCGCGGCGACGCAGATCGTCTTTCCCTGGTTCTACTCGCAGGTCGTCTCCGGCGGGCCCGGGGTCACGCTGACGCTGGCCGCGCGGAACGTCGCGCTCGTGGTGCTGCTCGTACACACCGTCGTCGCGCTCGTCCGGCCGCTACCTCCGGACGATCAGCCCGACGCCTTGCGCCGCCAGGAGCGGATCACCAGCGCGAGCCCCGCCGCGTAGGTCACGCCGAGCACCCCCAGGTACGGCACGTAGAACCGTCGCAGCACGGGGTGCCCGACGACGGCCGCTCCCCCGATCGCCGCGCCCATCGCCACCGCACGCGCACCGCGCGCACCGGCCGTGTGCACGGCGAGCGGGATCCGTGGGATGCCCGCATCGCCCGCCGCGGCGGCGTAGAGCTTGACCGGGACACCGTTCGCCGCCTGCTTCCAGACTCCGCGCGCACCGGCCGCCATGTGCTGTGCCGCCGCGTCGCGCATCGTGGCCGTCGTCAGCGGTGCCGGAGGTCGCAGGCCGCGCCGGGTCAGCTCGGAGGTGACCAGGACGCCCGCGACCGACCCGGCGGTGAGCCACGCGGCCGCGGGCAGGATCCGGCGCGGGTTGGCGACGCCGACGACCGCCAGGTACATCTCCATCGTCACCGGCCAGCTGACGGCCTCGGCGAACCCCCAGGCGGCGGCACCGGCCATGCCGGCCTTGCCGTCCATCGCGCGGTGCAGGACGCGCCACGTGCGGGACTCGGACGCCGTCGCGGGGCCCTCGGCGAGCAGCGCCTCGAGCTGGTGGACGACCGGCGACATGTCGTCGTCCACGAGGTCCTCCGGCTGGATGGGGTGGCCGAGGCGGACCTCGACGGGGCCCGGGTGCAGCCCGCCGCCCTTGGGCAGCAGGTCGCGGGTGCCGACGATGGCGACAGGGAGCAGCGGGACGTCGAACTCGCGGGCGATCCGGACGGCCCCGCTGCGCAGCTCCCCCAGCCGACCGTCGGTGGTGCGCGTCCCCTCGGGGAACACGAGCAGGCTGGACCCGGCGCCCAGCACGGTCTGCGCACCGTCCACCAGGCCTGTGTAGCCCCCGCCCTTGCGGTGCACCGGGACCGCGCCGATGGCCAGCTTGAGGCTCAGCCGCATCCACGCCTTCTCGAACCAGTAGTCCTCCGCCGCGACGACCACCGGCTTGTACGGCGCGGGGAACGCGGCGATCAGCGCCGGGGTGTCCGCGTGCGAGCTGTGGTTGGCGACGATCACCATCGCCTCGTACGGCGCGGACCCGCGAACCTTGTACCCGCCGACCAGGTGGAAGACGTTGCGCCAGAACGTGTGCCGCGCAGCGCCGGCAAGGTTGAAGCCGGGCGGAAGGCCGACGCGTCGGCGCGACGTCATGCGAGCACCGCGGCGAGCGGGAGCACCAGCAGCAAGGAGTCCACGCGGTCCAGCAGCCCCCCGAATCCAGGCAGCCACGCCCCGGCGTCCTTGACCCCGGCCCGGCGCTTCACCATCGACTCCAACAGGTCTCCTCCGACGCTCCCGAGCAGCACGGCGACGTACAGCCCCGGCGAGGCGGAGTCCAGCACGACCAGCACGATCGCAGCCCCGACGGCGGCTCCGACCATACCGCCGACCGTCTTGTTCGGACTGAGCCGGGAGAGTGGTCGTCGCGCCCAGGCGAACCGGCGCAGGCCCGTCCCGCCGCACCAGGCCGCGATGTCGGTGGCGGCCGCAGCGAAGCACAGCAGGTACGCGTCGCTGCCGACGAGGACGAGGTTGGCCAGCGACCAGCACAGCCAGATCGACCCGAAGGCCGTCAGTGTCGCACGCTCGAGGCCCCGCTCCGAGTCCCCGGCGAGCAGGGCGGGGACGGCGCAGAGCAGCGCCACGAGCGGCACCAGGGCGAGCAGGTCGGGGGCCAGCCAGGCCGCCAGCGGGTAGACGACCGCGAGCACCAGCAGGAGCGTCGTCTCGGCTCGGGGCAGCCGCATCATCGCGGCGAACTCGCGCACCGCCTGGAGCGCCAGCAGCGCCGCGAGCGCCGCCGTGGGACCGGGACCGAGCCACATGGGGATGCCGATGACGGGCAGGATCAACGCCCACGTGGTCCAGCGGCGGCGGAGCTCCGGCTTGCCGGAGAGGAAGACCGGGACGGCCGCGAGCGCCAGGATCGTCACGCTGACGGCCAGCAGCCAGACCGCCCGGCCCTCGAGGTCGAGATGCCAGCCGAGGAGCGTCAGGTGGATCTCGAGGTCGGGCACGAGGTTCACGCGAGGACTCGGCGGAGCTCGCGCAGCCGCGTCGCCACCGTCACCAGCGACAGCCCGATCATCACCGGCAGCAGGATCGGCGACAGCCCGGGGGCCGCAGCCAGGACGACCACCACGAGGCACCGCTCGGTCTTGCCGAACGGTCCCCCGTTGATCCGGGTCGCGCCGGCCCCGGCGCCGGCCAACGAGACGAACGTCGGCAGGGTGGCGACGACTGCGGCGACGAGCACGAACACCAGTCCCGCGCCGCCCTGCAGCCGGCCAAGCAGCACGGCGAGGCCGGCGAACATCAGCAGGTCGCCGGCCCGGTCCCCGAGCTCGTTGACCACGAACCCCCAGGGCCGGGACACCCCGCGGGCGCGCGCGACCGCACCGTCGAGGTTCGCGCCCGCCAGCCGACCGGCCAGCAGCACCAGGACGAGCGGCCACGCCCCGACGGCGATCGCGACGGCGGCAAGCGCTGCGCTGGCCACGCCGAGCCACGTGAACACGTCGGGTGACACGTCGCGGTCGACGGCCCACCGGACGACGCCGTCGAGGCGCCGGGTGTACCAAGGCTTGAGTGCATACAGGCCGCGCATGCCGGGACCCTAGCGAGTCCCGGCGGACGCCGAGGCCGGTTCACCCCAGCTGCGACGCGACCTCCGACGCGACGAGCTCCAGGTGGTCCAGGTCCTTCAGGTCCAGCACCTGCAGGTACACGCGAGTGATGCCGAGCTCCCGGTAGGAGCCGATCCGGTCGACAACGGCGGTCGGCGTGCCGGCGAACCCGACCGCGCGCACCTCGCTGACGTCGCGCCCGATGGCGTCGGCCCGGCGGGCCACCTCGGCGTCGTCGCGACCCGCGCAGAGCACCTGCGCCACGGAGAACGTGAGGGTCGACGGGTCGCGGCCGGCCTCCTCGCACGCCGCCCGGACGGTCGCCACGCGGCCCTGGACGTCGGCCGGTGCGGGGAACGACTGGTTGAACTCGGTGGCAAAGCGGACGGCCAGGGCGGGCGTGCGCTTCGGGCCGCTGCCGCCGACGATGATCGGCACGCGGGACTGCACGGGCTTGGGCAGCGCCGGCGAGTGCTTCAGCTGGTAGTGCTCGCCCGCGAAGTCGTAGTGCTCCCCCACGGGCGTACCCCACAGGCCGGTGATCAGCTCGAGCTGCTCGGTGAGCAGACCGAACCGCTTCTCGGGGAACGGGATCCCGTACGCGGCGTGCTCCTGCGCGAACCACCCGGCACCGAGGCCCAGCTCGACGCGTCCGCCCGACATCTGGTCCACCTGTGCCACCTGGATCGCCAGCACGCCGGGGTGCCGGAACGTGGCCGACGAGACCAGGGTGCCCAGCCGGATCCGGCTGGTCTCCCGCGCCAGCCCGGCCAGCGTCGTCCACGCGTCGGTGGGCCCCGGCAGGCCGTCGCCGGACCCCATGCTCAGGTAGTGGTCGGAGCGGAAGAAGGCGTCGAAGCCGAGGTCCTCCGTGGCCTTGGCGACGGCGAGCAGGTCGTCGTACGTGGCCCCCTGCTGGGGCTCGGTGAAGATGCGCAGATCCATGCAACCAACCCTCACACAGGTCGACCCCGCGCCGCGTGCCGTGCGACCGTGTGGACGTGATCCCCGCCATCGTGACCGGACGCCATCCTGCCGACGAGCCCTTCGCGGTGGCGGACTGGCGCCGTCGCGTCGCCGGGATCTACGCCGACGTGCGCCGGATCGGTGCCGACGACCCGGCGGCCGCGCACGCCGTCTGGGTCCAGCGACGCGACGAGCTCCTCGCCGAGCACCCGGCGTCGCCGCTCGACGCCGTGGCCAAGGCGTCGTTCGGGGGCCTCGACGTCCCGCACCACGACCCGGCGTACCGGTTCGAGTGCGAGGTCCTCCCCGCCACCGCCCAGCGGCTGGACGTGAGCAGCGGACCCGACGGGGTGGTGCCGTTCGAGCGCATCGGCACCGTCGAGCTGGGCGACCTCGGCAGGCTCGCCGTCTGGGTGATCCGCGGCTACGGGGGTGGACTGTTCGTCCCGCTGAAGGACGCGCTCGCCGGGACGCCCGGCGGCACGTACGGCGGCGGGCGGTACCTGCTGGACACCATCAAGGGGGCGGATCTCGGCATGGCACAGGACAAGCTCGTCATCGACCTGAACTTCGCGTACAACCCGTCGTGCGCCTACGACCCGGCGTGGACCTGTCCGTTGGCCACCCGCGCCAACACGCTCGCCGTGGACGTCCCGGTGGGCGAGCGGATGAGGTCATGAGCGCGCTGACGTCGATGTGGGCCTGGGACAACCCGGTCGCCCGCACCCTCGACGCCCGCGGCCGCGACTACGCGCCCGCCGAGCCAGCCGCACTCGTCGCGTTCTGCCAGGACCGCGCGATCCAGCGGGTCTTCCTGTCGGCACCCTGGGCGGCCGACGAGGGACCGGTCGGCGACTGGTTCGGCGCCGCGACCACCGCGCTGCAGACCGCCGGCGTCGCGGTCGGTCCGCTGGGCGGTGACCCCGGCTGGCTCGGTGAGCCGTCGCTCGCGGTCACGTGGGCCCTGGCCGCCCTGCGCTCCGGCCCGAGCGACAGCCTCCAGCTCGACGTCGAGCCGTGGGCGACCCCGGGCTGGCCCGCCGACCGGGACCAGCTCTGCGCACAGTGGCTGACGCTCCTCGACGGCGTCCTCGCGGCGCTGCCGACCGGCGTCTCGCTGGGGGTCGACACCCCGTGGTGGCTCGCGCACGAGCACTGGGAGGGCGGCACCCTGCTCGACGCCATCCTCGCGCGGGTCGGCCGGGTCGGGGTCGTCGCGTTCAGCGACCACGCGCAGGGGCCCGACGGCATCGTCGCGCTGGCCGCTCCGGCGGTCGTGGCGGCGTCGGCGGCGGGCCTGCCGTTCACGGTCGGCGTCGAGACCGACACGGCCGAGGTCGCGGGCGGGGCGCAGTTCACGTTCATCGACGAGGGCCCGGAGGTCCTGGAGGCGGAGACCGCGCTGGTCACGGACGCGTTCGGCACGCTCCCCGGCTACGAGGGCGTCACGGTGGAGCACCACCGCGCCTGGCGCTCGCTGCTGGGCCTCGACTGACCGACCAAGCCATGGCTGACGTGCGTGCGACTGTTGACGGCACCCACGGCTTGGTCGGGCGTCAGACCTGGCAGGTCGGGCACCAGTAGAGCTTGCGGGTGGCCATGTCCTCGACGACCACGGGGGTTCCGCTGACCAGGCACGGCTCTCCCGCGCGGTGGTAGACCCAGTGGCGCAAGGTAGAGTCGGCGACCGCCTCCTCGCGCTGGGCCTCCGCCAGGTCCTCGCGCGTGAGGATGAAACCTCGCTCGATGCCGTCGGCCAAGAGCACGGCCCAGTCGTCCCAGAGCACACGGGCGACGTCGGTCGGGACGCGGCGGCCGGGGGTGTGCGGGTCGAGCCGCGCCCGGAACAGCAGCTCCGCGCGATAGATGTTGCCGATCCCCGCGACCACCGTCTGGTCCATGAGCAGCTGGCCGACGGCCACGTTCCGGGAAGTCAGCCGGTGCACCATCACGTCGCCCGCCGCCGCGAGGTCGTCGGTGGACGCCGGGTCCGGGCCGAGCCGCTCGATCGCCGCAGCTGCGCCCGCCGGATCGAGGACCTCGCACGCGGACGGTCCGCGCAGGTCGGCGACGGTCGCGTCGGAGGCGAGCCGCACCCGCACCTGGCCGACGGGCTCGGGAGGGAACACCTCGCCGACCGGGACATCTCGTTCGCCCTCCCCCATCCGCACGGCCCGACGCAGCCGGGGAGCGCCCATGCTGCCCGCTGAGTACCCGCCCTGCACGAGCGGCGTGAGCGACCCGTAGAAGTCCCACGCGCCGTACAGGCCCAGGTGCACGCGCAGGACGTCGCCCGACTCGAACGTGCAGAACAGCTGCTTGCCGACGGCGTCCGCAGCCACGAGGACCTGGCCGTCGATCCGCGCTGCGCCGGCCGCGAACCGGCCCTGCGGAGAGCTGACGGCGAGCCGGCGACCGACGAGGTCCTGGGTGAGCTGGCGGGCGATGCGGTGGACGGTATGACCCTCGGGCACGCCCCGAAGGCTAGGCCACCCGGAGCCGCTCCGCCGCAGCACCGGCGGCAGCCGCCCCAGCCGCCGTCCGGTCGTGCTCCTCCTGCGCGAGCAGCTGCTCCTGCGCCAGCGTCGCCGCCTCGAGCACGTCGGTGATCTCCTCGCCGATGAGCTCGTGCCGCTCCAGCAGCGCGTCCCGCAGCGCCTCCACCAGGTGGCGGTGCCGGGACAGCAGGCGCCGCACGGTGGTCCGGGCGTCGTCGAGGACGGCCTCGAGCTGGGCGCGGGCCTGCGCGTCGGCGAGCACCGCGGAGACGAGGTCGTGCGGTGTGGCGGCGAACGAGATGAGCGAGCCGGTCATCCCGGCTGCGCCGACCATCTGCGCGGCGGTCCGCGTCGCCGACGCGAGGTCCCCCGCAGGTCCGGTGCTGGTCTGCCCGAAGAACAGCTCCTCGGCCACCCAGCCGCCCATCGCGATCTGCACCAGGGCGCGCAGGTCGTAGTGCGAGTGCGTCCAGACCTCTTCGCAGTCGCCGTGCGCGAGCAGCCCGAGCGCGTCGCCACGGCGGATGATCGTGAGCACCTCGAGGGTCCGGTTCGGTGCCGCGAGCCATGCGGTGACGGCGTGGCCGGCCTCGTGGGTGGCGATGAGTCGCTGCTCGCCGTCGGTGTAGCGGACGGGGTGGCCGATGCCGACCATCTCGGTGATCCGGGCGTGCTCGACGTCCGCGTACGTCATGGCCATCGAGCCGCGGCGCAGGGCGTTGACCAGGGCCTCGTCCAGCAGGTGCTCGATCATCACCGGCGTCCACCCGTTGGTCGCCGCGGCCAGGCGGTCGCGCAGGGCCGGGTCGTCGAGCTCGGAGTCGGTGGAGCGCCGGGCCAGGAAGTGGTCGACGAGCGCGCGTCGGCCCACCGCGTCCGGGGTCGCGAACGTCAGGCGCCGGTCGAAGCGACCGGGCCGCAGCAACGCCGGGTCGAGGGAGTCGGCGCGGTTGGTGGCGGCGATCAGCAGGATCGGCGCCTTGACCGGCTTGCGCTGCTGGAGCTGGCGCGACGCCGGCAGCAGCAGGTTGGCGCGGGCGATGAACCAGTTGACGAACTTGTCGCCCGTCGTCGGCTGGTCGAACGACTGCATCTGCACCAGGAGCTCGTTCACGACGCCGCCGGTCCCCTCGCTGACCACCGCGTTGGTGACCGTGTGCGGGATGCGGAACGCGTCGAACGGGCCCGAGGCCACCATCGCGGACGCCATGCCGCCGCGGCGCGTCGCGATGGCGTCGATCTCCTCGATGAAGCCGATCGCGCCGCCCTCGGTGCGGGCCGCCTTGCGCAGGGCCTTGAAGTACGACCGGATCTTCTTGGCCGTCGCGCCGTAGTACATCGACTGGAACGACGTCGCCGAGACGAACAGGAACGGCACACCGGCCTCCGCGGCCATGGCCTTGGCCGTCATCGTCTTGCCGGTCCCGGGCAGCCCCTCGAACAGCAGGCCGCGGCGCGGGGTGCCGCCCATCTGCTCGGCGAACTGCTTGTGCGTCTGGAACAGGTCGATCGAGCGCCGCACGTCCTCCTTGACGGGGTCGATGCCGATGACGTCGTCCAGCCGGACGTCCACCTGCTCGGGCCGGAAGACGACGTGCGGCGAGCGCGCCGAGCCCAGCTGCGTCCCGGCCAGCAGGAGCAGGAGGGCACCGAAGAACAGCACCGGGACAAGGACGAGGGGGTCGATCGCCGGCAGCTCCGGGACGATCGGACGGCCCAGGAGCGCGTTGACGATGACCCACGTCTCGACCGCGATCACGAACGCTGCCGTGCGGTACACCCGTCGGCGGCGGACCCGGTCGCGCTCGACGGCGATGTCGTGCGCGCCTCGTCGGATGGGGGACGTGATCTCGTCGGCCACAGGCATGCCTTTCCCTCGGCGCCTGGGTTCAGACGACGCTGCGTCGCGGGAGGTGCGATCTGCCCATCGTGGGTGCGACCGGGTGAGTCGGCAATATCGGACATACCGGACCACCCGAACGGTCCAACGCGTCACCCGCCGGTGCGAAGCGTCCTGCGGAGGGTCTCCACCTCGACCAGGCTCAGCCCGAGCCCGTCCGAGAGGTAGCCGTCGAACGTGCCGAACTCAGCGCGCAGGGTGCTCAGTGCCGCCTGCAGGTACTCCGCCCGGACCTCGAGCAGCGGCCGCAGGAGCTCCGGGTCCCCGCCCACCGCGGCGAGCTGCTCCAGGAGCGGCGCGAACGTGACCCGGACGGCGGGGTTCACGGCCAGGAACTCCTCCAGGGCGCCCGCCTCGTCCACACCGGCGGCCAGCAGCAGGATCGTGGCCCCCCACCCGGTGCGGTCCTTGCCCGCCGTGCAGTGGAACAGCACAGGCCGGCTCTCGGGGTCGATGACCGTCCGGACGAAGGCCGCGTACGCCGTCCGGGCCGCGTCCCCGACGACGAGCCGGCGGTAGACGGTGAGCATCTGCCCGGCCAGGTCGAGGTCCGCGAGCACCGCGGCGTCGCCACCGGCGAGCAGCGTCGGCAGCTGCGCAGCCGCCCCCTCGGGCAGGTCCGCGAGCGCGTCGAGAACCAGGAGCTGAGCTCCGGCGGGCAGCTGGTCCGGGCGTCCCGACCGCTCGGCGTCGGTACGCAGGTCGACGACGGTCCGGATGCCGAGGTCCGCGAGTGCGGCGTCCGTCGTGACCGAGACGTCGGCCAGCTCGGCCGACCGGTAGGCGATGCCGGTCGCGACCGTGCCGCCGTCGGCGGTGGCCCGGCCCCCCACGTCCCGGAGGTTGGTGACGGCGGGAGACAGCAGGATGTGCGGGTCGACGGTCACGCGGGTCAGGGTGTCAGCCCGCGCCGCAGCCGCGCCACCTGCACGCGGAGGTAGTCGCGCTCGGCGAGGCTCGTGGTCCCGTGCGACGCCAGGAGCAGCTGGTCGGCGGCCTCCTGCGGGCGGCCGGCCCGCTCCAGCAGGTGGCCGCGCACCGCTGCGAGGCGGTGATGTCCGCCGAGCCGGTCGTCGAGCGTCGCGAGCAGGGCCAGGCCGGCATCGGGGCCGTCCACCATCGCGAGGGCCACGGCGCGGTTGAGCGTGACCATCGGGTTGCCGGTCATCCGCTCGAGCAGCCCGTAGAGCGCGAGCAGCTGGGGCCAGTCCGTCGCGTCGGTGCTCGGCGCCTCGTCGTGCACCGCGGCGATCGCGGCCTGCAGCTGATACTCCCCCACGGCACCGCGCACGAGGGCGTCCTCGACGAGCCCGACGCCTTCGTCGACCATCGAGCGGTCCCACAGCCCGCGGTCCTGGTCGGCCAGCGAGACCAGCTCGCCGTGCGGGCCGGTGCGGGCGGGACGGCGGGCGTCGGTGAGCAGGATCAGGGCGAGCAGACCGGTGACCTCGGGGTCGTCGGGAAGGCTCGCGTGCAGGGTCCGGGTCAAGCGCAGGGCCTCGACGGCCAGGTCGGCTCGGGCGACGGTCGAGCCCGTGGTGCTGGCGTAGCCCTCGTTGAACATCAGGTACAGCACCCGCAGGACGGCGCGGAGCCGCTCGGCGTACTCGTCCGCGCCGGGCATCCGGAACGGCCCGTCCAGGTCCCGCAGCGTCTTGCGCGCCCGGCTGAGGCGCTGCGCCATCGTCGGCTCGGGCACCAGGAATGCCCGGGCGATCTCCGCGGTGGTCAGGCCGCCGACGGAGCGCAGCGTGAGCGCGATCGCCGACGCCGGGCTGAGCGCCGGGTGGCAGCAGCCGAACAGCAGGAGCAGCGAGTCGTCGGCCTGCGACGGGTCCGCCTGCTCGACCGCCTCCATCGTGCCGACGAGCTCCTCGCGGCGTCGTCGCGCGTCCTCGCTGCGGTACCGGTCCACCAGCTTGTGCTGGCCGACGACGACGAGCCAGCCGCGCGGGTTGTCCGGCACCCCGTCGGCGGGCCACTGGGTGGTGGCCGCCAGGAGGGCCTCCTGCAGGGCGTCCTCGGCGTCCGCGAGGTCCCCGGACCGGCGGACGAGCACGCCCAGGACCTGCGGCGCCAGCTCGCGCAGCAGGTCCTCGACGGCCGGGTCACTCGGCAGGAGCGGGTGCCTCCATGACGGCTCGGACCTGCATCACCTGCTGGATCGGGATGCCGTCGGGTCCGGGGGCGGCGGACGCACGGGCGGCGATCGCGATCGCGCGCGCCTCGTCCTCGACGTCGACCGTCCAGTACCCGGCCAGGAACTCCTTCGACTCCGCGAACGGGCCGTCGGTGACGACCGGAGGGGACACCCCGTCGCTCCGCACGAGCTTCGCGGCGTCCGGCCACGCGAGGCCCTGCCCGTCGACGAACTCGCCGCTGGCCACCAGCTCCGCCCCGAGGTCCTGCTGGAACTGGATGTGGCGCCGTACGTCCTCGGGCGCCCACTCGTCGATCGGCGGGACGCCCTCGACGTAGTAGTTCATGAGCAGCATGTACTTCACGATGCACTCCGTCTCTCCGGGCCACGGGCGGCCCGCTCGTCCGATGGTCGGAGCCGCACGCGCGTTCTCGACACGCATCCTGTCGGCAATCCGCCGACGGCGACAGGTGGGGTTTGGCCCGGGAGGTCGCGCGGGCGCACCATGGCGGGGATGACCAGGAGCTCCGTGGTGCGCGCGACGGTGACCGCCGTGATGGTGGCCGCCCTCGCGGGAGCGTGCGCACAGGAGCCGGTGGCCCCCGCCGCCCCCGTGGTGGTCGCCGCTCCGGTCGCCGTCGAGAAGGCCGCCGCACCCGTCGTCGCCGCACCCCCGGCCGCGGACCTGAGCGCGCTGCCCGTCATCGACCTGCTGCACGTCGTCCCCGGCCTGCCCGGCATCGACGGCCTCACGCAGCAGGAGAACGCCGACCCGGCGCTCGGCCGCTGGCGGACCGTCGTGGTGGACCGGGACACGGCAGGCCGCGTCGCACCGGCCGGGGCAGCCGCCGGTGTGGTGCCCGCTCTGACGCTCGAGGTGCCGACGACGCTCCCCGTCATCGACCAGCGCGGCCGGTGGCTGCGTGTGATGGTGGCGACCCGGGGCGCGCTGCCCAGCCAGGACGTCGCGCAGACCAACGGGCGCAGCGTCTGGATCGACTCCGCGGACACGGCGGCGGCCGGCACCGACTGGTCCATCCAGGTGGACACCGCCGCGCAGACGATCACGGTCGACGACGGCACGACGACGCACGTCCTGCCCGTCAAGGCCACCGGAGCCCCCGGCACGCCCACGCCGCACGTCCCCGCGTTCCTGCTGGGCACGCGCTGGCTGGAGCCCGGCACCACCACCCCGCGCGTCCTCCTGCTGTCGACGCAGAGCGAGACGATCGACCACTACGACAAGCCGACCGGCACCGCGGTGACGGCCATCCACACGACGACCCTGCGGGGTGTGGGCGCGGTGTCCAACGGCTGCGTCCGGGTGGGGGACGAGGTGCTCGACCTGGTCTGGCTGGCGCCGGCCGGGACGGTCGTCACGACCGTCGGCTGACCCGTTCGACGGGCACACCCACGCGCTCACACTTACCCTCCGGGAATGCGACCCATGCCGCTCCGCCGCCGTGCGCTCCTGCGCGCGGCCGGGTTCGGCGTCGCGTTCACCGTCCCGGTCGCCGTCCTCGCCTACCTCGTCCGCGCCCAGGTGCACGCCGTCGTCGCGTTCGACCAGCGAGTGATCCAGGCCGCGACCGAGTACACCCGCGAGCACCCCGCCCTGAACCAGGCGCTGCTCGTCTGGCAGGAAGTCTTCCAGGCCAAGTGGGTCAACCTCGCGGCGACGCTCGTCTGCGTCTGGGTCTGGCGGCGGCACGGGCTGACCACCCGGGCGCTCTGGGCGTTCCTGACGATCATGGCCGCGTGGATCATCCAGCTGGCCGCCAAGGGCCTGGTCCAGCGGGCCCGTCCCGTGGTCGAGGACGCCGTCGCGCACGCCCCCGGCTCCAGCTTCCCGTCCGGCCACGCCACCAACACCGCGGCCGTCGCCCTGACGCTCACACTGCTCGTCTGGCCGCTGCTCGGCCGCCGCGGACGGGTGGTCGTCCCGCTCGTCGCCGCCACCTGCACCATCCTCACCGCCGTGGACCGCGTGATGCTCGGCGTGCACTACCCCTCCGACGTCGTCGCAGGGATCGCGCTCGGGACGGCCCTCGCGGGTGCGTCCTACCTGGGCTACAGCGGCTGGTCCGCGACGCCCTCCGACCAGGAGAAGAGTGATGCACACCTTCCTGCACCGCTATGAGCTGGACACCTCCGCACCGACGCGCAAGGAGGCGTGGCGGGACTTCGCCCAGCGCGTGCTCCTGCCCGCCGTGGGTCTGTGGCTCGTCATCGTCGGCGTCGGGTTCCTCATCACGGGGCCGCTGAACAACCTGCCAGGCGAGGCTGCAGTCAACGAGTGGTTCGTGACGCAGCGCACCGACACGTTGAACGCGGTCACCGCGGTCCTGTCCGCCATCGGCACGACCGAGTTCATCATCGGCGCGTGCGTGCTCTTCGTCGCCCTGTTCTGGTGGCGGACCAAGCAGTGGTGGCTCGCGATCGTGCCACCGCAGGCCATCGCCGTGCAGGCCATCGTGTTCATGACCGCAGCCCTGGTCGTCGGCCGCGAGCGCCCCGACGTCGAGAAGCTCGACGAGTCGCCGCCCACGTCCAGCTATCCCAGCGGCCACACCGGTGCGTCGACCGCGTTCTACGTCGTCCTGGCGATGCTCGCTCAGCGCATCGAGAACCGCGCCCTGCGTGTGGTCGTCACCGTCGTCTGCCTGCTGGTACCTATCGCCGTCGGCACAGCCCGGCTCTACCGCGGCATGCACAGCCTCTCCGACGTGCTCATGGGCCTGCTCAACGGCCTGGTCTGCGCGTTCCTGGCGTGGAACTACCTGCGCCGGGACACCTCGTCGGCGACCTCGACGTCATCGACTGCCCACAGCGTCGTCGGCCGCTGACGGTTCCCGCAGACCCAGCGAGCGAAGCTCGAGGGCGGCGAGCGAGCGGACGACCTCGGGGTCCCGACGGCGCCACGCGTTCGCGGGGTCGTCGCTCACGCGCGCGAGCGCCCGGACCGGCTGCGTCGCGAGCGCTCGCAGGGCGAACAGGTCCAGGTCGGCCGCGGAGTCGAGGATCCGCCCGGCCGCCCGGGCACGACTGACGAAGCGGGCGCGCACGACCAGCCAGACCCCGGCGACGAGCAGGATCGGGATGGCCGCGACCGTCAACCCCAGCAGCAGCGCCATCTGGTGCACCCCCTCCTGCACCTCGACACCAGCGTCCGCGATCGAGTCCGCGGCACCACCGGCCGCGGTGAAGGGTTCGCGGACGTCGTCGCCGACGAGCGGGACCCGAGCGACCGTGTCTCCCGCGGAGGTCAGGCTCTCCGCGAGCGACGAACCGGCGGCCTCGAGCGTGCGACCGGGAGCGGCGAGCAGCCCGACGACGTCGTACACCCACTGCCCGACGCGCACCCAGAGGACGACCCAGCCGAGCACGAGGAGGTCACCGAGGAGCTGGCGGGCACGCCGCCACGGGGTCTGCGCGTAGAGGATCACGCGGACATCTTGGCGTGCGGTCGTCGGCGATGATGGTCTGTGATGACGACACGACCGACTCTCTACCTGACCGTGGGGCTCCCGGGCACCGGGAAGACCACCGAGGCCCGGCGCATCGAGGTCGAGGAAAGCGCCCTGCGCCTCACGAAGGACGAGTGGGTCAAGGCCCTCTACGGCCTCGCGAACCCGCCGTCGGCCACGGACGTGATCGAAGGACGACTCGTCGAGATCGGGCTGCGCGCTCTCGGGCTCGGCATCAACGTCGTCATCGACTTCGGCCTCTGGTCCCGCGACGAGCGGTCCGCGCTGCGCCAGGCTGCAGCCGACCTCGGTGCGGCGGTCGAGCTGCGTTATCTCGCGCTCTCACCGGCCGAGCAACGCAGACGACTCGACCGACGCCACGCCGACGAGCCGCACACGACGTGGCACATGTCCGACGAGGAGCTCGCCGAGTGGGCGGCCCTCTTCAGCGTCCCGACGCCCGGGGAACTCGACGGCAGCGAACCTGTCGACAGCCCGCCGACGGGTTTCGCGACGTGGGAAGAGTGGCGTCGGCACCGCTGGCCTCCGTCGGTTTCCTGAGCCGGCGCGGCCGGTCGCGACGCTTACGCGTTTTGTGCAGCAACGACGAAGGGCCCCACGCGCAGAAACCTGCGGGTGGGGCCCTTCGACTGGCGGTAGCGGTGGGATTTGAACCCACGGTGGACTTTCACCCACACACGCTTTCGAGGCGTGCTCCTTAGGCCGCTCGGACACGCTACCTCGGCGAGAAGGGTACCTGGTCGGGAGCCCGACCCACGAATCGACGATTGCATGTGCAACACATGCACACTACCGTTGGCACATGGTCATGGTGCAGATCCGACATGTCCCCGACGACCTGCACCGCGAGCTGCGGGCGCGGGCAGCTCGCGAGGGGCGGTCACTGTCCGAGTTCCTCCTCGCGGAGCTCGTGCGGATGGGGTCCCGCCCGACGCTCGACCAGCTCGCGGACCGGATCCGCGCGCGCGACGTGGCGCCGCCGCGCGCAGACCAGCCGGTGGTCGAACTCATCGAGTCCGAGCGGGACGCCCGGGACGCGCACCTGACCGCGGAGCACTGACGTGCTCGTGGTCGACGCGTCGGTGGTCGTCGACTTCCTCCTCGATCCGGACGGTCTGCGCGAGCGATTCCGTGCAGGCGGCGATGATCTGCACGCCCCGGCGCACCTCGACGTCGAGGTGCTGAGTGCACTGCGACGCCTGGCGCAACGCAGGACGCTGACCGAGGGGCGCGCCCGTGGCGCCGTCGACGATCTCGCGGACCTGCCCCTGGCCCGGTACGACGTGACGCCGCTGCTGCGCCGGTCGTGGCAGCTGCGCGAGCAGGTCAGTGCGTACGACGCGCCGTACATCGCTCTCGCGGAGGCCCTCGACGCGACCCTCCTCACGCGGGACCAGCGCCTTGCGCGCACCTCCGGGCACACCGCGCGGGTCGAGGCCGTCTGACCGTCGTACCGTGGACGGATGGAGGCGCGCCCGATGACCGCAGGCTCCTTGGCGGACGTCGTCGAGGTGCTCGCCGGCCACCGCCTCGCGGCGCTCACGGGGGCGGGGGTCTCGACGGACTCCGGCATCCCCGACTACCGCGGCCCCGACTCCCCGCCGCGCACCCCGATGACGTTCCAGCAGTTCACGTCGGACACGGCCTTCCGCCGCCACTACTGGGCCCGCAACCACGTCGGCTGGCGGCACGTGCACCGGACGATGCCGAACGCGGGCCATCGCGCGCTGGCCGCCCTGGAGCACCGCGGCGTGGTCACCGGCCTGATCACGCAGAACGTCGACCTCCTGCACGAGGCGGCGGGCTCCCGGCAGGTCATCGACCTGCACGGCCGCTACGACCGGGTGCGCTGCCTGTCCTGCGGCATCGTGATCTCCCGCGCGGAGCTGGCCGACCGGCTCGACACGCTGAACCCCGGGTTCACCGCAGCCGTCGCGGACATCGAGATCGCCCCGGACGCCGACGCCGTCATCGAGCAGACCAGCCACTTCGTCGTCGCGGACTGCAGCGCGTGCGGGGGGATGCTCAAGCCGGACATCGTCTACTTCGGCGAGAACGTGCCGCGGGAGCGGGTGGAGCGGGCCTTCGCGATGGTCGACGCCGCCGACGCGCTCCTGGTCGCGGGGTCGTCGCTGACCGTCCAGTCGGGGCTGAGGTTCGTGCGGCACGCGGCTCAGACGGGCAAGCCGGTGGTCGTCGTGAACCGGGGCGCCACGCGCGGTGACAGGTACGCGGCCGTGACGCTCGACGCGGGGACGTCGGAGACGCTCACCGACCTGTCCGAGACCCTGCCGACGCCCCGTCAGTCGCGCTGAGCCTCGAAGAACCGCTGCAGCAGCAGCCCGCACTCCTCCGCGCGCACGCCGCCCACGACCTCGACCCGGTGGTTCAGCCGCCGGTCCCGCACGACGTCCCACTGCGAGCCGCACGCCCCTGCCTTCGGGTCCCACGCACCGAGGACCAGGCGCGGGATGCGCGCCAGCACGGTGGCACCGGCGCACATGAGGCACGGCTCGAGGGTCACGACGAGGGTGCAGTCGTCGAGCCGCCAGCGCCCGAGCCGGTCAGCGGCGGACCGCAGCGCCAGGATCTCCGCGTGAGCGGTGGGGTCGGCGTCGACCTCCCGGCGGTTCCGGCCCCGGCCGACGACGTCACCGGTCGGTCCGACGACCACCGCGCCCACCGGGACGTCCCCGGTGAGCACCGCACGGCGGGCCTCGTCGAGCGCGAGCCCCATCGCCCAGGTGTCGGCCGCCTGCCACGGGCGGAGGACGTCGCTCATGAACGCATCATGGCGTACGGCGACCGGTAGGTTGAGGCCATGCGCCTGCACGTCGCGGACCACCCCCTGGTCGCCCACAAGCTCACCGTCCTGCGCGACCAGAACACTGCGTCGCCGACCTTCCGCCTCCTGGTCGACGAGCTGGTCACCCTGCTCGCCTACGAGGCGACCCGGCACGTCCACGTCGAGTCCGTCGACATCGTCACCCCCGTCACGGCGACGACCGGCGTCAAGCTGGCCGACCCGCGCCCGCTCGTCGTGCCGATCCTGCGCGCCGGGCTCGGCATGCTCGACGGGATGACCCGCCTGCTGCCCACGGCCGAGGTCGGCTTCCTGGGGATGCAGCGCGACGAGGAGACCCTCGAGGCCATCACGTACGCCAACCGCCTCCCTGACGACCTGTCGGGCCGCCAGTGCTTCCTGCTGGACCCGATGCTGGCCACCGGCGGCACCCTGGTCGCGGCCATCGACTTCCTGCTGGCCCGGGGCGCCCGCGACGTCACGGCGGTCTGCCTCCTGGCCGCGCCCGAGGGCCTCGCGGTGGTCGAGCAGGCCGTGGGCGACCGGGCCGACGTGTCGGTCGTCGTCGCAGCCGTCGACGAGCGCCTCAACGACAAGGCGTACATCGTGCCGGGGCTCGGGGACGCCGGCGACCGGTTGTACGGGGTCGTCTAACCCGTCCCACGCCCTGGGACGACGAGGGATCTCCCTTGGTGCTGGCGACCCGTCGTGCGACAGTCGCCTCATGACCACGTCTGCGCTGCGCCTCGCCGCCGCGTATCCGTGCGCGTGTCATCGGTCCTGATCCACCAGGCCCCGACCACACCGCCGCCCGTCGACCGGGCCCGCGGACCGCGCACGCACCGGAGACGTCATGTCACTTCCCGCACAGCTACCCACCCCGCAACCAGGCTTGCTCCTGTACGTGAGCCTGCCTGAGGGGACCGCCCGCGCCCCGGGCGACCTGGCCGAGGTCGCCGAGGTGCTGCGCGAGTTCGCCACGGAGATGCTTCCCGGCGCCGAGACGTACACGGCCCTCTCGCTCGCGCCGGCGGGGTCCGACGACGTGCACCGCCTCGGCGACCGCATGAGCCACCTACGGCTCCTCGACGTCCTCGCCGACCCGGGGGACGCCGGCTGAGGAAAGTCTCCTCCGCTCGCAGGTCCCGGCCCTCGTGCCTACCGTGGGTGCCATGCGCATCGCGATCGCAGGGGGCCACGGTCAGGTCGCACGACACCTGTCCCGGGCCCTGACCGCGCGCGGTGACGTCCCCGTGGCCCTCGTCCGCCAGCTCCAGCACGTCGGCGACGTCGTCGCGGACGGCGCCGAGGCCGTGGTCCTCGACCTGGAGCGCGCGAACGCGCGGGACGTCGCCGAGGCGATCGCCGGGGCCGATGCCGTCGTGTTCGCTGCGGGCGCCGGGCCGGGCAGCGGGATCGCCCGCAAGGACACGGTGGACCGGGCCGCGGCCGGGCTGCTGGCCGACGGCGCCGAGCAGGCCGGGGTGCGGCGGTACGTGCTCGTCTCGTCGATGGGCGCTGGCGCTCCCCCGCCGCCCGGGACCGACGAGGTGTTCGCCGCCTACCTCGTCGCCAAGCGCGCCGCGGAGCTCGACCTGCGGACCCGCGACCTCGACTGGACGATCCTGCGCCCCGGCGGCCTCACCGACGACGAGCCGACGGGATCCGTCCGGCTCGACGACTCGGTGCCGCGCGGCTCGGTCCCCCGGGCCGACGTCGCCGCGGTCCTCGTCGCGCTGCTGCACGAGCCGCGCACGGCGGGGTTGGCCCTCGAGCTGATCGGCGGCGTGGTGCCCACCGACGCAGCCGTCGCGGCCGTCACGGAACGAGCCGACTGACCGGTCAGCCGACCGACTCGTCGTCGATGGCGGGCACAGGCGTGGACCGCAGCGTGATCGCCCCGATGAGGTACTGGTCGCCGGCGGTCGTCGCCGTCAGCGAGCTCACGTCGCATGCCAGCGTCACCTCGCCGAACCCCTTGGCGTCCGTGCCCAGCGAGTTGCTCGCCCGCCAGCCCGTCGCCGTCGAGTCGAAGGCGTTGTTGTCGGAGCCGTTCGACCCGTCCCACCTCGTCGGTCGGAGAGGGCGCTGGGTAGTGCCGCCGGAGCCACAGGTGTCGCCCAGCACCAGCCGATCGCCGGTCCCGGTACGGTCGCCTTCCCACGCGACCACCCCGATACGGGCGGCCGTACCCGCCTCGGCGGCGAACTCGAAGGCGGTCGGCACCGCGGAGGTGCCGATCCACTGCCCGCCGTCGTAGACGGTGACCGAGGCGTCGGACTCGGGGTCGGCGAACACGACCACGAGGGACCAGCCCGCGTAGTACGTCCGGTCCTGGTCGGTGGCCGTCGCGCTCACGGCGACGTCGGCGACCGACCAAGCGCCCGGGCCGCGCGCCGCCACGAGATCGGTGACGTCGGCGAACGACTGGTAGTACTGCCGGGAGGCGTTGTCGGTGGGCTCGGCGAGCACCTTGCCGGCCACGTCGACGTAGGTGCCTCCGGGTCCGCGCAGTCGCGCCAGCTCGCGTGAACCGCTCCAGGTGTCTCGGGGTCCGATGTTCGCCGACCAGTACAACCCGGCGAAGAGGATCTTGCGGCCCTTGGGCACGTCGAGCTGCGCGGTGGACGACACCGGGACCTTGCCGCGCGGTGTGCCCGGGGGTGGCGGCGCGTCGTCGAGCGGCACCATGGTGAGCGCGTTGTTGTCCCGGTCGCCCTTCTCGATCGCCGAGGCGCACGCGTAGACGGTCAGGGAGCAGGACAGCAGCGGAGCCCCGATCTCGGTCACGTCCGCCCGGGTGAAGCTGCCGCGCACGTCCAGCCCGGCCGACGACGTCTGGACCGAGCTCTGGCTCTGCGCCGACGCGCCGACGGCCTCCACCGCGACCGACGCGGTGCCCTGCGCGCTGCCGACCGCCCGGATGCCGACCAGGACCTGCACCGTCGAGCCCGCTGTGACCGTCTTCAGGTCGCAGACCACGGTCCGCTCGTCGGGCGACGCGGTGCAGGCGTTCGGCGGCGACGAGGCGGCGGCGAGGACGGCACGCAGGTTGATCGGAAGCCGCAGCGTGGCGCGGGTGCTCTCGGCGTCGGCGCCGCTCGCGCGCACCGTGAACGACGCAGTCCCCGTTCCGCCACCCAGCCAGACGTGCGGGTCGCCGTCGTCCAGGGTGAGCACCGGCGCGGTGGCGTCGACCGCGATGCCGAACGCGGCGGCGGGGTCGGCGTCGGGTGCCTGCGCGGACGCGGTCACGGTGCCGACGGCGCCGAACGAACCGGTGACGGCCTCGAGGTTGACGGGCAGGTCCAGCGTGGCCCCCGCGTCGATCACCCCGGTGGTGCACTCCACGGCCGACGCCGACGCGTCGGAGCAGGTCCAGGTCCCCGGGACGACCGCGGGCGACCCGAAGCCGACCCCCGCGGGCCGGCTGAGCGTCACGGTGACGCCCTGGGCGGGCAGCTCACCCGTGTTCGACACGCTCAGCGGGACGCTCGCAGGCGATCCGACGGCAACGGTCGCAGCGCTCTGGCCGGAGATCGCCAGGGCAGCGGGACGCTGGACGGTGAACGGCATCGTGACCGTCTCGGAGACCAGGCGCCCGCTCGGCGCCAGCTCGACGGCCAGCAGACCGGAGGTCGGGACCCCGGTGGGCGCCGACGTCAGCAGCAGCGAGAGCGGGGCGTCAGCCCGGGCAGGGACGGCGGCGGGGTGGCACGTCAGCGGGCTCGCGCCGGTACAGAGCCACGTCGAACCGGGCACTGCAGCACCCGTGACGCCCGTCGGGAGGTGCACCGTGACGGTGCCGGCACCGGCGGCGACCCCCGTGCCGCCCATGTTCGCGACGGGCAGGTCCAGCTGACGCGTCCGGCCGTTGACCAGCGGGACGGTGGTGGGCACGCTGCGCAGCGCGAGGCGAGCCGGCGACGGCGCGATGGCCACCTTGATCGGCGGGGCGACGTAGTCGATGCCGACCCCCTGGACGCGCAGACCGATCTCGCCGTCCGCCCGGTCGAACGACTCGTCGATCGAGACGCGCAGGACCAGGGTCGACGTCGACATGGCCGGCAGGCGGTCGAGCGTGCAGCGGGCGATGGTGACTCCCGCTCCGGCACCGTCGGCACACAGCCAGCCGGCCGCGCCCATCACGGCGAAGCGACCCCCGGCGAGCCCGTCGAGCGCGGCCGCCGCGATGCCGTCGAGCGCCACGCCGTCGGGCAGGGTCACCTCGGCGACCAGGTCCGTCGCGGCCGTACCACCGCTGTTGAGCAGCCCGACCACGAGCTCCTGACCGCCGAGCCCCGCCTCGAGGGTGAGCCCGCCGGGCGGCACGTCGATCGACACCGACGCGGGAGCGGGCGCCGGCGGGACCGCCGGCACGACGGGAGGCGCCGGGGTGGTCACGGTCGCCGCGGGAGCGTCGGCAGTCACGTCACCGGCGAGGTCCGCCGAGTCGTCCTCGTCGTCCACGACGACGTCGTCGTCCGTGGGCAGGTCGCTGGGCTCCGGCGTCGGGATGTCGGTGGGTTGGGGCGTCACCACCGCCTCGGCGCTGGGCGTCGGCTCAGGAGTGCTGCTGGCCGACTCGCTGACGGTCGGCTCCGGTGCGGCGACCGTCGCGTCGTCCGGGGATCCGAACAGATTGGAGATGGCGACGGCGGCCACGGCGGCGAGCGCCACGCCGCCCACGACGACCGCAGCAGCCCCGAGCGGGATCGCCGCCAGGAACGCCGCGACACCGCCGGCCGCGGCCGCACCACCCGCCGCTCCGGCACCGACCGCAGTGACGGTTCCGGTCGCCGCCGCACCGGCCCCCGCCGTGCCGCCGGCCGCCGCGCCACCCGCGCCCGCACCGGCGCCACCGACCCCTGCCGCAGCAGCTGCTGCGGCACCAGCCGCGAGACCGCCGCCCACGGGCAGGGCAGCACCGAGTGCGCCCAGCCCGAGCAGGCCGAGCACGAGGGGTGCGATGACGGCACGCATGCCGTGGTTGACGTCGCCCAGCTCGAGCAGGAGCCCGCGACAGGTACCGCAGTCCTCGAGGTGCGCCTCGACCTGCGCGGTCTCGCGCGTGCCCAGCCCGCCGCGGACGTAGGCACCGAGCTTGCCGGCGACACTCCGGCACCCCTCGTCGAGCGGGTCCTGCAGGTGCTGCTGGAGGTAGGCCTGCCGCAGACCCTCGCGCGCCCGGTACGCCAGGGCCGCCACGCCGTTGGCGGTGAGCCCGAGGATGGGCGCGATCTCCGCGGGCGTCAGGCCCTCCACCTCGGTGTGCCACAGCACGGCCTGCCACCGTTCGGGCAGCGAGTGGAACGCGCGCGCGACGACCCCCCGCTCGAAGCCGGCGAGCGCGGGCTCCTCCGCGGTGCCGGCCAGGGCGGTGCCCGCCTCGAGCACGGCGATGTCGTCCGTCGGCTGGACGCGGCGGTTCTTCTCACGACGTAGCCCGGCGACGCGACGCACGACGGTGAAGAGGTAGGCACGGAAGGCCGACTCGGGTCCGTTGCCCCGCTCGATGGCACCGAAGACGGCGGTGAACGAGTCCGCGACGACGTCGTCGGCGTCCTCCGGGGAGTCCGAGTACTGCCGGGCGACCACCCAGGCGGCGCCCGCGTGCCGCTCGTAGAGCGCGCCGATGGCAGCAGCGTCTCCGGAGCGCGCGGAGGCGATCAGCTCCGCGTCTCCCGTGACACCGCTGTCCAGCTGCGTGCTTGCTGACACGAACGGCTCCCGTCGGCATTCCTCGTCGACGGCACAGCCTGCCATATGCGGCGTTTCCATATAAGCAGGGTGAAAGTTCACCGGGTGAAAAGGCGCGCGAGTGGCGTCACACCCGACACGTGTTGGCCTCTCATCCAGCGTGACGATGAACTCAGGGTCCAACAACGCCCCGATGCCGGCCCTCTCGGGTGCCGTCCCGACGGACGCGTTGCCCGCGACGCTCCGGGAACGCTGGCGCGACGAGAGCGTCGGCTCGGTCTGGCTGCGCCCGTCGGACTGGTACCACCCGGCCGTCGACGCGCTCGCGACCGCCCTGCTCTCCGCGGGCGACCCCGCCGGTGCCGCCACGGAGCTCGGCCATGCCCGGGGCTACGACGGCGTCGGCATCGGTGAGACGTTGGACGACCTGGCCTGCCTGTACCGGACCCTCGGCGCCGCCGAGCCGCCGATGGCCGTCATGCGCGCGCTGTGCGAGGGCTGGGCCGATGCGCAGGCGGGCGCCGTCGTCGTCGGCGCCGCGCTCGACCCCGAGTCCGGGCTGCCGAGCCGCCAGTACCTGGCGCTCCGCCTCGCGGAGACCTACCGCGACGCGACTCTGCCCACGCAGCGGTCACGCACCGTGGCCGACCTCGGGCACCACCTGGTGATCATCGACGTGGCCACCGGTGACGTCGACCCGTTCACCCGGGCCGCCCGGTCCGCCGCCGTGGGCGCCGCGATGATTCAGACCTACGGCGACGGGCACCCGATGGCGACCCTGGGCGGGGGCGTCTTCGCCGTCCTCGCGCGCGCCGACGAGGACCCGCACCCGCCGCTCGAGGCCCTCCACCAGGAGATCGCCCGGCGCTGCGAGCTCCTGAAGGTCCGCGCCTCCATGCGCCAGCCGGTCCGCGTCTGGATCGAGCCGCTGCCGACCACCCACGAGCAGGCGCTGCGGATGCTCGACCGGGTCGCCCGGCCCTGATCCAGGGTCTTCGACAGGTGTCCGTGAGGTAAAGCGCAGGTCAGGGACTTCTTGGTAGCTGACGGGGGACATCTCGGGCGAATGCGTCTACCGTCGATCCATGAACTCCGCTGGACTTGCTCCGAGCGGCCCCACGACGCCTTCGGAACGAAGGGCTGCTGAGGCCGCTGAGACGTACCCGCCCGACCTTCCCACCCAGCCAGACCGCCGTTCGACCGTTCCCGTCGACCAGCCCCTCCCGCCCGTCGACGAGGTCCTCGCCGCCTCCGCCGAACCCGGCCCGATCCTCGCCTCCGGGGCGACCGCCGACGTGTTCGCCCTCGACGACCTGCACGTCCTGCGTCGGTACCGCTCCGGCGCCGACGCGTCCCCCGAGGTCCACCTGCTGCGGCACGTCGTCGCGCACGGCTTCCCCGCCCCGGCCGTCCTGCAGGCCGGCGGACGCGACCTCGTGATGGAACGCCTGCACGGCCCGACCCTGCTGCAGGCGCTCGGGGCCGGCGAGGTCTCGCTGCCCGACGCGGCCGGCATCCTGCACGACCTGCACACCCGTCTGCACGCGATCCCGGCGCCCGAGGGGTGGGGACCGGACGAGCCCGAGGCCTGGCCGCTGGTCACCTCCGGCCCGTCGGTGGTCCACCTGGACCTGCACCCGGGCAACGTGATCCTCACCGAGAACCACGGGCCCGCCCTGGTGGACTGGGCGAACGCCCGCACGGGCACCGCGGAGCTCGACGTGTCGCTGACGGCCCTGATCATCTCGGAGGTCGCGGTCGACGCCGGCGGCGTGTACTCGCAGGCCGCCCGCGCGCTCCTGGCGGCGTTCCTGGCAGCCAGCGACATCGACCCGCTCGTCGAGCTGGACGTCGCGGCCGAGCTGCGCGCCCTGGATCCCTCGCTGGTCCCCGGCGAGCGCGAGCTGGTACCTGCGGCCGCCGTGCTGGTCCGGGACCTGGTCGAGGTCGCCGCACACCCCTGACCTCTCCAGACGCAGACGCGACGGCGGCCGCCCCGGTCAGCGGGGCGGCCGTCGTCGCGTCTGGGGTCAGCGGGCGCTGAACGTGAGGCAGTCGGCCTCTTCGTGGCCGGCGCCCACGCGGATGGACTCCGCGGTGCACTCGAGCGACGTGTTGTGCACGCACTCGGCGCGCTGGCAGGCACCGACGTGGGTGATCACCTTGTCGAGGCCGCCCTTGGTGCCGAGCGGGAAGAACGTGGTGCACTGCGCGTCGCCGGTGGTACCGCCGATGTTCACGGCGGCGGCGTGGCAGTGCGAGTGGTCGTTGTACGAACAGCCGGCGACCGAACACTCGGCGACTGCGGGCATGTCCATCAGGGTGCTCATGTCGACCTCCGTGGGGGCGGGGTGTGCGCTTCTCTCGACGGTAGACCCGTCGCACGCACCCTGCATAGGAAGGAAGGGCAGGCTTACCCGCAGGTCAGGACCACAATTCAGGTGAGGCTGCCCTCACCACGGTCCTCGTCGGTACTCCGCCGACATCGACCACAGGGTGAGTGCCGGAGCCAGCGGCCCTGCCACCATGAGCAGCAAACCGATCGGCAGGGCGACGGGGACCGCGATCGACAGGACGAGCCCGATGCCGAACAGGAGGAGCCCGACCCCGCACGCCACGAGGAGCTTCCACAGCACGATCGCACCAAGGGCTCCCCGGACCGAGCGGCCGACGACCCGGTAGCCGGCCCGGCCGGCCTCGCTCTGCATACCCGGCGCGGTCGATCCCGTCCCGGGGCCGACCATCCATCCCGGAGCCGCGATGTCGGGGTCAGGCCTGGCCACCATCGTCTCCACGAAGAGCTGCTCGCCGACCCCCGCGATCGCGCCCACCACGCCGCCCCTCCTGCGCAGCTGGTACGCGGCCTCGACCGCCGCCTGGTGCTCGATGGGGATCTGCACGTCCCCGCCGCTCCGGTCGCCCCGCACGTGCTGGGCGACCGCCTGCGCCAGCGGCGAGCCCGCGTACCGCTCGTCCGTGATCGGCGGGAAGGCGTGCGTGACCGGGTCGTTCGGGCCGTGCCACGTGACCGGTCCGACCCCTCCCGTGGCCTCTTGCCCGACGATCGGTTTGCCGACCATCCGGCCCGGCTGCACGTGCTCGGTCCACCGCGTGCCGTCCCACCACCGGAGCATCCCGTCCCGCTGGGGGTCCGGGTACCAGTTCGGTGCGACTGCGTCCACGCTGTCTCCATGTGTTTCGAGGGGCCGACGATGAGCGGTTGTCGGGTCTATCGACGTCCGTGCGGCCGAGCGTGAGCCGGCGCGGCTCACGAGCGCAGGCGTCGCAGACCCGAGGTGATCGACGACGAGCCGACGACGAGCCCACGGATCCCGAGGACGAGCAACGCGACGCCGACCACCGGGAAGATGCCCAGCAGCAGCATCATCCCGGCCGACGCCGGGACCCGGGCGCCGCTCGGGTTCGCCGTCGGGTAGATGACGGTGATCGACGAGCCGATCGACGGGCAACTGCTCGACGAGTACCCCGCCCGCGCGCGGTACGTCGCGCCGCCGGCCGTGAACGCCGCCTCCGGGGAGCACAGTCGTGAGCCCTTGCTGCCGGTCGACTCGTGGAGCTCGACCACCGTCCCGGAGGTCGAGGTCTCGCCCGCGCCGGCGCGCGCGGACATGATCTGGGGGACGACGAAGAGGCCGCTCAGGGCGAAGACGAGCCCGATGAAGATCATCTTGACCCCGTTGCCGGCACCGACACTGCGCCGGCCCCCGACGATCCCTCCGAACACCTCGGCCGCGCCCTGGATCTGCGTGGGGCTACCGAAGGTCGGCGCCCCGCCGCCGTAGGGGTGCGTGCCGCCGGAGCCGTAGGGCTGGACACCGCCTTGGCCGTACGGCAGGGTGCGCTGCTGCAGTGCTGCGGTCGCCTCGAACGCGGCCGCGTACTCCGACGGCATCCCACCGGCGGGCTCCGGAACATGCTGCGGCGCGGGCGCGGGCGCGTCCGACACCGTGGGTCGCACGTGCGCCGTCCACTGCTGACCGTCCCACCAGCGATCCATCCCTGGAGCAGCATCGGGGCTCGGGTACCAGCCAGGCGGTGGTGCGGTCACGTCGACTCCCGTCGCACGAAGGTTCGGGGCCGGTGCGCGCGGTCCCCGCGACGCAGATCGGTCCGGGCGGCCCGGGAGTTGAGCCGACGGCGCCGAGAACGACCGAACGGCCGACCCCCCGAAGAGGGCCGGCCGTTCGCGTGTTCTGGGCGACGGGTCAGAAGTCCCAGTCGTCGTCCTCGGTGTTGACGGCCTTGCCGATGACGTACGACGAGCCCGAGCCGGAGAAGAAGTCGTGGTTCTCGTCGGCGTTCGGCGACAGGGCCGACAGGATCGCCGGGTTCACGTCGGTCTCGTCGCGCGGGAAGAGCGACTCGTAGCCGAGGTTCATGAGGGCCTTGTTGGCGTTGTAGCGCAGGAACTTCTTGACGTCCTCGGTCAGGCCGACGCCGTCGTAGAGGTCCTGCGTGTACTCGACCTCGTTGTCGTACAGCTCGAAGAGGAGCTCGAACGTGTAGTCCTTGAGCTCCGCCTTCTCGGCGGCCGACAGCTTCTCGAGGCCCTTCTGGTACTTGTAGCCGATGTAATACCCGTGCACGGCCTCGTCGCGGATGATCAGGCGGATCAGGTCGGCCGTGTTGGTGAGCTTGGCGCGGCTGGACCAGTACATCGGCAGGTAGAAGCCCGAGTAGAACAGGAACGACTCCAGCAACGTGCTGGCGACCTTCCGCTTCAGGGGCGAGTCGCCGCGGTAGTACTCCATGACGATCTCGGCCTTGCGCTGCAGGTTCGGGTTCTCCTCCGACCAGCGGAACGCCTCGTCGATCTCCTTGGTGGAGCAGAGCGTGGAGAAGATCGAGCTGTACGACTTGGCGTGCACCGACTCCATGAACGCGATGTTCGTGTAGACGGCCTCCTCGTGCGGCGTGATCGCGTCCGGGATGAGCGACACGGCGCCGACGGTGCCCTGGATGGTGTCCAGCAGCGTCAGGCCGGTGAAGACACGCATCGTGAGCGTCTTCTCCTGCTCGGTCAGCGTGGCCCACGACTGCACGTCGTTGGACACCGGGACCTTCTCCGGCAGCCAGAAGTTGCCGACGAGGCGGTCCCAGACGTCTGCGTCCTTGTCGTCGTCGAGCCGGTTCCAGTTGATCGCGGAGACGCGGCTGACGAGCTTGAGCTTCTCGCTCATCGGAGTGCTTCCTTCGTGTCGTTCAGAGAAGTGGTCAGAGCATGCACGAGACGCAGCCCTCGACCTCGGTGCCCTCGAGCGCGAGCTGGCGCAGGCGGATGTAGTAGATCGTCTTGATGCCCTTGCGCCAGGCGTAGATCTGCGCCTTGTTCAGGTCACGGGTGGTCGCCGTGTCCTTGAAGAACAGGGTCAGCGACAGGCCCTGGTCGACGTGCTGCGTCGCCTCGGCGTAGGTGTCGATGACCTTCTCGTAACCGATCTCGTACGCGTCCTGGTAGTACTCCAGGTTGTCGTTCGTCATGAACGGCGCCGGGTAGTAGACGCGGCCGATCTTGCCTTCCTTGCGGATCTCGATCTTCGACGCGATCGGGTGGATCGAGCTCGTCGAGTGGTTGATGTACGAGATCGAGCCCGTCGGCGGCACCGCCTGGAGGTTCTGGTTGTAGATGCCGTGCTCCTTGACCAGCGCAGCCAGCTCGGCCCAGTCCTCCTGGGTCGGGATGTGCACGCCGGCGTCGGCGAACAGGGCGGCGATGCGCTCCGTCTTGGGCACCCACGGCTTCGACGTGTACTTCTCGAAGTACTCGCCCGTCGCGTACTTCGAGTCCGCGAAGCCGTCGAACGCGCGACCGCGCTCCTGGGCCAGCAGGTTCGAGGCACGGATCGCGTGGTACGCCACCGTGTAGAAGTAGATGTTGGTGAAGTCGAGGCCCTCGTCGGACCCGTAGAAGATGCGCTCGCGGGCCAGGTAGCCGTGCAGGTTCATCTGGCCGAGGCCGATGGCGTGGCCGCCGGCGTTGGCCTTCTTGATGGACGGGACGGACTCGATGTCGGTCTGGTCGGAGACACCGGTCAGGGCGCGGATGGCCACCTCGACGGACTTGCCGAAGTCGGGCGAGTCCATCGACAGCGCGATGTTCATCGAGCCGAGGTTGCAGGAGATGTCCCGGCCGACCGTCTTGTACGAGAGGTCCTCGTTGTACTCCGACGGCGTCGAGACCTGCAGGATCTCCGAGCACAGGTTCGAGTGCGTGATCTTGCCGGCGATCGGGTTGGCCCGGTTCACCGTGTCCTCGAACATGACGTACGGGTAGCCGGACTCGAACTGCAGCTCCGCCAGCGTCTGGAAGAACTCGCGGGCGCTGATCTTGGTCTTCTTGATCCGCGCGTCGTCGACCATCTCGTAGTACTTCTCGGTGACGTTGATGTCCGCGAACGGCACCCCGTACACGCGCTCGACGTCGTACGGCGAGAACAGGTACATGGGCTCGTTCTTCTTCGCCAGCTCGAACGTGATGTCCGGGATGACGACGCCCAGCGAGAGGGTCTTGATCCGGATCTTCTCGTCGGCGTTCTCGCGCTTGGTGTCGAGGAACCGGTAGATGTCCGGGTGGTGCGCGTGCAGGTACACCGCGCCGGCGCCCTGGCGGGCACCCAGCTGGTTGGCGTACGAGAAGGAGTCTTCGAGGAGCTTCATCACGGGGATGACGCCGGAGCTCTGGTTCTCGATGTGCTTGATGGGCGCGCCGTGCTCGCGGATGTTGCTGAGCAGGAGCGCCACGCCGCCGCCGCGCTTGGACAGCTGCAGGGCGGAGTTGATGCCGCGCGCGATGGACTCCATGTTGTCCTCGATGCGCAGCAGGAAGCAGGAGACCGGCTCACCGCGCTGCGCCTTGCCGAGGTTGAGGAACGTCGGCGTCGCCGGCTGGAACCGGCCGGAGACGATCTCGTCGACCAGGGAGATCGCGAAGTCCTGGTTCCCCTCCGCCAGTGCGAGGGCGACCATGCAGACGCGGTCCTCGAAGCGCTCCAGGTACCGCTTCCCGTCGAACGTCTTCAGCGTGTACGACGTGTAGTACTTGAACGCGCCGAGGAACGTCTGGAAGCGGAACTTCTTGGAGTACGCGTACTCGAAGAGCGTCTTGATGAACGCGCGGTCGTACTGCCCGAGGATCTCCGGGTCGTAGTACTTGTTCTCGACGAGGTAGTCGAGCTTCTCGTTGAGGTCGTGGAAGAAGACCGTGTTCTGGTTGACGTGCTGCAGGAAGTACGCGCGCGCCGCCTCACGGTCCTTGTCGAACTGGATCTCACCGTCCGCGCCATACAGGTTCAGCATGGCGTTGAGGGCGTGGTAATCCAGGCCCGACGTCTCTACGCGGGTATCTGCGACTGTCGTTGCCAAAATCTTCCCAATCCCTCACGGACGTTGTGGACGTCCTCTGTCGTACCCATGAGCTCGAACCCGTACAGGTAGGGGACGCGACACTTGGTCGCGATGATGTCCCCTGCGATGCAGTAGGCCTCGCCGAAGTTCGTGTTGCCTGCCGCGATCACGCCGCGGATCAGCGCACGGTTGTCCTCGTCGTTGAGGAACTTGATGACCTGCTTCGGTACTGCGCCACCCTCGTTGCCCCCGCCGTACGTCGGCAGGATGAGTACGTACGGCTCGGAGGCGTGCAGGAACGGGTCTGTCGGACGCAACGGGATGCGCTGCGCCGGCAGACCGAGCTTCTGCACGAACCGGTGGGTGTTGTCCGAGGCGGAGGAGAAGTAGACCAGGGAGCTCATCGGCCGGATCCCCTCACCTCGGGTCGTGCGGTGGTGCGTGCGAGCGCAGAGAAGCCCGCCGGATCGGCGCGGTGTCGAGACCGGCGCCGATCCGGGGAGTTTCGTCAGGCGACTGCCGTGGCCAGTCGGTCGGCCAGCGCCTTGATGCGGTCGGGGCGGTAGCCCGACCAGTGCTCGCCGTCGACGATCACGACGGGGGCCTGCAGGTGACCGAGCGACATGACGTAGTCACGCGCGTCGGCGTCCTCGCTGATGTCCACCACCGTGTAGTCGGTGTCGAGCTTGTCGAGCGCACGGTAGGTCGCGTTGCACTGCACGCACGCCGGCTTGCTGTAGACCGTGATCGTCATGGTGGCTCCCCGTTGTCCTGTCTGCGGCACGCTCCCCCCGGAGCGTTCGCGAAGCTGTGTTCTCTGAAGCTGAAGGGCCCGTCTTCCGGGCCTGGCGTGGTGCTGAAACCGTGCTGGCACTGTGCGAACTTCGGTGCTGACCCCGACCAGACGTTCTCTGCACTGCGTCGTGACTAGACACTACACCTAGGGGTCCCACACGCAACGGACCACTAGGGGTTGTAGTGACAAGCGTGTCATTCTTCACCCTGTGGAGAAGTTCCAGGCTACCGCGCACCACTGACACAGCCCCCGACCAGCGCCGATGCACCGCCGTGCACAGGCATCCACAGGGGGCCGTCCGGCGCCCACAACGTGCTCCACAGGCAGTCCACACCCGCGCTGTCCGGTTCGTCGGGAATGCCGCGCACGACACGCCAGAACCCATTTGCACGACACGCAGAGACGATGTCGGGACGTGCACCCGAACGGCTGACGGGAGCCTCGTGCCAGCCGCGTGCGGGATGCTGTCCCCGTGCAGATCACCACGCTCGGGGCGCTCGCCGTCGACGGTCGCCCCGTCCGCGGCGACCGCCTGGTGGCACTCGTCGGGGCGCTCCTCGACGCACGCGGGCGCGGCGTGTCGTCGGCGACCCTCGTTGAGGACGTGTGGGAGGGCATCCCGCCCGACGACGCGGCCGGCGCCGTCCAGGCGCTCGTCTCGCGCGCGCGCCGGCTGGGGCTCGCGATCGAGGCCGCCCCCGGCGGGTACCGGCTGCCCACGGACGGGCTGCGGATCGACGTCGTCGACGCCGAGGCGCTGCTCGCGAGCGGACGGGACGCGCTGCGCTCGGGCGACGCCGCACGCGCTCAGGACCTCGGTGGCCAGGCCCGTGGGCTGCTCCCGGCGGTCCCCGACCTGGACCACCCGGCCACCGCGCACCTGCTCGCCGACGTGGTGACCCTGCAGGCCGAGGCGGGGCTCGCCCTCGGTCGGGTCGACGACCTCGTGGAGGACCTGCGGCGCTTCGCGCTGCGGACCCCGCCCGACGAGCCCCTGGTCGCCCTGCTCGTCCGGGTCCTGGCCGCGCAGGGCCGGGACGCCGAGGCGCTGGAGGTCGTCGAGCACCTGCGCACCGAGCTCGCCGACCGGTACGGCACCGACCCGTCGCCCGTCGTCGCCCAGGCGCACCTCGCGCTGCTGCGCGGGGAGCTGGCGGCCGGGCACGTCGCGCCGAGCCGGGCCGTCGTCGCACTGCCCGCGCCCTGGCGCCGGCCCGCGACCGCTCTGGTCGGACGCGACGACGACCTCGCGCAGGTGGAGGCCGCGCTCGGGCAGGGCGCGCTCGTCACGATCGTCGCGACGGGCGGGGCCGGCAAGACGCGGCTGGCCGGCGAGGTCGCCCGCCGGGCGGTCGCTGCCGGGCGCTCGGTTCGCGTCGTCGAGCTGGCAGGTCTGCGCGCGCCGGCCGAGGTGCTGCCCACAGTGCTCGCCGCGATCGGCGGGTCGGACGTGAGCGCCGCACGCGCGGACCTGACGACCGAGCGCCGGCTGCTCACCCCCGAGGACCGGCTGCGGCTCGCCGCCCAGGACCTCGACGGGCTGCTCGTGCTCGACAACTGCGAGCACGTGCTCGACGCCGCCGCGGTGGTCGTCGGCGACCTGCTCTCCGTCGCCTCCCCCGACCTGGTCGTGCTGGCGACGAGCCGGGCGCCGCTCGGCCTCGTCGGCGAGTCCGTGCACCGGCTGCGAGCGCTGCCCGACGCCGACGCCCTCGAGCTGCTGGAGACGCGGGCCCGCGCCGGCCGGGCGAGCCTCGGCTGGCAGCCGGACCGGGCGCTCGAGCTGTGCCACCGCCTGGACAACCTCCCGCTCGCCCTCGAGCTCGCCGCCGCACGCCTACGATCCATGACCGTCGAGGACGTGCTGGAGGGCCTGTCCGACCGGTTCGCGCTGCTCGACGACGCCCTGCGCGGGCTGCCCGAGCGGCACGCCAGCCTGTGGGCGATGGTCGACTGGAGCCGCGAGCTCCTTGACCCGTCCGACCGCGCGCTGGTCCAGCGGCTGGCCGTCGTGCCGACGTCGTTCACCGCCGAGACGGCGGTCGCGGTGTCGGGAGCGCACCCCGCGACCGTCCGACGAGGACTCGCCACCCTGGTCGAGCAGTCGCTGCTCACGCTCGACGAGGACGACAGCGGGCTGGCGCGCTACCGGATGCTCGAGACGGTCCGGGAGTACGGCGAGGTGCGGCTCGACGTCGCCGGCGAGCGGCCGGCCGCCATGGCCGGGCTGGTCCGCTGGGCGGCCACGACCGCCGTGCAGGTCGGTGCGGACTTCGTCGGCGCCGGGCAGCTGGTCGCGTTCGACCGCTGCGCCACGGAGCAGGAGACCTTCGTCGCTGCCCTGCGCTGGGCCGTCGACCACGGGGACGAACCCGGCGCCGTCGACATCGCGAGCGCCCTGTTCCACCTCTGGAGCATCCGAGGGCTGCACGTCGAGTGCGTCGAGTGGGCGATGCGGCTCCTCCTCGCCGACGACCCGGCCGCGCGACGGACGTCGACCCTGTTCCAGGGCGCCATGCCCGGGCGGGCGCTCCCCGACGCCGACCGGGTGACCACCGCCGGCGTCTTCGCGGCCGTCAACGCCGGCGTCGCCACCTCGCAGCGTCCCGTCGCGCTCGCGTGGCGCGCGATCCGGCGCGTGCTCGCCGACCGGCCGGCCGAGGTGTCCCCGCGGATGCGTGCGCTCGCCGCGACGCTGCCCGCGCTCGGCTCCCCCGACGTCGACGAGAGCCTGGCCGCGGCGGAGCGGATGGTCGAGGCGGACGACGACTTCCTCCAGGGCCTCGGGCTGTTCATGCGGGCCGCGGTCCGGGAGAACGCCGGCGACCCGTCGATGTCCAGCGCCGACGCGCGCGAGGCGTACCGCCGGTTCCAGGCCATCGGTGACCACTGGGGCATGGGGATGGCCGCGCAGGGCATCGGCCAGTGGGAAAGCACGCGCAGCGGCGGCGACTCCGAGAGGTGGCTGAGCGAGAGCCTGGAGCACCTGGAGCTGGTCGGTGCGATGCAGGACGTCCGCAGCCTCCGGGTCCAGCTGGACATGCAGCGCGCACTGGCGGGCGACGAGCAGGCCACGGCACAGCTGCGCGAGGTGACGACCTCTACGCAGGCGGACGACGTGGACGCCGCGCAGGCCCACCTCGGCCTGGCGCAGGTCGCGTCGCAGGCGGGGCGGGTGCAGGAAGCGATCGACCACGCCGAGGCCGCGGCCGCGCTGGTCACCGCCACGCGCGTCCCCATGCACCAGGCACGCGTCGTGTTCCTCGTCGCCGTCGCCGTCACCCACCTGCACGTCGCGGCGCTGCCCGGCGAGCACACCACGGCCTCGGTGGACCGCGCGGTCGAGCTGCTCCGGACGGCGGCGGCGGACGCAGCCGCGACCAGCGACATGCCCGTGCTCGGGACCTACGCGCTCGGCTTCGCGGAGCTGGCCGCGTACCGCGGTGAGGTCGACCGCGCGCACGAGCTGTGGGCCCTCGGCACGCGGCTCGGCGCCAACCTCGTGCCCTACTTCCAGCTGGGCCTGGGCGGGTCGAAGGCCGAGCCGGTGGGCGACGACACCGTCCGGGGCGCGCTGCTCGCCCAGTGGCAGGCGGTGCGCCCGGCACAGGCAGCCCTGCGGGTCCGGGAGCTGACGGTCGGCGCCGGCTGAGAGGTTCCCAGCCGGCGCCGTCCTTCGTCAGACCTTGCGGCGGTACGCCCGCATGGCCAGCGGCAGGAACACCGCGACCAACCCGACGCACCACGCCAGCGTCCAGTAGACGCTGTCACCCATCGGCGTCCCCAGGAACAGCCCGCGCATCGCGGCGACCAGGTGGGTCAACGGGTTCCACGCGACGAACGTCTGCATCCAGCTGGGCAGCGAGCCCGCCGGGACGAACACGTTGGACGCGAAGCTCAGCGGCATGATGATCAGGAACATGATCCCCTGCACGGCACCGGACGTCCGGACCTTCATCCCGACGAACACCGAGACCCAGGACAGCGACAGGGCGAACACGACGGCGAGCAGGCAGCCCGCGAGCGCGCTGAGCGGGTCCGTGAGGATCCGGAAGCCCATCAGGTAGCCGATGCCGAGCGTCATCACGGTGACGATGACGTAGCGGACCACGTCGCCGAGCACCGCGCCGATCAGGGGTGACGAGCGCGGGATGGGCAGCGACTTGAACCTGTCGAAGATGCCCTTCTCCAGGTCGGTGTTGAGGTTCACGCCGATCGCGATGGCGCCCGTCGCGATGGTCTGCGCGAGGATGCCCGGCAGCAGGAACTGCAGGTAGGTGTGCGTGTCACCCGCCACCGCGCCGCCGAAGATGTAGACGAAGATCACGAGGAAGATCGCCGGCTGCAGCGTGACGTCGATGAGCGCCTCCGGCGTCCGCCACGTCTTGATCAGGCTGCGCTTGGCCAGCGACAACGAGTGCCGGACCAGCGGGAACGGCTTGCGGGTGACCGCGGTGGCCGACGTGGGGGCCAGCCGCGGGGCTCTGGGCTGCGTGAGCGTGGTCATCAGGCCACCTCCTTCTGGGTCGTGACGGTGGTGTCGTCCTCCGAGGCCGTGCGGCCCGTGAGGGAGAAGAACACCTCGTCCAGGCTGGGCAAGTGCAGGGACAGCTCGGTGACGCCGATCCCGGCGCTCGCCAGGCGGGACACCGTGGCGGTGAGCGCGGAGTCGTCGGCGACCGGGACCGCAAGGACGCCCTTGCGGATCTCCTCCGGCCCGCCGGTGCCGGTGGAGACCTGGCCGAGGATCGTCGCGGCCTCCTCCATGCGGGTCAGGTCCGACGGCCGGACCTCGAGTGTCTGACCGCCGACCACGCGCTTGAGGCCCTCGGGGGTGTCGTGCGCGATGACGCGACCGTGGTCGATGACCGTGATCTCGTCGGCGAGCGCGTCCGCCTCCTCCAGGTACTGGGTGGTGAGCAGGACGGTCGAGCCGTCCGTGACGAGCGAGCGGACGACGTCCCACATGTCCTCGCGCTTGGCGGGGTCCAGGCCGGTCGTCGGTTCGTCGAGGAAGATGACGTCGGGGCGGCCGACGAGGCTCGCGGCCAGGTCGAGCCGGCGGCGCATGCCCCCGGAGTAGGTCTTGGCGGGCCGGTCGGCCGCCGCGGTCAGGTCGAACCACTCGAGCAGCTCGGCGGCGCGTGTGCGGGCGCCGGCGCGACCGAGGTCCAGCAGCGTGCCGAACAGCACGAGGTTCTGGCGGCCGGAGAGGTCCTCGTCGACGGACGCGTACTGGCCCGTGAGGCCGATCGACTGGCGGACGCGCTCGGCGTCCTTGACCACGTCGAAGCCGCCGATGCGGGCGTGGCCGGCGTCGGGGACGAGCAGGGTGGACAGGATGCGGACGGCGGTCGTCTTGCCGGCACCGTTGGGGCCGAGCACGCCGAGGACCGTGCCGCGAGCGACGGCGAGGTCGACGCCCTGGAGGGCCTTCGTCTCGCCGAAGTGCTTGACGAGGCCGTGCGCCTCGATCACCAGGTCTTGTGTCATGGCTCCAGGCTGGCCGAGAGCGCTGACAGCCCACCGACACAGCGCTGACACGGCCGGTGTCAGCGCCGGGACGTCCGCACATCCGAGCGCCCCGACGACCGATCCTGCGGACGTCCGAGGAAGTGAGCGCTGGAGCGGCCACGTCCTCGGACGTTGTCAGCGGAGGGCGGCGAGGAGGCGGTCGAGCTCGTCGTCGGACGTGTAGTAGTGCGGGCTCGCGCGGACGACCTCCGTCAGGCCGCGCGCGCCGAAGTCGAGCTGGGCCGACGAGATGCGGGTGACGCTGACGTTCACGCCCGCCGCGGCGACCCGGGCGCGGACCTCGTCGGCCCGCATCCCGTCGACCGTGAAGGTGACGATGCCGGACTTCCGGACACCCTTGTCGCGCACCGTGACGCCGAGGGTCTGCGACAGGTCCTCGCGCAGCCGTGCCGCGAGCCCGGTGACGCGCTCCTCGATCGCCGGCAGGCCGAACGACAGCGCGTAGTCGACGGCCGCGCCGAGCCCGAGGTTGTCGGCGATCGACCGCTCCCACGTCTCGAACCGCAGCGCGCCGGGGACGACCTCGTAGGTGGTCGGCGACGTCCAGGTGGCCGCGCCGAGGCCGAGGACCGGCGGGACCAGGCTGTCGGTGATCGCGCGGCTCGCGTAGAGGAAGCCCGTGCCGCGGGGGCCGCGCAGGAACTTGCGACCGGTCGCGGCGAGCAGGTCGCAGCCGAGGGTCTCGACGTCGACGTCGAGCTGGCCGACCGACTGGCACGCGTCGAGCAGGAACGGCACACCGGCCCGCCGGGTGAGTGCGCCGACCGCCTCTGCCGGGTTGACCACGCCGCCGCCGGTCGGGATGTGCGTGAGCGCGACGACGGCCACGTCGGAGTCGAGCCGGCGCTCGAGCTCGTCCAGGTCGACCTGGCCGTGCTCGTCGTCCTCGATCACCTCGAGGGTCGCGCCGGAGCGCTCGCACGCCTGCAGGAGCGCGATCGCGTTGCTGATGTACTCGGTGCGCGCGGTGAGGATGCGCTGGCCCGCCTTGAGCGGGATCGACGAGAACGCCACGTTCCAGGCGACCGTCGCGCTCTGCACCAGCGCGATCTCGTCCGGCTGCGCACCGATCAGCCGAGCGACCGAGCCGTACACCTCGGCCACCCGCGCCTCGGACTCGGTCTCCGCCTCGTAGGGACCGATCTCCGCCTCACGCCGCAGGTGCGCGACGACGGTGTCCGTCACGACGCTCGGGCGCAGGGCACCACCGGCGTTGTTCAGGTGGGCGACATGGTCGATGCCGGGCGTGTCACGGCGGGCGCGGTCGAGATCGATCGTCACGATCCCGGAGTCTAGGCAGCGCACCGCGACGGGACGTCCGCACATCCGAGCGTCAGGACGACCGAACGTGCGGACGTTGCGGGGGTCAGCGGTTGCTCGGGCGCCAGAGGACTACTGCGGCGCGGTCGGCCGTGGTCGTCGGGCGGCGGCTGCGGCTGGCCGTGCGGTTGACCGCGACGACGTCGCCGCGAGGGTCCGCCGTGAAGATGCGGCGGCCGGGGTCGACGAACGCACGCAGGTACTCGACCTGCCGCTTGAGCTGCTCCAGCTCCGCCTCGAGCTCGAGGATCCGCTTGATGCCGGCCAGGTTGACGCCCTCGTCCTGGGACAGCCTCTGCACCTCGCGCAGGGTCGCGATGTCGCGCAGCGAGTACCGCCGGCCGCGGCCGCTGGCCCTGCTCGGGGTGACCAGACCGAGCCGGTCGTACTGGCGCAGGGTCTGCGGGTGCATGCCGGCCAGCTCGGCGGCGACCGAGATGACGTAGACCTTGGCGTCCTCGGCCGGCATGGCTACTTCTTCGCCGCGTCGAGCAGGTCGGCGCGCACGTCCTCACCGGACGTCGCGATGCCGAACGCCTGGACGGCCTCCCGCGCCGCGGAGCTGAGCCGCTGCGGGACGACGACCTGGACGGTGATGAGCAGGTCGCCCTTGCTGCCGGGGATGCCCTTGCCCTTGACGCGCAGGACGCGGCCCGACGGGGTGCCCTCGGGGACCTTGACGCGGACGGTCGACCCGTCGAGCGTCGGCACCTCGATCGTGGCGCCCAGCGCGGCCTCGTCGAAGGCCACCGGGACCGTGATCCGCAGGTTCTCACCGTCGAGCGAGAACACGGGGTGCGGGGTGACGCGGACGGTGATGACGAGGTCGCCCGCAGGTCCGCCGCCCGCACCCGGGCGGCCCTTGCCGCGCAGCCGGATCTTCTGGCCGTCGCGGACCCCCGCGGGGATGCGCGCGTTGACCGTGCGGCCCTCGACGCTGAGCGAGACCGTCGACCCCTCGACCGCCTGCCGGAAGGGCAGGGTCGCGCTGGTGGCCAGGTCGGCGCCCTGCTGCGGACCGAACCCGCCCGCGCCGCCCTGGCCGAACAGCCCGCCGAGGAGGTCCTCGAAGCCGGCCGCGCCGCCGGGCGCGTTGGTGTACCGGACGCGACCGCCGGGCTGGCCGCCGCCTCCGCCGAACATGCCGCCGAAGACGTCCTCGAAGCCCGCTCCGCCGCGACCGCCCGACGTGAACCGGGGACCGCCCGCCATCGCGCGCAGCTGGTCGTACTGGCCGCGCTGCTCGGGGTCGGACAGGACCGCGTACGCCTCGCCGACGTCCTTGAACCGCGCCTCCGCCTTGGCGTCCCCTGGGTTGTGGTCCGGGTGCTCCTGGCGCGCGAGCTTGCGGTACGCCTTCTTGATGGTGGCGGCGTCGGCGTCCTTGGGGACGCCGAGGACCGAGTAGAAGTCCTTCTCGAGCCAGTCCTGACCGGTCACGCCGCTCCTTCCTTGATCCTCGTGACGTCCGAGGTCCCACGGGTGCTGACCCGTGGAACCTCGGACGCTACTGGGGTTTCTACGCCTCGGGGTCGACGACCGCGACGCGCGCCGCCCGGATGACCCGGTCCGGCGTGCGGTACCCCGGCTGGAGCACCATCTGCACGGTCGACTCCGTGACGTCCGCGGAGTGCGAGTGCATGAGCGCCTCGTGCACCGCGGGGTCGAACGTCTCGCCGACCTCGCCGTAGCGGACCACGCCGAACCGCCCGAGGGTGCCCTCGAGCTTCTCGGCGATGGAGACGAACGGTCCGGTGAGGTCACCGTGCTGGCGGGCCAGCTCGATGTCGTCCAGCACCGGGATGAGCGCCTCGACGATGGTGTGCACTCCGCGCTCGTGAGCGGCGAGGGCATCGGCCTTCGACCGCTTCACGAACCCGGAGTACTGCTGCTCGAGGTTGTAGTAGGCCGCCTGCGACCGCTGCAGCTCCTCGAGCCGCTCGGCCGCCAGCTTCTCGACGGCCACGAGGCCCTCGAGGACGACCTCCTCCTCCGCGCCGGCCGCGATGGACTCGGCGTCGGCGAGGATCTGCTCCTCGGGGGTCAGCTCCTCGTTGGCGTCGTCGGGACCCGCCGTCACTTGCGAGCCTCGTCCTCGTCGTCGACGATCTCGGCGTCGACCACGTCCTCGTCGGACGTGGTGTCCGCCGCGGGCTGCTCGTCGGCCGGCGCGTTCTGCGCCATGTTGTCCGCCGAGTAGATCGCCTCGCCGATCTTCTGGCTCACCGCGAGCAGGGCCGAGTGCTTGGCCTTGACCTCGTCGAGGTCGGTGCCCGCGAGCGCCGTCTTCAGCTCGGTGACGGCCGTCTGGACCTCGGTCTTGACGTCCTCCGGCAGCTTGTCGGCGTTGTCGACGAGCAGCTTGTCGGTCGAGTAGGCCAGCTGCTCGGCCGTGTTGCGGGTCTCGGCCTCCTCGCGGCGCGCCTTGTCCTCGGCGGCGTGCTCCTCGGCCTCGCGCACCATGCGCTCGATGTCCTCCTTGGGGAGGGCCGAGCCGCCGGTGATCGTCATCGACTGCTCCTTGTTGGTGCCGCGGTCCTTGGCGGACACGTGCACGATGCCGTTCGCGTCGATGTCGAACGTGACCTCGATCTGCGGCACGCCACGCGGCGCCGGCGCGATGCCGGTGAGCTCGAAGGTGCCGAGCGGCTTGTTGTCCCGCGCGAACTCACGCTCGCCCTGGAACACCTGGATCAGCACGGACGGCTGGTTGTCCTCGGCCGTCGAGAAGATCTCCGACCGCTTGGTGGGGATGGCCGTGTTGCGCTCGATGAGCTTGGTCATCACGCCGCCCTTGGTCTCGATGCCGAGGCTCAGCGGGGTGACGTCGATCAGCAGGACGTCCTTGCGGTCGCCCTTCATGACGCCGGCCTGCAGCGCGGCACCGACGGCGACGACCTCGTCCGGGTTGACGCCCTTGTTGGGCTCCTTGCCGCCCGTGAGCTCCTTGACCACCTCGGTGACCGCGGGCATGCGGGTCGAGCCGCCGACGAGCACGATGTGGTCGATCTCCGAGAGCTTGATGCCCGCGTCGCGGATGACCGACTGGAACGGCGCCTTCGTGCGGTCGAGCAGGTCCTGCGTCATCTGCTGGAACTGCGCGCGCGTGAGCTTGGTGTCCAGGTGGACCGGGCCGTTCTCGCTCATCGACAGGTACTGCAGCGAGATGTTGGTGCTCGTCGCGGACGAGAGCTCCTTCTTGGCCTGCTCCGCCGCCTCGCGCAGGCGCTGCACGGCGATCTTGTCCTTGGCCAGGTCGACGCCCGTGGAGTTCTTCACCTCGGAGACGAGGAAGTCGACGATCCGGTTGTCCCAGTCGTCGCCGCCGAGCCGGTTGTCACCGGACGTCGCGCGGACCTCGATCGTCGAGAAGCCGTCGTCGTCCTTGCCCACCTCGAGGAGGGACACGTCGAACGTGCCACCACCGAGGTCGAAGACGAGGATGAGCTCGTCCTCCTTGCCGCGCTCCAGGCCGTAGGCGAGGGCGGCGGCGGTGGGCTCGTTGATGATGCGCAGGACGTTCAGGCCCGCGATGGCGCCCGCGTCCTTGGTGGCCTGGCGCTCGGCGTCGTTGAAGTACGCCGGGACCGTGATGACCGCCTCGGTGACGGGCTCGCCCAGGTAGGCCTCCGCGTCACGCTTCAGCTTGGAGAGCACCCGAGCGCTGATCTCCTGCGCGGTGTACTTCTTGTCGTCGACGGCCTGCGACCAGTCCGTGCCCATGTGGCGCTTGACCGACGTGATGGTCCGGTCGACGTTGGTGACGGCCTGGCGCTTGGCGATCTCGCCGACCAGCACCTCACCCGTCTTGGAGAACGCGACCACCGACGGCGTCGTGCGCGACCCCTCGGCGTTGGCGATGACCGTGGGCTCGCCGCCCTCGAGGACAGAGACCACCGAGTTGGTGGTGCCGAGGTCGATGCCGACTGCTCGTGCCATGTGTGTGCCTTCTTTCGTGTCGTACTTGGGGGTGTGTCGTCTCGCTCTTGAGTCCGGCTGGCTCAAGTCTGCGTCGCGATGTGGCTGCGCGCAAACTCGAGAAGACCGAACTTGAGTCTGTTGGGCTCAACCTTGAGGGGCCCTGACGCATTCCCGCGCGATGATGTGATCCCTCTCCGACGGTTCCGGTTCTCCCCGCGCTGATGGAGCGTGCCGAGTCCCGACTGCCACCCGCTGCTGGTTCGCCTTGCTGCTGCAAGTCCACCGCACCACCTAGCCGAGACGACTCCGTGCGTGCAGGAAGTGTGGCGCGAGCAGCAACTGTTCCCGGATGGCGCCTCGCTAGAGTCGCCGCATGGCTTCCGACGATGCCGTTTCCCGCTCCGCGCCCGCACCGGCGTCACCGCCGACCGTCCCCTCGCCCAAGGTCGGTGGCCTCGAGGTCCGCTCCGTGACCAAGTCATACGAGCGGCGCCGCGTCCTGACGGACATCTCGTTCCACGTCCCCGCAGGACGGTCGCTGGCCGTCGTGGGAGCGAACGGCTGCGGCAAGTCGACTCTCTTGAAGGTCTGCGCCGGCCTCGTCTCGCCCGACCGCGGCACGGTCCGCGTGCACGGCCGCCTCGGGTACTGCCCGCAGGAGATGGGGCTCGACGGGTTCCTCACCTCCGAGGACCACCTCGCCTGGTTCGGCCGCGGGCGAGGGCTGTCCCGCCGGGCCGCGGTCGCCGAGGGCAGCCTGGTCGCGGCGGCGCTCGACTGGTCTGTCCCCCGCCGGCAGCAGGTCCGGCACCTGTCGGGCGGCACCCGGCAGAAGCTCAACGTCACGACGACGATGCTCTCCGACCCGGGCGTCGTGCTGCTCGACGAGCCCTACCAGGGCTTCGACCACGGCAGCTACCTGGACTTCTGGGGCCTCGTCGACCAGTGGTGCGACGAGGGCCGCGCGGTCGTCATCGTCACGCACATGCTGCACGAGCTGAACCGCGTCCACGACGTGCTCGACCTGTCCGGGACAGAGATCGACTGATGCGTGGCCTCGCCGTGACCGCCCAGATGACCATCCGTGACCTGCTCGGCCGCCGCACCGTCGTCTTGCTGCTCATCCTCGTCCCGCTCGTCTTCTACGCCGCCCGCCGCGACGACTTCCAGGGGCAGGCCATCCGGTTCGCGAGCCTCGGCCTGGCGTGGGCAGTCAGCACCGTGGCGCTGTTCGCCACGAACAGCGTCCGCGCGCTCGAGCCGCGGCTCCGTCTCGCCGGGCACGGCAGCGTCGGGCTCTACCTGGGCAGGCTGACCTCCACCGTGGGGCTGGGCGCGTTCGTCGCCGCCCTGTATGCCGTACTCGTCACGCTCGACCAGGAGACCGTGAACCCCTGGTCCGCCGTGCTCGCGCTTGTCGCGTCCGGGACGATCGCCGCGGTCCTGGGCCTGCTCGTCGGCGCGGTCATCCCCCGGGAACTCGAGGGCATGCTCGTTCTGATCACGATCGTGGGCCTGCAGATGATCATCGACCCCACCAAAGCCGTCGCCGAGGCGCTCCCGCTGTGGTCCACTCGCGAGCTGGTCGGGCACGCCGTCGACGGTGTCGGGGACGTCGACGCCGCGATCGTGCACTGGGTCGCGTACGGCGTCGGCATGGCCGTCGTCGCCCTCGCGATCACCGCGGTGCGGCTGCGCCGGCGCCGGCACCTGGAGTACGTCGGCGCCGCGTGAGCACTGCACCGGAGCCTCTGGCACCGCGTCGCCCGGCACGGGTGGCAGCCGGGCCCGGCACCGGCACCGGCGACGCTCGCGGATGCACAAGGTCGCCCGTCTTGCTGGCCCTGAGGATTCGGACAAGATCGTGAGACGCGGGCCGTCTCACCGTCTTGTCCGATGCCTGGTCAGAGCGGTGCGCTCCCACGTGCAGGTCACCGCCTGGCCGCGCGGACAACTGCGATGAGTTCCTACACGTTCTTCTCAGGGTGCTCGTGCCTGACGCGCCGCGGGCGCTGCCCCCACCACCGCAGTAGTGGCGGACCGCTAGCGCATGGCGAGGTACCAGTTCCCGTCGAAACTCCGATCGACGGTCTCCTGCGACTCCACGTCCACGGCCAACCCGGCGACCAGGTCCTCCGGCATGCCGGCCGCGAGGAGGTGCTCTCGGACCACGTCGCGCGGGACGCCGCCCTCCCGCATCGCGCTCCGCTCAGCATCCGTGGCGACGATCCACCACACGTTGGGCGACAAGAAGTACCCCAAGAACGGGTACGTACCGATCACACCGACTGATGCCAGCTCGCGCGAGGCCGTCTGCGCGGCGTCACGGAGGAGGCGCTCCATCCGCTGATACAGGTCCGGGTCCTCGCGAAGGTTGGGGCGTGCGCTCAGGTTCACGAGCACATCCTCACGCACGGCCTCCCCGTCCGCGGACTGGCGCGCCACCTGGAACGGCCCGCCCGCCCACCTGCCGTTGGGCGCACAGGCGGACCCGTGCCCCCGTCCCGACCGACCGCCACCCACTCAGCCGTTCGGGCGCGAGCGACCGGCACCTGGGAGCTCCGGGTCGCCTCGCCTGATGCTCCACGGCCGCTGGTCAGCACCTTGCTGAGGATTCGGACAGGTAGGTGAGACGGAGCGCGTTTCACCTACCTGTCCCATCGCCGTTCAGGGCGGGTGAGCTCCGGACAAGTTCGATGAGTTCCTCCAGCCGGCCTCGCTGCTGCAGCTGTGTGAGCCGCCCGGCGCTCGTGCGATCTCATGTGGAACCCGTCGCAGTGCTAGGCCCGACGAGCATCAGCCCTCTGTCGGCGTCATTGACGCAACCCATCAGTTGCGATAACGTGGATAGCAACCTGATGGTTGCTACCGCATGGAGGGCGCAATGGGATTCCCCGATCGGATCGAGCGGACCGTAGAGATCTCTCACCCGCCGGCCACGGTGTGGGGGGCACTCACGACGGCCGAGGGTCTCGGAGCGTGGTTCGGCGACGAGGCGACGCTCGACCTGCGACCCGGGGGGCCGGGCCGGATGACCTGGACCAGCGGCGAGAGCACTGACTTCCGAGTCGAACGCGTCGAGGAGCCGAAGGTCTTCGGTTTCACCTGGCAGGTCTTCGGTCTGCCGGGGGACGACCCGCGACGCACCTATGTCGAGTTCACCCTTGTCGCGAACGGAACGGGCACGCAGCTGACGGTGGTCGAGTCCGGCTTCGCCCAACTACCGGATGGGGCCTACCGGAGGGCGTACGAGGGCAACGTCAAGGGCTGGGCGCTCGAGCTAGGCGAGCTGATCGAGTTCCTCGATGCCCACTGACCAGGAGTCGGTGGCCGAACAGGTCTTCGTCGCACTCGCCGACCCGACCCGCCGCGGCATCTTGGCGACGTTGGCCGCTGCGGGTCCTGCCACGGCGACGGACCTGGCCGATCGCCTCCCGATCACGCGTCAGGCGATTGCGAAGCATCTCGCTCTGTTGGCAGAGGCCGGTCTGGTGACGGCCGAGCCGGGCGAGCGGCGCAGGGTGCGGTATCGGCTGCGGTCCGCGCCGATGCAGGTGGCACAACAGTTCCTGGCGGCGCTCGCCAACGATTGGGACGGCCGGCTCGACGCATTGATGGACCACCTCGAAAGCGAAAAGGAAAAGGAGTCGTGACATGCGGAAGCTGATCGGCGGGATGAAGCTGTCTCTCGACGGAAAGGCAGCAGGACCGGAAGGGCTTGCTGATTGGGTAGATGGCTGGTCGGAGGACTTCGGCCTCACGCCACAGGTGGACGCGTGCCTGCTTGGAGGGGGCATGTATCCGACGTACGAGCAGTACTGGACCCAGATCCAGAACGAGCCGGCCAAGCCCCACCCGTTGAGCGGGGAGGTGCCGACCCAGGGCGAGGTCGAGTGGGCGCGCTTCGCTGCGCAGACGCCTCACTACGTGCTGTCTGGCACCGTGGCCTCGGCGCAATGGCCACAGACGAGCTTCGTGACGACGCTCGACGAGATCGACTCCCTCAAGCGGCAGTCGGGGAAGGACATCTACCTCGTCGGCGGAGCTCGAACCACGGCGAGCCTGATCGACGCCGGGCTTGTCGACGAGCTCCGACTCCTTGTCTATCCGCTGATCGCAGGTGAAGGGACTGCCCTCTTCACGACGCCCGTTCGTCGTGCACTCGAGCTGCGGAAGGTCGAACAGCTTGCCGACGGCCGTCTCAGCCTGAACTACGAGCTTGGCTGAGTCTGGAGAGCTCGCATGGACAACGGATACAACGCCGCGATCATCGAGGAGTTCCGCGCGAGCAACGGTCGCCTCGGCGGGTCGTGGACCGGCTACGCCGTGATCCTGATCCATCAGATCGGTGCCAGGTCCGCGGTGGAGCGGACCACACCGCTGAGCTGCTTTCCCGTAGGCGACGACCGATGGGCGATCGTCGCCTCCAACGGGGGATCGGAAAGGCACCCGGATTGGTACTACAACCTCAAGGCCAACCCTGTGATCACCGTCGAGCTCGGGGCCGACACCTTCACGGTCCTGGCTGAGGAGCTGCACGGCACCGCACGCGCGGCGCTGTGGCCGACGCTGGTCGCGGACGTCCCGAGACTCGGCGACTTGCAGGCCGGGGTCGTGCGACAGATACCGGTATTCATCCTGACCCGCCAGCAGGGGCAGCTCTCGCCGACGCGTCCGGCCAGGGTTGCGCGCGATCTCGCGCACGGGTCGACCTACTGAGACGGTGACGCTAGGAGGACCACAGGTCACCGAGCCAGCGCAATCAGGTCGGGGCCGGTTCCGGTGGATCGTGACGGTGCGCGTCGGACCTCGGGCTGATCAGGCCGATCTGGTGCCCGTCCGGGTCCACGAGCACGGCGAACCGGGAGCCGAAGAACGCGTCGAACGGCCGCTGCCGGGACTCGTGCCCGAGCCCCGTCATCCGCGACCAGACGGCGTCCACGTCGTCGCGGCCTGGCAGGTGGATCGATAGCACCGTGGCCGCCGCGTCCTGCGCGGGGCTGCCGCTGTTCCAGAAGCGCACCGACGACGACTCGTCGAGCTCCACGCTGAGCCCGTCGAACCGGATCTCCGCGTGCGGGTCGACCGCGTCACCGACGTCCCAGCCGAGGTCGCGATAGAACCCGGCGGTCCGGGCCACGTCGGCGACGACGAGGTTGAGCTGAGTCGGGCCCGGCGCCGCATGACCCGTCACCGCCGCCTCGGGCGTGTGCTGGTGGTGCAGCAGGCACCATGTCCCCGCGTCGTCGCGCACGTACGTCGACGAGATCGTCGCACGATACGTCGTCGGGCCGCGTTCGCCCCGGAACGCGTAGACCACAGTCGCGGCCGCACCCGACTCGACCAGTCGCGGATCGCCGAGCTCGACCTCGTCCCACCCCGGCGAGCCGGCCATCGCCTCGACGCACGCGGGCTTGTCCAGGACCGCGCCCGGGACGACCACGACCGCGTCGTCGTGGAGCACCCTCGCGTACTCGTCGGCTCCACCCCGCGCGAGCTCCCGCTCGAGCGCCATCAGCTCGTCCGCTACGTCCATGCCTCCAGGCAACCACCGCGTCCGAGAGACCGCACCGCCACGGCCCGCCGCGCGTGCCACCTTGCGCGAGAATTGCGCCATGGCGCTGACCACCCGGATGCTGACGCCGGACACGTGGGACGACTTCGCTGCGCTCGTCGAGTCGAACAACGGTGTGTGGGGTGGCTGCTGGTGCATGGGATTCCATCCAGGCGGTTCCACCGGGACACGCCAGGGCAACCATGACGCCAAGCAGCAGCTAGTGCAGCGCGGTGCGGTGCACCAGGTACTGGTCTACGACGAGGAGAGATGTGTCGGCTGGTGTCAGTTCGGCACCCCACCGGAGCTCCCCAACATCAAGAGCCGCCGCGCCTACGACGCTGACGCGCAGGATCCGCCCGACTGGCGGATCGGCTGCATCTTCACGAACTCGAAGGACCGCGGCAACGGGATCGCTGCGGCCGCCGTGCAAGGGGCCGTGGACGAGATCCGACGCGCCGGCGGAGGCGTCGTCGAGGCCTATCCGGAACAGACGGCGGATCGACCCCCGCAGCGAGGCGCATATCTCCATACCGGACCCGAAGAACTGTACGAGCGGCATGGATTTGTGAGGGACCGGCGCATCGCCAAGTGGCGGTGGGTCATGCGCGCCACCCTCTGACTCATGAGCAGCCCGCCCGTCAGAGAATCGTCTTGCTGTCGGCGCCCCGACGCGGAACGGTCAGGGCATGACCGTGCCCCCGCGCCTCGCTCCCCTGCTGGCCGAGTACGACTTCACGAGCAACCGTCTCCTGCGGCGCCTCAGCGGCCCCACGGTCGACAGCGGCGACGACGTACAGGTAGAGGTCGAGCCGCTCACGGACGCGGAGCTCCTCTGGGAACCCGTCCCCGGCGCGTGGACCCTTCGCCGGCAGACGGACGGGCCTGGCGGCCTGGGCGCGACGAGACTCGTCGGAGCGGGCGAGTGGGGTCACGACGGGGGTCGCCCGCACCCCTGGCCGCCGCCGGTCACGAGCATCGGCTGGCGCATCAACCACGTGGCCAAGACGCTGGCCGGGCGCGCGGACCACACCGACGGCACCCACACCCACACCGAGGCGTCCGACGAGCCGCAGGGCACAGCAGCAGGAGCAGTCGCGGGCCTGACAGCAGCGGTCGCGGCATGGCGCGCGACACTCCTGGGTGCCGACGACGCCGCCCTCGACACCGTCGGCTACAGCACCTACCCGAACGGCTCCGACTCCGAGGAGACGTTCCTCGACGTCGTCTGGTGGATGAACCAGGAGGTCGTCCACCACGGCGCTGAGATCGCCCTGCTCAGGGACCTGTACATCCGGCTGGGGTGAGGAGTGAGCCGTGCCCGACCGACCTGAGATCGTCTGCATCTGCGGCTCTACGCGGTTCGTGGACGAGATGCGCGCGGCGAACCGTGACCTGACCTTGGCAGGAGTCATCGTCGTCGCGCCAGGCGAAGCAGACGGGTTGATCTCCGACGAGCAGAAGGCTGCGCTGGACGCCCTCCATCTGCGCAAGATCGACCTGGCTGACCGGGTACTGGTCGTGAACCCCGGCGGGTATGTCGGCGAGTCCACGCGCAGAGAGATCGCCTACGCCGACGCCACCGGCAAGCCGATCTCGTTCACCGATCCAGCCTGACGGGTCAGGCCTTGGGGGCCTACCTGATGACCCGGACCTCCTGGGGCCAGCCGCACCCCTCTGCGACCCTGCCCGCCCACATCCTGGCCGTCTCCAGGTCGGGCACGTCGATGATCGTGATCCCGCCCAGGTACTCGGCGGTCTCGGCGTAAGGGCCGTCGGTGATCGAGATGGTCCCGCTCGTGGCGTCGGCGCTGAACGCGTCGGCCAGATCCTCCTCGAGCCCGCCGGCGAAGACCAGGACCCCGGCCGCCTCCATGTCACGGACGACCGCCGTGCTGGGCTCCACGCGGGTCTGGAACCACTCGGCCGGGTGGTCTCCGACCCACTGCTGGTTGAAGTAGATGGCGTACTGCGTCATGTCGCTCCTCCTGTGCGGCCGCCCGTGTGGCCTGTCACCACTGTGACGGACGAGCCTCGCCGGAATCGACAGGCCGGCGAGGCACATCGCGGTCGTCTGGGACTGCGCGCTCTCCGCCTCGGGGCGGCTCACCGAAGACGTTCCCCGATCACCGCCGTCGTGCCCGTGCCGCTGACCGATCGCGCTCAGCCGCCCTCCGATCCGCCCCAGAGGACCAGGACTGGTCGAGGGATGACGACTGGCCCACCAGGACGTCCGCGTCACGCACAGGTGACGTCACGGGGCCGCCGACCTCGGTCTCCGCGCGCCCGGCGTAACCGGCGACGACCCGCGCGGCGTAGCTCTTCAGATCCGGCTCCCGAATCTGGGTCTCGGCGAAGCGCGCGCGCTCGAGCGCCTGCGTCTCCTGGGGGCCGCCCGGGGCCGCGCGTCGCTCCATGTCCGCCAGCTCCAGGAGCGTTTCGACGCGGTCGAGCCAGCCGCGGTCGTGCTCAGGGAGCAGGGCGAGCGCAGCCTCGATGCTTTCCCGCGCGCCGGCTATGTCGCCGCGCATGTAGCGGCAGCCCGCGAGGGACCGGCGGCATGCCACCTGCGTGATGACGCTGCTGTTCGTGGCGCGGTCCACCGCCTGCTCCCAGAGCTGGAGGGCACGATCGCTGTCGCCAAGGCTCTCGTACGCGTAGGCGAGCGTCGAGTACTCCTCCGGCACGACGTCGCGCCCCCTGATCATGCGTTCCAGGGAGGTTGCCTGCTCCGCGATGAGTGCTCTCCGGAAGTTGAGCGCTCCGCCAAGATCCCGACCGGCGCCCGGTGCGCCCTCCGCCCACGCGGTCCGTGTCTGCACCTCGGTGAGGTTGAGCTCGTTGAGCTCGACCAGCAGAGCCGCGAGCTGCGTGCGTGTGCTTCGGAGCGCCGCCTTGTGCCGCTCGACGACGCCGTAGATCGACAGGGCGACCGCGATCAGGCTGAAGATCAACGAAGGCTTGTCCATGTCGTCCCCCAGGTGTCCCCGTACGACCCGTCACTTCACGGTTCGCCCTCGATGAGACGACGTGAAGTGACGAAGGTCCCGGAACCCTGACGACGGCGACGCGCACCCATCGGTCTCGGGCCAGGTCAGCGGGCTCGCAGCACCCTCGGTTGCGTAGCAGTTGCCGATGCGGGCCCGGTCGACGCCGGACGAGACTCGTCGCGTAGCGAACATCTCGGGCGCGGGATCCGCGCGGTGGCAAGAAGGTGCGCATGGAGCGGCAGCGAGCGGCGAACGTGGAGGCGGTCCACGGGCCACCAGAGGGCGTGGCTACCTCACCGTCCGCACCCACGACGGCCGCTGCTCGAGCGGTGCCCGTGCGGGGGCTCACGCTCGGCGCCCCGGTCGTAGCGGCGGAGCGCCGCGGCGACGAGAGCGCCGACCGGATCATGGATGCACCGCGCGCGCCGGTCGCTGCGCGGGTCCGCCGTCCGGTCCAGCTGGCGCAACCCGCTGGTGCAGGTCCGATCAGGCGGCTGTTCCTCGGAGCCGATGTGGCTCAGAGTGCCTTCGGTGAGGGCTTCATGGACGCCCACCTGGACGAGCGGCTCCCCGCCGTCAACAAGCTGGTTGCCGGTCTGCCGGACGCACAGCGAGGGTGGATGGAGAGGCTCCACCGGGACACCAAACTCAGCCTGCTGCACCAGGTGGGCGACCAGAAGAGCACCGACATCGTGCAGAGGATCTGCGACGGCCTGACGAAGCGCGACCCGACGTCGTTCCCCGACGCGTCCGTCGATGCCGTCGCGTGGCCGTTCCTCCTCGAGATCTCCCGGCCGGACCGCATCCCCCAGGACATGGGGATGCTCGGGAAGCTGCCCGAGTGGGTGTCGCAGCTGCGCAAGGTCTACGCCGACGCCGACGTCCGCGCCCTCGAGCGCGACATCGAGGGTTTTCACCGCGCGGCCGAGCGGGGGCGAGAGCACCTGGCCACGGTCCGTGCTGCCGTCGCCGCGTCCGGGGACGAGGGTGAGCCCCGACTCGTCATGAGCTACCTGACGAGGGAGCTCAGCAGCTGGTTGCTGAACCTCTACAAGGGTGCCGCCTCGAGCCTTGGGCTCACCGACTACGCGCTGCTCGCGGTGGGTTCGGTCGGGCGCGAAGAGATGTTCCCGCGCTCCGACGTCGACTACACGGTTCTCGTCGCCACGCTCACCAGCAAGGTCGCGGCCGTGGACAAGCTGATCTCGATGCAGCTCCAGCTGATGGGCGAGCCGGAGCTCGACGAGATCGGGAAGGGCGATCCGTCGGCGGTCGCGAAGGAGCACGTGGTCTCGAAGCGCGACATCCTCCTCGATGCGCGGACCTTGCACGCAGAGGGCGCCGGCGGCCGCAAGCTGGAGCAGGACTACTTCGCCAGCCGAGGCAAGGAGATGGGCGACGAGCCTCGGCGCCAGGAGGCCGCCACGGCACTGATCGACACCGAGGGCGGCAAGTTCGCGCCCACCAGCGAGTACCTCCGCGGGCCGGACAAGGACGTCAAGAAGGGGTTGCTGAGGCTGCCGACGTTCGTCACGAGAAACCTCGGGTTCTACTTCGATCGCCAGATCGACCAGCTCAACGTGTGGGACCGTGTCAAGGACCTGGTCGAGCAGAAGATCCTGTCAAGGGAGCTGGGCGACCAGATGATCGAGGTGGTCAACTTCGCATCCAGCCTCCGCATCAAGCTGCACAGCCACTACGGCGCAGAGAACGAGGTGTTCCGGCTCCGCAAGGACGTCGACGCGGAGTACCGCGGCTACGTCCTCACCGAGGCCGAAGAGGCCAAGTTCGGCAGGTGCGTGGTCATCAACGCGGACCTCCAGAGTCGGTCGCAGCGGTTCACCCTGGCCCGGTCGATGACGTTGCCCGCACTACGGACGGATGCCGTCGAGAAGCCGCCCGTCGTCGTGGTCGGCAAGCACGGCATGACCCGGACCACGCAGATGACGCTTGCCGACGGCCGCGCCGCGACGCTGACGGAAGAGATCGACACGGGCGAGGATGTGCCGTGGTACACGATGATCACCATCGACGGCGAGAAGCACGCGGTCGAGCCGGGCACGCAGATCGTCAAGCGCCTGAAGGACGGAAAGCGGATCTACAACACCTCCCTGGACAACCCCTTCGCTGCCTGAGGACGCGGCCCGCGGGGGCGCGACACGAAACCTCCGCGCGTTCCTCCGGCTGCTCGCGCGCCATCGGCCACCTCACCACGGCTGGGTGCCCGCCTCGTCGCGGAAGGTGCCGTTCGGCCCGCCGTCGGGCAACGTGGCGAGGTGGAGGAAAACGGCGGCGCCTTGCTCGGGCGTACGCGTCCCCCGGTGACCGTTGAGGTCGGTCGCCACGTACCCGGGGCACCCGGCGTTGACCAGGATCCCGGCCCCGGCGAGCTCCTTGGCGTACTGGACCGTGACGGCGTTGAGGTAGGACTTCGTCGGCGAGTACGCACCGGAGATCGGGCCGACGGCCTCGGCCTGCGCCGTCTGCAGGGTGAGCGATCCGACCGTGCTGGACACGTTGACGATGCGCGGCGACCCGGCTCGACGCAGCATGGGCAGCATCGCGTTGGTGACCCTGATGACGCCGACGACGTTGGTGTCGACGACCCTCAGGACCTGGTCGGCGCTGACCTTGCTCGGCTCCTGCGGCACGCCACCGGTGATGGCGGCGTTGTTGACGAGCACGTCGAGGCCGCCCTGCTCCTCCAGCTGGGCAGCGGCAGCGGCGACGCTCGCGTCGTCGGTCACGTCCAGCGGTACTCCGAAGACGTCGAGTCCCTCGGCCCGGAGCTTCTGCACCGCGTCGTCCCGGCGACCGGTGTCGCGCGCACCGACGCCGACGCGGAACCCGAGCCGAGCCAGCCCGGCGGCGATCTCGTAGCCGATGCCCTTGTTGGCCCCGGTGACGAGGGCTGTCTTCTTCTTCGCGGTGCTGTTCTCCGTCATGCGTCGATCGTGCTGTCGCCTCGTCACGCACTCCAACACCGATCAGGTGCCGCGCGATACCGCAACGGTATGGCACGAGGCCAACCGCGTACGCTGCCTGCGTGGAGACCCGTGAGCTGCGCTACTTCATCGCCGTCGCCGAGGAGTCGCACGTCGGCCGCGCCGCCCAGCGCCTGGGAATGGCCCAGCCTCCGCTGTCGCGGGCGATCGCGCAGCTCGAACGCCGGATCGGGGCTCACCTGTTCGTCCGCTCCTCCCGCGGTATGACCCTCACGATCGCCGGCCAGACCCTGCTGCGCGAGGGTCGGACAGCTCTCGCTGCTGTCGAGGCGGCCGAGCGGCGTACCCGCCGCACCATCGCGGGGTCCGGCCGGCCGGCGGTGGTGCTCACGGCGAAGGCGGGCGCGTCCAGCGAGCTGATGGCCACGCTTCTCGACGCGTACGCCGCCGAGCCGGATGCCGTCGACGTCGAGGTGGTCCTGAGCCCGCCGGGCCACCAGGCGCCCATGCTGCGGGACGGGCGCGCCGACGTCGCGATCCTGCACCAGCCCTTCGATGACGTCAGCGGCTTCGACGTGGACACGCTGAGAGTCGAGGGCCAGGTTCTGATCCTGCCCGCCGGCCATCCCCTGAGCCGCGTGACGTCGCTGACCGTCGCTGAGGCGACGTCGATTCCCGACCTTCCCCTGCCGCGTTGGCCTCGGCTCGATGGCACCTACCCCGACGAGCCGGGTCCCGAGCTGCGCGACCTGACACAGGTGCTGCAGCTCGTGCGGCTCGGCCGCGCCGCGATCGTGCTTCCGGAGTCGGCGCGCGCCAACGTGGGCGACGGACTGGCGGTCGTACCGGTCTCTGACGCCCCCCAGGTCACGACGGTCATCGCCTGGCCGCCGCAGAGCGTCTCGTCGGGCGTAGCCGGCCTGGTGCGCACCGCGTCGCGTCTCTCTGGCGCGCCGCACGACTGACCGACGGTGAAGTGGTGCGCAGCAGCGCGTCAGCGCCGCCGCCCCTGGTCAATCACGAACCGCCGAGAGGACCGCGTTCCGCGCGTCCGGCCACAGCGCGGCAAGGCGATCGACCCAGGGGGCAGCCATCTCTCCGGCCGCGAAGCGCTCCTCGGCTTCCCCGACAGTGACCCACTCCGCCTCGTGAACCTCCACCGGATCGACGACCAGCTCGGGGACTCCCGGCACCAGGGCGACATACAGGTAGACAAGCGCAGTGGCCTCGGTGAACCGGCCGACGAGCGCGAAGACGGGCTCACTCACCGCTAGTCCGGTCTCCTCCGTCACTTCCCGGGCTGCGGCCTGCCGGCTGGTCTCGCCTGCCAGCGCGCTCCCGCCGGGGAACTCCCACGCGAGCGGAAAGTCTCTGCCCGCTGCGCGGCGCGTCATGAGCACCCGACCGTCCGCACGAACGACGCAGGTCGCCACGACCACGTGGAAGCGGCCCGTCGGCCAGCTCGCCGCGCCGCGACGGACGACCTCTCCGGTGCGGGTTCCGTCCTCGTCCGTGAGATCCCAGAGCTCCGCACCGGTCATCCGCGCATCGTCGCACCACCCACCACCGGCATCGCGGGGCGAGGATCCCGACACGACGGTCAGGACATCGAGAGCGACGTCGTCATGAACTCGTCGGCCGTCATCACGAACTGCCGGTAGTGCGTGTGCTCGCCCAGGTAGGAGCCGCGATCCCCGGTGCCCGTCTCCCGCATCCCGAGCCGTCGCAGGATGCGCACGGATGCCTCGTTGGCGTCCAGCGCTTCCGCCCAGATCTCGCGAAGACCGACTTCGGCAAAGCCGTGGTGCAACCCCGCGGCAGCCGCAGCCGTTCCGACGCCTCGACCCCACAGACGCCGCTCGCCGACCAGGAACCCCAGTTCCCGTCGGTCGGGCTCAGCGCCGTGGAGGTCGACGTAGCCGATCAGGTGGCCGTCGCGAAACGCCCCGAGCCGCAGGAGATCGGCCGGGGGCTCGGCGATCGAACGACGGTAGAAGGACGCGAAGAACTCGAGGTCGCGCCCGACGGTCCACTCCGCAGCCCTGCAGAACTCCTCATCCCGCGCCCACGAAGCGATCGTTCCGGCGTCGTCGAGCGTGAGCAGTCGCAGGCTCACGGTGGAGGATCCGGGCACTCCTCGAGGCTAGTCCGGCGACGGGCACCTGACCTCGGAGCGGGGCGAGCACGTGACGGCCGGCGCGCAGCACCGGCGGCCGCCACTCGACTCGTCCGCGTACCTAATCGATTCCGCCTTCTGTAGCGCGCCAGAAGAACCCGCGGACGGTCCTACCGTGGCTCGAGCGCTCCCACGACGGCCGTCCCAGCGTCGGGAAGGTGCCGTGGGTGGCGATCGCCGTCCACCACGTCGCCCGCCCTGCAGAGGACTGCCATGTCACCGAGAACCCACCGTCGCCCCGGGATCCCCCGGCGGCGCACCGCCGGCCTGGCAGTCGCCGCTGCGCTGGCGGTCTCCGGCCTCGTCGCCGCGCCGCAGGTCGCCGCCGCCGCCACCGATCCCGGCTCCCCGGTCAAGGTCAACCAGGTCGCCTACGTCCCCGGCGTCGCCAAGGTCGCGACGCTCGTCAGCACGTCGACCTCGCCGGTCGCGTGGACGCTGCGGAACGCGGCCGGCACGGTCGTCGCGTCTGGCCAGTCGACGGTCAAGGGCGCCGACGCGCTGTCCGGCGACTCGACCCACCTCATCGACTTCTCGACGTTCGACACGCCGGGCTCCGGGTACGTGCTGTCCGCCGCGAACTCCAGCAGCTACCCCTTCGACATCTCCGCGGACCCGGTGAAGCGGCTCCGGTACGACTCGTTGGCGTTCTTCTACCACCAGCGCACCGGGATCGCGATCGAGGCGCAGTACGTCGGCAGCACCTACGCGCGTGCCGCCGGCCACCTGGGTATCTCGCCGAACCAGGGCGACACGAGCGTCCCGTGCCGCCAGTCGTGCGGCTACAACCTCGACGTGCGCGGCGGCTGGTACGACGCGGGCGACCACGGCAAGTACGTCGTCAACGGCGGCATCGCGACGTGGCAGCTGCAGAACGCCTACGAGCGGACCCTCTACGTCGCGGGCGCTGACAAGACGGCGCTGGGCGACGGCACCATGGCGATCCCCGAGCGCGCCAACGGTGCGCCCGACATCCTCGACGAGGCGCGCTGGGAGGTCGAGTTCCTGCTCCGGATGCAGGTGCCGGCCGGCCGTACGGACGCCGGGATGGTGCACCACAAGATCCACGACGAGAACTGGACCGGCCTGCCGACGATCCCCACGCAGGACAGCCAGCGCCGGCTCCTGTCGCCGGTGAGCACCGCGGCGACGCTCAACATGGCTGCGGTGGCGGCGCAGGCGTCGCGGCTGTGGAAGACGCTCGACCCGACGTTCGCCGCCAAGGCCCTCGCCGCGGCACAGACCGCGTACACCGCCGCCAAGGCGAACCCGAACCGGATCGCGTCCGCGAGCGACGGCACGGGTGGCGGCGCCTACGGCGACAACTCCGTGACGGACGAGTTCTACTGGGCGGCCGCCGAGCTGTATGCCACGACCGGCTCCGACGCGTACCGCGCCGACGTCACCGGCTCGTCCCTGTACAAGGGCGGCAGCTTCGCACAGCGCGGGTATGACTGGGGCTGGACCGGTGGGCTCGGCGACACGACGCTCGCACTGGTCCCGAACGGGCTTCCGTCGTCCGACGTGGCCGCCACCCGCGCGGCCATCGTGACGTTCGCCGACGCGGCTCTGGCTCGCGCCACGAGCCAGGCCTACCCGGCGCCCAACAACGCCGGGAGCGTCTACTACTGGGGCTCGAACGGCCAGGTCGCCAACAACGCGAACGCCCTCGCGCTCGCGTACGACTTCACCGGGCAGGCGAAGTACCGCACGGGCGTCTACGCCGCGCTCGACTACTTCCAGGGTCGCAACCCGCTCAACCAGTCCTACATCGCCGGATACGGCGAGAAGGCGGTCCAGAACGTGCACCACCGGTTCTGGGCGCACCAGGCGAACGCGTCCCTGCCGATCGCGCCGCCCGGCTCGTTCTCCGGGGGCCCGAACAGCGAGCTGCAGGACCCGATCGCCGCGGCGCAGCTCGCAGGCTGCGCGCCCCAGAAGTGCTTCGTGGACCACATCGAGGCGTACTCGGTGAACGAGGTCGCGATCAACTGGAACTCCGCGCTGGCCTGGTTGGCGAGCTGGGCGGCGGAGCACGCGGGCGGGACCCCTGCGGTCGACACCACACGGCCGAGCACGCCGGGCACGCCGACGGCGAGCGCGATCGGCGACACCTCGGTGACGTTGACGTGGGCGCCGTCCACGGACGCGGAGAGCGGGATCGCGCGGTACGACGTCGTGCGCGTCGCCGGGGACTCGCTCGAGATCGTGGCGACGTCGACCTCGACGTCCGCCACCGTCACGGGCTTGCGTGCCAGCACGGCGTACATGTTCGTCGTCGTGGCGCACAACGGCGCCCAGCTGAGCGCGACGTCCCCGTCGATGACCGTGACGACCACCGGCGTCACCATCGACCTGCCGCCCACCGCACCCGGCACCCCGGTCGCGTCGGGCATCACCCAGACGGGCGCCACGCTGGCCTGGACAGGCTCGACCGACGACAGAGGTGTCGCGGGGTACGACGTCCTGCGGCTCCAGAACGGCACGTCCACGGTGGTGGCGTCGTCCACCACGACCTCGGCGACGCTCACGGGGCTGGCCCCCGACACGGACCACGTGCTCGTGATCCGGGCCAAGGACACTGCCGGGCAGGTCTCAGGGGTGTCGACCTCGGTCGCCTTCCGCACCCTGCCCACCGTCACCACGCCGCCCGGCGGCTGCAAAGTGACGTACCAGGCGAACTCCTGGGGCACCGGGTTCACCGCGAACGTCACGCTCACCAACACGGGGTCGTCGGCGTGGACGTCGTGGAAGCTGGCGTTCACCTTCCCTGGCAACCAGGTGGTCACCCAGGGCTGGAGCGCCACGTACAGCCAGACAGGCTCGGCCGTGACCGTGACGAACGCGGCGTGGAACGGGAACGTGCCGGCCGGCGGCTCGACGAGCATCGGCTTCAACGGGTCGTACAGCGGCACCAACTCCGCGCCGACGGGCTTCACGGTGAACGGGGCGCCCTGCGCCTGAGCAGCCCGATCCTGCACGACGAGGGCCCCCGGTCACCCGACCGGCGGCCCTCGTCGGGTCTGGTGACACGATGGCGCGGTGACGACGTCAGCGGATCCCGACCGGCGCGCGGACTGAACGTGCAGGCGATCCGTGTCGAGACCGCCACGCCGGACCGCTGGTCCGACGTCGTCGCGGCGTTCGGCGGCCGCGCCTCCGCACCCGGCTCGTGCTGGTGCCAGCGGTTCCGCACGCACGACCAGCCGAGCAATCGCGACGAGCTGCACCGCGAGATCGAGGCGGCCGACGTCCCTGTGGGTCTGGTCGCCTATGTCGACGGCAGTCCGGCGGGGTGGTCTCGGGTCGTCCCGCGCGCGACCCTGCCGGGCGTCACGGGGAACCGGGCGCTGCGGCGCCTGCTCGACGACGATCCAGTGGCGTGGTGGGTGACCTGCTTCGCGGTTCGCCGAGGGCACCGCGGCGCAGGGGTGGGAACGGCGCTGCTGGTGGCCGCCGTCGAGCACGCCCGTCGCCACGGTGCGTCGGTCCTGGAGGGCCACCCGGTCGACGTCACGAGGCTCCGGGCCGCCAAGGTCTCGGGCTCGGCAGTGTTCACGGGCACGCTCGCGATGTTCGAGGCGGCCGGCTTCCACGAGATCGGCCGCACCTACCCCAGCCGGCCGGTCATGCGAGTGGACCTCGCAGGCACGAGAGCCTCCGATCTGTGCAGGGCGTGAGACTCTCCGGCTGACCACCACGCCGGTGTCACGCGACCGGGCCGGGCGGACGGGAGCGCGGAGGGGCGGTCGGAGGGTGCCGACGTGAATCGCTTCACACGGATGCGCGGGCGGCGCCCGTCTGGTGGGCTTGCCCATCGTTGCCAGCGTCGCCGCGATCCGTGCGCGGTCCCATTCCTGAGAGGGATCCCTCCCGTGCACTCACTTCGCAAGGTGCTGGCCGTGGCCACGGCAGCCGTGGTCGCCGTCGCCGGTTCGGTCGCCGTCTCCAGCCAGGCGAGCGCCGCTGCCGGCTGCCGTGTCGACTACACCGTGTCCAACCAGTGGCAGAGCGGCTTCGGCGCGAACGTGCAGGTGACCAACCTGGGCGATCCGATCACCTCCTGGGACCTCCGCTTCTCCTTCGGCGCCGGCCAGATCGTCAGCCAGCTGTGGAACGGTTCTGTCACCCAGTCCGGCGCGGCGGTGTCGGTGCGCAACGCCGGGTGGAACGGGAACGTCGCCACCAACAGCACCGCGTCGTTCGGCTTCAACGGCACGTGGGCCGGGAGCAACCCCGCGCCGACCGCGTTCACTCTCAACGGGGTCGCGTGCACGGGGAGCCCGGTCACCCCGACGAGCACGCCGACGACGTCGCCGTCGGCCACGCCTTCTCAGACACCGAGGCCGACGGCCACGCCGACGCCGACACCGACGCCCACGCAGACCACCGGACCGATCACGGGCAACGCCACCCAGCTCGTCGCCGCGATGGGCAAGGGCTGGAACCTGGGCAACCAGCTGGAAGCCAACATCAACGGGGTGCCCAGCGAGACGGCGTGGGGCAACCCGGTCATCACGGGCGCCCTGATCGACCGGGTCAAGGCCTCCGGCTTCACGACGATCCGGATCCCGGTCTCCTACCTCAGCAAGATCGGCTCCGGTCCGAGCTACACCGTGGACGCCGCCTGGCGCGGCCGGATCAAGCAAGTGGTGGACCTGGCCTACGACCGTGGTCTGCACGTGATCGTCAACATGCACGGCGACGGCTACAAGAGCGTCAGCGGCTCCTGGCTCATCTGCGACGCGTCCGGGCAGGACACGATCAAGGCCAAGTACCAGAAGGTCTGGCAGCAGGTGGCGTCGACGTTCCAGGGCTACGGCGGACGGCTGATCCTCGAGTCGATGAACGAGAACTTCGACGGGCAGTACGGCGCCCCGACGCAGCCGTGCTACTCCAACATCAACGCGTACAACCAGGTCTTCGTCGACACGGTGCGCCAGACCGGCGGCAACAACACCTCCCGGTGGCTGCTCGTGCCGGGCTGGAACACCAACATCGACTACACCACCGGCAGCTACGGCTTCGTCGTGCCGACCGACCAGTACCGGTCGTCGGCCGTACCCAGCAACGAGAAGCGCCTCATGATCTCCGCCCACTACTACGACCCGTGGGACTTCACCGGCACCGAGAGCGGCGTCATCACGCAGTGGGGCCCCAACGCGACGAACGCGTCGAACGCGTCGAAGAAGTCGACGTGGGGTCAGCAGGACTTCATGGACGCGCAGCTGAAGAAGATGCACGACAAGTTCGTCGTGAACGGGTACCCGGTGTTCATCGGGGAGTACGGCTCGATCGACAAGACGGCGTTCGACTCGACGAACAACCGGTTCCGCGCCGACTACGCCCGGACCCTCGTCGCGACCGCGAAGAAGTACGGTGCGGCCACCGCCTACTGGGACAACGGCCACAACGGCCAGTACGGGTTCGCGCTGTTCGACCGGGGCTCCGCGACGGTGACCCAGCAGGGCATCATCGACGCGATCATGGGCTCGTGACCACGACGAGCGGCGGTCGCTGAGGAGCCGCGGTATCACCCTCCTTCGGTTGCGCTCCTCTCCCGTGCAGCCCGCACCGCGCGGGACGCGGCGCACCACGGGGGGAAACAGTGGCTGACAACATGTATGCAGGCGTCTCGGTGCAGGTGTTCCCGAGCGGAGACACGGCACTGAGCACACCGCACGGCGACGTGACCGCCTTCCTCGACTACGTCCGGCAGTTCAACGGGGTCAACTTCCACGCCCGGGACGACGACGTGCGCGAGTGGCGGTTCAACCGGGAGTACGACAACTGGCAGGACAGCCTCGGCATGGACTCCGTTCGCGTGCTCTACGAGTACACGCACATGGGCATGGCTGCGGACGGCCGCTACGTCGCCGCGATGGGCCGCACCTGGGACAACACCTTCCAGGCCGACTCCACCCGGATGTCGTTCGGCGACCAGCGCCTGCGCTACCTCCTGCTCCACGGGTGCGACTCGCTCCAGATGCACGGGGGCCACAACCCCTGGCGCACGTGGGCTGAGCCGAACAAGGGCGCGCGGATGATCTTCGGTTTCGACGGGCTCACCTACGACGTCAGCGGGCTCGGTGCCGGGTTCTTCCGGGAGTGGAACAAGGGCAAGTCGTTCAGCCAGGCGTGGCAGGACGCCGCGCTCTCCACCCTGACGAACCACCGGCCGTCGTCCACCGCCTGCGGTGCGACCGCCGAAGAGGCTCAGGACCGGCTCTGGAACGAGCGCCTGTTCCACGGCGGTGCCGTCTCGGACAACTGGTACTGGTGGAGATGGGCAGGCCCAGCAGTGATCGAGGTCGTCATCACGATCACGGTTCCTCCGTCACCGATGCGCCTCTCGGTGGGGCGGCGACCCGTCGACGAACAGGTCGCGCAGTCCCTGGGGGACCGGTTCGGGGTGCGGTCGCAGATCGCCTCCGCGGGGTCGCCCGACCCCGAGCATGGCCACGAGGGGTCCGTCGGCCCGCGTCTCGTCCTGTCCCCGGACGGGTCCTACGAGGCGTTCCTCGCCGAGCCGGACCGCTACGCCCGGCCGATCGACGTGGACGCGGCCCGGGAGATCGCCGAGCGGACGGTCCGCTCCCTGGAGCTGGACACCGAGCTGGTGCTCGACGCCCTCACGGTCACCGAGCACGGCGGCGCGAGCCAGGACGGTGAGCAGGTCGAGACCGCGGTCGCCGACTTCACCGCCCACTTCCGTCAGGTGTACGACGGGACGCCGATGGCGCGAGGCGGCGACGGTCACGTGAGCGTCACGCTCGACCCGGCGGGCACCGTGTGCAGCATCTCCGACCGGACCGTCGCCGTGGTCGACGCCGTGGAGGCTGCGCCGTCGGACGGCTCCGAGGTCGACGTCGAGGAGGCTCTGCACGTCGCGGTCGAGAAACTTCGGCGGCAGGACCGTTGCGACGGCCGCAGCGACTCCGAGCTGGTCGTCCTGCCGGACACGCGGGACGTCTCCTACCGCGTCGACCGCGGCTCAGCAGTGCTGGTCGCGCGCGAGGAGGTCGAGATCCGCAGCAGCGACTTCGCGATCCGCAAGGTCGTCGAGGTCGTCCTCTAGGTAGGGCTCACATCCGTTCGACGCTGTCGGCCTGTGGTCCCCGGTCACTCTGGCGCACCTTGTACCGGACCCGGTCGCCCTCCTCCAGGCCCTCGGCACCCCGCACGACCGACACGTGCACGAACAGGTCCGCACCGCCCGCGTCCGGGGTGATGAAGCCGAAGCCGCGCTCGGCGTCGTAGCGCGCGACGACGCCCTCGCCGGCTGATGCCGTCGGGCGGGCCGACCTCTCGCGACCCGACGCCGCGGGCGCGCCCCGGCGAGGCGCCGATCCGCCCACGAGCCGCACGTTGCGGGCCTGCAGCCCTCGCTCTCCCTCGGCGACGTCGTAGGTCACGCGATCCCCCTCGGACAGCTCGGTGAGCCCTCCGGACAGCGCCCGCGCGTGGACGAAGGCGTCCTCGCCGCCGGAGTCCGGGGTGACGAACCCGAAGCCCTTGTCCACGTCGTAGAAGGACACGGTGCCGTCCGCTCCGTCGGACGCCACGGCCCGCCGGGCGGCCTCGGCCCCGAGCGGCAGCAGGTGGTCCGCCTGCGGCCCCTTCTCCCCCTCGACGACGAGGAACGCGACCCGCTGCCCCTCCGAGATCACGCCGCCCACCACGATGGCCGAGCTGTGCACGAAGATCTCGGCGCCACCACCGTCGGGCGTGACGAAGCCGTATCCCTTGCCCGGCTCGTACCAGGAGACGGTGCCGAGCACTCCCAGGACTGCGTCGGCGGCGTGGTCGGCGGTGACGCGCACGCGGCGTGCCTGCGGGCCGCGGTCTCCCTCGCCGACCTCGAACTCGACCTCCTGCCCCTCGCGGAGCAGTCTCGGCCCGTCGTCGCCCTCGATCTCGGACGCATGCACGAACAGGTCCTCGGCCCCGTCCCCGAGGGCGATGAAGCCGAACCCTCGCTCGGTGTCGAACCAGCGGACAGTTCCTTGGGGCACGGTGGACTCCTTGTCGAGGCTCAGGTTGCTCCCACCAGTGTCCCTGACGCGGGCTCGGGCACGTATCTCACCGCCGCCTCGCGGCATCCTCCGTCCAGGGGGCGCACACGGCGCTTCCCATGTCGACAGGGGGCTGTCATGGAACGCATCATCGAGATGGACGAGGGGGTCCGTCTCGCGGACCTTGCCGGCGAGCTCGCGCAGTCGGGCGTCGTCGTCAAGCAGAGGCTGGGGAAGCGGCTGCTCGTCGCCGAGGTGCCGTCAGGGATCGAGGGCGTACCGCGCGGCCTCCGGCTGCTCACCGCGGACGAGGTGACACGCCGGGCGTCCGGGACGTCCAGGGACGGCGAGCGCCTCGCGCTCGCGGGCCGGCTGCACCGCAGCTCCCCCGAGCGTCTGCGCCGCAAGAAGAACCGGCCGTACGTGGGCGCGGAGTGGGACTCCCCGACAGGCGGATCCCGACCTGACCCCGCCGACGGCGACCTCGCTGCCGGCACGCCCGGCGGAGGGACCCGCACGCCGGAGGCCGCGGCCGGGACGGCGACACAGCTCGGCGCGGTGACCACGACCGGGCGCGCCGCACCGACCGAGACGGCCACGCTCACGACCCCGAGCGTCCGCCCCGCGGCCGCGACGCCGACCAAGCCGGAGCGGCTGATCAACGAGGTGGCCGTCGGGCTGGTCTTCGTGGACGCGCCCGAGGGCAGCCCGTACGGGATGGACCTCGACGACATCGTGGATGCGATCGCGGAGGTACAGGACGGCACCGAGTGGCTGGCGGCGCAGCAGCCGTCCGCGAACATCACCTGGTCGTACGACATCCACATCGTGACCGTCGACGTCGAGCCGTGGACGGGCGCCAACTGGCCCGGGCTCCCCGACGAGTGGTACGGCGGCTCGGACGGCACCGGCACGGCCGGGATCGACGCGGCGCTCATGCGGTCGTCCAACGGCAAGATCTACCTGTTCCGCGGCAGCGAGTACGTGCGGTACTCGAGCGTCGCCGACGGTGTGGACGCCGGGTACCCGAAGCCGATCGCCGGCAACTGGAACGGCCTGCCGGCCTCGTTCACGAGCGGGATCGACGCCGCGTTCATGCGCGAGTCCAACCAGAAGATCTACTTCTTCAAGGGCAACCAGTACGCGCGCATCGACACGACGACGTCCACGATGGACGCCGGCTACCCGAAGCCGATCGCCGGCAACTGGCCCGGGCTGCCCGCGTCGTTCACCAGCGGGATCGACGCCGCTCTGCAGCGCAAGGACAACGACAAGATCTACTTCTTCAAGGGTGATCAGTACGTGCGCTTCAGCGCGGTCGCCGACGGGGTCGACGCCGGGTACCCGAAGTCGCTCGACCCGAACTGGGGCGGCATGCCGGACGACTTCCAGGAGGGCATCGACGCCGCGCTCTGGCGCGACAGCAACGGGGCGGTCTACCTGTTCAAGGGCGGGAAGTACGTCCGCTTCAGCGACGTGCCCGAGGGTGTCGACGACGGCTACCCGGCGCCGCTCGGCCTCTCGCGGGGCGAGGCGGAGCTGTTGTGGCGCGACCCGGCGATGGCGGTGCTGGGCCACGATCCCGGTGCCGCCGGGCTCGACGCCTTCGTGGCGAACCTCGAGTCGTCGTACGACGCCGACGCCGCCTACGCCGCGTTCTTCACGCGCTGGCCGGTCGGGTGGTTCGGGTACGCCGGGTACCCGCGCCTCGTCATGCACCTCGACAACGACGGCTGGGGGCAGTCCAACCTCGACAGCGTCTTCGCGCACGAGACCGGGCACATCTTCGGCGCACCCGACGAGTACGCGAGCAGCAACTGCGCGTGCGACTCGGCGGCCGGACGTTTCTACTCGCTCGCGAACGGCAACTGCGCCAACTGCGACGGGGCGACGGTCGCGTGCATCATGAAGTCGAACTCGCTGGCCGTCTGCCGCTTCACCCCGAAGCACCTCGGGTGGGGCCCGTTCCAGACACGGGTCGACGCGGCCCTGTGGCGCGGGTCGAACGACAGCGTCTACCTGTTCAGCGGCGACGAGTACATCCGGTACTCCGACGTGGGCGACGGTCGTGACTCCGGGTACCCGCGGCGCATCAAGGGCCCCTGGGTCGGCATCCCGGCGTCCTTCCAGTCGGACATCGACGCTGCGCTGTGGCGGGAGTCGAACGGGAAGATCTACCTGTTCAAGGGCGACCAGTACGTGCGGCTCGAAGGCTCGAACGCGACCATGGACGCCGGGTACCCGAAGCCCATCGCCGGCAACTGGCCCGGGCTGCCGGCGTCGTTCACGAGCGGGATCGACGCGGCGTTCTGGCGCGAGTCGAACGGCAAGATCTACTTCTTCAAGGGCAACCAGTACGTGCGGTTCAGCGCGGTCGCCGACGGGGTCGACCCCGGGTACCCCAAGCCCATCGCCGGCAACTGGACCGGGCTCCCGGCGTCGTTCACCAGCGGCATCGACGCAGCTCTCATGCGCCGCGACAACCACAAGATCTACTTCTTCCGTGGGACGCGGTACGTGCGCATCGACGGGGAGACGTCGGCCATGGATGCCGGCTACCCGAACTGGATCGACAAGAACTGGATGCCGTTCCCGCGCTGACGCCCGCTCGTCGCCCCCGGTCCGAGGCCGTGAGTCTCGCACCGGGGGCGACGACACGTCACGGCCGACGATCGATCGTGGCGAGCGCCCCGGGCACCTCCGCCCGACCGGGGACGACCTGCTCGATCTGGCGCATGCGCCTGACGGGAGACGCGACGACGGGCAGGCTCGCGAGCGCCATCGGGATGGCGCCGATCACCGCTGCCGGCCACGGTCCGACGCTGGTCACGAGGACCCCGCCGACGAGCGCGCCGATCGACAGGCTGCCCCACGACGCGAGGCGGTAGGTGGCGTTGACGCGACCGCGGAGCTCCGGGGCCACGGCGAGCTGGCGCAGGCTGACGGTCTGGGAGTTGGCGACCCCGATCCCGACGCCGGACAGCACGAAGGCCACGGTGAGGCCGGCCAGCGCCAACCAGCTGGGTGCCCGGATGCCGAGCACCCCCGCGAGCGGCGCGGTGTTGCCGACGAGCAGGGCCACGACGAGCGCGCGGCCGTACCCGAACCTCAGGGTCAGGCGCTGGCTGAGGACGCTCCCGATCACCGCGCCGACTCCCACGGCCATGAGCACGGCGCCGAGGACCACCGGCCCCCAACCGAAGGTCTGCAGCAGCAGGATCGTCAGGGAGAGCATGAGGACCTCGTTGCCGAAGTTCCACAGACCCGCTTCGGCGACGAGCGCACGCAGCACGCGGTGCTGCATCAGCGCCGCCATGCCGACCTTCAGCTCGGCGACGGCGGAGGCCTTCTCGGTGCGCGCTCGTCGAGGTTCGGGTACTCGGACGCGGGAGATCAGGACACCGGACGTCAGGTATCCGAGGGCGTTGAGGGCGATCGCGACGGGAGCGGTCAGTGCCTGCACGAGCAGGCCGCCGGCACCCGAACCGGCGACGCCGATGACGGACTGGGTGGCTGTGATGCGAGCGTTGGCGTCGATCAGCGCGGAGTCGTCGACCACGAGCGGCAGGAAGGAGAAGTCCGCCAGGGCGTAGAGCACGGTCAGCGACCCGACCAGGGCGGCCGCGACGACGAGCACCGGCACCGTGAGCCGACCGCTGATCGCCAGGGCGCACACCGCGACCAGGAGCAGGCCGCGGCCGAGGTCGGCGCCGATCATCAGAGGTCGCCGCCGCACGCGGTCGACGAGCACGCCCAACGCGAGCGTGAGCACGAGGTACGGCGTCAGGAGGGCGGCGCGAACGAAGGACAGCTCCGAGGCGGAGGCTCCCAGCGTGACCACGGCGAGCACCGGGAGCGCCAGCTCGCCGATCTCTGCACCGAGGGCGGAGAACGCCCCCGCGCCCCAGATGCGCCGGAACGCGGGGACATGCCACGCGTTCGTAACCGTCGTCATGCTCACAAAGGTTATGACTACGCCGTCATCACCGCAATGGCGGTTACGCTCGAGCCATGCCCGCGTCCTCTCCTGTCACACCGGCTCCGGGTGAGCTCGAGGTCGTGCGCGCGTTCGTCAACACCCTCGACATCGAGTCGGGAACGGACCGGCTGCGCGATCCGGCTGCATGGGCGTCGTGGGCTGGTGAGCGCGGGCTCGACCCTCGCGCGACCGCCGCCGACCTGCGCTTCGGCCGGGATCTTCGCGAGGCACTGCGGGCAGCACTGCTCGCCAACCACGACCGTGCGCCGCTCCCGCCGGAGACCATCGAGGCCCTCGACGCGGCGGCGAACCGCTCCCGGTTGGCGGTGCGCTTCACCCCCGACGGCCCGACCCTCCGACCCACGGGCACGGGCGTCGACGCGGTCTACGGACGGATCGTGTCGGCCGTGGCCGCAGCCCTCGTCGACGGGACCTGGTCGCGCCTCAAGGCCTGCGCCGCCGACGACTGCCACTGGGGCTTCTACGACACGTCCCGCTCCCGCACCGGCCAGTGGTGCTCGATGAGCATCTGCGGCAACCGCGCGAAGCAAGCACGCTGGCGGAACCGCGAGCCCTGACCCCGCACCGGGCGTGCCGCAGCCCGCGGACGGATGCGTCCGGCCGATGCCATGCTGTCTCGTGCCTCTCGCACCCCACGACCCGGAGACCTCCACGGCAGACGTCGTGGAGTGTGACGACGTTCCGTCGACGGACGACGTCGTACGAGCGGCGTACTCGTCACGAGCGGACGAGTACACGGCGAAGCTCGGCTCCATGAGCGCGATGGATCCCGTCGACCGCCGGCTCATCTCCGAGTGGGCCGTGGGCTGCGGCGGCCCCATCGTCGACGCCGGATGCGGTCCCGGCCACTGGACCAACCTGCTGACCGAGCTCGGGGTTGCGGTCGAGGGCGTCGATCTCGTCCCCGCGTTCATCGAGCTGGCCAAGGCACGCTTCCCGGCGACGTCCTATCGCGTGGCTCGGCTCGACGACCTCGGCGTGCCGGACGGGTCAGCTGCCGGGATCTTGGCCTGGTACTCGCTGATCCATCTCGAGCCCGACAGAGTGCCCACCATCCTGCAGGAACTGCGCCGCTGCCTCCGGGGCGACGGCTCGCTGGTCGTCGGGTTCTTCGCGAGCGAACGGCTCGAGCCGTTCCCGCACACGGTGACGACGGCCTACTCCTGGCCGGTCGACGAGCTGACGCAGCTCGTCGAGAACGCTGGGTTCGTGGTCCGCGACGCCCACGTCCGCCCGAACCCCCGCCGGCCCGATCGGCAGCACGGCGTGCTGGTGGCGGGACGACCCTGATCGACGTTCCGGTTCACCGACGCGGCCGATCCTGGAAGGCTCCGTCGCGATGGACGGCCAGGACAGGTGGCGGCTCGGCCGAGCAGCGCCTGCCTGACTCCGTCGGACGTCCAGGGCTCGGTGTGATCACGGAGCCCAGTCGTCCCACCGGCTCCACCAGTGCATCTGGGCATCGAGCTGCTCGGTCACACTCGCAGCGGCAGCAAGAACGAGGCCGACGCGGTCGTGCAGCACCTCGAACCGTTGGATCGTCGACCTCGGCTCGTAGATCCGCACGGTTGGCGACACTATCGGTCGAGGTCACCGTCACTCGCAGACCTGCGCCGGTCGCTCCCACGACTCCGAGATGGACGCGATGCTTCGCGACGCCGCGGGTGCTGAATCACGTCGTCAGCGACTGGGGTCGCGACGTACGGTTCCACGATGCCGCCGCCCCTCTCCGAGCCGGCCGCCGTCCTCGTCGTGACGGGGGCGATGGCCGCCGGGAAGTCAACGGTCGCCGACGCGCTCGCCCGGTCCTTCCCGCTGGCCGCGCACGTGCGGGGCGACATGTTCCGACGATTCGTCGTGAGCGGCCAGGCGTCGATGGACCCGCCGCTGTCCGCCGTCGGACGCACCCAGCTCGACCTGAGGCACTCCCTGGCTGCGCAGGCGGCGGACACCTACGCGGCCGCGGGGATCACGGCCGTGGTCCAGGACATCCTGCTCGGGCCGGATCTGGAGCGCTTCACGGCACAGGTGCGCACACGCCCCTGCTACGCGGTCGTGCTGACGCCCGACGCTGCGACGCTCGCGGACCGCGACGCGGCTCGGCACAAGCGCGGGTACGGCGCGTGGACCCCGGAGAAGTTCGCGGCCGCCGCACGGGAGACGCCCGGAGGGCTGCACGTCGACACGACGGGGTGGACGGTCGCCGAGACGGTGCGCCACGTCCTCGACCACCTGGACGACGCCCGGATCGCCTGATCCGGGCCTCGTTGCGCACCGCGGCCGAGGCCGGCCTCTCGGTGGCGTGTCGCACAGCACGACGCACACGGACGGAGAGCCGGCGGGGCGGACGTGAACCGATTCGCACCCGTTCCACGCAGCGAGTTTATCGATACATTCGCCGGAACCAGCGGGCCTCGTCCCGCTGGTGGAATCCCCGGCAGCGCGGCCAGGGACCCCTGCTGGAGGGAGCGACACCATGCGACACCCCACCCCGTCCCGAGGTCGGCGGTTCCTGCTGACGGCCACTGCCGCCCTGCTCGCCCTCGGTGGGCTGACCGCACCCGCCTCCGCGATGCCGGGGGGATCCCTCTCGGCGGCCACCACGGTCGGCTGCGGCCGGGCCGCGGGCCTGGCGACCGGTACGCACACGCTCAGCAGCGGCGGTCTGTCCCGGTCGTTCCGCCTCGACGTGCCTTCCGGCTACGACCCGAACCGTCCGTACCGCCTCGTCGTCGGGCTGCACTGGTGGCACGGCACGGCGGCGGACGTGGTGAACCAGAACTTCTACGGGCTCAAGCCGCTCGCGGGATCCAGCACGATCTTCGTGGCGCCGCAGGGCATCGACAACGCCTGGCCCAACACGAACGGCCGGGACGTCACGTTCGTGGACGACATCCTGCGCACCGTCGAGTCCGCGCTCTGCATCGACACGACGCAGCGGTTCGCGACCGGCTTCAGTTACGGCGGCGGCATGAGCAACGCCCTGGCGTGCGCCCGGGCCGACGTGTTCCGTGCGGTCGCGGTCCTCAACGGCGCCCAGCTGTCCGGCTGCGCCGGTGGGACCCAGCCCATCGCGTACCTCGGCTCCCACGGCGTCGTGGACAGTGTCCTGAACATCTCCCAGGGCCGCGCTCTGCGGGACCGCGCCCTTCGGAACAACGGGTGCCAGGCACAGCAGGCACCCGAGCCGGCCGCGGGCAGCGGAACCCACACGCGGACGGCCTACACGTGCCGCGACGGGTTCCCGGTGGTGTGGCTGGCGTCCGACAGCGACCACCAGTGGGACGCGCGTGACCGGGGGCAGCAGCAGTCGTGGGTGCCCGGGGAGATCTGGCGGTTCTTCAGCTCCCTGACGACCCCGCCCCCCACGCCGACGCCGACGCCCACCCCTACGCCGACGCCGACGCCGACCCCGACCGTCACCCCGACGCCCACACCGACCGCCTCGCCGACGCCGACCACACCCCCCACCGGCAGCTGCTCGGCGACCTACCGCACGGTGAACTTCTGGCCCGGTGGGTTCCAGGGCGAGGTGACCGTCCGGGCGGGCGCCGCCGCGACGTCCTGGAGCGTGAGCTGGCGCTCGTCCGGCGAGCGGGTGGACCAGGTGTGGAACGGCACGGTCACGACGCAGGGCGACCTCGTCGTCGTCCGGAACGTGGCCTGGAACGGCCAGCTGCCGTCCGGTGGCACCACGACGTTCGGGCTGCTCGGCAGCGGCACCTCCCCGACCCCGGCCCTGACGTGCACGAGCTCGTGAGCCGACGAGGCCACCGCCGTGGTCGGATCTCATCCTGAGACCTGCCACTCCACCCTCCGGCGAGGGCCCGGTGCACGTCGGCGGGCCTGCCTGACGCGCAACCGGCTCGGCCCGGACTCCGTCAGGATGAGCGCATGCTCCTCATCGAACTGTCCGAGCACGAGATCCACTCGTTCGACAGCAACGGCGTCGCCATGCGGTTCATGCCGACGGTCGGCGGGACGTCGATCCATCTGGCGCGCGTCGCAGCGGGCGGGATGCTCGGTCGACACCCCACGGTGCGGCGTCAGCTGTTCGCCGTCGTCGCCGGGCGCGGCGAGGTGCAGGCGGGCGACGAGCCCCGGGTGCCGATAGGTCCGGGATCGCTGGTGGTGTGGGAGCCGGGCGAGGTGCACCAGACCTGGGCGACCACCGACCTCACCGCGGTCGTGGTGGAGACCTCCGAGGAGCTCGACGTCGACGCAGCCCGATGAGCGAGGCGACTGCCGGCCCGCTCACTGGCCCTCGACCGGCAGCCAGAGCTCGACCGTGGCGGTGCTGAAGTCGTCGGCGCGGTCGAGCACCGCGACCAGCTCCGGGCCGGGGCGCAGCTGCCACGGGTTCGACGGGAACCACTCCGTCGCCGTGGCGGCCCACACCGCCTGCAGGGTGTCCGGGTAGGGACCCGCCGCACGGAAGACGGCCCACGAGCCTGCCGCGACGGGGAGGACGTCGAGGTCGTCGGGAACCTCCACCGCGTCCGTGACGGCGACGCCGTGCAGGTACGTGAGCTCCGTCCCCTCGCGGCGGTCGGGGTCGATGTCGGCGCTCACGGCGAGCAGGCCGTGCGGGTCGGCGTCGCCCAACGCCTTCAGCCGCTGGTGCTCCTGCGGGGCCAGCGAGGTGACGTGCTGCTGGATGGCCGGGTTGACCCCTTGGTGCACGAGCGGGACGCGTGCGGCGTGCCCCGCGAGGCGGAAGGCGGGTCGGGTGACGATGCGGACGTCCATGGGGAGTGCTCCTTCGACGGTCAGGCGGAACGTGAGGCGTGGCTGGGTGCGGAGGGGGCCACCGTCACGCCGGGCACGGCCCGGGCTGACGCCGTGCACGGACTGGAACGCCCGGCCGAAGGCCTCCGCCGAGCCGTAGCCGTAGCGCACGGCGATGCCCAGCAGGTCCCCGGATCCCGCGACGACCTCCGCCGCCGCGACCGTCATCCGCCGGCGGCGCACGTACTCCGACAGCGGCATCCCGGCCAGCGAGGAGAACATGCGGCGCAGGTGGTACTCGGTGGTCCCGAGCGAGGCTGCGAGACGGACGATGTCGAGCTCCTCGGTGAGGTGCTCCTCCACGAGGTCCACGAGCCGGTTGAGCCAGGCGATCACGGTGCCCCCTTCCGGCGTCCACTCTGGCGTCCCCGCACGCCGCAGGACCCGATCATCGCGGTCCGGTGCGATCAGGGCTCGCGCAGAGCCTGGGTCACCAGCAGGGGCTCGTGCCGTCGAGGGTGCTGGCCAGGCCGTTGGTGTCGATGGCGGTGATCCGCCAGGTCGTCGCCGAGCCCAGGAGCGTCTTGTCGACGACCTCGCGGTAGCCGTCCGGCGGTCCGATCAGGTCCATGCTGTAGCTCGCCCCGTTGATCGAGAGGGTGACGCTGTCGATGTTGTCGTCCGACACCCTCGCGAAGAACGCCATGCCGAAGTCGCCCATGTCGCGGCAGATGTCGGTCGGGAAGGACATGTCCGGCGACCGGTTCGCCCGGACGCTCGCCCTGGCCGCCATCTCGCCGAGGCTGCCCGACCGGTAGGTGACGACGACGGAGTCGGGATGGTCCCCGTCGCTGGGGGGCTGCCCGGTCGACCGCACGACGGTGATCGTGGCGGAGCCGCCCGCGGGGACCGTCACGCTCGGCGGCCCGGAGAGCCACGGGGCGACGGCGACCTCGAACACGTTGGTGCCCACGCAGTCCGACGTGACCGTGAGGACCGCCGACGTCTCGGCGCGCAGGTCGACGACGCTCGACGAGAGGGCAGGCCCGCACACGTACTCGACCTTGAAGTCGGCCGAGCTGCTGGCGCTCCGGCCGTCGACGGTGATCGTGAGCGTCGCGCGGTACAGCCCGGGCTCTCCCAGCGACGTCGCGTACGGCTCGCCGGCGGTTCCCGCGACCGGGCCCTCGAACGGCGCTCCGTCACGGGTGATCGACCACTCGAAGCGCCCGCCGGGTGGCACGTCGGAGTGCACGGCCGTGAAGGTTCCGATCGTGTAGGGGTAGTAGACGCTCTCGGCGGAGGTGACCGACGAGATCACGGGAGCGGTCGACGGCGTCGCGGTGACGGTCAGCGGAGTCGCCGACTGCGCTCCGGCTGCGGTCGTGACCGTGAGCGTCACGACGAACGCGAGGCCCTGGTCGGTCGGCAGCGTCGGCGCGAAGGACCCCGCGTCGGCACCGGTGGCGAAGGGGGCACCCACCCCGGCGGCGATGGACCACGCCCAGGTCGCACCGTCGGCCTGGCTCGCCGTCGCGGTGAACGTCGCCGGCTCGCCGAGCATCGGGACGGCGGGCGACACCGTGATCGGCCCGACCGTCGGCGGCACGGGCGGCGGCGTGGCTGACGCAGCCGGCGCGGACGCCGCTCCACCGTTCGGCCTGGTGCCCGCGGCGGGCGCGACCGCCGGTCGCTGAGCAGGGGGCGGCGAGGTCGGAGCCGGGGCGACGACGGCGTCCGCCGGCGGCTGCTCCAGGGGCGGCGCGGCAGCATCAGCCGGCGGCTCGGACGGCGTCGGCGCGGGCGGCGGCTCGCCCGTCCCGGGGTCGTACTTCTGCAGCGCGTCGGACGCCGTCCACTGCCCGTCGGCGAGCGTCAGGACGCCGGCGCGCTCCCCGTCCCGGTCGTTGTAGAACACGAAGCCGCCCTCCGCGACGAGCTCGACGTCGTGCCCGGGCTCGACGAGGTCGAGCTGCGTGACCTGTCCGTCGCGCGTGTCGACCACGTTCGCGCGGCCGGACGCGCGGTCGGGGACGAAGACGAAGGGTCCGGACTGCACGAGCTCCCCGAAGTCGGCCGCGCCCGGTTCCGCGAGCGCGACGACGCGCTCGCAGTCGTCGTGGCCGACGGCCGCGGTGACGAACGAGCCGGTCGCCGACTGCGCGGCGTACAGCTCCGCACCGGTCGACGAGCCGAGCAGCCGCACGTCGTCGTCGCGCACGTCGAGGCAGGACTCCGCGCCCGGCCGACCGCTCGCGTCGAGCGTCTGCACGACCGACCGCTCGGTGTCGACGAGCACCGGCCTGCCCTGGACGAGCACCAGCCGGTCGTCCGGAGCGGCGACGTCGCGCAGCACGTGCTTGTGGTCGTCGAACCACGTCAGGCCACCACGCTCCTCGTCGATGAGCCACAGCTGCCCGTCCTCGTCGACGACGGCCTGACCCGGCCCTGGCGTCGCGGCGAGCGAGAGGTCGGTGCGCACCTCGAGCGCCCGGGGGTCGACCAGCCGGGCGCGGGCCCCCGCCGGGTCGAGCACGTACAGCTCGCCGCCACCGCTGAGCACGTTCACGCCGCCACCTGCCGAGGCGAACGGCACGGGCTCCGACACCTCGAACGTCGCGCCGTCGATGCGGGCGACCGCGCCGTCGGTGGAGTCGGTCACGTAGGCGTCGCTTCCAGCCTGGACGACGCCCAGGTCGTGCCCGGCGCCGCGGACCCGCGCGCTCGCGACCACCTCCTCCGACGCGCCGTCGAGCAGGGTCAGCAGGCCTTCCCCGGGCGAGACGACCCACACGGATCCCGCGCCGAGGGTGAGGCGCTCCGCCGGCGTCCCGTGCCCGAGGAGCGTGGTGCCGACCAGCGCAGAGGTCGCGACGGCGAACGTCGAGAGCCAGGCGATCGTGCGCCGACCGACCACGATCGGGCGGCCCCGGAACGCGGCCACCGGGCCGCCGGACCTGCTGGAGAACACGACCCCTCCTGATGCGCTCCCGCACGGACCGAGCCGTCCCTGCGCAAGCAGGAGCGGTCGCCAGGTCGGCTGATACCGGGCCGTCGCAGCAGCACTCACCGTCAGGGGGACGACCGATCGGGCGAAAGGGGGACGAAACCGACACCCTCCATCCGCTGAGCGGCGCACACTCGACCCCGGCGCGGACCGCGTCGTCATCGCACCGGAGGAGCATCACGTGTTCGGCAGCCGCACCACCCTCGCTGACCCGCTACCCGAGCACGGCGACGACTGGTCCGCGGACCAGCTGGCGGCGTTCCAGCAGCGGCTCACGGTGGCCGTGGCAGAGCCGGGACCGGAGGGTGTGGCGACGTTGCTGGACGAGGTGCCCGACACCGCCCGGAACCTCGCCTCGCTCATCGAGCACCTCGTGGGTGAGCACGCCCGGCGGGCGCACGCCGAGGGCCGTGCGCGCCAGGTCGTCACCGGACCGCACCCCGACGGGGCCGTTCCCGGGGTCGGGCACATCCTCGTCGTGCGGTGGCTGACCCGACGGCAGGCGGTGGCCCGCCGCGTGATCCGACGCGTGTCGTACGCCCCGGCGACCACACCACCGTCGGAGCGGACGGGCCGGCAGGTGCTCCGCCACCTGGCCGACCAGCTCTCGGCGGCGCCCGATCGGCGCGAGCAGCCGACGCGCGTGGCATCACGCGACGGCGGCGCCTTCCGGCTCGACCAGCTGGCCGGGGATGGCCAACCGTGACACCTCGAGCATCGTCATGGTCGGGGTGACGCCCGCGCCGCCCAGCCGCACGCCGGGAGCCTACGGCTGGGGCTCACGTTCCACGACCCACGTCATCCTGGGCGCGCCTCGGCGGGCACCCCGGCCCGCCGAGGCCGTCGCTCAGGGGACCAGGACGAGCTTGCCGCCTCCGCGCCCGGCGTCGTTGAGCTCGGCGGCCCTCCGGACGTCGTCGAGGGGGAACACGCCGCCGATGGTCGTCGTGAGCTCTCCGCGTGCCCGCTGCCCCAGGAGCTCGGCCAGCTCCGGGACCGATCGCTCAGCGGTCGAGCTGAAGGCGATGCCCAGGGCGAACGCAGCCGGGTCCGCGATCGTGACGATCCGCTCGGTGCCGCCGCGCAGCTCGATCGAGTCGGGCAGCACCCCGCGACCGGTCGTGTCGAGGACCGCGTCGATGCCGTCGGGGGCCACGGCTCGCACGCGGTCGACGAGCCCCGCGCCGTAGGTGGTCGGGGTCGCACCGAGTGCCGCGACACGGTCCTGGTGGTCCGCGGAGGCGGTGCCGACGACATGCACACCGCGGGCGACCGCCAGCTGCGTCGCCAGCTCCCCGACCGAGCCGCTCGCACCGTGCACGAGCAGCGTCTCGCCGGTTTGCACCGCCAGCTCGCGCAGCACGCGCCGCGCGGTCTCCCCCGCGACCGGGACGGTCACCGCGTCGACCGGGTCGAGCCCGGCAGGGACCGGAGCGTAGGTGCTGGTGAGCGCCGCCTCGGCGTAGCCGCCCGCGGGCGGGTCGGCCCAGCCCACGACGGTGTCGCCGACGAGCACGTCGTCGACGCCGGCGCCGAGCGCGTCGACCACGCCGGCGATCTCGATGCCGAGGGCGGCCGGCAGGGCGGAGCCCGGGAACACGCCCGAGCGGATCTTGCCGTCGATGCCGTTCACCCCGGCAGCAAGGACGCGCACGCGCACCTGACCGGTGCCCGGCTCGGGGACGGGGACCTCGGCGGAGCGCAGGACCTCCGGTCCGCCGAACGTGTCGATCATGATCGTCTTCATGGTGTGTGCCTCTCGTGATCAGCCGACGACGGTGGCGTCGTCGAGCGTCGGATAGTCCGTGTAGCCCCGCTCGTGGCCGCCGTACGCGGTGCCGTAGTCGGGTGCCGTGAAGGGCCCGCCGACGGCGAGCCGAGCGGGGAGGTCCGGGTTGGCCAGGTACAGAGCCGCGTACGACACGAGGTCCGCCGAGCCGTCCTCGACGCGGCCGAGTGCGTCCGGCCCGGTCCAGCTCCCGGGCGTGAAGGGGTTGAGGACCAGCGGTCCGGACCAGCGCACGCGCAGCGTCGAGGTCAGCTCGACGTCCGGGCCTTCGGCCAGGTGCAGGTAGGCGAGCCCCAGCGGGTCGAGCGCGTCGACGAGCGCGTTGTAGGTGGCCTCGACGTCGTCCTCGGTGATGTCGTTGTAGGGGTTCCCCGGTGAGATCCGCAGCGCGGTGCGGTCCGCGCCGATCGCGTGGGCGACCGCCTGTACCACCTCGACCGTCAGGCGGATGCGTCCCGCGACGTCTCCACCCCACCCGTCGGTACGGGTGTTCGTGTTGGTGGCGAGGAACTGGTGCAGCAGGTAGCCGTTGGCGCCGTGCAGCTCGACCCCGTCGAAGCCGGCGTCGACGGCGTTGCGGGCCGCCTGGGCGAAGTCGGCGATCGTCCGCTCGATGCCGGCGTCGTCGAGCGCGAGCGGCGCGACGAACCCCAGGGGACCGGTCGGGGTGAACACCGTGCCGGCGGCAGCGATCGCGGACGCGCCGACGGGCGGCAGTCCCGTCAGGCTCGGGTGGCCGATCCGTCCGGTGTGCATGAGCTGGGCGAAGATCAGGCCGCCCCGCGCATGCACAGCGGACGTGACCCCGCGCCAGGCCTCGACCTGGACAGCCGTGTGCAGGCCGGGGGTGTCCGGGTAGCCCTGACCCTCGGGCGAGGGCTGAGTGCCCTCGGTGATGATGAGGCCCGCGCCGGCGCGCTGGGCGTAGTACTCCGCCATGAGCGGAGTCGCGCTCGCTCCTCTGCCGTAGGCCCGGCTACGGGTCATCGGAGCCATCACGATGCGGTTGCGGGTGGTGTAGCGGCCGATCGTTGCCGGTTCGAATGCAGTGGTCATGGGTGTCGCCCTCTCTCTGCGAACAGACTTTGCTGTTCGAGACAGGTAACTCAGTCCGCTCCCCACACATTCCCCGCGATCGGGACAGATATGCTCAGCTGGTGCCACACCCGCCCGACATCCCTGACATGGACAGGGAACCCCGCGCCGCAGCGAGCGGGCCGATCAGCCACGCGATCTTCCGGCTCGCCCGCACGCACCACGCCCTCGCGGGTCGGCTGTTCCGCGAGCTCGGGCTCCGGCCCGGCCAGGAGCTCCTGCTCATGCACCTGTGGGAGCACGGACCGCAGCGTCAGGCAGACCTCGCCGCACTGGTGGACACCGACTCCGCCTCGATGACGCGCACGGTCCAGCGCCTGGAACGGGCCGGGTTCGTCCGCCGCCGACCGAGCCCGGTCGACGGCCGCGTGACGCTCGTCGAGCCCACCGCGGCGAGCCTGGGCCTGCGCCCCCGCGTGGAGGCCCTCTGGGCGGCGCTCGAGCGCGGGACCGTCGGCGACCTCACCCGCGACGACCAGGAGGCGGCTCTCCGCACGCTGCGCCGGCTTGAGCGCAACCTGCTCGACGAACAAGGGCTGACGACGAGCCCCGAGTGACGCCGCCCGACGCGCGACCCTCTTGGAGGTACCCGACGTCCTCCATCACCTACGTCACGGCCCGCTGCACTCCCCGCGGGAGTGCGGTGGGCCGCTCGACACTCACTGCCAGACGGTCGCCTTGACCTCCGGCTCGACCGGCTTCGGCGCGGCGGGCGCCGGTCCGGCAGCCGCCAGGTCGCGGACGTTCTTCTGGACGGCGACCACCGAGAAGAGCGCCATCGTGAAGCTCAGCCCGAAGAACCCCTTCTCCGACAGCTCCAGCGGCGCGTTGACCAGCGCCGTCGTCACTAGCACGAGGGACGTCAGGACCATCGCCCACGACAGGCCCAGGAAGATCGACGTCACCGGCACACCTTCGGCGCGGTCGCGGACCGACTTCTGCACGGCGATCGCGGAGAACAGACCGAGCAGGAGCAGCGTGCCGAGGAAGCCCTTCTCCGACGGGTCCAGCTCCGCGTTCCACAGTCCGACGCCGTAGGCGAGGAGCGCGATGACGAGGGCCACCCAGGACGCGCCGACGAAGGCGGCAGTCGGTCGGGCTGGGACGGGGTTCAGCGACATGGAGACTCCGAAGGTCGAGGTGGCGGCAACCGTGCCAGCCGCGGCCCTGATGGTGCGGGTCCTGGACGGTCCACCGCAAGCATGTCGGCAGACTCCCCTCGGTCGGGCTAGTTCTCCACAACGACTGCGCATCGCTCGGGTCACGCCCCGGCATCACCCTCGCGCTCGCGCTCGACCACGTCCCCGAACGACAGGATGGGTGCGTGGACATCGACCTGCGCGCCCGAGGTGAGCTGACCGACCCCGAGCTGGACGCGCTGCACGCCGCAGCCTTCGACCATCCGGTCACGCAGACCCCCTGGCGGCAGCGCCTCGCGGACCACAGCCTCACGTGGGTCACCGCCCGTCTCGACGGGCGACTGGTCGGGTTCGTCAACGTGATCGGCGACGGCGGTGCCCACGCGATCCTCCTCGACACCTGCGTCGCACCCGACGTGCAGGGGCGCGGCACAGGGCGGGCGCTCGTCGAGGCCGCGGCCGACGAGGCGCGGCGCGCAGGGTGCGAGTGGCTGCACGCCGACTACGAGCCGCACCTGGTCGACTTCTACGAGGGCGCGTGCGGCCTGCGGCACAGCGAGGCCGGCCTCGTGCGCCTCGGCTGACGCCCGGTCGGATCGTCTCGACCCACCCCGGGGCCTCAGTCGTCGAAGGCGTGCCAGCAGATGGGGCTCCGGAGGCGCTGGTCGTCGAGGACGAGCTCACGGACCGCGGCGGGGAGCAGCTCCCGCTGCCAGTCCCGCTCCGCCAGCCGCGCCTCGGTACCCACCGCTCTGATCGCGTACGCCGCAGCCCCCAGGTCGTGAGCGGCAACATGGGCCACCGCGACCGCCTGGCCTGCGGAGAGCGCGGCGAACTTCGCCGGGTCGGGCAGCCCGCGGGCCGCGGCGTTCGCCTGGAACGCGGCGGCGTGCGCGGTCTTCATGGGCACCTCGCCACGGATCCAGGCCCGACCGACCTCGAGGGCGTCGCGCGGCCGGCTGTCGTCGGGGTGATCGTCCTCGAACAGGTGCAGCACGTGCTCGGCGCACCGCAGGGCCCACTCGGCGAGCAGCCGGTGGTCCTCGTCGGTGAGGGTCCCGCCCCGACGGACGGTGATCAGTCGGGGGTCGCGCTGGGTCGGGAGGATGGGCACACCCGTTCCTACCACCGGCAGGAATCGATCGCGTCCGAGTACAGTTGAACTGTCAACTACTGACGCATCGAGGAGCGACTCTCATGACCACCCTCCAGCTCGGCCTGGACTCGTTCGGCGACCGCCCCCAGGGCAGCGACGGCGAGCTCGTCTCGCATGCCACCGCGATCCGGCAGGTCGTCGAGGAGGCGGTCCTGGCCGACCAGGTCGGCGTCGACGTCATCGCCCTGGGCGAGCACCACCGCCCCGAGTACTCCGTCTCGTCCCCGGAGACCGTGCTGGCGGCGATCGCCGCCCGCACCTCGCGCCTGCGGCTCGGCTCGGGCGTCACGGTGCTCAGCTCCGACGACCCGGTACGTGTCTTCCAGCGCTTCGCCACCCTCGACGCCATCTCGAACGGCCGCGCGGAGGTCATCCTCGGCCGCGGCTCGTTCACCGAGTCGTTCCCGCTGTTCGGCTACGACCTGGCCGACTACGACCTCCTCTTCGAGGAGAAGATCGAGCTGTTCTCCCGGCTCCTGACCGAGCAGCCGGTCACCTGGTCCGGCACCACGCGCCCGGCCCTGACGAACGCTGACGTCTTCCCCAAGACCGAGTCCGGCCACCTGACCACCTGGGTCGGCGTCGGCGGCTCCCCGCAGTCCGTCGTGCGCACAGCCCAGTACGGCATGCCGCTCATGCTGGCGATCATCGGCGGCGACCCGCAGCGCTTCGCCCCGTACCTCGACCTGTACCGGCGGGCGGCCGAGCAGTTCGGCACCACCGCCCACCCGGTCGGCATGCACTCCCCCGGGTTCGTCGCGGACACCGACGAGGAGGCCGTCGAGATCTTCTGGCCGCACTACCGGACCCAGCGCGACCGGATCGGCGCGCTGCGCGGCTGGCCGCCGGTGCGTCGCGAGGAGTTCGACGCCGAGGTCGCGTACGGCTCTTTGTACGTCGGGTCACCGCAGACCGTCGCGCAGAAGATCGCCCGCGCCGTCACCGCGCTCGGGGTCGGCCGGTTCGACCTGATCTACACCACGGGCGCCCAGCCGGGCGACGCCCGCCTGCGCAACGTCGAGCTGTACGGCACCAAGGTCATCCCGATGGTCCGCGACCTGGTGGCGGACGCGTGACGACCACCACGATCGGCATCCTCGGCGCGGGCAAGGTCGGCACGGTGCTGGCCCGCCTGGCCGTCGCCGCGGGCTACCGCGTGCTCGTGGCGGGCTCGACCGACCCGGCGAAGATCGCCCTGACGGTCGAGGTCCTCGTCCCCGGCGCGGCCGCGGTCACCGCCCTCGACGCGGCCACCTCGGCGGACGTCGTGATCCTCGCGCTCCCCCTCGGCAAGTACCGCAATGTCCCCGTCGACGCGCTGGCGGGGAAGCTCGTCGTCGACGCGATGAACTACTGGTGGGAGATCGACGGCATCCGCGACGACCTCACCGACCCCCGGACGACCACGAGCGAGCTCGTCCAGGAGTACCTGCCCGCGTCGCGCGTCGTGAAGGCGTTCAACCACATGGGCTACCACGACCTCGACGGCGAAGCCCGGCCCGCCGGCACGCCCGGGCGCAAGGCGATCGCCGTCGCCGGGGACGACCCGGACGACACCGCGGCCGTCGCCGAGCTCGTCGAGCGGCTCGGGTTCGACCCCGTCGTCGTCGGACCGCTCCGCACCGGTGCGCGCCTACAGCCCGGCACCCCCGCCTTCGGTGCCAACGTCACCGCCCCCGCGCTCGCCGCCCTGGTCGACGACGCGAGGCTCGACCCCGTCTAGCCGCGCGCGGCCCGCTCGAAGCGCGCACCCCAGTCCCGGACCAGAGCCACCAGCTCCGCCGGCGAGACCACCGTGAACTCCGCACCGAGGGAGCCGAGCGCGAACAGCGGCCCCTCGAGCGAGTCCGTCTCCATCGTCATCGTGCAGCGCGCCGGGGAGTCCGCTCGCACGTCGGCCCAGCGTCCGACCACCCCGCGGACGACGTCGGCCGACGCCTCGACCACCACCTCGACCTGGTGCCGTCCGCCCGCGGAGTCGCCGAGGACGCGGGTGCGGACGAAGGCGGCGACGTCGTCGAACGGCGGCGTCCGCGGCGCGAACGAGGTGCCGGTGCTGTCGGCTGTGCCGATCCGGTCGATGCGGAAGGTCCGCCAGTCGTGCCGGTCGAGGTCGTAGCCGACGAGGTACCACCGCCGCCCGAGCGCGACGAGCTGTGCAGGCTCGACCAGCCGGGAGGACGCCGAACCGGCGGCCGCCACGTAGTCGAAGCGGACCCGCTCCCGGTCGCGACAGCCGAGCGCGAGGGTCGACAGGACGGCGTGGTCGACCGGCGCGACGACGTCGGCGCTCCACGGGGCGGGCGTCGTGGAGGAGCGGACCGCGTCGAGACGCGCGCGCAGCCGTCGCGGCATCACCTGCACGACCTTCGTCAGTGCGCGCAGCGCAGCATCGCCGCCGTCGCCCGTGGCCAGGTGGGACTGGATGGCGACCGCCAGCGCCATCGCCTCGTCGTCGTCCACCACGAGCGGCGGCAACGACGCCCCGGCCGCGAGCGCGTACCCGCCGTCGACCCCCGGCTGGGCGTCGACCGGGTAGCCGAGCTCGCGCAGCCGGTCGACGTCCCGGCGCAGCGTCCGCGCCGAGACGCCCAGCTCGTCCGCGAGCCGGGGCCCCGGCCAGTACCGGCGGGCCTGCAGTAACGACAGCAGCCGCAGGGTCCGCGAGCTCGTGTTCGCCATGCGTCCAGGCTCCCATCATCGCGGACAGGAAGTGGCCGCAATGGCTCATAGCGTCGTCCTGTCATCAACCGAGAGGACTTCCCGTGACCATCACGACCACCACCCACCTGAACTTCCGTGGCGACGCCCGCGCGGCGCTGGAGCTCTACCGGTCTGTCTTCGGCGGAGAGATCGTCCTCGTCACCTACCAGGACGCGCACAGCGCGCAGGACCCCGCGGAGGCCGAGCAGATCATGTGGGGCCAGGTCCGGTCCGACGACGGCTTCCACGTCATGGCCTACGACGTCCCCGGCCGCCTCCCGTACGAGCCGGGCGTCAACGCGGTGTTCGTGTCCGTGCGCGGTACCGACGCCGACGAGATCACTGCCTGCTGGACGGGCCTGTCCGCGGGCGCGACGGTCGTGCAGGAGCTCGCTCCCGCCGGGTGGTCGCCGCTCTACGGCATGCTCCGGGACCGGTTCGGTGTGGTCTGGGTGCTCGACGTCGTCGCCGAGCACACCGCGTCGTAGCCCGCTGACCTGCACACCAGCACCAGATCTGTGCACCCACAGACCACCGCGCGTGGTCTGTGGGTGCCACAGTGCTGATCAACCGGTCGGACGAACCGGACAGGCGACGAGGAACGAGGTGGCGTCATGACCGCTCCCGACACGATCGTGCTCATCCACGGCTTCTGGGTCACGCCCCGCTCCTGGGAGGGCTGGAAGGCGCACTACGAGGCCAAGGGCTACACGGTCCACACGCCCGGCTACCCGGGCTTCGAGGTGGAGGTCGAGGCGCTGCGGGCCGACCCGACGCCCATCGCGAACCTCACGGTCGAGGCGATCGCGAACCACCTCGACGAGTTCATCGGCTCGCTGGACACGCCCACCAAGCCGATCCTGATGGGCCACTCCGCGGGCGGGACGTTCCTGCAGCTGATGCTGGACCGCGGGCACGGCAGCGCCGCGGTCGCGCTGAACTCGGCGCCGGTCGAGGGGGTGCTCGTCACCCCGTGGTCGCAGCTCAAGTCGGTGTTCCCCGTCGTGAAGAACCCCGCGAACCACCACCGCGCGGTCGGCCTGTCGTTCGAGGAGTGGACGTACGCGTTCACCAACACGTACACGCCGGAGGAGTCGCAGTACTTCTACGACCGGTACCACATCCCCGCGTCGGGCCGCGTGCTCATCGACTCCGTGCTGGCGAACGTGCAGCCCGGCCACCAGGACGCGTGGGTCGACTTCAAGAACCCGAACCGGGTGCCGCTGCTGTTCCTGTCCGGCTCGGAGGACCACATCATGCCGCCGTCAGTGCAGGCGTCGAACGCCAAGCACTACAAGGGTGAGGGCACCGTCACCGAGCACGAGACCTACGACGGCCGTCCGCACCTCATGGTCGCCGGGCCCGGCTGGGAGGAGATCGCCGACCGCGCCCTGGAGTGGGCGCTCGCCCACGCCACCTCGAACGTCACGTCCGCCTGACGGTGTCGACGCTGACGTTCACGCACATCGGCGGCCCGACGGCGCTCCTCGAGGTCGACGGCTGGCGCATCCTGACCGACCCGACGTTCGACGCCCCCGGCCGGACCTACAAGTTCGGCTGGGGGACGTCGTCGCGCAAGACGACCGGTCCTGCGCTGTCGGTGGAGGAGGTCGGCGAGGTCGACGCGGTCCTGCTCAGCCACGACCACCACGCGGACAACCTCGACGACGCGGGCCGCGCGATGCTGGCCGGCGTCCCCGCGGTGCTGACCACCGTGCCGGGGGCGCGTCGGCTCGGTGCCCCCGCGCAGGGCCTGCACCCGTGGGAGACGACGACGCTGACCCACCCCGACCGTCCGACTCTGACGGTCACGGCGACCCCCGGCCGCCACGGACCGGTCGGCGCTCGAGCGATCATCGGGGCGGTCACCGGCTTCGGCCTCACGTGGGAGGGCCAGCAGCACGGCGCGGTGTGGGTGACCGGAGACACGGTGCTGACCTCCGAGGTGCGTCGGGTCCCCGAGCGGCTGCAGGTGGGCACGGTGGTCCTGCACCTCGGCGGGGTCCGGTTCCCCACGACCGGCCCGCTGCGCTACACGATGACGGTCGTGGACGGGCGCGAGCTGTGCCGGGAGCTGCGGCCGCGCACGGTGCTGCCGGTGCACCACGAGGGGTGGTCGCACTTCCTGGACAGCGCCGCGGCGCTGCAGCGACCGGAGCTCGCGCCCGACGGCGGGAGCACCGTATGGGCCGAGCGGGGGAAGCCGCAGGCCGTGGAGGTGTAGCGGCTCAGGCGCGGCGGCGGGGCCAGCTCAGCATGACGAACAGGTCGCGCTCGCCGCGGGCACCCTCGAGGACCGCTCGCGCCACCGCCGGCTCGCCCGCCTGCTCGGCCGACCACAGCTCGAAGTCGACCACCTGCGACCACCCCTCGGGCAGGTAGCCGAGGACCGTGGAGCCGTCGACGACCTTGACCACGTCGTGCTCGCTGCGCGCCAGCACGACGGCGAACCCGCGCTCCGACCGGTGGGCGCGCGCCGGTGCGGCGTCCTCGACGAAGCCCCGCACGCGCACGGGCACATGACCGCCACCGGCGGGCACCAGCCGGCCGGGCATCCGGGTCGAGGACGAGGGGTCCATGCGCGGAACCTACTCCGGCCCGGCACGTAGAGGAACGCGGCCGGGCTCCGTTCTTCGAGTGACAGTGCCAGTCTGGGCACGACGGAGAAGGAGCAGTCATGGCCAAGTACCTGCTGATCGTGGACTTCCAGAGCGGTCCCGACGAGTCGCCGATGTCGGAGTGGACTGACGACGAGGTCGCCGCGCACCTCAACTACTACGGGCGCCTGAACGCTGAGCTCACCGCCAACGGGGAGCTGGTGGGCGGCGAGGTCCTGACCGGGCCCGACCTGGCCAAGGTCGTGAGATCGGACGGGGTCACTCCGGTGATCACGGACGGTCCGTTCCAGGAGTTCAAGGAGTGGATCGCGGGCTACCAGATCGTCGACGTCGACTCCGAGGAGCGCGCGCTCGAGATCGCGGGGCTCGTCTCCGCGGTGCCGGGGCGCGGCGGGGTCCCGACGCAGCAGCCCATCCAGGTGCGCCGGATCATGGACGACGGCCCGTCGGGCGTCGAGGAGATGAACGCGTACCTCGAGACGGCGAGCAACCCGCGCTGAACGTCCCGAGCGACGTCGAGGACCTGCTGCGCGAGCTGGCGCCGCAGGTCCTCGGCACGCTCGCCCGCCGGTGGGGGGACTTCGACGCGGCCGAGGACGCGGTGCAGGAGGCACTGATCGCCGCCGCCCGGCACTGGTCGGCGGACGGTATCCCCGCGCAGCCCCGCGGCTGGCTGCTGCAGACGGCGTCGCGACGGATGGTCGACCAGTGGCGCAGCGACACCGCGCGCCGCGACCGGGAGGTCCGGGTCGCATCGGAGCCGTCGGCAGGCGGCGCGGCCCAGGACGACGACACCCTGACCGTGCTGTTCCTGTGCTGTCACCCGGTGCTCTCGCCCACGTCCGCGATCGCGCTGACCCTGCGCGCGGTCGGCGGGCTGACCACCGCGGAGATCGCCCGCGCCTTCCTCGTGCCCGAGGCGACGATGGCGCAGCGGATCAGCCGGGCCAAGCAGCGGGTCGCGGGTGAACGCTTCTCGATGCCGTCGCCCGACGAGCGCGCCGACCGGCTCCGCAGCGTCCTGCGCGTCCTCTACCTGATGTTCAACGAGGGCTACACCGGCAGCGCCGGCGACGACCTCACGCGCGTCGACCTGTCCGACGAGGCGATCCGTCTCGCGCGGCTCGTGCAGGCTGCCGACGACGACCCCGAGGTGGCCGGCCTGCTCGCCCTGGTGCTCCTGACGGACGCCCGACGTCCCGCCCGCACCGATGCGTCGGGCACCCCGGTGACGCTGGCCGACCAGGACCGAGGCTTGTGGGACCACGCGCGGGTCGCCGAGGGGACCGCGCTGCTCGACGGCGCGATCGGTCGAGGAGCCGTCGGCGAGTACCAGCTGCAGGCGGCGATCGCGGCGATCCACGACCGGGCGCGCAGCGCGGACGCGACGGACTGGCCGCAGATCCTCGCGCTGTACGAGCTGCTGGAGCGGATGACGGGCAGCCCCGTGGTGACCCTCAACCGGGCGGTCGCGACCGCGATGGTGCACGGGCCGGCTGTGGGCCTGGCGGTCCTGGACGGCGTCGACGGCACGCTCCCCCGCGTCGACCAGCTCAAGGCACACCTGCACGAGCTGGCGGGCGACCACGAGCTGGCCCTCACCCACTACCGTCGCGCGGCGGGCCGGGCGACGAACGTCGCGGAACGCCGGTACCTCGACGCGCAGGTGGCCCGGCTCGCCGGGGGGTCCGCGTGACCTTTCCGGCGTGGTCGGTGCAGGACATCGTCGCCGGACGCCCGGCCGTGCGGGTCAACCAGCTCGGGTACGTCCCGGGCCTGCCGATGCGAGCGACACTCGTCTCGGCCGACGTCGATCCGGTCGCGTTCACCGTCGTGCGCGATGACGGACTCGTCGCCCACGAGGGCAGGTCAGCGCCCTGGCCGGACCGACCCGAGCCCACCTCCGGCCTCCCCGTGCACGTGCTCGACCTCGGCGCGCTGGGCGAGGGCACGTTCCGCGTCGAGGCGCCGCCGTCGCGCAGCCACCCGTTCCGGGTGGGCGCCCGGTTGCACGCCGACCTGCGCGACGACGCCCTGCGCTTCTTCTCCCTGATGCGGTCGGGCACCGAGATCCTCGTCCCGGGCTACGAACGCCCGGCCGGCCATCGGGACACCGCCGTCCCCGCCTGGACCGGCCCGGACGCGCAGCGCCTCTACCCGGGCTGGCACGACGACGGCACGTACGACGTGTCGGGCGGCTGGTACGACGCGGGCGACTACGGCAAGTACGTCACCAGCGGGGCGATCGCGGTGTGGCAGCTGCTGGGCATCCTCGACCTGGTGCCGAGGCGTGGCGACATCTTGGAGGAGTGCCGGTGGCAGCTCGACTGGCTGCTGCGGATGCAGGTGCCGCCCGGGCGACCGCTGGCGGGCCTGGCGTTCCACCGTGTCCATGGCACCACGTGGTCCCCCGTGCCGGGCTGGCCGCACCTCGACCCGACCGAGCGCGTGCTGCACCGTCCGTCGACCACCGCGGCGCTCCACCTGGCTGCCGCCGCGGCGGCCGGCGCACGCCACTTCCGGTCGGTCGACCCCACCTACGCGCACCGGCTGGAGACGGCTGCACGGTCCGCCTATGACGCCGCCCGGCTGCACCCCGACGTGCTCGCCCCGGACGACCACGCCCGCCACGGCGGGGGACCGTACGACGACGGCGAGGTCGGCGACGACCTCTACTGGGCGGCCACCGAGCTGTGGCTCGCGACCGGGGACCACGCGTACGAGGTCGAGGTCCTGCGGGCAGCCGAGCACGCGTCGGACCCGTTCGACGCCGCAGGCTTCGACTTCAACGACGTCAGCGCCCCTGCCCGGCTCGACCTGGCACTGCACGGTGGCGGTCTGGCCGACCACGACCGGGTCGTCGACAGCGTGCGCGACGGCGCCGACCGGCTCGTCGCTCTGCAGGCGCAGCAGCCGTGGGGCCAGCCCTACGCACCTGCAGACGGATGGGGGTGGGGGTCGAACGGCCGGCTCCTGAACAACCTCGTCGTGCTGGGTGTGGCCCACCTGGTCACCGGTGAGACCGCCTACCGCGACGCCGTCGCGACGGGGGTGGACTACGTGCTGGGCCGCAACGCGCTCGGGCAGAGCTACGTGACCGGCTACGGCGCCGACCACAGCCACCACCAGCGCACCCGGCAGTTCGGCCACGACCTGGACCCCGCGATGCCCCCACCCCCGCCGGGCGCCCTGGCGGGCGGAGCGAACTCGGTCCCTGCGCCGGACTTCCCCTACGACACGCGTCTGGTCGGGCTGCCACCGCAGCTCTGCTACCTCGACGAACCCACGTCCGAGGTCACCAACGACGTGTGCGTCCGCTGGAACGCACCGCTCGCCTGGGTGGCCGCGTTCCTCACGGGCTGAGCAGCGCCTTCATCCTCGTGCGGACCAACCGGGCCGCGCGCTCGGGCGCCAGGCGGGCAAGGACGTCCATGACGGCCGCGTCCTTCCCGACGGTGACGCGGTAGGCGTCCCGCTCGACGCCGTCGAGGATGCGGCGCGCGGCCGTCGGCGACGACGCCATCATCTTCTCGACCTTCCGCGCCGCCGCGCCGGTGATCTCCGGCGGGCGCACCCCCGAGTTCTCGACGATTCCCGTGCGGGTCGCTCCGGGGAAGACGACCGTGACCGACACCGTGGTGCCGGCCAGCTCGGAATGCAGCCCCTCGGTGAGAAGGCGCACGGCCGCCTTCGACGCCCCGTAGACGGTCTGTCCGGGCACCGGCAGGAACGCACCCATGCTCGACACGTTGACCACGTGCGCTCGCGGCCTGGCGACGAGATGCGGCAGGAACGCCTTCGTCGTGTGCACCGGGCCCCAGAAGTTCACCGCGATCACCCGCTCGATGTCGTCGTACCCCAGGTCGAGCAGCGGGACGAACGGCTGGATGATGCCGGCACAGTTGATGAGGCCGTCGACCTGCCCGTGCTCGTCCACGACGGCTGCGGGGAGCGCCTCGACGGCCACCCGGTCGCTGACGTCGACGACGTGGACGGAGAGACGGTCGCCCGCCCGACCCGCCCGGGCCACGGTCTCCTCCAGGTGCTCGGCGGTCCGACTCACCGCGGCAACCCTGGCCCCTCGCGAGAGCAGCCCGAACACCAGCTCGCGGCCGATGCCGTCGCCGGCGCCCGTCACCACGACGGTCGTCCCTGCCACCTTCATCGCCGGCGCCCCCCTGCCGATCCGCTGCGCCGACCGTACTGCGGCGGAGAAGGTCGGCGCCGAGCTCCAACCGGGTTCGGCGCCGACCTTCTCAGACTCGGGTCAGACCGGCAGCCAGAGCGCCAGCACGTTCGGCGGCTCCCAGCCCGGCAGCGACGTGTGCGCCTGCCGGCACGAGTACCTCGTGCCGCCGTAGGTGACGACGTCGCCGACCTTGTAGGCCGTGTAGGCCGCCCACGTGCCGCTCGGCGTCGTCGGCGAGACCGTCGGTGTCGGTGTGGGCGTGCTGGTGGGGGTCGGCGTCGGGGTGCTCGTCGGCGTGGGCGTCTGCGTCGGGACCGTCCCGCCGATCAGCGACCGCACGTTGTCGCCGAACGTCCAGCCCTTCGACCCGTCCCAGTTGATCGACCACGTCATGAGCCCCTTGGGTGCCCCGCCGAGCTGCGACCACGCCTGCGAGACGAGCGCCGGCGACATGTACCCGCCGCCCGCACCGGGCTGGGCGGGGAGGCCGGGGACCTGCTTGTCGAACGGCACCCGGATCGTCGTGCCCTGGACAGTCAGGCCGGCGTCGAGGCACCGGGTCTGCGCGACGAAGCCCGCTACCGTGCCGGCGGCATAGGAGTTGCCGGCGCAGTCGTACATCGAGCCGTTGTAGTACTGCATGTTCAGCCACCAGAGGCGGCCGTTGTCGGCGTACTTCTTGATGATCGGCAGGTAGGAGCCCCAGATCGACCCGTAGACCACCGAGCCGCCGGTCACGTAGGCGGTCTCGGGTGCCATGGTCAGGCCGAACCCGGCGGGCATGGCCGCGAGGACCCCGTCGATGATGCGCACGAGGTTGGCCTGCGACGTCGACAACGTCCCGATGCTGCCGGAGCCGGTGAGCCCGGCCTCGATGTCGATGTCGATGCCGTCGAAGTTGTTGGCCTTGAGGATGGGCACGATCGTCGCGACGAAGCGGTCCGCGACCGCCGCGGACGACAGGTCGATGCTAGCGTTGGCCCCGCCGATAGACATCAGGATCGTGTGCCCCTGCGCCTTCGCGGCGCACATCTGGGCCGAGGTGGGGACGTCGACGCCGGTGTCCATCCCGTCGGCCCACTTCACCGTGCCGTCGGGCAGGATCACGGGGAACGCCGCCATCAGGACGTTGTAGCCGTGCTGCGCCTGGCGGGCGTCGTCGATCGGGATGTAGCCCATGCCGGGATGGACGCTGGAGTTGTCCCAGCTCTCCCAGTAGCCCTGCAGGACCTTGCCCGTCGGGCGGGACTTCTGGGCACAGGTGTCGGCCGCGCTGGCCGCGGACGCGTTGATGGTCAGGCCGACGGTGGCGACGAGGCCGGTGGCGACCACGGCTGAGAGCACAGCGGTGGCGAGGCGGCGTGGATGGACGTATCGAGGCATGGCGAAACCCTCCGGGAGCGAACGGACGGACGGGGCCGGCACCCGACCGTCACGAGGAGGGGTGCCGCGGGCGAGCACAGCGACGTCGTTGTCGCGGTGCTGGGTCGTCCGGGAGGGGCGGACGACCTGCGGATGACCGTATTGCCCGAGAGCGGGTGAATGGAAGGGGTCCTAACAAAACAGCCTCGCCTACCCTGGACGCGGACCCGACGTCGCGCTCCGCGCACGGCATCGCGTCCGGGGTGCGGTCCGGCGACCTGTCCGCCATCGTGACTTTCAGTGGCTCCACGCCACGCCGCCCCACGACAGGAGCCGCATCCGTGTCCACGACTTCTCCCTCGACGTCCGGCTGGACGACCTTCTGGAACCGGGGCGGGTGGTGGCGCGCGGTGCTCGTCGCCGTCGCGTATCTGGCCCTCTACATCCTCGGCGGCCAGCTCGTCGGCGCCCTCTTCGGCGACCAGGTCGACTCCGAGGACCTGTTCGCGACGCCCCAGAGCGTGTTCTTCGGGCTGTTCCTCCCGCTCGCGATCGGCGCCGTCGTGCTCATCGCGTTCGTCGCCTCCCTGCACTGGTTCCCGGCGCTGTTCGCGCGCCAGCCCATCGGTGGCCGGTGGTGGATGTGGCTCGCACCGGTCGCCGTCGTGGCCGCGATCGTGCTGCGGCTGCTCGGCATCGACTACGCCTCCTACGCCGCGGGGGTCGTGGCGGTCACGTTCATCTCCGGCCTGCTCGTGGGCTTCGTCGAGGAGATCCTCACGCGTGGCATCGCGGTGAAGATGCTGCGTGACGCGGGGAAGTCCGAGTGGGTGGTGATGGTGGTCTCGTCGCTGATCTTCGGGCTGCTGCACGCCTCGAACATCCTGGGCGGCCAGGAGGTCCTCACCGTCGCGCTGACCGTGGTCTTCGCCTTCGGGTTCGGCATCTGCATGTACCTGACCCTGCGGGTGACCGGGAACCTGATCTGGCCGATGCTCCTCCACGGCCTCTACGACCCGACGCTCTTCCTCGCGACGGGCGGCATCGACGAGGCTCACTCAGGCCCGCAGAGCGAGCTCCTCACTCTCGCCGGTCCGTCCAACATGATCTTCATCCTCATCGCGGTCGTCGGGCTGATCTTCGTGCGCGGCCGCGTGAAGCCGGCCCACGAGGGCGTCGTCGCATGATCGTCACCACGGCAGGGCTGGGGCGGACGTACGGGCGCAAGAGGGCAGTCGACGACGTCAGCTTCACCCTGCGGCCCGGTCGCCTGACCGGGTTCCTGGGTCCGAACGGGTCGGGCAAGTCCACGACGATGCGCCTGATGCTGGGCCTCGACCGCGGCGACGGCCGCACCGAGTGGGACGGCCAGCAGCTGCGTGACCTGGCGATCCCCGCACGGGCGGTGGGCGCGCACCTCGACGCGAAGGCGTTCCACCCGAAGCGGACGGTCCGTCGGCACCTGATGATGCACGCGGCGGCGAGCGGCGTCGGCGCCCGACGCGTCGCCGAGGTCCTCGACCTCGTCGGCCTGGGGTCGGTGGCCGACGACTCCCCCGGCGGGTTCTCGCTCGGGATGGCCCAGCGGGTCGGTCTGGCGACGGCGATCCTCGCGGAGCCGGACGTGCTGATGCTCGACGAGCCCTCGAACGGGCTGGACCCGCAGTCGATCCAGTGGCTGCGCGAGTTCCTGCGCGCGTACGCCCACGCCGGCCACACCGTCTTCGTGTCCAGCCACCTGCTGCCGGAGATGCAGCTCATGGCCGACCACGTGGTGGTCATCGGGCGCGGGACGGTCCTGGCCGACCAGTCCGTCGCCGACTTCGTCGACCGCAGCGCGTCCAGCCAGGTCCTCGTGCGGGTGGCGGACACCACGGCGGTGCTGAGCGCGGCCACCAGGGCCGGCCTCTCGGCGGTGTCCGAGGGTCCCGACGGGGTGGTGGTGACGGGGGCGTCGACCGAGCAGGTGGGGCTGCTGGTGCACGAGACCGGGCAGCCGGTCCGCGAGCTGGTCGCCCGGAACGCGTCGCTCGAGCAGGCGTTCATCGACCTGACCCGGGACGCGCAGGAGTACACCGGCGGGGAGGTCGCGTGATGGCGGGCATGCGCCGAGCACTGCTCTTCGAGGTGCGACGAGTGACGTCGGTGTGGTCCACCTGGATCCTGCTCGGGCTGATCTTCCTGGTCGGCCTCGCGACGAGCCTGAACCAGCTGCGGGGCCAGACCTCGGCCGACGACTTCCCGCTCGGCGCCGTCAACCACCTCACCGCCGGGGGCGTGCTCGCGGCGGCCATCGGGGCGTCCGCGATCGGGGCTGAGCTCCGCTGGAATACCCTGCGCGCGCTCTACACGGCCTTCCCCCGGCGCACGGACATCGTCCTGGCGAAGGTCGGGGTGGTCGTCGCGCTGCTGGTCGCCCTGAGCATCGTCTGCACCGCGGTGGACACCGCCGTGACCAGTGTGGCCGCCGGGGGCACCGGCTTCGACGGTGCGTGGTTCGGGCTGGGCACGCGCTCTGCCCTCGTGCTCGTGTGCTGGGGAGTGATCGGCTTCTCGATCGCCGCACTCACGCGCAGCCAGGTCGCGGGGTTCCTGGTGCCGGTCGCGGTGTCCTTCATCGTCGAGATCGGGCTCCTGTCGATCTTCCCGTCGAACACGCTCGCCTCCGTGCTGCCGTTCATCAACGCGTCCGAGGCGATCTCCGTGGGAGTACCGGCTGTCGAGGCTTTCGAGCGTGCCGCGGTGTTCGGTGGCTGGGCCGTCGTCCTGCTCGTCGCCGCCGTCGTGGTCCTGCGCCGACGGGACGCCTGACCGGCGGCCGGTGATCCTTGCCATCTTCGTCGTGAAACGATAGTTTTCTATCGTTAATCAATAGATCGCGACGAAGGAGCCCCACCATGGGCCGACTGGCCATCCTCGCCCTGCGGGCGGTGATCACGCTGATGTTCGCCGGTCTGCTGGTGGTGCAGGGCATGGTCGTCCCCGCGATCGGCCGCGACATCGACGACGGCGGCGGCGAGGTCGCCCACTTGCGGTGGCCGGTCGTGATCGTCCTGTTCCTCGGCGTGCTGGCCGTGCAGGTCGCCCTGGTCTGCATCTGGCAGCTGCTCACGATGGTCCGACGGGACACGGTGTTCGGCGCGGCCGCGTTCCGGTACGTCGACGTCATCATCGGCGCGGCGGTGGCGGCGACCCTGCTCGCGATGGTCCTGTCGTTCGTCCTGGCGCCCGGCGAGGCGGTGGCCCCCGGGATCGTCCTGCTCATCGTGATCGGCGGGATGGGCACCGCCGGCATCGCCCTGCTGGTCCTCGTGCTGCGGGTGCTGCTGGCCAAGGCCGTGGCTCTGGACACCACCGCGACCACCCTGCGCGCCGAGCTCGACGAGGTGATCTGATGCCGATCGTGGTCGACGTCGACGTCATGCTCGCGCGCCGCAAGATGTCCGTCGGCGAGCTGGCCGAGCGCGTCGGCATCACCCCCGCCAACCTCGCGGTGCTCAAGAACGGGCGGGCCAAGGCGGTCAGGTTCACCACGCTCGAGGCCCTGTGCGAGGTGCTGGAGTGCCAGCCGGGGGACCTCCTGCGCCGAGAGGTCTGACTACCGACGCGGCCCGGTCATCGAGCGGCGGCCGCGGCGGCGAACAGTGCCAGGCTCCGGCCCCACGACCGCGCCTGCTCCAGCTCGTCGGGCAGGAGACCGCTGGTGCGGCCCGTGACGGTGAACGACTCGGGCGGCATGACGAGCTCTGCCCCGGCCCGGGTGAGCCGCTTGCCGATGGCATGCGCGGCCGACCCCGCGAGCCGCCCCGCGAGCGCGGTGTCGAAGACGGCGACCGCCTGCCCCGACGCCTGGGCGACCAGCTGGTCCAGCCACTCGCGCACACCATCACCGCGGGACAGGGTCGTGGCGACGTCTCCGCGCGCCGCATCTCGGGTGCGAGGGGTGGACAGGCCGCGCTGGTGGGTCGGTGCGCCCACGACGAGCAGGTCCGGTCGGGTGGCGAGCGTCGGGATCCCCGCGACACCCACCTCGCAGACCGTGACCGGGATCCGCAGGTCGGCCAGCCCGGCCGCGACCGCCTCGGCGACCGCAGCAGTGCTTCCGTACATCGACTCGAAGACGAGGAGTGCAGCCATGGACCCACCGTCGCGCAGAACGCTCGCGCCGTCGCGGGCCGAACGTCCTTATCCGTTTCGCCCCCTTCCTCCACGGGCGTCGCATCCCTACACTCCGGTCGAAGCGCTTCGATGACGAGCGCGACGCTCGACGGAGAGCCGGCCGCCCTGTCGAGCGTGACCATGCGACGAAGGGCACCCGACGTGAGACGACCCCTCTGGACCACCCTGGCAGCACTCGCGACAGCGGCCGCCCTCTCGGCCGGCGTCACCGGACCCGCGCAGGCCGGTGAGCGCACCCCGAGGTCGGCGGCCAAGGTCGTCGCCGCGATGCAGCCGGGCTGGAACCTCGGCAACACGCTGGACGCCGTCGGCGCCGACGAGACGGCCTGGGGCAACCCGCGAGTCACCCGGGAGCTGCTGGACGAGGTGCGGGAGAATGGCTTCCGCAGCGTCCGCATCCCCGTGTCCCTCGGCCAGCACGAGGGACCCGCCCCCGACTACACGATCGACCCGGTGGTCCTCGACCGCGTCGAGGAGGTCGTCGACTGGGCCCTCGACGAGGACCTGTCCGTGCTGCTCGACCTGCACCACGACTCGTGGATGTGGACCAACGCGATGCCCGCCCGCCACGACGAGGTGCTCGCCCAGTTCACGGCCACGTGGGAGCAGCTGGCAGAGCGGTTCCGCGACCACCCCCGCACCCTGCTGTTCGAGAGCATCAACGAGCCGCAGTTCTCCGGGTCGACCGGGGAGGCGCAGGAGTACGCCCTGCTCGACGAGCTCAACGTCGCGTTCCACGAGGTGGTGCGCACCTCGGGCGGGAGGAACGCCGACCGGGTCCTGGTGCTGCCCACGCTGCACACCGACTCCGGCCAGGCGCGGCTCGACTCGCTCGTGTCGACGTTCACCGCGCTCGACGACCCGAACCTGGCGGCGACGTTCCATTACTACGGCTACTGGCCGTTCAGCGTGAACGTGGCGGGCGGCACCCGGTTCGACGCGACCGCCCAGCAGGACGCCACCGACGCGTTCGCGCGCGTGCACGCCACCCTCGTCAGCCAGGAGATTCCCGTCATCCTCGGCGAGTACGGGCTGCTCGGCTTCGACCGGCACACCGGCACCATCGAGCAGGGCGAGAAGCTGAAGTTCTTCGAGCACCTCGGCAACCAGGCCCGCACCACCGGTGTCACGACGATGCTCTGGGACAACGGCCAGCACCTCGACCGCACGGCGTTCTCCTGGCGGGACCCGGGGCTGTTCGCGCAGATCTCGTCGAGCTGGAAGAAGCGCTCCGGCACGGCGTCGACCGACCAGGTGTTCGTCCACCCCGGCGCCGTGACCGCGCAGACCGTGACCCTGAACCTCAACGGCACCACGTTCCGCGACCTGTCACTGGGGAAGCAGAAGCTGAAGAAGGGCAAGGACTACCAGCTCTCCGGCAGCACGCTGACCCTCCCGGCCGCGCTCCTGCAGCGCCTGTCCGGCTCGGGTGGCTACGGGACGAGCGCGGAGCTGGTCGCACGGTTCTCGCAGGGGGTCCCGTGGTCCATCGAGATCGTCAACGCGGACACCCCGGTGCTCTCCGACACCACCGGCACGACCGACGCGTTCGCGATCCCGACCGACTTCCGCGGCGACCGGCTGGCCACCATGGAGGCCCGCTACCTCGACGGCTCCAACGCCGGCCCGCACGGCTGGACGTCGTTCAAGGAGTTCGACGTGACCTTCGCGCCCGACGCGTCGGCGGGCACGATCGTCCTGCGTCCGGCGTTCTTCGCGGAGGTCGCCGACGGCGCCCCCGTGGTGCTCACGTTCCACTTCTGGAGCGGGGCGACGGTCACGTACACCGTGGTCAGGACCGGGACGACGGTCACCGGCAGCATCGGCTGACCGCGAGCAGCCCGGTGCGGACGGTCGCACCGGGCTGCTACGTTCCGGCGATGGCGATCCGGACGAACGGCCCGCGCCCCAGCCAGGTGGTCCCGTGAAGGCCGCTGAGTACAGCCGGTTTGGCCCGCCCGAGGTCCTCGAGGTGGTGGAGCGGCCGCGGCCGACGCCCGGCGCGACGGAGGTGCTGGTCCGGGTCCACGCGACCACGGTGACCGCCGCCGAGTGCCACATGCGGCGCGGGCGACCGCTGTGGGGCCGGGTGATCCTCGGCTTCCGTCGGCCGCGGCGGCGCATGCGGCGGCTCGGACTGGAGTTCGCGGGCGAGGTGGTGGAGGTCGGGTCGGGCGTGACGCGGTGCGCGCCCGGCGACGAGATCTTCGGGTTCACCGGCTTCCGGCTCGGCGCCGCAGCCGAGTACCTGTGCCTGCCGCAGTCCGGGTCGTTCGCGCCCAAGCCCGCCGGGGTGCCGTTCGCGCGCGCGGCTGCCTCTGTCGACGGCTCCACGACGGCCCTGTACTTCCTGCAGGGCCAGGCGCACGTCCGCGCGGGCCAGCGGGTCCTCGTCATCGGGGCGTCCGGCAGCATCGGCACCTACGCGGTGCAACTCGCGCACCGGTTCGGCGCGGAGGTCACCGGGGTGTGCAGCGGGCGCAACGGCGACCTCGTCCGGTCGCTCGGAGCCGACCACGTCGTCGACCACACGAGTGAGGACTTCACGACGAGCGGCAAGCGGTACGACGTCATCTTCGACGCCGTGGGCCGCAGCTCGTTCGCCCGGTCCCGGGGGTCGCTCACCGCGCGCGGCTGCTACATGTCGACGGCGACCGGGCCGCTCAGCACGCTCCTGGCGCTGGTGACGCGGTTCGGTCGCGGGCGACGGGTGCTGTCGGGCATGTCCGTCGAGAAGAACGCGTCGCTGACGTTCGTGGCCGGGCTGCTCGGCGACGACGCACTGGAGGTCGTGATCGACCGCGCGGTCCCGCTGGCCGACATCGTGGCGGCGCACGAGTACGTGGAGAGCGGGCGCAAGCGCGGGAACGTCGTCGTCGAGGTCGTACCGGACTCGCTCTGACGTCCGATACTTTCGAACCCGAAATCCTAAACGCTTCGTTCCCTCGCCAAGGTGTTCCCGGCACACGACGAGCGCTGCACACTGGCGTCGATAACGTTATCGACGCCGCGCTTCCGCCTGCGCGTCGGTACGGCGTCGGCGCCCTGCGAGGGCCGCCCGCGCAGCTCCCCCACGCACAAAGGAGTGTGAGATGTTCGAAAGTATCGCCGACTCGCGCGGTGCACGCGGCAAGCGGCGCTCGTTACGCGCTCTGGTGGCCTTCATCGCGGCCGGCGCCATGGTCGCCGTCGGCCTCTCGGTCGCCACCACCGCCAGCGCCATCTCGACGAACGGGACCGGCACCAACAACGGGTACTTCTACTCGTTCTGGACCGACAGCCAGGGCACCGTGTCCATGGACATGGGATCCGGCGGGCAGTACTCCACCCAGTGGAGCAACACCGGCAACTTCGTCGCAGGCAAGGGCTGGCAGACCGGCGGGCGCAAGGTCGTCAACTACTCCGGCAGCTTCAACCCGTCCGGCAACGCCTACCTGACGCTCTACGGGTGGACCACCAGCCCGCTGATCGAGTACTACATCGTCGACAACTGGGGCACCTACCGGCCCACCGGCACCTTCATGGGCACCGTGAACAGCGACGGCGGCACCTACGACATCTACCGCACCCAGCGCGTGAACCAGCCCTCGATCGAGGGCGACCGCTCGACCTTCTACCAGTACTGGAGCGTGCGGCAGTCGAAGAAGACCGGCGGCACCATCACGTCCGGCAACCACTTCGACGCGTGGGCCTCCAAGGGCATGAACCTCGGCAACCACAACTACATGATCATGGCCACCGAGGGGTACCAGAGCAGCGGTAACTCGAACATCACCGTGAGCGAGGGCTCCGGTGGTGGCGGCCAGACCACCACGCCTCCCCCGACCGGCGGCGGCGGCAACACCGGCGGCTGCTCCATCACCGCCACCCGCGCCGAAGAGTGGTCCGACCGGTTCAACGTGAACTACACCGTCAGCGGCGCCACCTCGTGGACCGCCACCCTCAACCTCAACGGCAGCCAGACCGTCCAGAACAGCTGGAACGCGAGCGTCAGCGGACGGACGGTCACCTCGACCGGCTCCAACACGTTCGGCGTCACCATCATGAAGAACGGCAACAACACGACGCCGTCGGCCACGTGCGGGACGTCAGGGGGCGGAGGCTCGACGCCGACGCCGACGACCTCGACGCCCCCGCCGACCTCGTCGAGCTGCTCCGCCGGCTACGTGGGCCTGACCTTCGACGACGGTCCGAACACCGGCACCACCAACCAGCTCATCTCCACGCTGCGCAACGCCGGTGCCACCGCGACCGTGTTCCCCACCGGCTCCAACGCCCAGTCGAACGCGTCGCTCATGCAGGCCTACAAGAACGCCGGCCTGCAGATCGGCAACCACAGCTGGGACCACCCGCACCTGGTGAACATGAGCCAGTCGGACATCCAGTCGCAGCTCTCGCGCACCCAGACCGCGATCCAGCAGACCGCCGGGGTCACCCCGACGCTCTTCCGGCCGCCGTACGGCGAGACCAACCAGACGCTCAAGAACGTCGAGTCCTCGCTCGGCCTGCGCGAGATCATCTGGGACGTCGACTCGAACGACTGGAACAACGCCAGTGCCGACGCCATCCGGCAGGCGGCCGCCCGGCTGACCAACGGCCAGATCATCCTCATGCACGACTGGCCGGCCGCGACCCAGCAGGCGCTGCCGAACATCCTGAACGACCTGAAGTCGCGCAACCTCTGCACGGGGCACATCTCGAGCAGCACCGGCCGGGCGGTCGCACCGTCCACCTCTGGCGGTGGTGGGTCGACGACACCGCCGCCCTCGAGCGGTTCGTGCACCGTGACCGCGACCCGCGCGGAGGAGTGGTCCGACCGGTTCAACGTGAGCTACACCGTCAGCGGTGCCAGCAGCTGGACGGTCACGCTCGGCCTCAACGGGAGCCAGAGCATCCAGAACAGCTGGAACGCGAGCGTCAGCGGCCGGACGGTCACCTCGACCGGCTCCAGCACGTTCGGCGTCACCATCCTGAAGAACGGCAACAACACCACACCGAGCGCCACCTGCGCGCCTCGCTGATGGCGGCGGTCCGGACGGACAGGGCCGGTCCGGACCGCTGAGGGAACGGCAGCCTCCCGCGAGGGGGGCTGCCGTTCTCGTTGCCCGGGCGGGCGTCAGGCGTTGGAGCGGCCGCCCACAAAACGCCAGATCGCGGTGACGATGATCGCGCCGACGATCGAGCCGATGATGCCGCTGGGGCGCAGCTCGAGACCGTCACCGTTCAGGAGGCTGGCCAGCAGGCCACCGACGAAGGAGCCGACGAGCCCGGCGATGATCGCCATCGTCCAGTCGATCCGGCCGCGCTTGCGACCGAGGATCAGCTGGGCGAGCGCACCGATGAGCATGCCGAACAGGATCAGTCCGAGGATGAGCATGGGCCGAGACTAGGGCCACGCGGACCTTTCGGGCAGTCCTTCCCGATCGGCGAGTTGACGCCTACGGCGCGGCGTCGACCAGCACCGCGATCCCGTCGAGCAACCGGGCCAGGCCGAACTCGAACGCCCGGCGCGGGTCGTAGGCCGCCTGCTGCGCCTCGCCGGCGATCGGTCCGACACGGGTGACCGTCGGGAAGCGTTCCGGGTCGTACACCTGGTCGAGGATCGGAGCGGTGGCCTCCCACCACTCGGTCTCGGTGATCCCGGTGGCGTCCTCGGCGGCGACCTGGTCGACAACCCCCCGGGCGGTCCCCGCGACGAACCCCTCGATGAGCGTGAACACGGCGTCCATCGCGACCTCGTCGAGACCCGTGCCGTCCACGGCCTGGAGCCCGAGCTCGTACTTGGTGAGCACGCCGGGGCCCAGCGGTGGCCGGCCGGACGCGGCGACCTGCAGCAGCCACGGGTGCCGCTCGTACTGGGTCCAGCTCGCGCGGGCGACCGCCTCGAGCCGGGCGCGCCAGTGGTCGGCCGCCGGGGCGTACAGCGACGGGAACTCGCCGAGCGCGCTGTCGACCATGAGGTCCAGTAGCTCGGCCTTCGCCGGGACGTAGGTGTAGAGGGTCATCGCGCCGACCCCGAGGTCGGTGGCGAGCCGGCGCATCGAGAGCGCCCCCAGGCCCTCGGCGTCCGCGAGCGCGACCGCGGCGTCCACCACGCGGTCGACGGAGAGCCCGGCCTCAGCGCCTCGGCCGCGGGGGGCCGGCTCCACCAGCCGCCACAGCAGGGAGAGGCTGCGCGCCGGGTCGCCGGTGCCGGTGATCTCCGTCATGACGCTCATCCTCCCCCGTCGGGAACAACCGGGTGACCCCCTGCGTTGCTTGTCGTACACTGTACGACTAGCCCTCGGGAGGACGCATGGCGATCAGGACGACTGGACTCACCCGCAGGTACGGCGAGACCACGGTGCTCGACGGGCTCGACCTGTCCGTGGAGGCGGGCACGGTGCACGGGCTGCTCGGCCCGAACGGCGCCGGCAAGACGACGGCCGTGCGGATCCTCTCCACGCTGCTGGACCCGCACGGCGGCACGGCGACCGTCGCCGGGTTCGACGTGGTCCGGGAGGCCGCGCAGGTGCGTCGGCACGTCGGGCTCGTCGGCCAGCACGCGGCCGTCGACGAGATCCTGGGCGGCCGGGACAACCTCGTGATGTTCGCCCGGCTCTCCCACCTCGGCACCCGGCAGGCGCGACGACGGGCCGACGAGCTGCTGGAGCGGTTCGACCTCGTCGACGCCGCCGAGCGGCCGGTCTCCACCTACTCCGGCGGCATGCGGCGACGGCTCGACCTCGCCGCCGGCCTGGTGCTGGACCCGACCGTGCTGCTGCTCGACGAGCCGACCACCGGTCTGGACCCGGCCGGCCGGCGCGAGGTGTGGCAGGCGGTCCGGGCGCTCGTCGCGGGCGGGACCGCGGTGCTGCTGACCACGCAGTACCTGGAGGAGGTGGACCAGCTGGCGTCCCAGGTGACCGTGCTGAACCACGGGCGGGTCGCCGCCGAGGGGACGCCCGACGCGCTCAAGGCGTCGATCGGGCAGGACCGGCTCGACGTCGTCGTCCGCGACGAGGCCGACCTGGCGGCCGCGCAGTCCGCGCTGCGGGCGGTCGCGGGGGATGCCGAGGTGGATCTGGACGGCCGCCGGGTCACCGCGACCGTCACGGACCGCGTCGCCGCGCTCACGCACGTGGTCCGGACGCTCGACGACGGCGGGATCGTCGTCGACGACGTGATCCTGCGCCGGCCGACGCTCGACGAAGTGTTCCTGCACCTGACCGGCTCGACGAAGGAGGCCTCATGACCTGGGCCCTGCGTGACTCCTGGACCGTGACCCTGCGCGACCTCGGGCACTGGCGCCGCCAGCCGTGGGACCTGCTGATCGGGCTCTCGTTCCCGATCCTGCTGCTCCTGATGTTCGGCTTCCTGCTCGGCGGCGCCATCGACGTTCCCGGCGGGTACATCGAGTTCCTCTTCCCCGGGATGCTCGCCGTGACGATGGCGTTCGGGCTGGAGAGCACGATGACCTACGTCTCGCAGGACGTGCAGCGCGGGGTGACCGACCGGTTCCGGTCGCTGCCGATGTCCCGCGCGGCCGTCCTGCTCGGCCGGGCGACAGCGGACATGCTCGCGAGCGTCGTCGGCCTGGCGGTGCTGCTGGTCGCGGGCCTGGTGATCGGGTGGCGGATCCACGAGGGACTCGGCAACGCGCTGGCCGGGGTGGCCCTGCTGCTGCTCCTGCGGTTCGCGTTCCTCTGGGTGGGGATCTACCTCGGCCTGCTGTTCCGCGGGCAGGGCGGCGTGATGGCGGTCCAGATCCTGGTGTGGCCGTTCGTCTTCCTGTCGAACGCGTTCGTGCCCATCTCGACGATGCCGGGCTGGCTGCAGACCTTGTCCGCGTGGAACCCGGTCACGGCGACGGTCGCTGCGACGCGCGAGCTGTTCGGGAACCCGACCGTGGCGGGCACCGGCTGGGCGTCGGAGAACGTGGTGCTGCTGGCGGTCGTGTGGCCGGTGGTGCTGTCAGCGGTCTTTGCGACACTGGCCGTGCGGCGCTGGGCGCGGCTGGGCCGATGACGATCTTCAAGGAGAACTCTGTGCACGACGCGATCCGGATCCGTGGCGGTCGGGAGAACAACCTCAAGGGCGTGGACGTCGACGTGCCCAAGCGCCAGATCACCGTGTTCACGGGGGTGTCCGGCTCGGGCAAGTCGTCGATGGCGTTCGACACCATCGCGGCCGAGAGCCAGCGCCTGCTGAACGAGACCCACTCGGCGTTCATCCAGAACTTCCTGCCGCAGTCGCCGCAGCCGGAGGCCGACGAGCTCACCGGGCTGACCGCGTCGATCGTCGTGGACCAGCAGCCGATGGGTGGGTCGTCGCGGTCGACCGTCGGCACCGCGACCGACACCTACGCCGGGATGCGGCGGGTGTGGTCGCGGATGGGAGTGCCGAACCTGGGGACCCCCATCGCGTTCTCGTTCAACGACCCCCGCGGCATGTGTCCTGACTGCGAGGGCATCGGGAACGTCGCGGCCATCGACGAGGACGCGCTGGTCGACCCCAGGAAGTCGTTGCTGGAGGGGGCCATCGACTTCCCGAACTTCCAGGTCGACTCCTGGTACTGGAAGGTCTACGCCGAGTGCGGGTTCTACCCGGCCGACCAGCCGGTGGGGACGTTCACACCCGAGCAGCGCCGGATGCTGCTCTACGGCCCCGACGAGGCGCCGAAGAAGGGCACCAAGGTCGCCGTCTCCGGGATGTCGCTCACGTACGAGGCGCTCGTCCCCAAGCTGAAGCGGCTCGTCCTGACCAAGAACCCGGAGCAGCTGCAGCCGCACGCGCGGGCCGCGGTCGAGCGCATCTCGACCCGCGGTCCGTGCCCGGCGTGCGGCGGCTCCCGGCTGAACGAGGCCGCGCGCGACTCCCTGGTGGGTGGCCGGTCCATCGCGGAGTGCGCGGACATGCAGGTCAGCGACCTGGCACCGTTCATCCGCGGCCTCGACTCGCCGGAGCACAAGCCGATGCTCGACGACCTGGCGGACCGGCTGGACGCGCTCGTGCACATCGGGCTCGGGTACCTCTCGCTGAGCCGCGAGTCCACCAGCCTGTCCGGCGGGGAGTCGCAGCGGGTCAAGATGGTCCGCCACCTGGGGTCGGCGCTGACCGACGTCACCTACGTGTTCGACGAGCCCTCCGTCGGGCTGCACCCGCACGACGTGCACCGCATGAACGAGCTCCTGATCGCGCTGCGGGCCAAGGGCAACACCGTCCTCGTGGTGGAGCACAAGCCCGAGGTCATCGAGATCGCGGACCACATCATCGACATGGGACCGGGGGCCGGCGGCGCGGGCGGTGAGGTCGTCTATGCGGGCGGCCTCGACGGGCTGCGGACCTCGGGCACCCTCACCGGCAACCACCTGACCAGCCACCAGCCGCTGAAGACGGACGTGCGGTCCTCCGTCGACGCGCTGTCGTTGCGGGGCGCCACCCTGCACAACCTGCAGGACGTGTCCGTCGACATCCCGCGCGGCGTCCTCACCGTCGTCACGGGCGTGGCGGGCTCCGGCAAGAGCTCGCTGATCCGCGGCGTCCTGCCCAAGCGGTTCCCGGACATCGTCGTGGTCGACCAGGCGACCACGCGAGGCTCCCGACGGTCCAACTCGGCCACGTACACCGGCATGCTCGACACCATCCGCAAGCTGTTCGCCAAGGCCAACGGCGTCAAGCCCGCCCTGTTCAGCGCCAACTCCGAGGGCGCCTGCCCCGAGTGCGGTGGGCTCGGGATCATCTACACCGACCTGGGCAACTTCGAGCCGATGAAGTCGACGTGCGAGGTCTGCGGCGGGCGGCGGTACACCGAGGAGGTGCTCGGCTACACGCTGCGCGGGCAGTCGATCGCGGACGTGCTCGAGATGTCGGTGGTGGAGGCTCGGGAGTTCTTCACCGACCGCACCGAGAAGGCCCTCGCGTCGACGCTGGCCGCCATGGACGACGTCGGCATCGGGTACCTGACCCTCGGCCAGCCGCTGTCCACGCTGTCCGGCGGCGAGCGCCAGAGGCTCAAGCTGGCCATCGAGCTGGCCTCCCCCGCCGACGTCTACGTCCTCGACGAGCCGACCACGGGACTGCACATGTCCGACGTCGACCGGCTCATCGGGCTCATCGACCGGTTCGTCGACGCCGGCTCCACCGTCATCGTCATCGAGCACAACCTCGACGTGATCTCCCGCGCCGACCACGTGCTCGACCTCGGACCGGGCGCCGGCGCCGACGGCGGACGCGTCGTCTTCGCCGGCCCGCCTGCCGACCTGGTGGCGGTGCCGGACTCCCTCACCGGCGAGCACCTGGCCCGTCGCCACGGGCTCCCGCGCTAGCGAGAGCGTGGGTTCGACCCGAGAACGTGGCTTCGCACCGACGTTCTCGCGCCGAACCCACGCTCTCGTCGCGGTCCCCGACCTGGCTGTCCCCGTCAGGGGATGAGCACCACCTTCCCGGCGACCGTGTGGGACTCGGCCAGGGCCAGTGCGCGGCCCGCCTCGACGAGCGGGAGCTGAGCCGCGACCTGCGCCGTGAGCGTGCCGGCGGCGAGGTGGTCGAGCACCTGGGTCAGGTCGTCGCGCAGGCGTCGGAAGAACCGCCCCGGGCGTCGGCGGCCGGCCCAGAAGTTGTAGAAGTGCGCGCGCCGCCCGTTCGGCAGGACGTTCCAGAGCATCACGCGCCCGAGGAGCGCGAGGACCGGGAGCTGCGACCTGCCGGCGTCGTCCTTCGTCGCCGCGGTGCCGTAGGAGACGAGCGTGCCGCTGCGGCGCAGCAGTCGCCAGGAGTCCGCGAGGCCGGGACCGCCGACGTGGTCGAACACCGCGTCGACTCCGTCGGGCGCCAGCGCGCGCAGCCGGTCGGCCAGGTTGGGGGCGCGGTAGTCGACGGGCGTCGCACCGAGGCTCCGGACGTGCTCGTGGTGGCGGGTCGAGGCGGTGCCGATGACCGTGACGCCGGCGTCTGCCGCGAGCTGCACCAGCGTGGAGCCGACGCCGCCGTTCGCGCCCAGCACCACGATCGTCTGGCCGCGCCGCACCTTCGCGATGCGGTGCAGCATCTGCCAGGCGGTGATCCCGTTCACGACGACCGTCTCGGCATCCACCGGGTCGACGTCCGCGGGCACGGGGACCACGTGCGTGGCGTCGACGAGCACGTGCGTGGACCAGGCACCGGTCTTCACGACGGCTGCGACTCGCTCGCCCACCGTCCCCGGGTCGACGCCCGCGCCGACCGCCAGGACGGTTCCGACGAGGTCGTACCCCGGCACGAACGGGAACGTCGGCTGGTCGTAGTACTTGCCGCGACGCATCTGCTGCTCCGCGAACGAGACCCCCGTCGCCTCGACCCGGACCAGCACCCGACCCTCCCCGGGGGCGGGCACGTCACGTTCCTGGACGAGCAGGCCGGTCGGCTCGATCAGGCCGGGCATCACGATCTCGGTGGCGGTGACGGACGTGGTCATCAGATCTCCTCAGAGGTCGTCGAGCGGGTGTGCAGCTTCACGAGCAGCGCGGCGGCGGCCGCGACGATGAGGACCAGGAACACCGGGTGCATGTCCTTGGACAGGCTCGGGGCGCCGTCGGGGCGAAGGATCCAGATCGCCAGGGGCGTCGCGTAGACCGCGGCGAGCGCCGCGCTGTACGGCCGCAGCGCGCGGAGCTCCGGGTGACGCAGGGTGCCGACGAGGACCAGCAGGACCGGGACTACTGCGACCATCGAGAACTGGCCGAGCACGAGCACGGGGACGGCCCACGCGGTGATCAGGACGGAGCGCGGGGTGCGACGGGTGGTGCGGGCTGTCTGCACGGACATGGGACTTCTCCTTCGACGAGAGCGTGATTAGTCACTCACCTGCTGGGTGCGCAAGGCGGAAGCGGGGCGGGTGCGGTCAGAGCGGGTGGCGGATGCCGGCGGAGACGATGGACGCCCACTCCTCGGGGACGTCGTCGATGCCGGTCGTGACGATCAGGTGGCACAGCTGCCCGAAGGCGATGAACCGCTGGACCGAGGCGTCGCTCGCGCCGGACCGGGTCTTGGCCAGCCGGACCACCGAGGCCAGCCCGGTCCGCAGTGCCTGCCCGACCTCCGGGATGTCAGCGACCGACTGGGCGTGGACCTGGAGCATGAGCAGCGACCGGTCGCTGATGAGCTGGGCGTAGGCCCCTCCCATCGCGTCGAGGACGGCGTCGGGGTCGGTCGCTCCCGACTCGTCGGCGCCGATGGTGAGGCTCTCGACGATCTGCTGGAAGCAGTCCTCGAGCGCGGCGACGAAGAGGCGCTCCTTGCTGGGGAACAGCTTGAACACGTATGCGGGCGAGATGCGGGCCGCCCGGGCGACGTCCGCGACCGTCGTGCCGTGATAGCCGCCGCGGGCGAACTCGCGCACCGCGCTCGCGGTGACGACGGGGATCCGCAGCTCGGCGGTGGAGAGGGAGGACATGTGAGTGACTGTACAGTCACTCACATCGTCCGACAACCCCCAGCTGCACTCACGACGCCGGCGTGGTCGTCGCGGAGAGCTGCTCGACCAGGCGCCAGCGCGACGCCGTCGACTCGAGGAGGACCAGTCCGGCGGTCTCCAGCAGCAGCAGGGGGCGTCGGCGGTGGTGCTCCCCCGCGCGCTCGGGCGTCACGCGGTCCAGCACCCGCTGCACCCCGCGGCCGAGCCGGGCCGACGACTCGACGTGGTCCGCCATCAGCAGCCGGCCGCCCGGTCGCAGCACGCGAGCCAGCTCGCGCAGGACCGCGAGCTCGTCGGCCACGCAGCACATCGCGAACGTGGAGACCACGGTGTCGAAGGAGTGGTCCGGCAGGTCCAGGTGCGCGGTGTCGGCCTCGACGAGCCGGACCGGCACGCCGACCTGCTTCGCCCGCGCGGCGGCTGCCCGGAGCATCGCCGGGCTGACGTCGGCGAGCGTCAGGTCGGTGGCGCGGTCCGCGAGGTACGGGAGGTTGGCGCCGGTGCCGACGCCGACCTCCAGCGTGCTACCCGACACCCGCTCGGCGATCCAGCGCCGGGCCGGCGCGAACAGGCGCGGCTCCAGGAACCCGGTGGTCCGGTCGTAGCTCGCCGCTTGCTCGTCCCAGTACTCCGCCCGCGTCACGCCCATGGCGCTCCAGGCTGCCACCGGTCCGCTGTCCGGGACACCCCGGATACGGTGCGGGCATGTTCCGCGAGGCACGTGCCGACGACCTTCCCGACCTCCTGCGGCTGTACCGCCAGCTGCACCCCGCCGAGCCGATCGCTGACGACGTCGCCCCGGTGCTCCAGCAGATCCTCGCCTCCCCCGGCCTGCACCTCTTCGTTCTGGAGGTCGACGGTGCCGTCGTCGCGACGACGTACCTCAACGTCATCCCGAACCTCACCCGACAGGCCTCGCCGTACGCGGTCGTCGAGAACGTCGTGGTCGACGAGCGACTGCGAGGTCGCGGGCTCGGCAAGGAGGCGATGGCGGGCACGCTGGCGGCGGCGTGGGCGGCCGGCTGCTACAAGGTCATGCTCCTGACCGGTTCACGCAGCCCCGCGACCCACGCGTTCTACCGGTCCTGCGGCCTGTCCGGCGACGCGAAGACCGCCTACGTCGCCCGCCCTCCGGTGCGCAGCGTGCCGTGACCGCGCCCGGCGCTCAGCGCTTCGGCCACGTCCACGCCGGGCCGTCGAACATCCCCGCACCCTCCACGGACGTCGCGCCGCCGCCCTTGGTGAGCTCGATGGTCGTGGCGTCGGCGGTGCGCAGGGCGCGGACCAGGTCCCCGGCATGGGTCACGACGAGCACCTGCGACCGCTCGGCCGCGGACGCGATCAGGGCGCCGACGGCCGGCATCAGGCTCGGGTGCAGGCTCGACTCGGGCTCGTTGAGCACCAGCAGGTCGGGCGGGCGGGTGGCGTGCGCCGCGGCGACGAGGAGCAGGAACGTGAGCGTGCCGTCGGACAGCTCGGCCGCCGAGAGCGGTCGCTTCAGACCCGGCTGCGTCATGGCGACCCGGCAGGCGCCGTCGTCGTCCTCCGTGATCACGACGCGCGAACCGGGGAACGCGGCGTCGACCGACGCCTGCAGCGCGTCCGCGTCGCCCATGAGCTCGATCGTCATCAGCGCCGCCGCGAGGTCGTCGCCGGCCGCGGACAGGACCGGGGTGTACGTCGCGACGCCGGGGCGACGGACCGGGCTGTCGGCGTCGGTGCGCAGGTGGTCGTAGAACCGCCAGCGACGGGCCTGCTCCCGCAGCGCGAACAGGTCGGGGGTGGCGGCCGGGTCGGCGAGCAGCGCCATCACCGACTCGTGCGCGTTCACCGTGAGCGGCACGGTCGTCCAGGCGCCGTCATCGTCGCGCGTGCGGACGCGCGACCCCGTGCGCTCGGTGAGGACCGTCGACGGCCGCAGCACCGGTCCGGCCCAGACGACCTCGGACTTGATCTCCGGGTCGAGGTTGAAGGGCCCCAGCTGCGGGAGGCCGAGGTCGATCGCGTAGGAGAGGTCCTCCGTCGCGACCCCCAGACGGATCGCTGCCGGTCCGGTCGACCGCCGGCCGGCGTGCATCGCGGAGCGCATCCCGCCCTCGCGCGCGAGCGACGACACTGCACCGTCGCGGGCCACGTCGGCGAGCAGGCGCAGCGCGCGGTAGACGCTCGTCTTGCCGCTCCCGTTGGCGCCCGTGACGACCGTGAGGTTGCCGAGGTCGAGCGCCAGCGAGCGCAGGCTGCGGTACCCCTCGACGGCCAACGTCCGGATCATGGCGCGACCCTAGCTGCGGCCGCCGACGCTCATACCGGCTCCAGCAGCACGACGGGGATCACGCGCGTCGTCCGCGTCTGATACTCCCCGTAGTTGGCCAGCGCCTCGACGATCCGCGGCCAGAGCTCCTCGCGCTCGTCGGCCGTCGCCACGCGGGCGACCATGTCGACCATCGGCCCACCACCCAACGACACCCGCACCTGCGGGTGGTCGCGCAGGTTGAGGAACCAGGACGGGTGCCCGTCGTTGCCCCCGGCGGACGCGACGACGACGAGCGTGTCCCCGAGCGTGAGCGGCGCCGTGAGCATCGACGACCGCGGCTTGCCCGACCGCCGCCCGACGGTCACCAGCTCCAGCGACGGCAGACCGACCAGCGTCGCCCCGAACCGGCCCCCGCTCACCTTCATGCCCGCGCGGTGGAGCCAGCTGAGCGTTCTCATCACGACGGTGCTGGTCATGCCTCGATGAGAACACGTGTCGGACCCCGGTGCGACGATGCCGCGATGACCAAGTTCGTCGTCGACGCGGGTGCCGCCCTGCGGTTCGCCGCGACCGGCTCCCCCCTGCCCGACGTCCACGAGCTCCTCGCGCCGACTCTCCTGCGGTCCCAGGCCTTGTCCGCGATGCACGAGGCCGTGCACCAGGGCTCGTTGACCGCAGCCGAAGCGCGCGAGCGGCTGGCGCGGCTGAACCGGTTGAAGATCCGGCTGCTCGGCGACGGCGTCCTGCGCAAGGTCGCCTGGACGATCGCCGACGAGCTCGGCTGGGAGTCCACCTACGCCGCCGAGTACGTCGCGCTCACCCGGCTGCAGGCGGACTACCTGGTGACGCTCGACGACGACCTGGCGCGCGCCGTGCAGGGCGTCGTGGCGACGGCACCGTTCGACGCTCTCCTCGACCCCCGGTCCTAGGGTGCACACATGGACGACTTCTGGTGGGAGCCCCCGATGGCGGGCACCGAGCTGGAGCACCTGGTCGGCGCCCTCGAGCGGCTGCGCACCACCTTCCGCTGGAAGGCCGACGACCTCGACGCAGCTGGGCTCAACACGCGGATCGCGTCGTCGGACCTGACCCTCGGAGGTCTCCTGAAGCACCTCGCCGCGGTGGAGGACATCCAGTTCACGGTCAAGCTGACCGGTGGCCGGATCGGTGAGCCGTGGGAGTCCACCGAGTGGCGCGGCGGCAACGACTGGCTGTTCAGCACCGCCGCCGACGACTCCCCTGAGCAGCTCTACGCGTACTGGGACGACGCCGTGCGCAGGTCCCGCGACCGCCTCGGGGCGGCCCTGACGCACGGCGGGCTCGACCAGCGGGTCGACCTGGCCGCCCTCGACGGCACCCACGCGAACCTGCGCCGGATCCTGTTCGACCTGGTCGAGGAGTACGGGCGGCACACCGGGCACGCCGACCTGCTCCGCGAGGCGGTCGACGGCCGCGTCGGCGAGGACCCGCCGGACGGCTGGCGTGCGGTGCAGGGCCGCTTCGGCCCGACCGCCTGACGGGCTCGTGCCACCATCCCTCACGTGAACGTCACCCTCAGCCCGTGGTCGATCTCCGACGCCGACGCCCTCGCCGCCGCCGTCGGGGAGAGCCCCGAGCTCGGGGTCCAGCTGGGCGAGGGGGTCGAGTCACCGACGGCCGCCCGGGGCTACATCGAGCAGTACCTCACCGACGACGAGGGCACGGTCGCGTTCGCGATCCGCGTCGACGGCGTCGCGGTCGGTCACGTCGCCCTGAGCCACATCGAGCGCCGGAACGACTCCGCCTGGGCGTCGTACTGGGTGACCGCCAGCCGGCGCCGGCACAAGCTGGCCTCCCGCGCGCTGGCCACGATCGCCGTCCACGCGTTCGACACCCTCGGCCTGTTCCGGCTCGAGCTCGGGCACCGGGTCAACAACCCGGCGTCGTGCCGCGTCGCCACGGCCGCGGGGTTCGCCGCCGAGGGGATCGAGCGGGCCAAGCTGCGCTACGGCAGCGACCGGTACGACGTCGAGACGCACGCCCGGCTGTCCACGGACCCGAGGCCCTCGATCGAGCTGATCCCCGTCGTCGACGCGTACGCCCCGCCGGGCGAGTGATCGCAGGTCGGCTCGCTCAGAAGTCGCCGCCGAAGTCACCCCCGAAGTCGCCGCCGAACCCTCCGTCGAAGCCTGCGTCTCCGCCGGAGTCGGCCGCGACGTCCCCGCCGCCGTCAGCCGACGCGTCCGCGCCGCCGCCGTCGGACAGGTCGAAGAAGCTGTCCGCGATCGCGGTCCCGACGAACGCTCCGGCGACGCTGGCCAGCAGGCTGCCGGCGATCATGCCGCCCATGCCGATGCCCCCACCGCCGCCGAAGCGGTTCTCGAGGGTCCCGGGCGCGCGCATCTCCGCCCTCGTCGCCATCCGCGCCAGGGCGCGCGGGTCGTCGGACTGCGCCCGCTCTGCCTCGGGCACGTCCTGCGAGAGCCCGTCGAGGACCTCCCGGCGCTGCTCGGGTGTCAGCTGCGCGAACGCCTCGGCGTGCGCCTGCTCGATCGCGTCGGGCGGCGCGGTGCGCAGCAGGTAGCGGTAACGGTCGATCGCGGCCTCGTCGGAGGTCGGCGGCCGGCTGCCGTACGGCTGGGTCCGCTGGTCGGTCGGCTGCTCGTCACGACCCAGGAACCGGTCGAGGAATCCCATGCGTCTCACCTCTCGTGCTCGCTCTCCCGTCCAACGCGGGCGTCGCCGGACGCGTTCCGACAATTCCTCATGGCAGACGCGCCCGCCTCCTGAGAGAGTGACGCCGCTCGAACCACTGGAGGTCACCCATGCCCGCACTCGACGGACGCGTCGTCCTGGTCACCGGCGCCAGCCGCCGGATCGCGATCGGCGCCGGTGTCGCCCGCCGCCTGGTCGCCGACGGCGCAACGCTGCTGCTGCACTCCTGGTCGCCACACGACGCCGAGCAGCAGTGGGGTGCCGACGAGGGCGGGGTCGACGCCCTGGTCGAGGAGCTGCGCGCGGCCGGCGGGACCGTCGAGCACGTGTCGATGGACCTCGCCGACCCGGCAGCGCCGCACGCGCTCGTCGACGCCGCGCACGTCGCGTTCGGCCGGCTCGACGCCGTCGTCGCCAACCACGCGCGCAGCTCCGGGCAGAACCTGGAACAGCTGACCGCCGCGGAGATCGACCTGTCCTACGCGGTGAACACCCGCGCCACCCTGCTGCTCGTGCAGGCGTTCGCGGCGCGGTACGACGACGCACCGGGTGGCCGCGTCGTCGTCTTCACGTCCGGCCAGTACCGCGGCGCGATGCCCGACGAGCTCCCCTACATCGCGTCGAAGGCTGCCCTGCACGAGCTGACCGCGAGCCTCGCGGTGCACCTGATGCCTCGCGGCATCACGGTCAACTGCGTGAACCCCGGCCCGAACGACACCGGCTACGCCGACGACGCCACGCGCGCTGCCCTGAGCGCCCACAGCCCCGGCGGCCGGTGGAGCACGCCGGCGGACACGGCCCGGCTGATCGGCTGGCTGCTCAGCGACGAGGCCGACTGGGTGACCGGCCAGACGATCGCGTCGGACGGCGGCTTCTCGTCGCTCTGAGCATCTACGCTCCGCGGGTGACCGAGCTCGCCCAGCTGCCCGCCGACCACCCCGGGATCACCGTCGGCGTGGTTGCCGCGCTCCTCCTCCTGCTCCGGCTCCTCAGGAGGCGCCGGCCGCGCGCCGGGCGCCCGCAGACCGGGGAGGTGTGGTTCGCCGAGGTGCCGTTCGAGGACGGCTCCGGGAGCAAGGACCGGCCGGTGCTGGTGCTGTCGGCCGGCGGGCGCACGTGCGACGTGGCGCGGTTCACGTCGCAGGACAAGAACGGCCGCCGCGACCACGTGCGGGTGCCGCAGGGCATCCCCGGGCTGCCGAAGGCCAGCTGGCTGAACCTGCGGCCGACGAGCCTGCCGCGCTCCGCGTTCCGTCGACGCACCGGGCAGCCGGGCGAGGCGTTCGTCGCCTGGTACCGCGACGCGGCAGACAATCGAGTGTGATCCGCACCGTCCGACGCAGTACCGTCCCGTCCTCGTGAGCCGGATCGTCGACACCGTCGTCCCGCCCCGGCTGGGCACCGGGTTCCGGTGGCTGCTGGCCTCGTCGTGGAGCTCGAACCTCGGCGACGGGATCGTGCTGGCTGCGGGTCCGCTGCTGGTGGCGTCGCGGACGGACGACGCGTTCCTCGTCGCGCTAGCGGCGCTGCTCCAGTGGCTGCCGCCGCTGCTGTTCGGGCTGTGGGCCGGGGCGGTGACGGACCGGCTGGACCGGCGGCGGCTGATCATCGTCGTCGACTCGTTGCGCACGCTGGTCCTGCTGCTGCTCGCGACCGCTGTGGTGCTCGACGTCGCCACCATCTGGCTCGTGCTGGTGGCCATGTTCCTGCTGGGCACCGCGGAGACGTTCGCCGACAACGCGTCGAGCACGCTGGTGCCGATGCTCGTGCAGCGCGACGACCTGGCGCTGGCGAACAGCCGGATCATGGCCGGGTTCGTCACGGTCAACCAGCTCGTCGGCCCGCCGCTGGGGGCGTTCCTGTTCGCCGTCGGGCAGGCGTTGCCGTTCGCCGCCGAGGCGGTGCTCGTGGGTGCGGGCGCGGTGCTGATCTCGCGCATCGCGCTGCCGCCGCACCGGACCGGGGAGCACACGACGCACATCCGGCACGACATCGCCGAGGGCGTCCGCTGGGTGCGGCACCACGCGGCGGTGCGGACGCTGGTGCTGACCATCCTCATCTTCAACGTGACGTTCGGGGCCGCCTGGTCGGTGCTGGTCCTGTACGCGCGGGAGCAGCTGGGGCTGGGGGCGATCGGGTTCGGGTTCATCACGACGGTGATGGCCCTCGGTGGGCTGGTCGGGACCGTGTCCTACGGCTGGATCACCCGTCGCGTCAGCCTGGCGAACCTCATGCGGATCGGCCTGATCATCGAGACCCTGACGCACCTGGCCCTCGCGCTGACGACGACCGCGTGGTTCGCGCTGTGCGTGTTCTTCGTGTTCGGCGCGCACGCGTTCGTGTGGGGGACGACGTCCGTGACGATCCGGCAGCGGGCGGTGCCGACGCAGCTTCAGGGGCGGGTCGGGAGCGTGAACCTGGTGGGGGTGTTCGGCGGGCTGGTGATCGGTGCCGCGATCGGCGGGCTGCTCGCGCAGCGCTACGGCGTGACGGCGCCGTTCTGGTTCGCATTCGTCGGGTCGGCGATCTTCGTCGTGCTCATCTGGCACCAGCTGCGGCACGTGGCGCACACAGACGAGCTGGATGCGCCGGCCGACGCTTGACGTCTGTATAGAAGATGTTCAATATAGCGGCGTGACGACGACAGCCATGGGCGCACCCGCCTCCGAGGACGTAGCCCGCGCCCTGCGCGCTCTCGCCGACCCGCTGCGGCTGCGTGCCCTGTCGCTGATCAGCGCCAGCCCCTCCGGCGAGGCGTGCGTGCTCGACATCAGCGAGCTGACGGCCGTGTCGCAGCCGACCGTGTCGCACCACCTCAAGGTGCTCCGGGACGCCGGGATCGTCACGTCCGAGCGCCGCGGGACGTGGGTCTGGTACCGGCTCGCGCCCGAGCACCAGGAGGCGGTCCGCGCAGTGCTGGGGGCGTTCGCCACCGTCGACGCGCGCCCGTCCGAGGCGATCCCCGACCTCGACGGCGACCTCGACCGCATCGCGGCCGACCTCGCACCGCGGTACCCGACGATCGACGCGGCCCGCGTCCGGGACGTCGTCCGCGACTCCGCGACGGCGCTCGCCCGCACGTCGGGCCTCGGCGCCCGGCTGGTCAACCTGACCGAGCGGTTCGCACGCCAGCGCCTCGACGACCTGGTCCGGATCGAGGGCGGGACCGCCGTCCCGCGGGTCCTGTTCGTCTGCGTCGCCAACGCCGGCCGCTCGCAGCTCGCGGCCGCCCTGCTCCAGCGTTACGCGGGGGACGCGGTCCTGGCCCGGTCGGCCGGGTCGGCGCCGGCCCCCACGATTCACACCCACGTCCGGCCGGAGCTCGACGCGCTCGACGCGGACGGGTTCCCCAAGCCGCTCACCGACGACGCCGTCCGCGCCGCTGACGTCGTCGTGACGATGGGCTGCGGCGACGTCTGCCCGGTCTACCCCGGCACCCGCTACGAGGACTGGGCGGTCGGCGACCCCGCGCTCGCGTCCCCGGAGGGCGTCGCGGCGATCCGCGCCGACATCGACACCCGTGTCCGGAACCTGCTGCCCACCATTGGAGTGTCATGACCAAGCCCAGCGTCCTGTTCGTCTGCGTCCACAACGCCGGCCGCTCCCAGATGGCCGCGGGGTTCCTCACCGCGCTGTCCGGCGGCGCCGTCGAGGTCCGGTCGGCGGGTTCGATGCCGGCCGACCAGGTCAACCCGGTCGCCGTCGACGCCATGGCCGAGGTCGGCGTCGACATCCGCGCCGAGCAGCCGAAGGTGCTCACCACCGAGGCCGTGCAGGCCTCCGACGTGGTGGTGACCATGGGATGTGGCGACGCCTGCCCGTACTTCCCGGGCAAGCGCTACGAGGACTGGGTGCTCGAGGACCCGGCGGGCCAAGGCATCGACTCGGTGCGCCCGATCCGCGACGAGATCCGTGGCCGGATCGTCACCCTCCTCGACGAGCTGGGCGTGACCCCCGTGAGTCTGTGACCGCCCTGGTCCGTCGCCTCGGCGTCACGGACGCGGTCGTCGTCGGGCTCGGCGCCATGCTCGGCGCCGGGGTGTTCTCCGTGTTCTCGCCTGCGGCGGAGGCGGCGGGCGCCGGCCTGCTGGTCGGGCTCCTGATCGCTGCCGTGGTGGCGTTCTGCAACGCGACGTCGTCGGCGCGGCTCGCGGCGCTGTACCCGCAGTCGGGCGGCACCTACGTCTACGCGCACCGACGGCTCGGACCGTTCTGGGGGTTCCAGGCTGGCTGGTCGTTCGTCGTCGGCAAGACCGCGAGCTGCGCCGCGATGGCGCTCACGTTCGCCTCCTACGCGGCACCCGGGCACACGCGGCTCGTCGGGATCCTCGCGGTCGTCGCCGTCACCGCGCTGAGCTACCGCGGCGTCCAGCGGTCGGCCCGGGTCAGCCTTGTGATCGTCGTGCTCACTCTCGCGACGCTCGCCGTGGTCGTCGTCGCGGCGCTGGCGGGCGGCACGGCATCGACCGCGAACCTGACCGGAGTCGAACCCGGCGGCGTGCTGCAGTCCGCCGGCCTGCTCTTCTTCGCGTTCGCGGGGTACGCCCGGATCGCGACGCTGGGCGAGGAGGTGGTCGACCCGCGCCGCACCCTCCCGCGCGCGATCCCGCTGGCGCTCGGCCTGGTCCTCGTCGTGTATCTCGTCGTGGGCGTGAGCGCCCTGCTCGCCGTCGGCGCCGACGGGCTCGCCGCGACCGCCGCTCCGTTGCGTGCGGTGGTCGAGGCCGGGTCCTTCGCAGCCCTGAGCCCGGTCGTGCAGGTCGGCGCGGCGTTCGCGTCGCTCGGCGCCCTGCTCGCGCTCGTGCTCGGGGTGTCACGCACGACCTTGGCGATGGCGCGGGAGCGGGAGCTGCCCCCGTTCCTCGCTGCCGTCGACGCGCGGCACGGGGTGCCGTACCGGGCGGAGCTGGCAGTCGCGGCCGTCGTGATCGTGCTCGTCGCGACGCTCGACGTGCGCGGAGCCATCGGGTTCTCGTCGTTCGGGGTGCTCACCTACTACGCCCTGACGAACGCGTCCGCGCTGCGGCTCGCACCCCACGAGGGCCGGCCGCCGCGGTGGGTCGCGGTGCTGGGGCTGGTCGGCTGCGCGGTCCTGGCGGTGACGCTGCCGCTCCCCTCCATCCTCGGCGGCCTGGCCGTCGCGCTCGCCGGCGCGCTCACGTGGGCGGTCCGCCGCAACCGGGGTGAGAAACAAGTGACGGCCGGCCGTGGTTGAGAGGCGTGAGAAGGGAAGCCGATGACCGACGAGACCACCTGGACCGACCCGCGCGAGCAGCTCGAGGCCGTCGTGATGATGGCCAACGGTCGGCTCGCGCCGCGGTCGTTCGCGGACCGCGCCGCCGCCGAGGCGTGGGCGCAGCCGGAGCTGGGCGACCAGGTGCTGGAACGCAACCTCGTCTGCTCCTGCGACAGCTAGGCGGCACTGCGCCCGCCGGGTGACGCGGCGCTGCTATCGTCCGCCGATGCCTGTCGGGACCCGTCGGGACGTGCTGCGCGCGTCCGTGCTCACCCTCGTCGTGCCCACCGCCGTGTTCCTCGTGATCGCCGTTCCCACCTCCGTGCTCGCACAACGAGCGGAGGGGTGGTCCGGGCTCGGGGTCGTCATGGTGGGTCTTGGGGCCGCGATCGCGCTGGGTGTCGTCGCACTCGTCGTCACGGCGGCGGTCACCTTCGGGCGGGCGCTGCCGCGCGGGCAGCGGTGGCGGCCGGCACTCGCCGCCGTCGTCGGCCCGCTCGCGGCGCTGGTCATGACGACGGGCCCCCTCGCGTGGGGCGGACCGGGCACCAAGCTGTGCCTGGCCGGCCTGACCGTGCTGCTGCCCCTCGCGGTGACGGGCCACGCACGCTGGAGGTGGGCCGTGGTCGTCGCCGTCGCGGCGGTGGCGCTCGGGTTCGTCGACGGCGGGGCCACGCAGTGGGGTCGCGACCAGGACCGGCGGGCAGAGCTCGAGCGGTTCGAGGATGCGCTCCCGTTGACCGACGGCCGCTCGCTCGACAGCCCACTGCCCGGCGGGTGGGTGGGTGTACCTCGACACGGACGTGCCCTACCCCGGGTCCGACCTGCCGCTCGGCATGCAGTGGCGGCGCGGTGCGAACACGCCGGACGAGGACAACTACTCCGTCACGGTCGCCACGGAACCGACCGACTGCACCCCCTTCGGCGACGACCCGGCGTGCACGATGGTTGGCCAGGGGGTGCACGGGGAGGTCACGCGGCACTACAGCGGGTACGTCTTCGTCCGGATCGGCGAGGTCGAGTGGCGCGTGGAGTCGTACACGCTCGACGACGCCGACGCGGCCGCCGTCCTGGACAGCCTCGAGCCCGTCGACGTCGACACGTTCCTCCGGGTCGCCGAGAGCACGATCGACGAGTTCTAGCCCGTCACGTGCGCGACGACCCGCTTGATCGTCTCCTCGTCGCGCAGGATCCGCCGGTGCCCCAGCCCGTCGCTGAGCACCAGCTCCGCCCCCGGCCAGGCGCGGGCGATGCGGGCGCCGTCGGCGTGGTCGGCCTCCTTGTCGTCCCGGTCGCTCAGCACCAGCGTGGCCGGCAGCATCCGTCGCGTGTTGGCCGCGCGCAGCGGGATGTCGAGGTCCGCCAGGCGGCGGTCCGCGAGGACCTGCATGCGGATCTCGAACCGGTGCCGGGTCCGCTCGCTGAAGCCGAGGGTGTGCGCGAAGCCCTCGATGTAGGTGGTCGGGTCCGCGAGCGGGGTGACCATGACGAGGCGTTCCGTCGGGGTGCCGTCGAGCACGGCGAGCGCGCTCGCGGCAGCACCCATCGAGTGACCGACGACGGCGCGGGCGGGGCCGTGCGCGGCGATCACGGTGTCGAGCGCGGTCGACATCTCCGGCAGCGTCGTCCGCCGACCACCGAGCGCGCCCGGTCCGGAGTCGCCGTGCGCGGGCGCGTCGTACGCGACGACCCGCAGGCCGGCGTCGACGAGGGGCTCGACGAGCGCGCGCAGCTGCCCGCGGTGGCCGCCCCAGCCGTGCACCAGGTAGACGGTCGGCCCGTCGCCCCAGATCTGCCCGGCGATCGTGCCGGTGCGGAAGGCGGTACCCCCGGGGATCGCCGCGCGATCCTTGGGCCGCGCGGGCGTGCACCACAGGCGGAGCGCCCCGCGGGCGACCAGCTCCGGAGCGACGCGGTCCAGCGCGCCGACAGCGGAGCGGACCAGCGGCGGGACCGGCGGCAGTTGCGTACGAACGGTCGTGCTTTTTTCGGTCGATGCTGCGGTCATGACAGGTTCCTCCGGATGGGGTCAGCGCAGGAGCGACTGCAGGAGCCGCTCGAAGGTGTAGCGGGTGTGGGCCTCGGCGGCCGGGTCGTGCAGCAGCCTGCACGCGTGGAAGTGCGCGAGCATCAGGCCGTGCAGGTCGTGCGCGAACTGCTCGGGCGCCAGGTCGTCGCGGAACGCCCCGTCCTTGGCCCCGGAGCGGTACACCTGCGCGAGGGAGTCGAGCAGGTCCCAGTGGTCCTTGACCACCAGGTCCCGGACCGGTCCGGGCTGGTCGTCGAACTCCGTGGCCGCCGAGACGAACAGGCAGCCGGACGAGCCCGACGACGACGTGAGCAGCCACCGCTCGAACAGGGTGCGGACGCGCGGCTCCCCGCGCGGGGCCGCGAGCGCCGGCCGGAAGACCTGGTCGACGAAGTGCTCGCGCGCGCTGCCCAGCACCGCGAGCTGGAGCGCCTCCTTGGAGCGGAAGTGCGCGTAGAGACCGCTCTTCGACAGGCCGCTCGCGCTGGCCAGGGTGCCGATGGTCAGACCGGCGACGCCGAGGCGCCCGGCGATCTCGACCGCCTGGTCGATCACCGCCTGACGGGTGGCGTCACCTTTGCTCATGGGACATGACTATCACGAACAGTACGATCGTGCGTTAGATCGCCATGATGCCGACGCCGAGTGCCGCTGCGCCGAGGCACAACAGCAAGGACCCCAGCGCGTTCGCGGTCGCCCGGCGCAGCTCGCCCGCCTGGATCAGCCGCACGGTCTCCACCATCGCGGTCGAGAACGTGGTGTACCCGCCGCAGAAGCCCGTGGCGGCCACCAGCAGCATGCGCGGACCGAGGCCGTGGTACAGGTGCGCGCCGGTCAGCAGGCCGATCAGGAGCGAGCCGCTGACGTTGACCACCAGGGTGGCCAGCGGGAAGACCCGCGTCCAGCGGGAGCGCACCGCACCGTCGACCATGAACCGCGTCGCCGCACCGACCCCGCCGAGCAGGGCCACCAGCACCAGGGTCACGGCGCCTCGTCCGGCAGCGGCAGACGCTCGTGGCGCCAGCGGTGGTGCCGGGCGCCGAGGGCGATACCCGCCACGCACGCGAGAAGCCCCAGCACCACGCTCGACACCCCGTACACCAGCGCCATCGTCGCCTGACCGCCCGCGAGCAGCCGCTCCATCTCGATGGCGAGGCTGCTGAACGTCGTGAACCCGCCGAGCACCCCGGTCCCCGCACCGAGCCGGATCACGAGGCTCCGTCGGGACTCCTGACCCCGGCGCAGCAGAACCTCCAGCAGGGCCCCGAGGAGGAAGGACCCCAGCAGGTTCTCGACGAACGTCGCCGTCGGCCATCCGCTCGACGAGGCGCCGACCGTCTGCGTCAGGGACCAGCGCGCGGCCGTGCCCACGGCACCGCCGACCGCGACGACCGCGACCAGGCGCGGGTCGAGGTGCGGCGATCGCGTCACGGGTGGTCCCCCGAGGAGAGGGGGACGATCGTGACGGGCACGGACTGGGTGTGCGCCAGGTGACCCGCCGTGGAGCCGCCGATCAGGTGGTTCATCCAGCCGCCGATCCCGGGACGCCGACTGCCGATGACGATCAGCAGGGCGCCCGACTCCCGCGCGACCCGAGCCAGGGCCCGGGACGCCTCGCCGACGGTGTAGACGAACCTCCACGGGACGTCCACGCCTGCGAGGTCCGCCGCGAGCTGCTTGCTCAGCGCGGTCTCCGCGACGCCGTCCCCCGCCTGGCTGTCGGCGTGGTCAGGGTCCAGCGGGGTGGTGACGAGGGTGCCGTCGGGCTCCTCGGCGACGAAGCTCCGCGCCGGGTCCGCCCAGACGCAGACCAACGACGCGCGCATCGCGTGTGCCAGCGACGCGGCACCACGCACGACCGCCGGTGACTGGTTCGGCAGCACCCCGACGACGAGGGTGGGGGTGCCGGGCTCCACGGCGCCGTGCCACGGGTGCGGGGCGGAACGGGTCACCTGTCGAGGCTACGCGGGAACACCAGCGGGGACGCGGAGGTTGCCCACCACCATGACCACTATCGGATTCATCGGCGCCGGCCACATCGGTGGCGCCCTCGCGCAGCTCGCGATCGCCCAGGGCTACGACGTCGTCGTCAGCAACTCCCGCGGTCCGGAGACCCTGACCGACCTGGTGGACCAGCTCGGCGACCGGGCGCGCGCCGGGACGTCGGCCGAGGCCGCCGCGGCCGGGGACGTGGTCGTCGTGACCATCCCGACCAAGAACGTGAAGGACGTGCCCGTCGCGCCCCTGGCCGGCAAGGTCGTCATCGACACCAACAACTACTACCCGCAGCGCGACGGCCAGATCCCGTCCCTGGACGACGAGTCGACCACCGTCTCGGAGCTCCTGCAGAGCCACCTGCCGCAGTCGCACGTGGTCAAGGCCTTCAACCACATCGGGGCCGGCGATCTCACCACGCAGGGCGCCCCCGCCGGCACGCCGGACCGTCGCGCGCTCGCCGTCGCCGGCGACTCGGACGAGGCCCGCGCCGCGGTGGCCGAGCTCATCGACGAGCTGGGCTTCGACACGGTCGACGTCGGCCCGCTCGCAGAGGGCTGGCGCTACCAGCGCGACACCGCGGCCTACATCCAGCGGTTCGACGCCGATGGGCTCCGCGCCGCGCTGGGCAAGGCCGTGCGCTACCGAGACATGTGACGACGGACGGCCTGCGCTCCCCTCCGGGCGCAGGCCGTCCGCGTGCTCAGCGGGTCGCGCCGACCCGGACCAGCTGCTTCGGGCCGTCGTTCCCGTACTCGTCGGCCGAGTGAGCCAGCTCGATGAACCAGCTGGGCGCCAGCAGGTCGGCGCCGCCCTCGTACGGCGCAGCCCAGTAGGCCAGCACCGACGAGACGACCTTGAGGTCGGTGCCCCGGCGCTCCTTGCGGTGACGCGCCGCCTCGAGGACACGCTCCAGCGCCTCGCCCTCCTCGACGAGCTCCGCCTCGTGGTCCAGCTCGACGGCGTCCCAGGTGGTCGCCATGAGGCTCAGCGGCCGGCCGTCGTCGAGGAACGTGGCGTTCAGGCCCGCCCGCGGACCCGTCACCGGGATGCCATCGAGCGTCACGCGGCTGCGCACGTCGGTCTTCACCGCGAACCGCGTCCGCTCCTTGCCGTCGAAGCGCACGGCCTGGACGACGGTGGCGTCGATGGTCGACTCCAGCCGCACGCCGTCGAACTGCGCGGCCGTCGGGCCCAGCCCGAAGCGTTCGGTGAGCTCGGCGGTGACGCCCAGTGCCTTCTCCGCGGGGAGCGGCTCGGGGTGCTCCTTCTCGGGGTCGGTGGCGGCGACGCCACGGACCGTGTCCACCAGGGTGGTGACGCCGGCGAGCCGGTTGCCCGGTCCGCCGTGCACGAGGGTGGCCTCCTTGCCGACGAGGGCGAACGCCTCCTCGGTGCGCACGACGTCACCGTCGATGCGGAAGGCCTCGGCGAGCGCCCGCAGGCGGTCGTCGTCCAGGGCTGCAGGTCGCACACGGGCGACCGAGATCGTGGTCATGACTGTTCCTCTCGAGAAGTGTGCGAGCGCTCAGCAGGCGTGCGGGATCCAGGTCCAGGAGAACCAGGAGCCGCCGCGGTGCGGGTCGGTGCTGACGAAGCCGTGGCCGTGCAGGAAGTCCGCGCCGGTGTTGGTGCCGGAGCTGTTGGCGTAGAGCACCGCCGACTCCACCCAGCTGGGCTGCGTGAACTGCGCCATCCAGAACCACGCGTCGATCACGCGCATCGGGTGGCGGCCGATGAGGAACTCCGGGATGCCGTACATGGCGGTCATCCACCGGCCGTCGAGCGCGGACGCGAAGGCCCGCCCCGGGTTGGCCAGGTCGAGGCTCGTCGTCGTGAAGCTCAGCAGGGCGTGCAGACCCTCGAACGCGTCGGCCCACCGGTCGAAGACGTCGCGGTTGGCCCCCTGCTGGAACGCGTCCATCTGCAGGGTGTTGCACACCTCCAGGCCCAACCACTCCAGGTCGCCGTGGCCGAGGCGCAGGTCGCCGTCGTTGCCGGCCGCGCTCGTCGTGAAGTCGCCCTGCACCTGGGAGTCGTCGGGTACGTCGCTGCGGAAGTAGAAGCCGCTCGGGCTGCCGTGCCCGGTGAAGTAGACGATGTCGGCCTGCTCCACCCACTGGTCGGCGTGCCCTCCGCGGGCGTTCGCCTTGAAGTCGTCCTCGAACGCGTTGCCGTCGCCCCAGTTGAACTTCCCGGTCGCGCCGTCGTGCACACGCAGCTCGTCGTAGAAGCCGCCTGCGTCCTCGTGCTCGTGGGTCAGCGCGTTGAGGTTGTTGTACGCGTTGATCCACTCGGTGCCGATGCCGTACGACATCGTCGTCCCCCTTCGCCGTCGGTCCTGTCACCGAGAACGAGAGGGACGTCCGACGGAGTGATACCGCGGTCGCGGGTCATATCTGCTCGCCCGGGTGCCCTGCCGGACGTAACGTCCGGCGCATGGACCTCCCCCGTCACCACACGATCCGTGAGAGCAGCCACCGGATCCTCGACCCGTTCACCGACGCCCAGCTGGCCACCCTCGGCCGCGCGCTGCACCTGACCCCCGGCACCACGCTGCTCGACCTCGCGTGCGGCAAGGGCGAGCTGCTGTGCACCTGGGCGCGGGACCACGGGACGGTCGGCACCGGAGTCGACCTGAGCACGGTGTTCGTCGCGGCGGCCCGCGAGCGGGCGGCGTCACTCGGGGTCGAGGTGACGTTCGTGCAGGGCGACGCCTCCGGCTACGTGGCGGAGTCGGCGGTCGACATCGCCTCGTGCGTGGGCGCGACGTGGATCGGCGGCGGGGTCGTCGGCACGCTCGACCTCCTGGGTCGGTCCCTGCGACCCGGCGGGATCGCGCTCGTCGGCGAGCCGTTCTGGCGGACCGACCCCCCGGAGGCGGCCCTCGCGATCGGCGACTTCGTGACCCTGCCGGCCCTGGTCGAGCAGACCCGCGACGCCGGCTGGGACCTGGTCGAGATGGTGCTCGCCGACGAGGCCAGCTGGGACCGGTACGTGGCCGCGCAGTGGCTGAACGTGCGGCGGTTCCTCGACGAGAACCCGGACGACGAGCTGGCACCGGCCCTGCGGCACGAGCTGTCGACGGCGCCCCTGGAGTACGTCACCCACCAGCGGCCGTACCTCGGCTGGGGCGTCTTCGCGCTGGTGCGGCGGCCCTGATGGACCCGTCGGCCGTGCAGGCCTACTACGCCGCGAAGAGCCAGCACGAGCGCGACCGGCTGCTCTCCGCGGAGGGTCTGCTCGAGCGCGTGCTGACCACCCGGCTCCTGGAACCCCACCTCGGCGCACCCGGTCGCGCGCTCGACCTCGGCGGCGGCACCGGGCCGTACTCCGTGTGGCTCGCGGAGCTCGGCTGGGACGTGACCCTGGCGGACCTGTCCCCCGAGCTGCTCGCCATCGCCGAGTCGTCACTGCCTGCGGGCACGGTCCGGGAGGTCGTCCAGATCGACGCCCGGGACCTCTCGCGCTGGGGCGACGCCACCTTCGACTCGGTCCTCAGCCTCGGGCCGATGTACCACCTGACGACGGCCCCCGACCGCGCGCTCGCTGCCCGGGAGCTCGCGCGGGTCACGCGACCCGGTGGTCGGGTCGCCGTCGCGCTCATGCCGCGGTACGTCTCCGTGCGCCGGCTCCTGTCGCTGCCCGACGAGCGGTGGCAGCTGGCAGATCCCGCGGTCCTGGACCGCCTGCTCGACGACGGCGTGTTCGAGAACGCCGTCCCCGACCGGTTCACCCACGTGTACGGCGTCGAGCCGCGCGACGTCGCGCCGTTCTTCGAGTCGCACGGCTTCTCGACGGTGACGCTGGCTTCGACGCACGGGTTCCTCACGGGCGTCGAGGACGGGCTCGAGGAGCTCCGGCTCGAGGACCCGGCGGCGTACACCCGGCTGCTCGACCGTCTCGTCGCGACGGCGTCGGATCCCGGTGTGCTCGCGACCGCCGGGCACCTGCTCTACGTCGGCCGGCGCCGTCAGGACCCCACGAGCCCCGACTCGTAGGCCGCGATCACCAGCTGCACCCGGTCCCGGCAGCCCAGCTTGCGCAGCGCCTCCGAGACGTGCGACTTCACGGTCGGCTCGGCGATCCACAGCTCCGCACCGATCTCCGCGTTCGACAGCCCTCGCGCCACCGCCCTCAGGATCTCGAGCTCGCGGGGCGTGAGGTCGTCGAGACCCTTCGCCCTGGTCGGCGCCGGCGACCGCGTGGTGAAGTCCTCGACCAGCCGCCGGGTGACCGTGGGCCCCAGCAGCATCGAGCCCTCCGCGACCATCCGCACCGCCTCGACCAGCCGGTCCGCCGTCACGTCCTTCAGCAGGAAGCCGCTGGCTCCCGCGCGCAGGGCGTCGTACACGTACTCGTCCAGGTCGAACGTCGTCAGGATCAGGACGCGGGTCGACGGGTGCTCCGCGCTGATCCGCTGGGTGGCCGCGATCCCGTCGAGCACCGGCATCCGCACGTCGACCACCGCGACGTCGGGCTTCTCGGACGCGACCAGCCGCAGCAGCTCGCGGCCGTCCTTCGCCGAACCGACCACCTCGAGGTCCGGTGCCGCTCCGATGATCGCCGCGAAGCCCTGCAGGACGACCGGCTGGTCGTCGGCGACGACGACCCGGGTCACGCGGGCACCTCGATCTCCAGCACGAACTCTCCGTCGACGACCACGGCCGTCATGGTGCCACCCAGCGCCTCGACGCGTTCGCGCATCCCGATCAGGCCGCGACCCGGTTCCGCGCCGCCGTCTGCCGCGTTGGACATCCGGAGGCCCACGGATGTCGCCGACTGCGTCCGGCTCACGGTGGTCAGGCTCCCCGCCGCGTGCCGTCGGGCATTGGTCAGCCCTTCCTGGACGGCTCGGTAGAGCACGTAGCCGGTCGCCGGCGGGACGTCGCGCCACGAGCCGTCGAGCGCGACCGACTGACCCGCCGCGACCGCGGAGGCCACCAGGTCGTCGACGTCGCACGCCGTCGGCTGCGGAGCACGCTCGCTCTCGTCCGACGTGCGTTGGAGCACCACGAGCACCTGCCGCAGCTCCGTGAGGGCCTCGCGGGCGTCCGACGCGATGGCCGCCAGGACCTCGCGCGCGTCGTCGTTCAGGTCCGGGTGCAGGAACGGCGCCGACTCCGCGCGGACCGCGACCAGCGACACATGGTGCGCGACCACGTCGTGCAGGTCCCGCGCAAGGCGGGCGCGCTCCCCGGCGAGGGACTCGATCTCCAGGGCGTGCCGCTCGGTGACCTGGGCATCGGCGACGCGACGCTGCGACCGGCGGACCGATCCGACCGCGTAGCCCACGGCAACCGCCGTCAGGACGGCGACGACGTACACGGTCAGGATCCCCCGCGCGTATCCCCCACGCCCGCCGGCGGTGACCGCACCGATCGGCAGGTAGGCCGGTATCGCGGTCCCGCAGTACCAGGCGGCCACCAGCAGCGCGGCCGCCGTGGGGACCACAGCACGACGGATCCCGTCCAGCGCCGCCAGCACGGCCACGGCCACGATCCCCAGCCACCACCCCCAGACGATCGCGCCGTACCACGGCACCACGAGGAACGGGAGCAGCGTGAGGGCGGTCGCCCAGACCGGCCACCGGCGTCCGAGCGCCACCCCGACGACGACACAGGCACCGCCGAGGAAGGCGAGCCGGTCGAACGACACCCACCCGTCCTCCGGCGACAGCCCGACGTCGAACAGCAGGAACCGGCCCACCTCCGGGGTGGCCAGCAGGAACATCGCGACCACCAGCGCGACCACGCCCGACGGGACCCACCAGCGCCACGAGTAGGCGGCGGGCGGATCGTCAGCCGGCCGGGCGTGGGCGGTCGTCTGGGCGGGAGGTGCACCGGCTGTCGTCTGGGCGGGAGGTGGGCCGGCTGTCGTCGTCACGGCGTCATCGTCGCGTGCCGCCCGCTCCGGCCGCCTCAGCCGCGCGGCGGAGATCGACGTCGTCCTCGGGTCGGCCGTCACCGTGCACCGCCCTGAGCAAGGACCACGCCCGACGTCTGAGCGGACCGACGAGAGCGGGCGGAGGATGGAACGGCGCACCCGAACCACCCCCGGAGGTCCTCATGCCCACCGTCCTCATCACCGGCACCTCCACCGGCATCGGGCTGGAGACCGCGCTGGCCGCCGCGGACGCCGGCTGGACCACCGTCGCGACGATGCGGGACCTCTCCAAGGCCTCGGTCCTCCGCGAGCGCGGCGCCGGGTTCCCGCTCGACCTCCGTGCGCTGGACGTGACCGACCACGCCGCCGTCGACGCCGTGGTCGCGTCCGTCGTCGCCGACCACGGCTCCCTGGACGCGGTGGTCAACAACGCCGGGGCCGGCCAGGTCGGCACCGCCGAGACCCTCGGCATGGACGCGTTCCGCGCGAACATGGAGCTCAACTTCTTCGGGGTCGTCGCCATGACCCAGGCGGCGTTGCCGCACCTGCGCGCGTCGGGCGGGCGGCTGCTGACGATCTCGAGCGTCGGGGGCGTCGTCGGCCAGCCGTTCAACGACGCGTACTGCGCCGCCAAGTTCGCCGTCGAGGGGTTCCTCGAGAGCCTCGCGCCCGTCGCCGCGGCGCTGGGCGTGCGGGTCGTGATCGTCGAACCCGGCGCCGTGGCCAGCGAGTTCGTCGCGAACGTCGGGCGCCCCTCGGCCGACGACGGGCCGTATGCGCCCCTGCTGGCCGCCTACCTCGAGCGGACCGCGGGCGCGTTCGCCAACGCCCAGTCCGCCGACGACGTCGCCGCTCTCCTGGTCGAGCTCCTCATGGACGAGGACCCACCCGTCCGCGTGCAGACGTCGCCGACCGCGCGGGCGTTCGCGGGGACCAAGCTGGCCGACCTCGACGGGTCCACCGTGCAGACGATGACACGCGCGTGGATCGGCACAGGCGCATGATGGGACCAGCCCACCCGTCGTGCCTCTGAGGAGATCACTGTGTCCTTGACCGTCCCCGCACTGCTCACCCCGTCCGCCGGCGCCCCGTTCGAGCGCGGCACCGTCGAGCGCCGCGAGCTCGGCGAGCACGACGTCCTCATCGACATCGCGTACGCCGGGATCTGCCACTCCGACATCCACCAGGCTCGCGAGGAGTGGGGCAAGGCCAGGTTCCCGATGGTCCCCGGGCACGAGATCGCGGGCCTCATCTCCGCCGTCGGGTCGGGCGTGACCAAGCACGCCGTCGGCGACCGCGCGGGCGTCGGATGCTTCGTCGACTCCTGCCGCGAGTGCGAGATGTGCCTGGCCGGCGAGGAGCAGTTCTGCCTGAACGGGAACGTCGGCACGTACAACAGCAAGGCCTACGACGGGTCACCGACGTACGGCGGCTACTCGACGCAGATCGTGGTCGACGAGAACTACGCGCTGCGCATCCCGTCGGGGATCTCGCTGGACGTCGCCGCACCGCTGCTGTGCGCCGGGATCACCCTCTACTCGCCCCTGAAGCACTGGGGTGCGGGGCCGGGCAAGAAGGTCGCCATCGTCGGCATGGGCGGGCTCGGGCACATGGGCGTGCAGCTCGCGCACGCGCTCGGCGCCGAGGTCACCGTGCTCAGCCAGTCGCTGTCCAAGCAGGCCGACGGGCTCGCGCTGGGCGCCGACCACTACTACGCGTCGAGCGACCGCCAGACCTTCCGGGACCTGCGCCGGTCGTTCGACCTGATCATCAGCACCGTCGGCGCCGACATCGACGTCGACGCGTACCTGTCGCTGCTGCGGTTCGAGGGGTCGCTGGTGTTCGTCGGGCTGCCCGAGAACAAGCAGTCGTTCCGCGTCTTCTCGCTGACAGGCGCTCGTCGGAACCTGTCCGGCTCCAACATCGGCGGCATCCGCGAGACCCAGGAGATGCTCGACTTCTGCGCGGAGCACGGGCTCGGCTCGGTCGTCGAGACGATCACCGCCGACGACGTCGACAAGGCCTACGACCGCGTCGTGAACAGCGACGTCCGCTACCGCTTCGTCATCGACACGTCGACGATCCCGGCGGTCTGACCTCGCGGGGGCCGAACTCGTCACTCACGGCCGAACTCGTCCGTTGCAACCGACGAGCTCGGCCGCAGCTGACGAGTTCGGCTGTTTCCGACGAGATCGTGAGTTGCGACTGCCGATCTCGTCGGAAAGTGCCGATCACGCGGCACTGAGCGGTCAGGCGTGCAGGCCGAGCGTCGCGACGATCTCGCGCAGCAGCTGCTCGTAGTAGGCGTCCGCGGGGCTGACCAGCGGGCGCAGCTGGCCGAAGACCTCCATGACCGTGAACCCGTGCACCCGGACGAACGCGTCGACGGCCAGCGCGATCACGGGTGCGGGCAGCGGGTAGGACTGCCGGGCGGCCAGGGCGTCGAACCCGGCAGCGGTGCCGTCGTCGAGGGTCGACGCCCGCGCGGTCAGCACGTCGTCGTCGACCAGGCCGCGCGCGTAGGCCGTCGCGAGCAGGGCCATGATCCGGCTCCCGGGCCGGACGGCGACGGCGATGGTGCGGCCCGCGGGTGCGTGGTAGCCGGGCACCGGGGCGCCGAACGCGAGGCCGAACTGCGCCGCGTGCGCCACCGACCACGCCCGGTAGGCACGCAGCCCGGCGGTGATGGCTGCGGCGACGTCGTCGGGGTCGTCGGCGAGTGCCGAGTCGACGGCCGCGTCGACCGCGTCGCCGTGCTCCGTGAACGCCTCGACCAGCAGCTCGGTGAGCAGGTCGTCGCGGCTGTCGACGTACCGGTAGAGCGCCGACACCGCGATGCCGAGGTCGCGAGCCACCGCGCGCAGCGTGACCCCCTCGACGCCGGCCTGCTCGAGGTGCGTGCGGGCGGAGCGCAGGATCGCGTCGGTCGTCTCCTGACGACGTCGCTCGCGCACGGTGGCAGCCATCCGCGCAGCATAAACGAGAACACTGTTCTTGACTTCCGTGCGACTCGCGAGAACACTGTTCACACAAGAGAGAACAGTGTTCTCGTTTCGTCCGTCAGGAGCGTCCCATGGTCAACGACCGCCGCACCGCCGCCTTCTCGCTCATCGCCTCCGGCACCCTCGCCCTCGTCGCCAGCGTCGGCCTGAGCATGCGGTTCGGCTGGCCCGACATCCTCGACGCCCCCGCCTCCGAGGTCCTGCCCGCGTTCGCGGAGGTCGCCGGGACCGTCCAGTCCCTCTTCCTGCTCCAGATGGCCGGCAGCCTCGTCCTCATCCCCGGCGTCATCGCGCTGCACCTGCTGCTCGCCCGCAGCCGCGGCACCGATGCCGCACTCCTCACCGTCACCGCGTTCGGCATCCTCGCCCCTGTCATCCAGAGCCTCGGCTGGATCCGCTGGCCGCTCGTCGTGCCCGGCCTGGCCGAGCGCTACCTCGACCCGACCGCCTCCGCCGCGACCACGGAGGCCACCGCCGCGACCTACGATCTGATCAACGCCTACGCCGGCGGGGCGCTCGGCGAGAACCTCGGCTGGCTGCTGCAGGGCGTGTGGGCCGTCGGGCTCGGCGTCCTCGCCTGGCGCGCGGCCGACGTCGCCCCCGTCTGGCTGCGTCGGTCGCTGGCGGTCGTCGCCGTCGCCTGGGCCGTCACCCTGGTGCCCGCCGGCTGGCTGGCCGACGACCCGCTGACCGCGATCGGCTCGTCGATCTACTCCGTCTGGTACCTGGTCCTCCTGGTCCTCGGCGTGGCGCTGCTGCGGTCGCCCTCCCGCAAGCCCGCCGCGGCTGCCACCCCGGTCTGACCCGGCGGGCATCTACGGTGGCCGGATGGATCCCATCCAGCCCGTCGCGACGCCGCTCAGCGGGCGCGTGATCCTGTCGCAGGACTGGGTGCGGGTCAGCTTCCTGCACTGGCGGGTGTCGTCCGACGTCGTCGCGCCGCTCCTGCCGCCGGGGACCCGGCCCGACGAGCTCGACGGCAGCTCCTGGGTCGGCCTCATCGCGTTCCGGATGGAGCGGTTCACGCTCGTCCCCGGGCCGGCGCTGCCGTACATCGGCGACTTCCCCGAGATCAACGTCCGGCTCTACACGGTCGACGACGAGGGCCGGCGCGGCGTGCTGTTCCGGTCGCTGGAGGCGTCGCGGGTGCTCACGGTGCTCGGCGCACGGACCGTCATGAACGTGCCGTACCAGTGGGCGCGGATGTCGATCCGGCGTTCCGACGACGCCATCGACTACCGCTCGACCCGCCTCACCGGCGATCGGCCGTCGTCGCGGATCGTCGTCCGACCGACGCGCCAGGCGGTCGTCGACGACCCGCTGGCCGACTTCCTCACCGCGCGCTGGGGCATGCACACCGTCCTGCGGGGGCGGACGCGGTTCGTGCCCAACGAGCACGAACCCTGGCCGTTGCGACGGGCGTCGCTGGTGTCGCTGGACGACGAGCTCGTCGCCGCAGGCGGGCTGCCGGGAGTGGCATCGCGACCGCCCGACTCGGTGCTGTACTCACCGGGAGTGCACGCCCGGTTCGCGATGCCGCAGTAGCCCGGCTCAACCTGTCGCGGCCAGCGCCTCGCGCAGGACCCGGATCGCCTTCGGGCCGACGCCGTGCAGCCGCAGGAGCTCGTCGGGATCCACGCCGCGGACGTCGTCGAGCGTCGTGATGCCCGCCAGTGCCAGCGCCGCCGTCGCGGGCCTGCCGATCCCGCGCGGTAACGGAGTGGGCGGTGTCGTCGAGTCGACCATGACGCGAGATTCTCTCATCGCCCCGACGCAGCGAGGCACCCCGCAGCATGAGCCGCGGGGTGCCTCGTCGGGAAGCCGGAGGTCAGGCCTCCGGTGCCGGGTCCGGGACCGACTGCGGGTCGCCGGCCAGGATCAGGTAGAGGTCCCGGCGCGCGCGGTCGAGGACCTCGAGCGCCTTGGTCGCCTGCTGGTCGGTGCCCGTGCGGGCGACCTGGTGGGCCGCCGCGCCGAGCGCCTCGAGAGCTCCGCGCAGCGCGCGACCCGGCGAGGTCGGCCGGCTCGCGGCGTCCTCCCACGGGCTGCCCAGCTGCTCGGCGTTCTGCGTGACGTAGGTGCCGCCCGCCTCGGTGAGCGTGGCCATCTTGCGGCCCGACTCGGACGTGATGGCGATGAGGCCCTCGTCCTCGAGGAGGTTGAGCGCCGGGTAGATGGCGCCGGGGCTGGGCCGCCAGGTGCCGCCCGACCGCTCGCCGATCTGCTGGATCAGCTGGTAGCCGTGCATCGGCTCCTCGGCGAGGAGCAGCAGGATCGCTGCGCGGATGTCGCCGCGTCCGGCGCGACGGCCGGGACCGCGGCCACGGCCGCCCGGGCCGAAGCCGGGACCACCGAAGCCACGCGGGCCGCCGGGGCCGAAGCCGCGGTGTCCGTCGTGCTCGTGGTGCTCGTGCGGGAACGCTCCGCGGGGACCTCCGCGGCGCGGGTCGAAGCCCTCCTCGTAGGGGGCGTCGGGGAAGTCGCCGCGACGGCGACGGGTGCGGCCGCGCTCGGCGGTCGGGTCGGTGGTGGTGCTGGAGAAGGGGTGGTGGGGGTGTCGCATGAGGTGTCTCCTGACGATGTGGGTCGCGGGGGCGGGGTCGCTCGGCCGCGGCGTCCGGGAGGTCGTGCGATCTCGACCGGATGACGTAACGATATATCGTCGATCTATCTTTGACAACCCCTAGCGATACACGCTCGTTCTCAGAGCCGCGCGAGCACCGCCCCGCCGTGCACGCCCAGCACCTGACCTGTGGTCCAGCCCGCGTCCGGCGACGCCAGATACGCGACGGCGGCGGCGACCTCCTCGACCGACCCCGGCCGACCCATCGGCACCCGGGCCAGCCGGCGCGCGTACTCGGCGTCGTCGAGCCGACCCGCCCAGAACTCGGTGTCGGGCACGAACCCCGGCGCGACGGCGTTCACGGCGATCCCGTCGGCTGCCACCCGGGCGGCAGTCCCCGTGACCCAGGAGTTGATCGCCGCCTTCGCGGCGCCGTACGACCCCGCACCGCGCAGGGCGGCCACCGAGCTCATCGCGACGATGCGCCCACCCGGTCGCGGCATCGCCGGCAGCAGCGCCTCACCGAGCAGGACCGTCGTCAGCACGTTCAGGCGGAACTCGTCGACCCACAGGTCGGCCGTCGCCTGCAGGCTGTCGTCCCGCTTCTCGAGCGAGCCGCCCGCGTTGAGCACCAGCACGTCGACCGCGCCCAAGCGCTTCGCGAGCGCCGCCACCTCGGCCGGGTCGCGCAGGTCGGCGACCTCGACCCGCATCGCTCCCGCGGCGGCCTCCTCGAGCACGTCACGACGTCGGCCGACGATCACCACGTCGTCCCCGTCGGCCACCAGCCTGCGCGCCACCGCGCGTCCGATCCCTGTCCCGCCGCCCGTCACCACCGCAGTTCTCATCGCCCTACCGAATCACCGGCGTGCGACTCTGTCGATCGGGACGAGCGGCGTGCGTCATGGGCACGACCGACCGACGACGAGCACGAGAGGGATCACCATGACCACCGAGTACATCGTGGCGCTGTACGGCGACCAGACCGTCTGGCACGGCGACGACGCCCCCGACCGCATCCCCGGCCACCGCGTGCACGAGGAGTTCGCACGCGCCTGCGCCGACGGCGGGCACGTCATCTGCGACAGCGCCGAGCTCCACCACTCGGTGTCGCGCGTGGTGCGCCTGCGGGACGGCCGCACGTCCGTGACCGACGGCCCGTTCGCCGAGCCGACCGAGGTCCTCGCGGGCTTCTACCGGATCGAGACGGACGACGTCGACGGGCTCACCTCGCTCGTCGGCGAGCTGATCCGCGGCACGGGCGAGGTGGCCGAGATCCGCGAGTCGATCGCTCCCCCGGAGGGCCTCTGATCAGGCGGAGGTCAGCTGCGCGAGCTGGATCAGGTTGCCGCAGGTGTCGTCGAGGACCGCGACGATGACCGGTCCCAGGTCGGTCGGCTCCTGCACGAACCGCACCCCCAGCGCCGTCAGCCGCTCGAACTCGGCCTGGACGTCGTCGACCCCGAACGACGTCGCCGGGATCCCGTCCTCGACCAGCGCCGCCTTGTACGGACCGACGGCGGGGTGCCCGCTGGGCTCGAGGAGGAGCTCGACCCCGTCCGGGACGGCCGGGGAGACGACGGTCAGCCAGCGGTCGTCGCCGCCGAGGGGGATGTCGTTCTTCAGGACGAACCCCAGCACGTCGGTGTAGAAGTCGAGGGCCTTCTGCTGGTCGTCGACGAACACGCTGGTCACGGTGATGCGGATCATGGGGAGACTCCTTCGTCGGGGACGGGCCAGCGGGTGGCGATCTGCCGCAGCGGTCCGGTGTCGAGGTGGTGGAACTTGTAGCGGCCCTCGCGACGGACGGTCACCAGGCCGGCGTCCTCGAGCACCTCGAGGTGCTGCGAGACCGCCTGCCGGGTGGACCCCAGCCCGTGCCGCATGGTCAGCCGCGTGCACAGCTCGAACAGCGACTGCCCGTCGCGGTCCTGCAGCTCGTCGAGGATCGCGCGGCGGGTGGCGTCGGCGAGAGCCTTGTAGATGTCGGCTGCCACCCGTCATGTATAGGCAAGCACGCACTTGCCTGTCAAGGTCTGTCGATTTCCGGAACCCTCGCGCGTCATCACCCCGACAGGCACAGTGGACGCATGAGGGAGATGACGTCATGACAGACCGGTGGACAGTCCTGCTCTGGGGCGACGAAGACATGTGGGAGAACGCGTCACCGGAGGTCCAGGAGCGTGCGATGGGCGAGCACGGGGCGTTCTCGGAGGCGTGCGAGCAGCGCGGCTACCGCATCCTCGGTGGCGACGAGCTGGGGTTCTCGAAGAACTCCGTCACCGTGCAGCGACCCGAGGACGGCGAGCTCACGATCACCGAGGGACCGTACGTCGAGCTGGCCGAGCACCTCGGCGGCTACTACGTCATCGAGACCGACGACGTCCAGGGTCTGGCCCGGCTCGCCGGCGAGCACCTCCTGACCGACGGCGGCGGGATCGAGCTGCGCCCGACCGTGGTGCACGACGCATGAGCCTCCAGACGTTCATCCTCCTCATGTACGCCACCGAGGGTGACTGGGACAACGCGGACGAGGCCACGAAGGCGGAGTACTACCGGCAGCACGGCGACTACGACGACCGGGCCGCCGACTTCGGCGTGACGTTCCTGGCGAGCGAGGCGCTCCAGTCCGTGACCACGGCCGTCACCCTGCGGCGGGCCGGCGACGACGCGGAGATCACCGACGGCCCCTTCGCCGAGACCGTCGAACAGCTCGGCGGCTTCTACCTGGTCACGGCGCCCAGCAGGGAGGCCGTGCTGAAGCACGCGATGCTCCTGCCGGAGTACACGATCGAGGTCCGCGAGATCGCCCAGATGTGAACTGTCGATCCCGTCGCGAGCCGCGCGTCATCGGGGCAGCGGGACGCACCAGGCGTCCCCCGATCAGCAGGAGCTGACATGGCCGAGTTCACCGTCATCCTCTACCGCGACGACGCCCGCGCCGCCGCGCTCACCGCCGAGGAGTCCGAGCGCGCGTGGGCCGCTCACAGCGGGTTCCACCGGCACTGCGCCGACCAGGGCTGGGAGATCGTCGCCACCCGGGCCCTCGGTGCGGCCGCCCGGGCGCGGTCGCTGCGGTCCGACGGGCGCGCGGGAGTCGTCGTCACCGACGGCCCCTACGCCGAGACGGCGGAGCAGGTGGCCGGGTTCTACCTGGTCGCCCGCACCACGCTCGACGCGCTGACCGAGGCGGTGTCCGCGCTCGTCCTCAACGGCGAGACCGCCGAGATCCGGCCGACCGAACGGTTCGAGGACGGCGTCCCCGTGAACGGCGCCGACGCTCTGACCGCCTCGTGAGGTTCGTCGTCCTCGCGTTCGGCCCCGCGGTGCTGCCCGCCGGCATCACACTGGGTCCCGTGGACACGGCGACCTCGGTGCAGGACCGCGCACTGCGCGACGGGACGTTCGACGGGCCCGCGTCGGCGCTGACCGGCATCCAGGTGCTCGAGGCGTCGGACCTCGACGTGGTCCTGGACCAGCTGCCCGCGTCGGGCACGTTCGAGGTGCGGCCCGTCGCGTGACCGTGTCCGACGACGCCCTCGCCGACGCCTGGCAGGCCCACTGGTCGCGGCTCATCGGGCTGCTCATCGGCCAGTTCGCACGCCCCGACCTGGCCGAGGACGCCGTCTCCGACGCCTTCGAGGCCGCCGCGCGGCACTGGCCCGTCGACGGCGTCCCGACGAACACCGGCGCGTGGCTGCTCACAGCCGCGCGCCGGCGCGTGCTCGACCGCCTCCGCTCGGAGGCGGTCCAACGGAAGAAGGAACCCCTGATGGTCGTCGACGACGAGATGCGTGCCGCCGCCGCGGCCGTCGTCGACCCCGGCGCCCACGTGGCCGACGAGCAGCTCCGGCTGATCTTCGCCTGCTGCCACCCCGCCATCGCTCCCGACGACCGCGTCGCCCTGACCCTGCGGTTCGTCGTCGGCCTCACCACCACCGAGATCGGTCGGCTCCTGCTCGTCCAGGAGTCGACCATGGCCGCCCGGATGACCCGCGCCAAGAAGCGGCTCGCGTCCTCCGGCATCCCCTTCGCGACACCCGCCGCCTCGCGGTTGGACGAGCGCCTCGACGTCGTCGCGACCGTCGTCTACCTCGCCTTCACCTCCGGGTACCACCCCGGGGTCGGCGACGTCCCCCTGCGCGTCGACCTCGGCGACGAGGCCATCCGCCTCCTGCGCGTCCTCGACTCCCTGCTGCCCGACCGCGCCGTCGTCCGCTCCCTGCTCGCCCTCCTGCTCCTGCAGCACTCCCGCCGCGACACCCGCCTCGACGCGACCGGCGCACTGATCCTGCTCCCGGACCAGGACCGCACCCGCTGGCACCGCGACGAGATCACCGAGGGCGTGACGCTCCTGGAGTCCCTCGCACCCGCCGGTCCCGGGTCGACGGCGGCTCCGTCCGGCCATCAGAGCCGGCTCGCGACGGAGTACCGGCTGCAGGCGCTCATCGCTGCCGAGCACGCCACCGCGCCGACGGCGGCCGACACCCGCTGGTCCGTCATCGCTGACCTGTACGCGCAGCTCGAGGCGCTCACCGGATCGCCGGTCGTCCGGCTGGCCCGCGCTGTCGCCGTGGCCGAGGCGTCCGGCCCGGACGCAGGTCTGCAGCTGCTCGACGGCCTCGACGACGCCCTCCCCCGCCACCACCGGGTCCCCGCCGTCCGCGCTGAGCTCCTCCGCCGCGCCGGCCACCCGACCGCAGCAGCAGCCGCCTACCGCGCAGCGCTGTCCCTGGTCACCAACCCGACCGAACGCACCCACCTGGAGTCCCGCCTGTCGGACCTGGAAGACACCACCCCAGTGCCACCGGAGTCGTCGACGCGCTAGCGGTCGCGGCCGAACTCGTCGGTTGCGGCCGAACTCGTCGGTTGGAACGCGCGAGTTCGGCCGCAACCGACGAGTTCGGGCGGTACGGGCTCAGCGCGTCGGGTCCAGCGCGAGGTGGGAGGGACGAGTTCGGCGACCGGATCGATCCGCCCACCGCCGCACGCCCTCGAGGTGCGTCCACAGAGGTGGTGGCAGTGCCCGTGGCGGCTCGATGTTTCGACGAGGGTGCCGCCATGCCACGACGACCGACGGATCGCTCCGGACCTCCGCCCGTGGTCCTGCCGACCGTGCACCTTGCCCGCAACAACCCGGCCGACGTGCTGCGGGCGCGGCGCTCGTCCGGCTCGTGGGAGCGGATCGCCCGTGGCGTATACCTGCCGGGCGAGCCAGTCGACAATCCAGACCGATCCCTCTCCGTCGCTCTCGGTCGGATCGTGGGCGTCCACCATCGGCTCGTCGCCGCGCACTGGTTCAGCCATGAGTCGGCCGCATTGCTCTGGGGTCTGCCGCTGTGGATCACCCCGACGCGGACGCACCTCATGCAGCGGCACACCGCCAGCTCGAGCCGAGACCCCTCCGTGCGGCACCACCCCGTCGTGCCTCCGGAGGACCAGCGCGCTGTCCTTGGCGGCCTGCCGGTGACGTCGTTGGAACTCACCGTCGTCGACTGCACGTCGACCCTCCCTGCGATGCAGGGGCTCGTCGTCGCCGATGCAGCGCTCCGAGCTGGAGCGGATCGGGAGGTGATCGAACGCGTCCTGGCGAGCCGGACCGGGCGGCGCGGTGTGACGCGCGCACGAGCGGTGATCTCGCTCGCCGACGACGGGGCCGACTCTCCCGGCGAGTCGGCCGCCCGCTTCGTGATCCTGAGGGACGGCCTCCCGCCACCGCAGACACAGGTGCCGGTCGTGACACGGCTCGGAACGTTCTGGTGCGACCTCGGCTGGGAGGAGTGGCGACTGGCGCTGGAGTACGACGGGCGCGGCAAGTACGACGGACGCGCGACCGACGAGTTCGTTCGGGAGAAACGACGTCATGACGCCCTTCTCGAGGCCGACTGGCGAGTCCTTCGCGTGACGAAGGAGGACCTGCGCGGCACGACCCTCACCCGTCGCATCCTGCAGCTGATCCCCGCCGGCTCGACGACCGCGCTCCGTCCACGCCGAGCCCTTCGCGGCTGAGCGATCGACCTCGCCACGCGGCCGAACTCGTCGTCTGCGGTCGAACTCGTCGCCTGCGGTCGAACTCGTCCGTTGCGACCGACGAGTTCGGTGCCAATCGACGAGTTCGGCGCCAACCAACGAGTGCGGCGCCGGAGCGAGCGCGTGGTCGGCGACGGCCGCGTGAGCGTGAGCTGGACGCAGACGGGTGGGCGAACCCGTCAGCCCAGGAGCAGGAGGATCAGGAGGGTGACGTTCAGGGCGACCACCAGCGTGACCACCAGGAGCAGGGTGGCGTGGAGCCAGGGGCCGTTGCGGTGGGAGCCCATGACCGTGCGGTTGCGGGTCAGGGCGACCAGGGGGATGACCGCGAACGGGATGCCGAAGCTGAGCACCACCTGCGAGAGGACCAGGGTCCAGGTGGCGTCGGCGCCGACGGCCAGCAGGATGATCGCGGGGATCAGGGTGACCACGCGGCGGACCAGCAGGGGGATCCGGCGGTGGATCAGCCCTTCCATGATCGTCGCGCCCGCGTAGGCGCCGACGGACGTGGACGCCAGGCCGGAGGCGAGCAGGCCGATGGCGAACGCGATCGCGATGCCCATGCCGAGCGCGTCGGCGATCGCGTCGTACGCGCCGGGGATCGAGTCGGTGCCGGGGACACCGCGCAGGCCCGACGCGGCGAGCAGGAGGAGGCCGATGTTGACGGCGCCCGCGATGGCCAGCGCGATGCCGACGTCCCACCGGGTCGACCGCAGCATCTCCAGGAGCGTCGAGCCCGTGGTGCGGCCGTGGCGGTCGCGGGCGAGGGCCGAGTGCACGTAGATGGCGTGCGGCATGACGGTGGCGCCGAGCATCGAGGCGGCGAGCAGGACCGAGTCGGTGCCGTCGAAGCGCGGGACCAGACCGGACAGGACGCCGCGGGCGTCGGGCGGCGAGACGAACAGGCCAGCGAGGAACCCGACGGTGATGACGGCGAGCAGGGCGATGATGACGTGCTCGAACCGCCGCTGCCCGTACCGGTTCTGCGTGGCGAGCAGGAGCAGCGACACGACGCCCACGATCAGTCCGCCGAGCGGCAGCGGGACGCCGAACAGCAGGTTGAGGGCGATGGCACCGCCGACGACCTCGGCGATGTCGGTGGCCGCCGCGACCACCTCGGCCTGCATCCAGAACGCCAGCCGCGGGGTGCGGCGCATCCGCTGCCCGAGCACCCCCGGCAGCGAGTCGCCGGTGACCAGGCCGAGCTTCGCGGACTGGTACTGGACGAGGACGGCCATCGCGTTCGCCGCGACGAGCACCCACAGCAGCAGGTAGCCGTACCGCGCACCGGCGGTGAGGTTGGCAGCGACGTTGCCCGGGTCGACGTAGGCGATCGCGGCGACGAACGCGGGACCGAGCAGGAGCGGGGCGCGACGAGGACGCGGTGGAGCGAGCTGTACGGCGTCGTCCGTCGCGCTGCTGATCATGGCTCACCCTCGAGAAAGTTCGGTCGTCCGAACTCATGCTAGCGGACGTACGGAACGCGGGCGTCCGCGACACGGACCGCGAGCAGGGTCCAGGCGAAGCGCCGCCCGACGACATGAGGCCCGGCGCGCGAGTGCGCGCAGTGCGCGGACGGACGGACGGCGGGAGCGGCGGCGACCGATCGTCAGGCCGCCGTCGGGACCTCGCGCTCCCAGCCGTCGGAGGTCGACCGGAACCCGACCCGCTCCAGGTACGCGCGCGACTCGGGCGCGGGCGACCCGCCGACCACCAGCCGACGGAACCCGTGCGCGGCGAACACGCCGCTGTCCCGGTACACGAACTCGCCGGGCGTGAAGTCCCGGTACCGGGGCGTCACGTAGTCGAGGTCGACCCGGCCGACGCCGTCCCCGGCGGACCGGACGACGACGGCCCCGACCAGCTCGTCGCCGCGCACGACGACGAAGGCGGCGGACGGGGCGGGGTCGGCGGCGGCGAAGGCGGGGTGGAACCGGGCGATGTCGGGGGCGTGCGTGTCGAGCAGGTGGCGCAGGACGGAGTCGTCGGCGGGGACCTCGAGGACGCCGTAGACCTGCGCGTCGTGCCGCTCGCGGTGCAGCCGGAACAGCCAGTAGACGTCGATGACGGCGATGACCCCGTTCATCACGGCGAACGGCCAGATGCCGACGATCGTGTTGTACGCCGTGGCGATCACGGCCCCGGCGAGGTTCAGCACCCGGAAGCGCAGCACCCGCGCCTGCGTGAGCGAGACGATGACCAGCAGCGAGCCGGCCCAGCCGACGATCTCCAACCACACCATCTCGTGAGAGTAGCGACGGCCCGGAAAAGGGTTCGCCACGGACGGTCGACAGGCGGATGGTGGAGGTCATGACGACGTGGTCGATCCGTGAGGTGCCGGTCTCGGAGACGCCTGAGGGGGCGTGGCTCCTGCACGGCTATACGGACGCGATGAACGACGTGCTGCTCGACGCGTGGGGCAACCGCGACTTCGAGCGGACCGCCACGGAGGTCCTGGGTTCGATGCACGACCAGCGGTACGTCTCCAAGCCGCGCCTGGTCGCGGTCGCCGACGACGAGCACGACGCCCCCGACCCGGCCCGCGTCCTCGGCTACGCGATGGTGAACCTCCCGCTGCAGGACAACACGCACACGGCGGGCATCGAGATCGGTGTGCGACCGGCGCAGCGCCGTCGGGGCGTCGGGGCATCGCTCTACGACGCGGTCCTCACGCTGGTCCGCGACGCGGGCCGCGCCACCGTCACGGCGGCCACGGACCAGCAGGTCGAGCCGCCGGAGGGTCCGGGCACGCTCGCCGCGACGACGGGCGTCGGACGCGTCGAGGCCGATGCCGCCGGTTCACGCTTCCTGCTGCAGCGAGGCTTCGCGCTGGAGCAGGTCGAGCGCTACTCGGTGTTCGACCTGCCGTTCGACGCGGACCTCGTCGCCAAGCACCGCGCCGAGGCCGAGGCCCATGCCGGACCCGACTACCGCCTGGTGAGCTGGCTCAGCCACGCGCCCGAGGAGTGGGTGGACGAGTACGCGCTGCTGAACACGCGCATGAGCACGGACGCGCCCCTCGGTGGTCTCGACCTCGAGGAGGACGTCTGGGACGCCGAGCGGGTCCGGGTCACGGAGAAGCAGTACCAGGAGCGGGAGCTCGAGCTGCTGGTGCTGGCCGCCGAGCACGTCCCGACGCACACGCTCGCCGCGTTCACCTGCTTCATGGCGGTGCCCAACAGCGACGAGTTCGTGCACCAGGACGACACGCTGGTGATCAAGGAGCACCGCGGCAAGCGCCTGGGCATGCTGGTCAAGACGGCGAACCTGCAGCGCCTCGCGGCCGAGCGGCCGACCATCCGGCGCGTCGGCACGTGGAACGCCGAGGAGAACTCCTACATGCTCTCCATCAACGTGGCGCTGGGCTTCCGCCCGGCCGGCGGTTCCGGGGAGTGGCAGCTCAAGCTGAGCTGACGCGCGACGACCGGCGCGGCACGGCCATCTCCCACCAGCGCGACCAGCGCTCGCGGACCTGCTCGAACGTGACGTCGTCGAGACCGTACGTGGACAGGATCGCGTCGACGGTGCCGTGCGGCGGGGTGTGCGCAGCGGGGGTCTCCATGAGCACGAGGTACATCTCGGAGATGCCGTGCAGGCGCAGGCCGAGCTGGAGCGGCGTCTCGTAGACGAGCGTGCCGCCGAGCAGGGTCCCGTCGGGCCGGCGCGCCTGGACGTGCCCGCCGATGGGCACGCCGCGGATGCCGACCAGACCGGCGCGGTCGAGCAGCCGGTCGGTGCGGTCGCCGGACGGCAGCCCGAACACGGACAGGGTCCGCCGGTCCTGGTCGGGGTGGACGGTCAGCGCGAACTGCAGCTGGTGGGCGTACGCGATCCAGCCCTCGTCGGTCTCGTCGCGCACGCCGTCGAACGTGGCCATGCCCTGGTGGCTGCGTCGCGTGACGGTCAGGTGCGTGCGGTGGGGCTCGTGCGCGGCGGACCGCAGCGTCAGCCTGTCGTGGTGCGGCCAGCTCAGGGTGTGGATGGTCGCGTCGCCGACGACGTCCTGCTTCTCGACCGCGGTGTCGACGAAGGCGCGGACCTCGGCCTCCAGACCGTCGTGGTCCCACCCGTACCAGCGGCGCACCAGCGCCGGATCTCGCAGGTAGGCCCAGACCTTCGACAGGGGCGCGGGGATGTCGACCGACACGACCTCACGGAGCTCCAGCGTCATCGCCATCACCTCGGTGCTCACCTGCTCGACCTGATGCTTCCGACCGTAGTCCGGTCGGGCGCCGACCGCGATCAGGCGTCGAGGACCGCGAGCGCGTCCGGTTCCACGCCGAGCTCGACGACGTCGCCGACCGCCCAGCGTCCGCCGACGGGCCCGAGCGCGGTGACCACGCCGATCCCGTCGACGTCGACGCGGACCTCGGACCGGCCTCGTCGCGACGAGACCCCGCGGACGGTGCCCTTGGCGACGCCGGTGCGCCCGACGACGAACGCACCTTCCGCGAGCGCGAGGGTCGCGCCGGACGGCGGCACGTCGAGGGCGTCGCGCAGGGGCGCCGCGGCGGGGCTGTCGAGCGGGACGAAGGCTTCGTAGCCGAGGAACGCGGCAACCTCGCGGGAGGCCGGCCGGACCCAGAGGTCCGCGGGTGCGTCGACTTGCAGGAGCCGGCCGGCGGCCATGACGGCGACGCGGTCGGCGACGGCGAAGGCCTCGTCCTGGTCGTGGGTGACGAACACCGCGGTGGTGCCGGTGGCGACGAGCGCGGCGCGTAGGTCGACGGCGAGGCGTTCGCGCAGGGCACGGTCGAGGGCGGACAGGGGCTCGTCGAGAAGCAGGAGCCGGGGTGCCGGGGCGAGCGCGCGGGCGAGGGCGACGCGCTGACGCTCGCCGCCCGACAGAGTGGCGATGCCGCGGTCCTCATACCCGGCGAGCCCGACCAGCTCCAGCAGAGACGCGACGCGCGCGCCGGACCGGGCGGGGAGGCCGTAGGCGACGTTCCCGCCGACCGTCCGGTGCGCGAAGAGCTGCCCGTCCTGGAACATCAGCCCGAACCCGCGCCGGTGCACGGGCACGCCGACGAGCGAGGTGCCGTCCCACGAGACGGTGCCGCCGGCCAGCGGTTCGAGGCCGGCGACCGCACGCAGCAGCGACGACTTGCCGCAGCCGGACGGTCCGAGCAGTGCGACGACGGAGCCGGGCGCCACGTCCAGGGAGACCCCGTCGACGGCCGGGACCGAGCCGTACCGGACGACGACGTCCCGCAGAGACAGACCGTTCACCACTCACCTCCGGCGCCGGGGGCGCGCAGTCGTTCGCAGGCCGCGACGATCCCCGCGGTGAGCACCGCGAGGACCACGGACGCGGCGAGCGTCATGCCGTAGGACTCGGCACCGGGCCGGCCGATGAGCCGGAAGATCACGACGGGCAGGGTCGGCCGGTCGGGGCGGGAGAGGAACGACGTGGCACCGAACTCCCCCAGCGACGCGGCGAACGCGAACCCGACGGCGAGGCCCAGGGACCGGCCGGCGATCGACAGGTCCACGGTCCGCAGCACGCGACCGGGCGTGGCGCCGAGCGTCGCGGCCGCCTCCCGCAGACGCGGGTCGATCGCGCGCAGCACCGGCAGCACCACCCGCACGACGAGCGGCACGGCGACGACCGCCTGGGCGATCGGCACCAGCAGCGGGCTGGTCCGCAGGTCGACGGGCAGCCCGAACGGGTGGTGCATGGACAGCAGGAACCCGAACCCGACGGTCACCGCGGACACACCGAGCGGGAGCATGAACAGCGCGTCGAGCCCGGCGACGGCGCGGCGGCCGACCGCGCGGCGTGGCCGTCGGGACACCACGAGCGCGACGAGCCCGCCGACGACCAGCGCGATCACCGTGGCGTCGAGCGCCACCCGCAGGGAGTTCAGCGTGGCCTGCCACACCGTCACGGTGAGCGACCCGCCGGTGGTGCCGAGCGCGGTGTAGTGGTCGAGCCCCCAGCCGTCGGGAGTCCGCAGCGACCGCACGACCAGGTTGACCAGGGGCAGGGCCAGCAGGAGGACGACGAGGGCGGTCACGGCGGTGGCGACGAGGGTGAGCGCGTGCCCGTCGCCGGTCGGCATGCCGGCGGGCCGGCGGAGCCGGAGCGGCCGGACGGAGGCGGACGGCAGGGTGAGCCCGAGCGCCTGCTCCCGGCGCGACCGGGCACGGCCCGCGACGATCAGCGTCCCCGCGACGACCACGAGCTGCACGACGGACAGCACGGCGGCCGCCCGCAGGTCGAGGAACTGCGTCGTCTGGATCCAGATCTCGGTCTCGATGGTCCCGAACTGCAGGCCGCCGAGCACGAGCACGGTCCCGAAGGCGGTCGCGCAGAAGAGGAACGCGAGCGACGCCGCCGACGCGATGGCCGGCGTCAGCTGGGGCAGGGTCACCGTGACGAACGCCCGCCACGGCGACGCGCCGAGCGCCCGCGCCGCCTGCTCCGCCCGCGGGTCGAGCCGCTCCCAGAGCCCGCCGACGGCGCGCACCACGACCGCGTAGTTGAAGAAGACGAGCGCGGCGACGATCGCGGCGAACGTGCCGTCGAGGTGCAGGAACCCGAGCGGCCCGCCGCTGACCAGCAACGACCGGAACGCCACGCCGACGACAACCGTCGGCAGGACGAACGGCACGGTCACGAACGCCCGCAGGAAGGTGCGCCCCCGGAACGTGTGCCGGTACAGGACGTACGCGCCGGGTACCCCGAGCAGCACGCTCAGCGCGGTCCCCAGGGTCGCCTGCGCCACCGTCAGCCCGACGATCCGCCACGTGCGGGGTCGCGAGAACACGTCCGCGAAGCCGCTGAGGTCCAGCTGCCCGTCGACGACGAACCCCTTCGCGATCATCACCGCCACGGGCCAGGCGAAGAAGACGCCCAAGAAGATCAAGGGCAGAGCGACCGCAGCCGACCAGAACACCACGACACGCCCCCGACCCGACGCTGCAGCAACGTCGGGTCGGGTGAGCGTCGAGACGGACATGGTCAGCCGATCACCGTCTCCGACCAGAGGGCCAGCCACGCCTCACGGTTCTTGCTGATGTCCTCCGGAGAGACCTCGAACGGGTCGGTCGCCAGGGGTGCGAACGCGGTCCACTCCTCGGGGAGCGTGGCCGTCGGGCTCACGGGGTACATGTACATGGAGACCGGGATGTCGTCCTGGACCTCGTCGGACAGCAGGAAGTCGAGCAGCTCCTGCGCGCCCTCCGGGTTCGCCGCACCCTCGAGGACGCCCGCGTACTCCGTCTGCCGGAAGCAGGTGTCGAGGAGGGCGCCGGTCGTCGGCTCCGTGCCGCCCTCGGGCACCGTGGACGGGGGCGACGACGCGTAGGACAGGACGATCGGGCGAGGCCCGCCGCCGCCCCCGCCGGAGAAGTCCGTGAAGTACGCGTCGGACCAGCCGTCGGCCACCTTCAGGCCGTTCGCCTTCAGCGCGGTCCAATAGTCGACCCAGCCGTCCTCGCCGAACGCGCCGACCGTCGCCAGCAGGAACGACAGGCCCGGCGACGACGTCACCGCGTTGGGGACGACGAGCAGGTCCTTGTACTCGGGCTTGGTCAGGTCCTCGAGGGTGACCGGCTCCGCGAGCCCCTGGGCCGTGAACCAGGCGTGGTCGACGTTGATGCAGACGTCGCCGTAGTCGACGGGCACGAGGGCGCCCTCGAACGCATCGGGCGCCTCGGTCGGCGCGACGACGCCCTCGTCGACGGCCCGCGACGCGAACGAGTTGTCGATGCCGAACACCAGGTCACCCAGCGGGGCGTCCTTGGTGAGCACGAGCTGGTTCACCAGCGCGCCGCCGTCGCCCGGCTGCACGACCTCGACCGCGAGACCGGACTCCTCCTCGAACGACTCGAGGAGTCCGTCGGACAGCACGAACGAGTCGTGCGTGACGAGCGTGACGGTGCCGGCCGACGCGCTGGGGGCGGCGTCGTCGGTGCCGATGGCCGAGCAGCCGGCCAGGGCGATGACGCCGGCGACTGCGATGAGCGAGTGGATCCTCGCCATGGGTGATGCTCCTCCTTGGTCGGAAAGGAGGGGGCCGTCGCAGGCTCACCTGCGAGGGCTGAGAAGCCCGACTCCCTACGCCGGTATCAACCGGATCAGGTTCGAGGGTCTGCGGTGGTCCGCACTCTCAGCGTCCAGACCCCTGCGGATCCGACGCTCCCCTGTCGTTCGCGGCGATCCTACGCCGCCGTGGGGCAGCGCACGGCCCCGCGCCGGGCTACGGTCGTCGCAGACCCCGTCACCACCTCCGGAGGCTCCCCGTGACCGACAAGCAGACCAACTCCATCGTCGCGAAGATCATCGGCGCAGGCGCCGCGTTCCTCGCCGCCCTGGTCGTCCAGAAGGTGCTCGCGCTGGCGTGGAAGGCGAAGACCGGGCACAAGCCCCCGGCCGCCGACGACCAGGGCGACGCCGGCCTGGCCGAGGTCGTCGCCGCCGCGGCCATCACCGGGGCGCTCGTCGCGATGTCCCGGGTGCTGGCCACCCGCGGGACCGCGCGGTTCACGGCGCAGGTCGACGACGGGCCGGACCTCAACCCGATGGACTGACGCGACGGACTACGGCGCCAGGCTCGGCGGCGCCATGATCCCGAACTCGCGCAGCACCCGCTTCGCCGCGTACCAGCCGCCGAGGCCGTGCACGCCGGGTCCGGGCGGGGTCGACGCCGAGCACAGGTAGACCCCGGCGCGGCCCGAGAAGTACGGGTCGAGGCGTCGGGTCGGCCGCGCGAAGAGCTGGCCGATGCTGGCGCGGCCCGCGGAGATGTCGCCGTCGACGTAGTTCTCGTTGTGGTCGCTCAGGCGGGCCGCGGGCGTGCAGCGGGACGCGACGACGACGTCCCGGAAACCCGGCGCGTACCGCTCGATGTGCCGGGTGACGGTCTCGGTCACGTCCCGGTCGGACCCGGACGGCACGTGCGCGTAGGTCCACAGCGGTCGCCGCCCGTTCACCTCGCGCGTCGCGTCGACGACGGTCGGGTCGCTGACCAGCGTCATCGGCAGGTCCGCGTGCTCGCCGCGCGCGACCGCGTTCTCCGCGCGGGCCATCTCGGCGCGCGTGCCGCCGACGTGCACGGTGCCGGCCCGCCCGACGTCGGGCACCGTCCACGGCACCGGACCGTCGAGCACGAAGTCGACCTTGGCCGCCGCGTCGCCGTACTCGAACGCGGCCAACGCGTCGCGCGCTCGCGGGGGGATGCGGTGGCCGAGCACGTCGACCAGGGTGCGGGGGGTGGTGTCGAACACGTAGCAGTGCGCGATCGGCAGGTCGGCCTCGCTGCGCACCCGATGGTCGGTGCGGATGGTCCCGCCGTGCGCCTCGAGGTCGCGCACCAGTGCGGCGGTGATCGCCCCGGAGCCGCCGCGCGGGATGGGCCAGCCACCCTCGGCGTGTGCGAGGGTGCCCAGCAGGAGCGCAGTGCCCGCGGCCGCGACGGACGGGAGCCGCGAGATCGCGTGCGCCGCGACACCGGTGAGCAGCGCGGGGGCGACGTCGCCGACGAACCGGCGGTCCCACGCGCGCGTGCCCTGCTCCAGGATGCCGAGCCCGAACCGCAGCGCGGCGCGGGGGTCGACCACCGGCACCGACCGCTTGTCGGACAGCGCCACCCTCACCGCGGCGGCCGGGTCGCCGCCGACCAGCGACCGCCAGACTGCACCGTCGACGCCGAGCTTCTCGACCGTGCGCTCCAGGTCCCGGTACGCCACCCCTGCCCTCCCGTCGGGGAGCGGCTGCGCGTACGACACGTCGGGCACCAGGAGCTCGACCCCGCGGGACCGCAGGTCGAAGCTCGCGAAGAACGGGGACGCCCACGCCATCGGGTGCACGGCGGAGCAGATGTCGTGGGTGATGCCGTCGGCGAGACCCAGGTCGAGGGTGCGTGCGCCGCCGCCGACGGTCGGCTGCGACTCCAGGACGGTCACCCGCAGGCCCGCGCGCGCGAGGGTGACGGCGGCGGCGAGCCCGTTGGGGCCTGAGCCGACCACCACGACGTCCGGTCGCGTCATCGCGTCCTCCTCTGCCCCTCAGTCTCGGGGCTCGTCGTCGTCGGGTCGACCCTGGTCCCGCGCCTGCGCGCGCTCCTGGTCGCTGGTCAGCTCGTCGACCACCAGCAGGTCGCTGCGGACCTTGCCCGTCCGGTAGCCGGCGCGGCCGACCATGTGCGCCGCCACGGGTGCGGTGAGCATCTGGAACACCGCCACGAGCACCAGCGCCCACACCGCGCCGCCGGACCGGAGCCGCAGGGCCAGGCCGATGAGCACCAGCGCGAGACCGAGCACCTGCGGCTTGGTGCCCGCGTGCATCCGCGCCAGCAGGTCCGGGAAGCGCAGCACGCCGACACCGGCCGCGAACGCGAGGAACGCCCCGCCGAGCAGGCACACCGCCGAGGCGACGTCGGCGACGGTCGTCCACTGGTCCTGCGTCATCCTCGGACCTCCCCCTCGGCGCCGCCACCGTGGTGCTCGTCGTACCCCTCGCGTCGTCCTGTCCGGCGTGAGCCCTCGGCCTCGTCCTCGGCGTCCATCCGCTCGGCCTCCTGGGCGGCGATCTCCTCGCGCGTGCGCACGCGGCCCTCGCCCTCGGGTTCGACCGCCGCGAACCGCGCGATGGTCACCGACCCGACGAAGCCGACCAGCGACAGCACCACCAGGATCGGGACCACGTCGGTGCGGCGCTCGATCGCGGCGTACAGCGCGACGGCCGCGATCATCGTCGTCACCACGATGTCGAGCGCGATGGTCCGGTCGAGCATCGACGGACCCTTCTCCGCGCGGATGACGGCCAGCACCGCCCCGACGGTGAGGAGAATCCCGCAGACCCAGACGACGACGGTCATGCGCGCACCCCCAGGCCGGCCGCGACCAGCTCCTCGTCCGACGCGAACGCCCGCAGCACCCGCTCCTCCTGGTCCAGCACCGACTGACGTGCCGCCTCGATCCCACCGCTCTGCCGCACGTCGAGCACGTGCAGGTAGAGCATCCCGGTGAGGCGGTGCGCCTCGACCACCAGAGAGCCCGGGACCAGCGACGACAGCTCCGCGGTCAGGGTCAGGTACAGGTCCGAGTGGCTGCGCAGCTGCACGCCGATCACCGCGCCGTGCGGCACGTACCGGGGCCGGATCGCGATGAGGCTGACCTCGAACGACGCCTTCACCACGTCGACCGCGAACCGGCCGAACAGCCTCAGGAAGCCCAGCGGACGGAAGCGCCCGTGGAAATCGATGGGCGCCATCCGCAGCCCGGTGGTCACGGCGAGCGCAATCAGCAGGCCGGCCAGCACGTTGCCGACGGACAGGTCGCCCCAGAGGAAGACCCACACGACGGTCAGCCAGACGACCGTCGCCCACTGGGTGCGCCACCGGTGCCGGCGCGGGTGCAGGCTCACGGCTGCTCCTCCGCCACGTCGTCGGACACGCCCTGGCCGCGCTCGCCGTCGGGCAGCACGGCGTCGACGTACGGGGTGCGCTCGGTCAGGGAGACGGCGGCGCGCTCGGTGTAGGCGTACAGCGGGCCGGCCGCGACGGTGAGCAGCAGGCCGACGCAGATCAGCGCTGCGGTCGGGGCAACCATCCCGAAGGGCAGGCGCACCGGCGGGCGCGGCTCCTCGGGGGTCTGCCAGAACGCCTTGTTCCACGCCTTGACCAGCGCGTAGAGCGTGAGCAGCGACGTCACGACGCTGCCGACGACCAGGACGTACGCCAGCGGGGTGCCCATCTGTACACCGGCCTCGAGCAGCCCGACCTTGCCCAGGAACCCGGACAGTGGCGGGATGCCGGCCAGGTTCATCGCGGGCACGAAGAAGAGGATCGCGAGCAGCGGGGTCAGCTTGGCCAGACCGCCCAGCTTGGTCAGGGACGTCGACCCGCCCGCGCGCTCGACCAGGCCCACCACCAGGAACAGCGCGGTCTGCACGGTGATGTGGTGAGCGACGTAGTAGATGGCGGCGGTGTACCCGAGGTCGGTGGCCAGGGCGATGCCGAACACCATGAACCCGATGTGGCTGACCAGCGTGAACGAGAGCAGTCGCTTGATGTCGTCCTGCGCGACGGCGCCGAGGATCCCGATCACCATCGTGGCCAGCGCCGCCCACATGAGGGCGTCGTCCAGCCTGCCGTCGGGGAACAGCAGCGTCTGCGTGCGGATGATCGCGTACACGCCGACCTTGGTCAGCAGGCCCGCGAACACCGCCGTCACCGGCGCGGGGGCGGTCGGGTAGGAGTCCGGGAGCCACGCGGACAGCGGGAAGACGGCCGCCTTGATGGCGAACGCGAGCAGCAGCAGCACCTGCAGCACCAGCCGGACGCCGGGGTCGATCTCGGGCAGGCGCAGGGCGAGCTGCGCCAGGTTCACGGTGCCCGTGGCCGCGTAGATCATCGCGATCGCCACGAGGAACAGCACCGACGACAGCAGCGCGACGACGATGTAGATGGTCCCCGCGCGGATCCGCTCGCCCGTGCCCCCGAGCGTGATGAGGACGTAGCTGGCGGCGAGCAGGATCTCGAATCCGACGTAGAGGTTGAACAGGTCGCCGGACAGGAACGCGTTGGCCACGCCCGCCGTCAGCACCAGGTAGGTCGGGTGGTAGATCGAGACGGGCGCGGACTCCTCGTCGTCCTCGCTGCCCTGCGCGAGGGAGTACAGGAGGACGCAGAGCGTGACCGCGCTGGAGATGGTGAGCATGAGCGCCGAGAGCCGGTCCGCCACCAGGTCGATGCCCACGGGGGCCGCCCAGCCGCCGACGTCCACGACGAGCGGGCCGTCGTCGGCGAGCACGAGCAGGGCCACGCTGGCGACGAGCACGAGCGCGAGGGCAACCACCGTGACGAACCGCTGCACGTTCGGCCGGCGGTACAGCGCGAGCGCCAGGCCGGCGGCGGACAGCGGGATGACGACGGGGAGCGGGACGAGCCAGGTGTAGTCGGTCACGGGTGCACCTCCCTCGCGGGCGCACCCTGATCGGTCTCGTCGCGAGCCTCGGCTGCTTCCTCGTCCAGGGTCCCGGCGGCGACCTCCGTGTCCAGGTCGGCGAAGGCACGCTCGTCGACCGCCGCGAGGCGTGCGATGCGCCGGTCCTCGACGTCGTCCTGCACCTCGTCGTGCCGGTGCAGCTGCCACGACCGGTAGGCCATCGCGAGCAGGAACGCCGTCATGCCGAGCGTGATGACGATCGCGGTCAGGACCATCGCCTGCGGCAGCGGGTCGCTCATCTGCCCTTCCGGCTCGGCCCCGACGATCGGGGGTCGCCCTGCCGCACCGCCCGCCACCAGGAACAGCAGGTTCGCGCCGTTGCCGATGAGGATGACGCCGATGAGCACGCGCGACAGGCTCCGCTCGAGCAGGAGGTAGACGCCCGCGGCGAACAGCACGCCGATGGTGACGACGAGGACGATGTTCGGGCTCATGTCGATCACGGCTCGCCCCCGTCCCCGCCGACCGGTTGCGCGGCGGCGCCGACCTGCGCGGGGACCTCCCCCTCGGCGTCACCGCCCACCGCGTCGCCGCTCACCGGGTCCTCGCCCGTCTCGGCGCGACGGTCGATCTCCGCCCCGAGGCTGCGCAGGATGTCGAGCACCAGGCCGACGACCACCAGGAAGACCCCGAGGTCGAAGAAGAGCGACGTCACCAGGTGGATGTCGCCGATGACCGGCAGGTGGATGTCGATGATCCAGGACTGCAGGACCTCGCCCCCGGCCAGCAGCGCGAGCAGGCCGACGCCGGCGGACAGGAACAGCCCGAGGCCGAGCAGGAGACCCGGTTGCACGGGGGCCGCCTCGCCCAGCTCGTACCGACCGCCCGCGAGGTACCGGACGATCAGCGCGATGCCCGTCACCAGGCCCGCCGCGAACCCGCCGCCGGGGGCGTTGTGGCCGCTGAACAGCAGGTAGACCGAGTAGACGATCATCGTGTGAAAGAGGAGGCGGACGACGACCTCGAAGATCACCGAGCGCCGCTGCGGCGCGAGCGTGCTGCCCGCCTGCAGCCACTCGCGGCCCCGCGATGCGCTCGACGGCACCGCGGACTCGTTGCGGTCGGCCACCATCCCGCCGGCGTCGACCGCGGCGTCGTCGCCGCCCGGACGCCGCAGCGCCGCCATCGGGTCCGGTACGCCGCCCCAGACGGCCCGCTCGGTGCGGGCCTCGTCGGCCCGGTAGATCGCGCCGGCGCGGCGGGAGAGGAAGACCAGCGACGCCACCCCCGTCGCGGCGACCAGCAGCACCGAGATCTCGCCCATGGTGTCCCACGCGCGGATGTCGACCAGGGTCACGTTCACGATGTTCTTGCCGCCGCCGAAGCTGTACGCCTCCTCCGCGAAGTCGTCCGAGACCGGCACGTGGATGCGTGCCCCGGGCGCGACCAGCGCGATCCCCGCGACCGTCAGCCCGACCGCCAGCCCCAGCGCGAGGCGCACCCACCGGCTGGCGGCGAGCGGCCGGTCGGAGAAGTACGGGGGCAGCCGGCGCAGGACCAGCACGAAGACCACCAGGGTCACCGTCTCCACCAGCACCTGCGTGAGGGCCAGGTCCGGGGCGCCGTGCAGCAGGAACAGGCCGGCGACGGAGTAGCCGCCGATGCCCAGCAGGATGACGGCCTTGAGCCTGCGCCGCGCCCGGGTGACCAGCAGCGCCGACGCGATCACGCCGGCCGCGAACACGAGCTGAGCGGGGGTGTCCCACCACCGGACCTGCGACGGGAAGACCGTGCTGGCCAGGGCCGTGCCGCCGACCGCCACGACGAACACGACGAGGATGAGGCCGAGGTACAGGGGCAGCGAACCGCGCTGGGTGACCGCGGTGACGTCGGCCGCCACGTCGTCGAGCCGCCGCATGAACCGCCGGTACACGCGGTCCGCCTCGGGCCCGTGGTACGCGGCGGTCTGCCAGCGCTCGACGCGGTCGCGGATCGCGAACAGCAGCGCGCCGGACAGCAGGATCGCGAGCGTGAGGACGAACGTCGGCGTGAACCCGGCCCACAGGACCAGGTGCCCGGGCTCGCCCTCGGGGTACGTGTCCGCGTACGGCGCCAGCAGGTGCTCGCCCAGCTGCGGCAGCAGCGCGACGGCCAGACCGAGGACCGCGAGGATCATCGCCGGCCACACGAGCAGCAGCGACGGGTGCGTGATGGCGGCGGGCTCGGCCTGGTCGTGGGACGCCTCGTGGATGGAGGTGCCCGGCGCGGTGGACTCGCTCACCTCTTCTGGGACCACGGCGGGTTTCGTCGAGAACGCGCCCCACCACAGCCGCAGACCGTAGGCGACCGTGAGCACCGAGCCGACCGACACCACGACCAGCACGATCATCCCGGCGGTCGTGTCGTCCAGGTGCCCGAGCGCCTCGAGCCCCGCCTCCTTGGCCACGTAGCCCGCGAACGGGGGCAGCCCGATCATCGACGCCGTCGCCAGCGCGCCCGCGAGCGCGGTCAGCTTCAGCTCGCGACCGACCCCCGACAGTCGCCGCAGGTCACGGGTGCCGGTGGCGGCATCCACGACGCCGACGACGAGGAACAGCGCCGCCTTGAACATCGCGTGCGCGCCCAGCATCGCCAGCCCGGCCAGCGCGGTCGCCTTCGTGCCGAGCCCCACCAGCAGGATGATCAGGCCCAGCTGGCTGACGGTGCCGAACGCGAGGATGAGCTTGAGGTCGTGCTGCCGCAGCGCCCGGTAGCCGCCGAGCAGCATGGTCCCGCAGCCGAGCACGACGACGATCCACACCCACGTGGGGTCCGTCGAGTACGCCGGGGCGAACCGGGCGACCAGGTAGACACCGGCCTTCACCATGGCCGCCGCGTGCAGGTACGCGCTCACGGGCGTCGGTGCCGCCATCGCCGCGGGCAGCCAGAAGTGGAACGGGATGAGCGCCGACTTGGTCACCGCGCCGGCCAGCAGGCAGACGATCGCGACCGTGACCGCAGGGGTGCCCTGCGGGGGGTTCGCGATGACCTCCGACAGCAGGTAGGTGCCCGCCGCCTCGCCCAGCAGCACCAGCCCGACGAGCATCGCCAGCCCGCCCGCGGTCGTGATGACGATGGCCTGCATGGCCGCCCGGCGGCTCGCCTTGCGCTCGGCGTAGTGGCCGATGAGCAGGTACGACGTGACCGTCGTGAGCTCCCAGAACGTGAACAGGAGCAGCAGGTCGTCGGCGGTGACCAGGCCGAGCATCGCGCCGCTGAACGCGACGAACACGCCACCGAACCGGCCCAGCCCGGCGGCGCTCGTCTTGAAGTACGCCGAGCAGTAGATGAGCACCAGGGCGCCGACGCCGCCCACGATCAGCGTCATCAGCCACGACAGGGTGTCCAGGCGGAACGTGAGGTCGAGCCCGAGCACGGGGATCCATTGGACCTGCTCGACCGGCCCGTTCCCGGCCTGCACCCGCGACGTCCAGCTCAGCGCCCAGACGGCGGCAGCGGCGGGTGCGAGGGCCAGGACCCAGAACGCCTTGCGGCCCATCCAGCGGACCAGCACGGGCGCGACGACGGCTGCGGCCAGGTGAACGGCGAGCAGCAGCAGCACGTCCGGCTCCGTCCTGTAGGGCGGGTGGTCGGTCGGTCGGGTTCGTCAGGTTCTCGGGATCAGGCGCAGGTGCGGGCACGCGTCGGGAGCCATGGAAAAGCGCCCCCGCGATGCACTGAGATTTGGTCAAGACTCTACCAACCGATTTCCCACACCTCCTCCCACGGGCCTGGCGACCGACGTCGGGCATGTCACGTCAGCACCGGGAATGCGCTGAGCCGGACGGACCCGCTCGGATCGGCACACCGCCTCCCGCCGGCTCGCAACGGCGTTCGCCGCCGAGCTCGTCACTCGCGGCCCAACTCGTCTGTTGCAACCGACGAGTTCGGCCGGGAGTGACGCGTTCGGCGGGGAGTGACGAGTTCGGCGAGTGGTGTCGAGGTGACGAGTTCCGCGGGTGCGGGCGTCCGACGCCGCTAGCGTGGCGGCGTGAATGTGCTGCAGGTGGTGTGTCTCGGGATCGTCGTCGTCGCGACCGTCGTCGGGGTGGCGATCTTTGCGCGTGGTGCGCGCGAGATCGTGCGGACCGTGCGGGTCGGCCGGGCGGCCGGCGGGCGGTGGTCGCCCGTGGGTCCTCGGCTGGCGACGCTGACCCGTGAGGTGCTCGGGCACGGGCGGTTCCAGCACCGGCCGGTGGTCAAGGTGGCGCACTGGGTGGTGATGGTCTCGTTCCCGATCCTGTTCCTCACCCTGGTCACCGGTTACGGGCAGGTGGTCGATCCGGCGTTCACGCTGCCGCTGATCGGGAGCTTCCCGCCGCTGGAGTGGGTGATCGAGGCGATCGCCTGGCTGTCGCTCATCGGCATCTTGGCGCTGATCACCCTGCGGATCCGGCTCGGTTCCCGGGCGAAGAGCTCGCGCTTCTTCGGGTCGAACCAGGGGCAGGCGTTCTTCGTCGAGGCGACCGTGCTCGCTGTCGTGCTGTGCGTGATCCTGCTGCGCGGGCTGGAGTACGCGCTGTACTCCGGGGACGCGTGGCACTTCCCGCTCACCGCCTGGTTCGGGGCGTCGTGGATCGGGGTGGCCCCGGCGACGCTGGAGAACGCGATCGTCGTGATCGCGACCGTGAAGATCGTCGTGTCGATGTCCTGGTTCGTCGTCGTCGGCCTGCAGCCCACGATGGGCGTCGCGTGGCACCGGTTCCTCGCCATCGTGAACGTGTACGCGCGCCGCGACCCGCGCGGTGGGGTCGCTCTCGGTCCCCTCCAGCCGATGACTCTGGGAGGACAGCCGGTCGACCTCGCGGCGCTGGAGGAGCTTCCCGACGACGCCCGCCTCGGGGTCGGCGCCATCGAGGACTTCACGTGGAAGGGCCTGCTCGACTTCTCGACGTGCACCGAGTGCGGCCGCTGCCAGGACCAGTGCCCGGCGTGGGCGACGGGCAAGCCGCTCAGCCCCAAGCTGGTGACCCTCGCGCTGCGGGACCACGCGGCGGCGACGGCTCCGTACCTGCAGGCGGGCTCTCATCAAGGCCTCGACCTGCTGGGGACCGGCGTCATCGACCCCGACGCGCTCTGGGCCTGCACCAGCTGCGGCGCGTGCGTGCAGCAGTGCCCCGTGGACATCGAGCACGTGGACGCGATCGTCGACATGCGGCGCTACCAGGTGCTCATGGAGTCGGCGTTCCCCAAGGAGCTCGGCGGCACCTTCACCAAGCTGGAGCGGCAGGGCAACCCCTGGGGGCTGCCGGCGCGCAACCGCCTCAACTGGGCGAAGGGCCTCGACTTCGAGGTGCCGGTGGTCGGCGTCGACGTGGAGTCCGCGGCGGAGGTCGAGTACCTGTTCTGGGTCGGCTGCGCGGGCGCCTACGAGGACCGCGCGATCCGCACGACGAAGGCCGTCGCGGAGCTGCTGCACACCGCCGGGGTCAGCTTCGCGGTGCTCGGCGACGGGGAGTCCTGCACCGGTGACCCCGCGCGCCGCGCCGGCAACGAGCTCCTGTTCCAGATGCTCGCCAGCGGCAACGTCGAGATGCTCAACGAGGTCGGCGCGCAGCGGATCGTCGTCACCTGCGCGCACTGCTTCAACACCATCTCGCGCGAGTACCCGCAGCTGGGCGGCCGGTACGAGGTGGTCCACCACACCGAGCTGCTGAACACCCTCGTCGCGGACGGCCGGCTGACCCTGCTGCCGTCGACCGACGAGCGCACCGTGACCTACCACGACCCCTGCTACCTGGGCCGGCACAACCAGGTCTACTCCCCGCCGCGCGACCTGCTCGGCGCCATCCCCGGCGTCCAGGTGACGGAGATGCCCCGCAACCGTGAGCAGTCGTTCTGCTGCGGCGGCGGTGGTGCGCGCGTGTGGATGGAGGAGTCCATCGGCACCCGCATCGGCACCGCCCGCGCCGAGGAGGCCATCGCCACCGGAGCCGGCGTCATCGCGACCGCCTGCCCGTTCTGCACGGTCATGCTGAGCGACGGCGTGGCCGCATCCCAGTCCGTCGGCGTCCCCGAGGTCACCGACATCGCCCTGCTGCTGCTCGACCGGGTGCGCGAGTGACCGGCCCACGCAGCACCGAGCAGCGGCGGCAGGACGCGCTGTACCGGCTCGGGCACGACGTCGACGCGTGGGTCGCGACGACGGACACCGACACCGGCGCACCCCGCCTGACGCCGCTGTCGTTCCTGTGGCACGGCGAGACCCTGCTGTTCTCGACGTCGGCCACCAGCCCGACCGCGCGCAACCTGGTCGCCAACCCGTCGGTGCAGGTCGGCGTCGGGCTGACCCGGGACGTCGTGCTCGTGCAGGGGACGATCGAGACGCTGGCGGCGATCTCCGACGAGCTCGGCGACGCGTTCGCCACCAAGAGCGGGTTCGACCCGCGCACCCTGTCCACCGTCTACCCGTACTTCCGGCTCACGCCCCGCACGATCCAGGTGTGGCGCGAGGAGGACGAGCTGGCCGGCCGGTGGGTCATGCGCGCGGGGGCATGGCTCTAGGCCTTGCCCACCTTCCAGTAGCCGCAGAACGTGACGTTGCCCTTCGGGACACCGCGCTCGCTCACCAGGTACCGGCGCGCGCCGGTGGCGATCCTCGACTCGCCGACCGCGAACGCGTAAGGCGTCCCGGGAAGCCAGTCGATCTCCTTGAGCCGATGGAGCGCGGACCCGCCGGCGCCCCGTGGCACCCAGTGCAGGGTCATCCCCGCGGGGGCGTCGACGTCCTGCGCGTCCGCGGCGTCGATGAGCTCGACGATCGCGTGCCCGACGGCGTCGCGCGGCATGTCGCGCAGGATGCCGAGGACGGCGGGCAGGCCGGACTCGTCGGCGACCAGCAGCGACCAGTCCGCCGGGACGGGGGCCCAGCCGCAGCCCTGGTCGATGAACGCGACCTCGGTGCCCGGCTCGACGGACTCGGCCCACGGACCGGCGATCCCGGCCGTGCCGTGGCAGACGAAGTCGATATCGAGCTCCAGCTCGTCGCGCCGGAACGCGCGGACCGTGTAGTTGCGGATGACCGGCCGTGTCGACTTCGGCAGCACCAGGTAGCGCAGGTAGGAGCGGGTGTCGAACTTGTCGGGCAGGTTGTCGAACCGCGCGTGGTCGTCCACCGGCACCGCGAGCCGGAACCACTGGTCGAACCCGCGGTAGTCGAACCGCCGCAGGTCGTCACCGGTGAGGGTCACGCGGACCATGTGCGGGGTGACGCGCTCTGTGCGGGCGACGTTCGCGTGCACCAGGCCGCTGGGGGCGTGCGTGACGGTGATGCTGCTCATCGGGACTCCAGGCTGGGCGACAGGGTGAGGAACGCGAGCTGCGCGCGCTTGTGCGGCAGCTCGATGACGGGGCCGGCGACGAAGCCGGTGCGGGTCATGCGGGTGAGGGCGCGGTCGTTGCGAACGTCGGGCTCGGCGACGATGCGGCGGGCTCCCGGCAGGTCGCGCAGGAACGCGACGAGCGCGCCGAACAGGCGAGCGGAGGACCCGGGGCGGACACGCGCTCCGACGAGCAGGTGGATGCCGACGTCGCCCGGCTGCACGTCGTAGCACTCGCCCAGCGGGTCGTCCGCGGGGTCGTACACCTGCAGGAGCGCGACGGGTTCGCCGCCGCAACGGAGCAGGTAGGCGTGGTGCGTCGGCAGGCTGTCGACGAAGGCGTACGTGTCGCGCAGCTCCTCGCGGCTCAGCTCCGCGAGGCCCCAGAACCTGGTGCCCGGCGCGGTGACCCAGGCGTGGATCGTGTCGAGGTCGGCGTCGGGGTCGAGGACGCAGGTCGCGAGAAGACCGAGCCCGTCGACGAACCGCTCGTCCACGACGGCGCCGCGCGCTCCGGCGGCCAGGGTCACGCTCATCGAGTCTCCTCCTCGAGCAGGTCCCAGTCGGTGACGACCTCGACGGTCTCGGCGGCCACCCACGTCCCCAGCTGGTCGGTCGCGTGCGCGCTCGCCGCGTCTCCGGACGCCCCGAACGGCACTCCCCACCGGCTGCGGCGGCGGTCGCCGAGATCCCAGACCCACCGCGCGACGGACCCGCGCCACGACCGGTCGCTCACGCCTGGGACGCTCGCGGTGCAGCGGACGCAGTCGGTGTCGCCGGACAGCGGGACAGCCTCCACAGCCGGTCCGGGGTAGCCGAGCAGGGTCGGGACGGGCTGGAGGCGGTGGCGGCTCCCCCACCGGGCGCTGACGTCGGAGTCGACGGCCGCTCGTTCCAGCGCTTCGCTCGCCACGGCCACACCGTCGATCCCGACCGCAGCGGCGCCGAGGAGCCGCGGCAGCGAGTCGGCCACCCGCGGTCCGACGCCCAGCCAGAGGTCGAGCAGGGCACCGCGGCCGTGCGGGGCGTGCAGGGGCGCGAGGGCCGGATGAGCGGTGAGCAGCACGGCGACCTCGGTCCGCCAGGCGGCGAAAGCCCCGGCGTCGGCGCTCTCGGCATCCATGTGCCGGTCCCACGCGAGCAGTCGGTCCCGCAGCGCCGCGGCCTCCGGTGACAGCGCGTCGGCCAGACCCACCCACCCCAGCAGTTCATCGGCGCTGCCGAGCAGGGTGTCGCCGTGGATCGCCGCCATGTCCGCGGGCCCGAACGTGCCCCCCGTGTCGAGCAGGTCCCGGATCCGTCGGGCCCGGTACGGCGCCACATACGCGCGGCCGTGGTCCCTCGACGCGGCGGCGGGCTTCTCGTTGGCGTCGACCGCGACACCGAGCACCGGTGCCGGCTCGGCCAGCGGGTGCCACCCGGTCGGCCGCGCGGCCTCCGACCAGGCGTCGTGCGGCAGCCGGCGGTCCCGCGGGGACCGGGTCACGACGAGACCCGCGTCGACGCTCAGCACGGTCCCGTCGGCGTCCGCCGTGAGCACCCGGTTCACGGGGTCGACCCACCCCCGCAGGGCGTCGATGACGTCCTGCGCCGACCGTGACCGGAGCAGCGGCAGCAGGCAGGAGAACCCGACGTCGGAGGCGACGCGGGCAGGGAACCGGACGCTGATCCCGTCGAGGACGAGCGGACCGCGCTCGGTCTCGACCACGTCGACGTCGACGTCGGCGCCGCCGCGGACCCGGATCGTCTCGACGTGCCGGGCCACGGGCGCCCACCCGTCCGGCCCGAGCGCGGAGCGCCCGTCCGGCGAGAGTCGCTCCCGGAACACCTCGACGTGGTGCGCGATCGCGTTGGTGATCCCCCATGCCGCCGTCCCGGTGTGCCCGAAGTGCTGCACGCCCGGCACCCCGGGGAATGCGAGCCCGAGCACGTCGAACTCGTCGCACGCCAGCCTGACCTGCTGGTACACCCCGGGGATCTCGATCATCCGGTGCGGGTCGCCCGCCAGCAGCGGCAGGCCGGACGCCGTCCGCGACCCGTGCAGCGCCCATGCGTTCGAGCCGGACGACGCGGTCTCGGCCGAGTCGAACAGGTCGATGGCGTCCTCGCCGAGCGTCAGCCGGACGTGCTCGTTCCACAGCAGCCGGGGGAACATCGAGAACAGCGCGTGGTTGACGAGCATGATCCCGAGCGGGACCCACGTGGACCAGGGCTCGTGAGGGACAGAGGCGTCGAGGACGTCCTCGTCCAACCCTGCGTTCACGCCCGCCACGTAGGCGTCGACGAACGCGCGGTCCTCGTCGGCGAGCCGTGCGTAGGCCCGCTGGGCGGTGTCCGCCAGGCGCGCACGCCGCGCGAACTGGTCCCACTCGACTCCGTCGGCCCCGATCCGCTCAGCCAACCGCCCTGCAGAACGCCACCGGTCGACCTCGATCTGCCACCCGCGGTCGCGCGCGGTGACCCGTCCCTGCTCGAACGCGAGCGACAAATGGTCCGTCGCCCGCACGTGGGGCACGCCGAGGGCGTCGCGGAAGACGGTCATGCGATGGGGTTGGCGAGCGTGCCCGCGTAGATGAGCGACGACGACTGGTCGGTCAGATCCACCATCTGCAGGGTGTTGCGCAGCTGCAGCCGGTTGAGGCAGGAGTGCGCGAACCGCTCGGCGCGCAGGTCGACGGCGGTCTGGAGCCCGGGGTGGTCGGCCGCGTGCTCGTCGACGCACTCGCGCACGAGCGCCCAGAACTCGCCCTCGGGCAGCACACCGTCCGTGTCGAGGATCGCCGCGAGGTGCCGGAACACCCCGTCGAAGACGTCGGTGAAGATGGCCAGCGCCTGCTCGTCGGCGGGCACCACCTGCCGGACGCGCGCGACGCTGTCGGGCAGCGGGCGAGCACCGAGCACGGCGACCTCCTCCCCGATGTCCTTCATGAGCACACGCGAGACCGCATGCCCGTCGAGCACCAGGATGAGGTTCTCGCCGTGCGGCATGAACGCCAGCTCGTGCACCAGAAGACAGTGCACCAGCGGGCGCAGGTAGGCACGCAGATACCGGCGGACCCAGTCCTCGGGGGCCAGCCCCGACGCCCGCACGCAGGCCGTGACGAACGCGTCGCCGTCGGCGTCCCGGTGCAGCAGCGCGGCCATCGTCGCCAGGCTCTCGGTCGGCCCCACCAGCGGCACGGGGCTCTCGCGCCACAGGGCGGCGAGCATCTTGCGGTGCGCGCTGGGTGCCGGCGTCCGGTGGTAGACGTCCCCGGTGTAGCCGACGGACACCCGCTCCCGGAGCACCTGGAAGCCGCACGCGGCCAGCGTCGGGTCTTCGCTGACCAGCTCGAAGACCCAGTCGTTGATGGCCGGGGTCGCCCGCATGTACGCCGGCGACAGGCCGCGCAGGAACCCCATGTTCTGGATGGCCAGCGCCACCTTGACGTAGTGCCGGTCGGGCCGCGTGGTGTTGAACAGCGTCCTGATCGACTGCTGGGCCGCGTAGTCGTCGTCGGCGGTGCCCAGCGGCACCAGGTCGCGACGCGCGACGTCGGGCGCGAACGTCACCGCCACCCGGTGCTCCCACTGCCACGGGTGCACGGGCAGGTACCGGTAGTCGGCGGGGTCCTCGCCTTCCGAGAGCAGCACCGCCTCGAACCGGTCCAGGGTCCGCGCTCCGAGCTCGTCGAGGTAGAACGCGTCCTCGTCGAGACCGGACCCCATCGCGAGGTGGCTCGCCGCCGTGCGCACCCCGAGCCACAGCGGGCGGATCGGCGCACCGGCCTCGGGCGAGTACGCGGCGTGCTCGTCGACCCCGAAGCCGATCCGGCCGTTGTTGGCGACGAACGACGGGTGGCCCTCGGTCATCGCGCGCTCGACGGTCGGCAGGTCGGCGTGCAGGAGGTCCGACGCCGACGGCCCGCCGTGGTGGGCCTTGAACGCGGCGCTGGCCAGCGTGGACGACAGCTCCTCCAGGTACACCGCGAGCAGCGCGTCGGGGATCTGCAGCAACGGCTGCAGCTCGAGCACCAGCGCGAGGGCGTCGAGTTCCGCCTCGACCCCGTCGACCGTCCGCGTCAGCGAGGCCTCGTCAATAGCCCAGTGCTCGAGCGCCAGCCGGCGGGCACGGAACCGGTAGTCGACGCCCCCGAGGGTCACGCGGTACCCCTCGCCGTCGGGCACGGGAGCGAGCAGGCGCTCGTGCGCGAACTCCGACAGCGCCTTGGTGACCAGGTGGCGGTGCGCGACGGCCATCGCCGTGGGGTTGAGGTGCGGCGCGAGGGCCGGTCGGGTGAGCAGCTCGGTCATCGTCGGCTCCCGGCGGTCACGGCGGCGGAGAAGTCCTCAGGCGTGCACACGGCCAACGAGGCGCGCTTGCCGGGCAGGTCGATCTCGCGCAGCACACGGAACCCGACCTCGGCGTTCTTCGCCGCGACCCGCACGTTGCGCACGTCGGGCTCGACGACGACCCGCGTGGCCAGCAGCTCGTCGAAGCAGAACGCAACGGTCGCCCGCATGACGTCGGAGGTCAGCCCGTGGACGGGCGCACCGGTCGGCGGTGCGACCAGCAGGTGCATCCCCAGGTCGCCGGTCCGGACCTCGGGCACGCCCGCGAGCAGCACCGTGGTCGGCTCGTAGGTCTCGACGAGGAACGTCGGCTCGTCGTCGACGAACCCGAGCCACGCGTCCTGCCGGGGGTCGGCTGCGACCGCGGCGAGGTACGCGCGGACGTCGTCGAGCGACAGCCCGCCCATCTGCCAGAACGCGGACGCGGGATGCGTGAACCACCCGTGCACGAGCGAGGCGTACCCCCGGTCCAGCGGCAGGATCGCGATGCTCATCGGACCGTCACCCCCGCCGGCACCCCGAACTCCTGGAACGCGATCCGGCGCTCGACCGGGTAGACCTCACGGCCCGTGATCGACGCGAGGATCGACGAGTTCCGCCACGCCCCGAAGCCGAGGTCCGGAGCGGTCAGCCCGTGGGTGTGCTCCTCGGCGTTCTGCACGAACACGCGGCCGCGCCCGCCGTCGACCGAGTAGTCCCGCGCGACCGCGAACCGCCCGGTGTCGTCCCAGTCGAGCAGGTGCCGGATGCCCAGCACGAAGTCGGGCACCTGAGCGGCGTAGCCGGTGGCCAGCACCAGCGCGTCGGTCCGGCGCTCGTAGACCTCGTCCAGCTGGGCGTGGCGCAGGGTCACCGTGAACGCACCGCCGTACCAGTCCGCGCCCAGCAGCTCGGTGTCGGTGAGCAGGGTCGTCGGCACCGGTCCGTCGAGGCTCAGCCGGTAGAGGGTGTCGAAGATGTCGTCGACCAGGTCCCCGCTGATGCCCTTGTAGAGGGAACGCTGCTCGCGTCCGAGCCGCTTGCGCACGTCCGCCGGGAGCGCGTGGAAGTGGTCGGTGTACTCCGGCGAGGTCAGCTCCAGCGTGAGCTTCGTGTACTCCATCGGGAAGAACCGCGGCGACCGCGTGACCCAGTCGAGCCGGTCGGTGGTGCCCAGCAGGTCGCGGTAGATCTCCGCCGCGGACTGCCCGCTGCCGACGACCGTCACCGACCCGGCGGCGCGCAGGGCGTCCCGGTGCGTGAGGTAGTCGGCGCTGTGCACCACGGGCCCCCGGACCGTCTCCGGCTGCACGGGCTGCGTGCCGACGCCGAGCACCACGTGCCGGCCGCGGTACGTCTCGCCCCGGTCCGTCGTGACGACGTAGTGGTCGCCCTCCTGCTCGAGGCCGACGACCCGACGACCCCACCGCAGCGACGGCAGCTGCGCGGCGACCCACCGGCAGTAGCGGTCGTACTCCGCACGCAGCGGGTAGAAGCTCTCGCGGATGTAGAACGGGTAGAGCCGCCCGGTCGCCTTGAGGTGGTTGAGGAACGAGTACGGCGAGGTGGGGTCGGCCATCGAGACCAGGTCCGCGAGGAACGGGACCTGGATCGTGGCGCCCTCGATCATCATCCCGGGGTGCCAGCGGAACTCGTCGGCCGCGTCGAGGAACACCGCGTCGAGCTCGTCCAGCGGAGCGCTCAGGGCGGCGAGCCCGAGGTTGAACGGCCCGATGCCGATGCCGACGACGTCGTGGACCCTCTCGTGGACAGTCACAGCGCACCCACCTCCGCTGCAGTGACCAGGTCGTCGCCCTCGACCAGCGCCGCACCCGCGCCGCGGACCAGGTCGAGCACCGCGCGTACGTCGTCGAGCGTCGTCTCGGGGTTGAGCAGCGTGAGCTTGAGGCACGGCCGCCCGTCCACCACGGTCTTGGCGACGGCCGCGCGCCCCGACTCGAACAGCACGCGCCGCACCAGCGGCACCAGGCGGTCGGCCTGCGCGTCCGTGACGTCGACCGGCTGGTAGCGGAACAGGACGGTGCTGAGCTCCGTGCGACCGACCAGCTCGAGGTCGACGTCGCGCTCGATCTCGTCGTGCACCCGCGCGGCAAGGTCCAGGACCGCGTCGAACATCTCCCCGATGCCGTCGGCGCCCAGCGCGCGCAGCGTGGTCCACAGCTTGAGCGCGTCGAACCGGCGGGTCGTCTGCAGCGACTTGTCCACCTGGTTGGGCTCCTCGGCGTCCGCGGGGTTGAGGTAGTCCGCGTGCCAGGTGACGTGCCGCAGGTCCTCCGGCCGGGACACGAGCACCGCGCTCGACGACACCGGCTGGAAGAAGCTCTTGTGGAAGTCGACCGTGACCGACCGCGCGCGCTCGATGCCGTCCAGCAGGTGCCGCCGCGTCGGTGAGACCAGCAGCCCGCACCCGTAGGCGGCGTCGACGTGGAGCCAGACGCCCGCGCGGTCGCACTCGTCCGCGATCAGGGCCAGCGGGTCGAGGCAGCCGCGGTCGGTCGTCCCGGCGGTCGCGACGACGCACATGGCCACCCGGTCGATCGCCGCGAGCGTGTCCAGCGCCCCCGCCAGCGCGGCGGGGTCCATCCGGCCGCGGGCGTCGGTCCGCACGAGCAGGACCGCGTCGTCACCGAGCCCCAGCAGGCGCGCGGACTTCTGCACGCTGAAGTGGCTGGACGCGGTGGCGACGATGACGAGCCGGCGCGCGGCGTCGGCACGGCTGTCCCCCGCGGCCACCCGGGCCGCGATCGCCGTCTCGCGCGCCAGCAGCAGCGCCTGCAGGTTCGACTGCGTGCCGCCCGACGTGAACACCCCGTCCCCGGCGGCGAACCCGATCCGCCCGCACGTCCAGTCGACCAGCTTGCGCTCCATGAGCGTGCCGATCGTCGACTGGTCGTAGGTGTCGAGGGACGGGTTGACCGCCGCGACGATCGCCTCGGCGACCACGGCCGGCACCGCCACCGGGCAGTTGAGGTGGGCCGCGTAGGCCGGGTGATGGAACCAGACCGCGTGCTCGCCGACGAGGTCGTCGGCCTCCCGCAGCGCCGAGCGCGTGCCCAGACCGTCGGCGTCGAGGTCGACCGCGTCGACCAGCTCCTGGAGCTGCGCCCGGCTGGCCCCCGAGAACGGTTGCGCGGTGTCGCGCAGCCGGCCGGCGAGCCGGTCGACGGTCTCGCGCATCGCCTCCACGTAGCGGTCGGCGGACGTGGCGGAGAGCAGCTGGTGCACGCGGAGAGCCCCTTCTCGGCGAAAGACGATCGCGATCTTAGGTGATCCTAAGTAAGCATCGCCTAACGTAGCGGAATCCGGACAGCCGTCAACCCGCAGTCCACCTGTCGCCGTTCGTCGAATCGATACGTTCTCGCCCGGGAAGGCGCTATCCCTCCGCCGCCTCAGATGTCACGATGGAACCCGTGACAGACGGCCCCCAGCCCTATCTCGCCGTGATCGACATCGACGGCGCCCACCCGGTCCGTTCGGTGTTCCGCCTCCTCGGAGCCCACCGCAAGCGCGTGCTCACGGCAGTCGCGTTCTTCACGATGAAGGACGTCCCGCTCTGGCTGATGCCGGTGATCACGGGCAAGGTCATCGACGTCGTCGTCGCGGGCGGCCCGACGAGCGAGCTGTGGCTCTGGGCCGCGATCGCTGTCGCTGCGCTCGTGCAGAACTACCCGAACCACGTGCAGTGGACCAAGCTCTTCATGGGCGCGGTCCGCGAGATCGGCGCCGACCTGCGCAACGGGCTCACCTCGCGGCTGCAGAGCCTCTCGATCGGCTTCCACTCACGCGTCAGCGCGTCGATCGTGCAGACCAAGGTGGTGCGCGACGTCGAGAACGTCGAGGTGATGCTCCAGCAGATCGCCCACCCGCTGCTGTCCGCGACGATGGTGATGCTCGGCGCGATCGTCATGACCGCGCTGGCCGTCCCGGAGTTCCTGCCCGTCTACGCGCTGACCATCCCGCTCGCCGTGCTCCTGCGGTTCGTCCTGGCGCGACGGTCCCGCGAGCGCAACGAGTCCTTCCGCCGCGAGGTCGAGCACTTCTCCGCCCGCGTCGGCGAGATGGCCACCCTCATGCCGATCACGCGCGCGCACGGACTCGAGGCCACCGCGGAGGAGCGCGTCGCCGTCGGCGCCGAGGGCGTCCGGTCCGCCGGGTACCGCCTCGACGTGCTCAACGGCCGGTTCGCGTCGCTCAGCTGGGTGAGCCTGCAGCTGCTCGGCGTGCTCTGCCTCGTGCTCGCCGCCTGGGTGTCGATCACCGGGATCATCACCATCTCGGCCGGCCAGGTGGTTCTGCTCAGCTCCTACTTCGCCCTCATCACCGGGTCCGTCACCAACCTGCTCATGCTCGTGCCCATCGGCGCCAAGGGCCTCGAGTCGGTCCGGTCCATCGCCGAGGTCATGCAGGAGCCCGACCTCGAGGTGAACGCCGGCAAGCGTCGCGTCGACAGCGTGGACGGCCGGCTGACCCTCGAGCAGGTGCACTTCCGCTACCCCGACGCCGAGGCCGACGCCCTCGACGGGATCGACCTGACCATCGAGGCCGGCCAGACCGTCGCGTTCGTCGGCCCGTCCGGCTCCGGCAAGTCGACCGTGCTCAACCTGGCGCTCGGCTTCCTGCGACCCACCGGCGGCCGGCTGCTGCTCGACGGCGTCGACACCGCCCTGCTCGACCTGCGCTCCGTCCGCACGCACGTGTCCGTCGTGCCCCAGGAGTCCGTGCTGTTCGAGGGGTCCATCCGCGACAACGTCGCCTACGGCCTGCCGAAGGTGTCCGACCAGCGCGTCCGCCAGGCGCTCGTCGACGCGAACGCCGCCGAGATCGTCGACGCCCTGCCCGACGGCTGGGACACGGTCGTCGGCGAGCGCGGCGCCCGGCTGTCCGGCGGCCAGCGGCAGCGCATCGCCATCGCCCGCGCCCTCGTCCGTGACCCGCGCATCCTGCTGCTCGACGAGGCGACCTCCGCCCTCGACCCTGAGTCCGAGGCCCTCGTCAAGGAGGCCCTCGCACGGCTCATGCGCGGACGCACCACGCTCGTCGTCGCGCACCGGTTGTCGACGATCCGCTCCGCCGACCGCATCGTCGTCCTCGACGACGCCCGCGTGGTCGAGGTCGGCACGCACGACGACCTGCTCGCCGCCGACGGCCGCTACGCCCGGCTCCAGCGCGCCCAGCAGGTCTGATCGCTCAGCGCTCGTACGCCCAGGTGGGGTCGGTGAGCATGCGGGCGATCGCCAGGCCGATGGCCAGCGCGGCCACGATGAGCGCGGCCTCGACCCCGAACGCGAGGGCCTCGACGGTGTTGCCGTTGGAGATGTGGAACACCGCCCGGTAGGCGAGGACGCCCGGCACCATGATCGTGACGGCCGGGACGTAGACGGTGATGCGGGGGACGTCGAGCCGTGGCGCGATGACCGCGGCGAGCAGCCCGACGACCAGGGCCGCGACGGCCGCGGCCGCCTGCGGGGGCACGTGCGCCTCGACGATCTCGATGCGCAGCACGTTCGCCAGCATGCCGACCCCGGCCGCCGCGAGCGCGATGCGCCACGGGCTGTTGAACATGAGCGCGAACCCGAGCACGCCGAGGAAGCTGGCGACGAAGCGCAGCGCGAGCAGGAGGCCCGGGTCGAGGCTCGGCGCCGCCGGCGGGTCCGGGCTGAGACCGACCACCAACGACACCGCCCACAGCGCGAGCGCCGCGGACGTCAGGATCATCAGTGCGTGCACCAGGCGCGCGATCCCCGCCGAGAAGTCCAGCTTGGCCAGGTCGAGGAAGCCGGTGACCAGCGGGAACCCGGGGACCAGGAACAGCACGGCCGAGACGTACCCCGCCTCGTGGCCGACCCCCACGGCGTCCGTGGCCTGGAGCACCCACACGAAGCCGAGGTAGCCCAGGCACGCCACGGTGGCGGAGAGCATGGTGACGCCGAACTGGTTGAACCCGCGGTGGAGCATCGTGCGGCGCAGCGCCTGGCCGAGGAACGCGCCGACGAAGACGCCGACGATCTCGGTGACTCCGCCGCTGTTCAGGAACGAGAACGCCGCACAGGCCATCGCGGCCCACAGTGCGTTGAGGACCACCGGGTACAGCGGCGGCTTGTCGGCGATGCGATCCAGCTCACCGGTGACCTCGTCGGGCGTGACGTGACCCGCGGCGTCCACGCGACCCGCCAAGTGCTCCAGCTCGGTGAGCCGGTCGACGTTGACGCCGATGGAGCGCACCTCGGTCACCTCGGTGCGGAAGCTGGGTCCGCGGTGCGACGTCGTCGTGATCTCCGTCAGGGTCACGTGCGCCTCGTGCCGGTCGATGCCCAGCGCCCTGGCGATCCGGGCCATGGAGGCCTTGACCCGGTACGAGCCCGTGCCGGCCGACAGGCTCAGTCGCCCGACCCGCAGCACGACACCGGACCGACGGATCAGCTCGAGCTCGTCGTCGTCCGGAACGGTGGGCACAGACCCATGATGGCCTGCCTCAGCCCTCCGACGTCGTCGGGGCACCGTCCCCCACGATCCGCAGCAACCGCAGCAGCTCCGCCTGCTCGTCGGCGGACAACCGCCCCAACCGCTCGGCCGCCCCTTCGTGCCGCTGCGCGGAGATCGCCTCCAACAACGCGTGCCCCTCAGGCGTCAGCTCCAGCAGCGTCGCGCGCCGGTCCGTCGGGTCGGGCAGCCGCCGGACCAGCCCGTGCTCCTCGGCGAGGTCCACCTTCGAGGTCACCGACCGCGGCGCGACGTCGAGGGCCGCGGCCAGCTCACCGAGCCGGCGCGGCCCGTCGCACCGCTCGAGGGTGCGCAGCAGCCGCAGCTGCCCGGGCGTGGTGCCCTGCAGCTCGAGCCGGGCGGCGGCGTCGCGACGTACGCCACGGAGCACGCCGTACAGGAGCTCGAGGAGCTCTCCGGAGCCGTCGGAGGAGGTCACGGCGGCGAGACTACCGCAACTTGTGATCCAGGCACATAGTGAGTTAACCTCACCATCGGCCCACAAGGCCCAGGACCAAGGAGGTGGGCCCGTGTCGATGACTTCCGGCAGCCCCAACATGCGCAGCTTCGCCAAGGACCGCACGGTCGCGGACCACAAGCTGACCCGCGACACCCTCGTGCGGATCCTGGGGTTCGCGCGCCCGTATCGCGGCAGGCTCGCGGTCTTCGTCGCGCTCATCGCCGTCGAGGCGGCGGCCGGCGCGGTCACGCCCCTGCTGTTCAAGACCCTCATCGACGACGGCATCACGGCCGGCAACACCGAGGTCGTCCTCACCGTCGCCGCGGTCGTCGCACTGCTCGCGATCCTCACGGCGGGGCTGGCCGTCGCCGACCGCTGGGTGTCGTCGCAGGTGGGCGAGGGCCTGATCAGCGACCTGCGCACCGAGGTCTTCGACCACGTGCAGCGCATGCCGCTGGCGTTCTTCAGCCGGGCCAAGACCGGCGCGCTCGTGCAGCGCCTCAACGGCGACGTGCTCGGCGCGCAGCAGGCGTTCACGTCGACCCTGCAGAACGTGGTGAGCAACTCGCTGACCATCGTGTTCGTGCTCGCGGCCATGCTCAGCATGTCCTGGCAGCTGACCCTGCTCAGCCTGGTCCTGCTGCCGGCGTTCATCTTCCCGGCCCGCTGGTTCGGCACGAAGATCGCCGCGATCACGCGGGAGAGCTACGCCCTGAACGCCGACGCCGCGCAGATCATGAACGAGCGGTTCAACGTCGCGGGTGCGCACCTGGTCAAGATCTTCGGCGACCCGCAGCGCGAGTCCCGGAACTACGCCGACCAGGTCGGCCGCGTCCGCGACATCGGCGTCACCCGCGCGCTGTACTCCACCTGGTTCCGCGTCGGCCTGACCACCCTCGCGTCCGTCGCGGTCGCCATCGTCTACGGCCTCGGCGGCGTGATGGCGATCCGCGGGCAGCTCACCGTCGGTGTCGTCGTCGCGCTGACCGCCTACCTCGGCCGCCTGTACGGCCCGCTGACCGCGATGTCCAACGTCCAGGTCGACGTGATGACCGCGCTGGTCAGCTTCGAGCGCGTGCTCGAGGTGCTGGACCTGGAGCCGACGGTCGCGGAGAAGCCGGACGCGATCGACCTCGGTGCGGAGAAGGAGAAGCACGGCGCGACGGTCGAGCTCGACGCGGTCAGCTTCCGGTACCCGGGTGCCGACGAGGTCTCGCTCGCGTCCCTGGAGTCCGTCGCGACCCTGCAGGTCGAGATCAACCAGAACACCCTCGACGACGTCAGCCTCACCGTCCCTGCGGGCCACCTGGTCGCGCTCGTCGGCCACTCGGGCGCCGGGAAGACGACCATCTCCCAGCTGGTCACCCGCATGTACGACCCGACGGCGGGCTCGGTGCGGATCGCCGGCGCCGACCTGCGGGACGTCACCCAGGCCTCGCTGCGCGCGACGGTCGGCGTGGTCAGCCAGGAGGCCCACCTCTTCCACGACACCATCGCGGAGAACCTGCGCTACGCCCGTCCGGAGGCCACGGACGCCGACATCGAGCGCGCGCTGGAGCAGGCGCACATCGCGGACCTCGTCGCGACGCTTCCCGACGGCATCCACACCGTCGTCGGCGACCGCGGCTACCGGCTGTCCGGCGGCGAGCGGCAGCGCCTCGCGATCGCCCGCATGCTGCTCAAGGCACCCGACGTCGTCATCCTCGACGAGGCCACCGCGCACCTCGACTCCGGCTCGGAGGCCGCGGTCCAGGCCGCGCTCGACGAGGCCCTGACCGGACGCACCAGCATCGTCATCGCCCACCGCCTGTCCACCGTGCGAGCCGCCGACTCGATCGTCGTCCTGGACCACGGGCGGGTCGTCGACCAAGGCACGCACGTCGAGCTGCTCGCCCGTGGGGGCGTGTACGCGGAGCTGTACCGCACGCAGTTCGAGGGCAGCGCTACGGTCGCCGCATGATCGGACGCATCGACGAGGTGGTCTTCGACTGCGCGAACCCGGCGGTCCTCGTGCGTTTCTGGGCCGACGTGCTCGGCGGCACCCCGGTGGGACGCAACGAAGGCTGGCACTACGTCGACCCGCCGGGCTGGACGCGAGTCGCGTTCCAGCGCGTGCCCGAGGGCAAGGTGGTGAAGAACCGCGTGCACCTCGACGTCGAGGTCGACGACATCCCGGCCGCGACCGCTCAGGCGGAGGCGCTCGGCGCGACGAGGGTCGGCGAGATCCACGTCGACACCGCCGGCTCGTTCCAGGTGCTGCTCGACCCCGAGGGCAACGAGTGGTGCGTGGTGAAGCCGGCGACCTCCAGCCCCGGCTAGCGTGAACAGCATGACCTTCTGGATCTGCGCCACGTGCGCCGTGGAGAGTGCCGAGCAGTTCGACGTCTGCGCGATCTGCGCCGACGAACGCCAGTGGGTGCCCGCGTCGGGCCAGCGCTGGACCACTCTCGAGGAGCTCCGCGAGCAGGGCTACCGCGCGCAGCTGGAGGAGCTCGAGCTGGACCTCCACGCGATCACCAGCTCGCCGAGCGCCGGCATCGGCCAGCAGTCGAAGCTGCTCGTCACCTCGGAGGGCAGCCTGCTGTGGGACCCGATCGGGTTCCTCGACGACGCGGTCGTCGAGCGCATCCTCGCCCTCGGCCCGGTCCGGGCGATCACCGCCAGCCACCCGCACATGTACGGCGTCCAGGTGGAGTGGAGCCGCGCGCTGGGCGGCCCACCGGTCCTCGTCGCCGAGGCCGACGCCCGCTGGATCAACCGCCCGGACCCGGTCATCCAGACGTGGTCCGGCGAGCTCGAGGTCCTGCCGGGCGTGACCCTGTCGCAGCCGGGCGGCCACTTCCCCGGCAGCGCGATCGCGCACTGGGCGGCCGGTGCGGCGGGCAGAGGGGTGCTCCTGAGCGGCGACACCATCTTCGCCAACCCGGACCGGCGGTCCGTCGCGTTCATGCGCAGCTACCCGAACCACCTGCCGCTGTCCGGTGCCGTCGCCCGCCGGGTCGCCGACCACGTCGACGGCCTCGAGTTCGACCGCCTCTACGGCAACTTCGCCAACGTCATCGCCACCGACGCCAAGGAGATCGTCCGCCGCTCGGCCGCCCGTCACATCGGCTGGGCCAACGGCGACTTCGACCACCTCACCTGACGGGTCAGTCCACGCTGCGGATGTGCCGCCTCGCGCCCGGCCCCTCGGCTGCCAACCTGTCGCGCGGGTTGACGGTCGGGCACGCGGTCAGCGAGAGGCAGCCGCACCCGATGCACCCGGACAGGTTGTCCCGCAGCGCGGTCAGCTCGTCGATCCGCCGGGTGAGGTCGTCACGCCACTCGCGGGCCAGGCGCGCCCAGTCCCGCGTGGTCGGCGGCTCGTCGTGCGGCAGGTCGTCGAGGGCCGCCTTGATGCGGGCCAGGGAGATCCCGAGCCGCTGCGACGCGCGGACGAACGCCACGACGCGGAGGGTGTCCCGTCGGTACTCGCGCCGGTCGCCGGCCGTGCGTCTGCTGCTGATCAGGCCGAGGCTCTCGTAGTAGTGCAGCGTCGACACGGCGACGCCGGCGCGGCCCGCCAGCTGCCCCGGTCGTAGCCACACCGCGTCCGGCGCGATCGGTTCCACGGGGCTCCTTGACGTCAAGTCCACTTGATGACGTGGACTCTACGCATGATGACCGTGAGCCCGTCCGACGCTCCACGCCCCGACATCGACCGCCTGGTCGAGCTGGTCGCCACCGTCGAGTCCACCCAGCGCGCAGAAGACGCCGACGGGTTCCTGGCCCTGTTCCACGACGACGCGGTCTGGGTCACCGGTGGTGGTGTGCGGCTCGTCGGGAAGGAGGCGATCGCCGCGTTCACACGCAGTGTCCTCCCGGGCGCGATGGTCGGCGTCACCGTCGACTACGTGGTCGACCACGTCCGCTTCCTCACGCCCGACGTCGCCCTGACGGGGGTCGACCAGGAGTACCGGCCGCAGGACGGCAGCCCGTCGTCGCGCGGGCTGCCGAGCTACGTCTGGGTCCGCGAGACCGACGGCCGGTGGCTGCTCGCGGTCGGCCAGAACACGGCCGTCCCCACCTGATCAGGCGAGCGCCTCCTCCAGCCGGTCGACGAACGCCGCCTGCGCGGTCACGACGAGCCGCCGCGCCTCGTCGGGCGCGAACCACCCCGCGCGGTCGAGCTCGGGCACGAGCAGCGTCCGGCCCGACCGCGGCGGCCAGGCGATCTCGACCAGGTTGCTGGTGATGGCCGACGCGTCGAGGTCCCCCTCCAGCGCCCACGCCGTCACGACCTTGCCGCCGCTCTGCTTCACGTCCCCGAGGGACAGCGGTTCCGACGACGGAGCCGGCACCCCGATCTCCTCGGCGAACTCCCGCAGTGCCGTGGCGTAGGGGTCCTCGCCGGGCGCCGGCTCCCCCTTCGGGATCGTCCACGCGCCCGCGTCCTTGCGCGCCCAGAACGGCCCGCCCATGTGCCCGAGCAGCACCTCGAGCCCGGCCGTCCGCCGGAACAGCAGCAGACCGGCACTCGTGCGGGGAGCCACCGTCATACCTCCGTCATCACGCACGCGACCCTAGTCCGGTCACCGCCGTCCGGGCCCGCGGAGCGATCCCCCTGCGGACCCGACGGCGGCGCCCGTCACCGCGCGGGCGTCTCCCCCCGCTGGGTCGGCACCCGGTCGAGGAGCGCCGGGTGCGTGAACGGGCTCTTCGTCGACCGACGGGTGGTCGCCACCCGTCGCAGGACCACGCCCAGCGCGACCAGGCACACGCCGGCGAACGCGAGCCACGGTGCCCAGCCCGTGTCCGCGAGCATCGCTGCTCCGGCCGGTTCTTCAGCGTGGGCCATCGGGGCCCCGGCGACGACGAGGCCGCCTGTCACGAGTGCTGTCCGCAGCGCTCGTCGGACGTAGGTGTGCATGACGAAAGCTCCTCCTGCTGATCGGATGGCCCAGGTGGGCCGTGGACGCGTGTCGCACGGGTGCGACCGGTCTCCGGTCAGGCAGGGGAGCTGGGGACCTCGGCAGCGGGCGTGGAGGCGGACACCGTGAGCACGCCACCGAGCAGGCACCGGCCCTGCGGGGCCGCGGCGTGGGAGGGGACACCGAGGACGGCGGCGTCGAGTGCCGTGCGGCCACCGGTCCCCGCAGAGCCCGCAGGCGCGGGGACGGCGGGGACGATCGGTGCGCCGGCCGGTGCAGGGGCCGGCGACACGGGGGCGACGGGAGCGAGGTCGACGGCTGCGGGCACGCTGGCGCCAGACCTCGCGCGCTGCGACGTGAGGACGAGGTCCGGCACGGTGGCTGCTGTTGGCGGCATGACGACCGGGTCCGACGAGGCCGGGGTCGCACCCGGTCGCGCGTCGACCGCTCCACGGACCGGGTCGAGGGCGCCGACCACCGGACCCACGGGCGTGAGGATCCTGGTCACGGGCTCCAGGGCACCGACGAGCGGCTGCAGCGCGTCGACGAGCGGTCCGAGTGCACCGCCGACCGGAGCCAGCACGTCGAGGGGTTCGACGACAGGGTCCAGCGCGTTCACCACCGGCGCGACGGCAGCGACCACCGGTGTCGCGGTGTCGAGCAGGGGCGAGGCCACGTCGACGACGGGAGCGACGACGGACGCCACTGGCGCGACCACGCCCCCGACGACCGGCACCACGGGCTCGGCGACCGCCGCGACGACCGGAGCGACAGGCGCAGCCACCGCAGGCACCACCGGCGCCACGGGCGCGACGACCACCGACACGACGGGCGCCACCGGCGCGACCACCGCAGAGACCACCGGGACCACGGGCGCGACGACGGCGGAGACCACAGGCGTCAGGAGGCCGGAGACGAGGTCAGGACGGGGCGGCGAGTCGTCGGCACGCGCGGGAGGGGCTGCCAGGAGCGCCTGGACCAGGACGACGAGCACGAGGGCCGCGAGCGCGAGCAGGCCGCGACGGAGCCACGTTCCCGCTCCCGCTGCGTTTCCCTGCTCCAGCGACGTCATCGTCAAGCCCCCATGACCCTGCGCGTCCGTCGACCGTATGAAGGCCTGTTCGACGGGGCAACCGGATCGAGCGACGTCACCTGTCCGGCCTAACGGTGGGGGTCAGACGTCCTCGGGGTCCACCAGAAAGTCCGCCTCGTCGGCGATCTCGCCTCCGATCGCGGCGTGCACCACGCGCGCGACGGCCTGGACCAGCGGGGCGGCGCGGGACCGGGCGACCCGGTGCTCGAACGACGGCCGCTCGGCCTCGAGCTCCTCGATGAACGGCGGCTCCCAGTGCACGCGGTAGGCGACGACACCGCCCTGGGTCCACGGCAGGCCACGCATGAGGGGCGGCAAGGCCGTCTCGACCCCCGCCTCGACGGAGAGCGTCCCGTCGTGCCCGAGGTCCACGAGCACGCCGTACGCCTCCGGCACGGGCGGCACCGCGAGCATCAGCTCGTCGTACGCCGACGCCTCGTCCATGAGCCGCTGCCGCTCGGCCTCGTCGTCGACCCCGTACCGCTCGAGCGCCGCGGACAGCCCGCGACCACCGGCCTCGGCCACCCAGCCGGGGCGACCGCCGGCGTCCCGGCCGACGCCGGGCGCGGGTCCGTTCCACGTGCTGGTGGCTTCGCTGAGCCGCGCGCGCGGCTGGACCGACTGGACCACCGCGAGCGCCTCGGCCGGTTCGAGCCAGGAGTCGGAGAGCACGGTGAGGTCGATGGCGCTGTCGACGTCGGGCGTGAGCACCGTGCCGTTCTCGCCGGTGCGGACCGAGCCTCCGAGGCGGCGGGCCGCGGCGACCATCCACTGCAGGACGCGCTCCTCCTCGCGGATCGGCATGCCGTCGGGGAACGCGCGCTTGAGCCCGTCGCGGTCACCGCCGGGGTACGGCTTCTCGCCGCGCTCACGAGGTGCCGTGAGCACGTACGCGAGCGTCGACGTCGTCGGGAGCCCGAGGTTGACAGCGTCCTCGGCCTCGACGCGGTAGGGACCGGTGAGCGTGGACAGCCGGGCGAGGCGCAGCGTGCGGGCCGGGGTCGACGAGCCGACGGCGCGGATGCCGAGCGCCGCGGTCATCGGTCCCATGATCCCGCGGGGCTGCGGGACGACCTCGTCCTCCTCCCACCGCGCCTGCGCGAACCTGCTGACGGCCAGCACCTCGACCTCGTCGGCACCCACGTCTCCCGGGAGGGCGAGCAGGTGCCGGCTGCGGACGTCGGGGTCGCCGGCCTGGATGCGGACCATGCCTGCCACGCCTCAGACGTCCGTCCGGTGGAAGTTCTGGAAGGACCGGGACGCGGTCGGACCGCGCTGCCCCTGGTACCGCGAGCCGTACTCGGAGGACCCGTACGGGTGCTCGGACGCCGACGACAGCCGGAAGAAGCACATCTGGCCGATCTTCATGCCGGGCCACAGCAGAATCGGCAGCGTCGCGACGTTGGACAGCTCGAGGGTCACGTGCCCGGAGAACCCGGGGTCGATGAACCCGGCCGTCGAGTGGGTGAGCAGCCCGAGCCGACCCAGCGACGACTTGCCCTCCAGCCGCGCGGCGATGTCGTCGGGCAGCGTCACGGCCTCGTACGTGGACCCGAGGACGAACTCGCCGGGGTGCAGCACGAACGACTCTCCCGGGGCGACCTCGACCAGCCGGGTCAGGTCCGGCTGGTCCGCCGCGGGGTCGATGAACGGGTACTTGTGGTTGTCGAACAGCCGGAAGTACCGGTCGAGCCGCACGTCGATGCTCGACGGCTGGAGCATGGCGGGCTCGTAGGGGTCGAGGGCCACGCGGCCCGACTCGAGCTCGGCCCTGATGTCACGGTCGGAGAGCAGCACGGGGCCACGGTAGTCCGGTTCCTTGTGCGCCCAGGGCGGGTCCGGGTCGTGGACCGTCAGGGCTGCTCGGCGTCGTGCGCGATGAGCGCGACCTGGGTGCGGTTCTCCAGCCCGAGCTTGAGCAGGATGCTCGACACGTGGGCCTTGACCGTCGCGAGCGTGAGGAACAGCTCACGGGCGATCTCGGCGTTGCTCGCGCCGTGCCCGATCGCGGCCACCACGTCCCGCTCCCGATCCGTCAGCACGGCCAGCGACGCGTGCGCCGCGGCCCGCGACCCGCCCGCGCGGGCGGTCGAGTCCATGAGCCGACGGGCCACCCGCGGGGACAGCACCGGCTCTCCGGCGGCGGCCGCCAGCACCGCCTCGACGATCCGCTGCGGCTCCGTGTCCTTCAGCAGGTACCCGCTCGCGCCGGCGTGCAGCGCGGCCCCGACCTCGTCGGCGGTGTCGAACGTGGTGAGCACGACGACGGCGGGCGGGTCCCGGCGTGCGCGGACGGCCCGGGTCGCCGCGATGCCGTCGGTGCCCGGCATGCGCAGGTCCATGAGGACGACGTCGGCGGGGTGGGCGTCGAGGGCGGCGGGAACCCCGGACCCGTCGGCCACCTGCGCCACCACGCTGATCCCGTGGGCGCCGTCGAGCAGGAGCGACAGCCCGGTCCGCACCAGGGCGTCGTCGTCGACGATGATCACGCGGACGCTCACGGCGCCCACGGTATCCAGGCGTCCAGCACGAACCCGTCCGCGACCGGCTCGGCCCGCAGCGTCCCGCCCAGCAGCTCGATGCGTTCCGTCAGCCCGATCAGCCCGGTCCCGGTCCCCGGTCCGAGGCCGCGCCCACCGGTCCCGTTCGCCACCCGCACCCGCAACCCGTCCTCGACCAGCACCCGCACGTCGACCGGCGCACCCGGTGCGTGCCGCCGCGCGTTGGTGAGCCCTTCCTGGCAGGTCCGGTAGACCGCGAGCCCGAGAGGCGTCGGCAGGTCCAGCCCGGGTGCGTCCAGCCGGACCGTCGCCCCGGCCGCGCGCTCCTGCTCGACCAGCGCCGGCAGGTCCGCGAGGCCCGGAGTCGGCCGCAGCTCGTCCGGCCCCTCGCGCAGCATCCCGACCACCGTCCGCAGCTCCTCCAGCGCCTCGCCCGCACTCGCCCGCACCACCCCCGCCGCCGCCGACACCTGCTCCGCGGAGAGGTCCGTGCGGTACTCCAGCGCGCCCGCCGTGGTGGCCAGCAGGGTCAGCCGGTGCGCGAGCGTGTCGTGCATCTCGCGGGCGATCCGGGTCCGCTCCGCCGACCGCGCCTCCGCGACCTTGCGTGCCTGGTCACGCTCGGCGGCGCGCGCCCGCTCGCGCCACTGCGCGACCAGGGCGTCCCGGGTCCGGCCGTACGCGCCCCAGCCGAGCAGCGCCGCGTGCACCGCGACGTCGCACAGCAACCACCAGCCGAGCGGCAGCCCGACGGACCGCCAGAGCGCCTGCAGCGCGTGCCCGGCGATGCTCGCGCACGCGACGGGGATCGCGACGCCCAGCCGCTCACGCCGCGCGACGACGTACGTCCCGGCCGTCGCGGCGGGTGTCGCGGCGGGGCTGAGGGCGGCGAGCACCCCGAGCGCCGCACCGCCGAGGAGCGGATGGCTGCGCAGCAGCGGAAGGGTCGCGACGGCCAGGAGCCCGAGCGCCAGGTCCACCGCGAGCGGCACCCCGTCCACGCGTGCGGCCCAGGCGGCGAGGGCCGTGAGCGCGAGCATCCCCACGAGCAGCCCGAGGAGGACACTCGGCGAGGGGACGTCACGGGGTCGGGTCATGCGCCGAGCGTAGGAACGCGTCCCGCGCACCCACCACCGACCAAAGGAGGGGGCGTGCCGTGCCTCCGGCCGAGGTCGACGGCACCGGACCGCGACCAGGGTCGACCTGTCCACCCACGACGTCAGGAGAAGCTCATGTCCCGTCCCGTCCCCGTCTGGCTCGTCGCGGTGACCGCGACCGTCCTCGCGCTCGCCGTCTGGGTGCTCGCCGTCCCGGTCGCCGGGGTCGACCTGTCGGCCGGCGCGCCCCCGCAGCAGGTCGGGGCCGCGGCGGTGGTCGTCGTGACCCTCGTCGTCACCCTGGCCGCCTGGGGCGTCCGCACCCTGCTCCGCCGACGCACCCCGGTCGCCTGGTGGCTGACCTGCGGGATCGTCCTGGCGATCTCCCTGCTCGGCCCGCTCGGCGGCACGTCCCCGGCCGCGGTCGGCACCCTCGTCGCCCTGCACCTCGTCGTCGGCGTGACCATCGCCGCCGGCCTGGCCCCTCGCCGCGCGCGCGTCCGGAGCGTCGTCCCGGCACGCTGACCCGGCCGCGGAGGCGGGCGAAGAGATCCGGTTCACCGACGCCGCGCGTTCGGGCAGGTCACGCCGTCGCCGCCGGCCGGAATCGCTTCGCCCGCCCGCTGGCCGTTCCGTCATCCCACGCGGGCGGCTATGCTCTCGTCCGAGAGTCGCGTGGGAGCGCTCTCGCACACGCACATCGCACACCAACAGCGCCGGCGACGACGCGTCCCGCACTGCAGCGGGAGCCGACGAGCCGCAGGCGTCACTGCCGAGCACTCGAGGGGCAAGTCCATGCGGTACGGCCAGTTTGACGACGAGGCACGCGAGTACGTCATCGAGACGCCTCACACGCCCTATCCGTGGATCAACTACCTGGGCTCCGAGCAGTTCTTCTCGCTCATCTCGCACCAGTCCGGTGGCTACTCGTTCTACCGCGACGCCAAGATGCGCCGCCTCACGCGCTACCGCTACAACAACATCCCCGCGGACGCGGGCGGCCGGTACTTCTACGTGAACGACGGCGGCGACGTGTGGACCCCGTCGTGGCTGCCGGTCAAGGCGGACCTGGACCACTTCGAGACGCGGCACGGCCTCGGCTACACGCGCATCACGGGTGAGCGCCGCGGGATCTCCGTCGAGACGCTGTTCTTCGTGCCCATCGGCGAGACCGCCGAGATCCAGAAGGTCACCGTCACCAACACCTCCGACGAGTCGAAGACGATCACGCTCTTCTCGTTCGTCGAGTTCTGCCTGTGGAACGCGCAGGACGACCAGACCAACTACCAGCGCAACCTGTCGATCGGCGAGGTCGAGGTCGAGCAGGACGGCCCGTACGGGTCGGCCGTGTTCCACAAGACGGAGTACCGCGAGCGCCGCGACCACTACGCCGTCTACGGCGTGAACACGCGTGCCGACGGCTTCGACACCGACCGCGACACGTTCGTCGGCGCGTACAACGGCCTGGGCGAGGCGACGGTCCCCCGCAGCGGGAAGTCGACCGGTTCGGTCGCGTCCGGCTGGTACCCGATCGGCTCGCACTCGCATCAGCTCACGCTCGCGCCCGGAGAGTCCCGCGCGCTCACGTACGTCCTCGGCTACATCGAGAACCCCGACGAGGAGAAGTGGGCCGACGACGCCCACCAGGTCATCAACAAGGAGCGCGCGCACGCGCTGCTGGGCCGCTTCGCGACGACGGAGCAGACGGACGCCGCGTTCGAGCAGCTCCGCGCCCACTGGACCGGCCTGCTGTCGACGTACTCGGTGAAGTCCGACGACGAGAAGCTGGACCGGATGGTCAACATCTGGAACCAGTACCAGTGCATGGTCACGTTCAACATGTCGCGCTCGGCGTCGTTCTTCGAGACCGGGATCGGCCGCGGGATGGGCTTCCGCGACTCCAACCAGGACCTGCTGGGCTTCGTGCACCTCATCCCCGAGCGTGCGCGCGAGCGCATCATCGACATCGCGTCGACGCAGTTCGAGGACGGCTCGGCGTACCACCAGTACCAGCCGCTGACGAAGCGCGGGAACAACGACATCGGCTCCGGCTTCAACGACGACCCGCTGTGGCTCATCGCCGGCGTGGCCGCGTACATCAAGGAGACCGGCGACGTCGCGATCCTCGACGAGCCGGTGCCGTTCGACAACGAGCCCGGCTCCGAGGTCCCGCTGTTCGAGCACCTGGTCCGCTCGTTCCAGTTCACGGTGGACAACCGTGGCCCGCACGGCCTGCCGCTCATCGGCCGCGCCGACTGGAACGACTGCCTGAACCTCAACTGCTTCTCCACCACTCCCGGCGAGTCGTTCCAGACCACCGAGAACCAGGCCGGGGGGCACGCCGAGTCGGTGTTCATCGCCGCGCAGTTCGTGCTCTACGGCGCCGAGTTCGCCGAGCTGGCGTCGCGCCGCGGCCTGACCGAGGTCGCCTCGCAGGCCCGCAAGGTCGTCGACGAGGTCCGCGCGGCGGTGCTCGAGCACGGCTGGGACGGCGAGTGGTTCCTGCGCGCGTACGACTACTACGGCAACCCGATCGGCACGGACGCCAAGCCCGAGGGCAAGATCTGGATCGAGCCGCAGGGCTTCGCGGTCATGGCCGGCATCGGGGTCGACGGCACCTCGCCCGAGTCGCCCGCCATCAAGGCACTCGACTCCGTCGGCGAGATGCTGGGCACCCCGCACGGCCTGGTGCTCCAGTACCCCGCGTACACCACGTACCAGATCGAGCTCGGCGAGGTCTCCACGTACCCGCCCGGGTACAAGGAGAACGGTGGCATCTTCTGCCACAACAACCCCTGGGTGATCATCGGCGAGACCGTGGTCGGCCGTGGCGCCAAGGCGTTCGACTACTACAAGCGGATCACGCCGGCGTACCGCGAGGAGATCTCGGACACGCACAAGCTCGAGCCGTACGTGTACGCGCAGATGATCGCGGGCAAGGAGGCGTCGCGCGCCGGCGAGGCCAAGAACTCGTGGCTGACCGGCACGGCGGCGTGGAACTTCGTCGCGGTGTCCCAGTACCTGCTCGGCGTCCGCCCCGACTACGACGGCCTCGTCGTCGACCCGCAGATCGGTCCGGACGTCCCGTCGTTCACCGTGACGCGCGTCGCCCGCGGTGCCACCTACGAGATCCACGTGACCAACTCCGGCACCGAGGGCGCCCGTGGGCGCCTCACCGTCGACGGCACGCCGGTTGAGGGCAACCTTGTCCCGTACGCCGCCGAGGGCTCGGTCGTCCGCGTCGAGGTCACCGTCTGACCCCGCAGGGTCAGGCGAGGTTCTGTGATGACTGCTGTCCAGGAAATCGAAGCGCTTGCGCCGTCGGAGGGGTACGACGCAGGCGAACGTGTCGTGACCATCCGGAACGGCTCGTGGGAGCTCGACGTGCTGCCCGCGACCGGTGCGTCCATCGCCGGCGGGCGCGTCTGCACGACCGACGGCGTGTGGCGTGACCTGCTGCGCCCGACCCGGCGGACGGTGCTGGGCGAGCCGGAGAAGTGCTCGAGCTTCCCGATGGTCCCCTGGTCCAACCGGATCAGCGACGGCGTGCTGCCGTTCGGCGGCCGGAGCTTCCAGCTGCAGCGCAACGGCGCGGACGGCACCGCGATCCACGGTGCTGCCCGGCACGCGGCGTGGTCCGTGGTCGAGCGGGCCGAGTCCCGTGTGGTGCTCGAGCTCGACACCACCGAGCTCATCGGCATCAACTTCCCGTGGAAGTTCCGCGCGCAGATCACCTATGCCCTGACGGGTGACCGGCTCACGGTCGGCACCTCGCTGCGCAACATCGACGTCGAGCCGTTCCCCGCCGGCTTCGGGCACCACCCGTACCTGCAGCGCACCCTGACGCCCGTCGGCGGTGCCTCACCGCTGACGCCCGGTCAGCCGGTGCTCCAGGTGCCCGCCCACCAGGGCTACTCGCTGGTCAACGCGATCCCGTCCGGTCCGGCCGGCCAGGTGCCGCGCCGCGCCGACTTCCGCGTCGCCCGGCCTCTCGGCTCGGCGTTCGTCGACGACGTGCTCACCGCGTGGGAGCCCGGGGCGCCCGTGCGGATCAGCTACGAGGACCTCGGCGTGAACATCGACCTGCACGCCGACCCCGTCTTCGCCCACCTCGTCGTCTACGCGCCGCGGAAGCGGTCGTACTTCGCCGTGGAGCCGGTGACCAACGTGAACAACGGGTTCTCGCTGCACGCCGCGGGCATCCCGGGCACCGGGGTCTTCGTCCTCGACCCGGGTGAGGAGCGCAGCGGGGCGTTCACCATGACCCTGCGGACGTAGCCGCGAGCCCAAGTTCGCCTCGCCCGGCCGTCCGGGTATGCTCTCTTCCCGGACCGATCCTCGATCGGTTCGCGCGGGTGTAGTTCAGTGGCAGAACTTCAGCTTCCCAAGCTGATAGCGCGAGTTCGATTCTCGTCACCCGCTCCGTTCACGAAAAGTCGCAAGCCCCGCCTGACCGCGGGAATCGCCCCCACCCAGCACCCTCCGCGCTCGCACACCGCGCACCACAGCGCGTCGCGTCACGCCGCCTGCCGTGACGTCGGCCGGACCGCCTACGCCTGTTCCCGCCGACGCCGACGTGCGACGAGGAGGAGGACGGTTCCGCCTCCGATGGCCAGGGCGATCACCCCGCCCATCTGCAGGACGTCGGCCCCGGTGCGGGCGAGGAAGTTGCTGCCGGCACCCGCGGACGGCGGGCGGCTCGCGGTCGTGCCCGACGTGCCAGGCGTCGGCCCGGTGCTGGAGGTCGGCGTCGGGCTCTGCGTCACGCCGGGCTCACCCTCGGTGAGGCGCAGCGTGACGTCGAAGCTCGCCGATACCGGGCCGTCCTGCGACCGGTTGCCGGAGGTCGCGTCGGCGTCGAACTCGTAGCCGACGACCAGGCGCGTGCTCTGCCCGGGTTGGAGCACGACCTCGGCCACGCTCGTGCGGTCGGTGGCCGCGAGCCGCCGCAGCGACCCCGCCGACGCGCCCGATGCGGTCGACCAGGTGATCGAGACGTCGTCGATGAACGTCGACGTGCTGCCGGCGGCCTGCTCGACCTCGACGTCGGCGACCCACGCGTGCAGCGTCGCGGCCGTGGGTCCGTCGTTGCGCGCGACGATCGCCCGGGACGCCCGGTCGCCCGGCACCGTCACCGGCACGCCGGCGAAGCTCGTGGTCTGTGTCGTGTACTCGCTGCCGTCCCACGCGAGCACGATCGTCTGCCCGTCCCATTGCGTGTCCAGCTCGTCGTCGGCGAACGCCGACCCGCCGACGGGCAGCGCGACGAGCGCAGCCGCCAGGACACCCGAGGCGCAGGCGCGCCCCCACCAGCTCACGGGGTGCCCCCGGGTCGGAACGTGGTGAAGGTGAACGTCACGGAGTGCGTGGGTTCGGACGCCGGGGTGAAGGTCCGGATGGCCGTCGCCGTCCAGGTGCTGCTCGCCGACAGGGTGCCGGCCGGACCGGGAGCGGTGGCGGTCACGCTCGCGGTGTCGGAGTGGGTCCAGCGGGTCGGGACGTAGCGCGCGACGAGGCACCAGAACTCGGAGCTCGGCGTGGTGCTCGCCGAGTACGCGCCGGACCAGGGGACGGACGACGACGCGGGCGTCCCGGTGGTGCTCGTCGTGCAGGCCGCGGCGCTCGCCACCCGGGTGAGCGTGATCGTGGAGGCCCCGAACACACCGCCGACGGCCGAGACCGCCACCGTGTACCCCAGACCACGATGCCCCTGCGCGAGCGACGTCACCTGGAGCGGGACGGCCACCGCGCCACCCGCGAGGTTGTTGGAGTTGTAGAGCGTCGCGGCCTGCGCGGGGCCGAAGGAGTAGGTGACGGTTCCGCGGTTGCGGCTCGCGTCGATCGGGGTGCTCGAGGTCGCGAACAGCGGGGCGCCGGGGGCGCCGGCACCGAACACCGTCACGCCGACGGGCATGCGGATCGTGCCGGAGAAGGAGTCGCGCCACAGCGCGAGGGTGCCGCCGGTGCCCGCACCCACCACGGCGGCGACGGCGAGGACCACCGCGACGAGCGCATGCGAGCGCCTCGGGCGGAAGCCCCTGGGCGTGGCGGTCGTGGGCTCGGCGGAGTCGTCGCGGGTCACGGGGTGAACCCCGTCCCGGTGCGCACCTGGTCGAGCGAGACGGTGACCGTCCCGAGCGACGTGACGGGGCCGGAGCCCACGCTCGCCGGCGGGACCATGACGTCGGCCCCGGTGTACGTCAGCGAGACCGTCAGCGTCCAGGGCGTCGAGCCCCACGCCGCCGTCTGCGCCGGGGTGAGGTTGCCGCCCGAACCGGGCAGCGTGAGCGTGGTGCCGACCGGCGTGGCGGCGGAGACGACGCCGTCCGGCCTCGTGACGCGGTAGGTCGCGGTCACCTGGCCCGTCGGCAGCAGCGCGGGGGCGGTGTCCCAGCGGACGGTGAGTCGCGCGGCGAGGTTGTCGCCGTCGAGGACGGTGCGGAACTGCTGCGCGACGGTGAACGAGTCGCCCGGGGTCGCCAGGTGGTCTGCGGTGATGCCGTCGGCCTGCATGGCGACCGCGTGCGCCGGGCTCACGTCGGGGCTCGTCTCGGTCCAGGTCGGGCTGCCGACGAGGACGAGGTCGAGGTCACCGGTCCGGACGACGGCGCCCGTGGCGGCCGCGGCATCACCCCAGAAGGCGTAGGTGAGCCCCGCGGCGGCGCCGGCCACCAGCGCGGCGGACACCCCCACGGTCACGATGCGGCGCCAGGTCATGTACTGCCACCGCCCGTGGCGACCGTGGCGAGGGTTCCGCCCGACCCGTCGCCGGACGTGCCGCCCGTCAGGGCGGCAGCCTCCGGGGAGGCCTCGTTCGGGGCAGCGTCCTTCGAGCCGCGCCGCTCGGGGCGCAGGATCATGAACGCGGCGTAGATCAGGAGGGCGCCGGCTGCGAGGGCCACGAAGAGGCCCTTGCGCTCGCCGAGCCACAGCGAGGCGTGCCCCACCAACGGCACGGAGTACAGGACGCGGGCCTTGACCTGGCCCGCGACGAGGGGCTCGTCGTCGGCGCCGTTCGCGTCGCCACGGGTCACGAACTGCACGCCGTCGGACGTGTAGCTCTTGGCGACGACCCGGTGGGTCACGAGCGTGGGGTCACCGGAGACCGGCTGGAACGTGATGACGTCGCCGAGCTGCACCTGCGCGTCGGCGTCGGTCACCGTGGTCACGGCGACGACGTCGCCCGGGGAGAACGTGGGCTCCATCGAGCCCGTCAGGACGGTCAGGGTGGTGCCGCCCAGCGCCTTGGGCAGGACGACGAGCACGACGACCGCGGCCACGACGACGAGCAGCAGCGCCCAGGTGAGCACCGAGAGCACTCCCGAGAACGCCGAGTCGCGCTGTGTCCTGGCCATGGTGGTCTCCCGTGGGGTCGCGTACGTGTCGTGGAGGTGGTCGGCCGGGGCGCCGCGCGCGGCGCCGACCGGATGCCGGCCGGACGGGTGGGTGCCCGTCCGGCCGGCGGGCGTCACGGGGTGAAGGCCGTGCCGGTACGGACCTGCGTGAGCTGGACCGCGATGTTGCTCAGCGCCGTCTGGGCCGCCGTGGCCGTCTGGTTCGTCACCGCGCCCGAGAACGACGCCGAGATGACCACCGAGAAGTTGGCGGTCGTCGGGACCGTCACCTCGTTGACGACGATCGTCCCGACGCCGTTGACGGGCGCACCCGCGCCCTGGCCGCTGGTGCCGGCCGCGAGACGCAGTGCGACGTCCGAGCCCAGAGCGACGTCGTTGGCGACGACCGTCGCGCCGTGCAGGACGTCGTACGTCACCGTCATACCCGTCGGGAGCGTCGAGCCGGTGGTGTCGACGTTCAGGGAGGCGACGAGGTTGTCGCCCTCGAGCGCGACGCCCAGGCCCTGGGTGCCCTCGATGACGTCGCCCGGCACCATGCGCCAGGTGGTGAGGTCCGTGATCGCGTGGGGGCCGTCCGTGCGGTCGACCGACACGTCACGCCACGCCAGGGTGCCGATCGCGGCGACGTCGAGGTTACCGTTCGTGATCGTGCCGCCCGTGAGGCTGGCGCTGTCCGTCCAGAGGGCGAACGTGGCGCCGCCGGAGAGGAGGGCGAGGCCGGCGAGCCCGGCGATGACGCCCTTGGTCTTGTTCTTCATGGTGCTGTTCCTTTCGGTGGGGTGCCCGGAGGGGCGGCAGCACGACCGGGCTCGGGCGTCCTGCAAGGATTCGTCGGCTAGGGGACGCCGATGGTCCCGGTTGCGGTGCAGACCCGGCTCGCGCCGGCTGCGATCGTGGGGATGGTCACCGAGGTGCCGGGCGTGACGGCGGGGGTGCCCGGGCAGGTGATCGTCGGGGAGGTGACTGCCGTCGTGGTGCCGCCTGCGTCGGTCCGCGCGTCGGTCGCGACGTCGGTCAGCACCACGTCCGTGACGGCGCCGGAGCCGGTGTTGGTCACCGTGTAGCGCCAGACGACCGCGGTCCCGGGTGCGAGCGCCGTCCCGCTCGCGACCGGGCTCGTGAAGGCGGTGTCGGTGGCGAGGAACGCCTGCTTGGCGAGCGTCATGCCGACGCGGTACACCGTGTGCGTGGCGCAGGTCAGCGCCGTGACCTCGGCGGGCGTGCACACGGCCTGGGCGGCCGCCGTCGCGAGCACCGCCGCGCCCGAGACCCGGGCCTGGTTGGTCATGACGCTGTCGACCGGGGTGGTGCGCACCGTCATGGTGAGGGTGATCGTCGCCGACGCACCCTCCGCCAGCGCGCCGCTCCAGCTCAGCAGGCGGTTGGGCGTGCTGTTGGTCGCCGCGCCGGCCGACACGGAGTGGCTCGTGTAGCTCGCGTCGTCGAAGGCCGCGCCGTAGCTGTCGTACACGTACGCCAGGTTGGTCGCGGTGTACGGCCCGTTGCCGACGTTCGAGACCGTGACGGTGTAGACGACCGTGCCGGGGGCCGCAGGCATGCTCGTGACGTTCGCCGTCTTCGTCACCCGGAGCGCCGGGACCTGGAGCAGCACCGGCCAGTCCTCGACCTCGCCGGTCGCCGCGACGCCGGTCGGCGCCAGCTGGGCGGCCACCATGGCGGTCTGGATCCGCAGGAAGGTCCGGTCGCCGCCGGCGGTCACGCCGACGGGCACGTCGGCGGGCACGGGGAACACCAGCGTGGTCACGTTCGCTGCGGGGCAGGTCACCGTGGCGGATGCCTCGTCGGCGTCGAACGCGCCGTTGCGGTCCCAGTCGATCCAGCCCTTGACCGACGCCGTGCTCGTGCATCGCACGTTCCCGAGCGAGTAGCTCGTCGTCACGCCGCGGTAGTAGGTGATGCTCGTCGGCGCCGTGGCGAAGGCGTCCTCGTCGGCCGTCGTCGTGGTCGCGGGCGGGACCACCCAGCCGGCGTCGCCCGAGGCGTCCGCGGAGTGCGGCGGCGTGCTGTTCGGGAAGGCCTGCGGCCCGAGCGCGGACGACGGGGCCGTCATCGTGGCCAGCCGCGCCGTCTGCACGGTCCCTGCCGACACGATCGCGGTCGTGGTGGTGGGGACCGCCACGTTCGACCACGTCGGCTGGACGACGGAGCCGGCGACGCCGTAGCCCGCCGGGGCGTCGCCGTAGTCGACGCCGAGCACGTAGCCGATCGCGACCGCGGCCAGGCCCGACCCGACCATCGACACGGTCAGGGAGCTCGCACCCTGCGCGAACGCGACCGCTGTCGCGGAGTAGTCCGGGCTGGTGCACTCGCCGGAGGACGTCAGCCGGAGCTGGTTGACGGTGCCGCCCTGGGTGTAGGCCTGCGCGTTGTAGGTGGTACCGCACGTGCCGCCGTACGCGTCGATCATCCGCCACGTCGTGCCCGCGCCGTTGGAGGGGGTCACTCGCACGTACTCACCGTTGTTGTTCGTCGCCTCGGCGTCGGCGACCACCAGGCCACCGAGCGTGACGGCCGTCGTCGTCGTGGGGGAACCGGTGAAGCTCGAGTCGGCGTACGTCGCCAGCTGCGCGGTCGGGCACGCCACCGTGAAGCCCGCGGTGCCGCCGTCGTTCCCGAGGCCGAGGCCGATAGCCAGGTTGTTCGGGGTGTCGGTCGTGCGGTACAGCCGCGTGAGGCCGTCCGGCGCCCAGTTGCCGGGGCGGTAGGCGAGCACCGAGCCGGTGATCGCACTGAGCGAGCAGGTCACCTCGAGCCGGGTCGTCGGTCCGACCTGCTGCCAGGTGCGCACGGTCTTGGCAGCGAGCGCCGTACCGGGCGCTCCCCAGGACACCCAGGAGATGCGGTCCTTGTAACGCCCGGTGCCTGCGTTCGCCACGACGGCCGAACCCGAGCCGGAGTCGGTGCCGAAGTCGCCGACCGCGGACTGCGCGGGGGTTGCCGGCAGCGCGACGACGGACGCGGCGGCGAGGCCGAGCACGGCCACCACGGTCCACAGCCAGCGCGTGCGCACGGCGAGCCCTCTCGTCGACCGGAACTGGACCCATGACCAGGCCCATGCGGTGGCCATCGGGCGGCAGCAAGCGGTACTTGACACCCGGGAGGGTGACGTACGGCGCCGAACAGGTGCTGGCACCCACGCGCGGACGCGGCGGCCCGCGACAAGCGCGGACGTTCCTGGTCAACCCGCCCACGGCGCAGGGGTACGCAGCGCGGGGGCGTTCCCGACGTCACACGCGGAGCACGCGGATCCCGCGCCGACCGGCCCGCGTGTCGGCACGGCCCGTCCGTCGTGAAGCACGGGCCGTCGGCGGCCGCCGGAGCGGCCGCTGGGTGGTCGTCGGCGGGCACGGAGGGTTCACGGTCGAGCGGTCGGGCGACCTAGTGGCGATCGTGGGCTGGGCGCCTCTCGACGTCGTCTGACGACAGAGCAGCGCCCGGCGGGACGGCCGAGACCGTCCCGCCGGGCGCACCCGGACCCGCTCAGCTCCTCCGCAGAAGGCGCAGCGGGTTCGCGCGGGTCTCGCCGAACACGAACCAGGACGTCGCGCCGACGTGCTGGACCTGGAAGTAGCCGAAGCCGAACCCGGTGTCCAGGAGGCTGGACGCCGCGACGATCCCGCCGTCGACCTCCACGCCACCGAGGTGCTGGCCGACGCCGAGCACGTCCTGCGCGTGCCGGGCCTGCGCGAGCAGCGCGTCGGCAGCGGGCCTGTCCCCGCGGCGGCTCCGGTCGACCAGCGCGGTCGCGAGCTGGTTGGTGCCCTCGAGCCAGACGCCCTGCGGGTGCACGGTGATGCCGTTGTACTGCGCGGTCGACGTGAGGCTCGCCGTGCTGAACGTGACGCCGGAGAGCTGTTCGCCGTCGGGCAGCTGGGACGTCGGGGAGCTCGCGTCGTCGGTGACGGCGAGGGTCGACCCGGCCCAGTCGAGCGCGCCGGCGTACTGCTTCTCGCGCAGCGCGAGCCAGCTCCAGGTGGCCGTGTCGAGCGGCACGGGGAACCGGTTGATCTCGACGCCGTCGTTGGTGCCCGTCCAGAAGGCTCCCTGGGCGGGGTCCCACATCAGGTCGACGAACGCCCGGGCGTGGTCGGCGGCCTTCGACCACGACCTGGTGCGCGTGAGCTCGCGGAGCATCGTGAAGAACGCGACGCAGTCGATGTTGTGCTCGGTCGAGCCGTTCGGCACCGGCACGTTGGAGCCGTTGACGCCGAACGAGAAGCCGCCGAGCGGCTGGGTGGACCAGGTGTTGGTGGTGATCCAGGTGCCGATGCGGACCGCGGCGTCGAGGTAGCGCCGGTCGCGCGTGCGGGCGAAGAGCTGGGCGAGCGCGATCCCGGGCCACGCCATGTCACCGACCGCGGTGCCGAGGAACCCGAACTGCCAGCCGATGTTCGCCGAGCCGTCCGGCAGGACGAACCCGTACGGCTGCGGGTTGCCGTCGTAGAACGTGTACGGGCCGACGTTGTAGCCCTGCCGAAGGCGACCGTCGGAGTAGCCGGGGTCGTGCTCCTGGGCGTAGACGAGCCCGTCGCCGATGGCCCGCGCCGTCTGCTCCGCGCTGCGGCGCCCGTCGGCGAGGAGCGCGATGACGGCCAGGGCGCTGTCGTAGACGAACGCGGTGCTGAACAGCCCGAGCTCGTCGGCGTAGCTCTGCGGCAGCCGGGGTCCGGTGTTGAGGGTCGGGTAGGCGTCGGTGGCGGACTGCAGGAACGCGACGGCCGCGCGGCCCGCGGCGGCGGCGCTGCCGTGCGGGTGGCCGTGCGCGGCGAGCGGGCCGCCGGCGGGCAGGCTGCGGGCGGTGGCACTGGTCGCGCCGGCGGCGACGGCGGCGGCCGCTCCGCCCAGGACCAGGAAGGATCGCCGGCTGAGCGGCGGGAGGGTCGGGCTGGACGTGCGGGGTGTCTGGTCGATCGGGGAGTTCGGCATCGCGGGGACCCCTCCAGGGCGGGCGTGCGGGCCGCGGCGGTGCGGCTCGGGACCACGGTAGAGACCCATCCGGCGGAACGGAAGATCTGGATGTATCGGACAACCCCGGCGCGCTCATCGAACGAGTGACACGTGTCGATCTTCCGGTCGCCTGTTGTTGACACGTGTCGACCAGACGATGCCGCCCAGGGCGCGACGACGGTCGCCTCGGGGCATGGCCCCATCGTCGGGTGCTGGCTGCTCGACGCCGCTGGGCGGAGCTGGACGTCCGCGCGGGGCCGGGATCCCCACCCTCCTGGGGATCCCGGCCCCGCGACGTCGTACACAGAGTGCCTCGCACGCGGCGCGGAGTCAAGCAGTCATTGACCCTCGTCACACGAATGCCATGACCACCGAGCTGGCTCCGCTCGGGTGGCCTGCGGCTCGGGAGGGCCCTGGTGCGTGGCGGCGCCGGCGTTTCTACCGGACCGCCGCGGACGCGCCACCGGGTCCGCCCGGGAGCATCGCGCGCGTGAGCCGCCTGGAGTCGGTCGGCGCGGGACCCGGTTGACGACACGTCCGAGGACGGCCCGGCCCGGCCGGGGCTGCGTGCCAGACTCCTGCCGTGAGCGCGCCTCGCAGTGAGCTGAAGGGCATCGGGTACGAGATCTTCATCGGCGCGCTGTCGCTGCTGTCGATCGTCAACCTGTTCCTCGTCGTGCTCACCCGGCAGGACGAGGACCTGCAGAACGTCCTCCTGATCATGAACGCGATCTTCAGCGGCGTCTTCCTGCTCGACTTCAGCTACCGGCTGGCGACGGCCCCGTCGCGCAAGGACTACTTCTTCCGGCACTTCGGCTGGGCCGACCTGCTGGCCAGCCTGCCACTCCCTGAGTTCAAGTTCCTGCGCATCTTCCGCCTCGTCCGCGTCGTCCGGCTCCTGCGCGGGGTCGGTGGCCGCAAGGTGCTGCGGACGCTGATCCGCGACCGGGCCGGCAGCGCGCTGTACACCCTGCTGCTCGCGGGCGTCCTCGTGCTGCAGTTCGGCAGCCTGACCATCCTGCGCATCGAGGACGACGCCCCGGGCGCCAACATCACGAACGCGTCGGACGCGCTCTGGTACACGATCGCCACCATCTCGACCGTGGGCTACGGCGACCAGTACCCGGTCACCAACGCGGGGCGCGTCGTCGGCGCGATGATCATCGTGGTCGGTGTCGGCATCTTCGGGACGTTCACCGGCTACCTGGCCAACCTGTTCCTCGCGCCACGGAAGCCCTCGCAACCCGCCGCGCCGGAGCCGACCGACCCCCTGACCCAGCTCCGGCACGTCCTCGACCTCCCGGGCGTGACCGTCGAGGACGTCGACCGGGTGCTGGCCCTGCACCGCGACGGCCCCGTCACGTGAGGTCGAGCGTCAGCGTCCTGCCCCAGTCGTGGCGGGCGGCCTCGGTGAAGCCGACGCGCGTGTAGAACGCGATGGCGCCCTCGTTGCGGCTGTCGACGCCGAGGTGCAGCCCGGGCACGCCCCGCTCGCGCAGCACGGCCGAGAGGGTCTCGATGAGCCGGCGGCCGAGGCCGAGGCCCTGGGCGCGCGGGAGCAGGTCGATGTGCATGTGCGCGGGGAACCGGTCGAACAGGGAGTCGTCGGCCGCTTCCCACTCGTGGACGCGGCCGACGAGCACGTGGTCCTCGGTGCCGTCGTGCGGGTTCTCCTGCACCGGGTACCGGGCCCGCAGGGTCGGCCACCACTGCCGCTCGAGCCACTGCTCGAACCGGTGGGTGTCGGCCGTCGCCACGATGTAGCCCGCGGGACCGAGCTCGTCGACGACGACGAACGACAGCCCCGGGTCGGCCACCGGGTACGGCCCGGCGTACAGGTGCCCCAGCAGGTCGGGGTCGCGGTACAGCGCGGTCGCATCCCCGCCGACCTCCCCGGTGAGCAGGCAGATCCGGTAGATCGCCGGGAGGTCGGACGGGTGGAACGGGCGGATCATCCCGGCTGCAGCAGGCATGCGCACGACCTTCTCACGCGTTCACAGCATTCTTGGTTCCAGGATCGGCTCCGACGTGCCGATATCCAGAGAGTGACGCTCATCACCGACTCCGCCCCCGACCTGCTGCACCAGGCGTTCATCGTCGCCGTCGGCACGTGCGACGACGACGGCAACCCCCTGGGCCCGCTGTACAGCGTGCTGAGCAGCGCGACGACGTTCCACGCCAGCGTCGTCGTCCCGACACCTGAGGAGGCGTTCCGGCTCGCCCGCGAGCAGATCGCCGCCCAGCCCGACCCCGAGGCGTGGGAGATCGTCAGCCTGCTGCACTGAGCCTCAACCGACGGCGGACGCCGGCAACGTCTTCTCGGGCCAGTAGGCCCACTCCTCGAACAGCTCTGCGCGTCCGTCCGGCCCGAACCGCAGCACCCACAGGTCCCGGTACTCCTGCGGCTCGTCGCCGCCGTAGTGGACCTCCACCCTGACGACGGCGTCCGGGCCGTCCGCCGCGATCACCGTCGCGGTCATGGTGAAGGGCGTCGGGTCCACCCAGAACCCCTTGATCGCGTCGAGCCCTTCCAGCGGCTCCGCGTCGTACGGCGAGCGCAGGTAGCGCGCGTCCTCCGCGAACAGCCGGTCCAGGCCGTCCACGTCCTGCGCCCGCCACGCCTGCTCGTACCTCTCGACCCATCCCGTGACCGCGTCCCGACCCATCGGTGACTCCTTCGCTCGCGTGTGGCTCCGAGTCTCCACCCGACCACCGACGCGAGGGTCAGCGTGACCTCAGCGCACTCTCGGCCCGACCTCCCCGCGGCGCAGGACCGACAGCTCGACGCGCGAGCGCAGCTGCTCGGCGGGCAGGACGTGCGCGAGGTCGGCGAGCACCCCGTCGCAGGTGGCGACCACCGCGCCCAGGTCCGCGTCGGGGTCGACGGTGGCCCGCAGGCGCACGACGAGCTCACCCCGGTCGGCGAGCACGGCTCCGCGCGCGGACCGGATCAGCGGGTCGTCGGCCAGCACCTGTGCGGCGGTCGCGACAGCCGGACCCGGGTCGACGACGAGCCTGCCCGGCTGCTCCCCGGACGGCAGGCGGAGCGACCCGACGGACCGTCGCGGCAGGTGCGCGAGCAGCCACCACAGCCCGATGACCACGAGCGCGCTCCCGACCACGCCGGCGACGACGGCGAAGCTCGACGCCTCGGTGACCTGCCCGGTGTCGACGGTGACCTCGTCGGGCACGTCGGGCCACACCGACTCCAGGAAGCCGGTCTGCCACCCCACGGCGGCCACCCCGACCACGATCAGCACGAGGCCGAGCAGCAGGACGAGCACCCGGTCGAACGCCAGGACCGACCGCCTCATCGCCCGTCACCCCCTGCGTGCAGCCCGGAGGTGACGCGACCGACGACCGTGACCGACAGCGGCTGAACCAGTGGTGCGAGACGCTCGGTGACGGCTGCGCGGACGGCCTCGGTGACGTCGTCACCCTCGAGCGTGGTCACCGTGACGGTCACGGACCGACGGGTGGCCGTGGCCCGGGCGGACAGCACGCGGTCCACCTCGTCGGCGGCGGACGCCGCGAGCCGGGCGGCGTCGCCGATGCCGATGGTCGTGCCGGTCGAGGACGTGACCGCGAGCCGGGTGCGGACCCGGCGGCCCAGCGCGACGACCACGAGCCACAGCCCGAGCAGGGCGACGACCACGCCGGCGGCGGCGACCGCCACGGACGGCACGACGCCGTCGAGGCTGTCCACGACGGGTGCGATCCACGGGTCGCCCTCCACCCGCCCGGCGACGACGAGCGCCTCGCGCACCACGACCACCCCGAGCGCGACGAGCAGGACCGCGATCGCGATGCTCCACCACGCGACCCGGCCGGCGCGGGTGGCCGCGGCGGCGGGGGCGAAGCCGGGCGACGTGTCGACGTGCGTCATCGCACCCTCGCCACGGGCCGGGTGGTGGCGGAGGCGCGGACGACCTCGCGCACCGCGACGCTCACGTGGGCGACGTCCTGACCTGCGAGGCGCTCCAGCTCCTGGCGCAGCGCGGCCTGCACGTTCGTGGTGACCTCGGCGGCCGAGGCCGGCCAGGTGATGGCCACCTCCACCTCGACGCGCGCCTTCGTCCCGGCCCGCTGCCAGCGCACACGCGGGTAGCCGCGGCCCAGGGTGCGCTCGACCGTGCCGACCGACGCCTCCTCGGCGGCGACCCCGGGAACCTCGAGGGTCACCTGGCGGGCGATCCGGGTCAGGGCGCGGTCGGCGATGGTGAGGGTGCCGCGGGCGTCAGCCACGGCCGCGGCCGGAGAGCAGGCCGGTGACGTCGATCCGGCCGTCGACGACCAGGCCGACGACCGCGCCGACGGCCGCGAGGACCACGGCCAGCATGAACATGTCGAACCCGCCGACGGCGGCGACGAGGGCGAGCAGCAGGCCGGCGAACAGCCCGATGGCGACAGATGACACGGTGGCTCCTCAGACGATGGTGTCGATGTCCTCGACGTGGACGCGGACGGGCATGGGTGCGACCGCGGAGACGGCTCGCTGGACCCGCGCCGCCGTCTGGGGCACGGGCACGAGGTCGGAGACGACGACGTGCACCTCGGTGCCCTCGTCGTCGATCCGGACGCCCGTGACCCGGCGGCCGGGCAGGTACGTGCCCAGCTCGCCGAAGCGCCCGCCGTGCAGCCGGACGACGCCGGGGACGGCGAGCACGGCTGCGGCGACGACCTCGGCCGTGGTGGGCGGCTCGGGGACGACGTCGGCGATCACGACGACCTCGACGGGGACGACGACCTCGGGCACGGGCTCGGCCAGGTCGAGGGGCGCGACCTCCTGCGCCACCTCCAGCGGCGTGGGTACGTGCTCCGGGACGTCGGTCACTGGACCCGCTGCTCCTGCGGGGCGGCCTGCTGCGTGTCGTCCTGCGGCAGGTGCACGTCGTTGACGGTCACGTTGACCTCCACCACGTGCAGGCCGGTCATGCGCTCGACGGCGCTGATGACGTTGCGACGGATGCCGTCGGCCAGGTCCGCGATCGAGACGCCGTACTCCGCGACGAGGTCGAGGTCGACGGCCGCCTCGGTCTCGCCGACCTCGACGGAGACGCCCTGCGAGTAATTGGTGCGGGCGCCCGGGATGCGCTCACGCAGGTTCCCGATCGCCCGGGCGGTGCCACCGCCGAGGGAGTGCACCCCGGTGACCTCGCTCGCCGCGATGCCGGCGATCTTGCTGACCACCGTGTCCGCGATGGTCGTGCTGCCCTCGGGCGTGACGAGCGCGCTCTGTCGGGCACGGGCGGCGGTGGTGACGGTCGTGGCGGGCTCGCTCATGGTGACCTCTCTCGGCTGGTGACGTACCTACGGTTGGTCGCGGTTCCGCCCGGTTCGTCACGGCGGACCGATGTGATCTGGGTCACACCCGCCGGGATGCGGTGCCGGTCCGCCGGACGCACGCTGCTCGGGATGGACGCAGACGAGATCCCCGACGAGGTGCTCGCCCGACGGGCGGCACTGCTGGACCGCGCCGCGTTCCGGGTGATCGTCGACCGCCACGGTCCCGCCCTCTATCGCTATGCCCGCCGCATGCTCGATGATCCACAGGACACCGAGGACTGCGTCCAGGAGGCGTTCGCCGCCGCGTGGACCTCGTTGCCGCAGTTCGCGGGCCGGTCGTCGCTGCGTACCTGGTTGTTCGCCATCACGGCGCACAAGGTGCGTTCGCTGCAACGCCGACGGACCCGCACCGCCATGCCCCTGCCGTTCGCCCCGCTCGACGAGGTCGATCCTCGTGCACTGGACCCGGAGCTCTCGGCGGAAGGCACGGACCTGCTCGACGCGCTGAACGCAGCGCTGCGGGAGCTTCCGCCGGGGCCGCGCTCGACGTGGCTGCTGCGGGAGGTCGAGGGTCTGTCGTACGAGCAGATCGCCGAGGTGTCGGGGACGACGACGAGCACGGTCCGTGGCCAGCTCCACCGGGCACGCGGGCACCTGGTCAAGCGGATGGAGGAGTGGCGATGAACGGCGAGCAGCTCCTCACGCAGGCCGCCCGGACGCTGCGCGAGCACACCGACATCGGCTGGGTCGCGCTGCGCGACGACGTCGTGGCAGCCGCCGTCCGCGCGTTCCGGCCGTCCGCACCGGTCCGCGGCCGGCTGCCGGGCGGGGAGCTCCTGGTGGCGTCGGCCGTGCTGGTGTCCCGCGTCCGGTCGGCCGTCACGGAGGTACCCGACGCCGGCGCGCTGCGCATCACGTGCACGACGACCGACGACGACGAGCTCGACCGCCTGACCGTGGAGCTCGTCGCGCTGTACGGCACCCCGCTGGTGCCGCTGGCCGACGAGGTCCGGCGCGCTGCCGCCGTCACGGTCGCCGAGACGCTCGGCCTCGCCGACGCCCCGGTGGACCGCGTCCGGGTCGACGTCTCCGTGCAGGACGTCACCCCCGACCCGCTACTGCTCTGAGCCATCCACCTGCGTGCCGACCTCCGCGGACGGCCTCGTCGTAGGACACACTCCTGTGTGTGACCGACCTGCTGTCCTCCCCCCGCCTGCAGGGCGAGTCGGGTGTGGTCGACCATCGCGCCGACTGGTCGTGGCTGCCCGACCCTGCGGACGCCCCCACGGGGCCGGGCCTGGCGCGCGCGCGCGACGAGGCGGAGCGGCTGCTCGCCGACCACGGCGTCACGTACGGCGCGGACCAGGAGGACGGGGAGCACCCCTGGCACCTGGACCCGCTACCGGTCATCGTCGACGAGCCGGAGTGGGCCCGCCTGGACGCGGCGCTGGTGCAGCGGGCCGAGCTGCTGGACGCGATCCTGCAGGACGCCTACGGCCACCGGCTGCTCCTGTCCGACAAGCTCCTGCCGCCGACGGTCGTGCTCGGTCACCCCGGGTTCGTGCGGGCGGTCGACGGCCTGCGGCTGCCCGGCGGGCGCGAGCTGGTGCTCACGGCGACGGACCTGGTGCGCGACGGCGCGGGCGGGTGGTGCGCGGTCGCGGACCGGACGCAGGCGCCGTCGGGCGTCGGCTACGCGATGGAGGACCGTCGCGTCGTGTCCCAGGTCCTCTCGGGGGTGTACCGGCAGGCGTCCATCCAGCGCCTCGGACCGTTCTTCCGCGCGCTGCGTCTCGCGCTGCGCGACGTCGCCCCGGGGCGCGCCGAGCAGCCCCGCGTCGTCCTGCTCACCTCGGGGCCGTCCAGCGAGACCGCGTTCGACCAGGCGTACCTGGCCTCGATGTTGGGGCTGCCGCTCGTCGAGGGGTCGGACCTGCTGGTCCGCGACGGCCGGGTCTGGATGCGGGGCGTCGAGGGCCTCGAACCGGTGGACGTGGTGCTGCGGCGCGTCGACGCCGAGTGGTGCGACCCGCTCGACCTGCGGCAGGGGTCGCGCCTCGGCGTGCCCGGGCTGGTCCGGGCGGTGCGCGCCGGGACCGTGAGCGTGGTCAACCCCCTGGGCAGCTCGGTGCTGGAGAACCCCGCGCTGCTCACGTACCTGCCGCGGCTGGCGAACGCGGTGCTCGACCAGGACCTGGCGCTGGCGTCGGCCCCCACCTGGTGGTGCGGCGAGCCGAGGTCGCTCCAGCACGTGCTGACCCACCTCGAACGGCTCGTGGTGCTGCCGACCGTCCGCGGCACGGACGTCGGCACGATCCTCGGCTGGACCCTGAGCCATCGCGAGCGCGAGCAGCTGGCCGCGCGGATCTCGGCGGAGCCGTGGCTGTGGGTGGGCCAGGAGCCGGTGGGTCCGGCCGGCCCGATCATCGACGGTGCGCCCGTGGGCGTCGGCAGCGACCTGCCGTCGGCCGAGGGTGTCGGTCCCGCCGACCTCGGTCCGCGTGCCGCCGTGCTGCGGACGTACGCCGTCGCGCACGGCGGGTCGTACACGGTCCTGGCCGGCGGGCTCGCGCGCGTCGCGCCCGGGCACGTGGTCTCGTCGGCCCTGGGTGCCGCCGCGAAGGACGTGTGGGTGCTCTCGACGCAGCCGGACGCGCCCGTCGAGCCGTGGGTGCCGTCCGACGAGTCGTCCGTGGGCGAGACCCCCGCGCCGCGCCGCCCGGCGACCGGCATCTCGCCGCGCACCGCCGAGAACCTGTACTGGATGGGCCGCTACGCCGAGCGGGCCGAGGACGCCAGCCGGGTGCTGCGCGTCGTCGTCGACCGCTGGGACGACTTCCACCAACGGCCGGCCTCCGCGGGCGGTCGCGCGCTCGAGGTGCTCATCTCCTCGCTCACCCCGATCGAGCAGTCGCCGCCGGCGTTCCGCGACCTGGTGCTGGACCCCCGCACGACGGGAACGGTGGCGCGGTCCGTCCGTCGCCTCGCCGCCTCGGCGGCCGCGGTGCGCGACCAGCTCTCCACCGACACGTTCGGCCCCCTGGCCCGCATCGACCGGGCGCTGCGCGACGAGCGCAACAAGACGCGCGGCCGGTCGCACGGCCGGGACTCGCTCGACCTCGGCGTCGTCGCGGGCAACACCGTGACGGCCGGCCTGCGGCCCGCGCTCGACAAGGTGCTCGAGGGCCTCCTCGCCATCGCCGGGATCACCGCCGAGGGCCTGGTGCGGGACGTCGGCTGGCAGTTCCTCGACGCAGGCCGGCGCATCGAACGGGCTCAGCACCTGGTCGAGAGCCTGCTGGCCACGGTCGTGCAGCGGCGGCCCGCCGACGTCGACGCCGTGGTGCTCGAGTCGGTGCTGCTCGCGCACGAGTCGGCGATCACGTACCGGCGGCGCCACCAGACCGGTGCCGGCCTCGCCGAGGTGCTCGAGCTCCTGCTGCTCGACCCCACCAACCCGCGCTCGCTCGCCTACCAGCTGGACCGGCTCCAGGAGTCGCTCGCCCTCGTCCCGCTGGCCGGCCGGGCCCCGGACCAGCGCGACCACCTGCTGGCCGACGTCGTCGACCTGCTGGCCGAGGTGGACCCGGTCGCCGTCACCGCCGCGGTCACCGAGGACGGTCGGCGCGCACGGCTGGCCGAGACGCTGGAGTCGATGCTCTGGCGCCTGCACTCGGCGGCCGACGAGATCGAGCGCGTGCACTTCGTCCGGCTCGCCCCGAGCCGCGCGCTCGAGGACCCCTGGGACGCACGGGACGGTGGTGGCGAGTGAGCCGCACCTACGACCTGGTCCACCGCACCACGTACTCGTACGCGAACGTGGTGACCGACTCCTACGGTCGCACCACCATGACGCCCCGGGACGTGCCGGGGCAGGCGTGCCTGTCGGCGTCGGTCGAGATCGAGCCGGCCCCCGCGGACACCAACGAGTGGGTCGACTACTTCGGCAACCGCACCACGTACTTCGGGGTGATCACGCCGCACACCCGGCTCGTGGTGACGTCGCGGTCCACCATCGAGGTCACCCGGCACGCCCCCGACCCCGCGGCACTGCCGACGGTCGGGTGGCACGACGTGGCCCGCCGGGTCGCCGCGGGCGAGGTCGGCCGGCTGGACCCGAGCATCGTGGACCTGCGCGAGGCGCTGCTCCCGTCGCCGCACGTGACGTTCGCCGACGAGGTCCGCGACTGGGCGGCGCCGACGTTCGCCGGGGACCGCCCGGTCGTGGACGTGCTCATCGAGCTGGCCCACCGGATCCGCACCGAGCTGGCGTACCGGTCGGGCTCCACCACGGTGCACACCACGCAGGCTCAGCTGCTCGCGCAGAAGGCGGGGGTCTGCCAGGACTTCGCGCACCTGATGATCGCGGCGCTGCGCCTGCACGGGCTGCCCGCGCGGTACTCCAGCGGCTACATCGAGACACGTCCGCCGGCCGGCCGGGAGAAGCTCCGGGGGGCCGACGCGTCGCACGCCTGGGTGTCCGCCTGGGTGCCGGGCGCCGGCTGGGTGGAGATCGACCCCACCAACGACCAGCTGGTCGACGACCGGTACGTGCTGCTGGGCTGGGGACGCGACTACGACGACGTCCCGCCCCTGCGCGGGGTCATCTTCACGGAAGGCTCCGGCTCCCGCCTCACCGTGTCGGTCGACCTGGTGCCCAGCGGAAGCGAGCCGTTCGCCTAGCGTCGGGCGGTCGCCCTGTCCTGCAGCTCGGCGGGCGTCACGATGAACCCGCCGCTGTCCACGACCGTCCCGCCGACCGCCCGCCACAGGGCGGCGGCGATGCGCGCGACCGACGGCTCCACGCGGGAGCGCGCGATGAGGTGCAGCTGCGAGGGGTGCTCGCTGCGCAGCTCCTCGGGCTCGGGCGGTCGCCAGCTCACGTGGTACGACCAGGGCCCGAACTCGCGCCAGTCCAGCCGCGACAACGCCACCGGCACCTCGGTCGAACGTCCGGTCCGGACCGTGATGGCCCCGTCGTACTCGAACGTCGCCGTCACCGAGAACGTCGGCGGCCCGGACGCCCCCTCCGACTGCTGCGGGCGGGGGACGTCCGTCGGTCCCACCCGCGCGCCCGTCATGGCCGGCCGCACCAGCGGCAGGGCGTCCTGCGCGGACAGCGGCATGGGCGACCACAGGGTCAGGTCGACCGCGGCGCCGGGGTCGGGCACGACGACCTTCCCCCGGTCCGCCGGGACGATGCTGCCGACCGCCCGGCGCGCGGCGGCGGTCATCCAGCCGTAGACCAGGTCGAGGGACGCGCGCGGGTCGGCCGGCACCAGCGCGTACAGGTCCACCTCGGGCACGACGAGACCGGCCGCCTGCGCCTCGGCCCGACCCACCGGCGTCGGCCCCTCGAGCGAGGCGGCGCCGTTCAGCCGCAGCAGCCCGGGCGCGGGCTCGGCGACGACCGATGAGATGCCGCGGAACCGCGCGCCGGTCATCGGGCGGACCTTCGCGGCCTGCTCGGCGCTCACCGGCTCGCGCGTCCAGGCGGCGTCGGGGAACCACGCGGTGGCCAGGACGACCACGTCCGTGCCACGGGGCACCACGAGGACGTTCCGGCCATCGAGGTCCCCGGGTAGCTCGACCAACGGCAGGCTCATGCCGGAGGACCGTACACAGGTTGTGATTCGAGCGGGTGAAGTTTGGGCGCGCCACCCGGCGAGTCCGCACTGGTCAGCGAGTTGTCCACAGGTTCCCGCGTGTTGCACACGGCTGTGGACACAACCTGTGGATAACGCGCGCGGTCGCGGGGAGCGCTTCCCTGACGACGCAGGTCACCGACCGTTCTCGCGGTCGCGGTGAGCTCAGGCGTGGACGTCGTGCAGGTGGTGGACGACGTCGTGCAGGAAGTACTGCCCGAGCGTCAGCACCGTGAACTCCGAGCCGTTCGACCGTCGCCCCGACCGGTCCCACTGGTGGTCGGCCACGGAGTCGAACAGGGCGGCGGTGCTGTCCGCCGCCTCGGCGAGCTCGACCGCGACCACCTGCGGGTCCTGGAGGTCGTACCGCTCCTCGAGCGCGGTCGCGTCCTGGTCCCAGTTCTCGAACAGCGGGTCGTCCTGCGTCAGGAGCAGGTCCAGCCGGGCACCGAAGATCCGCATCACGTCCCGCACGTGCGCGCCGTACTCGAGCGTCGACCACGTGGTCGGCGCCGGGCGGTCGCGGGCGTCGGCGCGGTGCAGCGCGGACACCCAGCGCGGCGTCAGGTCCCGCACGGTGCCGGCGATGGCGGGGCCGTCGACGTCGGTGGCCGTGAACCCGCACTCCGGGCACCGCTGCGACAGGACCCAGGTCCAGTCCTTGGTGTCGGGCTGGATCTCCTCGTTCGTCATGAACGGAAGATTAGTGGTCGGCCTCGTAGCCCGAGTACGTCAGGAGCCACGCGGCGCCGGGCAGGTCACGCTGCCGGTGGCCGGGCTCGTCGATGCGTCCCGCAGCCGGGGACACGAACTCCCCGGCGATCCAGCCGTCGTCGCGGATGTCGAGCCCGACGTCGCGTCCGGGCTCTCCTGCGTCGATGATCATCGTGCCCCCCTGGTCATCCCTTGCTGTGAGCGCTGCGGCCGGGCGAAGTTCCCCTCCGATCCTCGCCCAGCCGCCGCTCGTCTACCCCGCCGACCAGCAAGGGCCGCCTCGTTACGTGAGGAACCTAGGGCGCGGCACGTTGCAGGAACGTTGCAGGTGAGCGTCGGATCCAGGCGGCTTCGTCAGACGTGCCGGGGAGCTCCGAGCCGGTGGCCCAGCAGGTCCAGCCGGCCGACGGCGCGCACGTGCACCGGCGACCCCTTGGGTGCCAGCCAGGCGAGCCGCTCCCAGGCCTGCCAGTCGTCCGCGCCGGCGTCCGAGGCGAGCCAGCGGCTCACGACGCCGGGCAGCGGGCTGGCCAGCACGGCCGCGCGCACGTCGGCGGCGAGCTCGTCGCGGATCCGTTCGACCCCGGGCGCCACGGACCGGGCGAGGACGGGTCCGGGGTAGGCGGTGAGGGCGGCGTCGACCTCGCCGGTGTCGAGCAGCGCGTGCACCATGTCGGCGTCGGTGCGCAGCGGCGCGGTGAGTCGGTAGGGGCGGGACTCGCTGAGCAGGGGGCCGACGAGCCGGCGCAGGCGGGAGACCTCGGCCCGCACGGTGACGTCCGACAGCTCGTGCTCGCTGAGCAGCACGGCGAGCTCGTCGGCGCTGAGCCCGGCGGGGTGGCGGGCGAGGAGCAGGAGGAGCTCGGCGTGCCGCAGGCTGAGCCGGACGTCGATCCCGTTGATGTGCACGGTCGGGGCGCCGAGCACCCGCAGCCGTGCGGTCGACTGGCCGGTCAGCACGATGACGGAGTGCTTCTCGGTCGGCGAGGGTGCGACGCGCGCGAGCTCCGCCTCGACGGCCGCGACGGTCGCGCGGACCAGGGACATCACGAGCCCGGACGCCACCATCGGGCCGCCGGTGACGTCGAGGACGCCGAGCACCTGCCCGCTCGCGGCGTGGATGGGGACGGCGGCGCAGTTCCACGGCTGGACCTTGCGCGCGTAGTGCTCGGCCTCCACCACCTGGACGGGCTGGTCGGTGGCCAGCGCCGTGCCGAGCGCGTTGGTGCCGGCGGAGTCCTCGCGCCAGACGCCACCCTCCACGAAGCCGACACCCTCGACCCGGCGGCGCAGGGACACGTCGCCCTCGACCCACAGCATGCGGCCGACGTCGTCGGTCAGCGCGGTCACCCAGCCGGCGTCCGCGCCGGGGGCGACGAGCAGGTCCCGGACCACGGGCATGGCGGCCGCGAGCGCGAGGGAGCTCCGGTAGCCGGTGAGGTCGTTGCCGCCCATGTCGACCGGTGCGTTCTGCACCTCGGGGTCGACGCCGCTGCGCTGGCTTCTCCGCCAGGAGTCGGCGACGACCGACCGGACAGCGCGGCTGGAGAGCTGGCCGGTGGTGACGAAGCGCTCGTGGGCAGCACGCACACGGGCGGTGTCCACGATCTCCGTCATCTCGACTCCTCCCGACTGCGCCGTCGAGAACGCACGCTGGCGCGGGGACCACTCGGCCCCCGCGCAGTTCCGAGTGTACGAACACGAACCGCCGAATCGAGCACATTTCGGACGGATCTGCCGCGTGATCACGCGGGACGACCCCATATTTCGGTTCATCGACCGCCGCCCGGGGCCTCGCACCCATTTGATGACAGAACGTGCGATGATGTCACGATGCCCAAGATCATCGGCGGGTCCCTGCACGAGCACCGCGAGCAGACCCGCCAGAAGCTCTTCGCGGCCCTCTCGGCGCTCATGGCCGACCAGGGGTTCGATGCGATCACCCTCGCCGAGATCGCGTCCGCCGCCGGCGTCGGACGCACCGCCGTCTACAACCACTTCCCCGACAAGGAGTCCCTCCTGCTCGGGTTCATCACGCACGAGACCGAGCAGTATGCGGCCACCCTGCAGCGCGCCCTGGACGACATCGAGGACCCGACCGAGCAGCTCCAGACGTACGTCCGCCAGCAGGCCGCGCTGACGAAGGTGTACCACCTGGCCCCCGGCCCGGAGCTGCGCTCGGTGCTCTCCCGGGGCACCCAGCAGCGCGTCCGCGAGCACGTCATGGTGGTCGAGCAGATCCTGCGCCGGATCCTCGCCGCGGGAATCGAGTCCGGCGCCTTCCCGGAGCAGGACCTCGACGTCACGGTGCCGCTCATCAACGCGTGCCTGTCCGGCCGGGGCGTTCCCGCCGACGGCCCCGAGCGCGACCGTGCGATCGCGCAGACCGAGGCGTTCGTGCTCCGCGCCGTCGGTGCCACGGCATTCGTCCCTGTACCTGCGCCGACCCTCCAGCCGGCCTGACCCGGTGGCGAAGCGCGCACGCGGCGGCACACCACCCGCGCACCACGGCAGCCACCCCGTGGGCCGACGGCCCCGGTCCCGTCCGCCCGCCCGGCGGTCCACCAGCCTCGAGCTCACGTTCCTCCCGGGCCTCGGCGACGTGCTCGCCGACGAGGCCGCCGAGGTCCTCATGCTCGACGGCGCCCCGACGCCCGTGCCGGGCCGCGAGGACGCGCTCGACGTGTCCCACTGGGGCCCGCTCACGGCGGTCCTGGACCTGCGCACGGCCGTCGCCGCGTTCGTCGTCCTGCGGTTCGACGTCCCCCGCCCCAAGTCGCTGACCAGCGGTGACCACCTCCAGCGCATCGTCGACGCCATGTACTCCTCGCTGCGGGTCGGCAGCTCCTCGTCGTTCCGGTTCGAGGCCGCGGGCAGCGACTCGACGGTGTTCGCCCGGCTCGCGGAGCTGCTCGCCGAGGCGACCGGCCTGCGGTACGACGAGGCGCAGGGCGAGCTGGTCCTGCGCGTGCGTCGCGGCCTGCGCCCCGGGTCGTCCGGCGATCCCGGCTGGGACGTCCTGGTCCGCGTCGGGGCACGCCCTCTGTCCGCGCGGCGGTGGCGGGTCACCGACTTCCTCGGCGCCGCGAACGCCACGATCGCCGCGGCGATGGTGCGCCTGGGCGGCGTCGACCCCGAGGAGCGGGTGCTCAACCTCATGTGCGGCTCCGGGACGCTCCTGGTCGAGCGGCTCTCCGTCGCACCCGCGGCGGACGCGGTCGGGGTCGACCTGTCCGCCGACGCCCTCACGGCCTCGTCGGAGAACCTCGGCGCGGGCGCGGTGGAGGCCCGGCTGCTGCGGGCCGACTGCACCGGCCCCGAGCTGACGGAGGCCGTCGGCACCGGCTGGGACCTGCTCCTCGCCGACCCGCCGTGGGGCACCCTGCACGGCACGCACGCCACGAACGCCGAGGTCCACGCCGGCATGCTCCAGGCCGCCTACGACGTGGCCGCGCCCGGCGCCCGGTTCGTCGTCCTCACGCACGAGGTCAAGGTCATGGAGCGCTGCCTGCGCGACGCCGACGCCCTCTGGCGGGTCCGCTCGACCACGCGGGTGTTCGCCAAGGGCCACCACCCGCGCATCTACGTCCTCGACCGCACCTGACCCGCACCGTCCGAGCATGTGGCTGCTGGAGCGACCACCTGCTCGGACGTCCGCAGGATCGAGCGTCCTGACGACCGAATCCGCGGACGTTGCTCGCGGGGAGCCGCGACGTCCGCATGATCGAGCGTTCGGACGACCGGATGTTCGGACGTCCGGTCGGGGTCGCGCAGAATGGGGGTGTGCGTGAGAGTCGACTGCCCCGGGTCCGTGCGTCCGAGCTCGTCGGGCGGGGGTGGCTGAACACCGGCGGCCGCACCGTCACGCTCGCGGACCTGCGCGGGAAGATCTTCATCCTCGACTTCTGGACGTTCTGCTGCATCAACTGCCTGCACGTCCTGGACGAGCTGCGTGAGCTGGAGGAGCAGCACCGCGACGTGCTGGTGATCGTCGGCGTGCACTCCCCGAAGTTCGTGCACGAGGCCGACCCGGTGGCGTTGGCCGCCGCCGTCGAACGCTACGAGGTCCACCACCCGGTCCTCGACGACCCGCAGCTGGTGACGTGGTCGGCGTACACGGCGCGGGCGTGGCCGACGCTCGTCGTCATCGACCCCGAGGGCTACGTCGTCGCGCAGATGGCGGGCGAGGGGCACAAGCGCAACGTCGAGATCCTGGTCGGCGAGCTGATCGCGGAGCACGAGGCCAAGGGCACCCTGCACCGCGGCGACGGACCGTACGTCCCGCCCGCGCCGCGCGAGGGCACGCTCCGGTTCCCCGCGAAGGCGATCGCGCTGCCGGACGGTCACCTGCTGGTGGCGGACGCCGGGCACCACAGCCTGGCCGAGCTCGAGGCCGACGGCGAGACGCTGGTCCGGCGCATCGGGTCCGGTGAGCGCGGGCTGGTGGACGGCGGTCCCGACGAGGCGCGGTTCAGCGAGCCGAACGGGCTGTGCCTGGTCCCCGACGAGCTGCGGCTCACGCTCGGGTACGACGTGCTCGTCGCGGACACCGTGAACCACGCGCTGCGCGGGGTCCGGCTCGCGGACGGCACCGTGACCACGGTGGCCGGGACCGGCGCGCAGTACATGGTCGGCGCGGCGGACAACTTCGTGCCGTCGGACGAGGTCGAGTCCGACCAGGAGCTCGCGTCGGTGCCGGTGATCGGGGAGCCGGGCGACGCGGTCGCCGGTCGCATGGCCGGCGCCGGGACGTTCGTGCCCGGTCCTCGTCGGCACAAGCTGTCCTCCCCGTGGGACGTCGCCTGGTCGCAGCCGCTCGGGGCGTTCGTCGTCGCGATGGCGGGCAACCACACGCTGTGGGCCTTCGACGACCGGCAGGGCTCGATCGACCTGCTCGGCGGAACCATGAACGAGGGCCTGCTCGACGGTCCCCTGCACGAGGCGTGGTTCGCGCAGCCGTCGGGTCTCGCGGTCGCCGCCGACGACAAGATCTGGCTGGCCGACTCCGAGACGTCCGCGCTGCGCTGGGTGGATTCGGTGGAGCGGACCGTGCAGACCGTCGTCGGCGAAGGGCTGTTCGACTTCGGCCACCGCGACGGCCCCGCGGGGGAGGCGCGGCTGCAGCACCCGCTCGGCGTCGCCGTGCTCCCCGACGGCTCGGTGGTCGTCGCCGACACCTACAACGGCGCGGTGCGCCGGTACGCCGACGGCGAGGTCACCACGCTGGCCACCGGTCTGGCCGAGCCCAGCGGGATCGTCGTGCTGGACGGTGGCTCGACGCTGCTCGTCGTCGAGTCCGCCGCACACCGGCTCACCCGGATCGCGTTGCCCGCGACGCTCGTCGGCCAGATCCTGGACTCCGGCTCCCACCGCACGCAGCGTCCCGTCACGGAGCTGTCCCCCGGCGAGGTCCGGCTCGACGTCGTGTTCACCCCGGCGGCCGGCCAGAAGTACGACGACCGCTACGGTCCGTCCACGCGCCTGCAGGTCTCGTCGACCCCGGCCGGGCTGCTGCTGGAGGGCGCCGGCGACGACGTCCCCCTCGACCGCGTGCTGCGGCTCGACCCGGCCGTGCCGGAGGGCGTCCTGCACGTCACCGCGCACGCGGCCAGCTGCGACGCCGACCCCGCGATCGAGTACCCGGCGTGCCACCTGAACGCCCAGGACTGGGGAGTGCCGGTCCGGCTGGTCGAGGGCGCTCCCGCGACCCTCACGCTGCCGCTGCACGGCTGAGTCCCGCTCAGCGCGCGCTGTCCTCGACGGGCTAGCGGGCGCTGTCCTCGACGGGCTAGCGAGCCCCCAGGATCGCGACCGCCGCGAGCGCGTCGAGCGACGTCGCGACGACCTCACCCGTGGCCGCCGTCGCCGACATTCCGATCTCGACCTGCCACAGGTCGTGGATCACGACGGCGGTGGACGACTCCACGCCGATCTCCGCCGGGCTCCCACCGCGGGCCACCGCCGACGGGGGCTCGGACGCGCTCCGCCGGGTGAGCACCGCCCACGCCGATCCGCCCAGCGTCTCGGTGGCCGCCGCGGCGAACGCGCACAACCGGGGGACGACGCCGGACTGGGCGGCGACGATCGCGGCGGTGCCGGCCACCAGGACCCGCTCGGCCGTGACCGCGGGGTCCGCCGCCGCGGGCACCATCGAGCGCAGTGCCCGCGCCCGCGCGCGCTTGGCCTTGTACTGCGCGGTGTCGGCCTGCCGGAACAGGTGCCGCGCGGACACGGAGCCGGTCACCGCCGTGGAGGCGATGCCGTAGGAGATCGCCGCGCCGTGCGGCAGGGGGAACGCCGCGATGGTCGCCGCCATGACGTCCGCGACCTCCGCGCGCCGCCGACCGACGGTCACCAGGCAGAACTCGTCGCCGCCGATGCGGGCCGCAGTCGACCCCGGCAGCGCCGCGGCAGCGCGACCGAGGACGTCGGCGACGGAGCGCAGCAGGTCGTCGCCGGTGTCGTGGCCGAGCTCGTCGTTCACCCGTTTGAGCCCGTCGACGTCGCACATGACGATGCAGGTCTCGTGGCCGGACTCGAGTGCCGCCTCTGCCTCCGCGTCGGCGATCCGCCGGTTGGCCAGGCCCGTCAGCGGGTCGTCGGCGACGAGGTGACGCACCTGCGCCTCGAGGTCGACCCGGGCGACGGCGCCGGCGACGAGCGCCGCGAGCACCTCGGCACGGGCGACGTCGTCGACCCGGAACGGCGGGCCCGGCCGGGCGCGGACGGCGTACAGCTGACCCCAGACGCTGCCGTTGACCACCATGGGTGTCGCCAGGGCGGTCGCGGCGTCGAGCTCGCGCAGGGTGTCGACCTCCACCGGGTCACCGGCGTCGGGGTCGTCCGGGACGGTGGACTCGTCGTGCACCGTGCGCGCGTGGGCGACCCAGCTGGCCCGGTCGCGGATGAGAGCGCGCAGCGCGGGCCGGTCGTCGGCGCGGTACGACGCGCGCACCATCCAGACCGCACGGGGGGCGACGGGCGGCGGCTCGACGAGGACTATCCGGCACGTGTCCTGGTCGATGCGGCAGAACGCGACGTGCCGGGCGTCGAGCACCTCGATGCCCGTCGTGGTGGCCACGTGCGCCACCTCGTCGATGGACCGGCAGCGGTCGAGACGGTGCGCCGCCAGGGCGAGCGCGCGCACGCCGACGAGGTCCGCGGCGGACCTGCTGTCCGCGCGCGCACCCGGAGCAGCCGAGCTGCGACGCGTCACGTCGCCCATCATCGACCCTCCATACCGGATGGGGCGACGCAGACGGATGAGAGGTGCATGAGATCACCCGTCCTGGCGAAGCAAAAACGTTCTGCACGCCCTATTTCCGACGCCGACAGCGTACCCGCGGCGCCGCCGCGCTCACCGGACGTGCGCCGCGCCGAGCTCGCCGAACACGTCCGCGTTGAGCCGGAAGGCGAGCCGCGCCTCCTCGACGACGGCCGCGCGGGCCTCGTCGTCCAGCGGGAGGGCGTCGAGGCGTTCGCGGTAGACGTCCTTGAACGGCTTGAGCTTGTGGATCTCGGGGAAGTCGTAGAACGCGATGCCCTCGGACGTGAAGCCGTAGTGGCGCTGGAGCATCCGCTTGATGATCTGCCCGCCGGACAGGTCGCCGAGGTAGCGGGTGTAGGCGTGCGCGGCGTACCGCGGCAGGGAGTCGGCGGTCTGCGCGAGCCGGTCGGCGTAGACCTGGGTGGCGGGCAGGACGCGCACCTGGGTCCGCCAGTCCGCCCCGTACAGGTGGGCGAGGTCCTGCTCGATGGCCGGCACGCGGGTGAGCTCGGCGAACACGAGGCCGCCGTCGTTCTCGAGCTGCCCGCCGGCGGCCTCCAGCGCGGTGTAGACCACCAGCTGCTGGGCGGCGAGGTCGGCGTACGCGGCACGGTCCAACCGGCCCGCCAGGAGCAGCTCCACGAATCCCGAGCGCTCGGCCGCCTCGTGCTCGCCGCGGGTCCCCTCGCGGAGCGCGACGGAGAGCGGGGACAGGACGGCGGTGGTGCTCACGGGGCTCCTCAGGTACTGACGCAATGTCAGGAAACAGTACCCGAGGAGGTAAGGCTTGCCTATCCCCTGGTCACTCGCACGGCGGGGTTCGTCAGGAGCGGCGTGTCAAGTGAACTTGACTTGAGCGCTCGGTCGCGCCTACCGTGTCAAGTGAACTTGACTCGCATCGGAAGGACGGGCCCGTGCAGACACCACCCCCGGCAGACGCCTACAAGGCTGAGATGAGGGCGACCGGCGGCCTCGCGGTCTGGACGCTCGCCTGGACGGCGAGCCTCGCCCTCGCCCGCTTCGCCCCCGAGCTGTGGGGCGACTCCCGACCGGCCGCGACCTGGGCAGCGGTCATGCTGAACGTCCTCGTCGGGTTCGTGTGGATAATCTCGCTCACCCGCTGGCTACAAGCCCTCGACGAGCTGCAGCGCAAGATCATGCAGGACGCGCTCGCGGTCACCCTCGGAGCGGCGTGGGTCATCGGGTTCGGCTACGTCGTCGCGGAGGCGGCCGGTCTCGTCGACGAGGTGAGCGTCGCGGCCCTCCCGGTGTTCATGGCCGTCGTCTTCCTGGTCGCGGTCGCCGCCGGGAAGATCCGGTACCGATGAAGAACCGCATCGCGGAGCTCCGGTCCGAGCGCGCCTGGACGCAGGCCGACGTCGCGCAGCGCATCGGCGTCTCCCGGCAGACGGTCAACGCGATCGAGACGCAGAAGTTCGACCCGAGCCTGCCGGTGGCCTTCCGGCTGGCCAGGCTGTTCGAGATCCGGGTCGACGAGCTGTTCCTCGACGAGTAGTCAGGCGCTCGCGCGGATCGAGCCGACGACGCGGACCTGGACGTCGACACCGTCGACCGCGCCGGGCAGGTCCGACCCGGAGTCGCGGGACAGGTTGACCTGGAGCTGGTACCCGTCGGCGGCCCGGGCGATCCCGATCCCGCGCACGTCGGAGCGCCCCTTCAACGTCATGCGTAGGCGCTCTTTCGCTGCCCGGGCCTGTTCGAGGTCCGCCATGGTCGTACCGCCTCCCGCCGCCCGTGACGCGGCCGCAGAGGCGGCTGGTCCGACGGTCGTCAGACCAGTGTGACCCCAAGAGCGTCAAGAACGGCATCGATGGGGTTGATGTACGTCAACCCGGTGCCATTCTCGCCCCCCGACTCCGACCCTGCAAAGAGCAGCCCGAGGGCGACGCCGTCCGCGCGGTACACCAACGAGCCCGAGTCACCGCCGCGGGAGAACGGGCCGGTGCCGGTGGACTCGACCTCGATCTGGTTGTCGAAGCTGATCTCGCCCATGTCGTCGCCGTAGCCGACGACCACGTTGTCCAGCTCGATCGCGGTCACCCGCCCGCGCGTCACCGACGTGGTGCGACCGATCTTGGCCACCTGCTCGCCGCCGAGCGCGACGGCCGTGGTGGTGACCCGGCCCACCGGGTACTCCGGGTCGACCTCCTGGTCGTCCAGGAGGGCGATCGCGCAGTCGACGAGGGCCGTGCGGTGCTGGTCCAGGTCCACCCACGCGGCCAGGGTGCCGACGGTGTCCCGCGGGGCACGCCCACCGTCGGCGGGACCGGGCTGCAGGATCGTGTCGCCGACCTTGGCCTGCCGAGACCCCGCCAGCACATGGAAGTTGGACAGCGCGTGGACCACCCCGTCCTTGTGCACGAACGCGCCGAGGGTGCCGGCGGTGACCTTGGCGTGGGCGATGGAGACACCCGGGCGCAGCGGACGCGTGCGGCCGGTCTCCCCGAGGGCGTGGGCGGTGATGACCGGCGGCCGCGGACGGACCTTGGCCGGGTCGTCCGCGAGCGTGGAGATCCGACCTGTGCGGCGGATGTCGACGTCGGTTCCCACCTCGGCGGCGACCTTGCGCGCGATGCTCCGGACCGACGGCAGGCCCAGCCGGTAGCGGACCGCGAGCGCGTACGTCCCGTCGGGCTGCGGTGCCAGGCCGATGGCCAGCGCGGGACCGCCGTCGGCGACGTCGGACGGCCGGATGACCCGCTCCGACAGCTCGCGTGCGTAGTCGACGGCCTGTGCCTTGGTCTCGCGTGCCGTGCCGTGGTCCATGAAGATCCCCCTGTCCATTCGCCCTGGTACGTCCCGGAGCGGGTGCCAGTCTGCCCGTCGGCACCGACACGCGGAACTCGTCGGCACCGACACGCGGAACTCAGAGATAGGCCGCCGCCTGGATCCCGAACAGCTCGGCGTACAGGCCGCCGAGGGCCACGAGCTCCTCGTGCGAGCCGGACTCGACGATCCGGTGGTCGGCGACGACCAGGATGAGGTCGGCCATGCGGACCGTGGAGAACCGGTGCGAGACCAGCACGGTGACCGCGCCGGTCGTCGCGCCGACCGCCTTCGCGTGCGCCGCGTACCGCTCGTACAGGTCGTGCTCTGCCTGGGCGTCGAGGGCCGACGTCGGCTCGTCGAGCACCACCAGCAGCGGCTGCTCGCGCATCATCGCCCGGCCGAGCGCGAGCTTCTGCCACTGCCCGCCGGACAGCTGCGCGCCGTCCGCGTGGCTGGTGCCCAGCTGCGTGTCGAGCCCGTCGTCCAGGCGGGCCAGGACGTCGGAGGAGTGCGCGCGGTCGAGGGCGCCGAGCACAGCATCGTCGGACTCGATCCGGGGCAGGTCCCCGACGCCGACGTTCTGCCGCGCCAGCAGCTCGAACCGGCAGAAGTCCTGGAAGCCCGCCGCGGTGCGGTCGCGCCACCCGACGGGGTCGAGGTCGTGCAGGTCGACGCCGTCGACGGTGATGGTGCCCGTGGTCGGCGCGTAGAACCGGCACAGGAGCTTGACCAGCGTGGTCTTGCCGGCGCCGTTCTCGCCGACGATCGCGACGCTGGTGCCGGCGGGCAGCACCAGGTCGACCGCCTCCAGCACGGGGGCGTCGGTGCCGGGGTAGGTGAACGAGACGCCGTCGAACCGGATGCCGTCGCGCAGCTCGTCGGGCGCCGCCACCTGCGCGCCGTGCACGGTCTGCGCCTGCACGAGCGACCGCATCCACGCCAGGTCCGTCATGCTCCGCGCCGCCCGCTGGAGCTGCTGCAGGATGGTCACCGCAGCGGTGACCTGCTGGTTCACCTGGGACGCGAGCGTGATGACGAGCACCACGTCGCCGACCGTCCGCTGTCCGGCGACGGCGTCCCGGAGCACCAGGAGCGTCGCCGCGACGTACGCGACCGCGAACGCGAGCTGACCGGCCGCGCGCAGGGCGTCGGCACGCACCTCGCCCGCCCACAGGATCGCGGTCGCGGCATCCCACGACCGCCGCAGCCGCGTCCGGACCTCCTCGCCCAGCCCACAGGTGCGCAGCTCCTTGGCGGCGTCGGCGTCGAGCGACAGGACGAACAGGTGCCGCGCGCGGCGGTTGTCGGCGGCGGCGTCGGCGCGCGCCGCGCCCAGGACGTTCTCCGCGCGGCGGCCCAGGACCAACGGCGGCAGCGCGGCGAGCGGCAGGAGCAGCAGCCACGGGTTGAGCTCCGCGAGCAGGACGCCCGTGATGACGAGCGCGACGCCGAGGCCGATGGCGGACAGCAGCGCCTGCATCGACCCCCAGCCCGACCGGTTGAGCTCGGTGCGCAGCACCTGCAGGCGGTCCGCGTACTCGGGGCGCTCGTGGTGCTCGATGCCCGGCGAGTCGTGCGAGAGCCCGATGAGGTCGCGCTCCAGGCGCATGACCGCCTCGTCGCCCAGCTCGAAGTAGAAGATGTGCGCGAAGTGGCCGGCGGTCAGCGCGGCCACGACCAGCACCGCCACGAGGACAGCTGCGATCGACGCCCGCCGGGCGTCCCCCGCGACGGCTGCGTCGGTCAGGACAGCGAGGGCGGGTGCGGCCAGCGGCAGCGCCACCGACTGCAGCACCATCAGCACCGACGAGAGCGTGAGCTTGCCGGGGCTGATCCGCCCGGCCAGCCGGAACAGCGCCCAGCTCCCGGACACGGTCTGCCTCATGACTCCACCTCGTTCCCGTCGGCGTCCAGTCCCGCGGCGAACCGTTCGGCCTGCAGCCGGAACAGCCGGGCGTAGTGCCCGTCGGCCGCGACGAGCTCGTCGTGCGTGCCCTGCTCGACCACCCGGCCGGCGTCGATGACGACGATCCGGTCCGCCCGCCGCACGCTCGAGAACCGGTGGGAGATGAGCACCGACGTGACGCCCCGGGTGAGCTCGACGAACCGGTCGAAGAACGCGGCCTCCGCCCGGACGTCCAGGGCGGACGTCGGCTCGTCGAGCACCAGCAGGCGGGCTCCCGCCTCGAGCGCGTACAGCGACCGCGCGATCGCGATCCGCTGCCACTGGCCGCCGGACAGGTCGGCGCCGCCCTCGTACGCGCGCGACAGGGTGGTGTCGAAGCCGGACGGCAGCGCGTCGACGGCGTCCGCGATGCCCGCGCGCGCGGCCGCACCGCGCAGAACGGCCATCTCGCGCGGGACGTGCACCGCGCCGACCGCGATGTTGTCCGCGGCCGAGAGCTCGTACCGCACGAAGTCCTGGAACACCACGCTGACCTGGCGGCGCCACGCGGCGACGTCGAGGTCGGCCAGGTCCGTGCCGTCCACCGTGAGGCGGCCCGCGGTGGGCTCGTGCAGGCGGGTGAGCAGCTTGACCAGCGTCGTCTTGCCCGCGCCGTTGACGCCGACGATCGCCGTGCACAGCCCCGCGGGCAGCTCCAGGTCCAGGCCGTCGAGCACGGGTCTGCTGCTGCCCGGGTAGGCGAAGTGGACGTCGTCGAACCGGATGGCCTCCTCGGGGGCATCCGGCGGGACGGGCAGCCCGGGGCCGGCGGCGGGGAGCCGCGCCTCCGCGTCGGCCATCCGAGCCTCGAACTCCGCGAGCGCCGCGACGGCCTGCATCCCGTACTGCGTCTGCACGTCCGACTCGGGGTAGTACTCGCCGAGCGCGATCGCCGCGACGACCGACTGGATGCCGAGCGCGAGCGCGGTCAGCGTGATCTCGCCGGCCGACGCGGACCGGGCGATGGACACGAGCACGGCTGCGCTGATCACCAGCCCGATAGCCGTGTAGACGAGGTACGGCACCAGGTAGAGCCGACGGCGTCGGGCCGCGACGGGGTCGAGCATCGCCTTCGTCGCGTCGCTGTACTCGTCGGTGAACCAGCCCGCCAGCCCGAAGACCCGCATCTCCTTGGCCGCCTCGGGTCCCATCGCGACCTCGCGGAGGTACACCGACCGGCGGCGGAACCCGATGACCTGCGACCACACCTGCGAGTACCGCCGGAGCCCGCCGCGCTGCCCGTACCGGAACACCATGGTCGCGACGAACACCGCCGCGGCGGCCGGCCACGACACGACCGCACCGATGATCGCGGCGAACCCCACCAGCTGCACGTACCGCGCGACGAGCGCGAGCAGCCCCGCGGCCGACGACCCCGGGCTGCGGAACTCGGCCTCGAACTCGCGCGTGGCCTCCGTCAGGGCCTCGAGGGTGGCCTGGTCCTCCATCGGCGCGATGCTCGTCGACCGCAGCGCCACGCTCAGCGCCCGGTCCCGCAGGGCGCCGTCGATGCGCCGCTGCATGCGGACGCCGAGCGCGGTCTGCAGCGGGGCGAGCACCTGCCGCGCGAGGAACAGGACCGCGGCCAGCACGAAGGTGCTGACCAGGTCGCTCCACGCCGCCGACCCCGTGCCGCCGTCGACCGCCGCGGGCACCTGCCCCACCACGACGGACGTGGCCAGAACGAACGCGACCGGCAGGAGCCCGAGCACGACGTCGAGTGCGAGGAGGCCCGCGACCAGCCCTCCGCCCGCGGTCGGGAGCAGACGCGCGATCGCCCGGCGCGGCACGACCGCGCTGCGGTACCAGTTCCGGATCATGCTGCGTCCCTCCTGCGTCGTCGTCGCACACCGAGACCGACCACCAGCCCGGCGACGAGCACGCCCGCGCCGACCAGGATCCAGAGCGTCGACCGGTCGAACCCGAGCGACGTGCCGACGAAGCTCGCACCGCTGTCGACGACCTCGTCGGACGACGCCCACGCCGCCATCCACGTCAGCGACGAGTTCCAGTTGACCGTCATCTCGTTGGTGGACCAGGACTGGATGTTGTCGAGGTAGCACCGCTGTGCGACGCACCCCTGCGGCCAGGTCTGGGCCGCGACGGGGTCCTGGATCGAGCTGTTGGGACCGCCGGACAGGGTGCCGGCGGGCGGGTGCGGGAGCGTGGGGTCCAGCTGCGCGGCGAACGTCCGGTGGTGCTGGTTCTGGGAGAACTGGGTTCCGTAGCCGGTCACGTAGGACTGGTCGAGCGCGTTGCGGCCCAGCACGTAGTCGAGGCTCTCCAGCGCGGCCGTGCGGTACTCCTCGTCGCCCGTGATCTCGGCGGCGGCGGCCAGGGTCACCGCGTTGTTGAGGATGATCCCGTTGGAGCCCCACTCGAACCGGGCGTCGGACGGCTGGTACGGCTGCCCGAAGAACGCCTTGCCCTGCTGGTAGAGCGCGAAGTCGGCGAGCGTCACCACCGAGTCGCGCACCGCGTCGCGGTCGGGCAGCTCGCTGGGCACCAGCGCGAGGTCCATCCGGCCGAGGGCCGCGGTGCGCTGCCAGTCGAATGCGACCGCGCCCTTGAGGTCCGCCGAGTGCACCGGGGAGGCGGTCACGGCGTCGGCGAACTCGTCGTCGCCCGTGGTCAGGTAGAGCTCCGCGGCCGCCCAGTAGAACTCGTCGGTCACGTCCTTGTCGTCGTACGGACCACCGCCGTCGTTGCCGTCGAGCGCGGACGCGTAGAGGTCCGGGGTCTCGACCGCTGCCGCCCAGGCCGTGCGCGCCGACTCGAGCAGGCTCGCCGCGAACTCCTCGTCGTACGGCTCCCACAGCCGGGCGCCCTTGGCCGCGACCGCCGCGAGGTTGAGCGTCGCGGCCGTCGACGGGCGGTGCACCTGACGGGTCTGCGCGTCCTCGTCGGGCGCCAGCGGCAGCCCCGTCCAGCCGTCGTCCTGGACCTTGTGGAACACCAGGCCCGCGTACTGGTCGCCCGCGGGCACCTGCATGCGCTGCATCCACTCCAGCTCCCAGCGGGCCTCGTCGAGGACGTCCGGCACACCGTTGCCGGCCTCCGGGATCGCTGCGGTCCCGTCGGCGAGCGGGCCCGCCTCGGCCGCCTCACGGCCCTGCGCGACGAGCGCCTGCTCCCACGTGTCGAGCACCTGGTGCACCGCGATCCCACCGTTGACCACGTACTTGCCGTGGTCGCCCGCGTCGTACCAGCCGCCGCGCACGTCGAACGTGTCCTCGCAGGTCCAGCCCGAGTACCAGGCCTGCGGCGCCTGGCAGCCGACGGCGGTGTCCCCCGTGTTGGGTGCCACGCCGAGGTGCCCGGCCGCGCGCGCGTACTCGTCGCCGACCAGCGCACCGTCGATCTCGATGCCGCTGCGCGCCAGGTAGAAGTAGCCGAGCGCATCCGTCGCCAGGTCCGCGTACAGGTCGGCGTCGATGGCGAACGGGTGGCTGGTCTCGCCGTCGGCGACGAGCGTGAACCCCTGCCCGGTCGCGTCGACCTCGTCGAACGTGATCACGTGCACGTTCTCGTCAGCGGTCCGGTCCTCACCACGCGGGGCCGTCGTCCCCGTTGCCACCTCGTCGCCGTCTGCGTCGAGCAGCTGCCACGGCAGCGGGTCCGTCTCCTCGGTCACCAGCGACGCACGCTTCGGGCCCGTCGGCAGGTAGCCCAGCTGGTTCACGCGGACGCTCGTCGCGGTCTCTTGCTCGAACGGCGCCGGCAGCTCGCCGGTGTGCACCGAGACGTCGTCCACGCAGAACCGCCAGTCCTCCGGCGCGCCACCCACCTGGAACACGACCTGCCCCGCGGGCCAGTCCATCGTCGACGTGAACCCCACCTCGTACGGCTTCGGGTCCGGCTGCATGATCGGTCCCACCTCGGAGGTGGACGTCCACGGCTCGGTGTTCATCTGCACCAACGCGCGGATGGGCACCTCCGCGGTCCCGCTGACCGTGAAGGCGAACCGGTACGTCTCTCCCTTGACCAGCGGCACGCCGTCGACCCCGACGATCGACGACCACGCGGTGCTCGACCCACCCGGCACGTCCACGCACAGGCTTCCCGACGAGGTGTCCGCGACCATGTCCGGCGTCGTCCACCAGGGCGCGGCCTCGGTGTCGAACGACCCGTTCGGGATCAGCTCGGGGCCGTCCGCAGCCGCTGCGGGCACGGCTGCCCCCAGCAGGAGGACGACCGCCAAGGGCAGGACAGGACGCACGCGGGACTCCTTCGACCGGCTGAGAGCGCTCTCAAGGTAGTGCGTCGCGCGCACCGGTTCCACGGGTTTCGCGGACGGGATCCAGATCGTGGGTCGGACGCGCGATCGTGCGTCGGAAGCCACGAACCCACAGGCTCAGTCCGACGGCCGCGACGACACCGGGTACGCGTCCGGTGGCGGCTCGCCCACGTCCGCCAGGGGACGCGGCTCGTAGCGCTCCGGCGTGAGGTCGGCGCGCAAGATCCGGGCCAGGCGGAACCAGCGCACGGCCTCGCGCCACTGGCACCACGCCGCCACGTACCAGTGGCCCCCCGTACGGGCGAGCAGCACGGGCTCGATCCGACGCCGGCTCAGCGTGCCGTCCCCGCTGCGGTACTCGATCGCCAGCACCCGGTGCCGCCCGAGCGACTCCTCGACCGCACGCAGCACCTGCGGGGTCGCCACCTCGCCGACCTGCTCCGGCCGCGACCACACGCGGCCCGACAGCTCGTCGGCGCGAAGGCGGTCGGCAGGCGGGAGCGCGTCGAGCACCTTCCCGCGCGCAGCCTCCGCATCGGTGCCGAACGGGCTGCCCGGCGGCAGCGCCCGCACGGCGAGCGCGAGCGCGACCGCCTGCGCGGGCGTGAAGTTCACGGGCGGGAGGCCGACGGACGCGTCCAGCACGTAGCCGCCCCCGAGCCCCGCCTGCGCGGTCACCGGGAGGCCGGCCTGCTGCAGCGCCGAGACGTCGCGCTTGACCGTGCGCGGGGACACCTCGAACAGCCGCGCCAGCCGGGTGCTCGTCGTGCCGGCGTGGCCGACGCGGCGGAGCTCCTCGGCGAGGGCGTACAGACGGTCGGTCCGGTTCATGGTGCCAGCATGGTGACACAAAGGTGACATCCTGGTGTCACCGGACCCGGTTCACGATGGATCCATGACCACTACTCCACTGATCCTGGTTCCCGGTTTCTGGCTCGGCGGCTGGGCGTGGGACGGCGTCGCCGCCGCACTCCCCGACGAGTTCGACGTCCACGCGCCGACCCTGCCCGGCCTCGAGCCCGGCGCATCGCGCGGCACCGTCACGCGCGCCGACCACGTCCGCGCCCTGACCGACCTCGTCGACAGCCTCGACGGCGACGTCGTCCTCGTGGGCCACAGCGGCGGGGGCGCACTCGTCGGCGAGGTCGTCGACAAGCGGCCCGACCGCGTGCGCCGCGCGATCTACGTCGACTCCGGCCCGCTCGAGACCGGCGCCGCCATCGACGCCTCCGCCACCGAGGAGATCGAGGTCCCGCTGCCCACGTGGGAGGAGTTCGCGGCGCAGGGGTCGAGCATCGAGGGGATCTCCGAGGACGGGCTGGCGGAGTTCCGCCGGCGCGCGGTGCCGCACCCGGCCCAGGTCGTGCGCGGCGCCGTGCACGTCAGCGACCCGCGGCGGTTCGACGTTCCCGCGACCGCGATCTGCACCAGCCTGTCGGCCGAGCAGCTCAAGCCGATGGCCCACGGTGGCCCGCCGTTCCACACCGAGCTGGGCTCCGCGCACGACCTGACGTACGTCGACCTGCCGACCGGGCACTGGCCGATGTTCTCTCGGCCGGCCGACCTCGCCGCGGCGATCGCGCAGGCCGCACGCATCTAGTGCATCCGAGAACGGCCCGGCGGGCGAAGAGGGTGTGTCAGCACATCGGCCGCCCGACGTACCCGCCGGGCCAGTCCTCGAAGGACGCACCATGCGCGCACGACTCCTGTCCGGCATCGCAGCCGGGACGCTCGCCCTCGTCACCCTCGCCGCTGTCCCGGCCTCGGCAGCCGACCCCGCCAAGCTGTCCGTGCTCCACGGCGTCCCCGGTCTGACCGTCGACGTCTGGGTCAACGGTGAGCGCACCCTCGACGACTTCACGCCCGGCTCGCTCGCCGGACCGCTCGACCTGCCCGCCGGCACGTACACGGTCGCGATCACCGCGGCGGACGCCGCCGACGCGAGCGCGCCCGCCATCGGCCCCGTCGACCTGGCGCTGGAGGCCGGCAAGAACTACACGGCCGTCGCGCACCTCGACGCCGCCGGCACCCCGACCGCCACCCTGTTCACCAACGACATCTCCGCCACCGCCGCGGGCGAGGGCCGGCTCACCGTCCGGCACGTCGCCGCCGCCCCCGGGGTCGACGTGCTGGCGGGCACGACGCCCGTGATCACCAACCTGACCAACCCGAACGAGAAGGTCCTGAACCTCCCCGCCGGGACCGTCTCCGCGAGCGTGACCGCCACCGGCACCACGACGCCCGCGCTGCTCGGCCCGGCCGACGTGCCCGTCGTCGAGGGCACCAGCACGATCGTCTACGCGTGGGGCAGCGCGACCGCGTCGCCCGCCACCCTCGCGCTCGCCACGCAGACCATCACCGGCCTGCACAGCAACCCGTCCGGCGTGAACGCCGGCGAGGTCGGCCTCGTGTCCGACGGCGGCTCGTCCGCCTGGACCTTCGCCATCGCCGGTCTGGCCGTCGCCGGACTGATCGGCGCAGGGCTCGCCCGTCGCGCCGCCACCCAGCGGAGCTGACTGTCCTCATGATGCTCACGTCGCGACCCGGGAGTGCGTCTGCGCGCTCCCGGGTCTCGGCACGCGTGCTCGCGACCGTCGCCGCACTCGGCACGGCGACGGTTCTGCTGACCGCGTGCACCGGCCCGGACCCCGACTCCGGACCGGCGGTCGCGGGGGGGCCGGCCCCCCCCCCCCCCCCCCCGGCGCCCCCCCCCCCCCCCCCCCCCCCGCCCCCCCCGCCCCCGGGGGGGGGGGCCCCCCCGGGGGGGGGGGGGGACAACCCCGGGGGCCGCCACGGCCAGACGCCGGGGGGGCCCCCCGGGGGCGGCG
>NZ_JAUSVB010000005.1 GCF_030814415.1 Cellulomonas humilata | reverse complement strand
AGCGAAGGGTGAGGGGCGCGGAGCGTCACTCGCCCGCAGCGGAGCGCAAGGTCAGCCCGACCGACAACCCGCGAGGACTGACCTGGAGCGCAGCGGAGGGTGAGGGGCGGAGCGAGGCCTGACCCGTCTCAGCCGCAGCAGCCGCTCGCGTGCTGCAGGTCCTCGGCCGCCCGCCGCGCCCGGGTCTGCATCGCCCGCGCGGCCAGCTCCTCGTCGGGCGGGTAGCCCACCTCCTCGAGCGTGAGCCCGTGCGCGGCGACGACGTGCACACCCTCGCCCCGACGCCGAGCTGCGAGCAGCTCCGCCGGCCAGCCCGATCCCCGACGGCCCTCCCCCACGGCGAGGCTCGCACCGACGAGGGAGCGCACCATCGAGTGGCAGAACGCGTCCGCCTGCACCGTCGCGACCACCAGGCCGGCGTCGGGACCGTCGACGGGGCGGGACCACGCGAACGCCTCGAGCGTGCGGATCGTCGTCGCACCCGGCCGCGGCTTGCAGTACGACGCGAAGTCGTGGCGGCCCACCAGGGGCCGTGCCGCGGCCGCCATCGCGTCGACGTCGAGCCCTCGGCGGTGCCACAGGACGTGCGTACGGGACAGCGGGTCGCGCCGCGCTGCGTCGTCGCAGATCCGGTAGGTGTAGCGGCGGCGCAGCGCGGAGAACCGGGCGTCGAAGCCCTCGGCAGCCCTGGTGAGGGTGTGCACGACGAGGTCCGACGGGAGGATGCCGCCCAGCCGCGTGAGCAGAACCTCGTCCACGGGTCGCGACGAGCGACCGCTGCTCTTCTCGATCAGACCGGTGGGGATGTCGACGTGTGCCACCTGCCCGCGCGCGTGGACGCCCGAGTCCGTCCGACCGGCCACCGTCACGCGCGGAGGCCCGTCGGTCCGCAGGACGGTGCCCAGGGCGGCCTCCAGCACCCCCTGGACGGTCCGCAGGCCCGGCTGGATGGCCCAGCCGGCGAAGCCCGTGCCGTCGTAGGCCAGCTCGAGCCGCAGCCGGACGGCGGGCTCCTGCGTCGGCACGCCCGTGGGCACGACGTCCATGCTCTCGCTCACGGGTCCACACGGTAGTCGGCCCACGGAGGTTCCCCGCTCGCCCGCACCGCGTCCGGCCCACCAGCTCGCCGCGTCTCAGCGCGTCCGCACCGGCCGTCGCCTAGCGTGGGGTCGTGCCCGCCTCCGGCTCCGACCCGTTCACGCTCGCCGTCGACTGCGGCGGCGGGGGCATCAAGGCGTCGGTCCTCGACGCGGCCGGCACGCTCCACGCACCCGCGGTGCGCGTGCCGACGCCGTACCCGCTGCCCCCGGAACGCCTCGTCGCCACGATCGCGGACATCGCCGCCGATCTCCCGGCCGCCGACCGCGCGACCGTGGGGATGCCGGGGATGATCCGGCACGGCGTCGTCGTCGCGACCCCGCACTACGTGACCCGCTCCGGCCCGCGGACCGCTATCGACCCCGCGCTCCTCGCCGCCTGGGCAGGCTGCGACATCCGCGCCGCGGTCGAGGAACGCCTCGGGCTGCCCACCCTCGTCCTGAACGACGCCGAGGTGCACGGCGCCGGGGTGATCTCCGGGACGGGCGTGGAGCTCGTCCTGACCCTCGGCACGGGGCTCGGTACCGCGCTGTTCGACGGCGGGGTCCTCGCGCCGCACCTCGAGCTCTCGCACGCGCCCGTGCGCTGGGGCACCACCTACGACGCCTACATCGGGCAGGTCGAGCGCGCCCGGCTCGGTGACGCGCTCTGGTCGCGACGGGTCCGCCGCGTCGTCGACGGATTCCGTCCTGTGTTCGTCTGGGACCGGCTGTACCTCGGCGGCGGGAACGCGCGTCAGGTCACCGCGACCACGCTCGCCCGGCTCGGCGACGACGTCGTGGTCGTCCCCAACCAGGCCGGCATCGTCGGCGGCGTCCGGGCGTGGTCCCTGGGCCGCTGACCGGCCACCTGACGCCGTCTCACGCTCCGGCGGCCACGTCCGCCCTCGTCACGTCCCGGCAGCGACCGCGGCTCGCGCCTCGACCTCGTCCAGCGCCTCGAGCAGCACGCGCGTGAACCGTGCCGGCTGGACGAGGCTCACCAGGTGGGTCGCGTGCGGCACCACCACCAGCCGCCCGTCCCGGCACGCGGCCAGGAACCGGCGCTCCTCCCCGCGGAAGTGGTCGAACGCACCGTTGACCAGCCACACCGGCGCCTCGATCCGCGCCAGGTCCGCCAGTGGCGTCGCGATCGACATCTCCCGCAGGACCTCGTTGGTGGCGTCGAGCGCGAACCCGCCGGCACCGACGTCCGCCGCACCGACGGGAGGCAGCGTGAGGTCGACGAAGAACTGGTTCAGGCGGGCGCCCCGGTCCGGCAGCCGCGCGATCCCCTGCGCACCGACCGACCACCCTGCGAGCAGCACGCGGTGCGGGCGGGTCGAGCAGGACGCCGCCACGAGCCCCGCGACCTGGTGCGGGTGCCGTGCGGCGTGCCGGATCCCCACGTACCCACCGAGCGAGAGCCCGACCACGAACGCCTGCCCGCCGAGCTCGTCGATCGCGTCCGCCAGCGTGTCCACGGCCGCGTCCAGCGTGAACGGCTCGCCGATCCGGGTCCCGTGGCCAGGGAGGTCCAGCGCGACGGCGCGGTGCCCCACCCGCTGCAGCGCCTCGACCTGCGCCCGCCACATGGTGCGCGAGGTCCGCAGCCCGTGCACGAGGACCACCGGCAGGCTCATACGACCGACTCTAGGCTCGCCCGCCACGCGGTGCCCTGGGACGACGGAAGGCCCGGGACCACTCGGTCCCGGGCCTTCTCGACGTAGCTGTCAGATCACGCCTTGTCGGCGTCATCCTTGCTCTCGGCGGGCGCGTCCTCGACGGGCGCGTCCTCCGCGGGGGCGTCCTCGACGACGACGTCCTCCACCGGCTTGTCCTCGGCCTTCTTCGCCTTCGGCGCAGCCTTCGAGGCGGCCTTGGTGGCCTCCTTCACGACGGCCTGCTTCGGGGAGAGCGGCTCGAGCACGAGCTCGATGACGGCCATCGGGGCGTTGTCGCCCTTGCGCGGACCGATCTTGGTGATGCGCGTGTAGCCACCCTGACGCTCGGCGACGGCCGGGGCGATCTCGGTGAACAGCACGTGGACGACGGACTTGTCCTTGACGACGGTCATCACGCGGCGGCGGGCGTGCAGGTCACCACGCTTGGCGAACGTGATGAGGCGCTCGGCGAGCGGACGGAGGCGCTTGGCCTTCGTCTCGGTCGTCGTGATGCGCTTGTGCTCGAACAGCGACGTCGCGAGGTTCGCGAGGATCAGCCGCTCGTGCGCCGGTCCGCCACCGAGCCGGGGACCCTTGGTGGGCGTAGGCATGGTCTTTACTCCTTGAGTTCCAGTGATGGGCTGTGGACGGTCAGCCTCAGGCCGACCGTCTACGTCCCCGGCGTCAGTACTGCTCGTCCTCGACGAAGTCGCCCTCGTCGTCGCCGTAGTAGGCGCCGGCTGCGGACGGGTCGAAGTCGAGCGGGCTGTCCTTGAGCGTCAGGCCGAGCTCGGCGAGCTTCTCCTTGACCTCGGTGATGGACTTCGCACCGAAGTTGCGGATGTCCAGGAGGTCCGCCTCGGAGCGGGCCACGAGCTCACCCACGGAGTGGATGCCCTCGCGCTTGAGGCAGTTGTACGAGCGGATCGTGAGCTGCAGGTCCTCGATCGGCAGAGCGAGGTCCGCGGCGAGCGCAGCGTCGGTCGGCGACGGGCCGATCTCGATGCCCTCGGCCTCGATGTTCAGCTCGCGTGCCAGGCCGAAGAGCTCGACGAGGGTCTTGCCGGCAGAGGCCAGCGCGTCGCGCGGGCCGATCGCCGACTTCGTCTCGACGTCGACGACCAGCTTGTCGAAGTCCGTGCGCTGCTCGACACGCGTCGCCTCGACCTTGTAGGTCACCTTGAGGACCGGCGAGTAGATCGAGTCGACCGGGATGCGGCCGATCTCGGTGTCGAACGACTTGTTCTGGTTCGCCGACACGTACCCACGACCGCGCTCGACGGTCAGCTCGATCTCGAGCTTCCCCTTGTCGTTGAGCGTGGCCAGGTGCAGGTCGGGGTTGTGCACCTCGACACCGGCCGGCGGCACGATGTCCGCGGCGCTGACCTCACCGGCACCCTGCTTGCGCAGGTACATCACGACGGGCTCGTCGTTCTCCGAGGAGACGACCAGCTGCTTGATGTTGAGGATGATCTCGGTGACGTCCTCCTTGACGCCCGGCACGGTGGAGAACTCGTGCAGCACGCCGTCGATCCGGATGGACGTGACGGCGGCACCGGGGATGGAGGACAGCAGCGTCCGGCGGAGCGAGTTGCCGAGCGTGTAGCCGAAACCCGGCTCCAGCGGCTCGATGGAGAACCGCGACCGGTTCTCCGAGATGACCTCTTCGGTCAGGGTGGGGCGCTGTGCAATCAGCACGGTGTGTTTCCTCTCAGCGGGCGTCCGCCATATGACGCTGCGCAGTACTACGGGCCGGCCTGGTCTCGGTCCACCTGGTCGACGTAAGGATGTGCGGGTCGGTGCGCGACGTGCGGTCGCGCACCGACCCGACGGAGATCGAGGTCAGACGCGACGGCGCTTCGGCGGACGGCAGCCGTTGTGCGCCTGGGGCGTCACGTCCTGGATCGAGCCGACCTCGAGGCCGGTCGCCTGCAGCGAACGGATCGCGGTCTCACGGCCGGAGCCGGGGCCCTTGACGAAGACGTCGACCTTCTTCATGCCGTGCTCCTGGGCGCGACGAGCGGCCGCCTCGGCGGCGAGCTGCGCCGCGAAGGGGGTCGACTTGCGCGAACCCTTGAAGCCCACCTGGCCCGACGAGGCCGACGCGATGACGGCGCCGGTCGGGTCGGTGATGGAGATGATCGTGTTGTTGAACGTGCTCTTGATGTGCGCCTGGCCGTGGGAGACGTTCTTCTTCTCCTTGCGGCGCGGCTTGCGCACGGCGGAACGGGTCTTGGGAGGCATTCTCTTCTTCTCTCGAGGTCTGATCGGCTTGCCCTGGCGCGAGGCGCCCGGGGCGGAGGGCTACTTGCGCCCGGCCTTCTTCTTGCCGGCGACGGTGCGCTTCGGACCCTTGCGGGTACGCGCGTTGGTCTTGGTGCGCTGGCCGCGCACCGGAAGGCCACGGCGGTGGCGCAGGCCCTCGTAGCAGCCGATCTCGACCTTGCGGCGGATGTCCGCAGCGACCTCACGGCGAAGGTCACCCTCGAGCTTGTAGCTCGACTCGAGGAAGTCACGCAGCGCGACGAGCTCGGCGTCGCCGAGGTCCTTCACGCGCAGGTCCGGGCTGATGCCGGTCGCGGCCAGAGTTGCCTGGGCGCGGGTACGGCCGACCCCGTAGATGTAGGTGAGCGCGATCTCGAGCCGCTTCTCGCGGGGGAGGTCGACGCCGATAAGACGTGCCATGTGCCTGGTGGCTCCTGAACTGCTTCGGAGGTCTGCCGCACTGCCCTCCCGCGTGCTGCGGGCCCCGGCCTCCGACCGAGGGTGCACCGGCGAGTGATCGCCGGAGTGGCTGTGCGCTTGCTGGTCCTCCGCGGAGGACCGGTGGTGCTGGTCGAGCTGCTGGTCCGACGGACCGGCGTCAGGGCATCAGCCCTGGCGCTGCTTGTGGCGCAGGTTCTCGCAGATCACCTGGACGCGACCGTGCCGGCGGATCACCTTGCACTTGTCGCAGATCTTCTTGACGCTGGGCTTGACCTTCATCGCGTGTTCCTCCGCCGCCGTTGCGCCCCTGACAGGGCTGACGGCGTGATCGAGTGGCTGTTACTTGTAGCGGTAGACGATCCGGCCACGGGACAGGTCGTACGGGCTCAGCTCCACCACCACCCGGTCCTCAGGGAGGATCCGGATGTAGTGCTGTCGCATCTTGCCCGAGATGTGGGCGAGCACCTTGTGGCCGTTGGTGAGCTCCACGCGGAACATCGCGTTAGGCAGAGCCTCCACGACGCTGCCCTCGATCTCGATGACACCGTCCTTCTTCGCCATATCCTCCGCTAACTGTCGGTTCTGATGGATCAGCCCACATCGGCCGTCCCGCCCAGGACTGGACGGGGTAGGCGTGGTGGGATCGTGCTGGGAAATATCGGTGGGCACAGCGCGCCTCGAGAACCGGGCGCACACCCAACGGACAATCTTACGCCATCTGGCCCAGGGGACGAAACCGCGCCCGGGCTGAGCGGACACGAGTGTCTGTGCAGTCCACCACACTCACCCCTGCGCTCGACGCAGGCGGAGACGGACGGAGGGCCGCCGTCGAGTCGACGGCGGCCCTCCTACGCTCGATCAGCTGGTGCGGTGACGCCGGAGCAGGAGCAGGGCGGCACCCGAGAGCACCAGGATCCCGCCCGCGAGCAGGCCGGGCAGCGGGGACGACCCGGTCGCAGCGAGCGTCGCTCCTCCGGTGGCGGGGGCTGCCAGGACCTGGGAGTAGACCGACGCGCTGGGCGTCGGCGTCGAGGCGACCACCACCGCAGTCGGGCTCGGCGTCGAGGTCGGCGGCACGTCGTCGTCCACCTCAGCGACCGGGGTGGGCGTGACCGTCGGCGTCGGGGCCGGCGTCGAGGTCGGCGTCTGGCTCGGCGTGGGCACCGGCACGGACTGCGTCGGCGTCGGGGTCGGCGTCGGGGTCTGCGTCGGGATCGGGGTCGGGGTGGGGGTCACGGTCACCGTGGGGGTCGGTGTGGGGGTTGGTGTCGTGCCGCACTTCGGCACCGACTCCTTCACCACCTCGCGCAGCTCCCAGTGGTCGGCCTGGAAGATGTAGCCCTTCTTGGTCTTCTCGTTCCACCAGCCGATGTAGTCCTTCGGGTAGAACGGCGCCTTGTTGCCGGTGAAGACCGTCGCGTCGCCGTACGCCGAGTCCTGCTGGATCCCCCAGCCGTTGCCGCACAGCGTCACGCCGGCAGGCAGGACCGCACTGATCTCCTGGAGCGTGAAGTCGCTGCGCCAGTTTCGTCCCGGCCACGTCGTGATCAGGTACTGCTGGGTGGAGTTCTCCCACGCAGCGTCCTTGTGGCGGTCGATCTTGAGGTACACGTACGCGGCAGTCGTCTCCTGCTTGTCACCGCCGCCGGTGGCGTGGGCCGCGCCTGCTCCGAGCGTCAGGAAGAGGGCCGAGGTGATCGCGACGGCACCGAGCAGGCGGGCGCGCCGACGAGGACGAGGGGAGGTCAGGGAGGGAGGAACGCTGCGCTGCATGAGTCACCCATCACGTCGAGTGCAGGCGCGCGCTGACCACGTGCCTGCCGGAGTCGGGCGCTCACACCCCTCACCGCACGGATCAGACCGCGCGGGCCCCGAGGAGCACCCGTGGCGGATCGTTCACCGCCGGGCAGGACCGTATCCGACAAACCGGTCATCGCGCGCGTATTTCGGCCGCTCACGGGCGATTTGTGGATAACTGGACGCAAGTTCACCTGGTTGGACCTACTGGTGGGTAGCTATCCGCTCAGGCGAGCGGAGCGATGGCCACCCCGCGCGCGCCGAGCTCCTGCGCGCCACCGTCGACTGCCGTCAGCACCCAGATGCCGTCGTCCAGGACGGCGACCGTGTGCTCCCAGTGCGATGCGCGTGAACCGTCGGACGTCACGACCGTCCAGTCGTCGTCCAGGACCTGCGTGAACCGTTGCCCGCGGACGACCATCGGCTCGACGGCGACGCACAGACCCGGGCGCACCCGCGGGCCGCGATCACGGCTGCGGAAGTTCGGGACGTCCGGCGGCTGGTGCATCGACGTGCCGATCCCGTGACCGACGTACTCCTCGACGAGGCCGTACCGCGCGCCGCCGTTCAGGCCGGCTGCCTCGGCGGCGTCGACGACGTCCTCCACCGCCTCCCCCACGACCCCGAGGCGCTCGGCCCCGGTCAGCGCGGCGATGCCGGACCACATGGCCCGCTCGGTGGTGGCCGCCAGGTCGACGTCCTCGGGCGCAGCGCCGTCGAGGACGACCGTGATCGCGGAGTCACCGTGCCATCCGTCGACGATCGCGCCGCAGTCGATCGAGACCACGTCACCCGGCTCCAGCACCCGGGCTCCCGGGATGCCGTGCACGACCTCGTCGTTGACCGACACGCAGAGCGTGGCGGGGTACCCGTGGTAGCCCAGGAACGAGGCGGTCGCGTGGTGGTCGGCGATGACCTCGGCCGCGACCGCGTCGAGCTGGCCGGTGGTGACACCGGGCGCCGCACGCTCACGGACCGCGGCCAGCGCCTCGGCGACCACCAGGCCCGCGCGCCGCATGAGCAGCACCTGGTCCGGGCTCTTGTACTCGATCCGTTCGCGGCCGAACACCGTCAGCGCCCGGTGGTGGCGCCGATCGCCGCGACCAGACGCTCGGTGACCGCGTCGACGTCGCCGATCCCGTCCACCTGGACGAGCAGGCCGCGCTCGGCGTAGACCTGAGCGATCGGGGCGGTCTCCTCGGCGTAGACGTCGAGCCGGTGACGGATGACGTCCTCGGTGTCGTCCTCGCGGCCCTCGATCTCGGCACGCTTCAGGAGCCGCTCGGCCACGACGTCCGGGTCCGCCGTGATCTCCACCGCGAGGTCGAGAGTCAGACCGGCATCGGCCAGGATCGCGTCGAGCTCCCCGACCTGCGCCACGTTGCGGGGGTACCCGTCGAGCAGGAACCCGTCCGTGGCGTCGGCCTGCGCCAGCCGGTCGCGCACCATGTCGTTGGTGACGGAGTCCGGCACCAGCGCGCCGCGCGAGGTGTACTCCTGCACGGTGCGACCGAGCGGCGTCCCGCCCTTGATGTTGGCGCGGAAGAGGTCACCGGTCGAGATGGCGGGCACCCCGAACCGCTCGGCGAGCCGCGCGGCCTGGGTGCCCTTGCCGGCCCCCGGAGGGCCCAGCAGGACGAGACGGGTGCTCAACGCAAGAACCCTTCGTAGTGCCGCTGCTGCAGCTGGGACTCGATCTGCTTCACGGTCTCGAGACCGACACCGACGACGATGAGGATCGATGCCCCACCGAACGGGATGTTCGCGCCGACGCCCAGGACGATGAACGCGATGGTCGGGATGAGCGCGACGATCGCCAGGTACACCGAGCCGGGCGCGGTGATCCGGGAGATCACGTAGTCGAGGTACTCAGCCGTCGGCCGCCCGGCACGGATGCCGGGGATGAAGCCGCCGTACTTCTTCATGTTGTCGGCGACCTCGTCCGGGTTGAACGTGATCGCTGTGTAGAAGTAGCAGAAGAAGATGATGAGGACGACGTAGATCGCCAGGTGCAGCGGCGCGCTGGGCGACGCCAGGTAGCGGCTGACCCACTGGACCCAGCCTGCGGTCGGGTCACCGAACTGCGCGAGCAGCCCCGGCACGGCGAGCAGCGACGACGCGAAGATCACCGGGATGACACCGGCCATGTTGATCTTGATCGGGATGTAGGTGCTGGACCCGCCGTACATGCGGCGACCGACCATGCGCTTGGCGTACTGGACCGGCACGCGTCGCTGCGACTGCTCGACGAACACCACCAGGGCGATGACCAGGACGACGATCGCCATGACCACGATGAACTTCGAGGCGCCGTTGTCGCCACCGGCGATCGACCACATGGCACCCGGGAAGCTGGCCGCGATCGACGTGAAGATGAGGAGCGACATGCCGTTGCCGACGCCGCGCTCGGTGATGAGCTCACCGAGCCACATGATCAGGCCGGTACCGGCCGTCATGGTGATGACCATGATCAGGAGCGTCTGCCAGCTGTCGTTCGGGATGACGTCGACGGTGCACCCGCTGAACAGCTGACCGCTGCGCGCGACGGTGATGATCGTCGTCGACTGCAGGATCGCGAGGCCGATCGTCAGGTACCGCGTGTACTGCGTGAGCTTCGCGGTGCCGGACTGACCCTCGAGGTGCAGCTGCTCGAAGCGAGGGATGACCACCCGCAGCAGCTGCACGATGATGCTCGCCGTGATGTACGGCATGATCCCGAGCGCGAACACCGAGAGCTGGAGCAAGGCTCCGCCGCTGAACAGGTTCACCAGCCCGAGCAGGTCGTTGCCCTGCGACTGCTCGATACACGTCTGCACGTTCGGGTACGAGACCCCCGGCGTCGGCAGGAACGAGCCGACACGGAAGAGCACCATGATCCCGATGGTGAAGAGCAGCTTGCGCCGCAGGTCGGGCGTTCGGAACGCCCGCACGAATGCGCCTAGCACCTGGTCCTCCTGGGCCGCCGGAGCGGCATCTCGTACGACCGGTCCATTCCGGCCGTGCAGCCCGCGACGAGTCGCGAGCACCGGGGCACCCTAACTGATGCCCGTCGACATACGGAACGGGACCGGTGGGTAACTACGTCCCCACCGGTCCCGTCCTTCGATCAGTCCTGCGCGACGCTTCCGCCGGCAGCCACGATCGCGTCCTTCGCGGACGCCGAGTAGGCGTCGACCGCGACAGAGACCTTGACCGTGAGCTCACCGGTGCCGAGCACCTTGACGGGCTTGCCCTTGCGGACAGCGCCCTTCGCCACGAGGTCGGCGACCGTCACGTCGCCACCGCTCGGGTACAGCGCCGAGAGCTTGTCCAGGTTGACCACCTGGTACTCGACGCGGAACGGGTTCTTGAAGCCGCGCAGCTTCGGGAGGCGCATGTGCAGAGGCATCTGCCCACCCTCGAAGCGCGTCGGCACCTGGTAGCGGGCCTTGGTGCCCTTGGTGCCACGACCGGCCGTCTTGCCCTTGGACGCCTCGCCACGACCCACGCGGGTCTTGGCGGTCTTGGCGCCCGGGGCCGGACGGAGGTGGTGCACCTTGAGCGTGCCACCGTTGCCGGGCTGCGCAGCGGCCTCGGCCGCCTTCGCCGCCGCGGCGGAGACCGTCTTCTTCGGCGCAGCAGCCTTGGGCTCGGCCTTGGGGGCCTTCGCCTTCGGTGCAGCCTCAGTCGCCTCGGCCTTGTCGGCCTTGGCCGGCTTGTCCGCGGCAGCGGCCTTCGCCTTGGTCGCCTTCGGAGCGGACTCCGTGTCGGCGGCCTTCTTCGCGGGAGCCTTCTTGGCAGCGGCCTTCTTGGGGGCCGTCACCTCAGCCTCCGCCTTGTCGTTCTTCTCGTCAGCCATGGTCACTCCACCTCTTCGACCGCGACAAGGTGCGTCACCGTCTTGACCATGCCGCGGATCTCAGGGCGGTCCTCCTTGACGACGACGTCGCCGATCCGCTTGAGGCCGAGGGTGCGCAGGGTGTCGCGCTGGTTCTGCTTACCGCCGATGCCAGATCGCGTCTGGGTCACCTTGAGTCGAGCCATCAGGCACCTGCCTTCGAGCCCGCCGCTGCGGCCAGGCCGGCAGCCTGGGCACGGAGGAGGGCAGCCGGGACGACGTGCTCGACCGGGAGACCACGGCGCGCGGCCACGGCCTCGGGACGCTCGAGGCCACGGAGGGCCGCGACCGTGGCGTGCACGATGTTGATCGCGTTCGACGAGCCGAGCGACTTGCTCAGGACGTCGTGGATACCGGCGCACTCGAGCACGGCGCGCACCGGGCCACCGGCGATCACGCCGGTACCCGGCGAGGCCGGACGCAGGAAGACGACACCGGCAGCGGCCTCACCCTGGATGGGGTGCGGGATGGTGCCCTGGATGCGCGGGACCTTGAAGAAGTTCTTCTTGGCCTCCTCGACACCCTTGGCGATCGCCGCGGGCACCTCCTTGGCCTTCCCGTAGCCGACACCCACGGTGCCGTCGCCGTCGCCGACCACGACGAGCGCGGTGAAGCTGAAGCGGCGGCCGCCCTTGACGACCTTGGCCACGCGGTTGATCGTCACGACGCGCTCGAGGAACGCGCTCTTCTCTGCGGCGTCGCGGCCACGGCCGCCGCCACCGTCACGGCCACGACCGCCGTCACGACGGTCGCCGCCCCCGCCGGTGCCGCCCGCGGGCGCCCCGGTGTTGCTGCGCTGAGGAGCAGCCATCAGTGAGTCCTCTTCTTCGTTCGGAAGGTCGTCGTCGTCACAGCTTCAGTCCACCCTCGCGGGCGCCGTCAGCCACCGCGGCGACACGGCCGTGGTACTTGTTGCCGCCGCGGTCGAAGACCACAGCGTCAAGGCCGGCAGCCTTCGCACGCTCGGCGATGAGCTCGCCGACCTTGCGGGCCTTGGCAGTCTTGTCGTCGTTCGAGCCGCGCAGGTCGGCCTCGAGGGTCGACGCGGACACGAGAGTCTGGCCGATGCCGTCGTCCACGACCTGCGCCGTGATGTGCCGGGCGGACCGGGTCACGACGAGACGGGGACGCGCAGCCGAGCCCGAGACCTTCTTGCGAAGGCGCAGGTGACGACGCTGGCGGGCAACACGCTTGCCCTTGCCGAGGATCTTGAGAGCCATGGTTACTTACCGGCCTTTCCGACCTTGCGGCGCACGTTCTCGCCCGCGTACCGCACACCCTTGCCCTTGTACGGCTCAGGCTTGCGGATCTTGCGGATGTTCGCGGCGACCTCGCCCACCTGCTGCTTGTCGATGCCCTGCACCGAGAAGCGCGTGGGGGCTTCGACGACGAAGGTGATGCCCTCCGGCGGGTTGACCGTGACCGAGTGGCTGAACCCGAGCGCGAACTCGAGGTCCGCACCCTTCGCCGTCACGCGGTAACCGGTACCGACGATCTCGAGCTTCTTGATGTAGCCCTCCGTCACGCCGATGACGAGGTTCGCCAGCAGGGTGCGGGTGAGGCCGTGCAGCGAGCGCGAGGCGCGCTCGTCGTCGGGGCGGGTGACCACGAGGGCACCTGCCTCGTCGCGCGCCACCTCGATGGGTGCGGGGATCGTGTGCGTCAGGGTGCCCTTGGGGCCCTTGACCGTCACGACCGCGCCGTTGATGTTGACATCCACGCCGGTGGGGACCGGGACGGGGACTCTGCCGATTCGGGACATGGCTAGCTCCTTTCCGTCTCGGACTTACCAGACGTAGGCGAGGACTTCCCCACCCACGCCCTTCTTGGCGGCCTGCTTGTCGGTGAGGAGACCGGAGGACGTGGACAGGATCGCCACGCCCAGGCCGCCGAGCACCTTGGGCAGGTTGGTCGACTTGGCGTACACGCGCAGGCCCGGCTTGGACACGCGCTTCACACCGGCGAGCGCACGCTCGCGGTTGGGGCCGTACTTGAGCTCGATGATGAGGTTCTTGCCGACGACGGCGTCCTCAACCTTCCAGCCCGTGATGTAGCCCTCCGCCTGGAGGATCTCCGCGATGTGCGACTTCAGCTTCGAGAACGGGATCAGCACGGTGTCGTGGTGAGCCGAGTTCGCGTTACGCAGCCGCGTGAGCAGGTCTGCGATGGGGTCGGTCATGGTCATGGGGCTTCCGCCCTTCCTCGCCGGGGTATCCCGCCCCCGAGGGGGCTGGACCTACCGACGTTCGTGTTGCTTGGGTTACCAGCTGCTCTTGGTGACGCCGGGGAGCTCGCCGCGGTGGGCCATCTCGCGCACGCAGATCCGGCACAGGCCGAACTTGCGGTACACCGAGTGGGGCCGGCCGCAACGCTGGCAGCGCGTGTAGCCACGCACCGCGAACTTCGGCTTGGCAGCAGCCTTGTTCTTGAGGGCGGTCTTCGCCATGGTCAGATCTCCTTGAACGGGAAGCCGAGGAGCTTGAGGAAAGCGCGACCCTCGTCGTCGGTGTCAGCCGTGGTGACGACCGTGATGTCCATCCCGCGGACGCGGTCGATCTTGTCCTGGTCGATCTCGTGGAACACGGACTGCTCCACGAGGCCGAACGTGTAGTTGCCGTGACCGTCGAACTGCTGCGGCGAGAGGCCACGGAAGTCACGGATGCGCGGCAGCGCGGTGGAGAGCAGGCGGTCCAGGAACTCCCAGGCACGGTCGCCACGCAGGGTGACGTGGGCGCCGATGGGCATTCCCTCACGCAGCTTGAACTGCGCGATCGACTTGCGAGCCTTGGTGACCTGCGGCTTCTGGCCCGTGATCTGGGTCAGGTCGCGGATCGCGCCCTCGATGAGCTTGGAGTCCTTGGCGGCCTCGCCGACGCCCATGTTCACGACGACCTTCACCAGGCGTGCGACCTGGTTGATGTTCTCGTGGGAGAACTGCTCGAAGAGAGCGGTCTTGATCTCGTCGTTGTACTTGGACTTCAGACGCGGGAGCGCCGGAGCCGTGAGAGTCGTCTCGGTCATCAGATGTCCTTACCGGAGCGCTTGGCGACGCGGACCCGAACGGTGCGGGTACGGCCGTCGCGCTCGACCTGCTCGGTGCGGTAGCCGACCCGGGTGCCCTTCTTGGTCTCCGGGTCCACGAGCATCACGTTGCTGATGTGGATGGGCGCCTCGATGGTCTCGATGCCGCCGGTGCGCGTGCCGCGCTGCGTCTGGCCGGCCTTGACGTGCTTGGTGACGCGCTGGACACCCTCCACGACGAGGCGCTGCGACTCGACCAGGACCTCGAGCACACGGCCCTGCTGTCCCTTGTCGCGGCCGGAGATGACGACGACGAGGTCGCCCTTCTTGATCTTCGCCATGGTCAGAGCACCTCCGGCGCCAGCGAGATGATCTTCATGAACTTCTTGTCGCGCAGCTCGCGGCCCACCGGGCCGAAGATGCGCGTGCCACGGGGTTCCCCGTCGTTCTTGAGGATCACTGCGGCGTTCTCGTCGAACTTGATGTACGAACCGTCCGGACGGCGGCGCTCCTTGCGGGTGCGCACGATGACAGCCTTGACGACGTCGCCCTTCTTGACGTTGCCGCCGGGGATGGCGTCCTTGACGGTGGCGACGATGACGTCACCGATGCCTGCGTAGCGACGGCCGGAGCCGCCGAGCACACGGATGCAAAGGATCTCCTTGGCACCAGTGTTGTCAGCGACACGAAGTCGCGACTCCTGCTGGATCATTACTTACTCCTGTCGTCTGGCGGGTTCTCGGGCCGGAGTGGCCTGAGCCTGGCCGAACGGATAGTTGCCGTGATGCACACGTCGCGCCGGGTGTCGTCCTGTCGAACTCCACCCGGCGCCCGTGGGCAACTGGGGGTCGTGCACGTGCTGGCTCGCTGAGACCTACTTGGCCTTCTCGAGGACCTCGACCAGGCGCCACCGCTTGGTGGCGCTCAGCGGCCGGGTCTCCATGATGACCACGAGGTCGCCCACGCCCGCCGAGCCCAGCTCGTCGTGCGCCTTGACCTTGCTCGTCCGCCGGATGACCTTGCCGTAGAGCGGGTGCTTGACCCGGTCCTCGACCTCGACCACGACGGTCTTCTCCATCTTGTCGCTGACCACGTAGCCGCGGCGCGTCTTGCGGTCGCCGCGCTTCTCAGCGATCGCTGTCGTCTTCTCGTTCTTCTCGTCGCTCATCAGACTCACTCGCTCGCGCTCGGGGCGGTACGGATGCCGAGCTCGCGCTCACGCAGGATCGTGTAGATCCGCGCGATGTCGCGGCGAACGGCCTTGAGACGCCCGTGGCTCTCGAGCTGACCGGTCGCCGACTGGAAGCGGAGGTTGAACAGCTCCTCCTTGGACTTCTTCAGCTCGGCGACAAGCTTCTCGTCGTCGAAGGTGTCCAGCTCGCTGGGAGCCAGGTCCTTGGTGCCGATAGTCATCAGTTACCACCCTCGCGAACCACAAAACGTGTCTTCATCGGGAGCTTGTGCTGCGCGCGGCGCATGGCCTCGCGAGCCAGGGGCTCCGGGACGCCGGCGAGCTCGAAGAGAACTCGGCCGGGCTTGACGTTGGCGATCCACCACTCGGGCGAACCCTTGCCGGAACCCATGCGGGTCTCGGCAGGCTTCTTCGTGAGGGGGCGGTCCGGGTAGATGTTGATCCAGACCTTCCCTCCACGCTTGATGTGGCGGGTCATGGCGATACGAGCAGCCTCGATCTGCCGGTTGGTGACGTAGGCGGGCTCGAGAGCCTGGATGCCGTACTCACCGAAGGAGATCGCGGTACCACCGGTCGCGGCGCCGGAGCGCCCCGGGTGGTGCTGCTTGCGGTGCTTCAGCCTGCGCGGGATAAGCACGGCTCAGGCCTCCGTTCCGCTGTCAGTGGCCGGGGTCTCCGCGGGAGCGGAGGCGGCCTCGGTTGCCTCAGGAGCGTCGGAACGCTCGCGACGAGGAGCGCCGGCCCGGGGGCCACGGTCGTTGCGCTCGCCACGGTCCGTCCGCGGGCCACGAGCCGGGCGCGGGGCCTGGGTCGCCTGCTCGCGAGCAAACTCCTTCTCGGTCATGTCGCCCTTGTAGACCCACACCTTGACGCCGATGCGCCCGAAGGTGGTGCGAGCCTCGAAGAAGCCGTAGTCGATGTTCGCGCGGAGCGTGTGCAGGGGCACACGGCCCTCGCGGTAGAACTCCGTGCGGCTCATCTCCGCGCCACCGAGGCGGCCGGAGACCTGCACGCGGATTCCCTTGGCACCGGCGCGCTGGGCCGACTGGATGCCCTTGCGCATGGCACGGCGGAACGAGACGCGGCTCGCCAGCTGCTCGGCGATGCCCTGGGCGACCAGCTGAGCCTCGATCTCGGCGTTCTTGACCTCGAGGATGTTCAGCTGCACCTGCTTGCCCGTGAGCTTCTCGAGCTCGCCGCGGATGCGGTCGGCCTCCGCGCCACGACGCCCGATGACGATGCCCGGGCGGGCGGTGTGGATGTCGACGCGGACGCGGTCACGCGTGCGCTCGATCTCGACCTTGGCGATGCCGGCACGCTCGAGGCCCGTGGCCATGAGCTTGCGGATCTTGACGTCCTCGCCCACGTAGTCGCGGTAGCGCTGACCCGGCTTCGTCGAGTCGGCGAACCAGCGCGAGCGGTGGTCGGTGGTGATGCCCAGGCGGTACCCGAGCGGGTTGACTTTCTGTCCCACTATCGGGCCCGTCCCTTCGTCTCACGCTCAGCGACGACCACGGTGATGTGGCTCGTCCGCTTGAGGATCTGGCTGGCCCGACCCTGTGCCCGCGGACGGAACCGCTTGAGCGTCGGACCCTCGTCGACGAATACCTCGGAGATGTAGAGGTCCGCCTCGTCCAGACGCTCGTTCGACCGCTTGGCGGTCTCCCGAGCGTTGGCGATCGCGCTCTCCACAACCTTGAGCACCGTCTCCCCCGCGGCCTGCGGTGCGAACTTCAGCACCGCCACAGCCTCGCCGGCCTGCTTGCCACGGATGAGGTCCACGACGCGCCGGGCCTTCTGGGGCGTGACGCGGACGAACCGCGCCTTCGCCTTGGCTTCCATTGCTGTCCTGCCTTCTTGTCTCTGCCGGTGAGGGCGTCGCCTGGCTGACCCGGGGGTCAGCGGCGACGACCCTTCCGGTCGTCCTTCTCGTGGCCGCGGAACGTACGCGTCGGTGCGAACTCGCCGAGCTTGTGCCCGACCATCGCCTCCGTCACGAACACCGGGGTGTGCTTGCGTCCGTCGTGCACAGCGAACGTGTGGCCGAGGAAGTCCGGCGTGATGACCGAACGGCGCGACCACGTCTTGATGACGTTCTTCGTGCCGGCGGTGTTCTGGACGTCGACCTTCTTCTGCAGGTGACCGTCGACGAACGGGCCCTTCTTCAGGCTACGTGGCATCTCAGGCTCCTATCAGCGCTTGTTCTTGCCGGTGCGCCGACGGCGCACGATGAGCTTGTCGCTCGGCTTGTTCGGACGGCGGGTACGACCCTCGGCCTGGCCCCACGGGCTGACGGGGTGACGTCCACCGGACGTCTTGCCCTCGCCACCACCGTGCGGGTGGTCGATCGGGTTCATGGCGACACCACGGACGGTCGGGCGCTTGCCCTTCCAGCGCATGCGGCCGGCCTTGCCCCAGTTGATGTTCGACTGCTCGGCGTTGCCCACCTCGCCGACCGTGGCGCGGCAGCGCAGGTCGACGTTGCGGATCTCACCGGACGGCATACGCAGCTGGGCGTAGGGGCCGTCCTTGGCGACGAGCTGCACGGACGCACCAGCCGAGCGGGCGATCTTCGCACCGCCACCAGGCCGCAGCTCGATGGCGTGGATGACCGTACCGGTCGGGATGTTGCGCAGCGGCAGGTTGTTGCCGGGCTTGATGTCGGCGCCGGGGCCGTTCTCGATGCGGTCACCCTGCGACAGCTTGTTCGGCGCGATGATGTAGCGCTTCTCGCCGTCCGCGTAGTGCAGGAGCGCGATGCGGGCGGTGCGGTTGGGGTCGTACTCGATGTGAGCGACCTTGGCCGGCACGCCGTCCTTGTCATGGCGACGGAAGTCGATGACGCGGTACGCACGCTTGTGACCGCCACCCTGGTGGCGCGTGGTGATGCGACCCGTGGAGTTACGGCCGCCCGTCTTGTGGAGGGGACGGACGAGCGACTTCTCCGGAGTGGAGCGCGTGATCTCGACGAAGTCGGCGACGCTGGAGCCGCGACGGCCCGGCGTGGTCGGCTTGTACTTGCGGATTCCCATGTGTTCTCAGTCCTTCGCTCAGCCGACCGGACCACCGAAGATGTCGATCGTTCCCTCGCGGAGGGTGACGATCGCACGCTTCGTGTCCTTGCGGCGGCCGATGCCGAAACGGGTCCGACGGGCCTTGCCCTGACGGTTCGCGGTGTTGACCGAGTCGACCTTGACGCCGAAGACCTGCTCGACGGCAATCTTGATCTCGGTCTTGTTCGCCCGCGGGTCGACGAGGAAGGTGTACTTCCCCTCGTCGAGCAGGCCGTAGCTCTTCTCGGAGACGACCGGCGCGAGCAGGATGTCGCGCGGGTTCTTGCCGATGTCGGTCACTTGGCATCGTCCTTCGCGTCGGCGGAGCCCTTGACCGGCCCCGCGAGGAACGCGTCGAGCGCGCCCTGCGTGAACACGACGTCGTCCGAGATCAGGACGTCGTAGGTGTTGAGCTGGTCAGCGACCAGCAGGTGCACCCGCTCGACGTTCCGCAGCGACTTCCACGTGATCTCGTCCTGACGCTCGACGACGACCAGGACGTTCTTGCGTCCCGAGAGGTTGTCGAGCACGGCGAGCGCAGACTTGGTCGACGGCGCCGTGCCCGGGGCGAAGCCCGAGACGACGTGCACGCGGCCGGCACGAGCGCGGTCCGAGAGAGCACCGCGGAGCGCCGCGGCCTTCATCTTCTTGGGGGTGCGCTGCGAGTAGTCACGCGGGGTGGGGCCGTGGACGACGCCACCACCGGCGAACTGCGGAGCACGCGTCGAACCCTGACGGGCGCGGCCGGTGCCCTTCTGCTTGTACGGCTTGCGCCCACCACCACGGACCTCGCCACGGCTCTTCGTGTCGTGGGTGCCCTGGCGTGCCGCCGCGAGCTGCGCGACGACGACCTGGTGGATCAGCGGGATGTTGGTCTGCACGTCGAAGACGTCCGCGGGCAGATCGGCGGAGCCGGTCTTCTTGCCCTGGGAGTCGACCACGTCGACAGTCAGCGTGTCACTCATGGTCACGCCCCCTTCACAGCGGAACGCACGACCACGACGCCACCCTTGGGGCCGGGAACGGCACCCTTGACGAGGAGCAGGCCCCTCTCGACGTCGACCGCGTGCACGGTCAGGTTCTGGGTGGTCTGGCGGTCCACGCCCATGCGACCGGCCATCTTGATGCCCTTGAACACGCGCGACGGCGTCGAAGCGCCACCGATCGAGCCGGGCTTGCGGTGGTTGCGGTGCGCACCGTGCGAGGCGCCGACGCCGTGGAAGCCGTGACGCTTCATGACACCGGCGGTGCCCTTGCCCTTGGTGGTGCCGATGACGTCCACGAGCGAGCCGGCCTCGAAGAGGGCGGCCGTGAGCTCCTGGCCGAGCGTGAACTCGGAGGCGTTCGGCGTACGGATCTCGGCCACGTGCCGGCGGGGGGTGACCCCGGCCTTCTCGAAGTGGCCCTTCAGCGGCTTGGTGACCTTGCGCGGGTCGATCTGGCCGTGGGCCAGCTGGACCGCGGCGTAGCCGTCAGCATCGGCGGAGCGCACCTGGGTCACGACGTTCGTGCCGACAGCGACGACGGTGACCGGGACGAGACGACCGTTGTCGTCCCACACCTGGGTCATGCCGAGCTTCGTGCCGAGCAGGGCCGTGACTGCGCGCTCGTTCTGCTGGGTAACCATAGAAATCAGTTCCTTCCCAGCGTCAGAGCTTGATCTCGATGTTCACGTCCGCAGGCAGGTCGAGACGCATGAGCGAGTCGACGGCCTTCGGCGTGGGATCGATGATGTCGATGAGCCGCTTGTGAGTACGCATCTCGAAGTGCTCGCGGCTGTCCTTGTACTTGTGGGGCGACCGGATGACGCAGAACACGTTCTTCTCCGTCGGCAGCGGCACCGGACCCACGACCGACGCACCAGCGCGAGTCACCGTGTCGACGATCTTGCGCGCCGAGCTGTCGATGACTTCGTGGTCGTAGGACTTGAGCCTGATGCGGATCTTCTGTCCCGCCATGGCGCTTCTACTTCCCTCTGTTTGGAACCGGCCCGTCCGACCCCCGCACTCGGGCGTGTCGCTTGGCGCGACACACCGTTGCGCTGCGTACCCTCTCAGGCACGAGATCGGTGGTTGTTGTCGGGCGTCAACCACCGGGTGATCCCGGGGTCCAGACGCCGTCCACGTGTGTGAGCCCTGTCGTGTGCTGCGCGCGCTAACGCGCCGCCCTCAACTAGGCAACCTGAACAGTGTGCCAGACGGGGACCCGGAACTCCAATCGCGTCCGTCACACCCGGCGGCCGGATCCGCGTGATCTCGCGCACAGAGCGCCGTCGGACCGGGTCACGTCGGCGTCCCTCGGCGCCCGCTCTCCGCCCACTAGGGTGCGGCCATGACACTCCGCTCCGTTCGCGCCGTCGGCGGCGTGGCGCTCGCTCTCGCGCTGGCCGCATGCACACCGAGCTCACCGGCACCGGACCCGAGCCCGTCGACCCCGCCGGTCACGTCCGCGCCGAGCCCGAGCCCGTCGACCCCGCCGGTCACGTCCGCGCCGAGCCCGACCCCCACGACGGACCCCAGCCCGGACACGGCGGACCCGCTCCTCCCGGGCGACCCCTGCGACCCGGCCGCCGGCTCCCCAGACTGCACGGACGCGACCGGCATGGACGGCAGCGGGTACCGGTACGTCGAGGGGTACGCCGACTGCGTCGCGCGGTTCGGCGCCGACGAGGCCTACGGGCTCTGCACGGACCTCGACGGAGACGGTCGCGCCGGCTATCCCGACTCGGGCTGAGCCGCGCAGCGATCAGACGACGGAAGGGCCCGGGAGCCGAAGCTCCCGGGCCCTTCCGTCAGTTCAGCTGCCCCGGAGGGCGAGCATCACTTGATGATCTTGATGACCTTGCCCGAGCCGACGGTGCGGCCACCCTCGCGGATGGCGAAGCCGAGGCCCTCTTCCATCGCGATGGGCTGGATGAGGTTCACGTGGATCTCGGTGTTGTCGCCGGGCATGACCATCTCGGTGCCCTCGGGCAGCGTGATGACGCCGGTGACGTCGGTGGTGCGGAAGTAGAACTGGGGGCGGTAGTTCCCGTAGAACGGGTTGTGACGGCCACCCTCGTCCTTGGCCAGGATGTAGACCTGACCCTCGAACTCGGTGTGCGGCGTGATCGAGCCGGGCTTGACGACGACCTGGCCGCGCTCGACCTCCTCGCGCTTCGTGCCACGCAGGAGCAGACCGACGTTCTCGCCGGCCTCGGCGTAGTCGAGCAGCTTGCGGAACATCTCGACGCCGGTGACCGTGGTCTTGATCGCCTTCTCCTTGATGCCGACGATCTCCACCTCCTCGTTCACCTTGAGCTTGCCGCGCTCCACGCGACCGGTGACGACGGTGCCACGACCGGTGATCGTGAAGACGTCCTCGATCGGCATGAGGAAGGGCTTGTCGATGTCGCGCACCGGGTCCGGGACGGACTCGTCGACGGCCTCGAGCAGGTCCTCGACGGACTTGACCCAGATCGGGTCGCCCTCGAGCGCCTTCAGGCCGGAGACGCGCACGACGGGGACCTCGTCGCCGTCGAAGCCCTGGGCCGAGAGGAGCTCGCGCACCTCGACCTCGACGAGCTCCAGGATCTCCTCGTCGTCGACCATGTCGGTCTTGTTGAGCGCGACGAGCAGGTAGGGCACGCCGACCTGACGGGCGAGCAGGACGTGCTCACGCGTCTGGGCCATCGGGCCGTCGGTCGCCGCGACCACGAGGATGGCGCCGTCCATCTGCGCCGCGCCCGTGATCATGTTCTTGATGTAGTCCGCGTGACCCGGAGCGTCGACGTGAGCGTAGTGACGCTTCTCCGTCTGGTACTCCACGTGCGCGATGTTGATGGTGATACCGCGCTGCTTCTCCTCAGGGGCCTTGTCGATCTCGTCGAAAGGCGTGAAGGGGTTCAGGTCGGGGTACTTGTCGTGCAGCACCTTCGAGATGGCCGCGGTCAGCGTCGTCTTACCGTGGTCGACGTGGCCGATGGTGCCGATGTTGACGTGCGGCTTCGTCCGCTCGAACTTCGCCTTGCCCACTGGGTGTCCTCCTCAGGACTTGGTAGAGATTGGCCGACGTTCTGCGGCTACCGGACGGTAGCCGTTCGACGCGGCGTCCTACGGGTCGGTTTGTGTGATGGAACTACAGGGTTCGACCTGTGGGACTACTCGCCCCGGGTCTTCTTGATGATTTCCTCGGCAACGTTCCGAGGAACCTCGGCGTAGCTGTCGAACTGCATCGAGTACACCGCGCGACCCTGGGTCTTCGACCGCAGGTCACCGACGTATCCGAACATCTCGGAGAGAGGAACCTGGGCGCGGATGACCTTCACGCCCGTCGCGTCCTCCATGGACTGGATCATGCCGCGGCGCGAGTTGATGTCGCCGATGACGTCACCCATGTACTCCTCAGGAGTACGGACCTCGACGGCCATGACCGGCTCCAGGAGAACCGGGTCGGCCTTGCGGACCGCTTCCTTGAGGATCATCGAGCCCGCGATCTTGAACGCCATCTCCGAGGAGTCGACGTCGTGCGCGGCACCGTCGAGCAGGATCGCCTTGACGCCCACGAGCGGGAAGCCCGCGAGGACGCCGAGCTGCATCGCGCTCTGGATGCCGGCGTCGACCGACGGGATGTACTCGCGCGGGATGCGGCCACCGGTGACCTTGTTCGAGAACTCGTACAGCTCGCCCTCGGCGGGGTCCAGCGGCTCGAAGGTCATCTGGACCTTCGCGTACTGGCCCGAGCCACCGGTCTGCTTCTTGTGCACGTAGTCGATCTTCTCGACCGAGCGACGGATCGTCTCGCGGTACGCGACCTGCGGCTTGCCGACGTTGGCCTCGACCTTGAACTCGCGACGCATGCGGTCCACGAGGATGTCGAGGTGGAGCTCGCCCATGCCGCCGATGACGGTCTGGCCGGTCTCCTCGTCGTGCTTGACGCGGAAGGTCGGGTCCTCCTCGGCCAGCTTCTGGATGGCCACGGAGAGCTTCTCCTGGTCACCCTTCGTCTTCGGCTCGATGGCGACGTCGATGACCGGCTCGGGGAACGTCATGGACTCGAGCACGACCGGCGAGGCCGGGTCGCACAGGGTGTCGCCCGTGGTGACGTCCTTGAGACCGATGAACGCGTAGATGTGGCCGGCCGTGGCGTCCTCGACCGGGTTCTCCTTGTTGGAGTGCATCTGGAAGAGCTTCCCGATGCGCTCCTTCTTGTTCTTGGTCGAGTTGAGCACCTGAGCGCCCTGCGCCACCTTGCCCGAGTACACCCGGACGTAGGTGAGCTTGCCGAAGAACGGGTGCGAGGCAACCTTGAACGCGAGGGCCGAGAACGGCTCCGTCGAGTCGGGGTGGCGCTCGACGACGAGCTCGGGGTCCTTCATGTCGTGACCCTCGACCGCCGGGACGTCCAGGGGCGTCGGCAGGTAGTCGATGACGGCGTCGAGCATGGGCTGGACGCCCTTGTTCTTGAACGCCGAGCCGCACAGGACCGGGTAGGCCTCGGACTTGACGGTGAGCTTGCGGATGCCGCCCTTGATCTCGGCGATCGTCAGCTCCTCGCCACCGAGGAACTTCTCGAGCAGCTCGTCGTCGGTCTCGGCGACGGCCTCGAGGAGCTCCGCGCGGTACTTGTCCGCCTTCTCCACCAGGTCGGCCGGGATGTCCTCGACCTCGTACTTCTCGCCCAGGGCGGTCTCGCCGCGCCAGACGAGGGCACGCATGGTGACCAGGTCGACGACGCCGATGAAGTCGTTCTCAGCGCCGATGGGCAGCTGGATGACCAGCGGCTTGGCCTTGAGGCGGTTCACGATGGTGTCGACGGTGAAGTAGAAGTCCGCGCCGAGCTTGTCCATCTTGTTGACGAAGCAGATGCGCGGGACGTCGTACTTGTCGGCCTGACGCCAGACGGTCTCCGACTGGGGCTCGACGCCCTCCTTGCCGTCGAAGACGGCGACGGCACCGTCGAGGACGCGCAGCGAGCGCTCGACCTCGACCGTGAAGTCCACGTGGCCCGGGGTGTCGATGATGTTGATCTGGTTGTCGTGCCAGTAGCAGGTCGTCGCGGCGGACGTGATCGTGATGCCGCGCTCCTGCTCCTGCTCCATCCAGTCCATCGTCGACGCACCGTCGTGCGTCTCACCGATCTTGTAGTTGACCCCGGTGTAGAACAGGATCCGCTCGGTGGTCGTCGTCTTGCCGGCATCGATGTGAGCCATGATGCCGATGTTGCGGACCTTCGTGAGGTCCGTCAGCACATCCAGTGCCACGTGAGTTGCCCCTTGTCGGTTGGCTTGGGTGGCGCCACCGGTCCGGCCCGAGGATCGGACCGGCGGCGCAGCGCCCGTGAGTGCCGGGATTACCAGCGGTAGTGCGCGAAGGCCTTGTTGGACTCGGCCATCTTGTGCATGTCCTCGCGACGCTTCACCGCGGCACCGAGGCCGTTGGACGCGTCGAGGATCTCGTTCATGAGGCGCTCGGTCATCGTCTTCTCGCGGCGAGCGCGCGAGTAGTCGGTGAGCCAGCGCAGCGCGAGGGTGGTCTGACGGACCGGGCGCACCTCGACGGGCACCTGGTACGTGGCGCCACCGACGCGGCGCGAACGCACCTCGAGCGACGGGCGGACGTTGTCCAGCGCGCGCTTGAGCACGACGACCGGGTCGCCCTGCGTCTTCTCACGGACACCCTCGAGGGCGCCGTAGACGATGTGCTCCGCGACGGACTTCTTGCCGTCGAGCAGGACCTTGTTGATCAGCTGCGTGACGACCGGGGACCCGTAGACGGGGTCGATGACGAGCGGCCGCTTGGGGGCCGGACCCTTGCGAGGCATCAGCCCACCTTCTTCGCGCCGTAGCGGCTGCGCGCCTGCTTACGGTTCTTGACGCCCTGCGTGTCGAGGGCACCACGGACGATCTTGTACCGGACACCCGGGAGGTCCTTCACACGGCCACCGCGCACGAGCACGATCGAGTGCTCCTGCAGGTTGTGACCGACACCGGGGATGTACGCGGTGACCTCGACCTGGCTCGAGAGGCGGACGCGCGCGACCTTGCGGAGCGCGGAGTTCGGCTTCTTCGGGGTCGTGGTGTAGACGCGGGTGCACACACCGCGTCGCTGGGGGGAGCCCTTGAGGGCAGGCGTCTTCGACTTGTTCGTCTTCGCCTGCCGGCCCTTGCGGACCAGCTGCTGGATCGTAGGCACTACGTCTCCGTCTGTTGGATGAATCTCTGGTCGACCGGCACCCGTCACCCTGGACGGCCGGCATGGTCGAGGTTCGTCGCCCGTCGCGCGACTACCTCGCAGTTCTTGCGTCCCGCACCGACCCCCGCACCCGGGCGTGTCGCCCCGGCCCTCCGCACCGCTGTCCGCAAGGTTGCCTTGGCGGAGAGACGGCGCGGTGGAGAGAGACCACCCGATGCGCCCGGCCCGACCTTCCCCGCGAGGGGCGTCCACCGAGTGCATGCGCGAGAGCCCGACGGCGCGGGCACGGTGTCCTACGTTACCCGCCACCTGGGGGGCAGTCAAAGCGACGACGGTCACTCACACCCTGCACGGGCCGGGCTCACCCGGGCCCATCCAGGCCGGCCATCACTCCGCGGGCAGGATCCAGACCGTCGTCCGGCTGCCGCCCGGGGCCGAGTCCTTCTCGTCCAGCGCGATGTCGACCAGCGTGAACGTGAAGCCGCCGATGGTGGCCTCGTCGCCCAGGGCGACCGTGCCACCCTCGGCCGGGCCGTCGCTGACCACGTTGATCCCGGCCTCGTCCGCGGTCACGTTCGATGCGACCACCCGGTAGTCGCCGATGGGCGTCGGCTGGTTCAGCACCAGCGCCCGCGAACCCTCGGGGTGCTCCACGGTGTCTCCCTCGTCGTCGGAGCCGCCGCACCCGGCGAGCACGAGGACGGTGGCGACGAGCACCGTCACGAACCCCGTCCTCCTGCTCGAGCCGGTCACCGTGCCACCCCGTTGGTGTAGATCGTGCTGAAGCTGTCCTGGAACTCAGCGTACGTCAGCGTGATCGGCGCATAAGCCGAGCCCCAGGGGTTGACCACGGTCACGGTGCCCTTCTTCGTGTTCACCGACTTCACGTAGTACGCGTGCCCCGTCACCAGACCCCCGTCGGCCGCGTCGCCGTACGTGTCGGGCAGGTCGTCGCCCTCCCCGTGCGAGGCGAGCGTCACCGCTCCCCCACCGTCCAGCAGGGAGTCGAGCTCGGACACGCTGGGTGCGTCGTCGAGCGACGACGACGAGCTGGACTGGCCCGTCACCACCTCGAGGCCGAGCCCCGGGGAGTCACCCTCGATGTCCGCGTAGTCGCCCCAGTGCAACGCGAGCGCCTTCTCCATGACCAGCGGCCACAGCTCGTAGCCCTGGGTCCCGTCGGCGAGCTTCTGTGGCGACTGGTACGAGAACGCGGGATTGTCCTCGCGGACGACCATGTCCGGAGTGACCGTGACGTAGACCGGCTTGCCGTCGTCGTACAGCCGCACGGTGTACGTGCCGTTGGCGTTCTGGGAGATCGCGTCCGCGATCACGCTCGGGTCGGCCTGGGCGATCGCCATCAGCGACGCCATGTACCAGCAGTCACCGATCGCGCCCTGGGCGATGTCCATCGGCCGGATGCCGCCCACGACCAGCTGGTGGTTGACCTCCTCGTACTCCGCGGTGTTCGCCACGCTCTCCGGGTCGTCGCGCGCACCGTCGCCGCCGACGTCGTCGAACGACGGCTGGATCTCGTCCGTCAGGCCCGCGAGCCGGTCCAGCGTCGCCTTGTTCGCCTTCCCGACGATGAGCTCCCACAGCTCGCGGCGCTTCTCCCGGTCCCACCCGCCACCGACCCAGCCGTCCTCGAGCTCGTTGATCCAGTGCCGGAGCTCGTCGTCGGACATCGACGCGATCAACGCGTCCAGCTCCGACCCGTTCAGGCCCTCCAACGCCTCCATCGCGTCGTCCAGGTCGCCACCACGGACGCCGAAGAACCCCCCGTCGAGCGCGTCGCGGACGTCGTCCAGCGCCTCGTCGACCGCATCCTGGTCGACGGTGTCCGTGGACGGGGTGGCGGTGTCGTAGTCCACCGGGTCGCCGCCGGTGTCGGAGGCTCCCCCGTCGTCGATCCGGGTCGGCTGGTCCCCCGTGGCGCCGACCCCGTCGCCATCGGCGTCGTACGTCGTCGGGACCTCGGGCCCCCCGCACGTACCCGCCTGCGTGCCGACGGAGCGCACCGCGCAGCCGAGCTTGGTCGCGACGGTCGAGCCCAGGCCGGACACGACGAGCACCGCGATGATCGCGACGACGACGAGGATGATCCCGGCGTACTCCACGGTCGCGGAGCCGCGCTCCCGCTGGCCGTACCGCTTGGTGAGGTCCACCCCGTGATCGTCGCGGGACCGACCCACGGGCGGGCAGTGCCCCCGGACCCAGCGCGGGCCCAGACCGGACCCGGGTCCGCAAACGCCGAAGGGCCCACCGGCGAACCGGTGAGCCCTTCGGTCGTGCGTCTGTCGACTAGCGGTAGTCGCCGAAGTCGATGTCCTCGAGCGGGATCGCCTCGCCGGAGCCGAGGCCCAGGGCGGGGAAGTCGATCTCGTCGTAGCCGAAGGTCGGGTACAGCTCGGCCTTCGCCTCCTCGGTGGGCTCGACCGCGATGTTGCCGTAGCGGGGCAGGCCCGTCCCGGCCGGGATGAGCTTGCCGAGGATGACGTTCTCCTTGAGGCCGAGCAGCGGGTCGGAACGACCCGACATCGCGGCCTCGGTGAGCACCCGGGTGGTCTCCTGGAAGGAGGCCGCCGACAGCCACGAGTCCGTCGCGAGCGACGCCTTCGTGATGCCCATGAGCTCCGGACGACCCGATGCCGGCTGGCCGCCCTCGGACACCGCAGCGCGGTTCGCGTCCTCGAAGCGCCCACGCTCGGCGAGCTCGCCGGGCAGCAGGTCGGTGGTGCCGGAGTCGAGGACCGTCACGCGGCGCAGCATCTGCCGCACGATGACCTCGATGTGCTTGTCGTGGATGTCCACACCCTGCGACGAGTAGACGACCTGCACCTCGTCGACCAGGTGCTTCTGCGTCGCACGCGGGCCGAGGATGCGCAGGACCTTCTTCGGGTCGACCGCACCCTGGACCAGCTGGGTGCCCACGGAGACGTGGTCGCCGTCCGAGATCAGCAGGCGCGAGCGCTTGGTGATCGGGTAGGCGATCTCCTCCGAGCCGTCGTCCGGCGTGAGGACGAGGCGACGCGAACGGTCACCCTCCTCGACCGCGATGCGGCCCGAGAACTCCGCGATGGGCGCCTCACCCTTGGGGGTGCGGGCCTCGAAGAGCTCCTGGACACGCGGCAGACCCTGCGTGATGTCGTCGGCCGACGCCACACCACCGGTGTGGAAGGTACGCATCGTCAGCTGCGTGCCGGGCTCACCGATCGACTGGGCCGCGATGATGCCGACGGCCTCGCCGATGTCGACGAGCTTGCCCGTGGCCAGCGAACGGCCGTAGCAGCGCGCGCAGGTGCCGACGCGGGACTCGCAGGTGAGCACCGAGCGGATCTTCATCTCGGTGACACCGGCCTCGAGGAGGCGGTCCAGCAGCACGTCGCCGACGTCGTCACCGGCGTGACCGATGATCTCGCCGTCGATCGCGACGTCCGTCGCCAGCGTGCGCGAGTAGACGCTCGTCTCGACCTTGTCGTGACGACGCAGGGCGCCGTCCGAACCCGGGACGCCGATCGGCATGGTCAGACCACGCTCGGTGCCGCAGTCGTCCTCACGGACGATGACGTCCTGCGAGACGTCCACCAGACGACGGGTCAGGTAGCCCGAGTCGGCGGTCCGCAGAGCGGTGTCCGCCAGACCCTTGCGGGCACCGTGCGTCGCGATGAAGTACTCGAGGACCGACAGCCCCTCGCGGTAGTTCGACTTGATCGGGCGAGGGATGATCTCGCCCTTCGGGTTGGCGACGAGGCCACGCATACCGGCGATCTGGCGGACCTGCATCCAGTTACCGCGCGCACCCGAGCCGACCATCTTGTAGACCGTGTTCTGGCGCGGGAAGTTCTCCTGCATCGCCTTGGCGACCTTGTCGGTGGCCTGCGTCCAGATCTCGATGAGCTCCTGACGACGCTCGTCGTCGGTGATCAGGCCCTTCTCGTACTGGCCCTGCACCTTCGCCGCACGTCCCTCGTGCTCCTCGAGGATGGCTGCCTTGGCCGCCGGGGTCGCGACGTCCGAGATGGAGATCGTGACGCCCGAGCGGGTGGCCCAGCGGAAGCCGGCCTCCTTGAGCGCATCCAGCGACGCAGCGACCTCGACCTTGGGGTACCGCTCGGCCAGGTCGTTGACGATGACCGAGAGGCGCTTCTTGTCGACGACGCCGTTCTCGTACGGGTAGTCCACGGGCAGCAGCTCGTTGAACAGCGCACGACCCAGGGTCGTCTCGAAGATGAGCGTGTCACCCTCGGTCCAGCCCTCGGGCGCGTCCTCCTCGGTCAGCACGAGGTCGTCGAAGCGGATCTTGACCACGGCGTTCAGGTCCAGGGAACCCTGGTCGAACGCCATGACCGCCTCGGAGACGGTGCTGAAGGACCGGCCGTGGCCGAGCGCCTCGTCCTTGTCGTTCGTCAGGTGGTAGAGGCCGATGATCATGTCCTGCGAGGGCATGGTCACCGGACGACCGTCCGACGGCTTGAGGATGTTGTTGCTCGAGAGCATGAGGATGCGGGCCTCGGCCTGCGCCTCGGCGCTCAGGGGCAGGTGGACGGCCATCTGGTCACCGTCGAAGTCCGCGTTGAACGCGGCGCAGACGAGCGGGTGCAGGTGGATCGCCTTGCCCTCGACCAGCTGGGGCTCGAACGCCTGGATGCCCAGACGGTGCAGCGTGGGCGCGCGGTTGAGCAGCACGGGGTGCTCGGTGATGACCTCTTCGAGGACGTCCCACACGACCGGACGAGCGCGCTCGACCATGCGCTTGGCCGACTTGATGTTCTGCGCGTGGTTCAGGTCGACCAGGCGCTTCATCACGAACGGCTTGAACAGCTCGAGCGCCATCTGCTTGGGCAGGCCGCACTGGTGGAGCTTGAGCTGCGGGCCGACGACGATGACCGAACGGCCCGAGTAGTCGACGCGCTTGCCGAGCAGGTTCTGACGGAAACGACCCTGCTTGCCCTTGAGCATGTCCGAGATCGACTTGAGCGGGCGGTTGCCCGGACCCGTCACCGGACGGCCGCGGCGGCCGTTGTCGAACAGCGAGTCGACGGCCTCCTGGAGCATCCGCTTCTCGTTGTTGACGATGATCTCGGGCGCGCCCAGGTCGAGCAGCCGCTTGAGGCGGTTGTTCCGGTTGATCACGCGGCGGTACAGGTCGTTCAGGTCCGAGGTGGCGAACCGGCCACCGTCGAGCTGGACCATCGGACGCAGGTCCGGCGGGATGACCGGGACGGCGTCCAGCACCATGCCGGTCGGCGAGTTGGTCGTCGTGAGGAACGCGTTGACCACCTTGAGCCGCTTCAGGGCACGCGTCTTGCGCTGGCCCTTGCCGGTCTTGATGATCTCGCGCAGCGAGTCGGACTCGGCCTCGAGGTCGAACGCCTCGAGACGCTTCTGGATCGCCGCGGCGCCCATCGAGCCCTCGAAGTAGTTGCCGTACCGGTCCTGGAGCTGGCGGTACAGCATCTCGTCGCCCTCGAGGTCCGCGACCTTGAGGTTCTTGAACCGGTCCCAGACCGCGTCGAGCCGGTCGAGCTCGAGGTCGGCACGCTTGCGCAGCTGAGCCATCTCGCGCTCCGCCGAGTCGCGCACCTTGCGGCGGGCGTCGGCCTTGGCACCCTCGGCCTCCAGCTCGGCCAGGTCGGCCTCGAGCTTGGTGGCGCGGGTGTTGATGTCGTTGTCGCGGCGGTCCGAGATCTCCTTCTTCTCCAGGTCGATCCCGTTCTGGAGGTTGGGGAGGTCCTCGTGGCGACCGTCGACGTCGACCCACGTGATCATGTACGCCGCGAAGTAGATGACCTTCTCGAGGTCCTTCGGGGCGAGGTCGAGCAGGTAGCCGAGACGCGACGGCACACCCTTGAAGAACCAGATGTGCGTGACGGGCGCGGCCAGCTCGATGTGGCCCATGCGCTCACGACGGACCTTCGAGCGGGTCACCTCGACGCCGCAGCGCTCGCAGATGATGCCCTTGAAGCGCACGCGCTTGTACTTGCCGCAGTAGCACTCCCAGTCCCGGGTGGGACCGAAGATCTTCTCGCAGAACAGGCCATCCTTCTCCGGCTTCAGGGTCCGGTAGTTGATGGTCTCGGGCTTCTTCACCTCACCGTGCGACCAGGCACGGATGTCGTCGGCCGAGGCAAGGCCGATACGCAGCTCGTCGAAGACGTTGACGTCGAGCAAGGGGGGTCCTACTTCCTTCGCTTGCCGGGGTGACCCGGCTGAACGGAAATGTTGCTAAAGGTGCGGGCCCGCCGCCCACCCTTCACGGAAGGGCGGCAGGCTCGACGTCAGATCTCTTCGATGCTGCTGGCGTTCGGACGCCGGGACAGGTCGATGCCGAGCTCCTCCGCTGCGCGGTAGACCTCGTCGTCGTTCTCCTTCATGTCGATGGAGACGCCGTCCGAGGAGAGCACCTCCACGTTCAGGCAGAGCGACTGCATCTCCTTGAGGAGGACCTTGAAGGACTCCGGGATGCCCGAGTCGGGGATGTTCTCCCCCTTGACGATCGCCTCGTACACCTTGACGCGTCCGGGGACGTCGTCCGACTTGATGGTGAGGAGCTCCTGCAGCGTGTAGGCAGCGCCGTACGCCTCCAGGGCCCAGACCTCCATCTCGCCGAACCGCTGGCCACCGAACTGCGCCTTACCACCCAGCGGCTGCTGCGTGATCATCGAGTACGGGCCCGTCGAACGAGCGTGGATCTTGTCGTCGACGAGGTGGTGCAGCTTCAGGATGTACATGTAGCCGACCGCGACCGGGTCCGGGAACGGCTCGCCGGAGCGCCCGTCGAACAGGCGCGCCTTGCCGTCACCGCCCACGGTGCGCACACCGTCACGGTTCGGCAGCGTGGCCGAGAGCAGACCGGTGAGGGTCGTCTCCGGGACACCGTCGAACACGGGCGTCGCGACCGGGTTGCCGGCCGGCGACTTCGAGGCGATCGCGGGGACGTCGTCGCGCCAGGACAGGTCGTCGCCCTCGGCGATCTCGATGTCCCAGCCCTGCTTGGCCACCCAGCCGAGGTGCGTCTCGAGGACCTGGCCGACGTTCATGCGGCCGGGGACACCGAGCGGGTTGAGGACGACGTCGACCGCGGTCCCGTCGGCGAGGAACGGCATGTCCTCGACCGGCAGGATCTTGGAGATGACGCCCTTGTTGCCGTGACGGCCGGCGAGCTTGTCGCCGTCCGTGATCTTGCGGCGCTGCGCGATGTACACGCGGACCAGCTCGTTCACGCCGGCGGGCAGCTCGTCGCCGTCCTCACGGCTGAACGTGCGGACCTCGATGACCGTGCCGGACTCGCCGTGCGGGACCTTGAGCGACGTGTCGCGGACCTCGCGCGCCTTCTCACCGAAGATCGCGCGGAGCAGCCGCTCCTCCGGGGTCAGCTCGGTCTCGCCCTTGGGCGTGACCTTGCCGACGAGGATGTCGCCGGCGCCGACCTCGGCACCGATGCGGATGATGCCGCGCTCGTCCAGGTCCGCGAGGACCTCCTCGGAGACGTTCGGGATGTCCCGAGTGATCTCCTCCGGGCCGAGCTTGGTGTCGCGCGCGTCGACCTCGTGCTCCTCGATGTGGATCGAGGAGAGCACGTCGTCCTGCACGAGGCGCTGCGACAGGATGATCGCGTCCTCGTAGTTGTGGCCCTCCCACGACATGAACGCGACCAGCAGGTTGCGGCCGAGCGCGAGCTCGCCCTCGTCCGTGGCCGGGCCGTCGGCGAGCACCGAGTTGACCTCGACGCGGGCGCCGGTGTCGACCAGCACGCGCTGGTTGTACGAGGTGCCCTGGTTGGAGCGGCGGAACTTGGCGACGCGGTACGTCGACGTGGTGGCGTCGTCGTTGGCGACGACGATCAGGTCCGCCGACACCTCGGTGACGACACCCGGCTTCGTCGCGACGATGACGTCGCCCGCGTCGATGGCCGCACGACGCTCCATGCCGGTACCCACGAGCGGGGCCTCGGAACGGACCAGCGGGACGGCCTGGCGCTGCATGTTGGCACCCATGAGGGCACGGTTGGCGTCGTCGTGCTCGAGGAACGGGATCAGGGCCGTGGCCACCGACACCATCTGGCGCGGGGAGACGTCCATGTAGTCGACGGCCTCGCCGGCGACGTACTCGATCTCGCCGCCCTTGACGCGGACCAGGACGCGGTCCTCCTCGAAGGCACCGTTCGCCTTGAGCGGGGCGTTCGCCTGCGCGATGACGTGGCGGTCCTCGTCGTCGGCGGTCAGGTAGTGGACCTCGTCGGAGACCTTGCCCTTGATGACCTTGCGGTACGGGGTCTCGACGAAGCCGAACGGGTTGATCCGCCCGTACGTGGCGAGCGAGCCGATGAGGCCGATGTTCGGGCCTTCCGGGGTCTCGATCGGGCACATGCGGCCGTAGTGCGACGGGTGGACGTCACGGACCTCCATGCCGGCGCGGTCGCGGGACAGACCACCCGGGCCGAGCGCGGACAGGCGACGCTTGTGCGTCAGGCCCGCGAGCGGGTTGTTCTGGTCCATGAACTGCGACAGCTGCGACGTGCCGAAGAACTCCTTGATCGACGCCACCACGGGGCGGATGTTGATCAGGGTCTGCGGCGTGATCGCCTCGACGTCCTGCGTCGTCATGCGCTCGCGCACGACGCGCTCCATCCGCGACAGGCCCGTGCGGACCTGGTTCTGGATGAGCTCGCCGACCGCGCGGATGCGACGGTTGCCGAAGTGGTCGATGTCGTCGGGCTCGACGCGGATCTCGACGGCCTCGCCGGCACGCGTGCCCGGCAGGGACGGCAGGTCGATGTGCAGCGACGCGAGGTACTTGATCGTGGCGACGACGTCGTCACGCGACAGCACCGAGTCCGCGAGCGGGACGTCCAGGCCGAGCTTCTTGTTCAGCTTGTAGCGGCCGACCTTCGCGAGGTCGTAGCGCTTCGGGTTGAAGTAGAAGTTCTCGATGAGCGCGCGGCCGGCCTCGACCGTGGGCGGCTCGCCCGGGCGGATCTTGCGGTAGAGGTCGAGCAGCGCCTCGTCCTGCGTCTGGACGTGGTCCTTGTCCAGGGTGTCGATGACGGCCGGGTAGTTGGCGAACTCCTCGCGGATCTCCGCGTCCGTCATGCCGAGCGCCTTGAGCAGCACCGTGGCGTTCTGCTTGCGCTTGCGGTCGACGCGGACGCCGACGTTGTCGCGCTTGTCGATCTCGAACTCGAGCCAGGCACCACGGCTCGGGATGACCTTGGCCGTGAGGACGTCCTTGTCGGACGTCTTGTCGGCCGTGCGCTCGAAGTACACGCCGGGCGAACGGACGAGCTGCGAGACGACGACGCGCTCGGTGCCGTTGATGATGAACGTGCCGCGCTCGGTCATGAGCGGGAAGTCACCCATGAAGACCGTCTGGCTCTTGATCTCACCGGTGGTGTAGTTGACGAACTCCGCCGTGACGAACAGCGGCGCGGCGAAGGTGAAGTCCTTCTCCTTGCACTCCTCGGCCGTGTACTTCGGCGGCTCGAAGCGGTGCTCGCGGAACGACAGCGACATGGATCCGCCGAAGTCCTCGATAGGCGAGATCTCCTCGAAGATCTCCTCGAGACCAGCGGTCTCAGGAACGTCCTGCCGACCGGCCTCGAGGGCCAGGGCCACGCGGGCCTGCCACTTCTCGTTGCCGAGCAGCCAGTCGAAGCTCTCCGTCTGCAGACCGAGCAGGTCCGGGACCTCGAGGGGCTCGTGGATCTTGGCGAAGGAGATACGGCGAGAGGCGGTGCGGTTCGCGATGGCGTCGGCGGTCGGAGCAGAAGGGGTGCGCGAGGCAGCCAAAAGAGGGGTCCTTCCCAGCGGATCGAGTGCACGCTGCACTGGTCCTGGCTAGGCGCGATCCCCCGGCCGGCGAGCCCCACGACGACGTGTCTTGACGACGAGGGTGGGCTCGGGTTATACGGGATCGCGGGCACAGGCCAGCGCAAAGCGCTAGCATACTCGGCCGCCGAGTCAAAGTCCACCCGGCATCGACACCTCCTGGCGCCACCCGACAAGTCGGGCGACGGACCCTGAGGCGTCCGGTACGAACGGGCGGCTCCGCCCGCACGGCGACGACGTTGTCGCCGCGCACATGGTGGCACACGTGGCGTGACCGCGAAAGTCCGTCCCCCATCCGGACCGGGCCGCGAACGCGACGAGGCCCGCCTCCCTGTCGGGACGCGGGCCTCGTGTGCGAGCTGCGTGCTACCTCCGTGCTGCCGGCGGACCGGCCGGCACGAAGGCGGCGATCACTTGAGGGTGACGGTGGCGCCAGCGGCCTCGAGCTGCGCCTTGGCCTTCTCGGCGGCCTCCTTGGTGACACCCTCCAGGACGGCCTTGGGGGCGGCGTCGACGACGTCCTTGGCCTCCTTCAGACCGAGGGACGTCAGGACGCGCACCTCCTTGATGACCTGGATCTTCTTGTCACCGGCGGCCTCGAGGACGACGTCGAACGAGTCCTTCTCCTCCTCGGCCTCGACCTCGGCAGCGCCACCGGCGCCGGCGGGGGCCGCAGCGGCGACGGGAGCGGCAGCGGTGACCTCGAAGGTCTCCTCGAACGCCTTCACGAACTCGGAGAGCTCGATGAGGGAGAGCTCCTTGAACGCGTCGATGAGCTCGGTGGTGGTGAGCTTCGCCATGGTGGCGGTTCCTTCCGATCGATGCCCGGGGGCCGGTGCGGCCGTCCCGAGCGGGGGTTCATTGAGTGCCTAGGGCCGGATGGCTCAGGCAGCGACCTCGGTCGACTCCTCGAGCTTGAGCCGGAGAGCGTCGACGGTGCGTGCAGCCTGAGCGGCGGGCGCGGTGAACAGGTAGGCCGCCTGGAAGAGCGACGCCTTGAACACGTTGGCCGCCTTGGCCAGCAGAACCTCACGGGACTCGAGGTCCGCGAGCTTGGTGACGTCCGCAGCGGTCAGGGCGCGTCCTTCGAGGACACCGCCCTTGATGACCAGTGCGGGGTTCGCCTTGGCGAAGTCACGCAGTCCCTTGGCGGCCTCGACCGGGTCACCGGAGACGAAGGCGATCGCCGACGGGCCCTTGAGCGCGTCGTCGAGGCCTTCGAGGCCGGCATCCTTGGCCGCGATCGCGGTCAGCGTGTTCTTCACCACGGCGTAGGTTGCGTTGCCGCTGAGCGCCTTGCGCAGCTTCTTGAGCTGCGCAACGGTGAGCCCGCGGTACTCGGTCAGCACGGCCGCGTTGGAGTCACGGAACAGGTCCGTGAGCTCTGCGACAGCGGCTGCCTTGTCCGGCCTCGCCATGGCAATCCTTCCGATGGTGGTGCCACCGGTCGTCACGCCCCGAACAGACGAAAGAGCCCCGCGCAGGCGCGGGGCTCGGCAGGCAGCTCGGCGCAAGCCGAACCATCCGGGAACTCTCACCTGCGCTGGCCTCCGCTGCTGCGGGACTTCGGGCGATCGGGACGCGAGCACTGCGTGCGCGCGACACGGTCGACGACCGGCGGTCTTTGGGTGCTCCCAGAGTACGGCACGGGCCGAGGCCGACCAAATCCGCGCTCAGGCGGCGCCGTGGGCGCTGAACGTGCACCAGTTGACGAAGCCCTCGGGGGTCGACCGGTCCACGCGTCCGCGGGCCGCGTGCAGCGCCCGGGCGAGCGTCAGACCGTCCCCGAGTCCCTGGTGCAGCTCGAGCATGAGGTCGACCGCGGCCACGTCCGGCACCGCGGCGATGCTGGCGACGACGCCGGCCGTGCCCTGCGCGAGCATGGCGCTGACGAAGCCGAGCACCTCGTCGCCGGCATACGCCACGTCGGCGCCCGAGTGGCACGACGCGAGCACCAGGCGGTGCGGCGCGACGCCCGCTCCGTGCAGCTCCTGGACCGTCACCGGACCGTCCGCGAGGAGCAGCGAGGAGAACATCGGGTTGTCGGCACGGGGTGAGCCGTGGCAGGCGAGGTGCGCGAGGTCGGCATCGGCCAGCGCGGCGAGCACCGGCTCCGCCTGCGCGTCCCCCGCGGCCAGCACCAGGGCGCCGGGATGGACCGCGCGCAGGGCGTCGACCTCCTCGCTCGCACCCGTCAGGTCCGGACCTGCCACGAGGACCGTCCGACCGGCTCCGTCCCGTGCCAGCGCGGCGCGGCGGGTGCGGACCCAGAACGTCGCGGACGGTGCCTGGGCGAGCGGGCCGTCGTGCAGGCAGGACCACGGCACGCCGTGCAGCATGCCCACCGGGACGACGACGAGCTCGTCCTGCTCTCCGACACGAAGGGGCGCGATGAGCAGGTCCCGCAGCCGGGCGATCCGCAGGTCGGCGCTCGCGCGTGCGGCGTCCGCTGCGGCACCGCCGCGGGGGTTGGCCAGGCGGCGCAGGGCGAACAGGAGCGGCCGGAGCTCGGTGGCGACGTCCTGCTCCGCCCCCAGCTCCACGAGCCGGGTCCGTCGCGGCTCGACGACCACCGCCACGAGCCGACCCTCGAACTTCCCGAACTCGACCAAGGTCCGGCCGTCGAGCGCCTCGCGGGTGGCCGCGAGCCCGGGCACCCGCGGCAGCGCCACGACCTTCGTGGGTGCGTCCGGCCCCGCGGCCCAGTCGAGCACCGGCACGTGCACGTCCGCACCCGTCACGGGCGCGTCGCGGACGCCGCCGCCCGCGCTCGGGGCGGCCCTGCGGCGGTCGACGGCGGGAGCCTCCGACGACGGCAGGCGCGTGCTCAGTGCCGCCGCGCGCGTCCGCTCCATCCACGCCAGCGCCTTGGCCGGCGACGCCCCGGCGAGCACGACGCCCAGCCCGATTTCCCCGAGCTCGGCGCCGTGCCCCGACGCGAGCGCACGCAGCTCGATGGTGGGCAGGACCGAGCGGTGGACGGCGAGGTCTCGCAGCCCCGCCCGGCACTCCGCGAGCACCGCGGCCGGGTTCCCCGACGCCCGCTCTGCCAGCGCACCCGCGAGCCGGCCGCGGAGCCGGACGAGCACCTGCCCCCTCCCCGCGAGCGCCCGCGCTCGGGACAGGGCTGGCCCGGCGGAGCGCGGCCGGTCCTGGTCCAGTGCCACCCGCCCGGCGACGAGGTACGCCTCCACCGCGCTGTGCAGGTCGCCCGAGCTCTCGAGCCGACCGGCGGCGCGACGCGCGACCGCGAGCTCGTCGAGGCCCGCCGTGCCCGCCTGCAGCCGCGCTTCGACGCCGATGAGCTGGGCGCGGGCGGACCACGTCGCGCGACGCTGACGTCGGGCTGCTCGGGCGGCCACGTCTGCCAGGTCGCCGGCCTCCCGCGCACGACCGGTCAGCAGGAAGATCCGAGCGAGCCGCATCTGCGCCTCGGTCAGCATGAGCTGGAGCCCGGCGGCGTCGAGCTCCTCGACCGCCCGGGCCGCAGCGGCAGCCGCCTCGGGGAGGAGCCGCAGGTCGGTCATCGCGTCGGCGTACTCCGTGTAGTACTCCCCCAGCGGGATGCCCGCGTCGACGTACGCCTGCGCCGACCGGTCGAAGTCGCGCATACCCTCCTGCAGTCGCCCGGCCCGCACCGCGATCCATGCGCGGCTCTGCACCAGCGGGGCCTCGAGGCTCGGCACCTGCGACGTCGCGAGGGCCACGGCGGCGTCCGCGGCGTCGATCGCCTCGTCGTACTCCCCGCGCTCCGCGAGCACGAGGGCCAGGTTGTTCGTCGCGATCGCCGCCGAACGCGGGTCCAGGGCATCGGACGCGAGCAGCGTGCGGTACCGCTGCTCCGACTCCGCGAGCCGACCTGCATGCTGCTCGACCACAGCGAGCGAGAGCCCGACGCGGACGAGGAACCGCGCACGCTCGGCGGGCTCGATGGACGTCGCCCGGCTCATCGCAGCGAGCGCGGCGTCCAGGTCGCGCGCGGCCGCGCGCACGTCGCCCAGCTCGTGCTGGACGGACGCGCGGCTGGCGAGCACGGTGGCCGCGACGTGCCACACGCGGTGCCGCCTGGTGACCCGCAGGGCCTCGTCCAGCAGCGGACGCGCGGACGAATCGTCCCATCGTGCCCGAAATGTCGCAGCCAGCAGCCGTAGGCTCAACCCGAGCAGCTCGGGGTCCTTTCGCGCACGCGCCACCACCACGACGGCCTGCGCCTGGGGCTCCACCGACCTCGGATCGACGTCGACGGCGTCCATCAGAGAACTCAGATGTATCAGGAGGTCGGCTCGGGCCTCTGGTAGGGCAAGAGGCTTGTCGTTCGGCGGTGGCGGGTCGGACCCGGGGCCGGACGGGCACATCTTTCGGAGTCTAGGCGAGCAAGGAGTGCATGTGAGCACGTCATCGGACGAACCCCGTATCCCGGGACGACCCTTCGGGCGCGACTACCGGACCGGGGCGGCCGTCGAGCCTGTCCCGGCGCGAGTACGGCAGCGCGTGCAACGACAGGTCGACGAGCTGGCACAACGCCGGACGGACGCGGGACTCCGTCGCCGGCTGAACTCTGCGGTCCAGGAGCGGTGGAACCTGCGCCACGCGACCCGGCTCGCGGTGCTCGTCAAGGACAACGGGCTGGAGACGATGGTGGTGACCGGGGAGATCCTGGTGACCGAGTCGTCCTGGCAGGACCGTGGCGTGCGCACGTACGTCCAGCGTCGTGGGCTCGTCGAGGCCGAGCTCGGCTGTGCGGACCTCGAGAGCCGACTGGTCCGGCTGGTCACCCAGCAGCCCACCACGACGGAGCACCTCGAGGACACCGTCAGCGAGCTGCGTGCCCGCGGGTTCGCCGCCTCGCTCACCCACATCGCCCCGCTCGGACCGATCGTGAAGCCGTTCAGCGGCGTCGCGGTGCCGACGATCGGCGACTTCGACTCGTACGCCACGTTCGCGACCGGTGAGGGCGACGGTGCACGCGTCGCGGTGATCGACACGGGCATCGACGGTGCGCTGCGCGGCGACGGATGGCTGACGGGTATCCCGCGGGTCACCCAGAACGACCCGGCCACGCACGCCGACGACATCAACGTCGACCCGCTCGATGCCGACCCGCTGGACGGCTTCCTCGACTTCTCCGCCGGGCACGGCACGTTCGTGAGCGGCGTCGTCGCCCAGGTCGCGCCGACCGCCGACATCACGATGTACCGCGCGCTCGGCACGGGTGGGACCGGCAGCGAGATCGACGTAGCCTGCGCGATCGTCCGCGCGATCCGCGACGGCGCACAGATCGTCAACCTGTCGCTCGGGACGCAGACGCAGTACGACCAGCCGTCGCTCGCGATGGCCGCCGCACTCGACGCCGTCCGCGAGATCGAGCGCGAGCGGGGCGAGGACGCGCTGATCGTCGCCGCGGCCGGCAACTTCGGCGACACCACGCCCACCTGGCCGGCAGCGTTCCGCCGGGTGGTCTCCGTCGGCGCGCTCACCGCGGACCTGCGACCGAGCGCGTTCTCGAGCCGCGGCTGGTGGGTGGACTGCTCCGCCATCGGCGAGGGCGTGCTGTCGACCTATGTCGAGGGCGAGCAGTCCCCCGACTTCACCGAGGACCCCGAGTCCTTCCCCGCCGACGCGTTCTCGCGCTGGAGCGGGACGTCGTTCGCGGCCCCGCAGGTGGCCGGGGCGGTGGCGCGACTCATGCACGAGCGGGGACTCTCCGCACGCCAGGCGTACGTCCAGCTGCTGGCCACCGGCCGAGCCATGCCGGACTTCGGCCAGACGTTCGACATCCTGCCGGGAGTCTGAAGTGCTGGGCACCGTTCCCACCGCGCGCCATGATGGCACCCGAGTCGCAGGACGAAGGGATGCAGACATGGATGACGAGGATCCGTACCGTCGCTGGGACGCCCCCGCGCTGGTCGTGGGCGCGTTGGCCGGGGACTCACGGGCCTGGGGCGAGATCGTGCGCCGGCACACGCCGGCGGTCGTGGCGCGGGTGCGTCAGTTCCGGCTCACCCCGCACCAGGCCGAAGACGTCGCACAGACCGTGTGGCTGAACCTGCTCGAGAACCTCGAGAAGCTCCGCGATCCGCACGCCCTGCCCGGGTGGATCGCCACGACGGCCCGGCACGAGTGCATCCGGGTCACCAACGTCAACCGGCGCACCGTGCCGGTCGACCCGCAGACCGGCCGGCTGGACGGTGTGTCCGACTCCGACCTCGACGAGCGGATGCTGGCGGTCGAACGCGAGCGTGCGCTGCGCGAGGGCCTCGCGGAGCTGCCCGACCACCAGCGCGACATCCTGCTGATGCTCGCGGTGGACCCACCGCTCAGCTACGCGGAGATCGCGGAGCAGCTCGGCGTTCCCGTCGGCTCGATCGGCCCCACCCGGGGCCGTGGACTCGCCCGCCTGCGACAGACGGCAGCGATCAAGAACTACGTGAAGGCCTGGACGGCTTCCACGGCTGAAGAAGGAGGACGCGATGTCCTGGCACTCGGATGACCGCGCCCACAGCTCCACCGGCCCCGCCTCGCCCTGGGTGGACGACGAGGCCCTCGGAGCAGAGCTGATCGCAGCCCTGACCGAACGAGAGACCTACGACCGGGTCGTCGCCAGCGCCGACGTGGCGTTCCGCGCGCACCGCGGCATGGTCGACGCACGCGCGGGGCTGGAGATGGACCTCCTGCTGCTCGAGCTCGTCTACGACTCCACCGCGCTCGACTCGCCCGTCGGCGTCCGCGACCGCTCCGGCGGGAGCTCGCGCACGCTCGTCTTCGAGGGTCATGACCTCGGCGTCGAGGTGGAGGTCGAGTCGTCGTCGATCGAGGGTCAGCTGCTGCCGGCGACGCCGGGACGGGTGAGCCTGCGGACGCCCGAGGGTGTCGTCGCGACCATCGAGACCGACGACGTGGGGTACTTCCGGTTCGACGTCCACCCGGACGGGCCGCTGCGGCTGGAGTGCTCGAGCGAGCGAGGCACCTGCCTCACGCAGTGGCTGCCGTACTGACGGTCGGCCACACCCACGAACGGCGAAGGCCCGGTCCGCAGGGGGGACCGGGCCTTCGTCGTGCAGAGGACGACCGTCAGGCGGCGTCTTCGTCGAGCAGGTTCCGCGTCTTGTTCTGGTCGACGAGGATACCGGGGCCGTTCGTCGTCGAGAAGGTCGCCTTCGCGATGTAGCGACCCTTCGAGGCGGACGGCTTCAGACGCAGGATCTCGTCGAGCGCGGCGGCGTAGTTCTCCACGAGCGCCGTGTCGCTGAACGAGGTCTTGCCGATGATGAAGTGCAGGTTCGCGTGACGGTCCACGCGGAACTCGATCTTCCCACCCTTGATGTCGGACACGGCCTTGGCCACGTCCATCGTCACGGTGCCGGTCTTCGGGTTCGGCATGAGACCACGCGGGCCCAGGACCTTGCCCAGTCGACCGACCTTGCCCATGAGGTCCGGCGTCGCGACGGCGGAGTCGAAGTCGGTGTACCCGGCCGCGACCTTGTCGATCAGCTCGTCGCCACCGACCTCGTCGGCGCCGGCCGCACGGGCCTGCTCGGCACGCTCGCCCGTCGCGAAGACGATGACGCGGGCGGTCTTGCCGGTGCCGTGGGGCAGGTTGACCGTGCCACGGACCATCTGGTCCGCCTTGCGCGGGTCGACACCGAGGCGGAAGGCTACCTCGACGGTCGAGTCGTACTTGGTGGTCGAGGTCTCCTGCGCGAGGCGGACGGCCTCGAGCGGGGTGTAGAGGCGGTCCGCCTCGATCTTCTCGACCGCGGCGCGGTACGCCTTGCTGTGCTTGGCCATGCTGTTCTCCTTCGTGGTCAGTCGGGCTGTTCAGGCCCTTCCACATGTCTCAGCGAGCTGGACTCAGCCCGCTGTTTCTTGCTGGCTGGTTCAGCCCTCGACCTTGATGCCCATCGAGCGGGCCGTGCCGGCGATGATCTTCTCGGCCGCGGCGAGGTCGTTCGCGTTGAGGTCCTCGAGCTTGGTGCTCGCGATCTCGCTGATCTGCGCCTTGGTGAGGGTCGCGACCTTCACGGTGTGCGGCGTCGGGGAGCCCTTGGCGACACCCGCGGCCTTCTTGATCAGCTCAGCGGCCGGCGGCGTCTTCGTGATGAAGGTGAACGAGCGGTCCTCGTACACCGTGATCTCGACGGGGATGACGTTGCCGCGCTGCGCCTCGGTGGCCGCGTTGTACGCCTTGCAGAACTCCATGATGTTGACGCCGTGCTGGCCCAGTGCCGGACCGATGGGCGGCGCAGGAGTGGCCGCGCCGGCCTTGATCTGGAGCTTGATCAGGCCGGTGACCTTCTTCTTCGGGGGCATTGCTACTTCCGTTCGTGTCGTGGGCCGACGCCGTGGGCGATGACCCGGTTGCAGTGCTCACCCGCAGACGCGGGGAAGCGTCAGTCAGATCTTGGCGACCTGGCTGAAGGACAGCTCGACCGGGGTCTCCCGGCCGAAGATGGAGACGAGGACCTTGAGCTTCTGGTTCTCGGCGTTGATCTCGGAGATCGTGGCGGGCAGCGTGTCGAACGGACCGTCCGTGACGGTGACCGACTCGCCGACGGTGAAGTCGACCTTGATCTGCGACGCGGCCTTCGCGGCACCGGCGGCCGTGGTCGGCTGCTTGGGCTCGAGCGACGGCGCGAGCATCGAGAAGACCTCGTCGAGCGTCAGCGGCACGGGCTGGTGCGTGTGGCCGACGAAGCCGGTGACGCCCGGCGTGTGCCGGACGGCGCCCCACGACTCGTCGGTGAGGTCCATGCGGACCAGCACGTAGCCGGGGATCCGGACGCGCTTGACAACCTTGCGCTGCGCGTTCTTGATCTCCACGACCTCTTCCATGGGGACCTCCACCGCGTAGATGAAGTCCTCCATGTTCAGGCTCTGGCGGCGGTTCTCGAGGTTCGCCTTCACGCGGTTCTCGTAGCCCGCGTAGGAGTGGATGACGTACCAGTCACCGAGCTGGCTCCGGAGCTGCGCCTTGAACGCGGCGACCGGGTCCTCCTCGACGTCGGGCTCGTCCTCCTCGGCGTCCGCCTCGTCGGCGTCGACCTCGTCAGCGGCAGGCTCGGCACCCTCGTCGGCCGGCTCGTCGCTCTCGGTGGCGTCGGCGCTGACATCCTCGGTGGAGGCGTCCTCGACAGCCGACGACTCGACGGCCTCAACCGACGCGATGGCGTCCTCGAGCTCCGCCTCGGCGCCCGTGGTGGGCTCCTGCGACTCCTGCGACACGTGCGAACCTGCTTTCTCCTGCGTGTGCGCACCGGCGGGCCGGTGCGGTGGGTGCTCGACCCGGGTGGGGCGACAGCCTCGTTCGTCGGGACCGGAGCCCCGATGACCTGTCAGCCTCCGAAGACCCAGAACGTGAGCTTGCCGATGCCCAGGTCGACCACGGTGACGAAGGCCATGACCACCGCGACGAACACGAGCACGACGCTCGTGTAGGTGATCAGCTCCGACCGCGTGGGCCGGACGACCTTCTTCAGCTCTGCGACGACCTGGCGGACGAAGAGCGCGATGCGCGCGAACAGTCCGCCACGCGAGTCACCCTTGCGGGCGGCCTTGGATGCCGACGGGCGCGCCGCCGAACCCTCGGCGTCGGACGCCGCAGCCGGTGCTGTTTCGCTCACGTCTGACCCCTACGTCTCGTGGTGGTCAGGCTCCGTTCGGAACCTGACGGACGGACGGGCCGACGCGTCGCGCCGGACCGACCGGCGGTCCTGCTCGCTTCTCCTGGGCCACCGGGCGAACCCGGAGGACCAGACGCGTGCGCAGGGCAGACAGGACTCGAACCTGCAACCTGCGGTTTTGGAGACCGCTGCGCTACCAATTGCGCCACTGCCCTACGGCGGCCTGGCCCCCATGACACAACCCGCGCGACACTCACGGACACCACCCGGAGGGGGTCCGTGCAGCTACCGGAGTTCTCCGGGGCACGGCTCATCATGGCGGACGTCAACCGCCGGGGGTCCACTGTACGCGACGAGCGCGCGTGGGTCGAACCGTCCCCCGCGGCCTCGTGTGGGTGGGCCCGGGCAACGTGTCACCCACCGATATCGCCTGGCACCCCCCGACGTGACCTCTGCCACTATGGGCCCCGTGAGCGAGCAGACCTCTCCCCGTCCCCGTGTGTCCGCCCGACTGGCCGCGATCGCCGAGTCCGCGACGCTGGCCGTCGATGCCAAGGCCAAGGCGCTCAAGGCCGCCGGCCGCCCCGTCATCGGCTTCGGCGCCGGAGAGCCCGACTTCCCGACGCCCGGCTACATCGTCGACTCCGCGGTCGCGGCGGCCAAGGACCCCGTCAACCACCGCTACACGCCGGCTGCCGGTCTGCCGGCGCTGCGCGAGGCGATCGCCGCGAAGACGCTGCGCGACTCCGGCTACGAGGTGAAGCCGTCGAGCGTGCTGGTCACCAACGGGGGCAAGCAGGCGGTCTACCAGTCGTTCGCGGCGATCGTGGACCCGGGCGACGAGGTGCTGCTGCCGGCGCCGTACTGGACCACCTACCCCGAGGCGATCCGGCTGGCGGGTGGCGTGCCCGTCGAGGTGTTCGCCGGCGTCGACCAGGGCTACCTGGTGACCGTCGAGCAGCTCGAGGCCGCGCGCACGCCGCGGACCAAGGTCCTGCTGTTCTGCTCCCCGTCCAACCCGACGGGTGCGGTGTACTCCCCCGAGCAGACCGCCGCGATCGGGCGCTGGGCCCTCGAGCACGGCGTCTGGGTCATCACCGACGAGATCTACGAGCACCTCACCTACGACGACGCGGTGTTCACGCCCATCGTCCGCGCGGTGCCGGAGCTGGCGGACACGACGATCGTCGTCAACGGCGTCGCCAAGACCTACGCGATGACCGGCTGGCGGGTCGGCTGGATGATCGGCCCCGCCGACGTGATCACCGCCGCGACGAACTTCCAGTCGCACCTCACGTCCAACGTCGCGAACGTGTCGCAGCGGGCCGCGATCACCGCGCTCACCGGCGACCTCGCGGCGGTCGAGGAGATGCGGACCGCGTTCGACCGCCGTCGGCGCACGATCGTGGAGATGCTGTCGCAGATCGACGGGGTGCGGATCCCCGCGCCCCAGGGGGCGTTCTACGTCTACCCGTCCGTCGAGGGCGTGCTGGGCCGCACGATCCGCGGGGTGACCCCGCGGACGTCGGCGGAGCTGGCCACGCTCATCCTCGAGCAGGCCGAGGTCGCCGTGGTGCCCGGTGAGGCGTTCGGACCGAGCGGCTACCTGCGGCTGTCGTATGCGCTGAGCGACGCCGACCTGGTCGAGGGCGTCACCCGGATCCAGTCGCTGCTGGCCGAGGCCGAGTAACAGCCGTGCCGCACGCCGTCGAGGTCGCCGGGCTCCGGAAGCTCTATGGCGAGAAGCGTGCGGTCGACGGGCTGGACCTGCACGTGGCGCACGGCGAGGTCGTGGCGATCCTCGGGCCCAACGGCGCCGGGAAGACCACGACCGTGGAGATCCTCGAGGGCTACCGGTCGCGGGACGGCGGCGACGTGCGGGTGCTCGGACGCGACCCGCAGGACGGCGACCGGGCGTGGCGCTCGCGGCTCGGCATCGTGCTGCAGAGCAACAACGACCTCGCCGAGGCGACGGTCGCCGAGCTGGTCCGTCACTTCGCGCGGTTCTTCCCGGACCCGCGCGATCCCGACGAGGTGATCGCGTCCGTCGGCCTGCAGGAGAAGGTGAAGACGCGCGCGCGGCAGCTGTCCGGCGGGCAGCGGCGTCGGCTCGACGTGGCCCTCGGCATCGTCGGCCGACCCGAGCTGCTGTTCCTCGACGAGCCGACCACGGGGTTCGACCCGCAGGCCCGGCGCTCGTTCTGGGACCTGATCGAGCAGCTCGCGGCCGACGGCACGACGATCCTGCTGACGACCCACTACCTGGAGGAGGCCGAGCGCCTCGCCGACCGTGTGGTGGTCGTGCGCGACGGGCAGGTCGTCGCGGAGGGGCCACCGGCGGACCTCGGCGGCCGCACCGCGCGGCAGGCGGTGGTGCGCTGGACGCAGGACGGGCAGGTGCGCGAGGTCCGCACCGACACCCCGACGCAGACCGTCGTCGAGCTGACCGGCACGCTGGGCGGGGAGGTCCCCGGGCTGCAGGTGCTGCGGCCCACGCTCGAGGACGTCTATCTCAGCCTGATCGACGGGCCCGTGTCATGAGCGAGGTCGGCACCCGGACACGGCTCCCGGGCGTGCTGCGCCTCGGGGTGGCGCGGACCGGCTACGAGGTGCGGACGTTCTTCCGCGAGCGCGACGCCGTCGTCTTCATCTTCGCGTACCCGATCATCATGCTCGCCATCTTCGCGACGGTGTTCGGGCAGGACGGCGCCACGGTGGGCCCGCCGCCCGGGATCCCGTTCGCGCAGTACTTCCTGCCCGGGATGCTGGCCACGGGCATCATGCTCTCCAGCTTCCAGCACCTCGCGATCTCGATCGCGGTCGAGCGCGACGAGGGTGGCCTCAAGCGCCTGCACGGCACCCCGCTGCCGTCGTCCGCGTTCTTCCTGGGCAAGACCGGCGAGGTGCTCGTGACGTCGCTCGTCCAGACCGCGCTGCTCCTGGCGGCGGCCGCGCTGCTGTTCGGGGTCCCGATGCCGACGACGGCGACGGCGTGGGCGACGTTCGCGTGGGTGTTCGTGCTGGGGACCGCTGCCGGCACGCTCTGCGGCGTCGCGTTCTCGTCGGTCCCCCGCTCGGGGAAGTCCGCGAGCGCGGTCGTGACGCCGATCGTCCTCGTGCTGCAGTTCATCTCGGGCGTGTTCTTCGTGTTCAACGACCTGCCCACCTGGATGCAGCAGGTGGCGTCGGTGTTCCCGCTGAAGTGGATGGCGCAGGGCATGCGCTCGGTCTTCCTGCCGCCCAGCGCCGAGTCGTGGGAGGTCAGCGGGTCCTGGCAGCACGGGGCGACCGCCGTGGTCCTGGTCGTGTGGGCCGTCGCCGCCCTGGTCGTCGGGGTCCGGACGTTCCGCTGGCAGCGTCGCGACGACGGCTGAGCCCAGCTCTTGCCCCTGACGCGGCGTGAGGTCCTAGCGTCGGTCGCATGGCGACAGGACGTCGGGTGGGCGAGCTGGCGGAGGCGACCGGGCTGACCGTCCGGACGCTGCACTACTACGAGCAGATCGGGCTGCTGACCCCGTCGGGTCGGAGCCCCGCCGGCCACCGGATCTACGACGACGCCGACGCGGCTCGTCTCTACCGGGTCGGTCTGCTGCGCCGGCTGGGCATGAACCTCGCCGAGGTCCAGCGCGCGCTCGACGACCCCGCGTGGGACCTCAGGTCGGCCATGGAGGCCCACCTGGGCGCGCTCGACGCACGCCTCGACGCGACGGCTCGGTTGCGCTCCAAGGTCGCCGGGGCGCTCGCCGCGGGAGGCACCGACCTCGTCGCGGTCCTCGAGGAGCTGTCGACGCTCGAGCCCCCCGCGCAGCAGCGCATCGTGCTGCTGGTCTACGCGGACATCGGCACGGCGCAGGCGTGGCTGGTCGAGAGGTTCGGGCTCCTGCCGGGCGCGCTCGTGCGCGACGGTGCGGGTCGGGTGGTGCACGGTGAGGTCCATGCGGGCGACGGCGTGATCTGGCTGCACCCGGAGCAGGCCTCGTACCGGCTGGCCTCTCCCGCCACGGTCGGCGCGACGACCGCCTCGGTCGCGGTGCTGGTGGACGACGTCGACGCGCACCACCAGCGGTCCGTCGAGGCCGGCGTCGAGGTCCGGCAGGCACCGGTGGACCAGGACTACGGGTACCGCGTGTACAGCGCCTACGACCTCGAAGGTCACCTCTGGTCCTTCATGCGCCCGTTGGACTGAGACGCCTGCGCACGAGCGTGCGCGACGGACATACTTGCGTCCATGTCACGCAGCGCCAGCGCCGGTCGCCGCGCCGACGTTCCCGGCGCGACGACGGGTGCCATCCCCGCCTACCAGCGCACGCTCGCGCACCTGACGGTCCGTGCCCGGCTGCTGACCGCCGTGGTGGTGCTCTCCGCGCTGACCGTGATGATCGCCGGCGGGACGGCGTTCGCGCTGCAGGCGGCCGAGACCGACGAGCGGATGGACAACTCCCTGTCCCGCGCGGTCGCCGCGCTGCGCAACATCGAGGCGAAGGGCGACGAGGCCACCAAGCAGCCGTTCAGCAGCGTGAGCGACGTCCTGAAGCAGGGTGTGCGCGGGCGCATCCCCGGCAAGAACGAGGGCGTCTTCGCGCTGCTCGAGGGCGAGGCGGAGTGGCTGCCGGCGCTGGAGACCCGGTCGATCCGGCTCGAGGAGGACCTCGAGCTGGTCGCGGTGCTGGCCCAGATGGACGCCGACACCCCGGCCGTGCCCCAGACCGTGTCCACGTCCGCGACGCAGTACCGGTTGATCGCCGTCCCGGTCCTCATCGCCGGGGACCCCGGCCTCGGCCTGTTCGTGGTGGCGTTCGACCGGTCCGCGGAGATGTCGGGCCTGCGCAGCACGTTCCTCACCTACTCGGCGGTCGGGCTCGGCGCTCTTGCCGTCATCGCGGTGGTCGCGTGGTTCGTCGTCGGCCGTCTGCTCCGACCCATCCGGCTCCTGCGGGACACCACCCGTCGCATCACGGAGTCCGACCTCTCGGAACGCATCACGGTGACCGGCAAGGACGACCTGTCCAACCTGGCCCGCACGGTGAACGCGATGCTCGACCGGCTGCAGCGCGCGTTCGGCTCGCAGCGGGAGCTTCTCGACGACGTCGGCCACGAGCTGCGGACGCCCCTGACGATCGTGCGCGGGCACCTCGAGCTGGTCGATGCGGACGACCCTGACGATGTCCGCGCGACGCAGGCGCTCGCCCTGGACGAGCTGGACCGGATGCAGCGGCTGGTCGACGACCTGATGACGCTCGCGACCGCGGACCGGCCGGACTTCGTGCGGCTCGCTCCCACCGACGTGGGTCGTCTGACGGACGACGTGCACGACAAGGCGCGGGGTCTCGGGGACCGGCGCTGGGTGGTCGCGTCGCGGGCCGACGTGAACGTGCTCCTGGACGCCCAGCGGATCACCCAGGCGTGGTTGCAGCTGCTCGCGAACGCGCACCGCTACTCCGCGCCGGGCTCCACGGTGCGGCTCGGCAGCGAGGTGGCGGGCGACCGGCTGCTCCTGTGGGTCCGCGACGAGGGCCCCGGCGTGCCGGCCGACGAGGCCGACCGCATCTTCGAACGGTTCCACCGCGGACAGGCCGACCGCATCTCGCACGGTGCCGGACTGGGGCTGCCGATCGTCGCCGCCATCGCACACGCCCACCACGGACGCGTGTTCGTGGAGCATCCACCGGCTAACGTCGGCTCCGGCGTGGTCTTCGTGCTGGACCTCCCGGCCGTCGACCTCGTGGACGGCGAACCCCAACCGGTCACCGAGATGGTGGAGTACCTATGACGCACATCCTCATCGCGGAGGACGAGGAACGCATCGCCGCGTTCGTCGCCAAGGGCCTGCGTGCCTCCGGCTTCGAGACGAGCGCGGTGACCTCCGGCGAAGAGGCCCTGACGCGCGTGCAGTCCGGCGGCGTCGACCTGCTCATCCTCGATCTGGGCCTCGTCGACATCGACGGCTTCGAGGTCCTGCGCCGGCTGCGCGCGGCCGGCGAGACCGTTCCGGTGATCGTGCTGACGGCGCGGTCGTCCGTGACCGACACCGTCACCGGCCTGGAGTCCGGGGCCGACGACTACATGGCCAAGCCGTTCCGCTTCGAGGAGCTCCTGGCCCGGGTGCGGCTGCGGCTGCGGGCGCAGGGGACGCCGTCGGGCGAGACGTCGGTGCTCAAGCACGGCGCGCTCCAGCTGGACCTGCGGACGCGGCGGATGAAGGTCGGCAACCAGGAGGTCGACCTGTCGGCCCGGGAGTTCGCCCTGGCGGAGACGTTCCTGCGTCATCCCGGCGACGTCCTGACGCGCGAGCGCCTGCTGTCGGAGGTGTGGGGCTTCGACTTCGACCCGGGCTCGAACGTCGTCGACGTGTACGTGCGGTACCTGCGCCGCAAGGTCGGCGCCGAGCACTTCGACACCGTCCGCGGTGTCGGGTACCGGCTGATCGACGCAACCGCGACCACGGCTGGCGTGTGACCCGAGACCTGAGCCGGCTCCCCAAGGCCCACCTGCACCTGCACTTCACGGGGTCGATGCGCGTCTCGACGCTGGCTGACCTGGCGACGACGCACGGCATCCGGCTCCCGTCCGCGCTCCTCGACGCCGACCCGCTGCACGTGCCCGCCGACGAGCGCGGCTGGTTCCGGTTCCAGCGGCTGTACGACGCCGCACGCGCGTGCGTGCGCAGCGAGGCCGACATGCGACGGATCGTCGCGGAGGCGGCGCAGGACGACGCCGCGGAGGGATCAGGCCGGCTGGAGATCCAGGTGGACCCGACGTCGTACGCGCCGTTCGTCGGCGGCCTGACGCCCGCGCTGGAGATCGTGCTGGACGCGGCCCGTCAGGCGGCGCTGGACACCGGGGTGGACGTCGGTGTGATCGTCGCCGCGTCGCGGATGCGGCACCCGCTGGAGGCGCGCACGCTCGCGCGGCTGGCCGCGCACCACGCCGGCGACGGCCCCGGTCAGGTGGTGGGCTTCGGCCTGTCCAACGACGAGCGCCGAGGCGAGACGTCGGAGTTCGCGCCGGCGTTCGCGATCGCCCGGGCTGCGGGCCTGGCGTCGGTGCCGCACGGCGGTGAGCTGCTGGGACCCGCGCACGTCGAGGACGTGGTCGGTCATCTGCGCCCCGACCGGCTCGGGCACGGGGTGCGTTCCGCGGAGGATCCCCGGGTGCTCGAGCGCGTGGTCGACGAGGGTGTCGCGCTCGAGGTGTGCCCCGCGTCGAACGTGTCGCTCGGCGTGTACGCCTCCGCTGCCGACGTCCCGCTCCGCGCACTGATCGACGCGGGCGCCGCGGTGGCCCTCGGCGCCGACGACCCGCTCCTGTTCCACTCCCGGCTGGTGGACCAGTACGTGATCGCCCGCGACGTGCACGGGTTCTCCGACGACGAGCTGGCGGAGCTGGCGCGGGCGTCCGTCCGAGCCAGTCGCGCGGCGGACGACGTGCGGGCGCGACTCCTGGCCGGTGTGGACGACTGGCTGGCCGCTTGACACCCGGCCTCACGAACGATTGTATCAATACATTGACTGATTGATACAAAGGAGTGGCGATGTCCGGCCTGGTCCTCATCGTGGTCGTCGCGGTCGCCGTCGCGATCGGCGCGGTCCTGCGGCCGACCCGCACGGTCGGCCCCGTCAGCCCGTCCGACGCGTGGCTCGCCGCCGCGCGACATGCCGGTCGGGTCACCGCGAGCGCCTGGGCGGCCCTCCTGGCTGCGCCGGTGCTCATGGTCGCCGTGGTGGTCCCGGAGCTGTCGGGACTGACCGTGGGCCTCTCCATGGGCCTGCTCCCCGCGGCCGGCGGCGCGGCGTTCCTGGCCGTGCACGCCGTCGGTGAGCTCACCTGGCCGCGGCCGACGGGCATCGTCCGTCGGGCCGCGCTCGCCCGTCGTGGGCTCCGGGACATCACGCCCGCCGGCCTCGGCGCCCTCGTGCTCGGCTGGTCAGCGGCGCTCCTCGCGCTCCTGGCCCTGTGCGCGGCGGTGGCGACCGATGACGGGCGCGCTCTGCCGTGGCGCCACGGTCCGCTGGTGACGGGTGAGGCTGGTCCGTTCCCCGGCTGGTTCTACGGGCGCTGGCTCGTCCTCGCCGTCGCGGTCCTGCTGGCCGGCTGCATCGGCGTCCTGCTCCTGGTGGCGCGCCGGCCCGCGGTGAGCGACGCGTCCGCCGACGACGACACCGCACTGCGCCGTCTGTCGGCACGACGGGTCCTCGGCGGGGTGCAGCTCGTGCTCGGCTGGACGCTCGCCGGGTGCCTCGGCGTCGCGAGCCGGGCGCTGCACGCCGTCCAGGGCGGTGCCGTCGACGGCGTCGCCCTCGCCGACCCGACGGTCGTCGCCGTCGCCGCTGCGGGAGTGGTCGTGGCGGTCGTGGTGGCCGTGGCGGCGGCGGTCGTCGCCGGTCGGTCCGCCGCCCCGCCCGGTCGCGCCGCGGCACCCCGACGGTCCACGGTCGACCTCGCGGCGCAGCCGCACGCGTCATGAGCGCCGAGCTCGAGGTCGACCTGACCTCCGGCGTCCCCGCGTTCGAGCAGATCCGCGCGCAGGTCGTCGCGCACGTCGCGGCCGGACGGCTGGTCGCGGGCGACCGGCTGCCGACCATCCGCGCGCTCGCCACGGACCTGGGGCTCGCGGCCGGGACGGTCGCGCGCGCGTTCCGGGAGCTGGAGGCCGAGGGTGTCGTCGAGACCCGCCGGCGTGCGGGGACCGTCATCGCCGACGGGGCCTCCGTCCCGACGGACATCGCGCGGCGCGCGGCCGAGACCTACGTGTCAGCCGTCCGTGCGGCCGGGCTGACCGACGACGAGGCGCTCGTCCTGGTGCACGGTGCCCTGCTCGGGCGTCAGAGCGTGACGCCCACCAGCACGGGCTCGGGCTCGAGCTCCACCCCGAAGGACGACCGGACCCCGTCCCGCACCTGACGGGCGAGCGCGAGCAGGTCCTCCGCCTTGGCGGACCCGCGGTTGGTCAGCGCGAGCGTGTGCTTGGTCGACAGGGTGGCCGGGCCGGGGGCGCCGAAGCCGCGCGAGAACCCGGACCGCTCGATGAGCCAGGCGGCGCTGGTCTTGACGCGGTCGTCGTCGGCGGGAAAGCGCGGCGCGTCGTCCGGCAGCGCGGCCGCCTCGGCGGGGCTGAGGAACGGGTTGGTGAAGAACGAGCCCGCGCTCCAGGTGTCGTGGTCGGCCGCGTCGAGCACCATGCCCTTGCGGGCGCGCAGGGCCAGCACCGTGTCGCGGACGTCCGCCAGCGGGGCGCGTCCGCCGACCTCGACCCCGAGCGTGCGGGCGAGCTCCGCGTAGGCGATCGGGCGGGACAGCGAGCCGGGGCGCAGCTGGAACGTCACGTCGAGCACCACGTAGCGCGGCGTCGGCGACCAGGGGGCCTGCGGGTCGGTCGGGTCGGCCCCGCGCATCGACCGCTTCAGCAGCGACGTCCGGTAGCCGAACGCGAGCGTGACCAGCGGGAGCGTGCGGACCTTGCCGCGCCCGCGGTCCCAGACCCGGACGGTCGCGATGCTCTGCGACACCTCCTGCCCGTACGCGCCGACGTTCTGCACCGGCGTCGCGCCCGTGGACCCGGGGATGCCGGACAGCGCCTCGATCCCGGTCAACTCCTCCTCCACCGCATACCGGACCACGTCGTCCCACGGCGTCCCTGCGGGGACCGTCAGCGTGGCACCGGCGCACGCCGACGCATCGGGCACCTCGATGCCGCTGCGCACGTCCCGCACGACGACCCCGTCGAAGCCCGCGTCGGCGACCAGGAGGTTCGAGCCGCCCCCGAGCACCAGCAGCGGCTCGCCGTCGGCGTCGGCTGCGCGGACCGCGTCGAGCAGCTCGGCCTCGGTCGTCGTCTCGACGTACCGCCTCGGCGCACCGCCGACGCGCAGCGTCGTGAGGTCCGCGAGGGTGGACGAGGGGGTGGTCCGGGCCGGCCAGGTGATCGTCGGGGGGACGGACTCCGGCGAGCAGTCGGCCGTGCTCAGCTCTGTCTGCACGCGCTCAGGCTAACCCTGGGCCGTCTTCTTCAGCGGCGCGGCGGCGTTGACCACGAGCAGCCCGAGCACGATCGGGATGATGATCACGAGCAGGGCGTGCCGGTAGCCGACGTGCTGGGCGAGCAGCCCGAGCAGGGGCGGACCCGCCAGGAACGCGCTGTAGCCGATCGTCGAGACGACGCTGACGCGGGCGGCGGCGCGCAGCGGGTCGTCGGCCGCGGCGCTCATGCCGACGGGGAACCCGAGCGCGGCACCGGCGCCCCACGCCACGATCCCGACGACGGCGAGCCACAGCGGGTCGGCGAGACCGAAGATCAGCAGGCCGACGAGCGACAACCCGGCGCACAGGCGCAGGACCGCGACCCGGCCGTACCGGTCGAGCAGCGTGGTGCCGAACCAGCGCATCGCGGTCATCGCCGTGACGAAGACGGCGAACGCGACCGCACCGACGGCGTCCTGGACGTCGAACCCGTCGACCACCGCGAGGCTGACCCAGTCGTTCGCGGACCCCTCGGTCAGGGCCGCGGCGAGGACGACCAGCCCGATGAGCAGCGTGCGCGGCTCCAGCCAGGCGGCCAGCGCCCCGCGGGCACCCTTCTCGGCGCGCTCGGCTCCGTGGTGCACCTCGGGCTCGTCGACGATCGGCAGGAACGCCCGCACCGCGAACGCGACCCCGAGAACCGACAGGACCACGGCGACCGGGACGTGCACGACGACCGGCACGTGCAAGCCTGCGGCGACGGCCGCGATCCCGGCGGCGGCCACCGTGCCGAACGAGAACCCGGCGTGGTAGCGCGGCATCACCGTGCGGCCGAGGTGCTGCTCGACGACGGCGCCCTCGACGTTCATCGACGCGTCCCACACCCCGGTGCCGACGCCGAACATGACCAGTCCGAACCCGACGATCAGCACCTCGCCGAGCGCGACACCGACGGACGCCACGATCAGGCCGCTCGCGTTCAGGCACGCGAACGCCAGCACGGTGCGGCGGGCGCCGAGGCGCTCGACGACCATCCCGGACAGCGGCAGCGCGACGAGCGAGCCGACGGAGCCGACCAGCAGCAGCAGCCCCATCTGCGCGGGCGAGAAGTCGAGGCCGTCACGGATGGCCGGCAGGCGGGCGGCCCAGGTGGCGAAGTTGAACCCGTTGAGGAAGAAGACCGCGAACACGGCGATGGACGCCCGTTCGACGGACCGCGAGACGCGTCCGGGCGCGCTCGAGGTCAGCTCGTCGTCGTGTCCCGCTGGCGTCGTCATCGACCCTCCGGTGCTCATGATGTCGTCCGTCTCGTGGTCAGGGCACGCGCACGGGGTCGACGGCGCCGGATGGAACGGGTGCGAGCAGTCACGTGGTCGGCGTGCCGGGCCACGATCGCGGCGTACGGGTCGGGGTCGGCGTCGGCGACGTGCGCGAGCGGCTCGTCGTCGTCATGACGCTCGGGCTCGTCCTCGATCGACGGCCGCTCGGGCGCGACCCGACCCGCCAGCAGGACGCTCGCGACCATCGCCACGGCGATGAGCGCCAGGGCGTGCCGGGCCCCCGTCGAGGCTGCGGCGATCCCGAGCAGGGGCGGAGCCGCGATCGAGGCGACGGACGCGAAGGACGACACGACAGCCACGCGGCCGGCAGCCCGCATCGGGTCGTCGGACGCGGCCGCGATGCCCACGGGCACGGCGAGCGCGGCGCCGAAGCCCCACAGCACGATGCCGACCCCGGCGAGCGCGAAGGTGGGCGCGAAACCGAACAGCAGCAGGCCCACGACCGAGACGCTCCCCGAGACGCGGAGCACGTCCACCCGGCCGAACCGGTCGATCAGCCGGGTGCCGAGCAGCCGGACGAGGGTCATCGCGCCGACGAACAGCCCGAGCATGGCCCCGCCGACGGCTTCGGTCTGGTCGAACCCGTCGACGACGGCGAGCGACAGCCAGTCGTTGGCGGACCCCTCGGACAGGGCGGCCGCCATGACGACGACACCGATCAGCAGAGTGCGGGGCTCGCGCCAGGAGTCCAGCGCGGTGGCGATGCGGCGCCGTCGGCCGACCGTGACCGTGCCGGCGACCGCCCGGCTCGGCGTGCGGGGCCGGTCCCCCGGAGCGTCGGGCAGGACGAGACCGCGCAGGGACGCCAGCCGCCAGACCACGGCGAGCACGGCGACCGCCGTGAACTGCACCGCGACCGAGATGCCGAGGTGCGACGCGGTGGCGCCGAGCGCCGAACCCGTCACGGCCCCGATCGAGAACGCCGCGTGGAACTGCGGGATGACGGTGCGGCCCATCGCGCGCTCGATGCGGGCGGACTCCACGTTGAGCGGCACGTTGCCGAGGGCGACCGCGACACCGTTGAGGAAGATGCCGACGCCGAGGAGGGCTGCCGAGCCGACGGTCGGGCCGATACCCATGAGCACCAGGCCGGCCGCGAGCACACCGGTCGACGCGATGATCCCGACGCGGCTGCCGAAGCGCTGCACGATGACGCCCGACAGGGTGACCGTGAGCAGGGCGCCGACGGAGCCGATGAGCAGCAGGAGTCCCAGCTCGGACGTGGACAGGTCGAGCAGGTCCCGGACCGTCGGGATGCGGGCCAGCCAGCTCGAGAACGTGATGCCGGTCAGGGCGAAGAGGCCCATGAGGAGCCAGCGGGCTCGACTCACGGAGGGGGTGGGGTGGCGCACGGGCTGGCTCCATCAGTTCTGGCTTCGTATCGAATCGATTCGATCTGGCGCCGTCGGACATGTCGAATCGATTTGAGGGACGCCGTCATTCTGCGGGTACGCTGGCCGCTGCGTCAAACCTGTGCGCGCTGCCCGCGCGTCGCGCTCCCCTGGTCCCGCGACGCCGAACCGGAGGTCCGACCCTGTCTCCGCAACGCCCCACCCTGGCCGACGTCGCCGCCGCCGCGCACGTCTCCGTGTCGACCGCGTCGCTCGCGTTCTCCGGCGCCGGCCCGATCGCCGCTGCCACGCGTCAGCGGGTGCTGGACGCCGCCGCCGCGCTCGACTACTCCGGGCCCAACCCGCTCGGACGCCAGCTGCGCCGTGGCCGGTCCGGGATCGTCGGCGTCGTGGTCGGCGACTCGCTGCGCCGGGCGTTCCGTGACCCGGTCTCGATCCAGGTGCTCGACGGGCTGGTCAGCACCCTCGGCCCGCTCGACCTCGGCGTCCTGCTCATCCCCGGGTCGAGCGACCCGAGCGGCCCCGCGGTGGACCCGCTCCTCGAGACGGCCGCCATGGACGTCGCCGTGATCATGTGGGGCGGCACCACCGACGACCCGATGCTCGGCGCCCTGCGTCGGCGAGGGACCCCGACCGTGCTCGTCGAGGGCCAGCCCGCCCCGGACGTGGCCTCGGTCGGCATCGACGACCGCGGCGGGATGCGCCGGGCCACGGAGCACCTGCTGGAGCTCGGCCACACGAGGATCGCGACCGTGACCCTGCCCTTCGACCGCTGCCGCACCGAGGGCCTGGTCCCGTCCGACCACCTGGACCACCTCGACTGGGAGATCACCCGGCGTCGCCTCGCAGGCGTGACCGACGCGGGCGTGACGCCCGTGGCGATCTGGGCGACACCCGCGTCGCTGGTCGAGCACGGCCGCGCCGCCGGGACCGCCCTGCTGTCCACCCCGGACCGCCCGACGGCCATCGCCTGCCAGTCCGACCTGCTCGCCTCCGGCGTGGTCCTCGCAGCGCGTGAGCTCGGGCTGCGCGTGCCCGAGGACGTGTCCGTCAGCGGGTTCGACGGGCTGGACCTGCCCTGGCTCGCCCCGGACGTGCTGACCACCGTGGTGCAGCCGCTCGCGGAGAAGGGTGCCGCCGTCGGGCACGCCGTCGAGGACTTCCTGTCCGGTGCGGGACCGTCGACGCGCGAGCTGCCGGTGACCCTGCGGATCGGGACGACGACAGGGCCGGCGCCCGACCTCAGCTGAGGCGGACCAGCGCCTGCGCCTTGCCGAGCACCCGGACACCGTCCACCGCGACCGTGAGGTCGATGCGAGCCGTCCCGGCCTCGGGGTCGAGGGCGCCGACGACGGCGGTCACCTCGATGGTCGCCGCACCCGGGTCCGGCACGGGGACCGGGCGCGTGAAGCGCACCTGGTAGTCGAGGACCGCTCCCGGGTCGCCGATCCAGTCGGCGACGACGCTCGATGCCGCCCCCATGGTCCACATGCCGTGCGCGATGACGCCCGGCAGGCCGACCGCGGTGGCGACGCGGTCGTTCCAGTGGATCGGGTTGAAGTCCCCGCTCGCACCGGCGTATCGGACGAGGCGGGCGCGGTCGACGGTGATCTCCTGGCGGGCGACCTCGTCGCCGACGGCCAGCGGGTTCGTCATGACTCCTCCGGACGCACGGCGAGCGTGGAGACGACGGTGCACACCGGCTCGCCGTCCTCCGCCGAGATCTCGGCGCGGGTGGTGATCATCGCCAGCCCGGCGCGCACGGTGATGGAGTCGACGTGCAGCACCGTGACCAGGCGGTCGCCCGCGTGGATGGGACGGTGGTGCGTGAAGCGCTCGTCGGCGTGCACGACGCGGCTGAAGTCGATCCCCGCAGCGGGGTCCTCGAACAGCTGGGCCTCGGCCCGCTGGGCCACGACGACGGCGAACGTCGGCGGCGCGATGACGTCGGGATACCCGAGCGTGCGCGCCACCGACGGATCCGTGTGGGCCTGGTGGGAGGCGCCGACCGCGTCGGCGAACTCCTGCAGCTTCTGGCGGCCTACCTCGTAGGCAGCGGTCGGCGGGTACTGACGACCCGCGTAACCGACGTCGACCGGCATCGGTCCGAGGTCAGCGGGTCTCGCGGTGCAGGGTGTGACGGTTGTCGCGCGGGCAGAACTTCTTCATCTCGAGACGGTCGGGGTCGTTCCGACGGTTCTTCTTGGTGATGTAGTTCCGCTCCTTGCACTCCGTGCACGCGAGCGTGATCTTCGGACGGACGTCCGAGCTCTTGCTGGCCATGGTCTTGCCACCTCTCGCACCCGGTACGGGATGCATGCGATCTCGTCATTGCGCGCCGGCCGACGCGCTGTTGTGTCACTGGAAGTAGCGGGAGCGGGACTCGAACCCGCGACACCACGATTATGAGCCGTGTGCTCTAACCACCTGAGCTACCCCGCCATGTCGATGTGCCCAAGGTCCGTGCCGCGGAAACACGGCACTTCCTTCGAACACACCACAGAGCCCCGAAAGGGAATCGAACCCTTGACCTTCTCCTTACCATGGAGACGCTCTGCCGACTGAGCTATCGGGGCAGCGCGAGCAAGGTTACACGGGCTGCGGGGTGCTCGCGAAATCGGCTCCGGCAGCCGGTCGCACGGCGCCCTGCCTAAACGATTCATCTCATGGTCGTTGCCGGTCTCCGCGTGCCACGATCCCGCCCATGCGCCAGCCCCGACGCAGCATCGTTGCTGCCCTCACGCTCTCCGCCGCCCTGCTCAGCACCGCCGCCTGCACGGGTGGCGGCGGCGACGACGACACCGACGCGGACACCGCGGTCGCCGCGACCACCCCGGCATGGCCCACGGCGATCGACCCGACCACGACGACCGAGCCGCTGTTCGTCGTCTGGACCGACGTCGTGGAGACCGGCGACGGGGACACCACCACCCTCCAGCCGTCGATCGACTCGCTGGCCACGCTGGGCTACCAGACCCTCCCCTGGGACCCCGCCTGCCAGAGCGGGGCCGAGGAGATGCTGGCCGGTCTCACCGGGTTCGCGGACCCGCTCGGCGTCGGCGTCGTGTTCGCGACCGCGCAGGACGCGGGCACGTTCGACACCCTGTACGACGGCAACACCGTCTCCATCCTCGAGGGCACCTACACGTGCGGCGCGGCGTCCTGACGTCAGGCGCATGATGGGTGCGTGGGCACCCGGGCACTGATCGTCGTCGACGTCCAGAACGACTTCTGCGAGGGCGGAGCGCTCGCCGTCACCGGCGGCGGCGCCGTCGCCCGCGGGGTATCCCGCTACGTGGAGCAGCAGGCCGACCGGTACGCCGTCGTCGTGGCGACGCGGGACTGGCACGCGCCGCTCCCGGACACCAACGACGGTCACTTCGCGGTCGGCGCCGAGCCCGACTACGTGTCCACCTGGCCGGTGCACTGCGTCGCCGACACCCCCGGGGCGGCGTACCACCCGGACCTGGAGCTGCCCGAGCGCACCGTGCACGTCCGCAAAGGTCAGGGGCGCCAGGACTACTCCGGGTTCGAGGGTCAGGTCGTCGGGACGGACGACGCGCCGCTCGCCGACGTCCTGACCGCGGCGGGCGTCACCGACGTCGACGTCGTCGGGCTCGCCACCGACCACTGCGTCGCCGCGACCGCGTCGGACGCGCGGGCGGCGGGCTTCGGCGCCAGCGTGCTGCTCGACCTGACCGCCGCCGTGGCGGCACCGACCACGCTGCGTGCCGTGGCCCGGCTCGCGCAGGCGGGGGTCGGCCTGACGACGAGCGCGCCGCCCGACTGACTCAGCCCCGCAGCGCCAGCGCGAACGGCAGCACGGCCGAGGCGCCGGCCAGGCGCACCTCGCGCGCGGCGACGGTCATCGTCCAGCGACTGTCGACGAGGTCGTCGACGAGCAGCACCGGTCCGCCCGGGAGCGCCAGGGCGGATGCGTCGAAGCGGCCCCAGACGCCCGCGAGGCGGAACGCGCTGTTGCCGCCCGGTCCTCCGGTCGGGCCGCCGTCACGAGGCGTCAGGGCGCCGACATAGGGCAGCCGGCCGATCTCCGCGAGCCCCCGCGCGAGGGAGTCGACGAGCAGCGGACGGTGCCGCGACGGCAGCGCGACCACCGCCGTCGGCCGCTCGTCCCAGCCCCACTGGGCCAGCACGCGCACGCAGCCCGCGAGCATCGCCGGGGTGATCGGCGCATCCGTCGCGCCGGCCGCGAAGACGTCCCGCAGGGCGGTCCCCCAGCCGAGGTCGGTCAGCCGGGCGAGCGCTCGGCCCTCGTCGGCCCGCTCCCCCTCGGCGATCTTGCCGCGCACCGGCAGCCCGAGCCGGTCGGCGCCCACCGGCCACTGCGCGCGGGGCTCGACGGGGACACCGACGCGGTCGAGCGACCGTTCCGCCGACGCCGCCGCGCCCTCCGCGATGCCCACGGGGTACCAGGCGCCCGCGCACGAGTCGCAGCGCCCGCACGGGGTGGCCGTCTCGTCGTCGAGGCTGCGCTGCAGGAACTCCATCCGGCAGCCGTCGGTGCGCTCGTACTCGAGCATGTGCTCCTGCTCGGCCTGGCGGGCCGCGGCGATGCGCGCGTACCGCTCGGCGTCGTAGGTCCACGGCTGTCCGGTGGCCACCCAGCCGCCCTGGACCCGCCGGACGGCCCCGTCCACGTCGAGCACCTTGAGCAGGAGCTCCAGGGGCGTGCGGCGGACGTCGACACGCGCCTCCAGCGCGGGGGTGGACAAGGGCCGTTCCGACAGCTCGGCGATCACGCGCTGCGCCCGGTCCTCGTCGGGCATCGAGGCCGTCGCGAAGTACTGCCAGATGTCCCGGTCCTCCGGGCCGGGCAGCAGCAGCACGTCGGCGCTCGCTGTCGCGCGGCCGGCACGACCCACCTGCTGGTAGTAGGACACGGGCGACGAGGGCGCCCCGAGGTGCAGCACGAACCCGAGGTCCGGCTTGTCGAACCCCATGCCGAGCGCGCTCGTCGCGACGAGCGCCTTCACCGTGTTGGCCTTGAGTGCGGCCTCCGACTCCTCACGCTCGGCGGGGTCGGTCTGGCCCGTGTAGGCGCGCACGTCGTGCCCCGCCTCGCGCAGCAGGCGAGCGGTGTCCTGGGCCGCGGCCACGGTGAGCGTGTAGATGATGCCGGAGCCCGGCAGGTCGCCGAGGTGGCTGAGCAGCCAGCCCAGCCGCGCGCGGGCGGTGGGCAGCCGCAGCACGCCCAGGCGCAGCGAGGCACGCGCGAGCGGTCCCCGGATGGTCAGGACGTCCTGGCCGCCGCCGGTGCCGAGCTGGTCGGCCACGTCGGCGACCACACGGCTGTTCGCCGTGGCCGTCGTCGCCAGCACCGGCACCCCCGCGGGCATCTCGGCGATGAGGTCGCGCAGGCGGCGGTAGTCCGGGCGGAAGTCGTGCCCCCAGTCGCTGATGCAGTGGGCCTCGTCGACCACCAGCATGCCGAGGCGCTGCACGAGGGCGGGCAGCTGGTTCTCCCGGAACGCGGGGTTGTTCAGCCGCTCCGGCGAGACGAGCAGCACGTCCACCTCGTCGGCACCCAGCCGCTGGAGGAGCTCGTCCCACTCGTGCGCGTTGGTCGAGTTGATCGCCACGGCGCGGACCCCGGCGCGCTCCGCGGCGGCGACCTGGTCGCGCATCAGGGCCAGCAGCGGGGAGACCAGCACGGTCGGCCCGGCGCCGCGCTGGCGCAGGAGCATCGTCGCGACGAAGTAAACCGCCGACTTCCCCCACCCGGTGCGCTGCACGACGAGGGCGCGGCGGTGGTCGTCGACGAGCGTCGAGATGGCCTCGAGCTGGCCGTCGTGGAACTCGGCGGCCGGGTTGCCCACGAGGCGGCGCAGGACGGCAAGGGCTGACTCGCGGGTGGTCTCGGGCACGGGCCCACCCTGCCAGCCTTCGCCCACAGCCACCGTCACCCGACGCGCTGCAGCGCCCGGTCCCGTCGCGCCGCGACGCTCGATCCCGACTCCTTGCGCGCCATGCGCCGGAGCACCACGGGCGCGAGGACGACGCCGACCAGCGCCCACGCCCCGAGCACCGCGGCGGTCTCCAGCGGGCGCCATGACCCTCCGACCTCCGCGACGGCCGCCGCCTCCGGGAGGAAAGCCGCGCGCATCCCGAGCCCGAGCCAGTACACCGGGAACACCTGGGCGACCGCCTGCCACCCGGCCGCGAGCGCGGAGACCGGGACGAAGATCCCCGAGATCGAGATGAGTCCCACGACCGGCAGCGACACGTACCCGGCGGTGCGCGGGCTGCGCACGAGCGCGCCGAGCACCAGGCCGATCGACTGCGTCGCGACGAGGCCGAGCAGGAGCACCCACGCGAACGTCACCCAGTCGACGGTCCGGACGTCGACGCCGTCGATCAGCAGGGCTCCCCCGGCCACGACGACCGCGACGTACAGTCCGACGGTCCCGGAGACGGTGACCAGCTTGCCGACGAGGTAGCCGGTGATCCCGCCGGGGACGGCCCTGGCGCGGAGCACCGTGCCGTCCTCCCGGTCGGCGCTGAGGTACTGGACGTCCAGCAGCATCCCGAGGGCGACGAACATCCCCACGACACCGGGAAGGGCGAACGCACCCAGGGCCTGGCCGGCACCGAGGTCCCGGTGCTGCAGCAGGACGAGGGCGACCAGCGTCACGACGGGCCAGAGCAGGTGGCCGACGAGGTCGGCACCGGTGACGGACTGCCGCAGCTCGATGACGCCCCGCGAGAGCCCGGGGCTCATGACGCCACCCGCTGTCCCGACTCGGCCCGCCGCACGAGCGCGAGGTAGGAGTCCTCGAGCGACGCGCGCCGGATCTCCAGGTCGGCGACGTCCTCGCCGTGCACGAGGAACAGCTCGCGCGCGAAGGCGGTGGAGTGCGGCGTCGACCGCACGAACCGCTCGCCGCCCACGGTCCAGCGCACCTCGTCGTCGCCCGCGAACCGGTGCGCCAGGTCAGCCGCGGTGCCGTCGGCCACGATGCGGCCGCCGTCCAGCACGAGGATGCGGTCCGCCAAGGTCTCGGCCTCCGCGAGGTCGTGGGTGGTGAGCAGGACCGTCGTCCCGTGCTCCCGCACGAGCCCGCGCACCAGGTCGTGGAACTCCCGCCGGGCCTCGGGGTCGAAGCCCGCGGTCGGCTCGTCGAGGAAGAGCAGCTCGGGCCGCCCGACCGCCCCGACCGCGACGTCGAGCCGACGACGCTGGCCTCCGGACAGCCGTCGGACCTCCTGGTTCGCCTGGTCCGTGAGCCCGACGGCGGCCACCAGCTCGTCCGCGTCCCACGGGCGCGGGTGGTCCGGCGTCGAGTACGGCGCGTAGTACGACCCCAGGTGCGCGAGGAGCTCCCGCACCCGCCATCTGCCGTGGTCGCGCCACGACTGCAGGACGACGCCGACGCGGGCACGCCACTGCTCGGTCCCGTGCGCGGGGTCGACCCCCAGCACGGCGACGCGGCCGTCCGAACGCCTCCGGAAGCCCTCGAGGATCTCGATCGTCGTCGTCTTGCCGGCCCCGTTCGGTCCGAGCAGCGCCACCACCTGTCCGCGATCCACGCCGAAGGACACGTCGTCCAGCACGTCCCTGGAGCCGTAGCGCATGCGCAGACCCTCGACGTCCACCACCATCATCTGCTCCGTTCGTCAGTCTGGCCTGACATGTCAGTCTGGATTGACAGCCGAGCGTTTGTCAATCCAGACTGACACCATGGCCGACGACCTCTCCGCCCAGCTCCGCACCAGCGACCCCGCCGTCGGGCTGCGGGCCGTCGGCGCCCTGCGGCGGCTCGCGGAGCAGGTGGAGGCCCAGCAGGTCGCCCTCGCCCGGGAGCAGGGCTGGTCCTGGGAGCAGATCGGCGACGCCCTCGGGGTGGCCCGGCAGTCGGTGCACGCCAAGTACGGGAAGTAGGCAACCTCCGTGTTCGATCGACTCACGCCCGCTGCACGCTCGGTGGTCGCCGCCGGCGACGACGAGGCCGCTCTTCGCGGCGACCGGCGCGTCGGCACCGACCATCTGCTCCTCGGCCTGCTGCACGACCCCCCGACCGCCGAGCTGGTGGGCGTCGACCTGGAGACCGCTCGGTCCGAGCTGCGCTCGCTGGACCGGGCGGCTCTGGAGGCGATCGGACTCACGAGCCCCGACCTCGACGGGACCGTCGCGATCAGCCGGCGCAGCGCCCGGCAGCCGACCTCAGGGTTCCGCGCGGTCCTGCCGCTCGCCTACGCGCTGGCGGCCACCGAGAAGTCCCGCCGGGTCACTCCTCGGCACCTGCTCCTCGCGCTCCTCACTCGCGAGGAGCCCGATCCTGCGGCGGTACTCCTCGCCGCTCTCGGCATCCGGCCCAGCGAAGTACGCGCCAGGGCGGCCCGGACATGACACGACCCCGGACCGCAGAGGTCCGGGGTCGTGATCGCAACGTGGCGGGTGAGGGATTCGAACCCCCGTAGGCGTTGCCAGCTGATTTACAGTCAGCCCCCTTTGGCCACTCGGGTAACCCGCCGGGGATGCCTGCCGAACGAGAGGACGCCCCAGGGGCGAACGCGCGTGCAGCGTGCGGGTGGAAGGATAGCAACACCCGGGCGGTGCTAGCGAAACGCCCCAGCGACCAGTCCCGCGTAGCCGCGGGCAGCAGGAGGAATGCCATGGCGAGCGAAGCCTCGTTCGACGTCGTCAGCAAGGTCGACCGCCAGGAGGTGGACAACGCCCTCAACCAGGCCTCGAAGGAGATCGCCCAGCGGTACGACTTCAAGGGCGTGGGCGCGTCGATCGCGTGGAGCGGCGAGAAGATCCTCATGATCGCCAACTCCTCGGAGCGGGTGCTCGCCGTCCTCGACGTGTTCCAGACCAAGCTGATCCGGCGCGGCATCTCGCTGAAGTCGCTGGACACCGGCGGCGACGACGGCCCCGAGCCCAAGCCGTCCGGCAAGGAGTACCGCCTCGAGGCACTCATCAAGGAGGGGCTCAGCAGCGAGACCGCCAAGAAGGTCGCCAAGATCGTCCGCGACGAGGGGCCCAAGGGCATCAAGACGCAGATCCAGGGCGACGAGCTGCGTGTGACCGGCAAGAGCCGCGACGACCTGCAGGCCGTGATCGCGCTGCTCAAGGGTGCCGACGTCGACGCCGACCTGCAGTTCACCAACTACCGCTGACCCCACCGCCCCAGCTCGGTGCTCGTCGCTGAGCTCGGTGGTTCGAGACACCGGGCTGGGCGGCGACCACCGAGCTCGCGGGAACCGCTCAGTAGCGGGCGATGCCGTCCTGCGGGCCGGCCTGGGCCTGGAGGCGGGCGATGCGGTCGGCCATGGGCGGGTGCGTCGAGAAGAGCCGAGCCAGGCCGGCGCCGCGGAACGGGTTCGCGATCATCAGGTGCGACACGTCGACCAGCTCGCGGTCCTGCGGCAGCGGGCGAGCCTTGGTGCCCTGCTCGAGCTTGCGCAGCGCGGAGGCCAGGGCGAGCGGGTCACCCGTCAGCCGCGCGCCGTCCTCGTCCGCGTCGAACTCGCGCGTGCGGGTGATCGCGAGCTGGATCATCATCGCGGCGAGCGGCGCCAGGAGCGCGAGCAGTAGCCCGGCGAGCGGGTTCCCCCCGCGGTCGCGGTCGCTGCCGCCGCCGAAGAAGAGTGCGAACTGCGCGAGCGAGGTGATCACCCCGGCCACGGCGGCGGCCACCGAGGACGTGAGGATGTCGCGGTTGTAGACGTGCATGAGCTCGTGGCCGAGGACGCCGCGCAGCTCGCGCTCGTCGAGGATCTGCAGGATGCCCTCGGTGCAGCACACCGCCGCATTCTTCGGGTTGCGGCCGGTGGCGAAGGCGTTGGGCGCGGCCGTCGGCGAGATGTAGAGACGCGGCATCGGCTGACGGGCGGCGTTGGAGAGCTCCCGCACGATCCGGTACATCGCCGGCTGCTCGATCTCGCTCACCGGCCGGGCCTTCATCGCGCGGATCGCGATCTTGTCGGAGTTCCAGTAGCTGAACGCCGTCATGACGAGCCCGAGGACCGTGAACAGCAGCAGGAACTTCGGGGTGCCGCGACCGAGCAACCACCCGATGCCGAGCAGGACGGCCCACATCACGCCGAACAGTGCTGCCGTCTTCAAGCCGTTGTAGTGCCGGTGACCCATGGGTGCTCTCTCTCGTGACCGCTGTGCACCGGTGGAACGCTCGCGGTCGCGCACCGGTTCCCTCGTATCCTGGCCCCCACGCCACCCCGAGACCCCGGAGCACGCCGTGCGCACAGCCCGCTGGACCACCCTCGCCGCCATCGCGGCGCTCGCGCTCGTCGCCTGCGCCCCGACCGACGACGCCGGCTCGTCCGACGCCGCGACGGACGGCTCGCTGTCCACCATCACGGACGGCGTCCTGACGATCGCCACGTCCGACCCCGCCTACGAGCCCTGGGTCGTCGACAGCGACCCCACCAACGGCGAGGGCTTCGAGTCCGCCGTCGCGTACGCGGTGGCCGACCAGCTGGGCTTCGACAAGGACCACGTCGAGTGGACCGTCGCCAGCTTCGACCAGATCATCGCGCCGGGCGCCAAGGACTTCGACTTCGCGATCAACCAGGTGTCGATCAGCGACGAGCGCAAGGCCAACCTGGACTTCTCGTCGCCGTACTACACGACCTCGCAGGCCGTCGTGACGCTCGAGGGGTCGGCGGGCGCCGAGGCGACGACGCTCGCGGACCTCAAGGCGCTGAAGATCGGCGCGATGGTGGGCACGACGAGCCTCACCGCGGCCCAGGAGACCATCGACCCGACCACCCCGGTGTCGCCGTTCAACGACAACGACCAGGTCAAGCAGGCCCTGACCTCCGGGCTGGTCGACGCGATCGTCGTGGACCTGCCGACCGCGCTGTACATCACCGCGGCGGAGCTCGACGGCGGGATCCTGCTCGGCCAGCTGCCGGACAGCGCCGGTGGTGACCAGTTCGGGCTCGTGCTGGACAAGGGCAGCGCGCTGACCGCCGCGGTCAGCGACGCGGTCGACGCCCTGAGCGAGGACGGCACCCTGGGCGACCTCGAGGCGAAGTGGCTCACCGACGCCGCGGGTGCACCGGTCCTCCAGTGAGCTGGGTGCCCTCCGAGCGCCAGCAGGAACGGGACGCCTACCGCCGCAGCCGCGCCCAGCGCTCCACCGCGGTCGCCGTCCTGTCGACGATCGCACTGGTCGCCGTCGCGGTCCTCGCGCTCACGTCCTCCCCCGGGTGGCCGCGGGTCAAGGCGTCGTTCTTCGACTGGGAGGTGGCGCAGGAGTCGTTCCCGGCGATCCTCCAGGGGCTCTGGCTGAACATCCGGGTCATGGCCGTCAGCGCGGTCCTCATCGTGATCGTCGCGATGGGCCTCGCCCTCGCGCGCACCCTGCGCGGTCCCGTGTTCTTCCCCGTCCGCGCGCTGGCCACCGGGTACGTCGACGTGTTCCGCGGCCTGCCCCTGATCCTCGTCCTGCTGCTCGTCGGGTTCGGGCTGCCCGGGCTGCGACTGCAGGGCATCCCGACGTCCGCGGTGGCACTGGGCACGCTCGCGCTCGTGCTCACCTACTCGGCGTACGTCGCGGAGGTGTTCCGGGCCGGGATCGAGTCGGTGCACCCGTCGCAGGTCGCCGCCGCGCGCTCGCTCGGGCTGACCCGGGCGCAGGCGATGCAGCACGTGGTGCTCCCCCAGGCGGTCCGGCGGGTGGTCCCGCCGCTCCTGAACGACCTCGTCGCCCTGTCCAAGGACTCCGGGCTCATCTCGATCCTGGGCGCCATCGACGCCGTCCGCGCCGCGCAGATCGAGACCGCGCGCTACGCCAACTTCACGCCGTACGTCGTGGCCGGGGTGCTGTTCGTGGCCCTGACCATCCCCCTGACCCGGTTCACGGGCGTGCTGGCGCGACGCTCGGGCTGGGTCGGCGCGCAGAGCTCGCTGGCCGGCGGCGGGGCGCTGCGATGAGCCCCGGACGCCTGAAGGACCCGAGCCTGCGGAACCCGCCGTCGCTCGGGAGCCCGTTGCTGTCCGTGCGCGGGGTCCGCAAGGCGTTCGGCGACCACGTCGTGCTCGACGACCTCTCCCTCGACGTCTACGCGCACCAGGTCGTCGTGCTCATCGGCGCCTCCGGCTCGGGCAAGTCGACCCTGCTGCGGTGCATCGACCTGCTCGAGGACGTCGACGACGGCGTGATCGAGCTGGAGGGGCAGGACATCACCGACCCGCGGCTCGACGCCAACAAGGTCCGCGCACGGATCGGCATGGTGTTCCAGGCGTACAACCTGTTCCCGCACCTCCGCGTGATCGACAACGTGACGCTGGCCCCGCGGCTCGTGCACAAGACGTCGCCCGAGCAGGCCCGGGCCGAGGCGCTCGCGGTGCTCGACCGGGTGGGCCTCGCTGCCAAGGCGCAGGCGTTCCCCGACGAGCTGTCCGGCGGGCAGCAGCAGCGCGTGGCGATCGCCCGCGCCCTCGTCGGCAAGCCTGCCGTCATGCTGCTCGACGAGGTGACCAGCGCGCTCGACCCGGAGCTCGTCGGCGAGGTCCTCTCGCTGCTGACCGAGCTCAAGCAGACCGGGCTGACGATGGTCGTGGCCACCCACGAGATGGGCTTCGCGCGCGAGGTCGCCGACGAGGTCTGCTTCCTGCACGAGGGCCGCGTGCACGAGCGCGGCACGCCCGCGCAGGTGCTGGAGAACCCGCGTCAGGAGCGCACGCGCGAGTTCCTCCGCCGCATCACGGGCTGAGCCCGCCCGGCTGGTGCCGGACGGGCTCAGGGATCGTGCGGTGGTCAGCTGCGGCCGAGTGAGACCGACACCATCTCGTCGCGCGGGACCAGCTTCACGCGCTCGCGGCCGTGCGGCTCGCCCAGCGAGCGCTCGTACGCGTCGAGGAGCTCCCAGCCCTGCCACGTGATGACGTCGACGCCGCGGCCGTGCAGGAACTCCGTGACGGCGTCGGGGTCGCGGTCGGTGGCGGTGTAGAACGCCTCGCCGCCCTCGGCCACGTCCTCGCCCAGGTGCCGGATGGTCTCCGACGCGTCCGACTTGGTGTGCCCGATGAGGCCGACGGGACCGCGCTTGATCCAGCCGGTGGCGTAGACGCCCTGCAGCTGCTCGCCGTCCACGTCGACCACGCGGCCCTCACGGTTGGGGATCACACCCGCGACGTCGTCGAACGGGATGTCCACCAGCGGCGAGCCGAAGTAGCCGACCGCGCGGTAGACGGCCTGCACCGGCCAGTCGTGCGTCTGCCCGGTGCCGGTGACGTTGCCGTCGCCGTTCAGCGCGGTGCGCTCGGTGCGGACGCCGACGACGCGACCGTCCTCGCCGAGGATCTCGACGGGCTTGTGCAGGAAGTGCAGGTGGATGCGCCGGCTCGCGGTGTTCTCCTCCGGCTCCTTGAGCGTCCAGTCCGTGAGGGTCTTGACGACCTGCTTGGTCTGGTTGGACGAGTGGATGGCCGCCATCGAGCCCTCGTCGAAGTCGAAGTCCTCGGGGTAGACGATGACGTCGACGTCGGGGACGTGCCCGAGCTCGCGCAGCTCGAGCGGCGAGAACTTGACCTGGGCCGGGCCGCGGCGCGCGAACAGGTGCACGTCGGTGACCGGCGAGGCCTTGAGGAGGTCGTAGACGTTGGCCGGGACCTCGGTGGGCAGCAGGTCGTCGGCGTGCTTGGCCAGGATGCGGGCCACGTCGAGCGCGACGTTGCCGGCGCCGAGGACGGCGACGTGCTGGGCCTCCAGCGGCCAGGTGCGCGGGACGTCCGGGTGGCCGTCGTACCAGGACACGAAGTCGGCGGCGCCGTAGGAGCCCTCGAGGTCGATGCCCGGGACCGGCAGCGCGGCGTCGCGGATGGAGCCCGTGGAGAAGATGACGGCGTCGTAGAACTGGCGCAGGTCGTCCAGCTTGAGGTCGGTGCCGTAGTCGACGTTGGCGAGCAGCCGGATGTCACCGCGCTCCAGCACCTTCTGCAGGGCGACGATGATCTGCTTGATGCGCGGGTGGTCCGGCGCGACGCCGTAGCGCACGAGGCCGAACGGCGCGGGCAGGCGCTCGAAGAGGTCGATGCTGACGTCGAGGTCGGTCTTCGACAGGATGTCGGCGGCGTAGATGCCGGCCGGGCCTGCGCCGACGACGGCCACTCGCAGAGTCGGGGTGCTCACGGGACGCGGGTGCCTTCCGATCAGGGGAGCCCTGCGGGGAGGTATGACGCGCCGGGTCCCGGCAAACGCCAGGCACGACCGACGGCACCGTGCAGGACTGTGCTCAGGGCCAGTGTAGGACCGGCGGTGAGGCGCGCCTTGCTTGCGCGCCAGCATCTGGACACCCGTGAGACGGCGGGAGGGGTGGCGCCGCACACCTCCACGCGCTCGACGCCACCCCCGTTCGCGGTCCCGGGCGCCGCCCCCGACGGAGGGGACGGCACCCGGAACGTCCTTAGCTGCGCCAGGTGTCGGTCAAGGTGAGGACCCCGCTGGCCGGCACCGTCGCGGTGCGGTTGGACCCGGACTCCCAGGTCACCGCACCGTTCGACTCCTTGCGCACGTACTTGTACTGGACGACCGTGCCGGCGGGCAGCGTCACGCTCGCCCGCCAGACCGGGTAGGTGGCCGACGACAGCGCGATCGCGCTCGCCGGGTTCCAGCTGCCCAGCTCCGCGCGGTCACCCACGACGAAGATGTTCTGGCCCCACGACGTCGTCGCGTTGACCCCGAACGAGATCTGCGAGGCACCGGTCGGACTCGGCGTCGGTGTCGGCGTCGGGGTTCCGGTGCCGCCCGCGAGCTGTCCGACGTGCAGAGCGACCGACCCGTTGGCGGGGACGGTGAACGTGGCCGAGCCGCCCGACGCCACGGTGACCGTCGTGCCGGAGCACCCGCCGCTCGTCGTCGCGCCGCTGATGACGTCGCAGTACCGCCCGGCGGGGAGCGACGTCTGGAACGTGCGCTGCAGCGCCGAGCCGTTGCGGTTGATCGCGACGTACCCGAGCGACCCCCGCCCGTAGGCGAGCCGGCCGCCGTCGCTCCAGACGTTCGTCAGGGCCGCGGTGCCGACGGCGTTGCGGAAGCCGACCATGTGCGCCGTCTCGTTCCAGCGGTGCGCGCACGTCCAGGTGCCCTGCCCGCAGACGGCGTCGTCCACCGCACCGTTGCCCTGCTGCGGCGGCCCGGCGTCGTTGTTGCTGAACGCGTAGCCGGAGTAGACCGTCGGCCAGCCGTACGGGTAGCTGAGGGCGAACACGTTCGCCAGGCGGTAGTCGGACCCGTTCTTGTAGCTGAGCGTCTCGCCGTTGCGCTCGGTGTCGTGGTTGTCGACGAACACCGCGGCCTTGTCGGTCGGCAGCAGCCAGGACTGGTCCTTGAGACCACCGAGCGACGACAGGTTGCCGCTCTGGAACACCGACTTCAGGTTCCGGGAGTAGTTGAACTCGTTGGAGTCGCCCGAGCCGAAGTACTCCGCGGGCTGGATGGGCTCACCGCCGCCGGCGATCACCTCGTGCTCGATGTAGACGCTCTGGTCGGTGAGCTTCCCCCGGATGGCCTCCAGGTCGCCCGCGGCGATGTGCTTGGACGCGTCGACCCGGAACCCGCGGACGCCGAGCGAGATGAGGTCGTTGAGGTAGGCCGCGATCTCCGAGCGCACGTAGTCGCTGCCCGTGTCGAGGTCCTGCAGGGAGACCAGGCGGCAGTTCTGCACCTGGTAGCGGTCGTTGTAGTTGCTGATGTTGGTCTTGCAGCTGTGGAAGTCCTGCGGGCCGTAGCCGCCCTCGGGTCCGGGGTAGCGCTCCTCGGAGTACGCCGTGCCGGCCCAGCCGGTGCCCGCGCTGGTCTGGCCCGACATGTGGTTGACGACGACGTCCGTGATGACCGAGACGCCGGCGGCGCGGCAGGTGTCGATCATCGCCTTGTACTCGGCGCGGGTGCCCAGCTTGGAGGAGACCTTGTAGCTGACCGGCTGGTAGGACGTCCACCACTGGCCGGCGAGCACCACGTGCTCGTTGGGCGGGGACGTCTGGACGTAGCCGTAGCCGGCCGGGCCCAGCTGGGTGGTGCACTCCTGCGCGATCCCGTCCCACGTCCACTGGAACAGGTTGGCGGCGGGTCGCATGGTGGCGGGCGCGGCGGTGGCCGGCCCGGCGGCGGTCACGCCGGCGGCGGTCAGCCCTGCCAGGGCGAGGACCGCGGCGAGCAGGGCGCCGAGAGCGGCTCGGCGCGGGCGGGGCGGGTTCTTCGACACGTGGAGCACTCCTCGAGGTGGGGCCGACGTCGTCGTCGGGCCGCTCGCGGTCACCGCATCGTCGCGATGACCGGCCTGCATCCGCACGACGCGCACCGAGGGGTGCCCGGCACGCGGCAACGCGGGTGGAGCCGGCGGGCCGGCCCCGGGAGTAGGTGTGCCGACCACCGGGATCCCCGGCGGAGGGCGCGCTGCACCAGCGCTGCAGAGCCACGAAACTTGGTCTGCAACGTCGGTGAAAGTTGCTGCAAACGGACACTAGGGGAGGTGTCACCCGCCGTCAACCGGGACCTTAGGCTCGTCGGGTGCCCGACTCCCCCACCGCCGCCCGCCCGGTCGCCGCGCCCCTCGACCAGCTCGGCCTCGCGACAGGGATCGGCGCCTACGTCCTGTGGGGCGTGCTCCCGCTGTACTTCCCGCTGCTCCAGCCGGCCGGTGCGGTCGAGATCATCGCGCACCGCGTCGTCTGGTCGCTGCTGTTCTGCCTCGTCCTGCTCGCCGCCACGCGGACCTGGGGCGCCTACGTCACCGCACTGCGCAACCGCCGGACGCTCGGGGTCCTGGCGGTGGCCGCCGTGCTGCTGGCGATCAACTGGCTCGTCTTCGTCTTCGGCATCCTCACCGACCGCGTGGTCGACGCCGCCCTCGGGTACTACATCAACCCGCTGGTCACCGTCACGCTCGCCGTCGTCGTCCTGCGCGAGCGGCTGCGGCCCGTGCAGTGGGTGGCCCTCGGGTTCGGTGCCGCCGCCGTCGTGGTCATCACCGCCGGCTACGGACAGCTGCCCTGGATCGCCCTGGTGCTCGCGCTCACCTTCGGGTTCTACGGCCTCATCAAGAACCGGGTCGGGCGCACCGTCGGAGCCGTGCCCGGGCTCGCCGTCGAGACGCTCGTGCTCGCCCCCGTGGCGCTCGGCTACCTCGTCTGGATGAGCGCCATCGGTCAGGGGACGTTCGAGACCGAGGGCGCAGCGCACGCATTGATCCTGGCGTCGTCCGGCGTCGTCACCGCCATCCCGCTGCTGCTGTTCAACTCCGCCGCCCGTCGCCTTCCCCTGTCCATGCTCGGGCTGCTCCAGTACATCGCCCCGACGCTCCAGCTGCTCATCGGCGTCCTCGTCCTGGGCGAGCAGATGCCCGCCGCACGCTGGTGGGGCTTCGCCCTGGTGTGGACGGCGCTCGGCATCCTCACGGTCGACGGCGTCCGCACCGGCCGCGCGCAGCGGCTCAGCAGGCGTGCGGCCGAGGTCAGCGCGGGCTGAGGGTCGCGTCCAGGACGATCGCCGTGACGTTGTCGTGGCCACCCGCGGCGAGCGCGGCCGCGACCAGGCGGTCCGCGGCGGCCTGTGCCTCGTCCTCGGCCCGCAGCTCCGCCTCGATGCGGGCGTCGGACAGCTCGTCGGTCAGCCCGTCCGAGCACACGAGCATGCGGTCCCCGGGGCTCACCGGCAGCAGCCAGACGTCCGGCTCCACGTCGGACGCCCCGCCGCCCAGCACCCGCGTCACCACGTTCCGGCGCGGGTGGTGCGGTGCGTCCGCCGCCGCCACCAGGCCACGCTCGACCAGCTCCGCCACCTCCGAGTGGTCGCGCGTCACCTGCTCGAGCACGCCACCGGCCATCCGGTAGGTCCGCGAGTCGCCCACGTTCAGCACCAGCCAGCACGGGGTCTCACCGTGCGACGTCACCACGACGCCCGTCACGGTGGTGCCGGGGCGTCGGCCCGTGGACGCCGGGAGGTCCCGGACGGCCGCGTGCGCCGCCCGGACGGACGACCGGACGTCCGCGGGCGTCGGCGTCCCGGCGCCCAGCCCTCGCAGGGACTCGATGGCGGTCCTGCTCGCCACCTCGCCCGCCTCGTGGCCGCCCATGCCGTCGGCGACGAGGTAGAGCCCGTCGGCCACGGAGACGCTGTCCTCGTTGCGCACACGCTGGGCCTTCTCCGTGGCGACGCCGACACGGAGGATCACGCGGGAGTCAGTCATCGCGTGGGGCTCCGGTGCGTCATCGGCGTCCTTCGGGTGCGTCGGCGTGGGGGGCCGCTCGACGTGAGTCGACGGTCAGCATAGCCAGTCGGACCGGTCGCGACGCCCGCGGTGCTACCGCTGCGTGACCTGCACCGATCGCTGGCCGAACCGGACGATCCACCCCGGTGCGACCGTGGCCCGCGACCCGGCGACCAGCGCCGCCGTCCGGCCGTCGGGACCGACGACGACCGTGCCGTTGGTGGAGCCGCGGTCCATGACCCAGAGCCGACCGTCCGCCTCCAGCCCGAATGCCAGGTGCACCTTCGAGATCGACCGCTGCGGGTCGTCGATCGCCACCACGTGGTCGGTGCCCGCCTCCGGGCCGGGGTTGCGCCCGATGAGCCCGTTCCCCGTGACGTCGACCTGCTCGCCGGTGTCGAACCGGAGCCGCACACCCGTGCGGGCCGCACCCTCCGGAGCCGGCGGGCGCAGGCGCGTGTGCTCCACCTCGACCCGGTCGGGACGGCGTTCTGCCGGGGTGTCGATCAGCGCGGCAGCGGGCGGCGAGTCACCTGCGGCGGCGCGGTCGGGCACGGCCTCGATCACCGGTGCGGGCGGCGGGGCCGCCACGTCCGGCGGCGGAGGGGCGTCCCACGTCGGTGCCGAGACCAGCTCGCCGGGCATCGGCACGGGAGCGGGCCGCGCCGTCGCGACCGGGACCAGACCCACGGGCTCGCTCCCCGACGGTCGTGCCCCCTCGACGTGGCGCGGCCCGGCCGAGCTCCACGCCACCGGCGCGCTCTCTCCCCGGGCGGACGCACGTCGGACGGCCTGTGCCCGCAGGACCACCGTGCCCGCCGCCTTGTCGTGCCAGCCGCGCTGAGCGGGAGTGTGGTCCCACGCGCCGGAGGCGACGACGACCCACTCGCCGACGCCACAGACGATCGCCCCGAGGCCGACCACGACCTGGCGGACGAGGATGGCGAGCAGACCGGCCGGGCGTCCGGTCGAGCCCGACAGCGTCCGGATGCCGAGGATCGCGCTCCCCGCCGTCGCACCCGTCCGGGCCTCGGCGATCCACTGGCTGACACCCACCGCGATCCCGAGGACCAGCGGAAGAAGGAGGACCGGGCTCCCCGCGGGCGGGGCCAGGGCGGCGACGACGACGTACCCGATGCCGACGGCCACCAGCGCGACGAGGAGGTCGAGCGCGAACGCCGCGACCCGCCTGCCGACGGGGGCGACGGAACCGGGAGCGACGGCGAACGACGCGGTCCGAGCGGTCGCGCGACGTGCGGACGGGACCGGTGCTGCCGACTCGTTCCTCGCAGTGCTCACAGGTTCCCTCCGTGCCCGACCACCGGCGTGCCGCGCGTCATGGTGCCAGATCGTGGAGCGGTTCCGCGCCCTCGTTCACCCGACCGGGTTCGGTCAGGCCGCACGGTCCACGAGGGCGTCGGCGAACGAGATCAGCGCGTCCTTGACCGGCCCGGCGGGCAGCGGGTCCAGCTCGCGGACGGCCGCCTGGGCGAGCGCGACAGCCCGGGCACGGGTGTCCTCGACCACGGGATGCACGCGCAGCGCGGCGACCGCGGCGGCCAGGTCGTCGTCACCCGACAGGTCACCGTCGAGCAGGCCGACCAGGTGGCGGTCCTCGTCCGAGGAGCCCTCCTGCGCGGCACGGGCGCGCAGGAGGAGAGCCGGCATCGTCGGCACGCGCTCCCGCAGGTCGGTGCCCGGTGTCTTGCCGGTCACGTCGCCGTTCGAGGTCAGGTCGATGACGTCGTCGGCCAGCTGGAACGCGACACCGATCTTCTCCCCGAAGCCCGTCACCGTGGCGACGACGTCCGGCCGGCAGCCCGCGAACATCGCGCCGAACCGGGCTGACGTGGCGATGAGCGAGGCCGTCTTGTCCGCGAGGACCTGCAGGTAGTGGGCCACCCGGTCGTCCTCCGGCCGAGGGCCGACGGTCTCGTGCAGCTGGCCGAGGCACAGGCGCTCGAACGTGGCGGCCTGGATCCGGACCGCGTCGGGCCCCAGGCCGGCGACGGTCGCCGACGCCCGCGCGAACAGCAGGTCGCCGGTGAGGATGGCGACCGAGTTGCCCCAGACCTCGTGGGCCGCGGGGGCACCACGACGCAGCGGCGCGGAGTCCATGACGTCGTCGTGGTACAGCGTGGCCAGGTGCGTCAGCTCGACGACGACCGCAGCGTCGACCACCTCCCGGCGCGACCCGTCGCCCAGCTCCGCCGCGAGCAGCGTCAGCAGCGGGCGCAGGCGCTTGCCACCCGCGTTGACCAGGTGCCGCGACGCGTCGTCAGCCAGCGGGTCCACGTTGGTCACAGCGTCCCGCAGACGCTCCTCGACCAGCGCGAGTCGCACGGCCAGCCGGTCGGCCAGGTCGGGATCGGCCAGCGGGAAGGTCGTCGACGAAGTCACGGCTAGAACCTATCCCGGCGTAGCGATCCCGCCAGACAGGCGTGCGTCACGGCAGGAATGTCGCCACGGACGCGATGAGGTCGAGCACCGGGGACGGGAACACGCCGAGCACGATGGTCACGAGCGCGCAGGCCGCGATCGCGACGACGGCGAACCCCTCGGTCCCGATCACGGTCGTCGTGACGGTCGAGCGCGCCTGGACCACCGGCTCCGCCTGGACGGCCACCGCCGCGTCACCGGCCAGGGCGAAGCCCTCCGCCGACGGCGCCAGGGCGGCGGCCTCGGTGGGCTCCCCCTCGGCGCCGGCCGGCTCCGTGAAGAACATCAGCACGATGATCCGCACGTAGAAGAACACCGCCACCGACGACGCCAGGACGCCGATGAGCGCCAGCGGCCACGCGCCGCCCTCGACCGCAGCGGAGAACACCGAGAACTTCCCGGCGAACCCGGCGGTCAGCGGGATGCCCGCGAACGAGAGCAAGAACAGCCCGAACGTCAGGGCGAGCAGGGGGTGGGTCTTGCCGAGCCCGGCCCACTGCGACAGGTGCGTGGCCTCGCCGAGGATCGGGCTGGACTCGTCGTGCCCGCCCGCGCGCTCCCGCACCAGCCAGACGATGCCGAACGCCCCGACGGTCGCGGCCCCGTAGACCAGCAGGTAGAACAGCACCGCGACGATGCCGGCCTCGTTCAGCGCGATGATGCCGGTGAGGATGAACCCGGCGTGCGCGATCGAGGAGTAGCCGAGGACACGCTTCATGTCCGTCTGGACCAGCGCCGCGACCGTGCCGACGACCATCGTCAGGATGGCCACCGTCCACAGCAGCACGCCGAGGTCCCACGCGAGACCCGGCAGCATCGTGTAGACGATCCGCAGCAGCGCGCCGAACGCGGCGGCCTTGGTGCACGCCGCCATGAAGCCCGTGATCGGGGTCGGGGCGCCCTGGTAGACGTCGGGCGTCCACGTGTGGAACGGCACCGCGCCGACCTTGAACAGCAGGCCGGACAGGATCAGCACCGCGCCGACCAGCAGCAGGCTGTCCAGGCCGCTGGGGATCTGCGTGGCCTCCGCGATCTCCGAGTACCGCAGGGACCCCGAGTAGCCGTAGACCAGCGCGATGCCGAAGAGCAGCAGCGCCGAGGAGAACGCGCCGAGCAAGAAGTACTTCATCGACGCCTCCTGCGAGAGCAGGCGCCGGCGGCGGGCCATCCCCGTGAGCAGGTACAGCGGCAGGGAGAGCACCTCGAGCGCGACGAAGAGCGTCAGCAGGTCACCCGTGGCGGGGAAGATCAGCATGCCGCCCGTGGCGAACAGCACCAGCGGGTAGATCTCCGTCTGCTGCACGCCCTTGCGGCGCGCGAGCTCCTCGTAGTCGGAGCCCGGCACGGCAGCGGCGTTCGGGGCGAACGCGTCCTCACCCGTGTCCGTCCGGTCGGCGATGATCAGCAGCGAGACCAGCGCCAGCAGCGCGATGGTGGCCTGCAGGACCAGCGTCGGCCCGTCGACCAGCAGGGAACCGCCGAGCACGACCGTGCCGCCGGTCTCCTCGACACCGCTCCACAGCGCGGCGACCGCGATGACGGCGCCCGCCAGCGCGGCGACCGCGAGGCTCAGCTGCACCGTCCGGCGGACCCGGGCCGGCACGAACGCCTCGACGAGCACGCCGACCACGGCGGCGAGCAGGACGATGATGACCGGGCTCAGTGCGGCCCAGTCGACCGCCGGTGCGACGAAGTCAGTCACTGGTCGCTCCCTTCATCAGAAGCTGCATTGGCGGGCACGTCCTGGACCCCGACCTGCTCGAGCGTGACGCTCGCCGGTGGGCGGACCAGGTCGAGCGCCGGACCGGGGACGAAGCCGAACACGACCATCAGGGCGAGCAGCGGCGCGACGACCCACCGTTCCCGGGTTCCCGCGTCGACCATGCCGGCCAGCTCGGGTCGCTCGGGACCGGTGAACATGCGCTGGTAGGTCCACAGCACGTAGATCGCGGCGAGGACCACACCCAGGCTCGAGACGATCGCGGCGGCCGGGTGCCGGGCGAAGGTGCCCACGATCACCAGGAACTCGCTGATGAACGTCGACAGACCCGGCAGCGACAGCGCGGACAGGCCTGCGACCAGGAACGTCCCCGCGAGCACCGGCACGATCTTCTGCAGCCCGCCGAAGTCGGCGATCTGCTGCGACCCGCGCCGGGCGATCAGGAACCCGGCGATCAGGAACAGCGCGGCGGTCGAGAGCCCGTGGTTGACCATGTAGAAGGACGAGCCCGCGATCGACGTCGACGTGAACGCGAAGATGCCCAGGACGATGAACCCGAAGTGCGACACCGACGTGTACGCGATGAGCCGCATGAGGTCCTTCTGCCCGATCGCGAGCAGAGCCCCGTACAGGATCGAGATGACGGCCAGCACGATGACCACCGGCGCGGCCCAGCGGGACGCGTTCGGGAAGAGCGGCAGGCACAGCGTGAGCATCCCGAACGTGCCGACCTTGTCCAGGACGCCGACCAGCAGCGTCGAGGTCCCCGCAGGCGCCTGCTGCGCAGCGTCCGGCAGCCAGGTGTGCACCGGGAACATCGGCGCCTTGATGGCGAACGCCAGGAAGAACGCGCAGAACATGAGCTTCTCGGCCGTCGGGTCCAGCGTGATGCCCGTGAGGTTCTCCGTCAGGAAGCCCTGCGGTCCGCCCGGTCCCTGCAGGTACAGGGCGATGACCGCGACCAGCATGATCAGGCCACCGGTCAGCGAGTAGAGCAGGAACTTCACGGCCGCGTAGCGCCGCTGGGCCCCGCCGAACAGGCCGATCATGAAGTAGACCGGGATGAGCATGGCCTCGAACAGGACGTAGAACAAGAACACGTCCCGGGCCGCGAACACGGCGACGATGAACGCCTCGAGCAGCAGGACGAGCGCGAGGTAGCGCCGCAGCTGGTCGGAGGCCACCGTGAGGCTGCCCTGCTCGCGCCAGGCGGCCAGGACCACCAGCGGCACGATCAGCACGGACATGAGCACGAGGATCAGACCCACGCCGTCGACGCCGACCGCGTAGGACACCCCGAACGCGGGGATCCAGCCGTGCACCTCGAGGAGCTGGACGGCACCGGCGTCGGCGACGTCGAACGCCGTGAGCGCCGCGATGCCGAGCACCAGCTCGAGCAGGGAGACGCCGAGCGCGACGGCTCGGGCGCGTCCGGCCGGGACAAACCACAGCGCCACCGCACCCAGCAGGGGCACGACGATCAGGGCGGTCAGCCAGGGGAAGGAGGACGACATCACTCAGTGCTCCTTCAGCTCTGGACGAGCAGGACGATGACGACGAGGACGACCAGCCCGAGCAGCATCGAGGCGGCGTAGGACCGGACGTACCCGGTCTGCAGACGCCTCACCCAGCCACCCAGCAGGACCGTGGACAACCCGACACCGGTGACGGTGCCGTCGATCGCGGTCCGGTCGACGTACACGAGCGAACGCGTGAGGGCCTGACCGGGCTCCACCAGGACGATGTCGTTCACCGAGTCCTGGTAGAGGTCGACACGGGCCGCGCGGGTGAGCGCGGTGCCGACCGGCGGCACGACGGGGACCTGCGAGACCGCGTACCGGCGCCAGGCGATCACCACGCCGACGACGACGAGCGCGAGCGTGAGGACCGTCAGCACCCAGATGGGCAGCACCGGCTCCTCGTGCTCCGGATGCCCGAGCACCGGCGCCAGCCACTCCACGAACCGGCCCCCCGAGTTGAGGAAGAAGCCGAGCCCGACCGACCCGACGGCCAGCACGATCATGGGCCAGGTCATGAGCTTCGGGGACTCGTGCGGGTGCTGCGCCGAGCCGTCGCGCTTGGTGGACCAGCGGCGCTCACCCTCGAACGTCATGAAGAACAGGCGCGACATGTAGAACGCGGTGATGCCGGCCGCCAGCATCGTGATGCTGCCGAACACCCAGGCCCGCCACGGTGCGCCGTCGACCGGCACGAACGCGGCCTCGATGATCTTGTCCTTGCTGAAGAACCCGGAGAACGGCGGGACGCCGATGATGGCGAGCCAGCCGGCCATGAACGTCAGCCAGGTGATCGTCATGTACCGCGCGAGCCCGCCGAACCGGCGCATGTTCACCTGGTCGTCCATGCCGTGCATGACCGACCCCGCCCCGAGGAACATCCCGGCCTTGAAGAAGCCGTGCGTGATCAGGTGGAAGATCGCGAACGCGTACCCGACGGGACCCAGCCCCGCGGCCAGGATCATGTAGCCGATCTGGGACATCGTCGAGGCTGCCAGCGCCTTCTTGATGTCGTCCTTCGCGCAACCGACGATCGCCCCGAACAGCAGCGTGATCGCGCCGACGATGACGACGACCAGCTGGGCCGTCGGTGCGGCGTCGAACAGCGGCGCGGACCGGACGATCAGGTAGACGCCGGCGGTGACCATGGTGGCGGCGTGGATGAGCGCGGAGACCGGCGTCGGGCCGGCCATCGCGTCGCCGAGCCAGGACTGCAGCGGGAACTGCGCCGACTTGCCGCAGGCGGCCAGCAGGAGCATGAGCCCGATCGCCGTGAGCGTGCCTTCGCTCGCGCCGCCGTCCGCCCCGCTGAGCACGGTCCCGAAGTCGACAGCACCGAAGGTCGCGAACATGATCCCGAGCGCGATGATCAGGCCCAGGTCGCCGATGCGGTTGGCGACGAACGCCTTCTTCGCGGCGACCGCGTACTCGGTGTTGTAGTTCCAGAAGCCGATGAGCAGGTACGACGCCAGGCCGACACCCTCCCAGCCGACGAACAGGAGCAGGTAGCTGTCGGCCAGCACCAGGATGAGCATCGCCGCGACGAAGAGGTTGAGGTACGCGAAGAACCGTCGGCGGTCGACGTCGTGGTCCATGTACGCCACGGCGTAGATGTGGATGAGCGTGCCGACGAACGTCACCAGCAGCACGAACGTCAGCGAGAGCGGGTCCAGCCGCATGCCCGCGTCCAGCTGGAACGCGCCCGCGTCGATCCAGGTGCCCAGGGACACGTCGATGACGCGCGAGTCCGCGGAGCGCTGGAGCATCGTGACGAACACGATCGCGGCGACGACGAAGGAGGCGGCCGAGGCGAGGACGCCGAGCCAGTGCCCCCACCGGTCCGAGCGGCGTCCCGACAGCAGCAGCACCGCGGCGCTGAGCAGCGGGAGCCCGACGAGCAGCGGTGCGACGAGGAGGACTCCGGCCCGCACGGTCTCGCTGGCGGGGTTGAAGCTGTCGGAGGGCAGGCTCGCCACGAGAGTGGTCAGGGTGTGCACGTCGCCCCTCAGCTCTTCAACAGGTTGATGTCGTCGACCGAGGCCGAGCGGCGGGTGCGGAAGATGGCAACGATGATCGCGAGCCCGACGACGACCTCGGCGGCGGCCACGACCATCACGAAGAACGCGAGCACCTGGCCCGACAGGTCACCGTGGATCCGGGCGAACGTCACGAGCATGAGGTTCGTCGCGTTGAGCATGAGCTCGACACCCATGAACACGATGATCGCGTTCCTGCGGAGCAGGACGGTCGTCGCGCCGATCGAGAAGAGGATCGCCGAGAGGACCAGGTAGTGGGTGAGGCTCACTTGCCCTCCTCCTGTCCGTTGACGCCCTGTCCGATGACGCCCTGTCCGATGACGCCCGCAGGGCCGGTCGACGGGCCGTCCTGTCCGGAGTCGCTCACCGCGGCGCCGAGGTCGGGCGCGTTCGCGGACGCGCTCCCGGGTGCTGCCGCAGGCGGCGGGTTGCCGCGGACCTGCGAGACCCCGGCGAGCACCCGCTCCGTCCGGGCGGCGAACTCCTCGGCGTCGGCCTCCTGCCCGCGGACGCGCAGCACGCGCGGGACCGAGCTCTCGAGCGGCCGACCGTCCGGCCCCAGGGCCGGCACGTCCATGGCGTTGTGCCGCGCGTACACACCCGGCGCCGGGAGGGGCGTGAGGGTCGCGCCGGCCGCGACGCGGGCGTCGGCACGCTCCTTCTGGCCGACGCGCGGCGTGAGCCGCTGGCGGTGCGTCAGGACGAGGGCGCCGAGCGCCGCCGTGACCAGCAGGGCACCGACGACCTCGAACGCGAACACGTACTGGCCGAAGATGATGTGCGCGACGCCGGTCGGGTTGTTGTCCGACGCCTCACCGGCGAGCCCGTACGGCTTGCCGTAGGCGGCACGTCCGACCACGCCGACGAGCACCACCCCGAGCCCGATGCCCGCCAGCAGCCCGATCCCGCGCTGCCCGCGGATGGTCTCCACCAGCGAGTCCGAGCTGTCGACGCCGACGAGCATGAGGACGAACAGGAAGAGCATCATCACGGCGCCGGTGTAGACGACCACCTGGACGACCCCGAGGAACACCGCGTCCTGCGCGACGTAGAGGAACGCCAGCGAGATCATCACCACGATCACGGCGAGCGCGGCGTGCACCGCCTTCTTCGCGAACAGCAGCCCGAGCGCGGCGAGCACCATGATCGGCCCCAGCGTCCAGAACAGCACCGCCTCGGCGGTCGTCGTCTCCCCCGACTCCAGCAGGGAGGTGGCGAGCCCGGTCATCGGGTGCCCTGCTTGGTCGCGGCCGCCACGGTCGCCGCCATCACGGCCGCGGTCGGACCCGGCACGTTCGCCGCGTCCAGACCGGCGCCGCCGGGCAGCGTCGGGTCCTCGGGCCGGTGCTCCTGGACCCATGCGACCTGCGCCGGCGTGGACGAGGTGACCTCGCCGCGGTAGTAGTCGGTGTCCGTCGTGCCCTCGACCATCGGGTGCGGGGCCTGGAGCATCCCGCTGCGCAGCGGGGCGAGCAGGTCCTCCTTCTCCCAGATCATGCCGGCGCGCGTCGGACCGGCCAGCTCGTACTCGTTGGTCATGGTCAGCGCGCGGGTCGGGCAGGCCTCGATGCACAGGCCGCAGAAGATGCAGCGCAGGTAGTTGATCTGGTAGACGCTGCCGTACCGCTCCCCCGGCGAGCGCTGGTTGTCAGGGGTGTTGTCCGCACCCTCGACGTAGATCGCGTCCGCGGGGCACGCCCAGGCGCACAGCTCGCAGCCGATGCACTTCTCCAGGCCGTCGGCGTACCGGTTCAGCTGGTGGCGGCCGTGGTACCGGGGCTTGGCCGGCACCTTCTCCGACGGGTACTGCTCGGTGACCGTCGGCCGGAACATGTTCGACAGCGTGACGCCGAACCCGCCCACGGGGGCGAGGAAGTCGGAGACCGCACCGCGCGGCTCGATGAGCGACGTGTAGCCCTCGGGCTCGGGCGCGGCGACCTCACCCGTGCGAGGGCGCGGCGCGACGGCCTTGCCCTTCGCGGGCGTCTGGGCGGCCGGCTTGCGGACGGGCTTGCGCTGGTCAGCCACCGTGCACCTCCTGCGTGACCTGGGGGGTCGTCGTGTTCTCGGCGTCCGCGGCCGCTGCGGCCTCGGCCGCGCGCTGCTTGCGCGGGGACGGCGGGAGCACCTGTCCCGGCATCGGCGGCACGGGGTATCCGCCCGCGTACGGGTCGTACACCTGCGGACCGGGTGGTCGCTTCGGCGCGGTGGGCTGCTTCTTCTCCGGGATGAGGAACGAGATCACGAGCCCCACCAGCACGATGCCGGCGAGCACGAACAGCACGGAGCGCAGGTCCAGCCCCGAGAACTGCCGCACGCCCTGCACCACGCCCACGCAGACCACCCAGACGAGCGCGGCCGGGATGAGCACCTTCCAGCCGATCTTCATGAACTGGTCGTACCGGAACCGCAGCACGGACCCGCGGATCCAGACGAAGACGAACATGATCGCCCAGAGCTTGGCCAGGAACCACAGGACCGGCCACCAGCCCTCGTTGAACATGCCGTCGTTGATCGCGGAGATCGGCCACGGGGCACGCCAGCCGCCGAGGAACAGCGTGGTGGCGACGGCCGAGACGTTGAGCATGTTGATGTACTCGGCGAGGAAGAACCACGCGAACTTCATCGACGAGTACTCGGTCATGTACCCCGACACCAGCTCACCCTCGGCCTCGGGGAGGTCGAACGGCAGGCGGTTGGTCTCGCCGACCATCGAGATGATGTAGATGACGAACGCCGGCAGCAGCGGGAGGAACCACCAGACGGCGGTCTGCGACGTCACGATCTGCGAGGTCGACATCGACCCGGCCAGGATGAACACACTGACCAGCGACAGGCCCATCGCCAGCTCGTAGGAGATGACCTGCGCCGTCGAGCGCACGGAGCCGAGCAGCGGGTACGTGGACCCGGACGACCAGCCGCCGAGCACGATCCCGTACACGCCCACGGACGCGCAGGCGAGGATGTAGAGGACCGCCACCGGGAAGTCGGTGAGCTGCAGCGGCGTGATCACGCCGAACAGGTCGACCGACGGCCCGAACGGGATGACCGCGAAGGTCAGAAGCGAGCAGAACACCGCGATCATCGGCGCGACGACGTAGACCAGCTTGTCCGCCGCCTTGACCGTCATGTCCTCCTTGACCAGGAGCTTCATGGCGTCGGCGAGCGACTGGAGCAGGCCGAAGGGGCCGTGCACGTTGGGGCCGGGACGCACCTGCATGCGTGCCACGACCTTGCGCTCGAACCAGATGGCGATGAGCACGCTGGTCAGCAGGAACACCACGATGGCGACGGCCTTGATCAGCCAGATCCACCACGTGTCGTTGCTGAAGTCGGCTGTCACCGGGGCCACAGCCGCGACCGACAGGGGCGTCATGAGCGGGCCTCCAGGTGGCGCGGACCGACCGCGAGGCGCACCACGGCACCCGCGTCGGCATGCAAGGCGTCCCGGACACCGGCGCCGACGGCGTTCGTCGGCAACCACACCACGTGGTCCGGCATGTCCGTGAGCACCGCGGGCAGCGTCAGCGTCCCGGCATCGGTGGACACGCTCAGGCTGCCGCCGTCCTGCACCCCGACGGCCGCGGCCGTGCCGGCGGAGATGCGGGCGACGGGCCGCTTGGCGGTGCCGGCGAGGAACTGCTCGCCGGACTGCAGGCGGCCGGCGTCGAGCAGCTGGTGCCAGGTGGCCAGCACGGCCGATCCGGCAGGCACCGCAGGGGGCTCGGCAGCCGTGACGTCGGGGGCGTCGACGCGGGCGCCGTCCCATCCGCCCAGCTGGTCGAGCTCCGCGTGCACCGCGGTCAGTGTCTGCAGCCCCAGCTCGACCCCGAGGGCGTCGGCCAGCCGGTCGAGCACGCGGTGGTCGGCCATCGCGTGCGAGGTCAGTGCCTGCGGGAACGGGCGCGGACGCCCCTCCCACGTGACGAACGTGCCGGACTTCTCGGTGGGCGGGGCGACCGGGAGGACGACGTCCGCCCGGTCGGTCACCTCCGAGTGCCGGACCTCGAGCGAGACGAGGAACGAGACCCGGTCCAGCGCCTCGCGGGCGATGGCCGGGTCGGGCAGGTCCGCGAGCTCGAGGCCGCCGACGACGAGGCCGCCGAGCAGTCCCGCGCGCGCCGCGGCGAGGATCTCGGTGGTCGAGCGCCCCGGCTCGGCCGGCAGGTGCTCCACGCCCCAGGTGACCGCGAGGTCGACGCGTGCCGCGGAGTCCGCCACCGGGCGACCGCCCGGCAGCAGCGACGGCAGCAGACCGGCCTCGACGGCGGACCGCTCACCCACGCGCCGGGGGACCCAGGCGAGCCGGGCACCGGTGCGCTGCGCGAGCCGCACGGCGGCCGAGAAGCCACCGGGCACCCCGGCCAGGCGCTCGCCGACGAGCACGAGGGCGCCGTCGGTGCCGAGCAGCTCAGCCGTCTCCGCCAGCGAGGGGTCGGTGCCGATGCCGTCGAGGATCTCCGCCTCGGTGCCGGGCGCCGCGGGCAGCAGCGTGCCCGACAACCGCTCGAGACCGCGGCTCGCCAGCGCGGCGACGGACAGCACGCGGAGCTTGCGCGACACGACGGCGTCCCGGAGGCGCAGGAACGCGATGCCTGCCTCCTCCTCGGCCTCGAGGCCGACGAGCAGCACGGCGGGGGCGCGGTCGACATCAGCGAACGTGACCTCGAGCGTGCGGCCGGCGACGTGGTGACCGAGGAACGTCTCCTCCTCGGCCGAGTGCGGGCGGGCACGGCCGTCGACGTCGTTGGTGCCGAGCGCCACGCGGGCGAACTTGCCGTACGCGTACGCGTCCTCGAGCGTGAGTCGACCACCGGGCAGGACGGCGACGCCGATCGCGGTGTCACGCGGGTCGTCGGGCTGCTGCGCGGCCCGCAGGCCGGCGGCCGCGACGTCGAGCGCCTCGACCCAGCTGGCCGGCTCGAGCTCGCCGTCGGCGTTGCGCACGAGCGGGGTCGTGATGCGGTCCGGCGCGGACTGCCACGTGAACGCGAACCGGTCCTTGTCGGTGATCCACTCCTGGTTGACCGTCGGGTCCTCGCCCGCCAGCCGACGCAGCACGACGCCGCGGCGGTGGTCGATGCGGATGGCCGACCCCTGCGAGTCGTGCTCGGCGATGCCGGGCGTGGAGACCAGGTCGAACGGCCGCGACCGGAACCGGTACGCGGCACTGGTCAGGGCGCCGACCGGGCAGATCTGCACGGTGTTGCCGGAGAAGTACGAGGCGAACGGCCGACCGGACGTGTCCTCCGCCGAAGCGCCCAGCGGGGCCTCGCCGACGAAGCCCAGCACGGAGGTGTCGAAGGTGCCGATCTGCTGGTTGGCACCGCGCTTCTGCAGGTCGATGAACACGTCGCCCGCGATCTCCTCGGAGAACCGGGTGCAGCGCTGGCACAGGATGCAGCGCTCGCGGTCCAGCAGGATCTGCGTCGAGATCGCGATCGGCTTCGGGAACGTGCGCTTCACGTCGACGAACCGGGTGGTCGCGCGGCCGTTGCTCATCGCCTGGTTCTGCAGCGGGCACTCGCCGCCCTTGTCGCACACCGGACAGTCGAGCGGGTGGTTGATGAGCAGGAGCTCCATGACGCCGTGCTGGGCCTTGTCGGCCTCCGGCGACGTGTGCTGCGTCTTGACCTGCATGCCCGGCGTGGCCTCGAGCGTGCAGCTGGCCTGGGGCTTGGGCATCTTGGCCAGGTTGCCGTCGCGACCCGGTGCCCAGACCTCGACCAGGCACTGGCGGCAGGCACCGGCCGGCGCGAGCAGGGGGTGGTCGCAGAAGCGCGGGATCTGGATGCCGAGCTCCTCGGCGGCGCGGATGACCAGGGTGCCCTTGGGCACGGCGGTCTCGATGCCGTCGACGGTGAAGGTGACCAGCTCGCCCTCGGGCTCCACGGGCGCGACCGGAGCGGGGGGGACCAGGGAGGTCGTCGGCCCGGAGGACAGGATCGTCATGCGTGCACCCCAGCGAGCTCGTGCTTCGGTGTGTAGGAGAACAGGCTGCTGAGCTCCGGCGGGAACAGCACGTCCGCCGGCGTGTGCGTCCCGGCCTCGAACTCCGAGCGGAAGTACTGCACGGCCGACGTGATCGGGCTGGTGGCACCGTCGCCGAGCGCGCAGAACGCCTTGCCGAGGATGTTGTCGCACAGGTCCAGCAGCAGATCGATGTCCGCGAGCGTGCCCTGCCCGGCCTCGATCCGCTGCAGCACCTGGGTCAGCCAGTACGTGCCCTCGCGGCACGGGGTGCACTTGCCGCAGGACTCGTGCTTGTAGAACTCGGTCCACCGCGTCACCGCGCGCACCACCGAGGTGGTCTCGTCGAAGATCTGCAGCGCGCGCGTACCGAGCATCGAGCCCGCCGCGCCGACCGACTCGTAGTCGAGCGGGACGTCGAGGTGCTCCGCCGTGAAGATCGGCGTCGACGAGCCCCCGGGGGTCCAGAACTTCAGCTCGTGGCCCTCGCGGATGCCGCCGGCCATCTCGAGCAGCTCGCGCAGGGTGATCCCCAGCGGCGCCTCGTACTGTCCCGGCCGCGTCACGTGCCCGGACAGGGAGAACAGCCCGTGCCCGGTGGACCGCTCGGTGCCCATCGACTTGAACCAGTCCGCGCCGCCCAGGACGATGCCGGGCACCGACGCGATCGACTCGACGTTGTTCACCACGGTCGGCCGCGCGTAGAGCCCGGCGACCGCCGGGAACGGGGGCTTGAGTCGCGGCTGACCGCGCAGGCCCTCGAGCGAGTCGAGCAGCGCCGTCTCCTCGCCGCAGATGTACGCGCCCGCACCGGCGTGGAGCGTGATCTCCAGGTCGAAGCCGGAGCCCAGGATGTCGGTGCCGAGGTAGCCGGCCGCGCGCGCCTCCTCGATCGACTTCAGCAGGCGGCGGTAGACGTGCAGGACCTCGCCGCGCACGTAGAGGAACGCGTGGTGGCAGCCGATCGCGTAGCTCGTGATGATCATGCCCTCGATCAGGTGCTGCGGGCTCGCCATCATGATCGGGATGTCCTTGCAGGTCCCCGGCTCGGACTCGTCCGCGTTGATCACGAGGTAGCGCGGTCCGCCGTCGGGTGCGGGCAGGAAGCCCCACTTCATGCCCGTCGGGAAGCCCGCTCCCCCGCGGCCGCGCAGGCCCGAGTCCTTGACCATGGTGACGACGTCGGCCGCCTGCATGCCCAGCGCACGACGCAGGCCGCGGTAGCCGCCCGCCTGCTCGTACGACGCGAGCGACCAGGAGCGCTCGGCATCCCACGTGTCCGTGAGGACGGGGGTGAGGGTCGTCGCCATCACGACTCCTTCGCGTCGTCGGTGGACTGCTTCTTCTGCTCCGCTGCCGGCGAGACGTCGGCCGGCGTGGTGGCCGGGCGCTCGGCGCTCGACTGCTCGCCGCCGACCGCCGGCACCGTGGTCCCCGCACCGGCGGAGGCCGTCGCGCCGGGGAAGTCCGGCGCGGTCCAGCCCTCGGCCCGCGCCAGCGCGACACCGCGCAGCGTCGGCACACCGGCGCCGACGCCCTCGTCGGCCCGCCCGTCACCGAAGCCGGCCAGCACTCGGGACATCTCCTTGAACGAGCAGACGCTGTCCGCCCCGCGCGTCGGCACGACCGCCTTGCCCGCGGTGAGGTCGTCGGCGAGCTGGCGGGCGCTGTCCGGGGTCTGGTTGTCGAAGAACTCCCAGTTGACCATCACGACCGGCGCGTAGTCGCAGGCCGCGTTGCACTCGACGCGCTCGAGGGTGATGACCCCGTCGTCGGTGGTCTCGTCGTGGCCCACGCCCAGGTGGTCGGACAGGTCCTCCCAGATGGCGTCGCCACCCATGATCGCGCAGAGGGTGTTGGTGCAGACGCCCACCGTGTAGGTGCCGTTCGGGTGCCGCTTGTACTGCGTGTAGAACGTCGCCACCGCGGACACCTCGGCGGTGGACAGACCCAGGTGCGCCGCGCAGAACGCGATCCCGCGCGGGCTGACATAGCCGTCCTCCGACTGCACGAGGTGCAGCATCGGCAGCAGGGCCGACCGCGCCTGCGGGTAGCGGGCGACGATGGTGTCCGAGTCCGCGGTGAGGCGCGCGTGCGTCTCGGCGTCGTACGACGTCTTGTGGGTCCTGCTGGTCTCGATCGACATCAGCGGTCCACCCCTCCCAGCACCGGGTCGAGGGACGCGACGGCGACGACGACGTCGGCCACCTGCCCGCCCTCGCACATGATCGACGTGGCCTGCAGGTTGTTGAACGACGGGTCCCGGAAGTGCGCCCGGTACGGCCGCGTCCCCCCGTCGGACACCAGGTGCACGCCCAGCTCGCCGCGCGGGTGCTCGACGGTCTGGAACACCTGGCCTGCCGGCACGCGGAAGCCTTCGGTGACCAGCTTGAAGTGGTGGATCAGGGCCTCCATCGAGGTGCCCATGATCTCCCGGATGTGGTCCAGGGAGTTGCCCATGCCGTCCGAGCCGATGGCCATCTGCGCAGGCCAGGCGACCTTCTTGTCCTCGACCATGACGGGGCCGGGACCCATCTTCTGCAGGCGGTCCAGGGTCTGCTCGACGATCTTCATCGACTGGTAGCACTCCTCGACGCGCAGCACGAGGCGCCCCCAGGAGTCTGCGGACTGCGCGACGGGGACGTCGAAGTCGTACGTCTCGTAGCCGCAGTACGGGTTGGCCTTGCGCACGTCGTACGGCAGGCCTGCCGACCGGAGCACCGGTCCGGTGACCCCCAGTGCCATGCACCCGGACAGGCTCAGGTAGCCGACGTCCTTCAGGCGCAGGTGCAGGATCGGGTTGGCCATCATGAGGTCTTCGAGCTGCTTGAAGTAGTGCCTCACGAGCACCAGGGACTCGCGGATCGTGTCGATGGCGCCCGGCGGGATGTCCTGGGCGACCCCGCCCGGGCGGATGTACGCGTGGTTCATGCGCAGACCGGTGATCAGCTCGAAGATCTTGAGGATCTCCTCGCGGGCCGTGAAGCCCACGGTCATGATCGTCGTCGCGCCCAGCTCGTTGCCGCCCGTGGCCAGGCAGACCAGGTGCGACGTGATGCGGTTGAGCTCCATCATCAGCACCCGGATGACCGTGGCCCGCTCGGGGACGTCGTCCGTGATGCCCAACAGCTTCTCGACTGCCAGGCAGTACGCGGCCTCCTGGAACAGGGGCGCGACGTAGTCCATGCGCGTGCAGAACGTCACGCCCTGGGTCCAGGTGCGGAACTCCATGTTCTTCTCGATGCCGGTGTGCAGGTAGCCGATGCCCGCGCGGGCCTCGGTCACCGTCTCGCCGTCGATCTCGAGCATCAGCCGGAGCACGCCGTGGGTCGACGGGTGCTGGGGGCCCATGTTGACGACGATCCGCTCCTCGCCGAGGCGCGCGGCCTCCTCGGCGATGTCGGACCAGTCGCCGCCGGACGCCTCGAACGAGGGCACGCCTTCGGTGTCGGCGTCGACGACCCGTGGTGTGGCACGAGGTGTCTGGGTGGTCATCGGTACGACCTCCGCTGGTCCGGGGGCGGGATGGTGGCGCCCTTGTACTCGACCGGGATCCCGCCGAGGGGGTAGTCCTTGCGCTGCGGGTGGCCCGGCCAGTCGTCGGGCATCTCGATCCGGGCCAGAGCGGGGTGGCCGTCGAAGATGATCCCGAAGAAGTCGTAGGTCTCCCGCTCGTGCCAGTCGTTGGCCGGGTACACCGAGACCGTCGACGGCAGGTGCGGGTCGGAGTCCGGGACCGCGACCTCGAGCCGCAGGCGGCGCGAGTGGGTCACCGACACCAGGTGGTAGACGGCGTGCAGCTCGCGGCCGGCGTCGTGCGGGTAGTGCACGCCCGAGACGCCCAGGCTGAGCTCGAACCGCAGGTCCTGGTCGTCGCGGAGAACCTGGGCGACCTCGACCAGGTGCTCGCGCGCGACGTGCAGCGTGAGCTCCTCGCGGTCGACGACGACCGACTCGACCGCGGCCGCGTAGGTGGTCCCGGACTCGTCGAGCACCTCGGTGAGGATGTCCACGACCTCGTCGAACCAGCCGCCGTACGGCCGCTCGCTGGGCCCCGGCAGCGCGATCGCGGTGACCAGCCCGCCGTAGCCGGACGTGTCGCCCGTCCCCTGGGCACCGAACATGCCGCGCCGGACGTCGACGACCTCGATCTGGGTGCGCCCCTCGGCGGGGATGTTCTGCGACCCCGCCTCCAGCGCGGCCTGGCTGGTCGGCAGCGCGCCGGTCGTCGCGTCGCCCGGCTTCGCGGCGTCGGCCGCGTCCACCTTCTCGTCGCTCACTTCAGCAGCCCCGTCATCTGCGACGTCGGCGTCGCGGCCATCGCGGCGGCCTCGGCAGCGGCGGCGGCCGCCTTGCGGTTGGCGCCCAGCGGCTCGTTCTGGATCTGCTCGTGCAGCGCGAGGATCGCGTTGATCAGCATCTCGGGACGCGGCGGACAGCCGGGCAGGTAGATGTCGACCGGGACGATGTGGTCCACGCCCTGCACGATGGCGTAGTTGTTGAACATCCCGCCGGAGCTGGCGCAGACGCCCATCGACAGCACCCACTTGGGCTCGGACATCTGGTCGTAGACCTGCCGCACCACGGGCGCCATCTTCTGGCTCACGCGGCCGGCGACGATCATCAGGTCCGCCTGGCGCGGGGACGCCCGGAAGACCTCCATGCCGAACCTCGAGATGTCGTACCGGGGCGCGCCCGTCGCCATCATCTCGATGGCACAGCAGGCCAGGCCGAACGTGACAGGCCAGAGCGAGCCCTTGCGGAAGTAGCCGACCAGGTCCTCGACCGTCGTCAGCAGGAACCCGGAGGGTGCCTCTTCGATGCCCATCTCAGATCTCCCAGCCTGCGTCGATGTTCAGTCCCACTCGAACCCGCCGCGCTTCCACTCGTAGACGAACGGGACCGTGATGAGGACCAGGAACCCGATCATCGCGACGAGGCCGAAGAGGGCCAGGTCCGCGAAGCTCACGGCCCACGGGTAGAGGAACACCACCTCGATGTCGAAGATGATGAAGGTCATCGCGACCAGGTAGTACTTGATCGGGAAGCGGCCGCCGCCGATGGCGTGCGGTGTGGGCTCGATGCCGCACTCGTACGCCTCGAGCTTCGCGCGGTTGTACCGCTGCGGGCCGAGGACCAGGCTCGCGCCGACGCCACCGAGGGCGAGGACGGCGGCGATGCCCATGAGGAAGAGCAGCGGGACGTACGGGTTGTCCATCGCGCGTCACTCCACTTCGTTGTGGTCGGGGGTCATGCTGCGGGGGCGATCCGGGCCAGGCCGGCGATGACCCGGTCCACCAGGTCACCGCCCTTCGGCTCGTAGCAGTCGGACAGGAGCTTGAGGACGAACTTCATGACGAGCGGCCGCGGCAGCCCGTACCGCGTGCACACCCGCATGACCTCGGGGTGCTCGATCAGCCGCACGAAGACCCGGCCGAGCGTGTAGTAGCCGCCCAGGTCGTCCTTCATGCGCCGCTCGTAGGTGGCGAACGCGCGCTCGCGTCCGGCGGCTGTGCCACGGGCGAGGCCCTGGGCGATCGCGTCGGCGGCGACGCGTCCTGCCTGGAGCCCGTACGCGATGCCCTCACCGTTGAACGGGCTGATCATCCCGGCGGAGTCCCCCGCCAGCAGCAGGCCGTTGCCGTAGAGCGGTCCGCGGTTGAAGCCCATCGGCAGCGCGGCACCCTTGACGGGTCCCACCTGGTTGTCGGGCGTGAACTCCCACTCGGCGGGCGCGTTGGCCATCCACGTCGCGAACAGCTTCTTGTAGTCGACCTTCGTCGCCGCGGCCGTCGAGGCCACCGACCCGAGCCCCACGTTCGCGGTGCCGTCGCCGAGGGAGAAGATCCAGCCGTAGCCCGGCATCAGGTTGTTCTCGCCGTCGCGGAGCTCGAGGTGGCTCTCCATCCACGGGTCGTCGTGCCGCGGCGTGCGGAAGTAGGTGCGGACCGCGACGCCCATGGGGCGGTCCATGCGCTTCTCGAGCCCCATCCCCGTGGCGAGCCGGGCGGAGACCCCGTCGGCCGCGATGACCACGGGCGCGCGGTACGTGACCGTCTCGCCGTCGACCTTGGCCTGCACGCCCACGACCCGGCCCGAGCGCTCGTCGCGCACCGGTCCCGTGACGGTGGTGCGCTCCTGCAGCTTGGCCCCCGCGGCGCGCGCGTGGTCCGCGAGCGTGTGGTCCAGGGACATCCGCGACCTGGCGAGCCCGTACGACGGGTAGCTGGACAGCTCCGGCCACGCGAGCTCGAGGCGGTGACCGCCCCCGATCACGCGCAGGCCCACGTTGCGGATCCAGCCGTCCTGCTCGCGGATGGGCAGCCCCATGCGCACCAGCTCGGCGACCGCGCGCGGCGTCAGGCCGTCCCCGCAGACCTTGTCCCGGGGGAACTCCGACTTCTCCAGGAGCAGCACGTCCAGGCCCGCGGAGGCGCAGTGGAACGCGGCGGCAGACCCAGCCGGGCCTGCGCCGACGACGATGACGTCCGCGTCATCGTTCGTAGCTCCCACCACCACTGACCCCACTTGTGACGTTGTTCACGTACTGCTCCGGCGAGTGTAACGAGCGCCACATGGGCTGTCTGCGAAGGCATTCCTAACCTCGCGGCAGCGTGTCCGGGTCGTGGCGTGATCACCCGGACGACCGCATGACGGATCCGCCGGGAGGGGTCGCTCGTCGCCCATTGTTCACCCGTGCGGCGCAGCCGGACAGCCGACCGCCGCGAAGGCGATGCCCTAGAGCGCCGGGCGGAGTCCCCGGTGCAGGGCGACGATGCCGCCGGACAGGTTCCGGTAGGCCACGTGCTCCCAGCCGGCGTGCTTGATGAGCAGGCCGAGCTCGCGCTGGTCGGGCCACTCGCGGATCGACTCCGCCAGGTAGACGTAGGCGTCCGGCTCCTTCGAGACCGCGCGCGCGACGGGCGGCAGCGCCCGCATGAGGTAGTTCTGGTAGACGGTCCGGAACGGCTTGAACGTGGGCCGGGAGAACTCGCAGACCAGCAGGCGACCACCGGGCTTGGTCACCCGCAGCAGCTCGTCGAGCGCGGCGTCGACGTCGTTGACGTTGCGCAGCCCGAACGACATCGTCACGGCGTCGAAGGACGCGTCGGCGAACGGCAGGTGCAGGGCGTCGCCCGCGACGAACGCGAGGTCCGGGCGGCGGCGCTTGCCGACGTCGAGCATCCCGACGGACAGGTCGCACGCGATCACCCGCACGCCGGCGTCCGCCATCGGCTCGGCGGACGTCCCTGTGCCGGCGGCGAGGTCCAGCACCGTCTCGCCGGGCTGGGCGTCGAGCGCCTTGAGCGTCGCCTTGCGCCACGAACGGTCCTGACCGAGCGAGATGACGTCGTTGGTCCGGTCGTAGCGGTGGGCCACGGCGTCGAACATGGCGGCGACGTCCTGGGGGTCCTTGTCGAGGGAGGCACGGGACATGTGTCCATCGTCGCAGGTCCGCAGCGCCTCTTCGACAGGGCGGACGCGGTGGCGAGGCCTACGCTGGAACCGATGAGCACGCAGACCTCCGCCCCCGCGGACACCCTCCCGCGCACGCTCGTCGTCCGGACGGTCTCGCTGGACGACCTGGGCGGCAGCGACGCACCGGATCCCCACGACCTCCTCGACCTCCTGCCGTCCGAGCGCCCGCTGGCCTGGATCCGTCGTGGCGACGGCCTCGTGGCATGGGGCGAGACCCTGCGTGTGGAGGTCGGCGGTGCCGACCGGTTCGCCGACGCCGAGCGGGCCTGGCAGGACGTCCTCGCCCGCGCGATCGTCCGCGACGAGGTCCAGGTGCCCGGCACCGGGCCGGTGGCGTTCGGCTCGTTCGCGTTCGACGACCGCTCCGCCGCGGGCGGCGTGATCGTCGTGCCGAAGGTCGTCGTGGGCCGCCGCGGTGGTCGCACGTGGCTGACGACGATCACGACGGGCGCACGGCTGCGCGCCGCACCGCAGCTGGCGGACGTCGTCGGCCCCCGCGTGCCGCCCATGGACCCCGGCACGGTCGTCTACACCGACGGCGCCGTGAGCGCGGACGGCTGGCGTGACGTCGTCGCCCGCGGCATCGCCGCCATCAAGGCCGGTGACGTGGAGAAGGTGGTCCTCGCGCGCGACGTGCACGCCCGCGCCGAGCACCCCGTCGACGTGCGGTGGGCCCTCGAACGGCTCGCCGTGGAGTACCCGTCGTGCTGGACGTTCAGCGTCGACGGCCTGGTGGGCGCGACGCCCGAGCTGCTGGTCCGGTCCGAGAAGGGGCTGGTCACCTCGCGCGTCCTCGCGGGGACCATCCGGCGCACCGGCGACGACGCGGCGGACCTCGCCCGCGCGGCGATCCTCGCGCACTCGTCGAAGGACCTCGAGGAGCACGAGTACGCGGTGACGTCCGTGGCCCACGCGCTCGAGCCGTTCTGCTCGTCGACCAACGTGCCCGACGTCCCGTTCGTGCTGCACCTGCCGAACGTCCTGCACCTCGCGTCGGACGTCACGGGCGTGCTCAGCTCGCCCAGCGGCGACTCCGCCCACCCCTCGTCGCTCGCGCTCGCCGCCGCCCTGCACCCGACGGCCGCCGTCTGCGGCACGCCGACCGTGGCAGCCCGGGAGCTCATCCGCAGCATCGAGGGCATGGACCGCGCCCGGTACGCGGGACCGGTCGGCTGGTTCGGGGCCGACGGCGACGGCGAGTGGGGCATCGCCCTGCGGTCCGCGGCGGTCGACCCCGACGATCCGAGGCAGGTCCGGCTGTTCGCCGGCTGCGGCGTCGTCGCCGCGTCCGACCCGCCTGCCGAGCTGGCGGAGTCCGAGGCCAAGCTGGTCCCCATGCGGCACGCGCTCGGCCGGGACGCCAGCGGTATCAGCTGACGTCCCGGCCGAGGGTCCGTCCCAGCCGCGCAGGGGGCGCCGGCCGGGACGGTGCGATCCGGTGCGGGACCGCGGGTGCGGCTCAGGGTGTGAGCCGCGTGCATGCCGACGGCCGGGTCCGTGGAGGGGACGACGGCCGCGACCGCCGGCGGTCAGAGGGTGACGACCGGGCTCAGCCCTGGCCGCCCTGCTGCTGCTGGAACCACTCCCACAGCTGGTCCGGGCTCAGCCCGTCCGGGATGCCGGAGCCGCCCTGCTGGTCGTCGGGAGCCTGCTGGCCCTGCTCGTCCGGAGCCTGCTCGCTGGGAGCCTGCTCCTGCTGGACGCTCTCCGGCCGCACCGCGAGCGTGACGTCGACCTCGAGGGCCTTGCCGTCGCGGACCACCGTCAGGGTGCTGTCTGTGCCGGACGCGAGGGACCGCACGTAGGCCGTGAGGGACTCGGCGCCGCCGACGGCCTTGCCGTCGATCGCGACGATCGTGTCCTTGACCTGCAGCTCGGCCTTCGCGGCCGGCGAACCGTCGCTGACGGACTCGACGACCGCGCCGCGGCGCGTGACGCCGTCGGCCGTGGCCGTGCCGTCGGACAGGCCCACCCCGAGGAACGCGTGCTCCGCGGTGCCGTCCTCGACCAGCTGTGCGGCGATGTTCTTCACCAGGTCGACCGGGATGGCGAAGCCGAGGCCGATCGAGCCCGACTCGCTGGACAGGGTGGCGATCGACGAGTTGATGCCGATGACGTTGCCCTTGGCGTCGAACAGCGGACCACCCGAGTTGCCGGGGTTGACCGCCGCGTCGATCTGGATCGCGTTGGTCACCGTGGCCTCGGTGCTGCTGTCGCCCGCGGTCGAGACCGGACGGTCGACGGCGGAGACGATGCCCGTGGTGACCGTGTTGGCCAGGCCCAGCGGGTTGCCGACAGCCATGACCGGCTGGCCGACGACGACCGAGGACGACTCGCCCAGGGCCGACGGCTTGAGGTCGTCCGGTGCGTCCTTGAGCTTGATGACCGCGAGGTCCGTCGTGGGGTCGGTGCCGACGACCGTCGCGTCGAACAGGCGGCCGTCCACCAGCGTGACCTGCACGTCGCCGCTCGCGCCGGCGACGACGTGGTTGTTGGTGACGATGTGGCCGGCGTCGTCGATGATGACGCCCGAGCCCTGCGCACCGCCGCCGTTGCCGTCACTGACCTGGATGGCGACGACCGACTGCTGGACCGCCTTCGCGACGGCCTCCCAGTTCGGGTCCTCCGACGTGGAGCCCGACACCGGCACGGTGTCGTTGCTCGACTGGCCGATGGTGGCGAGCGACGCCGGGCGGTCGCTCGAGGCGTCGCTGTCGGACAGCGCGTGCGTGAGGCCCGCGGTGGCGACAGCGGCGACGATCGCGGCCGCGGCGGCGGCCGAGGTCACCGGGAGCCAGAGGTTGCGCTTGCGCTGCGTCGGGACGCTGCCCTGCGGCGCGGGGGCCGGGACGGGCTGGCCCGCGTAGACGGCGGCGGGCTGCTGCTGCATCGCCGGGTCGTGGGTGGCGGCGCGCTGGGCGGCCTCCCACTGGGCGCGGCGGACGGCCTCGAACTGGTCGACGTGCACCGGCTGCGGCTGGGCGGCCTGCTGCGCAGCCAGCTGCGCGGCGTGCTGCTGGGCGGCGTGCTGTGCCGCGGCGCGCTGCGCTGCCTCATACGCCGCACGCTGGTCCGCCGGGGCGGCCGGGTGGGGCGGCGTGAAGGGGTTGGTCGGGTGCGCCTGCGCCGGAGCGGCCGGCAGCGGCTGCGTCTGGTGGACCGGCAGCGGCTGCGTCGCGCTCACGGGCGGCAGCGGCTGGGTCTGGTGCGTCTGGGGGTGCTGGTCGGCAGCGTTCGGCTGGTCGTTCGCGCCGTTCTCAGGGGTGGTCGTCATCGGTGTGCCCTCCTTGGTCGAGGTACATCACACCGAACCGGGCTGGAGGGAGCCTTCGCAGAACCTGGGAATTGCCTGCGAGTTTCTGATGGATCGTCAGCCGGGCAGCACGGCGGCTACCGCGGCGGCGACCTCCGCCGACACCCGCTCGCCCAGGGCGCGACGCCCGAGGCGGTCGACGCGGACCTCCACTACGCTCAGGCCCGGTCCGGGGGCGGCGAGCGCGGGCAGCAGACCGTCGACGTCGCTGACGCGGGTGTGCCGGACGCCGTAGCCCGCGCAGAGGGCCGCGAGGTCCGCGCCGTGCGGCGTGCCGAACACGCGCTCGAACACGTCCGCCCGCTCCGGCTCCCCCGGTTCGAGCGTCGCGAAGATGGATCCGCCGTCGTCGTTGGCCACCACGAGCTGGAGGTGCACCTGCGCCTCGAGTGGGCCGCGCAGCAGGCCACCGACGTCGTGCAGGAACGTGAGGTCCCCGAGCAGCGCGCGGACGCGACGCTCCGGCATCCCGAGCGCCACGCCGACGGCCGTGGAGACCGTGCCGTCGATGCCCGCGAGCCCGCGGTTGGCCAGGACCACCGGCGGGGAGTCCCAGCGAGCCACCAGGTCGAGGTCGCGGACCGGGTTGGAGGAGCCGACCACGAGCGCGTCGCCCTCGCCGGTCACCTGCGCGACCACCCGCGCGAGCGCCGGGCCGGTCACCCGGGTCCCGGAACGGGACCGGCGGCCCGCGTCGAGCCCGTCGAGCACCTCGTCGATCGCGTTCCCCGCGGCCGCGTCGGCGGTGCGCCACGCGTCGAGCCACCCGGCGGGTGCAGGCATCCGGCCCTGGCGCATGCGCGCGGGCGGGTCGAGCAGGACGTCGCTCGCGTTGCGTGCGGCGTCGGGCCAGTCCCGGCCGCGCGGGGCGATCACGACGACCTCGACGTCCTGCCGGGCGAGCAGCCGCTGCACGGGCCGGGACAGGGTGGGACGCCCGAGGACGACGACGCGCCGGACCGCTCCCCCCAGCCGCGGGTGCTCCAGCAGGAGGCGGTAGGCCGCGATCGCGTGCGTGCCGCCGCGGGCGCCGGACGAGGGCTCCGCCAGCAGCGGCCACCCGTTGACCTCCGCCAGCCGGCGCGCGGCAGGGCCGGCGCCGTCCCCGGCCACCAGCACGGTCGCCACTCCCCCACGACGCGCGGGAGCCGTGGCGTCGACGGTCGGCAGGGCGCCGGTGGTGGCCGCCGGGGCGACGTGCCGCGACTGCACGAGCGTCAGGCCCGCGGTGGACGGTTCCGGCCACGGCGCACCGCCGGGCACGAGCGGGTCCCGGAACGCGAGGTCGAGATGCACCGGCCCGGGGTCGCCGGTGCGCGCACCCGTCGCGGCGGCGACGGCGCGCGAGACGGTCCGGCGCACGCTGCGCGCCTCGTCGGGAAGCCCGACGGGGGCGGGGACGTCGACCGTGAGCCGCACCGCGCCCGCGAAGATGCCGACCTGGTCGGTGGTCTGGTTGGCGCCCGTGCCGCGCAGCTCGTGCGGGCGGTCCGCGGTGAGCAGGATCAGGGGCAGGCCGCTGTGGTGCGCCTCGAGGACGGCGGGGTGCAGGTTGGCGACGGCCGTGCCCGAGGTGGTGACCACCGCGACCGGCCGGGGAGCGTGCAGCTGGTCGCCGGCGCCGTGCGCGGAGGCGCGCGTGAGACCGACGGCGAGGAACGCGGCCGACCGCTCGTCCACCCGCACGTGCAGGCGCAACCGAGGGGCTCCCGCCGGGCGCTGGTCGTCCGGCCGGGCGGCGTCCGCGAGCGCGTACGCGAGCGGTGCGCTGCGGGAGCCGGGGGCGAGCACCACGTCCTCGACACCCAGGGCGGCGAGGGTCTGGACGAGCACCCGGGCTGCCGTCGTCGCCGGATCGGGATCGAGGGGCGGCGGCGTCACGCCCGCCATCATGCCCGAGCCTCGACCGACGCGAGCCGGGCGACCCACCGGGCGGTGAGCTCGTCGGACGCGGTGGCGGCACCGAGCCGCTCCGGGTCGGGATCGGGGCGACGGACGTCGAGCGCGCCGTCGACCGGCCGGAACGGGTCCGTGACCAGGTCGTCCTGGAACAGCTGCGCGGTGGCCAGACCGCACGCGTAGGGCAGCTCGGGGAGTGCGGCCGCGAGCGCGACCCCGGCCGCGAGCCCCACGGACGACTCGAGGGCCGACGAGACCACGACCGGCAGCCCGAGGCGCTCCGCCAGCTCCAGGCACGCACGCACGCCACCGAGGGGCTGGACCTTGAGCACGACGACGTCCGCGGCGTGGGCCCGTGCGACCGCGAGCGGGTCGTCGGCCCGGCGGATCGACTCGTCGGCCGCGATCGGCACGTGCGTGCGTCGGCGCAGCGCCGCGAGGTCGTCGACGCCGGGCACCGGCTGCTCCGCGTACTCGAGCCCGCCGGCGGCCCGGTCGAGCGCGACCAGCCGGGCGACGGCCACCTCGACGTCCCAGGCGGCGTTGGCGTCCACGCGGATCTGCCCGTCGGGTCCGAGCGCGTCGCGGACCGCCTCGAGGCGGGCGATCTCGTCGGAGAGGGACTGGCCCGGCTCGGCCACCTTCACCTTGGCCGTCCGGCAGCCACCGGACTCGCGCACGATCCGGTGGGCGGTCTCGGCGTCGACGGCGGGGACGGTGACGTTGACCGGGATCCGCGTCCGCACGGGCGCCGGCCAGCCCACGTCGGCTGCTTCCCGTGCGGCACGCCACCACGCCACGGACTCGGCGACGTCGTAGTCCCAGAACGGGCTGAACTCCCCCCACCCGGCCCTGCCGCGCAGCAGCAGCCCGTCGCGGACGGTCAGTCCACGGAACCTCGTGCGGAGCGGCAGGGACCAGACGTGCAGGTCAGCGGGGTTGTGCGGCACCTCGTCAGCGTACGGTGGAGTCCGACGAATGCAGCCCCCAGGCGTCGACGAGCAACGCGCACGCGGTCGCCCGCACCGGCCGCTGCTCGGTCAGAGCCGTCACCACCGCACCGTCGACGACGGCGGTGGTCACCGCGGCCGACGTGGGCGCACCGACGCGCCCGACCAGCTCGCCCAGCACGGTGTCGACCACCCCGCGCCCGGCGGCGAACGCGCGGGCGAGCGTCGCGTGCCTGCCTGCACCGAGCAGGTGCTCGTAGTGGCTGCGCACCTCGGTGTCGTCCCCGGGAGGCAGGACGGCGTCGACGAGCACCCGTGCGGCCGCCACGGGGTCCTCCTGGACGGTCACGGTCGGCGCCGCGACGAGCACCGTGCGCGCGTGCTCGGCCCACTCGTCGGCGAGCGCACGCCCGGCCGCCGCGGCGAGGTCGTCGAGGGACGCGAAGTAGTACGTGGTCGCCGACAGCGAGGCCCCGGCCTCGGCGGCCACCCGGCGGTGCGTGAGCGCACCCGGTCCGTCGCGCAGCGTGAGCGCCGCGGCGGCGCGCGCGAGCTCGTCGCGCCGCCGTGCGCCCTTGGCGCGGACCGCCCGCTCGCCTGTCAATGCGCGCTCGACGAGAGGTTCAGCCCGACGACGCCGGCGATGATCAGCACGAGCGACACGATCTTCAGCACGGAGAGGGCCTCGTCGAAGAAGACGATCGCGAGGACGGCGGTGAGCGCCGCCCCGATGCCGACCCAGACGCCGTACGCGACGCCGACCGGCAGCGTCTTCAGTGCCCAGGCCAGGCCGCCCATCGAGGCGACGAGCAGGACCACGAACAGCACGGTGGGCCAGAGCTTGGTGAAGCCGTCGGACGCCTTGAGGCTCAGCGCCCAGCCGGCCTCGAGCATGCCGGACAGGATGAGGACGATCCAGGCCATGGTGGTGCACCACTTTCATGCCGTGCGCGCCGGGTGGCAGTCCCCGCCGTCCCGCGCACGTTTCTGGTACGAGAGTACCAGAAGACCTCGGCGCGGTTAGGCTGCCGCCGTGACCTCAGAGCTGCCGGCCCCCGTCTCCGACACGTTCGACCCGACGCGCTGGCGCACCGTCGACGGCTTCGAGGACCTCACCGACCTGACGTACCACCGGGGGTTCGCCCGGCCCGGGCTCGACGACGTCGCCGCCGGAGCCGTCGCCCGGGACCTGCCCGTGGTCCGCGTCGCGTTCGACCGCCCCGAGGTCCGCAACGCCTTCCGCCCGCACACGGTCGACGAGCTGTACCGCGTGCTCGACCACGCGCGCACGACCTCCGACGTCGGCACGGTGCTGCTCACCGGCAACGGCCCCAGCCCCAAGGACGGCGTCTGGGCGTTCTGCTCCGGCGGGGACCAGCGCATCCGCGGCCGCTCGGGCTACCAGTACGCGTCGGGCCAGACCGCCGACGACGTCGACCCGGCGCGAGCGGGGCGCCTGCACATCCTCGAGGTGCAGCGGCTGATCCGGACCATGCCGAAGGTCGTGGTCGCGCTGGTGAACGGCTGGGCGGCCGGGGGCGGGCACTCGTTGCACGTCGTCGCGGACCTCAGCATCGCCAGCCGCGAGCACGCCCGCTTCATGCAGACCGACGCCAACGTGGGCTCGTTCGACGGCGGGTACGGCTCCGCGCTGCTGGCGCGGCAGGTGGGGCAGAAGCGCGCCCGCGAGATCTTCTTCCTGGCCCGCGAGTACTCGTCGGAGCAGGCGCTCGCCTGGGGCGCGGTCAACGACGTGGTCGACCACGACGAGATCGAGGACGCCGGCCTCGAGTACGCCCGGATCATCGCGACCAAGTCGCCGCAGGCCGTCCGCATGCTCAAGTTCGCCTTCAACCTGGCGGACGACGGCCTGGCCGGGCAGCAGGTGTTCGCCGGTGAGGCGACCCGGCTGGCGTACATGACCGACGAGGCGGTCGAGGGGCGCGACGCGTTCCTGGAGCGCCGCGAGCCCGACTGGTCGGGCTTCCCGTACGCGTACTAGCTGCCGGACAGGGCCCACCCGGCGAGGTCGACGACCGAGCCGAGGACGCCCGCCGCACCCACGAGCAGCGCGACGAGCACGACGGCGGAGACCACGACGGCACCGAGGGACCGGACGTCGTGCTCGACGGGTGCGGGGTGGTGGTGCGGGAGAGCTGTCATGCGTCCAGCGTCGCCCGCGCGCCGCGACAGGACATCGACCCGAGGGCCCGTCGTCGTCCCGACCTGGGGTGGCCAACCGGTCCCGGGAGGTCATCCCCTGGACGGACAACCGATGGGCTCAGCCGATCGTCAGCGACCCGCTCCCGGCGGGCACCAGCTCGACCCACGTGTTCCCCGGCGCCAGGTCCGCGGGCTTGCCGTCCGCGGTGAACAGCCGCAGCGGCGCCATGTCGGAGTCCTTCTGCCAGCGCACCGCCACCGTCTTGCCGCCCGTCGCGACGACACCCTCACCCGAGCCGACCAGCGTGTAGGTGGGCACGGGAGCACCGCCCTGGGCGCCGAAGCCCGTGTTGGGGTGGTCGGCGGTGATCGACACGACGTTGACCGCGGACAGCCGCGCGCCGCTGCGGGCCGTCGCGGGCGTGGCGCCCTCGAACCGCAGCCAGGTGCCGGTGGCCGGGTCCCACGCCCATCCAGGGCTGGAGGCCGGTGAGAGGCGGAACGTCAGCGTGCTCGCGGGCGTCCCGGCCACGACGGCCGCCGCCCGGTCGGCGCTGCGGGCGAACGTGAACTGCTCTCCCGGGGACGCCTGGTGGTCGGCGTCGGCCAGGCCCCAGAACGTGGTCGGCGTGCCGTAGACGTTGTGCGGCGCCGCGCGGTCCTTGACCCGGTACATGCCCGGGGCGCCCGCGTCGTGGCTGATCATCTGCACGCCGCTGGCAGCGACGAGGTCGAGGATGCCCGGCTGACCGCCCGAGAACGCCAGGAGCCCGTGCATCGGGGCCAGGATCACCGGGTCCATCGGCCGCACCGACCGGATGGGCCCGACCTCCGCGGGGACCTGCGAGTGGAACACCGCGATGAATCGCGACACGTCGAACTCGACGATCGTCTCCCAGACGACGTCCGCCTGGTCCAGGCCCGTCTGCGGTCGGGCCACGGCCGTGTTCTCGATCTTCACGGCGAGCGAGGGCCGCACGGCCGGCTCGCCCGCGACGCCGGTCAGCGGCCAGGTCGGCGGCACGACGGGCACGGGTGCGGGCGCCTTGTCCGGCGCGATCGTCGGACCCTGCGTCACCGGGGCCGGCGGCTCCTGCGGCTCCTCCGGCGGCGAGCTGCAGCCCGCGACGGCCAGGGCCAGGGCCGCGAGCACCGCAGCGACCGCGCTGCGCGTCCCTCGTCGTGTCGTCGTCGTCGTCATCCGTGCTCCCCCGTCGTTCGCCTGCACCGGACCAGGCTGCCACGCCGCTGCTCCCGCACCGGGGAGCCTCGGCCGACTCAGCTGATCGTGACCGAGCCCGAGTCCACCGGGACCAGCTCCACCCACGTGATGCCGGGCGCGAGGGTGAGGACCGCGCCGTCGGCCGTCGCGAGGGTGAGCACCGCGTCCGTCCCTGTCTTCGTCCACGTGCCCGTGACCGTCTTGCCGCCGCTGGACACCGTGGCGTCGCCCGTGCCCTCCAGGACCGTCTCCGGGACCGGGTTGCCTGCGGGGTCCGTCGTGCCCGAGCTCACCACGCGCACCTTGAGCGTGACCACGTTCGTCGCGGCGATCTGGGCGCCGGAGCGCAGCATCGCCGGCGCGGTCCCCTCCGCCCGGAGCCAGGTCCCCGTCGCGGCGTCCCACGTCCACGTCGGACGCGAGTAGCCCGAGAGGCGCACGGCCACGGTCGTCGACGGGCCGCCCGCGACGGCCGCGCTGGCCTTCTCGGGGGCCTTCGCCATCACGAACTGGCTGGCCGGCGCGGCGGCGTGCTCGGCGTCGGTCTGGTCCCAGAAGGTCTGCGGCGTCCCGTACACGTTGTGCGGCGCGGGACCCACGCCCTTCTTGCGGTAGAAGCCGTCAGCGCCGGCATCCATGCTGATGATCTGCAGGCCCGCGTTCTTCAGGTCCTGGACGAACTGCGGCTGGCCACCGGAGAAGGCGATCAGACCGTGCAGGGGCGCGGCGATCGCCGGGTCCATCGGGCGGACCGAGCGGATCGGACCGACCTCGGCCGGCACCTGCGACTGGTAGACCGCGACGAACCGGCTGATCCCACCCTCGACCACCTGCTCCCACACGACGTCGGCCTGGTCCAGGCCGGTCTGCGGGCGCGCCTCGCCCGAGTTCTCGACCTTGATCGCGAGCGCGGGGCGCACCGCGACCTCCGTGGCGACGACGCCGGTGAGCGGCCAGCGGGGCGGCACCACGGGTGCGGGCGGGGCGATCTTCGCTGCCTCGATGACGGGCGCCTGGGTCACCGGCGCCACGGGCGTCGGGTCGGTCGGCGACCCGCTGCACGCGCCCAGGACGAGGGCGGCTCCGGTCGCGAGCGCGACGATCGCGAGGGGTCGCCGGCGGGCGGACGGGGCGGTGAGGACAGACGGCACGGTGCTCCTTCAGGGTGTGAACCGCGCGACACTCTACGGCGTGACCGTGTGCGGCCCGGCCGGGCACGCGCCGGGTCGGACCTACGCTGAGCGGGTGATCCGACCCCTGCGTGACGTCCCCGCGCGGCCGGACCTGCTCCTCCCGGCGCTCGAGGCGGCTCTGGCGGGCTCCGGACCGGCGGTCGCACCGGGGTCGGCCGGGGGGACGACCGGCGGTGTGGGCGAGGACGTCGCGGTCGTCGTCCGGACCTCGGGCTCCACCGGTGAGCCCCGCGGCGTGCTGCTGTCGGCCACCGCCCTGCGCGCGTCGGCGGGCGCGACGCACGACCGGCTCGCCGGCCCGGGGCACTGGCTGCTCGCGCTCCCCACCGACCACGTGGCCGGCCTCCAGGTGCTCGTGCGCTCGGTGCTGGCGGGCACTTCGCCGACCGTGCTGGCCGCCGGCCCGTTCCGGGCGGTGGCCTTCGCCGCGGCGGTCGGCGCGATGGGCCCCACCGGGCCGCGGTACACCTCGCTCGTGCCCACGCAGCTGGTGCGGCTCCTCGACGACGCCGCCGCGACCGACGCGCTCCGCTCCTTCGACGGGGTGCTGCTGGGTGGCGCCGCGTCGTCGCCGGACCTGCTGACGCGCGCCCGCGCGGCCGGCGTCGCGGTCGTCACGACGTACGGCATGACCGAGACGTGCGGTGGCTGCGTGTACGACGGGCGCCCGCTCGCCGGAGTCGCCGTCCGGCTCGACGACGACGGGCGGATCCTGCTGGCCGGCTCGGTCCTCGCCGACGGCTACCGGGACCGCCCCGACCTCGACGCCGACGCGTTCGCGCAGGTGGACGGGGTTCGACACCTGCGCACGTCGGACCTCGGGACGTGGTCCGACGGCGTGCTCGCGGTGCTCGGCCGCGCCGACGACGTCCTGGTCAGCGGGGGCGTCAAGATCCCGCCCGGACCGGTCGAGGCGGTCGTCGCGAGCCTGCCGGGGGTCAGCGAGGTGTGCGTCGTCGGCGTGCCCGACGCCGAGTGGGGACAGGCCGTCGTCGCGGTCGTCGTCGCCCGCCCTGACGGGCCGCCCACGCTGGAGCAGGTCCGCACCGCCGTCGCCGACCGCCTCGGTGCCCCGCACGCCCCGCGCCGACTCGTGGTCACGGACTCGCTCCCCGTGCGCGGGCCGGGCAAGATCGACCGTCGGGCCGCCACGCAGCTCGCCGTCCGCCAGCTCGAGAGGAACCCCACGTGACGACTGCCAGCGACTGGGTGCAGGGTGCACGCCCGCGGACGCTGCCGGCTGCTGCCGCCCCTGTGCTCGTCGGCACCGGCGCGGCCGCCCAGCTGGGAGAGGTCCACCTCGGCCGCGCCGCGCTCGCGCTCGGTGTCGCGCTGGCCCTGCAGGTCGGGGTCAACTACGCGAACGACTACTCCGACGGCATCCGCGGCACCGACGTGGACCGGGTCGGTCCGCTGCGGCTGACCGCCTCCGGGACGGCCAGCCCCGGGACCGTCAAGGCCGCGGCGTTCGCGGCGTTCGGCCTCGCCGCCGTGCTCGGCCTCGTCCTGGTCGCGATGACCGGCCAGTGGTGGTTGCTCGCCGTCGGCGCCGTCGCGATCGTCGCGGCCTGGGGTTACACCGGCGGTCGGCGGCCCTACGGCTACCGCGGGCTGGGCGAGGTCGGCGTCTTCGTGTTCTTCGGTCTCGTCGCCGTTCTCGGCACCACCTACACGCAGGCCGACGAGCTCTCCTGGCCCGCGTGGGTCGGCGCCGTGTGCGTCGGCATGCTCGCGTGCGCCCTGCTCATGGCCAACAACCTGCGGGACGTGCCGACGGACGCGCTCGTCGGCAAGCGGACCCTCGCCGTGCGCATGGGCGAGCGGTGGTCGCGACGCGCCTACGCGGTGCTCGTCGTCGGTCCCGTGCTGCTCGGTGGCATCGGCTGCGCGTTCGCGTCGCCGTGGACGCTGATCGTGCTGCTGCTCCTGGCGCCGTCGGTCGTCCTGGCCGGCACCGTGCTGCTCGGCGCGCGCGGCAAGGCCCTGGTCCCGGTCCTGGCCGGGACCGGTCTGCTCGAGCTCGCGTTCGGGGTGCTGCTCGGGCTCGGACTGGCGCTCTAGGCGTCGCGCGCGGCCTCGTCGGCCGCGTCCTCGACGTCGGCGTCCTCCTGCGCGCGCTTGCCCAGCACCGTCCGGTCCCCCGCTGCACGGCGGCGCTCCGCCCGCTCGGCCAGCTGCCGTGCCGCCGCATCCCGCGGACCGGCGAGCAGGACGTAGGACACCCCCCACGCGAGGAACGCCGCGACGATGACCACCAGCCACGAGCGGAGGCCCGCCCACCAGAGCAGACCGAGGCAGGCGCCGAAGAGCGCGAGGCGCAGGACCGAGTAGACGACGAAAGGCACGGTCCCAGGGTAGGCGCTGGGACCTCCCTACCCGTCCCAGGCGTCTAGTCTGACTAGGTGAGGAACCTCGCCGTCCTGGTGGTCATCGGACTGATCGTCTACTGCGTGATCGATGTCATCCGCAGCACCGATGACGAGCGCCTCGGGGTGCACCCGATCTTCTGGGTCGCGCTGATCCTCGTCGTGCCGCTCATCGGCGCGCTCGTCTGGCTCGCCGTGCGGTGGTCGCGCCGCACCGCCGGCGGCCCCGACACCTCGTCGCGGAACCGCCGCGCCACGGGACCGGACGACGACCCGGACTTCCTGTCGAGGCTGGACGACGACCGACGGCGCGCCGACCCGGGCGCGTCCGACGACGCACCGCCGTCCGCGACCTGAGGGCGCGGGGCTCAGCGACGGGTCACACGCCCGAGTACGAGTGCTTCCCCGTGACGACGAGGTTCACGACCGTGAAGTTCGCGAGCACGACGGCGTAGCCGACGAACACGAAGTAGGACGCCCGGCGGCCGCTCCAGCCGCGCGTGGTGCGCGCGTGCAGGTAGGCCGCGTAGACGACCCACGCGACGAACGTGCCGACCTCCTTGGGGTCCCAGCCCCAGTACCGGCCCCACGCGTGCTCGGCCCAGATGGCGCCGCCGATCAGCGTGAAGGTCCAGAGCACGAACGCGACCGCGTTGAGGCGGAAGGACAGCGCCTCGAGCTCACGGGAACCGGGCACCTGCTCCAGCCAGCCGAACCTCGGGCCGCCGACCCAGGCCCGGAAGCGGTCGGAACGACGGGGTGCGCCGACGGTGACGGCGGGCGCGTCCACGGCAGCGAGGGCCTCCTCGCGGAAGCTGCGCAGGACCTGGAGGATGGCGGCGGCGAACGCGACGGTGAAGATGCCGGTGGCGGTGATCGCGACCCCGACGTGCAGGATCAGCCAGTAGCTCTGCAGGGCGGGCTGCACCTGGTCGGCTTGGATGTAGAACGCATTGAGCGCGAGGACGAGCGCCAGCACGGAGATGCCCATCACGACGACGCCGACGAAGGCGATGACGCGGCGGCGCTGCACGATCGTCAGCACCAGGACCGCGACGAACACGCCGACGATCGTGAACTCGTACATGTTGGCGGTCGGCCACCGGCCGGCGGCGATGCCGCGCAGCACGATGCCAGCGAAGAGCAGCACGAGCCCGAGCAGGGTGGTCGACCGGGCGATCCCCTCGGCGCGGACCGACCTTCCGGGTGCGCTCTGCGCCTCCGAACCGGCGACCGCGGTGGCGGGACGCCCGCCCGGTGCGCCGGCGAGGGCAGCCTCGGGGACGCGCTTCTGCGCCCGGTCCGCGATGCGCGCGAGGTCGACGCTGTACGCGATCAGGGCGACGGTGAACGCGGTCGCGGCACCCCAGACGAGCAACGTGCTCAGGTCACCGGTGTTCATGGCGTGGCCTCTCCTGAGGTCGGGCCGCGGGGAGCGACCGGTGGTCTGTCAGCGGTGCGGGCGAGCGTGTCCGCGAGCACCCTGTCGAGCTCGGGCTGGAGGCCGACGTCGTCGCCGCGCGCCAGCCCGGCCGCGGTGACCACTGTACGACCGGCGTCCTCGCCGGCGCCCGGGCTGAGACGCAGCCAGAGGCGGCGCCGCGGCGCGAACAGCGAGGTGGCGAGCCCGGCGAACGCCAGGAGCGCGAACACGAGCACGAACGGGAGCGCGGGGTCGTGGCGCAGATCGAGCGCGACGTACCGCGGCAGCCCGTTGAACGTCAGGGTGCCCATCCCGTCGGGCAGGTCGACCGTCTCACCGGGCCGCACGACGAGGGTCACCGGCTTGTCGTCGTCGTCCATGAGCTGCGTCATCCGCGCCTCGTCGAGCTCGTAGACGTTCTGCGGGACTCCGGTGTCGAGGCCGAGGTTGCCCTCCCAGACGGCGAGGACGAGCGCGGGGTCGTCGGGCTGCGGGTTGACCGAGGCGTAGGCGGGCCCGAAGTCGGTCTCGCGTACGTCGACGGTGGGCAGCAGGTAGCCGACGAGTCCGATCTGCTCCTGGTCGCCGGACACGTCGGGCACCTTGACCACGCCGCGCGACGTGTAGACCTCGTCCTGCGGCAGGAACGGCGTGGGGCCGGAGAACGCGACCTGTCCGGAGGCGTCGCGCACGGTGATGTCGGGCGCGTACCCGTTGCCCTGGAGGTAGACCTTGGCACCGCCCGCGTCGAGGGGGTGGTTGACCTTGATGGTCTTCTCGACGGGTTCCTCGCCCGGGTTGGTCAGGGTGACGTGCGCGGTGAAGTCGCGCGACTGCAGCGTGTCGGGGTCGAACCGGGACTCGAACTCGTCGAGACGCAGCGTGAACGGGACGAGGCTGGACGGCGTGAACGCGGTGCCCTGCTCGAAGGTGTCGTAGTCGACCTGCGCGTTCGCGAACCCGCGGCCCTGCACGACGATCGCCTGCCCGCGGTAGTGCAGCACCTGCCCGGTGGCCACGGAGATGAGCAGGCCGACGAGGGCGAGGTGGAAGACGAGGTTGCCCGTCTCGCGCAGGTAGCCGCGCTCCGCGGACACCGAGACCGTGCCGTCGCCCTCGTCGCGGGTGTCGACGCGGTAGGTGGGGACGAACGGGAGCCAGCGCCAGCCGCCGCGCAGCACGGCCGCGGCGTCGTCGGCGACCTGCGACGGCTCGGCGTCCACCCGACCGGTCCCCTGCGCGGGGAACCGCGCGAACCGACGGGGTGCGCGGGGCGGGCGACCGCGGACACCCGCGAGGTGCACCTTGGTGCGCGGCAGGATGCAGCCGACGAGCGAGGCGAACAGCAGGATGTAGATCGCCGAGAACCAGACCGACGAGTACACGTCGAAGAACCCGAGCCGGTCCAGCCACGGTCCGGTCGTGGGGTGGTCGGTGATGTACGTCGCGACCTTGGCCGTGTCCTGCGCGCGCTGCGGCCAGACCGTGCCCGGCACGGCGGCCACTGCCAGCAGCATGAGCAGCAGGAGGGCGACCCGCATGCTGGTGAGCTGTCGCCAGGCCCACCGGCACCAGCCGACGAAGCCGAGCGTGGGCAGGGTGGGTGGCGCCGGCGGGGCCTCGGTCGGCTCCATGAAGACGTCGGAGAGGCCCTCGGGCCGGTGCACACTCATACGACCGGCACGAACGGGTCGCCGCCGACGAGGACACCCTGCAACCAGGAGGACCAGGTCCCCCACACGCCCGTGACCAGGGCGATCCCGAGGATCACGAGCATCGCGCCGCCGAACCGCATGATCGCCAGACGGTGCCGGCGCAGGAAGCCGAGCGCGCCGGCGCTGCGGTCGACGAAGAGCGCGACCAGCAGGAACGGCAGCCCGAGCCCGAGGCAGAACGCGACCGCGAGCAGCGCGCCGCGGCCGGCCGACCCGCCGTCGAGGGAGAGCGTGAGGATCGCGGCCAGCGTCGGGCCGATGCACGGGACCCAGCCGAGACCGAACGTCACGCCGAGCAGCGGCGCGCCCCACAGTCCGGCGCGCGGCGCGAGGTGCACGCGCTTCTCGTTCTGCAGGAACGGGATCAGCCCCAGGAACCCGAGGCCCAGCACGATGACGACGACACCGAGCACGCGCGTGATCGGGTCCTGGTACTCCACCAGCAGGCCACCGAGCGACCCGGCCAGCACGGCCAGCGCGACGAACACGGCGGTGAAGCCGGCGACGAACAGCGCGACGCCGAGCAGCACGCGAGATCGCGCCGGAGCGGTCCGCACGAGGGTCGTCCCGGCGGGCTGGATGCCGAGGCGGTCGGACGTGCCCGTCATCCCGCCGAGGTACCCGACGTACGCGGGGACCAGCGGGAGCACGCACGGGGACGCGAACGACACGAGCCCGGCGATCAACGCCACCGGGACGGCCAGCAGCAGCGAGCCGGAGATGACGGTCTGGCCGAAGGCGTCCCCGGCGTCGGCGAGCATCACGGTGTTGGTGCCTCGGCCAGCAGCTCGTCGACCATGGAGCGCAAGGTCGACGGGTCGGCCAGACCGAGGATGCGGCCGGCGACCTTGCCCTCGCGGTCGAGCACGATGGTCGTCGGCACCGCGTTCACCGGGACCGTGCCCTGCAGCGCGGCGATCGCGGCGCCGTCGGAGTCGGCGAGGCTCGGGTACGGGACCTCGAACTGGCGCTCGAAGGCCTGTGCGGTGCCGGCGTCGTCGGTCCGGTTGATGCCCAGCAGCTGCACGCCGTCGGCGGCGTAGTCCGCGGACAGGGCCGCGAGGTCGGGGGCCTCAGCTCGGCACGGCGGGCAGTTGGCGTACCAGGTGTTGAGCACCACGACCTCGCCGCGCCAGTCGGCCACGTCCTGCGCGGTGCCCGCGAAGTCGGTGCCGGACAGCTCGAGCGGGCCGGAGCGGTCGCCCGCGGCCCAGGTCGTCGTGCTGCCGTCGCCGGACTGGTAGCCCTGGTCGACCACGTCGTCGGGCGTACTCGTCGCGCTGTCGGGCGTGCACCCGGTCGCGAGCAGAGCCACCACGACACCGAGGAGGAGGGCGCGTCGCCGCACGTCAGGCCCCCGCGACCGTCGACGCACCGGGCAGCAGGACCGCCGCGGGCTCGCTGTAACCGATGCCCACGAGGGTGTCGCCGTCGTAGCGCAGGCTGGTCAGGGACGCGACCGAGCACTGCCGCTTGCGGGGGTCGTGCCACAGGTGCCGGTGCTCGAGCGCGAGCCGCGTGACCCAGACGGGCAGCTGGTGGCTGACCAGCACGGCCTCGTGCCCGCGGGCGAGCTCGCGCGCGTCCTCGACGGCCGCCAGCATGCGGTCCACCTGCTCCTTGTAGGGCTCGCCCCACGACGGCCGGAACGGGTTGCGCAGGTACGGCCAGTGCTCGGGGTGGCGCAGCGAGCCGTCACCCACGCCGAAGGTCATGCCCTCGAAGTGGTTGCCGGCCTCGATGATCCGCTCGTCCGTGCGGATCTCGACGTCGAACGCCGCCGCGAAGGGCCGGGCGGTCTCCTGCGCGCGCTGCAGCGGGGAGGCGATGACGGCGACGACGTCCCGGCGAGCGGGACCCGGCCCGGCCAGGTGTGCGGCAACCATGTCCGCCATCGCCAGACCGCGCTCCGACAAGCGGTAGCCGGGCAGCCGTCCGTAGAGCACGCCGTCGGGGTTGTGCACCTCGCCGTGCCGCATCAGGTGGATCGTGGTCGCGACCATGGGCTCAGTCTCGCAAACACTCCTGTGCGCGACGGACACGGGACCGGGTCACTCGACGTGACACGCGCCACCCCTCAGGTGCAGGCGGACCGTCTCCATCGCGTCGCCGAGCGCGGCGAACTGCTCGGGCGTGAGCACGTCGACCAGGTGGTCGCGCACGGACTGCACGTGGCTCGGGGCGGCGGCGACGAGGACCTGCCAGCCCTTCTCGGTCATCGTGCAGTTCACCCCGCGGGCGTCCTCGACGCAGGGCAGCCGTGAGACCAGCCCCTGCTCCTCCATGCGCCGGATGGTGTGCGTGAGCCGGCTGCGCGAGTGCGCGAGGTTGTCGGCGAGCTGCGCCATCCGCAGCGTGCGGTCGGGCGTCTCGGAGAGCCGGACGAGCACCTCGTACTCGTGCGTGGACAGGCCGGTCTGCTGCTCGAGCTCGTGCTCGAGCGCGGCGAACAGCCGGGCGGCGCCGCCGCGGAACGAGCGCCACTGGGTCTGCTGCTCGGCAGTCAGCCACTGCACCTCGGTGGATGTGTCACTGGTCACAAGAGCGCCTCCGTCCTCGGTCGTGGGGTTGCGGCCCTGGAGCGAGTGTAGTACAACTTTGAACTAACAGTTTGGTTGACAGTTCAACAACCACGGAGGATTCCATGAGCACCGCGACCACCACCCTTCCCGCCGGCCTCACGACGGGCACCTGGGCCATCGACGCCTCGCACACCGAGGCGGCGTTCACCGTCCGGCACGCCGGCATCTCCAAGGTCCGCGGCACCGTCGCGGTCACCGACGGCACGGTCACGGTCGGCGACGACCTGGCGACCACCGCGGTCTCCGTCACGCTCGACCCGTCGACCGTCAGCACCGGCGACGCCAACCGCGACGGCCACCTCAAGAGCGGCGACTTCTTCGACGTCGAGAAGTTCGGCCAGTGGACGTTCGTCTCCACCGAGGTCCGTGGCGCTGGCACGAACTACGTCATCGCCGGCGACCTGACCATTCACGGCGTCACGCGGCCCGTCGAGCTCGAGACCGAGTTCAACGGCACCGCGGTCGACCCGTTCGGCAACACGCGCGCCGGCTTCGAGGCCAGCGTGACGATCTCCCGCAAGGACTTCGGCCTCACCTGGAACGCGGCCCTCGAGGCCGGTGGCGTCCTGGTGTCCGACAAGGTCGTCATCGCGCTCGACGTCTCGACCATCAAGGGCTGACACCGCCCCCTGCACGACGACGGCCGGGTCCCTCACGGACCCGGCCGTTCGCATGCTCAGGCGCCCGTCCCGGTGCGCCGGCGGTCGTGGAACGCGAGGATCTGCAGCTCGGAGGCGACGTCCACCGCCCGCAGGTCCACGTGCGGCGGCACCCGGAGCGCCCGCGGGGCGAACGTGAGGATGCCGACGACACCGGCCGCGACCAGCTCGTCGCACACGTCCTGCGCGACGGCCGCGGGCGTGGCGATGATGCCGATGGTGGCGTCCGACCCGCTGACCACGTCGTGCAACGCGGCCGGCGGCTGCACGACCAGCCCTCCGACCGTCGTCCCCACCACCGCGGGGTCCGCGTCGACGAGACCGACCACCGCGAACCCGCGCTCGGCGAACACCGAGTAGCTGGCCAGCGCGTGCCCGAGGTTGCCGATGCCCACGATGACGACCCGCCGCTGCGTCGTCAGGCCCAGCACAACCGAGATCTGCTCCGAGAGGTGCAGGACGTCGTACCCCACCCCGCGCCGGCCGTAGGAGCCCAGGAACGACAGGTCCTTGCGCAGCTGCGCCGGGGTGACCCCCGCACCGGCGGCCAGCTCCTCCGACGACGTGGTGACCACCCCGTCGGCCGTCAGGCCGTGCAGGACCCGCAGGTAGCCGGGCAGCCGGGCGACCGTGGCCGTGGGCACGTCTCGCGCGCCCGACCGCCCGACCGCACCCGGCTCCGCTGCCCTGGTGTGCGCCCGGGGTCCCCTCCGCTGCGTGTCCACATCGACTCCCGCGAACGCCCCTTGTGGGACCCGGTCGCCCGAGCCCTGCTGGTCAGGCTAGGGGGCGGGGACCAGCCGGGGTAAGGGTTCGGCGCAGCCGGTTCGCGTCGATCCGCCAGTAGCCCTGCTGCACACCGTCGACCTCGACCACCGGGACCAGCTCGCCCAGCTCGGAGGCGAGGTCCCGGCCGGGCGTCTCGGCCGTGTCGATATCGACCTCGGTCCACCCGGTGCCGGTCTCCGCGCACACCGTCCGCACCACCTCCCGTGCGTCGTCGCACAGATGGCAGCCGACTCGGCCGTAGAGCACCACACGCGTCATGGCCTCACCGTCTCATGACGCGCCCGTACGGGTGGACGGGCACCACGTCCACGCACGACCATCTCTTGGGCCCGTGGACAGCTCTCGCTCAGGTTAGCTGGTGACTGGACGGTCGGATGGCCGTGGCGTACCCGACCCACGACGGCTGAGTGCGATGTGGGTGGTCGACGGCAGTATCTGGATCGTGATCGCGTCACGGGAGCAGTCGAAGCGGTACGGCCCCGGCTCTCTCGTCGTCGACGGTACTGACGTCACCGTGGCTCGCAAGGCGCAGTTCGCGTTCAGGCCCTCCCGCAAGCAGGAGGCTCAGCTGCAGGAGCTTCTGTCGATCTCGTGCGAGGTTTACAACGCAGCTCTCCAGGAACGCAGGGACGCGTATCGGATGGCCAGCAAGACGCTGTCGTGGCAGGACCAGTTCAACGAGGTCAAAGACCTGCGCGGTGTCCGCGACGACGCACTCGCATTCGGCATCCAGCCAGTGCGCGGGGCGATCAAGCGGTGCGACGAGGCGATGTCCGCGTTCTTCCGCCGGGTCAAAGCCGGCCAGACGCCCGGCTACCCCCGGTTCCGATCGCGCCGCCGCTACAACACGGCATTCTGGGACGAACCCACGTCCTGGGCCGTCAACGCCGAAACGCGCAGCCTGCGGCTCCAGGGCATCGGCGTCATCGGTCTCCCGAAGTCCGCCGCACATCAGCTCGGCCGGATGCTCGAACGTGGCGGCGTCCCCAAGACCCTGACGGTGACCCGCCGTCAGGCTGGAACGGGCTGGGCGTGGCGCGCCACCGTCGGGTTCACAGGTGTTGCGGTCGACGCTACCCCTGCGGTGAGCTCGATCACCGGTGTCGACCGGGGCGTTGTCGTCGCCGCCGCGACGTCCGCTGGTGACCTGCATCGGATGCCGAAGTACCGCAGGGCGCTGCGCACGGACATCGCGGACCTCGAGCGCGCGCAGGCACGCAAGAGGAAGCGGTCACGTGCCTGGAAGCAGCTGGGCACCCGCATCGCACGGGAGCGGCGCGCCGCTGCGAACCGAGTCGACAACTGGGCATGGCACACCGCAAAGGCGATCGTCGAGAAGACCCACGTCGTCGCGTTGGAGGACCTCCGCCTCGTGGCGATGACGAAGTCCGCGAAGGGAACGATGGAGAACCCCGGCACGAACGTGTCCGCGAAGAAGGGCTTGAACCGGGAGCTGCAGGACGCGGCGCTGGGGTTGTTGGGTGTCAGGATCTGCGTCAAGGCTGAGAGTGCCGGGCGTCGGATCTGGGCGGTCAACCCCCGCGACACGTCCCGCACCTGCTCCGTGTGCAATCACATCGACCCAGACAACCGGGTCGATCAGGCCACGTTCCACTGCACCGCCTGTGGGCACGGTGCCCACGCGGACGTGAACGCAGCCATCAACATTGCCGCTCTCGGGCGGCGGTGCGAGGACGCGTGGGTGGCAGCGGGTGCGCCACCGTTGACCCGCAAGAAATCGCCGCGCACCAGGCGCAAGACCACAGTTGCTCCCTCAACCTGACCGATGCATCGGGGCCGGGTCGGCTCCGAGACCACCGAGGTGGTCGAACGGACGAAAACCGTCCACAGGCCCTTACAGTGACCAGGTGCGTCAGGCGTCCGGGAACTCCAGCGCCCCCGCTCCCGTGCTGCGGGACCCGGGGTCCGGCCCGGACGGTCCCGGCACCGGCGCGTTCTTCGACGTCGACAACACGATCATCCGCGGCGCCAGCGCGTTCCACCTGGGCGTGGGCCTGTACCGCCGCGGCTTCTTCCGGCGGCGGGACCTGATCGAGTTCGGGTTCCACCAGTTCCGGTACCTAACGTTCGGCGAGAACAAGCACCAGATCGACGAGGTCCGCAGCCGGGCGCTGTCGATCATGAAGGGCCACTCGGTGGCCGAGGTCACCGCCATCGCGGAGGACGTCTACGACGAGGTGCTGTGTCTGCGGATCTACCCGGGGACGCAGCGGCTCCTCGACCAGCACATCGCCGCGGGGCACTCCGTCTGGCTGGTCACGGCGACGCCCGTGGAGATCGGGTCGCTGATCGCCCGGCGCCTCGGTGCGACGGGGTCGCTGGGCACCATCGCCGAGCACGCGGACGGCTTCTACACCGGCCGGCTGGTGGGCGACATGCTGCACGGTCAGGCCAAGGCCGACGCCGTGCGCGCGATCGCCGAGCGCGAAGGCATCGACCTGTCGACGTCGTACGCGTACGGCGACTCCACCAACGACGTCGCGATCCTGTCCGAGGTCGGCTTCCCCTGCGCGATCAACCCCGACCGCCGCCTGCGCCGCTACGCGGCCACCGTCGGCTGGCCGGTGCGCGAGTTCCGCAACCGACGGCGCAACGCGCGACGGGGCACGACGGTCGCGAGCCTGGCCGGGCTGGCCTGGGCCGGCGGGCTCATCGCCCGTGCCATCGTGCGCTCGTGGCGCGGTACCGGCGGTCCCGAGGACGTCCTGTGACGGTCCGGCCCGCTGAGCACGGTGAGCTCGACGCGCTCGCGCGGCTCGCGGCACTGACGTTCCCGCTCGCCTGTCCGCCCGGCTCCACCGCGCAGGACCAGCAGGCGTTCATCGAGGCGGTGCTCTCGCCTCAGCGGTTCGCGGAGTACCTCGACGACCCTTCCCGGGACGTGCTGGTCGCCGGGGATGACGAGCTCGTCGGCTACACCATGCTGGTCGCCGGGGAGCCCGCGGACGAGGACGTGCAGGCGGCGCTCCACCTGCGCCCGACCATCGAGCTGTCCAAGTGCTACGTGCACCCCGACCACCACGGCGCCGGGATCGCCAACGCGCTGATGACCGCGTCGCTGGAGGTCGCCCGCGAGCGCGGCGCGCACGGGATGTGGCTGGGCGTGAACCAGCAGAACGCGCGGGCGCAGGCGTTCTACGTGCGGTCGGGGTTCGCGGTCGTCGGCACCAAGCACTTCACCGTCGGCACCCGGGTCGAGGACGACTACGTGCTCGAACGCCCGCTCTAGATGTACTGACCCGCAGCGTTGTTGACGCGGTCGATGGGGCGTTGGCCGCCGATGCCGAGGTGGGGTCGTTCCAGGTTGTAGTGCTCGAGCCAGGCGGGCAAGAGTGCTGCGCGGTCGGTGTTGGTGGCGAAGACCTGGGAGTAGGCCCACTCGCTGGCCAGGGTGCGGTTGAGGCGCTCGACCTTCCCGTTGGTCCACGGGCAGTGCGGGCGGATGAACTTCTGGTCGATGCCGAGCTCGGCGATAGCCGCACGGAACGCGACCGAGCGCCGGTAGCAGAATGCGTTGTCGCTGATCACACGCTCGACGTGGATGCTGTGGTCCGCGTAGAACGCGACCGCTCGGGTCAGGAACTGGGCAGCGGTGGCGCCCTTCTCGTCGTCGTGGATCTCGGCGTAGGCCAGCCGGGAGTGGTCGTCGATCGCGGTGTGCACGTAGTCATAACCCGACCCGCGTAGGCGGTTGGGGCGTTCGCCGCGGCCGTGTGCCTTCCACCCGCCACCGTCGGGGATCCGGCCGAGCTTCTTGACATCGATGTGCACCAGCGAACCCGGATAGGGGTGCTCGTAGCGGTTCGCCGAGCGGCGGGTGGCGCGGATCAGCTGCCCGGTCAGCGGGTCGCAGTCGGCCAACCTGGGGACCTGGTGGCGGGCCAGGATCCGGCCCACGGTCGAGGCCGGCAGTCCGAGGTGATGCCCGATCCAGACCGGTCCGCGTCGCGAGAGCATCCGCGCGATCCGTACCCGTGTCTCCACACAGGCCGGTGTGCGGTGCGGGTGTCGGTGGGCGACGCTCGACCGATCCACCAGCCCGGCCCTTCCCTCGGCCTGGTACCGGCGCCACCATCGCCATGCGGTCGTGCGTGAGACGCCCATCTCCGCGGCTACGTGCGCGACCGGGCGACCCGCCGCGATCCGCTGGACCATCAACAGCCGCCCGGGCGGGTTCATCGGGGCATTAGCGTGAGACACGAGAGACCTCCGTTGGTCCTAGTGGGTTCCTTCAGCAGTTCCCACTCGACCCGGAGGTCTCTCGTCACGTCAACAACGGTCCTGGTCAGTACATCTAGACCGCTTCGGCGACTGCGAGGAGATGCGTCGGTGGACGCCGTCGAACGACCCACGGTGGTGTGCCTCTGCGGCTCGCTGCGCTTCCAGGACCTGTTCGAGCTGGAGCGACGGCGGCTGACCTCCCGAGGCGTGATCGTGCTGGGTCCCGAGGCGACGAGCGACGAGCTGACGCCCTCCACGCGCGAGGCTCTGGGCGAGCTGCACCTGAGGCGGATCGACCTGGCGGACGAGGTCCGCGTGGTGAGCGAAGGCGGCTACGTCGGAGAGTCGACACGGCGCGAGATCGCGTACGCGCGGGAGAAGCGGAAGGTCATCAGCTCGGTGGAACCGACTCTCGACCTGTAACCACGTCCGCGCCGTGTCCGATGTCGACGCCCGTCCCGACGGATCGCGATGTCGACCTAGTCCTGCTCCTCGCGCGTCGTCGCGACGGGCCAGCCGTCCTCGTCCCACGCCAGCTCGCGGATCTCCAGCCGGAAGTCGCCCCCGGCGGCAGCGTCGTAGTAGTGGAACGCGAGATAGCCCTGGGAGACGGACTGCCCGCCCGGCCCGACCATGTCGCCGGTCGAGGTCAGCAGCTGCTCGCCGCCGTCCATGGTCATCTCCTTGCCGGACCGGTCGACGTACGGACCGGTGACGTTCCGCGAGCGCCCGACGGCGATGTTGTAGGTCGAGTCGGTGCCCCGGCAGCAGGAGTCGCGCGACACGAACAGGTAGAACCAGCCGTCGCGGAGCACCAGGTAGGGCGCCTCGATCGCGTTCGGCGGCGAGGTGCGGCTCGCGATCGTCGTCGGTTCCGCACCCGCCACCGGCTTGCCCGACGGCCAGGACAGCTCGACCAGCTGGATGCCGCCCCAGAACGAGCCGAACGCCATCCACGGCGTGCCGTCCGCGTCCGTGATCACGCCGGGGTCGATCGCGTTGTAGTCGGTCTCCCCCGGCACCGACCGGAGGACCTCGCCCTGGTCCACCCAGGCGTACTCGGGGTCGTCGGGGTCGAGCGTCGTGTTCGTGGTCAGCCCGATCGCCGACGCGTTCGAGCCGAACGTCGACGCCGAGTAGTAGAGGTAGAACGTGCCGTCGTGCTCGATCACCTCGGGCGCCCAGAAGTTGGACACCCCCGGGACGGCCTCGTAGGCCCACTCCGGGCGGGTCTTGGCGCCCCAGACGGTGCCGACGAGCTCCCACGTGAGGCCGTCGTCGGTGGACCGTCGGATCTGCGGAGAGCCGAGGCCCTCCCGGACGTCACCCGTGGAGAACACGTACCAGGGTTCCCCCTCGCCGCCCACCACGAGGGCGGGGTCGTGGGTGTGGATGTCCCCGGTGAGGGGCAGCGCCGTCGCGGCGGGGTCGGCCTCCGGACGCGTACAGGCAGCCGTGCTGACCATGAGCGCGAGCGCGAGACCCGCCACGACGGCGCGACGCACGGCGGTCAGACCCCCAGCCGGACGACGTTCCAGGACACCGGCGGCACCTGCACCGACACGCGGCCGTCCCGGACGGTCGCACTCGTGTTGATCCGCGGCGCCACCGAGCTGTCGTCGTCGGCCGTGGCGGACCAGGTGTGGTCCGGGTTGGCCAGCGTGGTCGCCTCGACGACGCGCAGGCCGGGCAGCGAGCGCGCGTCGACCTCGATCGTGACCGTCTCGGTCAGCGAGCGGTTGACCGCGAACAGTGCGACGTCGCCCGTCTCGGCGTCGCGGGTGGCCACGGCGTCGACCAGGGCGGCGTCGCCGTACTTCGCCGTCTCGTAGGTGGGCGCCTCGACGGCGACCTGGAGCACGTCGCCGCGGGCGTACCGGGACGCCTGTGCGAACGGGTGGAAGATCGTCTGCTTCCAGGACCGGCCGCCCGGCTCGGTCATGATCGGCGCGATCACGTTGACCAGCTGCGCGAGCGACGCGGAGTGCACGCGGTCGGTGTGCCGCAGCAGCGAGATCAGCAGGTTGCCGACCACGACGGCGTCCGCGACGTTGTACCTGTCCTCCAGCAGCACGGGTGCGACGGGCCAGTCGTGCCCGGTCGGCGGCTTGGACTCGGCGCGGTGCTGGTACCAGACGTTCCACTCGTCGAACGAGATGTGGATCCGCTTGTCCAGCTTCTTGTGCGCGCGCACGGCGTCCGCGGTCGCGCTCACGGACTCGACGAAGTGGTCCATGTCCACGGCCGAGGCCAGGAACGAGCCGAGGTCGCCGTCCTCCTCCCAGTAGTACGCGTGGGCGGAGATGAGGTCGACCTGCTCGTAGGCCTCGGTGAGCACGATCCGCTCCCACTCGCCGAACGTCGGGATGGCGACGCCGGAGGACCCGCAGGCGACGAGCTCGAGGTCCGGGTCGACCATGCGCATCGCCCGGCCGGTCTCGGCGGCCAGCCGGCCGTACTCGTAGGCCGTCTTGTGGCCGATCTGCCACGGGCCGTCCATCTCGTTGCCCAGGCACCACATGCGCACGTCGTACGGGTCCTCCGCACCGTTCGCGCGGCGCTGGTCGGACAGGCGCGTGCCGCCGCGGACGTTGCAGTACTCGAGCAGGTCGACGGCCTCCTGCACGCCGCGCGTGCCCAGGTTCACGGCCATCATCGGCTCGACCTCGGCCAGCCTCGCCCAGCGCATGAACTCCTCGACGCCGACCGTGTTGGGGTCGGTCGAGTGCCACGCGAGGTCGAGGCGGGCCGGGCGCTGGTCGCGCGGGCCGACACCGTCCTCCCACCGGTAGCCCGAGACGAAGTTGCCGCCGGGGTAGCGCACGGTGCTGACGCCCAGCTCACGGGTCAGCTCGAGCACGTCCTTGCGGAACCCGTCGGCGTCGGCCGTCGGGTGCGCGGGGTCGTGGATGCCCGTGTAGACGCAGCGGCCCAGGTGCTCGACGAACGAGCCGAACGTGCGCCGGCGGACCGGACCGACCCGGAAGGCCGGGTCGAGGGTGAGTCGGACGGGGATCATGAGGTCTCCTGGTTCGGTCGATTGTCGAGAGCGGTCCAGCGCACCCCGTGGGACGGGACCTCGAGGACGAGTGCCCCCTCGGGTTCCCACGCGGTCGGGTGGAGGTCGGGGGTGGTCCCGGGGTCCCACAGGTCCCGGGTGGTCCAGGTGTCGCCGGCGGCGACGTGGCCGACCAGCGACGCGAGCGGGATCGAGACCGTCCGCGAGGAAGGCCCGGTCCAGAAGGCGGCGACGTACGTCGTGGCCCCGTCGACCGCGGTCCACACGATCAGCTCGCCGTCGTCGAGCGGCTCGCGGACGACCTCACGCCCGTCGGTGGCATTCCTCAGGACGCGGCCGACGGCAGGGTTGGCCAGCAGGTCGAGCGTCGCGGGGTCGCTGGTCGGCAGGTCTCCCCCGACCATCAGCGGCGAGCGCGCCATCACCCAGAGCGTGAGGATCGTGCGCTGCTCGTCGGGGGTGAGCCGGCTCTGCCGGTCGTCACCGCGTTCGGCGCGCAGGCCGATCCGGCCGAGCGGCAGCATGTCGGCGTCGGCCCAGCCGCCGGGGCGCTGGAACGGAGCCCACCGGGCGAGCCGCGCGAACTGCGCGTGCACGTCCTCCCAACGGTCCCAGAGGTCGTCGGAGATGCGCCACATCTGGGCGTGCTCGCGCAGGTGGTCGACGTGCGCGGTGGACAGGTGGGTGCCCGGCGACAGCGACAGGACGATGTCCCGGCCCGAGCGCTCGATCGCCCGCGCCCACGCCTCGACCGCGTCCGGGTGGTAGGGCGCGAGCATGTCGTCGACCTTGAGGAAGTCGACGCCCCAGCCCGCCAGCTGTGCGACGAGGCCGTCGAGGTACGCCTGCGCGGCGGGGTGGTCGTGGTCGAGCCCGTAGTTGTCCTCGTTCCACGGGCAGACCGAGGTGGTGTCGGCGGCGTCGCGGGCGGTCCAGGCGGTGCCCTCCACGGGGAGGTCCTGCTCGACGGCGATCCGCGGGATGCCCCGCATCAGGTGCACGCCGAACCGGAGGCCGAGCGTGTGCACCGCGTCGGCGAGCGGTCCGAAGCCGCGGCCGCCGGCGGCCGACGGGAACCTGTTCTCGGCGGGGAGCTGGCGCCCGAAGGCGTCGAGGACGAGCGACGAGCCGTCGTTGTAGCCGTGCGCGCGGGCCGCGGGGTCGTACCAGTCGATGTCCACGACGACGGTGTCCCACCCGTGCGGCAGCAAGCGCTCGGCCAGCACGGCCGCGTTGGCCAGGACCTCGTCCTGCGTGACCGTCGTCCCGTAGCTGTCCCAGCTGTTCCACCCCATGGGTGGTGTCTGCGCGTGGCGCGACATCTGGAGGCCCCCTTGCCCGTCGGCTTCTACATCGTTGTAGACGCATCATGCATGGCCGCTCGGATGCCGTCAACTGACCGTTATGCGTTCGTGGCTTGACCCGGCGGCGGTTGCCGTGTCATGTTCTACATCGTTGTAGATCAACGTTGTAGATGCAGCGTCGATCAAACGAATGAGGTCAACGACGACCCTGACGGACCAGCCCCACATCGGGTCCCGACGCGACCGTGACCTCGCACATCCTTGGGATATGGGAGGCAGGACGATGAAGAGGAACAGGCTCATCGCCGGCGCCGTGTGCGCCGCGGTCGCCGGGACGCTCACGCTCACGGCGTGCAGCGACGGCGGCGACGGCGCAAGCGACGGCGGCGACAAGGAGATCACGTTCATGTTCCGCGGTGGACCGGACGAGAAGGCGGCGTACGAGGCCGCCATCAAGAAGTACACCGAGGACACCGGCGTGAAGGTGAAGGTCATCGTGACCGACGCCGACCAGTACGCCACCAAGCTCCAGGCGGCCGTCGCCGGCAACAACGTGCCCGACGTGTTCTACATCGAGCAGGCGAGCCTGCAGTCGTACGTGAGCTCGGGCGTCCTGGCCGACATCACCGAGCAGGTCGACGCGAGCGGCATCGACCTGGACAACATCTGGCCGTACGGCGTCGACTCGTACCGGTTCGACGGCACGCTCCAGGGCACCCCGGACGGCAAGCTCTACGGGCTGCCCAAGGACGTCGGCCCGTTCTCGTTCGGCTACAACAAGACGATGCTCGAGGCGGCGGGCATCCCGCTGCCCGACAAGGACGTCCCGCTCACCTGGGACGAGTTCGTCGACATCAGCAAGCAGCTCACTGTCGACACCGACGGTGACGGCGCCGTCGACCAGTGGGGCACCGGGCTCAACGTCCAGTGGAACCTGCAGTCGCTGGTCTGGAGCAACGGCGGCGACTGGACCAACGAGGACCGCACCGAGGTCACCGTGGACACCCCCGAGTTCGCCGACGCCCTGCAGAAGTTCGCGGACCTCACCAACGTCGACAAGGTCACGCCGTCCGCGTCCGACGCCGCGACGCTCGACACGTACCAGCGCTGGATGGCCGGCGAGATCGGCTTCTTCCCCGTCGGGCCGTGGGACGTCTCGGTCTACAACGACCTCGACTTCGAGTACGACCTGATCCCGTGGCCGACCGTCGGTGACGGTGGCACGGCCACCTGGCTCGGCTCGCTCGGCATCGGCGTCTCCGCGACGTCGAAGCACCAGGACGACGCGGTCAAGCTGGTCACGTACCTGAGCACCGACGCCGACGCGCAGCAGACGCTCGTCGACGCCAACATCCAGATCCCGAACCTCATCGACATGGCCGAGGCGTGGGCGGCCGAGGAGGGCGCCGAGCCCGCCAACCGCCAGGAGTTCCTGGACATCGCGCAGGACTACGGCCGGGCGATGCCGGCGGCCTTCACGTACGGCGCCGAGTGGTACGACGAGCTCTGGACCAACATCCAGCCCGTCCTCGACGGCAAGCAGACCGCCGCCGACTACCTGGCCGAGGAGCAGCCGAAGATGCAGTCGCTCCTCGACGAGTCGAACGCCACCGCCGAGCAGGCCGCGGCCGGCAACTAGCCACCACCTCCTCCCTGTCCCCGCCGCCCGGGCACGCCCCCGGGCGGCGGGGACCCCTGGAAAGGACCCGAGATGACTACGACCGTCGAGTCGCCGTCCACCGGTCTGACGTCCGAGCAACGAGCGAAGCGGGCGAACCGACGCCTGCACCGCACGGAGCACCGGTGGGCGCTGGCGTTCGTCGCGGCCCCGATCCTCGGGTTCCTGCTCTTCACGCTGTACCCGATCTGCTTCGCGGTGTACGCGTCGCTGACCAGCTGGAACGGGCTGGGTCCGATGACGTTCGTCGGGCTCGACAACTACGTGACCCTGTTCGGCGACGAGTACTTCCGCATCTCGCTGTACAACACGTTCTTCTACATGATCGGCATCCCGATCGGCCTGGCGCTCTCGCTCCTGCTGGCCCTGGCGCTGAACCGGAAGATCCCCGGCCGCACGGCGTTCCGCACCATCTACTACGTGCCGGTCATCTCGTCGCTGGCCGCCATCGCGATCGTGTGGCAGTTCGCCTACAACGGCGACTTCGGCCTGATCAACCAGGTGCTCGCCTGGTTCGGGATCGAGGGCCCCGACTGGCTGCAGAACACCGCCACCGTCAAGCCCGCGATCATCATCATGGCCATCTGGAAGGGCCTCGGGTACTCGATGCTCCTGTACCTGGCGGCCATCCAGGGCGTCCCCGCCTCCTTGCACGAGGCCGCCGCGCTCGACGGCGCCAACGCGTTCCAGCGGCTGCGGAACATCACCTTGCCGATGGTGCGCCCGGTGACCTTCTTCCTGGTGGTCACCAACATCATCGCCGGGTCCCAGATCTTCACCGAGATCAACATCATGACGCCCGCCGGCGGACCGGAGTTCAGCTCCGCCTCGATCGTCTGGTACATCGTGCGCAAGGCGTTCAAGTACCAGCAGATGGGCTACGCGACGGCGATGTCGATCGTCCTCGGCGTGCTCGTCTTCGTCATCACCTTCATCCAGTTCCGCCTCAACCGGCGCAACAGCTTCAGCATCGACTGAGGAAGACACGGAGACGCTGTCATGGCCACGACCTTGATGAAGCCGCCCACCCCGGCGTTGAAGGACAAGCCCCGCACGGGCGCCCAGCGGGAGAACCGCCTCGGCAACGTCGCCCTGTTCATCCTGCTCGCCGTCGGCTCGCTCGCGATGCTCGCGCCGCTGCTCTGGATGTTCACGACCGCGCTGAAGACCAAGGTGCAGGTGTTCGCCCTGCCCCCGGTCTGGATCCCGAACCCCCCGCAGTGGGACACGTTCATCCGCATGTGGACCGAGGCCCCGATCCTGTCGGGCTTCAAGAACAGCCTCATCGTCGCGCTCAGCGTGACGATCATCGGGACGTTCACGTCCGCGCTCGCCGCGTTCGCGCTGGCCAAGCTGCGGCTGCCCTACAAGAACGCGATCTTCCTCGTCCTGCTGTCGGGCCTGATGGTGCCGTACCCGACGATCATGATCCCGCAGTTCGTGATGTTCTCCCGGCTGCACTGGGTGGACACCCTGCTGCCGCTGATCGTCCCCCTGCTGTTCGGGAACATCATCATGATCTTCTTCCTGCGGCAGTACCTGTCGACGGTGCCGGACTCGATGATCGAGGCCGCCAAGATCGACGGGGCGTCCTACCTGCAGATCTTCCGCGTGATGATCCTGCCGATGATCCGGCCGGCGATCGCCGCCCAGTTCATCCTCTGGTTCATGTTCATCTGGAACGACTACCTGGCGCCGATCCTCTACCTGAACACGCCGGAGAAGCAGACGCTCCAGGTGGTCATCGCCAACCTCAACGTCGAGTTCGCGACGCAACGCGACTACCCGCTGATCATGGCCGCGTCGTTCGTCGCGCTGCTGCCGATCCTGGTCGTGTTCCTCATCTTCCAGCGGCAGATCATCGAGTCCGTCGCGCTCACCGGGTCGAAGGGCTGATCGTGCTCCTCCCTGACACAGCCTTGTGGGGCGGCCGGCACGCGCACGACCCGACCGCTGTCCGCGACGACGACGGCACGTACTGGCTGTTCTCCACCGACGCGTGGTCCGACGGTCCCGTGCGCGCCGGCGTCCAGATCCGCCGATCGAAGGACCTGGTCACGTGGGAGTTCCACGGCTGGGCGCTCGACGGCGTGCCGACGGACGGCGCCGCGTGGTCCGGTGCGGTCGGCCTGTGGGCCCCCGACGTGGTGCGGGTGGGCGACGAGTGGCGCATGTACTGGTCGGCGTCGACGTTCGGCTCCCGCACCTCCGCGATCGGCCTCGCGGTGGCGCCACACCCGACCGGTCCCTGGGAGGACCGCGGGCTCGTGGTGACCAGCCGGCACGACGTCGACGGCCCGAACGCGATCGACGCGAACGCCGTGGTCGACGCCGACGGGCGGCACTGGATGGTCTACGGCTCCTTCTTCGGCGGCATCCACGCGCTCGAGCTGGACCCCACCACCGGCCTGGCCGTCGGCGAGGCGCCCGGCGTCCTGCTCGCCCGACGCCCCCACAGCGTCGAGGGGGCTGTCGAGGGCGCGTTCGTGCTCCCCCGCCCGGACGGCGGCTACGCCCTGGTGCTCTCGTACGACTCGCTCTTCTCGACCTACCACGTGCGCGTCGGCGTCTCCGCGCAGCTGACCGGCCCGTACGCGGACCGGGCGGGGCGCGACCTCACCGACCTCGACGGCGACCCCGCCCTCGTCGGCACCCTCATGCTCGCGGGCCACACGCTCGACGGCGGTCGCTCGTGGCTGGCCCCCGGGCACGCCTCCGTGCTGACCGACGGCGACCGGCAGCTGCTGGTCCACCACGTCCGTGACGCCAGCGACCCCACGCAGCACGAGGTCCAGGTCCGCCGGCTCGTCTGGACCGCCGACGGCTGGCCGGCCGTGTCGCCGCAGCCGTGGGCGGGCGACGCCGAGCCCGACGACCCGCCGCCCACCGACCCGGTCGACCTCGCCGGGACATGGGAGCTGGTGACGTTCGACCGGGCCACGGCCGGGTCCGTCACGACGTCGCGGACCATGACGATCGGCGACGAGCTCCTGGCGACCGTCACCTCGCACGGTGGTGGCCAGTTCGGCTGGCCGGGCTTCGAGCTCGTGGTGTTCCCGTCCGTCGACGCCGTGCGTGGCGTCCGCACGTTGTCCTTCGCCGGGCTCGACGCGGAGGGCAACGCGACGCTGGGCACCCGGGTGGGATCGTGAGCGACCTCGTGGTGGACGGCTGGGCCGGGCGCGTGATGGTGTTCCTGCGCGTCGGCACCCAGCTGGTCGCCGTGAACGTGCTCGTGGTGCTCGGCACGCTCCTCGGCGCCGTGGTGCTGGGCGCCTACCCCGCGCTCGCAGCGGGCGGCGGCCTGCTCGCTCGGCTCGTGGGCGGCTCCCCGTCCGAGCACCTGTGGCGCGAGTTCTGGTCCGCGTACCGGGCGGGGTTCCGTCGGCTCAACCTTCTCGGCGCACCGCTCACGGCCGGGTTCGCGCTCCTGATGCTCGACGCGTCCGTGCTCGCCGCCGCGTCGCCGGGGCCGACGAAGGCCGTGCTCACCGTCGGCGTCGTCGTGCTGACCACCTACCTGGTCCTCGCGCTCGTCACGCTGGTGCCCGTGGCCCGGCGGTACGACGACGTCCCCGCGACGCGCACATGGCGGTTCGTCGCCGTCGCGCCCCTGCTCTCCCCCGTCACCAGCCTGGCCGTCCTGGCCGTGCTCGCCGTCCTGGCGGTCACGTTCACCTATGTCACGGTGCTGCTGCCCCTGGTCGGGCTCAGCCTGCCGCTGCTGGCGTCCGGCTGGCTGGTCGACCAGCGGCTGACCACGCTCGACGCCCGCACGGCCTGATCGGTCGAGCCCCTCAGGCGCTCTGCGACGCGCTCGGCACGGCCGCCGCGGCCGCCTGCTCGCCCAGCGTCGACTCCCGGCCGATGATCTCGAAGTCGGTGATGACCTGCACGAAGGGCCTGCCCGGCTCGATCTCCTCGATGCGCGCGAGCAGCAGGTCGACCGCCGTCGTCGCGATCTGCTCACGCCCGGGCGCCACGGTGGTCAGCGTCGGGGACGAGTAGGCGGTCTCCTCGATGTCGTCGAAGCCGATCACTGCGATCTGCCCCGGGACGTCGATCCGCCGCGCGTGCAGCGCGTGCAGCGCGCCCAGGGCGAGGGCGTCGTTCAGGCCGAACACGGCATCGATCTCGACGCCCGAGTCCAGCAGCCGCTCCATCGTCTCGGCGCCCGTCGCGCGGTGCCACAGCCCGGCCTCGCCGATCAGCGCCGGGTCCACGGTCAGGCCGGCCTCCTCGAGCGCCTGCCGGTAGCCCTGCACGCGCAGCGCGGCCGAGCCCACGGTCTCGCCCTCGTGCGCTCCGATCACGGCGATGCGCCGGCGCCCCAGGTCGAGCAGGTGCTGCGTGGCGGCGCGGGCGGCCTCGACGTTGTTCATGGTGACGTGGTCCGCGGGTCCACCGAAGATGCGCTCACCGAGCAGCACCATCGGGAAGTCGACGTGCAGCGCCTCGGCGTCCTGCGGCCCGAGCTCGAGCGGCGAGAAGATCAGCCCGTCCGTGAGGTGCCGACGCTGCCCGGAGAGCACGTCGAGCTCGCGCTCGCGCACGGACCCGGTCTGTTCGATGAGGACGGTCAGGCCCCGGGCCTCGGCCGCGCGGATGACCGAGTCGGCGAGCTCCGCGAAGTACGGGAGGGACAGCTCCGGCACGGCGAGCCCGATGATCCCGGTCCGACCGCGGCGCAGGTTCCGCGCCGAGATGTTCACCTGGTACCCGAGGTCGGCGATGGCCGCCTCGACCCGTTCCTTGGTGGCGGGCCGGATGTACTGGTACCCGTTGACCACGTTGGAGACGGTCTTGATCGACACCCCTGCCCGCGCGGCGACCTCGTGCATCGTCACCGCGGAACCCCGCTTGGCCGTGCTCATCGCTGTCTCCCTGGTGCGCGCCCCTGCCAAGGGACAGAGTCCCAGACCAGAGCAACTCTACATCGTTGTAGAACGCTCGTGCCGGAAACACGACGGGCCCGGCAGGAGCCGGGCCCGATCGTCGGAGCTAGGCGACCGATGGCCGCCGTGGCTCACTTCTTGTTGCGACGCTGGTGACGCGTCTTGCGCAGCAGCTTGCGGTGCTTCTTCTTGGCCATCCGCTTGCGGCGCTTCTTGATGACGGAGCCCATGGGGTCCTCACTTCGCTTCCGATGGAGGCCCGGCGACGGGCCGTTCTGGTGGTCGATCGACGCGTAGAAGAGATCGAGTGCTACCGAGTCGACCACGCACGAACAAAGTCCGAAGCTCTACCTTACGCGATCACGAGGGCCCTGAGCGACGCGCAGGCGTTCAGGAGGACTTGCGGTCCTCGCCGTGAGGCTGCTCGCGCGTCTCCACGGCCGGCGACGTGGCCAGGTAGTGGTCGAGCGCGTCCTGCGGCACGCGGAACGAGCGGCCGACGCGGACCCCGGGCAGCTCGCCCGAGTGCAGCAGCCGGTAGACCGTCATCTTGGAGACGCGCATGACGTCGGCGACCTCGAGCACGGTCAAGAAACGTGTGCGGCCTGGCTGGTCGCTCATGATTTGCTTCCGTTCCGCCCGGCGCGCGGCGGGCCCGCGCACCCACCCTGCGGGTGCCGGACCAGCGTAGTGGCGCGTGGGACGCGTGGGATAGAGGGGACGCCTGGGACGTCGCTCATCCGGCCCAGTCCCCTGGCCCCGAACCCGACCTGGGTGACGTTCCGGCGGCCATGCCGTCACCCAGGTCGGGTTCGACGGGGTTCGACGGGATCAGTCGTGGTCCGGGTCCAGGCCCAGGGACGGGAAGACCGCGGCTCGGGTGGCGCGGATGGACCTGTCGACGTCGTTGCCCGGGTCGTAGCCCGAGGACCACGGGCTGAACCGGGCGTCGCGACCGTCGGTCATCAGGTCCGGACCCAGCCGTCCGTACCGCTCACGCACCAGGGAGCGCCACTCGTCGGGGATCTGCGTGCCCGGATCCACGGGGTGGTGCGTCGCGATCCCGAGCAGGTGCGTCCACGACCGCGGGACCACGTCGACCACGGCGTACCCGCCGCCACCGAGCGCCACCCACCGACCGTCCGCGACCTCGTGCGCCAGGTCGTGCAGCAGGTGCGCCGCGAGCACCTGCCCGTCGACGCTCACCCGCAGGTGCGTCAGGGGGTCCAGCAGGTGCGTGTCGCAGCCGTGCTGCGTGACCAGCACGTCCGGGTCGAAGGCGCGCACCACGGCCGGCACGACGGCATCCAGGGCCCGCAGCCAGCCGGCGTCGCCGGTGCCCGACGGGAGCGCGACGTTGACCGCCGTGCCCTCGGCGCCCGGTCCCCCGGTCTCCCGGGCGTGGCCGGTCCCCGGGAACAGGGCCTGCCCGGTCTCGTGCACCGAGACGGTCAGCACGCGCGGGTCGTCCCAGAAGACGGTCTGGACGCCGTCGCCGTGGTGGGCGTCGATGTCGACGTAGGCCACCCGCTGGACACCTGCCTCCAGGAGAGCGCGGATGGCCACGGCAGCGTCGTTGTAGACGCAGAACCCCGACGCCGACGCCGGCATCGCGTGGTGCAGCCCACCTGTGACGTTGACGGCGTGCAGCGCGCGCCCCTCCCACACGGCGAGCGCCGAGTCGACCGACCCCTGCACCACCCGGGCCGACGCCTCGTGCATGTCGGGGAACACCGGGTCGTCGGACGTGCCCAGGCCGAACACGGGGTCCGGGGTGCCGTCCGTGGACGCGGCGTGCACGGCGGCCACGTACGCGGGCGTGTGGACGGTCTGCAGGAGGGCGTCGGAGGCCATCTCGGCGCCGACCAGCTCGACGTCGTCACCGACCAGCAGCCCGAGCGCCTCGGCCAGCCGGATGGTGAGGTCCAGCCGCTCGGACGTCATGGGGTGCCCGTGACCGAAGTCGTACGCGAGCATCTCGCGCGACCAGACCACGCGCACGGGTGCCGACGACGTCATGCGCTCACCGTCGCACCCGAGGCCGTCGATGTCGATCCGACCGGACTGCGCCTCTCGCGAGCCTGTCGGGTCGATCCGGACGCCCGCGGCATGCCACAGTTGCCCCGACCGGCGAGCGCCGGCCGGTTGCGGGAGGTGTGATGGCGCGGGGTCGCCCGGGCGTGGCGTTGCGGTTGCGCGAGTACGTCGACCGTTCCGCACGGCAGTCGCCCGCCCGGCTCGCGCTCGGCGTGTTCGGCCTGGTGATCGGCACGGTCACGCTCGGCCTGTCCGCCCCGTGGGCGACGGCGACCGGAGAGCGCGCCCCGTTCGTCGACGCGCTGTTCACCGCCGCCTCCGCCAGCACCGTCACCGGTCTGGTCGTGGTCCCCACGGGCGAGTACTGGTCTGCCTGGGGGCTCGTCGTCATCCTCGTCGCCATCCAGATCGGTGGCCTCGGCGTGATGACGCTGGCGTCGCTGCTCGGCATGGCCGTCTCCCGCCGCATCGGCCTGACGCAGCGGCTGCTGGTGTCGTCGGAGACCAAGGAGACGCGGCTGGGCGAGGTCGGGTCGCTGATCCGGACCGTGATCATCACGTCCGTCGCGCTCGAGCTGATCATCGCGCTCGTCCTCTTCCCGCGGTTCCTCATGTTCGACGAGGACCTCGGCGCGGCGGCCTGGCACTCGATCTTCTATGCGATCTCCTCGTTCAACAACGCCGGCTTCGTGCCCACGTCGTACGGCCTCGCGCCGTTCGTGTCCGACTGGTGGGTGCTGATGCCCATCATCATCGGCGTCTTCATCGGCTCGCTCGGCTTCCCCGTGATCCTCAACGTGGCCCGGCACCTGCGCGAGGCGCGGCGGTGGAGCCTGCACTCCAAGCTCACGGTGACCACCAGCCTCGCGCTCGTCGTCGCGGGGTCGGTCCTCGTGGCCGCGTTCGAGTGGACCAACCCGGAGACGTTCAAGCCGCTCGGTCCCAGCGCCACGATCCTGGCGTCCCTGTTCGCGGGTGTCATGCCCCGCTCCGGCGGCTTCTCGACGGTGGACATCGGCGAGATGCACGAGGGCACCTGGCTGCTCATGGACGCGTTGATGTTCGTCGGTGGCGGCTCCGCATCGACCGCGGGCGGCATCAAGGTGACGACCCTCGCCGTCATGCTGCTCGCGATCATCGCCGAGGGCCGCGGCGACAAGGACGTCGAGGCCTATGGACGACGGATCCCGCGCGAGGCGCTCCAGGTCGCGATCGCCGTCTCGCTCGTCTCGGCGACGCTCGTGCTCGTCTCGTCGCTGCTGCTCCTGGCCATGACGGGGCTCACCCTGGACCGGGTGCTGTTCGAGGTCATCTCGGCGTTCGCCACCTGCGGCCTGTCCACGGGGATCACTCCCGGGCTGCCCGACGGCGCCAAGTACGTGCTCACCGTGCTCATGTTCATCGGCCGGACCGGCACGATGACTCTTGCGGCCGCGCTCGCGCTGCGCAACCGTCGTCGGGTGATCCGGCTACCAGAAGAGAGGCCGATCATTGGCTGACAGGTTTGGCGACTCCCTCAGAGGGACGCAGAACGCACCACGCACGCCCAGGAAGGACTCGGGTGTGCTCGTCATCGGGCTCGGCCGGTTCGGGTCCGCCATCGCCGCGACCCTGGACCGCCTCGGGCAGGACGTGCTCGCTGTCGAGCGCAACCCCGAGCTGGTCGCCCAGTGGGCCGGCCGCATCGCGCTGGTCGAGGCCGACGCCGCCAACCCGGAGGCGCTCGAGCAGCTGGGCGCGCGCGAGTTCCCCGTGGCCGTCGTCGGCGTCGGGTCCTACCTCGAGGCGTCCGTGCTGATCACCGGGAACCTGGTGGACATCGGCATCCCGCAGATCTGGTCCAAGGCCATCAGCAACGAGCACGCGCGCATCCTGCAGCGCATCGGCGCGCACCACGTGGTGCTCCCCGAGGCCGACGCCGGCGCGCGCGTGGCCCACCTGGTGTCCGGCAAGCTCCTCGACTACATCGAGGTGGAGGACGGGTTCACCATCGTCAAGATGCGCCCGCCCAAGGAGACGCAGGGGTTCACGCTCGCGCAGTCGAAGGTGCGCGAGCGCTACGGCGTGACCGTGATCGGCGTGAAGAGCCCGGGCATCGACTTCGTCTACGCCACGCCGGACACGCGCCTGTCGGCCAACGACCTGATCATCGTCTCGGGCCACGCGGACCTGCTGGAGCGCTTCGCAGCCCGCCCCTGACCCGCGAGCTCGGTGGTCCGCGTCGACCTCGGTGGCTGGAGCCGCCGAGCTGGACGCGGAGCACCGAGCTCGCGGTCGGTCTAGCGGCGGCGGATCGCCAGGAGTCGCTGCAGGACCACGAAGATCAGCAGCAGGGCGCCGATGAAGATCTTGGTCCACCACGAGCTCAGGGTGCCCTCGAACGTGATGATCGTCTGGATCAGGCCCAGCACCAGCACGCCCAGCACCGAGCCCAGGACGAAGCCGCTGCCACCGGTCAGCAGCGTGCCACCGATGACGACCGCGGCGATGGCGTCGAGCTCCATGCCGACACCCGTCAGCGCGTAGCCGGACCGCGAGAAGATCGCGAACAGCAGGCCGCCGAGCCCTGCGCAGGTGCCGCTGATGACATAGACGAGCACCTTGGTGCGCGCCACGGGCAGGCCCATGAGCTTGGCGGACTGCTCGCTGCCGCCGATCGCGTAGACCGTGCGGCCGAAGCGCGTGTAGTGCAGGGTCACGAACGCGATGGCCACGACGGCGAGCGCGATGACGCCGCTCGGCGTGATGACCAGGCCGTCGTCGGTGCCCCAGCGCGTGCGGGCGAGCGCGACGATCGTCGGGTCGGTGATCGGGATGGACTCCGGCGCCACGATGTAGCAGAGGCCGCGCGCCAGGAACATCGCCGCCAGGGTGGCGATGAAGGGTTGTATCTCGAACACGTGCACCATCACCCCGACGACCAGGCCGATGACCGTGCCGACGAGGATGACCGCGGGGATCGCGACCGCGGCGCCGTAGCCGTGCGTGAACATCCACGCCGCGACGCAGCCCGACAGCGCGACGACGGCGCCGACGGAGAGGTCGATGCCCCCGGTGAGGATCACGAACGTCATGCCGACGGCGATCACCACGAGGAACGAGTTGTTGATGAGCACGTTGGCGATGACGCGGCCCGTGAGGAAGTTCTCGTACCGGGAGCCACCGATGGCCAGCATGGCGATCAGGACGACCACCGTGCCCAGCACGGGCACGTAGCGCTCGTCGATGCGGAACCTGCGGACGCGGGAGCCGAAGGACGGCCGCGCGTCGGTGGGCGCCTTCGAAGGGGTGAGCTGGTCGGTCGCCATCAGGCCGGGACCTCCACGGGAGCAGGGGCTGTTCCGACCGGCGCTGCTCGTCGTTTCCGCATTTTCTGCCGGACGACCGGCGACTGGAGCAGGCAGACGAGGATGACGACGAGAGCCTTGAACAGGGAGACCGCGTTCGCGGGGATGCCCAGGATGGTCACCGAGAACGTCAGCGTGGTGATCACGAGCACCCCGACCAGGGTCCCGACCAGCGAGAACTTGCCGCCGGCCAGCGAGGTGCCGCCGATGACCACCGCGAGGATGGCGTCCAGCTCGATGAACAGCCCGGCGTTGTTGGCGTCGGCCGCCATGATGTCGGAGCTGCGGATGAACCCGGCGACGCACGCGAAGAACGCGCACAGGATGTAGACGGTCCAGATGATCGTCCGGGCGCGCACGCCCGCCAGCCGCGAGGCGACGGGGTTGATGCCGACCGACTCGATGAGCACCCCGAGCGCCGTGCGACGCGTGATGAGCGCCATGGCGACGAAGAAGAACCCGGCGATGAGCGCCGCGACGGGCAGCCCCAGCCAGTAGCCGGTGGCGATCGTCTTGTACGGGGCGCTGGTCACGGTGGTGATCTGGCCACCGGTGATGAGCATCGCGATGCCTCGGCCGGCGGTCATGATCACGAGGGTCGCGATGATCGGTTGGATCCCGACCACCGCGACGAGGAACCCGTTGAACACCCCGATCATGAGGCAGACCAGGACGGCGCTGCCGATGGCGGACAGCACGACGGTGAGCGACTCCGGGTTGTCCGAGGCCGCGATCTGGGACAGGGCGACCGCCCCGGCGATCGCCATGACGGCGCCGACGGACAGGTCGATGCCGCGCGTCGCGATGACGAGCGTCATGCCCAGGGCCACGAGCAGCAGCACGCTGGAGCGCCGCACGATGTCGATCGGCCCGCCGTAGAGGTGGCCCTCCAGGACGGTGATGTTGAGGAACGTGTTCGACTTGAGCACGCAGGCCAGCAGCAGCACGGCCAGCGCGACGACGGGCCAGAACAACCGGTGCCGGGCGACGGTGCCGGCCGAGCTCATGACGGAGCTCATGACTGCCCTCCGCTCGCGATGAGGTGGACGACGTCGTCGGTGGTGACGGCGTCGGAGTTGGTGATCTCGGCGACCTTGCGACGGTCGCGCAGCACCGCGATGCGGTGCGACAGACGCAGGACCTCGTCGAGCTCGGCGGAGATGAACACGACGGCCATGCCCTGCGCGGCCAGGTCGGCGACGAGCTTCTGGATCTCGGCCTTGGCGCCGACGTCGATCCCGCGCGTGGGCTCGTCGAGCAGCAGGAGCTTCGGGGCGGTGGCGAGCCACCGTGCGAGAAGCACCTTCTGCTGGTTGCCGCCGGACAGGTTGCCGGCGATCGCCTCGGGGTTGGCCGGGCGGATGCCGAGCGCCTCGATGTAGCGGTTGACGACGTCGTCGGACTTCCGCCGCGAGATGCGACGCAGCCAGCCGCGGTCGGCCTGGAGGCCGAGCACGATGTTCTCGCGCACCGTCAGGTCCCCGACGATGCCCTCGGTCTTGCGGCTCTCCGAGGAGTACACGATGCCGCGCGCCAGGGCGTTGCGCGGGGTCCGCATCTTCGTGTGGACCCCCTCGACCCGGATCTCGCCCGAGTCCGCGTGGTCCGCGCCGTACAGCAGCCGCGCGAGCTCCGTGCGGCCGGAGCCGAGCAGACCCGCGAGCCCGACGACCTCGCCGGCGTACACGTCGAGGTCGAACGGCTCGATCGTGCCCTTGCGCCCGAGGCCGATGGCCTGCACGAACGGCTGCGTGTCGGCTCGCTCGGCGACCGACCGCTTGGGTGCCTCCTCCAGCTCCTCGAGCACGGCGAGCGCGCGGCCGATCATCTTCTGCACCAGCTCGACCCGGTCCAGGTCTGCCGTGCGGTACTCCCCCACCAGCGCGCCGTTGCGCAGGACCGTCATACGGTCGCTGATCGCGTACACCTGGTCGAGGAAGTGGGACACGAACAGGATGGCGACGCCGCGGTCGCGCAGGGCGCGCACGACGTCGAACAGGCGGGCGACCTCGTCGGCGTCGAGGCTGGACGTCGGCTCGTCGAGGATGAGCACCCGGGCGTCGACGACCATCGCGCGCGAGATCGCGACCAGCTGCTGCACGGCCAACGAGTGGGACGACAGCGACGACTTCGGGTCGATGTCGAGGTTCATGGTCCGCAGGTGCTCGCGGGCCGCGCTGCGGGTGCGCCGCCAGTCGACGACCCCGGCCCGGCGCACCTCGTGGCCGAGCATGATGTTCTCCGCGACCGACAGGTTGTCGCAGAGGTTGACCTCTTGGTAGACGGTGCTGATCCCCGCGGCCTGCGCCTGCGCGGGACCGGCGAACGTGCGCTCCTCGCCGTCGACGACGATCGACCCGGAGTCGACCGTGTACACGCCGGTGAGGGCCTTGATGAGGGTGGACTTCCCGGCACCGTTCTCGCCCATCAGGGCGTGCACCTCGCCGGGGAACAGCCGGAAGTCGACGCCGTCCAGCGCCTTGACCCCGGGGAACGTGATGGAGATCCCGGTCATCGCGACGATGGGTGCCGGGTCCTGCGTGCTGACTGCTGTGTCGGTCATCGTCGACCTTTCGTCCGCGCCGGTCTCACGGTACCGGCAGGGCGGTGCTGCCCGGGGGGACGTGGGGTCCCCCCGGGCAGCCTGTGGCGAACCAGTCGGGTCGGGTCGTGCTGCCCGGTCAGTACTCCCGGTCGGCCAGAACTGCCTGCGCGCCGGCCTGGTCGAATGCCTCGTCCTGGGTGACGATGCGGGGCTCGACGGTGCCGCCGGACTCGAGGGTCTTGATGATCTCCGCGAGGTCCGGGCCGAGCAGCGGGTTGCACTCGACGATGTAGTTGATCTCGCCGGCGGCGAGGGCGGTCATGCCGTCCTTGACGCCGTCGATCGTGACGACCTTGATGTCCTTGCCGGGCACCTTGCCGGCCGCCTTGATCGCCTCGATGGCGCCCAGGCCCATGTCGTCGTTGTGCGCGTACACGACGTCGATGTCGGGGTACGCCTGGAGGAAGCCCTCCATGACCGTCTTGCCCTCGGCGCGCGTGAAGTTGCCGGTCTCGGAGGCGATCACCGAGATGTTGTCGTTCCCGGCGATGGCGTCCTCGAACCCGGTCTTGCGGTCGATCGCCGGTGCGGAGCCCGTGGTGCCCTGCAGCTCGACGACGTTGATGGGCTCGGTGCCGAGGTTCTCGGAGACCCAGTCACCGATGCGCTTGCCCTCCTCGACGAAGTCCGACCCGATGAACGTCACGTAGAGCGACGTGTCCTCGGAGTCGACCGCGCGGTCGGTCAGGATGACCGGGATGCCGGCGTCCTTGGCCTCCTCGAGCACGCTGTCCCAGCCGGACTCGACGACCGGGGAGAACGCGATGTACTGCACGCCCTGGGCGATGTAGGACCGGATCGCCTGGATCTGGTTCTCCTGCTTCTGCTGGGCGTCCGAGAAGCTGAGGTCGAACCCGGCCTCCGCCGTGAGGGCGTCCTGGATCGACTTGGTGTTGGCGGCACGCCAGCCGCTCTCCGAGCCGACCTGGCTGAAGCCGACCGTGATCGCGCCGCCGTCGCCGCTGTCACCACCGGCGGTCTCCGCGTCGCCGGAGTCGCCGCTGCTGCACGCTGCGAGCCCGAGTGCGAGCACCGCGATACCTGCGGCGATCGTCCGGGACCTGAACATCTTGCTGACCATCTGCTTCTCCTCCTCGAGAAACGCACTCACTCGCGGGCCCGACCCACGCCGGTCGGGCCGCGTCGCGCACCCGGGGCACCGGGAGCACGCGTCCCGCTGGACCGGGGTCCAGCAGGTGGTTCGCCTGCATGTTAGCGCTCACATTCGGACCCGTGGCAGCGTTCTCAGGTTGCATTCCGGTCACGCTTCGATTCGGTCGCGGCTCTCGCTCAGCACCGTCACCCCCCGCGCGGGCACGATGTCGCCCGCCACAGGGGGTCAGGGGGTGCGGCGGCGGAGGGTGGCGGCGCCGACCACGAGGGCGCCGATGATGAAGCCGGCGATCACCGCCACGTCGCCGCGGACGTCGGTCCACGTGCCACCCGCGGCGAGGAGCTGCATGGCGTCCAGGGCGTAGGTCAGCGGCAGCACGCGGGAGATCCACTCGAGGACGGTCGGCATCTCGTCGCGCGGCATGAGCAGGCCGCAGGTGATGAGCTGGGGGAACAGGACGAGGGGCATGAGCTGCACGGCCTGGAACTCGGTCTTCGCGAGGGCCGACGCGCCGAGGCCCAGCGCGCAGCCGAGCACGGCGTCCAGCACCGCGACGAGGACCACCAGCCCGATCGGACCGGCGACGTCCATGCCGCACACCCACACGGCGAACCCGACGATGACGAGCGCCTGGACAGTGGCCAGGACGGCGAACGCGAGGGCGTAGCCGACGACGACGTCGCCGCGGCCGATCGGCAGCGTCATCAGCCGCTCGAGCGTCCCCGACGTGCGCTCCCGCAGCGTGGCGACGCTGGTGACCAGGAACATCACCATCATCGGGAACAGCCCGACCAGCAGCGGACCGAACTGGTCGAGCACCGGGGTGCCGTTGAACATCCACGCGATCAGGCCGATCAGCACGCACGGCAGCAGGACGACCAGCGCGATCGTGCGCTTGTCGTGCCGGAGCTGCGTGAGGACGCGGCGGGCGGTCGCCGCCGTGAGGGTGGCCGTCATCGTGCGCGACGGGACGTCCCGCACGGCGGTCGCGGTCAGCGTGGCACTCACGGCGTTGCTCCTCTCGCCGCAGGGTCCCGATCGGCGTCGTGGGCGGCGGCCTCGTCGACGAGGGCCAGGAACGCGGCCTCCGCGTCGGTCGTGCCGGTGCGGTCGAGCAGGTCGGCCAGCGTGCCGTCGGCCAGCACGCCTCCCCCGCGGAGCAGGATCAGGCGGTCGCACCGCGCGGCCTCGTCCATCACGTGGCTGGACACCAGGAGGCTGACGCCGGACCGGCTCAGACGGTGGAACAGCTCCCACAGGTCGCGGCGCAGCACCGGGTCGAGGCCGACGGTCGGCTCGTCGAGCACCAGCAGGTCCGGCGCTCCCAGCAGGGCGATCGCCAGCGACACCCGCGCGCGCTCCCCGCCGGACAGGGTCCCGATGGACTGGCCGGCGTGCCCGATCAGGTCGACGTCCGTGAGCGCCTGGCGGATCGCCGCCGCGTCGACCCCGAGGATCGCGGCCGCGTACCGCAGGTTCTCCGTGACCGTCAGGTCCGAGTAGACGCTGGGCGACTGGGTGACGTAGCCGATCCGCCGCCGCAGCGCCGCCGAGCCCGCGGGCAGGCCGAGGACCGTGACCGTGCCACCCTCGACGATCTGCGCTCCCACGATGGCCCGCATGAGCGTGGTCTTGCCGCTGCCGCTCGGGCCCAGGAGCCCGACGACCTGCCCGACCGGCACGGCCAGGTCGAGCGACGGGATGACGGGGATGCCACCGCGCACGACCCGCAGCCCCGCGATCTCGATCGCATTATTCCCCATGCGAGGAATTGTGCTCCCGACGGGGTCGCGACGCAAGCATCCGGACCGGGCTACTGGGTGGACTCGACGATCACCGCGCGCAACCGGTCGACGGCCGCCTCGTCCCCGTCGACCGTGAGCCCGTCCGCGCTCCCGCGCCCCCAGAGCCACAGCTCCAGGTCCCAGGCCGGACCGGCGACCGTCGCGGTGACGTCCTCGTCCTCCCCCTCCCAGGGCGCACCGCCGACGAGCTCCGCGCACTCGTCGTCGTACTCCTTGCCCGTGGTCGGGGACGTGCCGTGGAACCGGCCGAAGGCCATGACCCACTCGCGTCCGGCGTCCGTGGCGAGCAGGCGGACCCGCCGGCCGTCGGGCGTGAACGTGGCCCACGACGGCAGCCCGCTGACCATGACCCCGAGCATCTCGTCGACCCCGTCGGCCGCCAGCGCGGTCCCCGGGTCGGTGACCGGCAGCCCCGCGGTCTGCTCGGCGTCGACCCGGTGCACCAGCGCCTCGTGCGCCTGGCGGCGCAGCACCCAGCCGACGGTGCCGCCCACCGGCGACCAGGACCAGCACGGGTCGGCCGGGTCGTGCGCGGCGAGCGCGGTCAGCAGCGCCTGCGTGCGCGTGCGCAGGAACGGGACCAGCTCGTCGTCCGGCAGGCGCTCCGTGTCCTGCGCGTCGTCGGGACCCGCGGGGGCGTTCCCGACGATCTGCGACCAGAAGTCCTGCACCTCACCCAGGTGGTAGGCCAGGTCGGCCGTGCTCCAGTCCGGGCACGACGGCACCTGCGCCGTGGGCGGAGCCTCCGCGAGGGCGTCGGCCATCCGCGCCGACTCCAGGGCGATCACGCCTGCGTAGTCCATGCGCCGCACGCTACCGACCTGGACCCACACGGGCCGACACCGACCTCCCGACGTGCCCCGCCCCGGCTCCGACGCCTACGGTGACGGGTGCTCACCGAGACCCTCCGCCGGCACGGCCCGGCCCTCGCGCTCGCCGCCCTGCTCGGCACGTCGGGCGTGCTGCACCTGCGCCGGCCTGGCATCTTCCGGCCGCTCATCCCGCGCACCCTGGGCGATCCCGACCCGTGGGTGCTGGGCAGCGGCGTCGCGGAGCTCGCGTGCGCCGCGGCCCTCGTCGTGCCCCCGACGCGCCGGCTCGGCGGGTGGGCGTCGGCCGCCCTGCTGGTCGGGGTGTTCCCGGGGAACGTGACGATGGCCGTGCGGTCCCGACCAGATGCGCGCGGGTGGGCCGGGAAGCCCGTCGTCGCGTGGGGGCGGCTGCCTCTGCAGATCCCGCTCGTCGCCTGGGCGGTGGCGGTCGCCCGACGAGCGGGGTGAGCGTGGCGGAGCGCTAGAGCGGACCGGTGAGGTAGCGGTCGAGCGTGGGGCCGACGAGGGCGACGACGTCCTCGACGGGCATCGACGCCAGCGGCTCGAGCCGCAGGACGTGCCGGGCCATCAGGACCCCGGCGACCTGCGACGCGACGAGCGACACCCGCAGCTGCTGGTCCGGCGGCGGCAGCAGCTGCGCGACCCTCGAGAAGACCTGCCGGCCCACGTACCCCGCGAGCGCCTCGGCCTGCATCTCCCCGGACGTCATCCCCGCGAACGCCACGCGGAGCGCGACCCCGCCGTCCTGCCCCCAGATCCCCAGCACCGCGGTCAGCAGCCGCTCCCCGAGCCCGTCGACGCCGCCGGCCGCGATCCGTGCCACGAGGACCGCCGGGTCGACGCCGCTCGGCACGATCCCGGCGGCGAAGAGGTCGGACTTGTTCCGGAAGTAGTGCCGGACCAGACCGGGGTCCACGTCCGCACGACGCGCCACCGACCGGATGCTCGCCCCGTCGAAGCCCCGCTCGGCGAACTCGTCGCGGGCGGCCGCCAGGATGGCGCCGCGCGTGTCCTCCCCGGCGGGCCGACGACCTCGCCGCCGGGCCGTAGCGGCAGGGCCGACGCCGGTGTCGTCGTCGGTGCCGGCGTCGAGGGACATGGGCACAGCGTACGGAGCGGGCTCAGGACTCCGGGGTGGCGGTGCGCTGCGTCGGTACCTCGAGGAGCAAGGACGGGCCTCTGCTGGCGGGCCAGCGCAACGGCCGCGTCGCGACCGGGGCGGCCGCGACGGCGACGACCGCCATCGCGAGCGCGGCGGCGGCCCCCGCCAGCTCGAGGGCGATGGCGGCCAGGCCGCCGGTGATGATGACGGTCTGCACAGATCGGCGAAGGAACGGGTGCACGGCGGACTCCCTGGACGACGTGGGGACGCCCTGGACGGGCGCGGGGCGGGTCGCGCTGGTGCGCGAGGCGCCCGGTCACGCAGGGGAGTCGAGGATCTCGTCCTGGGGGGCGGGCGCCGTCGTCGGACAGGGTCCGGCCCGCGAGCTCAGCACGCGCAGCTGCGGCGGATCGACCTCGGCCGGGAGGTCCCCGTCGGCACCGGCGCGTCCGTGGGACGACCCGGCGCTGCCCGCGGGTGGCAGAAGGGCGGCCGGGCCATCAGCGGGAACGGGGTCGTCCCCTCGGCTCGGACCGCTGCGGACGTGCTCGACGCTGGGCGGCGCGACGACGACCGGCGGCAGGTCGTCGGGCTGGGGCCGGTTGCCGCCGTCGACCCCGCGGCTCCACGGCGAGGTCGGGCGCGCGGTCGCGACGACCGGCGCAGCGACGATCGGGCACGGGGTCTGCGCGACGACGGCGGCGGGGACGGGGACGGCCGGGGCCGACGTGTCAGCGGCGGCCGGCGTCATCGGGCGGTGCTCCACGGCGCGCGCTCGGGGTGAGGTGGACAGCAGCGGGGCCGGTGGCCTCAGCGCGTCGAGCGCGGGGGCCGACGAGGGCGTCAGGGTGCCGACGACTTCCGCGGCGCGGACGTCCACGACGACCGGGAGAGGTGTCGCGGGCGCGTCCACCTCGGGCGGCAGGTCCGACGGGACCTCCGGAGCCGAGAGCACCTCGGGCAGCGACTCGGCCGGTTCGAGCACCTCCGGGACCGATCCGACCGGCTCGGTCTCGTCCACGACCGGGACGGTGGCGAGCATGGTCGTCGCTACCACAGGGGCGTCCGGGTCGTCGGCGGCCGGCACAGGATCGTCGACCGGTGTGCTCGGCTCCGTCGTCGCGGCGTCGCCCTGCCCCGGCGCATCGTCGGCCGCGTGCGCGGAGGTCGAGAACCCGAGAACGGTGAGCAGCAGCCCGGCGCAGACGACGAGCAGGGCCCGGAGCAGCCACCGGGTCCCGACCACCCCCTGCTCCGTCATCGACTCGCCCTCCGTAGTCGTGCTCTTGACCGTATGCATACACGCACGGGTGAGGCAATCATCTGCGCCCCACCCGTCCGGGAACGCGTCAGAATCCCTGGGCGAGCCGGAAGTAGACCTGGTTCCAGCGCACCTGGTCACGGAAGCCGCGGCGCGTGGTGGCCTCGTCGATCACGAGCAGCTCGGTGCGGGCGATCTCGGCGAAGTCCTCGAACGCCTCGACCCCGACGGCCGTCGTGAGGACCGTGTGGTGTGCTCCCCCGGCGGTGAGCCACGCCTCGGCCGACGTGCGGAAGTCCGGGCGGGGCTCCCACACCGCGCGGGCGACGGGCAGGTGCGGCAGGTCCGCGGTGGGCGGGACGACGTCGACCACGTTGGCGGTGAGGCGGAACCGGTCGCGCATGTCGGCCAGCGAGACGACGACACCGACACCGGGGTCGGCGCTGAACACCAGGCGGACCGGGTCCTCCTTGCCGCCGATGCCCAGCGGGTGGATCTCCAGGGTCGGCTTCGACGTGGTCAGGGTCGGGCAGATCTCGAGCATGTGGGCGCCGAGGATCCGCTCCGAGCCGGGCGTCAGGTCGTAGGTGTAGTCCTCCATCAGCGACGCGCCACCGGGCAGCCCCGCGCCCATCACCTTGGCGGCGCGGACGAGGATGGCGGTCTTCCAGTCGCCCTCGGCGCCGAACCCGTAGCCGTCGGCCATGAGCCGCTGGACGGCGAGCCCGGGCAGCTGGCGCAGGTCACCGAGGTCCTCGAAGTTCGTCGTGAAGGCCTTGGCGCCCAGCGACTCGAGCAGGGTGCGCAGTGCGATCTCCTGGCGGGCGCCGTAGCGCAGGGAGTCGTGCCGGTCCCCGTCCTTGCGCAGCTCGGGGACGACGTCGTACAGCTCCTCGTACTCCGCGACCAGCGCGTCGACGTCTGCTGAAGCGACAGCGTCGACCGCAGCCACGAGGTCGTTCACGCCCCACGTGTTCACCGAGACGCCGAACCGCAGCTCGGCCTCCGTCTTGTCGCCCTCGGTCACCGCGACGTTGCGCATGTTGTCGCCGAACCGGGCGAGCTTGAGCTCGTGCGTCGCGGCCCAGCCGGCGCACGCGCGCACCCAGACGTCGATCGACGCGGTCACGGCAGGGTTCGACACGTGCCCCGCGACCGTCTTGCGCGCGGCACCCAACCGCGTCGCGATGTACCCGAACTCGCGGTCGCCGTGCGCGGCCTGGTTGAGGTTCATGAAGTCGAAGTCGATGGAGTCCCACGGCAGCTCGACGTTCGCCTGCGTGTGCAGGTGCAGCAGCGGGGTGCGCAGCGCGTCGAGGCCGGCGATCCACATCTTGGCCGGGGAGAACGTGTGCATCCACGCGATCACGCCGATGACCGAGTCGTCCGCGTTGGCCTCCAGCGCAGCGCGGCGGATCGCGTCGGAGTCGGTCAGCACGGGCTTCCAGACGACCTTCGCCGGCAGGACGTCCTGCAGCACGGCGGCGATCTCCTGCGACTGCGTCGCGACCTGCCGCAGGGTCTCCTCGCCGTACAGACCCTGGCTCCCGGTGAGGAACCAGATCTCGCGGTCGGCGTAGGGCTTGGTCATGAGTCGCTCTCCGGGGTGTTCGTGGGCTGCTGGCCGTAGACGTGCTGGTAGCGGGCGTACAGGGAGTCGATGTCGGACTGCGCGATGGGGACGGTGTCGCCCAGCTGACGGGCGATGTGCACCGTGCGCGCGACCTCCTCGACCATGACGGCGGCCTTCACGGCGGCCTTGGCGTCCTTGCCGATGGTGAACGGGCCGTGGTTGCGCATGAGGACCGCAGGACTACGGGAGTCCCGCAGGGTCTCGACGATGCCGCGGCCGATCGAGTCGTCACCGATGAGCGCGAACGGGCCGATGGGCACGTCGCCGCCGAACTCGTCGGCCATCATCGTCAGCACGCACGGCACCGGCTCGCCGCGTGCAGCCCAGGCCGTCGCGTAGGTCGAGTGCGTGTGCACGACGCCGCCGATGTGCGGCAGGTTCTTGTAGACGTACGCGTGCGCGGCGGTGTCGCTCGACGGTGCACGGGTGCCCTCGACGAGGGTGCCGTCGAGGTCGCAGACGACCATCGCCTCGGGCGTGAGCTCGTCGTAGGTGACGCCGGAGGGCTTGATGACGAGCAGGTCGTCGGGTCCGGGCTCCGATCCGACAACGATGCGCTGCGACACGTTGCCGGCGGTCCACACGACGAGGCCCCAGCGCGGGAGCTCGGCGTGCAGGGTCGCGACGACGGCGCGCGTGCGCTCGATCTCGTCGAGCACGGTCTGCGGGTAGGTGCTCACAGTGCCTCCACCGCGGCCTTCTCGATCGCCAGCCCGGCGCTGTAGCGCTCGAGGTAGGCGTCGAAGCCGCGGACGTCGTCGGCGTCCGGTTCCACCGTCGTCGCGACGGCACCGCCGAACACGCGCTCCTCCAGGTAGCCGGCCAGGTCCTGCTCCGGCGCCGCACCGAGGTACGCGGCGAGCACCGCGATGCCCCAGGCGCCACCCTCGCCCGCGGTGCTGCCCACGGTGACGGGCGCACCGACGGCCGCCGCTAGCAGCCGCTGCGCCACCCCCTCGGTCCGGAACAGGCCGCCGTGCGCGAACATCGCGTCGAGCTCGACGCCCTCGCCGCGCAGGACCCGCATGCCGAGGCTCAGGGTGCCGAACGCGCTGTAGACCTGGGTGCGCATGAAGTTGGCGAGCGTCAGCCGGCTGTCCGGGGTCCGCACGACGAGCGGGCGTCCCTCGTCGAGCCCCGTGATCGGCTCGCCCGACAGGTAGTTGTAGGCCAGCAGGCCGCCGCCGTCGGCGTCCCCACGCAGGGCCTCGCGCAGCAGCACCCCGAAGACGTCGTCGGCGCTGGCCGAGGCACCGAGCGCCGCGGCGAACTGGCCGAAGACCTCGGCCCACGCCCCGAGCTCGCTGGCGCCGTTGTTGCAGTGCACCATCGCGACGAGGTCGCCGGACGGCGTGGTGACGAGGTCGAGCTCGTGGTGCACGCTGCTCAGTGCCTTCTCCAGCACCACCATCGCGAAGATGCTGGTGCCGACGCTGACGTTGCCCGTGCGCGGTGCGACGGCGTTCGTCGCGACCATCCCCGTGCCGGCGTCGCCTTCGGGCGGGCAGAGCGGGATCCCGGCCTGGAGCGTGCCCGTGGGGTCGAGCAGTGCTGCGCCGGCCTCGGTCAGGCTGCCGGCGTCCTGGCCGGCAAGCAGGATCTCGGGGAGCAGCGTGGCCACGTCGGCACCGGGATACGCGGCGAGCATCCGCTCGTCATAGGCGTTCACCGCGGTGTCGATCGGGAACATGCCCGACGCGTCGCCGATGCCCAGCACCTTGCGACCGGTCAGCTTCCAGTGCACGTACCCGGCGAGCGTGGTGACGAACGCGATGTCGGGAACGTGCAGCTCCGCGTCGAGCTCGGCCTGGCGCAGGTGGGCGATCGACCAGCGCAGCGGGATGTTGTGGCCGAACAGCCCCGTGAGCTCCGCCGCGGCCGCGCCGGTGGTGGTGTTGCGCCAGGTACGGAACGGCACGAGCAGCTCGTCGGCGTCGTCGAACGCGAGGTAGCCGTGCATCATCGCGGAGATCCCGATGGCACCGACAGTGGTCGGCCGCACGCCGTGCTGCGCCTCGGCGTCGGCCAGCAGCGCGGCGACGGCCTCCTGCAGGCCGGACCAGACGGCGTCCAGCGAGTACGTCCAGACGCGGTCCACGAACTGGTTCTCCCAGTCGTGGCTGCCGCTGGCCAGCGGGGCGTGGTCCGGGCCGATCAGGACGGCCTTGATCCGGGTGGAGCCCAGCTCGATGCCGATCGCCGTCCGACCGGCGGCGATGGCCTCCCGGGGGTCGGCACCGTGGGGATCGACCGTCATCACGCGGACTCCGCTCCGTACGTCACAGACCGCGGCGGACGCCGGCGGCCGAGACACATGTTAGCGCTAACATCGGGTCCGCGGTCCACTTCGCGGGCGGCGGTACCGCCCGGGCCTCGATCACCCGTGCGAGGACCGGCCCACCCCGGTGAGCGTCGTGAGCAGGAAGACCGAGTCCTCGACCGCGTGCACCGAGTGCCGCTCGTGCGTGAGCACCCACAGGTGCCCCGCGCTGGCCTCGACATCACCGGCCGGCGACTCGACGCGCACGCGACCACGCCAGACCTGGAGCGTCGCCGCGTTCGGCGAGTTGTGCTCCCCGAGGCTCGACCCGGCGGTCAGGGCGATCACCGTCTGACGCAGCTCGCCGTCGTGCGCCACGACCCCCGCCGACCGGCCGTGCGGGTCCGTCCGGGCAGCGTCGAGGTGCTGGTCGGCGAGCTCGGCGATGTCGATCATCGGACCTCCAGAGGGCGTCGGCAGTGCCCCGAGCCTAGGACTCGCGAGTGCGGCTCAGCACCGCCTCGACCAGCGTGGGGTCCACCGACGCCGCGAGCCGGGTGAGCGCTCGCGCGGTCTCGGCGTCCGCCGGGTAGAACGACTCGATCACGAGCTCGGCCACGGTGATGTCGAGGGGCGTGCCGAACGTCGCCACCGTCGTGAGGAAGGTGAGCGACTCCCCGCCGACCGTGAGCCCCATCGGGATGGCCACCCCGTCGGTGGCACCGGACACGGCCTCGCCGCCGGGATACGCGCTGAGCTCCTCGAGCAGCTGGGCGAGCCCGCGGTCCCCCGTCGCCGCGACCTGCCTCCGGACGCGGTCGAGCGCGTGCGCCCGCCACTCGGCCAGGTTCGCGATGTGGGGTGCCATGCCGCGGGGGTGCATCGCGACCCGCAGCACGTTCACCGGCGGTTCGAGCAGGGCCGGATCCACGTCGCCGAGCAGCACGGCGACCGCGGCGTTGGCCTCCACCAGGTTCCAGGAGCGGTCGACGACGAGCGCCGGGTTGGGGCCGTGCCCGTCGAGCACCACGCGCAGGGCGGCACGGACGGCGGCCATCGACGGGTCGTCCAGCGGGGTGCCGCGGTACTCGGGCGCGAACCCGGCGGCGATGAGCAGGTGGTTCCGTTCCCGCAGCGGCACGTCGAGGTGCGCGCTCAGCCGGAGCACCAGGTCGCGGCTCGGGCTGGACCGACCCGTCTCGACGAAGCTCAGGTGCCGCGTCGAGACCCCCGTCTGCGACGACAGCTCGAGCTGGCTCAGCCGCCGCCGCACCCGCCACTGCCGCAGCAGCGCACCCGATCCCTGTGTCATGGTGCCGACGAGTCTGGCAGCCGGGCGAGCCCGCGTGCCTCCGCGACGGCGAACCCGGCGACAACCACCGCCTGCCCGATCACGTAGACCACCCCGAACGGTGTCGCCGGGAGCATCGCGAGCAGGACGGCGCTGGCCGCCACCCAGGCCCAGTTGGCGACGACGAGCGCGCCGACCGCTCGCCGGGGCAGCGGACGCGCGCGGCTCGCCCACGCCAGGGCGACGACGTAGCCGACGAGCGCCAGCCCGACCCCGCGGAGCACCGGGGTGGGGAGGCCCGTGAGCCGCGCGTAGAGCTCGGTCGCGGCGAGCAGCGCGATGGCGGCGACGAGGCCGACGAGCGCATCCGCGGCCAGGACGCGGCGCAGGGTCCGCTCGCTCGTCGGTGCGGCGGTCAGGGCTGGGGACGTGGTCATGGTGCTCCTCCGAGCTGGTGGCGGTCGTGGCACCAGAACCGTCGCGTCCGGCAGGTCATCGTGTCGATGACCTCCGAGGTCATGCGCGGCTGTGGGGAGGCTGAGGGCTCAGGGCGCTCTCAGGGGTGTCTGGCTACGGTCGAGAGCACCGGACCGACGACGAGGGGCAGCGCCATGAGGCTCGCAGACACGGAGTTCACCTCCCGGCCGTGGCGGGTCCACGACGTCGCACCGGACTTCGCGCTCGAGGACGTCTGGGAGCTCCCGACGCCCGGCGGCCCGGACGACCTCGACCGCCTCGTGCACGCGTTCGCCGGCGGGGACGGGTCGGCGGTCCGCGGCGGGATCGTCGGCTTCCTCTTCGCGGCGCGCTGGAAGCTCGGCGAGCTGTTCGGCTGGGACGCACCCGGAAAGGGCGTCGGCGACCGCGTGCACTCGTTGCGCGAGCGGCTGCCGAGCGACCTCGCCGACGGACCGCGCGGACCCGACGTGGCCTCCCTGCCGTTCACGTCGGTGTTCCAGACGCACGACGAGTGGGTCGCCGAGCTGGCCAACGGGACCGTGCACGCGCTCATGCACATCGGGTGGGTGCCCGACGAGGCCGGCGTGTACCGGGCGCAGATGTCGGCGCTGGTCCGACCGAACGGCTGGGGCGGACGCCTGTACATGGCCCTCATCGCGCCCCTGCGACGGACGATCGTGTACCCGCGGATGCTCCGCGCGATCGGCCGCCGCTGGCAGGAGCCGGCGCGGGCCTAGGGGCGACGCACCGAGCTGGCGCGGACCACCAGCTCGGCCGGGATCTGCTGGCGCGCGACGTCCTCACCGGCGAACGCGGCCTGCAGGGAGTCGACTGCGAGCCGCCCGAGCGCCCCGAAGTCCTGCCGGACCGTGGTCAGCGGCGGCGTGTAGTGGGCGGCGCCGACCTCGTCGTCGAACCCCACGATCGCCACGTCGTTCGGCACCCGCACACCCTTCTCCCAGAACGCGTGCAGGAGGCCGAGCGCCAGCTGGTCGTTCGCCGCGAAGATCGCCTTCGGCACGCCCTCGCGGACCATGCGCAGCCCCAGCTCGTAGCCGTCGGCCGCGTCCCAGCCCGCCTCGATGTGCTCGGGGGCACCGGGGCCGGAGACCTCGCGCCAGCCGGCGAGCCGGTCCTGGGCGTCGAACCAGTCCTGCGGTCCGGCGACGTGCACCACCTCGGTGAAGCCCTGGTCGAGCAGGTGCTGGGTGGCCAGCCGGGCGCCGTGCCGCTGGTCGACGCCGACGGCGTGCAGGTGCGGGACGGGCGGCACGTCGGACGCCGACGAGATGAGCACCACCGGGACCGGTGAGGCGATGGCGGCGATGGCCTGGGCGACCTCCGTGGTCGGCGCGATGATCGCGATGCCGTCGACGCCCTGACCGAGGAAGTGCTCGAGCGCGGTGTGCATGCTGTCGCCGTCGAACTGCCGGATGGTCGCCACGGACACGAACCAGCCGACCACGCGCGCCGCCTCCTCGAGCCCGACCAGGGTGCTCGTCGGGCCGTACAGCGCGGTCGCGGGGGTGACGACGCCGAGGGTGCCGGACCGGCGGGTGACCAGGGTGCGGGCCGCGCTGTTGCGGCGGTAGCCCAGCTGGGCGATGGCCTCGGCGACGCGCTCGCGGGTCTCGGGGCGGACGCTCGGGTGGTCGTTGAGCACGCGGGAGACGGTCTGGTGGGAGACGCCCGCGAGCGCGGCGACGTCACTCATGGCGGGGGGACGCGCGGCACTGTTCATCAGTACTGCTGGCCGAGCTCGCGCGAGCGGTTCCGGGCCGCCTCAGCGGCAGCGACGACCCCGGCGCGGACGCCGTGGGCGTCGAGCACCTGGACCGCAGCGACGGTGGTGCCGCCCGGGGACGACACCCGTTCGCGCAGGACCGCTGGGTGGTCCCCCGACTGGGCGGCGAGCGCTGCGGATCCCTCGACGGTGGCGACGGCGAGCTTCGTCGCGAGGTCCCGGCTGAGACCGAGCAGGACGCCCGCCTCGGCCATCGCGTCGATGAGGTAGAACGCGTAAGCCGGCCCGGACCCGGAGATCGCGGTGACCGCGTCCAGGTCCTTCTCCTCCACCCGGACCACGAGCCCCGTGGCGGCGAGCATGGTCTCGACGAGCACCAGGTGCCCCTCGGTCGCGTGGGTGCCGGGTGCGATCGCGCTGGCACCCTTGCCGACGACGGCCGGCGTGTTCGGCATGACGCGGACGACCGGCTGCCCGGTGGGAAGGCGCTTCTCGTAGCTGGAGATCGGCAGCCCGGCGGCGACGCTGACGACGAGCTCGCCACCGCGCAGGGCCTGCGACACCTCGTCGAGCACGGACGCGACGATGTTCGGCTTGACCGCCAGGAGCACGACGTCGGCGCGGGCGGCCGCCTCGGCGTTCGAGGCCCCGGTCCGGACGCCGTACCGTCCGGCGAGCTCGTCGGCCCGCGGGACGTACCGCTCGGTGACCTCCACCTGCTCCGGCGCCCAGCCCGCGGTCAGCAGCGCGCTGAGCAGCGTCTCTCCCATCACACCGCCGCCCAGCACCGCGACCTGCGGCCTGCCGCCGGTGGGCTCGTCGGTCATCGTGGTCCTCCCGGTCCGTGCCGCCGGAAGGCGACGCCGCGAGCCTACCGACGTGAGGCGGGCACCGGGGTGAGCGCTCACACGGGCGCGCCCGACGCCGGCCGTCAGCCGCCGCTGCGCTGGGTGAACCCGGCCGGTGGACCGCCCATGTCGCCGTTCATCACGAACCCTTCCGGCGGCCCCATCATCTCGGTCTGGTCGCCGCCCAGGCCCGAGAGGCCCGTGGTGGTCGACGTGCTGGACTCGATCGGCTCGTCGAGGTCCGCCAGGACCACCTCGTCGCCGACCGCGAGACCGTCGGTGATCTCCGTGCGCTCCGTGCCGACCGCCCCGCGGGTCACGGTGACCTCGGTCGGCGTGCCGTCCTGGAGCACCTGGACCGTGGCGGTCGTGCCGTCGACGTGGACCGCCGACGTCGGGACCGTGAGCACCTCGTCGGCGCCCGCGACCGTGATCCGCACCTGCGCCGAGGCGCCGTCGTAGAGCTTCTCCTCCGTCGGGTCGACCGCGAGCTCGACCGTGTAGGCGGGGTCGGCGGTGGTCGACGTGTCGAGGACGCCGATGCTGCTGACCGTGCCGGTGAGGGCCGCGTCCGTGCTCGGCGTCGTCACCTGGGCGGTCTGGCCGACCGACACGATGTCGATCGACGTCAGCGGGACGCTGGTGGTGACCGTGTAGCCGTCCGGGCCGAGGACCGTGACGACCGCCGTGGTCGACGACGCGGTGACCGAGTCGCCCGGCGCCAGCGCGACCGCCGCGACCGTGCCGGCGATCGGGCTGGTCAGGGTCGCGAACGGGAGCCGGCTCTGTGCCAGCGTGACGTTCGCCTCCGCCAGGTCGATCGCTGCCTGATCGGCCACGATCGTCGCCGCGGTGACCGTCGTAGTGTCGCCGGTGGGTGTCTGCGTGCTGCTCGACGGGGTGCTGCTCGACGGTGTACTCGTGGACGGCGTGCTCGTCGACGGCGTGCTCGTCGACGGGGTGCTCGTCGATGGCGTGTTCGTGGAAGGCGTGTTCGTCGACGACTCCACGACGGCCTTCTGCAGCTCCTGCACCGCCTGGTCCAGCGCGGCGGCGAGCGTCATGAGCGCCTGCTGCTCGGTGTCCGTGGCGGTCTGGGCGTCGAGGGCACCCGTCAGTGCGGCCTGGCAGTCGGCGAGCGCCTGCTCGACCGCGGTCAGGTCGGGCTCCTCAGCGACCGGCTCATCGGCGACGGCCGTGTCGGTCGCGTCGGTGGCGGGCGGCTCCGTGGCCGTCGGCTCGGGGTCAGGCGTCTCGCCGTCACCGCCGACCACGGCGAGGAACGCCGCGCACGTCGCCTGCGAGGCCGTCACGCTCTCGCTGCTGGCGGCCAGGGCGTCGGCGGTCAGCTGGTACTGGTCGAGGAGCGCCTGCTGCGCCGAGCGCACATCGTCCGACGCACGCTCGACCGCAGGGTCCGTGGAGCCGCCGCGGGAGTCGTCGGCCGCGGGGGCCTCCGACTCCGTGGACGCCGACGGTGACGCGGACGGGGTGGTGGAGGACGACGGGGTCGAGCTGGACGACGTCGAGCTGGACGCCGTGGAGCCCGACGTCTGCGTGTCGAGGTCGTCGCTGAGCTGCTGCTGGGCGTCGGCGAGGTCGGCCTGGGCCTTCTCGACCGCGTCCTGGAGGGCCTCGGCGTCGAGGGTGGCCAGCACGTCACCGGCGGCGACCACCTGACCGACGGTGACGGCCACGGTCGCCACCGTGCCGTCGACGGAGAACGACGCGTCCCGGCGGCTGGCCGACGCGATGGTCCCCACCGTGTCGATGACCTGCTCGACGCCGGCCCGCTCGGCGGTGGCAGTGCGGTAGCGGCCGTCGTCGGAACCGCCGACGGCCAGGGCGACCCCGCCGCCGGCGGCCACGAGGACCACCGCACCGGCGGTGCCGAGCGCGACGATGCGACGGCGGCGGGCGCGTTGCCGACGCGCGACGGACGGGCGGGCTGCGAGCTCAGGCATCGGTGCCACCGTCCTGCGTGGAGCCCTGCGGGCCGCCGCCGGGACCGCCACCGAAGCGCTGGACCATCCCGGCAGAGCACTCCCCGTCGGTCGGCGCGGACACCGCGATGCTCGTCGCCGTCACCTTGCCGCTGTCGTCGGCCTCGCCGCGCGCGCTGGCGCACTGGCCGACGACGATCGCCGAGGCGTCCGCGGTGACGGACGTCGTGTACGTGGTCGCGTCGGTCACGGTGACCGTGCGGGTCGTCGTCTCGTCGTCGGGACCCGCGGTCTCGACCGTCAGCGTGCTGCCGTCGACCGCGGTGACCGTGCCGATGGCGCCGCCGCTGAACGACCGCATGCCACCGCCGGGCGGCAGGTCGGTGGGGGCGCCGTCGGGCCGCTCCCCCTCGGGCATCGTCGGCATGTCGGTCGGCGCCCCGTCGGGCCGGTCACCACCGAAGGCCGGCCCGCCACCGAAGCCGCCGGCACAGGTGCCGTCGTCGGTCGGCTGCGTGATCTGGATGCTCGTCGCCTCGATCGGAGCACTGGAGTCGGTGTCGGTGTCGCTCGTGCTGGCGGACACCGCCACGACGCACGACCCGACCGTTACATCGGCGAGCGTGCCGTCAACCGTCGCGGAGAACGTGGTGGCGTCGGTCCAGGTCACCGCGGTCTGCGCATCCGTCGACCGGAGCTGCATGACGGTGCCGGTGACGGACGCGATCTCTCCGGACGCCCCGCCTCCGCCGCCCGGGCCGGAGCGCTGCGGCCCGTCGCCCTGCCGGATGGCGGCTGTCGAGTCGTCGTCGGGTGCTGCGGCCGACGAGGGAGTTCCGGTGCAGCCGGCGAGCACGAGGACCGTGGCCGCGGCGAGCGCCGGGAGCACCAGGGCGGTGCGGTGTCGCGTGGTCAGGGACATGGGGTGACTCCTTGCTGAGGGTGGGTTACTCCGCGCGCAGCGCGTCGATGGGGGCCAGTCGCGCGGCGCGCGTGGCGGGGTAGACGCCGAACACCAGGCCGATGCCCATCGCGACGACGACGGACCCGGCGACGGCCGCGCCGGAGACGACGACCGAGGTGTCGAGGAGCCCGGGCAGGACCTGCGCGGCGACGATCCCGAGGACCGCACCCAGCACGCCGCCGGCCAGGCCGAGCACGCCGGCCTCGACCAGGAACTGCCGGCGGATTGCCCACGGCGGGGCGCCGAGCGCCTTGCGCAGACCGATCTCGCGGGTCCGCTCGGTGACCGACACGAGCATGATGTTCATGACCCCGATGCCGCCGACCAGCAGGGACAGGGCCGCGATGCCGGTGAGCAGGACCGTGAGGGTCTTGTAGACCGCGGTCGCCGTGGAGACCAGGGCGTCCTGGCTGTTGATGGTGAAGTCGGCGCTGCCGGCGTCGGTGATCCCGTGCAGGTTGAGCAGCAGGGCCTGCGCCTCCTGGTAGGCGGCGTTGAGCTGGCTCGCCGACGCAGCCTGCACGTAGATCGTCGAGACGGCGTTGCGGTCCTGGCCGCCGACGAGCGTGTCCGCCGCGGTCGACATCGGGATGACCGCGAGGTCGTCCAGGTCGCTCTCGCCGGACGCACCCTCGGCCTCCAGGACGCCGACCACCCGCAGGTCGGTGTCGCCGACGGTCACGGTCTGGCCCACCACGCGGGTGGACCCGAACAGCTCCTCGGCGGTGGACGGCCCGAGCACGACGACCGCCGCCCGGGACGCCTCGTCGTCGGCCGTGAAGAACTCGCCGGACGCGAGCGTGCGGCCGCGGACGTCGAGCCAGTCCGTGCTGGTGCCGACGACGCTGGTGGTCCAGTTGGTGTCGTTGGCCTCGAGCGACGCGGACGACGTCTTCTCGGCGGCGACCTTGCCGATGTCGGGAGCGTTGACCGACGAGTCGAGCGCCTCGGCGTCGGCCGTCGTGAGGGTCGTGCGCGAGCCGAAGCCGCCGCGGACGCCCTCGGTGCTGGTGCTGCTGCCCGGCCGGACGATGAGCAGGTCGCTGCCCAGCTGGCTGATCTGCGCGCTCACGTCCTTCTGCGTGCCGAGCCCGAGGCCGACCGTGAGGATCACCGCGGCGATGCCGATGAGGATGCCGAGCACCGTGAGGATCGACCGCATCGCGTGCGACGTGACGGCCGACCAGCCCGTGCGCAGGGTCTCGGTCCAGGTCATCGGGCACCGTCCGAGACGATCAGTCCGTCGTGCACCCGCACGATCCGGTCCGCGCGGGCGGCGACGTCGGCCTCGTGCGTGATCAGGACGATCGTGCGGCCCTGCGCGTGCAGCTCGTCGAAGAGCGACAGGACATCCTGTGTGGACGTCGAGTCGAGGTTGCCCGTGGGCTCGTCGGCGAGGAGCAGGGCAGGCTCGCCGACGAGGGCGCGGGCCACCGCGACGCGCTGCTGCTGGCCGCCCGAGAGCTCGCCCGGTCGGTTGTCGAGCCGGTCGGCCAGGCCCACCCGGTCGAGCGCGGCCACCGCACGGTCGCGGCGGACCGCGGTCGGCACCCGGCCGTAGACCAGCGGGAGCTCGACGTTGCGCCACGCCGACAGCGACGGCAGCAGGTGGAACTGCTGGAACACGAAGCCGATGCGCCGGTTGCGGATGTCGGCGAGGTCGATCTCGTCGAGCTCCCCCACGTCCTCGCCCGCCAGGTGGTACGAGCCGCGGGTGAGGGTGTCCAGGCAGCCGAGGATGTTCATCAGCGTCGACTTGCCCGAGCCCGACGGGCCCATCACCGCGACGTACTCACCGGGCTCGATCCGCAGGTCGACGCCGCGCAGGGCCTCGAACTCGATGCTGCCGGACGTGTAGGTCTTGGTGACACCGACGAGGTCGATGACGGCATCGGTGCGCCGCTCGACGCGCGGCGACGCGAGCTCAACCATTGGCCGGACCGCCCTGCTGGAAGACCGGACCGTCGCCGCCGTCGGGGGGACCGCCCTGGAACCCGCCCTCGGGGAACGTGCCCTGGTTCTGCCGGCCGGTGCCGCCGGTGCCGGGCGTAAAGACCGCGAGCACCACCTCGTCGCCCTCGGCCAGCCCCTCCGTGATCTCCGTGACGTTCCCGGAGGTCTCGCCGGTCGTCACCGGGACGTCGACGAGCTCGCCGTCGGAGTCCGTCTGCTGCACGGTCGTCGTGCCGTCGGCCGCGGTGGCGACCGCGAGGCTGGGCACGGTCAGCACGTCGGTGCGGCGCTCGTAGACCAGCTCGACCTCCGCGGCGACCCCGTCGTGCAGGCCCTCCTGGTCGCCCGTGACGGCGACCGTCACGGGGTAGGCCGCGACGCCGCTGTCGCTGGTGGACAGCAGGCCGATCGCGCTGATGGTGCCGAACACGGGCTCGCCTCCGCCGTCGAGCGTGACCTCCGCCTGGTCCTCGACCTCGATCAGCGCGACGTCCGCGTCAGAGACCGTGACCTCGACCTCCCAGGCGTCGGTGCCGACGATGGTGAACTGCGCCTCGGTCTCGCCTGACGCGGACGGTCCGGCGCTGCTCCCCACGGCGTCGCCGACCTCGACGTTCACCGCGGTGAGCAGCCCGGCGACGGGCGCCGTCAGGGTGGCGCCGTCCATCGCGGACTGGGCGGTGTCCACCCCCGACTGGGCGACGTCGACCTGCGCCTGCGCGGCCGCGACCTGCGCGGTGCCGGAGGCGTCGGCCAGCTTCGCCTGCGCGTCGGCCAGCGTGGCCTTCGCCTGGAGCAGGTCCGCGGTCAGCTGCAGGGTGTCGACCGTCGCGAGCGGCTGCCCGACCGTGACCGTCTGGCCGACCGCCACGGGGACCGCGGTGACCGTGCCGGTGACCTCGAAGCTGACGTCCTCCTGCACCGACGGCGTCAGCGTCCCGCTGCCGCTGACCGACTTCTGCATCGTCGTCAGGCTCGCCGCCACCGTCCGCGTGACCGACTCGGCCGACGCCGCCGACGCGTCCCTGATCCCGAACCACCAGATGCCCGCGGCCACGAGCGCGACGAGGACGACGGCGGTGACCGTCCTCGTCAGCGGCGTCGTCCGCCTCCATACGTGCTGCATACCCATCCCTCACGTCGACCCGGCCGATTGACCTGGGCCGAACGTAGGGAGGCGCGCTGGGCTGCCCGTAGCACTGACCTGTGGCTGACCTGTGAGTCACGAACGAGCCATGAGTGCCGTCACCTGGTCGGTTGGCGTCACTCATGGCTTGTTCGACCGACGGCAGCGGCGGTTCAGCACCCAAACGTTTCGGGTCTGTCCGGTTCGACCCTTTCTTTGGTAACTTGACTAACTCTGCTCCGCCTCGTCCGCGACCGCCCGGTCTGTGCGGTTCGAGACCACCCAGGAGGTTCAATGAAGAACCGTCATCTCGCGCGCGCCCTGACTGCGGGGATCACCGCAGCGGCGCTCAGCGGGCTCGTGGCACTGCCCGCCCAGGCGGCCGAGACCGTCACCATCGTCGACCCGGACGCCAGCCCGGCGACCCGGTCGCTGTTCTCCTACCTCGACGGCATCCGCGGCGAGGGCATCCTGTTCGGACACCAGCACACGACGTCGTACGGCCTGACCGTGAGCGGCGCGGACGGCACCACGTCCGACGTCAAGAACATGACCGGCGACTTCCCGGCGGTCTTCGGCTGGGACACGCTGATCCTGCAGGGCGACGAGGCCCCGGGCTCGGCGAGCAACACGACCGCGCAGAACATCGCTGCCCTCGACGACTACATCGAGAAGGCGCACGGTCTCGGCGGCATCAACACGCTGTCCGCGCACATGGAGAACTTCGTCACCGGCGGCAGCTTCTACGACACCACGGGCGACACGCTGCGCGCGGTCCTGCCCGGCGGCGCGAAGAACGCCGACCTCAACGCGTACCTGGACAACATCGCCGCCGCGGCGGACGGCGCCCGCGACGCCGAGGGCGAGCTCATCCCGATCATCTTCCGGCCGTGGCACGAGAACGCGGGCTCCTGGTTCTGGTGGGGGGCTGCGTTCGGCTCCCCCGGCGAGTACAAGGAGCTGTTCCGCTACACGGTCGAGTACCTGCGCGACGTCAAGGGCGTCTCCAACTTCCTGTACGCGTTCGGTCCCGGCAGCGGGTTCGGCGGGAACTCCGACACGTACCTGCGCACCTACCCCGGCGACGAGTTCGTCGACGTCTTCGGCCTCGACGCGTACGACAACACCGGCTCGGCCGCGTTCCTCGACGGCCTGGTCACGGACCTCGGCATGATCGCCGACCTCGCCGACGCCAAGGGCAAGGTCTCCGCGTTCACCGAGTTCGGCGTGACCAACGGCGTCGGCAGCACAGGCTCGAGCCCCTCGACGTGGTTCACCAAGGTGCTGGCCGCCATCAAGGCTGACCCGAAGGCCAGCCGCAACGCGTACATGGAGACGTGGGCCAACTTCGACGCCGGTCAGCACTACGTGCCCGTGACCGGTGACGCTCTGCTGCCCGACTTCCTGGACTACGCGGCCGATCCGTACACGCTGTTCGCGAGCGAGGTCACGGGTGCCTTCGACCGTGACGTGGACACGACGCCCGCCGGCCCGGTCCTGCACATCGCCTCCCCGGCGGACAGCGCCCGCGTCGCGACGTCGCCGACGACCATCCGCGCCACCGTCCAGAACGTCGACGCCGACCGCGTCTACGCCACGGTCGGTGACACCGAGATCGAGCTCACCCCCGGTGACGGCCTGTGGTGGTCGGCTCCGTGGGACATCCCCGCGGCGCAGCTGGACAACAGCACCCAGACGCTCACCGTGCACGTGGACGTCGACGGCGTCGAGGTGCTCACCGAGAGCTCGTCCGTGGTCCTCGGGCCGCGACCGACGTTCGGACCAGGCGTCGTCGACGACTACGAGGGCTACGGCGACGACACCGCGCTACGGGCCGAGTACGTCTCCTACGGCGCCAACACGCTCTCGCTCGACACGAGCGGGTCGTCGAAGGCGCTGCGGATGGACTACGACTTCGCCACGCAGACCTACACCGGCTTCGGGAAGCAGATCAGCGGCGACTGGTCCGACTTCAACGAGCTAGCGCTCTGGGTCAAGCCTGACGGCTCGGGCAACAAGATGGTGCTCCAGCTCGTGGCCGGCGGCGTCTCCTACGAGGCGTACCCGTCGCTGGCGGGCACCGAGGCCGGGGTGGTGACCTTCCCGTTCGTCGACTGGCGGCCGGCTCCCTGGGACACCGCCAACGCCAACCGGCGCATCAGCGACGCGGACCTGAAGGCGATCTCGCAGTTCAACATCTACGTCAACGCGGCCGACGGCGGCACCGGCGACCCGTCGGGAAGCATCGTGGTCGACGACATCGCCGCCCTGCCGGGGGTCGAGCCGCCGCCCCTCTTCTCAGACGTTCCCCCGGGTTCCGCCAACGTCGACAGCATCATCTGGCTGCACGACCAGGGTCTCGACGACGGCTACAAGGACGGCACGTTCCGGCCGACCAAGCCGGAGACCCGCGAGGCCGTGGCGTCGCTCCTCTACCGCTACTCCGAGGCCACCTTCGTCCCCACGGCGAAGAAGCCGACGTTCCTCGACGTGCCCAAGAAGCACGCGCTGTACAACGAGATCGAGTGGCTGGCGCACGAGAAGCTCGTCGACACGACCATCCCGCTGTTCCTGCCGAAGGCGCCGCTCGACCGCTCGTCCGCGGTCGAGCTGCTCTGGCGGCTGGCGGGGTCGCCCGAGCCCGCGGCGCCGGAGGCGTTCACCGACGTCCCGTCGTGGCACCCGTTCAGCAAGGCCATCGCCTGGGCGACCGAGACCGGCATCGTCGTGCCGACGTCGGCCACCAGGTTCGGCGTCCTCAAGGTCGTCACGCGCGGTGACTTCGCCGGGTACCTCGACCGGTACGACCACCGACCGACGCCGCTGGAGCCCGTCGTGCTCTCCGACTTCGCCGACGGCACCCAGGGCTGGGGTCCGCTCGACGGGGCCGGCGGGACCGCCACGGCGGACGGTGGGGCGCTGACGATCGCCGCCGCGTCGCCGGACGGCGGCTGGTTCGGGTTCGGTCCGTCGACCGGTGACTGGACCGGGCGCACGGAGCTGCGGTTCGACGTGGTGTCCACCACCGGCTTCGACACCAAGGCGGCCCTGCAGCTGGGGTCGTCGTGGACCTGGTGCGAGACCGCGCAGGTGGGGTGGATCTCCGCGCCGACGTCCGACGTGCTGGTCGACCTGGCCACGCTGAGCGCCGAGTGCGGCGTCCAGCTGGCCGACGTGAAGAAGGTGAACCTGTACTTCAACGCAGGCACCCACGTGATCGACGACGTCGAGATCCGCTGACCGACGGATGCGTGTGCCCGCGCGTCACCCCCGCTGACGTCCGCACTCCTGAGGGCCCCTCCCCCTCGGAGTGCGGACGTCAGCACCACAGGCCCAGCAACGTCCGCACTCCGGTGGGCTCAGGCCCGCTCGAGCGCGGACGTTGCTGTTCTAGTCCGCCGGGAGCAGGAGGCCGTCGAGGACCAGGCCGCGGGTCGACGGGAGGACGTCCGCGGCGACCGCGTCGCCGCGGACCTCCAGCAGCGCGCCCAGCGCGTTGACGATCTGGCCGACCGTGAGCTCCCCGTCGCAGACGCCGACGAACCCCGCGAGGGCGGTCCCGGCCTGCACAGCGCGACCGAAGCCACCGCCCTGGCGCAGCAGCACCACCTGCGGGTCCGGGTCCCCGGGCGTCAGGTACCGCTCCTCGGTCACGTCGGGCGCGACGACGAGCCGCTGGTCTGCCAGGTCGTCGTCGCTCATCGCGAGCCAGTCGTGGGCGACGAGCGAGGCCGCGACGGCCGGTCCGAGCGGCTGCCGGACGGTTCCGGTGACCTCCTCCAGCCGGCGCAACGTCGGCGCGCCGAGCGGCTTGCGCAGGGTCACGAAGCCGAACCCGATGCCCTCGACGTCCCGCGACGCGAAGTCGTCCAGCCACTGCCCGTAGCGGACGGCCCACGCGGCCCGGTCCCGGTCGGGCGTCGTGCCGCCGTCGCGGATCCACGTCTCGGCGTACTGCGCGGGGTCCTGCAGCTCGCGCTGCACCACCCACCCGTCCAGACCGGAGGCGTCGAGCCAGGAGCCGACGCGCTCGTGCCACTCCTCGCCGCGCCGCACCTCCCAGTTGCCCAGCAGCTGCGCCACGCCTCCGGGTGCCAGCACCGCGCCGACGCCCTCGATCAGCTCGCGCACGATCGCGTCCCCGGAACGGCCGCCGTCGCGGTACTCGTACGACGGCATCCCCGGCGTCCGGGGCGTGATGACGAACGGCGGGTTGCTCACGACGAGGTCGAACCGCTCGTCGGCGACGGGTTCGAGCATCGACCCCTCGCGCAGATCGAGCTGGGCCCCGTCGAGCTCAGCGAGCGCCGCGTTGAACCGCGCGAACGCGAGCGCCCGCCGCGAGATGTCGGTGCCGACCACGCGGCGCGAGTGCCGCGACGCGTGCAGCGCCTGGATCCCGCAGCCCGTGCCGAGGTCGAGCACGAGGTCCCGCTCGTCGCGCACGGTGACCTGCGCGAGCGTCGTGGACGCACCGCCGACGCCCAGCACGTGGTCGGTCCGCAGCGCCTGACCGGTGGCCAGCTCGCCGAGGTCGGAGGCGATCCACCAGTCGACCTCCCCGCCCCCGTCGACGGCCGTGTACGGGCGCAGGTCCACGCGGGCACGCACCTGGTCGCCGTCGGTCTCGACCAGGCCGAGCCGCTCGGCGCCGCCGACGGTCAGCGTCGGGAACGCACGGTCGAGCAGCCTCCGGTCGGTGGTGACGCCGAGCAGGAACGTGCGGACCAGCGCCGCGACGACGTCGTCGGCAGCCGCCTCCGTCGCCCGCAGAGCCGGCAGCGGCTCCTCGCGGTGCAGCGCGTCGGCGGCGACCGCCCCCAGCACCTCCTCGACGCCGGCGACGCCGTAGCCAGCAGCGGCGAGGTCGTCGCGGAGCCGCGCGACGAGCGCCGGATCGGTCAGGGGCGCACCGGGCGCAGGTTCGAGAGACACCCCGCCATCATCCCCGTCCCGCGGTTGATCAAGCCGACAGCGTCCGCACATCCGGTCGTCCGGACGCTCGAATCCGCGGACGTCCGCCGGCGGGGGCAGTCAGACCGCGCGGAGGAGCTGGAGGTCCACGACGACCGGGCGGTGGTCGCTCCCGACCTGGGCGGGCTGGCCGGACGGGACCCGGGCGGTCCCCGACACCAGGTCCGGCGACCGCAGGATCGCGTCGATGCGCAGCCGGGGCTCGATCGCGGAGAACGTCGGGTCACCCATCGGGTCGACGTCGACCAGCACGCTGGTGAGGCTCGTCCAGGCCGGCCCGCCGGGGGGCTCGTTCAGGTCGCCGAGCACCACGGTCCGCGTCGTCGGCACGTGGTGGACCAGGAGGTCCGACAGGTGGGCGGCGCGCTCGTCGCGGACCAGCGACAGGTGCAGGACGACGAACCGGATCCCGTCGACGGTCGCGACGGCGACGCCGCGGCCGGTCCGGCCGGACAGGTTCGGCAGCCGCACCGCAGCGTGACCGGTCACCGACCGGCCCCGCGCGACGAGGAGGGCCGTCGTGCGAGCGCCCCGACCGTTCACGACGGCCCGCATCCCCACGTCGTGCGCGAACTTCCATGTGCGGCACCAGCCGAGGGGGCCACGTGGCGGCTCCTGCACGCCGAGCACGTCCGGCGCCGCCGCGCGCACGACGGCGACGACGTCGGGCCGGGACAGCTGCAGGCCCTTGACGTTGTACGTCATGACCCGCAGCCGGGCGCGGTCAGGCTCGGTGGTCATCGACACATCCTTGCGAGGACCAGTGGCGGGGCACAACGGGCACTGTCTCAGCGCCGCGTCCGGTAGCCGCGGGCTACCGTGGTCCGTCATGGAGGCGCCGTCCGACCGCTGGGTCCCACCGCCGTGGGTGGCGTGGGGAGCTGCCGTGGTGGCCTTCGCCTTCGCAGGCGTCAGCCTCGCGTGGGCTCTCGGCAGCACGGTTGGCCTGGACACCCTCGGCGGCGCCATCGAGCGGATGGCTCGGGCCGGCGACCCAGCGCTGCTGGCCGCGAACGCTGTCGCACTCGTGCTGAAGGTCATGGGCGGCCTCCTCGCGCTGGCGCTCGTCCAGCCGTGGGGTCGGCACCTGCCGCGGCGACCCCTCCTGGTCCTGGGCTGGCTCGGCGCCGGCGTGCTCGTGCTCTACGGCGCGCTCCAGACCACGTCGGTCGCCCTCGTGGCGGCGGGCGCAGTCGTCCCCGAGGAACCCCTGTCCGAGCGGGCGCTCATGTGGCGGCTGTTCCTGTGGGAGCCCTGGTTCCTCGTGTGGGGTGTGCTCCTGGCGGGCGCGACGCTCCGGTGTCAGCGGCTCAGCAGCCAGCGGACCTCGCGGCGGAACAGGTCGACGCGCGACGGGGAGTCGTACGAGCGGACGTCGTGACCGAGAGCGTCGTAGACGATCCGGCCCGGTCCGGGGGCGACCCAGACGACGGGGTGCGCGGTCCCCTCGTGGTCGGCGACGACGAGCACCTGCACGTCGGGCGAGACCTCGAGCGCGAGGTACTGCTCGTCCTCGACGGAGATCTCGGACAGGCCCGAGACCGCAGGGTGGTCCGGAGAGACCACCCGGAACGTCGCGGCGCTGAGCGGAGGGTGCCAGGTGGTGCCCTCGATCCACCGGCCGCCGAGCAGCGGACCCCACGACGGCGAGTCGAGGAACGTGTTCGTCGCCTGGTGCAGCCCGAGCACGGGGACGCCGGAGGCCACGAGCGCGGTGAGCCGCGCGTGGAACGGGAGCCAGTCCTCGTCGGTCCCGTCGAAGTCGGGGTCGGGGCGACCACGGCCGGAGGCGACGACGACTAGGTCGGGCTCGATGTGGTCGAGGGCGTCCGGGAGCGTGCCGCGGATCGTGGTGTCGATGCCCTCGTCCGCCAGCAGCTGCGCCACCCGGTGGGCGATCGCCGCGCCGTCGTGCCACGGGTCCTCGTAGCGTCCGTGTCCGGCGAGCACGAGCGCGTGAGTCATCGGTCCTCCTGCGGGGTCAGGGCGTAGCCGGCGTTCGACCACACCACATAGAGCAGCGGCGCGCACGCGATCAGGACCCCGATGCCGGGCTTGACCAGGAGGACCGCGACCAGGACGGCGAGCACGACGACGTTGAGCGCCGACAGGTACCAGCGCCGGACGGCGAGCGCCGCCGACTCCCGGAGAAGCTCGCCGAACGGCACGCCCGGCCGGTGACCGACGGCGACGAGCGAGAACGACCCGACGGCGACGACGAGCGCCGCGAGCACGACGAACATCGGCAGGAGCGGTCGCGCGAACGCGACGTCGCCGGACAGCGCGCCCACGGTGTTCACAGCGAGCACCCCCAGGACCGCGGCCCCGCCCGCCCAGAGCAGCAGACCCTGCAGGAAGCCACGCCGGTAGGCGGCCACGAACGCAGCGGCCGGACGGTCGTCGGCGGCGAACGCCCCGAAGGCACCCATGAGCGCCGGCCCGCACACGCACGACAGCACCGCGAAGAACGGCAGCGCCGCCAGCGGATCCTCGACCAGGACGAGCGCGAGCAGGAGCGGCGCGCACGCCACGGCCAGGAGCAGGTTGACGACGAGCCCGATCCACAGGCCACGGAACCCGCGCTCGTAGGTGGTCACCGACAGAGTGCTCATCCCTTCAGCCCGCTCGTCGCGATGCCCTGGATGAAGTACTTCTGCCCGAGCAGGAAGATCACGAGGATCGGCACGACCGAGATCACGGAACCGGTCATGATCATCGCGTAGTCGCCGTCGAAGAGGCCGACGAACGACTTGAGCCCCAGCTGCACGGTCCACAGCTCGTTGCTGGTCAGGTAGATGAACGGCCCCATGTAGTCGTTCCACGTGGCGACGAACGTGAGCAGCGCGAGGCTGGCGAGCGCCGGCTTGGACAGCGGCAGGATGATCCGCCGGTAGATGCCGTACTCGGACAGGCCGTCGATGCGGGCGGCCTCGCAGAGCTCGTCGGGGATGGTCAGGTAGTACTGCCGCAGCAGGAACACCCCGAACGCGCCGAACGCCTGCAGCAGGATCAGCGACCAGAACGTGTTGACCAGGCCCGCCTTCTGCAGCATGACGTACTGCGGCACCATGTACGCCTGCCACGGCACGGCGATGGTCGCGATGTAGGCGACGAACAGGGCGTCACGCCCACGCCAGCGCACCTTGGAGAACCCGTACGCCGCGAAGCTGCCGGTGAGCACCTGCAGGAACGTGATGACCAGCGACAGGAACAGCGAGTTGCGCAGGTAGGTGGTCATCGGGATGCGCGACCAGATGTCCACGTAGTTGTGCCACTGGAAGTCGCGCGGGATCCACTGCGTCGGGACGGTGAAGACCTCGTTGTTGTTCTTCAGCGAGGAGGAGACCATCCACACGAACGGCACGAGCACGCCGAGCGCGATGACGGTGATCAGCAGGTACATGACCGCGGTCCGCACGGGGTGGCGCTCCGGCCCGGGCGACGGGACGTCCGGCGGGTCCAGGGACACCGTGGCGGTGGGGGCTTCGACGACGCTCATCAGCGTTCCTTCCGCTCACCGAGGCGGAACTGCAGCACCGTCACCAGGAGCACGATGACGAACAGCACCAGGGAGATGGCCGACGCGTACCCGAACTCGCCTTGCGCGATGCCTTCCCGGTAGATCAGCTGCGAGAGCACGAGGGTGGCGCGGCCGGGGCCGCCGTCGGTCATGACGACGATCAGGTCGAAGACCTTGAACGAGCCGACGGTCAGCAGGATCAGGACGAGGAACGTGGTGGGTCGCAGGGTCGGCAGCGTGATGTGCCAGAACCGCTGCCACGCGTTGGCGCCGTCGACGCGCGCGGCCTCGTAGTACTCGACGGGGATGGTCTGCAGGCCGGCCAGGAACAGGATCATGTAGTAGCCCATGTCCCGCCAGACGCTCGTGATGATGACGGCGGGCATCGCCCAGTCGGAGCTGGACGTCCAGCCGGGCGGGTTGGCGACGCCCAGGGTGGTGAGGAGCTGGTTGACCGGCCCCATCGTCGGGTTGAACAGCATGTTCCAGACCACCGCGACGGCCACCATCGACGTCACGTACGGGAAGAACGCGGCCGTCCGGAAGAACCGCACCCCGCGGAGCTTGCGGTTGAGCACGAGGGCCAGGCCGAGCGAGCACAGCAGCGTGAGCGGGACGTGGCCGATGCCGTAGTACAGGGTGTTGCGCAGCGCGATCCAGAAGGTGTCGTTGCCGAACATCTTCTGGAAGTTGTCCAGGCCCACGAACTCGGCGGGGTTGTAGGAGTCCCACTCCATGAACGCCAGCCCGAAGGCCGCCACGACGGGCACCAGCGTGAGCAGGGCGAACCCGAGGAAGTTCGGCAGGATGAAGCTGATGCCGATGAGGGTGTTGCGGCGGGACTGCCGCCCGGTGGTGCCGGACCCCGCGGACGTCGCTGTCGGCGCCGTCGGTGGCGCTGCGGTGATGGCCATGGTGCTCCTTCGCCGGTCCGCGCGGGCCGACCCGTGGGAGTCGGCCCGCGCGAAACGACTGCTAGTCGAGGACGTCCTGCTTGACCCGGCTCTCCATGTCGGCGATGCCCTGGTCGACCGTCTTCTCGCCGACCATGATCAGGTCGTGCTCCTCGTTGAGGATCACGTCGACGTCGGCCGTGATGTCCGACGGGGCGATCTCGAGGGCCACGTCGTCGGGCGCGAACGCCTCCTTGGACAGCTCGTCCGTGGGCATGCCCTCGAGCGCGAAGTACGCGGTGGTGACCTCGTCACTCTGCAGGGCGGGGACCACGCCGATCGCGGAGATCGCCTTGGCACCCTCGAGCGACGCGGCGAACGCCAAGAACGTCTTGGCGGCGTCCTTGTGCTTCGACGCCTTGTTCACCGCGAACGCGGTCGGTCCGCCGAACGTCGTGGTCTGGTCGACGTCGTCGATCTGCGGCATCGGCGCGATGCCCCAGTCGACCGTGGACTTGGCGTCCTTCTTCGCCTGCAGGATCCCGGAGATGTACCAGGTGCCCATCGGCATCATCGCGGTGGCCTGCGTCTCGAACATCGTCCGGTAGCTGACCTGCTGGGTCTTGGCCGTCGAGTAGTCGAGCGCGTAGCCGTCCTTCTGGAGGCCGACGTTGAGGTCGTACTGGTCCTTGAGGAACCCGTAGTCCCCGCTGAGCAGGTCGGCGCCCTCGTTCTGCGCCTGCGCCGCGGCCTGCGTGACCGAGCGCCAGATGTGGTTGTACGTGCCGTAGACCTTCTGCCCGGCCGCGTCGGTGCCCGTGAGCTTCTGCGCGAGGTCGGCGTACTCGTCCCACGTGACGTGGTCGGGGTAGTCGAGGCCGGCCGCGTCGAACAGGGCCTTGTTGTAGTAGAGGACCCAGAAGTCCTGCCGGTACGGGACCGCGAAGTACTTCCCGTCCACGTCGTAGCCGTCGGTGCCGGCGAGCTTGCCGTCCGGGTAGTCGGTGACCAGGTCGGTGACGTCCTCGAGCTGGCCGCGACCGGCGTAGCGCGAGTAGTCCGTGAGGGTCTTCATGGTCAGGACGTCGGTGGTGTCGCCACCGGCCAGCATCGTGGTGACCTTCTCGGGGTAGTCGTCCGCGAGGATGTCGACGGGCTTGATGGTGATGTCCGGGTGGGCCGTCTCGAACGCGTCGAAGAGGGCCTGGAACTCGGGCGTCTGGTCCATGCTCCAGACGGCGACCGACAGCTCGACCGGTCCGGACTCGGTGGCCTCGTCCTCCGGAGCGTCCCCGCTGCTGCTGCCGCACGCGGCGAGCGTCAGCGAGAGAGCCGCGGCGGCGCCGATGGCGGCCAGGGCCTTCCTGTTCATGGTGCTCTCCTCTTGGGTCGTCATCACGCCGGGCGCCGTCGCCCGCGTGCTACTGCTGGTGGGGCAGGTGGGTCGTGGTCACGAGGCCGTCGGGCCAGGTGACGGTCAGCTGCTCGGTGACGGCAGCGGTCGGGGGGTCGTTCGGGTGCTGCGCGAGGCAGACGGCGGTGACCCACCAGCTGCCGGCGACCACCGGGGTGGAGACCCACGGGGTCGCGGTCCAGGTGCCGAGCGGGCTGGCGTCCTTGTCCAGCCGGACCTCGGTGTCGAGCCCCTCGGCCACGAGCAACGACGTCAGCCCGTCGCTGCGCACGCCGTGCGCCAGGAATGCCGGCTCGCCGGACACGGGCCAGCCCGCGGTGCGGAGCGTGAGACCCGGGTCGGCGTCGTCGACGCGCACGGCCCGGAGCTCCCACGCTCCGCGCACGACGGACACGACGGTGAGGGTGCCGACGACGACGGAGGCGCCGACGAGGCCGGACCCGTGCGTCTGCACCGACGGATCGACCTCGACGCGATGCGCGACGCTCCGCGACGAGGCGACGCCGATGCCGTCGACGACCGCGCACCCCAGCAGGGTCATCCCCGAGCGGTGGGTGGAACGCCCGTCGGCGTCGACGAGCACGACCGCCTGGTCGAACGGCTCGGCCCACGCCTCGTCGTCGAGCAGCGGCGCCGTCGCGGTGGAGTACCCGAGCCGGGCGTAGAGCGGCGAGTCGCCGCCGAGCGAGCCCTCGAGCGCGTGGTCGGTGCCGTGGTTGACAACCCGCACGATGCCGTCGTCGTGCGTCCCGCTGACGATCCAGCCGGGCGCCGCGACGGCGACGAGGTCGTCCGCCACCTCCAGCGGCAGCGGCTCCTCGGCGGCGGTCCACACGGGGTGGTCGGCCGGCAGCGCGAGCCCGAGCATCCCCTTCACCGCCCAGTACGGGGAGCCGGTGCCGGAGTAGCTCTGGGCGAGCGGCCGCCACGGACCGTGCCAGCCGAGGGTCAGCAGACCGTCCTCGTCGGGGGCGCCGTGCTGCACGAAGTGCGTGACGATGCTCGACGCGGCCCGGCGCAGCTGCCCGGGCGACGTGCTGGGCACCTCCGCGATCGCGCCCGCCCAGTAGGGCGCGGCGGCGGCGAACCGGTACGTGAGGCTGCGGCCCTGGATCAGGGGGCTGCCGTCGGCGCCGACCAGGCGGATGGCGTCCTGCAGGTACCGGTCGAGGCGGGCGACGTCCCGGGCCTGCCGGTCGGGCTCGACCGACGCCCCCTGCATCCGCGCCCACAGCACCGGGTACAGGTGCATCGCCCAGCCGACGTAGTGGTCGTAGGAGCGCTGGTCGCCGTCGGAGAACCAGCCGTCGGCGCGCGCGAACGACTCGTGCAGCGCGAGGTCCTCCTCGAGGTCCTCGGCAGACCACGGTCCGCCGACCGACCTCAGGAACGTCTCGACGACGATCCGGAACCACAGCCAGTTGTTGCGCGGGTAGCCACGATCCCCGACGACGGACGACAGGTAGTCGACGACGCGCTCCTGCACCCCGGCGTCGAGGCCGTCCCAGAGCCACGGACGCGTCAGGTCGAGGATGAGCGCCAGCGACGCGGCCTCGACCTTCGCCTGGCCGTGCTCCTCCGGCCGCACCCAGCGCTCCGGCGACGACGGGTCGGTCCCCGCCGCCAAGCCGGCCGCGTAGAGCTCCGCGAGGTTCAACGGGTCGGCGCCGCGCTCGCCCGCGAGCCGGAACCCGGCCAGCAGGAACGTCCGCGCGAAGCCCTCGAGCCCGTCGACCGCCGTGCCGTACCCGCCCGGCGCCCCAGGCAGGGTGATCAGGGCGTGGTGCGGCGAGGCGTAAGGGCGCACCGCGAGCAGCATCTCGTCGGCCAGTGCCGCCCACTGCTCCCGGGTGCGGATCTCGCGCGCCGCCGTCATGCGCCCACCACCAGGTGCTCGCGCGTGACGGGTGCCAGGACGGGCCGCCCGAGGATCAGCCGCTCCAGCTCGTCGAGCGTGTGGTCGCTCATGCGTCGCGCCTCCGAGCCCAGCGACCCCGCGATGTGGGGGGTGAGCATGACGTTGGGCAGGTCGTAGAGGACCGACGTGGCCGGCAGCGGCTCGGGGTCGGTGACGTCGAGGACGGCCGACAGACGCCCGCTGGAGGCCTCGCGCTCCAGGGCCACCGTGTCGACGAGCACGCCGCGGGCGGTGTTGATCAGCGTCGCTCCGTCGGGCATGAGCGCGAGCTCCTCGGCCCCGATGAGGTGGCGCGTCTCCGGCAGTGCGGGGGCGTGCAGGCTGACGATGTCGCTGCGGCGCAGGAGCTCGGGCAGGTCCACCAGCTCCGCGCCGGTGCCGACCAGGTCGTCCGCGGTGATCGTCGGGTCGGCGACCAGGACGCCGTCGGTCTCCAGGACGTCGAGCAGCTCGACCGTGCGGCGCCCGATCCGGGACCAGCCGACGATGCCGATGGTCCGGCCCCGGTTGCTGAGGTCGCCGCGCTCGTCGGCGAACGACCAGCGGTCGCGACGGGTGCGAGCCTCGGCGGCGAGGAACGGTGCACGCTTGCCCGCCAGGATGATCGCGGCGAGCGTGTACTCGGCTACCGGCCGCGCGTTCTCGTCGGCGGCGGAGGTCACGACGATCCCCCGCGCCCACGCCTCGTCCGGCACCAGGCCGCGGACGGTGCCGGCGGCGTGCAGGATGGCCCGCAGCCGGGGCGCGGCGGCGAGGTGTGCCGGGGTGATCGGCGGTGCGCCCCACGAGGTGACGATCACGTCGGCCTCGGCCAGCTGCGCGCGACCGTCGACACCGTCCAGGTCGTCGAGCCGCAGGGGCTCCCCGACCTCGGCCAGCTCGCGCAGTCGGTCGACCTGCTCCGCGTGGAACTGGAGGTCGAAGGTGCCCTCGCTCATGAGCAGCAGGACGTGGGGCCGCGCGGCTGCGGGGGTGCTGGGGTGCGTCACGCGTCGTCCTTCCTCATCGAAGTGGCGTCGCGGGTCGATGTCGTCTTTGATCGGTTCGACCCGGCGAGGAGGAGTTAAACGCACACAAACGATCTTCGTCAAGCGCTTCCCCGATGAGGTACGATCATTTTCGATCATCGCCGATCCGGATCGAGGAGTCATGACGACAGCTGTGCGTGGAGGGCTTCCTCTGCCGACAGACCGCGCCCTCTGGGCCTCCGTCGACAACCGTGGCCTCCTCGCGCGCGCTCAGGCCGAGCTCGGCACACCCTGGCCGCAGCCCCTGGCCGGCCAGTACGCGCGCTACCGCCGCGACGGCGACCGGGTCCAGTACGAGACCCGCGTGTTCGAGCGCGAGGACCGGCTGACCCGGGCGGTGGTCGCGGCGCTCGTCACGGACGACCCGGCGTGGGTCGACGAGGTCGCCGACGGCGCGACCCTGCTGTGCGAGCAGAGCACCTGGTGCTGGCCCGCGCACGACGTCGCAGCGGCCGCCCTGGGCACGGTCGTCCCGGTGATGACCGAGCCCGTGCTCGATCTCGGCGCCGGCGAGGTGGCCGCACGGCTGGCCTGGATCGACCACGTGCTCGGCGAGCAGCTCGACGCGCGCGTCCCCGGTCTGCGGCAGCGCATCCGGCACGAGGTGCGCACGCGCGTGCTCGACCCGTTCGTCGCCCGCGACGACTGGGGCTGGCTCCAGCCGCCGCTGAGCAACTGGACCGCGTGGATCCACACGAACGTGCTGACCGCAGCCCTGGTGCTCCTGGAGCCGCCGGAGCGCGACGCGGTCGTGGCGCGGGTGGCCACCGGCCTCGGCGACTACCTGGCGTCCCTGCCGGCCGACGGCGCGATCGACGAGGGCTACTCCTACTGGTGGCAGGGCGCCTGCCGCGCGCTCGAGGCCCTCACCCTGCTGGAGCACGCGACCGGCGAGGACGCCTCGACCTGGCCGATCGTGCGGGCGATGGTCGACTACCCGCACACGATGCAGCTCGGCGGCCCCTGGTACCTCGGCGTCGGTGACGGCACCGCGGCTCCCCCGGCCGACCTCCCGTGGCACGTCCTGCACTCCTGGGCGCTGCGCACCGGCTCGGTGGCGGCCGCCGAGCACGCCGCCGCGGAGCACGCGCACGCGGCCCTGCCCGAGCGTGGCGGCATCGGCCGCACGCTGGAGGCGCTGGTCTACACCGGGTGGCCGGCGACCACTCCGCCGTCCCCGCTCCCCGCGCACGTGTGGTTCCCGAGCACGGAGGTGGGCCTGCTGCGCGAGACCGCCGGGTCGTCGCGGGGGCTGGCCGTCGCGCTCAAGGGCGGGCACAACGCCGAGTCGCACAACCACAACGACCTCGGCTCGGTCGTCGTTGCGGTCGACGGAGTGCCGGTGGTCGTCGACCCGGGTCGCCCCACCTACACCGCGCAGACGTTCGGCCCCGACCGGTACGAGATCTGGACGATGCAGAGCTCGTGGCACTCCGTGCCCGAGGTCCGCGGCACCCCCCAGTGCGATGGCCGGGAGTTCCGGGCTACCCAGGCGTCGGCCGACGGGGACCGGCTGCAGCTCGACCTCACGGCGGCCTACCCGACCACGAACCTGACCCGCTGGACCCGCACGGTCACCCTCGATCGAGGGGCGTCGCGGGTGCTCGTGGCGGACGACTGGGAGGTGAGCCCGGACGGGACCGGCACGGTCGTGCACTGGATGCTCGCGGGGTCCGTGGAGATCATGGAACCGGGACTCGTCACGATCCACCCGCTCGATGGCGCGCGCCCGACCCGCCTGACCTGGGACCCTGCCACCGTGACCTCGTCGCTGACCGTCCGACCCCTGGACGACCCGATGCTCTCCGACGTGTGGGGCGACCACCTCACGCGCCTGGAGCTGGCGGTCGACGACTCGGCCGGGCACGGCTCCCTGGCCGTGACGGTCGAGGTGGACCGATGACGTCCCTGCCGGTGACCCGCCGCGACCAGCTGCTCGACGTCCTGCGCCGCGAGGGCACGGTCCGCGTCAGCGACATCGCCTCTGCGCTCGGCGTCACCCCCGTGACCGTCCGCCGCGACATCACGCAGCTGGCGAACGAGGGCCTGGTCCGCCGGGTGCACGGTGGCGCGACGCTGCTGGCCGCACCGGACGGCGACGAGGCCCCGGTCGTCGCGACGCTCGGCATGGTCGTCCCGTCGCTCGACTACTACTACCCCGGCGTGCTCCAGGGCGCCCGCGAGGCGGCCGCGCGCCTGGGGGTCCGGCTGGTGCTGCGCGGCTCGTCGTACCAGGTGGAGGACGACGAGCGGCAGGTCACCGGGCTCGTCGAGACGGTCGGCGTCGACGGCCTGCTCATCGCGCCCAACCTGTCCGGGCCCGGCGGCGACGCCCTGCTGGCCCGGTTGGCCGGCCTCGACATCCCCGTGGTCCTGCTGGAGCGGACCGCGACGATCCCGCCGCACAACGCACCGATGGAGTCCGTGGTGTCCGACCACGCCCTCGGCGCGAGCATCGCCGTGCACCACCTGGCGTCGCTGGGCCACCACCGCATCGGGCTGGCGTACTCCCAGGCCAGCCCCACTGCACCGAAGGTCCGCACCGGCTGGCTGGGCGCGTGCGAGGAGCTCGGGCTGGACGCCGCACCCGACCTGGCGATGGTGAACTACCGCGACCCGCAGTGGCGCGCGGAGGTCGACCGCATCCTCGACGCGTGCCTCGCGGCCGGGACGACCGCGCTGCTGGTGCACTCCGACCCGGAGGCGATCTCGCTGGTGGAGCGCTGCGAGGAGCGGGGCATCCGCGTACCGGGGCAGCTGTCCGTGGTCGCGTACGACGACGAGGTCGCCGGGCTGGCCAACCCGCCACTGACGGCCGTCCGCCCGCCGCGACGCTCGATCGGCCGGACCGCGGTCGAGCTGCTGGTGGGCCGGCTGGGCGATCCGGCCCGGGCCGTGCACCGCGTGACGGTCACACCCGAGCTGATGATCCGGGAGTCGACCGCTCCCCCGTCCTGAGGACGAGGGAGCGGTCGACTGCCCGTCAGGCGAGCGCCTTCTCGGCCTCGCGCGTCAGGTCGTGCTTGTCGTCGCGCGCCGCCCGGAGCCGGGACGCCACGACCGCGCCGGCCGCGACGAGCGCGGCGACGACGGCGATCGACAGCCGGACCGTCTGGTTGGCGTCGTCGCCCACCGAGATGGCGACGACCGCCGGTGCGATGAGCAGGGCCACGAGGTTCATGACCTTGATCAGCGGGTTGATCGCGGGACCGGCGGTGTCCTTGAACGGGTCGCCGACGGTGTCGCCGATGACCGCCGCGGCGTGGGCGTCGGAGCCCTTGCCGCCGAAGTTGCCGTCCTCGACGATCTTCTTCGCGTTGTCCCAGGCACCGCCCGAGTTGGCCAGGAAGACCGCCATCAGCACGCCGGTCGCGATGGCCCCACCGAGGAACCCGGCCAGCGGGCCGACGCCCAGGCCGAACCCGACGGCGATCGGTGCGAACGCCGCGAGCAGACCCGGCGTCGCCAGCTCCCGCAGGGAGTCGCGGGTGCAGATGTCGACGACCTTGCCGTACTCCGGCCGCACCTCGTAGGTCATGATCCCGGGGTTCTCGCGGAACTGGCGACGGACCTCGAAGACGATGGCTCCGGCTGCCCGGGTCACCGCGTCGATGGCCAGGCCCGAGAACAGGAACACCGTCGCCCCACCGAGGATCACACCGACCAGGGTGACCGGGCTGATGATGCTGTAGTTCAGCATCGACGCGGTGAGCTCGTCGCCCACCTCGCCCGCCGTGCGCAGCGCGGACGCCACCGCGTCGGCGTACGACCCGAACAGCGCGGTCGCGGCCAGCACTGCCGTCGCGATCGCGATGCCCTTGGTCACGGCCTTCGTCGTGTTGCCCACGGCGTCGAGGTCCGTGAGGATCTGCGCGCCCTCGGGCGTGACGTCGCCGGACATCTCCGCGATGCCCTGCGCGTTGTCGCTCACCGGGCCGAACGTGTCCATGGCGACGATGACGCCGACCGTGGTCAGCAGGCCGCAGCCGGCGAGCGCGATGAGGAACAGCGAGAGCGCCACCGAGCCACCGGCAAGCAGGAACACGCCGCAGATGGCCGCCGCGATGATGCCGGCGGTGTAGACGGCGGACTCCAGGCCGACCCCGATGCCGGACAGGACCACGGTGGCCGCGCCGGTCAGGGTGGTGCGTGCCACGTGGAGCGTCGGCTTGCTCGTCGTGCCCGTGAAGTACCCGGTCACCCAGAGGATGATGCCCGCCAGCACGACGCCGATGGCCACGGCGACCGAGGCGATCAGCCGCGGGTCACCGCCGTGCGTCTCGAGGCCGGCGGTGCCGCCCGTGAGGTCCGCGAAGGACGACGGCAGGTAGATGAACGCCGCGATCGCGGACAGAGCCACGCCGACGAGCGCCGAGATGTAGAAGCCCCGGTTGATGGCCGCCAGGCCGCTCTCCGCGCCCCGCACCCGGGTGATGAATACGCCCAGGACGGCGACGATGGCACCCATGGCCGTGACGATGAGCGGGAACACGAGCCCCTGCTCGCCGAACGCCGCCTTGCCCAGGATCAGCGCGGCGACCAGGGTCACGGCGTAGGACTCGAAGAGGTCCGCCGCCATGCCCGCGCAGTCGCCCACGTTGTCGCCGACGTTGTCCGCGATGGTGGCCGCGTTGCGCGGGTCGTCCTCCGGGATGCCCTGCTCGACCTTGCCGACCAGGTCGGCGCCCACGTCGGCCGCCTTGGTGAAGATGCCGCCGCCGACGCGCATGAACATGGCGAGCAGCGCGGCACCGAAGCCGAAGCCCTCGAGCACCGCGGGCGCTTCCGCCCGGTAGATCAGGACGACCGACGCGGCGCCGAGCAGGCCGAGGCCCACGACGCTCATGCCGACGAACCCGCCGGTCCGGAACGCGATGCGCGCGCCCTCTGCACGCCCACCTGGCTCCGACGCGGCAGCCGCGACCCGGACGTTCGCCCGCGTGGCGAGCCACATGCCCAGGTACCCGATCGCGGCCGAGAAACCGGCCCCGACCAGGAAGAACACCGACCGGCCGAGCTTGACGCCGCCGTCGCCGGGCAGCAGGAACAGCAGGGCACAGACGACGACCGCGAAGAGGGCCAGGGTGCGGAACTGCCGGCTCAGGTACGCCGACGCCCCTTCCTGGACCGCGCGCGCGATCTCGCGCATGGACTCGGTCCCCTCACCGGCCGCGAGCACCTGGCGGCGCAGGACAACGGCGATGAGCAGGGACGCGACCGCAACGGCCGCGATGACACTGACGATCGTGATGCTCGTGGACCCGAGCTCGACCATGCATCCTCCTCGGACATCAGCGAGGCCCCCCTGACCACGCCCGTCCCACAGCCCCGTTGCTGCGCGACCCGGTGAGTCTAGCCAGCAGATGTGACGTGGATCGCACCACGACGCGAGCGGGAACCGAAGCGTCGTCCGCGGGACGATTCGTAGGGACCCCAACCGTTCGCGGGCGGGAGGCGTCTGGACAGATGAGGGCACATCTGCACCGACCGAGGGGGACGAGCATGAGCTGGGAGTCGGATCTCGACCGGCTCGTCACCGAGCGCGGGTCGGCGCTGGTCGCGTACGCGTACTTGCTCGCCGGCGACATGGCATCGGCCGAGGACCTGGTCCAGGACGCGTTCGTCCGGACCTACTCGCGACGCCGGCCCGAGGAGGTCACCTGGGTCGAGGCGTACGTCCGGCGCACCATCCTGAACACCTACCTCGACGGTTACCGGGCCCGGACGCGTCTCGCGGCCGTCACCCCGCTGCTGGCGACGTCCGACGTGACGGACGACCCGAACACGGCGGCCGGTGACCGGGCCGACGTCGCCCGCGCTCTCACCGTGCTCTCGCCCCGCGAGCGCGCCTGCGTCGTGCTCCGGTTCTACGACGACCTCACGCTCCCCGAGATCGGCCTCCGGCTCGGCGTCTCCGAGGGAGCGGTCAAGCGCTACCTGTCCGACGCTCGGCACAAGCTGGAGCCGCTGCTCGGCCCCCAGCCGGGGCTGGCCTCCGAGGACGTCGCGACGATCACGAAGGGAGGCTCGCGATGAACCGCGACCTCGAGTCGGCCCTGGGCGAGCTGGCGGACCGCGTCGAGCTGCACCACGGCACCGTCAGGGCACCCCTGCCCGTCGACCGGATCACCGCGCTCGCCCGCCGGCACCGCCGGACGCGGGCCGCGTGGACGGTCGCGGGCGCGGCGGCGGCCGTCGTCCTCGTCGCGGGCACGGCGTTCGCCCTCCTCCCGGACCCGACGCCCGCTCCGCCGGCCGTCACGTCGACGCCGACGCCGACGCCGACGCCGACGGTCACCTCACCGACGTCCGTCGTCCTGCCCACCGGCGACCCCGCGCTGCCGTTCGGTACCTGCGGCGCCCTTGTCGACGCCGCGCCCGCCTACCCGGTCGACGACCGGCTGGTCGCCTGGGTCGTGCCGGACGCGCCCACGCTCCTCGCGGGCGGGACGCTGCCGGCCGGCGGCGTCATCGACCGGGCGCCCGACAGCGGCTTCCTCGCCTCCGCGGTGCCCGACGGCGGGCCTCGCGTGGCGGTGCTCAAGGACGGCGTCGTCGTCGGCACCGCGGGCTTCTACCCCGCCACCTACGACGTGATGGCCGGCCGCAGCGGCAACGACGGCGAGCTCACCTCGTTCCGTGGCCCCCTCGAGCTCGTCGTCTGCGACCCGGGCGACGGCAGACCGGCGACCGTCGGCCGGCCGCTGCCGGCCGGCACCTACGAGCTGCGTCCGTGGGCGAGCGTCGTCACGTACGACGACCTCCAGGAGCCTCCTGCCGAGCTCTTCCAGGAGCCGCGCACGCTCGACCAGGCTGCCGCGCTGGGCGGCACACGGGCGACCGCCGTCGGCGAGCCTGTCACGATCACCGTCACCGGCGAGGCCGAGACGCAACCTCCGCTGCCGGGGTCGGACGTCGCGCTCGACCGGACCACGTTCGCGGCGACCCCGGCGTGCGAAGGACCCGCACCGGTGGCGCCTGTCCGCTCGGCGATGCTCGACCTCCAGGTGTTCCCGGCAGCGACGGTCCTCGCAGCGGGTTCCCCCCTGCACGCGACGGCGACCGTGCTGTACACCGGGCCCGGCCGGTTCCGCGCCTTCGGCTACTACGCCGTCGAGTACTGGGTGGTGCGTGACGGTGTGGTCGTCGGGACGACCGTGCAGCCCAACGACGCGTTCTCCTCGATGGACCTGGGCGCCGGTGCGGTCCTGGGCTTCGCGGACGCCGAACGGGTGCTGACGTCGTGCCGCACCGACGGAGGTTCGCCCTTGAGCACCGGGGACCCGCTGCCCGCCGGCGAGTACACGGTGTACCCGGCGTGGATCTTCACGTCCCCGGTCGTCCGGACGCTGTCGGAGGTCGTGGAGCTGCAGGGCCCGGACGCCGGCTACTCGGTGACCCTGGGCACGCCGTTCCCTGTCACCCTCACCTGACCAACGGTTCGCTCCTCCCAGTCGTCCAGGAAGATGACGGCACCACGAGGAGGTGGCATGACGACCTGGGAACAGGTTCTGGACGAGCTCGTCCGGGCGCGGGGGCGTGCGCTCGTGCGGTACGCGACGCTGCTGACCGGCGACGAGCGCGAGGGCGAGGACCTGGTCCAGGACGCGCTGGTGCGCTGCTTCAGCCAGGGCCGCCCGATCCGCGACCCGGGCGCGGCGGAGTCGTACGTGCGGCAGGCGGTCCTCACGATCTTCCTGGACGCCTACCGCCGCAAGGCGCGCTGGACCGCGGTCCGCCACCTGCTGGCCCGGGACGACGACACCGCCGACCACGGGCCCGCCAGCACGGCACGGCTCGACGTGCAGACCGCGCTGCTCACGCTCCGGCCCCGGCTGCGGGCCTGCGTGGTGCTCCGGTTCTACGACGACCTGACCGTGCCCGAGATCGCCCGCCGGCTCGCGATCTCGGACGGCACCGTCAAGAGGTACCTCTTCGACGCGATCGGCCAGCTCGAGACCCTGCTGGGTCCGCTGCCCGACGCGCACACGATCGACATCCAGCTGGTCCCGACAGGAGTGACCCGATGAGCCCCGACCTGACCCGTTCCCTGCACGATGCCGTCGACACGGGACCGGACGACTCGCCGTTCGACGTCGCGACGCTGACCGGCCGCATCCGGCGCCGCCGGACGGTGCGCGCGGGGGTGCGCGGCGGGGTGGCCGTCGGGGCCGTCGGAGCCGTGGCGTTCGGCGCCGTGTACGTCGGAGGGCGGCAGCCCCTGTCGGTGCTCCCCGAGGCACGGGCCGACGCAGCGCCCGGGACGTGCGGCTCGGACATCGGGCTGCTGCCCATGGCCGACCCCGGTCGTGTCGGTCTGCTGCCGTCGACGGACGGCTCCTGGTACCAGGAGGACCCTTCCGTCGTCCCCCAGCAGGGCAGCCACCTGGGAACCCTGCTCGGGCGCGCCATGAACCCGGTCCTCGTCCGCGAGCTGTCCCCGCGTGCTCGGGACGCCGCGGTCGCCGACCTGGTGCGCAGCGCGACCGAGACGCTGGCCGCCGCGGAGGAGCGTCGCGCGGCCGTGATGGAGGATCCGCCGGATGCTGTCCCGCTCACCGCCGGCCAGGTCGACGCACTGGACCGTGGGGTAGAGGTCGCGCGCCAGCAGCTCGAGGCCGCGGAGAGCTCGGAGCGGATCAGCGGCACCGGCGACGAGCTCGACAGCCAGATCCTGATCACCCACGACGGCACCGTCGTGGCGTCCGACGCCGACCCGTCGCCGGACCCGCGGTACTCGTGGATGTCCTCGCCCGACCGCTCCGTGGTCTCGGGCCTGACGAGCACGGAGCTGATCACCTGCGCGACGGACGGGGACCCCGGGGGCGTGCCGTTGCCCGCCGGTGAGTACTCGGTCTACGTGAGCTATGCGGAGGCCGACGACCGCGCCGTGGCAGGCCCCTGGTCCCTGACCCTGCTCGACATGCCCCCGGCACCGACCGGCCTCCCCGAGGGCTTCCCCGTCGAGGACGTCCCCCTCGTCGGCGGTCGGCTGGTGTCGGTCAGCCCGATGCGTGGGGCGAGCGGCGAAGGGTGGAGCGTCGTGATCGCCGTCGACGGGGACGACGCCGCCAAGGAGGCCGTCCGGCTGCTCGGCGACGACTGGTCGACCTACCCGGCGCTGGCGCCCCCGCCCGGCATCACCTTCTCCGTGGCGGGCTGGGAGGTCGGCGTCGCGGCGTCGACGTCGGAGGACGGAGAGCAGACCGTCGCCTATTCGATCCTTCCGAACTGACCCGTCAGCCGATCGTTGCGACCGCCACGGCGGTCCCTGTCGAGCCGTCGCCGAGGGCACCCGATCAGGCGTCCAGGGCCGCCTCGACCGTGTCGTGCACGGTGAACACCTGGAGCAGCGCGGTGATCCGGAAGACCTTGAGCAGCCGCTCGGAGTCGATCACGAGCTGGAGCTGACCACCCGCCAGCCGGACCTTCTTCAGGGTGCCGACGAGGACGCCGAGGCCCGTCGAGTCCATGAACCGGACCGCCCGCAGGTCGATGACCAGATCGGTCCGGTCCCGGTCGAGCAGCTCCGCGAGCTGGTCGCGCAGCGCGTCGGCCGACGACACGTCGATCTCGCCGTCCACCTCCACGACGGTCCGGGGACCGACGTCCCGGCTGGTCACACGCACGTCCATCGGGTCCCCTCCCTCCCGTGCATTCAAACAGACGCGCGGCCGTGCACGAAGGACACCCGGTCCCCGGGCCTGACCTGGGCGAGCCGGCCGTGCGCGTACCGGCGGACCACGGCGACCACGGGGTAGCCGCCCGTGACCGGGTGGTCGACACCGAACACGACCGGCTGCCCGTCGGGAGGCACCTGCACGGCGCCGAGCACGAGTCCCTCCGACGGCAGCTCCCGGCCGGTGGCGTCCGAGGTGCGGGCCAGAACGGGTCCCGTGAGCCGGACCGCCACGCGGTTCGTCGCCGGGGTCACGTGCCACTCGCCGGCCTGCAACCGCGCCAGCACGTCGTCGAACCAGTCCGCGTGCGGCCCCGGCACCACCGGGAGCTCGACGCGGTCCGGCAGGTCGGGCACGGGCGCGAGGTCCACCACCGGCCAGCCCGCCGGTGCGGGGCCCACCGCCAGGACGTCACCGGCCCGCAACGGTGCCGGCCCCAGGGCCGCGAGCTGGTCCGTGGACCGGGACCCCAGCACGGCCGGGACGTCGATCCCGCCCCGCACGGCGACGTACGTCCGCAGGCCGGAGGTCACGGTGCCGAGCCGGAGCTCCGCACCCGACCGCAGCTCCAGCACCGCCTCGTGCCCGACCGGCCGGTCGTCCAGCCACGTCGGCCCCCGCGCACCCGCGAGCGCGACCGTCACGTCCCCGACCGCGCGCAGCCGCAGCCCGCCCAGCAGGACCTCGAGCCCCGCCGCACCCTCGTCGTTGGCGACCAGCCGGTTGGCCAGCCGCAGCGCCCCCGCGTCGGCGGCGCCCGACCGGCCGACCCCGATGTGCGCCCAGCCGGGTCTGCCCAGGTCCTCGACGAGCGTGAGCAGACCCGGCTCGAGCACCTCCAGCGCGCCGCCCGTCATGACGCTACGAACCGCACGCGGGTACCCGGCTGCAGCAGCGCCGGGGGCTCGCGGTCCACGTCGAAGAGCGTCTGCTCGCACCGGCCCAGGAGCCGCCAGCCGCCCGGCGTCGCGGCCGGGTACACCGCGCTGAACTCGTCGGCGATCGCCACCGACCCCGCGGGGACGCGCTCGCGCGGGCTGTCGAGCCGCGGCACCCGCAGCGCCGGGTCCAGACCGACCAGGTACGCGAAGCCGGCCATGAAGCCACCGAACGCCACCGTGTACTGCGCGCCCGTGTGCCGCGCGACGACCTCGTCGACAGTGAGTCCCGTCAGCCGGGCGACGTCGGCGAGGTCGGGACCGTCGTAGTCGACCGTGATCGTGACGTCGCGGGCGTCCGCCTCGGCAGCTCGGGACGACCGTGCGGCCCACCAGCGCTCCACCGGCAGCGCACCGGGGTCGGCGTCCTCCCGCACCCGCAGGAGCAGCGTGCGCGCGGCCGGGACCTGGTCGACGATGCCTGCCGCGTCCGGGTCCGTCGCGCGCGCCGCACGCACCGCGTCGTCGAGCGCCCGGACCTCGGCGAGCCCGGGGAGCTCCACGAGGACGGCGTCGTCCCCGTAGGGCACCACCCGCGGCGCGCGTGCGTCGGTCATGGGCCGATCTTGCCGGACCTACGGCACGGTGACCGTCCCGGTCGCCTCCGCGACGCCCGTCGCGTTGGTCGACAGTCCCTCGCCGGCGTCGCTCCACGTGGGTGCCACGGTCACCACGCTGTACACCCGGTAGGTCCCCGCCGGCAGCGGCGCGTCGTCCACGCACGAGGTCGTCCTGATCGTCGGGGTGAGAGCCAGCGGGGAGCTGGGGTCGAGGTCGGCCGTCGTGCGGCCCAGTGCCGAGTCCCAGGTGTCCGAGTCGCCGACGATCCGACCTGTCTCGTCGTCCACGAGGAGCGTCCGCTCGCTGACCATCGACGCCTCGGCGTCGCCCTTCCAGACGAGCCAGAGGCTCATGCTCACGTCATCGAGCACGCTCACGTCGAGCTGCACCCGGTCGTCACCCCGGGGGATCACGGAGGTGCCTGCACCGCACCAGGACTCACGCGCGTTGCCCGCGACGACGAGCGGCTGACCAGGACTGAGCGCGGCCGGTTCCGGCCCGTCGGCGCCTGGGAGCACCCCGTACATCGTGTACTTCCCGTCGGGCAGCGCCTTGGTCGCGTCGGGCCCGCCACAGGTGGTGAGCGCCATCTCGCTCCAGCTGCCCATCGAGTGCGGCCCCGGGTCGTCGGCCACGGCGAGGTCGTGGCCCTCATAGGCCCTCGCGACGACCACGCCGTCCTTCGCCACCACCACGTCGACCGGGTCCTGCAGGGTGACGCCGTCCGGCACGTGCACGGTCAGCGACACCGGCAGCGCCAGGTAGCTCCGCTGCTGGTACGTGTCGAGCGAGACGCCGAGCTCGATCTCCGGTGCATCGGCGGGCGGTTCCACGATCCATCCGCACGCACCCGCCGCCGCCGCTGGGTCCGCGGCGGGCAGCTCGCTTGCCACCTCGTCGGCGGGAAGCCCCGTCACCGTGCCCCCGGCCGCGCTCCACGGGAACCGGCCCAGCAGCCCGGGGGTCTGTGTCGCGGTCAGGGCGATCACGCCGGCCAGCCCGACGCCGCCGGCCGACCGGACCGCGGTCTGCGTCGCCCGACGACGACGGATCCGACGGCCGAGGGCCGTCGGCTCGAGCGTGCCGACCGGGGCGTGCTCGGCGGCATCCCGCAACGCCGCATACAGGTCGAGGCTCATCGTGTGCTCCTGGTGGTGATCAGGTGGGACTCGGTCGGCGCTGCGGGCTCGACGGGACCGAGCACCCGCTCCAGCCCGTGCACCCCGTCGCTGAGGTACCGCTTCACGGTGCCGTCGGACAGCTGCAGCCGGTCCGCGATCTCCGCGACCGTGAGGTCCTCGAAGTACCGCAGGACCACGCACGCGCGCACCCGCGGCGCGAGCACCGCGAGCGCGGCCACGACGTCACGCCGGGCGTCCACGCCGTGCCGATGGTCGTCGCTGACCTCCGGGGACGCCACCAGGTGCCGCAGCCCCAGCCACCGTCGGCGGCGGCGGTACCCGTCGATGTAGGACGACAGCATGGTCTGGCGGACGTACCCCTCGACCGCGGCCGGCTCGCGGAGCCTCGCCTTGCGCGCGAGCACCGAGACCAGCGCGTCCTGCACCAGCTCCTGGGCGTCGCCGGGGTCACCGGTGAGCAGGTACCCGTAGCGGAGCAGCGCGGGTCCGCGGTCACGAACGAGCGTGTCCAGCACGTCTTGCCAGTCCACCTCGCGTGCCCGCCTCGCTGCTCGGTCCGTGCCGGCCGATGGGCCCGACATCGACCATGACGGACGAGCGCACCGTTTCGTTGGGGCCATGATCGGGCTGGCCGGCCGTCCGGCCCGACAGGCGCGGCCGTCAGGCGACGAAGGGCAGGATCGCCACGCCGTTCTCGACGAGCGCGGTCCGGACCGTGCGCGCCAGCCCCGCGGCCCCGGGGGTGTCCGAGTGCACGCACACCGACTCGGCCGCCACGGTGACCTCCGTGCCGTCGACGGCGACGACCACCCCGTCCGTCGCCAGACGCAGCACCCGGGCAGCCACCTCGTCCGCGTCCGTCACGAGTGCCCCGGGCTCCGATCGCGGCACCAACGTCCCGTCGGCTCGGTAGCCGCGGTCGGCGAACGCCTCCGGCACCGCACGCAGCCCACGGGCGCTCGCCGCGGCCAGCACGGCGGATCCGGGCAGCCCCAGCACCGGCAGGTCCGTGATCGCGGCGACGACGGCCCGCGCGTGCTGCTCGTGGTGGACGACCGCGTTGTAGAGCGCCCCGTGCGGCTTCACGTAGGCCACCCGCGTACCCGCGCCGAGAGCGATCCCCTGCAGCAGGTCGATCTGCTGGGTCACCTGCGCCTGCAGCACGTCGGCGGGGACGTCGACGAAGCGGCGGCCGAAGTTCTCGCGGTCGAGATAGGACACGTGCGCGCCGACGGCCACCCCGCGTCGCGCGGCCGCCCGGCACACGGCGGCCATGGTGCGCTCGTCGCCCGCGTGGAACCCGCAGGCGACGTTGGCGCTGGTCACGACGTCGAGCAGCAGCGTGTCGAGGCCGTCGACGCCCGGCTCCCAGGCGTCGAACTCCTCGCCGAGGTCGCAGTTCAGGTCGATCCGGTCCGCCATGCACCCGATCCTGCCCGACCCGGACCCGGTGCGAGGATGGGCGCGTGGTGGAACCCGGCGCGCTGCTCGACGTGCTGCTCGCCGCCGGAGGCCGTTCGGACCGCATGACCCATGTCCGGCACCTGCCCGCGCGAGCGGGCACGCAGGCGGACTGGCCGTCGTGGGCGGACGCGGACCTGGTCCAGGGATACCGCGCCCTGGGCGTCGACCGCCCCTGGCTGCACCAGGTCGAGGCCGCCGACGCGGCGTGGTCCGGCCGGCACACCGTCCTGGCCACCTCGACCGGTTCCGGCAAGTCCCTCGCGTTCTGGCTCCCCGCCCTGTCCACCGCCCGCGCTGCGAGCGCCCGGTCGCTGCTCGACCCCGGCCGCATCGAGTCGCTGACCCGTCGCGCCACGACCCTCTACCTGTGCCCGACCAAGGCCCTCGCCGCCGACCAGCTCGCCGCTCTCGACCGGCTCCTGGTGGCCGGCCGCACGCGCGACGTCCGGGTGTCCACCTGCGACGGCGACACGTCCCTCGACGAACGCCGCTGGGTGCAGGAGCATGCCGACGTCGTCCTGACCAACCCCGACTTCCTGCACTTCGCGCTGCTGCCCCAGCACCGTCGGTGGGCACGGCTGCTCGGCTCGCTGCGGTACGTGGTGGTCGACGAGTGCCACGCGTTCCGTGGGGTGTTCGGTGCGCACGTCGGCCTGGTGCTCCGGCGACTGCGCCGGCTCGCTGCGTCCTACGGTGCGACGCCGACGTTCCTGCTCGCGTCCGCCACCACGTCCGACCCCGCCGTGAGCGCCGCGCGGCTGATCGGCGTCGACCCGTCCGAGGTCACCGCCGTCACCACCGACGCCTCCCCCGCGGGTCGCAAGACGTTCGTCCTGTGGCAGCCGCCCGAGCTGCCCGGCTCCGACGCCCCCTGGTCCGCCCTCCTGCCCGAGGACGACCCCTGGGCCACCCCGCTCGCGCTCCCCCGCCACGTGACCCGCAGCGCGGACGACCTCAGCCCGCCCGCGCCGGACGACATCTGGGGATCGGCCGGGGACGGCCCCGCGACCGCCCCGGCCAGTGGTGCGTCGTCGCCCGCGTTCCCCGGCGCCGAGGACCCCGTCGCCCTGGGGGAGCTCCTCGCCGGGCTGCTCCCCGGCGCCCACCCCGGTCCCGGTCCGCTCGCCACAGGCGAAGGGTCTGGCCCGCTCGGCACCGGCGAGCGGTTCGTCGCTGAGCCCTCCGACCGCCCACGGCGAACCGCGACCGCCGAGATCGCCGACCTCCTGGCCGACCTCACCGCGGCGGGCGCCCGCTCGCTGGCCTTCACGCGGTCGCGACGAGGAGCGGAGTCCGTCGCGGCCACCACGCGCGCGCACCTGCTGGAGATCGACCCGACGTTCGCGACGTCCGTGCAGGCCTACCGCGGCGGCTACCTGCCCGAGGAGCGCCGAGCACTGGAGGCTGCGATCCGGTCCGGCGACCTGCGGGCCCTCGCGACGACCAACGCGCTCGAGCTGGGCGTCGACATCTCCGGGCTCGACGCCGTCCTCATCGCCGGCTGGCCCGGCACCCGCGTCTCGCTCTGGCAGCAGGCCGGCCGGGCCGGCCGCGCCGGCACCGACGGGCTCGTCGTCCTCGTCGCCCGCGAGGACCCGCTCGACACGTTCCTCGTGCACCACGCCGAGGCGATCTTCGACGCACCCGTCGAGGCAACCGTCTTCGACACCACCAACCCCTACGTGCTGGCACCGCACCTGTGCGCCGCCGCGGCCGAGCTCCCCCTGCGGTCCGAGGAGCTGGACCTCTTCGGGCCCCGCACCGCCGACCTGCTCGCCGAGCTTGTCGAGCGCGGGACCCTGCGGCGCCGCCCCTCCGGCTGGTATTGGACGCACAACGAGCAGGCCAGCCGCCTGACCGACCTGCGCGGCTCCGGCGGTGACCCCGTCCGCGTCGTCGAGTCGGTCACCGGCCGCCTGCTCGGCACCGTCGACGCGGCTTCCGCCGACTCCACCGTCCACGACGGAGCCGTCTACGTGCACCAGGGCGCCTCGTTCGTCGTCGACGAGCTCCGGCTCGAGGACGGCGTCGCCCTGGTGACCCGTCGCGACGTCGACTACGGCACCTGGGCACGCTGGGTCACGACGACGGAGATCCAGTCCGTCGACGCCGAGGTGCCCTGGGGTCCGGTCACATGGGGGTTCGGGTCCGTCGACGTGACCACCCAGGTCCTCGGCTACCAGCGCAAACGCATCCCCGACCTGCAGGTGCTCGGCACCGAGGAGCTCGACCTGCCCGCCCGCATGCTGCGCACCACCGCCGTCTGGTGGACCGCACCCGCCGAGGTCCTGCTCGCCGCCGGAGTCACCGTCGAGGCCACCCCGGGCGCCCTGCACGCCGCCGAGCACGCCTCCATCGGCCTCCTGCCCCTCCTCGCGACGTGCGACCGGTGGGACCTCGGCGGCCTGTCGACCGCGCTGCACGTCGACACCGAGCAGGCCACCGTCTTCGTCCACGACGCCTACCCCGGTGGGGCGGGGTTCGCGGAACGAGGCTTCGCGCTCGGTGCGACCTGGTTGCGGGCCACGCGGGACGCCATCGCCGCCTGCCGCTGCTTCGCCGGCTGCCCCGCGTGCGTGCAGTCACCGAAGTGCGGCAACGCGAACAACCCGCTCGACAAGGCGGCCGCGATCCGCCTGCTCACCGCGGTCCTCGCCCACGCACCGACGGCCTCCTGAGCCAGGATGCGCCCGGCCGTCCGAGCGACCGGTCACCTGGGGCGGACGTCGCACCGGCCGACGGGTGGAGCGACGGTGCGGTGTCCCGTCAGCTCACGGGACGATCGGCAGCACGAGGCGCGTCTCGTTCTGGCTCGGATCGGCTGCTTCCGACGGGTCCGTGACGTACACCTCGAGGAAGTCGCCACGCATCTGGGCGGGGTGGTCCGACATCCACGTGCGGAGCTCGGCCCACGCTCCAGAAAGTCCGTCGTAGCTGCCGACGTGCGTCCCGACCACGGCGGGGCCGCCCGGCAGCTCGACGACCTCGACTCCGCCCCCGAGGGAGCTGACGGAATCCGCGTCGACCCAGAAGCCCGCGGCGAGGTCGACCGAGTCCGTCGGCATGTCGCGGTACCAGCCGAACGCAGGGCCGGTGACGGCCAGCCCTGCCGCCGCCACCTCCTCGAGCACCGCACGGTAGGCGCGGTCGTAGAAGGCCGCCAGGGCGTCCAAGGCGACCCGCTCGCGTACGACGGCGACAAACGCGGTCGGCTGGTCGTCGTAGGTGAAGTCCACGGCACTCCTAGAGTCGGTCCGGTCCCGGTCGACGAGCGTCTGTCAGGCGATGCGGTGGCACATCGCGAACACCTTCACCGAGCGCGCGTCGTCGGCGTACTCGACGAGAGTGTTCTCGTCCATGATCACGGCGGACACCTCAGCCGCACCACCCGTGAACCACGCAGTGCCGGGAGGCCCGCTGACCGGGAGCACGACGTGCACCAGGTGCCGACGTCCGTCACAGACGAGCGGGAGTTCCGCCCAGGCGACGACGTCGCCCTGAGTGACATTGACGAAGCCTTCCCACTGGACACCGTCGACCGGCCGGCACCGGACGAGAAGCCGGACGGTGATCGCAGCCCCTCCGTCGGTGAGGTGCGCTGTCGGCAGGATCGTCACACAGCCACTGGTTGTCTTGGCACCGCTGCAGCCGGCTGAGCCGCGAGCCCCGACATCGCTGCCACGAGAAGCGCGATGAATCCGAGGGTCATCTTGCGCACCATGTCCTTCTCCTTCTCTCCTTCTCCTTGCTCACCGTGTCGTTCGAGCCGCAGCACGACGGAGCCACGGCGTGACGTTGCACCGCACGCGGGTCTCGTCCCTGGTCATGGAGGCGGCTGCCGGGACGTCGACGAGTCGACCTCGGAGCGTCCGTTTCCCCGGGGCGGCATCTCCCACGACGAGCGCGAGCCCGCTACCTGCTCGTGCCGCTCGGGGTCCGCCCATGGCTCCTCCCAGACCAACGGTCCGCCGGTCGGACACGACGTGATAGGGACCAAATGCCCTGGTACCGGGTCCACGCGGGCGCTCGGCAGGTGCCGGGGTCCGTGGGCAGACCAGCGAGTCGCGACGGGCCACGTAGCGCGAGGCGTTCACGGGTCGAGGCCTCGTCACCTGCGTGGTCCTCGCCCCACGCGCCGACGGCCCGCTGGGCCGGTCCGTCGCCGACCAGCGGGACACCGGTCACCGGCGGGCCGACGTCGGACCGGCCCGAGCGGACGCCGTCGCGGATCCGGCAGCACCCCGCACGAGGACCCGCACCGTGACCACCCCTGCACCCTCGTCCGTGCACGACGAGAGCCTCGCTCCGTTGCGGCGGACGACCTCCGCGGCCGTCGGGCACGGGTCGCCCGGCTGCCCCGCCAGCAACCGTGCCGCCCCGGCGAGCGCGCCGAGGTCGGCCGCCGTCTGCGCGCGGCCGCGACCGAGCTGCGCGGAGGCCAGCAGCCCGAGCAGGGTGGCGACGACCAGTGCGACAGCGACGAGCGCGAGCAGCAGGACCGTGCCCGAACCCCGGTCGGACCTGCGCCCGGCAACCCGGTGACGCCAGACCTTCACGGCTCCACCCGAGCCACCGCGGTCGCTCGGGCGCGCAGCACCGAACCGGCCCACGACGCCGACACGACCGGCGACGACACCTCGACGGTCACCCACTCCGCGGCGCGTGACACCGAGATCGACGCGTCCGCACCGGCCAGCCGCCGAGCCGTCGTCGCGACCTCCCGGTCCGGCTCCCCGAGGGCGGCCGCGCGGGCCCCCGCCCGTGCGGCGTCGGTGCACCGCGTCTGCGCGATGGCCGCCGACGCGACCGTGAGCAGCGCGACCACCAGGAGGACGACCGCCGGCAGACCGATCGCGAGCTCGGCGGTGACGCTGCCGCGATCCCACCGGCTCGCGACGGTCACAGCGACAACGCCTGGCGGACGATCCCCAGGAGCAGCCCTTTGACCTCGTTCCCCTTGAGGATCACGACGAGCAGCCCCGCGAAGCCGACCGCCGCGAGCGTCGCGATGGCGTACTCGGCGGTCGCCATCCCCACCTCCGCCAGCTCGGCGCGAGCGCGCCGGCCACGCTCGCGCCACGCCAGGACCGCCCCCGGGACCCGGCCGCGTCCACGAGCGCCGGACCGGCGCCGACCGTCGGGCCGATCGCTCATCAGCACCACCGAGCGACCGACCGCCCGGTTCAGGTTGGCGGGTGATGTAGCGGCACCTGCGGCGTCCGCGGGACCCCTGCCATCGTCCTGCGGGTTGGTGTCATCGTCCTGCCGGTTGGTGCGGTCCGGCCCCGGGACCGTGGCGTGCTGGTTCATGACCTCTCCTCTCATGTGGCGCGGACTGTCCGGCGCCCCGCCAGCGTCGACCGCGCGGTCGCGGCGCCGACGGCCCTCCGGCGGATCAGTGGGACGGGCGCTGACGGGCGGGGCTGTGGACGCCTCGGACGCCACGTCCGCCGCACGAGTCAGGTGCACGTCCTGCGTCTGGAGGGACCCCCACGACGTCCGCACATCCGGTCGTCCCAGCGACCGATCGCGCGGACGTCACGCTCCGCGGGCAACAACGTCCGCACGCCCGCGCGTCCCGCCAACCCCCGATGCGCGGACGTTGCGGAGCTACGGCTGGCGGGGCGAAGCAGTGACTGGGCGGAGGCGCTCGCCCCCGCAGCGAAGGCAACGGCAGCGGAGCAGCTCGAGTCGACGGCGAATCGGGCGGCACGCGATCGCGGACGCGTCGGAGGCGGTGGGGGCGCCGCGGACTGGGCGGGACTCGGGTAGGTCGCTCACGGCGACCGCGTCACCCGAACAGGTCTCCCGCGAGGCTGAGGAGCATCGGTACGAGGCCGAGCAGGATGAACGCCGGCAGGAAGCAGAGCCCGAGCGGCAGGACCAGCTGCACCCCGAGCGCTCCCGCCGCGGTGCGGGAGCGGGTGCGGCGGTCCCGTCGCAGCTGGTCCGCGCGGGCGCGCAGCGCCGGTCCGGGCGCTGTCCCGGTGCTCCAGCTGGCCTCGAGCGCGCCGACGACAGCCGACAGCGCGGTCCCCGCCCACGCCGACTGCCACGACGCGCCGAGCAGCAGCGCGGCCCCACCCCGCGCCAGCTCGTCGCCCTGCTGACCACCCACGGCCGCCCCTACTGCCGACAGCGCCCGCGGGAGGGGCGCACCGGTGCCGATGGCGACGTCGAGCAGGTCGAGCAGAAGCACGGCGTCGATCAGTCCGGGCACCAGCGCAGGATCATCCGGCTGCGCTCGTTCCCGGACCCGCGGCACAGGTCTCCACCACCACGGGCTGGTCGCCGCACCCCACGAGAGTGCGACGAGCACCGCGAGTCCAGCGGGCGTCACGCTCGTTCACCGGCGGCGTCGTCTGTGGTGACCGTGGAGCGCGTGGCACGCGCGCGGGAGGCACCCGCACGAGAAGCGCCCGGACGCGAGGCGTCCGTACGAGGCACACCCGCTCGGGAGGCACGAGCACGAGGGGGATCCGCAGGAGAGGCACCACCCGCTCGGGACGCACCCGTGAAAGCGGCACACGTGCGAAATGCGGCGTCGAGCACCGCACCCGACCGAGTCGTGCTGGTTCGCTCGTCGCCGGCCCGACCTGCGCGCGTCAGGAGCGCGGCCGTCCACCAGCGGCCCAGCAGGAGCATGGTCACGCCGAGCACCGCGGACGCCGTCCCGAGGCCGCCGGAGAGCACCACCGCCACCGGATCGGCGCCCAGGAGCGCGCCGAGCGCCACCCCGAGCAGCGGGAGCCAGGCGAGCACCTGCGCGGTCGACCTCGGTCCGGCCAGGGCCGCCCGCCGTTCTCCGTCCGCCTCCTCGTCGGCGGCGACGGCGAACGCGATCCGGTCGAGCACACCGGCCAGGGGTGCGCCGAGCTCGTCGGCGAGCCGGGTCGCCGCCAGCACCGCACGAGCGCGCTGCACGGCTCCGTCCTCGGCGCATCCACGGAACGCTGCCCGCCGCCCTCGGGACGTGGTGCGCCCGCGGAGCTCGGACAGTGTGGGGAACCGCAACCGTGCCGGTCGGCCCGTCGCTGTGAGCAGCGCGTCGACGCTCGGCGCCGGTCCGGCACCCGGCATGCCGAGTGCCCGGGACCACGCCTCACCGGGCGCCGCCCCGGCACGAAGCTGAGCGCTGACAGCAAGGAGGACAGCCGACAGGTCGGGCGCGGTCCGCGCAGTCGCCGGCCGGCCGACCTCCAGGTCACGCGCGCCCCCGCCGACCGGGCGACCTCCGGTCCCGGCCACCGCGACGACCGCGAGCGCCACGAGCGCTCCGACCAGGAGGATCACCGAGACGGTCCGAGCTCCGCGCGCGCCCCTGGCAGACCGAGGCGATCGGCGAGCGCCGACCACGCCGGGCCGGGCACCGTGGCACCGGACGGGTCGACCCGGATCGCGCACGCCACCTCGAGGTCGCCTGCGTGTCCCCGGCGAACCACTCCGACCTCGGCGACGTACCGATGGTCCGCCCGGCGCAGGTGCAGGACGGCGTCGAACGCGCTCGCGGCCTGCGCGGCGACCGCCTCCCGGGACAGCCCCGCCAGGGCCGCGAGCGCCTCCAGGCGTGCGGGCACGTCGGCGGCGGCGTTGGCGTGCACGGTGGCGCACCCACCGTCGTGCCCAGTGTTGAGCGCGGCGAGCACCTCGCGGACCTCGGCGCCGCGGCACTCCCCGAGGACGATGCGGTCGGGTCGCATGCGCAGTGCGTGCCGGACGAGGTCGGTCAGGTCCACCCGCCCGGCGCCGTCGACGTTCGCGTGCCGCGCGAGCAGCCGGACGACGTGCGGGTGCGCCGGGGCGAGCTCGCCGGCTTCCTCGACGATCACGAGCCGTTCGTCGTGCGGAACCAGTGACAGCAGCGCCGCGAGCAGGGTCGTCTTGCCGGAGCCCGTCGCCCCTGAGATGAGAAGGTTCGCGCGGGTGGCGACGAGCGCGCGGACCACGGGCACGACCGCGGGCGCGAGCGTCCCGGACGCGACCAGCTGCTCCACGGTGAACGCGCGGGACCGGACCACCCGCAGGCTGATCAGCGCGCAGGTTCCTGCCACCGGTGGGAGCACGGCGTGCAGCCGGGTGCCGTCCGGCAGCCGGGCGTCAACCGCGGGAGAAGCATCGTCGAGCCGCTGCCCGCCCGCGGCCGCGAGCCGGACCGCGAGCGCCCGGACGTCGTCGGCACCGCCGAGGTCCACGTCGACGCGGCTCAGCCGCCCGGCGCGCTCCACCCAGACGTCACGCGGACCGTTGACCAGCACGTCGGTGACGGCGGGGTCGTCGAGGAGCACCTGCAGCCTGCCGGCCCCGAAGAGCTCGTCGCGCACGGTCCGGGTGACGGAGCGCAGCGCGCTCGAGCCGAGCACCGCGCCGGCGTCCCGCGCGGCTCCCTCGACGGCGACGCCGAGGGAGCTGTCGGACGCGCCGTGCGCGCCGAGCCGTGTCCGGACGGCGTCGAGGAAGTCCGGTCCGACCCCCCGCACCAGGGTGCTCATGTCAGGACCCGCTGGAGGGCGCCGACGACGCGGGCCGCCGAGCGGGCCGTTCGCCCGGCCTCTGGAATCCCGCCGCGCTCGAGGGCGGCCACCAGGGTGCGGTCGGTCGAGAGCGACACCAGGATCGGCAGGTCGACCGCGTCGGAGAGCTCGGTCGAGCCGAGCCCGCCGGGTGCCGGGCCGCGGACGACCAGCCACGTCGGGACGTCCGGCTCGCCGAGGTGGGGTCGCATCGCGAGGACACCCGCGACCGTCCGCAGGTCGCGGGGCGCGACGACGAGCACCGCGTCGCACGCACCCACGAGCGACTCCCCCGCCACGACCGCGGCACGGTCGAGGTCAAGAACGAGGGCGCCCGCCTCCACGGTCAGCGCATGCAGGACGTCGGCGACTACGGCCGGCTCCGGGGCGCCGGGTCGTGCCCGGTCGGCGCTCAGCACCGCGCACGATCCCCAGCGCGGCAGCAGCGCCAGCACGTCCGCGCCGGACACCTCGCCCCGCGCGTCCGCCAGGTCCGGCCACCGCACGCCGTCGGCGGCCTCGAGCCCGAGCAGGACGTCGATCCCCGCGGACGCCCGGTCGAGGTCGACCAGGACGGTCGCCGTGCGTCGGGCGAGGTGCCGGGCAATGGTCGCGGCGAGCGTCGACGCCCCCGCGCCACCACGCCCGGCCACGACGCCGACGACGAGGGCGCGCTGCGGGGGTGAGGCGACCGACGGCCAGGTCGGATGGACGGGACGCGTACCGGCGAGGGGGGTCATCGGTGTCGCCTCTCCGTCGTTGCCGACCTGACCGCCGGCGCACGACGAACACTGCCGCGCACCGCGGGCTCGACACCGACCAGCAGCGTGCTCGGTGGACATCGCCCCGCTCGACGGGGCTGTGGGCGGCTCGGTAGCCAGCTCCACCGGGCCCGGCGCCGTCCGCCCCGCCCGGTCGACATCCGAGCAATCAGCACTGCCCCGTCGGCCCCCGTCCTGTCGGCCCCGCCCACTAGGCTCGCGCCGAGCCGCCAGGCACCCCAGACACGGGCACGCCTCCACCGACGACGACCGCCCCGGAGCAGCATGGACGAGGACCCGACGCAGCACGACGTGCCGCGTGAGGCTGCCTTCTTCGACCTCGACAAGACGATCATCGCGACGTCGTCCGCCACGGCCTTCTCTCGCCCGTTCCTGGCCCGGGGCCTGCTCACGCGGCGCTCGGTCCTGCGCACGGCGTACGCGCAGCTGCTCTACCTGGTCGGCGGCGCGGACGAGGACCAGACGGAGCGCCTGCGGGCGCAGCTGTCCCGCATGGTCGCCGGCTGGGACGTGTCGCTGGTGTCCTCGATCGTCGCCGAGACCCTGCACGAGTCGATCGACCCGACGGTGTACGCGGAGGCCGTCGCACTGATCGAGGCGCACCACGCGGCGGGCCGGGACGTCGTGGTGATGTCCGCGTCGGGCGCCGAGGTCGTCGAGCCCATCGCCGCGATCCTCGGCGCGGACCGCGTCATCGCGACGCGCATGACCGTGGTCGACGGCCGGTACACCGGGGAGATCGACTTCTACGCGTACGGGGAGAACAAGGCGTCGGCCATCCGGGAGCTCGCGGAGGTCGAGGGCTACGACCTCGGGGCCAGCTACGCGTACTCGGACTCAATCACCGACGCCCCGATGCTCGGCACTGTCGGCCATGCGTTCGCCGTGAACCCGGACCGGGCGCTGCGCAGGCTCGCGATCGAGCGCGGGTGGGGGACGCTGTCGTTCGTCCGCCCCGTGCCGCTGTTCCCGCGCCGGGCACGCATCGCCACGGCGGGCGTCGTCACCGTCGTCGTGGTGGCCGTGGTGGTCACCTGGGTCGCCGTGCGACGGCGCCGCCGGGGCGCGTGAACCTGTCCCGCATCACGGACATCTGTCCCAGCATCCGGCGGGCCCACCGACGTGGCCTGCGGTGTCGTCGCGCCGGGTTTCGCTGGTCCGGGATGTGGGGTACGACAGGGGTCACAACTGCATGACCGAGAAGGCACCCACGCGCAGGAGAGCCCACCTATGGGCAGGTCGACCGGGCTGGACCCGTCGCGACCGACACCGGTGCACGCTTGATCACCTTCTCGGTCGGCTGTTGGCGACGGCGCCCCCAGGGGCGCCGTCGTTCGTCCTGGGATAACGGACCGGCCCGGCGCCGACCAAGCCATGGGTGACGCACGGAAGCCACGAGACGTCGCTGAGGGCTTGTTCGACGAGCGACGACGCGGGACACGACACGATGCGACGCGCCACGCGCAGGCTGAGCTACGACGACCCCAACGAGCCCGCCAGCACCCCGTCCGCGATGACGCGCGCCTCCGCCGCCCCGACCTCCACCGCCGCGCCGTACGCGCGCACCCAGGCGGCCACACCCTCCGGTGAACCCGTCGCGAACCCCGCAGCCGCACCCAGGTACGGGTTGAGCGCGGCGGCCCAGGCCGACTCGCTGACCAGCGACCCGGTCGGGTCGAGGCCGCGCGCGGTCAGCAGCAGCCGCGCCACCGCGCGGGCGACCACCCCGTTCGCGGCGGTGAACGGCCGCAGGGTGAGCAGCTCACCGTGCACGACGGCGGCGACGACGAGGGCGGGCGCCGCGGACTCCCGCACGGTCCGGCCGAGCAGCTCGACGCGGGCGGCCAGCTCGTCGGCGACGGGTGCCGGACCGAGACCGCGCAGGTCGCCGGGCTGCTCGGTCGACCGCAGCCGGCCGACGGCGGCGTCGGGCAGCCAGCCACCGGTCGCGGCGACGTGCACCTGAGCGAGCAGCTGGCCCAGCGGGGGCAGCGCCACGGACCCGCGGTCGCCGAGAGCGGGCATCCAGCGCTCCACCAGGGCGGTCGCGCGGAGCGCACCGACGACGACGGGCTCGTTCCCGCCGCCGGTCGCGAGCGACCGCACCAACGACAGCGGGACGCGCACCCCCTCGATCTCGCAGGACGCGCGGGTCGCCCGCAGGCCCGCCTCGGCACGGACCTCGCGCCACCGCCGCCGGTACGCCTCGTGCCAGCGGAGCTCCTCGCACGCGACCCGGGCGCGGTCGACGGCATCGGCCACCCCCGGCAGGTCGAGGAGCGGGGCCAGGGCGTCGGTCACGCCGTCACCCTAGTGAGCGCGGCACAATGTCCGGATGGTCTCCCCCAGCGTCTCCTCGTCCATCACGGCGCGCCTGGAGGTGCAGGCCCGGCCGACCGCCGTCAGCGAGCTCACCACGGCGATCGAGAAGGCCGGCGGCATCGTCACGGCCCTGGACGTCACGGCGTCGGGCCACGAGCAGATGACGGTCGACGTCACGTGCGCGACGCGGGGCGAGCAGCACGCCGCGGACATCGTCGAGGCGCTCAAGGGTCTGCACGGCGTGGTCGTCGAGCGGGTCAGCGACCGCACGTTCCTCATGCACATCGGCGGCAAGCTCTCGATCGAGTCGAAGGTGCCGCTGCGCAACCGCGACGACCTGTCGATGGCGTACACGCCGGGCGTCGCGCGCGTCTGCGAGGCCATCGCCGCCCACCCGGAGGACGCCCGCCGGCTGACCATCAAGCGCAACACGATCGCGGTGGTCACGGACGGGACCGCGGTGCTGGGGCTCGGCAACATCGGTCCGCTGGCCAGCCTGCCGGTCATGGAGGGCAAGGCGGTGCTGTTCAAGCGGTTCGCGGGGATCGACGCGTTCCCCATCGCGCTGGACACCACGGACGTGGACCAGATCGTGGAGACGATCTGCGCGATCGCCCCGGTGTTCGCGGGGATCAACCTCGAGGACATCTCCGCGCCGCGCTGCTTCGAGATCGAGCGGCGGCTGCGCGAGCGGCTGGACATCCCGGTCTTCCACGACGACCAGCACGGCACCGCGATCGTGGTGGTGGCGGCGCTGACCAACGCGCTGAAGGTCGTCGGCAAGGACCTGGCGACGGTCCGCATCGTGCTGTCGGGCGCGGGCGCGGCAGGTACCGCGGTGCTCAAGCTGCTGCTCGCGGCGGGCGCGAAGGACGTCGTCGTCGCGGACATCGAGGGCGTCGTGCGCGCGGACCGGCCGGGCCTGGACGAGTCACTGTTCTGGACGGCGTCGATGACGAACCCGCGCGGCATCTCCGGCAGCATCCCGGACGCGCTCCGGGACGCGGACGTGTTCATCGGCGTCTCCGCCCCCGACGTGATCACGGGCCAGGACGTCTCGACGATGGCGAAGGACGCGATCGTGTTCGCGCTGGCCAACCCCCGCCCCGAGGTCGACCCCGACGACGCGGCGCAGTACGCGGCGGTCGTCGGCACGGGCCGCTCGGACTTCGCCAACCAGATCAACAACGTGCTCGCGTTCCCGGGCGTGTTCCGCGGGCTGCTCGACGCGCAGTCGCACCGGATCACGAGCGCGATGCTGCTGGCGGCGGCGTACGCGCTGGCGTCGGTGGTCACGGACGACGAGCTCAACCCGACGTACATCGTGCCCAGCGTGTTCAACCCGGAGGTCACGACGGTCGTCGCCGCCGCGGTGACCAAGGCCGCGCAGACCCCGATCGAGGTCTAGACCCGCCGGGACAGCTCGAGAGCGGCGCGCTGCGTCGCACGGACCAGCCCGTCGGGTGCCGGCCCGTCGGCGAACGTGACCGCGAGCCCGGCGATGGGGTGGCCCGTGCGGTCGCGCACGACCGACGCGACGGACGCGAACCCCGCGGTGACGTCCCCGCGCTCGGACGCCCACCCGACGCGGCGGACCTCGGTGAGGATCGCGCGCAGCTCGGACAGCCGCCGCGGGCCGACTCCGGTGCGGTCGACGAACGCCTCCCGACCGGGGAACAGTGCTCGCACCTGCGCCGCCGGCAGCCCGGCGAGGATCGCGCGCCCGCTCGCCGTGAGGTGCGCGGGCAGCCGGACCCCGACGTCGGTCACCAGCGACGGCCGGCCGGCGGCGCGCTCCTCGACGACGTAGACGACGTCGCGCCCGTGCAGGACGGCCAGGTGCGCGCTCTCGCCGACGTGGTCGACGAGCCGGGCCAGCACCGGTCGCGCAGCGCGAGCCAGCGGTGCCTGCCGGGAGTAGGCGGAGCCCAGCTCGAAGGCGCTGAGGCCGAGGCCGTAGCGGTGCTCCTCGGGCAGGTGGACGACGAAGCCGTGCTCGGTCAGGACGGTGAGCAGGTGATACGTGGTCGACCGCGGCAGGTCCAGCGCGAGCGCGAGCGCACCGGCAGGCAGCGGGCCGGTCCGCGAGAGGTGGTGCAGCAGCCGGAGGGTCGCGTCGGCGGCGGGGACGGTGCTCATGGTGTCTGGGATACCAGACAGAATCGCCGCGGACACCCTAGGAGCGGCGCGCGTGAGGCGGTGTCATGAACCATGAGCACCACCACCGCCACCGTCGTCGTGGGCACCGGTCCTGTCTCGATCGCGGACGTCGTGGCCGTGGCCCGTCACGGGGCGGGCGTCCGGCTGTCCGACGAGGCCCTCGCCGCGATCTCGAGAGGCCGTGCGGTCGTCGACGAGCTCGCCGCCGATACCGCGCCGCACTACGGCATCTCGACCGGCTTCGGCGCGCTGGCCACCCTGTCGATCCCGGCGGAGAAGCGTCGCGACCTGCAGCGCAGCCTGGTCCGATCGCACGCCGCCAGCACGGGCCCGGAGGTCGAGCGCGAGGTGGTCCGCGCCCTCATGCTCCTGCGCCTCTCGACGCTGGCCACGGGCCACACGGGCGTCCGATCGGAGACCGCGAGCGCGTACGCCGCGCTGCTCGACGCCGGCCTGACGCCGGTGGTCCGCGAGTACGGCTCGCTGGGCTGCTCGGGCGACCTGGCGCCGCTGGCCCACTGCGCGCTGGCGCTCATGGGCGAGGGCGAGGTCCGCGACGCCAGCGGGGCTCTGGTCCACGACCTCCCCCCGTACACGCTGACCGAGAAGGAGGGCCTCGCCCTCATCAACGGGACCGACGGCATGCTCGGCATGCTCGCGCTGGCCCTGCACGACCTGGCGAACCTCCTCGACACGGCCGATGTCGCCGCCGCGATGAGCGTCGAGTCGCTGCTCGGCACCGACGCGGTCTTCGCACGAGACCTTCAGGGCCTGCGCCCGCACCCCGGCCAGGCAGAGTCCGCCGCGAACATCCGCGCGGTCCTGCACGGCTCGGGGATCATGGCCAGCCACCAGACGCCGGAGTGCACCCGCGTGCAGGACGCCTACTCGCTGCGCTGCGCCCCGCAGGTGCACGGAGCCGCGCGCGACACCGTGGCGCACGCGACGGCCGTCGCGGAGCGCGAGCTGGCCGCCGCGATCGACAACCCGGTGATCACCGACGACGGTCGCGTCGAGTCCAACGGGAACTTCCACGGCGCCCCCGTCGGCTACGTGCTCGACTTCCTGGCGATCGCCGTCGCGGACGTCGCGAGCATGTCCGAGCGCCGCACCGACCGGTTCCTCGACGTCGCGCGCAGCAACGGCCTGCCCCCGTTCCTGGCGCACGACCCCGGAGTCGACTCCGGCCTGATGATCGCGCAGTACACGGCCGCCGGGCTGGTCTCGGAGCTCAAGCGGCTGGCGGTCCCGGCGAGCGTCGACTCGATCCCGTCGTCGGCCATGCAGGAGGACCACGTGTCGATGGGCTGGCACGCGGCCCGCAAGCTCCGTCGCGCCATCGACGGCCTGACCCGGGTGCTCGGCATCGAGATCCTGACGGCTGCCCGAGCGATGGACCTGCGTGCCCCCCTGGAACCGTCGCCGGTCACCGGGGCCGTCCGAGACCTGCTGCGCGCGGCGGGGATCCCCGGTCCCGGCCCGGACACGTACCTCTCCCCCGATCTCGAGACGGCGGCCGACGCCGTCCGCGACGGGCAGATCGCCGCCGTCCTGACAGGAGCACGCGCATGACCGCCGGCCCCCGCCCCGTCCGCGCCCCCCGCGGCACCACGCTCACGGCCCGCAGCTGGCAGACCGAGGCGCCGCTGCGCATGCTCATGAACAACCTGGACCCCGAGGTCGCCGAGCGGCCCGACGACCTGGTCGTCTACGGCGGCACCGGCAAGGCGGCCCGGTCGTGGGACGCGTACGACGCGATCGTGCGGACGCTGACGACGCTGGGCGACGACGAGACGCTGCTGGTCCAGTCGGGCAAGCCGGTCGGCGTGCTGACGACGCACGAGTGGGCGCCGCGCGTCCTGATCGCCAACTCGAACCTGGTCGGCGACTGGGCGACCTGGCCCGAGTTCCGTCGGCTCGAGCAGCTCGGGCTGACCATGTACGGGCAGATGACGGCCGGCTCGTGGATCTACATCGGCACGCAGGGGATCCTCCAGGGCACCTACGAGACCCTGGCGGCGGTCGCCGCGAAGCGGTTCGGCGGGACGCTGGCAGGCACGCTGACGGTGACGGGCGGCTGCGGCGGCATGGGTGGCGCGCAGCCCCTCGCCGTCACGCTCAACGGGGGCGCGTGCCTGATCGTCGACGTCGACGGCGACCGCCTGCACCGCCGGGTCCGCGAGCGCTACCTGGACCGGGTGGCGACGAGTCTCGACCAAGCAGTTGCGCTGGTCAGCGAAGCGAGAGCCCAGAAGACCGCCCTGTCGGTCGGCGTCGTCGGCAACGCGGCAGAGGTCCTCCCCGAGCTGCTGCGCCGTGGCGTCGAGGTCGACGTCGTCACCGACCAGACCTCCGCGCACGACCCGCTGTCCTACCTGCCCGTCGGCGTCGACGTGGCCGACTGGGCGTCCTACGCAGCCGCGAAGCCGGAGGAGTTCACCGACCGCGCGCGCGAGTCGATGGCCCGGCACGTCGAGGCGATGGTCGGGTTCATGGACGCGGGCGCCGAGGTGTTCGACTACGGCAACTCGATCCGCGACGAGGCCCGCCAGGGCGGCTACGACCGGGCGTTCGACTTCCCCGGCTTCGTCCCCGCGTACATCCGCCCGCTGTTCGCGGAGGGCAAGGGCCCGTTCCGCTGGGCCGCCCTCTCGGGCGACCCGCACGACATCGCGGTGACCGACCAGGCGGTGCTCGACCTGTTCCCCGACGACGACCACCTGCACCGCTGGATCCGGGCGGCCCAGGACCGGGTCGCGTTCCAGGGCCTGCCGGCGCGGATCTGCTGGCTCGGGCACGGCGACCGCGACCGCGCGGGGCTGCGGTTCAACGAGCTCGTCGCGTCCGGCGAGGTCAGTGCGCCGCTCGTCATCGGCCGCGACCACCTCGACGCCGGCTCGGTCGCGTCGCCGTACCGGGAGACCGAGGGCATGGCCGACGGGTCCGACGCCATCGCCGACTGGCCGCTGCTGAACGCGCTGGTCGCGGCGTCGTCGGGTGCCACCTGGGTGTCGATCCACCACGGTGGCGGCGTCGGCATGGGCCGCTCGATCCACGCCGGGCAGGTGTCCGTCGCCGACGGGACCGAGCTCGCCGCGCGCAAGCTCGCGCGGGTGCTGTCCAACGACCCGGGCATGGGCGTGCTGCGGCACGTGGACGCCGGCTACCCGCGGGCCGACGAGGTCGCGACGGCCAACGGCCTGCGGGTGCCGATGCGGGAGGGCGGCGCGTGACCTTCGCCCGGATGTGGTCGGACCTCGCCCCTGTCGGCCGGGCGTCCGACGGCGGCTACCGCCGGTTCGCGTGGACCGCGGAGGACCACGTGCTGCGCGAGTGGTTCGCCGGCGAGGCGGCGGCCCGCGGGCTCGCGCTGACGACCGACCGCGCGGGCAACCAGTGGGCCTGGTGGGGCGACCCCGACACGCAACCAGGGATCGTCACCGGCAGTCACCTCGACTCGGTGCCGGGCGGCGGCGCGTTCGACGGGCCGCTCGGCGTGGTCAGCGGCTTCGCGGCGCTGGACGCGCTCCGGGCGAAGGGCGTCGCTCCGAGACGGCCGCTCGGCATCGCGAGCTTCGTCGACGAGGAGGGAGCCCGCTTCGGCATCGCCTGCGCGGGCTCCCGCCTCATCACCGGGGCGCTCGACGCCGACAAGGCCCGCGGCCTCCGCGACGCCGACGGGACCACGATGGCCGACGCCCTGACCAGCGCAGGTCGCGACCCGAGGTCGCTGGGCAGGGACGACGAGACCCTCCGCCGCATCGCGTCGTTCGTCGAGCTGCACGTCGAGCAGGGCCGCGGGCTGGTGCACACGGGCGACCCGGTGGGCGTGGGCCGGATGATCTGGCCGCACGGCCGCTGGCGCGTCGAGCTGCGGGGCCAGGCCAACCACGCCGGCACCACGCCGCTGGCCGACCGCCACGACCCGATGCTCGACCTCGCGGCGTTCATCGCGCACGTGCGCCGGGCCGCCCATGACGCGGGCGCGCTCGCCACCGTCGGCAAGCTGCGCGTCGACCCGAACGGTGTGAACGCGATCCCGTCGCAGGTCACGGCCTGGCTGGACGTCCGCGCCGAGGACGAGTCGGCCGTCCGCGCGGTCCTCAGGGCGCTGCAGGAGTACGCGCCCGCCGAGGAGTCGTGGACCCCGGTCACCGTCCTCGACGCCGACCTGGCCGACACGGTGGTCGACGCGCTCGGCGGGCCGCCGACGATGAGCACCGGTGCCGGCCACGACGCCGGGATCCTCGCCGCCGCGGGCATCCCGACCGCGATGCTCTTCGTGCGCAACCCGTCGGGCATCTCGCACGCCGCCGCAGAGGACGCCGACGAGGCGGACTGCCTGGCGGGCATCGACGCGCTGGCCACGGTGCTGGAACGGTTGCTGACGTGACGACGTACTGGGCGGCGCACGCCTGGCTGCCGGACGGCCTGGCCGAGAACGTCCGGATGACCGTGTCCGACGGGCGGATCTCCGCCGTGACCGTCGGTCCCCCAGAGCCGGACGACCACCGCCTCCCCGGCGTCGTCCTGCCCGGCTTCGCCAACACGCACTCCCACGCCTTCCACCGGGCGCTGCGCGGCCGCACCCACGACGGCGGCGGCACGTTCTGGGCCTGGCGCGAGCGCATGTACGCGCTGGCGGCGACCCTGACCCCGGACACGTACCTCGATCTGGCGCGCGCCACCTACGCCGAGATGGTGCTCGCGGGCGTCACGGCGGTCGGCGAGTTCCACTACCTGCACCACGGGCCGGACGGCACCCCGTACGACGACCCGAACGTCATGGCCGAGGCCCTGCGCACGGCCGCCCGGGACGCCGGCCTACGGATCACCCTGCTGGACACCGCGTACCTGACGGGTGGCATCGACGCCCCGCTCGAGGGTGCGCAGCGCCGGTTCGGCGACCATGACGCCGACGCCTGGGCCCACCGGGTGGCCGCGATCCGCCCCGACGACACCCTGACGGTCGGCGCCGCGATCCACTCGGTCCGCGCGGTCCCGCTGGACGCCATCCCGGTCATCACCGCGCACGCCACTGGCCGGCCCCTGCACGTGCACCTGTCCGAGCAGCGCCTGGAGAACGAGCAGTCGCTGGCCACGTTCGGCGTCACCCCGACCCGGCTCCTGGAGGACGCGGGCGCGCTCGGCCCCGACACCACGGCGATCCACGCGGTCCACCTGACCCCGGAGGACGTCGCGATCCTGGGCTCGACGCGCACGGGCGTGTGCCTGTGCCCCTCGACCGAGCAGGACCTGGGCGACGGGATCGCGCCCGGCGGCCTCCTGCACGCGGCGGGTGCCCGGCTCAGCGTCGGCAGCGACCAGCACGTCCGCACCGACCTGCTCGCCGAGGCCCGCTCGGTCGAGCTGCACGAGCGGCTGGCGAGCGAGGAGCGCGGCAGCTTCGCCCCCGCCGAGCTGATGGAGCTGCTCACCTCCGGCGGCCACGCCAGCCTGGGCGACCCGACGGGTGGCCGTCTGGTAGAAGGCGCCCCGGCCGACCTCGTCGCCGTCCGCACCGACACCCCGCGGACCGCCGGCGCGGACCCCGCACAGCTCGTGCTGGTCGCGGGCAGCGCCGACGTCGACACCGTCGTGATCGGCGGCGTCGTGCGGGTCGAGGGCGGCCGGCACGTGCTGGGCGACGTCGGGGCGATGCTCGGCTCGGCGGTCCGCGCGGCATGGGAGGAGGCTCGATGACGTCCCACCTGGTCACCGGCATCGGCGAGCTGGTCACCCACGACCCGCGGTTCGACGGGCCGCTCCTGGACGCGGCACTTGTCGCGCAGGACGGTGTCGTCGTCTGGGTCGGACCGGCGTCGGGGCAGCCCGCCGCCGACACCCGCACGGACCTCGGCGGCGCCGCGGTGGTCCCGGGCTTCGTCGACTCCCACACGCACCTGGTCTTCGCGGGCGACCGCGCGGCCGAGTTCGAGGCCCGGATGGCGGGCCAGACCTACACAGGCGGGGGCATCGCAACGACGGTCGCAGCCACGCGCGCGGCGTCCGACGACGACCTGCGCCGACGTCTCGTGGCACTCGTGGCGGAGGCGCGAGCCCAGGGCACCACCACGATCGAGGTGAAGAGCGGCTACGCCCTCGACGTCGCAGGCGAGGAACGCCTGCTCCGGCTGGCCCGCGAGGTCACGACGGAGACCACGTTCCTCGGCGCGCACGTCGTCCCACCCGGCATCGACCGCGCGGACTACCTCGCCCTGGTCACCGGCCCCATGCTCGCGGCCTGCCTGCCGCACGCGCGCTGGGCCGACGTCTTCTGCGAGCCCGGCAGCCCGCTGGCGTTCGACGGCGACGAGGCCCGGTCGGTGCTGGTCGCTGCCCGTGAGGCGGGCCTGGGGCTGCGCGTGCACTCCAACCAGCTCACGCCCGGTCCCGGCGTGCGGCTGGCCGTCGAGCTGGGTGCCGCGAGCGTCGACCACTGCACCTACCTGAGCGGCTCCGACGTCGACGCGTTGGCCGGCTCCGACACGGTCGCCACCTTGCTGCCCGGCGTCGAGTTCTCCACGCGGTCCCCGTACCCCGACGCGCGCCGTCTGCTCGACGCCGGGGTCGAGGTGGCGCTGGCCAGCGACTGCAACCCCGGCACCTGCTTCTCCACGTCGATGCCGCTGATGATCGCGCTCGCCGTCCGCGAGATGCGGATGACCGTCGCCGAGGCGCTCCGGGCGGCCACGCTCGGCGGCGCCCACGCGCTGCGGCGCGACGACGTCGGCCACCTGCACCTCGGTGCCCGCGCGGACCTCGCCGTGCTCGACGCGCCCAGCTACCGCCACCTGGCGTACCGCCCGGGCGTCCCGATCGCGCGCGGGCTGAGCCTCTAGGCCCAGGTCGCCCGGAGGTACTGCGGCTGCCAGGCCGCGGAGTCGGCGACACCCAGCTCGTGCGCGGCACGCAGCGGCCAGAACGGGTCACGCAGCCCTTCGCGGCCCAGCAGGATCGCGTCCGCCGATCCGTCCGCCAGCACCGCCTCCGCCTGCGCCGGGTCCGTGAGGAGACCGACGGCCGCGACCGGCAGCGCCGACGTCGCGCGCACCTCGCGCGCGGCCGGCACCTGGTAACCGGGGCCGACGGGGATGTCCGCGGGCGCGTTGCCGCCGGTGGAGACGTCGACCAGGTCCACGCCGTGGCCACCCAGCTCCTTGGCCACCTGCGCGACCTCGTCCACCGTGAGCCCACCCTCGACCCAGTCGGTCGCGGAGAGCCGGACGAACAGCGGCTTGTGGTCGGGCCAGGCGGCGCGGACCGCATCGGCCGTCTCGACGAGCAGCCGCGCGCGGTTCTCCAGCGAGCCGCCGTACTCGTCGTCGCGGTCGTTGGACAGCGGCGAGAGGAACTGGTGCAGCAGGTAGCCGTGGGCGGCGTGCAGCTCGACGACGTCGAAGCCCGCGTCGTCGGCCCGGCGGGCGGCCGCGGCGAAGGCCCGAGGGATGCCCGCGATCTCGTCGAGGGTCAGCGCGTGGGGCGCCTCGAGACCGGGGAACGCGGTGGCCGACGGGCCGACCGTCGTCCAGCCGCCCTGGTCCACCGGCACGGAGCCCCGCCCGGCCGCGAACGGGGCGAACGTGGACGCCTTGCGGCCCGCGTGCGCCAGCTGCACCCCGATCAGCGTGCCGCGCTCGTGCACGAAGTCGGTGATCCGGCGCCACTCGGCGATGTGCAGGTCGTGCCACAGCCCGGTGTCCTGCGGCGAGATCCGCCCCTCGGGGACCACCGCCGTGGCCTCCGCGATCAGCAGGCCGAAGCCGCCGGCCGCCCGGGAACCCAGGTGCACCAGGTGCCAGTCGTTCGGGCTGCCGTCCACCGCCGAGTACTGGCACATCGGCGCCAGCCACGCACGGTTGGGGAACGTGGTGCCGCGCATGGTCAGCGGCGAGAAGAGAAGGGTCACGTGCGGTCGCAACCGCGGTGGGGTGCCGTGGATTCCCTGGGCCTTTCGGCCCTCCACGCGGGCCGCGGGCGGACGCGACCATGGACAGGTGCTGAGCATCCCCGACACGGTCGACGCCCAGGCGACAGGCGCGCGCCACAAGGTCGACCTCCTGCGCACGCCCGGCCTGTTCCTGGTGCGCACCATGCTCGCCGGCGCGTACATCGGCATCGGCGTGCTCATCATGGCCACCGCGGGCGGTCCGCTGGTCGTGGCCGGGTCGCCGTTCGCGCCCCTGGTCCAAGGGCTGGTGTTCGGGGTCGCGCTGACCGTGGTCCTGGTCGCGGGGGCCGAGCTGGCCACCTCCGCGATGATGATCCTCACGCAGGGTGCGCTGCGCGGCGCCATCGGCTGGGGGCGAGCCGGGCTGACGCTGCTCGCCTGCCTCGGCGGCAACCTGCTCGGCGCGATGCTGTTCGCGTTCCTCGTGCACGTCTCCGGGGTCGTCGCGCCCGGCACCCCCGGCGGGACCACGCTGGCGGGGATGATCGAGCACAAGGCCGACGCGACGTCGATCCAGCTGTTCACGCGCGGGATCCTGTGCAACCTGCTCGTCTGCCTGGCCGTCTGGGGCGCGGCACGACTGCGCAGCGAGGGTGCGCGGCTGGTCGTGGTGTTCGGGTGCGTGATGGTGTTCATCACGTCCGGCTTCGAGCACGTCGTCGCCAACATGACCACGTTCTCGCTCGGCCTCTACGGTGGCCTGCCCGGCGCCGACCTGATCGAGATGGCCAGGAACCTCACCCTCGTCGGCCTCGGCAACCTCGTCGGTGGTGCCCTCCTCGTCGGCGCGGCCTACGCGTACGGCAGCAGGCCGGCGTCGCGGAAGACAGATGTGGACGAGTCCGGCTCGGGCGCGCTGCACGGCGACCGGGAGCTGCTGGCAATACGGTGACTCGGAACAGCGGCGTCAGTCGGCGCCGCCCGACCGCGCCCGACCAGGCCCCCTTCGAGGAGCACGCATGAGCACCTCCGACCCGCACCGTCCCGGCGGCGCAACAGACCGCCCGGACGAGACGCCCGACACCGACGCGGACACTGCCGCGACGACCGAGCCGACCACGTCCATCGAGGAGACGACACCCGCCGTCGACGAGCCCCAGACCCACGAGGTCGCGCCGACCGTCGAGACCCTCGACCCGCCGGCGCCGAGCGAGCCGGAGACCTCTCCCGTCCCGCCGCCGGCCACGGCGACGGCTGAGCAGTCGACGGCCTCCGAGCCCGAGCCGGTCGCAGGCACGATCGACGCCGAGCTGCCCGCGGCCACGACCGCCGGAACCGCGGCTGCTGCCGGCACCGCGGCGAGTGCCGCCCGGACGACGAGCACGAGCGAGCCCGTCGCGGACACCGGCAGGCACGCGATCGTCCGACCGGCCCCCACGCCCCCGGACGAGCCGACCACGGCCGCTGCGGCACCCGTCGAGACCCCGCCGGACCCGGTCCGGTCCCCGACGACGCCGACGGCACCCGAGCCCGCCGCTGAGCCCGTCGCCGCCGCACCCGTGGCCGCCGCACCCGTCGCAGCCGTCCCCGCACCCACCGAGCCGACGCCCCCCGGGGCCGAGCAGGACGACCGGCTCTTCCCGGACCCGAATGCCCCGCGGAGCACGTCGGTCGGGTCGCACATCCTGGGCGTCATCGTCGGCCTGATCCTGGCCCCGATCGGCGTCGCGGTGCTGCTGCTGGGCGAGTCCCGGATCCTGCAGGCGCAGGTCAAGGGCTGGGACGCGTCCACCGAGGTGCTCGGCATCGTGCTGGTCTCGCTCGGTCTGCTGATCCTCGGGTGCGTGCTGCTGCTGGCGCTCTGGACGCCGGCGGTCCCCATCACGGGCGGCGCGGTGCTGACGCTCGCGGGCATCGTCTACCTGTACCTGCCGTCGATCGCCCGCGAGCAGACGCTCAACATCCTCACGTCGTCGGGCTGGCGGCTCACGGTCACGCAGGTGACCGTCGCCGGGACGTCAGGGATGGTCCTCGCGGTCGGATTCCTGCTCCTGCTGGCGGGCATCGTCGCCGGGTCGGCCCGTCGTCGCGGGGCCCGGCTCGGGGAGTTCCGCGAGCGCCACCGCGTCTGAGCCGCCAGCATGGGCACGCCGGGTCTCCGGCTAGAGTGCGGTTCCGGACCCCTGGTCCACCTGCATCGACGTCGCTGCACAGGAGGTGGTCCTTCGTGACCGACACCACGCCCGAGACCCACGAGCCCGGCCTCGAGAACCTGCTCACCGAGGACCGCCGGTTCCCGCCGAGCCCCGAGTTCGTCGACCAGGCCAACGCGCAGCGGGGGCTGTACGCGTGGGCCAACGCCGACCGGCCCAGCTTCTGGGCGGAGCAGGCCCGGGAGCTGCTGAGCTGGGAGCAGCCGTTCGAGGAGGTCCTCGACTGGTCGAAGGCGCCGTTCGCGCGCTGGTTCGCCGACGGCACGCTCAACGCCGCGTACAACGCGGTGGACCGGCACGTGGAGGCCGGGAACGGCCACCGGGTCGCCCTGCACTTCGAGGGCGAGGGCGGCGACACCCGCACGGTCACCTACGCCGACCTGAAGCGCGAGGTGTCCAAGGCCGCGAACGCGTTCACCGCGCTGGGCGTCGGCACGGGCGACCGCGTCGCCATCTACCTGCCGCTCATCCCCGAGGCCGTCATCACCATGCTGGCGTGCGCGCGCATCGGCGCCCCGCACTCCGTCGTGTTCGGCGGGTTCTCCGCGGAGGCACTGAGCACCCGGATCAACGACGCGGAGGCCAAGCTCGTCGTCACCGCGGACGGCGGGTACCGCCGCGGGGCGGCCAGCGCGCTGAAGCCGGCCGTCGACGAGGCGCTGACCAAGGGCACCCCGTCGGTGCAGCACGTGCTCGTCGTGAAGCGGACCGGCCAGGACGTCGCCTGGAACGACGAGGTCGACGTCTGGTGGTCCGACGTCGTCGACGCGGCCAGCGACCAGCACACCCCGGTCGCGGTCGAGGCCGAGCACCCGCTGTTCATCCTCTACACGTCGGGCACCACCGGGAAGCCGAAGGGCATCTTCCACACCACCGGCGGCTACCTGACCCAGGCGGCGTACACGCACCGCAACGTGTTCGACCTCAAGCCCGAGACGGACGTCTACTGGTGCACGGCGGACGTCGGCTGGATCACCGGGCACACCTACGTCGTCTACGGGCCGCTGATCAACGGCGCCACGCAGGTCATCTACGAGGGCACGCCCGACACCCCGCACCGCGGGCGCTGGTGGGAGATCATCCAGAAGTACAAGGTCTCGATCCTCTACACCGCCCCGACGGCCATCCGGACCTGCATGAAGTGGGGCGAGGAGATCCCGAACCAGTTCGACCTGTCGAGCCTGCGGGTGCTCGGGTCGGTGGGTGAGCCCATCAACCCGGAGGCGTGGATGTGGTACCGCCGGGTCATCGGCGGGGACAGCGCACCCATCGTCGACACGTGGTGGCAGACCGAGACCGGCGCCATCATGATCAGCCCGCTGCCGGGTGTCACGGAGACCAAGCCGGGCTCCGCGCAGGTGCCGCTGCCGGGCATCGCGGCCGACGTCGTCGACGACGAGGCCCACCCGGTGCCCGACGGCGGCGGTGGCTACCTGGTCCTCACGGAGCCGTGGCCGTCGATGCTGCGCGGCATCTGGGGCGACCCGGACCGCTACGTCGACACCTACTGGTCCCGGTTCCAGGGTCTGTACTTCGCGGGCGACGGCGCCAAGAAGGACGCCGACGGCGACATCTGGCTGCTCGGCCGCGTGGACGACGTGATGAACGTGTCCGGCCACCGGCTGTCCACCACGGAGATCGAGTCGGCGCTCGTCTCGCACCCGTGGGTCGCCGAGGCGGCGGTCGTGGGTGCCGCCGACGAGACCACGGGCCAGGCCGTCGTCGCGTTCGTCATCCTGCGCGGTGACGCGGGGGGTGGCGACCAGGAGGCCGACGCCGTCCAGACCGAGCTGCGCAACCACGTCGCCAAGGAGATCGGCCCGATCGCCAAGCCGCGGCAGATCCTCGTCGTCGCGGAGCTGCCCAAGACGCGGTCCGGCAAGATCATGCGCCGCCTGCTCCGGGACGTCGCCGAGAACCGCCAGGTGGGCGACGCGACGACGCTCGCGGACTCCTCCGTCATGGACCTGATCGCCCGGGGGCTGTCCGCGCCCGGCGCCAAGCAGGAGGACTGAGACTCAGGGTCTACGCGGGAGCCGGCTCCGCCCGCGGAGCCGGCTCTCCCTCTGCCGCCTGGTTGGCGGGGCTCATCGCGAGCACGACGCACCCGGTGACCGCCAGGACGAGCCCGACGAGGACGCCGGGCAGCATGCCGTTCGCGATCGTGTCTCCGAGCACCAGCACGCCGACGGCACCGGGCACCACGACCTCGATCACGGACAGGATCGCGGCGCTGGGTCCGACGGCCAGCCGCTCCAGCGCGCGCAGGTACCAGAGCGCGCCGATGATCCCGCCGACCACGATGCAGACCGTCATGGGCTGCCAGATCGTCGCCCAGATCCCGTCGTGGTGGTGCGACGCGCGCGCCGCGATCGCTGCTCCGGAGAAGCCGAGACCGGCGATCGCCGCCAGCAGCCAGCCGGGTCCGGACCGGTAGGACGCGAGGGCCACGACGGCGAGCACGCCGGTCGCGACGAGCATCGCCCGCTCGAACGACTCCGGGGGCGCGACGGCCGGCTGTTCGCCGGAGCCGAGGCCGATGAGCACGAGCGCGGCGATGACGACGACGACGGCCGCGACGTCCAGGCGCCGCATGCGTGCGTGCAGGATGAACCGGGCCCCGATGACGACGACCACGAGCATCGACGCCATGATCGACTGCACGACGAACAGCGGCAGGTTGTTCAGCGCCAGCAGCGAGAGCACGAACCCGAGCCCGTCGACCACGAACGCGCCGATGACCAGCGGCGTCATCACGGCGGCGAGCCCCTGCGTGCGTCGTGTCGCGACCGCCTGCATGAGGGTGCTGGCGCCGTAGGCCAGCGCGGACCCGATCGCGCAGAGCAGCGAGACGGTCACGAGGCCGCGCCGATGTTCCCGAGGAACCGCCCGATCACCGGGATCTCCGTGACCCCCTCGGCACCGGCGAGCACGAGCGCCTGCGTCGCGACGAGCTCGACCGAGTCGAGCACCACGTAGCGCGACACCCAGCCGGGGTCGAACTTCTCGTTGAACGTGCTGAGCGTGCCCATCTGGGTGCCCTGAGAGAGCCGCTGCAGTATCGGTCGGGTGAGCGACTCGATCCGTGAGGCGTCGGCGGGATCGCCCTCGAGGACCTCCCGCATCATCGCGAAGTTCAGCCCGAGCCCGCGCTGCCCGGTGTCGGCGAGGCGAGCGATCGTCGCGACGATGTTGGCGTCGATGAGGCCGTTGGGCAGCCCTTCGGTGTCGGTGCGTCGCCGCATGACGTCGAGCGACCAGCCGCCGATCGCGGTCGCGGGGACCCACTGGCAGAAGGCGTCGACGCGTCCCTCGGGATCGCGCGTGACCGAGAGCAGGAGACCGGTGTCCTCGGGCTGGAACAGCCGCGACAGCGTCATCGAGAAGCCGCGTTCCGCCTCGCCGTGCCGGGACTCCTCGCTCATCGCCTCGATCTGCGCGCGCAGCTCGGGCTCGATGGCCGACGGGTCGTGGAAGGTCGTCGTGTAGCCGGCGCGCTGGATGCGGTTGACCGCCTGCCGCAAGGACTTGTGCGACCGGCCCTCGAGGCTGAACGTCGGGCAGTCGACGATGGCCTCGTCGCCCAGGTAGACCGTCCGCAGACCGCTCGACTCGTAGACGGGCAGCCAGTCCGCGGCTGCTCCGATGACGGCGACCGACCAGCCGAAGTCGTCGGCGAAGTCGAGGAACTCCGCCCAGGCGAGCCCGCGTTCATCGGGCGGGCCGATGGGGTCCGGGGACACCAGGCACACGCCCCCGCGCGCCGAGTGCGCGACCACCGTCGAGCCGGTGAAGAACCAGTCCTTGTCGTCCCGCAGCGCGAAGTAGTCGAGCGTGCCGCTGCCGTGCTTCTGCACCACGAGCCGGGCGCGCTCCCGCTCGTCCCGATGGTCCTCGGGGCTGAGCCGGCGGGGTCGGCGCGGCGAGAGCAGCGACCAGAGCAGGGCGGCGACGAACACCAGGGTCAGCGCGTACGTGACGGGGACCAGGATGCGGCCGAGCCGCTCGATCTCCGCGTCGGTCGCGTCCGTGGCGACCGCCCAGACGGCCAGCCCGACGACGAGCACGACGACGAACACCACGGCGGCGACGGTCCAGATGATCGCCCACCGGACGGCGCGGCGCGTCGGCAGGACCGGGAACGCGTTGCCCTGCGCGGCGAGCCACACGATGCCGACGGCGATCACCAGGGCGGGGAGGACGTCGGGACCCTTGGCCAGGTGGATCACGACCGAGAAGGCCAGCACGACCAGGGTGCCCAGCCACGCGAGCCGGTTCCCGCGCCGCAGACCTCGCGCGGTCAGCAGGAGGACCACCGAGACCAGCGCGAGGGAGGGACGCGCGGTGTGCACCACCAGCTCGGGGACGACGTCGCGCACCAGACCCATCCGCTGCCAGAGCGGGTGGATCGTCGCCGACAGCAGGCTGAGCACCGCCAGGATCAGCGTCGCCCGGGAGGCGATCTCGCGGACCCGCCCCCGCCTGCGCTGCTCCTCGATCGCCGACGCCCCCGTGGTGCGCGGTAGGCGCACGCTGCTCCCCGTCATCGGTCCAGTCTGCCCGCTCTCGTGCCGGAGGGCCGCGTCGATGGGACGCTGTTCCCCACAGCTGTCGGGCGCAACGGGGGTGTCCATGGTCGGCGCCGAGGACCCACCGGGCAGCACGATCCCACCCAGGGTCCTGGACCAGCTGGCCGGTGGGGGCGACTGGATCAGCTCGTGGTGGACCGTCGCCGTCGCGCTCGCGCTCGCCGGGCTGGTGGTGCTCTGGGCGGTCCGGAGGCACCGGGCGGACCGCTGGTCGTGGCCGCTGTGGGTGGTCACCGCGCTGGGGGTCGCGTTCACGCTCGGGATCGCGGCGAACGTCATCGTCGGCTACGTCCCGAACGTCGCCGCCGCACGGGTGTCCCTGGCCAGCTGGGGCATCGGGTCCCCGCCTCCGCCGCTGGAGCACGGTTCCGCCGAGGCCCGGTCGGGCGGCGCGGGCTCGGGCCGCGTCGAGGCCGTCCACGTGCCCGCTCCCGCCGCGGACCGGATGCCGGGCAGCAGCCTGACGTGGATCTACACACCGCCGGGGTACGAGGCCGGCTCCACCCGGTACCCGGTCGTCTACCTGGTGCACGGCAGCCCGGGCGCGGGTGGCGACTGGTTCGCGGCCGGGAACGTCCCCCACGCGATGGACGTGCTCCTCGAGAACCACCTGGTGGAGCCCATGATCGTCGTCGGGATGGACGTCAACGGCACCGGACCCAGCGCGGAGGACACCGAGTGCCTGGACTCGACGACGGGCGGCTCCCAGGTCGAGACCTACATCTCCGAGACGGTGATCCCCTGGGTCGACGCCCGGTACCGGACCGCGGACGACTGGCGGCACCGCGCGATCGGCGGCTTCTCGTCGGGCGGGTTCTGCGCGCTCGACCAGGGCCTGCGCCACCCGGAGCTCTACGGCGCGATCCTGGCGCTGGACACCACCGGCGACCCAGGCACGGGCGGGCAGGCGATGCTCGCGACGCAGGCGCAGTGGGACCAGCACGACGTCACGACGTACGCGAAGACCGTCCCGCTGCCCCACCCCGTGGCCCTGTTCGTGGACATCGCGGGCGCCAACCACGGCCAGCCCCGCGCCGACCTCACCTCGATCGCCGCCGACCTGCGTGCCCGGGGTGAGGACGTCGTGGTCCGTGAGGAGCAGGGCCTGGACCACACGTTGAACTTCGCCCGGCAGGCGATCCCCTACGGCCTGGTGTTCGCGTCGGCGCACCTCGCCGACAAGTCGTGAGGTCAGGCAGGGGTTCGCGTGCGGTGTGAAGCGTTTCGGGCCGTGGAGAGCGCCTCCCTGACCTGGTTGTGTGACCACGCACCCGCCCGTCGGCCGGCCGGCGGAACGGCGGGCGGGTGCTTCCACCACACGAACCCCTCGAGGCCGCCGCGTGCCCGCGACCGGCTCGATGCCCCAGGAACGAGGACGTCCCATGAGGTCTCGACTGTCCCTGCTGTCCGGCGCCGCCCTGGCTGCCGCCGTCGTCGCGCTCGGCGCGACGACGCTGATCTCGACGGCCGCGCACGCCGCGACGCCACCCGGTCTGCACGTCTCCGGCACCCAGCTGGTGGAGAAGGACGGCACCCCCTTCGTCGCGCGCGGCGTCAGCCACGCCCACACCTGGTACACGTCCCAGACCGCGACCGCGATCCCCGCGATCCGCGCGGCGGGCGCCAACGCCCTGCGCGTCGTGCTGTCCGGCGGTGACCGCTGGACCAAGAACGACGCCGCCGACGTCGCCAACATCATCAGCCTCTGCAAGGCCAACAAGCTCATCTGCATGCTCGAGAACCACGACACCACCGGCTACGGCGAGCAGAGCGGTGCCGTCACGCTCGACACCGCGGCCAACTACTGGGTGAGCATCGCCTCGGCCCTGCAGGGTCAGGAGGACTACGTCCAGATCAACATCGGCAACGAGCCCTTCGGCAACAACGCGACGACCAACGCGACCTGGGCCTCCGCCAGCTCCGCGGCCATCCAGAAGCTGCGCAACGCCGGGCTGCACCACAACATCGTGATCGACGCTCCCTCGTGGGGTCAGGACTGGGCCGGGATCATGCGGGACAACGCCGCGACCGTCGCCGCGTCGGACCCGGACAAGAACGTCCTGTTCTCCGTCCACATGTACGGCGTCTACAACAACGCGTCGACCATCAACGCCTACCTCGACGCGTTCAAGTCGAAGGGCCTGCCGCTGGTCATCGGCGAGTTCGGCAACATGCACTCCGACGGCGACCCCGACGAGGACACGATCATGTCCGAGTCGGTGAAGCGCGGCCTCGGCTACTACGGCTGGTCCTGGTCGGGCAACGGTGGCGGTGTCGAGTACCTCGACATGGTGACCAGCTTCAACGCGTCGCAGCTGACGTCCTGGGGAACCCGGATCTTCAACGGCACCAACGGCATCAAGTCGACGGCCGTGACCGCGAAGATCTACGGCGGCGTCCAGCCGACCCCGACGCCCACCCCGACGGCGACCCCGACGCCGACGCCGACCGTCACCCCCACACCCACCGCCACCCCGACGCCGACCACGCCGCCCAGCAAGGGCTGCACCGCGGCGCTGGTGGTGAGCAACACCTGGCCCGGTGGCTACCAGGCCGCCGTCACCGTCAAGAACGGCACCGCGATGATCAGCACCTGGAAGACCTCCTTCGCCCTCCCCTCGGGCGGATCGGTCCAGAGCGGCTGGTCGGGCACCTACTCGCAGTCCGGCTCGACCGTGACGGTGTCCAACGCCGCCTGGAACGGGCTGCTCGGCTCCGGCGCATCGACCACCTACGGCTTCGTGGGCAGCGGCACCGCACCGAGCTCCTCGACCGCGGTGACCTGCACCGCCAGCTGATCGCACGCTGAGGAAGCGCGCAGGAGGCCGGGGTCACGACGACCCCGGCCTCCTGCGCGCGTCAGGCTCGTCTCAGGGGGTCCAGGACGGGGAGCGCCCGAGGTAGCGCAGCAGGGCCTCGACCGGGCCGTCCCCCTCGGCGGCGGGCAGCGCGGGAGCGTAGGCGAACCCGCGCAGCGGCTCGACGAACTGCACCGCGGCTTCGTGCAGCGCCGCGGCGAGCTCGGGCGTGAGCGGCGAGGGCCGGCCGGTGGCCACCGCGATGTCCCAGGCGTGCACGGCCGCGTCCAGCGCGCACGCGCTCGCCCCGACCCACGGCGCGAGCGGGCCCACGGGCAGCGGGGTCGTGACGTCCGGGCCGTCCGCCGGGACGGTCGACCAGGCGAGGGCGGCGGCGCGGGTGGCGGACTCGACGAGGTCGACCGGGTCCCCGGCGAGTTGTCCGGAAGGCTCGAAGGGGTTCTCCGTGGGCCAGCCCTCGCCGGTGATCGTGGCGGCGTAGCCCTGCTGGTCCCCCACGGCGTGCTGCAGCACCTGCGCGACGGTCCACAGCGCGCAGGGCGTCGGGCGGTCCCAGCCGTCCGACGGCACGGACGCCGCAGCTTCGCGCAGGGCACGGTGCGACTGGTCGAGGACGGTCCACGTGCTGGTCTGGTCGGTCATCGTCGTACCTTCCGTCGGCGGGTCGATGACCTCAGCATATCAGAACGGAATGTTCCATTCCACTACTCTTCCCACAACCGCCGCAGGTTCCGGGTCGCCTCGCGGCCGGCGCGGTTGGCGCCCACGGTCGACGCGCTCGGGCCGTACCCGACCAGCTGGATCCGGGGGTCCGCGACGACCTGGGTGCCGTCCATGACGATGCCGCCGCCGGGAGCGCGCAGGCCGAGGGGGGCGAGGTGGTCGAGCGAGGCGCGGAACCCGGTGCACCACAGGAGCGTGCGTGCCTCGACGTGCGCGGCTCCGCCGACCCAGCCCTCACCCGGGCCGTCGGGGTCGTCCCACTCGACGCCGTCCGGGGTGATGCGGGAGAACATCGGCCGGGCGCGCAGGACCCCGGCGGTGATGCCGTTGCGGTAGGCGGGCGTGAGCGGCAGCCCGGTCACGCTGACGATGCTCTGCGGTGGCAGCCCGGCGCGGGTGCGCTCGTCGACCTGCGCGACGGCGTCCCGGCCGACCTCGGGCGTGAACGTGTCGTCGCGCCAGGCGGGCGGCCGACGGGTGACCCAGGTGGTCGTCGTGACGCGGGCGAGCAGGAGCGTCAGCTGGACGGCCGAGGTGCCTCCGCCGATCACCACGACGTGCCCGTCGGCCAGGTCCTCGGGGAGCCGGAAGTCGTGCGAGTGCAGCTGCCGCCCGCGGAACCCGCCGCGGCCGGGGTAGGCCGGCCAGAACGGCTTCTTCCACGTGCCCGACGCGTTGATGACGCCGCGCGCCCGCCACACGACGGTCTCCCCTGTCCGGTCGACGCTGTGCGAGCGGACCAGGAGCCGCTCGGGCTCCTCGGTGTCGGACTCCACGCGGTCCACGAGGACGGGGCGCTGGACGCGGAGCTCGAACGCGTCCTCGTACTGCGCGAAGTAGTACGGGACGGCGAAGGCGGCGGGTTCGGTGGGGTCGCCGACGACCAGTGGCATGCCCGGCAGCTCGTGCACGCCGTGCGCGTCGGCCATCGTCAGGCCCGGCCACCGGTACTGCCACGCGCCACCGGCCTGCGCGCTGTCGTCGAGCACGACGAACGTGGCCGCTGCGCGTTCCCAGCCGCGCTCCCCGACCGCGACGAGCCCCGCGCGCCGCAGGTGGTAGGCCGTGGACAGGCCCGCCTGCCCGGCGCCGATCACGACGACCGTCACGTCGACCGGGGCGGTCGCCTCGTCCGCGCGTCGCGCCCGCCTCGACCGGCGGGTGTCCTGCGGGCGGTCGTCGTGCAGCGGGGCGTTCCGCGAGGCATCCATCGCCCGCCAAGGTACCCGCTCACCCGGGCGGAGCCATCGGGCCCAGCCCCAAGCGTGGTGGGATGGGGCCATGCTCGACGACGTGTCCGCGCAGGTCATCCTCAGTGCGACAGCCGGCCCGCTGTCCGCCGGCGCCGCCGATGCCGTGCGCGCCCTCGCGGACCGGGCTGCCGCGGTCGACGGCGTGCCCCCGCTCTCGGAGCAACCGCTGCTGTGGCTCAGCGCGAGCGAGGCGCCCGTGGTCCACCTGCACGCGACGCTCGGCGCCGACCTCGTCGGCTACGCCCAGCTCGACGTGGGCACGCAGACCTCCACCAAGGCGGAGCTGGTCGTCGACCCGGAGCACCGCCGCGCCGGGGTCGGCCGCGCGCTGCTGACCCGGGCGCTCGCCGAGACCGCGGTCGTCCCGGGGCGCACGCTGCGGGTGTGGGCGCACGGCGACCTGCCGGCGGCGAGGGGGTTCGCCCAGGAGCTGGACATGGCCGTCGTGCGTGAGCTCCTCCAGATGCGCGTCGACCTGACGACGCGGCCGGCGAACCCGCCCCGGCTCCCCACGGGGGTCACGGTGCGGCCGTTCGAGCCGGGTCGCGACGAGGAGGCGTGGCGCCGCGTGAACTCCCGCGCGTTCGCGTACCACCCGGAGCAGGGGCGCATGACGTCGGCGGACCTGCGCGCCCGGGAGTCCGAGCCGTGGTTCGACCCTGCCGGGTTCCTGCTGGCGGAGCGCGACGGGATCCTGCTGGGCTCGGTGTGGACCAAGGTGCACCCGGCCGGCGAGCACGGACCGGACCCGGTGGGCGAGATCTACGTGGTGGGCGTGGACCCGGACGCGCAGGGTCTGGGCCTGGGCCGCGCGCTGACCGCGCTGGGCCTCGACCACCTGACCGCCCGCGGCCTGGGTGCGGCGATCCTCTACACCGGCGCGGAGAACACCGTCGCGGTCCACACGTACGAGCGCGCGGGCTTCGTCCGGTCGGCCGTGGACGTGATGTTCGGTTCGGATACCCCGAGTTCACCTCCGGGTGTCACGATGGGCGCATGACGGACGCCACCGCCCTCGACCCGGCCCTGGCCGCGGCCATCGCCGAGCACATGGCCCAGAGCGACTTCGCGGAGCACATCGACACCGCCGAGCCGCTGCCCGACGGACGGTTCCTCGACCGTGAGCTCTCCTGGCTCGCCTTCAACCAGCGCGTGCTGGAGCTGGCCGAGGACGGGGACATCCCGCTGCTGGAGCGCGTGCGGTTCCTGGCGATCTTCGCGTCCAACCTCGACGAGTTCTTCATGGTCCGGGTGGCCGGCCTCAAGCGGCGCATCGCCACCGGCATCGCGGTCACGGCCGCCTCGGGGCTGTCCCCGCGGCAGGTCCTGGAGGCGATCAGCGAGGAGGCGCACAAGCTCACGGCCCGCCACGCGGCGGTGTTCGCCGAGCAGGTGCAGCCGGCGCTCGCGCAGGAGGGCATCACGCTGGTCCGCTGGGACGAGCTGGGCGAGAGCGAGCAGGACCGGCTGCGCAAGTTCTTCCGTCGGCAGATCTTCCCCGTGCTGACGCCGCTCGCGGTGGACCCGGCGCACCCGTTCCCGTACATCTCGGGGCTGTCGCTGAACCTGGCCGTCGTGGTCACCAACCCGGCGACCGGCAAGGAGCACTTCGCCCGGGTCAAGGTGCCGCCGCTGCTGCCGCGGTTCATCGCCGTCGACGCGTCGGGCCGGCCGAGCGCACCGGACGTGCAGGCCGCGTCCCCCGAGAAGGGCCCGATGTCGTTCGTGCCCGTCGAGGACGTCATCTCGGAGCACCTGGAGCAGCTGTTCCCCGGCATGGTCGTCCAGGAGCACCACACGTTCCGGGTGACCCGCAACGAGGACGTGGAGGTCGAGGAGGACGACGCCGAGAACCTCCTGAAGGCGATGGAGAAGGAGCTGCTGCGCCGCCGCTTCGGCCCACCGGTGCGCCTCGAGATCGCCGACGGCATCAGCCCGCGCATCCGCAACCTGCTCATCCGGGAGCTCGACGTCGCGGAGGACGAGGTGTACCAGCTGCCGGCGCCGCTGGACGCGACCGGGCTCAACCTCATCGCGGACCTCGACCGGGCGGCCCTGCAGTTCCCCCGCTTCGTGGCCTCCACCCCCCGCCAGCTGGCCGAGGTGGAGAGCGCGACGCCCGCGGACATGTTCGCCAAGATCCGCGAGCGCGACATCCTGCTCCACCACCCGTACGACTCGTTCTCGACCTCCGTGCAGACGTTCCTGCAGCAGGCCGCGGCGGACCCGCAGGTGCTGGCCATCAAGCAGACCCTGTACCGGACGTCGGGCGACTCCCCCATCGTCGACGCCCTGATCGACGCCGCGGAGGCCGGCAAGCAGGTGCTGGCGCTGGTGGAGATCAAGGCGCGGTTCGACGAGCAGAACAACATCTCCTGGGCGCGCAAGCTCGAGCAGGCCGGCGTGCACGTGGTCTACGGGATCGTCGGCCTCAAGACGCACTGCAAGCTGTCGCTGGTGGTGCGTCAGGAGTCCGACGGGCTGCGCCGCTACTGCCACATCGGCACGGGAAACTACAACCCGAAGACCGCGCGGCTCTACACCGACCACGGGCTGCTCACCAGCGACCTCGAGGTGGGCCAGGACCTGACGCGGCTGTTCAACCAGCTGTCGGGCTACGCGCCGAAGTCCCGGTTCCACCGGCTGCTGGTCGCGCCGCGGTCCGTGCGCGCCGGTCTCGTCGAGCGCATCGACCGTGAGGCGGACGCCGCGCGGATGGGCCAGCCGGCGTGGATCAAGATCAAGGTCAACTCGATGGTCGACGAGGCCACGATCGACGCCCTGTACCGGGCGTCCCAGGCGGGCGTCCCCATCGACATGGTCGTGCGCGGCATCTGCGCGCTGCGCCCCGGGGTCCCCGGCCTGTCCGAGACCATCCGCGTCCGCTCGATCCTCGGCCGGTTCCTCGAGCACTCGCGCATCTTCGCGTTCGCCAACTCGACGGCGCAGGCCGACGCCCCCTTCGAGGGCCCCGAGGTGTACATCGGCTCGGCAGACCTCATGCACCGCAACCTGGACCGCCGCGTCGAGGCCCTGGTCCGCATCGCCGACCCCGACCAGGTCAGCGAGCTCATCGAGCTCATGGACGAGTCGACCGACGACGGCACGTCCTCGTGGCACCTCGAGCAGGACGGGACCTGGCAGCGGCACCACCGCGGCCCGGACGGACCGCTCGTGGACCTGCAGGCCGCACTGATCTACCGGCAGCGCCGCCGGCCGGGCACGGGACGGTGAGCCCAGTGGCCGCACCGGTCGTCGTCGAGGCGGCCGGGGCCCTCGTCTGGCGCGTCCGTCTGGGCACGCTGCAGGTCGCGCTCGTGCACCGCCCGCGCTACGACGACTGGTCGTGGCCGAAGGGCAAGGTGGACCACGGCGAGACGATCCTCGCGGCGGCGACCCGTGAGGTCGCCGAGGAGACCGCGCACGACGTCGTCCTCGGGATCCCGCTGCCCGGGCTCGAGTACGCGCTGTCCGACGGCCGCCGCAAGCGCGTCCATTACTGGGCCGCCCAGGTGGCCGGCCGCCCGGACGCCGCCGCGCTGCGTGCACGTGCCCCCGTCCCGCCCGTGTCGCCGAAGGAGATCGACCAGCTGCGCTGGTTCGACGTGGCCACGGCCGCCAAGCGGCTCACCCGCGACGACGACCGGGCCCCGCTGGCCGAGCTGGTCGAGGCGTACGAGAAGGACCGCCTGGACACGCGCGCGCTCGTCATCGCCCGGCACGGGACGGCCCGCCGCCGATCGGACTGGAAGGGCACGGAGCTGGACCGGCCGCTCACCCCCGAGGGCCAGCGGCAGGCCCGGGCGCTCGTGCCGGTGCTGTCCACGTTCGGTGTCGCGCGCGTGGTCACCAGCGCGTGGGCGCGATGCGTCAGCACGGTCGCGCCCTACGCGGCGTCCGCGCAGATCGCTGCCGAGGTCCTGCCCGTGCTCACCGAGGCGGAGCACTCGACGTCGCCCGCCCGGGTGGCGGCGGAGGTCCTCCAGCTCCTGGAGCAGACCGGGGACGCCGTGCTGTGCACGCACCGGCCGGTGCTCCCGACGGTGGTCGACGTGCTGGCGCAGCACGCCCGCCGCAGCGTCGCGGACGCCTTGCCCGCTGCGGACCCGTTCCTGCACCCGGCGCAGGTCCTCGTCGCGCACGTCGCGCAGACCCCGAAGGGCCCGCGCGTGGTCGCGACCGAGACGCACCGCCCGGGCGAGGTCTAGGTCAGGATCGGGTTGAGGATCCAGTAGACGCAGGCCGCCACCAGGGCCGCCATCGGGATGGTCAGCACCCACGCGGTGCCGATGTTCTTGGCGACACCCCAGCGGACCGCGGACAGACGCTTGGTGGCGCCGACGCCCATGATCGCCGAGGTGATCGTGTGCGTGGTCGAGATGGGCGCGTGCAGCCAGTAGGCGCTGGCGTAGAGCACGGACGCGGCCACGGACTCGGCGACGAAGCCGCGGGCGGGGTCCAGCTCGATGATCTTGCGGCCGAGCGTGCGCATGATGCGCCAGCCGCCGGAGTAGGTGCCCAGCGAGATCGCGGTGGCCGCCGACAGCTTGACCCACAGCGGGATGGCGTCGCCCTGGTTGTAGAAGCCGCCGGCAATGAGGGCCAGCATGATCACGCCCATGGTCTTCTGCGCGTCCTGGAGGCCGTGCCCGAGGGCCATCGCCGCGGCGGACGCGGTCTGCGCCAGCCGGAAGCGACGCATGGTGCGGGCCGGCGCGGAGTTCCGCACGAGCCACAGCACGCCCACCATCAGCGCGAACGCCAGCGAGAAGCCGACGACCGGCGACAGGATCATCGGGATCACGACCTTGTCCAGGATCGCGCCCCAGTACACCGTGACGTTGGCCGCGATGCCGGCGCCGGTCAGACCACCGATGAGGGCGTGCGTCGACGACGACGGCAGCCCGAGCCACCAGGTGATGAGGTTCCAGCTGATCGCGCCGATCAGGCCGGACAGGACGATGATCAGCGCCTCCTGCGAGGAGACCCCGCCGACGTTGATGATGTCCTCGGCGATGGTCGTCGCCACCTGGGTGCCCAGCAGGGCGCCGACGAGGTTGAAGACGGCCGCCATGATGAGCGCGGCGCGAGGCGTCAGTGCGCGGGTCGACACCGAGGTGGCGATCGCGTTGGCCGCGTCGTGGAACCCGTTGGTGTAGTCGAACCCGAGCGCGAACGCGACGACGATGATGACGAGCGCGAGTTCCACCGAGCTCAGGACTCCTTGAGCGCGATGGTCTCGACGGTGTTCGCCACCTTCTCGAACGCGTCGGCGGCGTCCTCGAGCTTCTCGACGATCTCCTTGACCTTCATCAGCTGGATGGGGTCGGTGACCTCGTCGAACAGCTGGGCCAGGAGCTTGCGGTGGATCTTGTCGGCCTGGTTCTCGAGGCGGTTGACCTCGACCCAGTACTCGGACAGGGAGTCCATGGAGCGCAGCCGGGGCATGGCCTCGGCGGTGAGCTCGGCGGCACGCTGGAGCACCTGGACCTGGTCGGAGACGCGCGCGGGCAGGGCATCGACCTTGTACAGGACGATGAGGTCCGCGGCCTCCTCCATGAAGTCCATGCAGTCGTCGAGGCTCGAGGCCAGCGTGTAGATGTCGTCCCGGTCGAACGGGGTGACGAACGTCTGGTTGAGCCGACGCATGATCGAGTGGGTCGCGTCGTCCGCCTCGTGCTCGGCGTCGGCGATGCGCTTGCCGATCTCCTTGCGGGTGGAGCGGTCGGCCCCGAGCATCTCGCCCAGCAGGTTGGCGCCGGTGACGAGATGGATCGCCTGAGCGGCGAAGAGGTCGAAGAACGTGGTGTCGCGCGGGGTGAGGCGCAGGCGCACGGCGGGCTCCGGGGAGACAGGGTGGGAGGAGGGAACAAGCAGGGTGGGAGGAGGGAACGACCAGCGGGGAAGGGCGGGATCAGGCTAGGTCACGACTGCTTCTGTGCCTAACGCGCGACGACGCGCGCGTGGACACATGGTGACAGCCAGATGGCCACGGCGGCGACACGTGGTCCACATCGACAGGGTGGGCGACGCCGGACCGCGGAGCGCCTCTCGGCGCGAGGCCGCTCGAAGCGGCTTGAGATGGAGCCCGGGGCTACCGCGGCCCGACGTCGCCGCTCATCGTACGCCCGCCCGCTCGGCGCGAGCGGGTGATCGACGCCCGCCGTCCCGGCCATCCGGCCCGGACCTGCGCCTTCACCCGAGCGTACGTGGGCGACGTCACTCCAGCCGGTCGGCCCGCCAGAGCGACGCGGCGTGCTCGAGCTCCTCCGCGGTGCGCACGAGGGACGCGGCACCGCGGGTCAGTCGCTGGGCCGCAGACGGGTCGACGTCGTCCAGGTGGTCGGCGTCGAAGGCCGCACCTGTCGCCAGCACGCGGCCGAACGCCGCCGCCCGCTCCAGGGCGACGTCGAGATCACCCGTGTAGACGCCGGAGAGGACCTCGTCGGCCACCGCGAGGACGTCCGCCGGGCCCGGCGCCTCGGCCACGCCGGCGACGACGTCGTGCACCGGGGCGGCCGCGACTCCGAGGCGGTACCGGTCGGCGACGGTCGCGGGGTCCCGCCGGACCCACTCGCGCAGCACGTACAGCCGCCAGAGCGCACCGGGCAGGCTGTCCGCCGGGCTGTCGGACCACAGGGCGGCGACGACGTCGAGGCCTTCCCGCTCGACCAGGGACACCAGCCGGGCGACGACCTCGGGGTCGTCGTTGGCCCTGCCCTGGTGCACGAGCGCCGCTGCGGTGGTGTGAGCAGCCTCGTTGCGCAGGGCAGGGTCGTAGCCGCCGGGCAGCTCCTCGGCCTGCGCGGGATCGAGCATGGCGGGGCGCCGAGGGCGCTTCGCTCCACCGGTGCCGTCCATCGGACGATCTTGCCTCCCCCGCCGCGCCCCGGCCAACAGCCACGCGCCCGACGTGCGCCTCTACCCGGTCGGGGCCAAGGTGGGGGTGTTCTCCCCGGGAGCGGCCCGGGGTCCGACGGAGGTGCAGATCATGTCCCAGGCAGCGTCGCCGCAGGGGGCGACGGGCGGCTCGGCCGTACCCCCGCACCCGTACAAGAACAAGGCCATCGGTCTCGCGGTCGCCGCGGCGGTCGGTGGCTTCCTCTTCGGCTTCGACAGCTCGGTCATCAACGGCGCCGTCGACGCGATCGAGGGCGAGTTCGAGATCGATCCCGCCGTCACCGGGCTCGTCGTCGCGATCGCCCTGCTGGGCTGCGCCTTCGGTGCCTGGCTGGGTGGCAAGCTCGCGGACCGCTGGGGACGCACCCGCGTGATGTTCCTCGGGGCAGTCCTGTTCTTCGTCTCCTCGATCCTGTCCGGCATCGCGTTCGGCGTCTGGGACCTGGTGCTGTGGCGCATCATGGCCGGCATCGGCATCGGTATCGCCTCGGTCATCGCACCCGCGTACATCGCCGAGATCGCCCCGGCGGCCATGCGCGGCCGGCTGGGGTCGCTCCAGCAGCTCGCCATCACGCTCGGTATCTTCGCGGCCCTGCTGTCCGACCAGCTGCTGGCGACGGCGGCGGGCGGCGCGTCCGAAGAGCTCTGGCTCGGGCTCGAGGCGTGGCGCTGGATGTTCATCGTCGCGGTCATCCCGGCGGCGGTGTACGGCATCCTCGCGCTCCAGATCCCGGAGTCGCCCCGCTACCTCATCGCGACGGGCAAGCGCGAGGAGGCCAAGAAGGTGCTGGCCACGACGTTGCCGGAGAACGACGACGTCGAGGCGCACGTCGTCCAGATCGAGCACACGATCGCGACGGACAAGAAGCTCGCGTCCCAGGCCAGCCTGAAGGGTCCGCGGTTCGGGCTGCTGCCGGTGGTGTGGATCGGCATCCTGCTGTCGGTGTTCCAGCAGTTCGTCGGCATCAACGTGATCTTCTACTACTCGAACACGCTGTGGCAGGCCGTCGGGTTCGAGGAGAGCCAGTCGTTCATGATCTCCACGATCACGTCGGTCACCAACGTGCTCGTCACGTTCATCGCGATCGCGCTCATCGACAAGATCGGTCGTCGGCCGCTCCTGCTCACCGGTTCCTTCGGCATGGCGGTGACGCTCGGGCTCATGGCGCTCGCCTTCACGCAGTCGACGGGGACGGGCAAGGACGTGACCCTCGACGGCTCGTGGGCAGTCATCGCCCTGGTCTCCGCGAACCTGTTCGTGGTCTTCTTCGGCGCGACCTGGGGCCCGCTCGTCTGGGTGCTCCTGGGCGAGATGTTCCCCAACCGCATCCGTGCGGCCGCACTCGGCGTGGCCGCGGCCGCGCAGTGGATCGCCAACTTCCTCATCACGGTGACGTTCCCGCCCCTGCTCGACACGTTCGGGGCGTCGATCCCGTACCTCATGTACGCGATCTTCGCGACGCTGTCCTTCTTCTTCACGCTCTGGAAGGTGCCCGAGACCAAGGGCATCGAGCTGGAGGACATGGAGGGCGTCAAGGTGGACCGCACGCGTCGGGGGGCGGCACCGGCCGCCTGAGACCAGCACCACCGCACGGCCGGACCTCCCTGCGGGTCCGGCCGTGCGGTGTGTGCGGGAACACAGGAATACATGCGCTCATCAGTTGCTTGAAGCAAGCGTTAGTCATATGGTTGCGTCGAGCAACAAAAGGAGCCGCATGTCGTCCGACCTGCCCGAGACACCCCCGCAGACGCTGCTGCGGTCGGTCGAGGCGTTCAGCCGCACCCTGCGCGAGTCGTCCCTGGGGGTGGCCCGCGACATCGGGTGCTCCAAGGGCACCCTCGCCATCGTCCGGATCCTGCAGCGCCGCGGCACCCTCCAGGTGAGCGACATCGCGCACGCCCTGCGCGTGGACATCTCGGTGGCCAGCCGCCAGGTCAGCCAGCTGGTCGACGACGGGCTGGTCGAGCGCACGGTCGACGACGGCGACCGTCGCGTCCGCACGATCCGCCTGTCCCCCGCCGGCCGCTCGCTGGCCGTCGACATCGCCGCCGTCCTGGAGCGGCGCGCCCACGAGGTGTTCGCCGACTGGTCGAGCGAGGAGCTGGCCGATGCCGCCGCGACCCTCGACCGGCTGACCACCACGCTCGCCGACCGAGCACCGGCCGACGCCGTCCTCACCCCCGCCTGAACCTCCCCAGCCCAGCACCACGAGAGCGAGACCATGTCCAGCACCACCGCACCAGAACCCACCAGCACCGCCGAGATCGTCGACGGCAGCACCCCGAAGATGACCCACCGCGAGGTCCTCGAGGCCCTCTCGGGCATCCTGCTCGGGATGTTCGTCTCGATCCTCGCGACGAGCGTCGTGTCCTCGTCGCTGCCGCGGATCATCTCCGACCTCGACGGCACGCAGTCGGCCTTCACCTGGGTGGTCACCGCCACCCTGCTCACCACCACGATCTCGACCCCGATCTGGGGCAAGCTGGCCGACCTCGTCGACCGCAAGCTGCTCATCCAGCTCGCGCTCGTCATCTCGGTGGTCTCCTCCGCCCTCGCCGGGCTGTCCCACGGCACCGGGATGCTCATCGGCATGCGTGCCCTGCAGGGCATCGGCGCCGGCGGCCTCACCGCGCTGGGCACCGTCCTGATCGCCGACATCATCAGCCCGCGCGAGCGCGGCCGGTACATGGGCCTCATGGGCGCCGTGATGGGCATCGGCATGGTCGGCGGCCCGCTGCTCGGCGGTGTCATCACGGACAGCGCGGGCTGGCGCTGGAACTTCTTCATCGGACTGCCGTTCGCGGTCGCCGCGATCATCGTGCTCCAGCGCACGCTGCACCTGCCCGCACGCAAGGCGCGCAAGGTGAAGATCGACTACGCCGGGGCCACGCTCCTGTCGATCAGCATCGCGACCCTGCTCCTTTGGATCACGTTCGCGGGCACCTCGTTCGACTGGGCCTCGTGGCAGACGGCCGCCATGGTCGGCGGTTCCCTGCTGGCCCTCGCGGCCGCGATCTGGGTCGAGTCCCGCGCGAGCGAGCCCATCATCCCGCTGCACCTGTTCAAGAACCGCACGCTGGTCCTGTCCGTCGTCGCCAGCATCGCCGTGGGCGTCGCACTGTTCGGCACGTCGGTGTTCCTCAGCCAGTACATGCAGCTGGCCCGCGGCAAGACCCCCACGCAGTCCGGCCTGCTGACCATCCCGATGATCGTCGGCCTCCTCGTGTCGTCGACCGTCTCCGGCCAGATCATCAGCCGCACGGGCAGGTACAAGAAGTTCATGATCGCCGGCGCCGTCCTGCTCACGGCGGGCCTCGGGCTCATGGGCACCATCCACTTCGACACGTCGTTCACGCTGGTGTCGCTCTACCTCGTGATCATCGGCGCGGGCGTCGGCATGCTCATGCAGAACCTGGTGCTCGCCGTGCAGAACACCCTGGACGTCCGCGAGATCGGCTCCGGGACCTCGACCGTGGCGTTCTTCCGGACGCTCGGCGGCGCGCTCGGCGTGTCCGCGCTGGGCGTCGTGCTCTCCCACCGGGTCACCGACCTGATGGTCCGCGGCCTGGTCGCGATCGGCATCGACCCGTCCGCGATGGGCTCCGACGGCGCGATCCCGGACCTGTCGACGCTCCCCGACAACGTGCGGATCGTCGTCGAGCAGTCCTTCGGCAACGCCATCGCGGACCTGTTCCTGGTCGCCGCGCCGGTCGCGCTGATCTCGCTGATCGCGGTCCTGTTCCTCAAGGAGGTGCCGCTGGGCACGCGCTCGGGCATCGAGCGGCTCCTCGAGCAGGAGGGTGAGGCGCTCTCGACGGGATCGGCCGGCGTGGACGCCGAGCTCGACGCGCTCGACGCGGAGCAGAAGGTCACCCCGCGCAGCTGACCTCACCGCACGAGCAACAGCGCCGCCCAGCCCCTCCGGCCGGGCGGCGCTGTTGTGCTGGAGGTGCGCTCAGTGCGCCCGGCGGGCCGCCGCCAGGTCCGCGTTGAGCCGGCCGAGCTGGGCGGCCAACCCTTCGACGTCGGTCTCGCTCCACCCGCTCAGCGCGTGCCGCAGGAACGCGCGCCGCGCCTGCTGAGCGGCCTCGAAGCGGCGCAGACCCTCGTCGGTGAGCTCGAGGAGCTGGCCGCGGTAGTCGTCGGGGTCGGGCCGTCGCGACACGAGCCCGAGGGTGCCGAGCCGGGCGAGCTGGCGGGACATCGTGCCCCGCCCGACGCCGATGGTCGTGGCCAGGTCGCTCGCCCGCACGCCCGGCGAGGCCGCGATGAGCGCCAGGAGCGAGTAGGCGGCCGGTTCGAGGTCCGGGTGCACGTCCCGGGAGATCTGGGCGGAGGAGGCCTGCGCACGCCGCAGGAGGAGACCGAGCTCGCGCTCGAGCTGGCGGAACTGTTCGTCGACCACGGTCACATCCTGACGGGACCCCTACGAATATCGCCGCATCGCCACCCGAGCAGAAAGGGTGCGTTTCAGCAGATCACCGCGGGGATTGGGTGTCAACACCCAGGGTGTGCTCAGCGCGACCAGGTGGCCCGCTGGCGCGCGACGTGCGCGATCGCCATGATCCGCGCCGGGTCGAGCCGCACCGGCATCGCACGGAAGACCGTCTGCACGTCCTGGCGGGCGATGGCGAACGCGTCGTGCTGCGGCTGGACCGAACGCACCTCGAGGTCGCCGTGCACGACGACGACGCCGCGCACCGTGATCGCGGCGCACGCCGCGGCGAGCAGGGCACCCTGCACCCGGGTGGCCTCGAGCCGCGCGTCGCGCAGGTAGGACATGGACCGCCCGTCGACGACGAGGGTGCGTCCCTCGACGACGATGCGCTGGCCGGGGTGCCGCCGTTCGGCGACCGTGAAGATGCCGGCCGGACCGATGAGGAGGTGCTCGACCATGCTGCCCTGCCGGCCGAGCGGCACGTCGTGGACGACCTGCCAGCCCTCGTCGCCCATCCGCTCCAGCCGCGTCCGCACGGAGCTGCCGCGCTCGCCGCGGATCGCCGCGAGGTTGATCGTGTCCCAGTCGTCCCCACCCAGCCACGCCTGCAGCGCCGACTCGTCGACGGGGTCGAGGGCGCCGGCGCCGGAGGTGGGCAGGCTCATGGCGAGCTCGGCGACGTCGGCGCGCAGGTACGCCTGCGCCGCGCGGCGCAGGCCGGCCTCGTGCTGCGGGTCGTCGACGACGACCTCGCCGGACTGGAGGTCGACCGAGCCGACCCGGGCACCGCTCTCCTGCGTGACGTAGAGGCGGTCGGCGCCGTAGCGCCTCCACCGCCGCACTGTCAGGACATCTTCCACGTGAGCATTATCGGCACCTGCGGGCCACGACTTCACACGTGTCGACCATCTGGACGTCACCCGTCCGGGGTGTCCTGCTCGGCGCGCCGCGGGACACCCCGGAGGAGTGAGTGGATCAGGCCGTCTCGGCCCCGAGAGGCTCGAACGTGAGGCTCACCGAGTTCATGCAGAACCGGTCGCCCGTCGGGGTCTGCGGCGCGTCGTCGAACACGTGCCCGAGGTGCGAGCCGCACCTCGCGCAGCGCACCTCGGTGCGGACCATGCCGAGGCTCCGGTCGGAGATGAGCTCCACCCGGTCACCGGCCAGCGGCGAGAAGAAGCTGGGCCAGCCGCAGTGCGAGTCGAACTTGGTGTCGGAGCGGAACAGCTCGTTGTGGCAGGCCCGACAGCGGTAGACACCCTCCCGCTTCTCGTCCAGCAGCTCCCCGGTCCACGGCCGCTCGGTCCCGGCGCGGCGCAGCACCGCGAACTCCTGCGGCTCCAGCTCCAGGGCCCACTGCTCGTCGGACTTGGTCACCTCGTACGTCATCGGATCCTCCTGGGATGAGTTGGCGTCCGTTGCAACCGTCGGCGGGACGCGGACGTTCCCGGACGATCCCGACGCGCCGGACCAGCGCTCTGACCTGGCCTGTCGCTGTGCGGCGCAACTTCCGCATACTCTCGGCTCAGCACGGCCCCCTCCCGAGCCGCGCTCGCCCCAGCTCGTGAGGTCCACGTGCCAAGAGCAGTCCGCCGCCGCTGGCCGCTGACCCGATCGTTCGCGGTCATCAGCAGCGTCGCCATGCTCGTGCTCGGATGCGCGCTCGTCTGGGTCACGTGGAGCGTGATGAGCCAGCAGTCGGTGCGCGACGGGATCGCGACGGCCGAGACGGTGACGAACTACGCGACGGCGACCGTGCCGACCGACTCCTTCGTGCTCCCGGAGAACCTCGACCAGACCCAGAAGGACGCCGTCGCGACGGCGACCTCCGGCTTCGGTGAGCGGCTGGTCGAGCTGCGGCTCTGGGCCCTCGACGGCTCGCTCATCTACAGCTCGGCGGACCACACGGAGACCGGGTTCCCCGACGGCGACCGGCTCGACCTGGTCACCACCGGCGGCGAGCCGAGCGCCCGCGTGATCACCGACGTGCGCGGGTCCGGCACCAGCTCCGAGGGCGGCACCGAGCGTCACGTCCTCGACGTCTACGTGCCGGTCCACGCCGGCGACGTCGTCGACCCCGACCCGTCGCGCGAGGACTCCGACGTGATCGGCGCCGCCGAGGTGATGCTCGACCACACCGCCGCGGGTGCCGCGCTCGCCGAGGCCGTCCGCACGCTCGCCCTCGTCGTGGCGCTCGGCCTGCTCGCGCTCTGGATGGTGCTGTTCCGGACCGTCTGGACGGCGTCCCGCCGCCTGCAGGCCACCGCCCTGGAGAACGCCCGCCTCGCGCTCCTCGACTCGCTCACGGGCCTGCCCAACCGGCGCATGCTCGCGGAGCGGATGCGCCGCACCATCCTCGAGGCGGAGGAGACCGGCTCCCGCGTCGGGCTCATGCTGCTGGACATCGACCGGTTCAAGGACATCAACGACTCGCTCGGCCACGACCGCGGCGACGAGCTGCTGGAGCAGGTCGCCGAGCGGCTGCGCGGCGCGCTGCGGGATGACGACGTGGTCGCGCGGCTGGGCGGCGACGAGTTCGCGATCCTGCTGCCCGACGTGCGCTCCGTCGCGAACGCCGAACGGCTGGCGCGACGCGTGCGCGGGCTGTTCGTGCCGCCGTTCATGCTCGGCGAGCTGCCGCTGCACGTCGACACCTCCGTCGGCGTCGCGTGCCTGCCCGACCACGCGACGGACCCGTCGTCGCTGATGCGCACCGCGGACGTCGCCATGTACGCGGCCAAGCACCACCGCACGGGCGTCTCGGTGTACTCGGCCGACGAGGACGACTCGTCGCCCGCGCGCCTCGTCCTGCTGGGTGACCTGCACCGCGCGCTGACCCCCGCGCCGGGCGCCCCGCGCGAGCTGCGGATGCACTACCAGCCGAAGATCGAGCTGGCGACGGGCCGGACGGTGGGTCTCGAGGCGCTGATGCGCTGGGTGCACCCCACGCGCGGCGTGCTGCCGCCCACCACGTTCATCCCGCTGGCGGAGCAGTCCGGCCTGATCCACGACGTCACGCGGTACGCCCTCACCGAGTGCGTGACGCAGCTGGCCGCCTGGCGCGCCGAGGGCCGGGCCACGCCCGTGGCGGTCAACCTGTCCGCGCACGACGTCACGACCGTCGCCGTCGTCGACCTCATCGAGTCGCTGCTGGAGGAGCACACCGTGCCGGCCGACCTGCTCGAGGTCGAGATCACCGAGACCGCCCTGGTGGCCGACCCGTCCCGCGTGGTGCCCGTGCTGGAGCGGCTCGGCGCCTTGGGGATCCGCGTGGCGATCGACGACTTCGGCATCGGCAACACGTCGATCTCCCAGCTGCGGGACCTGCCGGTGGACGAGCTGAAGATCGACCGCCTGTTCGTCGCCGACCTCGGCGTCGACGGCCGCGAGGGGTCCGAGGTCGTGGTGCAGGCCATGGTCGACCTCGCGCACTCCTTCGACCTGCGCGTGGTCGCCGAGGGCGTCGAGGACGAGCCCACCGCGGTCATCCTGCGCCGGCTCGGGGTCGACCAGGCGCAGGGCTTCCTCTACTCGCAGGCGGTGCCGGCGGACGACCTGCGGCTCACGCCGTCGGTGCCGCGGCCACGCCGGGACCGGGCCGGCACTCGCGGCGGTGTCGCCGTCGCCGGGTCGCGTCCCGCCACGACACGCCACACGCGTCCTCCCAGGTCACCTGGCACGGACGACACGAACGGGTGAGTATCGTGCGTTCGGCTCAAGTCGGACGCGGGGATGGCCGATAACAAACTATTCACCTACGGGGGTTCCCACCATGATGGACGATCTGCTGCAAGAGATGATCGACCCGGCGCCGGTGCACCACGACGCACCGCGGCGACGACGACTCTGGAGCACCGTGGCGATCGTCGGCCTCGCGGCCGTCGGCGCCACGACGCTGACCACGTCGGCGATCTTCACCGACAACGACTCGACGTCGGCGACCATCGAGAGCGGCACGGTCGACCTGGCCATCGGCGAGGACGTCCCGTTCGTCTTCGCGCCGGGCAACCTCGTCCCCGGGGACTCGACGTTCGCCCCGCTCCAGGTCCAGAGCAACGGGTCGCTGGCGCTGCGGTACTCCATCTCGTACGCCGCCACCATGGCCACGAACGCGCTGCCGAACCCGGACCTCGATCCCCCGGCGGTCGCCGGCGACCTGCGTACCGTCCTCGAGCTCCGCGTGTACGCCGTCCCGCAGGCCAGCTGCACGGCGGCCGGGGTCGCGGGTGCGACGCAGCTCAACGACGCGGCGACGGTCACCAACTGGCCCTCGACCGTCACCCGGCTCGTCGGCGACAACTTCCCCGGTGGGCAGGCGGGCGACCGCGACCTCACGGTGGACCCGGCGACGGCGAGCGAGTGGCTCTGCTTCCGGGTCGACTTCCCGCTCGGGTCCGGCAACGACTTCCAGGACGCCGGGGTGACGCTCGACCTGACGTTCAACGCCGAGCAGACGGCCAACAACCCCTGAGCCTGATGACCTCCTGGTCGGACGGGCAACGAGACGCCCCAGCCGTCGACCGACGCGCGCCGCGCGTGATCGGTCGGCGGCGCTCTCGTGCCCCGAAGCCGACCTGGCGCCGGCTCCTCGGCGTCGCGCTGTGGACCGTCGTCGTCATCTGCGGAGCGGCGTACGCCACGTCGCTGGCCGTCCCCCTGTGGTTCCAGATCCACCAGCAGCGCATCCTCATCGTGACCTCGGGCTCGATGGCGCCCAAGTTCGACGCGGGCGACGCGGTGGTGCTCCGCGCGATCTCCGACGAGTCCGACCTCAAGGTCGGCCAGATCATCTCGTTCTGGCCGACGGGCTCCGACGAGCTGGTCACGCACCGGATCGTCGCGCTCCGCAAGCTGCCCGACCTCCGGCAGGACGAGGCCACCGGCAACATGGTGCCCAAGCTCGACGCCAACGGGGAGCGCCTGACCAAGTCGTACGTCGTGACCAAGGGCGACGCCAACGAGGACGCCGACGTCAACGCGACCCCGATCGGCCGCATCCGCGGGGTCCAGCTGGCTGTGCACAAGGGCTGGGGCTGGGTGCTGCAGTGGGCCGGCTCGCCGCAGGGACGCGCGGTGATGCTCGTGCCTCCCCTGGTCGCACTCGCTACGCTCGAGCTGCTCGCGATGGGTGATGCCCGGCGCGAACGCCGCGGGGACCCCGTCTCCCGCCCGGACAGCGCAGACAGGAGGGTCGATGAGCTCCTCCTCGACTGAGCCTCCCGCCACCGACGTCCGTCGGCGCACCTTCCTGTCGGTGGACCGCAGCGGCCTCGTGCGTCTCGGGGTCGCGGTCGCGTTCGCGCTGGCGGCCATGCTGAGCCCGCTCGTCGGGTCGACGTCCGCGCAGTTCACCGACGGCGCCGAGGTGTCGATGACGTTCTACGTGACACCCGAGCAGCCCTAGCGCCGGACCGGCCTGGATCGGCCCGGCCCGGCGCCTCCTGGCTCAGGACCGGACGCCGCGGGCGGCGAGCAGCACCGCGTCGGGGTCGTAGACCATCGAGAGCGTCTGCAGCCGTCGCGCGACGGGCGGAGTGAACACCCGCTGCGCCCACAGCGGACCCGCGGAGCCGGTGAAGTTGGGCAGGCCGCCGTCCCGCGCCCACTGTGCGAACCCGTCGTGCACGCGCGCGGTGTCCCGGGTGACCACCTGCGCGATCTCCGGGACCATGACGCCGATCGTGAAGAGCGAGAACGCCGCGTCGCGGTACGGGAACGCGCTGGGCACCCCGCCGTCGTCGAGGACCTTGCCGCCCAGCTGGCGCACCTCCACCATCGCCTGTGCGGTCTGCGCGTCGGGACCCACCAGCTCGAGCAGCCGGTCGGCCGCCTCCAGGGGGAACGCGTCGAGCAGGCTGTGGTGCTCGTGCAGGGGCATCGGGTCGATGGGGTCGCTGTGCACGTCGCCGAGCGCCGCGTACGGCATGACCTGCACGGTGTCGATGAGCGGCGGCGCGACGGAGCGGATCGCGCGGATCATCTCCTCGCCCACGGCCGGGTCACCCGTCCACGCGAACCGCACGGCGACCGAGGTCGTGCCGCGCAGCGGCTCGGGGAACACGTCCAGGTCGGGCAGGCGCATCACGGCGATCGACGTGGTGCCCGCCTCGGGCAGCACGTCGCACCACCGGCTCCAGGTGCGGACCACGGCGGACGCGTCGGCACCGGCGAACCACAGAGCACCCGCGTACAGCTCCGCCTGCTCGATCAGGTCGATCTCGACGGCGGTGACGATGCCGAGCGTGCCCTTGCCGCCGCGCAGGCCCCAGAACAGCTCCGGGTGGTTCGTCGCGGTGACGCGGCGGGCGACGCCGTCGCCGGTGACGACCTCGAACGCGCGGACGGTGTCGGACGCGAGCCCGTGGGTCCGGGCCACCGGGCCCAGCCCGCCACCCGTCAGGTAGCCGACGACGCCGACGTCGGGCGAGGAACCGGCCAGCCCGGCGAGCCCGTAGGGCGCGCACGCCTCCAGGACGGCCGCCCACCGCACGCCGGCACCGATGCGCGCCCAGTGCTCGTCGGCGTGCACGGTGAGCTCGTCGAGGGCCGCGGTGCTGACCAGGATCGCGTCCTGCATGGTCTCCGTCGCGCCGTGGCCCGTGCTCTGGACCGCGACCCGCAGCCCCGCCGAGGCCGCCACGCGGACCGTGCGGCTGACGTCCTCCGGGTCGCGCACGGGGACGACCGCGACGGGCCGGATCGCCTTCGTGAGGTTGCTGGTGCCGGTGAGCGCGGTGTACGCCTCGGTGCCCGGCAGGTGCACGGGCACTCCTGCGTCGGAGAGCACCGTGACGGCTGCGGCGGTGGCCGGGCGGTAGTCCGCGCTGATCGGCGAGCTGAGGATGGTCATGAGGGTTGTCCTTCGTCGTCCTGTCCTGCGCCGTCGTCGGCGCACGGGCAGGAAGGGACGCGGGTCACCCTGTCTGATACATCCTGGGATGTCCGAAGTTACCGGGGAGTACCCCGGCGGTGTGTGCCGGTCAGCCGGGCGGGGTCGCCAGGAGCGTGATCGTGAACGTCGTGCCCTCGCCGAGCGTGCTCGTGATCGCGAGGGTCCCGCCGTGCGCGTCGACGACGGCCTTGGTGATCGACAGCCCCAGTCCGACGCCCGGGATCGCACGGCGGGTGGCCGTCGACGCCCGGAAGAACCGGGTGGTCAGCTGGGAGAGCTCGTCGGGCGGGATGCCGATGCCGGTGTCCGCGACCACGATGTCCGCGCCCCCCGACGCGTGGGGGCCGTGCGGCGTCACCGCGACCCGGACGGTGCCGCCCGACGGCGTGAACTTGATCGCGTTCGACACCAGGTTGTCGACGGCCTGCGCGAGCCGGACCGGGTCGCCGTCCAGGAGGGTCGGGACCGCCGACGCGTCGAGCCGGACACCCGCGGCGTCCGCCACCGGGGTGGCAGCCTCGACCGACGCGCGCACGATGTCGGCGACGTCGATGCGCTGCGGTGCGATCGAGAAGCGGCCCGCGTCCACCTGCGCGCTGAGCAGGAGGTCGCCCACGAGCCGCAGCTGCCGGCGGGCGTTCCGCTCGATCACGGTGAGGTACTCCCGCTGCTCCTCGGTCAGCGGGTCCGTGCCGTCCGTGAGCAGCTCCAGGTAGCCCAGCACCGACGTCAGCGGGGTGCGCAGCTCGTGGCTGACCAGGCTGACGAACTCGTCCTGGAGGCGGGCCGCCTCGCGCTCGGAGGTCACGTCGGTGGCGACGACGACGTACCCCGTCGTGGTGCCGTCCGACTCGGAGCGCCGGGTCACGGCGAGCCGGACGGTCATGCGGGCGTCGTCGCGCGCCACGTAGGTCCAGTCGCGCACCTCCGGGCGACCGGCCAGGGCGGGCGCGACGAGCGCGTCGACGAGCGCCTGCGGGTTGTCGACCGGGGAGTCGTCGGCGAACAGCAGGCTGCGGCGGGCCTCGAGCTCCGCCTTGTCGTGGAAGTCGGTCAGGCGCATGCGTCCGACCACCTCGCCCTGCCCGTACCCGAGCAGCCGTTCGGCCCCCGCGTTGAACACCTCGACCATCCCCGACGCGTCGGTCGCGATGATGGCCTGCTCGGTCGCGGAGTCGATCACGGAGACCAGCGCGTCGCGGGCGGCGCGGCGCTGGTCGGCCACGCGGGCGAGCGAGAGCGCGTCGGCGCGGGCGCGGTCGAGCAGCACGGCCTGGTCCATCTGCAGGGACAGGAGCGCGTTGCTGCGGGCCCGCAGGCGCGCCGTGATCTCGTGCACCGTGGCGGCGACGACCACGGAGACGAGCGTGACGAACAGCGTGCGGACGCCCGTGTCCACGGTGAGCGGCACCGCCGGCGAGAGCAGGACCGGCGAGAGGACGACCCCCGCCACCCCGAGCGCCGACAGCACGATCCCGCGCCGACCGCGCTGCGACGCCAGGGTGATCACCGGGAAGAACACGAGCGTCGTGTACGCCGAACCGGGACCGCCCGTGCCCGTGCGCAGGAACGCCACGGCCAGCAGCTGGAGAATCGGCAGGATGTCCTGCCGGCCCTCGGGCCAGCGCCCCCACGGCAGGAAGCGCGCGAGGACCAGCTGCCCGACGGTGATCAGCGCGGCGATCACGACCTCGGTCTGGCTGGCCACCTTGACGCCCGGGATCAGCAGCGTGAGCAGCGCGACCAGGAAGACCCCGACGAACGGCAGCTGGCGCTCGACCACACCGCCGTCGGGCCCGAGGTGACGAGCCAGGCGACGCAGGTAGCGCGATCCCATGGTGATCAGGTCGGTGCGCTCGTTGGACCAGAGCTCGGTCATGGGCGGCTCACGGCGCACCGCCCAAGGCCCGGGTGAGCGCGAGCTGGACGCCGTCGCCGGAGAACGGCTTCGGCAGCCAGGCCTCGACGTGCGGGTAGTCGTCGGCGTCGAGGACGGACGTCACCACCACGGGCAGGTCGGGCCGCCGGACGCGCAGGACGTCGATCAGCTCCCAGCCGCCCATGCCGGGCAGCCGCAGGTCGACGATGGCGACGTCCACGGAGTCGAGCTCCGGGGCGGCCAGCGCCTCCTCGGCGCTCTTCACGGGGACCACGTCGTGGCCGAGGCGGCGCACGTGCCGGGTGATCAGGGCGAGCTCGTCGGGCTCGTCGTCGACGATGAGCACGCGGGGGGTCACGCCGCACCGCCGTGCAGCAGGAGCGCGCCGACCGTGATCACCAGCGAGACCAGGGCGACGACGACCAGCAGGCGTCGCTCCGAGCGCCGGTTGGACCGGATCTCGTCCTCCAGGGCGTCGGGCGACAGCGTCGCCCACCAGCGGGCGTCGTCGCCCGGGGCCGCCCGGTGCGAGCTGCTCATCCCATCACCCGTCCCGTCTTCTCCGTCTTGTCCCACACCGCGCTGGCCCCCCGCGCCTGCTTGACGTACGCGTCCAGCGTGATCGCGCAGAGCACCGGACCGAAGCCCACCACGTACAGCAGGGGCGTGGCGAGCCACCGCACCGCACGCGACCGCTCGAGCAGCCTCACCACCCAGGCCAGCGCCATCGCGAGCACGGACCACGAGTAGAGCGTCAGGGTCCAGACCATGCGGCCGGTCTCGGACATCTCGACTCCCAGCAGGCTGGGCAGGCGCACCTCCCACAGGTTCGGGAACCAGGCGGCGCTCATCACGACGAGCGCGCCGATCCCCGGGAACAGCAGACCCTGCAACCAGGAGCGGCGTGCGGTCTCCCGGTCGAGCAGCAGGGTCGCGGCGGTGATGAACACGTAGGCGATCACCGCGACCCACCAGAACCCCTGGAACACCTGCGTCGCCGTCACCTCGGCGACGAAGTACAGACCGACCAGGCCCACGGCCGCGAACCCCATCGCGACGGGCAGCAGGTAGATCGCGAACCAGATGATCCCGAAGTCGAGGTTGCCCAGGTGGTGCGTCCGGGACGGCCGGAACCAGACGCGCCGGAAGTCGCGCGTGATCTGCACGTTCCCCCGCGCCCAGCGCACCCGCTGCTTCCAGAGCGCCGTGACCGTGTCCGGCTCCTCCGCGAGCACCACCGCGGCCGGCTCGAACACGACGCGGCGCCCGTTCAGCTGCGTGAGGAAGGTGGTGTAGGTGTCCTCGGCCAGCGTGGTGGTGTCCACCTGTCCGCCGACGGCCTCGAGGTTCTCGCGCGAGTGCAGCTGCGCACCGCCCGCCAGGCACGCCATCGCGCCCATGACGTTCTGCGCGCGCCGGGCGGCGGCCTGCGCGGTCACGTACTCGTAGCCGATGAACCGCGCGACGCTGCCCGGCCGGCCGCTGCCCTCGCGGATGAACGCCGTGACGGCCCCGACCTTCTCGTCGGCGAGGTGCCGGGCCATGCGGCGCAGCGAGTCCGGTCGGTAGATGACGTCGGCGTCCATGATGAGCAGCGCCTGCATCCAGTCGTCGGCCAGGGCGTACCGGATGCCGTGGTTGAGGGTGTGCGCCTTGCCCTGCCCACCCTGCTCGCGACGCAGGTGCACGATGCGGTCGTCGTACTGCGCCGCCTTGGCGCGGACCACGTCGGGGGTGTCGTCGGTGCTCGCGTCGTCCACCACGAACACCTTGAGACGGTCCCGCGGGTACTCGAGGCCCATCAGCCGGTCCAGCGACGCCGCCAGCACGGCGCCCTCGTTCCAGGCGGGGACGATGACGACGACACGTGGCAGGTGCGGCGCGGCCCGGCGCAGGTGGTTGCGGAACCCGTGCACGGGGACGAGCAGGTACTGGTAGAGGCCGGCGAGCACGGGGATCGCGCCGATGCCGACGAAGGCGACGAAGATCGCGACGAGGACGTCCTGACCGACCTCGCTCATCCGCGCACCCAGTCGTACACGCCGACGTCGTCCGCCCGGTGCGCGTCCGTGGACGCGACGAGCAGCACGCCGGCCGCGCGGAGCCTCTCGGCGACCCGCGGGCCGGGGCAGTGCCACTTCTCGTTCACCTCGACCGGGGTACCCGTCCCCACCGCGGCAGCGGCCAGCGCGTCGAGCAGCTGGTCGGGGACGGCGTCCTCGGTGAGGCCGATCTTGGGCAGGACCGAGAACGGGTGCGCCAGCTGCGCCCGCCCGACCGCGTGCATCGCACGGATCGTCGCGGTGACCAGCATCTCGAGCACGTCGGCCGGGTCCAGGCCCGCCTCGATCCGCTGCCGGGTGGACCGCGGGCTCCACGGACCGTCCGGGCCCGGCACCTGGTGGTCGGCGAGCAGCACCCGGTCGGGCCCGTGCGGCGTGCCGAGCGCGGCGAGCACGTCGGGCGGGGCGTCCACGGCGCCGGACGCGTCGAGGATCTTGGCCTCGACCCCGGTGAGCACGGTCAGACCGTCGACCGTCGGCAGCGCACGGACGGCCGCGAGGAACTCCGGGACGTACGTGGTGGACACGCGGACGTGGTCGACCATGCGGAGCTCGCGCAGACCCGCGGCCTGCGCGGCCGCGAGGTTCTCGGCGGGGGTGCTGACCGCGTCGTCGGAGAACGTCGAGTGGACGTGGTGGTCGCCGGTGCGGAACGGCGTGCTCATCGTCGAACGGGTCTCATGGCGCGGGCAGCACGTCGGCGATCGGGAGGAAGACGTCCTCGAGGTACCGGACGTTCGCGATCTCCCGGAAGTCGACGTGGTCCGGCACGGGCAGGCCGAGCACGGCGTCGAGCGTGAGGGACGGCATGTCCACGCCCGCCGCGATGGTCAGCGGCATCGCGCCCGGGAACCTCGGGTTGACCTCGAGCAGGGCGGGCCGGCCGTCGGCGTCCCGCTTGAGCTGCACGTTGGCGACGGTCGTGAGCCCGATCGCGCGCGCCACCGCCGAGGCGGTCTCGATCAGCTCGTCGTCGTGCACGGTCACCCCGGCGACCGCGACGCCGGAGTCCACCCGCAGGCGGGCACGCGGCACGGCGGCGATCACCCGACCGTCGAGCCCGGCCAGGACGTCGACCGAGTACTCGTCGCCGGGCAGGAGCTCCTGGACCAGCAGGTCCTCGTCGGCGTCGTGCACCGCGTCGAGCTCGGCCTGCGTGCCGACCAGCCGGACGCCGCGCGAGCCGGCACCCCGGCGGGGCTTGACGATGATCGGGAAGTCCCAGCCGGAGACCGCCTGCGGGGTGCCCAGCAGCTCGGTCCGCGGCACGCGCACGGTGCGTGCGCACGCCGCCGCGAGCGCCAGCTTGTCCAGGCAGGTCTCGAGCGTCTGCAGCGCGGGGGACGCGAGGATCGTGCCGTCGGCCAGCAGCTCGTCGCGGGCGGCGGCGAGCTTCGGCAGCTCGACGTCGACCGTCGGGAACAGGACGTCGACGCGCTCGTCTCGGCAGATCCCGCGCACCACGTCGACGAAGTTCTCCGCCCGGCCGGCGGGCACCAGGTGCCGCGACCCGGCGTCCACCAGGTACAGGGCGCTGGCCCAGCGGTCCATGTCGGCGGCGATCACCTCGACGTCGCCGCGGCGCAGCAGAGAGCGGATCACCGCGACCCCCGCCGGTCCGCCGGCACCCGTGACCAGGACCCTCATGCGTGACCTCCGTGCTCGTCGACGACGTCCGACTCGGGGACGGCCACGACGCCGGCGGCCCGCGCCTTGGTGCTGAGCATCGCGGCAGCGCGCACCATCTCCAGCGGCTCGGCGTACTGCTGCCCACCGCCGAACCGCGACCAGTACCGGGCGGTGGCGCGCACGAGGTCCGGCTCCATGTAGTCGCGGTGGGACTGGGACTCGAACGCCGCGAGCATCTGCAGCTTGGCCTCGATGAACCCGTCGACGGGGACGAAGCGGGTGGGCCGGAAGTCGATCGTCGAGGACGGGCTCTGGAAGCACGCGAGCGACGGGACGCGGCGGGCGGCGACGTCGACGGCCTGCCGGACCGCGCGATGGTCCTGGTGCCGGTCGTGCTCGCTGTGCGTGTAGACCACGGTCGGGTCGACCTCGCGGATGAGCTCCTCGATCGTCGTGATCAGGCCGCCCGCGGGATCGAGCCGTGTGTCCTCGAAGTCGTGCAGGTAGAGGCGTGCCCCGATGACCCCGGCGGCGGCGAGCGCCTCGTGCCTGCGGAGCTGGACCTCGCCCCCGATCGCGCCGCTGGACAGCGTGAGGATGACGACCGTGTCACCGACCGCGCGGTGGGACGCGAGCGTCGCCCCGACGCCGATCTCCACGTCGTCGGGGTGCGCGCCCACGGCCAGCACCGTCTCGGTGGCTCCCTCGGCGGCGCGCTTGGCGCGACCCTCGACCGCGAGCGCGGTGATGCGCTCCAGGAGGGTCGCGGCGGCGACGGGCTTGACCAGGAACTCGTCGGCGTCGCGACGGAGTGCCTCGACGGCGTAGTCCACGCTGGCGAACGCCGTCATGACGGCCACGGGCGTGCCGGCCGCGCGGGAGCGCAGCTCCCCGAGCAGGTCGAGCCCGCTCATGCCCGGCATCTGGATGTCGGTCAGCACGACGTCGAAGGTGTTCGCCGCGACCTCGGCCAGCGCGGACATCGGCTCGTGCGCCACGGTCACGTGCATGCCGCCCCGGCGCTCCAGCACCGTGCGCACGTACTGGGCGGTGTCGGCGTCGTCCTCGACGACGAGCACCCTGATCTGTTCGCTCACCCCGAGTCGCCCTCCCCAGCCGGCCGGTGTGGCCCCCACGCTATAGGGGGCTCGCGCTCCGGCTCACCGGGGCCAGCCTCGGGGAATAGGTCGGGGGGTGACCCTGTTGAGCGGCAAGTACATGCAAACGCATGAACCTCATTCCCTTAGCGAGGCGCGAGATGCAGTTCGGGATCTTCACCGTCGGCGACGTCACCACCGACCCGACCACCGGCCGGACGCCGGACGACACGGAGCGGGTGCGCGCGATGCTCACCATCGCCCAGCACGCCGACGAGGCAGGGCTGGACGTCTTCGCGACCGGCGAGCACCACAACCCGCCGTTCGTCCCCTCGTCCCCCACCACGATGCTCGGCTACCTCGCGGGCACGACGAAGAACATCATCCTGTCGACCGCGACGACGCTGATCACCACCAACGACCCGGTCCGGCTGGCCGAGGAGTACGCGATGCTCCAGGTCATCTCCGACGGCCGGATGGACCTCATGATGGGCCGCGGCAACACCGGCCCCGTCTACCCGTGGTTCGGTCAGGACATCCGCCAGGGCATCCCGCTGGCCATCGAGAACTATGCGCTGCTCCGCCGCCTCTGGGAGGAGGACGTCGTGGACTGGCAGGGCAAGTTCCGCACCCCGCTGCAGGGCTTCACGTCGACCCCGCGGCCGCTCGACGGCGTCCCGCCGTTCGTGTGGCACGGCTCGATCCGGAGCCCTGAGATCGCCGAGCAGGCCGCCTACTACGGTGACGGCTTCCTGCACAACGCGATCTTCTGGCCGCTGGAGCACGCCGCGCAGATGGTGAACTTCTACCGCGAGCGCTACGCGCACTACGGGCACGGGCAGGCCGACCAGGCCATCGTCGGGCTCGGCGGGCAGGTGTTCATGCGGAAGAACTCGCAGGACGCCGTGAAGGACTTCCGGCCGTACTTCGACAACGCGCCCGTCTACGGGCACGGCCCGGCGATGGAGGACTTCATGCGCGACACCCCGCTGACCGTGGGCAGCCCGCAGGAGGTCATCGACCGGTACGGGAAGTTCCGCGACCAGGTCGGGCACTACCAGCGCCAGATGTTCCTCATGGACCACGCGGGACTCCCGCTGAAGACCGTGCTGGAGCAGATCGACATCCTCGCGACCGAGGTCGTCCCGGTGCTGCGCGCCGAGGCCGAGTCCGCCCGTCCCGCGCACGTGCCGGCGAACCCGCCGACCCACGCCGAGCGGGTGGCGAAGGCCGTGGCCGCGGGTACCGTGCATGAGCAGGTCGTCGCCGAGGACACCTTCACGGGCCTCCGGGCCGAAGACACGCTCTCTTCTTGATGTTGGGGAAAGGCACCACGATGAGCAACCGCTCCATCGTCGTCATCTCGGCCGGGCTGTCCCAGCCCTCGTCGACACGCTTGCTGGCCGACCGCCTCGCGGACGCGACCGTCACCGAGCTCGCCGCTCGCGGCATCACGGCGAACGTCGAGTACGTGGAGCTGCGCGACGTCGCCCACGAGGTGGTCAACATGACCCTCTCGGGCTTCGCCTCCGGGCCGCTCAAGGAGGTCATCGAGAAGGTCACGGCCGCCGACGGCGTCATCGCCGTCACGCCGATCTTCTCGGCCTCGTACTCCGGTCTGTTCAAGTCGTTCGTGGACATCCTCGACAAGGACGCCCTCGTCGGGAGGCCCGTGCTCGTGGGCGCGACCGGCGGCACCGGGCGGCACTCGCTGGCGCTCGAGTACGCGCTGCGGCCGCTGTTCGCCTACCTGCGGGCCGACGTCGCCGGGACCGCCGTGTTCGCGGCCACCGACGACTGGGCGGACGGGGGCGGCGACGACGTCAACCCGCTGCCGAACCGGATCCGTCGCGCCGGCCGCGAGCTCGCCGAGATGGTCGCAGACCGGGAGCCGTCCGCGCCCGTCGGCCTCTACGACGCGGTCCCGTCGTTCGAGCAGCTGCTCGGCGGCGCCTGACCGCTCGCACTACCGACACGACGGCCCGACGCACATGCGTCGGGCCGTCGTCGTTCTTGGCACGACGACGGCGAGGACCTCGGAGGGGGAAGGGTCCTCGCCGTCGTCGTCGGCCCGAGCGGGCTCGGGCGGCTGTGGTGCTGGTGGTTACTGCTGCGGGCCGAGCGTGAACATCGTGCCGTCCGCAGCGGGCTCGACGTCCAGGCGCTGGTCGGCCAGGGTCACGGACGCCTCCGGGTCCACGTACACGCGGGTCGACCCGTCGGTCACGACGTCGTCGCCGGGGAACGGCTCCGGGACGAGCGCCAGCGCGAAGCCGCCGGCCTCCTGCTGCGCGATCCGCAGACCCCCGGTCTCGTCGGGAAGACCTGCCTTCGTCGTGAGCGTGTGGACGGCGGTACGGGCGGTGTCGGTCAGGGTGAGCACAGGGCTCTCCTCTCGGTTGCCGGTGGCGCCACCCTCGCGGGCGGCTCGATCGGGCGTCTCCACCGTGCTCATGTCTGCCCCGCGGGTGCAACTCCCGGTCCGCTGGGCGAGACCCCGGGTGTCCAGACCGCCCCTGGGCTCGCACTCCTCGTGCGGTCGCCCTACCCTGCGCACTACCGTCGAGGACATGCCGATCCCGCTCTGGGTCACGCGGTTCAACCGCCGGGTGACCAACCCCGTGCTGGGGTCGATCTCCGACCAGGTCTGGCCGATGGCCACCCTCCACCACGTCGGGCGCAGCAGCGGACGCCGGTACCGCACCCCCGTCTTCGCGTTCACCACGCCGCGGGGCCTCGTCATCGCCCTGACCTACGGCACCCAGGTCCAGTGGCTGCGCAACCTCGAGGCCGCAGGCGAAGCACGGATGGTGCGTCAGGGGCGCGTGCTCGTCCTCGGCGCACCCGTCCGGCTGCACGGGGACGACGGAGCCCACCTGGTACCTGCGGTGATCCGCGCCGGGCTGCGCGTGATGCGGGTCGACGACTTCGTCGAGGTCACCGTTCGAGCACACCCCTAGGAGGAGCCATGGTTCGTGAGGGCTACCCGGCCAGCACCGTCGACGAGTACCTCGACGCCGTCCCACCCGAGCAGGGCGCCGCGCTGCGCGTGGTGCGCGACCGGCTGCTCGAGGTCGTGCCCGACGCCGAGCAGGTCATCTCCTACCAGGTGCCGACCATCAAGTACCGCGGGACCGGGCTCGTCGCGCTGTCCGTCGCGAAGACGCACTGCAGCCTGCACCTCATGAGCCCACCCTTGGCCACGTCGCTCGCCGGGGTGGTCGGCGAGGGGAAGCTGTCCGGCGCCACCCTGCAGTTCGACGCGGGTTCGCCGCTGAGCGCCGAGACCGTGCGGCTGATCGCCGAGCGGCGCATGGCGGAGGTCGACGCGCGGCTGGGCTGACCGCGCTCAGCGGCCCGACGGCGAGAAGTGCTGGTAGTCCACCGGGGAGTCCCAGTCGCCACCCCAGAGCCACCCGACCGCGGCGAACGCACCGACCACCTCGTCACCGCCGTGGATCACGCCCGGGCTGTCGGGGCGCCGCACGAACTCGCGGCCGGCGCTCGGCCCCACCGACGAGCCCGACACGTACGGGTTCTCGACGGGGTTGACGTCGATCGCCCGCCCGTAGGCGTGCTCCGACCACCCCGTCCCGCCGGTGATCGCCCGGCAGTTGAAGGCCGACGTGTTGTCCGCGTCCATCGACGCGTCGTCGCTGGCTCCGAAGTCGTCGACCAGCCGCATCGACCGGACCGGGTAGCCCGCGTCGAACAGCGCGCGGAACACCGTGACCATGTCCTCCGCCGCGTCGGCGTGCACCACCAGCTCCCCCTGGACCTTCTCCCCCGCGAAGTCGCGATGGGTCACCGTGACGTAGCGGAGGTCCTCCAGCGGGACCGGGCACCCGGGGCGCCACGACGGCTCCATCCGGGCGGCCAGCTCCGGGGTGATCTCGGAGATGGTGGACGTGAAGTCCGGGGGCGGAAGGACGACGACCGGGGCGTCTGCGACGTCCGGGACCGCCGGAGCCGTCACCGGTGCCTGGCTCGGGGTCGACGACCCTGCGGTCGGCGCAACCGTCGGGGCACGGCTCGCCTGCGACGACGCGCACGATGCGGACAGCAGCGCGACGGCCATCACGACGATCCCCCACCGGCGCCCCATGCCACCCACTATCTCGCGACGCACCACGCCGCGGCCGTCGCGGGTCTCTGGTGTGTTCGACCGCCTCTCGCACCCCCACTCACACCAGCCCGCGGCGGCTGCCGATGATCCCCGACGACACCGTCGTGCCCGCCCACAGGTCCGTGTCCGTGCACCCCTCCGCGCAGTGCATCCCGCACGTCGGGCACACCCAGAGCGTGTGGTGCCGGTCGACGGTGCACCCGCACGTGACGAACCGCTCCGACGGCCGGCCCGGCCCGCTCGTCGTCCACCGGTGACCGGCCGGGCAGCCACCCGGCGGCACCCGCACCCAGCCGCGTGGCGTCCGCTGCCACTTCGACCAGTCGATCTCCCGAGCCATCGAACAAGTGTACGAGTCCCATGTCTCTGGCCTCATCGCCGCTGTCCGCGTTTGTGCTGGTCAGCGGCGAATGTCAGTGGTCGGTCGTACAGTTGTTCTATGCCCGGATCGGGTGAATTCGCGGAACGAGGTCGGAGGTGGCGGCGATGACGGCGATGCTCGAGGACCGACTCGACGCCGCAGATCTCGCGGGCGATGTCACGGGCACCGCCGGCGCGGGCGCCGCGCTGGGTCCGGGCGCCGCGCGGGGTCCGGGCGCCGCGCGGGGTCCGAGCGCAGCCGCCGACGATCTCGGTGCGGGCGGTCTCGCTGTCCCCGGCGCCTCGGACGGCGGAGGTGACGATGGCGGGGCACGTGTGGTGAACCTGCGGGAGGTCCCGGCCTTTCCGATCCCCGCTGTCGAGGTCGGTGAGCTGGCCTCGATGCTGTCGTCGGTGCCGGTCGCCGACGTCTCGGACGTGGCCCTGGTGAACATTGCCTCGGCGTGGCAGCAGGTCGTGAACATGGCCCAGGCCGCGCAGGCCGAGGTCATCCGCGAGATCGAGGCCCGGACCACCGACGCCCTGGCGCGCGTCCCCGACGAGCTCGCCTGCGCCCTGGCGTGCACCAGGCGCGCCGCCACCGCCCTGTTCGTGCGCGCCTGGGGCGCCGGACAGCACCCCGTGCTGGCCGACGCCTGGGCCGCCGGCGCGATCGAGGCCCGCAAGGTAGACGTGATCCTGGCCGAGACGTCCTCAGCCGCGCCGGACATCGCCGCGATCGTCGTCGCCGACGCGGTGGCCCGGGCCGGAGAGATGACCACGCCCCAGCTGACCCGCCACGTGCGCGCCACCCTCATCGCCACCGATCCGGGCGCCGCCGAGCGCCGCCGCCGCACGGAACGCGACCGCCGCTCGGTCGAGCTGGCCCTGGCTCCGGACGCGATGGCCCGCCTCATCGCCTACCTGCCCGCCGCCGAGGCCACCGCGGCGTTCACCGCGATCGACGCCCTGGCCGGTCACAGTGCGGTGGACGGCGACACCCGCACCATCGACCAGCGACGAGCGGACGCTTTCGCCGACATCTTCACCGGCATCCTGGACACCCAGCTGACGCCCGACGGCACGCCGTTGCCCCGCAGGCACGGCGAACGCGCAGCCCTCCAGGTGACCGTCGCCGCCTCGACCCTGCTCGGCCTCGACGACCACCCGGGCACCCTCGGCTCCTACGGGCCGATCCCCGCCCAGGTCGCCCGCGAGCTCGCCCAGGACGCCACCTGGCGCCGGATCCTGACCGACCGCACCGGCCAGGTCACCGCGGTCGGGACCACCAGCTACCGCCCCGGTGCGGACCTGACCCGCACGGTGGCCGCCCGCGACATCACCTGCACCTTCCCGGGCTGCCGCCAACCGGCCGCCCGCTGCGAGATCGACCACCGCATCCCCTACGACCACCAGGCGACCGACCCGGCCAGCGCGCGGCAGACGACGACCGAGAACCTGCACTCCCTGTGCAAGCACCACCACCAAGCCAAGACGAAGCGCTGGTGGAGCGTGACCTGGGACCCGACCACCGGCATCTCCACCTGGACCGACCGCCACGGACTGACCTACGCCCGCCACCCTCAACGCATCCACACGGCCCCCGACGCCTTCCAGCACCGACCACCACCACCCGCACCACCTGACCTCGGCGACCCACCTTTCTGACTCTGGCCCGTCTGTCAGCCGCCGCCGATGTGGGTGGTCACCGCGAGGATGGGTCGATGGACCTCGACGACGCCCGACGGTCGGCACTCGCTCTGCCGGAGGTGACCGAGCGGCAGAGCTGGGGGCAGCCGGCGTGGTTCCACCGGAACCTGGTGGCACGCCTGTGGGACGAGGACCGCCTCACGGTGCGTGTCGAGGACGACGGGGAGCGGCTGGCGCTGGTGGAGCAGGAGCCGGCGCTGTACTCGACCACCGACCACCACGCGGGCACCAACCTGGTGCTCATCGCGATGGACGTCGTGGATGACGAGACGCTGCGGGCGCACCTCGCGGAGTCGTGGTGGTGGGCGGCCCCGCCGGTACTACGACGCCGGTACCCGCACCTCGGCCCACCGGAGGAGACCGGCTGAGCCGGGCCGGTCTGGAAGGGACCAGCCGGACCGCGTGTGCGAGGTCCCATCACACCGGTGGATCGGCCGCACGGCTGACGCGTCAGCTGCCCGAGGGCCTCGGGCCCCCCTTTTGGGTCGGGCTCCACGTCCGGACTATCCCTGCGGGCATGTCCGCGGGCAAGCACCGCCCGCGCCGCCTCACCGCTCGGACCCTGCGACCGCCCCGCCCACGGCCTACGCTCGACGACGAACCACGACGGGGACGAGGGAGCAGATGACCGAGCCCGACTGGGTCCGACACGCGATCTGGTGGCACGTCTACCCGCTCGGCGCCGTCGGCGCGTACCCGGGTGAGCCGCCCGGTCCCGACGAGCACCGCCTCCGACGCCTGGTCGGGTGGCTCGACCACGTCGTCACGCTGGGCGCCTCGGGCATCCTGCTCGGTCCGGTCTTCGCGTCCACCACGCACGGGTACGACACCGTCGACCACCTGCGCATCGACCCGCGCCTCGGTGGCGACGAGGACTTCGACGCCCTCGTCGCGGAGGCGCACGGCCGGGGTCTGAAGGTGCTGCTCGACGGGGTCTTCAACCACGTGGGCCGGGACTCGGCGATCGCACGCCGGTCGGTCGACGCGATCGAGGGCCGGTCCGACGACGACGTCTGGCTGCTGCGCGACGACGACGGTGGGTTCGTCGGCTTCGAGGGCCACGGCGCGCTCGTCACGCTCGACCATGCGCACCCGGGCGTCGTCGACTACGTGGTCCGGGTCATGAACCACTGGCTGGGCCGGGGCGCGGACGGGTGGCGGCTCGACGCGGCGTACGCGGTGCCGACGACGTTCTGGGCGCAGGTCCTGCCCCGCGTGCGCGCGGAGCACCCGGACGCGTGGTTCGTCGCGGAGGTCATCCACGGTGACTACCCCGCGTTCGTGCAGGAGTCGACCGTCGACTCGGTCACCCAGTACGAGCTCTGGAAGGCGATCTGGAGCTCCATCAGCGACGCCAACCTGTGGGAGCTGGCCTGGTCGCTGACGCGGCACGACGAGTTCCTCGAGTCGTTCGCGCCGCAGACGTTCGTCGGGAACCACGACACCACGCGCATCGCGAGCACCATCGAGGACCCCCGGCACCGTACGCACGCAGTCGTGGTGCTGTGCACGGTGGGCGGCACCCCCACGGTCTACGCCGGCGACGAGCTGGGGGCCACCGGGGTGAAGGAGGAGCGCGAGGGTGGCGACGACGCCGTCCGCCCGGAGCTCACACCCGACGGACCCGGCGACGACGACAACCCCGTCCTGCGGCTCCACCAGGAGCTGATCGGCCTGCGCCGTCGCCACCCGTGGCTGCACCGGGCGCGCACCACGCAGGTCGAGCTCACCAACACCACGTTCGTCTACGAGGTGCGCGACGGCGACGACGTGCTGACCGTCGCGCTCAACCTGGACGACGCACCGCTGGCGATGCCGGCCGGGACCCCGGTGGCCTGCGACGACACGACGCGTGGCGACCAGTCCGCCGTCGCACCCCACGGCTGGGCTGTGCTCGAGGGCAGGTGACGGGGGCAGCGAGAAGGGCGGCGTCCGGGTACCCAGCCCCGGACGCCGCCCTTCTCTCACCGCACCCCCGGCGGCGGTCCTGCCGTCGTCACCAGGGCGACGGCGCGGGCGGGACGACCACGGGCGGCCGGTCGTCGCACGTGATCGTGTTCGGCAGCTGCCACGACCCGAACCATGGGCCGGTGGTGCCGCCGCCGTCGTTGCCGCCGAGGTCGATCGACGACCACTCGGACCCCGTGGGCGGGAAGTTGAACGACCCACAGTTGTTGATGCCGACGGCACCGACGTTGCGGGCGTCCGCGTTCTCGAACGTGGCGGACCCGGCGGCCCGCGCGCTGAGCACCGACGTGCCGGTGCCGTCCACGCGGATGTCCTTGAAGTGGACGTTGGTGACCGAGTAGAGATCCTTCACCGGCCAGTCGGCGACGACCATGATCGCGTTGTAGGTGTTGTCGAGGAAGTGGTCGCCGACCACCTGGATGTCCGCGTCGATGTTCCCCTGGAGCGCGTAGAACCAGATCGCCCCGAGCCCGATGTTCCAGTTGAGCTCGTAGGTGCCGGCACGGACGGTCGTGTTGTCGGTGATCCAGAGGCTGCCGGTGAACGGCTCGGCGCCGAACCGGGAGCCCACCTGGATGCCGCTCCCCTCGCGGATCGGGTCAGCGACGAGGTTGCCGACGAGCGTCGTGTCGTGACCGCCGTAGATCGCGATCCCGTTGGCGAGCGTCGGCGTCTGGACCGTGTTGTTCTCGAACTTGTTGCCGGAGTTCGTCGTGTTCTCGGCCCACATCGCGAGGCCGTCGTCGCCGGTGTTCCGCACGAAGTTGTTCGACGCGACCGAGCTGGTGACGCCGGTGTGGAAGTTGAGCCCGTCGGCGATCTGGTCGACGAAGTAGCTGTTCTTCACGACGAGGTTGTCCATCGGCCCGTCCACCCACACGCCGACCTTGGTGTGCTGGATGTAGAGCCCGTCGATGGTGGAGTCGCTCAGGGCGCCGCCGACGCCGTTCACCTGGTCGGTGTCGATGCGTTCGCGCACGTCACCCTGGATGGCGAACCCGGACAGGTGCACGTTCGACGACCCGCCGACGGACGCGTCCTTGCCGTAGAACCCGACGCCGGTGTGGACCGAGCCGTCCGGGGCGGGGGTCGACAGGGCGACCTCCTTCCCGCGGATGGTGGTGTACCAGCTGCCGGCGCCCTCGATCGTGACGTCGTCGACGATGATGTGCCGGTTCACCTGGTAGACCCCCGGCGGCACGTACACCGGAAGGTCCTTCTTCTGCGCGAACGCGATCGCCTTGTCGAACGCCGCGGCAGAGTCCTTCTTGCCGAACGGGTCGGCGCCGAACAGCAGCACGTTGGCGGCCTTGAACCGGACGTGCGGCAGCCCGACCTGCTCGGAGTCGAGCAGGTCGATGACGGTCCACGCGGCGTTCGTCCCGGCGGGGGCCGTCAGGCGGACCGTGTCGCCGGCCTTCGCGGTCTTCCCGAGCAGCAGGCGCTGCTCGTCGTAGAAGTGCATGGGCCGGAACGGCGTCGTGATCGTCGGCGTGGGCGTCGTGTACGCGGGAACGCACCCGCACTCGGTGATCCACCAGTCGGGGTGCAGCAGCCCGGCGTTGGGGTCGTTGCTGAACGGGTACTGGTTGTAGAGCCAGGAGTACTGCGAGGTCAGCGTCATGGTCCGCTTGCCGGAGCCGTTGACCGTGACGTCGAGCGGCGCGGTGATGCCGCCGCCGGTGGCCGAGTCGGGGATCGAGTACCGGACGGTGAGCGCGTTCGCGGCCTTCGGCAGCGTGAACTCGACGTACTGCCCGGGCGCCAGCTGCACGGCCGAGCGTCCCGACGCTTCCGCGGGCAGCGTGTACGCCGTCCGGTCGGGGCCGATGACCGTGCCGTTCGTGACCGCCTTCTCCGCCTCCTGCTCGAGGAAGCCGACCGCTGCACCGCGCCCGCTGACCAGGGCCGGGTCGAGGGCGGCGCGGGTGACCGGGGTCGGCGTCGGGGCGGGGGGCCGACCGTGGGCCGAGGCCGCGCTGCTGGTGCCGACGACGACGGTGGCGGCGGCGAGCACGAGGGCGAGGGCTCGTGCCGCTCGACGGCGTGACCAGCTGACTGTGTTCCTCACGGAGCGCCTCCTTGCGCAGCCGGGACGGCACCGGCCGACAGGGAGGCAACGGTGCCGCATGGACGGGACACACCGTACGTTCTGGACAATCTGACTGACAAGATCGAATCAGACAAAGCAAGAACTTACGTACATGTGCGCAAGAGAACGTCGAGAGGCGACGACGCGGTGCAACGCGGACAGCAGGAAGCCGGTGCAGCTCCACGTTCGGGCCGACCGGGAGCCGCGGGTGGCCGACCCCGGACTCACGCGTCGAGCCGGCGGACCTCGTCCCACACGTCGGCCCACGAGCCCCGCGGCCCGTCGCACACCTGCACCAGGCCGCCCTGCTCCTCGTTGTCGACGTCGACCCCGTTGTCGACGCGCCCCACGTCCCGGCACCCGACCGCCCAGTCCGGCGCGGCCTCGTAGCCGACGAGCACGACCGGGCCTGTCAGGTCCGTGGCCGGCGGTCCCCATGCGGCGTACCCGTTGTGCCCGCTGAACACCGGCACGTCGGACCCGTACCACTCGAGCGCGCCCGCCTCGCCGTAGTTCCCGGTCACCACGAGCTCGGCATCGCTGTCGGCGACGGCGGAGCCCACGGCGTCGACGAGCGCGGGCCAACCGATCATCTCGGCCTGGTCGTCGTTGAGCTCCGGGTACACCGAGGCGCCGAACGCCCTCTCCGGCAGCACCGGGAGTGCGGCCGGCCACACGACGAACGCGCTCAGCGCGAGCACGGCACCGGCCACCACCAGACCCCGTCGGGACCAGCGCTCCTCCAGCCCGCACGCGCCCGCAGCGAGCAGCACCGGCACCGCGCCGACGACGTAGTACGCCTTGCCGCCGGTCACCAGGAACAGGACCACCAGCACGAGGAACGCCCACGCCAGCGGCTTGGCACGCACCAGCGCCGGCACGCGCAGCAGCCGCACGAGCCCGTAGATCCACAGCGCCGCGGCGACCGGGCTGAACTGCACGAGCAGGAGCCCGACGAACTCGAGCCGCGGGCCGACCCCGGAGTACTCGTCGCGGATGTCCGCGGCGAGCTCCAGCTGCGGCCACCCGTGCGTGGCCTGCCACAGCAGGTTCGGCAGCCAGAGCAGCACGGCGAGACCGACGCCTGCCCACGCCCACGGCGAGCGCAGGTGGTGCCGGACCTGCGGCGTCAGGGCGACGCCGACGACGATCGCCGCGAGCAGGAACGCGACCAGGTGCTTGTCCAGCAGCCCGAGCCCGGTGAGCAGCCCGACCAGCAGCCAGCCGCGCGGCGCGTCCCGGGAGAGGGTCCGCAGCACCACGTAGACGATCGCGACCCAGAAGAGGGTGTCGATGGTGGTCGTCGACAGGATGTGCCCGAGCGTCACGACGACCACGCCGGTCCCGGTCGCGACGGCCGTGAGCAGCTGCGCCCCGGTCCCCCCGCCCAGCTCCCGTGCGGTCAGGGCCGCCAGAACCACGACCGCAGCCGCGGCGAGCGCGCTGGGTAGGTGCAGCGCGACCAGGGAGCCCGGTGCGAGCAGGTCCATCAGGCGGGCGATCAGCGGGGTCAGTGGCGGCTGGTCGGGGTAGCCCCACGCGAGGTGCCGGCCGGCGGCGACGAAGTAGAGCTCGTCGCGGTGCGGGCCGTACCGCCCGGACAGGGCGACGAGCACCGCGAGCAGGACACCCGCGGCGGTGAGAACCCAGAGCGTCGAGAACGGAGGCACGGCGGGGGGTGCGCCGCGACGCCGGCCGACGTCGGCGACGACCACCCGGGGAGCGTAGCGAGACCGTCGGGCGCGGCGGGAGGTCCCGGGCGAGACTGGGGCGCATGATCAACGCACCGATCCCCACTCTCACCCTCCCCGGTGGCCAGATCCCCGTCGTCGGCCTCGGCACCTGGCAGTCGGAGGGCGGGGCCGCCGAGCGTGCGGTGAGCGTGGCCCTGCAGCTGGGCTACCGCCACATCGACACCGCCACCGGCTACGGCAACGAGGCCGAGGTCGGCCGCGCCCTCGGAGGCGTCGGCATCGACCGCGACGACGTCTTCGTCACCACCAAGCTCCCCCCGGACCACGCCGGCCGCGCCCGTCGCACCCTCACCGAGTCGCTGACGGCACTGGGCACCGACCACCTGGACCTCTGGCTGATCCACTGGCCGCCGGGACGCCACGCCTCCCCCGAGACGTGGCAGGTGTTCCGCGAGGTGCGCGACGAGGGCCTGGTCCGGTCGATCGGCGTGTCCAACTACTCGCTCGCCCAGCTCGACGAGCTGATCGCCGCCACGGGGGAGGCACCGGCCGTGAACCAGATCCCGTACAGCCCGCGCGACCACGACCCGGACCTGCTGGCTGCCCACCTCGAGCGCGGTGTCGTGGTCGAGGGGTACAGCCCGCTGAAGCGCACCGACCTGCGGTCGACGGCGCTGACCGACGCGGCGGACGCCCACGGCGTGACCCCTGCGCAGGTGGTGCTGCGCTGGCACGTCCAGCACGACGTCGTGGTCATCCCGAAGTCGACGACGCCGGAGCGGATCGCGACCAACCTCGACGTCCTCGGGTTCACGCTGACCGACGACGAGATGGTCGCGATCGACGCCCTGGGGTGACCGACCGGGTCACTCGAGGAGCGTGATCTCCTCGGACACCTGCGACCAGCCCACGAGCAGGCCGTTGAGCAGCTGGACGTCGTCGACGCCCTCCGGGTACGGGATCGTCCGCAGCTCGTCACCGCTGGCGAGGTCGTAGACGGTCACCGCGCCGTCGCTGGTGCCGTCGTACGACGACGACAGCAGCAGGAGGTCGCGACCGTCGGTGGCGAGCTCACCCATGCCGTAGGACGGCAGCTGGGTGCGCCACAGGACCTCGCCGCTGAGCCCGTCGAGCGAGAGGACCTCGGTCGAGGTGGTCAGGTAGACGCGTCCACGGATCACGAGGCCGCTGTAGCTCGGCTGGACCTCGGCCTCCCACAGCTGCTCACCGGTCTGCCGGTCCCACGCGTACGCGTGGGACAGGTACGTCAGCACCACACCCGGCAGGCTCCCGTCGTCGACGGAGACGTGCACGGGTTCACCCTGCAGCACGACGTCGCCGGCCGGGTCGGCGTCGGGAGCCAGCAGCGTCGTGATCCGCGCGCTGCCGCTCGAGTAGCTGGTGATCGCGAAGGTCCCCGTGACGGGGTCGGTGGCGAAGCCGGCATCACGGCTCGCGGCGCGGAGGTCCTCGCGGATGAGGGTCCCGGTCGGCGACAGGAAGGCGAGGCCGTGGCCGTCATGCATGGCGACGACGTCGCCGGCGGCCATGAGCCCCCAGTACTCCTGCGGCGACCCGACGAGGGTGCCGTCGACAGGCTCCTGGTACCGCCACTGCTCGTCGCCGGTGATCACGTCGTGCGCGACGACCACCACCCCGCGCTCCGCACTGCGGGTCCCCACCACGGCGAGGTCGCCGACGAGGGCGAGCTGCGAGGTCTCCTCCACCTCCCACTGGGTGATCACGTGCCCGTCAGTGGTGTCGAGGACCACCACCCTCGTGGTGGTCGCGGGTGACCGCTCCTCGGTCCCGTCGTCCTCGTAGCGCACGAAACCGTCCGTGACCAGGCAGGCGGCGACCGTCGCCGGCGCGCCTCGCGTCCCGTCGCCCTGGCACGCGCCGCCGTAGGCGTTCTCGAGCGATGCGGCCCTGTCCGCGTCCGGACCCAGCAGCGGGGTGGACCACAGCGTGTCGCCGGTCCGCTGGTCGATCGCCGTGAAGGACTGCGACCCGTCCGGCGCGACCAGGATGCCGGCCGTCCGCGCGCCGCCCAGCCGGAGGCCTCCCCAGATGCCCGTGGCGTCCGCCTGGGAGATCGTGCGCAGCACGCCGAGCTCGTCGCCGAGCGGCGGGAACACCCCGGGGACGGCCGCGAGCCGTGCCGCCGCCGCGTCCTCGCGGGCGTCGAGGACCAGCTGCGTGCCGACGAGCGACAGCGCCACCGCCACGGCACCGACCGGGACCCACCACAGGCGCCGCCGGTCCCGGGCAGGCGGCGACGGCTGCACGGCGACGTCCTCGTCACCGTCGAGCAGCTCGACCTCCTGCATGTCGCCACCGCGCGCCATGGCGGGACTGTACCTGCCGCCCGGTCAGCGCAGGACGACGACCTCCTCGAACGTCCGCGTGTAGCCCAGGAGGTGCTCCTGGAAGGTCCCGAGCTGGACGAGTCCCGCGGGGTACTCGAACCGCCGGGTGACCTCGCCGGTCGCGAAGTCGTACCCCGTGAGGCCGCCCAGCCCCGAGGTTCCTGTGGTGATCGAGCCGACCAGGAGGTCCTGGCCGTCGGTCAGCAGACCTGAGTACGAGCACGACGGCACCTCCGCCTCCCACAGCTGCTCCCCCGTCCGGCCGTCGAGCGCGACGAGCGACGTCCCGCTGCACAGGAAGACCCGGCCGTGCACCACGAGCGCGCCGACCCCGACCCCCGCGAGGTCCCGGTCCCATCGCGGCCGGCCGGTCTCCTCGTCCCACGCGTACAGCTTGTCGCGCGAGCTCAGCACGAGGCCGGGCACGCTCCCGTCGTCGACGGTCAGCTGCAGGACGCGGCCGAGGAGCACGCGGTCGCGGGCCGGGTCGGCGTCGCGCGCGAGGATCGTCGTCGTCCCCGTCAGGTCCCCGGTCTGCGTCCGGAGAGGCAGGGTCGGCAGACCTGTCCCGGGATCGGTGACGAGGCCCTCGCCCCGAGCGGCCTGCAGGTCCGTCCGGACGACCTCGCCATCCGCGGAGAGCACCGTCAGCCGGTCGCCGTCGCGGTACGCGACGACGTCGCCGGCGGTGTCGAACGACCAGGAGCTGGCGGGCACCGACGTGTTCGGGGCAGGCGAGTCCTGGTGGCGCCAGAGCTCGGCGCCGGTGCGGGCGTCGTGCGCGACGATCTCGATGTCCCCGTCCCGCCGGAGACCGACGAGCACCATGCCCGGCAGCACGCCGATCCGGGCGTCGTGCTCCGCGGGCCAGTCGGCCAGAAGGTGCCCGTCGCCCGTGTCGAGGACCGCGACCCGGGTGGTGGTCGCCTGCACGGGCTCCTCGCCCTCCGCGATGGAGAACGTGCTGTAGCCGTCGGTGACCGTGCACACGGCCCATGTCGCCGCTGCCGCGTGGGCGTCGGCACCCGGCCTGCACTCGCCGCCGCTGCTCTTCTGACGGCCGGCCGCGCGGCCGGGGTTCGGCCCGAGCAGCGGCGTGGACCAGAGGGCCTCGCCCGTGCGGAGGTCGGTCGCGGTGAAGGCCTGGGACCCGTCCTCGCCGACCCGGATGCTCGCCCACGTCTGGTCCGGCAGCGAGATCGAGGTCAGCATGGACCGGGTCTCCTCCTCCCCGAGCGCGCGCACGACCTCGAGCTCGTCCCCGAGCGGATCGAGCACGCCAGGCACGGCCGCGAGCGCCGCCAGGGCCGCGCGCTCGCGAGCGTCGACCACCCACTGCACGCCGGCGAGCACCAGGACGAGGACCGCCGCACCGGCGACGAACCACCAGCGCCGCACGCGCGAGGTGCCCGGCCCCGGCCCGGACGGCTCGGAGTCGCTGTCGATCAGCTCGACCTCCTGCGTCTCGCCGTCGCGCACCATGTCGGGACACTACGCGCCAGGAGTGCTACCCGAGCACCACCAGCCGGCCGTCCCGGCCCCACCCGATCAGCAGGTGCCCGACGGCGGCGCTGGACCACAGGTTGTCGGGGAACGCGACCCGCCAGAGGGTGCGGCCGTCGTCCAGGGCGAAGGCCGCGAGGTCGCTGATGTTCCCCCCGCCGACGGGCTGCTCGGTCGTGACCAGCTGCCGTCCGTCGGTGGCGACGAACCCGGGCACGGTGCTCCCCGCCGTGCTCGCCCGCCACAGCAGGTCGCCGGTGCGACCGTCGAGCGCGGCCACACCGGCCCGGGTGCTCACGTACACCCGTCCGTCCAGGAGGAGGGCGTTCACCGACGCGACGACGTCGGACGTCCAGCGCGACTCTCCCGTGGCCGCGTCCCAGCCGCGCACGTTGCCGCTGGACGTCAGGACGAGGTCCGGCACGCTCCCGTCGTCGACCGTGAGCGGGAGGACCTCTCCGGGTACGTCGACGTCCGCGCGGCCGCGCTCGACCAGGGTGGAGAGCAGGGCCCCCGACCCGGTGGTCGAGAGCAGGACGAGCCGGCCGGCGACCGGGTCCAGCAGGTGGTCGGCGTCCCCCGGCCGGCTCTCGCGCAGCACCTCGCCCGACGACGAGAGCACCGTGGCGGTCCAGCCGGGGATCGTGACGCCGACCAGGCCGTCGACGGCGAACAGCTGCACCTCGCCCGCGAACACGCGACGGTCGGCGCCGGGGAGCGGCGGGCTGAACCGCCAGCGGACCTCGCCGGTGAACAGGTCCCGACCGGTCACCTCCGTCTGTCCGTCCCGCCCGGGGACCGCCACGACCGCCAGCCCCCGCAGCGCCGCGAGCGCCGTGGCGCCGGGCACGGACGTGTCGGCGACGACGTGCCCGTCGCGGGTGTCGAGGACGACCACCCGGGTGGTCGTCGCGGGCTTGCGGGTCTCGACGCCCTCGTCGCCGTACTGCACGAAGCCGTCGCTCACCAGGCACGCGGCCTGGTCGGGCGACCCCTCGTCGACCGGCACGGCGACGCACGTGCCGGCCGCGGTCCGGTCCAGCGACCGCGCGCGGGCAGGGTCCGGATCGAGCAGCGGGGTGCTGAAGCGCTGCCTGCCGGTGCGCTGGTCGAGGGACACGAACGCCTGCGAGCCGTCATCGGCGACGGCGAGCCCGAGGACCGCGCCGTCGACGTCGATGCGCTGCACGATCACCGCCGTCGCTGCCGGGTCCGGTCGCCACAGCACGCCGACGTCGGCACCGAGGGACCGCACGACCCCCGGTGTCGCGGCGAGCCGCTCGGCCACCGCCCGCTCCCGGGCGTCGAGCACGGCCTGCGTGGCGACGAGCACCGCGACGACGACGAGGGCGGTCCCGACCACCCACCACCCTGTACCTCGACGACGGGCACGGGGCTGCCGGGTGGGGACGGGGACCCCCGCCTCGTCGAGCTCCACGTGCTGCATCGCACCGCGCGACATGGCCGGACACTAACCCCGCACCGGCTCGGCGGCGCGCGCAGACCGGGTGAGGATCATGGGCTGCCCAGCACGACCGACACCGTGGGATCGGCGTCGTCGCCGGCGACGAGCACGTGCCCCAGCGTCCACGCCGCGTCGAGCCCGTCGGGCAGCGGCACGCGCCAGAGCCGCTCCCCGTCGGCGAGCGCGAACGCCGCGAGCGAGCCCTCGGCCTCGCCTTCCGCCGGTGTGAGCCCGACGAGCAGGACGCGGCCGTCGGTCATCAGCCGGGCCAGCTGGTCGTACGTGCCGACGTTCGCCGACCAGACGACGGACCCCGACCGGCCGTCGAACGCCACGAGCTCCCCGGGGCTGTCCCCGCTGGTGCAGTAGACCAGCCCGCGCAGGACGAGGACCGGGCCGCTCGTGTGCCGGTCCGCCTGCCACAGGCGGTCGCCGGTCGTCGCGTCCCGCGCCTGCATGCGCGACCCCTCGATCAGCTCGATGCCCGGCAGGCTGCCGTCGTCGACGGTGCGGGTCACCAGGCGGCCCGGGATCCGCCGGTCGGCCCGGCCGGGCTGCACGATCGTGGTCACCGGCTTGAACGCCAGGTAGCCCGACAGCACCTCCAGGCGGGTGGCGGCCTCGTCCTGGGAGAGCCGGTCGTACCGCTCACGCTCGCGCGCGACCGTGCCGTCGGCCGCGAGCAGCGTCACGTTCGAGCCGACCTCGACCACGGCCACCAGGTCGTCCAGCGCGACGACCTCGAAGCCCGAGACGTCGCCCACCGGGTCCACCGCGGGTCGCGGAGAGCTGTGGTGCCACAGCACCTCGCCGCTGAGCAGGTCCTGCGCGGTGACCTCGGCGTGCCCGTCGTGACCGGGTAGGCCGACCGCGACGAGCCCCGGCAGCACCGCGAACGCGATGGCGGGCGGAGCCGTCCGGTCGGCGACGACCCGGCCGTCCGCGGCGTCGACCACGACCACGCGCGACGTCGTCGGTGGCCGGGTGACGGTCAGGCGACCCCGGATGCCGAAGCTCAGCAGCGCGTCGGACACCAGGCAGGCGACCAGGGGCTCGGCATCGTCCGCCTCGGGCACCTGCAGGCACGACGTGACGGAGGACCGCGCACCCCGCTGCGCCAGCACGGTGTCCGCGTCGGTCAGCGGCGTGCTCCACCGCTCGGCCCCGGTCCGCGGGTCGAGCGACACGACGCTCGCCGCCCCGTCGCCACCGGTCCGCACCCCCAGGAGGCCGCCCTCGACCTCGACGCCCTCGGTCAGCACCTCCAGGTCGGCCTCGTCGACCCGCCAGAGCGCGCCGACGTCCGCGTCGACCGGAGGAAGGGCCCCGGGGAGCTGCGCGAACCGGGCGGACGTGGCGCGGTCCCGGGCGGCCAGGACCAGCTGAGCACCTGCGAGCACGAGGGTCACGACGAGCAGCACGGCGACCCAGCGACGGACGCGCCCGGAGGTCCGCGGCCCGTCCGCAGCGGCGATCAGATGGTCGTCGTCGACCACCTCCACCTGCTGCATGCGACGCGTCGGCCCCATCCCGCGACAGTAGGCCTCAGGTGCGCAACCTGCCCTCGAGGTAGGCCCGCTCCGCCTGGTTGTCCGTGCGCGTGAGCGCCTCCCGGTACGCCTCGGCAGCCTCGGTCGCCCGGCCCAGCCGACGCAGGAGGTCCGCGCGGACGGCCGGGCTGAGCGGGTGGTCCGGGGTGCCGGCGAGCGCGTCGAGACCGGCCTGCGGCCCCCGCGCCATCCCCACCGCCACCGCACGGTTCACCTGCACGGTGGCGGACGGCAGGACCGCGACGAGCTCGTCGTAGAGGCCGACGATCCTGACCCAGTCGGTCGCCGCTGCCGTCGGCGCGGTCGCGTGGCACGCGGCGATCAGCGCCTGCAGCTGGTACGGGCCGACGCGCTCGCGACGCACCGCCCGCCGCAGCTCGGCCAGGCCCGCGTCGATCGCGGCGTGGTCCCACGCGGTCCGGTCCTGCTCCTCGAGCGGGACGAGGACACCGTCGACGCCCGTGCGGGCCGACGCCCGGGCGTGCTGGAGCAGCATCAGCGCGAGCAGCCCTGCGGCCTCCGGGTCGTCCGGCACGAGCCCGGTCAGCACCCGCGCCAGGTCGATCGCCTCGTGGCAGAGGTCGACGCGGACCAGGTGCGGACCGGCGGTCGCCGCGTAGCCCTCGGTGAACATCAGGTAGAGGGCCGCGAGCACGGCGGGCGTGCGCTCGGGCAGCCGGTCCGCCGACGGCACCTGGTACGGGATGCCGGCGACGGCGATCTTGTGCTTGGTCCGGACCAGCCGCTTGGCCATCGTCGGCTCGGGCACCCCGAACAGCCGCGCGATCTCGGCGGTCGTCAGGCCGCACAGCGTCCGCAGCGCGAGCTCGACCCGAGACGACAGGGACAGGGCGGGGTGGCAGCACGTGAACAGCAGCCGGAGGCGGTCGTCGGCGATCCCGCTGGCGATCGCGTCCAGGTCGGGCTCGTCGGTCGGCACGACGAGGGAGCGCACCTTCTCGGCGCCGACGCGCTCGCGCCGGATCCGGTCGATGGCCCGGTTGCGCGCGGTCGTCGTGAGCCACGCGCGCGGCACGTCGGGGATGCCGTCGCGACGCCAGGTGCGCAGGGCCGCGGCGAACGCGTCCTGCGTGCACTCCTCGGCCAGGTCCCAGTCGCCCGTGAGCCGGATCAGGGTGGCGACGAGGCGCCCCCAGTCCTGGGCGAACGTGTCCGCGAGAACCCGCTCGACGTCGTCGGTCACGAGACCCGCACCGGCCTGACCTCCACCTGCCCGAACGCCGCCGCGGGGTGCGCCGCCGCGATCGCGACCGCCTCGTCGAGGTCCGCACAGTCCACGACCGCGAGCCCGCCCACCTGCTCGCGCCCCTCGGCGAACGGGCCGTCGGTCAGCAGGACCTCGCCGTCGCGCAGCCGCACGGTCGTCGCCGTCGCGCTCTCGTGCAGCCCGACGTGCGCGCGCAGCACCCCGCGCTGCTCCAGGTCGGTGATCCAGGTGTCGAACGAGGCGAACGCGCCCTCGCGCATCCGCGTCACCGCGAGGTCCTCGTCGGCACTGATGAGCAACAGGTACTGCATGACGGCTCCTGACTGTCGACGGGTGGTCCTCCCCCTGGACGAGCGGCGAGCGCCACGATGGACAGCATCGCGCGAGGTGTCCATCCGCGGCAGCACCCTTCGTCCCCCAGGTGACAGCAGCCCGACCACCCAGGAGCTCCGATGCAGACCCTCACCTCCGCCGACGGCACCCCGATCGCCTACGTGCACGCCGGGACCGGCCCGGCCGTCGTGTTCGCGACCGGCGCGTTCAACGACCACACCACCTGCGCCGCCCTCGCGGCGCTGCTCCAGGGCGACCACACCGTGGTCACCTACGACCGCCGTGCGCGCGGGCGCAGCGGCGACACGGCCCCGTACGCGATCGAGCGGGAGATCGAGGACCTCGCCGCGGTGATCGACGTCGCGGGCGGCAGCGCGGCGGTGTTCGGGTACTCCTCGGGCGGCAACCTGGCCCTCGCGGCGGCCGCGGCCGGCCTCCCCGTCACGCACCTCGCGCTCTACGAGGTGCCGTTCGCACTCGGCACGCTGCCCGCACGACCGGCCGACCTGCCGGGGCGGCTGACGGAGCTGATCGCCGACGGGCGGCCCGGCGACGCCGTCGCACTGTTCCAGACCGAGGGGGTGGGCATCCCCGCGGCGATGGTCGAGCAGTTCCGCAGCTCGCCGGGCTGGGCGTCGCTCGTCGCGATCGTGCAGAGCACCGTCTACGACGCGACGATCACCTCGGTGCTGGGGGTGCCGACGCCGGCGATGTGCGCTGTCGACGTCCCGACGGTGGTGATCACCGGCGCGCAGACGTGGCCCGGCCTGCCGGAGTCCGCCGCCGCGCTGGCCGCGCTGCTCCCGCACGCCCGGCACGTCGTCGTCCCCGGGGGCGCCGACCACGGCATCCCCCCGGACGCCACCGCGGCGGTCGTCCGTGACCTGCTGACCGTCCTGGTCTGATCACCAGCGGTGCGCGACGTCCACCACCAGGCGGGACGACGTGCCCGGCCCGTCGAGCACGAAGACCCGGAACGGCAGCCGTGCCCGGACGCCGAGCCCGATGGTCGTGTACCCCTCGTAGGTCCCCGCGGACACGACCTGGCGGAACGTGCGGTACCCCGCGACGTTGCGCAGCTCGAGCGGGTTGGCCGGGTTGTACGTCAGGTTGTAGTTCTCGTCATGGGCCGGGTTGTTCACCGTGATCTGCAGCACCATGCCGCCGCGGAGGTCCGTGGCCTCACCCGAACCGGGGTTCACCAGGTACTGGCCGTAGGACACGTGGTACCCGCCGACGTCACCGGCGACATCCACGACGAGCCTGTCGTAGCACGCGTGCTGACCGGTGCGGACGTCGACGATCGGCGACGGCCACACGTCCCCCGCCGTCTCGTCGAGCGACCCCCACACGAGTCCGCAGTACGGCGCCGCCGTGGCCGGCAACGCGAGGACGACCAGGAACGCGCTCACCAACAGCACGACCGACAAGAATGCACGTCTCATCGCACGACTCCCTCCGTCGCGCGGGCCCCCTGCATGAGCCCGATCGTCCAGTTTACGACCGCAGAACCGGGGCATATCGGATGAAAACACATGACGCCCGGCCGCCGGGGAGAGGACCAGCGGCCGGGCGTCAGCGTGGTGGCCTACCTCAGGCCGTTGGACAGCGCGCTGATCAGCTCGCCGTTCGACGTGTCACCGGACAGCTCCCAGAAGAAGGCGCCGCCGAGACCCTTGTTCTTGGCCCACGTCGTCTTGCCGGCCAGGGTGCTGGGGGTGTCGTAGCTCCACCACTCCGAGCCGCACTTCGCGTACGCGGTGCCGCCGACGGTGCCCGTGGCGGGGCACTTGGTCTTGAGCACCTTGTAGTCCTCGATGCCGGCCTCGTAGGTGCCCGGAGCGGCGCCCGTCGCCGAGCCTCCGGGGGCCGTCTGCGTGACCCCGGTCCAGCCACGGCCGTAGAAGCCGACGCCGAGCAGGATCTTGTTGGCCGGGATGCCCTTGCCGATGAGCTTGTCGACGGCCGCCTCGGTGTTGAAGCCCGCCTGCGGGATGCCCGCGTAGGACGTCAGCGGTGAGTGCGGCGCCGTCGGACCCGTCGGGTTGAACGCCCCGAAGTAGTCGTAGGACATCGGCATGATCCAGTCGAGCTTCTGCGCCCCGGCGGCGTAGTCGGCGGCGTCGATCTTGCCGCCGTTGCTGCCGTCAGCCGTGATGGCCGCTGTGATCAGCTTGCTGCTGCCGAACTTGTTGCGCAGCGCCGTGATCACGTTGTTGAACGACTGGGGACCGCTCGAGTCGCACGACAGGCCGCACGCGTTCGGGTACTCCCAGTCGATGTCGATGCCGTCGAAGAGACCGGCCCAGCGGGAGTCGTTGAGCAGGTTGTAGCAGGAGGTGGCGAACGCGGTCGGGTTGGCCGCCGCCTGCGTGAAGCCGGACGACCAGGTCCAGCCGCCGAACGACCAGATGACCTTGAGGCCGGGGTTCATGGCCTTGAGCTTCTTCAGCTGGTTGAAGTTGCCGCGCAGCGGCTGGTCCCACGTGTCGGCGACGCCGTCGACGGAGTCAGCCGCGGTGTACGCCTTGTCGTAGGCCGCGTAGGAGTCACCGATCGAGCACTGGCCGCCGGTGGTGTTGCCGAACGCGTAGAGGATGTGGGTCAGCTTCGATGCCGAGCCGCTCGTCTGGATGTTCTTCACGTGGTAGTTGCGGCCGTACACGCCCCACTCGGCGAAGTAGCCGACGAGCTTCTTGCCACCCGGGGGCGGCGGCGTCGTCGTGGTCGGCGTCGGGGTGGGCGTCGGGGTGGGCGTCGGTGTCGGCGTGGTGGTCGGCGTGCTGGTGGGGGTCCCACCGGTACAGGCCACGCCGTTGATGCTGCAGGTGGTCGGGGTCTTGAAGGGACCCGTCGCGACGTAGCCCCACGTGAACGAGGCCCCGGGCGCGAGCGAGCCGGCCCAGCTCTTGTTCTTCGCCGTGTAGTGGTTCCCGGCCCGGGTGACGTCGGCGTCCCACGAGCTGCTGATGGTGTCCCCGGCGGGGAGGTCGAACTCGATGGTCCAGCCGTTCACGGGCGCGGAGCCGGAGTTGGTCACCTTCACGTTGACCTGGTGACCGGTGCCCCAGTCGCCGGCGGAGGTGAAGGTGGCGCCGATCGTGCCTGCTGCGAACGCCGGCTGGGTCACGACCAGTCCGGCGAGCAGCGTCATCACCGCGGCGAGCGCCGTGGTGATCAGGACGGGACGTCGTCGTCCCGTCGGGGTCGAGCTGGAGTGTCGGGCGAAAGCCATCGTGCGGTTCCCCTGTCCATCGTCGGAGCGTCGAATATGTAAGGAGTGTGTACTAATGGTTCACAGCGACGCTAACAACCGTCACAGGGTGAAGTCAACGGGTCGGCTCGGAGAACTTCCGTCGTCTTCCGCGGTACAGAGCCGACGGAAAGCGCAGTCTGTGACCTGCGTGGACGCGCTGCCACGGCGCCGTCGAAAGGGCTCCGAAAAGCACCCGGAAAGGCCTCCGTCACGGGGCCGAGAAATGTATGTGGCCGACGTCGACGCGCTCTTTGTCGGTAGTGCTCGCGCGTGTCGTCCCGGTCGTGTGGGTGGTGGCGAGCAGCATGGGGAGCGCACGGACACGAAGGAGGTCGGGGACATGACCGTCGTCGATCAGCACCAGGCAGGGCCGCCTCAGACCGAGGCGCAGATCCGCCGCGAGGTCGCGGGCGCCACGTGGTTCCAGCTCGCGTCCGCCACCAGCAAGGCGCACCACGCCGTCGACGACGCGCTGCGCGGGCACGACGACGTCGCCCTGCTGCAGGCGCTGAACCGGCACGCGGTCCTCGAGCGCGTGCTGGCCGAGGCGACGGACCGCCTGCACCCGCCGAGGGACTAGCGCCGCACCCGGTCGTCCGACGGCGACCAGCCGGGTCGCGCGGCCCGGCTCCCCGTGCGGTCGGACCGGCTCCGGTAGACCACGTACGGGCGCCACAGGTAGAAGATCGGCACGCTCAGCACGTGCACCAGCCGCGTGAACGGCCACAGCGCGAACAGCAGCATGGCGACCATCGCGTGCGCCTGGAACCCGAACGGCGCGTCGACCATCAGCTCGGGCTTCGGCTGGAACAGGAAGATGCCGCGGAACCACTCGGACACCCCGGTCCGGTAGTCGTACTCGCCGTTGAGGTTGAGCACCGAGCCGGCCACCGTGTTCCAGACGCCCAGCAGGATCACCAGTGCGAGGAACAGGTACATGACCTTGTCCATCCGCGTGGTCGCGCTGAACACCGGCCCGACCGTGCGACGCCGGTAGATCAGGAGCGTGAGGCCGACGAGGGTGCAGAAGCCCGCCACGGCCCCGATCGTCACCGCCATGACGTGGTACAGCTCCTCGGAGATCCCGACGGCGGACGTCCAGCTCTCCGGGATGCCCAGACCCATCACGTGCCCGAAGAACACCGCCAGGATGCCGAAGTGGAACAGCGGGCTCCCCCACCGCAGCAGCCGGCTCTCGTACAGCTGCGACGAGCGCGTGGTCCAGCCGAACTTGTCGTACCGGTACCGCCACACGTGGCCGAGCACGAAGAACGCCAGGCACACGTAGGGGATGACCACCCAGAGCAGGACGCCGCTCATCGCGGGGCCGCCGCCATCGCTCCGTAGGGTTCGAGGCCGACCTGCTCCCCCGGGGGGCCCTCCGCCGCCAGCCGAGCCACGGCCTCGCGCTCGTCGCCACGCAGCGCAGGGAGCGTCGAGCAGACGGCGGTCAGCGCACCGGCCCACGGAGAGCCGCGGTCGACCAGCGCGAGCCGGAGCAGCTCCAGGCCTGCGCGGTGCTCCAGCAGCAGCCGGGTGCCCGCCTCGACGTCTGCGGTGGCGCTGAACTCCAGCACGACGCACAGGTGGTCGGGTAGCTCCTCGGGGCTGACCTCCAGGCCCGCCGACCGGTACGCCCGCTTGAACGCGAGCAGCGCCATCCCCCGCTCCCGGGTGTCGCCGTACGCGTAGTAGGTCAGGTACAGGCAGACCTTGCGACGCAGGTCGAACGTGTCGACGTACTCGGCGGTCAGTGCGGTGAGCGGGGTCGTGCCCAGGTGGTCGAACAGGGGGTCGAACGCCGGTGTCGGCGCGGCGGCGCGCAGGTCGGGCACCTGGGTCACCAGCTCGCTCGTCGGGTACTCCAGCAGGAGCGCGGCGATCCGATGGGTGAGAGCTCGGGTACGGGCGTCGTCGCGCTTCACGACGGGTCCTTCCGCTCGGGGAACAGTCCGGGCGGCGGGGAGCCCTTGCCGTCCCAGTTGAGCAGGTTCACGCGGCCGCCCTGGCCCCCGGAGGGCGTGACCTCGTCGGCCGTCTGCCGGTCCTTCAGCGCCAGGAAGTTCTCCACCGCCAGCGGGGTGTTCGACCCCGACCCCTCTCCGAACGGTCCCGAGCCGCCCATGCCCGGGCCGCCCTCGTAGTCGAGGCTGCACTCGGTGGCGATCTCCTCCAGGCCGTGGGCGGCCTCCGCGTGCGCTGCTGGGATGACGTACCGCTCGTCGTACTTGGCGATGGCCAGCAGCCGGTACATGTCGAGCATGTCCTGCTCGCTCATGCCGACGGCGGCGGGGATCGACGGGTCGGCGTCGCGACCCATCGAGATGTCCCGCATGTAGGACCGCATCGCCGCGAGCTTCTTGAGCACGCCCGTGACCGGGACGGTGTCGCCCGCCGTGAACAGCTCCGCGAGGTACTCGACCGGGATGCGGAGCTGGTCGATGGCGGCGAACAGGTTGCCCTTGCCCTCGGCGTCCTCGCCCGTCTCCGCGACCGCGTCCACCACGGGCGACAACGGTGGGATGTACCAGACCATCGGCATCGTCCGGTACTCCGGGTGCAGCGGCAGCGCCACCTTGTACGTGCTGATCAGGGACCAGATCGGGGAGCGTTGCGCGGCCTCGATCCAGTCGCGCGGGATGCCGGCCCGCTCGGCCTCCCGCACGACGGCAGGGTCGTGCGGGTCGCAGAACACCCCGCGCTGGGCCTCCAGCAGGTCGTGCTCGTCGGTCACCGACGCGGCCGCCAGCACCTTGTCGGCGTCGTAGAGCACGAGGCCCAGGTACCGCAGTCGACCGACGCACGTCTCGGAGCACACCGTCGGCAGGCCCACCTCGATGCGCGGGAAGCAGAACGTGCACTTCTCCGCCTTGCCGGTGCGGTGGTTGAAGTAGACCTTCTTGTACGGGCACCCGGTCACGCACTTGCGCCACCCCTTGCACTGGTCCTGGTCGACCAGCACGATCCCGTCCTCGGCCCGCTTGTAGATGGCCCCCGACGGGCACGACGCGGCGCAGGACGGGTTGAGGCAGTGCTCGCAGATGCGGGGCAGGTAGAACATGAACGTCTGCTCGAACTCGAGCTTGATCCTCGTGGAGACCCTCGCCAGGATCGGGTCGCTGACCGCCGTCGCGGCGCTGCCGCCCAGGTCGTCGTCCCAGTTGGCGCTCCACCCGATCTGCATGGGCTCGCCGCTGATCAGGGAACGTGGCCGCGCCACCGGGGTGTGCTCCTGCAGCGGCGCCGTGGTCAGCGTCTCGTAGTCGTACGTCCACGGCTCGTAGTAGTCGTCGAGGGACGGCATCTTCGGGCTGACGAAGATCGTCGCCAGGTTCTTCAGCCGGCCGCCCGCCTTGAGCTTGAGCCGGCCGCGCTTGTTCAGCGTCCACCCGCCCTGCCAGCGCTCCTGGTCCTGGTACGTGCGCGGGTACCCCTGCCCGGGACGCGTCTCCACGTTGTTGAACCAGACGTACTCGGTGCCGGCCCGGTTGGTCCACGCCTGCTTGCACGTCACCGAGCAGGTGTGGCACCCGATGCACTTGTCGAGGTTCATCACCATCGACATCTGCGCCATGATCCGCATCAGTACTGCACCTCCTGCGAGCGTCGGCGGATCACGGTGACCTCGTCCCGCTGGTTGCCTGTCGGGCCGAGGTAGTTGAACGCGAAGGTCAGCTGCGCGTAGCCCCCGATGAGGTGGCTGGGTTTCATGAGGATGCGGGTCAGCGAGTTGTGGATGCCTCCCCGCTTCCCGGACGTCTCCGAGCGGGGCACGTCGATGAGCCGGTCCTGCGCGTGGTGCATGTAGACCGTCCCCTCGGGCATCCGGTGGGAGACGATCGCGCGGGCGACGACGACGCCGTTGCGGTTGACCGCCTCGATCCAGTCGTTGTCCGTGACGCCGATCGTGTCGGCGTCCTTCTGGCTCATCCAGATGCCCGGTCCACCGCGGGACAGGCTCAGCATCAGCAGGTTGTCCTGGTACTCCGAGTGGATCGACCACTTGTTGTGCGGGGTCAGGTACCGCACCGCGATGCCGAGCTCGCCGTTCGTCCCGATCTGCGGCTCCCCGAACAGGGCCGCCATGTTCAGGGGTGGTCGGAACACCGGCAGGTTCTCCCCCAGCTCGGTCATCCAGTCGTGGTCGAGGAAGAAGTGCTGCCGGCCCGTCAGGGTGTGCCAGGGCTTGAGGCGTTCGACGTTGATGGTGAACGGCGAGTACCGCCGGCCCCCGGACTCCGAGCCCGACCACTCGGGGGACGTGATGACCGGCGTCGGCGCCGCCTGCGTGTCCGCGAACGTGACCTGCTTGCCCTCGTGCTCGGCCGCCAGGTCGGCCAGCTTCCGCCCTGTGCGCTTCTCCAGCGTGTGGAACCCCTCGGTGGCCAGGTGCCCGTTGGTGGTGCCCGACAGCGCGAGGATCGCCTCGCAGACGTGCACGTCCCGCTGCAGCGACGGCCGCCCGTCGCCCGCGCCCCCGCGGACCAGCCCGTTCTTGTGGCCGAGATAGTCGATGGGCTTCGTCAGGTCGAACGTGATGCCCTTGGTGGTGGCGCCCAGCGACGACGCGAGCGGCCCGAGGGCGCCCAGCTTGTCCGCGACCGCCGGGTAGTCCCGCTCGACGACCACCAGCTTCGGCATCGTCACGCCCGGCACCGGGTCGCACTCGCCCGCCCTCCAGTCGCGCACGATCCCCGACGGCGTCGCCATCGCGTCCGGGGTGTCGTGCGTCAGGGGCACCGCGACCAGGTCCTGACGGACCCCGAGGTGCGTCGCGGCCTGCGCGCTGAACGCCCGCGCGATCTCGTGGAACGCGTCGAAGTCGGTGCGGGTCTGCCACGGCGGCGAGATCGCCGGGTTGAACGAGTGCACGAACGGGTGCATGTCGGTGCTGCTCAGGTCGTACTTCTCGTACCAGGTCGCCGCCGGCAGGACCACGTCGCTGAACACCGTGGTCGACGTCATCCGGAAGTCGAGCGTCAGCAGCAGGTCGAGCTTCCCCCGTGGCGCCTCGTCCCTCCAGACGACGTCCCGGGGCCGGTGCTCGGGCGGCGCCTCCTGCGCCCGCAGCGACGAGTCCGTGCCCAGCAGGTGCTCGAGGAAGTACTCGTTGCCCTTGGCGGAGCTGCCCAGCAGGTTGGAGCGCCAGATGGTCAGCACGCGCGGGAAGTTCTCCGGGGCGTCCGGGTCCTCCCCCGCGAACCGCAGCGACCCGTCCTGCAGCGCCGCCGGCACGTACTCCCCCGCGGGGGTGCCCGAGGCGGCAACGTCGTCGGCGAGCGTCAGCGGGTTGCGGTCGAAGGTGGGGTAGCTCGGCATCCAGCCGAGGCGGGCGGACTGCGCGAGCACGTCCGCGGTGGTCATGCCGGCCCACAGCCCGCCGGCCTTGCTCGCCGCGAGCGCGTCCGCGCCGAAGTGGTCGTACCGGAACTGGTCGGTGTGCAGGTACCAGTAGGCGGTCTGGATCATGTTGCGCGGCGGTCGGGACCAGTCCAGGGCGTTGGCGTACAGGCCGTACCCGGTGATCGGGCGGACCTTCTCCTGGCCGACGTAGTGCGCCCAGCCGCCGCCGTTGACGCCCTGCGTCCCGCACAGCGTGGTGAGCGTGAGGAACGCGCGGTAGATGGTGTCGGCGTGGAACCAGTGGTTGGTGCCGGCGCCCATGAGGATCATGGACCGGCCCTTCGACTCCTCTGCGTTGGCGGCGAACTCGCGGCCGATCTTCTCCGCCTTGGCGGCAGGCACCCCGGTGATCTCCTCCTGCCAGGCGGGGGTGCACGGGGACGACGCGTCGTCGTACCCGCTGGGCCAGGTGCCGGGCAGCCCCGGGCGGCCGACGCCGTACTGCGCGAGCAGCAGGTCGAACACCGTGGTGACGGTGCGCCCGGCCACCTGCCGCGTCGGGACCCCGCGCACGATGCTCCCGGCGGACCCGTCGACCGCGTCGAATCGCGGCAGCGTGACGGCCGCCGTCCCGGACCCGGCGCCCGCGGCGCTCAGCTGCGGCGACACCGACGCGAGGTGGAGGTTCCAGCGCCCCTCGCCCTGCGCGCCGAACCGGAAGCCGAGCGAGCCGTTGGGCACCTCCGGCTCCCCGGTCGTCTCGTCGAGCAGGACCGTCTTGAACTGCGCGTTCTCCGACGTCTCCCCCAGGTCCGCTGCAGTCAGGAACTTGCCGGGCACGAACCCGTCACCGTCCGGCTCCAGAGCGACGAGGAACGGGAGGTCCGTGTACTGCTTCACGTACCGGTCGAAGTACGGCGTGCTGCGCTCGACGAAGAACTCGCGCAGGATCACGTGGCCCATCGCCATCGCGAGCGCACCGTCGGTGCCGGGCGCCGGGGCCAGCCACTCGTCCGCGAACTTCACGTTGTCGGCGTAGTCCGGGGACACCGCGACGACCTTCTGCCCCCGGTACCGCGCCTCGACCATCCAGTGCGCGTCCGGGGTGCGGGTCACGGGCACGTTCGAGCCCCACATGATCAGGTACCCGGCGTCCCACCAGTCGCCCGACTCCGGCACGTCCGTCTGGTCGCCGAACACCTGCGGCGAGGCGACCGGCAGGTCCGCGTACCAGTCGTAGAACGAGAGCATCGGGGCGCCCAGCAGGGCGTAGAACCGGGCGCCGACCCCGTGCGACACCATCGACATCGCGGGGATCGGAGAGAACCCCGCGATCCGGTCCGGGCCGTGCTCCTTGATCGTGTGCACGTGCGCCGCCGCGACCATCTCGACGGCCTCGGCCCACGACGCCCGCACCAGCCCGCCCTTGCCGCGCGCCGCCTTGTACCGGGCGGACCGGACGGGATCGCCGACGACGTCCGCCCACGCCAGCACGGGGTCGCCGAGTCGCGCCTTGGCCTCGCGGTACATCTCCAGCAGCAGACCGCGCACGTACGGGTACCGGACCCGCGTCGGGGAGTACGTGTACCAGGAGAAGGCGGCTCCGCGCGGGCAGCCCCGCGGCTCGTACTCCGGGCGGTCCGGGCCGGTCGACGGGTAGTCCGTCTGCTGGGCCTCCCACGTGATGATGCCGTCCTTGACGAACACCTTCCACGAGCAGGATCCCGTGCAGTTCACGCCGTGGGTGGACCGCACCACCTTGTCGTGGCTCCACCGGTCCCGGTAGAACGTGTCCGCGTCGCGGCCGCCGATCTGGTGCAGGGTGCGCAGGTCCGCCGACACCTCGTTCTTCTGCAGGAAGCGCCGCGTCCGCAGCAGCGCCTCGACGACCCCCTCGTCCAGGCCCGGCCGGCGTCCCTGCTCGATCGTCATGGTGGCTCCTCAGGCGGTAGAGACCTCGGCGGCACGTGCGAGGGCGGCCCGACGGACCGGTCCCCAGGTGAACAAGGCGACGCCCAGCGCGCTCGCGGCGAGCAGCACGTACCCGAGGCTGTAGTCGCCGACCTGGTCGTAGACGGCCCCCATGACCAGCGGCGGGAAGAAGCCGCCCAGGCCACCGGCGGCTCCGACGATGCCCGTGACGGCCCCGACCTTGTCCGCGGGGGCGACCTGCGCGACCAGCGCGAACACTGCGCCCGAGGACGCACCGAGCGCTGCAGCCAGGCCGAGGAACGCGATCGTCGCGCCGGGCACCAGCGGAAGCTCGAGCGCGGCGAGCAGGGCCAGGACCGCCGCGGCGACGAACGCCACCATGAGCACCGGGACCGGGCCGACCTTGTCGGAGAGCGTCCCCCCGACTGGTCGCATCGCCACGGCCAGCACGACGAACCCGGCGGTGCGGGCCGCGGCGTCGCTCGCGCTGAGATCGTACGCGTTCACCAGGTACGTGGGCAGGTAGACGCTGAACGCGACGAACCCGCCGAAGCCCATCGCGTACAGCAGCGAGAGCTGGCCGGTCGCGGGGATGCGGGCCGTCGCCCACGTCCGCGCCAGGAACGAGCCCTGCGGGGTCGGACGGCCCGGCTTGTCCCGCAGCAGCAGCGCAGCGACCACCGCGTACACGGCCAGCACGCACGCGACGAGCACGAACGGGGCCTCGGGCCCGTACGTGTCCGTGATCCGTACCGTCGTGAACGCGGAGATCGCCGTGCCGCCCATGCCGAGCCCGAAGATGCCGAGCGCCGTCCCGCGCCGCTCGGGCGCGAACCACGCGTTGACCGCCGGCACCCCGATGGCGAACGCCGTGCCGCCGAGCCCGAGGAAGAAGCCGCCCACCAGCATCGCCGGGTAGGTGTCCGCCACGAACCCGATGAACAGCACGGGCACGATGGTCAGCAGCGTGACCGCGGGGAACATCGTCCGCGCGCCGATCCGGTCCGTCAGGGCGCCCACGGGGATCCGGCCCAGCGACCCGACGATCACCGGCACCGCGACCAGGACCGACTGCTGGACCCCGGTCAGGCCGAGCGCCTTCCCGTAGGAGCCGCCGAGCGGGCTGATCAGCGCCCACGCCCAGAAGTTGACCAGGAAGCCGATCGTGGAGACCACAAGCACCCGCACCGCGGTGCGTCCGTCGGTCTGCTCAGCCACGAGACCCCCCGAGGCCGGTCCGGCGGCGATGCGCGGACCTGGCGCTCTTCGGAAGTTAGCACCGGCGCACCGGCGGTGGCGATCACCGTGGCGACGCGGCACGGCGCTAGCGTGACCGGCATGACCGACGGGCGGCCCGCGCCGAGCAGACGAGGCACGGGCGAGACCGTCCGCGCGGTCCTCCGGGACGTCGGCCGGACCGTCGCGCACGCCGACCTCGCCATCGCGTACTGCGCGACCGTCACCGTGGTGACCCTCGTCGTGATGCTCCAGCCCGAGGAGCGCACCGCCGAGATCCTGGCCCGCGTCAGCGCCAACCTCGACAACCTCCGGGCCGAGCCGCTCGTGTCGATGCTCGGCAGCGCGTTCGTCGTCGAGAGCATCTGGGGCCTCGCGCTGGTGGTGCAGCTCCTGGTGGTGCTGGCGTACCTCCAGCGGTTCGTCGGCCGGCTCGCGTCCGTGGTGGTGGGGCTCGCCGGTCACGTCGGCGCGGGGCTCGTGGTCGCCGCCGGCCTGGCCACGGGGATCTTCCACGGGTTCGTCGACGAGAGCGTCGCGGCGGCCACCGACGTCGGCGTGAGCTATGTGATGGCCGCGGCGATGGGGTTCCTCGTGCTCGCGGTGCCGCCGCGCTGGCGGTGGTGGTACCTGGGCGCGACGGCGGTCTACTGGCTGCTGCCGGGTGCGATCATGCGGACGTTCACCGACGCCGGCCACGCGAGCGCGCTGACCATCGGGCTGCTGCTGGCGCTCGTCGCCGCCCGCGCGGTCGCCGCCGACCACCGCGCACGCGCGCACGGCGAGAGCGGCATCGAGACCGGATCGGTCTAGACCTCCCCGGGGAGCGCCGTCCGGATCACGATGCGCGTCCACGCCCCCACGTACAGCCGGTCGCCGTCCTCGATCTCGCGGCGCTGGCCGGCGGGGATCGGGGTGGTGGGCAGCGGGTCGCCCGCGCGGCTGACGTACGTGCCGTTGGCGGACTGCAGGTCCTCCACCCACCAGCGCTGACCGTCGGTGTTGAGCTGGCAGTGCCGGCGGGAGACGCCCGAGTCCGACCCGCAGTCGACCGCGGGGTGGATGTTGCGGGACGCCGACGGGCGGCCGACGAGCACGCTGCGCTCCCGCAGCGGGACCAGCCCCGGCAGCCCCGCCGACGGCATGGGGTCCTCGGCCTTCTGCACCGCGTACCAGTCGGGGTCGATCCAGATCTCGGCGACCCACGAGTCCTCGCCTTCAGGGGCGGGGGTGGGCAAGGCCGCCGGGGCCTCGACAGCCGGCGTCGGGGTGCTCACCGGGGCCGGTGCTGCGATCGGGGCCGGCGCGGTCCCCGTCGTGAAGTCGTAGCCGCAGACCTCGCAGAACAGCGCGAGCGAGGAGGCGGGCGCCCCGCAGTGCGGGCACGTCGTCGCCGTTCCCGACGGGGCAGCGGGCGCGGGCGCCTCCACGACGACGGCCGCCTCGATGGGTGAGCCGCAGACGTCGCAGTAGTCGGTCGAGGTCGAGGGGTGACCGTTGGGGCAGGTGACGGTGCTCACCGGCGAACCCGGGTGGTCTTGGTCGAGGCCGTGTCGAGCGCCATCTCGTCGAGCTTGTCGGTGTTTCGCTTGAGCCGGACCGTGCCCTGTTCCTCGTCGTCGATCTCGACCACGCGCCGCAGGCGGGAGGTGGCCTCCTCGTTGCCGGTCTCGGCGGCCAGCTGCACCGCCCGGCCCAGCTTCACGGTCGCCGTGGCCTCGTCGCCGGACGCCTTGGCGGCCAGCCCCTCCTGGATGACCGACGCCAGCTCGGCCTGGCCCGTGTAGTGCGCGACCTCGGGGTTGATGCGGGCAGTCAGCGAGCTGTCGTCGGACCAGCGCGCCTTGACCAGCCCGGAGGCCAGCACGTCGCCCCCGACCGCGATCTGCACGCGCGCCGCCAGCTGCTCCGAGCCCACCGGCTTGGACGCCACCCGGACGGCCACGTGGTAGTCGCGGGACTCGTCACCCCACGCCCCGGTCGGGTACGCGCCGGTCAGGGCGTTCACCTCGGTGCGGCGCGCCGTGAGGTCCTCGACGGTCGGTGCGACCCGGCGCACGAAGAGCACCTGCGCACCCTGCGGCGCCCAGACGCGCAGCTCGGCGTCGGCGACGCCCTTGGACATGGACTCGTTGACCAGCGCCTTGAAGTCCGCCGCGATGTCCGCCGGGTTGCGGATCAGGTCCACAGTGCCCAGCAGCGCGGTCGCGATCTCGCGCAGCTCGGCCACCTCCCAGCTGGAGCCGACGCCGCGCGCGTCGCACTGGAAGTGCCCGGTGACGGCGCTGATCGCCGACGACAGCTCCCCGCGCGGCTCCGACTCGTTGCGCCCGTCGGTGAGCAGGATCGCGTGCTTCTGGGCCACCTGCGGCACCTCGGCGAAGATCGCGTCCGCCAGCCGCAGCCAGGTGCTCATCGCCGTGCCGCCGGAGGGCCGCATGTACGAGATGGCGCGCTTGGCCTCCTCGCGGGCGCCCGGCTCCATCTGCACGATCGCGACCGGCGCGTTCGGGTACGGGAAGGCACGGTTGGCCACGTGGCTGCCGCCGATGACCGCGAACCAGGTGCCGTCGGCGATCTGGTCGACGGCCACCTGCGCCGCGTACTTGGCGGCGTCCATGTTCGGGCCGCTCATCGACCCCGAGGTGTCGATGATGACGAGCTCCGCGATACCCCCGCTGCTCGTCGCGGCGGTCCCCGCGCCGGAGCTCGTCACCGTGACGATCGCGTGCACGTCCGTGGCACCGTCGGAGAGGAACTCGTTCTGGAACACCTCGGTGCGGAAGTCGGCCACTGTGGCTCCTCGATCAGGCTGCGGTCGGTGCCGGGTCGGCCGGGACGGCCTCGTCGGTGTGGACAGTATCGACGGGTGTCGCGATGCGGGCCAGCGCCGCGGTGATGTTGTCGTGCCCGCCCTGCTCGTTCGCCCAGCGGACCAGCTCGGCGGCGATGACGTCGGGCGAGGTTCCCACCTGGGCGATGGTGCGGTGGAGCAGGTCGGCGACGTCGGTGGCCTCGGAGCAGTAGTTCCACAGGCCGTCCGAGCAGGCGAGCACCCAGCCGGGTCCCTGCGCCCGCGTGGTGCCGGTGCTGGGTACCACGGTCTCGGCGTCGGGACCGAGCCACCGGGTGATGGCGTGGCCCTCGCGGGACGCCTCCGCCTTGGCCCGCGGCACGCCGCGCGCGATCATCTCGTTCGCCGCGGAGTCGTCGACGCTGACCTGGTGGGCAGCCCCCTCGTCCGGCAGCCAGTACACCCGCGAGTCCCCGAGCCAGCCCGCGACGACGGTCGGGCCGTCGACGACGGCCGCGACGAACGTGCACGACGGCGGCTCGGCACGGTCGGAGGTGTCTCCGACCGCATCGGCGATGGCCTGGTCGGCTGCGGCCGCGGCGGTGACCAGGAGCGCCGACCACGTACCGACGGTGCTGCCCGCGGCCCCCGTGACCAGGACGTCCCGCGCGGCGCGCGCCGAGGTGAGGCTCGCGACGTCGGAGTCCGGCACGTTCGACACCCCGTCGCAGACCACGAGGACAGCCGTCGGACCGCCGAGCGCGAGCGCCATCGCGTCCTCGTTGCGGGACTTGCGCCGGCCGCGGTCGCAGACTCCGCCGACCAGCGCGGACGGGAGCTCGCTCCAGTGGTCACGCTCGCTGACGGCCGGCTCGCCGCAGCTCTCGCAGTAGCCGTCGTCGGCGATGGTGCCGCCGCAGGCGCGGCAGACGGGAGCCGTCGCGGGCTGCTCCGGGACGGCCTCCGCGACCACGGGTGCCGGGTCGACAGCGCCCAGGGGGGTGCCGCAATGCTCGCAGAACTTCGAGCCGTCCTCGGCGATCGTGCCGCACGCCGCGCAGGTCACCACGTGGTCCACCGACGGACCTCGTTGGCCTGGTCGACCAGGGCGATCCGCTCGTCATGGCTCTCGTTCAGCACCGCCGACTCGCGCAGCGCGGCCTCGAGCGCGTCGCGCAGCTCCGGCTCCTGCGCGGGGACGCCACCCACCTGGACCGTCGTCGACGGGCCCTTGTCCAGCACGACCGCGAGCGCCGAGCCCAGCACGTCGACCCGCAGCGCAGCCCGGACCCGCGGCTCGATGGACACGGCCTGCACGCTTGCCAGTGCGTCGGAGAGTGACGTGAGGTCGCCGCTCGACGTGGCCAGGAGCTGTGCGCGCATCATCCGGGCGTCCACGTAGGAGCTGCGCGTGGCGGTGACCAGGTCGAGTGCGGCGAGCGCCCCGCGCAGGTCGCCCCGCGCGCGGCGGATGCGGGCCAGCCCGAACGCTGCCGGGGCCGTGTAGTTGGCGTCGGAGCGCGCGCAGATGATGTAGAGCGACTCCGCGATGTCCGGCTCGCCGCTCAGCTCGCACGCGGTGGCCAGCGCGAGCTTCGGCGCCAGCTCCCCCGGTACCTGCCCGTAGACGGCGTTGAACGAGGCACGCGCCGCGACCGGGTCGTTGGTGCTCAGCTGCGCGAGCCCGCCCAGCCAGGCTGCCCGCCACTCCCACGGATCGTCCTCGAGGATCTGGGCGATCGTCAGGTCGAGGAGCTGCTGCTCGCCCGCCTCGATCGCCGCGGTCGTCCGCCGCAGCCGGACCTCGACGGTCTCCTGCGGCGCCTCGGCCAGGGCGGCGATGCGCTGCTGGGGGTTGCTCACGTTCACGCCCGCCAGCCAGCTCGCGGCCGGGTCGCTCGCGTCGACCTTGAGCGCGGGCAGCTGGTCCCAGGCCAGCGGATGGCCGGCCTCGTCGGACGTCGGCGCCTCGAACAGGACCGACGCGGCCGAGTGCAGCGCCGGGCTGCCGGGCCCGCGGTCGGTGGCGACGACCTCGCGCAGCACCCCGAGGACCTGCGCGCGGAGCTCGTCGACCGTGGCGAACCGGTCCGACGGGTCGAGCGCGCACGCCTTGGCCAGCAGCCGGTAGAACGAGTCGTACGTCTGGAACACCGGGGTGTCCGCGACCGCGGGCAACGACGCCACGTACGTGCTCGTGTTGCCGCGGAAGTCGAGCACCAGCGTGGCCAGGGTGCGGCCGATCGTGTAGATGTCCGACGCCACGGACGGCCCGACCTCGGCGACCTCGGGCGCCTGATAGCCGACCGTGCCGAAGATCGCCGAGGCCAGGTCGTCGATCCGGCGCACGCCCCCGAGGTCGATGAGCTTGACCGCGTCGCCCTGCTGGATCACGTTGTCCGGCTTGAAGTCGCAGAACAGCAGGCCCACGTCGTGCAGGTAGGCGAACGCGGGCAGGATCTCCAGGATGAACGCGAGCGCCTGGTCCACCGGCAGCGGCGTGTTCACGCCGCCGGCAGCGTCCCGGCGGTCCTGCAGGATCTGCTTGAGCGACCGTCCGCCGACGAACTCCATGACGGTGTAGCCGGCACCCTCGTGCATGGCGAAGTTGTAGATCTCGACGATCAGCGGGTGCTCGACCTCGGCGAGGAACTGCCGCTCGGAGATCGCCGCCGCGTACGCGTCCGGGTCCCCGGAGTTGAGCAGGCCCTTGAGCACCACCCAGCGGCCCGAGACGTTGCGGTCGCGCGCCAGGTAGATCCAGCCGAGGCCGCCGTGCGCGAGGCACCCGACGACCTCGTACTGGCCGCCCACCACGTCGCCCGGGTTCAGAGACGGTGTGAAGTCGAACCGGTTGCCGCACTTCGGGCAGAACCCGGCGGTCCGGCCGGGCACCCCGTCGCGCGACCGGCCGACCTCGGCGCCGCACGCCGGGCAGAAGCGCTTGCGCTCGGGCACCTCGGCGACGGCCATGACCGCCTGCAGCGGGTCCTGGACCGGCGCGGCGGGCACGGTGGTGAGGCCGGCGCCCAGCCGCGCACCGCGCAGCCGGGTCGAGGAGGTGCCGACGCGTCGGGTGGGCCGTGAGCCGCCGATCGCCGCCGTGCGGGCCGACCCGAGCGCGGCCGTCGCCAGCCTGCTCGAGCTGGTGCGGCCGGTGCGGGTGGACCGCTCGGCGTCGGGGTCGGCGGCCGCCGCGGAACGGTCCGGGCTCGCCTGGGCGACCCCGGTGCCGAGCAGCGAGGTCGCCGAGGGGGGAGCCGCGGGGCCCGCTCCTGCGGCCTGCGGCGAGCCGCAGACGTTGCAGTAGCCGTCCTCGTAGGTGCCGGTGCAACCCGGTTCGGTGCAGGCGATCATCGTCGTCCCTCCTGACCCACCGTGGGCAGGTCTCGGGTGAGGTACTCGTACTGCTCCACGAGGAAGCGGGTCAGGGTGATGTCACAGGGTGTCGCCGCGACGACGGCACGGGCCTCGTCGTACCCGGAGCGGACCGTCGGGGAGGAGCTGCGGCCGTTCGCGTCGGCCGCGGCACGTGCACCCTCGAGCCGGTAGCGCAGCTCCGCCCGCTCGCGCAGGGGGGCGCTGTAGGCGTCGGCGACGGCGTCGAACGCGCGGCCGACGGCCGCGAGCCGATCCACGAACGCGTCGAGCTCGGTGCGTGTGTCCGGCACCTCACCCAGTCGGGACACGTCCGGCACGGCGAGCCTGGGCGGGTGCGCGACCTCGCGGCGGCAGCGGTCCGCCAGCTGGTGCAGCGTCGGCTCCCGCAGCTCCAGGGCCGCCATCGTGGCCCGCGCGTCGGCTCGGCCCTTCTCCAGCGTGCGCCGCTGCGAGACCTGCACGATGAGGTCGCGCTCCGCGAGCGCCGCGCGCGCCTCGAGCTCGGCCAGCGGGCCGGAGATGTCGGCCCCGCGGGCCGCCTGCGCGACCAGCTTCTGCTCCCGCGTCCGCAGGGTCGCGACGAGCTCGCGCGCGGTCCCGTCGACGCCCGCGAGGTCCTCCGCCCGGACCAGGCCGGCGCGCAGACCGCGCAACCGGGACGCCTGGTCGGCGGTGTCCGGGTCGAACGACAGGCGCGCCCGGACCTGGGCGATCATCGCGTCGCACAGGGTCACGGCCTCGACCAGGGAGACCAGCGCCGCACCGAGACCCGAGTCCAGCCGGCCCCAGACCAGCTGCGACATCTTCTCCCGGTCCACCGCGTCCGCCCGGCCCGAGTCCCACACGGCGACCAGCTCGTCGGTGCGGGTCCGGATCGCCTGCCACATGGTCAGCGCGAGCAGCACGTCGTCCGTGTAGCTCTCGGACGCGGGCGACGCCTGCGCAGCCTGGTCCAGCCGGTCCAGCTCCGCGCGGCGGTGCGCCAGCCACGCCTCGAGCCCGCTGAGGTACCGCAGCAGCTGGGGCGCGGGGATGGGCTCCCCGAGCCTGCCGGGCGCCTCGGGCGCGTCAGGTCCGCTCACGGGCTGTCGACCCGCCCGTACACCGAGACCGGCGGGACAGGGGCCGGGCCGAGGTCGCCGAGCCACGCGTTGTAGGAGGCCGCCCAGGAGCCGTCCGCCTTGGCCTGGTCGAGCACGCCGTTGACGAACTGCACCAGGTCGACCTGGTCCGCGGCGGCACCGATGCCGTACGGCTCCGCGCTGAACGGCTCACCGACGACCTTCGCGTACGGGTCCTGCGCGACGAAGCCGGCCAGGATCGTGTCGTCGCCCGTGATGGCCTCGACCTTCCCCTGCTGGAAGAGCACGAGGCAGCCCGTGTGCGTCGGGGCGCTGACCGCCTCCACGCCGGGGTACGTCTCCTGCAGCCGCTCCAGGGTCGTGGTGCCCTCCGGCGCGCAGACGCGCTGGTCACCGAGGGCTTCGAGGTCCTCGATGCTCGTCGCCTCGGAGTCTCGCGTGACCAGCACCTTCTGGCCCGCGGTCAGGTACTCGGCGGAGAACGCGATGGTCTCCCAGCGCTCGCAGTTCATGGTGAACGTGCGGGCCACCAGGTCGACCTCGTGGTTCTCCAGCACCTCGAGCCGTTGGGCCGAGGTGATCACGCGGAACTGCAGGGGCCTCGCGTCGCCGAAGATCGCGGCGGACACGGCCTTCAGCATGTCGATGTCGAAGCCCTCGATCTGCCCGGAGAGCGGGTTGCGCGAGCCCATCAGCAGGGTGTCGGCCGAGACGCCGACGTGCAGGGCGCCGCGGTCGCGGATGGCCTGGACGGAGGCACCGCCCGGGCCCGGCGTGTAGGACATCGTCGACTCGTTGGCGTCGTCGCACACCGTCGCGGCGGGGAGGGCGATCGAGGCCGCCCCCTGCTGCTGGGCCGCCGGCGCGGCGGCGGGAGCGCCCGCGCAGCCGGCGATCAGGGCGACCGCGGCAAGAGCCGCGCCGAGGCTGCGGGTGGTCGTCGTGGTCACCGGTACTCCTCCACTCGCTTCGAGATGCCGCGCCAGGACAGGACCGCCGCCAGCAGGCCGGCGATCAGCATCAGCCAGCCGATGCGCACCACCGCCCCGCCCGCCCCGGACAGGCCCTCGTTCGTCAGCTGCGCGCTGGCGTCGAGGCTGCTCTCCGCGGCCGCCGAGAACGTCGCGAACACGTCGTTGGGCGCGCCCGGCTCGTCGCTGATCGCGAGGGCGACCGCCTCGTCCCACTTGCCCTCGTCGTCCAGCGCCCGGATCTCGGCGTGCGCCGCGAGCCAGTCGTCGAACAGCGGCGCGAGGGCCGGGTCGACGGTGTTCCGAGCCAGGAGCGCCGAGGCCTCGGTGGTCAGGGCGACGAACTGCTCCTCGTACGCAGCACCGGAGCCGCGCTTGATCAGCGTGAAAGACTCCTGGGACTTGGCGTCGTTGGCCAGCGAGTACGCGTTGGAGACCGACACGGTCTCGTCGTACGGGCCGTTGCGGACGTCCGCCGCCCGCTGCGCCGTCGTGCCCAGCACGAAGGCTCCCGCGATCGACGCGGCGAGCGCGAGGACCGTCGCCCAGAACAGGCCGGCGTTCAGCCGCCGGTGGGTGCGCTTGGCCAGCCAGACCTGCACCACGACCAGCGCCGCGAGCGCGAGGATGCCGAGCGTCAGCAGCCACGGCACCGAGCCGACGGAGTCGAACGACGCGTCCACGCGGTCGCTGTTCGCCTGCACCAGCTCGTCGAGCTGCGGGAGCACGTCGCTTCGCAGGACCGCGGAGGCCTGGTCGAGGTACGCGGCGCCCACCGGGAAGCCCTGCCGGTTGTTGGCGCGGGCCTGCTCGACCAGTCCCGTGTAGGTGGTCAGCCCCGCGGTCGCCTGGCCCAGCAGCTCGGCGTCGGCAGCGTTGGACCCCGCCAGCTGCGCGAGCCCGTTCGCGGCGGACGCGACGGCCTCGTCGTACCGGGCGCGCTGCTCGGGCGGCTCCAGGCCGCCCACCAGGAACGCGTTCGTCGCCGTGGCGTCCGCGATCACGAGGTCGTTGCGGACGTCCTGGATGCCGACCAGCTGCGTGGTGTCGGCGTCCGCGTCGGAGAGCGCCTGCGACTGCGCCAGGCCGGCGTTCAGGCCGACCACGCCCACAGCGGCGGCGGCGATCACCGCGACGACGCCCGCGACGCGCAGGCGTCCCGGGGTGCGGCTCAGCGCGCCGCGCAGCCCGCTGCGGTGCACGGGAGCGGGCGCCGTGGTCGGCACCGTGGCCGGAGGCGCCGCATACGGGGCGATGGTCTGCGTCACGCGGACTCCTCGATGTGTTCGGGCACGTCTGGCTCGTCGGACTTCTCGGTCTCGTCGGCCGCCGGGACCAGGTCCTCCGGGAGGATCAGCCGCAGCTGGTCCACCGTCGGTTGCTCAACGTCCCGCAACCGCCAGGCGTGCCTGGTGATCGCCTGGTCCAGCACGTTGCGGGCGTAGCGACCGTTCCCGAAGCCCTCGTCGCGGATCTGCAGCGACGCCAGCTCCTCGAACCGCGTCAGGCACTCGGGGGTCGGCTCGAAGTCGGCCTTGGTGGCGGCGCGGGCGAAGATCTCGCGCAGCTCGCCGTCCGTGTAGTCGTCGAACTCGACCGTCGTGGAGAACCTGCTCTCCAGCCCGGGGTTGGTGGCGAGGAAGGTCGCCATCGGCCCGGGGTAGCCAGCGACGATCACCACGAGGTCGTCGCGGTGGTCCTCCATGTCCTTGACCAGCGTGTTCACGGCCTCGGCGCCGTACTGATCCTCGGCCAGGCCGTAGGCCTCGTCGACGAACAGGACACCTCCCAGGGCCGTCGCGACGACCTCGGACGTCTTCACGGCCGTCTGCCCGAGGTAACCCGCGACGAGCTCCGAGCGGTCGACCTCGACCAGATGACCCTTCGACAGCAGCCCGAGCGCCCGGTAGATCCCGGCGACCAGGCGCGCGACCGTCGTCTTGCCGGTCCCGGGGTTGCCCAGGAAGACCAGGTGCCGGGTCAGCGTCGGCGCGGTCAGCCCCGCCTCGGTGCGCAGGCGCTCGACGCGCAGGAGCTGTGTCTGCTGCCGGATCTCCGCCTTCACGCGATTCAGGCCGACGAGGGCGTCGAGCTCGGCGAGCAGCTCCTCGAGGGTCTTGGCGGGCTTCTCGTCGGGAGGTGCGGGGACGAACGTGGTTCCCGCGGGCATCCCGCCGTGGACCGGGACCAGACCCGGCTCCCCCGCGTCGGGCAGCGGCGGCAGGGCCAACGCGGACAGGTCGAACATCGACGGGTCGACGCGTGGCAGGTCGAACGCGGACGGCGGTTCGGTGGACGTCGTCGGGACCGGGCCGTGCGCCGCGGCACGCTGGACCGCGGCGGTCGACGAGGCCCGCGCGATGACGTCGATCCCCGCCGGCCCGAGGTCGCACGCCGCGGACACCACCTCGGCGAGCGCCGCCGCGTACGGCTCGGCGTGCGGGGTGCCGACGAGCCCGGTGAGCAGGTCGGTGGGCGACGAGCGCCACCGCCGCGCGCTGGACGCCGCCGCGAAGAACGCCCCGAACGTCGCGTCCGGTGCACCGACGGCCGCGAGCCAGCCGGTCGCCGCCCCGGGGATCGACTCGGCGACGGCGGCCGCGAGGCGTGCGCCCTCGTCGCGGACGGCGGCACTCTCGAGCCCCGCGGCCGCGCCGGCGGTCACGAGGGCGTCGAGCGCGTCGGTCAGGGTCACGGGAGCTCCACCTGCGGGGTGTCGAGGCCGGCCTCGGGGGCCAGCGCGAGGGACGAGCCGCCGAACTTCTCGGCGAGGAACGCACCGTGCGCCACCAGGGCGTTGGCGTCCTCGCGGGAGACGGCGTCGGAGATCTTGTCCAGCGTGACCCCGAGCAGGTCGAGCTGGTCGCACAGCACCATGAGCGACGTCTTGCCCTTCGACACCACACGGCGGTCGGCGAAGTCACGCGGCAGGCGCAGGTACCCGCCCACGGCCTCGGGCAGGTAGGAGGTCGCGGTCGCGACGACGGTGTGCGCCTGCCGGCTGCCGGCGCCGAGCCGGTCCAGCCGCGGTGCCATGTCGTCGACCGTCCGGGTGATCCGCAGCACGCGCGCGGTCACCGCGGCGGGGACCTTGCCCGCGATCTGCTGCTCGACCTGGTGCGCGGACGCCAGGATCTCGGCCGTCGTCGGTGCCGGGGGCGCCACAGGGACGTCGGGCTCCTGACGCCGCCCCCGCAGGCGTGCGAACCAGCTCATCTGTGACGCCTACCCGAGCCTGTGCCCACCCAGGCCGCTCAGCTCGTGCCGAGGTCGAGCGAACCGCTGGCCACGTCGGTGGTGTCCGCACGCTTGACCCGGTCGAGGTAGGAGCGCGCCTTGGTGGTCTCGGTCTCGAGCACGCCGATGGTCGTCGCCATGGAGTCGAGAGCCTTGACCTTGAACGTGTCGATCGAGTCCATCGTCGCGTAGATGTCCGAGAACGCCTGCTGCAGCTGCGGCAGCCCGACGGTGGCCTGCGCCGCCTGCTCCTGGATCCCCGCCGACTGCTCCTTGAGCATCTTGGCGGTCGACGCGATGAGGCCCGTCGTCGTGGTGTTGAGGGCCGTGATCTGGTCGAGCACCAGCCGCTGGTTGTTCAGCGCCTGCGCGACGATGACGGCGGTCCGCAGGGCGGCGACGGTCGTGGTCGTGGCCCGGTCGACGCCCTTGATGAGCTCGACGTTGTTCTTGATGATGATGTCGATCGCCAGGTAGCCCTGGATGGAGACCGCCAGCTGCGTGAGCAGGTCCTGGTGCTTCTGGCGCACGTAGAACAGGACGTCCTCGCGCAGCGCCTTCGCCCGCGCGGGATCCGTGGCGTCGAGCTCCGCGATCGTCGTCGACAGCCGCGTGTCCAGCGACTCCGCGACGTAGATGTACTGGTGCAGGCGGGCCATCGTGTCCCAGAGGTGCTGCTTCTCCAGGTTCAGCGCCGCGTTGTCCTTGCGGAGCTCGTCCTGCCCGTTGTAGAGCGCGCGGACGATCGCGTCGATCTGCTTCTGCGAGCTCTCGTACCGGCGGAAGTAGTCGGTGAGCGAGTCGCCGAACGGGATGAGCCCGAGCAGCTTCTTGCCGATCGTGGCCTCGCTGGGGTCCAGGCTCTCGACGGTCTTGCGCAGGTCCAGCAGCGACTTGCTCACCTGCGAGGTGCCGGACACGCCGCCCTCGCGCAGCTCCTTGACGGGCATCTGGAGCAGCCGGTTCGACGTGTCCGCAGCGGCGCGGATGTCGGCGTCGCCCATGAGGCGGATGTCGTCGGCCTTGCCGGCCATCTCCGGCGACCCGATCTGGGCGGCCATGAGTCCGTCGACGTACGCGTTGACCTTGGCGTTCAGGCCCGGCAGGGCGGCCTCGGGGATCTGCGGGGCCATCGCGGGGGCCGCCGTCGTCGCCACCGGCGCGACCGGTGCGGGCGCCTCCAGGGCGAACACCGACTGCGGTGCGGGGGGCTGCAGGGGGGCTGCGTCGGTCATCGTCGTCCTTCACGTCCAGCTCGGCGCAGAGGGCGGATCGCCCGCGTCCTCAATGGTCATCAACGAAGGTCATGAAATGGTCAAGTCGTCCTCACGCGGACACTAGCACGGGGGTCCGACGGTGAGGCCGGTCCGCTCAGACGGGAAGCCGTTTTCGCCTCGTGGCGAACGCACGGCGGGCCCGTTGGGTGGAGGATGGTCGATCGACGACGAGCACGGAGGTACCTGTGTCCACGGACGACAAGGCATCCATCGACGAGCGCCTCCGGCGCCTCGGGATGGCGAAGGATCTGCAGAGGGCGATGGCGGCGGGCATCGGCAAGCTGCCGGTGAGCGACACCCGGAAGAGCTCGCTGACGTCGACCAGCGCCACCGCGGTCGTCGTCGTCGGGGAGACCACCGTGGCACTGGCCAAGGGTGCGGTCGAGGCGGGGAAGGGCGCCGTGACGGCCGCCAAGGACGGCACCGAGACGTTCCAGCGCACCCGCCACGAGCAGGCCGCGGCGTTGTTCGTGGTCCCGGAGCCTCCCGTGGACGACGTGACGAGCCGCCTGGAGCGGCTGAGCCAGCTGCACCGCGACGGGCACCTCGACGACGTCGAGTACGCCGAGGCCAAGGCGAAGGTCATCGCCGGCGACTAGCCGGACGCGTTGTCCGGCGCCTGCGCGCGGTGGGCCTCGACGGCCCGGTGCACGCTGCCGTGCAGCCGGTCCGCGCCCAGCCGGTCGACGACGCCGTCACGGGCGAGCGTCGCGCGCACCGACGGCTTGACCCGGGCCAGCCGCACCGTCACGCCGTGGTCCTCCGCGAGCGCGAGGATCTCGTGCAGGGTCGCGGCCCCCTGGGCGTCGACGATGGTGATGGCGCCGCAGTCGATCACGATCGCCGACAGCCCGGGGTTCGACTCCGAGACCTCCCGCACGCGGTCCTCGAGCGCGTCGGCCGTCGCGAAGAACAGCCCGCCGTCGATGCGGATCACCGCGATGTCGGGCTCCGCCTCGTCGTCGGCGTGCTCACCGAGCTCGCGGAACACCTGCGTACCGCGCTCCCGGACCATCAGGGGCAGGGACGGCCGGGTGGTCACGGAGATCAGCCACAGCAGCGACAGCCCGATCCCGACGAGCACCCCCGCCAGCACGCCGACGAGCACCGTGCTGACCAGCGCGACGATCGCGATCCAGAAGTCAAAGCGCTGCACCCGGGCGAGCCGGCGCAGCGCCCCCACGTCCATCATCCCCATGACAACGGCCTCGATGATGATCGCCGCCAGCACCGCGGTCGGCAGCCCGGAGAACAGCGGCGCCAGCAGCACCAGCGTAAGCAGCACCATGACGCCGGACGTCAGCGACGCCACCGGCGAGCGCGCCCCGGTGCGGTCGTTCAGGGAGCTCGCGGACAGGCTCGTCGAGACGGGCATGCCCTGGAGCAGGCCCGCGCCCACGTTGGCGGCCCCCTGCGCGAACGACTCCTGGTCGATGTCGACGCGGTACCGATGCCGCGCGGCGAACGTCCGCGCGTCCCCCGCGGTCTGCGAGAACCCGATCATCACCAGCGCCACGGACGCGAGCGCGACGGTCGCGACGTTGTCCAGCAGCAGCGCGAGGTCGGGCACCTCGACGGACGGCAGCCCGCGGGGCACGTCGCCGACGAGGGCGACGCCCCGCTCCCCCAGGTCGAACAGCCAGGTGGCGAGCAGCCCACCGACGACCAGGACGAGCGCACCGGGCACCCGCGGCGCGACGCGGCGCAGGCCGAACACCGTCACCAGCGCGACCACCCCCACGATCACCGTCGCGCGGTTCACGTCGCCGAGCGTCCCGAGCCAGGACCAGAGCTCCTGCGGTGGCGTCGACCCCTCGGCAGTCGTCCCGGTGATCTTGGGGAGCTCGCCCACGACGACGTCGATCGCCGCGCCGAACAGGAAGCCCGTCACCACGGCCCGCGAGAGGAACTGCGCGATCCAGCCCATCCGGAGCACCGCGAGGACGAGGAACACGAGCCCGGACACGAGCGTGATCCCGGCGACGAACGGCGCTGCCTGAGCGCTCGTGAGGCCGACGGCGAGCACCGCGCTCGCGGCGACGGCCGCCAGACCGGAGCTGGGGCCGGTCGAGATCTGCTTGCTGGTGCCGAAGATCGCGTAGAGGAGGGCCCCGGCCGCAGCGGCGTAGAGCCCGTTCTGCAGCGGGATGCCGGCGATCCCCGCGTACCCGAGGTTCTTCGGGACGATCAGCGCCGCGACCGCGACGCCCGCGGCCACGTCGGCCCGCAACCACCGGCGGTCGTAGCCGCGCAGCACGCCGACGATCGGCACCCAGTCCGACCAGCGACGACGACGCTTCGCACCCATCTTCGGACCTTAGCCAGAGCGGCTGTCCGCCGTCAGGCAGACGACCTCGCGAGTACGGTCTCCCGGTGACCTTCGACCTCCCGCGGCCGGCGACCCCGGCCGACGTCGACGACATCCACGCGCTGCGCCGGTCGCTGGAGGACTGGATGGCCGCGCACGGCACCGTGCAGTGGCCGCAGGGGTCGCTGCCCCGCGAGCGCATCGCCACCCAGGTCGACGCCGGGGAGTGGCACGTGGTGCGCGGCGAGGTGCTCGGCCTCGTCGGCACGGTCCGACTGCTGTGGACCGATCCCGACTTCTGGGGCGACGACCACACCCCCGCCGTCTACGTGCACGGACTCATGGTCGACCGCCGCGCCGCGGGCCACGGGCTCGGGACGACGCTCCTCGACTGGGCGGCAGCCCGCGGGCGCGACGCCGGGGTGGACCTGTTCCGGCTCGACTGCCGGACCACCAACCCCGCCATCCGCGCCTACTACGAGCGGTACGGGTTCCGGGCGGTCGGGCAGCGGGACTTCGCCGACTTCTCGTGCACGCTGCTGGAGCTCTCCCTACGTTAGGAGCATGACGCAGCAGCGGACCTATCCCCCGGGCGTGACGTCGTGGGTGGACCTGGAGCAGGCCGACGTCGACCGGGCGCTGGCGTTCTACGGAGCGGTCCTGGGGTGGACGTTCCACGAGGCGGCGCCGCCCGGTGCACCGGTCCGGTACGTCATCGCCCAGGTGGACGGGCTCGACGTGGCCGGCATCGGCAGCGGGACCTCAGGCGGGCGCGGCTGGCAGACCTACGTCGCCGTCGACGACCTCGAGCCCGTCCTCGACGCCGTCTCGTCGGCCGGCGGGTCCGTCACCACCGGGCCGACCGTGGCCGGCGAGGGCGGGACATGGGCCGAGATCGTCGACCCGTCGGGCGCGGTGCTGCGGCTGTGGAAGGCCAACCGACGGCTGGGCGCCCAGATCGTCAACGCCCCCGGCGCGTGGAACTTCAGCGACCTGCACGCCGACGACCCCGCGACCCACTTCTACGAGACGGTCTTCGGCTGGGAGATCACCGACGTCTGGTTCGCCACGATGATCCGCGTCCCCGGGTACGGCGACCACCTCGCGGCGACCACCGACCCGGACATCCGCGAGCGCCAGGCCAGCGTGTCGGTCCCGCCCGGGTTCGCGGACGCGATCGGCTGGGTGGCTCCCGCCGAGGACGGTCGGCCGCCGCACTGGCACGTGACGTTCGCGGTCGCCGACCGGGACGCCACCGCGGCGCTCGCCGCCGAGCACGGCGGTGAGGTGCTGGCCACCGAGGAGTCGGAGTGGGCGCGCACGGCGACCATCCGGGACCCGCAGGGCGCGGTGTTCACCGCCAGCCAGTTCACTCCCCCGGAGTGAGGGCGAACCGCTCCGCCAGCTCCGCCTGGACCCGCACATGCTTCTCCAGGAACGCGCGCTCGTCGAGCCGCTTGCGCCGCAGCCAGCCGGTGACCTCGTCGTTGCACTTGCTCGCGTTGCACGACCCGCAGGCCGGGGCGATGTTGTCGAGCGTGTAGCGGCCGCCGCGGGAGATCGGCAGGACGCAGTCGCGCTGCAGCGGCCGGTCCGTCGCCCCGCAGTATGCGCACCCGCCCCAGGCCGACGTGAGCGCGGCCCACTGCTCGGGGCTGAGGTCGTGCTCGACGGCGGCCATGCGGCGCTTGCGACGCGCCGCGTACCGCGCCTGGCGCGTTCCCTTGGCCGGCATGCGCGCCACGCTAGCCACTGGTCGGCGACCAGCGTCCGCACCGCGCGGCAGGAGGGGTGACACCGATACGGATCTATCGGGTGTATCCGGCATAACGTGCGTGTCCTCCTCGAGGGTGCGCCCATCAGGGGACGCCCCGACCCACGGAGCACACCATGCGAACGACCTCTGTCCTGGCCACCGCCGCCCTCGTCGGCACGGCTGTCCTCGTCGCCACCCCCGCGACCGCAGCACCACTGGTCTGCGGCTCGACCGTCACCGTCAGCTCCTCGCTCACCACCGACCTGACCTGTACCGGCCCCGCGCCCGCGCTGACGCTCGGCGCCGGCGTCACGCTGAACCTCAAGGGCCACACGGTGACCGGTCCGGGCACCGGGGTCGGCATCCTCGTGCCGCAGGACGGTGACGTGGTGATCCGCAACGGCACGCTCACGGGATGGGGTGCCGGCGTCGACACTGGCGGCCCCGTGGACGAGCCGCGCTCGGGCACGGTGGCGGTCGACCGGGTCACCGTAACGGACAGCGGGACGGGCGTCGACGCGTCCGGTGAGCTGCCGTTCTCCGGCGGCAAGGCCACGACCGTGACGCGCAGCCACTTCGAGCGCGTCGGCACCGGCGTCAACGCCTCGTGGTTCGCCGACGTGTGGGTGAGCGCCTCGACGTTCGCCGACTCGACGATGGGGCTGCGCGTGGACACCTCGGTCGCCGACGTGTCGGGCTCCCGGTTCGTCGCCAACGGGACCGCGATCGCCGCGACCGAGGGCGAGGTCCACGTCCACGGCTCGACGCTCGCCGACAACACCACCGGCATCCAGCTCTACTTCATGGGTGCGGCCACGGCCGACGCGAGCACGTTCCGCGGCAACGGCGTCGCGGTCGACGCGGTGGCCTTCGTGCCGCAGCTGTCGCTGACGGGCAACACGTTCGCGGCGAACACCCAGGCGGTCGAGCTCGGGGACGTCGACGGCACGATCAGCTCGAACGTGTTCCGTCGGAACGGCTCGGGGGTGCACGGGCAGTCCACGGCCACCACCAGCCTCGTCGTGCAGGGCAACGTCCTGCGGAGCAACGGTGACGCGATCGTCTTCGACGCGGCCGACGCGAACACGTCGCTGGGCGGCAACACCGCGAACCGGAACACCGGCTGGGGCATCTACGCCCCCGGCGTCACCGATCTGGGCGGCAACACGGCCAGCGGCAACGGGAACGCCCCGCAGTGCGTCGGGGTCTCCTGCTCCTGAGTGACGAGCTCAGCTCCGGGTGGGGCCGCAGACGACACCGGTGCACTGCGGTTCGAGGCCGTTGCCCTTCGCGACGTTCCCGCCGAGGTCCGTCGCGCCGGGCACGAAGATGCCCCACCCGGAGTTGCGCAGTGCCCGGTTGTCCCCGACGGAGACGACGGCACCGTCCTCGGTGACGATGCCGTCGCCGTTGCGGGTGAGGGTGTTGCCGACGATCTCCGCCGGTCCGTCCCAGATGCCGCCACCCGGAGCGGCGGCCGCGATGCCGACGCCGTTGCCACGGAACGTGTTGCGGCGGACGTTGCCGGGGTGCGAGCCCAGGCTCACCGCGACGCCGTTGTCGACGAACGTGTTGTCCTCGACGGAGGCGAAGACCCACCACCACGGGGAGACGACCTCCTCGGACCCCTTGATGGTGTTCCGGAGCAGGGTCAGGTTGGCGACGCCCACGAACCCGGACAGCCGGCGGTTGTCGACGAGCGTGCTGTCGGTGAACGCCGCCCGGCCCCCGTCGGAGATCGACGAGATGACCACGTCGTTGCGGACCAGCCGTGAGCGCATGACGTTCAGGTCCGCGAACCGCTCCATGTCGAACACGGTCGTGTTGTCGGCCACGGTCGAGCCGTCGACGACCACCGGACCGCCCCAGTCGTTGCCGCGCGCGACCGTGGCGTTCCGGTCGATCCGCAGGCCGGCCAGCGTCACGTTCCACGCGAACGCGTCGGGTGCGTTCTCGACGACCGTCCCGAACCCGGTGATCCGCCCGTTGCGCACGACGAACGGGAAGGTGTCCATGCCCGTGGCCTGGACCGCGAACGCGACGTCCCCGCCGCGCAGGGTGTGACCGCGCAGGTCGAGTGTCGCCGGCGGGACGACCGTGAAAGCGACCCCGGGACACGTGAGGTTCCGGGCGAGGTGGCGGTCCCCCGTCACGACGTCCCCGCACCGCACCGCCGGCCCGGGCGGCGGGGACGCGTGGGCGGGGGCGATCCCGACCGACAGTACGGCGGCGGCGAGCAGAGCGGTCAGGACAGAACGTGCGACGAGCCTCATGGCGACCCCCGGTGGACGCGCAGGCGCACCGCGCCCAGGGGCGCCTGCGCCGGTCTGATTCGTCCATGGTTGCCCTGTTTGCGACGATTCAGCAAGGTGTCCTAGAAGGTGAGCACCGCATCCCGCGGCAACCCGTCTCGGGGGGCTCCGGGCGGCCCGCAGGGAACGGAGGGCGTGCACCGGACGTCCTCCGGCGGTCCGTAGCGCAACGGCGAGGCGACGACGAGTGCGCTCGCGAGGACGGCGAGCACGGTCCCGATCGCGCACACGCGCGTCAGGACCGCGCAGTCTGCCCGGCCGACCAGAGCGAGCCCGAGAAGGGCTCCGGCGGTGTTGACGACGACGTCGGTCAGGTCGGAGCTGCCGACCGCCAGGACGTACTGGGCGACCTCGAGGCCCAGGCTCGCCGCGGCCGCCGCGCACGCCACCTTCCACGACCGCCACGAGGGCACGAGGAGGCCGAGGTAGAGGCCGAGGGGGACGAAGAGCGCGAGGTTGGCGAGTACGTCGAACGGCGTGCTGGCACCGGCACCGCTCGTGGCGACGAAGGGGACGAGCTTGACGATGCGCCACCCCGCCTCGCCGGCCCACGGGAGCTCGAGCTTCCACAGCACGGCCCAGGTGAGCAGCAGGAGGTAGACCACGAACAGCGCGACCAGGCGCGCCTGCGGCAGAGCCCGCGCGTCGGCTGCCACGGCCTCCTGGGTGGTGCTCGTCACGGCTGCATCCTCGGGTCGTCGGTCGGGTCGGCGTACTGGGCGGGGCAGCCGGCGTCGACGGCGTCGGGGCGCAGCTCGTAGTGCCAGGGCTCGTTGGCGTAGACCTGGCACAGCCCGTACGCGGTGCCGTGCTCCGACAGCCACGTCATGGCGGCCCACGGTCCCACGTCGATCGCGGCTCCCTGCACGTGCGGGGACGTGTCCGCCGTCGCCACCCATCGGGCCGCCTCCGCGGCCGAGCCGTACTCGGCGACGGCGTCGCTCAGCAGCTGGTCCTGGTAAGCGGCGGACCGCCAGCCGCTGGTGACGACGAACGTGATCCCGTCGTCGGCGGCCGCGGTCGCGGCCTGGCGGAGGGCGGCGAGCAGGTCGGCGTGGAGGTTCGCGACCGCCGGGATGTCGCCGTCGAAGACCGTCACCCCGTCCGGGACGCTCCCGTCGGCCCCGGGACCAGCCTCCTGAGGGGGCGGTGCGGGCGCCTCGGGCGTCGCGGAGACGACGGACGCCGCCGACTGCTGGTCGCCGAGGAACCCGACGACCGCGGTCACCATGACCGCGGCGCCGACCGCGACCGAGATGACGGCAGCTCGAGAACGGCGCGCCGACGATCGCGCCTGGGTGCTGGAGAACATCGCCTCAGCCAACGCGACCGCGTGTTGCCGGTGCGTATGCGGTTCTCGATATCTCGACGATACGTGGCGGCTCGTAGAGTCGGAGGAGTGCGCGTGCTGATCGTCGAGGACGAGCCCTACCTGGCCGAGGCCATCCGCGACGGTCTGCGCCTCGAGGCGATCGCCGCCGACATCGCCGGGGACGGGGACACCGCGCTGGAGCTGTTCGCCGTCCACTCCTACGACCTCGCCGTGCTCGACCGCGACATCCCCGGGCCGTCCGGGGACGTCGTCGCCCAGCGCATCGTCGCCTCGGGGAGCGGCACGCCGATCCTCATGCTCACCGCCGCCGACCGGCTCGACGACCTGGCCTCCGGGTTCGGGCTGGGCGCCGACGACTACCTCACCAAGCCCTTCGAGATGCGCGAGCTGGTGCTCCGGCTCCGGGCGCTGGACCGGCGCCGCGCCCACCACCGGCCGCCCGTCCACGAGATCGCCGACCTGCGGCTGGACCCGTTCCGCCGCGAGGTCTACCGCGACGGACGGTACGTCCCGCTGACCCGCAAGCAGTTCGCCGTCCTGGAGGTCCTCGTCGCCGCCGACGGCGGGGTCGTCAGTGCCGAAGAGCTCCTCGAGCGGGCCTGGGACGAGAACGCCGACCCGTTCACCAACGCCGTACGCATCACCGTCTCGGCGCTGCGCAAGCGGCTCGGCGAGCCCTGGCTCATCGCCACCGTGCCCGGAGCCGGGTACCGCATCGAGGACGAGCGTGGGTAGGGAGCCAGGGCTGAGCGTCCGCCTCAAGCTGACCCTCAGCTACGCCGGGTTCCTCATGGTCGCGGGCTTCCTGCTCATCGCCGTGGTGCTGGTGTTCCTCCTGCGGTACGTCCCGGACGAGGCGGTCACGGTCGCCGCGCCCGGCGGCCCAGGGCTCTTCGTCCCCGGACGGTCCGACCTCTGGCGGGCCTTCGCCCCCAAGGCGGCTCTGGCGCTGGCGTTCCTGCTGGTGTTCGGGCTGGCCGGCGGGTGGATCCTCGCCGGCCGGATGCTCGCCCCCCTCAAGCGCATCACGGAGGCCAGCCGGATGGCCGGGAGCGGCTCGCTCTCGCACCGGATCGAGCTGCCCGGACGCAGCGACGAGTTCCGTGAGCTGGCCGACGCGTTCGACGCGATGCTCGCCCGGCTCGAGGCGCACGTCGCCGAGCAGCAGCGGTTCGCGGCCAACGCCTCCCACGAGCTGCGGACCCCGCTGGCGACCACCCAGGCGCTCCTCGACGTCGCCCGCCAGGACCCGTCGCACGACCCCACCGAGCTGGTCGAGCGTCTCCATGCCGTCAACGCCCGCGCGATCGACCTCACCGAGGCGCTGCTCCTGCTCAGCCGCGCCGACCGACGCTCCTTCGCCCGCGAGCGCGTCGACCTGTCGCTCCTGGCCGAGGACGCCGCCGAGACCCTGCTCCCGTTCGCCGAGAAGCGCGGTGTGAGCCTCGAGACCTCCGGCGACATCACCCCGGCCGTCGGGTCACGCGCGCTCCTGCTCCAGATGACGACGAACCTCGTGCACAACGCGATCGTCCACAACCTGCCCGAGGGAGGGTCCGTGTGGGTGCGGACCGCTGCTCTGCGAGGGTCGGCCGTGGTCACCGTCGAGAACACCGGCGAGGCGCTCGACCCACGGCGGGTCGCGACGCTCACCGAGCCGTTCCAGCGTGGCACCGCCCGCGCGCACGGCGACGCCGCAGGGGTCGGCCTCGGCCTGGCGATCGTCGAGAGCATCGTGCGAGCGCACGACGGGCACCTCGTGCTCACCCCCCGGGCGACCGGAGGGCTCCGGGTCGTGGTCCGCCTCCCCGCCGCACCACCCCGGGCCGACCGGTGACGGTCAGCGGCTCCCCCGTCGTGCCAGAGTCGACCCCGATGGACGCCGAGCCGAAGGCACCGATCTCACCGACGCGCCTGCGCGTGGGTGTCTTCCTGATCCTGCTCTGGTGGATCCCCGTGTGGCTGGCGGCGCCGGTGATCGGCGAGGCCTTCGGGCTCGACGTGACGAGCGTCGCCATCGCCCTGGCCGTCGTCCAGACGGTCGTCGGCGCGCTCGGCACCCTCGTCGCCGGCAAGCAGATCACCCGCATCCTGCGCGGCGTGCCGAGGAAGCAGATGCTGCCGACCGTCTGGCGGGTCTTCCTGCACGGGACGCTCGACGACTGACGACGAGGCGTCGCGCTCAGAACGCCGACGTCACCGCGATCGACAGCGGCACGTTGATCCCCCGGGCACTGGGCGCCCACGGCGGGTTCTCGTACCGGACCACCCCGGGCTTGTCCGGATCGACCAGGTAGCCCGTCCACTGGGCGCCGTCCCAGTACCGCAAGCGCGCGGGCTGCTGCGGATCGGGGTACCAGTCTGCCGGTGGTGTGGGCACCACTCGACGGTACTCCTCGGACGCCCTGGCGTCCCCGGGGTCCAGGCGGACCGGCTCGAGGGCAGCGGCCGTGGATCAGGGCAACGGTCTTGTCGGAGGTGAACAGCTCCCGCGCGATGCGGCGGTCGGACCGGGGTGTCACATCAGGACCCGCACACGCAGTGCGGCGCCCGACCCGCAGGTCGGGCGCCGCCCTGTCACATCAGTTGACGCGGGTGATCCGCGTCAGCGGCGGCGGGCTGATGCCCGTCGGCTCCGCCGCCTGGAGGTAGGCCTCGAACGCCTGCAGGTCCTCCAGACCGCCCACGCGGTCGGTGCCGCTGCGCAGCACACCGAACCCGTCACCACCGTCGGCCAGGAAGTTGTTCACCGTCACGCGGTAGCTGGCGCCGAGGTCGATGGGGACGCCGTTGATGCTCACGGACGCCGGGTTGACGGCCCCGAGTGCCGGGTCCGTCGCGCACGTCGCGTTCGCCGGCGAGTTGGCGACGGCGAAGTCCCAGGTGTAGCTGAAGCCCGCAGACGGCAGCAGCACCTTGAAGAACCCCGGTGTGGGGCTCGCGAACGGCGAGTTGAGACCGCAGAACTGCTGCTCGAGGAGCAGGTCGATCTGCGCCCCGGTCAGGGTGAGGGTCTGCAGGATGTTTCCGAACGGCTGCACGGTGAACGCCTCGCCGAACGTCACCACCCCGTCGCCCTCGCCCGCCGGGCCGGACGCGTAGCTCAGCCCCGCGCGCACACCGCCCGGGTTCATGAACGCGACGACGGCCTGCCCCTCGGGTGCTGGCCCGTCGGTGGCAGCCAGCTGGGCATCTGCGATCACGTCGCCCATCAGCTGCTCACCGTCTGGCTGGTTCGTGTTGGTCAGGTCGCCCGTGATGTGACCGATCGGCCGGTTCGCGATCGGCGCCGCGAGGGTGTTGTACCGGTCGATGAGCGCCTTGATCGTCGGGTCCTCCGGCACGTCCCGGGTGACGATCCGGTTGTTGATCGTGAGGCTCGTGACGTCCTTGGTCGACCGGCTGACGCGCATGTCGATGTCGGTGACCAGGCGCCCGAAGCTGTAGGCGCTCGTCGTCGGGATGCCGTCGATCACGCAGTTGTACGGCTGGTGGGTGTGGCCGCTCACGACGAGGTCGACGGCGGGGTCGAACCGCGTGACGATGTCGACGATGGGTCCGGACACCCCGGCGCACCCGTTGATGTCGAGGGCCGTCGGTGACCCGCCCTCGTGCACCAGCACGACGATCGCCTCGACGCCCTGCGCCTGCAGCTGCGGCACGAGCGCGTTCACGGTGTCGGCCTCGTCCCGGAAGTCGAGGCCCTGGATCCCGGCCGCGCTGACGATGTTCGGCGTGCCCTCGAGGGTCATGCCGATGAAGGCGACCTTGGCGCCGGTGAAGTTCCGGATGGAGTACGGCGCGAAGAGCGTCTCTCCGGTCGACTCCTGCACGACGTTCGCCGCCAGGAAGTCGAAGTCCGCGCCCGCGAAGGGCGTGCCGTCCTGGCACCCGTCCGTCGGGTGACACCCACCGTTCGCCATCCGCAGGAGCTCCGTCGACCCTTCGTCGAACTCATGGTTGCCGACCGCGTTCAGGTCGAGGCCGATCGCGTTCATCGCCTCGATCGTGGGCTCGTCGTGGAACAGGGCCGACAGGAGAGGGCTCGCGCCGATGAGGTCGCCCGCGGAGACCACGATCGAGTTCCTGTTGGTCGCCTCGAGGTTCTTCACGTGGGTCGCGAGGTAGGTGGCTCCGCCGGCGTTGACGGTGCCGACACGTCCTCCGCTGCCCGTCGGAGGCAGGAGGTTCCCGTGGAAGTCGTTGAGGGCCAGGACCTGGACCTCGACCTCGGACTTGTCCATGATCAGCGGGGGCTTGGGCTGGGACGCCTGTGCGGGTGCGGCGCCCAGCGCGACGGCGAGCAGGGTTGCTGCTCCGGCGGCGATGAGTCGTGGTCGATGTGTCATTTTCGGACAGTACTGCCGCGTCACGGTGGGGTAAATGCCCGTACTGGGCGATTGTCCATCGCGCCCGCTCAGGGCCCGCGGGCAGGGCCGGCCGGCGGGATCGGCCAGCAGAGAACGGCCCCCGTTCGCGTCAGTGAGAGGAAGGGCGATCGGCTGATGCGCGAGGTCGGCGCAGGGGACGGAAGAACGCGCGGAGCTCGTCCACGAGGACGTCAGGGGCCTCGAGCGCCGCGAAGTGACCACCGCGGGTGTGCTCGGTCCATCGGACGAGGTGATGGTCGTGCGCGGCGGCCGTCCGGGTCATCGGGTCGGTCGGGAAGAGTGCGACGCCGGTCGGGACGCCGCTCGGGCCCGCCGGAGCAGGCGCCGCGACGCGGTTCTCGAAGTACAGGTCGGCGGACGTCGCGGCCGTCCCGGTGACCCAGTACAGGACGACGAGGTCCAGCGCGTCGTCGAGATCGACGTCCCCGAACGGCGGGCGGGCCGGGTCCGTCCAGTCGTGCAGCTTGTCGAGCACCCACGCGAGCTGCCCGACGGGCGAGTCCGCGAGCGCGTGGCCGAGCGTGTGCGGGCGGGTGGACTGCAGTGCGGCGTACCCACCGTCGGTCGTCGCCCGCTCCCTGCCGGCATCGACCCGGGCACGCTCGTCGGGCCGCTCTCCCGGCAGGTGCTCGGGCACGTCGAGGTTCCCGTGCACGTGGACGCCGATCACGCGCGCAGGATCCAGCCGCCCGACCCAGGGCGACACGACCGACCCCGCGTCCCCACCCGCCGCGCCGAACTGCTCGTACCCGAGCCGACCCATGACGGTCAGCCACGCCTGCGCGATCCGGACGTGGTCCCAGCCCGTCCCGGACAGCGGCGTCGAGAAGCCGGACCCGGGCAATGACGGTGCGACGACGTGGAAGGCGTCCGCCGGGTCGCCCCCGCTCCGGGCGGGATCCGTGAGCGGACCGACGAGGTCGAGGTGGTCGAGCACCGAGCCCGGCCAGCCGTGCGTGAGCAGCAGCGGGAGCGCGTCCGGCTCTGCGGAGCGAGCGTGCACCAGGTGGATCCGTTGGCCGTCGATCGTGGTGACGAGCTGAGGGACGGCCGCGAGCCGTCGCTCCACACGCGTCCAGTCGTAGGCCGTGAGCCAGTGGTCGACGACCTCGCGCACCACCCCGACGGGCACGCCCCGCGACCATCCGGTGCCGGGTACCTCCACCGACCAACGAGTGCGGCGCAGACGGTCCCGGAGGTCGTCCAGGACCTCGTCGTCGATCTCGACGGCGAACGACCTCACGCTCGACCTCCCACCGGCCGCTCCCGGCCGGTACCGCACGCGTCGCGCGCGGCACCGGCCGCCCTGTCTCCGGCAGTCTCCCCGTCGCCGCCCACACCCGCGGGCGTCACGTCGGGTGGAGCGTGGGTTCAGTCGGTGATCCGCTGATAGGTGTCGATCAGGGTGACGAACTCCGATCGCAGCCCGTAGCGGTCGTCGCCGAGGGCGGCCTCGGCGCGTTCGCGTGCCCGGGCGGGGTTGGCGTCCTCGGCGTGCGGTGAGCCGGTCACCGCGAGGGCGAACTCGACGACGGCGGACGCGAACCTGAAGTCGCTCGAGGGGTTGGCGGTGTAGGCGCTGGCCCTGGCGGGGAAGACGACCTCGGCGCTCGTGGTGTCGCCCGGGTTCTTGTAGCGCACGTGCACGGTCAGGAAGTCGCTGGAGTACCCGGACTCGACGTCCTGGTAGTCCAGGTCGTCGTCCTGCGAGACGCCCCGAGCCGGGACCAGCTCGTAGAACGCCGTCACGGCGTGCCCGGCTCCGACGTCGCCGGCGTCCTTGGTGTCGTCGTCGAACTCCTCGTCCTCCAGGCGACGGTTGTCGTAGCCCAGCAGCCGGTACTCGGCGACGGTCGCGGGGTTGAACTCGACCTGGACCTTGAGGTCCTGGGCGACGACGAACATCGTCGAGTCGAACTCGTCCACCAGGACCTTGCGGGCCTCGTCGAGGGTGTCGATGTACGCGTAGTTCCCGTTCCCGTGGTCGGCGATGGCTTCCATCGTGTTGTCCTTGAGGTTGCCCATCCCGAAGCCGAGCACCGAGATGTAGACCCCCGACTTGGCGTGCTCCTCGATCAGGTCGGTGAGCTGCTCGGGGGTGGACGGCCCGACGTTGAAGTCGCCGTCGGTCGCCAGGATGACGCGGTTGTTCCCACCCTCGACGAAGTTCCTCGCCGCCAGCTCGTACGCGGTCTGGAGGCCCTGCGCGCCACCGGTCGACCCCCCGGCCTGCAGCTCGCGCAGGATGCGCACCAGCGTGCCGCGCTGGTCGCCCGGCACCGAGTCGGCGAGCACCTGCTCGCTGCCGGCGTAGGTGACGATCGAGACGGTGTCGTCCTCGTCGAGCTGCTCGACCAACAGCTCGAACGAGTCGGCGAGCAGCGGCAGCTTGTTCGGCTCGTCCATCGAGCCGGACACATCCAGGAGGAACACGATGTTGTTGCCACGGCTCGTGGCCTTCGCGGCCGTGGCCTGCACGCCGATCATCGCCAGCTGGTGCTCGGGCGCCCACGGCGACTCCGCGATCTGCGTCGTGACGGTGAACGGGTCCACCGCACCCGGCTCCGGGGTGGCGTAGTCGTAGTCGAAGTAGTTGACCAGCTCCTCGATCCGGACCCCTTCCGGCGCGACGCCCTGGTTCAGCTGGCGGCGCAGGTTGCTGTACGACGCGGTGTCGACATCGGAGGCGAACGTCGACAACGGGCTGGTCGACACGTCCTGGAACGGCTGCTCCGGGGAGTCGTCGTACTCCTCCTGCTCGTCCAGCGGGACGTCGCGCCACTCTTCGGTCGCGAAGGAGTCGTCGTAGGCGATGCCCTGGTCGTAGGAGGCGTCGCTCGAGCCTCCCGAGCTGCAGGCACCGAGCGTGCCGACGACAGCGACCGCGGCCACGACAGCAACCACGCGGGTTCGCGTCTTTGCGCGAGCAGGCCGGTTCGCTGCAAACAGGTTGAATGACCGAGCGCGCATCGTTGCCTCCATTGTTCGAGGACTGAAGCGTCGCGGTCGGCAAGGGCCACGGCCAGCACGGGACGGTTACGCAACTGTCCCGTTCCAGTAACGAGGATCCCGTTCCGGTAACGATGCCAAATTGCAATCCGGGAACGCCGCCCAGCACGGACGAGGCTGCTATGACCAGGGGAGAAGGGCACTCCGGGGCCTCAGCTGCGGGCGATAGTGACAGACCCTCGGAGGCGATCAAAAAGCAACAACGGCTGCCAGAATCCCGCTCCAAGAACTGCGGGAATCGCAATTCTGCAATCGCCCTCGTCTGGGATTCCGACAAATCAAGGCAGACGCTCCCGCTGCACGGAGACGCTCTTTCGCGGTGCCGACGCCGCGGCGACCGGCTACTGCTGGACGCTTCGACGGTGCCACCCCGCCCCATCACCGCGCCCTGGCACGACCTCTCTGGTGCGTGGTGCGAGTCGCCGTCGCGCCCGGAGGGTCCCTCCGGCGGCTTCCATGACCGCCACTTCCTGCGGAAAGACCGTCACACGGCGTGCATCGCGCCCGGCACGTGCTGCGCGGGCCGGGGCGCGATCGGGACGACCGCGCCGGTGCCGGCCTCCGCGCAGGTGGCGGGTTGCCCGGACGCCAGGCCCGCCGTCGCCGCCTGACTCGACTGGTCGGCGCTGTACGCACCCGATCCGCCGAACGTGATGCACGCGAGCACCACCACTGCTCCTGCCGTCGCCCGCTCCAATGTCCTCATCGTCGTCGCCTCCTGGTGTCCTCGGGATCGGTTCTCCGGTCCCGCCGACGACCACCCTTCCCACGCCGGCTCGTCGCGGACATTCGCATCCGGGCGTATTACTGCCGCAGGGGCCTGGGTCTACCGTCGACGGAGGGAGAGGGAACCTGAGCGGAGGGGGCAACGATGGATCCCATCGGCCAGCTGCACGCGGGAGACGGCGACGCTCTCGTCCGGATCATCTCGGACGCGTACCACGACGACCCCGGGCCCGAGCTTCCGTGGGCACTGCTCGACGGGCTGGTGAACCTGCTGGGCCGCGACACTCTCCTCACCTACACGTGCTACGCGCCCGAGCATCTCCACGTGGATCGCGAGCAGGTGGTCTTCGACGCGGGCGAGCGCTGGTACTCGGACGAGACAGGCTTCGACGTGCCCGACGCTTGGTTCAGCGAGTGGTGGGCCGATCCGCTGTGCAGCTACCCCCAGCGCACTGGTGACCTGACCAGCGTGGTGATGACGACCGACTTCATCCCCACCATGGCAGCGAACGCCACCCGGCGGCTCAAGTTCGGCCTCGACGTCCAGACGCACATGGTGCTGTCCTTGCCTGCTCCGGCGGGCGTCGTTCGCAGGATCCTCTTCGCGAAGCGCGAGTGGCCCGGCTTCGACGAGCGGGATCGTCAGGTTGTCACTTTGCTGCGACCGCACGTGCAGGAGATCTGGCTCGACGCCGAACGCCGGCGGGCCGGTGTCCCCGAGCTGACGAACCGCGAGTGGGAGGTGCTCGCCCTGGTCGGTTCAGGGCTCAGCCACGCCGAGATCGCCGCGCGCCTGTTCGTCGCGGTCTCGACGGTGCGCAAGCACCTGGAGCACGTGCGCGAGCGGATGGGGGTGCACAGCGCCGCCACCGCCGCGTCCATCGCGCTGCCCCACGCGCCGACCGCACTTCGTCCACGGGCGCGGTGACGGCGTCGGACCTGTCGCTGAGGACAGGCGCCGACCGGACGCGCTCAGGTCGGGAGGGAGCAGTCCTCGGTGCTGTTCTTTCTCGGGGGTTCACCAGGGCGCTCCGCGCAGGTGAGGTGTTGCGCAGGGGTCGACCACTGCGCCCACCGGCGCGAGAACGACGATCCGCTTGCCGAATTGTCTGATTATGTGATAACGGCTCCGCACCGTACGATCGCGCGATTGCTCTCCCGCGTGCGCGGCACCTGATCGGTGCTGCGCACGCGGCTCCAGCCGAGAACCAGACGGCGCCCCACCCTGGCGCCGCGAGAGGTCCCCCGTGCGTAGTCCTCGCCTCGTCCTTGTGACCGCAGCCCTCGCGGCCGTGTCCGCCCTGCTCCTCACCGCGTGCGGCGGTGATGGCGGAAGCTCGAACACCGCCGTGCTGCCGGACGAGGGCAGCCCGCTCGGCGCGAGCGCCATCGTGAAGGTCGACAGCATCGCGGACCTGGTGCCCCGCGAGATCGCCGACAGAGGCACGCTCGTCGTCGGGTCGGACACCACGTACGCTCCGGCCGAGTACATGGACGTCGATGGCGTCACGCCCGTCGGCTACGACGTCGACCTCGCGAAGGCCATCGCCGTCGTGCTCGGGCTGGAGGCAGACGTCCGGACGGCCGACTTCTCCAGCATCATCCCGGAGGTCGGGTCCACGTATGACGTCGGCATCTCGTCGTTCACCATCAATGCCGAGCGTATGTCGCAGGTGAACATGGTCCAGTACCTCGAGGCCGGCGAGGCCTTCGCCGTCAGGAAGGGAAACCCTGAGGGGATCTCCCGCGACGACCTGTGCGGCGTGACCGTTGCCGTCCAGGCCGGCACGATCCAGGAGGAGGAGCTCGGCACACTCACGGAGGAGTGCGAGAGCGCCGGCAAGGAGTCGATCAGGCGGCTCTCGTTCGACACGCAGACTGAGGCGAACGACGCTCTGGTCGATGGCAAGGCCGACGTGACGTACGCGGACTCTCCGATCATCACCTACGCCGTCCTCATGTCGCGCCAGCTCGAGGTGCTCGGCGAGGCGTTCGCCACCGCCCCGCAAGGCATCGTCGTCTCGAAGGACGACCACGCGCTGACGACCGCGATCCAGAAGGCCGTGCAGGAGCTCATCGACAGCGGCGCGTACGGCAGGATCCTCACCAGCTGGTTGGTGAGCGCCAGTCAGGTCACCACGGCCGAGCTCAACCCCTCGGCCCCCTGACGTCAGAGCCGGCGCACATCGCCGGTGACAGGGACAGTCACCTGGCCGCGTGGTCCGCACCACCCTGACGACCCACTCGTAGGCCGCAGCTCCGTCTGGGAGGCTCAGTCAGGCGCGGAGGGGAGATCCCATGGGTTCCTGGACCCGCAGCGTGCGAGCGGCCGGGGCGATCGCCGTCGTCCTCTCGCTGTCCGCTTGTCCGGCGGGCGGTGATGCAGCGCCGAGCGCGGCCACGACTGCGTCCGACGACGAGGGCGTCGCTGTGAGCACGTCCGCGACGCTCACGGGAGCATGGCTCGACGCGACCGACGAGGCCATCGGTCCCACGGCGGACTACACGAACGGGGTCGAGCTCGCGGACCTCGACCTGGACGGGGACGTCGACCTGTTGTTCGCGAACGGGGGCGACTACACCACGCCGGGAGAGCCGGCCGTGAGCCGCGTGTTCCTCAATCGTGGCGACGGCACCTTCGAGGACGCCACCCAGGACGTCTTGGGCGAGACACCGGCCTTGACCCGTGTGATCAAGGTCGCCGACCTGGATGCGGACGGCGGTCCCGACATCGTCATGGGGACGACCTACGACACGCAGAGCCGTCTCCTCCTCGCTGACGGGTCCGGGGGCTGGGTCGACTCCACGGCCACGCACCTGCCGGCCGCCGGGCTGAGCGCGGGTGACCTCGAGCTGGGCGATGTCGACGCCGACAGCGACCTGGACATCGTCATCGCGGACTGGGGAGACGGGTCTCCGAGAGGGCCGGGCGGCCGGGTGGTGCTGTGGCTGAACGACGGCGCGGCCCACTTCACCGACGCGACGGCGGATCGGATGCCCCAGACGCTCGTGCGGTTCAGCTGGGACCTGGAGGCCGTCGACGTGGACAACGACTGGGACCTGGACCTCGCGGTGTCGTGCAAGCTCTGCCCGAGCAGCCTGCTCTACGTCAACGACGGCGCGGGCAGGTTCGACGACGTCACCTCAGGGCGGATGCCCGCCTTCAGCAACAACTACGAGTTCGCGCCGATCGACCTCGACGCCGACGGCTACCTCGACCTGGTCACGATCAACGACGGCGCGAAGAGCGACGCCGGGCCCGCCGAGCACGTGTTCCGCAACGACGGCGGACGGTTCGTCGACGCGACCGCCGACTGGTGGCCGACCGAGGCCAACCCGGGCTACGACGACGCCGTCGTCGTCGGCCTGGACGTCGAGTCCGACGGCGACGCCGACTTCCTGATCGGGTCCCTGGACGGCCCGGAGCGAGTCCAGATCAACGACGGCACGGGTCTGCTGACGCTCGCCCCGGACGTCGTCGACGCCGCACCATCACAGGGCACGTTGGGACTGGCACTCGCCGACCTCGACGGAGACGACCGCCCCGACCTCGTCGAGGCCCAGGGCGAGGTGCCCGGTCACTGGGCCGAGCACGTCTACCGTGCCACGGACGTCCTGGAGCCGGACACCGCTCCGCCGGTGGTGCGACCGCAGATCGTCGACGGGGTCGTCGTCGCCCGCGTGCACGACAGTCGCACTCCCAACCGGCCTCACGACTGGCGTTCGATCACGGCTCGGTGGACCGGCGACGAGCTGCCCATGACCTGGTACGGGGAGAACCTGTTCCGAGCCGACGTCCCGGACGACGCCCGAGCGGGGCAGGTGTGCGCGACTGACCGCGCCGGCAACCAGGCGTGCTCCGACTGGTGAGCGGCGAGCGAACCGCCCGGGACGACGCGCACGACGTGCCGGCGTCGCCTCCGGGGTGGATTTCATGATGGGATCCAGTCACGGAGAGTGCGCATCGAGCTACACGGGAGTTGCCCCAGGGTTCCCGGACCACACCGCATCCCCCGGGCCTCTAGCTCAATTGGCAGAGCAGCGGACTTTTAATCCGCGGGTTGTGGGTTCGATCCCCACGGGGCCCACCGACCCGCCTCGTGCTGGACGTTGTCCACGTGCAGGCGGCCCGGCCCATCGACCCGGGCGGGCCCACGAGGTCCAGGATGTCGTCGTCGAGCGTCCGGAGCCGTCACGCACCGAGTCCTAGGCTGCCGCCATGTCGATGGACCACACCGAGTCGGTGTTCTTCGAGGACGAGGCGGCGTTCGAGGCGTGGCTCGTCGAGAACGCCGCGAGCGCGTCGCACGTCTGGGTGCGGATGGCCAAGAAGGGCACCGGCGTCACGTCGATCGACTGGACCCACGCCGTCGACGTGGCGCTCTGCTTCGGCTGGATCGACGGCATCGCCCGGCGGCTCGACGACGAGTGGTACGTGCAGCGGTTCACTCCGCGGCGCGCGACGAGCGTCTGGTCGAAGATCAACCGCGAGCGCATCGAGCGACTCACCGCGGAAGCGCGGATGCGCCCGGCCGGCCTGGCCGAGGTGGAGAGGGCGAAGGCGGACGGCCGCTGGGCCGCCGCCTACGACAGCCCGGCCACGGCGGTGGTGCCTGACGACCTCGCCGCGGCCCTGGCCGTGCGCAACCTCACGGACGTCTTCGCCGCGCTGGACGGCCGCAACCGGTTCGCCTTCCTGGCACGCATCCAGACCGCGGTGCGCCCGGAGACCCGCGCCCGCCGCATCGAGCAGCTCACCGACGCCCTCGCTCAGGGCACGACCCCGCACCCGCCACAGAACAAGCGATCCGCCACCTAGCCCTCCGCCCTCGCGCTGCAGTCCCGGGGTGAAATGGACCGTGGAGCGTTGACTCGAAAGAGTGAATGGCGGATTGTCCCCTTTGTCCTGTTTTGGGCGGAGGGGGCGTCCTCGACGGCGAGGACCCCGCCTGCGACAGGCACAAGGGGGAACCATGAGTATCTTTCCGCGGCGGCTGGTGCACGGCACCGGCGTGCCCATGGAGCTGGACGACACCCGGCTCCTGATAGCAACCAAGGAGCCGATCAAGCAGGACGACCTGGCGGCGCGGCTCAAGCAGGCACGCGTCGTCCTCGAGGACGCAGGCGACGAGCAGGATGCCCGCCAGCTCGAGCGGATCAACCACACCGCCGATCGTTTCTGGATCCGGTCGGCCGACCGCGAGCCGCTCGACGAGGGGCGGATCGGGCTGCTGCGCGAGGTCCTGGGCGACGTGCTCGCGTGGATCGGTCCGGTGTACCGGCTCGGCGGCGGGCAGTCGCGGTCGATCGGGCGGAGCGCGCTGGTGGCGCCGCTGCCGCACGTCGTGCTGGTGCGGTTCCGGCGCGGGGTCGAGGGTCCGGTGGTCCGCGCGCTCACGTCGGCGGCCCGTGGCCTGAAGGTCACGGAGGACCGGGAGCGCTCGAAGTACCTGAACGGGCTGCGCTACTTCGTCATCGACGACCCCGCGCAGGTCAACGCCTACCAGCTGCGGGACCTGCTGCTGGAGGGCCAGCGGGAGCAGGTGGCCGACGTGCGCCTGGAGACGATGCCGATGGTCGTCCCGGCGGCGGTCATCCCGAACGACACGCTCTGGGCGCAGCAGTGGGACATGGTGCAGATCGAGGCTCCGGCGGGGTGGGACATCTCGACGGGGTCCGCGTCGGTCGTCGTCTGTGTGCTCGACGAAGGCTGCGACCTCACCCATCCCGACCTGGTGTTCGCGGGCACGGGGATCAACCTCGGGAGCATGTCCGGTGACGGCTCCCCCACGGGGTCGCACGGGACGGCGTGCGCCGGGATCGTCGCCGCGACGTTCAACAACTCGGCGGGAGTGGCCGGCGTGGCGGGATCCGCGCAGATCCTCCCCGCCGCGTTCGTGACGTGGAGCGACGCGGAGATCGCCGCCGGGATCAGCTGGGCGACCACCAACGGCGCCGACGTCATCAGCATGAGCTTCGGGGGGTACTACGTCGACCCGCTGATCGTCGACCCGTCCATCGTCGCGGCGGACGCCGCAGGGCTCGTCATGGCGGCGGCGACGCACAACTACGACAGCAACTCGATCACCTACCCGGCCACGCACCCTCTGGTGATCGGGGTCGGGGCCTCGGACCAGGTGGACGACCGCAAGTCACCGGCCAGCCCGGACGGCGAGACCTGGGGGTCGAACTTCGGCCCGGAGATCTCGGTGGTCGCGCCCGGCGTGCTCGTGCCCACCACGGACCGGCAGGGCGCCGACGGCTACAACGTCGACGGCTCCGGCGGGACGTGGGCCGGGGTGGTCTATCCCAGCTTCGGCGACGCCGCGGGCGACTACGTGACGGTGTTCGACGGGACGTCGGCGGCGACCCCGCACGTCGCGGGGCTCGCCGCGCTTCTGCTCAGCGAGTACCCGGGCCTCACCAACGCGGAGGTGCGCCGGATCATCGAGCGCACGGCCGACAAGACGGGCACGACGGCGTACGTCGAGACCGCCGGCTACGACAGCGGCACGTGGAACCAGAACATGGGCTACGGCCGGATCAGCGTCCGCAAGGCGCTGGACCTCGCCGACCTCATGATCCGCGACTGGCCCGGGGACACCGGGACGGAGCCGTCCGCGCCGAGCGGCGGCAACTTCTGGAACTTCGCGGACGTGGTCGTGCGGATCTTCGACGACGACGTCTTCGTCCCCAGCGACCCGCTGCAGTCGCAGAACCTGGAGATCGGCCAGACGAACTACCTGTACGTCCGGGTGCGCAACGTCGGTCCGCGCGAGGCCCGCAACGTCACGGTCGACGCCCGGCTCACCCCGTACGTCGGCACCCAGTTCGCCTACCCGACGGACTGGACGGCCGTGGACGGCACCCACCTGGCCCCGACCCCGATGTCCGCCACCTTCGCGACCATCCCGGCCGGTGGCGAGGAGATCGCCAAGTTCTCGATCTCCGCCGCGCAGGTGGAGGTCCTGCACTCGGAGGCCTGGCACCCGTGCGTGGTCACCTCCGTGAACGCCGACAACGACTACGCGTTCGCGACGGCGGCCTTCGTCTCCAACCCCGTCGTCACGCGGATCGGCAACCTCGCGCAGCGGAACCTGTCGCTGATCAACGTGCTGGCGGACACCGGGGCGGCGTTCCCGTTCCTGGCCGGGAACGCGCTCAACACCGACCGGTTCCTCGAGCTCGTGATCAACCGGACGGCTCTGCCCAGGGCCGCGACGCTCGTGCTCGATCTCGACGGTGCCAACGTGTACTTCCCCGAGGTCGACGTCGACGCCCACGTGCCGGGTGGCGGGGGCGGCGGCGGGGGTCACGACGGGTGCAGCAGCGGCCTGGTGTTCCTGGACCGCACGCGGGTGCGGACCCGGTTCGGGTGCTGCGAGGGCGTGCTCACCCTGGAGAAGGGATCGCGCTTCGACTGCGTCGACAAGCGCCGGGTCCGGGACGTCTCGGTGAAGGGCGGCGACGTCGTGGTGCGCGGTGGGAAGCGGTTCGCCCTGATCACCGACGACATCGCGGTCGTCCGGATCGAGAAGGCGGCCGGACAGCTCCTGCCGCTCGTGCTCGAGGCGCGGCTGCCCGCCGGCGTCGAGGCCGGCCGGCAGCTGGAGGTGTCGGTCGCCCAGCGCGACGAGTCCGGCCAGGTGGTCGGCGGCGCGTCGGGGCTGTTCATCACCGCGTGAGCCGAGGAAGGGCCCGTGACCTGCGTCGCCGCAGGTCACGGGCCCTTCTCCTGCGCGGGGTATCTCCGGTCTCCGATCCCGGCCCCTCCAGGTGAGGCAGTTCACCGCAGAGCGAACACCCAACGGGATGGACTGTCGGGGACCGATGGTTCGGATGAGCAGCACACGCGGAGCCCGCCCCGGCGAGCGCCGCCCACTCCAGCGAGACGAGGTATCCGCCATGACCGCTCTCACCGTCGACACCCTCGCCCCCGAGCTCACCCGGCAGGACCGCTGCGACCGCTGCGGCGCGCAGGCGTTCGTCAAGGCGACCCTCCCCACGGCCGACGGGCTCGAGCTGCTCTTCTGCGGCCACCACTTCCGCGCCCACGAGCTCAAGCTGGTCGCGGCCGGCGCGACGATCCAGGACGAGCGGCACCGCATCGACGAGCAGGCACCTGAGCGCGTCTGAGTCGTTCCGTAGCCTGGGGGGATGGCCATCGAGGTGCTCCCCGCCGTCGGGCGGTACGACGACTTCTTCGAGGTCGTCGGCGTGAAGAAGCCGGGCGGGGCCGGGTGCTGGTGCATGGCGTACCGGGACAGCCGCGTGCCCAACGACGAGCGTGCGCAGTACATGCGCGACGAGTGCGCCACCGACCCGGGACCCGGGGTGCTGGCGTACGTGGACGGTGAGGTGGCGGGCTGGTGCTCGGTCGCTCCCCGGAACAGCTACCGCCGGCTGATGGGGTCGCGGACCATCCCGTTCGTCGACGAGCGGGACGCCTGGAGCATCGTGTGCTTCGTGGTCCGGCCCGCGTTCCGGCGCCGGGGACTGATGCACGAGCTCCTCGAGGGGGCGGTCGCGCACGCCGCCGAGCGGGGCGCCGAGGTGGTCGAGGGGTACCCCGTCACCGTCGCGGGCGGTGACCGGGTGGACGTCATCTCCGGGTACGTGGGGACGAGCCGCCTGTTCGAGGCGGCGGGGTTCACGCAGGCGGCCGAGACGACCGGGCACAGTGGTGGTCGGCCGCGCGTGGTCATGCGGCGGGAGGTGCGTGGATGACCGACGACGCAGCGCTGCGCGGCCGGCTCCTCGTCGCGACCCCCCGCCTGCGCGAGCCCACGTTCCACCGGACGGTCATCCTGCTGCTCGACCACGGCGAGGAGGGCGCGATCGGGGTCGTGCTCAACCGTCCGTCGACGGTGGACGTCGGCGTCGTCCTGCCCGACTGGCAGGAGCACGTGAGCGACCCGCCGCGCCTGTTCCACGGAGGACCCGTCGGCCTGGACGGTGCGATGGGCGTCGCGGCACTCCCCCACGGCACGGGCCTGTCGCCGGAGGTCGACCGTGTGACGGGCCGGTTCGGCCTGGTGGACCTGGACGCGGAGCCGACGTCGGTGGCACCCCACGTGGGTGGCGTCCGGGTGTTCGCCGGGCACGCGGGGTGGGGCGCGGGGCAGCTGGAGGACGAGCTGGCCGAGCGTGCCTGGTACGTCGTCGACGCGGTCCCGGACGACGTGCTGACGGCGGAGCCGGAGAAGCTGTGGCGGAAGGTGCTGCGGCGCCAGGGCGGCGACCTCGCGATCGTGTCGACGTTCGCGGAGGACGCCAGCCTGAACTGAGACGCTTGCTGTGTCAGGATCGCCCGAGCACCCGGCAGGACCTACGAGGGAGAACTGATGGCTGGCGGTCTGGCCGCGCTTCTGGACGACATCGCCGCGCTGGCGAAGCTCGCGGCGGCGTCGGTCGACGACGTGGGCGCTGCGGCGGGCCGGGCGAGCGCGAAGGCGGCGGGCGTCGTCATCGACGACACGGCCGTGACCCCGCGCTACGTGCACGGGTTCCAGCCGCAGCGCGAGCTGCCGATCGTCCGCAAGATCGCGTTCGGGTCGCTGCGCAACAAGCTGCTGTTCATCCTCCCGGCGGCCCTGCTGCTCAGCCAGTTCCTGCCGTGGCTGCTCACCCCGATCCTCATGGTCGGCGGGACGTACCTGGCATACGAGGGTGCGGAGAAGATCTGGGAGCTGGTCTCCGGGCACGCCAAGGAGCACACGACCACCCCGGTGGCCGTCCAGGGCGAGGACACCGAGAAGTCGATGGTGCGCGGAGCGATCCGCACCGACTTCATCCTGTCGGCCGAGATCATGGTGATCGCGCTCAACGAGGTCGCCGACGAGCCGTTCCTGTCCCGCACGATCATCCTGGCCGTCGTCGCGCTGGCGATCACCGTCCTCGTCTACGGCGTCGTCGGGCTCATCGTGAAGATGGACGACATCGGTCTGCACCTCGCGGAGCGCCGCAACGGAGCGGTCGCCGCGATCGGCCGCGGGCTGGTCCGCGCGATGCCGAAGGTGCTCTCGGTCCTGTCGACGGTCGGCATCGTCGCGATGCTCTGGGTCGGCGGGCACATCCTCCTCGCCGGGGTCGACGAGCTGGGCTGGCACGCGCCGTACGAGCTCCTGCACCACCTGGAGGAGGCCGTGGCCGTCGTTCCCGGCGTCGGTGGCTTGCTGGCCTGGCTGGTGGACACCCTCGGCTCGGCCCTGGTCGGGCTCGTGGTGGGTGCCGTGGTCGTCGGCATCCTGCACCTCATCCCGAAGCGCAAGAAGGCCGAACCCGCACACTGAGGGTCGAACTCTTTCGGTAAACGTTGTAAAGCGCTCTTGCCGGACATCGCCCCCTCCCCCTATGGTCGTCGGACACCGGGATGTTAGCGCTCACATCGGGCGCGACGGAGTCCTGGACGAGGCGCACGACGACGTGCGCGCAGGGAGGCAGCCATGCCCGTCGCACTGTCGCGACAGACCAGCAGGACCCGTCCGCACCGCCGTCGTCTGGGGCTCCGCGCCGCGCTCGCGGTGGCCCTCGTCGTGCCCCTGGGCGCGACCGTCGTCGCACCCGCGAGCGCCGCACCGCCCGTGCCCGACGGCGCCTGGACCGACGGCTTCGACGCAGCGACGCTCGACCCCCGCTGGACCGCCGTCAACGACGAGCCCACCGCCCGGTCCCTGACCACCACCCCCGGCGCGCTGACGCTGACCGCGCTGCCGGGCGACACGTGGCAGGGCAACAACTCGGCGCGCAACGTCATGACGCTCGACATTCCCGACGGCGACTTCTCGATCTCCGTCAACGTGCAGGCACCGGTCACGAAGACCTTCCAGGGCGCGGGTCTCATCGCGTACCAGGACCTCGACAACTACGTGCGCTCCGGCCTGACGTTCGTCGGCGGGATCACGCCGTCGGGGGTCGCCATCGAGAACGACATCGAGACCGCGGCCATCTTCGCAGCCGACCACTTCGAGGACCGGCCCGGGTCGACGGCCGAGACCCTGCGGCTGTCGCGCACAGGGAGCACCGTCACCACCGCACGCTGGGACGAGCCGACGTCGGCCTGGGTCGACGTGAGCTCCGTCGAGGTCACGTTCCCCATCGAGCACGTGGGCCTGTACGCGCTCGGTGCGCAGGACGGCACGACGTTCCCGGCGGTGTTCGACGACGTCGCGCTGGTGGCGTCGCCCGGTGAGGACGTCGTGCCCGAGGGGCCGTTCACGCTGCGGGCACCGGGGACCGCCCCGCACCTGACCACCGATGCGGACGACGCGATCGTCGTCGTCCAGCAGCGGCCGGGCGACGCGTTCGTGCTGGAGGCGACCGAGGTCGCCGGCGGTCTGACGCTCACCACCGGTGACCGCTCACTCACCGTGCTGCCCGACGGCCGGCTCGCCCTGGGTGACGAGCCCACCGTGCTCCGGCTCACGGAGGCCGGCGGCGGCACGCTGCACCTCACGCTGGCCGACGGCTCGCAGGCCATAGGCATCGTCGACGGAGCACTCGTCCTGGGCGACCCCGGGGATGCGGCCGGGTTCGTGCTCGAGCCGTTCACGCTGGGCGAGGGCACGACCATCGAGATCGACGGCGACGGGACCGACGCCGAGATCTCCGACCGCCTGTACGGGATCTTCTACGAGGACATCAACTACGCCGCGGACGGCGGCCTGTATGCCGAGCTGGTGCGCAACCGCTCGTTCGAGTTCACCACCGCCGACAACGGCAGCTTCACGGGCCTGACCTCGTGGGACGTCCTCGACCGCAGCGGCGCGGGCACCACCGTCACGGTCGTCGACGACGCCGGCCGGCTCAACCCCACCAACCGCAACCGGGCCGTCCTCGTAGCCGCCGCGGCGGGCGACGGGCTGCGCAACGCCAGCTACAACTCCGGTGTCGCGGTCCAGGACGGTGCGTCCTACGACGCGAGCATCTGGGTGCGCACCACCACGCCGCAGGAGCTGACCCTGGCCGTCGAGAACGGCACGGAGACTGTCGCCTCCGGCACCGTCGACGTCGACGGCTCGGACGTCTGGAAGAAGTACGAGGTCACGCTGACCGCGAGCGCGACCACCGACGCAGGTCGGTTCGTCGTGCTCGCCGGTGCGACCTCCACGCTGCACCTCGACCAGGTGTCGCTGTTCCCGCAGGACACCTGGGTCGGCCCGGTCAACGGGAAGTCCCCGCTGCGCAAGGACCTCGCCGAGAAGATCGCGGCGCTCGACCCGTCCTTCCTGCGCTTCCCCGGCGGCTGCGTGACCAACGTGGGCACGTTCCGCACGTACGAGGAGTCGGGCTACACCGACCGGCGCCGCACGTACCAGTGGAAGGAGACCATCGGCCCGGTGGAGGAGCGCGCCACCAACTGGAACTTCTGGGGCTACAACCAGTCGTACGGCATCGGCTACCTGGAGTACCTGGAGCTGGCCGAGGACCTCGGGTCCGTCCCGCTGCCCGTGCTCTCGGTCGGCGCCAACGGCTGCGGGAGCAGCATCCCGGAGATGACCGACCCCGCCATGATCGACCGGTGGGTGCAGGACACGCTCGACCTCATCGAGTTCACCACCGGCGACGTGTCGACGACGTGGGGTGCCGAGCGCGCCGCGCTGGGTCACCCGGAGCCGTTCGAGCTGCCGTACATCGGGCTCGGCAACGAGGAGAACACCACCACGTTCGAGGCCAACTTCCCGGAGTTCCGGGACGCGATCGTGGCGGCCTACCCGGACATCAAGATCATCTCCAACTCCGGCCCGGACGACACCGGCGCACGCTTCGACGCCCTCTGGGAGTTCAACCGTGAGCAGGACGTGGACCTGGTCGACGAGCACTACTACAACGACCCGAGCTGGTTCCTCACCAACACCGAGCGCTACGACTCCTACGACCGTGCAGGTCCGCACGTGTTCCTCGGCGAGTACGCCTCGCGCGGCAACACGTGGTGGAACGGTCTGACCGAGGCCGCGTACATGACGGGCCTGGAGCGCAACGGCGACCTGGTCGAGCTCGCGTCCTACGCGCCTCTGCTGGCCAACGAGTCGTACGTGCAGTGGTCGCCGGACGCGATCTGGTTCGACAACGACGAGTCCTGGTCCAGCGCCAACTACTGGGTCCAGCACCTGTTCTCCACCAACGTCGGCGACCAGGTGGTGCCCAGCACGCTGACCACCCCGTCGGTCGAGCCGAAGCCCCTGGACGGCGGTGTGTTCCTGTCCACGTGGGCCACCTCCGCGGCCTACGACAACGTCCGGGTCACGGCGAACGACGGCGGTGAGGTCCTGTTCGAGGACGACTTCGCCGACGCGTCCGCGTGGTCGCCGCAGACGGGCGACTGGTCGGTGGTGAACGGCGAGTACGTGCAGTCCAGCACCGTCACGACCGACGCCCGCAGCATCCCGACGGGCACCTACGAGCAGGGCTGGAGCGACTACACGCTCGAGCTCGACGCCCGCAAGACGGCCGGCGCCGAGGGCTTCCTGGTCGGCTTCTCCGCGGGCGGTCCCAGCGACTACTTCTGGTGGAACCTGGGCGGCTGGAACAACACCCGCCAGGCGCTGCAGAAGGCGGACGGCGGCGGTGCCGGTGAGGTGAAGGCGGTCGAGGGCCACAGCATCGCGACCGGCCAGACCTACCGGGTCAAGGTCGTGGTCCAGGACCGGCACATCGAGCTGTACCTCGACGGGGTGCTGCAGATGTCCTACGACGACCCGGCGCCCGCCGCCGACGTCTTCCAGGTGGTCACCCGCGACGAGGACAGCGGCGACATCGTCGCCAAGGTCGTCAACGTCTCGGCCGTCACGCAGCGCACCCAGGTGGAGGTCGCCGACGTGGAGATCGCCCCGACGGGCTCGGTCACGGAGATCGTCGCGCCGCCCGGGGCGACGAACACCAAGGCCGCACCGAGCACGGTCGAGCCCGTGACCCGGGAGCTCGGCGGGCTGTCGTCGTCGTTCACGTACGACCTCCCGCCGTACTCGGTCACGTTCCTGACCCTGCACACCGTGCCCGAGGACACGGTGGCACCGACGGTCGACTCGCTCCTGGTCACCCCCGACCCGGTGGGCGACTGGCGCGCGGCTCCGGCCACCGTCGTGGCCACCGCGTCCGACGACCGCGCGGTCGCCACGCTCGAGACGTCCGTCGACGGCGGCGCGTGGACGGCGTCCCCGGACCCGACGACCGTGTCGGTGCAGGTCGACGGCCACGGCGAGCACACCGTCGCAGTCCGCGCGACGGACGCCGCGGGCAACGTGTCCGAGGACCGCTCGGTCACCTTCCGGCTCGACGCGATCGCCCCGGCGACGTCGGCGAGCGTGGACACCCAGCGGCGGCTCACGCTCACCGCGACCGACCAGGGTTCGGGGGTCGACCGGATCGAGTACCGGGTCGGCGTCGGGATCTGGACCACCTACACCGCACCGGTGCAGGTCGGTGCTGCGGCCACGACGGTCGAGCACCGGGCGGTCGACAAGGTCGGGAACGTGGGCCCGACGACGAGCACGACCGTCCCGGCCGCGAACGCCGTCCGCTCGACGACGTCGGTGACGTTCGAGCCGCACGTCGTCCGGCGAACCACGCAGGCCACGGTCGTCGCGACGGTCAGGGCCCAGAAGGGCGACGCACCGACCGGTGAGGTGACCACGACGGTCCGCACGGCCCGGGTGCACGGCGACGGCCCGATCGTCGCGCAGGTCACCGGCACCCTGACGCCCGGCCCGAAGAAGGCGTCGGTCGCCCGGCTCCGGCTGTCGCGCCTGCCCGTCGGGATCTACGTGGTCGAGACGACGTACGCGGGGTCACCGACGGTCCAGGCGTCGTCCGACCGCAAGGTGCTGGTCGTCCTGCCGTGACGGGCGGGGGCGGCCGGACCCCTCACCGGCCGCCTCCGTCGCACGTCAACCTGCAGCGAGCCCCCAGGTGCCGGTCCAGGACTCCCCCGGCGCGAGCGTGACCAGGTCCGCGCCGGACCGGAACGCGTGGGGTGGGCACGTCATCGGCTCGACGGCCACGGCCTGCCGTCGCCGCTCGACCGGGAGCACGCCGTCGCCCGAGTAGACCATCAGGTACCCGAAGGACTCGTCGACCCACAGCCGCACGCCCTGGGCGCTCGCCGGGTCGAGCAGGTGGACGACTGCGCGCCCGTCGGCGCCCCGCGCGAGGTCGCCGAACACGGTGTCCAGCACCGTGGAGCCCACGGCCCGCCCGGAGCGGAAGTCGAGCGGGGTGCCCGTCACGTCGACCGGCACCGGTCGTTCGTCGCGGTCGTCGGGCACCGGGGAGTGGGTGCCGGCGGGCACCAGCATCTCCAGGCCGTCGACCGCGGCGCCCAGACCCAGGTACGGGTGGAACCCCATGCCGAACGGGGCGGGCTCCGTGCCGGTGTTCGTCGCGGACGACGCGACCCGGAGGCCGTCGTGGTCGAGGTGGTACCCGACCTGCAGGCTCAGCTCCCACGCGTACCCCGGCTGCGGCCGCAGCACGCAGGCGAGCACGACGTCGTGCTCGGTGAAGGACACCTCGGTCCAGTCCAGCCAGCGGACCATGCCGTGGATGGCGTTGCCGCGCTCCGGCTCGTCCATCGCGACCTGGCACGTGCGTCCGCCGAACGTGTAGCGGCCGTCCGCGATCCGGTTCGGGAAGGGCGCGAGCACCTGCCCCCGCCCGTCCGGCGACCGCTCGGACTCCGCGAAGCCGTCGAGCACGGCCCGACCGTCGAGGGTGCACTGACGCAAGCCGGCCCCCACCTGCGTGACGACCGCCTCGTGGTCGCCCGCCATGATGCGGTACTGCCGCCCGGACGGTGGGGTGCCGCTCATGTGGTCTCCTCTGCGCGCCGTTCAGGCCTCGTGTCCAGGCCACCCGCCAACGTAGCCGACGACACAATGGCGGTCATGGAGCTCGGGTTCACCGCCGGTATCGCCGCGATCGTCCTGCTCGGTGTGCTGGGCCAGCTCCTCGGCCACGCCGTGCGCGTCCCGTCGATCATCGTGCTGCTCGCTCTCGGGCTGCTGGCCGGACCGGTCCTCGGACTGGTGGACCCCGACGCGCTCCTCGGCGACGCCCTGTTCCCCCTGGTGTCGATGGCCGTCGGGCTGCTGCTGTTCGAGGAGTCCCTCAAGCTCGACTTCCGCCGGCTGCACGGCGGAGCACGGCGGCCGGTGCTCGGGCTGGTCACCACCGGCGCCGTCGTCACCGGCGTCTGCGCCACCGTGCTCGCCCAGCTGGTGTTCGACCTGCCGTTCAGCCGGGCGGCGGTGATCGGCGCGATCCTCATCGTGTCCGGCCCGACCGTCGTCGGGCCGCTGCTCGCGGTGATCCGGCCGAAGCAGCCGCTCGAGTCGGTCCTGGCGTTCGAGGGGATCTTCATCGACCCGATCGGCGCCACGGTCGCGCTGAGCATGGTCCATCTCGCGCTGCACAACAGCGGTGTCGGGCTCGGCACCACGGCCGTCGTGGGCATCCTCACCGGACTCGTCGCCGCCGCGGTGTACCTGGTGGTCGTCCGGTTCGGGCGCGTCCCGTCGTCCACGCACGTGGCGCTCGGGGTGGCCGTCGCGCTCGCGGCGTTCGCGGCCGCGGAGTCCGTCGGTGAGGAGTCCGGGCTCTGGGCGACGACGGCGCTGGGGGTCGCGCTGGCCAACCAGACGTGGGTGAGCCTGGAGGCGCTGCACGAGTTCGGCAGCCACGTGGGGATGCTCCTGATCGGCTCGCTCTTCATCGTCCTGTCGGCCCGGATCGACCTCGACGCTCTCGTCCGTTACACGTCGGGAACGCTGGTCCTGCTCGTGTTCCTGGTGCTCGGCGTCCGGCCGCTCGCCGCCGGGCTCGCCACGATGCGCACCGTGCTGTCCCGGCGGGAGCGCGCGATGGTCGCCTGGATGGCCCCACGCGGCATCGTCGCGGCGTCCACGGCGAGCGTCTTCGCGTTGCAGTTCGATGACGCCGGCAAGCCCTTCCCGGCGCTCGTCCCGATCGTCTTCGGCGTCGTCCTGTTCACGGCGATCGTCTACGGGGGCACAGGTCCCCTGGTCGCACGCCTGCTGGGTGTGCGAGCGGCCGAGCTCGAGCCGATGGACGACGACGGTGTCCCCCGGGAAATACCTGACCGATCGTGATCATCCCGAGATGTGGATGTTACTTACCGGTAAGACCCTCGTGATGCCCGACACATCTGTGTGCTACCCATAGCCCACTGAGAAACAGCCGACGGGTCCGTTCTGACGCGCGCCCGCGGCCCTGACAGAAGAGGTAGCGCATGTCCTCCCTCGCACCACACCGTCGCCGCGTCCTCGCGGCGACCGCCGGCCTTGCAGCCACCGCTCTCGTCCTGACCGCCTGCTCGGGCGGCGACGACGAGGGTGGCGACGGCGGCAGCACCTCCGCCGGCGGTGCCCTGACCATCGGCACGACCGACAAGGTCACCACGCTCGACCCGGCCGGCTCCTACGACAACGGCTCGTTCGCGGTCATGAACCAGGTGTTCCCGTTCCTCATGAACACCCCGTACGGCAGCCCGGACGTCGAGCCGGACATCGCGGAGTCCGCGGAGTTCACGGCGCCGACCGAGTACACCGTCACGCTCAAGCCGGACCTGAAGTGGGCCAACGGCAACGACCTGACGTCCGCGGACGTGAAGTTCTCGTTCGACCGCCAGCTCGCCATCGCCGACGAGAACGGCCCCTCCTCGCTGCTGTACAACCTGGACAGCGTGGACGCGGTCGACGACACCACGGTGGTCTTCCACCTGAAGTCGGAGAACGACCAGATCTTCCCGCAGATCCTGTCCAGCCCGGCCGGCCCCATCGTCGACGACGAGGTCTTCTCGGCCGACGCGCTGACGCCGGACAACGAGATCGTCGACGGCAACGCGTTCGCCGGCCAGTACACGATCACCAGCTACGCGTTCAACGAGCTGATCTCGTACGAGGCCTACGCAGACTACGCGGGCGTCCTGCCCCCGGCCGAGACCGCCGAGGTCAACGTCAAGTACTACGCCGACTCGTCGAACCTCAAGCTGGACATCCAGGAGGGCAACATCGACGTGGCGTTCCGTAGCCTCTCGGCGACGGACATCGCGGACCTGGCGACGAACGACAACGTCAAGGTCGTCGACGGTCCCGGCGGTGAGATCCGCTACATCACGTTCAACTTCGACACGCAGCCGTACGGCACCAAGGCCGACGGCGCCGACCCGGCGAAGGCCCTCGCGGTCCGCCAGGCCGTCGCCCACCTGATCGACCGGGCGCCGCTGTCGGAGCAGGTCTACAAGGGCACCTACACGCCCCTGTACTCCTACGTGCCGGACGGCCTGACGGGTGCCACCGAGTCCCTCAAGGGCCTGTACGGCGACGGCTCCGGTGGCCCTGACGCCGACAAGGCCAAGGCCACGCTCGAAGCAGCCGGCGTCACCGTCCCGGTCGCGCTCAGCCTCCAGTACTCGAACGACCACTACGGCCCGTCGTCGGCCGACGAGTACGCGCTGATCAAGGACCAGCTGGAGAAGGACGGCCTGTTCGCGGTCGACCTGCAGACCACGGAGTGGGTGCAGTACTCGAAGGACCGCACCGCCGACGTCTACCCCGCGTACCAGCTCGGCTGGTTCCCGGACTACTCGGACGCCGACAACTACCTGACGCCGTTCTTCCTCACGGAGAACTTCCTGTCGAACCACTACGACAACCCGGCGGTCAACGACATGATCCTGGAGCAGGCGACCACGGTTGACCCCGCCGCCCGCACCGGGCTCATCGAGGACATCCAGGACGCCGTGGCGGCGGACCTCTCCACGGTCCCGTACCTCCAGGGCGCCCAGGTGGCCGTCGTCGGCAAGGACGTGACCGGCACCGAGGACACCCTCGACGCCTCGTTCAAGTTCCGCTACGGCGCGCTCGCGAACGGCTGATCCTTCAGCAGGCCGACGGTCCCGTCCCCCGCCACACTCGGGGGGCGGGGCCGTCCGGCACGTCCGTACGGCACGTCATCAACAAGGCAGGAACCCATGACCTCCACCACCACCGGAGCGCCCATCGGCGTCGCGCCCCCTGGGCCTACCACGCCGGCGACCCCGGCCGCGAAGAGCAGGCGATCGGGGGGACACCTCGGCAGCTACCTGCTGGTGCGGTTCCTGCTGATCTTCCCGACGATCTTCATCCTGGTCACCACCGTCTTCGTCCTCATGCGCGCGACGGGCGACCCGATCACCGCCTCGCTGGGCGGGCGGCTGACGCACGACCAGCTGCAGGAGCGGATCCACGAGGCGGGCTACGACCGGCCGATCCTCGTGCAGTACTTCGAGTACCTGGGCAACGTGTTCCGCGGGGACTTCGGCACCACGATCTCCGACAACCGCCCGGTCACCGAGGTCGTCCTGACGTACGGGACCGCGACTCTGGAGCTCGCGTTCTACGCGATGCTCGTCGCGCTCCTGGTCGGCATCCCGCTGGGCCGCATCGCCGCCGCCCGTCGCGACAAGGGCGTCGACGCGTCCCTGCGCATCTCCGGGATCCTGGCCTACGCGACGCCCGTGTTCTTCGCCGGCATCCTGCTCAAGCTCATCTTCTCCGTGTGGCTGGGCTGGCTCCCGGTCGCCGGCCGCGCGTCCACCGACGCGCAGATCGAGCTCCAGCGCAACGGCGCGGGCACGGGCATCTTCCTCATCGACGCGATCAGCACGGGCGACGTGTCCGTGGTCCTCGACGTGCTCGAGCACGCGATCCTGCCCGCCCTCGCGCTCGGGCTGCTGACCGGTGGCATCTTCCTGCGGCTGGTCCGCACCAACGTCATCGGCACCCTGTCCACGGGCTACGTCGAGGCGGCCCGCTCGCGCGGCGTCAACGAGCGCCGGCTGCTGCGCCAGCACGCCTGGCGCCCCGCGCTCGTCCCGATCATCACGGTGATCGGCCTGCAGGTCGCGCTGCTGCTGTCCGGCGCCGTCCTGACCGAGAAGACCTTCGAGTGGAAGGGCCTCGGCTTCCAGCTGGTCCAGTACCTGCTGGCCCGCGACTTCGTCGCCGTGCAGGGCATCGTCGTCCTGCTCGCCGTGGTGGTGGCGCTGACGAACTTCGTCGTCGACGTCATCGCCGCGCTCGTCGACCCGAGGATCAGGTACTGACATGACCGACACGTCCCTGCCCGAGGTCGGCCTCGCCGTCGCGCACGCCGCCCCGCCCACGCCGGAGCACACCTCGTTCTGGAAGCGCCTGCCCGTGGTGCGCCACGTCCGCACGAGCGTCGGCCTGCAGCGCACCATGCTGGTCGTCGGCATCGTCCTGATGCTGATCTTCGTCATCACCGCGGCGTTCGCGCCGCTGCTCGCGCCCTACGGGTACGCGCAGCTGAGCTCGGGCGACGTGAACTTCGGCTCGCAGCAGCCGCCCTCGGCCGAGAACCTGCTGGGCACCACCGTCGGCGGCTACGACGTGCTGTCCCGCACGATCTGGGGTGCGCGGCCGGCATTCCTCGTGATCGTCGTCGCGGTCGTGCTCTCGATCTTCGCGGGCGTCGCGCTCGGCCTGGTGTCGGGCTACTTCGGCGGCTGGGTGGACCGCGTGCTCGTCGTCATCGCCGACGCGCTCTTCGCGTTCCCGTCGCTGCTGCTCGCCATCGTCGTCGCCATCGTGATCAGCGGTGGTCAGTCGTCGATGTGGGGCGGGGTGATGGCCGCGGCGATCTCGCTGAGCGTCGTGATGATCCCCCAGTACTTCCGCGTGGTCCGCGCCGAGGTCGTCCGCGTCAAGGCGGAGGCGTTCGTCGAGTCCGCCCGCGTGATCGGCTCGGGGCACCTGCGGATCATGGGCCGCCACGTCCTGCGCAACTCCACGCGGACGCTCCCGCTGATCCTCACCCTGAACTGTTCCGAGGCCGTGCTCACGCTGGCCGGCCTGGGCTTCCTCGGGTTCGGCATCGAGCCGACGGCCGCGGCGGACTGGGGCTACGACCTGTCGAAGTCGCTGTCCGACGTGACCAGCGGCATCTGGTGGACCGCGGTGCCCCCGGGCGTCGCGATCGTGCTCACCGTGCTCGGGCTGACGCTCGTCGGGGAGTCGCTCAACGACCTCGCCGACCCGCGCCTGCGCAGGCGCCGGGCTGCCAAGGCCGCCGCTCCGCTGAGCCCGGTCACCGCCGTTCCCGGCGGTGTCGCCACCGACCGCGTCCCGGGCGTCGAGAGCATCGACGACCTCGAGGGGCCGACAGACCTGTTCGACGGAAGGGGCGAGCGCTGATGACCAACGTCGTCGACATCACGAACCTGCACGTCTCGTTCGCCACCGACGCCGGCACCGTCCGGGCCGTCGAGGGCGTCACGCTCCAGGTCGCCGCCGGGGAGGTGCTCGCGATCGTCGGGGAGTCCGGCTCCGGCAAGACCGTCACCGCCCGCTCGATCCTGGGCCTGCTGCCCGAGACCGCCCTGACCAGCGGGGCTGTCCTGCTCACACGCAAGGACGGCTCCGCGACGCACGACCTCGTCACGCTGCGGGGCAACGATCTGCGCGACGTGCGGGGCCGGGACGCGGCGATGGTGTTCCAGGAGCCGTCCACGGCCCTCAACCCGGTCTTCCCGGTCGGCTGGCAGATCGCCGAGGGGCTCAAGGCGCACAGCAACATCTCCGACAAGGACGCCCGCGCCCGCGCGATCGAGATCCTGCGGCTGGTCGGCATCCCCGACCCGGAGCACCGCGTCGACCACTACCCGCACCAGTTCTCGGGCGGTCAGAAGCAGCGCATCGTCATCGCCCAGGCGCTCGTCCTCGACCCGGGCCTGATCATCGCGGACGAGCCGACCACGGCCCTCGACGTCACCGTGCAGGCCGAGATCCTCGAGCTGCTGCGCCGCCTCCCCCAGGAGTTCGGCTCGGCGATCGTCCTGATCACGCACAACATGGGCGTCGTCGCGGACCTGGCCGACCGCGTCGCGGTCATGTACAACGGCGAGATCGTCGAGCAGGCCGACGTCCGGACGCTGTTCGCGTCGCCGCAGCACCCGTACACCCAGCGCCTGCTCGACGCCGTGCCGCGGGTGGGCGGGCGACGCCTGCGCGACCGGGTCCGGGTGGCCGACGAGCTCGAGGCCATGGTCGTCGACGAGTCGGCGACACCGGTCGTCGAGGCGTCCGACCTGCGGATCGTCTACCCCGGCCGGCTGCGGCAGCCCGCGTTCACGGCCGTCGACGGCGTGAACCTGGTCATCCGGCCCGGCGAGGTGCTCGGCCTGGTGGGCGAGTCGGGCAGTGGCAAGACCACGATCGGCCGGGCCATCGCCGGGCTCACGCCCATCAGCGGCGGCTCGCTGAAGGTCCACGGCGTCGAGATGCTCGACGTGAAGGAGAGGGTCTTCCGCCCGGTCCGCAAGCGCATCGGGTTCGTCTTCCAGGACCCGGCCACCAGCTTCAACCCGCTTCTCACGATCGCCCAGTGCGTCGCCGAGCCGATGGTCGTGCACGGACTGGCGCCGAACCCTGTCGAGGCCCGGCCGCGGGTCGACGAGCTGATGGAGGCCGTCCAGCTGCCCAAGGCGTTCGGCGACCGGTTCCCGCACGAGCTCTCGGGCGGTCAGCGGCAGCGCGCGAGCCTGGCCCGGGCGCTCATCCTGGGCCCCGAGCTGCTCATCGCAGACGAGCCGACCAGCGCCCTGGACGTCTCGGTGCAGGCCCGGGTGCTGGACCTGTTCGCCCGCCTGCAGGCCGAGCTGGGCTTCGCGTGCCTGTTCATCAGCCACGACCTGGCCGTCGTGGACCTGCTGGCCCACCGCATCGCGGTCCTGCACCGCGGCGTGCTGGTGGAGGAGGGCACGGGCGACGAGGTGCTCGGTGCGCCGAAGCACCCGTACACGCAGCGCCTGCTGGCGTCGCTGCCCGTGCCGGACCCGGTCGAGCAGGCCGCCCGCCGCGAGACGTGGAGGAACCTGCGCGCGCACGGGTGAACCTCGGACCGGTTCACCCCCGGGTGGACCGGTCCGCTCCTAGCGTGGCGGGATGCCCCCCGCTGACCAGCAGGTTCGCTCGCGCCTCGTGCGCGTGCTGGCGGTGCTGGCCGCGCTCGTGACGATCCCGCTGTGGTCGCCGCCCGACCATGTGACCACCTCCGACGGTGTCTTCATGGTCGCGGCGACGGCTCCACCCGGGGTCGCGGTCGTCCGTGTCGCGTCCCTGGTCCTCGTCGTGGTGCTCGCCGGGCTGACGCTGTGGCGGGGCAGGCGCGTCGTCGCGCTCTACGCGCTGCCGGCCCTGGGGCTGACCTGGGTCTGGTGGCGGATGGAGGGCGGCGGCAGCTACACGGTCGCGATGTTCGGCTCGGCGGGGCAGGATCCGCCGCACGCGTTCACGTCCCCCTGGTTCGCGGTCTCGGTCGCCCTGTCCGCGCTGGTGGTCCTCACGTGGACGCTCGCGGCGATCGGGATCGCCGGACGGCGACGCCGCCCGAGGGCTGGGCGCCCGTGACCGGACCCCCCACGCCCACCACCCTCGACCGCATCGCCCGCGCCCTGGGCATCACCGCCGGGCTGGTGGCCGTGGCCGTGGGCGTCGCGACCGCCGTGGGGATCCTCCAGCCGGACACCGGTCGAACCGTGAGCCTGTGGCTGGTCGTGGCCGTGTCGGCGGTCGTGGCGTGGCGCCGCGCGTCGTCCGCGCGCCTCAGCCTGCTCTACGGCATCCCCGCGCTGACGCTCACGGGGTCGTGGTGGGCCGCGTCGACCGAGGTGTGGTTCGCGTACTCCGCGACGGGCAGCTCGGCGACGCGGCCCGGGCTCGGAGCCACCGGGATCACCGTCGCCGTCCTCCTCCTGCTGCTCTGGGCGCTGACCGGGACCGGACTGCTGGCCACCGTCCGCGCCGCCGGCGCCCAGGTGCCGGTGCGCATCCTCGCCGTGGCGACGATGGTCCTCACCCTCCCGATCTGGGCCTCATCCCTTGGTGCCTCGCAGCTGGTCCTGGTGCGGACGTCGCCGGCGGCGCACGGTGCCGTGCGTACCGCCTCGCTGGTCCTCGTGCTGGTCGTCGGAGCACTCGTGCTGGCCGACCGCCGACCGCCGTCCGTCTGGGCCGCCGCCTACGTCCTGCCCGCCGCGGCGCTGACCTGGGTCGGCTGGCAGTCGCACCTGGCGGTGGCCTACGGCCCCGCCCCGACGACGTCCTACTCGGCGGTCGCTCTGCCGGACCTCGTCCTGCTGCCCGCCGTGATGGCACCGTTGGCGTCGGTGCTTCTCGTCGCGCTGCTGTGGTTGTTGGCCGTCGGCGGGACGGCTGAGCTGGGCCGCTTCCGGCCTCCCCCTGCCGAGATCGTCTAGCTCCGCGTCAGCCGCGCGTCGGCACCGACCGGTGTCTCGCACGCCTCGCGGCGGGCCGAGTAGCGGTCGTAGAGGGTCACGACGAGCGCGACCACGTAGGCGAAGAGCAGCACGTCGCCGACCGCGACCTGCCCCCGCTGCCCGGTGGCGAACGCCGCGAAGACGAGCATCGTGACGACGCTGATCACGGTGTTGACCGCGACACCGATGCCGAGCGACGCCGTCGCTCGCCCCCGCCACAGCGCCAGCCCTGCGTGGACGAGCACCGTCCCGGTGACGACGAGGACCACCACGGACAGCCGCCCCTCCGTCAGCGGGTAGGACTCGAACAGCACAGCCGTGACCAGCCCCGCCAGCGCGACCTTCTCAGCCAGGTGACCGATGCCCTTCGGCGCGACACCGACGGGACCCTTGGGCACCCAGCCCACCCGCGCGGCCACGACGTCGGCGTCCACGGTGAAGGGCCAGTCGGCCGGCGGCAGGCGCCGGACCACGCGTCTGCCGACGACGACCAGCACGACGGCGAGGACGGCGAGGAGTCCCCAGACCCACGGGTGCTTGTCGACCAGCTTGCCGAACTCGTCGGTGAAGTCCAGCTGCGCGACGTGGATCCACCACTCCTGCGGCAGCTTGATCACCACCCAGATGAGCCCTGCCGTCCAGAGGAACGCGGCCCGGCTGAGGCGGGCGGCGTCCCACCGCGTCCGGACCACCTCGATCGCGATGACGAAGTACTCGAACGTGTTCGGGAACACCATGAGCAGCCAGCGCAGGTCGGTCAGCTCGAACAGCAGCACCCCGACCAGCCGGTAGTACCAGAGGAACGCCGCGACGCCGACCGCGAACGGGTTGCGCCAGTTCCGCAGCACCGACAGGTAGGCGATCGTGAGGTAGTAGATGTCGAGCGCCTTGTCGTACGACTGGTAGTTGTCGAGCGGCAGACCGGTGAACGCGGCGAAGATCGACTTGTCGACGCCGTCGATCACCAGCGCGGCGAGGATCGCGGGCAGCGGGAACCGCGGGATGAACAGCGGCACCACCAGCCGCAGCCCCACGACCAGCACGAACACCGCCCAGTCGACCGTGCTCGCATCCGTCATATCGGGCACTGTAGGGGCGGGCGGGGTCAGTCGTCCTGAAGTTCGAGGGTGACCTCGCCGGTCCCGGCCGGCACGGTCACGACCTGAGCCGCTCGGCCGCCCGACGGCTCGACCTCCACCGACCACGGCGCGCTCGCGCCCCGCGCCTCCACCCGGACCTGCTGACCGGTCCGCGTCACCACGAACGTCACAGCCGCCCGGTCGCCGACCTCGGGCACGGTGGTGACCGACCGGTGGCCATCGGGCAGGTCGAAGAGGCGCAGCGTGACGCCGTCGGCCCAGTCGTAGTCCGGCCGGTCGGTGCGGGCCCCCTGCGCCAGCACCGTCCCCGGCCGGACGTACAGCGGCACGGAGTCGAAGCCGTGCCGCTCGCTGACCCAGCGCGGACCGGTCACCTGCGCCCCGCTGAGCAGGGACGTCCAGGTGCCTGCAGGCACGTAGACGTCCACGTCGCCCCCCGCGGTGAACACGGGAGCGACCAGCAGGTCGGGCCCGAGCATGTACTGCGTGTCGACGGTCGCCGCGCCGGGGTCGTCAGGGAACTCCAGGACCATCGGCCGCATGACCGGCACCCCCTCCTGGTGAGCCTCCACACCGGCCGCGGCGAGGTACGGCATGAGCCGGTGCTTCAGGGTGGTGAACCGTCGCGTGACCTCGACGGCCTCCTCGTCGAAGGCCCACGGCACCCGGTAGGAGTCCGAGCCGTGCAGGCGGCTGTGCGACGACAGCAGCCCGAACGCCAGCCAGCGCTTGAACACCGCCGGGTCCGGGGTGCCCTCGAAGCCGCCGATGTCGTGGCTCCAGAACCCGAAGCCCGACGACGCGAGCGACAGCCCGCCGCGCAATGACTCCGCCATCGAGACGAACGTCGACTCGCAGTCGCCACCCCAGTGCACCGGGAACTGCTGGCCGCCGGCCGTCGCGGACCGCGCGAACAGGACGGCCTCCCCCGTGCCGAGCTCCTCCTCGAGGAGCTCGAAGACGGTGCGGTTGTAGAGCTGCGTGTAGTAGTTGTGCATCCGCTCCGGGTCGGAGCCGTCGTGCCAGACGACGTCCGTCGGGATCCGCTCCCCGAAGTCCGTCTTGAACGCGTCCACGCCCTGGCCGACGAGCCGGCGCAGGTGCCCCTGGTACCACCCGACCGCGTCCGGGTTGGTGAAGTCGACGAGCCCCATGCCCGCCTGCCAGAGGTCGGTCTGCCAGACCGACCCGTCGGCGCGCTCCACCAGGAAGCGCCCGGCACGGCCCTCCTCGAACAGTGCGGAGCGCTGCGCGATGTACGGGTTGATCCAGACGCAGATCTTCAGGCCCTTGGCCTTGAGCCGGTCGAGCATCCCCTGCGGGTCCGGGAAGGTGGCGGGGTCCCACGTGAAGTCGGTCCAGTGGTACGCCCGCATCCAGAAGCAGTCGAAGTGGAAGACGCTCAGCGGCAGGTCCCGCTCGGCCATCCCGTCGACGAACGACGTGACGGTCTCCTCGTCGTAGCTCGTGGTGAACGAGGTGGAGAGCCAGAGCCCGTACGACCATGCCGGCGGCAGCGCGGGGCGGCCCGTCAGCGCGGTGTACCGGCGCAGCACGTCCTTCGGCGTCGGGCCGTGGATCACGTAGTACTGCAGCGACTCCCCCGGGACCGAGAACTGGGTCCGGCTGACCACCTCGGAGCCGACCTCGAACGAGACGCGCCCGGGGTGGTCGACGAACACGCCGTAGCCCGCGTCCGACAGGTAGAACGGCACGTTCTTGTACGCCTGCTCGCTCGCCGTGCCGCCGTCCTCGTTCCAGATGTCGACGGACTGCCCGTTCTTCACGAACGCGCCGAACCGCTCCCCCAGCCCGTAGACGTGCTCCCGCACACCGAGCGTCAGCTGCTCGTGCACGTACGTCCCGCCCGCCGCGTCGGTGACGATCCCGACGGACCGCGGTGTGGACGAGGTGAGCACCCGTCCCTCGGCCTCGAACGTGACGTCCCACGGTCCCGCCGTGCCGATCCGCGCGCTCAGGGCGCCGGACCGGATCGTGAGGAACCCGGCGTCGGGACCGGTCACCTTGACGTCCGCAGCCCCCGTGGCCACCTCGAAGTGCGGGCCGCGGTCGACGCCTCCGCTGTGGTGCTCGATGCGGACCCGGATCACGTCGTCCATCGGGCTGTCGAACGCCACGGAGACCAGCGGGCGGTTGAGCGAGTCGCCACGGCGACGCTGCGGCGCGGTCGGGGCGTAGACCCGCACGCCGGCGTCCCCCACGACGACGTCGGCCACGTCCCGCGGGTGCAGGACGCTCACGCCCGGCAGCGTCTGCCAGTAGCCATCGGTGAACTTCATCGTCGTCCTCTCGGTCCTAAGGATCGGTCTCCGCTGGGGACCGCCCCGTCGGGGGGCGAACCGGCGCGGGCGCGCATCGTCGAAGCGCTTCGCTAGCGAGGAGGCTACGCCACAGCCCGAGCCCTTCCCAGTGCGTCCGACGCCAGAAGGCCGACCGTCCGTACGAATGCGCAGATCAATGCGGCCGAACGTCATTCTTCTCTCGTCACACGCAGATGGCGCTAACCTTGCGCGATGGCGACCATCGGCGATGTGGCACGGGCGGCCGGGGTGTCCCTGTCGACCGTGAGCTACGTGATCAGCGGCAAGCGCCCGATCTCGCAGCCCACCCGGGAGCGGGTCGAGCGGGCCATCCGCGACCTCGCGTTCCACCCGCACGCCGGGGCGCAGGCCCTCGCGTCGTCGCGGAGCAACGTCATCGCGCTGATGGTGCCGTTCCGGCCGGGGATCAACGTCGCGATCATCATGGAGTTCGTCGCCGGCGTGGTCACCGCGGCCCGGGCGTTCGACCACGACGTCCTGCTGCTCACGCAGGAGGACATCCAGGAGATAGACCGGGTGGCCGCGCGGTCGCTGGCGGACGCCGTCATCGTCATGGATGTCGAGTCCGACGACCCCCGCCTCCCGGCGCTGCGCGCCCTGGACCAGCCTGCGGTGCTGATCGGCGTACCCGAGGACACCTCAGGCCTCGCGTGCGTCGACCTCGACTTCGCCGCCGCGGGCCGGCTGGCCACCCGGACGCTCATCGACGCAGGTCACCGGCGTGTTGCGCTCATCGGGGCGTCCCGGGAGCGGTTCGAACGGAGAGCCAACTACGCGGTCCGCATGCGCGACGGGGTCGTCGAGCAGGCCGCCCGGAGCGGGCTCGAGGTGCACGTCATGCCGTGCGAGCCGACCTACGCGGGCGGTGTCGACGCGCTCGACCAGCTCCTCGCGGAGGACCCCGACGTCACCGGCCTGGTGGTGCACAACGAGGCTGCGCTGGCCGGCGTGGTGGACGCGCTGGACCGCGCGGGTCGGCCGGTCCCGACCGGCATGTCGGTGGTCGCCATCAACGCCGCCAACATCGCCGAGGGCCTGCGGCGCCCGGTCGACTCGATCACCGTGCCGGGCCACGACATCGGCGCGATCGCCGTGCAGATGGCGATGGCCCGCGTGCGCCAGGAGAGCCCCGGCGAGACCCGGCTCGTCGCCCCGAGGCTCACGCCGCACGGCAGCGTCGCGCCGCCTCGCTGACCTCCACCTTCGCGGTCCCCGAGCCGACGCGCGCCCGTCGAAGCGCTTCGAATTCTCTACGTCGAAGCGCTTCGAAATCACTCTCCCTCGGCAGGGCGCTACGGAGTCCACGGCCCGAAACAATTCCCCGCACGTGTTGACATTTCGCCGGCACGAGGCACACGATGGCGCGCATCAGTCATCGAAGCGCTTCGCTTCGCGGGGTCCCCCGATCCCGGTACCAGCACCACGTCAAAGGAGATGTGAAACATGCGTTCGAGAGTGTTCGCCGCCACCAGCGCCCTGGTCGCCGCAGGCGCACTGCTCGCCGGCTGCTCCGGCGGCGGCTCCTCCGGCTCCACCGACGACGCCGCCGACGGACCCGTCACGCTCGAGTACTGGGCGTGGGGCACGGCGCAGGACCCCATGGTCGAGGCCTGGAACAAGGCCCACCCCGACATCCAGGTGAAGCACACCGACGCCGGTGGCGGCAGCGACTCCTCCGCCAAGCTGCTCACCGCCACCCGGGCCGACAACGCGCCCGACGTGGCCGTCGTCGAGTACCAGACGCTGCCCGCCATGATCGTCGGGGACGTCGCCGCCGACATCACGGAGTACGTCGACGACGACCTGAAGTCGAGCTTCACGGACGCGACCTGGGGCCTCACGACGTTCAACGACGCGATCTACGGCGTCCCGCAGGACGTGGGCCCGATGGCGTTCGTCTACAACCAGGCCAAGCTCGACGAGCTGGGCGTCCCGGTGCCGACCACGTGGGCCGAGTTCAAGACCGCGGCGGCGGCGGTCCGTGCGGCCGACCCGAACGCCTACCTGGCCACGTTCAACACCTCGGAGTTCGGCTTCTTCGCCGGCATGGCGCAGCAGGCCGGCGCGCAGTGGTGGTCCGTCGACGGCGACCAGTGGACCGTCGGCATCGACGACGAGGCGTCGCAGGAGGTCGCCGACTACTGGCAGGACCTCATCGACAACGACCTGATCAAGGTCGAGGACCTGCTCACCCCGCAGTGGAACCAGGAGGTCAACGCGGGCCAGGTGCTGTCGTGGCCGTCCGCGCTGTGGGCACCCGGCGTCATCTACGGCGTCGCCGAGGGGATGGCCGGCCAGTGGGCCATGGCCCCGCTCCCGCAGTGGACCCCCGGTGACACCGAGGTGGCCTACCAGGGCGGCTCGGCCGTCGTCGTGACGACCTCCTCGAAGCACCCGGAGCAGGCCGCCGAGTTCGCCGCCTGGATCAACTCCAGCGACGAGGGCGCCGCCATCCAGCTCGAGACTGGCCAGTACCCGGCCTCGACGCTGGGCCAGACGAAGGCGGAGACGTCCGCGCCGCCGCTGCTCATGCCGCAGCAGACCGACTTCTGGAAGCTCGCCTCGACGATCGCCGGGGACACGATCCCGAACATCTCGTGGGGCCCGAACGTCAACGTCGCCCAGTCGGCGTTCCAGGACGCCATGGCCAAGGCCGTGCAGAACGGGACACCGCTGCGCGAGGCCCTCACGGAGACCCAGAAGGTCGTCGTCGAGGACATGAAGACCACCGGGTTCGACGTCAGCGAATGAGGACGGTCATGGCCGGGGCGTCCACCGGGCGCCCCGGCCGGACCTGCCGGCGGAGAGGGACATGACAACCACGACGACCATGCCGACGACCACGTCGACCGGCAGCACCCCCAGGACGACCACCCGACGGCGCTCGCCGATCGCCCCCTACGTGTTCGTCGCGCCGGCGGTCGTGCTGTACCTCGCGTTCCTGCTCGTGCCGATGCTCTACTCGGTCTACCTCAGCTTCCGCGGTCTGCGGCTGGTCGAGGGCGGCGCCTTCGGCAAGCGGCAGGAGGTGTTCATCGGCCTCGGGAACTACGTCTCGGCGATCACCGACCGCGACTTCCTGGCGGGATTCGGCCGGCTCGCCATCTACGGCGCGATCGCCGTGCCGCTCACCCTCGGGCTCGCGCTCGTGTTCGCGCTGCTGCTCGACCTCGGGGCCACCCGGGCCAAGCGGTTCTCCCGGACGGCCATCTTCATCCCGTACGCAGTCCCGGGCGTCGTCGCGACGCTCATGTGGGGCTTCATGTACCTGCCGCTGACCAGCCCGTTCTCGTACGTGACGGAGCAGCTGGGCTGGGGGACCATCCCCTTCCTGGAGAACCCCGAGATCTTCGGCTCGATCGCCAACATCGCGATCTGGGGCGGCGTCGGGTTCAACATGATCATCATCTACACCTCCCTGCGCGGCATCCCGTCCGAGCTGTACGACGCAGCCCGCATCGACGGCGCCAACGAGTGGCAGATCGCGTGGCGGGTCAAGGTGCCCCTGGTGACGCCGGCGCTGGTGCTCACCGGCCTCTTCGCGCTCATCGGCACGCTCCAGGTCTACGGCGAGCCCACGACGCTGCGGCCCATGACGAGCGCGATCTCCCAGACCTGGGTGCCGCTCATGACGATCTACCGCGACGCGTTCGTGCGCGACGACCTGCCGCGCGCGGCTGCGGGTTCGGTCTTCCTCGCGGTGTGCACCGTCGCCCTGTCCGTGATCCTCCTGCGGCTGACGCAGAAGCGCGCCTTCGGAGAGAGCTGATGTCCCAGCCCACCCTCGCGCACGACACCGTGCGCACCCCGTTCCTGTCCAAGGCGCTGCCGACCGCCGTCATCCTGGTCGGCGCCATCTACTGCCTCGTGCCCGTGGCGTGGGTCATCGTCGCGTCCACCAAGTCGCGCTCCGAGCTGTTCACCACGTTCACGTTCGCGCCCGGCAGCGGCCTGCTGGACAACCTGACGGACCTGTTCGCGTACGGCGGCGGCCAGTACGGCAGCTGGGCCCTGAACAGCCTGCTGTACGCCGGCGTGGGGTCCGTCCTGTCGGTCATCGTGTCCGCGATGGCGGGCTACGGCCTGGCCAAGTACCAGTTCCGCGGCCGCAACCTGGTGTTCTACGCGATCCTGGCGGGCGTCCTGATCCCCGGCATCACGCTGGCGATCCCGCAGTACCTGCTGATGTCGAAGCTCGGCTTCGCCGGGTCGTACGCGTCGGTGCTGCTGCCGATGATCGTCTCGCCGTTCGGCATCTACCTCTGCCGCGTGTTCGCCACCGCGGCCGTACCGGTCGAGACCATCGAGGCCGCCCGGCTCGACGGCGCCGGCGAGGCGCGGATCTTCACCAACATCGGGATCCCCATGATGCTGCCGGGCATGGTGACCGTCTTCATGCTGCAGTTCGTCGGCATCTGGAACAACTTCCTGCTTCCGTTCATCATGCTGTCCGACCAGAACAAGTACCCGATCACGGTCGGCCTGTACACGCTGCTGTCCAAGGGCTCGGGCGAGCCGGCGCTCTACAGCATCGCCATCATCGGCGCAGCCGTCTCGATCATCCCGCTCGTCGCCCTCCTGCTCTTCCTGCAGCGGTTCTGGCGGCTCGACCTGATCAGCGGTGGGCTCAAGGGATGACCGGGTCACCCGACCCGGCCGAACGCAGGGTGATCGCCCCCGGCGTGGAGGTCGGCGTGCTCACGGTGGGTGCCTCCGCGCTGGGCAGCCCAAGCGTCGACGACCGCACCGCGCGGGCCACGATCACCGCGGCCCTCACCGGTCCTCTGCCCGCGCTCGACACCGGCAACGACTACGGCCGCTCGGAGGAGCGGATCGGCGCCGTGCTGCGCACCCTGGGCGGCGTCCCGGCTGGCCACCTCGTGATCACCAAGGTCGACCCGGCTCCCGGTGACGACGACTTCTCGGGCGACCGCGTCCGCCGCTCCGTCGAGGAGAGCCTCGCCCGGCTCGAGGTCGACCACCTGCCGCTGGTCCACCTGCACGACCCGGAACGCATCTCCTTCGCCGCCGCGACCGCTCCCGGCGGCCCGCTCGAGGCGCTGCTCGCGCTCCGGGACGAGGGCGTCGTCGGGCTCGTCGGCGTCGCCGGCGGACCCGCCGCGATGATGGAGCGCTTCGTGCGCCTCGGGGTGTTCGACGCCGCCGTGACGCACAACAGGCTCACCCTGCTGGACCGGTCCGCCGACGCGCTGCTCGATGCGGCGGTCGAGCACGGGGTGGCGGTCTTCAACGCCGCGCCCTACGGGGGCGGCATCCTCGCCCGCGAGCCGGAGCCGGGCGTCGCGCTCACGTACGCGTACCGCCCGGCGACCCCGGAGCACGTCGACGCGCGTTCCGCGATCGGCCATGCCTGCGCCCGGCACGGGGTCCCCGTGGCCGCCGCGGCCCTCCAGCTGTCCACGCGCGACCCGCGGGTCGCCTCGACGATCGTCGGTGCGACCAGGCCGCAGCAGATCCACGACGCGCTCGCCTGGGCGCGGCACCCCGTCCCCGCCGACCTGTGGGACGAGCTCGCGACGCTGGTCCCCGACCAGCGCGTGTGGCTCGGTCCCGACGGTCGATGACGCTCTCGCACCACCAGGAGACCCGATGACCCGCACGCCCTTCGCCCCCGACCGGTTCTGGTTCGGCGGCGACTACAACCCCGAGCAGTGGCCGCGCGAGGTCTGGGCGCGAGACGTCGAGCTCATGCAGCGCGCCGGCGTCAACACGGCGACCATCGGCGTCTTCTCCTGGGCCCTGCTCGAGCCCGAGGAGGGCCGGTACGAGCTCGGCTGGCTCGACGACGTCATCGAGCTGCTCCACGCCGGGGGCATCGGGGTCGTCCTCGCCACGCCGACTGCCTCGCCGCCGCCGTGGTTCACGGCCGCGCACCCGGACGCCCTGCCGGTCCTCGCCGACGGCACCCGGCTGTGGCACGGCAGCCGTGACACCTACTGCGTCTGCGCCCCGGCGTACCGCGAGGCGTCGCGGTCGATCGCGCGCGTCCTGGCCGAGCGCTACGGGGACCACCCGGCACTGCGCGCGTGGCACGTCCACAACGAGTACGGCACCTACTGCTGGTGCGACCACGTCGCGGCCGCGTTCCGGGTCTGGCTGGAGGACAGGTACGGGACGCTCGACGCCCTCAACGCGGCGTGGTGGACCACGTTCTGGAGCCAGCACTACGAGTCGTGGGAGCAGGTCGTCCCGCCGCGGGCGACCCAGTACCTGCACAACCCGACGCAGTCGGTCGACTTCCGGCGCTTCTTCTCCGACGAGATGCTGGACGCGTACCGCGAGCAGAGCAGCGAGATCCGCGCCGCCGGCTCGTCCGTCCCCATCACGACGAACTTCATGCTCCCCACCTGGAACCACCTCGAGCAGTGGAGCTGGTCCGCCGAGCTCGACGTGCCGTCCGTCGACCACTACCTCGACACGACCGGCTCCGACGGGGAGGCGCACGTCGCCTACGGCTCGGACCTCACCCGGTCGTGGGCGGACGGCGGGCCGTGGCTGCTGATGGAGCAGTCGATGAGCTCGATCTCGGCCGACGGACGGATCGCCTTCAAGGACCCGGCGCGTGCGATCCGCAACTCGCTCGGCTACGTGGCGCGCGGCGCGCAGTCGTCCCTGTTCTTCCAGTGGCGGGCGTCGGCGGCGGGCTCTGAGGCGTGGCACGGCGCGATGGTCCCGCACGCGGGCGCGGACTCCGCGACGTTCCGCGCGGTGTGCGAGCTGGGCGCGGTCCTCGACTCGATCGCCGAGGTGACCCGCCCGCCGGCCGACGGCCGCCTGACCCACAGCGCCGTCGCCGTCTGGTGGCATGCGGAGGGCTGGTGGGCGCTGGAGAACCGCAGCCTCCCGTCCGACCACCTCACCTACTCCGACGCCGTGCGCGCCGCGCACCGTGCGGCCTGGCACGCGGGCCTGGAGGTCGACTTCACCCGCCCCGGCGCCGACCTGTCGGACTACCGCGTGCTGCTCGTGCCGAGCATGTTCGCCCTCGACGACGCCGCCGTCCGTTCCCTGGAGCAGTTCGTCTCCGCGGGCGGCCACGTCGTGGTCTGGCCCTTCACCGGCATCGCCGACGAGCACCTGCACGTGGTCACGGGGGGATACCCGGGACGGCTGCGCCACCTGGTCGGGCTGCGGGTCGAGCACCTCGCGCCGCTGGCCCCGGACCAGACGGTGACGCTCGACGACGGCTCGACGGGCACCGTGTGGTCGGAGCTGGTGCAGCCAGACGACGCGACGCCGCTCCGCCGGTACCGCGGCGGCGACCTGGACGGGCACCCCGCAGTGACCCGGGCGACCCGCGGCGCGGGGACCGTCACGTACCTCTCGACCCACCTCGACCTCGCCGCGACGCGTGCCCTGCTGGAGGAGGTCGCGGCCGGCGCGGGGGTCGAGCCCGTGGTGGCCGACCGCCCGGCCTCCGTCGAGGTGGTCCGCCGCCGTGGTGCCGAGCACGACTACCTGTTCGTCCTCAACCACGGCGACCACGCGGCGTGCGTCGCCGGGCCGGGCGTCGACCTGGTGGCCGGCGGCCGGACCGACGACGGCGTGACGGTGGCGCCCGGCGGCTACCTCGTCGTGCGCGAGGACGAGGGCGCCACGTGGGACGTCACGACGGGCTGACCGCGGTCAGCCCGTGCGGGAGATCACGATCAGCAGCATCGTGACCAGGAACCCGGTGACCAGGTTCAGCCACAGGAACCGGCGCCAGCCGATGTTGGCGCGCTCGCAGTCGTCGTCGCGCACGGACCAGAACTGAGCCGTGCTGATCGCGTACGGGATCGGCAGCACGGCCGCGAGCGTGCCGGGCCAGGGCACGACGAGGAGCACCGCGGCCGCCAGCACGTAGAGCACGGTCGACGCGACGACGGTCGGGTGGGCGCCGAGCGCGGTCGCCACGGACGCGATCCCGCCCTCACGGTCCGCCCGGACGTCCTGCACGGCCCCGAACGCGTGCGACGCCATCCCCCAGAGCACGAACGCGACCAGCACGGGCCACGTCGTCGAGGCGCTCAGGTCCGCGCCCACCAGCACCAGCGCGTACAGCAGCGGGCCGACGAAGTGCATGGCGGACGTGAGCGAGTCAAGCACCGGACGTTCCTTGAAGCGGAGCACGGGAGCCGAGTACGCGACGACGAGGAACAGGACGAGGGCCAGGGTCGCGTTCGCGGCGGCGTCGCCGACCAGCAGCAGGTAGACGACGAACGGCACCGTCGTGACCAGGCAGGCCCACAGGATCCGGCGGTGCACCTCGCGGGCCCGGGCGGGCTCCACGAGGCCGCCCTCGATCCCGCCCTTGCGCGGGTTGCGCAGGTCCGAGGCGTAGTCGAACACGTCGTTGATCCCGTACATCAGGAGGTTGTACGGGCCGAGGAAGAACAGGGTGCCGACGACGAACGTCGCATCGACCCGGCCGCCGGTCGCCAGCAGGTAGCCGGCCGCGAACGGGTACGCGGTGTTGATCCAGGAGAACGGCCGAGAGGCGGCGAGGACCTCTCTCACGCGCGGTCCTGCCGGGTCGTCCGCCGGCTCTCCCGCCGACCCAGCGCCACCCAGAGCACCGGAATGCCGATGCTCGCGGCGATGGCGTACGCGAAGTCCTCCAGGGGTGCGCCCCAGATGTACCGGCCGAGGATCTTGTCGGGGTCGAACACGTAGAGACCGACGTCGATCATGATCGTGTCGAAGACGGCGGTGAGCACGCACAGGTGCAGCACGGTCCACACCAGGGGCATCCCGCGCATCCCCCGCAGGACCCGCCAGGAGACAGCTGCGAGCACGGCGAGCACGATCACGTTGAGCACGATGTTCGTCATCGTGTCCCCCCGTCGTCGAGGGCCCGGCGACCCGCCTCGCGCTGCAAGGCGCTCTGGTCGAACCACCGCCACGCCAGCAGCGCGGTGTAGCAGAGGAGCGCCAGGAAGAACGCCTCCTCGACCGGCAGCTCGGGTGCCAGCAGCAGGCCCGTCATGTGGGGCGAGTCGCCGCGCGCGAAGATGCCGAGCACCAGCCCAATCCCGTCCCACAGCAGGAAGCCGACCACGCCGATGCCTACGGTCAGGGCGGCCCGGCGGGGGTCGGACCAGAACGCGAGTCGGAAGCGGCGGTCCAGCAGGGCGAGGCCGCCCAGCGAGAGCAGCAGGGCGCCGAGGTACATGAACCTCATCCGACCGACTCGCTCCACACCCCGCGGGGCCGGGACGACGCGAGGAACCCCGGTCGCAGCGGGGCGGGCAGGGGTCGCGACGACGTCTCCCCGAGCATCCGCTTGACCACGAGCTCGGCGCTGATCAGGCACATCGGCAGTCCCACACCCGGGATCGTGCCACCTCCGACGTGCAGCACGTTCGGGACGCGCGCCGACGCGTCGCCCGGCCGGAACATCGCGCTCTGCCGCAGGGTGTGCTCCATCCCCAGCGCGCTGCCGCGCCAGGCGGAGAAGTCGCGGGCGAAGTCGGCGGGAGCGATGACCCGTCGGGTCACCACGCGGTCGCGCAGCCCCGGGATGCCCGCCCAGGCACCGACCTGGTCGAGGTACCGGTCGGCGTGCCGCTCGACGGTGTCCCGGTCCCCCGCACCCAGTGACGGGTCCGCGGGGAACGGGACGAGCACGAACAGGTTCTCGTGCCCGGGTGGCGCGGCGGTCGGGTCGCTCGCGGACGTCCGCGACACATACATCGACGCCGCGTCGGGCACCCGCAGACCGTCCGCCGGGGTCGACCTGCCCGACCCCAGGATGTCCTCGAAGTTGCCCGGCCAGTCGCGCGTGAAGAACAGCGAGTGGTGCGCCAGCTCGGGCAGCTCACCGCGCACCCCGGCCATGATCAGCAGCGCGGAGATCCCCGGCCCGCGGTCCTCCCACCACGCCTCGGGCAGCTCGCGGTGGGTCCCCAGCAGCGCGGTCTCCGTGTGGTGACGGTCTGCCGCGGACACCACGACGTCCGCCCGGACGAACGTCCCGTCGGCCAGCCGGACCCCTCGGGCCTTGCCTGACCTGCGCGGATGCCGGAAGGACGGGCCGGCGTCGTCGACCTCGATCGCGGTCACGTCGACCCCCGTGCGGACGTCGACCCCCTCCTTGCGGGCGATCCGCTCGAGCGCCTCGATGACCGTGTACATCCCGCCGCGGGGGAAACGTACGCCGTCGACGAGGTCCAGGTGGCTCATGAGCGAGTACAGCGCAGGGACCCGGTACGGCGAGGACCCGAGGAACACCGCGTGGTAGCCGAGCACCTGCCGGAGCACCGGGTCGGTCACCGTCGCCGCCACCTTGTCGGCGAGCGTCCCCGTCAGCAGCCCGGCGAGCGTGCCCGACTGCTTGGCGACGTCCAGGGACAGCAGCCGGTCCGGCCGCGCGAACGTCGTGTAGAGGAACGAGTCGAGAGCCGTCCGGTACGCCTGCGTGGAGTCCTGCGTGTACCGGCGGATCGCCTCCCCCGCCCCGGGCTCGCGCGCCTCGAACGTCGCCCAGTTGGTCTCGGCGTCGCCGACCACGTCGAACGGCTCCGACAGCCCGCCGTCGACCGGCTCCGGGAACAGCCGGTACGCGGGGTCCAGCCGCTCGAGCTCGACGTGGTCCTCGATCCGCTCGCCCAGCAGCGCGAACGCGTGCTCGAACACCTCCGGCATGAAGTACCAGGACGGCCCGGTGTCGAACCGGAACCCGTCGACCGACAGCGTCCCGGCCCGCCCACCGAGCTGGTCGTGCCGCTCGAGCAGGGTCACCAGCGCACCCCCGCGGGCCAGCAGGGCGGCGGTGGTCAGCCCCGCGATGCCCCCACCGATGACGACGACGCGTCCAGCGGTCATGCGTCTGCGGCCCGGCCCGCCCGCGCCTCCGCGAGCACGGACTCGCCGACGACCAGCAGCTTGACCGGCGTCGGCAGCCGGACCCGGCCCACCAGGAGGTCCTCCGGCGGCCGCGACGCGATCTCGTCGAGCAGCCGCTGGTAGAGCGCGAGGGTGGCGCCGACCGCGTAGCGCGCCCGCCGGGGGAGGCTCGGCACCGCCGCCCGTGCCGCCTCCACGTCGTCGGTGATCTCCCGCAGGATCGCGCTCAGCTGCGCGTCGTCGAGGTGTCCCGGGGTGGTGCCCGGGAAGTAGGTGCGGCCCAGCTCCTCGGTGTCGGCGCCGAGGTCGCGCAGGAAGTTGATCTTCTGGAACGCCGCGCCGAGCGCCCGAGCGCCGGTCACCTGGGCCTGGTCGGGCTCCCGCACGGGCTCACCGGGCCGGCGGTCCTCGTTGAGGAACGCGCGCACGCACATCAGGCCCACCACCTCGGCCGACCCGTAGACGTAGGCCTCGTAGCTCGCACGGTCGTGCTCGCGCACGGTGAGGTCCGACCGCATGGACGCGAAGAACGGCACGGTCTCCGCCGCGGTGATCCCGACGCGTCGCGCGGTCCGGGCGAACGCGTGCACCACCAGGTTCGTCGAGTAGCCCGTCCGCAGCGCACGCGCGGTCTGCTCCTCGAGCTCGTCCAGCTCGGCGCCCGCGTCGTCGCCGCGGTAGGTGTCGACCACCTCGTCGGCCAGCCGCACCAGCGCGTACACCGCGCGGATGTCCTCCTGCGCCCGCCTCCCGAGCAGGCGCGTGCCCAGGCCGAACGAGGTGGAGTAGGCGGCGAGCACGCCGGCGCTCGTGCGCGCTGCCGTGGCGTCGTACAGCCGGAGCGCCCGGTCGCGGGCTGTTCGCAGGTCCGACATCGACTCTCCCAGCACCTCAGTGACCTCGTCCGACAAGATCGTCGACGACGCCCACAAGGTAGCCTCCCAACGGCTCCGGCACCCCGTCCACCGCCAGCTCCCGCGCGCGGCGCCCGGTGGCCCGGGTCAGCTCCCGCACCGCTTCCAGCGCACCGCTCGACACCAGGACGTCGCGCACGGCGGCGGCTCCCGTGTCGTCCAGGTCCGCCCGGCCGACGTGCGCGTCGAGCACCGCGCACCCGGCCTCGTCGGCCATCGCGTAGGCCCGGCGCAGCAGCTCGGTGCGCTTGCCCTCGCGCAGGTCGGACAGCACGGACTTGCCCGTCACCGCGGGGTCGCCGAACACCCCCAGGTCGTCGTCGGCGAGCTGGAACGCGACCCCCAGGGCGGACCCGACGGCGCCGAGCCGATCCACCTGCGCATCGTCCGCCCCCGCGAGGACCGCACCGACCACCAGCGGGAGGCTGCCCGAGTACGCGGCGGTCTTCAGCTCCGCGACCGCGAGCGCGTCGACGTCGCGCGGCGAGGACAGGGCACCGGTCACGTCGAGCAGCTCGCCGACGACGGTGGTCTCGATGCCCTCGGCGAGGAGCCCGACCACCCGCAGGAGGGCGTCGCGATCGCCCGGCGCGCCCGCGACCAGGGCGAACGCCGAGGCGATGGCCAGGTCGCCGGCCAGCAGACCGGCGGCGAGCACCTGGTCGGACACGGTCCGCTCGGGGAGGCCTCGGCCGGCCAGACGGTCGCGTGCGGCTCCCGCGACGTTGGGTCGGCCGCGGCGGACCTCGTCGTGGTCGAGCAGGTCGTCGTGCACGAGCATCGCGGCGTGCAGGACCTCGATCGCGGCTGCCACGGGGGCGATCGTCGACGCGTCCTGCCCGCCCAGCCCGAGGTAGGCGGACACGGCCAGCCGTGGGCGCATGAGCTTGCCCCCGACGCCGTCCGCGAGGTCGGCCCAGAGCCGCTCGGCGACGTCGGACCGCGCTGCGGCCGCTCGGACGCGCGCGTCGAGGAAGTCCCGCAGCACGGACGTCGTCACGGCCATGGTGCTCTCGACCGACTCCGCCAGGTCCGCGCGCTCGGCAACCTCGGCGTGCGCGTCGGTCTGCGCGACCTGGGACTCCACCGACTGCCGACGCAGCGCCGACTCGACGTGCATGCGCTCTCCCGTCCGTGCTGCTGAAACCGACCTGTCCGCCTCACCCGTCCGGTGCCCGCGAGAAATACTCAGCATACTGAGCATTCCCGGGACCGCCACCGCACGGGGCTGTTCTGCACCCTTCAGCCTGGAGGCCCTGGACGGATGCACCCGGCGCCGACTTTCTCCAGCGCCGGACCGGTCAGCCGCCCCCGACCGTCGTCGGTACGCTCGGCACCATGACATGGCTGGTCACCGGGGGTGCTGGGTACATCGGGTCGCACGTGGTGCGGGCGTTCGGGCAGGTCGGGCTGGAGACGGTGGTCCTGGACGACCTGTCCAGCGGGCACCGCGCCTTCGTCCCCGACGGCGTCCCGCTGGTGGAGGGGTCGATCCTCGACACCGACCTCGTGGCGGACACCCTGGTCCAGCACGGCGTCGTGGGCGTGGTGCACCTCGCCGGGTTCAAGTACGCGGGCGTCTCCGTGGACCGCCCGCTGCACACCTACGACCAGAACGTCACCGGCACCGCCCACCTGCTCGAGGCGATGGCCTCCCAGGGCGTCGACGCGATCGTGTTCTCGTCCTCGGCCGCCGTCTACGGCACGCCGGACGTCGACCTGGTGACCGAGACCACCGCGACCACCCCGGAGTCCCCGTACGGCGAGTCCAAGCTCATCGGCGAGTGGCTGCTGCGCGACCAGGGCCGGGCCGTCGGGCTGCGGCACACGTCCCTGCGCTACTTCAACGTCGTCGGCTCGGCCACGCCCGACCTCTACGACACCAGCCCGCACAACCTCTTCCCGCTCGTCCTGGACGCCCTGGTCGCGGGACGCACCCCCCGGATCAACGGCTCCGACTACGCGACGCCGGACGGCACCTGCGTCCGCGACTACATCCACGTGGCGGACCTCGCCGCCTCCCACGTCGCCGCAGCCCAGGCACTCGCCGCCGGCCGCACCCTGGAGCCGGTCTACAACCTGGGCTCCGGGACCGGCGTCTCCGTGCGCGAGATCATGACCGCGATGGCCGAGGGCACGGGCATGCCGTTCGAGCCGGAGACCGGACCGCGCCGCCCGGGCGACCCCGACCGCATCGTGGCCTCGGGCGAGCTGGCGGCCCGCGACCTCGACTGGCAGATGCGCCACACCCTGCTGGACATGGTCACCAGCGCCTGGGAAGCCCGCCAGGCCCACTGACCCTTCGCAGCCTCACCCCAGCGCAGCGTCCGCACAATCGAGCGTCCCCACGACCGAATCTGCGGACGCTCCAGGTCCACTGACGCGACGTCCGCGCATTCGAGCGTCCGGGCGACCGAATCTGCGGACGCTACGGAGCCGGGCGCGCGCGGCTATAGCAATTGCAGCCGGGGCAGCTGGTCCACCAGGCCCTCCAGCACCGACTCGTCGCCGGCGTAGATGCCCTCGGCGCGCGGCCAGTGGACCACCACATCGGTGAACCCCAGGGCTGCCGCACGCTCGATGCCCTCGGTGACCACGGCGAGCGAGGTCATCGAGAAGATCGGCGCGCCGTCCAGGCTCAGGTACCGGCGCAGCGGGGGCGCTCCGGCGGGCCGGTGCTCGGACTCGATCGCGTCGACCTGCTCGAGCATCGTCGCGAGCCCGGTCCACCACTGCTCCTGCGCGGCGCTCGGCTCGTCGGGCACGTCCTCGGTCGCGTAGGCGGGCCCGTAGGTGGCCCAGCCCTGCCCGTACCGCGCGGCCAGCGCCATCGTGCGCGGGCCGTTGGCGGCGACGACGAACGGGGTGCGCGGCTGCGCGATGGTGCCGGGGATCATGCGCGCCTCGTCGGCCCGGTAGAACGTGCCCTGGTGCGACGTGACGGGCTGGGTCAGCAGCTGGTCCAGCAGCCCGACGAACTCCTCGAACCTGCGCGTCCGCTCGCCGCGGGTGGGCGGGTCGCCCAGGACGGAGGCGTCGAACCCCTCACCGCCGGCGCCCACCCCGAGCAGGAACCGCCCGTTGCTGACGTCGTCGAGCCCCATGACGTCCTTGGCGAACGGGACCGGGTGGCGGAAGTTCGGCGACGCCACCCACGTGCCGAGCCCGATCCGCTCGGTGACCGCGGCGGCGGCGGCCAGCAGCGGGACTGTCGCGAACCACGGCTCGTCGACGAGCGTTCGCCATGCCAGGTGGTCGTACGTCCACGCGTGGTCGAAACCCCACTCCTCGACCTGCTCCCACCGGCGACGAGCAGACACCCACCGCTCCTGCGGCAGCAACGCGATCCCCACAGCAACCATGCGCCGACCCTATGCGCCCGTCCCTCACGCGTGCGCGTGGTGCTCGCTGCCGGTGGTGGACGGCGGTTCCAGCTGGAACGTGCAGTGGTCGACGTCGAAGTGACCCGCGAGGCAGTGCCGCAGGTCGCCGAGCACGCGACCGGCCTCGCCCCGGGACAGGAGCTCGTCGGGCACCTCGACGTGCGCGGACAGCACCGGGACGCCGGACGTGATGGTCCACGCGTGCAGGTCGTGCACGCCGAGCACCCCCGGGACGCCGCAGATGTGCGCACGGATGGCGTCCAGGTCGACACCGCGCGGGGTGGCCTCCAGGAGCACCGTCCCCACCTCGCGCAGGAGCGCGACGGCGCGCGGCACGATCATCAGGCCGATCAGCACGGACGCGATGCCGTCGGCACGCAGGTACCCCGTGGCCATCACGACCAGCGCCGCCGCGACGACGGCCGCGGAGCCCAGCAGGTCGCCGAGGACCTCGAGGTAGGCGCCCCGCACGGTCAGCGACTCCTCCTGCCCGCGGCGCAGGAGCATGAGGCCGACCGCGTTGGCGGTGAGCCCGACGACAGCCACGGCGAGCATCAGCCCAGCCTCCACCTCGCCGGGCGTGGCGATCCGCCTGATCCCGCCGATGATCACGCCGATCCCGACGGCGGCGATGACCAGGCCGTTCACCAGGGCGGCGAGGATCTCCGCGCGCTGCCAGCCGAACGTGCGGGCCGCGGTCGCGGGCCGGGCGGCGAGCGCGGTGGCGCCGAGCGCCAGACCGACCCCGGCGGCGTCCGTGAGCATGTGACCGGCGTCGGCGATCAGCGCGAACGACCCCGACACCAGCCCGCCGACCACCTCGACCACGAGCACGACGAGCGTGAGGACGAGCACCGCGAGGAGCCGGCCGCGATGAGCCTGCGCCGCGGTCGAGTGGGAGTGGTCGTGTCCCACGGGTCAGTCCCAGCCCAGCTCGTGCAGCCGCTCGTCGTCGATGCCGAAGTGGTGGGCGATCTCGTGCACGACGGTGACGGCGACCTCCTCGACCACGTCCTCGCGGCTGTCGCAGACGGCCAGCGTCGGGAGCCGGAAGATCGTGATCCGGTCGGGCAGCGACCCGGCGGCCCAGAACTCCCCGCGCTCGGTCAGCGGGGTGCCCTCGTACAGACCGAGCAGGTCGACCTCGCCCTCCGGCGGAGCGTCCTCGACGAGCACGACGACGTTGTCCATCATCGCGGCGAGCTCGTCGGGGATCTCGTCGAGCGCGTCGCGGACCGCGTCCTCGAACTCGGCTGGGGACATGTCGACCATGTGCCCATCCTGCCTGCTCAGGAGTGGGTGATGGCCGGCACATCCATCGACTTTGGAGTTCGGGCCGATGACCCCGTATGCTCATCACCGGTCATCCGGCGCCTCGGCGTTGGGGGTTGGATGTTCGCGTAGGACATGCCCCCATCGTCTAGCGGCCTAGGACCCCGCCCTTTCACGGCGGTAGCACGGGTTCGAATCCCGTTGGGGGTACGAGCAGTTCAGCAGTACAGCAGCAAGGCCTTGCAGCAGTTCAAGGCCCCGTAGCGCAGTTGGTTAGCGCGCCGCCCTGTCACGGCGGAGGTCGCGGGTTCAAGTCCCGTCGGGGTCGCTCGATCCGCCCGGTCATCCTGTTCTCAGGAACCCGGGCGTCGTCGGTTACGGCCACTTAGCTCAGTTGGTAGAGCGTTCGACTGAAAATCGAAAGGTCGGCAGTTCGACCCTGCCAGTGGCCACAGCGCGAGCCCCGCCCGGATCCCTCCGGAGCGGGGCTTCGTCGTCCCGGACCTCCGTTCCCGGCGCGTCTCCTCGGGGCCGCCGGTCGGGTCCGCGACGATGACAGGGATCCACTGGGAGCTCGGGAGGCGCTGTGGCCAGCCTGACGACGATCACCGCCGACGACATCGACCGCATCCGGACCTCGGTGTTCATCGAGCCACCGGTCACCAGCCGCTCGTCGACGCGGTTCTGGGTGCTGCTGGTCCTGGCGTCCGTCATCGCGTCGGCGGGCGTCGTCGCGGACTCCACGGCGACGGTCATCGGCGCCATGATCGTGGCCCCGCTGATGACGCCGATCCTCGGGATCGCGCTCGCCGTCGTCCTCGCCGACCGACCGCACCTGCTGCGCAGCCTGGTGCACGTGGTCCTCGGCGCCCTCGTGGTGATCGCCATCGGCTACCTCGTGGGGATGCTCGTCGACCCGGCCGACAACTACGTGGGCAACTCGCAGGTCGCCGGCCGGATCAGCCCCAAGCTCATCGACCTGCTCGCCGCCCTGGCCACCGGCACCGTCGGCGCGTTCGCGCTCGTGCGCTCCGACATCTCCGACGCGCTGCCGGGCGTCGCGATCGCCATCTCGCTCGTCCCTCCGCTCTCCGTCACCGGCCTGCTCCTCGAGGCCGGACGGACGGCCGACGCAGCGGAGTCGACGCTCCTGTTCCTGACCAACGTGGCGGCGATCATCGCGACCGGGACGCTGGTGCTCGGCCTGGCCGGGGTCCGGTCCGCAGCCCAGGCGGCCGGCGGCCCTGTCGGGCACACCAGCCGTCGGACGATCGCGGTCGTGGTCGCGCTGCTGGTCGTCGTCGCGATCCCGCTGGCCGCCGGGTCCGTGCGCGTGGCGCGGGACCAGCACCTCGAGTCGACCGCGCGACCGGTCGCCGAGGAGTGGGCGCGCGAGGCGGGCTGGGAGGTCACGACGGTCACCGCGCTCAACGGCCTCGTGACCGTCGACGCGCTGGGCCCGCCGCCGTCGGTCGACCCGGAGACCCTCCGCGACGCCTTCGACGGGCACGCGCTCGAGGACGTCGACCTGCGACTGCGGCTCGTCGTGGGCGGCACCCGCCTCTGCCCGGCCGACGCGGACGCCTGCACCGCGCCGGTCCCAGGCAGGTAGCGCGCGGCGGACCCCTGACCAGCGCTCTTCCTCCTACGCTGGGCACACCGCCGTACGAGGAGGACCCATGGCCAGCACCCCCGGTGCCGATCGACCCCGCAGCTTCTTCGACCGGCTGACCGAGCCGTTCACCGACCGGGCGCGCGAGAAGTTCGAGCAGGCCGAGGACCACGTCCGCGAGGCCATCCAGCACGAGATCGACGCGGTCGCGCGCAGCGTCCGGTCGCGCGCGATCGAGGTCCGCCCGTCGGCCATCGGGTTCGGCGTCGCCGCGCTCCTCAGCTTCTTCGGTCTCGCGCTCCTGATCACGGCCGGCGTGCTGGGCCTGTCCCACGCGGTCGAGCCCTGGCTGGCCGCGCTCATCATCGGTGTCGCCCTGCTCCTCATCGGCGCCGGGGTGGCCGCCTGGGCCAAGCGCCGGCTGCCTCCGGGGCCGACGGTGTCGGTGGTCCGCATCCACGAGCCGGTCCACCCGGCCGAGGAGCAGGTGCATCCGTGGGCGGACTGACTCGCGGGCAGGATCGCCGACCACCAGACTGAGTGCCCTACGGAAGAGCAGACGAGAGGCCGTGCCCATGACCACGCAGTCGGGACTGCCGGGCGACGAGAAGTCGCTGGGCCAGCTGGTGTCCGAGCTCAGCGAGCAGGGAGCGCGGCTCGTCCGCGCCGAGATCGATCTGGCCAAGGCGGAGATCGCCGGGCGGGCGCAGCAGCTGGGCGTCGGTGCCGGACTCATCGCGGCCGGCGCCGTGCTCGCGCTCTACCTGCTCGCCGCAGGGATCGCCACCACGATCATCGTGCTGGACCTGTGGCTCGACCTGTGGCTGGCCGCGCTGATCGTCTGCGCGTTCCTGCTGCTGGTGATCGTGGTCCTGGTGCTGATCGGCATCAACCGCGTGAAGGCCGGGTCCCCACCCACACCGGCGAAGGCGATCGAGAACGTCCAGCAGGACATCGAGGCAGTCAAGGCGGGGTTCAACGCATGAGCGACGAGTCGGTCCAGAAGCCTGCGAGCACGCAGAAGCCCTTCAGCACGCCGGAGATGGTGGCGCTGGAGGCCGAGCTCGCCGTGACCCGCGCCCAGCTGGCGTCGACCGTGGACGAGCTGGTGGCGCGCCTCGACCCGCGGGCGCAGGCCGGGCGGGCGGTCGCGTCGGTCGGTCACCTGTGGAGCGACGCGACGAGCAGCGACGCCGCGCCCGACGCCCGCAAGAAGGCGATCGCTCTGATCGGCGGGGCCGTGGCGGGGGTGGCGGCCCTGCTCGCACTGATGGTCGCCGCGCGCCGCAAGGGCTGACGTCGGGTCGCTAGGACGAGGACGCAGGGACGAGAACTGCGCGGGTCGCGTCATCGCGACCCGCGCAGTTCTGTTAACACGCTCGTGCAGCAGTCTGGTGAAGCCAGGAGGCGTGCCGGGCGCTCGACCACCATGGGCCCGTCGATCGTGGTCGACGGGCTCGGCCGGGCGTGTACGGTCGCTCAGCCGTCCGACGGGCGCTGCTGCGGAACACCGTTCAGCAGGTCGCGCACCTCGGACTCGCGGTAACGCCGGTGACCACCCAGGGTGCGGATCGACGACAGCTTCCCGGCCTTGGCCCACCGGGTGACGGTCTTCGGATCAACCCGGAACAGAGTCGCGACCTCGGAGGGCGTGAGCAGTGCTTCGGTCTCTACGGGGTGTGGGTTCATCAGCTGCCTCCTGGCAAGCGTGCGGCCCGCGGTGCCGACAGGTGTCGACGCCCGGCCAGTTCAAGTGCGGGTGGTGCAGGTCCAACTGTGTGAAACGTTCTCGGTACGGCGAGCCTACGTGGTCGATGCCCAAACCGTGACATCGCCCTCTAGCATGAACGAAAGCCGCAGACACCGCATTCCGGGACACGTTCTCGTAACGAACCTACACAGGACTCTCATACAACTCTCATGCCGCGCCACTCCGCGGCCGCAGCACCACCCTAAACCCGACCAATCGGTCATACCCGTCGACGCGCGCACCGTCCACGCCCGCTTGGACGGCCGACCTGGACCTGCGGCCCCGCCGACCGGGTCCGACGGGCGTACGTGACGCGTATCGCCCGCGGCGAGTGGTCGGAATAGCGAACGAGCATGTACCGTTGCCCCTCGAAGAGACGATTCAGCACCCCGGGGCCGCACGTGTCAGCACGGAGCCGCCCCGCATCCACGTAAGAGGGGGTCGATGCCATGGGGCGCGGCCGTCAGAAGGCTAAGCAGACGAAGGTGGCCCGGGAGCTGAAGTACTTCAGCCCGGAGACCAACTACCGAGCTCTCGAGCAGGAGCTCACGTCGCACGGCCACAACGATGTCGTCACCGACAACCGCCCTCGCGCGGTTGTGGAGACGGACACTGACGACGACAGCGACGACTACCGGCGCTGGTCCGACGACGACCGCTGACGCGGTCGTCACTCATCTCGCGCGCGTCGCGATCGACGAGCGAGACGGCGGCAGCCCAGCTGTCGCTCGTCTCGCACGTCGCTCTCTGGACCTGGATCGTGGTGATCGTCCCGGCTGGCGTCCTGCTGCGCTGGCGACTACGAGGTCACGTCCGACCCGGACGTACGTCGCCGATGTCTGAGCTGGGGCTGGTGGCTGTCGGCGCTCAGCGTCGTGCTCGTTCTCGTCGGGCTCGCCGCCGAGCCTCGTGGTCACGTCCTTAGACGGACCGTCCCGCGAGCCGACCGAGCCCGCCAGGCGGGGTCACGTCCGGTAGGCACCGCTGAGCTGGACGGCTCCCCCGTGCACTCCCTTTGTCCCGGCCACGAAGCCCGGGGCGCCGACGACGTCGGTCGCGGGGTCGGTGTGCCGGACGGTGCCCAGCTCCCAGGCCGGCAGGCCGAGCTCGGCGGCGTGCGCGAGGATCCCGTCCACGGCGTCGGCCGCGACGATCGCCACCATGCCGACGCCCAGGTTGAGCGTGCCCTCGAGGTCGGTCCACGGCACCTGCCCGAGGCGCTGCACCAGCGAGAAGATCGGCGCCAGCGTCCAGCCGCCACGGTCGATGTCCGCGACCAGGCCCTGGGGCAGCACGCGCGCGACGTTCGACGCGAGTCCCCCACCGGTGACGTGGCTGTACGCGTGCAGGCCGGCGACACCGGCGCGCTCCGCCAGGGCGAGGCAGTCGGAGGCGTAGACGCGGGTGGGCTCCAGGAGCTCCTCGCCGAGCGTGCGGCCGAGCTCGTCGACGTGACGGTCCAGCGACCAGCCGGCCACCGACACGACCTTGCGGACCAGCGAGTACCCGTTGGAGTGCAGACCGCTGGAGCCCAGCGCGAGCAGCACGTCGCCGGCCCGCACCCGCTCCGGGCCCAGCAGCTGGTCGGCCTCGACGACGCCCGTCGCGGCACCGGCCACGTCGTACTCGTCGGGACCCAGCAGCCCGGGGTGCTCCGCGGTCTCGCCGCCGACGAGGGCCGTCCCGGCCACCGAGCAGGCCGCCGCGATGCCGCGCACGATGCCCGCGATGCGCTCGGGCACCACGCGGCCGCACGCGATGTAGTCGGTCATGAACAGCGGCGTGGCGCCGACCACGACGATGTCGTCGACGACCATGCCCACCAGGTCGAACCCGATGGTGTCGTGGATGTCGAGCGCCTGCGCGATGGCGACCTTCGTGCCGACGCCGTCGGTCGACGTGGCCAGCAGCGGCTTGCGGTAGGTCAGCAGCGCACTGGCGTCGTAGAGCCCCGCGAACCCGCCGACCCCGCCGAGCACCTGCGGCCCGTGGGTCGCGCGGACGGCGTCCTTCATCAGCTCGACGGCCTTGTCGCCCGCCTCGGTGTCCACGCCCGCCGCGGCATAGGTCACCTGCGTGCCCTGGGTGCCGCTCACGGGTGGTCCAGCGCGGTCGCGCCACCGACGCTCGGCACGATGGCGAGCAGCCCGTCCTCCGGAGCGCCCAGCGGCAGCTCGTTCTGCTCGAGCAGGAACTTGCCCAGCCGGTCGTCCGGGGGCAGCTCGATGGGGTACTGACCCGTGAAGCAGGCGGCGCAGAGCTGCGACGCGGGCTGCTCGGTGGCGGCGATCATGCCCTCCGGGGAGATGTAGCCGAGCGAGTCGGCGCCGAGCGACGCGGCGATCTCGTCGACCCCCAGGCCGTTGGCGATGAGCTCGGCGCGGGACGCGAAGTCGATGCCGTAGAAGCAGGGCCACTTCACCGGCGGAGAGCTGATGCGCACGTGCACCTCGGCCGCGCCGGCCTCCCGCAGCATCCGGATGAGCGCGCGCTGGGTGTTGCCGCGGACGATCGAGTCGTCGACGACCACCAGGCGCTTGCCGCGGATGACGTCCTTGAGCGGGTTGAGCTTGAGGCGGATGCCGAGCTGGCGCAGCGTCTGCGACGGCTGGATGAACGTGCGACCGACGTACGCGTTCTTGGTCAGGCCCTGCCCGAACGTGATGCCGGACTCCGCGGCGTAGCCGACGGCCGCGGGCGTCCCGGACTCCGGCACGGGGATGACCAGGTCGGCCTCGACGGGGTGCTCGACCGCAAGACGTCGGCCCATCGCGACGCGCGCGGCGTGCACGGACCGGCCGGCGATCGAGGTGTCGGGACGCGCGAGGTAGACGTACTCGAAGACGCACCCGGCGCGGTCGACGGGTGCGAACCGGCTGCTGCGCAGGCCGTCGGCGTCGATCGCGATGAACTCACCGGGCTCGATCTCGCGGACGAACGAGGCGCCGACGATGTCCAGGGCCGGGGTCTCGCTGGCCACGACCCAGCCGCGCTCCAGCCTGCCGAGCACCAGCGGCCGGACGCCCTGCGGGTCCCGCGCGGCGTACAGCGTGTGCTCGTCCATGAAGACGAGGCTGAACGCGCCTCGCAGGCGCGGGAGCACCTCGAGCGCGGTGGCCTCCAGCGTGTGGTCCGGGTCCCCCGCCAGCAGGGCCGTGATCAGCGCGGTGTCCGTGGTGTTGCCGCGCGCGAGCTCGCCGCGCCGCTGGCTGCCGTAGCGCTCGGCGACGAGATCGACCAGCTCGGCGGCGTTCGTCAGGTTGCCGTTGTGGCCCAGGGCGACGGTGCCGGCGGCCGTGGGACCGAGCGTCGGCTGCGCGTTCTCCCAGGTGCTGCCACCGGTCGTCGAGTAGCGCGTGTGCCCGATGGCGATGTGCCCCTGCAGCGCGTTCAGCGCGGTCTCGTCGAAGACCTGGGAGACGAGGCCCATGTCCTTGTAGACCAGCAGCTGCTGGCCGTTGGAGGTGGCGATGCCCGCCGACTCCTGGCCACGGTGCTGCAGTGCGTAGAGGCCGAAGTAGGTCAGCTTGGCGACTTCCTCGCCAGGTGCCCACACACCGAAGACGCCACAAGCGTCCTGGGGGCCTTTTTCGTTGGGGAGGAGGTCGTGGTTCAGACGTCCGTCTGCGCGGGGGGCCACGTTCCTATGGTCGCACAGTCCGCACGGTGGGCGACCAAGGTGACCGCGAGTCAGACGGTGGGGCGGACGGCCTTGCGCACGCTGCGCCGGTCCGCCAGCACCGCGGCGAGACCACCGAGGAACCCGCCGAGGACCGCGCCGGCGACGGCCATGACGGTGCGCACGGCACCCTCGCCGTCGAGGAATGAGATGAAGCCGGACCCGTCGGCCACCCAGGGGACCTCCGGGCGGACGACCGCGACCAGGACCAGCGCGACGACGATGCCGACGAGGGCGCCGGCGGTGATGAACGCGCCGAACTTCGGGGCGTGGCGCACGGTGGCCGGCTCCGCGACCCGGGCCAGCTCCTCCTCCGACGGGATCGGCACGCCGCGCGCGTCGAGGGCGACGGGTTCCGCTGCGGGCCCGGGCGCGGTGGGCTGCTCGGCCGCGGCCGGGGTCTCGTCGGGCTGGGGGTCGTCAGGCACCCCGTGATCCTAGGTCAGCAGCCCCAGCGCGGTGCTCAGCCGCGGGGGCGGGCGGCCTGCAGCGGGAGCCACTCGCGCAGGTCGGCACGCTCTCCGGACGCGCGGATCCGCCCGTCGGCCACCGCGGAGTCCCAGGTCAGGGCACCCGTGGCCAGGGCGAGCCAGGTCTGCGCGTCGGTCTCGACCACGTTCGGCGGCGTGCCTCGGGTGTGACGAGGTCCTTCCACCGCCTGCACGGCACCGTCCGGCGGCACCCGCACCTCGACCGCGTTGCCGGGCGCCACCTCGGCCAGCTCCTCGAGGGTGAACCGGACGGCGGTCCGGCGCGCGGACGTCGGGACGCCCTCGGGGTCGGCCCGCCAGACGGCGAGCGCGGCCCGCCCGTCGGCGGGATCGGTACGTCGACGGGGGGGCATGGTCCGATTCTGCCTGGTCGGCTAGCCTGCTCCCCATGTCCTCGACGACCTGGCGCCGGCTGCTCTAGACGCAGCCCGCGGTCGTCCTGCCCCCGAGCTGCTCACGCGGCTGCGGGGGCATCGCTGTCTCCGGGCACGTGCGCTGCTCCCCCGAAGAAGGAGCATCTCATGACCCGCATGCTTACCGGCGAGCGCCCCACCGGCCCGCTGCACATCGGCCACCTGTTCGGGACGGTCGCCAACCGGGTGCGCCTGCAGCGCTCGGGCGTCGAGACGATGCTCGTGCTCGCCGACTACCAGGTGATCACCGACCGCGAGGTCACGGGTGACGTGGCCGGAAACGTGCGCGAGATCGTCCTCGACTACCTGGCCGCAGGTATCGACCCCGACACCGCGACGATCTTCACGCACAGCGCGGTGCCCGCCCTGCACCAGCTGATGCTGCCGTTCCTCTCGCTGGTCAGCGTCGCGGAGCTGGAACGGAACCCGACCGTCAAGCAGGAGCTCGCCGACTCCGGCCGGTCGATGTCCGGGCTGCTTCTCACCTACCCCGTGCACCAGGCGGCCGACATCCTGTTCTGCCACGCGGACGTCGTGCCGGTGGGCCGGGACCAGCTGCCGCACCTGGAGCTGACGCGGACGATCGCACGGCGGTTCACCCAGCGATACGGACCGTGCTTCACCGAGCCGGAGCCCGTGCTGTCCGAGGCTCCCGTGGTCCTGGGGACCGACGGCCGCAAGATGAGCAAGAGCAACGGCAACGGCATCGCGCTGCGGGCGAGCGCCGACGAGACGGTCCGTGCGATCCGGTCCGCGAAGACCGACTCGGACCGGGTGATCACCTACGACCCGTCGTCGCGACCCGAGGTGGCCAACCTGCTGCTGCTCGCGTCGCTGTGCACGGGCGCCGCGCCGGAGACGATCGCCGACGAGATCGGGTCCGGCGGCGCGGGCCGCCTCAAGGCCGTGGTCGCCGACGCGCTCGTCGAGCACCTGGCTCCCCTGCGGGCCCGCCGCGCCCTGTTCGCCGCCGAGCCCGGGCTGGTGGCCGACATCCTGGCGCAGGGGAACGCACGCGCGAACGAGCTCGCGGACGCCACTCTTCGTGACGTCCGCGAGCTCATGGGGATGACCTACTGCTGAAGGGTGGTCACCAGTGCGCGTTGCGGGCCAGCTCCAGGGCCATGCTCTGGAACCAGGCACCGGCGGACGGGCCGCCGTTGCAGGTGCCGTCGGACTCGCCGGGCAGCTTGACCCACAGGAGGGCGTCGAGACCGGACCCGTCGTTCACGAGCGTCGGCTTCTCGCCCAGCGCGCGGCCGCTCGGGTTGCACCACTGGCCGTTGGAGCCGTTGCCGTTGCGGGAGGTGTCGATGACGAACTTCTTGCCGCCCAGCTGCTGCGAGATCTGCTGGCCGTACGACTTCGACGCCGCGGTGGTCTGGTAGTTCGACGTGTTCAGCGCGAAACCGACCGCGTACTCGAAGCCGACCTGGTTGAGGCGGCTCACGGCCGTGCTGACGGGCAGCCACGCCGAGTGGCCGGCGTCGATGTAGACGCGGGCGCCCTTGAGGGTCAACGCCTTCGCCGCGTACTTGAGGAAGCCGACCCGATCGCCCTGGCCGCTGCAGTCGCCCAGCATGGCGAGCGCGTCGGGCTCGAGGATCACGTAGGGCTTGCCCTGGATGCCGGACGCGACGGTGTCGATCCAGGCCGCGTAGGCGGACTCGGCGACTCCGCCGCCGGAGTAGTTGCCGCAGTCGCGGCCGGGGATCGCGTAGACGACGAGCATCGGCGTCTTGCCCGCGGCGACGGCGCGACCGGTGTAGTCGGCGACCTCGCTCCGGGCGTGCGACGCGTCGGCCCAGTTGCCCACCCAGTACGCCTGCGGCGTCAGCGCGATCTTCTCGAGCAGCGCCTTGTCGGAGCCACCCGCCGACTGCCACGCGCGGTACGCCTGCGTGGTCGGGTCGACGTAGAAGTTGCCCGCCGGCTGCGGAGGCGTCGTCTGCGTGGGGGTCGGTGTCGGCGTGGGGGTCGCGGTCACCGTCGGGGTGGGCGTCGGGGTCGCCGTCTGCGTGGGGGTCGGCGTCTGCGTCGGCGTGCTGCCGGTGCAGGTGGTGCCGTTCAGCGTGAACGAGGCCGGCACGGGGTTGGACCCGCTCCACGACCCGTTGAACCCGAAGTTCGTCTTCCCGTTGGTGCCGAGCGAGCCGTTGTACGGGAGGCTCGCGACGGAGACCGTCGAGCCGCTCTGGGTCGCGTTGCCGTTCCAGAGCTGCGTGATCTTCTGCCCGGCCGTGAACGTCCAGCCGACGTTCCAGGAGCTGACCGGGTCACCGAGGTTGGTGATCGTGACGTCGGCGCCGTAGCCGCCGCCCCACTGGTTCGTGATCTTGTACTCGACCTTGCAGCCGGGGGCGGCCTGCGCGGCGGTCGCGGCGGCTGTGAGGCCTCCGACCGCGATGGCCGCGGCGGCGAGCAGCGCGGTGGCGGATCTGCGGGTGGGCATGGGTCTCCTCGGGACGTCTGTGTCTGGGCGGGGCGGGCCGCGCGTCGGCGATGACGGCGGCGCACCCCGGTCTCGACGAGGAAACCCGACCGCCCTCAGGTCTGGCGAGCGCTCGGCCGGATACGAAACGTTTTGGTACTCGATCCGGGTCGTCGATGCGCTTCCGCGCGCGCCTCAGGGGCGCGGCCGACCGGGTCCGCGCAGGCCCCGCTGGTACTCCTTGGTGACCTTCTTCCACCGGTCGCGCTCCTCGGCACGCAGCCGCGCGTCCGACCTCCGCGCCTGGTACGCCGCCTCGCGCGCCAGCCGGCGCCAGCTGTCGAACCGGCGCTCCGCCAGCTCCCCGCTGTCGAGCGCCGCCTGGATGGCGCAGCCCGGCTCGCCCGCGTGGTGGCAGTCGGCGAACCGGCAGGCCCCCGCCAGCTCGGCGACGTCCGCGAAGGTGGTGTCCAGCGCGTCCTCGTCGGCGACGACACCGACCCCGCGGATGCCGGGCGTGTCGATGAGCATCGCGCCGCCCGCCAGCGGGACCAGCTCGCGGTGCGTCGTCGTGTGCCGACCGCGTCCGTCGACCCGTCGCTCGCCCGTGGCCATCACCTCCCGGCCGGCCAGCGCGTTGACCAGGGTGGACTTGCCCGCGCCCGACGGGCCGACGGCGACGAGGGTGGCGCCGGGGACGAGCAGCGCCCGGAGGGCGTCAAGCCCCCGGCCGGTGGGGACGCTGACCGTGTGGACGTCGACCGCGAGGGCCACCGCCTCGACCTCGGCGGTCATGCCGTCGGGGTCCGGGACCAGGTCGGCCTTCGTCAGGACGACGACCGGGGTCGCCCCCGAGCGCCAGGCCAGCGTGAGCATCCGCTCGATGCGCCCGAGGTCCGGGTCCGGCTCGAGGTGCTCCACCACGAGCACGACGTCGATGTTGGCGGCCAGCGCCTGGACCCGGGAGGTGGCTCCCGCGCTGTCGCGGACCAGCGCTGTGGTCCGGGGGCGCAGGCTCGGACCGGCCTCGTCGACCAGCAGCCAGTCCCCCACCGTCGGCGCGAGCCGGTCCCCACCCTCCGTGGCGACCAGTCCGTCCCGGTCCAGCGCGACCCGGCGCGGCTCGTGGGCGCCGTCGAGACCGTCGGCGGGCAGCACGAGCACGGCGCCCTTGTCGGCGCGCACCACACGGAAGAGGTCGATCACGCCCTCGACGGTAGGAGCGTGCCGGTCCGGGAGCCACGGAAATACGCGGGACGGCCCGCGGCGGAGTGGATCCGTCGCGGGCCGTCCGTGGTGCAGGCGCTCAGCGTGCGCCGGCGCCCGAGCTCACGATCGACTTCACCGAGCTCGCGGTGTCCAGCGAGTAGGCGTACGGGATCGACTTGACCGACCCGCCGGTCTGCCCGGCCGACGAGCCCACGAAGTGGTTGTTCCGCGCCACCAGAGAACCCGCCGGGGAGGACCCCTCACCGAGGTGGAACGTGTCGTCGGTGTTCTCGAAGTAGTTGCCCTCGACCAGCACCCCGGCCTCCATCGTGGACGCCACCCCGTACGACCCGACCGAGCTGTACAGGTTGTTGAACACGTGCACCGGGTTACCGAACCGCACCCGCGGGTTGCGCTGGTTGGTGCCGTCGAACCAGTTGTGGTGATACGTCACCCGCAGCTTGCCGCGGTCCTGGGACCCGTTGTCGTCCGAGTGCCCGACCAGGGAGTTCTTGTCCTGACCGTCGAAGTGGTTCCAGGAGATCGTCACGTAGTCCGAGGCCCGCTTGGTGTCCACCGACCCGTCGTACCCGGTGAAGAACGTGTTCCGGTCGATCCACACGTTCGTGGACGTCTCGACGTTGATCGCGTCGTCGTCCCAGTCGTCGAACGTCAGGTTGCGCACGATCACGTTCTTCGCGTTCTTGATGTTCAGACCACAGCCCACGATCTTGGCGCCACTGGCCCCCAGGATCGTCTTGTTCGACCCGATCGCCAGCATCCCCGAGCACGAGATCGTGCCCGAGACCCGCACCACCGCCGCACCCGTGCCCGACGCGGCACTGACCAGCGCCGACGAGCTGGTCACCGTGGTCGCCGCCGCCGACCCACCACCACTGGTGCCACCGTTCTGCGACGCCCAGCCGACCAGACCGGTCGCCGGCGGAGTGGTCGGGTTCGACGTGGGCGGCGGGGTGGTCGGGTTGCTCGTCGGCGGCGGGGTGGTGGGGTTCGACGTCGGGTTCGTCGTGCCGCCCGTGCACGTCACGCCGTTGAGCGTGAAGGACGTGGGCACCGGGTTGCTGCCCGACCACGACGCGTTGAAGCCGACCTGCGCGGTCGCGCCCGTGGACAGCGAGCCGTTCCAGCCGGCGTTGCTGATCGTGACCGCCGCGCCGGACTGCGTCGCAGTGCCGCCCCAGGCCTGCGTGATCTGCTGGCCGGCCCCGAACGACCAGCCCAGCTTCCAGCTGCTGACCGCGTCCCCGAGGTTGGTGACGACGACGTCACCACCGAAGCCGCTCGGCCACTGGTTGGTCACCTTGTACTCGACCTTGCAGCCGGTCGCGGCCTGCGCGGGTACCGCCAGGAGCGCGCCGACGCCTGCCATCGCGACGAGCGCCGCGGAGGTGAACGCCGCCGTCGCCGTACGTCGTCGGGTCGTGAGTCGCATGGGAGGTCCTCTTCTCGTGCGGCGCCCGGGGTGCACTTCGCTGTGCTGGCGCCGTCACGGCAGGGTCCACCTGGGACATCGGCTCCCCTACCCGGCGAAACCATTCGGGTAAGCGGTTTCTCATTGTTTCAGAGGAGCGAACCCGACATGGGTGCCGTCATCGGCCGCAGAACGACCCCCACGTCGGGTTCGGCGCCCGCGCTCGGCGCGCGGTCAGCCGAAGTAGTGCGGGAGCGTCGCCTCGTGGGCCTCGCGGGCCTCCGCCAGGGGCAGCGTGAACACCCCCTGCACCTCGACCGCGGGGCCGTGCACGTGGTCGGCGGCGTCGGTCGGGGTGCCGGCACCCGGCGAGCACGACTCGGCGGTCTCCCCCAGGCGCAGCGCCGGGACGCCGCGCGCGGTGCAGAGGTCGACCAGGCGGACCTCCTCCGAGCGCGGGACCGCGACGAGCACGCGGGCGGTCGACTCCGAGAACAGCGCCTCGAACGGCGTGACACCGTCGCGCGCGCAGATCGGCTCGAGCGACACCTGCACGCCGACGCCGAACCGCAGGCTCGACTCGATCAGCGCCTGGACCAGGCCGCCTTCCGACAGGTCGTGCGCGGCGTCGACGAGCTCGTCGCGGCTGGCGCGGACGAGCACCTCGGCCAGCCGGCGCTCGGCGTCGAGGTCCACGGCCGGCGGCAGCCCGCCGAGGTGGCCGTGCACGACGTCGGCCCAGGCCGACCCGTCGAGCTCGGCGCGCGTGGTGCCCAGCAGGTAGACGGCCTGGCCGGGGGCCGTCCAGCCCGACGGCGTGGCGTCGGCGACGTCGTCGAGGACGCCCAGCACGCCGACCACCGGGGTCGGGTGGATGGCGGAGTCGATGAGGCCCGGCTCGCCCGTGCCGTTGTAGAGCGAGACGTTGCCTCCGGTGACGGGGACCTCGAGCACCTGGCACGCGTCGGCCAGGCCGCGGATGGCCTCGACCAGCTGCCACATCGAGTCGGGGTGCTCCGGGCTGCCGAAGTTGAGGCAGTCGGTGACGGCCAGCGGCCGAGCGCCCGTCGTCGCCACGTTCCGGTACGCCTCGGCCAGGGCCAGCTGGGCCCCGGTGTACGGGTCGAGCTTGGCGTAGCGGCCGTTGGCGTCGGTGGCCAGCGCGACGCCGAGACCGGTGGTCTCGTCGACGCGGACCACGCCGGAGTCGTCGGGCTGCGCGAGCGCGGTGTTGCCCTGCACGAACCGGTCGTACTGGTTGGTCACCCACGCCTTGGACGCGAGGTTGGGGCTGGCCAGCAGCTCCAGGACCGTGGCGCGGAGCTCGGCATTGGTCGACGGCTTCCGCAATGAGGCAACGGTGTCCGCGTTGAGCGTGTCCTGCCACGCCGGCCGCGCGTACGGGCGGTCGTAGACCGGGCCCTCGTGCGCGACCGTCTTCGGGTCGACGTCGACGATGCGCAGGCCGTGGTGGTCGATGGTGAGGCGCCCGGTGCCGGTGACCTCGCCGATCACGGCCGTCTCGACGTCCCACTTGCCGGTGATGGCCAGGAACGCGTCGAGCTGGTCGGGCCGGACCACGGCCATCATCCGCTCCTGCGACTCCGACATGAGGATCTCGCCGGCGGTCAGGGAGGGGTCACGGAGCAGGACGTTCTCCAGGTCGACGTGCATGCCGCCGTCGCCGTTGGAGGCCAGCTCGCTGGTCGCGCAGGAGATGCCGGCGGCGCCCAGGTCCTGGATGCCCTCGACCACGCGCGCGGCGTAGAGCTCGAGGCAGCACTCGATGAGCACCTTCTCCATGAACGGGTCGCCCACCTGCACCGACGGACGCTTGGAGGGCTTGGTGTCGTCGAAGGTCTCGGACGCGAGGATCGACGCGCCGCCGATGCCGTCGCCACCCGTGCGCGCACCGAACAGGACCACCTTGTTGCCCGCGCCCGAGGCGTTGGCCAGGTGGATGTCCTCGTGCCGCAGGACGCCGAGGCACAGCGCGTTGACCAGCGGGTTGCCCTGGTAGGAGGCGTCGAACACCAGCTCGCCGCCGATGTTGGGCAGTCCGAGGGAGTTGCCGTAGCCACCGACGCCGGCCACGACGCCGTGCACCACGCGTGCGGTGTCGGGGTGGTCGACGGCGCCGAAGCGCAGCTGGTCCATGACCGCGACCGGACGGGCGCCCATCGAGATGATGTCGCGCACGATGCCGCCGACGCCCGTGGCCGCGCCCTGGTACGGCTCGACGTACGACGGGTGGTTGTGCGACTCGACCTTGAACGTCACCGCCCAGCCGTCACCGATGTCCACGACGCCGGCGTTCTCGCCGATGCCGACGAGCAGGTGCTCCTTCATGGCGTCGGTGGTCTTGTCGCCGAACTGGCGCAGGTGGTTCTTGCTCGACTTGTACGAGCAGTGCTCCGACCACATGACCGAGTACATGGCCAGCTCGGCGGCCGTGGGGCGGCGGCCGAGGATGTCGCGGATGCGCTGGTACTCGTCCGGCTTCAGGCCCAGCTCCGCGAACGGCTGCTCCTGGTCGGGTGTCGCGGCCGCGACGTCGACGGTGTCGGTCTGGGGGGCGCGAGCAGGTGCGGTGGTCATCGATTCCCTCGGTGGAGACCCGTGGCTCGGCGCCGGCTCGGTGGCCGCGCGGCCGACGTCGGCAGACGCGCACAGGATACCGGCGCCCGGACGCCGTCCGGAGCAGCGTCCGTGCCGACGAGTTTCCGGGCAATTGCGGCGGTATCCCCCCGCCTCGGGATCGCCTCACTGACCTGCGGCGACAGGGCCAACGTGACTCAGGATGGCGCGAGATGACCGCGATCATGCGTCCCCGCTCGAGTTGCGCAACTCGTCGGGAGGTGTGACGGTCACCACATGAAAGCGCTTCCTGTGCCCTCGGGCCACGAGACGGGCACGGTGACGATCTACGACGTCGCCGCACGTGCCGGCGTCGGGATCGCGACCGTCTCCCGGGCCCTGAACGGCTCCGCCCCCGTGGCCGAGGCGACCCGAGCCCGCGTGCTCGCCGCCGTCGAGGAGCTGGGCTTCCGCCCCAGCCACGCGGGCACCTCGCTCGCCGCCCGCACGCATGCCGCCAACGGCATCGTCTTCCCGGACCTGTCCGGCCCGTACTACGCCGAGGTGCTGCTCGGGTACGAGGAGACCGCCTCGCAGCTCGGACGCAGCGTCCTCGTGCTGGCCACGCACGGCCGCCCCGACCCCGCCTCGGCCGTGCGTGAACTGGCCGGACGCGTCGACGGGATGGTCCTGCTGGGTCGCACGGTGAGCGACGAGGTCATCGCCGGTCTCGCCGGCCTCCCGGTCGTCGTCCTGGCCCGGCCGGAGCTCGGCGACGTCGACTCGGTCCGCACCGACGGCCTCACCTCGGCCCGCGCGCTCGGCGAGCACCTGGCCGGTCACGGGCTGCGCCGCATCGTGCTCCTCGGCTCCCCCGACGAGTCTCCGGACGTGGCCGAGCGGTTCCTCGGCATCCGCGAGGGCCTCGGCGCGCACGACATCGAGCCGACTGAGACCCCCTGCCTGTTCGACGAGGCATCGGGCACCCGCGTCGCGGCCACCCTGCTCGAAGGGCGCAGGCGTCCCGACGCCCTCGTCTGTGCGAACGACGAGATCGCGCTGGGCGCCATCGTCGCGGCCGAGGAAGCCGGCCTGCGCGTGGGACACGACATCGCGATCACCGGGTGGGACGACGTCATGGCCGCGCGCCATGCCCGTCCCGCCCTCACCACCGTCCGCCAACCGATGCGCGCGCTCGGGTCCCTCGCCGCCGAGGTGCTCGACGAGCGCATCACCGCCACCCGCACGACGCCGCGGCACGAGCTGCTCGCCACCGACCTGGTGGTGCGCGACAGCTGCGGCCTGCACCACTGACGGACTCCACGAGGGGCCGTCCGGTTCGAGGAGGAACCACCATGAGGAGAACAGCGCGCATCAGCGTCGCCGCGCTCGCCGTCACGACGCTCGCCCTGACCGCCTGCGGTCGCGGCGACGACGCGGCCACCGGGGACGCCAGCGCCACCGCCGTCGACACCAGCGAGCTCAGCGGCACCGTGACCGTCTGGGCGATGGGGACGGAGGGCGAGGCGCTCGGCGACTTCGCGCAGGCGTTCACCGAGGAGAACCCCGACGTGACGATCGACGTCACCGCGGTCCCCTGGGACGCCGCCCACGACAAGATCGCCACCGCGATCGCCGCCGACGAGGTGCCCGACGTCTCGATGATCGGCACCACCTGGATGGGTGAGTTCGCCACGAGCGGTGGCCTCGACCCGACGCCGCCCGACCTGATCGACGAGTCCACGTTCTTCGAGGGCGCCTGGGGCTCCACGGAGGTCGGCGGCACGTCCTACGCGGTCCCGTGGTACGTCGAGACCCGTGTGCTGTACGTCGACACCGCGCTCGCCGAGCAGGCCGGCGTCTCCCCGACGCCCGCCACCTGGGACGACCTGACGGCGACCGCGGCGGGCATGCAGTCCGCCGGCGCGCAGTGGGGCATCAACCTGCAGCCCGGCCAGACCGGCGCGTGGCAGACGTTCCTGCCGTTCGCATGGCAGGCCGGTGCCGAGATCATGAACGAGGACAACACCGAGTTCACGTTCGACAGCCCGGAGTTCGTCAAGGCCCTCACCTACTACCAGTCGTTCTTCACCGACGGGGTCGCGCCGAAGGAGCTGCCGGAGGGCACGCTGGAGCCCGACTTCGTGGCCGGCAAGATCGGTGCGTTCTCGTCAGGGCCGTGGCACATCGGCCTGCTGGAGGAGTCCGGCGGCGAGGCCTTCATGGACGGGGTCACCCTCGCTCCGATGCCCGCCGACGAGACGCAGGCGTCGTTCATCGGCGGCAGCAACCTCGCCGTCTTCAAGAGCGCCGAGAACCGCGACGCCGCGTGGGCCTTCGTCCAGTGGCTGAGCCAGCCCGACGTCCAGGCCGACTGGTACGCGACGACGAGCGACCTGCCCGCCGTGCAGTCCGCGTGGGAGGAGGGCGACCTCGCCTCCGACGAGCGCCTCGCGGTGTTCGGCGAGCAGATGACGACCGCGCAGGCCCCCCCGTCGATCCCGACGTGGGAGCAGATCGCGAACGTCATCGACACCGAGCTGGAGAAGGTCTGCAAGACCGGCATGGACCCGCAGGAGGCGGCCACGGCCATCCAGCAGCAGGCCGAGTCGATCGGCACGGGGCTCTGACCCCATGTCCGCGACCCTGACCTCCGGGCAGGGTGTTCGCCCCCCGGGGACGGCCGGCACGGCCGCTCCCGGGGTGCGACGCTCCTCGCCCCTGCGCCGTCGGCGCAGCATCGCCGCCTGGGGACTGGCAGCACCGTTCGTCGTGCTGTTCCTCATCTTCACCGCGTGGCCGGTGATCTCGTCGCTCTTCATGAGCGTCACCGACATCAAGAGTCGCGACCTGCAGAACCCGTTCGCCGTCAACTTCGTGGGGTTCGAGAACTTCGCGACGGTGCTCAGCGACCCGCTCTTCCACACGGCCGCGTTCAACACGCTCTACTTCGTCGTCGTCGGCGTCCCGCTCACGATCCTCGTGGCGCTGGCCATCGCGCTCGCGCTCAACACCGGGATCACCAAGCTGTCCGGCTTCTTCCGGGTCGGCTACTACATGCCGGTCGTCACGACGATCGTCGCCGTGGCCGTCGTGTGGCGCTTCCTGCTGCAGCCCGACAACGGGTTGATCAACGAGGTGCTGGGCTGGTTCGGCATCCAGGGACCGGACTGGCTGGGCAGCACGACGTGGGCGATGCCCTCTCTGATCATGATGTCGGTCTGGCGCTCGCTGGGCACGCTCGTCGTGATCTTCCTGGCCGGTCTGCAGTCGGTGCCCAAGGCCCTGCACGAGGCCGGCGCGCTCGACGGCGCCAACGCGTGGCAGCGGCTGCGCAACATCACCCTGCCGACGCTGCGCCCGACCATGCTGTTCGCCGGCGTGATCACGGGCATCGGGTTCCTGCAGCTCTTCGAGGAGCCGTTCGTGATGACCCAGGGCGGCCCGCTGAACAGCACGCTGTCGGTCGCGTACCTCGTCTACAACACGTTCGGGTTCGGCAACTACGGCGTCGCCGCCGCGATGAGCTACGTGCTCTTCGCCGCCGTCGTCGTGCTCACGGTGATCAACTTCAAGGTCCTCGGTGAGCGCGACGACGCGGTCGGCCCGCGGCGCGGGTGGTTCCGCCGGGCGGGAGGTTCGTCATGACCAGCATGAGCACCGTCACGAAGCCCCGCGAGCAGGCGGGGTCGCACATCGGCGAGCCGCAGCCGCGCCCGTGGATCTACGTCGTCCTCGGGCTCGGTCTCGTGCTCGTCGTCACGCCGTTCGTCTGGATGCTGCTCGGGTCGTTCAAGCCGAACGGGGAGCTGCGGGCCAACCCGCCGACGTGGTGGCCGCAGGCGCCCACGCTCGACAACTACCGGGAGCTGTTCACGCGGCTCGACTTCGCGCAGTTCTTCACCAACTCGTTCGTCGTCGCCACCGTGGTGACGGTGGGCAACATGGTGTTCTGCTCGATGCTCGGGTACGCGTTCGCGAAGATCGACTTCTGGGGCCGCACCTGGCTGTTCCGGCTGGTCCTGGGCACGCTGATGATCCCGGGCATGGTGCTGCTGGTCCCCCTGTTCGTGCTGATCAGCAACCTCGGCATGGTCAACACCTACTTCGGGCTGATCCTGCCGTTCCTGGCCGGGCCGTTCGGCGTGTTCCTCATGCGCCAGTTCATGCAGGGGATCCCCGACGAGCTGATCGACGCCGCGCGCGTCGACGGCGCGGGCGAGCTGCGCATCTTCGCCACCGTGGTCATGCCGCTGTGCAAGCCGGCGCTCGCGACCCTCGCGATCCTCACCTTCCTCGGCTCCTGGAACAACTTCCTGTGGCCGCTCGTGGTCGCGAGCACCGAGGACATGTACACGCTGCCGGTCGCGCTCGCGCTCTACAGCGTCGGGCAGAACTCGACCAACTACGGGCTGCTCCTCGCGGGCTCCTGCGTGGTCCTGATCCCCGTGCTCGTCGTGTTCCTCACGATGCAGCGCCACTTCGTCCAAGGGCTGGCGACCACCGGCCTCAAGTCCTGAAGGGCTCAACGATGAGACTCCGATCCCTCGCGGCTGCCACGGCCGCGACCGCACTGCTCCTCACCGGTGCCACGACCGCCTCCGCAGGCGGCCGGCACCACCCCGACGACCTCGGCCTGACCCGGCAGGACCGCGCCGACCTGCACCGCTGGGCGCAGGACACGTGGACCTCGTTCGTCGCCATGACGGACGAGACCACGGGCCTCCCGGCCGACAACATCGACGCGTCGCTGGACCCGGCCACCCGGTCCGGCTACACCTCGCCGACGAACATCGGCGCCTACCTGTGGTCCACGATCTCCGCCCAGGAGCTCGGGGTGATCAGCAAGCGTGAGGCCCGCAAGCGCATGGCGCAGACGCTGGCGACTGTCGCCACGATGGAGCGCCACGAGCCGAGCGGCATGTTCTACAACTGGTACGACGAGGCCACGGGCGCCAAGCTCACCGAGTTCCCCACGGGCGAGACGGTCTACCCGTTCCTGTCCACGGTCGACAACGGGTGGATGGCCGCGGCGCTCATGGTCGTCGCGTCCGCCGAGCCGTCGCTGCGCCGCCAGGCGAACGCCCTCCTGGAGCCGATGAACTTCGGTGCGTTCTACGACGCGAACCAGTTCGGCGGCGCCCGTCCGGGCATGATGCGCGGCGGGTTCTGGGTCGACCCGCCGAACCCGGAGCAGTGCACGCAACCGGGCGACGTCGCCGGGTCGACGGTGCTGTTCACCTGCCACCACTACGACATCACGAACTCCGAGCCGCGGATCGCCAGCTACATCGGCATCGTGCGCGGCCAGGTCCCGCCCGCGCACTACTTCGCCACCAACCGCACGTTCCCGGCCAGCTGTGACTGGTCCTGGCTGGAGCAGCGCCCGGTCGGCGTGACCCGCACGTACGAGGGCCTCGAGGTGTTCGAGGGTGCGTTCACGTACCGCGGCATGCACATCGTCCCGAGCTGGGGCGGGGACATGTTCGAGGAGCTCATGCCCGATCTGTTCGTGCCGGAGTCCGAGTGGGCCCCGAAGAGCTGGGGCGTCAACCACCCGCTCGCGGTCCGCGCGCACATCGAGCACGGCATGGTCGAGGCCGGCTACGGCTACTGGGGCTTCTCCCCCGCCAGCGACCCGTTCGGCACGTACAACGTGTACGGCGTCGACGCGATCGGCATGGACCCGGGCGGGTACCCGTCGGACGCGGAGAAGACGAACGTGGATGCGGGCTACGAGGGCTGCCGCGAGGCGACCAACCCGACGCCGACGTTCGGTGACGGCGTCGTGACCCCGCACGCGTCCTTCCTCGCGCTGCCGTACGCACCGCGCGAGGCCGTCGACAACCTGCGCAACATCGAGACGGTGCTCGGCGCGTACGGCGACGGCGGGTTCTACGACTCCGTCGCGGTCCGCTCCAACACCCAGGCCAAGCGCTACCTGTCGCTCGACCAGGGCATGGTCCTGGGCGCGCTGGGCAACGTGCTCGGCGGGAACGTGCTGCACGAGTCGTTCGGCACCCGCCAGGTGGAGAAGGTCCTGCGACCGCTCATCGGCCAGGAGGAGTTCAGCGCGGGGGTGATCAAGTGACCGGGGCACGCACGGACTGGGAGAACAGGATCGGTCGTCGCTCCGACACCACCGCCGCCGGGCAGATCCCGGTGCTCGCTCCCCCGGCGGGGCTGTACGCCTCGCCGGGGGTCGGGCAGGTGACCCTGCACTGGGAGCCGGTCGACGGCGCGGTCGGGTACCAGGTGGTCCGCGACGGCACGCCCTTGGACCACCAGGGCGGCGACGTCCTGGCGGTCCCGCACGGGCCGTACGCGGACACCACCGGCGAGCCCGGGGTCGCGTACCGGTACGCGGTGGCGACGGTCACCGACGTGGACGTCACCGGTCCGACCGGCGCCGAGGTCGTCGCGGCGTCGCTGGAGCTCGAGGACGCCGGCGTCGAGGTCCTCGTGGACCTGGGCACGGTGGTCCGCGAGCTGCCCCGACCGTGGCGGCCGATGATCGGCTCGGAGCACCTCAGCCTGCTGCTGAGCGACGAGACGGTCGGCGGGCAGAGCATCTCCGCGGACCTCACGTCGGCGCTGCGGGCCGCGCACGACGAGCTGGGGGTGTCGACGGTCCGGGCGCACGCGATCCTGTGCGACGACCTCGGCGTCTACCGCGAGGTCGACGGCGAGCCCGTGCACGACTTCACGGGCGTCGACGCCACGTACGACGCGCTCCTCGCGCTCGGCCTGCGGCCCGTCGTCGAGCTGTCGTACATGCCGCGCGACCTGGCGTCCGACCCGGACGTGACCGTGTTCGACTACGGCGCGATCGTGTCGCCGCCGAAGGACTGGGACCGCTGGGGTGCGCTGATCACGGATCTCGTCCAGCACCTCGTCGACAGGTACGGGCTGGACGAGGTCCGGTCGCGCTGGTCCTTCGAGGTCTGGAACGAGCCGAACCTCGAGGTGTTCTGGTCCGGCACGCGCGACGAGTTCTGGCGCCTGTACGACGTCACCGTGAACGCCGTGCGCGCGGTCGACGACCAGCTGGTGGTCGGCGGGCCGTCGACCGCGGCGGCCGGATGGGTGGACGGGCTCCTCGAGCACGTCGCCTCCTCTGGCGCGCCGGTCGACTTCGTGTCGACGCACACCTACGGCAACGCGCCGCTGGACATGCGGGCGACGCTCGCGCGGCACGGTCGCGAGGACGCGCAGATCTGGTGGACGGAGTGGGGGGTCAGCCCGACGCACTTCGGCAACGCCAACGACGGCGTGTTCTCCGCGGCGTTCCTGGTCCGCGGGATGCGCTCGGCCGCCGGGCGCATCGACGCCCTGTCGTACTGGGTGGTCTCCGACCAGTTCGAGGAGCTGGGCCGTCCGCCGCGGCTCCTGCACGGCGGGTTCGGGCTGCGGACCGTCGGCGAGCTGCGCAAGCCGCGGTGGTGGGGGTTGTGGCTGCTCGAGCAGCTGGGTCGCGACGAGGTCGCGGCGACCGTGACCGGCGACGGCGCGGACAGCCTGGTGGAGGTGTGGGCGTCGCGCGACGACGACCGCGTGGCCATCGCGCTGTGGAACGGCACTCTCGACCAGTCCAAGGTCGACGGGTCCGATGCCCTGGCGCGCACCGCTCACGTGGCGCTCGACGGCCTCCCCGACGGGGAGTGGACCGTGCGCGAGTCCCGGGTCGACGCCGAGCACTCGAACATCGCGGCCCTGTGGTCCTCGATGTCCGACGGCGCCGACTGGCCCACGGACGAGCAGTGGGCGGCCCTGCGGGCGGCGGACCAGCTCGCCGTCACGGAGCGCCCGCTCGACGGGTCGTCCCTGGACGTCGACCTGCCGAACCCCTCGATCGTGTTGATCGAGCTGGTTCGCGTGTGACTTCCTGGTGGCGCAATGCCGTCGTCTACCAGGTCTACGTCCGGTCCTTCCTGGACGGTGACGGCGACGGCGTCGGTGACCTGGTGGGTCTGACCGCCGGGCTCGACGCCGTCGCCCGCCTGGGCGTCGACGCGGTCTGGCTCACGCCGGTGTATCGCTCGCCGCAGGCCGACCACGGGTACGACGTGGCCGACCACCGCGACATCGACCCGCTGTTCGGGGACCTCGCGGCGTTCGACACGTTCCTGGGAGCGGCGCACGAGCGCGGGCTGCGGGTGCTCATGGACCTGGTCCCCAACCACGTGTCCGACCAGCACCCGTGGTTCGTCGCCGCAAAGGCCGGCGGCCCTGAGCGTTCGCGGTTCCACGTCCGGTCCACGCCGACCCGGTGGCGCTCGATGTTCGGCGGCTCTGCCTGGTCACCCCTGCCCGACGGCGACTGGTACCTGCACCTGTTCGCCCCCGAGCAGCCGGACCTGAACTGGGCCGACCCGGTGGTGCAGGCGGACTTCGTCGCCACCCTGCGGTTCTGGCTGGACCGCGGGGTCGACGGATTTCGGGTCGACGTCGCCGGCGGGCTGGCCAAGGACCCCGCGTACGGCGAGGTGCGCCGCAGCGCCCAGCACCCGCACTGGGACCGCACCGAGGTGCACGACATCTACCGGTCGTGGCGCCGCGTGCTGGGCGATGCGCCCGCGGTCGCCGAGGCCTGGGGACCGCCCGAGCGGACTGCGGCGTTCGCCCGGCCCGACGAGCTGGGCCAGGCGTTCGCGTTCGACGTCCTGCGCACGCCCTGGTCCGCCGCGGCCCTGCGCCGGACCGTCGACGCCCAGCTCGCGGCGCATCGAGCAGTCGGCGCCCTGCCCGCATGGGTGGCCGGCAACCACGACATCGCCCGCGTCGCGACCCGGCTCGGACCCGAGCGCGCGCTGGCCCTGCACCTGTTCCTGCTCGCTCTGCCCGGGGCGTTCTACCTCTACGCGGGCGACGAGCTGGGCCTGCCCGACGCCGACGTGCCTCCGGAGCAGTGGCAGGACCCGCAGTCGCTGCGGTCCGCAGGCACGCTGCCCAACCGGGACGGTGCCCGGGTGCCGCTGCCGTGGGCAGCCGGGCCAGGCGTCGGCTTCACGACGGGCACCCCGTGGCTCCCGATCCCGTCCACCTGGCCCCAGTACGCCCGGGACCGGCAGGAGGCCGACCCCGGCTCGACCTGGGCGGTGCTGCACCGGGCGCTCGCCGCACGCCGGACCCTGTGGACGTCGGAGGACCTGACCTGGCAGGACGCCCGGCCCGGGGTGCTCGTCGGCCGCCGCGGCGACGCCCTCGTCGTGCTCAACACCTCGTCGCGCCCCTGGCGGCTGCCGACCGGGGCCTCCGTGGTCGCTCGCAGCCGTCCCGGCGCCGAGCCGACGATCGTCACCCCGTCGGAGTGCGTCTGGCTCGCGGACGGGCCGGTACCTTTCCGAGGGTGAGAACACAGGCAGCCCTCGTCGCAGCGATGGCCGCCCTCGTGCTGGTGGGCTGCAGCTCGGACCCCGCTGGGCTCTCGGCGCCCTCGCCGCCCGCGTCCCCGTCGGCCACGCCGACACCCACCGCGGACCCGACGGACCCCACCGTGATCCGCACGACCGGCACCCCGGTCACCTCCGGCGCCGTGACGCTCACCGTCTCCGTGCCCGGTCTCGCGGTGACGGTCGACCCCGACGGCTCCGCGCGTGCCGCAGTCCCCGGCGGCGTGCTGATCGCCGCTCCCGAGGGCCTGACGATCGCGGCCCTGACCGACGGGACCGCCGCCGTCCGCGACGGCGTCGGCGCGTTCGTCGCGGGCCTGACCACCGACCCGTGGGGCAGCGCGCTGGTCCAGGTGGGGCCCGACGTCGTCCGGCTCGACGACGCCGCCGGCCTCTGGTTCACCTCCGTCGCCGTCGAGAGCGCCGTCTGGGGCGAGGCCGAGGGCGGACGCTCGCTCGCGGTGACGCCCAGCGCGTGGGCCCGTGCCCGCGGACTGGCCGCGCAGGAGGGTCTGTGGGCGCAGGTCGTGGCACTCGCGCCGGACGCCGACACGCCCGGCATGAAGGCGCAGCTCGAGTGCCACGAGCTCGGCGCCCCGGACAAGGCCACCTGGAACCTGGAACCGTGGCGGCCCGACGTCGACGTCATCGAGATGATCCGCGAGCGCTGCAACCCCTGAGCGCGCCAGACTGGCGGACGACGAGGGGAAGCAGGCCCCTCCCGGCACGGAGGTAGTGGCACATGTCCGGAGCGTCGACCGCCCCGCAGGAGAGCTCGTTCGTCGCGTTCCTCAAGCGCCGGTGGCTCGCGATCGTCATCGTGGTGGTCACGGTCGTCGTCATCGCCGCCAACCGGGACGAGGTCGAGTTCAGCCTCGTGTTCACCCACTTCGCGATGCCGCTGTGGGTGATCCTCGCGATCACGTTCGCGCTCGGCATCGTCGTCGGCTGGATCGCCAAGACCCGCCGAGCCGGGCGCAAGGGCTGATCGTCGTGATCGAGGTGGGGCCCGGTGCCGACCTGTCCGGTGCCGATCTCTCGGGAGCCGACCTGTCCGGGGCGGACCTCCGCGGTGCGGACCTCGGTCACGCCTGGCTCGTCGGCGCGGACCTGTCCGGTGCCGACCTGTCCGGTGCGTACCTCAAGAAGGCGCACCTCGACCGGGTCCGGGCTCGGGGGGCCGTGCTTCGCGGGTGCACGCTGATCAGGGCGGACCTGACGGGCGCCGACCTCACCGGGGCCGACCTGTCGCGCTCGTTCCTGGTGAAGACGTGGCTCGACGGCGCCGACCTCCGCTCGGCGAACCTGACCGAGGCGGACCTGTACCTCGTCTACGCCGCCGGTTCGGTGTGGGGCGACAACCAGGTCGCGGGGGCGGCCGGCACGGTCGTCGACGTCGAGGACGGCATCCGCGTCGACGGTCTGCCGCAGAGCGTCCGCCGGCTCCTCGAGGTCTGGGCGCTCGCCGGCTCCCGGGTCACCGCACACACGCCGGGGTCCGACCTGCCGCCGGAACCCGTCCGGCGCTGGGCACAGGACACCGACGCAGGGTCGTGACCCTGCGTCGGTGCAGTGCGCGCGGTCAGCGCTTGTGCTTCTCCGGGACAGGCGCGTCGCCCGACGCACGCTGCGCCCGGTAGTAGGCGCGGGCCTCGTCCTGCCGGTCCTGCTCGGCGCCCGACGCGATCGGTGCGCGCAGGTGCGCCTGCTCGTAGCCGAACGCGTCGACCAGGCTCTGCGCGTGCGGGCGGAGGCGGGCCAGCAGGCGGTCGATGTACGACGTGACCGTGCGGGCGCGACCCGCGGACAGCCGGCCGTTGAGCAGGTACCAGGTGAGGTTCCGCTCGATGACGGTGAGCCCGAACAGGTCCCGCACCCACGTGAGGATCTGGCGGGTGCCCGGGTCGGTGACGCGCTCCAGCGCCGCGGTGAACGACTCCCACTGGACCAGCTCGGCGTGCGCGCGGGCCGCCTGGACGAGCTCGTGCTGGTGGGCGTTGAACAGGGCCGCAGCCGTCGCCGGGTCGGCCTTCTGCGCGGGGCGGAGCGCCTGGGCGATCTCCGCGACCATCGTCTCGACGCGGTCCACCAGCAGCTCGCGCTGGGTCGCCGTCTCGCGCAGCTGACCGGCCGAACGGCGCGGGTCACCGACGTCGGCGATGGTCTGCACGGCCCGGTGCAGCGGCGTGCGGTACCGGGCGGCGTCGGACGCGCGCTCGGCCACCATGCGGGCGACCTTGGTCGCGTCCAGGTGCTTGAAGCTCTTCGAGTAGTCCGTGAGCAGGCGCTTGCCGACGAGCTGCAGCAGGACGGTGTTGTCGCCCTCGAACGTCGCGTACACGTCCATGTCGGCGCGCAGCCCGGTGATCCGGTTCTCCGCGAGGAACCCGGCCCCGCCGCACGCCTCGCGGGCGACCTGGAGCGTGTTCAGCGCGTGCCACGTCGACGCCGGCTTGAGCGCCGCGGCGAGCGTCTCGAGGTCCTCGCGGGTCTCCGGGGTGTCGTTGCGGCCGGAGAACACGTCGTCGAACGCGGCGAGCAGGTCCTCGTGCGCGAACCCGGCGGCGTACGTCTCGGCGAGCAGCGGGAGCAGGCGGCGCTGGTGCTCGGCGTAGTCGAGGATGACGATCTCGTCGGTGGGCGACGCGCCGTTGAACTGCCGGCGCTGGTTGCCGTACGTGATCGCGATGGTCAGGCCCACGCGGGCGGCGGTGACCGCGGCACCGTCGAGGGAGACGCGGCCCTGGACCAGGGTGCCGAGCATCGTGAAGAAGCGGCGGCCGGGGCTCGCGATGGGCGACGAGTACGTCCCGGCCTCGTCGACGTCGCCGTACCGGTTGAGCAGGTTGGTGCGCGGGACACGGACCTGATCGAACCAGAGCCGGCCGTTGTCGATCCCGTTCAGACCGCCCTTGAGCCCGTCGTCCTCACCGCCGACGCCCGGGAGGAACTCCATCGTGTCCTCGTCGCGGATCGGGACGTAGAACGCGTGCACGCCGTGGTCGGTGCCGGCCGTGATCAGTCGCGCGAAGACGGTGGCCGCCGTGCCGTGCACCCCGGCGTTCCCGAGGTAGTCCTTCCACGCCGCACGGAACGGCGTGTGGATGACGAACTCCTGCGTCGCCGGGTCGTACGTGGCGGTGGTGCCGATGGCGGCGACGTCCGAGCCATGGCCCGTCTCCGTCATCGCGAAGGCGCCCGGGACCTTGACCGACAGAGCGTCGGCCAGGAACTCGTCGTGGTTGCGCTCGGTGCCCAGGTGGTAGATCGCGGACGCGAACAGGCCCCACTGCACGCCCGACTTGATCTGCAGCGACGGGTCCGCGTGCGTCAGCTCCTCGAACCGGGCGAGGAAGCCGCCGTGGTCCTCGTGGCCGCCGAACCGCTCGGGGAACGACCGGTGCACGTCGCCCTCGGCGGCGAGCAGGCGGAGCTGGCCGATGACCCGCTCGCGGTGGTCGACCAGCGTCTGGCCCTCGATCCGGTGGAACCGCTCGTCGGCCATGAGCTTGCGCGCCGCCAGCCGCAGCTCGGGGTAGTGGCCGAGCAGCACCTCGCTGAGGTGGGCGATGTCGACGTTGGTGACGTCGGCGTCCAGGCGGGGGTCGCCGGCCTCGGGAGTCTCGACGGTGGGGCGGGTGCTGGTCGTGGTCATCGGGACTCCTCGTGGGTCGTGCGGTTGCGGTCACGGGCAAGGAGCCCGACGGGTCCGGCCCAGAGCCATGCGGCGACCTGGGCGGTGAGCTCTTCTCGGTCCGGGCTGGCGGGCTCGTTGCGGTGGGCCAGCCACCACTCGCCGGAACCGCGGACGAAGCCGACGGCGCCGGCGGCCCAGGACTCGGCCAGGGCGACGCGGGCGGCGAGGGCGTCGTCATCCGCGACCTCGCCCCCTTCGGGACGGCGCGCGGTCCGACGACCGTCCGCGTGCTCCTCGGTCAGCCCGCGGGCGAACGGGGCGGCGACCAGCGCGGTGACCGAGTCGAGGAAGTGCCCGAGCGGGCCGCCCGACTCGACCGAGCCGTTGCGCGTCACGAACGCGTAGACGTTGGGCGACGACTCGATCATCTCGAGGTACACCGCGACCATCGCCCGCAGGCCGTCGCGGGGGGTCGGCGCGATCCGCAGGACGCCCTCGAGCGCCCCCTGGATCTGCAGCACGACCGCCTCGGCGACCGCGATCTGCAGGCCGGTCTTGTCCGCGAAGTACCGGTAGACGATCGACTTGGAGGTGCCCGCGGCGGCCGCGATCTCCTCCATCGACACGTCGGGGCCCTTGTGGTGGACGGTCCGGCGGGCGATGCGCACCAGCTCGGCGCGGCGGGCCTCGCGGTGGTCGGCCCACCGGGTGGACCGACCGTCGGCCGCGAAGGCGTCGTCAGCAGGGCGCCTCGTGGGCGGCGTCGGAAGGGCCGGTCGCGCACGACCGGCCTCGGAGTTCAACAGGGTGAGGGCCGTCGCCTTCGACGGGCCCGGTGTGACAGGGCTCACGAGACCGAAGGTATCAGGTACTGTGGGTTTCGGACACCACGTCATCATCATCGAGCCGCTGCGCTCGGTCCCCGCTCAGCGACGAAGCGAGAGGAACGCGCCCCATGGCACGCCCCACCACCCCCACGACCGAGGTACGCAGGGCCTACGTGCTCGGCGGCAACCGGATCCCCTTCGCCCGCGCGGGCGGCCCCTACGTGCGCGCCAGCAACCAGGACATGCTCACCGCCGCGATCGACGGGCTCGTCGCCCGGTACGGGCTGCAGGGCGAGCGCATCGGCGAGGTCGCCGCGGGTGCCGTGCTCAAGCACAGCAAGGACTTCAACCTCACCCGCGAGGCCGTCCTCGGGTCGGCACTCTCGGCCGAGACTCCCGCGTACGACGTGCAGCAGGCCTGCGCGACCGGTCTGGAGACCGTCGTCTCGCTGAGCAACAAGATCCGCCTGGGCCAGCTCGAGTCCGCGATCGCCGGCGGCGTCGACTCCACGTCGGACGCTCCGATCGCCGTCAGCAACCGCCTGCGCCGCGCGCTGCTCGACCTCTCCCGCGCGAAGACCGTCGGCCAGAAGTTCGCGGCCGTCGCGAAGATCCGCCCGAAGGACCTCGCGCCCGTCGCCCCGAACACCGGCGAGCCGCGCACGCACCTGTCGATGGGCGAGCACCAGGCGCTCACCACCGCGCAGTGGGAGATCACGCAGGCTGCGCAGGACGAGGTCGCACTCGCCAGCCACCAGCGCCTCGCCGCCGCCTACGACTCCGGGTTCTTCGACGACCTGGTCACCCCGTTCCGGGGGCTGACGCGCGACGCCAACCTGCGCGCCGACTCCTCGCTGGAGAAGCTGGCGAAGCTCAAGCCCGCGTTCGGGCTCGGCCTGGACACCCCCGCGACGATGACGGCCGGCAACTCGACGCCGCTGTCCGACGGCGCCTCGACGGTGCTGCTCGGGTCGGCCGAGTGGGCCGCCGCGCACGACCTGGTCCCGCTCGCCTCGGTCATCGACGCCGAGGCCGGTGCGGTCGACTTCGTGCACGGGGACGACGGGCTGCTCATGGCCCCCGCGTTCGCCGTGCCGCGCCTGCTGGCCCGCAACGGGCTGACGCTGGACGACCTGGACTACATCGAGATCCACGAGGCGTTCGCCGCGACCGTGCTGACGACGCTGGCTGCGTGGGAGTCCGAGGAGTTCGGGCGCACCCGGCTCGGCCTGGACGGCGCCTTCGGGACCGTCGACCGCGCCAAGCTCAACGTGCACGGGTCGTCGCTGGCCGCGGGGCACCCGTTCGCCGCGACGGGCGGGCGGATCATCGCGACCATCAGCAAGGAGCTGCACCGACGCAAGGTCGAGTCCGGCTCCGACCGGCCGGTCCGGGCGCTGGTGTCCGTGTGCGCAGCCGGCGGGCTGGGCCTCACCGCGATCCTCGAGGCGGCCTGACCATGAGCGACACCTACCTGAACCTGGTCAACAGCGGCTTCACCAAGAAGGTCGCGAAGCAGCTCGGACTGCCCCAGCCCGCTCCCCTGCGTCGCTACGAGCCTGGACAGCCGCTCCTGCAGGGCGCGGTGCTGGTGCTCGGACGCGGGTCGGAGTCCGACGCGCTCGCCGGCTTCCTGTCCGCCGACTGGGACCTCGACGTCCACCGGCACGCGACGCCCGGCACGCGGTACTCGGCGGTCGTCCTCGCGCTGACCGAGCTGACGCACCCCGACCAGCTGTCGGAGCCGGTGCTGGCCGTCGGTTCCGTGCTCAAGTCGCTCCCGAAGGGCGCGCGCGTCGTCACCGTCTCGCGCGCACCGCGTGCCGACGACGCCCCCGCGGTCGCCGCCGCACGTCAGGGCGTCGACGGGCTGCTGCGGTCGCTGGCCAAGGAGCTGCGCGGCGGGTCGACCGGCAACGGTCTGGTGCTCGCGGCCGACGTCCCGGTCACCGCGCCGTCCGTCGTCGGCGCGCTGCGGTTCTTCCTGTCCACCAAGTCCGCGTTCGTCGACGGTCAGCTGCTCGCCATCGACTCGGCCGCCGGCTCGCTGCCGTCCGACTGGGAGAAGCCGCTGGCCGGCCGCGTCGCCGTCGTCACCGGGGCGGCCCGGGGCATCGGCGCGTCGATCGCCGACACCCTCGCCCGCGACGGTGCCACCGTCGTCGCGGTCGACGTCCCCGCCGCCGGGGAGCAGCTGGTGACCGTCGCCAACCGCGTCCGCGGGACCGCGCTGCAGCTCGACGTCACGGCCGACGACGCCGGGGCACGGATCCTCGAGCACGCGCTGCAGCGGCACGGGCGGCTCGACATCGTCGTGCACAACGCCGGGATCACCCGCGACAAGCTGCTGGCCAACATGACCCCCGACAAGTGGGACTCGGTCCTCGCGGTGAACATCGCGTCGCAGCTGCGCATCAACGAGGCGCTCCTGACGTCCGGCGACTTCACCGATGCGCCGCGGATCGTGTCGCTCGCGTCGACCTCGGGCATCGCCGGCAACCGCGGGCAGACCAACTACGCCGCGTCGAAGGGTGGGGTCATCGGCATGGTCCGGGCGACCGCGCCGCTGCTCGAAGCGTTCGGCGGGACCGCCAACGCGGTCGCCCCCGGGTTCATCGAGACCGAGATGACCGCGCGCATCCCCGCCGTCACGCGGCAGGTGGCTCGCCGGCTCAACTCGCTGCAGCAGGGCGGGCAGCCGGTGGACGTCGCCGAGACCGTGGCGTTCCTGGCCTCCCCCGCCGCCGGCGGCGTGGTCGGACGCGTGCTGCGCGTGTGCGGGCAGAACATGGTGGGCCAGTGACGGCGACCGTCGTCCTGCCGGAGGTCCCCGCACTCGGCGGGCTGTTCACGCGCGGCGCCGGGCTCTCCCTGGCGCGGCGCGTGCGGTCCGGGCCGTCGGTGCTGCCCGACGTCGAGTACCTCGTCCGCGGGGTGCAGGCGTCGTCGGAGCACCTGACGGAGTACCAGCACCTCCTCGGCGAGTCCGCGTCGGACGCGCTGCCCGCCGGGTTCGTGCACGTGCTGGCGTTCCCCGTCGCGACCGCGCTCATGGTCCGGAACGACTTCCCGCTGCCGCTGGTCGGCCTGGTCCACCTGGCCAACCGCGTGACGCAGCTGCGGCCGGTCCTGCTCACCGACGTCCTCGACGTCCGCGCGACCGCCACCGACCTGCGAGGGCACCGGTCCGGCACGCAGGTGGACCTGGTGACCGAGGTGTCCGTCGACGGGTCGGTCGCGTGGCGCGGGGTGTCCACCTACCTCGCGCGGGGGCTGTTCCTCGCGGGGCCCGTCGAGGAGTCGTCGGACACCTTCGTCCCGCCCACCCCCACCGGGCGGTGGAAGCTCGACGGCGACGTCGGACGTCGGTACGCGGCCGTCTCCGGCGACCGCAACCCGATCCACCTGTCCGCGCTGTCGGCCAAGCTGCTCGGATTCCCGCGGGCCATCGCGCACGGCATGTACACCGCGTCGCGCGCGCTCGCCGACGTGGGTGCCGGGCGCGGGGACGCGTTCGCGTGGTCGGTCGAGTTCGTGAAGCCGGTGCTGCTGCCCGGGACCGTCACCGTGCGGATCGCGCGTTCGTCGGAGGACTTCACGTTCGCCGGCTGGGACGCCCGCTCCGGCAAGCCGCACCTGACCGGCTCGGTCACCTCGCTGCGCTGAGCCGGGCCTCCAGGCCGGCGCGGACCGCGGGCCACTCGTCGGGGAGGATCGAGAAGTACGCGCTGTCGCCGCGGGTGCCGTCCGGTGCCAGGCGGTGGCTGCGCAGGACACCCTCCGGCACCGCGCCGAGGCGGAGGATCGCCGCGATCGAGCGGGCGTTGCGGGCGTCGGCACGCAACGCCACGCGGGCGCAGCCCCACGTCTCGAACGCCTGCGTGAGCATCAGCAGCTTGCAGGCGGGGTTGTTCGTGGTGCCCCACCAGCGCGGGGCGTAGTACGTGTACCCGATCTCGACGCGTCCGATCCGCGGTTCCCAGTCGTAGAACGAGGTCGAGCCGCGGACCTCGCCCGTGGCGCTGTCCAGGACCGCGAACGCCAACCGGCTGGGCGCCTCGTGGGCGGCCCGGATCTCCGTGCGCATCGCCGCCGGGGTGTCGGGCGTCGGCGACGACATCCCCGCCCACAGCCGGTCGTCGACGAATGCGGACAGCGGCTCGGCGTGCTCGTCGGCCAGCGGGACCAGCCGGGTGCCGTGGCCCTCGAGGGTCAGGTCGTGCAGCATCCGTCGATGCTGGCACGACCTGACCGTCCGGTGCTCAGAGGTCCGCGGGGCGCAGGACGAACGTGATGGCGTGCGCGATCTGGACGTTGCCCGCGTTGAGGTCCAGCTTGCCGGGGATGAGGAACGGGTTGAGGTCGTTGCGGTCCTGGTCGCGCAGCTGCACGATCCCCCACCGCTTCGAGAGGACGTCGACGGTGAACGTGGCGCCCTGCGCGGTGGTCAGCACGGCATTGTCGCTGGCCAGCGCCGTGCCGGAGTCGATCGTCGCGCCCGGGACCACGTGGTAGAGCAGCACCTGCTCGATCGCGTCGATGCCCACGGCACCCGCGAGCGCCGTCAGGACCTCCTGCTCGCTGCCGTACCAGCGGTGCGTGAGGTCCTTGGCCAGGAGCTGGAACGCGCGGTCGGTCGGCAGGAAGGCGGTGAGCGGGACGGTGCCGTCCGCGAGGACCGCGACCGGGCTGCCCGGCTTGGCGGCGAGCACCGCGCCGACGGCCTGGTCGAGGATGTCGAAGTCCCGCCAGCTCCGGTCGAACGTGTCGCCGTCGGAGGCGAGCAGGGCGGCCAGGCTGGACGTTCCCGTGGGTGCTGCGGCGCTTGCTGCTGGTGCGAGGGCGAGTCCTGCACCGGCGGCGACACCGGCGGCGACGAGAGCGGAGAGCGTGCGGCGGATCCTCATGGTGGGCTCCTGCGGACGACGGTCACGGCCGACGCCCCTGCGCCGCACCGCGCGGGCGCCCGGGAGGACGCCCTGTGTCCCCTTCGTCCGGAACCGGCCCTCGAGATGCACTCGCCCACGTCGTGACGTCGCCTAGGTCGTGAGTTTCGGACGAGATCGTCAGTTGCAACTGCCGATCTCGTCGCCAACTGCCGATCTCGCGGCGCGGCTCGGCCGACGGACTCGCGCTGCTCGGGCGCGCGGTTCAACGAGCTCGGCGCAGTGCTTCAGTCGTCCAGGGCCGGGCCGCACGCTGCCGCGGCGGTGGCCGCCAGGTGGTCCAGGCCGTGGACAGCGAGCAGGGGGCGGGTGTCCTCGACGACCGCCCAGCAGCCGTCGACGACCTCGTAGCGGACCGCGGGACCCGTGGACAGGTACTGCGTGAGCGCGACGATGAGGCGGTCGACCGCCTCGCTCGTCGTGCCGACGCCCACCGACGCGCGGATCGCGCCGTTGGACGCGCCCAGGTGCGCCAGGAGCGGGTGCGCGCAGAACCGACCGTCGCGGACGCCGATGCCGTGCTCGGCCGCCAGGTACGCCGCGACGAGACCCGGGTCGTGATCAGGCACCGTGAACGTGAGCACGCCGACGGGCGCCTGCGAGTCCGGCCAGATGCGCGCGATCTCGACGCCGTCGATCCCCGACAGACCGGAGACCAACCGCTCACGCAGTGCCTCCTCGTGCGCCGCCAGGGCACCCGCCGGCAGCGAGGCAAGCTGGTCGCACGCCTCCGCGAGGGCGATGGCGCCGATGACGTTGGGCGACCCGGCCTCGTGGCGCGCCGGGGCGGGCTGCCAGACGGTCCGGTCGGCACGCACGTCGCGCACCGCACCTCCCCCTGCGAGGTACGGCGTGCCCGTGTCGAGCCAGTCCCGTCGTCCGACGAGGACCCCCGCACCGAACGGTGCGTAGGTCTTGTGGCCGGAGAACGCGATGTAGTCAGCGCTCGTGGCCGCGAGCGAGAAGCCGCGGTGCGGGACCAGCTGCGCGCCGTCGACGGCCACGCGGGCGCCCTCGGCGTGCGCGAGCGCGACGACCTCGTCGATCGGCAGCGCCTCCCCCGTCACGTTGGACGCGCCCGTGATCGTGACCAGCGCGTACGGCTGGCGCGCGAGCTCGGACCGCAACGCGTCGAGGGTCGCGGCGACCGTGCTCTTGATCGGCAGGATCGTCGTGCGGTTGCCGTGGCGCTCGCTCGACTGGACCCACGGCAGCAGGTTCGCGTGGTGCTCGACGTCCAGCACCAGGACGCGACCGCCCTCGGGGACCACGCCCGCCAGCAGGTTGAGCGAGTCCGTGGTGTTGCGCGTGATGATCGCGACGTCGTCGGGACGCGCGTCCACGAACCGCGCGACCGTCTGGCGGGCCGACTCGTACAGGGCCGTGGACACCTGCGACAGGTAGCCGGCGCCGCGGTGCACCGACGCGTACAGCGGCAGCACCTCCGTCACGCGGGCGGCGACGGCCTCGAGGGCCGGGGCGCTGGCGGCGTAGTCCAGGTTGGCGTAGACGCGCTGCGTGCCGTCGACCAGGGGCACGGTGGTGGTGCCGCCGACGACCGGGAGCAGGGCGCCCACCTCGTCGACGGAGGCACACGAGAGGCGCTCGGCGATGACGGTCATGATGGTCCTCCGACACGTTCCGGGGGGACACCGGCTGTGGTGGAACCCCGCGCTTGCCGCATCCCGGACGGGACGCAGCCAGGTCGTCACCCGGGGCACCCCACCGCGGAGGAGGGTTGCCGGCCAGCGAGCCGGGGCTTGACGCTGGCGCTCATGACCTGTGACGAGGGTCCCGGCACCTCCCGGGGCCTGTCAACGTGGCACGCGAACCGTCTCGCCTGACGGGACGACTTGTCCACCACTTGGAGCGTGCGTGCCGCCGCGCGTAGCATCACGGCCACCATCCAGAGCGGCTGAGAGATCTGGCTCGACGACGCCGCAGCAACCCGCGGGCACCCTGTGCCCGGCCGAGGGTGCTACCGCCAGGACCGATGGAGAGGCGACATGACTGCTGTACCCCCGGAGCCCCGGCGCTACCGGCTGCTGACCGGTCCCGACGACGCCGCGTTCTGCGACCGCGTCACCGCTCGCTGGACGAGGGCTACGTCCTCTACGGCAGCCCGGCCGCGACGTTCGACGGCGAGCACGTCATCGTCGCGCAGGCCGTGATCCTGCCCTCTGCCACCACCTACGAGACGAGGCCCGTATGAGCTACGCCGGCGACCTGACCCCCCAGCAGGCCTGGGACCTCCTGACGTCCGACCAGAGCGCGGTGCTCGTCGACGTCCGGACCGACGCCGAGTGGCGCTACGTCGGCATCCCCGACTCCGCGCCCCTCGACGGTCGCGCGGCCCTGGTCGAGTGGGTCTCCTACCCGTCGGGACGCCCGAACCCGCAGTTCCTCAAGCAGCTCGCCGAGGCCGGCGTCGCGGCCGGCCGGCCCGTCGTGTTCCTCTGCCGGTCGGGCGTGCGCTCGGTCGCCGCCGCGCAGGCAGCGACCGCCGCGGGCCTCGGCCCGGCGTACAACGTGCTCGAGGGCTTCGAGGGCGACGTCGGCCCCGACGGCCACCGCGGGCACTCGGGCTGGCGCGCCGCCGGTCTCCCCTGGCGGCAGGCGTGAGCGCCGCGCGCGTCCCCGGTCCGAGCGACTGGGACGACCGGCGCACCCCCGGCACCGACCTGCGCCCCGACACCCTCGCGGTGCGCGGCGGGCTGGTCCGCAGCCAGTTCCAGGAGACCTCCGAGGCACTGTTCCTCACGCAGGGCTTCGTCTACTCCAGCGCCGCCGAGGCCGAGGCCGCGTTCGCCGGCGACGCCGACCGGTTCCTCTACTCCCGCTACGGCAACCCCACGGTCTCCACCTTCGAGGAGCGCCTGCGCCTGCTCGAGGGCGCCGAGGCAGCCTTCGCCACCGCGTCGGGCATGTCCGCGGTGTTCACCGCGATCGCCGCCCTGGTCGAGTCCGGCTCGCGCATCGTCTCCGCGCGGGCGCTGTTCGGGTCCACCGTCGTGATCTTCGAGGAGATCCTGGCCAAGTGGGGTGTGCGCACCGACTACGTCGACGGGCACGAGCTCGACCAGTGGGAGGCCGCGCTGTCCACGCCGGCCGACGTCGTGTTCTTCGAGACCCCGTCCAACCCGATGCAGGACCTCGTCGACATCGCGGCGGTCAGCCGGCTCGCGCACGCCGCAGGCGCCACGGTCATCGTCGACAACGTCTTCGCCACCCCCGTGCTGTCCCGGCCGCTGGAGTTCGGCGCCGACGTGGTCGTGTACTCCGCGACCAAGCACATCGACGGGCAGGGCCGGGTGCTCGGCGGCGCGATCCTCGGCACCGACGAGTACATCCACGGCCCGGTGCAGACCCTCATCCGCAACACCGGCCCGTCGCTGTCCGCGTTCAACGCGTGGGTGCTGCTCAAGGGCCTGGAGACGCTGTCGCTGCGCGTGCGCCACCAGACCTCGTCGGCCCTGCAGGTCGCGACGTGGATCGAGCAGCAGCCCGGCGTCTCGCTCGTCCGCTACCCGTACCTGCCGTCGCACCCGCAGCACGAGCTCGCCCGCGCGCAGCAGACCGGGGGCGGCACCGTCGTCACGTTCAACCTCGCCGTGCCCGAGGGAGCCACCCCCGACGTCGCCAAGAAGGTCACCTTCGGGGTCCTGGACGCCCTGCGGGTCGTCGACATCTCCAACAACCTCGGCGACGCCAAGTCGCTCATCACGCACCCGGCGACGACGACGCACCGCAAGCTCGGTCCCGAGGGGCGTGCGGCGGTCGGCATCGCGGAGTCGACAGTGCGGCTGTCGGTGGGGCTCGAGGATCCGGCGGACCTGATCGACGACCTCGCGCAGGCCCTGGGCACGCTCGCGGGCTAGAGCTGCACCGTCTCGTTCTCGCCGCCGTCGTAGCGCTCCCCGGTGACCTTGGCCTTGACCAGGCTGAACGCCGTCGTCAGGCGGCCGCCCTTGGCGTGCCAGTACTCGGCGGTCTGCCCGTGCACGACCACGAGCACCAGGCCGGGGGTCTCCGGTCCGTCGGGGAACCAGGCCTCGGCCGTCGCGCCCCAGAGCTCGCGGTTCTTGGCGACGTCGCGGACCACCTCGGCCGGACCCGACACCGAGACCCACGCGGTCGAGTCCGCGAACGCGGCGTTCGCGGGGCTGCCCGCCTCGATCTCGTGCACCTTGTGGCTGTCGGCGTCGGCGAAGAACCAGAGGTCCCCGTCGAAGTCCACGTCCTGCACCCCCATCGGCCGGCTGACCAGCGAGCCGTCCGCGCCCACCGTCGTGAGCATCGCGATCTTCGCGTCCTTGATCAGACCGGCCACCGTGGCGATGTCGTCGTCGTGCGTCATGCGTCCTCCTCCACCAGCGCGCTCACGGGGCTGCTGACCGCGGCGGCCCGGCCACGGTAGGTCGGGGTCGCGGCTGCCGCATGTCGGAGGCACCGGGCATGCTCGGACCATGGAGAGCGACTACGAGGCGATGGCCGACGACCTGGTCGCCCGCGGCGCCACGCGCGCACAGATGATGGGGCGGCCGATCCTCAAGGTCCGGTCGACCATGTTCGCCGCGCACGTGGGCGGGGACAGGCTCGCGGTGAAGCTCGGCCGGGACACCGACGCGTTCGCGGAGGCGCTCGCGCTGCCCGGGGCCGCCGTGTGGTCGCCCGGGGACAGCGGCCGGCTGTTCCACGACTGGGTCGCGCTGCCGTCCTCGCTGGAGGACGAGTGGATGCGGTTCGCCGAGGTCGCCCGGGTGGCCGCCGCTCAGACGTCCTTGGCCATCCAGAGCGAGAGGAAGTCGCCCGCGAAGTCGAAGAAGGGCACCACGGGTCGGTAGCCGGCGGACAGGTACAACGAGACGGCCTCGGGCTGTCGGATGCCGGTCTGCAGGACGACGGAGGTCAGTCCGTGCGCGCGGGCGTCGTCCTCGATCGCTCCGAGCAGGGCACGGGCTGCACCGGAGCCGCGAGCGGACTCGTCGACCCAGACCTTCTTGAGCTCGACCGAACCGGCGGGATAGCCGTCGCGCGCCGCGCGCAGGGTCGCACAACCGACCGCGCGGCCGTCGATCCACGCGAGGACGGTGCTCAGGGCACCGACGCCCTGCCGGGGATCGTCGACGTCGAAACCGCCCGGGGTGCTCGCGGCGATCTCCGGGTACCGCACCTCGATGTCCCGCCACATCGCCAGGCGCAGCGCCGTCGCCACGGGGTCGGACCACTCGGCGTGCGTGAGCGTGACGGTGGGCCGCTGGCCGGTGCCAGGGGTCCTGGCGGGTGTCGGTCCGAGGTCCTTGCCGAAGCAGCGCGACTCAGACTCGGCCGCGTACTCACCGAAGTTCGGGATCGAGCGGTAGCCCTCGCTCAGGTAGAGCCCGATCGCCGACGCCTGCAGCACGCCGGTCTCCAGGACGAGCCGGTGGAAGCCCTTGTCCAGCGCGAGACGCTCGAGCTCCCGGACCACCGCGCGGGAGTGCCCGCGGCCGCGGTGCTCCGGGGTGACGAACATGCGCTTCAGCTCGCCGACGCCCTCGCCGAGCTCGGCGGACGCGTCGCGGATCGCGCCACACGCCACGGCCTCGCCGTCGACCCGCACGAGGAGCATCGCGACGATGCTCTCGCCGGTCATCGAGGCGCCGATGTCCTCCTCGCCGTACAGGGCGAGCAGCTCAGCCTGCTGGGCGGTGCGCAGGCGGAGGGCGTCGGGGTCGTCCCAGTCGACGAGCGTGATGCTGGTGGTCAACGCTCAGCCGACGAGGGCCTTGAGGACCGACGTGAAGAAGCGCAGCCCGTCCGTGCCGGTGCGCGGACCCTGGGCACCGTCCGGCCCGAAGCCGGGCTCGACCGCGTGCTCGGGGTGCGGCATGAGGCCGACGACGTTGCCCGCCGCGTTCGAGATCCCGGCGATGCCGCGGCGCGACCCGTTCGGGTTCCAGCCCTGGTAGCGGAAGACCACGCGGCCCTCGCCCTCCAGCTCGTCGAGCGTGTGCTCGTCGGCGACGTACTGCCCGTCCTGGTTCTTCAGCGGGATCGTGATGTGCTCCCCCGCCGTGTAGTCGCGGGTCCAGGCCGTGTCGACGTTGTCGACCGAGAGGACCTGCTCGCGGCACACGAAGTGCAGGTGGTCGTTCTTGATCATCGAGCCGGGCAGCAGGTGCGCCTCGGTGAGGACCTGGAAGCCGTTGCAGATGCCCAGCACCGGCAGACCCTTGTGCGCGGCGTCGACGATCTCGCCCATGACCGGCGCGAACCGGCTGATGGCACCGGCGCGCAGGTAGTCGCCGTAGGAGAAGCCACCGGGCAGGACGACCGCGTCGACCCCGTGCAGGTCGGCGTCACCGTGCCACAGGGAGACGGCCTCGGCGCCCGCGAGGCGGACCGCGCGGGCGGCGTCGCGGTCGTCGAGCGTGCCGGGGAAGGTGACGACGCCGATGCGAGTCATGCCTCGGTGTCCTCGTAGACCGCGACCACGTCCTCGATGACCGGGTTGGACAGCACGTGCTCGCCGGCCTCACGAGCCGCGGCGAGGATCTCCTCGGTCACCGGCCCGTCGACCTCGAGCTCGAACCGCTTGCCCTGACGGACGGACGCGAACTGCCCGAACCCGAGCCGCGGCAGGGCGCCGGCGACGGCCTTGCCCTGCGGGTCGAGGATCTCGGGCTTCGGCATGACATCGACGACGACTCGTCCCACGAAAGGGCTCCAGGTGTTCGCGCGGCGGTGGGGGGTCGCGGCGATTCTAGCCAGTGCGCGCCGGAGCCCGGTCCAGGTGCTCAGTCGGTGGAGACCAGCGCGGGGACGAGGCCCTCGCGGTAGGTGTCGACGGGCGGGACGGTGCCCGCCCTGGCGATCCTCAGGACATCGACTAGCGCGAGATCGGCGGGGCCGGTCCGGGCGGCGCGCCAGGCCATCAGCAGTGCGGGCAGGGTCAGCAGCGCACCCGCCGCGACCCCGACGGAGAAGAAGAGGTCCGCGCGCCCCGTCCCTTCGATCCAGGCGATGCCGACCACGTTGAGGCTGATCGTCCCGAGCAGCATGCCGTGCCGCACCGTCGGAGGAACCAGCCGTCGGGCGTGCTGCGGGTGCCGTGCGGGAACCAGCCGTCGTAGGCGGCGAGCGGCGAGGACCGATCCGAGCACGCCTACGAGGAGCGCAACGCCGAGCACGGCCAGGAGCACGGGCGACGCACCGGCACGCCGGTCCGTGACCGTCCCGAAGCAGCCGGCCCCGCACCCCTCGACACCGAGCCTCGTGGGAGCCACGAGGCACGCGACGACGGCCGACAGTCCGACGACCCCGACGGCGACCACGAGCATCCCCGCCGTCCCGCGCGCCGTCAGCCGGTCGCGCATGACCATCCCGAACAGGAGGGTGTCGGCCGTGACCTCCTCGCCCGGCTCCGCGACCAGGTGCTTGCGGGACTGCTTGCGCTGCTGCCACGGACCGCGCGACAGCAGGCCGACGGACATCCCCAGCACGACCGCCATCGTGCCGGCCGACGGTGCGTGCGGCCGCCCCCCGGTCGCCAGGGGCAGGAGCACCGAGACGACGAGAACCACCGCCGACACGTTGACCAGCACCCGCAGCGGCGCGCACGCCCCCTCGAGGTCGTCGCGGACCCAGCCCCGGTGCTGGGCCGGCACGCGACGGTCGAGCAGCCGGTACGCGAGCGCGTGCCGCAGCGGCGGCCGGGTCCGCGCGCGCGTCGCCCACCCCGCGCGGACCAGCCCCGCGGCCGTCCGCGCGTCGACGCGCGTCGCTCCCGGGGCGGCGAGGTCCGCGAGCAGCGCGACCATCTCGTCGGCCCTCCGGAGTCGCCAACGACGCGGGTAGGCCCGCAGCCACCGGCGCACGGAGCGCTCGAAGCGCGGGTCGATGGTCATCGGCTCTCCTGAGCGAGGGCGGGAACGAGCTCCGTGTCGTACCGGTCCACCTGCACCGGGCGGCCCGTCCACGCGACGTGCCGGAGGTCGACGAGGGCGAGGTCCGGCGCCGTGCGGGACCGGAGCCAGACGACGACGGCCGCCGGGAGCAGCAGGAGGCACGCCGGAGCGGCGACCGCGGAGAGCGAGAGCACCCAGGCACCCGTTGCCTCCGCCCACGCCTCCGCGATGATGAGCCCCGCCCACAGGGTGAAGCCGACGCCGGCGTGGGGCGCCAGACCGACGAGGTGCCGCGCGGGCTGGTCCGGCCGGTCGGCGAGGTGGCGGCCCAGGCGTCGGTGGACCGCGACCGCGATCGCGATGCCGGCGAGGGCCGCGGCCGCGATCGGGGCGGTGATCAGGGCGGCGGAGTCCCGCTCCACGACGACGGTCTCCCAGCACGCCAGCGCACCGGCAGCGTCGCACGGGACCGCACCGAGACGCGTCGGGGCGAGGACCGCGGCGGCGGACCAGGCCACCGCGCCGACCGCGAGCAGGAGCACCAGCACCCGAGCGCCCGGCCCGGCCGACACCCGCGCACGGGACGTGCGCACCCAGACCGACGAGCCGAGGACTCTGGATCCCGTGCCCGCGTGGTGCTGCAGCCTCCGCCGCACCCCGAAGCCCGGGCGGACGCACAGCAGCGTCGCGAGGAGTGCGACGCCCACGACCGTCCACATCACGAGGGTGACGTCCCGGGCGTCGGTCGTCAGGGCGTTGTAGATCGGGAAGGCGAACAGCCAGAGGCGGCCCGTCAGGTTCCGGCGCATGGCACCGGGCGTCGCGATGTCCTGGTGCACCCACTCCCGGTACTGCGCCGGGACCCGGATGTCGAGCATCCGGTACGGCAGGTAGACGCGCAGGGGCGGGGTCAGCCGCCAGCGCGTCGCGACCCCACCGCGCAGCAGGCCGAGGGCGGTGCGGGCGTCGAGCCGTCGTGCCCCGTCGGGCGCGAGGTCGACCAGGACAGCGGTCACCTCGTCGGCGCGCTGCGTCCGCCAGGCCGGTGGGTAGGCGCGCAGCCAGAACGCCGCGGACCGGTCCAGGCTGCGCATCAGGCCGTCCCGAGGGCGGGGCGGGATGTCGGTCGGGCGGCGATCACGCGTCGTGCCAGAGACGCGAGGTCGGTCAGGCGGGCGGTCTCGGCGGTGAGGGCCGCCATGCCGTCGGGGGTGAGCCGGTAGTAGCGGCGGACGCGGCCGTCGACGACGATCTCTCCCGATGCCTCGGTGTAGCCGGCCTCGACCAGGCGGTCGAGGATGCCGTACAGGGTGCCAGCGCCGAGGCGGACGCGGTCGTCGGACATCGCCTTGACCGCCTGCACGATGCCGTAGCCGTGCCGGGGCTCCTCGGCCAGCGACAGCAGGACGTAGTACGCCTGCTCGCTCATCCGGAACGCCATGGGCGATATATATCGCGTGACGACCTATGACGACAAGGGCTCGTCCACCGCGTGCAGCCGTGCCGGGAGGTTCTGCTTCACCAGGTCGGGCTCGCGCGCGACCATCCACCCGAGGATCCAGACGGCGAACAGGAGCCACGTCAGCGGTCGCTCCTTGGAGCGTCCCCGTAGGGTCGGCGTCAGGGTGAGCCGCGTGCGGAGGATGGTCCCGCCGTCGTGCGGCGTGAGCTCGAACGTCGACTCCTGACGCATCGCCGACTGCCAGCCGTGCAGCCGGACGATCTGCGGCGGGCGCGCCTCGACCACCTTCCACGGCACCCGGTCGTCGTTGCACTCGGGCCCGTGCACCTCCACCCAGGTGTCGCCCGTCGAGACCGGACCATCCGGCGCGGGCTCGAACGTGACTCCGTGCGCGACGAGCTCCTCGATCACCGTCGGGTCCGCGACCAGCTCCCAGACCCGCTCGGGCGGAGCGTCAAGGAAGTACACGTCCGTGCTGGTCCGGTATCCCACGTGCTCGCTCCTTCGCGTTGCCCTGGTTGCTGCGCGCACGGTAGCGAACTTTCAGGCGTTTCGAGTCATGTTCGGCGTATTTGTGCTGGTCAGAGAGCCCATCGACGGCGTGCGTCGAGTGTCGGTGGTCGGGGGCATGATGCGTGGGCGACTTCCCTCGCCCCCTCGACGCGCGGCTGGATCGGCCCGTACCTGCTGCTCGCGGTGCTCTGGGGCTGCAGCTTCCTGTTCATCGCGACTGCGCTGCAGACCTTCGCGCCGACGCAGGTGGCGTTCGGCCGGATCATCATCGGGTTCGCGCTGCTCGCGGTGATCCTGCTGATCCGGCGCGAGCGGGTGCGCGTCGAGCGGCGGCGGATCGGCGACTTCGTGATGGTCGGCGCGATCATGACGGCGATCCCGTTCGTGCTCTTCGCGCTCGCCGAGCAGCGGGTCACCTCCGTGCTCGCGGGCCTGGTGAACGCGACGACTCCCCTGTTCACCGCCGTGTTCGTCGCGCTCCTGCTGCCCAGCGAGCGGCCGGACCGGGTGCAGGTAGGCGGGCTGGTGCTGGGCTTCGGGGGAATCGCGGTGCTGCTGGGCGTGTGGAACTCCGGGGCGATCGACCTCGTCGGCGGTCTCATGCTGCTGGGGGCCACGTTCTGCTACGGCCTCGGTAACGCGTGGAGCCGACGTCGACTGACCAGCACGGGCCTGTCGAACGTGGCCCTGCCCGCCATCCAGCTGGCGGTCGGTGCGCTGGTGATCCTTCCGTTCGCCGTCTCCACGCCGCTCGTGGGACCGGTCGCCCCGGCGCCGGCCCTGGCACTGCTCGCGCTCGGCCTGGGCGGGACCGGGCTGGCGTACGTGCTGTTCTGGCGCGTCCTGGCCATCGCCGGAGCCACCGTCACAGCGAGCGTCACGTACGTGATCCCGCTGGTGTCGACGACCCTCGGCGTCCTCGTGCTGCACGAGGGGCTGCACTGGTACGAGCCCGTGGGCGGCGCGATCGTGCTCGCGGGTGTCGGCCTGACGCAGTGGGGTGCCGCACGGCGCCGGTCGGCCGACGCTGCGCGGGCGGCGGTCACGACTGTCGCGGTCGACGAGGCGGAGGCGACCGTCGCGACGACGTCAGGTTCTCCACGCGGCTGACCCCCGTTCAGGGGACGACGACCATCATTCCCGGGCCGCCGGTGCCGTCGCCGAGAGCTGCGAGCGCGGCCGGTGCCTCGTCGAGGCCGATCGTGCGTCCGACCAGGCGGGACGGGTCGAGGTCGCCGGACGCGATGCGCGTGAGCATCGCGGGGTACTCGTGGGCGGCCATGCCGTGGCTGCCGTAGACCTCGAGCTCCCACCCGATCACGCGACCCATCGGCAGCGGTGGGGCGGTGTCGGCGCCGAGCAGGAGGCCGACCTGGACGTGCCGGCCGCGGCGGCGGAGCGACAGGATCGACGCCGTCGCGGTGGCGCGGCTGCCCAGGGCGTCCAGGGAGACGGCCGCACCCCCGCCGGTCACCCGGTGGACCTGCTCGGCGACGTCGCCGGTGCCGTCCAGGACCACGGCAGCACCCATCGCGAGGGCGGCGTCGCGGGCGACGGGTGACACGTCGATCGCGACGACCTGGGCACCGGCGGCGACGGCCACCATGACCGCCGACAGACCCACGCCACCGCACCCGTGCACCGCGACCCAGTCCCCCGCCTGGACCCGGCCGTGGACGGTGACGGCTCGGTAGGCGGTCGCGAACCGGCAGCCCAGACCGGCGGCGGTGACCGGGGACATGCCGTCCGGGAGACGGACCAGGTTCACGTCGGCGTGGTGGATCGCGACGAGCTCGGCGAACGACCCGTCGTCGGTGAAGCCCGGCTGGCGCTGCCGCTCGCACACCTGCTGCTCCCCCGCGAGACAGGCGGCACAGGACCCGCACGCGCACACGAACGGCACGGTGACCTCGTCGCCGAGCGCCCACGCACCAACCAGCGGGCCGACCTCGACGACGACCCCGGCCAGCTCGTGCCCGGGCACGTGCGGGAGCGTGATGTCGTCGTCGTGACCCTGCCAGCCGTGCCAGTCGGAGCGGCACACGCCGGTCGCGGTGACCCGCAGGACGACGCCGTCGTCGGGGCAGGTCGGCGCCGGGACCTCACGCACGGTCGGGAGGACGCCGAACTCGGAGATCACGACGGCACGCATGCGCCCATCCTCGCCGACCCGGCGAGTGAGTCAGAACGCCCGGTGCGTCCACTCGCCCGCGACGAGGGTGCCCGCCACCGGCATCCCCCGCAGCGGTGCGGTGAGCGGGTCGGCGTCGAGCACGACGAGGTCCGCGGGCGCCCCGACCGCCACGGTCAGCCCGCGGCCGTCGACGGAGGACTCCAGCGCGACCCGACGGTCGATGGCCTGCTCGGGATGCCAGGCATCGCGCCCGTCGCGGGACCGGCTGACCGCGGCGTCGACGGCGACCCACGGGTCGAGGGGCGCGACGGGTGCGTCGGACCCCAGCGCCAGCCGGACGCCCGCCCGATGGAGCGAGCCGAAGGCGAATGCGCGGTCGGTGCGACCGGTCCAGTAGCGGTCCGCGACGTCGCGGTCGTCCATGGCGTGCTCGGGCTGCACGCTGGCGACCACCCCGAGCGCCGCGAACCGCTCGACGTCCTCCCAGGACACCAGCTGGGCGTGCTCGATCGACCCGGTCGCACCGGACGCGGCGAAGGCGTCGAGGGCCAGCGCGTTCGCGGCGTCGCCGATGGCGTGGATCGCGCAGCGCAGACCGTGGCGGGTGGCGTGCGCCATGAGCGGAGCCAGCCGCGACGGGGGCACCGCGAGGATGCCGCGGGCGTTCGGGCCGGTCAGCCCGGCGTACGGGTCGTGGCAGAAGGCCGTCCGCGTGTTGAGCGAGCCATCGGTGATGACCTTCACCGGGCCCTGCGTGACGAGCCCGCCGATGGCGTCGCCGGTGTGCAGGTCCTCGCGGACGACGCGGTCGAGGAACTCCTCCCACACCCCCGCGCGCACGCGGAGCCGGGCGGGTCGGGCAGCGACGCGACGACGCCAGACGGCCACGTTGTCGGCGATCTCCAGGTCGACGATGCCGACCACCCCGCGTGCGGCCGCGGCGGCGGAGGCGTCGTCGACGAGCGCGTCGGCGACGTCGTCGGGCACGTGGTCGACGGCCGCCTGCCGTGGGAGCCACTCGGACTCCCGGAGCAGGCCGGTGGGGTGCGAGCCGACGCCGAGGAACCGGAGCCCGGCCGTCGAGGCCCAGGCGCAGTGCAGGTCACCGGAGACGAGGACGACGGGCAGGTCCCCGACGGCGGCGTCGAGCAGCGCGGCCGTCGGCTGGTCGGGCCAGAGCCCGTCGCGGAACCCGAAGCCGACGAGTGCCGTACCCGGGGGCGGGGGCGGGGCCGCGGCGACGAGCGTGACGGCGTGCGCGGCGGACGTGGCCCCGGAGACGTCCAGCCGGCGCCGGGCGAGCGCCCACTGGGTCAGGTGGACGTGCGCGTCCCAGAGACCGGGCATGAGCCACCGGCCGTCGAGCGGCACCTGCTCGTTACCGGCATCGAGCCGTGGTCCGACGGCGACCACCCGGCCGTCGCGGAGGAGGACGTCGACGGGTCCGTCGCCGTCCACCAGGCGAGCATCGCGCAGCAGCAGGTCGGAGGTGGTCGGTACGGTCCGCATGTGAGCACCGTAGAGGGATACGACCCGACGTTCCTCGGTCCGCTCGTCCCGCTCCCGAGACCGGCGCAGACGGTCCGGACCCTCCCGTCGACGCACTTCACGGTGCTGCTCGACCCTGCGCGACGACTGGCGGCGGCGACGGCGGTGAACATCGACGGTGCACAGCTGGTCAACCTGGAGCGCGGCGACGACTGGCACCTCGACCCGCGGGTCCCGGCCGACGAGCAGGCCGGCCCGGAGCTGTACGCGCGCAACGACCTCGACCGCGGGCACCTGGTGCGTCGTCGCGACCCTGTCTGGGGTGACCTGGTGGTCGCCCGGAAGGCCAACTTCGACACGTTCGCGTACCCGAACGCCGCGCCGCAGGCCTCGGCGTTCAACCAGGGCGAGCTGCTCTGGGTCGGCCTCGAGGACCACGTGCTCGACTACGCCCAGACGCACGGGCACCGGGTCTCGGTGTTCACCGGGCCTGTCCTCGCCGACGACGACCCGGTCTACCGCGGCGTCCAGATCCCGCGGAGGTTCTGGAAGGTCGCCGCGTGGGCGTCCGGCGCGGACCTGCGTGCCACGGCGTTCGTGCTCGACCAGACGCCCTTCGTCCGAACCCTGCAGGTGGGCGTGCCCGAGCTCGGGCCGTTCCGCACGTTCCAGGTGCCCGTCGTCGACGTCGAGGAGCTCACCGGGATCGATCTCGGTCCGCTGGTCGACGCCGACGTGCTCGCCCCTGTCGGCGCCCTGGCCGACCGCGAGCGCTGGCTGCCGCTGACCGCGGTGGCGCAGATCGCCCTCTAGTGCCGCACGTGCGCGTCACGGCGGGCGGGCACGACCATCGGCGTCCCGGTCTCCGGGTCCGGCACCACCCGGCAGGCGAGCCCGAACACCTCGCGGACGAGGGGCTCCGTCACGACGTCGGCCGGCGGCCCCTCGGCGACCACGGCCCCGGCCTTCATCGCGATGAGGTGCGTGGCGTACCGGGCGGCCTGGTTCAGGTCGTGGAGGACGGCCACGAGCGTGCGGCCCTCCTCGTGCAGCCGGGCGCACAGGTCCATGACCTCGAACTGGTGCGCGATGTCCAGGAACGTCGTCGGCTCGTCGAGCAGCAGCAGGTCGGTCTGCTGCGCGAGGGCCATGGCGAGCCAGACCCGCTGCCGCTGACCGCCGGACAGCTCGGCGACGTAGCGGTCGCGCAGGTCGGCGACCTCGGTGGCGTCGAGGGCGTCCGCGACGGCCCGGGCGTCGGCGGCCGACCACTGCCGCAGGAGCCCCTGGTGCGGGTACCGGCCGCGGGCGACGAGGTCCCCGACGGTGATGGACTCGGGCGCGATCGGGCTCTGCGGCAGGAGCGCGAGCCGACGGGCGACGTCCTTGCTCTTCATGGTCGAGATCGGGGTGCCCTCGAGCAGCACCCGTCCTGCGCGCGGCTTGAGCGTGCGACCGAGCGCCCGCAGGAGCGTCGACTTGCCGCAGCCGTTGGGGCCGATGATCACGGTGAACGAGGCCCGCGGGATCTGCACGGACAGGTCCTGGGCGACGACGAGCTGGTCGTAGGCGAGGGTCAGGCCCTCTGCCTCCAGCGGTGAACCTTGTACGGGAGAGCTCACGCGGGACTCCTCCTCCACTCGCGGACCAGCAGGAACGCGAGGTACACGCCGCCGAGCGCGGCGGTGACGACACCCACGGGGTAGACGACGCCCGGCACGGCGTACTGGGCGACCAGGTCGGCGACGACGAGCACCGCGGCACCGCAGCACGCGGCGGCGACCATACCGGGTCCGGTCGACCGGGTCAGCCGGCGCGCGATCTGCGGTGCGGTCAGCGCGACGAACGCGATCGGCCCGCTCACGGTGACGGCCGCGGCGGTGAGCAGCACGCCGACCACCACCGCCCAGGTCCGCACCCGGTCCGCGTGGACGCCGACCGCGACGGCGACCTCGTCGCCCATCTCGACCAGCTGCATCGGCCGGGTCAGGGCGAGCGCGACGGGCAGCAGCACCACGAGCGCGACGACGATGAGGACCACGTCGGACCAGGCCCGCGCGGCGAGGCTGCCGTTGAGGTACGCGGAGATCACCTGCGCGTCCTGGCGGGTGGCGCGCGCGAGGGCCAGCTGCACGAACGCCATCGACATCGCACCGACGGCGATGCCGACGACGACCATCCGCAACGGCGCCCGGAACCCCGCCCCCGAGCCCAGGTAGACCGCGCCGATCGCGATGCCGGCACCGATCAGCGCACCGACGGGGACCGGCACGACGCCCGGCCACACGAGCCCCGCGGCCGCCGCACCCGCTGCGGCGCCCGCGCCGAGGCCGATGACGTCGGGGCTGCCCAGCGGGTTGCGCGTGACGGACTGGAACATCGCCCCGGAGACCGCGAACGCCGCGCCGGCCGCGGCGCCGACGAGCAGCCGCGGCAGCCGGCTGGTCCACAGCACCCACTCCTGCGCGCGCGACCCGGTACCGGCGACAACCCCGGGCAGCTCCGTCAGCGGGATGCCCAGTTGCCCCGCAGACAGCGTGACGAGCATCGTGACCAGCATGATCACGAGCGCGACGATGCAGACCACGACCGGCCGACGCCGCCAGCGCACGGCGACCGCGGGACCGAGGGTCAGGACGGCGGTCACAGCCCCACCCGCCCTCGGCGCACGGCCATGATCAGGAAGGGCGCCCCGACGAACGCCGTCACGGCACCGACGGGGAGCTCGCCGGGGCGGGCGACCACCCGGCCGACGACGTCGGCGGCGAGCAGGAGGACCGGACCGAGCACGAGGCAGTACGGCAGGAGCCAGCGGTGGTCGGAGCCGGTGAACGAGCGCACGACGTGCGGCACGGCCAGCCCGACGAAGGCGATGGGTCCGACGGCGGCCACGGCCGCGGCGCACAGCAGGGTCGCGCCGGCGGCGCCGAGCAGCCGGGTCCGGCCGGCGCGCAGCCCGAGGGAGGTCGCGGCCTCGTCGCCGAGCGCGAGCGCGTTGAGCGGCCGGGCGAGCAGCAGGCACAGGACGAGGCCCACGAGGACGAACGGCAGCACGGCATCGACGGTCGACGGGGGCCGCCCGGCCAGGGAGCCGACCACCCAGGAGCGATAGGTGTCGAACACCGTCGGGTTGGCCAGGGTGATGGCCTCGACGAGCGCGATCAGCACCGCGGAGACGGCGGCGCCGGCCAGGACGAGCCGCACGGGAGTCGCCCGTCGACCCCCGGACCCGATCAGGTACACGGCACCCGCGGCGAACAGCGCACCGGGCACGGCCGCCCAGACGGTCCGACCGGCGACCCCGCCGAGCACCGCGGCCGTGACCACGAGCGACGCCGACGCCCCCGCGTTCACGCCGAGCAGCCCCGGGTCGCCGAGCGGGTTGCGGGTCAGGCCCTGGATCACCACGCCCGCCACGGCGAGCGCGGCGCCGACGAGCAGGCCGAGCTGCGTGCGGGGCACCCGCGACGCGACCACCGTGGACGCGTACGACCCGTCCGGGTTCCGCCACGCCGACCACACGTCGCCCAGGGGCAGAGGCTTGGCGCCGACGGCGATGCTCAGTCCGACGACGAGCACGAGCAGCAGGAGTGCGGCGACCAGCCCCAGCCCGAGCACGAGCGCGCGAGAGCCCCGCACGCGGGTGGCGTGCGGGGCTCCGGCGACGGCGATGCTCACGGCGCGAGGTGAAGGTCGGTCAGCCCTGGACCTTCGCCGCGCCGGCGGTGATGAGCGGGACGTACTCGTCGATCGCCCACGGCACGCTCAGCGGCGTGGCCACCGAGACGGCCATGCCCAGCTGCGGGTCGAGCATCGGGACGTAGGCACCGGACGCGAACGCCGGGATCTGCGCCCAGAGCGGCTGGGCCTCGGTCGCGGCCTGCTCGTCGGTGCTGTTGAACCACGTGAACAGCAGCTCCGCGTCGTCGAGCTGGTCGGCGTTCTCGAGGCCGAGGGTGCTCACGAACGTCCCGGGCGAGGCCGACAGCGTCGAGACGGACGGGGCGAGCTCGAGGCCGAGACCGGTGAGCAGCTCGACGCGCGGGTCACCGGGCAGGTACACCGACAGGGCACCCGGCTGGTCGCCGCCGTAGACGTAGGCGAACGTCAGCCCGGACAGCTCGGGGTTCTCCTCGGCAGCGGTGTCGATCGCGGCCTGGCGCTCCGCGAGGAGCGGGTCCGCCTTCTCCGGGACGCCCAGCGCCTCGGCGGCGATGTTCACCTGGTCCTCGAGCGAGGTCTGCCAGGGCTCACCGGGGTAGGCGACCACGGGGACGAACGCGGAGAGCTGGTCGAACACGTCCTGCTCCAGACCCGACTGCGGGGCGAGCACGAGGTCGGGCTCGAGCGCGATGATCGCGTCGACGTCCAGCTCGGGGTACATCGCGATGGTCTCGGGCAGCTCGGCGCCCTCGTCCTCGACCGCGTCGCGGAACCACGGCTGGTACCCGTCGGCGTCGCCGCCCCAGGTGTCCTCCTCGATCCCGACCGGCACGGTGCCCAGCGAGAACGCGATGTCAGCAGCGCCCCAGCCGAGCGTCACGACGCGCTCGGGCTTCTTCTCGATCTCGGCCGTGCCGAGCGTCGAGTCGATCGACACGGGGAAGATGCTGTCGGAGGACGCGCTCGCGGTGGGCTCGTCGGCGGACTCGGCCGCGCCGGCGCAGGCAGTGAGAGTGAGGGCGACGGCAGCGACGGATGCCACTGCTGCCGCGCGACGGGCGATGCGCACGGAGGTGCTCCCATTCGTTCGGGGACTGCCACCTCGGCGAAGCGGGCGACGTCAGAATGAGGCAAGCCTAACCTCTCCTGCGGCACCCCTCCCCTGTCGGGGGTGAGCGAAACATCACACCGGCAGCGGCGTTCCCGTCAGTCGCTCGTACGCCTCGAGGTACCGGTCGCGCGTGCGCCCGACGACGTCCGAGGGCAGGCTCGGCGGCGGCGAGTCGGAGGCGCGGTCCCACCCGGACGCCGACGACGTGAGCCAGTCCCGGACGAACTGCTTGTCGAAGCTGGCCTGCGCACGCCCGGGCTGCCACAGGTCAGCCGGCCAGAACCGCGAGGAGTCGGGGGTCAGCACCTCGTCGCCCAGGGTGATCGCGCCGGTCGTCGGGTCGGTGCCGAACTCCAGCTTGGTGTCGGCCAGGATCACGCCGCGCTCGCGCGCGATCGCCTCGGCCCGCCCGTACACCGCCAGGGTCAGCGCCCGCAGCGACTCCGCCGTGTCGGCACCGACGGTCGCGACCACGGCCTCGAACGGCACGTTCTCGTCGTGCTCCCCCAGCTCGGCCTTCCTGGCCGGGGTGAAGATCGGCTCCGGCAGCCGCGAGCCGTCCACCAGCCCCGCGGGCAGCGCGATCCCGGTCACCGAGCCGGACACCCGGTACTCCGCGAGCCCCGACCCGGTGAGGTACCCGCGCGCGACGCACTCGACGGGGAACATGTCCAGGCGGCGGCAGATCATCGCGCGCCCGGCGACCTGCGCCGGGACGTCCGTCGACACCACGTGGTTGGGCACCAGGTCCGCCAGCTGCTCGAACCACCACAGGCTCAGCTGCGTCAGGACGACGCCCTTGCCGGGGATGCCGGGGTCGAGCACGTGGTCGAACGCGGAGACCCGGTCGCTGGCGACGACGAGGACGACGTCCCCGTGCGACGGGTCCTCCGGCACGTACAGGTCACGGACCTTGCCGGAGTAGGTGTGCGTCCAGCCAGGGAGGTGAGAAGTCACGGGCACAGTGTGCCCGATCAGACGAGGTCGTCCCCGCCCTCGAGACCATCCGGGATGGGCAACCCGACGAGCCGGACCAGCCGCTCGACGGTCTCCTCGACGAACGTGTCCGCCGGCTCGTCGACGTGCTCCTCGGCCAGCAGACGCCGCACGTGCTTGGCCTCGACATCCACCGCGCCGACCAGCAGCGCCCACTCGGCGAAGGCCTCCGCCTCGGCCGCGAGATCCACCGGGTCGCTCTCCGCCGGGTCGTCGAAGAAGTCCCGCGGCTGGAAGCCCAGGTAGAACCGGCCGAGCCCGTCCGGCGCCGGTCGGTAGTCGATGGTCGCGATGTCGCCGTCCTGCACCTCGATGGTCAGGCTCGGGGTCACAGCTGCATCCCCGCCCCAGGCGCCGTCGCCGTACACGAACGTGGTGGTAGCCATCCCGCGATGATGCCGTACCGCTCCTCAGACGAGTGGGACGTCCGCAACGGCCGCGGCGATGTCCGAGCGGTGGTGCGAGAACGGCAGCTCGATCTGCTGCACACCCGCGTAGGCGGCGGCGCGGGCGGCGTGCAGGTCGGGGCCGACGCCGACGACGGACAGCACGCGACCACCCGCGGAGACGAGGTGCGCGCCGTCGATCGCGTCGTCGTCGTCGGATGCGGCATTGAGATGCAGGGCCGTGCCGGCGTGCAGGACGTGCACGCCGGGGATCGCCTCGGCGTCCTCGGTCCCCGTGATGGGGTCTCCGGAGCGGACGGCGCCCGGGTACCCGCCCGAGGCGATGACGACCGTCACCGCCGCGTCGTCGCGCCACCGCAGCGGGGGCAGGGTGCCGAGCGTCCCCGTCGCGGAGGCGAGCAGCACCGCGGCCAGCGGCGTCTCCAGCCGGGCCAGCACGACCTGCGTCTCGGGATCCCCGAAGCGGGCGTTGAACTCGACGACCTTCAGCCCGGACGACGTGAGCGCGAGCCCGACGTACAGGACACCGGAGAAGGGGGTGCCGCGGCGGGCCATCTCGGCGATCGTCGGGCGCGCGACGCGCTCGACGACCTCGTCGACCAGGTCCGCGGGTGCCCACGGCAGCGGCGAGTACGCGCCCATGCCGCCGGTGTTGGGGCCCTCGTCGCCGTCGTGCGCGCGCTTGAAGTCCTGCGCGGGGACCAGCGGCACCACGTCGATGCCGTCGGACAGGACGAACAGCGAGATCTCGGGTCCGTCGAGGTAGTCCTCGATGACGATGCGGCCGTCGGGCTTGGCAAGGCACGCCTGCGCGTGGGCCAGCGCCTCGGCGCGGTCGTGGGTCACGACGACGCCCTTGCCCGCGGCGAGCCCGTCGTCCTTGACCACGTACGGGGCACCGAACGCGTCGAGACCCGCGGCGGCCTCCTCGATCGTCGTCGCCACCCGCGGCTCGGCGGTGGGGACGCCAGCGGCGGCCATGACCTCCTTGGCGAACGCCTTGGAGCCCTCGAGCCGGGCGCCCGCGGCGGACGGGCCGAAGACGGGGATCCCCACGGCCCGGACCGCGTCGGCGACGCCCGCGACGAGCGGTGCCTCGGGCCCGACGACGACGAGGTCCGCGTCCAGGCTCGTGGCGAGTGCCGCGACGGCGGTCCCGTCGAGCTGGTCGACGGCGTGCAGCGTCGCGAGCGACCCGATGCCGGGGTTGCCCGGGGCGGCGTGCAGCGCGGTGACCGCCGGATCGAGGGACAGCGCGCGCACCAGCGCGTGCTCACGGGCACCGGTGCCGACGACGAGGATCTTCACGGGCCGGGAGCCTACCGGCCGCGCCCCGACGGCGCGCCCGGCGACCGGTGCGGGCTCAGCCGGCGGCGCGGAGCCGTGCCCGCAGGGCGTCCAGCTCGTCGACCATCGCCAGCGGGAGCCGGTCCCCGAACCGCGCGAAGAACTCCTCGGTCAGGTCGCACTCGGCCAGCCAGGCCGCGGGGTCGACCGCGAGCAGCTGCTCCAGGGCGGTCGTCGGCAGGTTCAGCCCGTCGAGGTTCAGCTCACCCTCCGCGGGCAGCACCCCGATCGGCGAGTCGGCCCCCTCCACCGACCCGTCGAGCCGCTGCAGCGCCCAGGCCAGCACCCGGGCGTTCTCCCCGAACCCCGGCCAGAGGTAGGACCCGTCGGCACCCTTGCGGAACCAGTTGACGCCGAAGATCGCCGGCAGGGGGATGCCGCGGGCGGACAGCTGCGCGCCGAGCCGGAGCCAGTGGCCCCAGTGGTCGGCCATGTTGTAGCCGCAGAACGGGAGCATGGCGAAGGGGTCGCGACGCAGCGTCCCGACGGGTCCCTCCGCGGCGGCGGTCTGCTCGGACGCGATCGTCGCGCCCAGGAACACCCCGTGCGACCAGCTCCGCGCCTGGGCGACCAGCGGCACGTTGGTGGCCCGCCGACCGCCGAACCAGATCGCGTCGATGGCCACCCCCTCGGGCGAGTCCCACGAGTCGGCGATCGTCGGGCACTGCTCGGCGGCCACCGTGAACCGGCTGTTCGGGTGGGCGGCCGGCGTCTCGGACGCGGGGGTCCAGTCGTCGCCCCGCCAGTCGGTCAGGTGGTCCGGCGGGGTGTCGGTCAGGCCCTCCCACCACACGTCCCCCTCGTCGGTGAGGGCGACGTTCGTGAAGATGACGTCGTGCGACAGGGTCGCGATGGCGGCGGGGTTGGTGGCCTCGCCGGTGCCGGGGGCGACGCCGAAGAACCCGGCCTCGGGGTTGATCGCCCGCAGCCGCCCGTCGGTCCCGGGCCCGCCGGGACGCAGCCACGCGATGTCGTCGCCGATCGTCTCGACCTTCCAGCCCGGGATGGTCGGCTGGAGCATCGCAAGGTTGGTCTTGCCGCACGCGGACGGGAACGCGGCCGCGACGTGCGACACCGTCCCGGTCGGCGAGGTCACCCGCAGCACGAGCATGTGCTCGGCGAGCCAGCCCTCGTCGCGTGCCATGACCGACGCGATCCGCAGCGCGAAGCACTTCTTGCCCAGCAGCGCGTTGCCGCCGTAGCCCGAGCCGTACGACCAGATCTCCCGGGTCTCGGGGAAGTGGACGATGTACTTCGTGGGGTTGCACGGCCACGGGACGTCGTCGTCCCCGGGGCCGAGCGGCGCGCCGACGGAGTGCACCGCGGGGACGAAGTCGCCGTCGGGCCCGAGCAGGTCCAGGACCGGCGTCCCCACGCGCGTCATGACGCGCATGCTCACGACGACGTACGGCGAGTCGGTGACCTGCACGCCCAGCTGCGAGATCGGTCCGCCCAGCGGGCCCATCGAGAACGGGACGACGTACATGGTCCGGCCGCGCATCGAGCCGGCGAACACCCCCGCCAGCTCGGCGCGCATGACGTGCGGCTCGCGCCAGTGGTTGGTGGGTCCGGCGTCGTCGGCGTCGACCGAGCAGATGAAGGTGCGGTCCTCGACGCGGGCGACGTCGGACGGGTCGGAGCGCGCGAGGAAGCTGTTCGGCCGCAGCTCCTCGTTGAGCCGGATGAGGGTCCCCGCGTCGACCATGTCCTCGACGAGCGTCGCCGCCTGCTCCGGCGAGCCGTCGACCCAGACGACATCGTCCGGCTCCGTGAGCGCAGCGACGGCGCCGACCCACGAGTGCAGCGCACGGTGCCGGTGCACACCGGGCGCAGCCGGGACCGTGAGGGGCGGATAGTGCTCGACGAGCGTCATGACGACCTCCGGGAAAGGATCCAGTCCTTCCACCGTGGACCTCTTCGTCCACCGATTCCATCACCTCAGGCCGGAAACATCCGCGTTTCTTTCGATCTGCACAACTCAGGCGCCATCGTCGCGCGGCAGCGGGAGTGCGTCGACGTAGATCCGCACCCGTCGCCGGCCCTCGGTCTCGCCGGCAGCCTTGCGCGCCTTGGCCGCCTTGACGGCGTCGTCGACGACCTCCTGCACCGCGAGCACGACCTGCTGCAGCTCCTCGAGGGTCAGGTCGGCCGTCGTCCGGTCGTTGAGCGACGCGCCCTCCCACTCCGGGGTGTCCCCCATGGACAGCCACCGCTGGAGCACCTGGGCGCGCTCGGCGACGACCCCCTGCAGCAGCGCCTTGGCGGCGTCCGCGGTCCGGGGGTCACGGAGCATGTCCCGGCCGTCGAGGCTGTACCCGACCGCGCGCCACCACCGGTCCCGACCGCGCTCGTGCGCCGGGTCGTCCTCGACGAAGCCGTGCTTCTCCAGCTGGCGCAGGTGGTAGCTGGTCTGCCCGCTGCTCTCGCCCAGGTGCCGGCCGAGCTGGCTGGCCGTGGCCGCCCCGTGCTCGGACAGGTAGTCGTACATCGCCATCCGCAGGGGGTGCGCCAACGCCTTGAGCTCCTCCGGCCCGATGGCACGGGCCCGGAAAGGAAGGGGGTTGCTCTCGCTCATTCGCAGAGATACCTTTGCAGAGTTGTCTTTGCAGAGTTTCCTCTTCAATCCTACCGGGAGCACACCCATGAGCGAGCAGGTCGCCACGCGGGAACCCCTCGGCCGTCGGTTCGCCGCGCACCTCACGGCCACCGGGATGGCGAACCTCGGCGACGGCATCGTGCAGACCGGCGTCCCCCTGTACGCCCTGACGCTCACGCGATCCCCCAGCCAGATCGCCCAGCTCACCGCAGCGGCGTGGCTCCCGTGGCTGGTGTGCGGGCTCGCCGCCGGGGTGGTCGTCGACCGACGCGACCGTAAGTACACCCAGGTGGTCGGGCTCGCCGCCCGCGCGGCCCTGCTCGGGGTCGCAGTCTGGATGGTCGCCTCCGGGCGCATGACGATGCCGGCGCTGACCGTGATCGTGCTGCTCTACGGGGTGACCGACGTGTTCGTCGACCTCGCCGGCTCGGCGCTGGTGCCGGACCTGGTGCCGCGCTCCCGCCTCGAGGCCGCGAACGGGCGGACGCTCGCGGCGCAGCAGGTGATGTCCGCGTTCGTCGGCGGGCCGGTCGCCGGCGCCCTGCTCGCGCTCGGCGCCGGCTGGGTGCTCGGCGTCCCGGCGGGGCTCGGCGTGCTCGCGCTGGTCCTCATCGCCACCCGGATCCCCGGGTCGTACAAGCACGCCGCGCCGCAGAGGCGCTCGGCGACCGCCGAGATCCGCGAGGGCGTCGGCTTCCTGGTCCGGCACCCGGTGCTCCGGCCGCTGCTCGTGGCCGGCAGCGTGATGAACATGGCCAGCACCGGCTACTTCGCCGTGTTCGTGCTCTGGATGGTGGGCCCCGGGTCGCGCGTCGGCCTCGAGCCCGCGCAGTACCCGCTGGTCATCGCGGTCCTGGCGGTCGGCGCGGTGCTCGGCTCGATCGCCGCCGAGCCGCTCGGCCGACGCATCCCCGAGGTCCCGCTGCTGCTGACCTCCTGGATGCTGCAGTCCCTCCTGATGCTGGTCCCTGTGCTCGCGCCCACCGTGCCCGCCATCGCGTCGGGCCTGTTCGTGGTCGGGTTCCTCAACACCACCGGCAACGTGATCTCGCAGTCGATGCGGCAGCGGATGGTCGCGCCCGGGATGCTCGGTCGCGTGGGCGGTGCCAGCCGGACCCTCGCCTACGGGCTCATGCCCGTCGGCGCGCTGCTCGGTGGCCTCGTCGCGGAGCAGTGGGGCCTGTCCGCGGTCTTCCTGGGCGCGACGGCGGTCTGCGTGGCCGGGGTGGCCTACCCGGTCGCGGTCGTCCGGCAGCGCATGGTGGCCGAGCTGGAGCTGCCGCCGGCGCCCGTGGACGAGACCGTGCTGACGGCGACCGCCGGAGCGCGGTAGAACTGGCCGCGTGCCCCGGCTGACAACGCCCGCGATCACCCCCGGAACCCAGCGCGACCTGACCCAGCCGGTGCTCGACGCCGACGGTCTCCGCCTTCGCCCCTGGCACGTCGACGACGCCGCCGTGGTGGTCACCGCCTACGAGGACTCCGACATCCGGCGGTGGCACACGCGGTCCATGAACCTCGACGAGGCCACCGCGTGGGTGACGTCCTGGGCCGGCCGGTGGCACGGCGAGACCGGCGCCGGCTGGGCCCTGGTGCGCGACGGCGCGGTCGTCGGCCAGATCAGCCTGCGGTCGCTCGACCACGGCGACGGGCGCTCGGACATCTCCTACTGGGTGCTGCCCCAGGCGCGCGGACGCGGCACCGCGACCGCCGCCCTGACCGCCGTGAGCACCTGGGCGTTCGAGACGCTCGGCCTGCACCGGATCGAGGTCGACCACTCCGTCGACAACCCCGCGTCGTGCCGGGTGGCCACCCGCGCCGGCTTCCGCCTGGAGGGCACCAAGCGCGGCGACGCCCTGCACGCGGACGGCTGGCACGACATGCACCTGCACGCCCGCGTCGCGGGAGACGTCAGCTGAGCAGCTCGTGCCGGACGATCGTGGCCTCGCGGCCGGGACCGACGCCGATCGAGGAGATGCGGGCGCCCGAGATCTCCTCGAGCCGCAGCAGGTAGCGCTGCGCGGCGGCCGGCAGGTCGTCGAACTCGCGGGCTCCCGAGATGTCCTCGGACCACCCGTCGAGGTACTCGTAGACCGGCGTCGCGTGGTGGAAGTCCGACTGGTCGTACGGCATCTCGTCGAACCGGCGACCCTTGACGTCGTACGCGATGGCGACGGGGATCTTGTCCCGGCCGGTCAGCACGTCGAGCTTGGTGACCACCAGGTCCGTGAGCCCGTTGACGCGGCTGGCGTAGCGGACCACGACGGCGTCGTACCAGCCGGTGCGGCGCGGGCGGCCGGTGGTGGTGCCGAACTCGCCGCCGGTCTGCCGCAGCCACTCACCGTCGTCGTCGAGCAGCTCTGTGGGGAACGGGCCCTCGCCCACGCGGGTGGTGTACGCCTTGGCGACGGCGACGACTCGGTCGATCCTCGTCGGCCCCACGCCCGAGCCGGTGCACGCGCCGCCGGCCGTGGCCGACGAGGACGTGACGAACGGGTAGGTGCCGTGGTCGACGTCGAGCATGGTGGCCTGGCCGGCCTCGAAGACGAGCGTCTTGCCCTCGTCGAGCGCGGTGTTCAGCAGCAGCGGGGTGTCGGCGACCAGGGGGTGCAGGCGGTCGGCGTGGCGCAGCAGGTCGTCGACCGTCTCGTCGACGGTGATCGCGCGCCGGTTGTAGACCTTCACCAGCAGGTGGTTCTTCTGGTCGAGGGCACCCTCGACCTTCTCCCGCAGGATCTTCTCGTCGAAGAGGTCCTGGATGCGGATGCCGACGCGGTTGATCTTGTCGGAGTACGCGGGGCCGATGCCGCGACCGGTGGTGCCGATGCGGCGCTTGCCCAGGAACCGCTCGGTGACCTTGTCGAGCGTGCGGTTGTACGGGGCGATCACGTGGGCGGCCGACGAGACCTTGAGCGCGGAGGTGTCCACGCCGCGGGCCTCGAGCGCGTCGATCTCCTCGAACAGCACCTCGATGTCCACGACGACGCCGTTGCCGATGACCGGGACGACGCCGGGCGACAGGATCCCCGAGGGCAGCAGGTGGAGGGCGTACTTCTCGCCGCCGATCACGACCGTGTGGCCCGCGTTGTTCCCGCCGTTGAACTTCACGACGTAGTCCGTCCGTGCACCGAGCTGGTCGGTGGCCTTGCCCTTGCCCTCGTCGCCCCACTGAGCTCCGAGCACCACGACGGCCGGCATCCAGATCACCACTCCCATGCTGCCTACGGTGCGGACCCGGGTGCTGGAGGTGTGCCGGGGCCGTGCACCGGGCGGCAGTGACCCAGTACCCACAGAGGCTACCGGATCGTCAAGAGATGGTCATGTCACCGCAGGTTCGCGACCTCGCTGACGGAGGTGCCGCTGTCGGCGAGGAACGTCTCGCACCGCGTCGCCTCCTCGGACTCGCCGATGGCCTCCGCGGCCTCTGCGAGCGCGAGCAGCGACCGCAGGAACCCCTCGTTGGGTGCGTGGTCCGCGGGGATCGGGCCGCGGCCGTGCCAGCCCGCACGGCGCAGCGCGTCGAGACCCCGGTGGTAGCCGGTGCGCGCGTACGCGTAGGCAGCCACGGGGTCGCCGTCGTCCGCGAGGGCGTTCTCGGCCAGCAGGGCCCACAGGATCGATGCCGCCGGTGCCGCGGCGACGGCCTCGCGCGGGGAGGAGCCGCTGATGAGCGCGGCACGGGCGTCGGCGTCGGGGCCGTCGGCGGGCAGCAGGGTCGGGGCGGGACCGTCCAGCAGGTTCTCGTGGCTCATCGTCACAGTGTCCCCTACCGCGTGCGACCCGCTGGGAGCGCGACTACAGTCGTCCCGCCGACCTGGACCCTTGTTCGGTGCGCACCTCCCCCCCTCCAGACAGGGTGCCCATGATCGAGATCTCGACGTCCGCGACGACGACGACGCTGACCGTCGCCGGCGACCTGGACCTCGCCGAGCGTGACCAGTTCCCCGAGATCGCCGCGCGCGTCGTGGGGCTGCGCCGCCAGCTCGTGGTCATCGACATGTGCCGCGTGACCTTCATGGACTCGACCGGTGCGGCGTTCCTCATCTCGCTGGCGGACGCCGGCCGCAAGCGTGGCGGCGCGACGGTCCTGCGCGGGGCGGACCCGCGGGACCTGTTCGTCATCGAGATCTGCGGTGCCCTCGACCTGTTCCGCATCGACACGGACCACCGGTGCGAGTCGGGCGTCGAGCCGTCGGACTTCCGCCGTCCCGACGGGGCCTCCGCCCCGGCCTAGCGGCTGCCGGCGGGCAGCGACCCCGGTCGCACCTTCGCCCAGACCAGCTTGCCGCCGCGGGACTGCCGCCAGCCCCAGTCCGCGAGCCGTTCCACGATCTGCATGCCGAAGCCCCCCACGCGCCCGGGATGCCCGTCCGTGGTGACCGGCGGCGCCGGGTTGGCGTCCTCGACCTCGATGCGCAGGCCGTCCCCGGTGTCGTAGAGCTGCAACGAGACGTGCCCGAACCCGTGCAGCACGGCGTTCGCGACGAGCTCGGAGACGACCAGCTCCGCGTTCGCCGCGTCCTCGATCCCCCACGCCTGACAGGTCCGCACCACCGCGTGCCGCGCGCGCCCGATCGAGGCCGCCTCGCTGGGCAGCGACCAGCGCCGCCGGCGGGGGCTGCGGGTGCGCCCGGAGGTGTCCAGCGGCGATGGCACCCGCACGACCACGACGGCGACGTCGTCCTCGGGGTGGTCCGCGAGCCGCGACAGCAGCTCCTCGCCGACGCCCGCCGCGTCGCGCGCTGTGACACCGGCGGCCACGGCCGACAGCGCGGCGAGCCCGTCGCGCAGGCCACGGTCGCGCCGCTCGATGAGACCGTCCGTGTAGTAGACGACGACGTCACCGGCGTCGAGGTCGACCGCACCCGTGCTCCGGGGCACGCCGCCGAAGCCGATCAGCGGTCCCCCGGCCGCGTCGAGCGGGGTGACGCGCCCCGCCCGGACGAGCAGCGCCGGCAGGTGACCCGCGCGCGAGTACTCCAGCCGCCAACGGTCCTCGGAGCGCGTCAGGGTCGACAGGACCAGACCGGCCGGGCGCGGCACCCGCATGCCGGCGACGAGCTGGTCGACCCGCTCCAGCACCGGGCCGGGCGTCGTGATGTCGAAGATGTAGGAGCGGACCACCGAGCGCAGCTGACCCATCGACGCCGCAGCCTCGACGTCGTGGCCGACGACGTCCCCGATGACCACGCCGACGACGTCCGGGCTGACCTGGAGCACGTCGTACCAGTCGCCGCCCACCTGGGCGTTCTCCGAGTTCGGCGCGTAGTACGTCCACACGTCGAGGCCGTCGACCTCGGCCTGCTCGGGGAGCATCGCCCGCTGGAGGGTCTCGGCCAGCCGGTGCTCGCGGTCGTAGAGGCGTGCGTTGTCGATGACCAGCCCGACACGGCGGGCCGTGAGGTCCAGGACGGTGCGCACGGACGGCTCCAGGCCGTGCAGGCCGTGGCCGTCGTGCGCGTGCACGACGAGCACCCCGAGGACCCGGCGGCGACCGGGCAGCGGGAAGACGAGGACCGAGCGGCTCTCAGCCGTGTCGGCCAGGCCCAGCTCGGTCTCGGCCTGCTGGGCCAGCCACGCCGACGCGCTCCCGAGCCCGTACGAGCCGCCGAGCGCCAGCTCCACCGGCCGGTCGATCTCGGCGTCGAGGAGCTGCTGGACGGCGTCCGGCCCCACGTCCCGCACCGTCGGCCCCTCCCCGTGGCGCGAGCCCTTGCCGGTGGGCGGGCGCCCCGCGTCGATCCCGTCGGCCACCCGCAGCCCACCGTCGTTGAGGTAGAACGCGGCCCAGCCGACGACCGCCCGCCGCAGGATCGCCGCGATCTCGCGCAGCGCGTGCGGGTCGTCGACGTCCATGAGGAGGTCCGAGACCTGCGCGATGAGCCCGAGGCTGCGCCGCTCGCGGCGTTCCGTCTCCACCATCGCCGCCTGCTCGGCGTCGTGCGACAGCTGTTCGGTCAGGTCCTGGAGCGCGGCGACCCAGTGGGTCAGGGGACCGTCACCGCCGGCGTGGACCGGGGACAGGTGCACGCGGCAGGCGAGCTGGGTGCCGTCGGCACGTCGCAGGACGATCGTGTGGGCGATCTCCCGCCCGGCGCGGAGCTCGTCGAGCAACCGGAGCAGGTCGGGCGGCTGCAGCGCTGAGTCCGCCAGCACCGCCGCCTGTCGGAGCTGCGCCTCCTCCACGCCGTAGCCGGTGACCCGCTCGAACGCGTCGTTCACCCAGATCACGGGCAGGTTCGTCGTCGTCGCATCCAGCAGCGCCATCGGCACGGAAGTGGACTTCAGGGCACGGTCGCGGACCTCGGCCAGGGCCCGATCGGGAAGGGGGGAGGCGTGGGAGTTGACCACCACCACCTCCCATCGTCTAGCGTTCCGAACAGGCAAGTCGTCGAGAAGCGGCGCGGGCCTGCCGAAGAACCTGAAAGGAGCGCCGTGCGCGACGGTAACAGCACGATCCCCGACGGGCCTGCGGACGTCTCGCAGGCCGACCAGGGTGCAGGGATCGTCGGTGAGCCGGGGGCTGTGCAGGTCATCGTGGGGACCGACGCCACTCGCATCGTGCTCTCGGGCGAGGTCGACGCCGACCTCGGCCCCGAGCTGCAGGAGGCGACGGCGGAGGCCGAGCAGGTGGGGCTGCCCATCGAGGTGGACGCCCACCATGTGACGTTCATGGACTCGTCCGGTGTCGCGTTCCTGGCCCGCCTGTCCATCCGGTCCCAGCACCGCGTCCGGCTCCTGCGGGTACCGCCCACCGTGCGGTTCCTGCTCGAGGTCACCCGGATCGGTGAGCTCCTGGACGTCGTCGAGGGGGACGAGTCCGAGTTCCAACCGGTCGGGGACAGCACGAGCTGACACACAGGAAAGGCCCCCGGGTGACCGGGGGCCTTTCCTGTGCTCGGACGTCAGGCGCCGAGCGTGTGCCCGGCCGAGCGGAGCTGCTGCGCGGCCTCGACGAGGCGCTTCGCCATGCCGGCCTCGGCGAGCTTGCCCCAGGCGCGCGGGTCGTAGGCCTTCTTGTTGCCCACCTCGCCGTCCACCTTGAGCACGCCGTCGTAGTTGCGGAAGAAGTGGTCCGCCACCGGACGGCTGAACGCGTACTGCGTGTCCGTGTCGATGTTCATCTTGATGACACCGTTGTCGACGGCCTCGGCGATCTCGGCCTCGGTCGAACCGGAGCCACCGTGGAACACCAGGTCGAACGGGTTCTCCTTGCCGATGGCGTCGCCGACGGCCTTCTGGATCTCCGCGAGGATCGACGGACGCAGCTTGACCGCACCCGGCTTGTAGACGCCGTGCACGTTGCCGAACGTGAGGGCCGTCAGGTAGCGGCCCTTCTCGCCCGCACCGAGCGCCTTGACCGTGGCCAGGCCGTCCTCGACGGTCGTGTACAGCTTGTCGTTGATCTCGGCCGTGTGGCCGTCCTCCTCACCACCGACGACGCCGACCTCGATCTCGAGGATCGTGCGGGCAGCGACGGAGAGCTCCAGGAGCTCCTCGGCGATGATCAGGTTCTCGTCGAGCGGCACGGACGAGCCGTCCCACATGTGCGACTGGAACGTGGGGAGCTTGCCGGCCTTGACCTGCTCGATCTCGAGCGCGAGCAGCGGCCGCACCCAGGAGTCGAGGTTCTGCTTGGCGCAGTGGTCGGTGTGCAGGGCGACGGTGATCGGGTAGCCCTTGGCCACCTCGGCCGCGTACGCCGCGAGGGCCAGCGAACCGGCGATGCGGTCCTTGACGGTCGAGCCGGCCGCGTACTCGGCGCCGCCGACGGACACCTGGATGATGCCATCGGACTCCGCCTCGGCGAAGCCCTGCAGTGCGGCGGTGACGCTCTGGGACGACGTGACGTTCACGGCCGGGTAGGCGAACTTGCCCGCCTTCGCCCGGTCGATCATCTCGGCGTAGACCTCGGGGGTGGCGATGGCCATCTGCAGCATCTCCTGCGCGTAGAGGGGAGGGGGTATCGCATCGATTCTGGCACGCCCGCATGACCCGACGCCCGGGACGTTCTACCCCTGGACAGCTCCCGGTGCGTGCCGGGCGATCCAGGCGTGCATGGCGATCGCGGCCGCGGCGCCCGCGTTGATCGAGCGGGTCGAGCCGAACTGGGCGATGTGCAGGACGTCGACGGCGGCGTCGCGGGCCGCGTCGGACAGCCCGACGGACTCCTGGCCGAACAACAGCACGCACGCGCGCGGGATCGGGTAGCCCTCCAGGGCGACGGAGCCGGGCAGGTTGTCGACGCCCAGCACCGGGAGGTCGTGCTCGGCCGCCCAGGAGACCAGGTCCTCGACCGTCGGGTGGTGCCGGACGTGCTGGTAGCGGTCGGTGACCATGGCGCCGCGACGGTTCCAGCGGCGGTTGCCGACGATGTGCACCTCGGCGGCCAGGAACGCGTTGGCGGTGCGGACGACCGAGCCGATGTTCATGTCGTGCGCCCAGTTCTCGATCGCCACGTGGAACGGGTGCCGACGGGTGTCGAGGTCGGCGACGATCGCCTCGACCGTCCAGTACCGGTAGCGGTCGACGACGTTGCGACGGTCCCCCTCGGCCAGCAGCCCGGGGTCGAAGCGGGCGTCAGACGGCCACTCGCCCTCCCACGGCCCGACCCCGACCTCCGCGCGCTCCTCGTCCACGGCGCCACGGTAACGGCGTCCTCAGGCCGGAGTGACCTCCAGCTCCACCACCGCCCAGCACAGCGGCGGCAGCCGCAGGCTCACGGTGCCGCCGTCGGCCCGCACCCCGTCGAGCGGGCGGAGGCCGACCCGGTCCTGGGCGTCCTGCGCGTTGGTGGTGTGCCGGTCGCCGCCCTCGGGCACGGTCAGCACCTCGGCACGCCTGACCTGCCCCGCCGTCCAGCCGCGCACGTCGACCGTGACCTCCGCGTCCTCGTCGAGACCGCGGTGCGCCAGGAAGAGCGCGACGCGGCCGTGCTCCTCGTCCCAGGTGGCGGAGACGTCGACCAGGTCCACCGCGTCGAACTTCGCGCTGTCGTACCGGTCCGAGGTGACGGCGGTCCGCAGGATGACCCCGCGGGCCAGCGCCGCAGTCCGCGCGAACGGCCAGAAGATCGACTGCCGCCACGCGGGGCCGCCCTCCTCCGAGCGGATGGGGGCGATGACGTTGACCAGCTGGGCCTGGTTGGCGATCTTCACGCGGTCGCCGTGCCGCAGCAGCGAGTTGAGGAACGTGCCGACGACGACCGCGTCGGTGACCGAGTACTCGTCCTCGATGATCCGCGGGTGCTCGCGCCACGCGCCGGCCTTCTCGATGACGTGCGGCTGGTCCTCGGTGTCCTTGCCGGTGGCGTACCAGACGTTCCACTCGTCGAACGAGAGATCGATGTGCTTCTTGTGCTTGCCCTTCGCGCGGACGGCGTCGGCCGTGGCGACCACCGACTCGATGAAGTAGTCCATGTCGACCGCGCTGGCCAGGAAGCTCGCGTGGTCGCCGTCGTGCTCCTGGTAGTAGGCGTGCAGCGAGACGTAGTCGACCTGGTCATAGGCGTGCCCGAGAACCGTCTGCTCCCACGCGCCGAACGTCGGCATCCCCGAGTTGGAGGAGCCGCACGCGACCAGCTCGATCCGCGGGTCCACCAGCCGCATCGCCTTGGCGGCCTCCTGGGCAAGCCGGCCGTACTCGTCGGCGGTCTTGGCGCCCATCTGCCACGGGCCGTCCATCTCGTTGCCCAGGCACCACAGCCGGATGTCGAACGGGTCCTCGTGACCGTTCTTGCGCCGCCGGTCGGACAGCTCGGTGCCGCCGGGGTGGTTGGCGTACTCGACCAGCGCGCGCGCCTCCTCGACGCCCCGGGTGCCCAGGTTGACGGCCTCCATGACCTCGACATCGGCCACGCGCGCCCAGTCGACGAACTCGTGCAGCCCGAACGCGTTGGTCTCGACCGTGTGCCAGGCACCGTCCAGCCGCCGGGGCCGGTCGGGGCCGACGCCGTCCTCCCAGGCGTACCCGGAGACGAAGTTGCCCCCGGGGTACCGGATGACCGTCGCCCCGAGCTCCTTGACCAGGTCGAGGACGTCACGACGGAAGCCCTGGTCGTCGGCCGTCGGGTGGCCGGGCTCGTAGATGCCGGTGTAGACGCACCGGCCCATGTGCTCGACGAACGACCCGAAGATCCGCCGGGGTACCTCCCCGACGACGAAGTCGCGGTCGAGCGTGACGCGTGCGCGGGACATGGATCTCCTCCGAGGCTGGTGCTGCGTGCGTGCTACTGGCCGCCGAAACCGGTGGTGGCGAAGCCCTTGATGATCTGGCGCTGGAAGAACAGGAAGACGACGACCAGCGGGAGCGCGGCGAGCACGGCCGACGCCATGACCTGCGCGTACTGCAGGCCGTAGGCGCTCTTCACCGTCTGCAGGCCGACCGGCAGGGTCATCAGGGACGCGTCGCTCGTGGCGATGAACGGCCACAGGAAGTTGTTCCACGCCGCGATGAACACGAAGATCGCGACGGCCGCCATGATCGGCCGCGACAGCGGCAGCACGATCGACCAGAACACCCGCAGGCGGCCGGCGCCGTCGATGCGCGCCGCGTCCTCGAGCTCGACCGGGATCTGGTCGAAGAACTTCTTCAGGATGAACACCATGGCCGGGTGCACCACCTGAGGCAGGATCACGGCCCAGTAGGTGTCGACGAGGTTGAGCGTGAGCATCTCGTAGAACAGCGGGACGATGAGCACCTGCGGCGGGATGATGATCGACGCGATGATCGCCCAGAACAGCCAGCGCCGGCCGGTGAAGTCGAGCCGCGAGAACGCGTAGGCCGCGAGCGCGGTCACAGCGAGCGTGATGAGCGTGATCGCCGTGGCGGTGATCAGGCTGTTCCACGTCCAGAGCGGGATGTTCCCCTCGCGCAGCACGTTGGCGTAGGCCTCGGTGGTGAAGCCGTCGGGCGGCAGCCAGGAGACCGGTGTCGCGGCGGCGGACGTCTCCGTCTTGAAGGACGTCGCGACCGCCCACAGGAACGGCAGGAGCCAGAACACGGCGAGGATGACGAGCGCGACGATCGCGCCGATGCGACCTGGGCTGGCGAACCTCTCACCGATGCGCAGGCCCGCCTTGTCGGCGAACCGCCCGCGCTGCTTGTGGACGGGGCCCGGTGCGGCGGCGTTGGGCTGGGGAGCAACCGTGGTGGTCATCAGGCACTCCTCCTCGTCGTCAGCCGCATCTGGCCGACCGAGATGATCACGATGATGGCGAAGAAGATGTAGGCGATCGACGACGCGTACCCGAACCGGTAGCCCGTGAAGCCCACCTCGAAGACGTACTGGACGACCGGTCGGGTCACGCCCCCGGGTCCGCCCTGCGTCATGATGTAGATCTGGTCGAAGACCTTCAGCGAGGCCAGGACCTGCAGGATCACGATGAGCACGGTGGTCGGGCCCAGCTGCGGGACCGTGATCGACCGCAGCTGCCGCCACCGGCCGGCGCCGTCCAGCGCGGACGCCTCGTACTGCTGCTCGGGGATGTTCTGCAGGGCCGTCAGGTACAGCAGGAAGTTGAACCCGACGGTCCACCACAGCGTCATGATGACCACCGCGAGCATCGCCCACTGTGGGTCCTGCAGCCAGGCGATCTGCTCGACGCCCACCGCCCCGAGCACGTAGTTCACGAGGCCGAGCTGCGGGTTGTACATCCAGATCCAGAACTGCGCAGCGACGGTCGAGGCCAGCAGGAACGGCATGAAGAACGACAGCCGCCACAGCCACTGCCCGGGCAGTCCCTGGTGCACCAGCAGCGCCAGGATCAGCGCGACGACCACCAGCGGCACGGTCGACAGAACCGTGAACCACAGGGTGTTGAGCAGGGAGCGCCACATGATCGGGTCGCGCAGCGCCTCGGCGTAGTTGTCGAAGCCGATGAGCTCGCCACCGGCACCGGTGATGCTCTCCCCGGTGAAGCTGAGGTAGAAGCCGTGCACCAGCGGCCAGATGAGGAACATCACGAAGACGATGACGAACGGGGCGACGAAGGCCCAGCCGATGCGGTTGTCGCGGGCGCGGCGTTCACGTTCGCCGCGCCGGACCTCCTCGGCCGTCGTGGTGCGCGGCGGCGCGCCGGTGGCCGAGGCGTCGAGAGCTGCAGAGGACACGGTCAACTCCTTCGGGTCACACCGGGTTGGGCTTGGCGAGCTGCACGTTCACGCGGCGGACGAAGGCGGCGAAGCCCTCTGCCGGGTCGGCGCCGTCCAGGTAGACGCTCTGGACGGTCTCCAGGAAGTAGTTCTGGAAGTCGCTTCCGGACCCGGTGAACCACGCCTCCGGGTCGTAGTTGAGGATCTCCGCGGCGGCCGCGTAGTGCGCCTGCGGGACGAGCGCCTGGTACTCGGCGCTCTGCACCACCGGCTGGTAGCCGGGGATGTGCCCGGCCTCGGCCCAGCCGAGCGAGTTCTGCAGGAGGTCGGCGACGAACTGGTAGCTCGCCCGCCGTTGCTCCGGGTCGGGGCTCGACTGGTGCGGCAGCGTGAACGCGTGCGAGTCGGCGTACGCGGCCGGCGTGCCGAACAGCGTCGGGATCGGCTGCGCGTCGAACGCGAGACCGGAGCTCTTGGCGGTCGGCAGCTCCCACACGCCGGTGAAGAACATCCCGCTCTCGCCGGACATGAACTCCGAGACCGCCGTGCCGTAGTCGCCGCTGGGCGTGCAGATGGTGCCGTCGAGGAGCTGCTGGATGAACTCGAGCGACTCCACGGCGGCGGCGTCGTCGACCTTCGCGGTCAGTCCGGACAGGTCGAAGTCGGCGTCGTGCTGCTTGTAGAGCGTGTAGAACAGCCGCCACATCTGGGCGCCGTCGCCCAGGTACCCGTAGGACAGGCCGTGCTTGCCGGTCACCGCCTGCATCGCGCGGGCGACCTCGAGGAACTGGTCGGGGCTGTCGATCGGGGCCAGCTGGCCGTCCGGGCCGAGGACGCCGGCCTGATCGGCCACGTCGAGGTTGTACATCATGATGAACGGGTGCGAGTCGAGGGCGATCGAGTACTGCTTGCCGTCCAGCCCGCCCTTGGCCCAGACGCGTTCGAGGAAGTCCGACTCCGCGACGCCGAGCTCGGCCAGCAGGTCCAGGTCCCACGGGTCCAGCAGCCCGCCGGGCGCGTAGCCCGCCACGCGTGACGCGTGCATGATCGCGACGTCGGGCGACCGCCCGCCGACGCTCGCCATCGCCAGCTTGGTGTAGTACGGCGCGCCCCAGGCCAGCACGGTCTGGGTCGCCTCGTACCCGTGGTCGAGGGCGTTCACCTTGTCGACGAGGCCGGCCATGTTGATGCCGTCTCCGCCGCTGAGCAGGTGCCAGTAGGCGAGCTCGTGCAGGCCGCTCGCCGACGCCGACGGAGCGCAGCCGGCGAGCGAGGAGGCTGCGGCGACGCCTCCGACGGTGGCGAGGGACCCGATCAGCATCTGGCGCCGGGTGAGGCCCTGACCGGGTGGGAGGACTGCGTCGCCGGCGGTGCGCCGGTGCGCGAAGTGGTGCAGTGCCATGCCCTCACTCCTTCGTGAGACGCGTCCGACGTCGTCGTCGGTAGCCAGGTCCGGCGTCGTCGCCGTGTCCGGTTCGCATCATTACATCGTTGGAACGGACAGGCAACATAGACGCGCTCACCCGTGTCACACCCGCTCTGACCAGCGGCGACGTCAGCCGGTGCTGGCGCGTACGACGACCCGGTGGGGATGCACCAGCTGCCGCAGAGGCCGGTCGGGGTCGGCGATCCGCCCGCTGAGCAGCTCCAGAGCGGCCACCGCGTAGGTCCGCAGATCGAAGGCCACCGTGGTCAGCGGAGGCACCGCGTACCGGGCGGCGGCGACGTCGTCGAACCCCGCCACCGCGACGTCGTCAGGGACCCGCAGCCCGCGCTCCCACAGCACGCTCAGAACCCCGAGCGCCATCGAGTCGGTGAAGCAGACGAACGCATCAGGGGCGGCGTGCCGCGCCAGGTGGGCGCGGGTCGCGTCGACCGCCTGCTCCGTCGTCCAGTGCCGCACGGGGATCTCGAGGTCCGGGTCGTGCGCCACCCCCGCCACCGCGAGGGCCGCCCGGTACCCCTCGGTGCGCTGCCGCGCCGCCGCGGTCTCCACGCCCGCCGGTGGTGTGCCCAGCGCGGCGATGCGTCGCCGGCCCGTCGCCAGCAGGTGCTCCGTGACGTCCCGCGAGGCCAGCACGCTGTCCACGCCCACGTGGTCGGCCCGGTCCTGGACGACCTCGCCGATGAGCACCGTCGGCGGCAGCGGCCCGCGGACCACGGGCACGACGGAGTCCGCGAGGGAGACGGGGTTGAGCACGAGCCCGTCGACCAGGTGCGACCGTGCGCGGGACAGCAGGTCCCGCTCGCGTCCTGGCTCGGCAGCCGTCTCCTCGATCTGCACCGACCAGCCGCGCGCGTGCGCCTCCTCGACGAAGTGGTGCGCCAGCTCGGCCGAGTACGCCGTCGACAGGTCGGGCAGCGCCAGGGCGATGAGCCCGTACCGCCCGTTGCGCAGCCCGCGCGCGCCGAGGTTGGGCACGTAGTCGAGCTCGGCCAGCGCGCGCTCCACCCGCTCACGGGTCTCCGGACGCACGAACACGACCCCGTGGATGACGTTGGAGACGGTCTTGGGCGACACCCCTGCCCGGGCAGCGACATCCTTCACGGTGGCCCGCACGGTGCCATTGTTCAGCACGGCGGCGCACACGCTCCGCACAACCCGGCCACGGGCTGCCCACCGACGGCCCCGTACTCTGGTCGCATGCTGATGACGACCGCCCTCACGGCCGCCGGACCTGTTGCTGCCCTCGGGCCCGACTTCCTCAACGCCGACTACCTGATCGAGTCGTTCGGCACCGCCGCGCTCATCGGGATCGCGCTCGTCATCTTCGTCGAGACCGGCCTGCTGTTCCCGATCCTCCCCGGCGACTCGCTGCTGTTCACCGCCGGGGCGCTCGTGGCGCAGGACTCGCTCGACATCAATATCTGGGTGCTCTGCCTGGTCCTCTTCGCCGCCGCGTTCCTCGGCGACCAGACCGGCTACCTCATCGGCCGCACCGTCGGGCCCAAGGTGTTCAACAAGCCGGACTCGCGCTTCTTCAAGAAGAAGTACATCGACCAGACCTACGCGTACTTCGACAAGTACGGCGGCCGCACGATCGTCGTCGCCAGGTTCGTGCCCATCGTGCGCACCTACGCCCCCGTCGCCGCCGGCGTCGGCGGGATGCGGTACCGCTACTTCGTCAGCTACAACGTGATCGGTGCGCTGCTCTGGGCGGTCGGCGTGACCCTGCTCGGCTACTGGCTGGGCAACTTCACGTTCATCAAGGAGAACATCGAGATCCTGCTGATCGTCGTGGTCGGCCTCTCGGTGATCCCCATCGGCATCGAGCTCCTGCGCGCCCGCCGCAAGGGAGCCGAGCCCGAGGAGCGCGACACGCGCTACGACGACCAGGCCGAGCGCGACGAGGTCGAGCGCAAGGCGTTCGGCGCGTGACGCACCACGGCCCCCGCGAGATCCGCTCGTGGCTGTCCGACATGGACGGTGTCCTCGTGCACGAGGGAACCGCCCTGCCCGGAGCCGCGGAGTTCGTCAAGGCGCTCCGCGACGGTGACCGCCCGTTCCTCATCCTGACCAACAACTCGATCTTCACCACACGGGACCTGCGCGCACGCCTGGCCGCGTCCGGGATCGACGTCCCCGAGGACGCCATCTGGACCTCCGCGCTCGCCACCGCGCAGTTCCTCGTCGACCAGATGCCGAACGGCTCCGCCTACGTCATCGGCGAGGCCGGGCTGACCACAGCGTTGTACGAGGCCGGCTACACGCTGACCGCCGCGCAGCCGGACTTCGTGGTCCTCGGCGAGACGCGCACGTACTCCTTCGAGGCGATCACGCAGGCCATCCGCCTGATCCAGGGCGGCGCCCGGTTCATCGCCACCAACCCGGACGTCACCGGGCCGTCGGCCGACGGTGACCTGCCGGCCACCGGTGCGGTCGCCGCGATGATCAGCGCCGCCACCGGCCGTCAGCCCTACTTCGTCGGCAAGCCCAACCCGATGATGATCCGCTCCGCGCTCAACCGGATCGACGCCCACTCGGAGACCACCGTCATGGTCGGCGACCGGATGGACACCGACGTCGTCGCCGGCATCGAGGCCGGGCTGCGGACGTTCCTGGTCCTGTCCGGGTCCACGCGGCTGGCCGACGTGGAGAGCTTCCCGTTCCGCCCGACCGAGATCCTCGACTCCGTGCAGGACCTGATCGGTCGGGTCTAGAAGCTCACCTCAGGAGCGGCTCGGACGCTCGGCTCCTCGACCTCGAAGTACTCGGCCCGCTCGAAGTGGAACATGCCGGCGATGATGTTCGGCGGGAACGACTCGACCTTCGTGTTCAGCTCGCGGACGTTCGCGTTGTAGAACCGGCGGCCCGCCGCGATGCGGTCCTCGGTGTTGGTCAGCTCGGCCTGCAGCTGCTGGAAGTTCTCGCTGGCCCGCAGCACGGGGTAGGCCTCCGCCACGGCGAACAGCCGACCGAGCGCCTGCGTGAGCTGGTTCTCCTGGACGGCCTGCTCGGCCGGGCCGGAGGCCGGTCCGGCGGCAGCGGCACGGGCGCGGGCGACCTCGTCGAACACGCCGCGCTCGTGGGCCGCGTAGCCCTTGACCGTCTCGACGAGGTTCGGGATCAGGTCGTGGCGGCGGTGCAGCTCGACGTCGATCTGCCGCCACGCCTCCTGGACCAGGTTCCGCAGCCGGACGAAGCCGTTGTACGTGGTGACGGCCCAGATGAGGGCGATCACGACGATCACGGCGATGACGATCAGGACGATGACACCGGTGGTCACAGCAGGGCCTCTCGGAGGTCGGGCGGTTCAGGAGATCGTAGCGTCGGGCGGTGCGGGAGCGGCGTCAGGTTGCCCGATCGTGGTCGGGGTGGGGTCGTAGCCGTGGTCCTGCCAGACGTGCCGCGGGACGGAGCGCACCACGGCGGAGAGCAGGCCGAGCCGGGGTCCCAGGCGGTCGAGGTCGGTGGTCCCCGACTCCCACGACAGGATCCAGGTGCCGTCGATGCGCCAGGCGTTGCCGAGGGCGTCGGGGCGCAGCAGGCGCTCCATCAGCCGCGGGTGCAGGATCGCGTGCCCGGTCCGCTGGTCCCTCGCCGCGACCCGGTAGGCGCGGTTGAACGCCTCGGACTCGAACTGGACGTCCTGCGCGCCCACCAGCTTGGCCAGCCGGGCACCGATCCCCTCGGGGGTCACCTCGACGGTCGGCAGGAACGTGGGCAGGGCCAACCCGACGACGTGCGCGTGGTGGGTGGTCCGGTTCTTCCCGCTGCCGGTGGTCCACTGGTAGGTGAACGAGAGCGCCGACCGCGAGTCGTACGTGCCGCGCAGGACCTCGATGGCCCGTCGGCTGCTCCCCTGCCCGAACGGCTGCCCGCGCGAGATGTCCACGAGCGCCCGCTCGGACTGCGCGTAGGTCCACCCGTTGCGCAGCGCCCACGCCCGGAACCGCTCGTGGCGCTTCTTCTGCACCCAGTACCCGGCGACGAACAGGCCGAGCGTGACGACCAGGCCGAGGACGACCAGGACTCCGAACAGGCCGTCGCCCATGCTCGGGTCAGGCCAGACCGAGGTCGGTCAGGCTGAACAGGTAGTGGTACGGCACGCCGAGCGCCTCGATCTTGGCCTGCGCACCGGTCGCGCGGTCGACGATGACGGCGGCACCCAGCACCTCGGCACCCGCCTCGCGCGCGGCCTCGATCGCCGCGATGGGCGAGCCGCCCGTGGTCGACGTGTCCTCCAGGATGACGACCTTGCGGCCGGCGATGTCCGGGCCCTCGACGCGGCGCTGCATGCCGTGCGCCTTGGCCTCCTTGCGGACGACGAACGCGTCGAGGTCCTGACCGCGGGACGCGGCCGCGTGCAGCAGCGCGGTCGCGACGGGGTCGGCGCCGAGCGTCAGGCCGCCGACGGCGTCGATCTCCGCAGTGCCCAGGCCGACCTCCTCCAGCCGGTCCAGCAGCAGGTGACCGATCAGCGGGGCGGCGCGGTGGTGCAGCGTCACGCGGCGCAGGTCCACGTAGTAGTCGGCCTCACGGCCGGACGACAGCGTGACCTTCCCGTGGACGACCGCGAGGGTCCGGATGAGGTCGAGCAGCTGCTCGCGGGGCGTCGGGGAGAGGTCGTGGGTCACGGCGGTCAGGCTACCGGGCGGGCAGGGGCGGACGGGGTGCCGACGAAGGTGGGGAGCGCGCTGCGGACCGAGAGGACGACCTCGAACATCGGCAGGATCTGCTCCACGTCGGTGCGACCGTCGACCCACGTGAAGACCCAGCCGTGCTCGATGCGCCACGACATGCTCCGGCCGGGTTCCTCGAGCAGCCGCTCCATCAGGCGCGGGTGCAGCACGGCGTGCGCGGTCCGAGGGTGGTCCGAGACGACCCGGAACGCCTCGTTGAACGCGTGCGACTCGAACCGCACGTCGCTCGCCCCGAACGCTCGGGCGAAGGGCGACACCGCGCCCACGGGGGTGACCTGGACCATCGGGACCGCCCGGCCGAGGGGCGCTCCCACCACATGCGCGGAGTGCCCGTCGATGCTCCGGTCGCCGGGTGGCAGGAGCTCGTCGTCGGTCGACTGCCACGAGTACCGGAACGAGTACACGGCCGTGGTCCCGATCTCCACGGTGAGCACCTCGTCCACGAGCCGTCGGTGCCGACCCGAGCGCGGGCCGCCGAGCAGGCTCGTCGCGAACCGTCCGAGCACGGCGTCCGCCTCGTCCTGCACCACCCACCCGTGCTCCCGGGCCCAGCTGCGCCTGCGCCGCGCCTCGGCGGACCTCCACCGTGCGACCAGGTCGGACGCCACGCGGACCACCACTGCGAGAGCGAGGGTGACCAGGATGAGCCACGTGTTGGAGTTCATGGCGTCGTTCCTGCACCCGTCGAGACCATCGCGCGATGCTAGCCAGGACGAGCGCCCCGGTCAGCGGGCCTCACCCGGACGGCTCAGCCGACGGTGGGGGCGTCCGTCTCCTGGCCCTGGAACGAGCGGCGGTAGCGGCCGAACGCGCGGACGGCGGACCGGGGGGCCAGGCGGGCGACCGCCGAGAGCACCCGATAGCGCAGGCTCGGGGTCGACAGGACGGCGCCGCGGCGGACGTCGGCGAGGCCGGTGGCCACCACGTCCTCGGCGTTCAGCCACGCGATCTCGGGGTACGCGGTCATGTCGATCTCGCCGCGCTCGTGGAACTCGGTGTGCACGAAGCCCGGGTTCAGCGACGTGGCGGTGACGCCTGTCCCGCGCAGCTCGACGGCGAGGCTCTCGGTGAACACCCGGACCCAGGCCTTGTGCGCGGAGTACGTGCCCGACGTGAGCAGGGCGGCGACGGACGCGACGTTGAGGATCGCCCCGCGGCCCCGCGGGACCATCGCGCCCGCGGCGGCGTGCGACAGGACCATGACCGCGGTGACCATGAGCGCGAGCGCGGTCTCCTCGTCGGCCAGGTCGCCCGGGACGAAGCGCTGGTTGAGGCCCAGGCCGGCGTTGTTGACCAGCAGCCCGACGGGGCGCTCGGTGGCGCGCAGGCGGTCGGCGACGCGCTCGACGTCGGCGCGGACGGACAGGTCGGCGACGAGCACCTCCGCCCGGATGCCCGCGGCGGCCTCGAGCTGGGCCGCGAGGCGGGTCAGCCGCTCCTCGTTGCGGGCGACCAGGACGACGTCGTGCTTGGCCGTGGCCAGCTGCCAGGCGAACTCCAGGCCCAGGCCTGCGGACGCGCCGGTGATGAGTGCGGTTGCCATGGGGAACACCCTACGGAGGGGGTGCAGGGTCGCGCGCCCCGGGTGATCCGCGACTCGCGTCCGACGGCCGGTCCGGGTTCGACCATGTCATGAGTGCCGCCCCGGCCTGCCCGGACGTCACCGAGGGCTTGGTCGCTCGACCCCGCGGCAGATTCGACGTCTGTGGAGGAGCCGCTCGACGCGTCGGCGGTCGGACGTAGGGTGTGCCGCGTGACTGACGGGTGGGGTAGCGACGTGCCGGACTGGCCTCTCGACGAGGAGCCGCCGTTCGACCCGTTCTACGACGCCGCACCGCCCGAGCACGAGCCCGCTCCGTCGTCCGCGCGGGGTGCCCGTGCCGAGCCTCCCCCGCGCCCCGACATCCCGCGCGAGGTCGCCCAGACGCTCGATCCCGAGGCGGCTCTGGCGGCAGCCGCCGAGGTGCTGCACACCGTGTGGGGGTACGACGCCTTCCGCGGTGAGCAGGCCGAGATCATCGACACCGTCGTGCGCGGCGGCGACGCGCTGGTGCTCATGCCGACCGGCGGCGGCAAGTCGCTCTGCTACCAGGTCCCCGCTCTGGTCCGGCAGGGCACCGGGGTCGTCGTGTCCCCCCTGATCGCCCTCATGCAGGACCAGGTCGACGCGCTCTCGGCGCTCGGAGTGCGGGCCGGGTTCCTCAACTCGACGCAGCAGTCGTTCGAGCGCCGCAAGGTCGAGGACGCGTACCTCGCAGGCGAGCTGGACCTGCTGTACCTGGCTCCCGAGCGCCTCCGGGTGCGGGAGACCATCGAGCTGCTGGACCGCGGCACCGTCGCCCTGTTCGCCATCGACGAGGCGCACTGCGTGTCCCAGTGGGGGCACGACTTCCGCCCCGACTACCTGCAGCTGTCGATGCTGCACGAGCGCTGGCCCGAGGTCCCCCGGATCGCGCTGACGGCCACCGCCACCGAGCAGACCCACGCGGAGATCGCGCAGCGGCTGCAGCTCGGGGACGCCAAGCACTTCGTCGCCAGCTTCGACCGGCCCAACATCCAGTACCGGATCGCGCCCAAGGACAAGCCGCGCGACCAGCTGCTCAACCTCCTGCGCACCGAGCACGAGGGCGACGCCGGGATCGTGTACTGCCTCTCGCGGAACTCGGTCGAGCAGACCGCGCAGTTCCTGGTGGAGCACGGCGTGCCGGCGCTGCCCTACCACGCAGGGCTCGACCGGCAGGTGCGGGCGCGGAACCAGAGCCGGTTCCTGCGCGAGGACGGGATCGTGATGGTCGCGACCATCGCGTTCGGGATGGGCATCGACAAGCCCGACGTCCGGTTCGTCGCGCACCTGGACCTGCCGAAGTCGGTCGAGGGGTACTACCAGGAGACCGGCCGCGCCGGTCGTGACGGTCTGCCCTCCACGGCGTGGCTCGCGTACGGGCTCGCCGACGTGGTGCAGCAGCGGCGCATGATCGACACGTCCGAGGGCGACGCCGCCCACAAGCGCCGGCTGACCGCGCACCTCGACGCGATGCTCGCGCTCTGCGAGACCGTGTCGTGCCGCCGGGTGCAGCTGCTCAACTACTTCGGCCAGCCCTCCGAGCCCTGCGGCAACTGCGACACCTGCCTCACGCCGCCCGAGTCGTGGGACGGCACCGTCGCGGCGCAGAAGCTGCTGTCGACGGTCGTCCGGCTGGAGCAGCGCGGGCAGCGGTACGGCGTCGGGCACCTGGTCGACATCCTGCGCGGCAAGGTGACCCCGCGCGTCACGCAGCTCGGTCACGAGTCGCTCAGCACGTTCGGTGTCGGGCAGGACCTGTCCGACGGGGAGTGGCGCGGGGTCGTCCGACAGCTGCTGGCGATGGAGCTGCTCGGCGTGGACACCGACGGGTACGGCACCCTGCGCCTGGCACCCGACAGCGCGGACGTGCTGCGCGGGGCGCGCGAGGTCCGGCTGCGACGGGAGACCGAGAAGGTCGTCCGGACGCGCGGGTCGCGCGGCGCCCGGGCCACCGCGGCAGCCGATCTGACGGGCGACGACGTCGAGCTCTTCGAGGTGCTGCGGGCGTGGCGTGCGGGTGTCGCGAAGGAGCAAGGGGTGCCCGCGTACGTGGTCTTCCACGACGCGACCCTGCGCGAGATCGTGACGCAGCGGCCGGCATCGCTGGAGGCACTCGGCGGGATCAGCGGCGTGGGTGCGACCAAGCTCGAACGGCACGGCCCGGGACTGCTGGCCGCGCTGAACGGGTGACCCGCGGGTGGGCGACCGGCTGAGTACTGTGCCTCGGGGTGCTTGTCGTCTGGTCATTCACCTACTCGGGTAGCGCGCGTGCTGTCGACGTGGAGGCGAGCATCGGCAATCTCGACGCGTGCTGGCAGAAGACGGGAATGCTCCCATGGGCGATGTGATCCGTCCTGAGGTCGCCGCTGCGGCCGCCTTCGCTCCGATGAAGGCCGAGGAGGAGTGGAGCGACGACGAGATGGCGCGGTTCGGTGAGCCGCTGCACGCGATCACACCGCCGGTCAACAGCGCCGAGCGCCAACTCTTGCTGGGCCTCCTCGACCGCCCGTACGACGACGACGTCTACGGCGCTGTTCATACGGTGACCTACTTGATCGAGTCCAACGAGGACGACCTTGGCTGGCAGCTGGACCTCGTCGTCGATGACCGCCCGTGGTTCGCGTCGTTGTTGCAGCACTGGCGAAACACGGCGATCGACTTCGGATTTCTCGGCAAACCGCGCCCGTACGAGCTTCCTTGAAGCACCCCGGCCAAGCAGGGCTATGGCCGCGCCGATGGCTGCCCTGAAGAGTGGGAGTGCGCGGCCGACGCCCACAACGACGTCGCCGGCGGGCTCCAGCGTCTGATCTGCCGGGAGTGTGCTCCACAACGTCGGCGGAGGTCGTCGAGGTCGTGGAGTCCGACTCGCTCGGCCGGTGCGACGCCGGCAACGACGACTGATCAGGCGCCGAACCGGCGGCGCTGGAGCTCGCGGACCTCGTCGGCGAGCTCCGGGACCGGGCCCTCGACGGGAACGCCCGGTGCGACCGTGGCGATCGGGAGGGGCGCCACCGGTCCCGCAGGGATGCCCCACTCCGCCAGCCACGCGCCGGTCTGCGCCGACGACGTCGCGTAGACGATCCGGCCGAGGCCCACCCAGGCGTGTGCCGCCGCGCACATCGGGCAGTGCTCGCCGGAGGTGTAGACGGTCGACTCCGCGCGCTCGTCGGGCGTCAGGTGGTTGGCGGACCAGCGGGCGATCTCGAACTCCGGGTGGCGGGTCTCGTCGCCGTCCTTCACGCGGTTGCGGTCCTCGAACCGGACCTGCCCGGCCGCGTCGACCAGCACGGAGCCGTAGGGCTCGTCGCCGTCGTCGAGCGCTTCGCGGGCGAGCTCGACGGCGCGGGTGAGGTGGGCAAGGTCGGCGTCGGAGAGCGTCATCGGGCCACCGTGGCGGCCAGCACGCGGGCGCGCAACCTCTGCCGGTGCTCGAGCAGGGACGCCCGCAGGTCGACCGACCACTGGCCCTCATCGACCGCGGGGTCGTCCTCCAGGTGCGCGATCGCGACCAGCAGGCGGACGGCGACCGCGGCGCTGTGCAGCTCGAGCTCGGCCACCTCGTCGTACGCGAGCGGACGCACGCCGCGGTAGCCGGTCAGGAACGCCGCGAGCAGCGCCGGGTGCTCCACCTGCCCGGGCGTGTCGCCGACCAGGTCGCGGACCGCGGCGGCGATGTCCTGGACGTACGGACCGGTCCGCGCCTCGTCGGCGTCGAACGCGACGGGGTTCCCGTCGAGCCAGCGCAGGTTGTCCAGCTCGAAGTCCCCGTGCAGCGTGCCGCTCGGCAGCTCCGCTCGGTCAGCCCTCGCCAGCACCGCGCGGGCAGCGCGCAGCACGGCCGGGTCGTCCACGCACGCACGCTCGAGTGCTGCGAGGTCGAGCACCGGCGGTTCCTCGTCGGCGGTCAGGGGTCGCGCGTCACGGTGCAGCCGTGCGAGCGCCGCACCCCAGCGCGCGGCGAGGGTGGTGGTCAGGTTCGCCAGCTGCAGCTCGTCGCCGGGAGCCGCGTGCACCGCGGTGGCGTGCATGTCCCCCAGCACCGTCGGGACGGTCTCGACGAGCCGGCCGGCGCTCGACGGCAGGGGTGCGACGGTCCCCCCGTGCCCGGCGGCCCAGGTCGAGAGCAGCCGCGCGGGGGTGTCCAGGTCGCGGACCGTGCGCAGAGACGCTGGGACGAAGCGCAGGTAGAGGACACCGCGGGGGTCGACGTCCGGGGGGACGACGAACACGTGCGTCGCGCTCGACCGACGCCAGCGGGCACCGCCCGGGGCGATCCCCCAGGCGGCGGCGACCTGGTCGGCCACCGGGCTGCGCCAGTCGGGGTCGACGGTGGCGTCGAGCCGGGCGATCTCGGCGAGGGGAAGCATCCGGGCATCCTCGCTGCGCCGACCCGCACGGGTCACGGCCTTTCTGCTGGTCGGCGAATCCCGTGGCCCGCGAGGTCGGCACTCTGCGACGAGATCGGCAGTCGCAACTCACGCTCTCATCCCACAGTGCCGCCCTCGTCGCCGTGGGCGGGGCCGAGGGGTCGGAGCAGGCGTCAGCGCACGACGCGCAGCGGGGCCGTGCCGGTGGAGCCGCGGATCACCAGGTGGGTGGGCAGCTCGACGGTCACCGTGCCGCCCGGGTGGCTGGGGTCCAGGCGTGCCAACAGGAGGTCGGCGGCCGCGTGACCGGCACGTTCCAGCGGAGCGGCGATCGTGGTCAGGCCGGGTCGGACCAGGTCGGCGCCGAAGACGTCGTCGCAGCCGACGACGCTCATGGCACCGGGCACGTCGACCCCGCGCTCGGCCAGCCGGTCGAGGATCCCGAAGGCGAGCAGGTCGTCGAATGCGAGGACCGCGGTGACACCCTCGTGCAGGGCGGCGTCGGCAGCGGCGGCTCCGTCCTCGCGGCGTGGCACGTACGGGCCGATGGCGACGACCTCGACATCGAGACGCTTGGCTGCCGTGCGCAGGACCGCGCGCCGGCGACGGTCGGACCAGGACGCGCGCGGGCCGCCCGCGTAGGCGACGCGGCGGTGGCCGAGCGAGGCCAGGTGGGCGAGCGCCTGGCCGGTGCCGCCCGCGGTGTCGACGAGGACCCCCGACTGGTCGGGCACGGGGCGGTTCACCGTGACCATCGGGAACTCGTGCGACCAGGCCGTCAGGCGGTCGTCGTCCAGCCGCGAGGCCGCCAGGACGGCGCCGTCGACGGTCGGGCGCAGCGCGCGCAGGGCCCGCTCCTCCGCCTCGACCGACTCCTCGGCGTCGACCAGCACGTGCACGTAGCCGTCGGCCCGCAGCCGGGCGGCGGTGCCGCGCACGATGCCGAAGAAGTACGGGTTGGTGACGTCGGGGACGAGGAGGGCGACCATCCGGGTGCGGCCCGAGCTCAGCGCGCGACCGGTGGCGCTCGGCGCGTAGCCCAGCTCGCGCGCGGCCTCGCGGACGCGGATGGCGGTGCGCTCGTTGACCCGGCCCGGCTTGGTGAGCGCACGGGACGCGGTCGAGATGGCCACGCCGCTGGCGGCCGCGACGTCGCGGAGGGTGGGTGGCCTGGTCATCGGTCCTCGTCGAGCGATCGGGTGACGGGCCGACCGGCCCGACGCGACCCCCATCGTGGCGGTGAACGCGCCGGATGGCAACCATCGGCAAACGTTTGCCCCGAGGAGGGCCGCACGCCTACGGTGGACCCGCGCCCCGCCGCACGGGTGGAGTGCGCGAGGGAGCAGAGCAGCGCCGACGGCGTCGTCGGCGGGACGGAGCAGGTATGCCGATGGACCACCCCGACACCTCGCCGAGCGACCTGGCCCCCGCGGCGCGCGGCACCGCGATCCGCTCCGCCGAGGTCCTCGTCACCAGCCCGGACCGCAACTTCGTCACGCTGCGGATCACCACCGAGGACGGGGTCGTCGGGCTCGGCGACGCGACGCTGAACGGTCGCGAGCTGTCGGTGGCGTCGTACCTGTCCGACCACGTGGTGCCCCTGCTGCTCGGACGGGACGCGCACCGCATCGAGGACACCTGGCAGTTCCTCTACCGCTCGGCGTACTGGCGCCGGGGGCCGGTGACCATGGCGGCGATCGCCGCGGTCGACGTGGCCCTGTGGGACATCAAGGCGAGGATCGCCGGGCTGCCGCTGTACCAGCTGCTGGGCGGGGCGAGCCGGACCGGGATCATGGCGTACGGGCACGCGAGCGGCCGGGACCTGCCCGAGCTGTTCGACTCGATCCGGCACCACCAGGAGCAGGGCTTCCGCTCCATCCGCGTGCAGACCTCGGTCCCGGGCATCGACGCCGTCTACGGGGTGGCCGCGCAGCCGTCGTCGTCGGGCCGCTACGACTACGAGCCCGCGCAGCGCGCACCCCTGCCGGCCGAGGAGGACTGGGACACCCGCGCATACCTGCGGCACATCCCGACCGTGTTCGAGGCCGTGCGCAACGAGTTCGGCCCCGAAGTCCCGCTGCTGCACGACGGGCACCACCGGATGACCCCGATCCAGGCGGCTCGGCTCGGCAAGGACCTGGAGCCGTACGACCTGTTCTGGCTCGAGGACTGCACCCCGGCGGAGAACCAGGAGGCCCTGCGCCTGGTCCGCCAGCACACCACGACGCCGCTGGCCATCGGCGAGGTGTTCAACACCGTGTGGGACTACCAGACGCTGGTCCGCGAGCAGCTCATCGACTACGTGCGGTCCGCCGTGACGCACACCGGCGGCATCAGCGCGCTGCGCAAGATCCTCGACTTCGCGGCGCAGTACCAGATCAAGTCCGGCATCCACGGGCCGACGGACATCTCCCCCGTCGGCATGGCGGCGGCGCTGCACCTGGACCTGGCCATCCACAACTTCGGCATCCAGGAGTACATGCAGCACGGCGCCAAGACCAACGCCGTGTTCCAGCAGTCCTTCACGTTCGAGGACGGCTACCTGCACCCGGGTTCGGAGGTCGGCCTCGGCGTCACCTACGACGACGACGCTGCCGCGCGGTACCCGTACGCGCAGGCGTACCTGCCGTTCAACCGGCTCAAGGACGGCACGGTGCACGACTGGTGACCGGGCGGCTTGCCAGACCGGTGCACCCGATGTGGCTGCCCGACGAGGCGTTCCGGGCGCTGGGGTCGCGGCGTGTGCTGGTGGCCGTGGGGCCGGACGACGGGCCGGTCGCCGACACCGTCGTCGCGGAGGTCGCGCGTGCCACGGAGCAGTTCGGCGGGCACCTGGTGACGGCTCCGGTGACCGTCGACGACGCTCTCGCGTGCGACGTGGTGCTCGCGATCGTCGGGAGCGCCGGGGAGGTGGGGACGGCGTCGGCCACCATGCCGCCGCCTCCCGGCCACCCGCCACGGACCGATCCCTACCTCCGGGCCGTGCAGGCCGTCGTCGAGGACCTGCTCGCCCTGGGGAGCAGCGTGCTCAACCCCGGCATGTTCGGCCTCGGGCGGCACCGGGGCAGGACGGTCGTCGTGGCAGCTGACGCGGCGGGCCTCCTCTACGGGCTGCACGCGCTGGTCCGTCGCGGGGAGGCGGCCTTCTCCGGACCGGACGACTTCGTCTGGGACCTGCCCGTCAACGAGATCCGCATGCTCGACCACTGGGACAACACCGTCGTCCACCCCGTCATGGGCCAGGTGGAGCGCGGGTACGCCGGCGGCTCGATCTTCTGGACCGACGGCCGGGTTCGCGACGACCTGTCCCGCGTCGCGCAGTACGCGCGGCTGCTCGGGTCGGTCGGGATCAACGCGGTCGGGCTGAACAACGTCAACGTGCACGCGGCCGAGGCGCGGCTGCTCACGGACCACCTCGACGGCGTCGCGCGGCTGGCGGACGCGTTCCGGCCGCACGGCATCCGCGTCTTCCTGTCGGTGAGCTTCGCCGCGCCTCTCTCGGGCGGTCTGGAGACGGCCGACCCGCTCGACCCCGACGTTCAGCGGTGGTGGGCCGACGCGGCGGCCGGCGTCTACGAGACCATCCCCGACTTCGGCGGGTTCGTCGTGAAGGCGGACTCCGAGGGACAGCCGGGCCCGTTCGCGTACGGCCGTGACCACGCCGACGGGGCGAACCTGCTGGCCAGGGCGCTGGCGCCGTTCGGCGGCACCGTGTTCTGGCGCGCGTTCGTCTACGACCACCACCAGGACTGGCGCGACCGTTCCACCGACCGCGCACGCGCGGCGTACGACCACTTCACGCCGCTGGACGGCCGGTTCGACGACAACGTTGTCCTGCAGGTCAAGTACGGGCCGATGGACTTCCAGGCGCGCGAGCCCGTCTCCCCCGTGATCGCCGCGATGCCGCAGACCCGGCTGGCGGTCGAGCTGCAGGTGACACAGGAGTACACCGGGCAGCAGCAGCACGCGGTCTACCTCGGGACGCAGTGGGCCGAGATCCTGCGGTTCCCGCTGGCCGAGGACGGGCGCGCGGTCGGGTGGATCGCGGCCGGCCTGTCGGAGGACCACGAGGCGGAGCGGCGGGCCGCCGGGCTCGTCGCCGTCTCCAACGTGGGCGACGACGAGTTCTGGACCGGGCACCCGCTGGCGCAGGCGAACCTCTACGCGTTCGCGCGGCTGGCGTGGGGCGAGGAGGACCCCGTCGCGGTCCTCGACGAGTGGATCGGGCTCACGTTCCAGGATCCTTCCGTGGCGCCGGCGGTGCACGCGGTGCTCGACGACTCCTGGCACACCTACGAGAAGTACACGGCCCCGCTCGGCGTCGGGTTCATGGTGCGCCCGGGCCACCACTACGGCCCCGACGTCGACGGCTACGAGTACACCGCCTGGGGCACGTACCACTTAGCCGACCGCGACGGCATCGGCGTCGACCGCACGCGGGCGACCGGCACGGGGTTCACGGGCCAGTACCCGCCGCCGTGGCGGGACGTCTACGAGTCGGTCGAGACCTGCCCCGACGAGCTCCTGCTGTTCTTCCACCACGTCCCCTGGACGCACGTGCTGCACAGCGGGTCGACCGTCATCCAGCACGTCTACGACACGCACGCGGACGGGTACGACGAGGTCGTGCAGATGATGCAGAGCTGGGCGACCGCGGACGGGCGGGTGCCGAAGGCGTTCTTCGACCGGGTCACCGAGCGGCTGACCGAGCAGGAGCGCAGCGCCCGCGAGTGGCGCGACCAGCTCCGGTCGGCGTTCCACCGCCGCTCGGGGATCCCGGACGCGACGGGTCGAACAATCTACTGACCTGCACCATCATCGAGGGATGACGACCACCAGCACCCAGGTCCAGCTCGTCCGTCGGCCGCAGGGCTGGCCGGTGCCCGAGGACTTCCGCACCGTGACCGTCGACCTGCCCGCCCTGGACAGAGACCAGGTGCGCGTCGCCAACGAGTTCCTCTCGGTGGACCCCTACATGCGCGGCCGGATGAACGACGCCGAGTCGTACGTCGCTCCGTTCGCCCTGGACGCGACGATGACCGGCGGCGCGGTCGGCCGGGTGGTGGAGTCCACGTCGGCGGACGTCCCGGTCGGCGCCGCCGTCACCCACGACCTCGGCTGGCGGGACGTCGCGCAGGGGGATGCAGCGCAGTTCCGGGTGGTCGACGACGGCGTCTCGTTGTCGGCGTACCTCGGGGTGCTCGGCCTGACCGGGTTCACGGCGCACCTCGGGCTGCTGCAGATCGCGTCGATGCAGCCCGGTGACGTCGTGTTCGTGTCGGGGGCGGCCGGCGCGGTCGGGTCGATCGTGGGACAGATCGCCAGGCTCAAGGGCGCGTCGCGCGTGGTCGGGTCCGCCGGGTCGCCCGAGAAGGTGGCGCTGGTGCAGGAGCGGTATGGGTTCGACGCGGCCTTCGACTACAAGGACGGTCACCTCTACCGGCGGCTGCGCGCGGCCGCGCCGGACGGGATCGACGTGTACTTCGACAACGTCGGCGGCGCGCACCTCGAGGCTGCGATCGGCATGCTGCGACGGGACGGTCGGGTCGCCGTGTGCGGGGCGATCTCCGGCTACAACGACGAGCACCCGCAGCCCGGGCCCCGGAACCTGGCGCGGATCATCCAGCAGGGGCTGATGCTGCGCGGGTTCACCGTCCCGTTCCACCTGCAGCACTACCCCGCGTTCCTCGCGGACATGCGCGGATGGTTCGCCGCCGGGCAGATCGCGTACGACGAGACCGTGGTCGACGGCCTGGACCACGCGGTCGACGCCTTCCTGGCGATGATGCGCGGCGAGACGACCGGCAAGACGCTCGTCAGGCTGTGAGCCGTCGGCCGACGACGGTGGTGACGACCGCCGCCGAGTCTGCGACCGGCCCCGGGGGCTACTGAGCGACGCCCGGCTGCTCAGCCTGCGTCCGCTCCGCCACTGTGGCCACGAGCTCGGTCCCGTGCTCGAGAAAGACGTCGCGCGCCAGAGCCGCCAAGGCATCGCCGTCCCGGCGCGGGACCTCGGCGAGGATCGCCGCCATCCGCCGCGCTTCGACCTCGGGCGCCCCGCCGACGAGCGTCCGCATGCGTGTGACGTGGACGCGGTAGCGATCGACGCTCTCCACAAGGACCGCGTTGCCGCAGCGTCCCAGGACGAGGTCGAAGAACCCGGGAGCGACGGTGGTCGGCGCCGTGGGATCGGCCGTGCTCGCGGCGCGCCCTGCCTGCGCGACCCACTCTCGGTCCTCGTCGGTGAGGTTCGCGACGGCCAGCCGGGTCGCCAGGCCGAACAGCTCGGCAAGGACGACCACGATCTGCTGGAGCTGCTCGGGCTCGACAGGTGTGACGGTGTAGCGGCGGCCGACGTCGATGCGCACGAGGCCGATCTCCGCGAGCCGCTGGAGCACCTGCCGTATCGGCGTGCGTGAGACACCCAACGTCTTGGCGAGGTCCGCCTCGCGGACTGCCTCACCTGGCAGCAGATCTCCCTTGACGATCGCAGAACGCACGGTCTCGACCAGCTGGTCGGTCATCGACGTGGGCCGAAGCGGTTCCTTCGGCGAACTCAGCGGCACGGACGGCTCCTACGGCTCACGAGGCGACTCCCGACAGTAGCCCGATCCCACCGACCGGTGGAGAGCCAAACATGGGACCAATGTCCCTGTATACGGGTATACCGGCATACCAGGATAGAACCATTCGGTGCGAATGCACCGCGCCACGCGGGTCGAGACGCCCGCCACAGGGAGGAACGAACCGTGAAGCGCACCAGATACCGCATCGGCGCGATAGCCACGAGCGCCGTGCTGCTCAGCGCCGTCGCCGTGCCGGCGATGGCCGACGACCACCTCGAGGTGTCGAACGGCACGGCACAGGACATCGTCGCGATCGACGACATCGAGACGCCGGGTGAGGTCATCGCTATCGACCCCGACGCCGACGACGCACCGGTCGACCAGGAGTCGACCGACGAGGAGTCGACCGACGAGGAGTCGACCGAGGTCGCCCCCGAGGCAGGCCCGGCCGAGGAGCCCTCGACCGACGACGCCTCGGTCATCGTCGAGGAGACGCCGGCTGACGTCGTCGTCCCGGTCGAGCCGGTCGTCACCGAGCCGGTCGCGGGAGCCGCGCCGCTCGCTGTGACCACGGTCCACTCGACCGACAAGAGCGCGGCTGGCTGGACCATGACGGATCGCACGTTCGGCCACCACGAATACGTCACCAACGGTCTGCACGTGTGGACCGAGGCGGGCACCGGCAACCCCGGCCTGACCCAGTCGAAGGCCGCCGGCTACGTCCCCGCGGACTTCCCGCTCACGGACGCCGCGACCACCACCATCGAGTTCGCCTCGTTCTCCGGAGTCCGCCCGAGCGCGCAGCTCGTCGTAGACCGGGATGCCGACGGCGCGGCGGACGGCATCCTCGTGTACGAGCCGTGGGCCTACGCCGACGGCATGTGGTGGACCTCGGCGGCTGGGTTCGGCGTGACGCCCGGCATGGGCTACGCGTCCTACGGCAGCATCGACGCGTACTCCGCAGCGAACCCCGGCGCGCGTGTCATGGCCGTCGGCTACTCGCTGGGCTCCGGTGTGATCGGTGACGCCATCATTGAGCAGATCGTCGTCGGCGGCGCCACCTACACCTTCGGGCTCGCACCCGTGGTCGTCACGCCTCCTGTCGTGACCACGGTCCACTCGACCGACAAGAACGCGGCCGGGTGGGGCATGCAGAACCGCACGTTCGGCCACCACGAGTACGTCGAGAACGGTCTGCACGTGTGGACCGAGACGGGCACCGACAACCCCGGCCTGACCCAGTCGAAGGCCGCCGGCTACGTCGCGGCGAGCTTCCCGCTCACGGACGCCGCAACGACCAGCATCGAGTTCTCCTCGTACTCCGGCGTCCGCCCGAGCGTGCAGCTCGCCGTCGACCGCGACGGCAACGGCACCTGGGACGGCTACCTCGTGTACGAGCCCTGGGCCTACGGCGAGGGCAACTGGTGGACCTCGAAGACCGGGTTCGGCGTACCGGCAGGCGCGGGCTACGAGTCCCTCGGCACCATCGCGGCCTTCTCCGCGGCGAACCCCAACGCGAAGGTCATCGGCGTCGGCTACTCGCTGGGTTCCGGGGTGATCGGTGACGCCGTCATCGAGCAGATCGTCGTCGGCGGCGCCACCTACACCTTCGGACTGGAGCCGACCGTGGTGACACCTCCGGTCCCGGCGACTCCGGTGCCCGGCGCACCCGTGGCGCCGGCTGTCCCCGCGGCACCCGTGGCCGCCGCGCCGGTCGAGCCGGTGAGCACCGTGGTTCCCACGGCGACCGAGGGCACGCTGGCGGCGACCGGGTCGCAGGCCGGGCTGTTGGCCCTTCTCGGCGCGATGGTCGTCGCAGCCGGAGTCGGCCTGCGCCGCTTCGCGCGGCGCTGACGCACGGCGCTACGCACGAGGTCAGGCCCGCAGCCTCCGGCTGCGGGCCTGACCTATTCCGGGCGGTCCGTGAATTGGTGCTCGGTGGCTTTCACGACCGGTGCGGCCGTGCGCGCGTAGAGGTAGGTCAGCGGGGCGGCGAGCAGGACGAGGAGCCAGTCCGACGCGTACGCCAGCGCCCCGGTGAGCACCAGGACGGACACGAACCCGAGCGTGACGAGGGGCTTGCCCGCCACGAAGTACGCGCCGAGCCGGGCGACGTCGCGGGTGCGGAACGAGAACAGCGCGCTGAGCACCAGGGCGTGCCCGGCCCAGAGCACCACGAGCACCGCGACCGCCCCGAGCGCGATCCCGAGGGCCGGCGGGAGGCCGGTCGCGCCCAGGTGCGTGAGGTTGACGGCGACGATGCCGAGGATCCCGAGGGTCGGGACCCACCAGCGCAGGACGTCGAGGACGTCGAGCCGATAGCCCCGCCAGAAGTGCCGCGCCGGGGACAGGTCGCGGTCGCGGGCGAACACCCGCCACGCGAAGAGCGCCGCCGCCACCGCCGGACCGAACGGCACGAACGCGAGCGCGACGAGCGGGACGTTGCTGACGTCCCGGTCGAGCAGCCCCAGCAGCACCAGCCCAGGCGCGGACGTCAGGAGGAGCATCCCCTCGACCACGAGGAACCAGTACACGACCGCCGACCAGCGCGGGAGCGGACCGGTACCGATCTCGTCGTCGGGCTTCGTCGCCATGGCGGTCATCCCACCACGTCCTGGCCGAGGAGCCGCCGGTCGTCCAGGCCGGGGTGCTCGTCGGACCTCACCGGCACGAGCTCCACCAGGGTGACCTCGTGCTGCCCGAGCACCAGGTCGAGGTCCACGTGACCGTCGACCGCGGACAGCGCGTGGTGCCGCACGGCCGGGGTCGACGCGTCGCGCAGCAGGTCGAGGGTTCGCTCGGACGGGTTCCGGGGCCGACCGAGCTCGCGCCAGGCCGTCCAGGCGTTGCCCTCGGTCTCGTTCACCGAACGCCGCACGACCGCGACGTCCGACGCGACCGGCACCCGCAGCCGGAGCTCATGGGTCGCGGGCGCAGAGCCGTACGGGCCGTCGTCGGAACCCCCCACCGGCTGCCACGCGAGGACCGTCACGCGACCGTCGTCGTCACGGCACACGAGGTGGTCGTCGCCGCGGGCGAGGACCGACCGGCCCATCCGGGCCATGAACGCGTACAGGTGGTACGTCGGCTTGCGCACCTGGCGGTGGGTCAGCAGCCCGAAGCCCCCGTGGAAGAGCGACGTCGGGATGTCCGCCTCCTCGAACACGTCGCAGAAGGTCCAGTAGGAGAACGAGTCGACGAGGTCCCCGCCGCCGGCCAGCACGGGGGCCAGGTAGGCGGCGTTCCACGCGGTGTCGTGGACCGGGTTGTCGGGGCGGTACGACGTGTTGAACTCGCTGATGTGCACGGGCAGGCCCGCGAGCGCTGTGCCCGCCAGGTAGCGGCGGGGTGCGTCGAACTGGTCGAGCAGCGCCTGCGGTCGCTCGAACGTCTGGTAGACCCCGAACGGCACCTGCTGGACGGGTCCCGACGAGTACGCGTGCCGGCTGACGAAGTCGATGGGCACGTCCCGCGCCGCGACGAAGTCGGCGAACGGCGCCCACCACTCGTCGGACCCGGGTGACAGGACCGGCCCGCCCACCTGCAGGGACGCGTCGACGTCCTTGACCGCACGGGCCGTCACCTCGTAGAGCCGGTGGTACGCGGCCTGGTCGGCACCCTCCCAGAACACGGTCAGGTTCGGCTCGTTCCACACCTCGATCGGCCAGGTGCGCACCTCGTCCAGGCCGTAGCGGTCGATCAGGTGTCGCAGGACGGCGCGGACCATCGCGGCCCAGTCGTCGTGCGAGCGCGGCGGGGTGACGTTGCCCTTCCACCAGAAGACCGTCTGGTCCCCCGACGCGAGCGCCGACGGCATGAAGCCGAGCTCCAGGAACGGCTTGAGGCCGATCCGCAACCAGGAGTCGACCACCTGGTCGACGTAGGTGAACGTGTACCGGGTCACGCCCTCCGACTCGCGCAGCACTCCCATGTCGTCGGACAGCAGGCCGTGGCCGCGGATGTAGCGGAACCCGATCTCGCGCTGCACCAGCGCGGCGGACTCCTGGTAGTCGGCGCGCAGGGCGAGGTTGAGGCGGCCGGTGCCGACGCACTCGCGCCACGCGGACGGGAGCGGACCGGACGGCTCGGCGGGAATCAGGACGCGGTTCATGAGAGGACGAGCACCTCCGTCGGGGACAAGGTCAGGGGCGTGCCGAGCTCGATGCGTCGGCCGGTGAGCAGGTCGGTGCCGGTGACCTCGGACGTCACCGTCACGGGGTCGGCGCCGTGGTGCAGGACGAACCGGTGCAGGCCACCTTCCGGCGAGACGCGGTCGGCCACCTCGACGCCCTCGGTGTCGGCGTGCGGTCCGACGAGCCCGTGCCGGTCGACCACGCGCCGGACGACGTCCGCGACACCGGCGTCGTCGAGCGCCGTCGCGACGTACCAGGCCTCGCCGCGACCCCGCGTAGCCCGCGTGACGGCCGGGGAGCCCGCGTAGAAGTCGGCGCCGTACGTCGCGACCACGGTCGTCGACTCGTCCGGCACCACGAGCTCGAAGACGTGCCGAGCCTCGTGGACCACCCCGTCGAGCGTCACCGGGTTCACCACCGACGGCTGCTGCGCGTCGGTCTCCTCCACCCGCAGGCCCAGCAGGTCACGCAGCGGACCGGGGGCGTCGGTGAGGAACGCGTTGTCGTCCTCGTCCACCCGCGCAGACAGGAACGTGGTCAGCAGCGTCCCGCCGCGCTCGACCAGCGCCCGCAGCCGCGACGGCAGGTCGCCCTTGACCAGGTGCAGCAGGGGCGCGACGACGACGTCGTACCCGTCGAGATCGGTCGTCACGGGGACGACGTCGAGAGCGACGTTCAGGTTCCACAGTGCGCGGTGGTAGCTGGTGAGCACGTCGAGGTAGCGGACGTTCCGGTTGGGTCCGTCGGACATCTCGACCGCCCACCAGGAGTCCCAGTCGAGCAGCAGTGCGACGCGCGCCGGCGTGCGGGCGCCGAGCGTGGCGTCCCCCAGGCTCGCCAGCTGCGCCCCCAGCGCGGCGACCTCGCGGAACACCCGGGTGTCCGTCCGACCCGCGTGGTCGAGGACGGCGCCGTGGTACTTCTCGCACGCGCCGCGCGACTGCCGCAGCTGGAAGAACAGCGTCGCATCGGCGCCGTGCGCGACCGACTGCCACGTCCACAGCCCGAGCACGCCCGGACGCTTCACGGCGTTGACGTCGCGGCTCGCGGTGGTCGACGGGGTCTGCTCCATCACCCAGAACGGCGCTCCCCCGCGCAGGCCTCGCATCGCCCCGTGCGCGAGGGCCATCCGGGCGGCCGTGCGGATCGGCGACGGGTCCTCGGGCGGGTAGTTGTCCCACGTCGCCAGGTCCAGGTGCTCGGCCCACCGGTGGTAGTCGATCGGCTGGTACAGACCCATGAGATTGGTGGTCACGGGGGTGTGCGGGACGTGCGCGCGGATGGCCGCCTTCTCCGCGAGGAACCCGCCGAGCAGCGCGTCGGACATGAAGCGACGGTAGTCGAGGGTGATGCCCTGGAAGGCGGTGTGGTTCGGTCCGCGCCAGTGCTCGGACAGGGCCGTCGGCGGCTGGACCTGGTCCCAGTCGGTGAACGTGTGCGACCAGAACGTGGTGTTCCACGCGTCGTTGAGCCGGTCCAGCGTGGCGTACCGCTCGCGGAGCCAGACGCGGAACGCCGCCCCGCACTCCTCGCAGTAGCAGGCGCCGCCGTACTCGTTGCCGACGTGCCACGCGACCACCGCCGGGTTGTCCCCGTACCGCTGCGCCAACCGGCCCGCGAGCGCCACCGACAGCCGCGCGAACGCCGTCGAGGACGGGCAGTGGTTGTGGCGCTGGCCGTACACGTGCCGGCGGCCCTCGAAGTCGACCCGGCACGCGTCGGGGTGGGCCTGCGCGAGCCACGGCGGCATCGCGCCGCTCGGCGTCGCCAGCACGATCGAGCGGCCCTCGGCCGTGGCCCGCGCGACGATCGCATCGAGCCGCGAGAAGTCGTACCGGTCCTCCGCAGGCTGCAG
>NZ_JAUSVB010000004.1 GCF_030814415.1 Cellulomonas humilata | reverse complement strand
ATGGTACTGCACTCGCCAGGGTGTGGGAGAGTAGGACGCCGCCGGACATCATTCAGGAAGAGCCACCCCTACGGGGGTGGCTCTTTCTGTTTCCCCACCAGAGTTTTGTGCGCGCAACGTCGGGCGTATTGACTACCAAGAATCACTGCAGTGTCGTCCCCGTTCCGCATCGTCGGTGCGGCCCGCTGGTTGCCGTCCGGCACCCGGAGCCGGGGATGAGACGATGGGGCGGTCGATCGCGACGAGGAGAGCACACAGATGAACAGCGAGAATCGTGCCGGGAGCACACCTGACGGCCGTGGCCGGTCGGGTGGGGCGGACCGAGGTCGACCCGACGGCAACAACAGCTCGGCACGTGGATCGCAGGGCGGTGGCGGAGCGCCCCGCGGCGGATCGTCCGGGGGCAGCGGGCGACCGCGCTCTGGCGGATCGGCGCAGGGCGGTAGCCGTGCGTCGGGTTCGTCGTACGGCTCCGGTGGCGACCGTGGCTACCGTCCCTCGTCCGGTGGCCGCCCGCCCGGCGACGACCGCGGCTTCCGACCGTCGTCCGCCGGCCGCGCTGGTGACTCGCGCGGCGGCGACCGGCCTGCGTCCGGTGGCGACCGGCCGTCCTACGGCAACCGGTCCGGTGGCGACCGCCCCGGCTACGGGCGCAGCGAGCGACCGGCCTACGGCGACCGCAGCGGTGCTGGTGACCGTGGCCGTGGTGGCGAGCGTCCGTCCTCCGGGGACCGTGGCAACAGCTACGGCGCCGGCAGGTCGAGCGAGCGTCCGTCGTACGGCGACCGCAGCGGCGGCCGCGACCAGGGTCGCGGCTCCGAGCGTCCGTCGTACGGAGACCGGTCCGGCGGCGAGCGCTCGTCGTACGGGAACCGTCCTGCCGGCGACCGCCCCTCGTACGGCAGTCGTCCTGCGGGTGACCGGCCGTCCTATGGCAGCCGACCCGCAGGTGACCGACCCTCGTACGGCAACCGGTCAGCCGGTGACCGTCCCTCGTACGGTGACCGTTCCGCCTCCGGTGACCGTGGGCGTGGCGACCGTCCGTCGTACGGCAACCGTTCTGGTGGAGACCGTCCCTCCTACGGCAGTCGCCCTGGCGGCGACCGGTCCGGCGGTGGAGAGCGTCCGTCCTACGGCAACCGCGGCGCCGGCGATCGTCCGTCCTATGGCGACCGGTCGGGTGGCGGCGACCGTGGCCGCGGCGGAGACCGTCCGACGACGGGTGGCCGCCCCGGTGGTGACCGTCCGTCGTACGGGGACCGTCCTTCTGGCGGCGATCGTCCGTCGTACGGCAACCGTCCCTCGGGCGGGGATCGCCCCTCCTACGGTGACCGCTCGAGCGGTGGGGACCGCGGACGCGGTGGCGACCGACCTTCGTACGGTGACCGGTCCGGTGGTGAGCGGTCCGGCTACGGCAACCGCCCCTCGGGTGGTGAGCGCCCGTCGACCGGGGATCGGTCCGGTGGCGGCGATCGCGGCCGCGGCGGCGATCGTCCGTCGTACGGCAACCGATCCTCCAGCGGTGACCGGCCGACCTATGGCGACCGGTCGGGTCGCCCGTCGGGTGACCGACCGTCGTACGGAGACCGGCCGTCCGGCGGCGACAGGTCGTCGTCCGGCAACCGCCCGTCGGGTGGCGGCCGTCCTTCGGGCGACCGCCCCTCGTACGGTGACCGGTCCGGGGGCGAGCGCTCCGGCTACGGAGATCGCCCTGCGTCCGGCGGCGACCGCGACCGTGGTGCCGCTCGTCCGTCCTACGGTGACCGCCCCTCTGGCGGCGGCGACCGCGGCCGCGGCGCCGAGCGACCGTCCTACGGCGACCGTGCAGGTGGGGGGCGTCCGAGCGAGGGCGACCGTCGCTCCTTCGGCGACCGGCCCAGCCAGGGCAGCCGTCCGTCCGGGGAGCGCAGCTCGACCGAGCGGCGGCCCTCGAGCGACCGACCGTCGTCGAGCGGTCAGCGTCCGTCGTCGGCAGACCGTGGCGAGCGGACCGGCTCCTCGCGGCCCGCAGCCGGTGGCAACCGGGCGGATCGCCCGGCGACCGGTGATCGTCGACCCCCGTCCGGCGGGTCCCGCGACGACCGTTCCGGCTCGAGCCGGAGCCACGGTGCCGGCACGGACCGTCGGGAGAGCGACGACCGTCGGCTGACGCGTCCGCCGCAGGACGAGCGCGTCGTCGCCCCTGAGATCCCGGACGAGGTCGTGTTCAGCGACCTCGACCGCTCGGTCCGTGGGCGCCTGCGCACGCTGAGCAAGGACAACGCGGACGGTGTCGGCCGCCACCTCGTGATGGTGGGTCGGCTGCTCGACGTGGCGCCCGAGCTCGCGTACGAGCACGCCCAGGCCGCGGTCCGGCGGGCCGGGCGCGTCGACGTCGTGCGCGAGGCGGCCGGTCTGGCCGCGTACCGCACGGGTCGTTACGCGGAGGCGCTGCGCGAGCTGCGCACCGTGCGACGGCTGAACGGCTCGTCCGAGCACCTGGCGATCATGGCCGACTGCGAACGCGGCCTCGGTCGACCCGAGCGTGCGCTCGCGCTGGCTCAGGAGCCCGAGGCAGAGACTCTCGACGCCGAGGCGCAGATCGAGCTCGCGATGGTCGTGAGTGGCGCGCGCCTGGACCTCGGCCAGGCCGAGGCTGCTGTCGCCGCTCTGTCGACCCCCGCCGTGCGAGCGGGTACCGGGGTCGTCGCGATCCGGGTGGCTCAGGCGCGCGCGGCTGCGCTGGAGGCGGCCGGACGGTCCGCCGACGCACTCGCCGAGCTCGCGCCGTACACGCAGGAGCAGCTCGACGAGGCCGCCGGGGACGTCGAGCTGGAGGACGAGGTGGTCTCGTTCGACCTGAGCGAGTTCGACGCCGACGGCGAGTACGACGAGGAGGCGCCCGAGGAGGGTGTCGACGCCGTCGACCGCGCAGAGGATGACGAGCCGGACGGCTCCGACGACGACGACGATGACGACTCGGACGACGACGATGACGACTCCCGCGACGACGGTGACGGCTCCGATGACGATGCTGACCTGTCGGCCGAGGACGCGGACCTCGTCGATCGTGCGGCTGACGTCCAGGCCGTCGACGCCGACGCTCCCGACGGAGCGGATGGCGACAGCGCCGCGGACGGCAGCGCCGACGCGGTGATCGGGGCCGATGTCGTGGCGGAAGCGGACGACGTGGTGACCGAGATCGGCGACGTGGCGGAAGCTGACGACGTGGCGGAAGCTGACGACGTGGCGGACGCTGACGACGTGGTGACCGAGGTCGATGACGTGGCGGACGCTGACGACGAGATCGGCGTGGACGACGTGTCGGAAGCCGATGAGGCGGGCGCCTCGCTCGAGGGCTCCGAGGCCGGGGCGAACGGGTCGGACGAGGCGGAGGGCGGTCGGTGACGGGCGGTCTCGTCGGCTCGCAGACGCCGCTCGCAGACCGTTTCGACCTCGCGCTCGTCGACCTGGACGGGGTCGCCTACCGCGGCCACGAGCCGATCGACGGCGCGGCCGAGGGGCTGACGTCGGCGCGTGCGCGAGGCATGCGGCTGGTGTTCGTCACCAACAACGCGTCGCGCGAGCCGGAGTCGGTCGCGGACCAGCTCACGGAGCTGGGCATCGCGGCGGAGCCGTCGGAGGTCATGACGGCCGCGCAGGCGGCTGCGCAGCTGCTATTGACGCGGCTGCCGCGCGGGTCGAAGGTGCTGGTCGTCGGTGGTGCGGGCCTGGTCACGGCCGTGCGCGCGGCCGGGTACCTGGTCGTGGAGTCGGCCGACGACGATCCGGCGGCGGTCGCGCAGGGCTTCGCCCCGGAGGTCGGCTGGCCGCAGCTGGCGGAGGCGGCGTACGCCGTGGGACGCGGGGCGTGGCACGTGGCGTCGAACCTCGACCTGAGCCTGCCGACGGCGCGCGGGTTCGCGCCCGGGAACGGCTCGCTCGTCGGGGCCGTACGGGCGGCGACGGGTGTGGTGCCGGACAGCGCGGGCAAGCCGTCGCCGACCATGTACGACATGGCCGTGGAGCGGGTGGGGGCGCGCGAGACGCTCGTCATCGGTGACCGTCTGGACACCGACCTGGCCGGAGCGCGTGCGGGCGGCTACATCGGTCTGCACGTGCTCACGGGCGTCAGCTCGGCGCGGGACGACGTCCTCGCCGTGCCGGGGGAGCGTCCGCACCTGATCGGGGCCGACCTGCGGTCGCTGCTCGTCGCGCACCCGGAGCCGCAGCAGGGCTCGGAGGGCTGGTGGACCGTCCGCGGTGCGTCGGCTCGCGTGCTCGACGGCCGGCTCGAGCTCGGTCGCGGGACGCCGTCGTCCGTCGAGGACGAGGTCGACGTCGTGCGGGCCGCGTGCGCGGCGGCGTGGACGGCGGTCGATGCCGGTGTCGAGCTCGACCCGACGTCGGTCCCCGAGCTTGCGACGACCCTCGACCACGACTGACCGAGACGTCCGGGTGCCAGTCTGTGTGTGGCGACGGGTTGTTGTGGGCCGCGCCAGGTAGCGTGGGCGCGTCCCGTGGCGCCTCGGTGCCCATCGGGTCCGGCGGTGAGCGATCCGCGGACCGTGCGGGTACACGACCACGTCGGGAGGCGGCGCAGTGAGCGAGACGGACATCACCTCGACGTCGGACGACGCCGTCGACCAGGCACTGTCGGCACTGACCGGCCTCGAGGACCAGCCGTTGCGCGACCACGTCGCGGTGTTCGACGCGGTCCACGGCGCCCTCCAGGACCGGCTCGCGGACGCGGAGGGCTGACCTGCGGTGACCACACGCCTCGACACGGAGCTGGTGCGTCGCGGTCTGGCCCGGTCGCGCCGCCACGCCGGCGAGCTGATCGCGGCCGGCCGGGTCACCGTCGACGGCTCGGCGGTGGCGCGCAGTGCAGCGCAGGTCACGGACGAGCGGCAGGTCGCCGTCCAGGCGGACGACGCCGATCCCGAGTACGCCTCGCGTGCCGGGCACAAGCTGGCGGGCGCGCTCGACGCGCTCGGCGCGGACGGGCCGGTCGTCGCCGGTAGGCAGTGCCTCGACGCGGGCGCGAGCACCGGGGGCTTTACGGACGTGCTGCTGCGCCGGGGCGCCACCAGGGTCGTCGCCGTGGACGTGGGGCACGACCAGCTGGTCGATGCGCTGCGCCAGGACCCGCGCGTGGAGGTCCGGGAAGGTGTCAACGTCCGGACGCTGACCGCGGGAGACGTCGACCCCGCGCCGGACCTGGTCGTCGCGGACCTCTCGTTCATCTCGCTGACCCTCGTGCTCCCCGCGCTCGCTGCCGTGGCACGCCCCGACGCCGACCTGCTGGTGATGGTGAAGCCCCAGTTCGAGGTCGGGCGCGAGCGGCTCGGGTCGGGCGGGGTCGTCCGCGTCCCCGCGCTGTGGGTCGACGCCGTCGTCGGCGTGGCCCGTGCTGCGGCCGAGCTCGGTCTCGCGGTGCGCGGCGTGGTCCGCAGCCCGCTGCCCGGACCGAGCGGGAACGTCGAGTTCTTCCTGTGGCTCGCCCGGTCGGACGGCCCCGGCCCGGTGCAGGTGCCCGTCGAGACGATCACGGACGCCGTGCTGGCGGACGGCGAGGTGGCCCCGTGACCCGGCGCGCCCTGGTGGTCACCCACGGTGGCCGCGAGGAGGCCGTGTCGGCCACCCACGACGCCGTCCGTGAGCTCGAACGAGCGGGCGTCGAGGCCGTCCTGGCTGCGGAGGACGCCGTCGCGGCGGACCTGCCGGCCTTCGAGCTCGCCATCGTGCTCGGGGGCGACGGGACGATCCTGCGGGCGGCCGAGCTGACGCGCGGGACCTCCGTACCGCTGCTGGGCGTGAACCTCGGGCACGTCGGGTTCCTGGCCGAGAGCGAGCGCGAGGACATCGGCGAGGCCGTGCGGCGCCTGACCGCAGGCGAGTTCGACGTCGAGGAGCGAGGCACCCTCGACGTGCGCGTCCTGCGACCGGACGGGAGCACCGGCACCGGGTGGGCGCTCAACGAGGCGGCACTGGAGAAGGTCGACCGCTCCCGCATGCTCGAGGTGCTCCTGGAGGTCGACGGCCACCCGCTGTCGTCGTTCGGTTGCGACGGCATCGTCGCGGCCACCGCCACGGGCTCGACCGCGCACGCGTTCTCCGCCGGCGGCCCCGTGGTGTGGCCGGACGTGGACGGCATGATCCTCGTCCCGATCTCCGCCCACGCGCTGTTCGCGCGGCCGCTCGTCGTCGGCCCCCGCAGCAGGCTCGCCGTCGAGGTGCTCGAACGGTCGCCCGCCGCGGGCCTGGTGACGCTCGACGGACGCCGACGCCTCGAGGTCCCCCCGGGTTCGCGGGTGGAGGTCACGCGCAGCGACATCCCGGTGCGGCTCGCACGGCTGACGCCGGCGCCGTTCACCACCCGGCTCGTGAACAAGTTCGGGCTGCCGGTCGACGGGTGGCGCGGTCGGGCGAGCGCACCCCGGCCGTCCGCACGACCCACCGCTCGACCCACGACCCCGGAGGTCACGGCGTGATCGAGGAGATCCGCATCGACAACCTCGGCGTCATCGGCCGGGCGCACGTCGAGCTGGGACCGGGGCTGACGGTCCTGACCGGCGAGACGGGCGCCGGGAAGACGATGGTGCTCACCGCCCTCAACCTGCTGCTCGGCGGCAAGGCGGACCCGGCGACGGTGCGCGTCGGGTCGACGACGGCGGCGGTCGAGGGGCGTGTCGTGCTGGCCGCGGGTGGCGCGGCGCTCGAGCGGGCCGCGGAGGCCGGTGCCGAGCTCGACGACGACGGCAGCCTGGTGCTCCTGCGGACGGTCGGCGCCGGTACGGACGGCGTTGCGGGCCGCTCGCGTGCGTACGTGGGCGGGCGGTCCGTCCCGCAGGGAGTGCTCGCCGAGCTCGCGGACGAGCTGGTCACCGTGCACGGGCAGGCCGACCAGGCACGGCTGCGGTCACCTTCCGTGCAGCGGGAGGCGCTCGACGAGTTCGTCGGGGCCGCGCACCGCGAGGTGCTCGTTCGCTACCGCGCCGCCTGGGTCGAGCGCGCACGCGTGGACGCGGAGCTCACGGAGCTGGTCGACCAGGCTCGGGACCGGACGCGCGAGGCCGAGCTGCTGCGCCTCGGCCTGGCCGAGGTGGAGCGGGTGGACCCGCAGCCCGCCGAGGACGTCACGCTCGCCGAGGAGGTCGACCGGCTCTCGCACGCCGAGGACCTGCGGACCGCGGCGGCGGGGGCGCACGCGGCGCTCGTCGGCGAGGACGGGGCCGACGAGGGTTCCGCGGCCGTCGGCACGATCGAGCTCGCGCGTCGGCTGCTGGAGCACGAGGGCTCGCACGACCCGGCGCTCGCCGCGCTGACCACGCGCATCGCCGAGGCCGGGTACCTGCTCGCGGACGTCTCCACCGACCTGGCCGCCTACCTGGAGGACCTGCAGGCGGACCCGCTGCGCCTCGACGCCGCGCAGCGTCGTCGTGCCGAGCTGGGCACCCTGACGCGCAGCTACGGCTCGACCGTGACCGAGGTGCTGGCCTGGGCGGACACCGCCGGCCGTCGCCTGCTCGACCTCGACGGCGGCGACGAGCGCATCGCCGAGCTGCGCGACGCCCGCGGGCGGCTCGACGACGAGCTGGGCACGCTGGCCGAAGCGCTGACCGCGGGGCGGCTCGGCGGTGCCGAGCGGTTGTCCGGCGTGGTCTCCGAGGAGCTCTCGGGACTGGCGATGGGCGGTGCCGAGCTGCGGGTGGTCGTCGATGCCGCGGACGAGCCCGGACCACACGGCGCCGACCGCGTCGAGATGCTTCTCGTCCCGCACGCCGGGGCGCCCGCGCGACCGCTGGGCAAGGGCGCGTCCGGCGGCGAGCTGTCCCGCGTGATGCTCGCCATCGAGGTCGCGCTCGCCACGGCCCCCGGCGCCACGCGGCCGGGCACCTTCGTGTTCGACGAGGTCGACGCGGGCGTCGGTGGCCGGGCGGCGGTCGAGGTCGGTCGACGGTTGTCGGCGCTCGCGCAGGGCAGCCAGGTGCTCGTCGTGACCCACCTCGCGCAGGTCGCGGCCTTCGCCGACCACCACCTCGTGGTCACCAAGTCGACCGCCGACGGGGTCGACGTGGTCACCGAGTCGGACGTGCGTTTGGTCACGCGGGACGAGCGCGTACGCGAGCTGGCCCGCATGCTGTCCGGTCAGGAGGACTCCGACGCGGCGCGGACGCATGCCGCAGAACTGCTCGAGCTCTCGTCCGTGGGACGATGAGCGGCGATGAGAGCCTCCCTGCGCAAGCGCACCGCCCTGCCCGAAGCCGGCGTCGCGGCCGGTCCGGCACGTGTCGACCCCCGGACCAAGGCGCTGACCAAGCGCCTGCGCCCCGGTGACATCGCGGTCATCGACCACCTCGACCTCGACCGGGTCTCCGCCGAGGCGCTCGTGGCGTGCCAGCCGTCGGTCGTGCTCAACGCGGCGCGCTCGACGTCGGGCCGGTACCCCAACCTGGGCCCGGAGATCCTCATCGAGGCGGGCATCCCGCTGATCGACGACCTCGGCGCGGACGTCATGGCCGTCCCCGAGGGGCATCGGCTGCGGATCGTCGACGCGGCGGTGTACGACGGCGACACGCTCGTCGCCGAGGGTGTGCTGCAGACCGAGGCGAGCGTGTCGGCAGCGATGGAGGAGGCCCGCGCCGGCCTCTCCGTGCAGCTCGAGTCGTTCGCGGCGAACACGATGGACTACCTGCGTCGCGAGCGGGACCTGCTGCTCGACGGCATCGGGGTGCCGGACATCTCGACCGAGATCGACGGTCGGCACGTGCTCATCGTCGTGCGCGGGTACCACTACAAGGAAGACCTCGTCACGCTGCGCCCGTACATCCGCGAGTACCGGCCGGTGCTCATCGGGGTCGACGGGGGAGCGGACGCGATCCTGGACGCCGGGTGGAAGCCCGACCTCATCGTCGGCGACATGGACTCCGTCTCCGACCGCGCACTGATGTGCGGTGCGGAGGTGGTCGTGCACGCCTATCGCGACGGCCGTGCGCCCGGTCTCGCCCGTGTGGAGCAGCTCGACGTCAAGCACGTCGTGTTCCCGGCCACGGGCACGAGCGAGGACGTCGCCATGCTCCTCGCCGACGACAAGGGCGCCGAGCTCATCGTCGCCGTCGGCACGCACGCCACGCTGGTGGAGTTCCTCGACAAGGGCCGTTCCGGCATGGCGAGCACGTTCCTCACGCGCCTGCGGGTCGGCAGCAAGCTGGTCGACGCGAAGGGTGTGTCGCGGCTCTACCGGAACCGGATCTCGAACCTCCAGCTCACGCTCCTGGTCCTGTCCGGGCTCCTCGCCCTCGGCGTGGCGCTCGCCTCGACCGCAGCGGGCCAGACCTTGATCGGCCTCTCCGGGGCCCGCCTCGATGACATCACCTCGTGGGTGGGCGGTCTCTTCGGATGACCCCTGCCGCTGCCCGCACCCTGCACCTGGTCCCGGTCCTCGCCGGTGACGTACCCGACGGAGACCTCGCACTGTGATCGACTTCCGCTACCACATCGTCTCGCTCATCTCGGTCTTCCTCGCGCTCGCCGTCGGCATCGCGCTCGGCGCGGGCCCGCTCAAGGAGACGATCGGGGACACGCTCACCGGCCAGGTCGAGCAGCTGCGCGGGGAGAAGGACGCGCTGCGCGCCGAGCTCGACACGACGACCGGCGCCCTGCAGGACGCCGAGACGTACATCGACGCCGCAGGACCGCAGCTGCTCGACGGGTCGCTCACCGACCGTCGCGTGGCCGTCATCGCGCTCGGCGAGGTCGACGAGTCGACCCGGACCGCGATCGACGAGCGGCTCGCGGAGTCCGGCGCGAGCGTCACGGCGCACGTGACCTTGACCGAGACCTGGGCGGACCCCGACGCGCGGACGTTCCGGCAGGCCCTGGTCGGTCAGCTGCTCACGTACCTCGACCCGGTCCCGGCCGACGACGCCGGCGTGGAGGAGGAGCTCGCCTCCGCCCTCGTGCAGGCGCTCGTCACGTCGGACCCGAGCAACCCGGACGTGCTCTCCGACGACGCCTCCGTGCTGCTGCAGCTCCTGTCGTCGAGCGAGAGCGACAGCCCGCTGGTGACCGTCGCGGACCAGGTCACCGTGCCCGCCGACGCGATCGTCGTGCTCGGCGTGCCGTTCGAGCAGCCGGCCGAGGGTGCGACGCCCACCGCTGTGCCCGACGAGTCCTTCGCCGCCCAGCTCGCCGTGCTGAGCGCGGCCCAGGAGCTGTCGTCGGGTGCCGTGCTCGCCGACGGACCCCGCGGCGAGGGCAGCCTCACCGACGCCGTGCTCGCCGACCAGGACCTGGCGTCGACCCTGACGACCGTCTCGGGAACCGAGGTCGTCACCGGGCAGGTCAACGTGCCGCTCGCTCTCGCGGGTCGGATCGCCGGGACCAACGGGCACTACGGCTTCGGCGAGAACGAGACGCCGCTGCCTGCAGCAGTGGAGCTCCCGCCGGTCGACCGCTCGCCGCGGGTGCCCGAGGGCGTGGGCGAGACCGCCGGGACCGAGGGATGACGGTCGGGCTGCCGCGCCGCCTCCTCACCGGTGTCGTCGCGAGTGCGGTGACCGCGGTCGTGCGCGGCGCGCTCGACGCGCAGGCGCCGGGTGGTCAGGCGCGCTGGACCCGCACGAACCACAGGGGCGAGCCGATCAGCCTGCTCGAAGGACCGGCCGTCGCTGCGGGACTTCTCGCCGGAGGCCTCGTCGGAGCACCCTCGACGCGCGGCGCGGTGGCGCTCACGGTGGCGACGGCGTCGGGCGCGGCCTTCGGGCTCGTCGACGACCTCGGCGAGGACACCAGCACGCGTCGCAAGGGCCTGCGGGGGCACCTCGGTGCGCTCGCGCATGGTGAGCTCACCACGGGCGGTCTCAAGGTGCTCGGCATCGGTGCGGGAGCGCTCGTCGCGGCAGCCGCGGCGACGCCCCTGCAGCGGCCCGACGGCACGCGTCGCTCGACGGTCGGCTGGCTCGCTGATGTCGCCGCGTCGGGCGCGCTGGTCGCGTCGAGCGCCAACCTGCTGAACCTGCTCGACCTGCGGCCGGGCCGCGCCCTCAAGGCGGCGACGCTCGTCGCGGCTCCGCTGGGCCTGAGCGCGGGCGGTGGCGCCGGGGCAGGCGCCGCGGTGCTCGGCGTGGTGGGTGCAGCGATGGACCAGGATCTCGCCGAGGCCGACATGCTCGGTGACGGTGGTGCCAACGCGCTGGGCGCGACGCTCGGCACGGCGATCGTGCTGAGCGCCCCCCGACCTGTCCGGCTCGCTGCGCTCGGCGTCGTCGTAGCGCTGACGGTCGCCAGCGAGAAGGTCAGCTTCACGCGCGTGATCGAGCGCACCCCCGTGCTGCGGGACATCGACGGCTGGGGTCGACGTCCCGTCGACCCGCCGGCGGGCCGGTCCGCGTGAGCCCCACGGCGCGGCGCTTGGTCGCCGGGCTCGGTGGTGCCGCGGTCATGATCGCGGCCGTGACGGTCCTGAGCCGCGTGCTCGGGTTCGGCCGGTACCTCGTCCAGGCGTACGCGTTCCGCGAGGGGAGCATCGGCGGGGTCTACAACGCCGCGAACACGCTGCCCAACGTCCTGTTCGAGGTTGCCGCGGGCGGGGCGCTCGCGGGGGCGCTGATCCCGGTGCTTGCACTGCCCGTGTCGCGCGCGCTGCGCAAGGACGTCGACGCGATCACGTCGGCGACGTTCGGCTGGACGCTGCTGGTGCTGGTACCGCTCGGCGCCGCCCTCGCCGCAGCCAGCGGGCTGATCGCGTCCGTGTGGCCGAAGCTCGACGAGGCGGAGCAAGGGCTCCTGCAGTACTTCATCGCCGTCTTCGCCGTCCAGGTCCCGATGTACGGCATCGCGGTGCTGCTGTACGCGGTGCTCCAGGCGCACAAGAAGTTCTTCTGGCCGGCGTTCGCCCCCGTCCTGTCGTCCCTGGTCGTGATCACGACCTACCTCGTCTATGCGGCGCTGGCCGACGGGGAGGTCGACGACCCGGCCGCCGTCGCGGACGGAGCGCTCGCCGTGCTCGGCTGGGGAACCACCCTCGGCGTCGCGGCGATGTGCTTCCCGATGTTCGTGCCGGTCCACCGGCTCGGCGTGCGGATCCGACCGACGCTGCGGTTCCCGCCCGGGGTCGGCCGACGGCTGGCCGTGCTCGCGTTCGCCGGGGTCGGCTCGCTCGTGGCACAGCAGCTCTCCGTGCTCGTGGCGCTGCTGGTGGCCAACGACCGCGGCAGCGTCGGCACGTGGTCGGTCTACCTCTGGTCGCAGCAGGTCTACCTCCTGCCGTACGCGGTGCTCGTCGTCCCGCTGGCCACGTCCACGTTCCCTCGGCTCGCGCAGCGGGCCGCGTCCGGCGAGCACGACGCGTTCGCACGGATGGCGTCCGGCACCCTGCGCGCGGTCCTGGCGGCGGCGGCCTTGGGGGCTGCCGTGCTGGTGGCGGCCGCGCCGGCCGTGACCGACCTCTTCGTCTGGATCGCGGACGGCGGACCGGCGATGGAGGCGATGACCACGGCGATCACGTGGATGGCCCCCGGCCTGCTCGGGTTCGCGCTCATGTTCCACGCGTCCCGGGCGCTGTACGCGCTCGAGCGCGGACGGTCGGCGATCACGGCCAACGTCGTGGGCTGGGGCACGGTCGTCGTCGCGACACCGCTGCTCGCCGCCGCGCTCGCACCCGCCGGTGACGACCCCGCGGCGACCCTGCTCGCGCTCGCCCAGGCCGGCTCGCTCGGCATGCTCGTCGGCGGCACGCTCGCGGTCGTCCTGCTGCGCCGCGCGGCCGGGCGTCCCGCGACCGCCGGGGTGACCCGGGCGGCAGTCGTGCTCGTCGCCGGGGCCGCAGTCGGCGCGCTCGCGGGCCGGTGGGTGGTGGACGCGGTCGCCGAGGTCGCCGGACACGGCCCGGTCACCGCGCTCGGAGCCGCGGCGGGCGGTGCGGTCATCGCGTCTCTCGTCGTCGCCGGTGCCGTGCTCGCGGGAGACCGCGCGACGCTCCAGGACTTCCGCACGATCGAGTCCCAGCCGCGTCCGCCCGCACCGGTGCCCGTCACCGACCCCGCGAACCCGGGCGCACCGTTGTCCTGACGGCCGACGTGTCCGGACTCACCCCGTCCGGCTCTCCGGCAACGGGCGTTCGTCAGGTAGGTTGGAATCCCGTGACAGAGCGCGCGCATCGACTCTCCGGGCGGTCGGAATCCACGACCCGGCACATCTTCGTCACCGGGGGTGTCGCCTCCTCCCTCGGCAAGGGTCTGACGGCGAGCAGCCTCGGCCGACTCCTTCGCTCCCGTGGCCTTCGCGTCACGATGCAGAAGCTCGACCCGTACCTCAACGTGGACCCGGGCACCATGAACCCGTTCCAGCACGGTGAGGTCTTCGTCACCGAGGACGGCGCCGAGACCGACCTGGACGTCGGCCACTACGAGCGGTTCCTCGACGTCAACCTCGTCGGCTCGGCCAACGTGACGACCGGCCAGGTCTACTCGCAGGTCATCGCCAAGGAGCGTCGCGGCGAGTACCTCGGGGACACCGTGCAGGTCATCCCGCACATCACCGACGAGATCAAGACCCGCATGCGTCAGCAGGCGGAGGCCGACATCGACGTGATCATCACGGAGATCGGCGGCACCGTCGGCGACATCGAGTCGCTGCCGTTCCTCGAGGCAGCCCGTCAGGTGCGCCACGACCTCGGCCGCGACAACGTGTTCTTCCTGCACGTGTCCCTCGTGCCGTACATCGGTCCGTCGGGCGAGCTCAAGACCAAGCCGACGCAGCACTCCGTCGCCGCCCTGCGCAGCATCGGCATCCAGCCGGACGCCATCGTCCTGCGTGCGGACCGCGAGGTCCCCGAGGCCACGAAGCGCAAGATCGCGCTGATGTGCGACGTCGACGTCGAGGGTGTCGTCACCGCCAAGGATGCGCCGAGCATCTACGACATCCCGCGCGTGCTGCACTCCGAGGGGCTCGACGCGTACGTCGTGCAGCGGCTCAGCCTCCCGTTCCGGGACGTCGTCTGGAAGGGCTGGGACGACCTGCTGCACCGCGTGCACCAGCCGGCCCACCGCGTCGAGGTCGCCCTCGTCGGCAAGTACATCGACCTGCCCGACGCCTACCTGTCCGTGACCGAGGCCCTGCGCGCCGGCGGCTTCCACCACGACACCAAGGTCGTCATCCGCTGGGTGACCTCCGACGACTGCCAGACGCCCGAGGGCGCCCGGCTGGCGCTCGAGGGCGTCGACGCGGTGCTGGTGCCCGGTGGCTTCGGCGTCCGGGGCATCGAGGGCAAGCTCGGTGCGCTGCGCTGGTCGCGCGAGAACCTGATCCCGACGCTCGGGATCTGCCTCGGTCTGCAGTGCATGGTCATCGAGTACTCGCGCACGATGCTCGGCCTCGACGGTGCGTCGTCGTCCGAGTTCGACGCCGACCCCGCGCACCCGGTCATCGCGACGATGGCCGAGCAGCTCGCGATCGTCGGCGGCGACGGCGACCTCGGCGGCACCATGCGGCTGGGCGCCTACGAGGCGCTGCTCACGCCCGGGTCGGTCGTCGCCGAGGCGTACGGCGCGACGAAGGTCTCCGAGCGTCACCGGCACCGCTACGAGGTGAACAACGCGTACCGCGACAAGCTCGAGGAGGCCGGCCTGGTCATCTCCGGCGTCTCGCCCGACACCTCGCTCGTCGAGTTCGTCGAGCTGCCGCGCGACGTGCACCCGTACTACGTCTCCACGCAGGCGCACCCGGAGTTCAAGTCGCGTCCGACCCGGGCGCACCCGCTGTTCGCCGGGCTCATCGAGGCTGCTCTCGCCCAGCGCGGCGACGAGTCCTGATGGTCGCTGACCTCGAGGCACCGCGTCCCGTCGTGTCGCACGAGGTGATCCACGCGGGGAAGATCTTCGACCTCGTGGGTGACGTGGTGGATCTCGGGGACACGCAGGTGCTCCGCGAGTACGTCGCGCACCCGGGTGCCGTGGCCGTGATCGCGCTGGACGACGCCGACCGCGTCCTGCTGCTCTCGCAGTACCGGCACCCGGTGCGCTCCGAGCTCTGGGAGCCGCCCGCCGGACTGCGGGACGTCCCCGACGAGGAGCTCGTCGTGGCCGCGGCCCGGGAGCTCGCCGAGGAGGCCGACCTGGTCGCCGGATCGTGGTGGAGGCTGGTCGACTTCTTCACCACGCCCGGGGGCTCGGACGAGCGGATCCGGGTGTTCCTGGCGCGTGACCTGCGTCCGGTGGCGGACGCCGACCGCCACACGCGGACCGACGAGGAGGCCGGGATGGTGCCGGTGTGGGTCGCGCTCGACGACGCCGTGGACGCGGCGCTGTCCGGTCGCCTGCACAGCCCCACGGCCGTCACCGGGGTCCTGGCCGCAGCGGCGGCGCGGTCGCGCGGCTGGTCGACGCTGGAGCCCGTCACCGCCTGACCCTGCCGCCCTCTCCCGTCGGAGAGGGCGGCGTCGTCGTCAGCGGCTGGTCGAGCGCCGGTACTGGTAGTTGGCCAGCGGGACGAACACGATGATGAAGATCGCGGACCAGATCAGCGTGTAGAGCACCGGGTTCTGCAGCGGCCACGCGTCCGGGGTCGGGACGCCTTCGGGGATGTTGCCGAACAGCTCGCGGGAGGCCTGGGTCACCGCCGAGACCGGGTTCCACTCGGCGAACGTCTGCAGGGGAGCGGGCAGCGTCTCGAGCGGCACGAAGGTGTTGGCCACGAACGTCAGCGGGAAGATCACGATGAACGTGGCGTTGTTGAACACCTCGACGCTGGGCACGAGCATGCCGAGCCACGCCATGATCCACGAGACCGCGTACGCGAAGATGAGGAGCAGCAGGTAGCCGAGGGCTGCCTCGATGGGCGAGCTGTGGATGGCCCACCCGACCAGCAGCCCGGTCAGCGACATGACGATGAGCACGAGGACGTTGTTGGCGACATCGGAGATCGTGCGGCCGGTGAGTACCGCCGACGGTGCCATGGGCAACGAGCGGAACCGGTCGATGATGCCCTTCTTGACGTCCTCGGCCAGCCCGGCGCCGGTGATCGTGGCCCCGAAGATGACGGTCTGCGCGAAGATCCCGGCCATCAGGAACTCCCGGTACGCGTCCGGGTCGGTCCCGCCGGGCACCGCGATCGCCCCGCCGAAGACGAACGCGAAGAGCAGGACGAACATGATCGGCGACAACGTGGTGAAGACCAGCAGGTCGGGGACGCGCTTGATCTTGATGATGTTGCGCCGGGCGACGACATAGGCGTCCGAGAAGACGGTGGGCGCGGCCATCAGGCACCTCCGGTGGAGGACTCGTCGGTGGCCGCGTGCCGGCCGGGTTGCGTCGGCGTCGCTACGGGAGCGTCCGGTGGTGGGGTGTCCTCCTCGCTCGCGTGCCCCGTCAGGGACAGGAACACGTCGTCGAGCGTGGGTCGGCGCAGCCCGACGTCGTCGATCCCGATCTGCGCGTCGTCGAGGACCCGCAGCGCCTCGGTGAGCACCTGCGCTCCGCCGGCGATCGGCATGAGCAGGGTGCGACGGCCCTCGTCCAGCCCGGCCTTGCCGACCCCGAGTGGCTCGAGGAGGTCCCGGGCGGCGTGCAGGGTCGCCGGGTCCCGGACGGTGAGCTCGAGGCGCTCGCCGCCGACCTGCATCTTCAGCTGGTCGGCCGTGCCCTGCGCGATGATCTTTCCGTGGTCGATGACCACGATGTCGTCGGCCAGCAGGTCGGCCTCCTCCAGGTACTGCGTGGTCAGCAGGAGGGTCGTCCCGCCGGCGACGAGGTTCTGGATCACCTCCCACATCTCGGTACGCCCGCGGGGGTCCAGGCCCGTGGTCGGCTCGTCGAGGAAGATGATCGGTGGGTCCGCCACGAGCGCACCGGCGAGGTCGAGCCTGCGGCGCATGCCGCCCGAGTACGTCTTGGACGGACGGTCGGCGGCGTCCTCGAGCCGGAACGACGCGAGCAGCTCGCGCGCCCGCTCCCGGGAGCGCTTGACGCCCAGGTGGTACAGCCGGCCGATCATGTCGAGGTTCTCGAAGCCGGTGAGGTACTCGTCGACGGCCGCGTACTGTCCGGACAGCCCGATGCGCCGGCGCACGTCCCGCGGCCTGGCCAGGACGTCCACCCCGGCGACGGTCGCGGAGCCCTCGTCGGGCTGCAGGAGGGTGGTCAGGATGCGGACGATGGTGGTCTTGCCAGCGCCGTTGGGCCCGAGCAGGCCCAGCACCGAGCCGGTCGGTACGGCGAGATCGACCCCGTCGAGGGCCGTGACGGTCTTGTACCTCTTGACGAGTCCCGTTGCGGTGATCGCGTCTGCCATGGACCGAGGCTAGAAGAGACCTCTGACACCCGAACAGGGAAAACCGGACAAGCAGGGGCTACAGGCTGACGCGCGTGCGCAGGCTCCCGACGAAGAACGTGACTGCCGTCGCCAGCAGGGCGGCGCCGAGCATGTGCAGGTTGACCAGGCCGATCGGCAGTCCGGTGAACAGCTGGACGTAGCCGATGGCGCCCTGCGCGAGCGTGACGGCCAGGAGCACGAGCCCGGTGGTCCAGGGCCGGCCCGAGACACCGCGACGGTGCAGGAGGACCAGCACGACGACGAGCACGACGATGAACGCCCAGACCGAGGCGGCGTGCAGCTTCGACATGGTCCACGGGTCGACGTCGAACCGGTAGCCCACCTCGTCGTCCCCCGAGTGCGGTCCGGCGCCCGTGACGACGACACCGAGCACCAGGACCACGGCGGTGAGCGCGGTGAGCACCCGGACGAGGAGCCGGGTGGTCCGGTCGACCAGCGGCACGGCCGGACCGTCGCCCTCGCTCGTGCGCACGACCAACCACGTGGAGAACGCGACCAGCGCCATCGAGATGAGCAGGTGGCCGCCGACGATCGCGGGGTGCAGGTCGACGAGCACCGTGATGCCGCCGATGACCGCCTGGAGCAGCACGCCCACCACGGGGACCAGGCCCAGCCGGCGGTACGACCAGGGGCGGCGACGGTCGAGGACCACCAGCACGGCGACGACCGTCGCGACGGCCACGAGCAGCCCGCTGACGGTGCGGTTGCCGAACTCGATGAACGGGTGGATCGACGTCGCGTCGTGGAACCGCGGCGTGAACTCGCCCGGCTCGCACTCGGGCCACGTCGAGCACCCCAGGCCGGAGCCGGTGAGCCGCACGGCGCCGCCGGTGACGATGATGAGGACCTGGCCGACGAGGTTGGCGACGACTGCGGTCCAGGTCCACCGGTCGCGGAACCGGTCCAGGGTCGACGCGTCGGTCTCGAGGGCGGGGGACGAGCTCACGACGACCAGCCTACGGTCCGGCCGGTCGGCCCCTGACCGGTCCACGCGGGAGGCTCGTCACACCGGTCAGTGCCAGCGGAACAGGCGGCTCGCGCCCCACCCGAGCGCGGCGGTCCAGCCGACGAGGACCACGACCGACCACCCGGGCAGGACGCCGTGCATCAGGGTCTCGCGCATGGCCTCGCCGAGCGCTCCGGACGGCAGCAGCAGGGCGATGTGGGCCATCGGGCCGGGGAGCTGGCTGGCCGGGATGATGACGCCGCCGGCGACCGCGAGCACGAGCAGCAGCAGGTTCGCGACGGCGAGGACCGCCTCCGCGCGCAGGGTCCCAGCGACGAGCAGGGCGAGGGAGGTGAAGGCGGCGGTCCCGAGCACGATCGCGACCATGGCGAGCGCGATCCCGGCGAGGTCGGGGTGCCAGCCGAGCAGCAGCGCGGTCATTCCGATGACGACGACCTGGACGACCTCCACGACGAGGACGCCGAGCACCTTGCCCGCGAGCAGCCCGCCGCGGCCCAGCGGCGTCGTCGAGAGCAGTCGCAGGACGCCGTTGCGACGGTCGAACGACGAGGCGATGGCCTGCGACGTGAACGACGTGGTCATCACCGCCAGGGCGAGGATGCCGGGGGTCAGGAAGTCGATCCGGCTGGCGCCGCCGGTGTCGAGCTCGATCCCGGTCACCCGCGTCAGCCCGACGAGCACCAGCACGGGCACGATGATCGTGACCAGCAGCTGCTCGCCGTTGCGCAGGATGGCGCGGGCCTCGAAGGAGGTCTGGGCGAGGACGCGGCGGCGGGTGGAGGCGGGCGCGCTCATCGCAGGTTCCTTCCGGTCAGGTCGAGGAACACGTCCTCGAGGGTGCGGCGCCCGACGGTCAGCTGCGTCGCCAGCGCGCCCTGCGTGGCGAGCCAGGCGGTGACGGCGGCGACCGCGTCGGGGTCGACGGCGCCGGTGACGGTGTAGGACCCGTCGCGCGGCTCGGTGACGACGAAGCCCGCGCCGAGCGCGGCGTGCAGGTCGAGCCCGGGGGCGGTCTCGAGCCGCAGGGTCCGGTCCTCGGCCGAGGACACGAGCGACGGCACCGAGCCGTGGGCGATGACGCGGCCGTGGTCGACGACGACGACCTGGTCGGCGAGGTCCTCCGCCTCGTCCATCAGGTGGGTGGTGAGCACGACGGCGACGCCCTCGTCGCGCAGCTCGCGCACCAGGTCCCAGACCGCGTGCCGGGTCTGCGGGTCCATCCCGGCGCTGGGCTCGTCGAGGAACACGACCTCGGGCCGGCCGACGATCGCCGCAGCGAGCGCGAGCCGCTGTCGCTGGCCCCCGGACAGCCGCCGGACGGTGGTGCGCGCGAACGACCCGAGACCGAGGCGCTCGGTGAGCTCGCCCAGGTCCCGCGGGTCGGCGTACATCCGGGAGACGTGCGCGAGCATCTCGTGCGCCCGGACGCCCGTCGGCAGGCCGCCGTCCTGCAGCATGACGCCCACGCGCGGCCGGAGGTCGCGGGGCTGGGTCACCGGGTCGAGGCCCAGCACGCGCACGCTGCCGCCGTCGGGCTCCCGCAGGCCCTCGCAGCACTCGACCGTCGTCGTCTTGCCCGCGCCGTTGGGTCCGAGGACCGCGGTCACCTGGCCGTGGTGGGCGACGAGGTCGAGCCCGTCGACGACGGCACGGCCGCCGTAGCGCTTGACGAGCCCGGAGATCTCGAGCGCGGGGGAGTCGGGCACGAGAGGGAAGTCTAGGGCGCCCTGGCGACCGTGCCGTGTGACGGACGCGACCCGAGCGAAGGGTCTCCTTGCTTGCAGGGATGGATATTGGCAACAAGGATGTTGCCAATATCGCGGCCCTAGTTCTCGCACGGATGCTGCGCGGCCGCTGAGACCGGACCTGACCCGACGGAGGTGTGCATGAACGCGACGCTGCCTGCGATCGACCGCACCCTGTCGGACACCTCCACGCCGGACTCCGACGCGGGGACCCGCCAGCGCGTGCTGCAGATCGTCGCGACCGCCGGCCCGGTCTCCGCCGCCGAGCTCGCCGCGCAGCTCGACCTCGCGCCCGCCGGGATCCGTCGGCACCTCGGGGTCCTCGAGGCCACCGACCAGATCACCGTGCACGACGCTCCCGCCGGGCCCAGCGGCCCGAAGGGTCGTGGACGTCCCGCCCGCCGGTACGTCGTGAGCAGCCGCGGCCAGGCCGCCCTGTCCCACCGCTACTCCGAGCTGGCCAGCCAGGCGCTGCGCTTCCTCGCCGAGACCGCCGGGCCGCAGGCCGTGCAGGGCTTCGCGGAGCAGCGCGTGCGCGACCTGGAGGAGCGGCACGCCGAGGCCGTCGCCGCCGCCGGGGACGACGTCGCCGCGCGCGTGCGCGTCCTGGCCGACGGGCTCACCGCCGACGGGTACGCCGCGTCCGCGCGGCCGGTCCCCGGTGGCATGGCGATGCAGCTCTGCCAGGGCCACTGCCCGGTGCAGGACGTCGCGCACGAGTTCCCCGCGCTGTGCGAGGCCGAGGCGCGGGCGTTCTCGCGGCTCCTCGGCGTGCACGTGCAGCGCCTCGCGACGCTGGCCGGAGGCGGCCACGTCTGCACCACGAGCATCCCGCTGACCACCCCGACGACCAGCTCCACCCCCCACGCCCCTGCCCACCACCCCGTGCTCTCCGTGGAAGGACATTCAGCATGAGTGCACAGACCGACAGCACTGCGGCCGCAACAGCGCCGCAGATGACCCAGGACGAGGCCATCGCCTCCATCGGGAACTACAACTACGGCTGGCACGACGCCGACACCGCGGGCGCGGTTGCCACTCGTGGCTTGTCCGAGGCCAAGGTCCGGGAGATCTCCGCGCTCAAGAACGAGCCCGAGTGGATGCTCAAGACGCGCCTGAAGTCGCTGCGCCTGTTCGACAAGAAGCCCATGCCCTGGTGGGGCTCGGACCTGTCGGGCATCGACTTCGACAACATCAAGTACTTCGTGCGCTCCACGGAGAAGCAGGCCACCAGCTGGGAGGACCTGCCCGAGGACATCAAGAGCACGTACGACCGTCTGGGCATCCCGGAGGCCGAGAAGCAGCGTCTCGTCGCCGGCGTCGCCGCGCAGTACGAGTCCGAGGTCGTCTACCACCAGATCCAGGAGTCGCTCGAGGAGCAGGGCGTCATCTTCCTCGACACCGACACTGCGCTGCGTGAGCACCCGGAGATCTTCGAGCAGTACTTCGGCTCGGTCATCCCGCCCGGGGACAACAAGTTCGCGTCGCTCAACACGGCCGTCTGGTCGGGCGGCTCGTTCGTCTACGTCCCGCCGGGCGTGCACGTCGAGATCCCGCTGCAGGCCTACTTCCGGATCAACACCGAGAACATGGGCCAGTTCGAGCGGACGCTGATCATCGCCGACGAGGGCTCGTACGTGCACTACGTCGAGGGTTGTACCGCTCCGGTGTACTCGAGCGACTCGCTGCACTCCGCGGTGGTCGAGATCATCGTCAAGAAGAACGCGCGCGTCCGGTACACGACCATCCAGAACTGGTCGAACAACGTGTACAACCTCGTCACCAAGCGGGCGACCGCGGCCGAGGGCGCGACCATGGAGTGGGTCGACGGCAACATCGGCTCCAAGGTGACCATGAAGTACCCGGCCATCTACCTGCTCGGCGAGCACGCGCGCGGCGAGACGCTGTCCATCGCGTTCGCCGGTGCGGGCCAGCACCAGGACGCCGGCGCCAAGATGGTGCACGCCGCGCCGCACACCTCCAGCTCGATCGTCTCCAAGTCGGTCGCGCGCGGCGGTGGCCGCACGTCCTACCGCGGTCTGGTGCAGGTGCTCGAGGGCGCCCACCACTCCGCGTCGAACGTGCTCTGCGACGCCCTCCTGGTCGACCAGATCTCCCGCTCCGACACCTACCCGTACGTGGACGTCCGTGAGGACGACGTGTCGATGGGCCACGAGGCGACCGTGTCGCGCGTGAGCGAGGACCAGCTGTTCTACCTGATGTCCCGAGGCATGGCCGAGACCGAGGCCATGGCGATGATCGTGCGCGGGTTCGTCGAGCCCATCGCGCGCGAGCTGCCCATGGAGTACGCCCTCGAGCTGAACCGCCTCATCGAGCTGCAGATGGAAGGGGCCGTCGGCTGATGACGACCACCACAGACTCCCTGTCGACGGACCACAGCAAGGCAACCGCCGACAGGAGCCACTCGCACGGGGTCGGACCTCTGCCCGAGGCCTCCCGCGCGTCCCGCCCCACGTCCTTCGACGTCGCCGACTTCCCGGTGCCGCACGGTCGCGAGGAGGAGTGGCGCTTCGCGCCGGTCGCCCGGCTCGCGCCGCTGTTCGCCGCGGGCACCGACGGCGTCCTGGACGGCCACGGCGTCCTGACGACGGTCGTCGAGGCGCCCGAGGTGCAGGTCGAGATCGTCGAGCGCGACGACGCGCGGCTCGGTAAGGCCGGCGAGCCCGGTGACCGGACCGCGGCCGTCGCGTGGGCCTCGTTCCCGCGGGCCACGATCGTCACGATCCCGAAGGAGGCCGTCGCCTCCGAGGTGACGTCCATCCGCATCGAGGGCGTCGAGGGAGCCGGCACGCACGAGGCGGCGCTCGAGCCGAGCGCGACGCACCTGCTGGTGCACGCCGAGGCGCTGTCGCAGGCCGTCGTCGTCATCGACCACATCGGCCACGCCGCACTCACCGAGACGGTCGAGATCGTCGCCGACGAGGGTGCGCACCTGACGGTCGTCACGGTGCACGACTGGGCCGAGGGCTCCGTGCACGCCTCCTCGCACCGCCTGCGCATCGGCCGCGACGCGACCGTCAAGCACATCGCGGTGACGCTCGGCGGCGACGTCGTGCGGATCACGCCCGACGCCGAGTTCGTCGGCGAGGGCGCGAGCGTCAAGATGCTCGGCCTCTACTTCGCCGACGCGGGCCAGCACCAGGAGCAGCGCCTCTTCGTCGACCACGCGGTGCCCAACTGCATCTCGCGCGTCGCCTACAAGGGCGCCCTGCAGGGCGAGGGCGCGCACACGGTGTGGGTCGGTGACGTGCTCATCCGGGCCGCCGCCGAGGGCACCGACACGTACGAGCTCAACCGCAACCTGGTCCTGTCCGACGGCGCCCGCGCCGACTCGGTGCCGAACCTGGAGATCGAGACCGGTCTCATCGAGGGCGCCGGCCACGCGAGCGCGACCGGCCGGTTCGACGACGAGCAGCTCTTCTACCTGCGCGCCCGCGGCATCCCGGAGTCCGACGCGCGTCGGCTCGTGGTGCGCGGCTTCTTCGCCGAGCTCATCCACGAGATCGGCGTGCCCGCGATCGAGGAGCGCCTCATCGGTGCGATCGAGCGCGAGCTCGAGAAGTCGATGAGCGTGCTGGACTCCCTGTCCGACGGTCACGTCGAGGGTTCCGAGGTGTCTCTCACGACGGAGCGCGCATGAGCGCACAGCTGGCCTGCTACGACGAGGACGTGCCCGTCGAGGGCACGTTCCGCGTCGAGCTGGAGGCCGAGCACGGCACCGTCGAGGTCGCGCTGGTGCGCGACTCCGCCGGTGAGCTGCACGCCATCAGTGACATCTGCTCGCACGGCGCCGTCTCGCTGTCGGACGGCGAGGTGGAGGACTGCACGATCGAGTGCTGGCTCCACGGCTCGCGGTTCGACCTGCGCACCGGCAAGCCCACCGGGCCGCCCGCCGTCCAGCCCGTCCCCGTCTACCCCGTGACCGTCGACGGCCAGCGCGTGCTGGTCGACGTCGACGCCCCGCTCTGAAGAAGTCTGGAAGGAACAGCATGTCCACCCTGGAGATCCGCGACCTGCACGTCAGCGTCGAGACGAAGGAGGGCGCCAAGCCCATCCTGCGCGGCGTCGACCTGACCGTCGCCAGCGGCGAGACCCACGCCATCATGGGCCCGAACGGCTCCGGCAAGTCGACGCTGGCGTACTCGCTGGCCGGCCACCCGAAGTACCAGATCACCTCGGGCAGCGTGACGCTCGACGGCCAGGACGTCCTCGCCCTGACCGTCGACGAGCGCGCCCGTGCGGGCCTGTTCCTCGCCATGCAGTACCCGGTCGAGGTCCCCGGCGTCAGCGTGTCGAACTTCCTGCGCACCGCCAAGACGGCGATCGACGGCTCCGCGCCGCCGCTGCGCTCGTGGGTCAAGGACGTCCGCACCGCCATGGACAACCTGCGCATGGACCCGACGTTCGCCGAGCGCTCGGTCAACGAGGGCTTCTCCGGCGGCGAGAAGAAGCGCCACGAGATCCTCCAGATGGAGCTCCTCAAGCCGCGCTTCGCGATCCTCGACGAGACCGACTCCGGCCTGGACGTCGACGCCCTGCGCGTCGTGTCCGAGGGCGTCAACCGCGTCAAGGCCGGCGGCGACGTGGGCGTCCTGCTCATCACGCACTACACGCGCATCCTGCGCTACATCACGCCGGACTTCGTGCACGTCTTCGTCGACGGCAAGATCGCCGAGGAGGGCGGGCCCGAGCTGGCCGACCGCCTCGAGAACGAGGGCTACGACCGCTTCCTCACGAGCACTCCGGTTCTCTGAGGACCACCGAGGCCACGATGACCAGCATCCTCGACGACGCAGCCCGGACGCTCGACGCGACCGAGCTCGCGGCCGTGCGCGCGGACTTCCCGCTGCTCGCACGGACCCTGCGCGGCGGGCGGCCGCTGGTGTACCTGGACTCGGGGGCCACCTCGCAGAAGCCCGAGGTCGTCCTCGACGCCGAGCAGGACTTCTACGCGCAGCGCAACGCTGCCGTGCACCGGGGGGCGCACCAGCTCGCCGAGGAGGCCACCGAGGCGTTCGAGGACGCGCGGGACCGGGTCGCCTCGTTCGTCGGGGTGTCGCCGGGGTCGCTGGTCTGGACGTCGAACGCGACGGCGGGGATCAACCTGGTCGCGTACGCGATGTCGAACGCGTCGCTGGGTCGTGGGGGAGCAGCCGCGCGACAGCTCGCCCTCGGACCCGGCGACGAGATCGTTGTGACCGAGGCGGAGCACCACGCGAACCTCGTGCCGTGGCAGGAGCTCGCGATCCGCACGGGTGCCACCCTGCGGTGGCTCGGTGTGGACGACGACGGGCGCATCCGCGTCGACGAGCTCGACACGGTCGTCACCGACCGCACCAAGGTGCTCGCGTTCACGCACGCGTCGAACGTCACCGGCGCGATCACGCCCGTCGCGGCGTTCGTCGAGCGGGCCCGCGCAGTGGGTGCTCTGACGGTGCTGGACGCCTGCCAGTCGGTCCCGCACCTGCCGGTGGACCTGACGGCCCTCGGCGTCGACTTCGCGGCGTTCTCGGGGCACAAGATGCTCGGCCCCACGGGCGTCGGTGCGCTGTACGGGCGGCGCGAGCTGCTCGAGGCCATGCCGCCGGTGACCACCGGCGGGTCGATGGTCGAGGTCGTCACCATGGAGTCGACGACGTACGCGCCGCCGCCGCAGCGGTTCGAGGCGGGCACGCAGATGGTGTCGCAGGCCGTCGGGATGGGCGCTGCCGCGTCGTACCTGCACGAGCTGGGCATGGACGCGGTCGCCGCGCACGAGGCGCACCTCGCCGGGCTGCTGCTCGACGCGGTCGCGTCGGTGCCGGGGGTGCGGGTGATCGGCCCGACCGACACCCGCGACCGCCTGGCGACCGTCTCGTTCGTCGTCGACGGCGTGCACGCGCACGACGTGGGCCAGGTGCTCGACGACGCCGGCGTGGCCGTGCGGGTGGGTCACCACTGCGCGCAGCCGCTGCACCGGCGGTTCGGCGTCGCGTCGACCACGCGCGCGAGCGCGGCCGTCTACACGACCGACGAGGAGATCGAGGTCTTCCGGGAAGCACTGACGGGGGTCCGGGCGTTCTTCGGTCTGGAGGTGTCATGAGCACGGGATCGATGGAGCAGCTGTACCAGCAGGTCATCCTCGACCACGCCAAGTTCCCGCACGGCAAGGGACTCGGCGCGGCCGGCGACCTGCACCTGCACACGGGCGAGTCGCACCAGGTGAACCCGACGTGCGGCGACGAGGTGACCCTGCAGGTGGACGTCGACAGCACAGCCGAGGGCGGTGTCATCATCCGCGACGTGCGCTGGGACGGGCAGGGCTGCAGCATCTCGCAGGCCTCCGTCTCGGTCCTGCACGACCTGGTGGTCGGTAACGACCTCGCCACCGTGGACCAGATCGGCGGCACGTTCCGCGCGCTCATGCAGACGCGCGGTGCAGGCCTCGACGACGACGCCGAGGAGACCCTCGGCGACGCGACCGCCTTCACCGGCGTCGCCAAGTACCCCGCGCGGATCAAGTGCGCCCTGCTCGGCTGGGCGGCGCTGACCGACGCACTCATCAAGACCGGCGCACGGGAGAGCTCATGAGCACGGACACACCCGCACCGACCACGGTGGCCGACGTCGAGGAAGCCCTCCGCGACGTCATCGACCCCGAGCTCGGCATCAACGTCGTCGACCTCGGCCTGATCTACGGCGTGGTCATCGACCAGACGAACACCGCGATCATCGACATGACGCTGACGTCCGCGGCCTGCCCGCTGACCGACGTCATCGAGGACCAGTCGGCGTCGGCCCTCGACGGCATCGTCGACGGCTTCCGCATCAACTGGGTCTGGATGCCGCCGTGGGGCCCGGAGAAGATCACGCCCGACGGCCGCGAGCAGATGCGGGCCCTCGGCTTCAACATCTGAGTCAGCCAACAACCGAAGGTCCCGGTCAGCACGCTGACCGGGACCTTCGGCGTTGCCGCACGGACGTCGGGCAGTCCGTCTGTCTGGCCAGGAAGCCTGGCCGGTCTGCATCCCAACGCCTCGCTCGTGCAGAAGAGGTCTGGACGGGTGATCAAGCACCCACCAACAGAAGGGATGTCCGATGAAGCGCATTCTCGCCGTGGGGGCCATCGCAGCTCTCGCCCTGCTCGGCTCCGCAGCCAGCGCCTCCGCAGCGCCCGCCGAGGCTGCCTGCTTCGGCCAGGTGCACAAGACCGTCAACGCCGGCGGCGTGGCCGGGTTCGACAACGTGGGGCAGCTTGTTCAGGCCGTCGGTGGCGGCAGCATGAAGAACGCCACCGCCAAGACGTTCTGCTAGCCAGCTCGTCCCTCCTGAGCAACACAGGCGGCGGCTCGGGTCTCGCATCCGAGCCGCCGAGGCTCGGTCGCACGGAGGTCCGGGGCGTAGCAACGGGGCCCCGGACCGGGGCGCCGAGCAACGCCGCGCGCCTCAGAGCTGGTCGGTGGCGAACGTGTCGCAGGCCTCGAGGGTGCCCTGCTCGTAGCCCGTGGTGAACCAGCGCTCGCGCTGCTCGCTGGAGCCGTGCGTCCACGAGTCGGGGTTCACCCCGCCGCCGGACTGCTCCTGGATGTTGTCGTCGCCGACGGCTGCAGCTGCGGCGAGCGCGTTCTGCAGCTGCGCCTGAGTGATCGGCTCGAGGTAGGTCACCCCCGTATCCGGGTCCACGGTGCTCGCGGCCGTGCCGGCCCACATCCCCGCGTAGCAGTCGGCTTGCAGCTCGACCCGCACCGAGTCGGAGTCGGCACCCGTGCCCTGCCGGTTCGCCTGGTCCATGACGCCGGTGATGTTCTGGATGTGGTGCCCGTACTCGTGGGCGATGACGTACTGCTCGGCCAGGGGGCCGTCCTCGGCGCCGAGCTGGGCGAGCTGGTCGAAGAACGAGACGTCGACGTAGATCGTGGCGTCGGGCGGGCAGTAGAACGGCCCTGTCGAGCTCGACGCGTTGCCGCAGCCGGTGGCCACGGCGTCCGTGAACGTCACGGCATCCGGCTGGCTGAACTGACCGCCCGCGGCGGCGAGGGTGGTGCTCCACACCGTGTCGAGCGAGTCGAGGGTCGCGCTGTAGAGGCAGTTGCGGTCGGTGTTCGCCTGTTCCGCGGAGCACTCCTCGACGAACTCGGTCGACTGGGGCCCGGGATCCTGGACCGCGCCGGTGCTACCGGAGAGGTCGACGCCGGTGAACAGGTAGATGGCGAGGACGAGGAGCCCGACGGCACCTCCGCCGACCGCGACCTTGCCGCCGCCGCCCTTGCGGACGCGACCACCGCCGAAGCTGCCACCCTCCTGGAATGTCACCGGGGAACCGTAGCCGCGCGACGGCGAGCGCGCGCGTCGAACGTCAGTTTTCGCCCAGTCCCCGGGCCGCGAGGGCGTCGCCGGTGGCACGTGCGTGGGCGACCATCCGCACGGCGGCGGGCACGAGGATCGCGCGCGGCTCACGGTCGAGCCCGCGGGCGCGGGCGGCGTCGCGGGTCTCCAGCGACATCCGCGCGAGCACCGGGATGGTGCGCAGGAACAGGCCGACCGACAGCGCGACGACATCGGGGGACAGGCCGACGTGCCGCAGCGGGCGGGCCAGCCGGGCGAGGGCATCGAGCAGGGTGTCTGCGCGCGTGGTGGCCGTGACGACGGCGCCGAGCAGGACGAGGGCGACGAGGTCGACGGAGACCTCGACGGCGGTCGCCCAGCCGCGTGCCCACCACTGGTAGGCGCCGATCAGGGCGGCGGTGACCAGGGCGGGGACCAGGCCGCGGGTGGTGCGGTGCCACGGGATGCGGGCCACGAGCTGGGCCAGCAGGGCGACGCCGAGGAACACGAGCGCGGAGACCGGGCCGCGGACGGCGACGACGGCGACCGCGAACACGGCCAGGAATGCGAGCTTGAGGCCCGCAGGTGCGCGGTGGATGACGGTCGTGCCGGGGTGGTACAGACCGAGCGGGCCGGCCCACGGTGGCCGGATGGGCCCGCTCACGCGCCGACCTGCATCAGTGCGCGGTAGTGGGCGACCGCCTGGGCGGGGTCACCGTCGAACACCACGGAGCCGTCGTCGACGACGAGGACGCGGTCGGCCTGCAGGGCGGCGTCGAGGTCGTGCGTCACGACGACGACCTGCTGCTCCAGGTCCGCCAGGAGCGCGTCGACCACGCCTCGCCACCGCAGGTCGAGGAGCGTCGTCGGCTCGTCGCACACGAGGATCGCCGGCTCGGTGGCCAGCACCGACGCCAGCGCGAGCAGCTGCCGCTGGCCACCCGACAGGGCGTGCACGGGGACCTCCGCGCGGTCGGCCAGGCCGAACCGGGCGAGCGCGGCGCGTGCGGCGACGTCCCGCTCCGCCGGTGTCAGCGGCAGGCGGCGCAGGGACAGCGCGACGTCCTCGACGGGCGTCGGCATGACCAGCTGGGCGTCGGGGTCGGTGAACATGAACCCGACCTTCCGGCGTACTGCGGCCCCGTCCCGCGCGGTGTCCAGACCGTCCACGCGGACGGTGCCGGACGACGGCAGGACGAGACCGTTGAGGAGCCGGGCGAGCGTCGACTTGCCCGACCCGTTGGCGCCGACGATCGCGACCCGGTGCTCGACGAGCTCGAGGGTCACCGGCCCGAGCAGCCGGACGACGCGGTCCGCGCCGCCGGCCGGGTCCGGGCTGTAGGCCGTGACGAGGACGTCGTCGAGCGCGATCATCGAGGTCAGCGACGCGAGCGCAGCATGTCGGGGAACGCCTTGAAGATGGCGACGGCGACGGCGGCAGCGGCGAGGTTCTTCAGCACGTCGCCCGTCCAGTACACGACGTCGATGGCGAAGGCCTCGGGCAGGGTGATGCCGAGACGCACCATGAGCCCGACGATGCCGGCCGGGTGGATCGTCAGGAAGCTGGCGCCCAGACCGGCCACGACCAGCAGCGGGTACCGCCAGGCCGACGGCGCGCGCCCGACGCCGTCTCCGAAGCGCGCCGCGAGCCGGTCGGCGAGGGACGACGACCGCAGCCGCTCGGCGACGCGCAGCGCCCACCCGGCGAGGACCCCGGCGAGCGCGGCGGCGAACGGGAACGCGAGGAGGTAGCCGACGGACGGCCCGGCGAGCACGGCCACCCCGCCGACGCCGCCGGAGAAGATGGGCAGCCCGGCCAGACCGAGGACCACGTAGAGCAGTGCGGCCAGCCCGCCGCGGCGCCAGCCGAGGACGAGGCCCGCCAGGATCACGGCGAACGTCTGCAGGGTGATCGGCACGCCCGACGGCGTCGGGATGCCGGGCAGGATCGCGCACACCGCGATGAACGAGGCGAACGTCGACACGAGTGCGACGTCGGTGGCGACCGACGAGCGGGCGATGGGTGCGGGAAGTGCGACGGCGGGTGCTGCGGCGGTCTCGTTGTCAGGTGCGCTGGTCATGGCTACCCCTTGATCGTCGTGGCTGGCGCGGGCGATCCCGCTGGTTCGGGGGTGCAACGTCGGACCCTGCGACCGGACGCCACGCTAGCCGGAAGTAGACTTGCTGGCGTTTGTGCCCGCGGCCAATGCCAGCGCGGCGAACTCGGAGGAAACCGTCAAGTGATCACTGCCCAGGCTGTCGAGCTGCGCATCGGCGCACGCGTGCTGCTCGAGGAGTCGTCGTTCCGCATCGCGGGCGGCGACCGGATCGGTCTGGTCGGTCGCAACGGCGCCGGCAAGACCACCCTCACCAAGACCCTGGCGGGGGAGACGCAGCCCACGGGCGGTCAGATCATCCGCTCGGGCGACGTCGGCTACCTGCCGCAGGACCCCCGCACGGGTGACCTGGAGCAGCTCGCCATGGACCGGGTGCTGTCGGCCCGCGGCCTCGACGAGGTCGTGCGTGCCATGCGCGCCACCGAGACGGCGATGGCCAGCGAGGACGACGCCGTCCGGGAGAAGGCGATGGACCGCTACTCCCGGCTCGACTCGCGGTTCAACGCAGCCGGTGGGTACGCCGCCGAGAGCGAGGCGCACCGCATCGCGTCGAACCTCGGCCTCGACGAGCGCGTCCTCGCCCAGACCATCGGGACCCTCTCGGGCGGTCAGCGCCGTCGCGTCGAGCTCGCCCGCATCCTGTTCTCCGGCGTCGAGACGCTGCTGCTCGACGAGCCGACCAACCACCTCGACGCCGACTCGATCATGTGGCTGCGCGACTACCTGAAGACGTACTCGGGCGGGCTGATCGTGATCTCGCACGACGCCGACCTGTTGCGTGCGGTCGTGAACAAGGTCTTCCACCTGGACGCCAACCGCTCGCAGCTCGACCAGTACGCCCTCGGCTGGGACGCGTACCTGCAGCAGCGCGAGACCGACGAGAAGCGCCGGCGCCGCGAACGGGCGAACGCCGAGAAGAAGGCCTCCGCCCTGATGGCGCAGGCCGACAAGATGCGCGCCAAGGCCACCAAGACCGTCGCCGCGCAGAACATGGCGCGTCGCGCCGAGCGTCTGCTGTCCGGGCTCGAGGACGTCCGTGCGTCCGACAAGGTCGCGCGCCTGCGGTTCCCCGAGCCCGCCGCCTGCGGCAAGACCCCGCTGACCGCCTCCGGGCTGTCCAAGACCTACGGCTCGCAGGAGGTCTTCACGGACGTCGACCTGGCGATCGACCGGGGGAGCAAGGTCGTGGTGCTCGGCCTCAACGGCGCCGGCAAGACCACCCTGCTGCGCATCCTGGGCGGCGTCGAGAAGTCCGACACGGGCGAGGTCCGCCCGGGGCACGGTCTCAAGCTCGGGTACTACGCGCAGGAGCACGAGACGCTCGACCTGGAGCGGACGGTCGTCGAGAACCTGAAGTCGTCGGCTCCCGACCTGACCGAGACCCAGGTGCGGTCCGTCCTGGGGTCGTTCCTGTTCTCGGGGGACGACGCCGACAAGCCCGCGCGCGTGCTGTCCGGCGGCGAGAAGACCCGCCTCGCGCTCGCGTCGCTCGTCGTGTCCAGCGCCAACGTCCTGCTGCTCGACGAGCCGACGAACAACCTGGACCCGGCGTCGCGCGAGGAGATCCTCGCGGCGCTGCGCGGCTATGCCGGCGCGGTGGTCCTCGTGTCGCACGACGAGGGCGCCGTGGCGGCGCTCGACCCGGAGCGGGTGCTGCTGCTGCCCGACGGCGACGAGGATCTGTGGAGCCCGGCGTACCTGGACCTCATCGCGCTGGCCTAGCGGCCGTCCTGCTCGCCCAGCTGGGCGTCGATGAGGGCGTCCTCCGCGTCCTCGTCGCGCCCTCCGCGGCGTCTCGGCACGTCGGGTGCCGTCGCGGCACGGCGGGGCCGCGGGGCGTCCCGGGTGGGCCAGAGCTCGACGCCGCCTGCCGTCAGCGGCGTGGGCTCGGGCTCGGGTGCCTCGACGTCCGGCTCGGCACGCGCGTCCTGCAGCTCGCGGCGAGCGCCGAGGCTGAACGCGACGAGGCCGCCGAGCGCGAACGTCCACCACTGGAACGCGTACGACAGGTGCGACCCTGGGTCCGTGCTCGGCGCGGCGAGTGTCCCGGGAACCGGGTCGACCGACGGGTCCTCCGCGGTCATCGCGACGTACGCCTCATAGGTGTCGCCCTCGACGCCGCCGGCCGCCAGGACCTGCTCGGCGGAGATCGCCTGGACCTGTCCCGCGGGGGCGTTGCGGTTCGATGCCGGCTCGTCGTGGCGCAGCCGCGCGGTGAGCGTGATCGTGCCCTCGGGCGCGGCCGGCGGGGTGACGTCGACGCTGCCGTCCGACCCCGGCGGGACCCAGCCCCGGTCGACGACGAGCACGGAGCCCACCTGCGTCGGGTCCGCGGCGGTTCCGGCGGACGCGTCCTCGACGACGAACGGCACCAGCACGTGGTACGCCGGCGTGCCGTTGACGGGCCGGTTGCGCAGGAGGACGGTGCCGTCGGTCTCGTAGTGCCCGACGACGGTCACGCGCTGCCACAGGTCGTCATCGGTGAGCGGTGCGTCCGGGGAGGGCAGGACCGTGTCGAGCGGCACCGGGTCGGCCGACCAGTTGGTCTCCACGACGGCGATCGCGCCGTCGCGCCACACGTGCCGACCCCACTGCCAGAAGCCGAGGAACGTGCAGACGACCGCCAGGACGACGCCGACGAGGACCAATCCTGTCGCGCGGCGGGCCGCGGGGCTCATGACCGGGGCGCGGACTCGAGATCCGCCGCGGGGACCAGGCTCTGCAGGAACCCGCGCACGTCGAGGAACTGGCTCAGGTGCTCACGGTGCTCGTCGCACGCCAGCCAGACCTTGCGCCGGTCCGGGGTGTGCAGCTTCGGGTTGTTCCAGAGCAGGCCGTACGTGGCTTCGGCCCGGCAGCCGCGGCTGCTGCAGACGAGCTCGTCGACGGCATCGGGGACGGGGCCGAACAGGCTCACGTGCGACCGTCCGGCTCGTCGGTCGGGCTGTCGGACGAGGACAGCCCGCGGGGAGCGCCGGTGCCCGGACCGATCTCGCGCGCCGTCATGAACGTCCCGTCCGTGTCGCGGCGCTCGCGGCCGGCGTTCGCGAACAGCACCGCGGAGTACGGCAGGACGACCGCCGCGATGAGGAGCAGCAGCGACGCCCACATCGGGATCCGGCCCCAGGACAGCACCGCACCGGCGAAGCAGATGATGCGGATGCCCATCTGCACCAGGTAGCGCTTCTGCCTCCGAGCCAGGTCGTCGGCGAGCGGCTCGGGTGCGTTGGTGATGCTGTGGACCTCCTCCGAGGGAAGGTCCGGACGCCGACGGGTGCTGCTCACCACGTGATTCTAGTCCGGCTCGGCTGTGGTGGCGCTGAGGGCCGGTGTTGTCCGACTCCCACAACGCGGCGCGACGAACATGGGCGCGGACCCTGCCGCGACGCACGGGAGACGTCGGATAACGTCGTGTCCCGTGCCTGAGACTTCCGACAACACAGTCAGCCCACGCAGCGTCCTCGTGACGGGTGCCAACCGCGGCATCGGCCGGGCCATCGCCGAGCGGTTCGTGGCCAACGGCGACAAGGTCGCGACGATCTACCGCGCCGGCGACCTGCCGGCCGGCGTGCTCGGCGTGGTCGGCGACGTGCGCGACACGGCGAGCGTCGACGCGGCGTTCGCGCAGATCGAGGCCGCGCACGGCCCCGTCGAGGTGCTCGTCGCCAACGCCGGCGTCACGCGCGACCAGCTGCTCATGCGGATGACCGACGAGGAGTTCTCCGAGGTCCTCGACGTCAACCTCACCGGCGCCTTCCGCTGCGCCCGCCGCGCCAGCAAGGGCATGATCCGCCTGCGCCGCGGACGCATCATCTTCATCTCCTCGGTGGTCGGCCTGTACGGGTCGGCCGGCCAGGTCAACTACGCGGCGTCCAAGTCGGCGCTCGTCGGCATGGCCCGCTCGATCACCCGCGAGCTGGGCGGACGCGCGATCACCGCGAACGTCGTCGCACCCGGGTTCATCGACACCGACATGACGCGCGCGCTGCCCGAGGACAAGCAGAAGGCGTATCGCGAGTCCATCCCGCTCGGCCGGTTCGCCCTGCCCGACGAGGTGGCCGGCGTCGTCGAGTTCGTCGCGTCGGACGCGGCGGGCTACATCTCCGGCGCGGTCATCCCCGTCGACGGCGGCCTCGGCATGGGTCACTGACACTCTCTTCGTACGGCGACACACAGAACGGAACACTCATGGGTCTGCTCGACGGCAAGAAGCTCCTGGTCACCGGTGTCCTCACGGACGGCTCGATCGCCTTCCACGTGGCGCGGCTGGCACAGCAGGAGGGCGCCGAGGTGCTCCTCACCTCGTTCGGCCGGCAGTTCCGGCTGACGCAGGCGATCTCGCGTCGCCTCCCGAAGGAGGCGACGGTCCTGCAGCTCGACGTCACCGACGCCGACGACCTCGCGGCGCTCGCGGACCGGGTGCGCGAGGCGGGCTTCGACTCGCTCGACGGCGTCGTGCACTCCATCGGCTTCGCACCGCAGTCCGTCATGGGCGGTAACTTCTTGGCGGGGGAGTGGGGCGACGTCGCGACCGCGCTGGAGGTCAGTGCGTACTCGCTGAAGTCGCTCGCGGTCGCCACGCAGCCGCTGCTCAGCTCGGGCGGCGCGATCGTCGGCCTCACGTTCGACGCGCGCTACGCGTGGCCCGTCTACGACTGGATGGGTGTCGCCAAGGCCGCCTTCGAGTCGACGTCGCGCTACCTGGCCCGCGACCTCGGCCCGCACGGCATCCGCGTGAACCTGGTCTCCGCCGGCCCGATCCGCACCACGGCCGCCAAGTCGATCCCCGGCTTCGAGGCCATGGAGGGCGGCTGGCCCGAGCGTGCCCCGCTCGGCTGGGACGCGCTCGACCCGGAGCCGACGGCCCGCGCGGTCGCGGCCCTGCTGTCCGACTGGTTCCCGGCGACCACCGGCGAGATCGTGCACGTCGACGGTGGCTACCACGCGATGGGTCTGTGAGGTTCTCACCCGGGCACGGAGCTTCGGGTAGTGGGACGCTGAGCCGGTGACGTCCGAGACCGGCCCCCGGCGACTCCTCCTCCTGCGCCATGCCAAGGCCGAGCACCCGGAGTCGATCCCCGACATCCAGCGCCCGCTGTCGCTCGTCGGCCGCAAGCAGTCCGCCAAGGTGGGCAAGGCCGTCGCGGCCGACGACCTCGTGCCCGACCTCGTGCTCTGCTCGAGCAGCGTGCGGACCCGGCAGACGTGGGAGCTCGTCCGCTCGTCGCTCGGGGCCGACCCCGACGTCCAGTACCTCGACGACCTGTACTACGCGGGGTCGAGCACCCTGGTCGAGGTGGTGCGGGCAGTCCCCGGGGACGTGCGGACGGTGCTCGTCGTGGGTCACGAGCCGACGATGTCGCAGGCGGCCGTCCTGCTGGCGGGACCGGACTCCGACCCGGCGACTGTCGAGCGCGTCCGGGTCGGCGTGCCGACCGCCAGCTGGTCGCTGCTGGAGGTCGGCGCCTGGGACGCGCTCGCCGCCGGGACGGCCGCTCTGCGCCGGCTCGCGGTCCCGGGCTGAGTCAGTAGAGGCGGCGCAGGGCCTCGGTCCGGTCGACGTCGCCCGCGAGGTCGGTGCTGGCCGTGACCAGGTCGATCCCGCCGACGAGCGGTCGCTCGACGAGGCCGCGGACCTCCGGGTCGGTGACGGTCTCCGTGAGCCGACGGGCGATCGCCGCACCGTCGATCACCTCGAACGGGCGGCCGTGGAACGCGGCGGTGCTCTCGGGCACCGGCGAGGTCAGCGCGAGGGCGTTGTGCCGGCGGACCAGCTCGACGAGCGCGTCTCCGAGCCTGCGCTGCCGCTCCGCCCACTCCGGCGCGGCGAGCGTGGCAGCCAGTGCGGACCGGAGAGGGGCGGTCGACCCGAGCCGGGCCAGAGCGGTCCCGAGCCACTTGTCGTAGGGCGCGTAACGGCGCTCCTGCAGGAACGCGAGCTGCACGGCGGTGCGGCACACGCGCGCGGTGACGAGTCGGGACCCGAGGTCGTCGCCGGCCGTCCCCGCCCGCGGCGCCAGGTGCTCGTCCTGACCGATCGCCGTCCATGCCGCGGCCTGCTGGTACAGCCAGACGTCGTGCGGGTAGTAGCGCAGCCGCTCCCGCACCGCCGCGAGGCCGAGGTCGTCGTGGAAGACGGCGCCGGCGGTGAGGGACAGCAGGCGCTGCTGCGGGACGACGAGCCAGTCGGCCGCTGTCATCGGGCCGCGCGGGTCCACCGGGCCGAGGAGCCGGCCGAGCAGCACGTCGAGCGTGAGGATCTGGACCCGGTGCTCCACGGGACCGGTGCCGGCAGCGTCACCGAGACCGCGGGTACCGTCCGGCGCCAGGGCAGCGGCCCGGGTGGTCCAGCCGCTGAGCTCGGTGGGCAGCCGGTGGCGCAGCTCGTCGTGGAGGTCGGCGGCATGGGCCTCGTGGTCCGCGGGGGACAGCAGCACCTGCAGCCGCGGTCCCCAGTCGTGGTCGGTCGACGTCGCGTCGTCGAGACCCAGCACGTCCGAGCCGGGACCGACCAGCGCGGCGGTGTGCGCGAGCCCGCGCTCCGCCAGGACCGGGCGGACCTCGTCGTAGAGCGTCCGCGCCAGCTCGAGGCCGGGCACGAACGCGGTCACGGCAAGAAGACCGGCAGCTCGAGGACGCCGTCGAGCCGGTCGCGCACGACGGCGTCCGCGGCCTCGCACAGCAGCGGCTTGGCGTTGAAGGCGATCCCGAACCCGGCCGCCACGACCATGTCGATGTCGTTGGCGCCGTCCCCGATGGCGATCGTGCGCTCCATCGGGATCCCGACCGACTCGGCGTACTCGCGCAGGACCGCGGCCTTGGCGGCCCGGTCGATCACCGGGCCGCTGACCTTGCCGGTGAGGTGGCCGTCGACGACCTCGAGCGCGTTCGCGCGGGTCAGGGTGATGCCGAAGGACGCGGCCAAGGGGCGGACGATCTCGATGAACCCGCCGGAGACCAGCCCGACGGGCCATCCTCGGGCGTCCAGCTCGTCGATCAGCTCCCGGGCTCCCGGCGACGGCTCCACGGCAGCCAGCACCTCGGCGAGCACCGACTCGGGCAGGCCGGCGAGCGTCGCGACGCGCTCGTGCAAGGACGCCGCGAAGTCGATCTCGCCGCGCATCGCCCGTTCCGTGATCTCGGTGACGAGCACCTCGGAGCCGGCGTGCGCCGCGAGCAGCTCGACGACCTCACCGGTGATGAACGTCGAGTCGACGTCCATGACGACGAGGTGGGGCTCGTAGGTGCTCACGGGACGTGAGGGTAGTGCCGCACGCGAGACGCGCGTCACGGCCGCTCACTCCGCGATGACGGTCCCCTTCGGGACGACGGTGATGCCGGACTCCGTGACGGTGAACCCGCGGGCGCGGTCGTGGTCGTGGTCGAGGCCGATCCGGACGCGTTCCGGGACGACGACGTTCTTGTCGATGATCGCCCGGTGGACCTGTGCGTACCGGCCGATGTGCACGTCGTCGAAGAGCACCGAGTCGGTGACCTGCGCCCACGAGTGCAGCCGGACGCCCGGCGAGAGGACGGACCCGGACACCGTCGCGCCGGAGACCAGGACGCCTGGCGAGACGACCGAGTCCACGGCGTGGCCGAGCCTGCCGGCGCCGGCGTGGATGAACTTGGCGGGGGCGAGGCTCGTGTACCCGCTGTAGAGCGGCCACTCGTCGTTGTAGAGGTTGAACACCGGCTCGATGGAGATCAGGTCGATGTTCGCCTCGTAGAACGCGTCGATCGTCCCGACGTCGCGCCAGTAGTCGCGGTCGCGCGGGGTGGAGCCGGGCACGTCGTTGCGCAGGAAGTCGTAGACGCCCGCGGTGCCGCGCTCCACGAAGTACGGGGCGATGTCGCCGCCCATGTCGTGGCGCGAGCCCACGTTCTCGGCGTCGGCGGTCACGGCGGCGACGAGGGCGTCCGCGTTCGCCACGTAGTTGCCCATCGAGGCGAGGATCTCGCCGGGGGAGTCGGCCAGGCCCACCGGGTCGGTCGGCTTCTCGAGGAACGCCTTGATGCGGGTGGGGTCCGTGGGGTCGACCTCGATGACGCCGAACTGGTCGGCCTCCTCGATCGGCTGACGGATCGCGGCGACCGTGAACTCGGCACCGGAGGCGATGTGCGCGTCGACCATCTGGGAGAAGTCCATGCGGTACACGTGGTCGGCGCCGACCACGACCACGATGTCGGGGCGCTCGTCCTCGATGATGTTCAGGCACTGGTAGATGGCGTCGGCGCTGCCCAGGTACCAGTGCTTGCCCACGCGCTGCTGCGCCGGGACGGCCGCCACGTAGTTGCCCAGGAGCGGCGACATGCGCCATGTCTTGGACACGTGCCGATCGAGGCTGTGCGACTTGTACTGGGTCAGCACGATGACGTGCAGGTACCGCGAGTTGATGACGTTCGACAGGGCGAAGTCGATCAGCCGGTACAGCCCCCCGAAGGGCACCGCCGGCTTGGCACGGTCGGCGGTGAGGGGCATCAGACGTTTGCCCTCCCCACCTGCGAGGACGATAGCGAGGACGCGCGGCGCTGCCATGGGCACGACCCTAGGCCCCCGACGCGGTCCCAGCGAGGCGTGCAGCCGCTCAGGCGCTAGCGTGTCGGCGGGAGAACCGGTCGTCCGTGCCGGTCGGCGAGGGGATGGTTGAAGTGCGTGTCGACCTGCTGACCAGGGAGTACCCGCCGCACGTCTACGGCGGAGCGGGCGTTCACGTCGCGGGGCTGACCCGCGTGCTCGAACGCACCCTCGACGTGCGGGTGCACTGTTTCGACGGACCGCGCGACACCCCGGGAGTGCACGGCTACTCGGTGCCCACCGAGCTCGCCGGGGCGAACGCCGCGCTGCAGACGTTCGGGATCGACCTCGAGATGGCCGACGCGGTCGGCGCGGTCGGTGCCGACGGCATCGCGTCCGACCTCGTGCACTCGCACACCTGGTACGCGAACCTGGGCGGCCACCTGGCGGGTCTGCTGCACGGGCTCCCGCACGTGGTCAGCGCCCACAGCCTCGAGCCGTTGCGCCCGTGGAAGGCCGAGCAGCTGGGCGGCGGCTACGCGCTGTCCAGCTGGGCCGAGAAGACCGCGTACGAGGGGGCGGCCGCGGTCATCGCGGTGAGCGGGGGGATGCGCGAGGACATCCTGCGGGCCTACCCGAAGGTCGACCCGGCGCTGGTCAAGGTGGTGCACAACGGCATCGACCTCGACCAGTGGCAGCGTCCGACCAGCGACGAGGCCGTGGCCGCCGCAGGTGCCACCGTGCGCCGGCTCGGCATCGACCCGTCGCGCCCGAGCGTCGTGTTCGTCGGCCGCATCACCCGGCAGAAGGGTCTGCCCTACTTCCTGCGCGCGGTCGAGCTGCTGCCGCCCGACGTCCAGGTGGTGCTCTGCGCGGGGGCGCCGGACACGCCGCAGATCATGGCGGAGGTCACCGGGCTGGTCGAGCAGCTGCGCACCAAGCGGTCCGGCGTGGTCTGGATCGAGCAGATGCTGCCGCGCGACGAGCTCATCGCGGTCCTCATGCACGGCACGGTCTTCGCGTGCCCGTCGGTCTACGAGCCGCTGGGCATCGTCAACCTCGAGGCCATGGCGGTCGGGCTGCCCGTCGTGGGGACCGCCACCGGCGGCATCCCGGAGGTCATCGACGACGGCGTCACCGGTCGGCTCGTCCCCATCGACCAGCTGCAGGACGGCACCGGCACCCCGGTGGACCCCGAGGGGTTCGTGCGCGACCTGGCCGACGCGCTCACCGACGTCGTCGGGAACACCGCCCGGACCGCGCAGTGGGGTCTGGCGTCCCGTCGGCGGGTCGAGGACCACTTCACGTGGGAGGCGATCGCCGAGCGGACGATCGAGGTGTACCGGGCCGCGCTGGCCTGACGTCAGGCGGTCAGTCGCGACGCCGCCGCGGCCATCGCGCGGCGGGCCATCCGGTCGACCTCGCGCAGCGCGGTGGACCGCTGGTCGGCCTGCCACAGGTTGACCGCCGCGCCGTCGTCCTGGGTGGCCAGCGCGACGATGGCCCGCAGGCGGGCGGCGCTGGCCAGCACGCGCACGCGCCGACCGTCGAGCCCGTCCGGCAGGCGCCACGCGGGCAGCTCGAGGTCGCGCAGCGCGGCGACGGTCTCGGCCGCGTCGGGCCGCCACCGGGCCACGTCGAGTTTCACGAGCGCCTCGGTCGCCTGGAGCAGCCCGTGGCGCAGCTCCCGCTCGGCGTCCTGCAGCGTCCCGGTCTGGGCGTGCACGGCGTGCCGCCAGTCGGGGACGTCCGACAGCTCCCAGGTCACCAGGTGCCCCGGCTCGAGCGCGGACCCGAACCGCTGCACCACGGGCACCGCGACGAGGCACGCCTGCGGCGTCCGCACCAGGACGGCCTCGCCGGCGTCGGTGGCGGCCGAGCTGACCGACGCGGGTGTCGCCCCCGGGTCGCCCGGGACGGGCAGGACCGTCGCGACGTCCCGGGGGGACCCGTCGCACGCGTCGAGCAGGGTGCTCAGCGGCTCGTCCGACACGTCGTCGCGCAGTGGCTCGTCCGCGGCCGGCCGGCGCTGCACCGAGTGCGGCTCGTCGTCGGACTGCACGGCACCGACCAGCACCGAACGGTCGGTGCTGTCGTCCGCCAGCCAGAGGGCGAGGAGCACCGAGCGCGGCAGCTCCAGGGTCAGGTCCACCGGACCACGGTAGGACGTGACCCAGCCCACCGGCGACCGGCCCGCCCACCTCGGGATCGACGGTTAGGGTCATGCCCATGACCGACGTGCTCGACCTGCAGGCCGTGACGATCCGCCGGGGAACGACGACGATCCTCGACGAGGTGACGTGGACGGTCCGTGACGGCGAGCGGTGGGTGGTGCTCGGCCGCAACGGTGCCGGCAAGACCACCCTGCTGCAGGTCGCGTCCGGCCGGATGCACCCCACCACGGGCACCGCCGACCTGCTGGGCTCGCGCCTGGGACGGGTCGACGTCTTCGAGCTGCGTCCGCGCATCGGCCTGTCGAGCGCGTCGCTCGCGGACCGGATCCCGGCGGGGGAGACCGTGCGCGACGTCGTGCTCACGGCGGCGTACGGCGTCACCGGTCGGTGGCGGGAGTCCTACGAGGCGCTCGACGAGTCGCGGGCCACGGACCTGCTCGCCGCGTTCGGCGTCGCCCACCTGTCCGACCGCTACTTCGGCACCCTCAGCGAGGGTGAGCGCAAGCGCGTCCAGATCGCCCGCTCGCTCATGACCGACCCCGAGCTCCTGCTGCTCGACGAGCCCGCCGCCGGCCTCGACCTCGGGGGCCGCGAAGAGCTGGTGTCGGCCCTGTCGGAGCTGGCCGGTGACCACAAGTCACCCGTGCTCGTGCTGGTCACCCACCACGTCGAGGAGATCCCGCCCGGCTTCACGCACATCCTCCTGCTGCGTCAGGGCAAGGCCTTCGCGGCCGGCCCGATCGACGAGGTGCTGACCGCCGAGACCCTGTCGGGGGCGTTCGACCTGCCCCTCGTGGTCGACCACCACGACGGCCGGTGGTCCGCTCGGGCGGCCTCCGCGCAGGGCTGAACGGAATCCCACAGATTCGCAAAGAAACCGTCTAGTATCGGTAGGACCGCAGGGTCCGCCGTCGGAGCCTGCTCGACCGAGGGAGTGGCCCGATGGGGTGGCTGTGGTGGATCGGGGCGGCGCTCGCCCTGGGCATCCTCGAGATGCTCTCGCTCGACCTCGTGCTCGCGATGTTCGCCGGCGGAGCCATCGCAGGCGCGATCGCCTACCTGTTCGGGGCCTCCGTTCCCGTGCAGTTCGTCGTCGCTGCACTGACCTCGGTCCTGCTGCTGTTCACCCTGCGCCCGTGGCTCCTGCGGCACCTGCGCGCGCGGATGCCTCTGGTCGAGACCAACGCCGCCGCACTGGTCGGTCGCGAGGCGGTGGTCGTCTCGACCGTCACCGGCGAGGGCGGCCGCGTCAAGCTCGCCGGCGAGGTGTGGAGCGCCCGGGTGGACGCCGCGCAGACGATCCCGCCCGGCACCGAGGTCCGCGTGGCGCGGATCGACGGCGCCACGGCGATCGTCGCCCCGGTCCCCGGGCTCTGAGCCCACCGTCTCGTACGTCGCGCGGGCAGCTCGTCCGCGCATGACCCCCTGGAGGATCCATGTTCGACGCGAACGGTGGGCAGATCGCCCTGTTCATCGTGCTCGGGCTCGTGCTGCTGTTCGTCATCATCGCGCTCGTGCGGGCGGTCAAGATCGTCCCGCAGGCCGTCGCGATCATCGTCGAACGGCTCGGCCGCTACTCGCGCACGCTGGACGCCGGTCTGCACCTGCTCATCCCGTTCGTCGACCGGCCGCGCGCGTCCGTCGACCTGCGCGAGCAGGTGGTGTCGTTCCCGCCGCAGCCGGTGATCACGTCGGACAACCTCGTGGTGAGCATCGACACGGTCATCTACTTCCAGGTGACCGAGCCCAAGTCCGCGGTCTACGAGATCGCCAACTACATCCAGGGCATCGAGCAGCTGACGGTGACCACCCTGCGCAACGTCGTCGGGTCGATGGACCTCGAGCAGACGCTGACCAGCCGCGACCAGATCAACGGCCAGCTGCGTGGCGTGCTCGACGAGGCGACCGGGCGCTGGGGCGTGCGCGTGAACCGCGTCGAGCTCAAGTCGATCGACCCGCCGGACAGCATCAAGGGCTCGATGGAGCAGCAGATGCGCGCCGAGCGTGACCGGCGTGCGGCGATCCTGACGGCCGAGGGCTTCAAGCAGTCGCAGATCCTCACGGCCGAGGGCGAGAAGCAGGCGGCGATCCTGCGGGCCGAGGGTGGCGCGCAGGCGGCGATCCTCACGGCGGAGGGTGAGGCGCGGGCGATCCTGCAGGTCTTCGACGCGGTGCACCGCGGCGACGCCGACCCGAAGCTGCTGGCGTACCAGTACCTGCAGACGCTGCCGAAGATCGCCGCGAGCCCGTCGAGCAAGATGTGGTTCCTGCCGTCCGAGCTGACCAGCGCGCTGGGCGTGTTCGCCAAGGGGTTCGGCGGGCCGGTCACCGACGACGGCAGCCTGCCGGACTCGGGCCGCGCCGCGGGGACGTCGCCGCTCGGTGACGACCTGCCGCCCACCACGCTGACGGACCCGGCCGAGGCGTTGGCCGAGGCGCGTCGTGAGTCGGCGGCGGCGACCGCGGACGCGACGAGCTCCGGCACGCTCAGCGGGCTCCCGTTCGACCCGTCCGTGGAGCTGGGCCAGCGACCCGGCGGGGGAGCGGTGCCGCCGCGGTCACCCGAGCCGCCGCCCGAGGACGCACCGCCCGCCTGACCGAAGGGCCGGATCCCCGACAGGGGTCCGGCCCTTCACCATGTTCGCTCACAGCGAACCGAATGCGCTTGTCGGAGTGAGCGCTCACTCAGTTAACATCGCGGCGTGGAGACAACCATCGGTCCCGGGCGCGGTCGGGCCACACCCCTGCCGCCCGACGAGCGCCGCGCCGCGATCCTGCTGGCCGTGCGACCGGTGATCCTGGCGCGCGGGGCCGCCGTCACGTCCCGCGAGCTGGCCGAGGCCGCCGGGGTGGCGGAAGGCACTCTCTTCCGGGTGTTCACCGACAAGGTCACGCTCGTCCGCGAGGCCGTGCTGGCCGCGGTCGACCCGGCCGACGCGATCCCGGAGATCGCGGCGATCGACCGGACCCTGCCGCTGCGGGACAAGCTGCTGCTCCTCATGACGCAGGCCCAGGCGCACGTGAGCGAGTCGATGCGGTGGATGAGCTTGCTGCACGAGGTCGGTCGCCTCGAGCCGGCGGGGCCGACCGGGGAGCAGCGCGAGGCCGCGATGCGCCAGTGGGGCCGCCGACAGCAGGCCGGGACCGCCGCGGTGACCGTCGCCGTGTCGGAGCTGTTGGACCTCGACGCGCACCAGCTGCGGCTGCCCCTCGCCGACGTCATCGAGCTGTTCAACACCGTGCTCCTGGGCGCCACCATCCGGACCGTCGACGCGTCCCGCCGCGGGCTCGACACGGGCCCCCCGGCCCCCGAGCAGCTGGTCGACCTGATCCTCCATGGCGTCCTCACCCCCATCTCGTCCGACAGGAGCTCGTGATGCTGGTCAAGCTGCTCAAGGAGCACCTCAGGCCGTACCAGGCGGCCGTCGTCGCGGTGATCGTGCTGCAGCTGGTGCAGACGATCGCGACGCTGTTCCTGCCCAGCCTCAACGCGCGCATCATCGACGACGGCGTGGCGAAGGGCGACACGGCGGAGATCCTGCGGCTGGGCGGCATCATGCTCGGCGTCAGCCTCGTGCAGGTGATCGCCGCGGTGGTCGCGGTCTACTTCGGCGCGAGGACGGCCATGGCGTTCGGGCGCGACGTGCGCAAGCGGCTGTTCGGGCACGTGCAGACGTTCTCCGCGCAGGAGGTCGCCACGTTCGGTGCACCGACGCTGATCACGCGCACGACCAACGACGTCCAGCAGGTGCAGATGGTGGTCCTGCTGACGTTCACCATGATGATCATGGCGCCGATCCTGCTGGTCGGCGGTGTCATCATGGCCATGCGCGAGGACGTCGGGCTGTCCGCGGTCCTGCTGGTCTCGGTGCCCGTGCTCGCGATCGTCGTCGGCCTGATCGTGACGCGGATGATCCCGTACTTCCGGTCCATGCAGAAGCGGATCGACGCCATCAACCGGGTGCTGCGCGAGCAGATCGCCGGCGTCCGCGTGGTCCGCGCGTTCGTGCGCGAGCGCCGCGAGTCCGAGCGGTTCGCCGCCACCAACACCGACCTGTACGACACGTCGCTGCGCGTGGGCAAGCTCATGGCGCTGATGTTCCCGATGGTCATGCTCGTGCTCAACGCGACGACGGTCGCCGTCCTGTGGTTCGGTGCCCAGCGCATCGACGCGGGCGCCCTGATGATCGGGCAGCTCACGGCGTTCCTGTCATACATCGCCTACATCCTCATGGCGGTCATGATGTCGACGATGATGTTCGTGATGGTCCCGCGGGCCGTCGTGTCCTCCGAGCGCATCGGCGAGGTGCTGGACACCAGCACCTCCGTCGTCCCGCCCGCCCAGCCCGCACAGCTGCGGACCGGGTCGGACTCGCGGCCGGGGCTGCTCGAGCTGCGTGGGGTGGAGTTCCGCTACCCGGGGGCGGAGCGGGCGGTGCTGCACGGCGTCGACCTGGTGGCCGAGCCGGGGAAGACGACCGCCATCATCGGCTCGACGGGTGCGGGCAAGACGACCTTGCTCAACCTCATCCCGCGCCTGTTCGACGTGACCGGCGGCGAGGTCCTCATCGACGGCGTCGACGTCCGAGCGCTCAGCCCGGACCAGCTGTGGGGCCAGATCGGCCTCGTCCCGCAGAAGCCGTACCTCTTCGCCGGCACCGTGCGGTCCAACCTCGAGTACGGGCGGACGGGCGCGACCGACGAGGAGCTCTGGCACGCGCTCGAGGTCGCCCAGGCCCGGAACTTCGTCGAGGCGCTCGACGAGGGTCTGGACGCGCCGATCGCGCAGGGCGGGACCAACGTGTCCGGCGGGCAGCGCCAACGGCTGGCCATCGCGAGAGCCCTGGTCAGACGGCCGAACATCTACCTGTTCGACGACTCGTTCTCGGCGCTCGACTACGCGACCGACTCGCGGCTGCGTGCGGCTCTGGCCCCGGAGACGCGCGAGGCGACCGTGCTGGTGATCGCGCAGCGCGTGGCCACCATCCGGCACGCCGACAGCATCGTCGTGATGGAGGACGGACTGGTGGTCGGCGTCGGGACGCACGCCGAGCTGCTGGGGTCGTCGGAGACGTACCAGGAGATCGTGTACTCGCAGGTCAGCGTAGAGGAGGCGGCATGAGCACCGAGACCCGGCGGCTCCCTCCGGCAGCTGCACGTCGCGGCCCCGGCCCGATGATGAACATGGGCATGCCCGGCGAGAAGTCGATGAACTTCCGTGGGTCCGCCCAGCGGTTCCTGCGCGAGATGCGCTCGGAGCGGGCGCCGATGGCGGTCATCGTCGTGCTCGCGATCGCGTCCGTCGTGCTCGCCGTCATCGGGCCGAAGCTCCTGGGCGACGCGACGAACATCATCTTCGACGGCGTCATCGGCACCCAGCTGGGCTCCGCCTTCCCGGCGGGGACCACGACCGACGAGGCTGTCACGGCGTTGCGGGCCAGCGGTCAGGGCACGCTCGCGGACGTCGTCGCCGGCAGCGGCGCGGTGCCCGGCGTGGGGATCGACTTCGACCAGCTGTGGCAGCTGCTCATGATCGTGCTGGCGATCTACGTGGGGTCGTTCCTGTTCGGCTGGCTGCAGGGGCGGCTCACCGCGGTCGTCGTGCAGCGGACCGTCTACACGATGCGCCAGGACGTCGAGGCGAAGCTGTCGCGGCTGCCGCTGAAGTACATCGACTCCCAGCCGCGCGGCGAGCTGCTCAGCCGCGTGACCAACGACATCGACAACGTCGCGCAGACCCTCCAGCAGACGCTCTCGCAGCTCATCACCTCGGTGCTCACGGTGGTCGGCGTGCTCGTGATGATGTTCGTCATCTCGCCGCTGCTCGCCGTGATCGCGCTGGTCACCGTGCCGCTGTCCATCGCCATCGCGGGAGCCATCGCCAAGCGCTCCCGGCCGCAGTTCATGGAGCAGTGGGCGTGGACGGGCAAGCTCAACGCCCACATCGAGGAGATGTACACGGGGCACTCGCTGGTGACCGTGTTCGGGCGCCAGGCCGAGGCGGCGGAGGTGTTCGCGGAGCGCAACGAGAAGCTCTACGACTCCAGCTTCCGGGCGCAGTTCATCTCCGGGATCATCCAGCCCGCGCTGGGCTTCGTGGCCAACCTCAACTACGTGATCGTCGCCGTCGTCGGTGGTCTGCGCGTGGCGTCGGGGACCATGACCCTCGGCGACGTGCAGGCGTTCATCCAGTACAGCCGGCAGTTCACGCAGCCGATCACGCAGATCGCGTCGATGGCGAACCTGCTGCAGTCCGGGGTGGCGTCCGTGGAGCGGGTGTTCGAGCTCCTGGACGCCGACGAGCAGTCGCCCGACCCGCAGGACGCGACCCCGCCGGTGCAGCCCACCCAGGGGCGCGTGGCGTTCGAGCACGTGGCCTTCAGCTACTCGCCCGACAAGCCGCTCATCCAGGACCTGTCGCTCGTGGCCGAGCCGGGGGAGACGATCGCGATCGTCGGGCCCACCGGTGCCGGCAAGACGACGCTCGTGAACCTGCTCATGCGGTTCTACGAGGTCGACGGCGGACGGATCACCCTCGACGGCGTCGACACCCGGGACCTCACCCGGGACGCGCTGCGCTCGCAGATGGGCATGGTGCTCCAGGACACGTGGCTGTTCGGCGGCACCCTGGCGGAGAACATCGCCTACGGCGCGACCGGGGCGACGCAGGACGAGATCGTCGCCGCGGCGGAGGCCACGCACGTCGACCGGTTCGTGCGGACGCTGCCCGACGGGTACGACACCGTGGTCGACGACGAGGGGGCCAACGTCTCGGCGGGGGAGAAGCAGCTGCTCACGATCGCGCGTGCCTTCCTGGCGGACCCGCCGATCCTCATCCTCGACGAGGCGACGTCCTCGGTGGACACCCGCACCGAGGTGCTGGTCCAGCAGGCCATGAACGCGTTGCGCCACGGCCGGACGTCGTTCGTCATCGCCCACCGCCTGTCCACCATCCGTGACGCCGACACGATCCTCGTCATGGAGGACGGCGCGATCGTCGAGCAGGGGTCGCACGACGAGCTGCTCGCGGCGGGCGGCGCCTACGCGCGGCTGTACGCGAGCCAGTTCGCCGCGGCGGTGGCGCCGGTGGATTGAGCGCGGGGATCGGCGACGTACCCTCGGGCCCATGCCCAGCCCCACGACCACCGGGTTCCCCCGCGACCGGATGACGATCGCGTTCTACGGGTCCTTCGTCGTGTGGGGCTGGCTGCTGTACAGCTTCAACCCGAGCGTGCCGCTGCTCGCCGACGAGCTCGGGATCAGCGACGCGCAGGCCGGGCTGCACGGGACCGCGATGGCCGCCGGCGGCATCCTCGCGGCGTTCGCCACGCCGCGCTTCGTGCGCAGTCACGGGCGGCGTACCGCGATCCTGGTCGCCTGCGGGCTCATCGCCGTCGGGGCGTCCGGCCTGGTCGCGGCCCCGTCGCTGGCCTGGAGCCTGCCCGCGATGGTGGTCCTGGCGCTCGGGGGCAACATCGCGATCAGCGCCGCGCAGGCCGGGGTCGCGCTGCGGCACGGGAGCAAGGCGTCGGCGGCGCTGACCGAGGGCAACGGGATCGGCTCGTCGATCGGGCTCGTCGGACCGCTGGCCGTCGGCGTCTGCGTGGCGGTCGGCTGGGGCTGGCGGCCCGCGGTCGCCGTGACGGTCGTGCTCGCCCTCGTGGCGGCGCTCGTCGTGTCCCGCATCCCGGTCGGGGGTGCGATGACGCCTCCGCACGTCCCCGGTGCGACCTCCGCCCATGTGGTCCGCGCCCGCACCACGGTGCCGGGCTGGTGCTTCCTCGTGACGATGGTCGCCGCCATCGCGATGGAGTTCGCCACCACGTACTGGGCGACCGGGCTGGTCCTGGAGCAGACCGGTGCGGGTCCCGGGATCGCCGCGGCGACCACCGCCGGCCTGGTGGCCGGGATGTCGGTGATCCGGTTCGTCGTCGGACCGCTGTCGCTGCGGGTCGCGCCGGTCTGGCTGCTGGCCGTCGCGTTCGTCGTCGCCATCGGCGGCTGGGCGATCCTGTGGACCGCGACCACGCCGACCGTCGCCATCGTCGGCCTGTTCGTCGCCGGGCTCGGCTACGGCGCGCAGTACCCGCTGTCGGTCGCCCTGCTGCTGGCCACCGCACCGGGCCGCACGGACGCGACGCAGGCCCGTGCGACGCTCGCGGGCGGGCTGGCCATCGGCGTCGCACCGTTCGCGCTCGGCGCGCTGTCCGACGCCGTCGGGACCCACCGGGCGTTCCTCGTCGTCCCCGTCGTCGCCCTGGTCGGCGCGCTGATGGCGGTGCTCGGCGGGCGGGCGGCGCGACGAGAGGCGGTCCCGGTCGTCGACCTGGCGACCGGCGTGGCGGCGGACCGATAACGATTTCGAGCGTGGCAGGCTGGTCCGATGCCCCTCCCGCAGCACCGGCGCGCCGACGCCGTCGTCACGATCCTCGACGCCCACGGACGTCCCCTCGCCGACACCGACGTCGTCGTCGAGCAGCGGCGGCACGCGTTCCTGTTCGGCAACATCGGCTTCGACTTCATCGCGCTCGCCAACCAGGAGGGCGACGCGGCCGAGCCCCCGGCGTTCGGCGGGGCGTCCGTCCAGACCGCGACGGCGCTGGCCGACCTCTGGCTCGACGTGTTCAACTCCGCGACGCTCCCGTTCTACTGGGGCAACTTCGAGCGCGTGCGTGGCCGCCCGGACACGACACGGATGCTCACGGCGGCGCGCTGGTTCGCGGAGCGGGGCGTCGTCGTCAAGGGGCACCCGCTCGCCTGGCACACCGTCTGCGCGCCGTGGCTGCTCGACCTGAGCACCGACGAGATCGCGGACGCGCAGGACGCCCGGATCCGACGCGACGTGGCCGACTTCGCCGGGGTCATCGACACCTGGGACGTGATCAACGAGGTCGTGATCATGCCGGTGTTCGACAAGGAGCCCAACGGCCTGACCCGGCTGGCGTGGGACCGCGGACGCATCCCGACCGTCCGGCTCGCGTTCGACGCCGCCCGCCAGACCAACCCGTCGGCCACCCTGCTGCTCAACGACTTCGACATGTCGACCGCGTACGAGTGCCTCATCGAGGGGGTCCTCGAGGCGGGGATCCGGATCGATGCGATCGGCCTGCAGAGCCACATGCACCAGGGCTACTGGGGTGAGGAGAAGACGCTGGCCATCCTCGACCGGTTCGCGCGCTTCGGGCTGCCGCTGCACCTGACCGAGACGACGCTGGTCTCCGGCGACCTCATGCCCGCGCACATCAAGGACCTCAACGACCACCAGGTCGCCTCGTGGCCGTCGACCCCCGAGGGGGAGGTGCGGCAGGCCGACGAGCTCGAGCGGCACTACCGGACCCTCGTCGGGCACCCGGCCGTGCAGGCGGCGACGTACTGGGGGATCACCGACGACGGCGCGTGGCTCGGCGCACCCGCCGGGCTCGTCCGCGCCGACGGCACCCCCAAGCCCGCGTACGACGCGCTGCGCCGGCTGGTCAAGGACGAGTGGTGGCTGGCGCCGACGACCCTGCGCACCTCCTCGACGGGCCGCGTGCCCGTGAGCGGTTTCCTCGGGACCTACACCGTCGACGGGACGCTGTTCGAGCTCACGCACGACTCGGAGGTCGTCGTCCGGCTGGAAGGATGACCCGGTGCCCGTCGCCTCCGTCCAGCCCGTCACCGACCCCGCCGACGAGCGGCTCGCCGACTACGTCTCGCTGACCGACGTCGCGCTCCGCTCCCGGCAAGAGCCCGCCAAGGGCCTCTACATCGCCGAGAGCTCGACGGTCCTGGGCCGCGCGCTCGCGGCCGGCCACCGCCCGCGGTCCGTGCTGCTGTCGCCGCGCTGGCTGCCCGACCTGGAGCGGCTGCTCGCCGGGCTGCCCGCCGACGACACCGTGGTCCCGGTGTACGTCGCCGAGGAACCCGTGCTCGAGGCGATCACCGGGTTCCACGTGCACCGGGGGGCGCTCGCCGCGATGCACCGTCCGGTCCTCGAGCCGGTGGCCTCCCTGCTCGCCGGCGCCCGCCGCGTCGCGGTGCTGGAGGACATCGTCGACCACACCAACGTCGGGGCCGCCTTCCGGTCCGCCGCCGCGCTCGGGGTGGACGCCGTGCTCGTGACCCCGCGGTGTGCCGACCCGCTGTACCGGCGGTCCGTCCGCGTCTCGATGGGGACCGTCTTCCAGGTGCCGTGGACGCGCATCGACCCGTGGCCCGACGGCATCTCCGTGCTGCGCGAGGCGGGGTTCGTCACCGCGGCGCTGGCCCTGTCCGACGACTCGATCACGCTCGACGAGCTGGTCGCGGACCCTCCCGAACGGCTGGCGCTGGTGCTCGGGGCCGAGGGGCACGGGCTCAAGCCGGTGACCGTGGCTGAGTCCGACCTGGTGGTGCGCATCCCGATGGCCGGCGGGGTGGACTCGCTCAACGTCGCGGCGGCCGCGGCGGTCGCGTTCTGGGCCACGCGGCTCGCGGCTCAGGTTCCGGGCGAGTCTTCGCGCGGCAGCGTGTAGCGCAGGAAGCCGAGGGTCCGCGACCACGTCTCCGCGCGGGCGTGCTGGGTGAGCACCGGATCCCCGCCGAACCGGAACGTCACCCCCGGACCAGGACCCTCGCTGGCGGTCAGGCCGCCGGGCGGTCCGGCAATCAGGTGCCCGACGGAGTCGAGGACCACGTTCGCCCACGGGTACGGGTGACCGGCGAGCCGGTCGGCGGCGACCTGGTGATACGCGGGGGAGTCCCACATCTGGTCGTGGCTCCCCGCGACGAGCAGGACCCCGCCGCGGATGCGCTCGACCGGGATGCTCACCAGGTCCAGCGCGACGGGATCCGCCGGCAACGCCGCGAAGGCGTCGCGCAGCGCCACCGGTTCGTGGTTCTCGATGGTCCGGGCGAGCTCGGGGGTGACCTCGTAGGGCAGGAACGGCAGCGGCTCGCCGCCGACGGTCCAGGCCGGTCCGGACGACCGGAGGATCGCGTCCAGCGGGCCCGCCCCGTAGTCGATGCCCTGCGTCACCACCCCGCTGCCGACGATGCTGACCACGGACCCGACGCGCTCGTCGCGGCTGCCCGCCAGCAGCGCCGCCTCACCGCCGCGGGACCCGCCGAGCAGCCCGATCGATCCTGGCGCGAACCCCTGTGCCTCCAGCAGGTCGAGGGCCCGCGTGAAGTACTCCAGCGGCACGTCGACGAGGTCGGACGGCACCCCCGGGGCGCCGAAGTAGGCGAGAGCGAGCGCGGCGAACCCGGCCTCGGCGAGCGCGACGGCGTCCCGCTCGTGCATCCCGCCCTCGGACCCGCCGATCACGACGACCGCGCGCTCGGCGCCGGAGACGGGCCGCAAGAGCACGCCCGCGATCCCGTGCGCCCGGCACACCGCGCGGTCCCTGGTGACGCGGTGGGTGGTCCGGCTCATGCCGCGCCACCCTAGCGACGGGCGCCCACACGTCGCTGCCGTCGTGGGCGGTGTCCTGGGTGCTCAGCGGTGCTGGCCGCGATGACCCCGGGGCAGCCGGCACGCGCGTCCCGCGCGGGGGAGCCACGCGCCGCACGACGTCTCAGCCGTCGGGTCGACGACGGTCACGGGGACGTCGACGGCCGAGGCCGGGTCGGGATCGGTGGCGGTGCCCGGTTCCGCGACCAGGTCCAGCAGCTCGGTGGCGACGTAGACGGTGCGGGTGCGGTCGGCCTTCCTGTCCGGTCGCAGCACGCCCGCGGCAGCCAGCGCGTCCAGGGCGTTGCGGGCGGCGACGGCGGTGACCTCGTACCTGCCGGCGGTCGTCGCGGCATCCAGCACCGGGTGCGTCGGCAGGTCGGTGACCACCCGGTGCGCGACCCCGCGCCGGACGCGGCCGGTCGACGACCTGTCCCGCAGGTAGGCGTCGAGGGCCTCGGTCTGCCGTTGCTGCCACTGCGTCACCCGGCCCGACAGGCGGAGTGCGTCCGCGGCCGCCGCGGTGACGGCCTCGGCGATCACGCGCACGATGGCGAGGCCCTGGTCGCCCTGGCGGTAGGTGTCGAGGGCGGTGTAGTAGCGCTCGCGGTCGCGGAACAGCGCCGTGCTGACGGGCAGCGTGATCTGCGGGGCGACGCCGTAGCGGGCCAGGACGGTCCCGATGAGCACGCGGCCCGCGCGGCCGTTGCCGTCGGCGAACGGGTGGATGGTCTCCAGCTGGGCGTGCGCGAGGGCTGCGGCGAGCACGGGCCGGTGCCGGCGCGAGGACAGGTACGCGTCGACGTCGTCGAGGAGCCTGGGCACCTGGTCGTGCGGCGGGGCGTTGTAGTGCGCCTCCAGAGGGGTCCGCCCGCCGATCCAGACCGGTTCGGTGCGGACACCCGCGTGACGCGGTGCGATCAGGCGCTGGAGCTCGACGACGTCCCACACGAGGGACACCTCGGGGTCCTGGGCGCGTTCCACGGACGACCGCACCGCCTGCAGGGTGCGGGCGACGGTGACGGCGGACTCCCGGCCGCGCGCGACGAAGTCCGCGACGGCGACCGCCCTCGGCGTCGGCTCGTAGCCCTCGATGAGGGACGACGCCGCCGCCTCCGAGCGCACGAGCAGGTCGCCGATCTGCCCGAGACCCGTGTGCGCCGCGAGGTCGGCCGCTTCGCGCGCGCGACTCTCCGCCTCCTCCAGCAGCGCGTCGAGGTGCGCGTCGAGGGGGACGTCGAGATCGAGCAGCGAGTCGGGGACGAACGCCCGGTAGCTACCGGCGCGCGTGAACCGCCGGGGGACGCCGTCGGTCACGCGCGGCGTCCACTGCTGCGTGACGTAGCTGCCCATGCCCACCTCCCCGGTAGCGTCGTAAAGTTGACTCCGATGCTACTCGAGGAAAGTTTAAGTGAGGGCGAGCCCCTCGATCAGGTCGACGCCGGGTGCCCGGGCCAGCAGTGCTCCGGGCAGCGCGATCTTCGAGCGGCGGATCCCGCTGCCGATGATGACGGTCGGCCCGGCGTCGGGGTCGTCCACCGCGATCCGGCCGTCCACCAGCACGCGGTAGCGGGCAGGCAGGCCGAGCGGGGTGATGCCGCCGTACTCCATGCCCGACTCCTCGACGGCGCGGTCCGTGGGCAGGAACGACGCCTTGCGGACGTCGAGCAGCCGCTTGACGGTGGCGTTCACGTCGGCGCGCGTCGTGGCCCGGACGACGGCCGCAGCCACCCGCTCCTCACCCTCGCGGCGTCCCGCGACCAGCACGCAGTTGGCGGACGCCGCCGGCGGCAGCCGGTAGGCCTCGGTGAGCGCGGCGGTGTCCGCCAGGGCGGGGTCGATCTCCGTCACCAGGACGGCGTCGGCCACGGTCGGGTCCTGCGCCGCCCAGGCCTCGATCGCGGCGAGCGTGGAGACGGCGAGCAGGTCGGGGCGGTCGAGCGCGCGCACCCAGGGCAGTGTTCCGAGCGTCACCGCTGGTAGGTCCCGACGAGGATCGCCCGGGCGAGCGTGTGGAAGAGCACGGCCGTGTTCGCGGCGCCCGGCATCGTGTCCGGCCCGAGCCCGAGCGACGGCACGTCGAGGGCGTGCACGACGAAGAAGTACCGGTGCACCTGGTCGCCGGGCGGGGGAGCGGCGCCCACGTACCGGGCCTCGCCGTCGTCCCCACGCAGCGCGAACGCCCCGGCGGGCAGGTCTGCACCCCGGGCCAGCGACGTGGTGGTCACCGGGACGTCGACCACGGTCCAGTGCCACCAGCCGGCGGGACCGGGGGCGTCCGGGTCGAAGCAGCTCACCAGGAACGACTGCGTGGCGGCGGGGAAGCTTTCCCACGACAGCTGCGGTGAGACGTTGCTGCCCGCGTCGGTGTTGGTGTGGACGTCGGGGAGGCGCTCGCCGGGCCGGAGGTCCTCGCTGGTCAGCGTGAAGTCGGGGACCGACGGGAGCAGCGAGTACGGGTCGGGGGCGACGGGACGGGTGAGGTTCACAGCCATGCCGACATCATGGCGCGGTGACCAGCGGCTCGCTCGTGGTCGTCTCGGGTTCCGGGCGTCCGACGAGCGCCCGGGAGGGCAGGAGCCGGTCGAGGCCGACGAGCGCGAGACCCAGGACGAAGAAGCCGACGCCGTAGATCAGCACGTTCAGCAGGAGGCCGCCGTAGCCCAGCTCGGAGACGTCGATGAAGCCGTACGGGTAGTCGCTGCCGGGGCTCAGCACGCCGCGGACCGTCGTGAACGCGCAGTACGCCACGGGGTAGAGCAGCCAGTACGCGGCGTTGCGGATGCGCAGGCGGCGGTGCGGGACCATGAGCACGAAGTGCACGAACGCCGCGATCGGCGTCAGCCGGTGCACGATCTGGTCCCGGGTCAGGCCGAGCGCGACGATCTCCTCGCCGGGAGGTGCCGGGTCGAGGATGAGGTACGAGACCAGCCCGGTGATGAGGATGAAGAGCGTCACCGCGCCGAACAGCCAGGGTGCCGGTTCCTTGCGACGGGCGAGCACGGCGACGCCGCCCCAGAGCATCACGACCGCGAGCAGCAGGTTCGACTGGTTGGTGAAGTAGACGTAGTCCTCGAGGTCGAACGCCAGACCGGTGCTCGGCGCCCAGAACAGCGCGAGCAGGCCGATCCCGGCAAGCGCGAGGCGGTAGATCCCGACGACGACTCCCATGGCGTGCCTCTCTGCTGACGCCGGCCACGCTGCCGGGCGACGAGAACATAGCCGAGACCTGCGACGTCGTGGTCGCTGGCACGCCGACTCCACCCGCTGTCTCCCTGCTTCCCCCGACCGGGCGACGCCGGATTGACAGTCCCGGAGTGTCAGCGTGTACTGAGATACTTCGAACAGATGTTCGATGAGGTCTCCGGGAGCACCCTCTCATCGGCTGATCGGGAGGAGGGTCGCATGGCCGTCGGCACCATGTCGCGCGAGGACCGAGCCGTGCTCGCACGGGCCGCTCTCGCGCGCGCGGAGCAGCGCACGGGGGCGCGCAGCGTGCTGCCGCTGGGCGGCCTCGGGGCACCGTCGGGACCCGGCCCGGAGGCTCCCGCTCCCGCGCTGATGGTGCTGCCGCACGCGCCCGAGGTCCCCGCCGAGCAGCCGACCACCGGGATCATCACCAGCGAGCGCCCGCCGATGGCGGTCCCGCCGCCGCTGGCCCCGATCCTGCCCGAGGGGCTGCGCCGCGGTGGCACCACGGTGGTCACCGGATCGACGTCGCTGGTGCTGGCCGTGCTCGCGCACGCGTGCGCCGGCGGGGCGTGGGGGGCCGTGGTCGGCCAGCCCACCATCGGCCTGCTCGCGGCGGCCCAGGCGGGCGTCTCCCTCGACAGGCTGGCCGTGGTGCCGCGCCCCGGCCTCGAGGCGCCGAGCGTGGTGTCGGCGCTGCTCGACGGCGTCGACGTGGTGGTCGTCGGACCGGAGGCCGCGCTGACGGACACCGACCGCCGCAAGCTGTCCGCGCGCGCCCGGGACCGTGGCTCGGTGCTCCTGTCGACGGTCGACTGGCCGGGCGCCGGGGTGGTGCTCACGGTCGAGTCGGGTCGGTGGACGGGGATCGACGCGGGCGAAGGGCGCCTGCGCACCCACGAGATCCGGCTGCTCCGCACCGGCCGGGGCAGCGCCGCGGTGCCGCGGTCGCTCGACCTGACCCTGCCCATCGGCTCCGTGCCCGTGCCTGCGCCGCCCGCCGAGGCTCCCGCACCGGGTCTGAGGCTCGTCGGATGAGTACCCGCACGACCGTCCTGTGGGTCCCGGACTGGCCGGTGGTGGCCGCCGCGACCTCCGAGGAGGTGCCCCCGCACGTGCCCACCGCGGTGCACGACGGTCGGCAGCTCACCGCGGTGTCCGCCCTCGCGCGGGCGGAGGGTGTGCGCCGGGGGATGCGACGTCGCCAGGCGCAGGGGGTCTGCCCGGAGCTGGTGCTGCTGCCCGCCGACGACGCCCGCGACGTGCGGCTGTTCGAGCCGGTCGCGGCGGCCGCCGAGACCGTGGTGGCGGGCATCGAGGTGGTCCGCGCCGGGATGCTGCTGCTGCCCGCGGGCGGCGCCAGCCGGTACCACGGCTCCGAGGACGCCCTGGCGGAGAAACTCATCGACGCCGTCGCCGCAGGCTCGGGCCACGAGTGCGCGGTCGGCACCGCGGACGGGCTGCTGGCCGCGGTGCTGGCCACCCGGACCGGCGCGGTGGTACCCCCGGGGGCGTCGGCCGCGTACCTGGCGACGCGCGCGATGGGCGAGCTGGTGCACGCAGCGGTCACCGACGAGGCCGCGTCCGCGGTGGCCGAGCTGGTGGACCTGCTGCACCGTCTGGGCCTGCGGCAGCTCGGCCACCTCGCCGCACTTCCCCCCACGGACGTGCACGCCCGCTTCGGGCGGCTCGGTGCGTGGGCGCAGCTGCTCGCACGCGGGGACGACGAGCGCCCGCCCGCCCGCCGTCGGCCGGAGGCCGACCTCGAGGTGGCCGCCGACCTCGACCCGCCGCTCGACCGGGTCGACTCGGCGACGTTCGCCGGCCGCCGGCTGGCCGAGGAGCTGCACGCGCTGCTCGTGCAGCACTCGGTGACCTGCGGCCGTCTGCAGATCTCCGCACGCACCGACGAGGGCACCGACCTGGTGCGGACCTGGCGCACCGACCTCGGCGGCTGGGGCGGGCTGACCCCGGCGCGGATCACCGACCGGATCCGCTGGCAGCTGGAGGGGTGGCTGGCCGCCGGTGCGGTCGAGACCGCCCGGGCCCGCGTGGCCGACGACCCCGCCGCCCGCGCCCGCGCACGGACCGCCCGGGACGCCGTGGCGTCGGGCCGGGACCCCTGGGCGCACGACGACCTGCCGACCGACCCCTGGCCCGACGAGGACTCTCGGGCGGTCTCCCTGGTCCACCTCGCGGTCACCGCCCTCGACGTCGCCTCGGCCGGTGCCGAGCAGGGGCGCCTGTGGGGCGGGCCGTCGGGCGGCGACCTGCGGGCGCACCGGGCGCTGGACCGGGTGCAGGGGATCGTCGGCGGTGCGGGGATCCTCGTCGCCACCCTGCAGGGCGGGCGCGACGTGCGCGACCAGGTGCACCTGCAGCCGTGGGGTGAGCAGACCGAGCCCGCACGGCCCGTGGACCGGCCCTGGCCGGGTCGGTTGCCCGACCCCGCGCCGGCGACGGTGCTGGACCCGCCCGAGCGGGTCGACGTGCGGGACGCGTCGGGGACGCCCGTGGTCCTCGACGTGCGCAGCGGGATGCGCGGCGAGCCGGCCTGGGTGCGGTGGCTGCCGCGAGGGTCGGACGAGGAGCACGACGTACGGCGGAGGCGCGAGACGCCCGGTCATGCGGCGCGGGGGCGACGTCGGGCTGATGCGTGGGACGTCGCCGTCGCGCGGTTGCGGTCGGCCGGAGACGAACCACGCGCCGTCGCCGGGTGGGCCGGGCCGTGGCTGCTGAGCGAGCGGTGGTGGGTGGCCGCCGACGACCGCCCCCGCCTGCGGGCGCACCTGCAGGTGACGTTCGACGACGGCCGCGCGGTGCTCCTGGCGTGCACCGCGGACGGGTGGACGTGCGAGGCGACGTATGACTGAGCGGTCTGCACACTTCCCCCCGCGGTACGCCGAGCTGCACGCGCACTCCGCCTTCAGCTTCCTCGACGGCGCCAGCCAGCCCGAGGAGCTCGCTGCGGAGGCGTCCCGGCTGGGGCTGGGCGCGCTCGGGCTCACCGACCACGACGGGCTCTACGGCGTGGTCCGGTTCGCGCAGGCGGCCAAGGCGGTCGGGCTGCCGACCGTGTTCGGGGCAGAGCTGCACCTGCCCGCCCCCGACGGGCGTCGGCACCCCCGGGAGAAGGCCAGGGCCACCCCGGGGCCGCCCGTGCTGGACCTGCCGACCGGCGTCCCGGACCCGCGGGCGTCGCACCTGCTCGTGCTCGCCCGCGGACCCGACGGCTACCGGGCGCTGTCCCGCGCGATCGCGGAGGCGCACCTGCGCACGGGCCAGAAGGGGGCCGCGGACTACCGGCTGGAGGAGCTGGCGGCGACCGCGGCCGGGCAGTGGCTGGTGCTCACCGGCTGCCGCAAGGGATCCGTGCGGCGGGCGCTCGCGGGCGGGGACCCGTCGGGCGTCGCCGGCGTGAGCCCCACCGGGATGGAGGCCGCCCGGACCGAGCTCGACCGGCTCGTCGCACTGTTCGGCCGCGACAACGTGGCCGTCGAGGTCACCGCGGCGGGCGACCCCTACGACACCGACCGCGCCGACGCCCTCGCCCACCTCGCGGCCGACGCCGGGCTCCCGCTCGTCGCCACCGGGAACGTGCACTACGCCACCCCGCGCGACGCCGACCTGGCCGCCGCGCTCGCGGCGGTCCGTGCCCGGTCGTCGCTGGAGGACCTGGACGGCTGGCTGTCGGGCGGCCCGATGGCGCACCTGCGGTCGGCCACCGAGATGCTCGCGCTGCACCGCCGGCATCCTTCGGCCGTGGTGACCGCGGCGGACCTGGCCGACGAGTGCGCGTTCGACCTGTCCCTCGTCGCGCCGCAGCTCCCGCCCTACCCGGTGCCGCCCGGCCACACGGAGGCCACGTGGCTGCGGGAGCTGGTCCGGCTGGGCGCGCTCGAGCTGTACGGGCCGCCGGAGTCGGAGAAGGTGCCCGGCGCGTACGCGCAGCTGGCGCACGAGCTCACGGTCATCGAGGACCTCGGGTTCCCGGGGTACTTCCTGGTGGTCTACGACCTGGTCGACTTCTGCCGGCGCAACGGGATCATGGCGCAGGGTCGTGGCTCGGCCGCCAACTCCGCGGTCTGCTACGCGCTGCGGGTCACCGCCGTGGACGCGGTGCGGCACGGTCTGCTGTTCGAGCGGTTCCTGGCGCCCGAGCGCGACGGGCCGCCGGACATCGACGTCGACATCGAGTCCGCGCGCCGCGAGGAGGTCATCCAGTACGTCTACGAGAAGCACGGCCGGACGCACGCCGCGCAGGTGGCCAACGTCATCTCCTACCGGCCGCGGTCGGCGGTCCGGGACGCCGCCCGAGCGCTCGGGTACGACGCGGGCCAGCAGGACGCGTGGGCGCAGTCGATCGAGCGGTGGGGGAGCCTGCGACCGGCTGCGCCGCCACCGCCGCCCGAGAAGCCGTCCTCCAGCCGCCGGCAGCCCCGTCCGCACGTCGGCCACACCGGACCGGTACCCGACGCCGCTGTGACCACCGCGCGGGACGAGCGCCGGCGCACGCAGGCGTCGATGTGGGGCAACACGTGGGAGCCGCCGTCGGTGCTGCGTGCCCCGAAGGGCGTCGACACCCCGGGCCTGGTGACCGCCGACGGCCACGACGTCGTCCCGACCGTCCTGCCGCCGTCGGCCAGCGACCTCGACGAGATCCCCGAGCACGTCATCGACCTGGCGGACCGGTTCCTGCGCCTGCCGCGGCACCTCGGCATCCACTCGGGCGGGATGGTCATGTGCGACCGGCCGGTCATCGAGGTGTGCCCGGTGGAGTGGGCGCGGATGCCGGGTCGCACGGTGCTGCAGTGGGACAAGGAGGACTGCGCGGACGCTGGGCTGGTCAAGTTCGACCTGCTGGGCCTCGGCATGCTGACGGCGCTGCGCATCGGGTTCGGGTTCGTGGAGGAGCACGAGGGCGAGAAGCTCGACCTGCACGGGCTGCCCGCGGAGGACGTGCGGGTCTACGACCTGCTCAGCGCCGCCGACACCGTCGGGGTGTTCCAGGTGGAGTCCCGCGCGCAGATGGGAACCCTGCCGCGCCTGCAGCCGCGGACGTTCTACGACATCGTCATCGAGGTCGCGCTCATCCGTCCCGGTCCCATCCAGGGCGGCTCGGTCCACCCGTACATCGAGCGCGCGCACGGCCGCCAGCCCGTCACGTACCTGCACCCGCTGCTGGAGAAGTCGCTGGCCAAGACCAAGGGCGTGCCGCTGTTCCAGGAGCAGCTCATGCAGATGGCCATCGACGTCGCCGACTTCACGCCCGCCGAGGCCGACCAGCTGCGCCGGGCGATGGGCTCGAAGCGGTCGACCGAGCGGATGGAGGCGATGCGGGGGCGGCTGATGTCCGGCATGGCCGGGCACGGGATCGACGAGAAGACCGGGCAGGAGATCTTCGACAAGCTCAAGGCGTTCGCCGACTTCGGGTTCCCCGAGTCGCACGCGTACTCGTTCGCGTTCCTGGTCTACGCCAGCGCGTGGCTGAAGGTGTACCACCCGGCGGCGTTCTACGCGGGGCTGCTCGCGGCGCAGCCGATGGGCTTCTACTCGCCGCAGAGCCTGGCCGCGGACGCCCGCCGGCACGGCCTGGAGGTGCTGCGCCCGGACGTGCAGGCGTCCGACGTGCAGGCGGTCGTGGAGCGGCTGGGTCCGACGCCGGCGGGCGGGGAGCCGCAGCTGGTGCCGACGCCGAGCGGCACCGGTCCGGTCACCGCCCCGGGGGTGCGGACGGGCGACGGCGCACGGTCGCTCGCGGTCCGGCTGGGCCTGGCGTCGGTGCGGTCGGTGGGGGAGGACGTCGCGCAGCGGGTGGTCGACGAGCGTCGCGCGCACGGCCCGTTCGCGGACCTGCGGCAGCTGGTGCGGCGGGTGCAGCTGTCCACCGCCCAGCTCGAGGCCCTCGCCACCGCGGGAGCGCTCGACAGCCTGGGCGTCACCCGTCGTGAGGCGCTGTGGGCGGCCGGTGCGCTCGCGCAGGAAGGACCGGACACGCTGCCCGGTGTCTCCGTCGGGGTCAGCGCGCCCACGCTGCCTGGCCTGAGCGACGTCGAGATCGCGACCGCGGACGTGTGGGCGACCGGTGTCTCGGTGGACTCCTACCCCACGCAGTTCGTCCGCGACGGGCTCGACGCCGCCGGGGTCCTGCGCGTCGAGCAGGCGTACACGCACGAGATCGGTCGACGGGTGGCTGTCGCCGGTGTGGTCACGCACCGGCAGCGACCCGGCACCGCAGGCGGGATCACGTTCCTGTCCCTGGAGGACGAGACCGGCCTGCTCAACGTCATCTGCTCGGCAGGGCTGTGGCAGAAGTTCCGCAAGGTGGCCCGCACGTCCCGCGCGCTCGTCGTGCGCGGCCGGCTGGAACGCTCCGACGGCGCGACCAACCTGGTCGCGGAGCACCTGACGCCCATGTCGCTGAAGGTCAGGTCGGCGTCGCGGGACTTCCGGTGAGGCTCAGGGCTGCTTGACGACCTCGTCGTCGTCGATCTCCTGGACGTTCTCGATCGGTTCGACGTCGTCGTCCGACTCCTCTTCCTCCATCGGCGGGTCCATCGTGCGCAGCCGGGAGAAGACCGCCCAGCACACCGCCACCAGCGGCACGGAGATCACGGCGCCGAGGATGCCCGCCGTCAGCGTTCCGGCTGTGACGGCCAACGCGATGACGACCGGATGGATGGACACCTGCTTGCCCATCACGATCGGCTGCAGGATGTGCCCCTCGAACTGACCGATCAGCGCGATGCCGATACCCACGATCGCCGCGGACAGCAGGCCGTTCGCGGCGAGCGCCACGATCATCGCGATCACCATCGCCAGCGGAGCACCGATCAGCGGGATGAACGCACCGATGAACACCAGCACCGCGAGCGGGGCGGACAGCGGCACCCGCAGGACGCTCAGCAGGATGAAGGCCAGGATGCCGTCGGTGACCGCGATGATCACCGTGCCGCGCGTGTACCCGGAGAACGTGTACCACCCGGCCCCGCCGGCGACCTTCCAGCTCTCGCGCACGCGGGACGGCAGCTGGTTGAGGAACCAGGTCCACATCTCGCGCCCGCGAGCCAGGAAGAACACCGTGCAGAAGATGGCGAGGGCCAGCGCCGTGAACACCTCGACCACGGAGCCCGCACCCGCGGCGGCCTGACCGGCCAGGTCACCGGCGTGCTCCTGCACCCACTTCTGACCGTTGCTGATCCACTCGGCGATCTGCTCGTTGGTGATGCTGAACGGCAGCGACCCGTCCGTCAGGAAGTCGGTGATCTGGCCGATGCCGTCGCTGAACTGCTCGGTGAGGTCCGCCCACTGGTTGGCGATCGAGTAGCCGACGTACGTCAGCAGGCCGAGGAAGAAGACGATGCCCCCGAGGAGGGCGAACGCGGTGGCCAGCCCTCGTGGCACCCAGCGCGCCAGGTACTCGACGGCGGGTCGCAGGACCGCGGTGAACACGAACGCGAGGAACACCGCCACGAACAGCAGCTGCACGCGCGACGTGGCGTAGAAGATCAGGCCCACCATCGCGATGACGACAAGCAGCCGCCACGACACTCCCGCCGCACCGCGCAACCAGCGGGGTGCGGTGTGCTCGTTGCCGTAGACGCTCGGGTTGCGCCGCCCGCCCGCGACCCTGCGGGCCGTCTGGCTGGCTGGAGACCGGCCCGTCGAGCTGCTCGCGTCGGTCATCGGGCTCCCTGCATCATGACGGAGGCGACCTGGTCCCGGCGCCTGCGGCCAGTCTGCCCCCGGCGGCCGATGCGTGCCCGCCCGCCGCGCCGTGCTATCTTTTCTGCCGCACCTGAGGGCGCCTCCGGGTGCCCTGCGGTCCACCTGTCCGGGTGGCGGAATGGCAGACGCGCTAGCTTGAGGTGCTAGTGCCCGAAAGGGCGTGGGGGTTCAAGTCCCCCTCCGGACACTCGTTGAGACAGCGACGAACAAGGCCCTGGCCAGCGGAAACGCCGGTCGGGGCCTTCTTCGTCCCCTGCCGCCGGCGGCCACCCGCAGCACCTCCCGAGGCGGGGGACGTCAGACCGGGGCTCCCACGAGCGCGTCGGCCGCAGGGGTCCGGACGTACAGCACCTGGCGCCCCGCCCGGTGCGGGCGGACGAGACCCGCGTCACGCATCGCGGTGAGGTGCTCGGAGATCCCCGCACGGGACAGGCCGAGCCGGTCGGCAAGGCCGGTGGTCGATGCCGGGACGTCCAGCGACAGCAGGACCTGGGCGCGCGTGCGCCCGAGCACCCCAGCCAGCGCGTCGGTCCTCGCCACGTCCGCGACGTCGAAGATCGTGCCCGTGCCGCGCGCCGGGTAGGACAGCTGCGGCGGCTCGGGCGGAACCGCGCGGGTCAGGACCGCGTCCCAGGCGAACGCGTTGGGAAGGAGCAGGAGGCCCTCGCCGGTGCCGTCGCGGGTGATCTCGCAGTGCCGTTCCACGAGGTGCAGCGCGCCGTCGTCCCAGGTCACGGTCTGGTGCAGGTCGCCCAGCACGTGCCCGGTCCCGTGCTCGGCGACCTGGCGGGCGCGGTGCAGCACGTCGGCGTCGAGGACGACGCGGATCCTCGGCCAGTGCGGGGCGATGGCCAGGTCCCAGAACGCGGCGATCTCGGCGGTGACGAGAGGCAGCGTCGCGACGGGATCGCGTCGTAGGGCAGCGATCCGGGCGGGGTCCAGGGGTGCGCGCTCGGCCGCCAGCATGTCCACCTCGAGCCGGACGCGCGCGGGATCGGTCGCGCGGATCGCCGCGAGCTCGTCGTCGAGGTCACCACAGGGGTAGGGCGTGAGCAGGTCGGCGAGGTAGCCGTGCGCAGGGACGAGCTCGGCGAGCCAGCCGCGGTCGAGACCGGCGCTCCGGACGGCGGGGCGCACGTCGTCGAGCCACCGACGGTACGGAGCCGGGCCGCCCGCGCGGGCGAGCAGCCGGAAGGCACAGACCGTCTGCCACAGGGGCGAGACGGCGAAGCGCGCCCGTGCCAGGTCGTCTGCGGCGAAGGCGACCTCAGCGCGCATGACCGTCCCTCCGTCGGCGACCGAGCCGGCCGGCACGGTCCGCCGCGAGCCTAGGCGGCACGTCCGACATTCGGTCTCCGCCGAATCCGTGGAGTGCCGTCGCACGGGCGGGCAGAGTCGTCGCCACCCTCGAGCCGAAGGACACACCACCCATGAGCGTCACCGACCACACCACCGTCACCGCGTCGGAGCAGACCCGACAGGCGGCCCGCCGGCTGCGCGAGCTGTCGGGTGCGCCGATCCTCGTCCTGCCGAACGTGTGGGACGCCGCGAGCGCGACGCTCGCCGTCGCCGCGGGAGCGGCAGCGCTGGCCACGACCAGCGGCGGTGTCGCGTGGTCGCTCGGCCGTGCCGACGGCGAGCGCGCAGGTCGGGACGAGATGCTGGCGGCCGCGGCCCGGATCACCGCAGCGGTGCCGGTGCCGGTGACGGTCGACCTCGAGGGCGGCTACGGCTCGTCGCCCGACGAGGTGGCGGGCGCCGTGCTCGAGGCCGTCCGCGCGGGTGCCGCCGGCGTGAACCTCGAGGACTCGCGCTCGACCGACGGCACGTTGTACACCGCCGACGAGCAGGCGGCGCGGCTGCGCTCCGCCCGGGACGCCGCGCGCACGGCGGGACTGTCGGAGCTGGTCCTCAACGCCCGCACCGACGTCTACCTCTTCGGCATCGGGGCGCCGGACGGACGGCTCACCGACGTGCTCACGCGTGCGACGGCGTACGCGGCGGCGGGCGCCGACGGCCTGTTCGTCCCGGGCCTCCTGGACCTCGACGTCCTGGCCGAGCTCTGCACGGCGTCGCCTCTGCCCATCAACGTCATGGCCGGCCCGGGGGCGCCGTCGGTCGCGGACCTCGCAGCGGTCGGCGTCCGTCGCGTCACGGTGGGCACCTCGATCGCGCAGGCGGCGTACTCGGTCGCCTTCCGTGCGACCGCCGAGCTCCTCCGCGACGGAACGCTCGGCGCGTTGGAGGGCGCTCTCGACGTCGGCACCGTGAACGGCATGTTCGCCGAGCCGCTGCGGCGCTGACGGGACGGCGTCCGGGTGTGCCGGCGAGCGCGCAGCGCGAGAGCATGAGTCGTCCTGTCCGCGTGCGACGACCGAGGATGACCGCACAGTGACCGAACGCTCCTACGTGGTGACCGGCGGCAGCCGTGGCGTCGGCCGGGAGATCGCGACCCGGCTGGCGCAGCGCGGGCATGTCGTCGTCCTGGACGTCGTCGACGCGCTCGACTGGCACGACCCGCAGATCTCCCTGGTCTCCGGAGACGCGCGCGATGCGCAGACGGCCCGACGAGCCGCCGCTCGCGCGGAGTCCGCGGGCCCGCTGGTGGGGTGGGTCAACAACGCGGCGATCTTCCAGGACGCCGCGCTCGATGCCGCGACGAGCGACGACATCCTCGCGATGATCACGGCCAACGTCGCGCTCGCGGTCACGGGCTGCCACACGGCCGTGAACCACTTCCTGGCTCGTTCCCGTGCGGGTGCGATCGTGAACGTGTCCTCCCACCAGGCGCGACGGCCGGTCCGCGGCGCACTGCCCTACGCGACGGCGAAGGCGGCCATCGAGGGCCTGACCCGAGCCGTCGCCGTCGACCACGGCCCGGCCCGGATCCGCACCAACGCCGTGGCCCTCGGGTCGATCAGCACGCCGCGGTACGAGGCCTATCGCGAGCAGCACCCGCAGGTCGACGCGCAGATGGCGGCTTTGCACCCGCTCGGCCGGGTCGGCACGGCGCAGGAGGTCGCGGCCGCGGTCGCCTACCTGTTGTCCGACGACGCGAGCTTCGTGAACGGCGTGGTCCTCCCGGTCGACGGCGGACGGGCAGCGCAGGGATCCGACCCCGAAGCGGTCTAGCCGTCGGCGCCCGGCACCTTGTCGGTGACGTCCTCGTAGGTCTGGCTGCCGGGCAGCTCGCTGGGCGCGTAGACGAGGTGCACGACGCCGGTCGGGAAGACCTCGGAGCGCAGCAGCCGCAGGGGGTAGATGGGCTCACCGTCGTCGAACAGCCGCTCGCCGTGGCGTGCTGCCACGGGGTGGACGAGCAGGCTCAGCTGGTCGACCAGCTGGGCGGCGAGCAGCTCCCGGACGACCGAGAGGGACCCCGCGATGAGGATCTTGCCGATCGTCGGGTCGGCCTTGAGCGCCGTGACGGCCTCGACGAGGTCGCCCTGGACGGCCTCGGCGTTCCGCCAGCCGAGGTCCTGGCTGCCGCGCGTGGCGACGACCTTGCGCATGTCACCGAGCTGCGCCGCGAACGTGGCGTCCTCCCCGCCGGCGGTCTCGCGGTCGGGCCACGCGCCGGCGAAGCTGTCGTAGGTCACGCGCCCGAGCAGGAGGACGTCGACGTCCTCGTAGTCCGCGCCGACCGCGGCGCCCATGTTCGCGTCGAAGTACGGGAAGTGCCACGCCGGGTCGATCTCGGCCACGCCGTCGAGCGAGATGAACAGGGTGGAGACGATCGTCGCCATCGGGGTCCTCCAGGGTCGTGGCCGCGCACGGTGCTGCGCGGCCGCACGACACGATCAGACCTCATACCACCCACATCCGGCCATCCTCACCTCACCTCGGCTCAGCCGACGGGCACCGCCGCGAGGAACCTGCGGATGTCCCCGGCGAGCTCGTCGGGACGCTCCATCGCCGGGAAGTGCCCACCGCGGGGGTGCTCGGCCCAGAACGCCAGGTGCCCGTCGCGGTCGAGGATGCGTCGCATCAGCGGCTCCTCGCCGAACGCGACCATGCCCTGCGGTCTGTCGTGGGTGCGCCCCCACGCCATCGACGCGTGCGCGGCCTCGTACAGCAGGTTCGCGCCGCCGTCGCCGCCCCGCCCGAACCACGCGACGCTCACCAGCGTGAGGAGGTGGTCGAGGTCGACCGCGTCCTCGGGCAGCTCGCGCTCGGGGTCGGTCCACTCGCGGAGCTTCTCGACGATCCACGTCAGCTGCATGACGGGGGAGTCGGTCAGCCCGTACGCGACGCTCAGGGGCCGGGTGGTCTGCACCTGCAGGTACCCGAAGTCCTCCGCGCGGGCTGCCTTGAGGCTCTCGTGCCGTGCCTTCTCCTCCTCGGTCAGGTGGTCGGTGGGCGGGGTGTACGCGGTCGCGATGGCGCCCGGGTCGGTGGTGACCAGCGAGGCGATCACCCGGTCGCCGGCATCGAGGCACAGCTGCTCGCTGATGCCGGCACCGACGTCGCCACCCACCACCGCGTACCGCTCGTAGCCGAGGGCGCGCATGATCCGGTCGAACGCGTCGGCGGTCCGGACGAGGTCCCAGCCGTGGCCCGTCAGCGGGGTCGAGAAGCCGAAGCCGGGGATCGACGGCACGACGACGTGGAACGCCGGACCGTCCACCGGGTCGGCCAGGGCGGGCGCGAGCTCGGCGAACTCGACGAACGACGCGGGGTACCCGTGGCACAGCAGCAGCGGCGTCGCGTGCTCGTGGGCGGAGCGCACGTGCAGCCCGTGGACCGGCTGGCCGTCGACGTCGGCGAGGAACTGCGGCAGGCGGTTGAGCCGCTGCTCCTGGGCGCGCCAGTCGAAGCCCGTGCGCCAGTGCTCCGCGAGTCGTCGTGCGTAGGACACGGGGGTGCCGCGCTCCCAGCCGGGCGTGAGGTCGGCCGGCCAGCGGGTGCGGGCGAGCCGGTCGGTCAGGTCGTCGAGCTCCTCGGTCGGGATCGCGATCTCGTACGGTCGGATGTCCATGGCAGCTCGGTCCTCTCCGTCGGCGTGGTGCGTGCCGTCCGAGCCAACCGGAGCGCCCGGCGAGGTGTCTTGAACCCTGGCGACACTCAGACGGGTTCGCCGCGACCCTGCGACTGACCAGGCGTGTACCCGGTGAGCCGCTTGAGCTCACGTGTCAGGTGGGACTGGTCCGCGTAGCCGAGGTGGTGGGCGACGTCGGCGATGGCCTCGCCGCTCTGCAGGCGTGCCACGGCCTCACGTGCCCGCGCGATCCGACGGACCTCGCGCGGGCTCATCCCGGTGGCGTGCGTGAAGTGCCGCTCGACCGAGCGGGGCGACAGCGGGACCGGGTCGCCGTCGAGCGCTGCCTCCACGACGTCGTCGTGCGCGAGCAGGCCGTCGTGGGCGAAGGACTCGACGAGGGCGTCGACCAGCTCGTCGTCCGTCCCGGGGAACGGCCACGCCGACCCACCCAGCAGGAACAGTCCGGGGGAGGGCATCGCGAGCCTCTCGGTGTGGTCCCGCATCGCGCCGACGGGGACGTGCGTGAAGTAGGCGCCCGGCGCGAAGCGGATGCCCACGTTCCGGTTGCCGGCGGTGTACGGCACCGGCGTGGGCAGCGTCGACGGGCCGCTGAGCAGCACGCGGTGACCGTCACCGGCGATCGTGAAGATCATGTCCCAGCGCGCGTCGGCCGACGCGAGGTAGGTCCCGTCGCTGGTGTCGTGGGTGTGCCAGACGACGTCGACGAACACCGACGATGAGGCTCGCTCCTCGTAGAGGAAGCTCATGCCCGACGAGCGTAGACCGGGTTCCCGACGCGGGACCCGTGCACCTGCGCTCAGGTCTCCGACGGGTCTACGGTCGGTATCGCACCAGATCGGACAAGTCTCTGCAGACGAAGGAGCTCTCTATGTCGGACGACCAGCCCACCGACGTCGTCGCCGCCCTCTCGGACGGCGCCTACACCCTCTTCGTGGCCGACTTCGCGGACACGGACACGGCCTTGGCCGCGTACGAGGCGCTCAAGTCGATCGAGGACGGCAGGACGCTCGAGATCGACGGCGTCATCGTCGTCGCGCGTGCCGAGGACGGCACGCTCGAGATCCAGAAGGCGACCGACCACAGCACCCGGCACGGTCTGAAGTGGGGTGTGGTCGGCGGCGTCGCGCTGGGCCTGATCTTCCCGCCGTCGATCATCGGCAGCGCCGCGGTCCTGGGTGCCGTAGGTGCCGCAACGGGCAAGGCGCGTGAGCTGAAGCACCGCAAGGACCTCGCCGAGGAGCTGGCGAACGCGATCGTCCCCGGGCACTCCGGGCTCCTGGCGCTGGTCTCCGACCCGGGTGCGGTCGAGATCCGCAAGGCGCTGGAGAAGGCGGACGCGATCGTCGAGAAGGCGATCGACAAGGTCGAGGCCGACGAGATCAAGGCCGCCGCGGAGGCCGCCAAGGCCGAGGCAGGCTGAGCCTAGGCCGCAGTCCCGAAGTCCGACCTCGGCGCCCGGCGCCGGTCGCCGAGCACGACGTGGCGGTCGGCGACCCGGGCGTCGAGAGCGACCCGGGCGCCGGCGGCGACGACCACGCCAGCACCGAGGCGGGCGTTGGCGCCGATCCGGGCACCGTCGCCGACCCGTGAGCCGGAGCCGAGGTGCACGTTCTGCCCGAACCTGACGTCGGCGCCGACCGTCACGCCGGACTCGATCCAGCAGCCGGGGCCGACGTGGGTGCCGTCGCCGAGCACCGACCCGGACTCGACGTACGCGGACTCGTGCACCGCTGCGCCGTCGGCCACCGTCGCGGTGACCTCGACCAGCCCGCCGCCGTTCGGGTGGCGGCGGTACACGCGGACCTCACCGTCGACGCCCTCGATGGGGACGGCGCGGCCTCGCACGTCGTTGTCTGTCACGTCACGCTCCTGATCTGCTCTTCTCGGTCCTGCCATCATCTGAGGCGGTCGGGCCCCCAACCAGTGACCTAAGGCCCACTGGCGACGGTGCGCGCCGCGGGTGACGATCGAGTCGTGCCCAAGACCACACGATCCGGAGCCGCGAAGCAGAGCGAGCTGCCCAGCACGTTGCAGCGGTCCGACGAACTGGCGCAGCGGACGTTCGCGCACGCCTACGACGCGGCGATCGAGCAGTACGACGGCGACGAGGAGCGCGCGCACCGCGTCGCCTTCGCCGCCCTCAAGCACAGCCACGAGAAGGTCGGCGACAGCTGGCGCCCGAAGGCGGAGTACGGGCCGTCGGACCAGCACGCGGAGGAGGGGTACGGCTCGGACGCGCCGACGGCCGGCGGCGTCGACGCCAACGCGAGCAAGGCGCACCTCTACGACGTCGCGACGGAGCTCGGCATCGCCGGGCGCTCGCGGATGCGCAAGGACGAGCTGGTCGAGGCGATCGAGAAGGAGAACGACCGCCGCAGCCGGGAGGCGCTCCGATGACGGAGCGGATGGTGGACGTGGCCGACGGCGTGCGGCTGTGCGTCGACGTCTCCGGTGCCGGCGAGATGCTCGTGCTCGTGCACGGCGCGGGCTGCTCGTTGGTCGCGTGGCCGGACGGTCTGGTCGACCTGCTGGCGCAGCACCACCGGGTGCTGCGGTACGACGCGCGCGACCAGGGCCGCTCGACGACGTGGCCGGTGGGGCAGCCGGGCTATGGGATGAGCGACGTGGTGGGCGACGTGCTCGCGCTCCTGGACGACGAGGGTGTCGACCGCGCGCACGTGCTGGGGCTGTCGGGCGGTGGACTGGTCGGGCAGCTGCTCGCGCTCGACCACCCGGCCCGGGTGGCCACCCTGACGCTGGTGAGCAGCACGCCGGGTTCCGCAGGGCTGCCGGGGATGGCCGACGAGCTACGCGCGTTCTTCGACGGCGGCACGGACGAGCCCGACTGGGACGACCGCGACGCCGTCGTCGCCTACCTGACCGAGCTCGAGCGACCGTTCCAGCGCGGGGGCTATGACGAGGCGCTCCAACGGGTGATCGCGCAGCGCACCGCGGACCGGTCGAACGACCTGCGGGCCGCCACGACCAACCCGTTCCTCGTCGACCCCGGCCCGTCGGTCCGGGGGCGGCTCGGGGAGATCGCGGTACCCACGCTCGTGGTGCACGGCGATGACGACCCGCTGTTTCCGCTGGCGCACGGCGAGGCGCTCGCGCGGGAGATTCCCGGAGCGGAGCTTCTCGTCATCCTCGGTACCGGCCACGGGGTGCCGCCGCAGCGCGCCTGGCCCGTGCTGGCGGACCGCGTGGAGTCGCTGATCTCGGCGTCACGATATGGTGACATTGGCTCGATGTAACGATAGTGTGTCACCGAGCAGATGACACGATATCCGCACATGGAGGACCGATGGAGACCACTCCTCACGCCTGGGCCTGGGTCACCCGACCCGCCGATCTCGGCGCCTTCCTGCGCGACCGACGGCTCCAGCGCGGACTCACCCAGGCCGAGCTCGCCGACGAGCTGGGCATCTCTCGCCGCTACGTCGTCGAGATAGAGCAGGGCAAGCCGAGCCTGTACACCGATCGGCTCTTCGCCGTGCTGCGCGAGCTCGACATCGTGCTCAAGGCCGAGCAGCGATGAGCACCGCGCTCGACGTCTGGCTCTACGGCACCCGGGCGGGCACGCTCACCAGCCGCGACGGCCGGCTCGACCTCGCCTGGAGCGACGACGCCGTCGCACGCTGGGGTGCCGGGTCACGAGTCGCCTCCCACCTGCTCCCGCTCGCCACCGCCGAAGGATCGCACCCGGCACGCGTCGGGGCGTGGCTCGAGGGTCTGCTCCCCGAAGGTCGCACCCGCACCGCGATGGCCGTCGACCACGGGATCGACCCGGACGACACCCTCGGCATCCTCGGCGTCTACGGCAAGGACACCGCCGGCGCCCTGGTCCTTGTCGACGAGGGAGCCCCCGACCCCGCGACCACGGCCCACCTCGAACCGGTCGACCGGGCGCAGGTCGCGGCGATGCTGCGCCAGTCGGCGTCGTCCGGGACGGCGGACACCCGCCTCGACTCGCTGACCTCGCTCGCGGGCATGGAACCCAAGGTTGCCCTCGCCTGGCACGACGGCGGCTGGGCACGCGTCCGCGCCGGTGCCGCGTCGACGCACATCATCAAGCTGTCGCGGTCGGCGCAGTCCCCGACGCGGGACCTCATCGACACCGAGGCGGCGTCCCTCGACCTCGCCCGGCGCATCGGCCTGACCAGCGTCGACGCCCGGATCGAGCAGTTCGACGAGGTACGCGCGATCGTCGTGTCGCGGTACGACCGCGTCGTGTCCGACGGGCCGACCGAACGCATCCACCAGGAGGACCTCGCCCAGGCGCTGGGAATCAACACGTCCGACCCCGAGCGCAAGTTCCAGCGGGGGCGCTCCCTGCCGTCGTACGTCGCGGCCGCGCGCGTCCTGACCGACGGCGGCGCGCGCACGGACGAGCTCCTGCGCCTGGTGACCTTCACCGTCGCCATCGGCAACACCGACGCCCACGCCAAGAACCACTCGTTCGTCCGCCACCCCGACGGCGCACGCCTGAACCTCGCGCCCGCCTACGACATCTCGATGCACGAGCACACGAGCGTCTCCTCCGGGCGGCTCGCAATGGAGGTGTCCGGCAAGGACGCGATCGCGTCGATCACGGCCGAGGACCTCGCGGACGAGGGACGGTCCTGGGGCATGGCGCCGCGTCGTGCGCAGCGAGTCGTCGCGCAGACCGTGCAGGCGATCGCGGACGCGCTCTCGGTCGTGGACAGAGACGGGCATCCCGGTGTGTCGGCAGCGGCGTGGGAGACCGTCGAACGCCGCGTCCGGGCGCTCGGTCCTTGAGACGGTCAGGCGTCCGTGGTGGGCGCAAGGGGCGGCACGAGGCGGAGCGGGTCGGCATCGAGGTCGAGCACCTGCGAGCGGGCCGGGGGTGTGTCCACGCCCTCGAACCGGACCGTCGCCTGCCGGCCCCGGACGTGCACCACCCAGCCGCGGCCGAGGGTGTCGTGCTCGATGTCGAGGCCCGGTCGCGCGTTCTCCTCGCTCAGCAGCCCCAGCACCACCGGGCCGTCCGTCGGCTCGTCGACGACCGCAGGGTCGAACTCCTCGGTGCCCCACGGCAGCGTCAGCTGGGCGTGCGCCGACAGGTTGTGGAACGAGACGCCGAGCAGGCGGACGGAGTCGCTGATGCCCGCGGCCCGCGCGGCCTGGTGCGCGGCGGCCCGCAGCTCGGCGGGCTCGGCGGTCGGCTGCGGGAGGGTCACCGACCGCGTCAGCGTGGTGAAGTCGGCGAACCGCACCTTGGCGACGACCGTCCGTGCGCCTCCCCCGTGCGCGGTCAGCCGGCGCAGCGCCTCGTCGGTGACCCGGTCGACGGCGGCGGCGATCAGGTCGGTGCCGAAGATGTCCTGGGCGAACGTGCGCTCCGCACCCACCGACTTGCGCTCACCGCTGGGTGCCACGGGCCGGGGGTCGATCCCGCGGGCGAGCCGGAACAGGTTGACGCCGGACGACTCGCCCACGGTCATCGTCAGGATGTCGAGCGGCTGGCGACGCAGGTCCGCGACCGTGCGGACGTCGAGCCGCTCCAGCGCCGCCGCCGTCGCCGGACCGATGCCGGGCACCGCACGGACCGGCAGGGGCAGCAGGAAGTCGTCCTCGTCGGCGGGCTCGACCACGAGCAGCCCGTCCGGCTTGCCCGCGTCGGACGCCAGCTTGGCGACGAGCTTGGTCCGGCCGACGCCGATGGAGACGGCGAGCCCGGTGAGCTCGCGGATCCGGGCACGGACGTCGGTGGCCGCGGCGGCGGGGTCGTCGGCGAACGGGCCGGCCTCCAGGTCGACGAACGCCTCGTCGATGCTCAGCGGCTCGACCAGCTCGGACAGCGTGCCGAGCGTGGCCATGATGAGGCGTGAGTACGCGGAGTACGCCTCGAACCGGGGGAAGAGCACGGCCGCCGCGGGAGTGAGCCGGCGTGCGCGGCTCATCGACATCGCGGAGCGTGCCCCGGCCCGGCGGGCCTCGTAGGACGCCGTGGAGACGACACCGCGCGGACCGGTCCCGCCGACGAGCACGGGTCGGCCGCGCAGGGACGGCTTGTCCCGTTGTTCGACGGCCGCGAAGAAGGAGTCGGCGTCGGCGTGGAGCACGGTCGCGCGGGTCCGCAGCCGGGAGGCGTCGGCGAGCTGCGCGGGGTCCACGCCCCTACTGTGCCTCGCGGAGCGCGCGTCTCACGCCAGGGCGAGGCCGCCGCGGTGGCGCAGCTCGTGCAGGGCGTCGAACAGGATGCGGTTGAACGCGACCGGCGCGTGAGCGTTCACATCGTGCCCGGCGTTCGGGACGACCATCAGTCGCGTCCCCGGGCGGGCGTCGAGATACCGGCGCTCGTCGAGCCGCAGCGGGTCGCGGCGACCGTTCACCAGCCACACCGGCACCTCCGTGCGACGCAGGTCCGCCAGCGGCGAGTAGCCCGCGAGCGCCGTGAGCATGTCGGTCACCACGTGCCAGTTCGGGCCGCCCAGGCGCAGCGCCCGCGCGAGCATCCCGGAGGCGCGTCGGTAGGCGGCGAGCGGCTTGCCCTTGATCTCCGTCGAGCAGCCCGCCAGGACCACGCCCGCGATCTTGCGCTCGTTGCGTCGCGCATACGCCAGGCTCGTGTACCCGCCGAGGGAGAGCCCGACCAGCAGCGGCGGCTCGGGGCAGGACTCGACGGCGTCGTCGATGGCCGCCAGGGCGCCGTCGAGGCTGAAGCGTTCGTGCGACCGTCGCCCGTGCCCGGGCAGGTCGATGGCCACCGTGCGGTGCCCCGAGCGCTCGAGCGCGTCCACCTGGCGACGCCAGATCGCGGACGAGGTCCGGGTGCCGTGCACGAGCACGATCGGGCGACGGTGGATGAGGGCTCCTCAGCGGGCGGATGGTGATGCGTCCGTGGCGAGGGTACGCACCCCACCTGGGAGTTCCGTGTGAGGTCGTGCGGACCGGGTGTGAAGGGTTCGGTCAGACGTCCGGTGCGCAGTCGCCCGAGCCGAGCGCCGCGAGCCCGGCGAGGTCGCCGGCGCCCAGACCGGAGCGCGTCGCGCTCGTGCTCGGGTACATGAGCTGCGTCGGGTCGTCGACGTGGTCGAGGCCGACCAGGTGGGCGAGCTCGTGGGTGACGACGCCGAGCGCGGTCGCCCGGGTGCCGGGCAGGGCGTCGAGCACGGCGATGTCGTCGCTGTCGAGCGTGACGGACCCGGTGACGTAGACCGACCGGCCGGACCGGGTCACGGAGGCGGAACCGGCGATCCCGGCGACCTCGCCCGCGAGCTCGGGGGACTCCGCCGCTGTGGACCAGGCGATCAGCACGGGGGCCCAGCGCGACCCGTACACGTCCGGCTGGTAGGCCTTGCGGTCCGCGCTGGGCACCTCGCGCGTGGCGCCGTCGTCCACGAACTGGAGGCCGGTCGCCACGGACACCCGGGTGACCGCCGCCTGGATCAGCGCAGGACCGCCGGGGGGCGCGCCGTCCGGCCGGACGACGTAGTGGATGGGCCGGCACGGGCTGTAGGCCACAGGTCCGTCGCCGTCGGGCTGCAGGGCGGAGAAGGCGAAGCCGCCGGTCAGGCCGCTGCTCATCGGCGGAGCCCCGAGCGGGAACGCCGCCTCCTCCAGCCCGGCGGGCGGGCCGAACACCCCTGACGACGTCCACCAGCGAGCGCCGACGGCCACGAGCCCGACCAGCAGGGCCGCGACCAGGAGGACGGCCGGTCGGGGGCCACGACGGACGCGCACCGGCGGGCCGTGGAAGTACACCACGTCCTCTTCGACGGGGGTGGCGCGCGGGTGCGGCAGCAGCAGGGGGTGCGGGTGGTGACCGCGCGCGTCGACCCAGGGGTTCAGACCCTGCGGGTCTCCTGCGTGCACCCCGTCACCTCCTCGTCCGACGTCGGTCGCCGCAGGATCGCATACGCGGCGGCGATACTGGAACGGATGAACGAGCAAGGACACGGCATGGTCGTGCCCGCGATCCTGCGCGACGGCGTCGGCCGCACGCCGGCCGGTGCCGAGTGGATCGAGCGGCTGCCGACGTTGGTCGCCCGAGCGGGGGCACGGTGGGGGCTGCGCCTCGGGCCTCCGTTCACCGACGGGGCGGCCTCGTGGTGCGCACCGGCCACCCGTGCAGACGGTCGGCCGCTGGTCCTGAAGGTCTCCTTCCCGCACGACGAGGCGCGCCACGAGGCCGTGGCGCTGCGTGCGTGGCACGGGCACGGGGTCCCGGAGCTGCTCGGCGTGGACGACGACGACTGGGCGCTGCTGCTCGAGCGCGTCGAGCCCGGTACGCCGCTGTCCCGTGCGCCGGGGAGCGCGCGCGAGCGACTGACCGCGGCCGCGGACGTGGCCCGGTCGTTGTGGTCCGTCGGGGGTCAGGTCGAGGTCCCGGCGATGGCCGACGTCTGCGCCGGCTGGGCCGACCTGCTGGAGGAGCGCGGGTCGCGGCACGGGGTCGACGTCAGGGGCGCCGCCGAGCTGCTGCGGACGCTCCCGGGATGGTCGGACACGCTGGTGCACGGCGACCTCAACCCCGGGAACCTGCTGGCCGCGGGAGAGTCCCGCTGGCTCGCCATCGACCCCAAGCCGATGCGCGGCGACCCCGCGTACGACCTGTGGCCGCTGCTCGAGCAGATCGACGACCCGTTCGAGCACCCCGCCCCCGCGGCCGTGCTGCGCGAACGGGTGGCGCTGCTCGCGGGGCTCCTCGACCTCGACGCGGCCCGGGTCGCCGCCTGGGCGTTCGCGCGCTGCACGGAGTCCGCCCTCTGGGTGTGGGACCAGCTCGTCGACGAGCCCGGCGCGCGAGCGATCCTCGGGCAGGCCGCCGTCTGGGCTCGCGTGGCCGGCTGATCAGATCGAGGCCGTGCCCGGGGCGTGCACGTGCTCGAACACCAGGCTGGTCTGCGTGTGGGCGACCTCCGGGCGGGTGCTCAGGTGCTCCAGCACGAACGCCCGCAGCTCCGGGGAGTCGCGCACCGCCACGTGCACGAGCACGTCGTCGACCCCGGCGAGCAGGTACACGTCTCGCACCTCGGGCCGCTGCGCCAGCCGGTGGGCGACCTCGGCCAGGCGTGCCCGCGCGGACGGCTGGAGCCGCACCGCGATCATCGCCTGCAGCCCGCGACCGACCGCCTCCGGGTCCACCTGGGCGTGGAAGCCGCGCAGCACCCCGGACTCGCGCAGGGCCCGCACGCGGGCGTGGCACGTCGACGGCGCGATCCCCGCGAGCGCGGCGAGCTCCTTGTTGGAGATCCGCCCGTCCCGCTCGAGCTCGCTGAGCAGGCGCCGGTCGACGTCATCGAGCTCGACGGCGCCGAACGCGGTTCGGCGAGGACCGGTGGACGGCGACATCTGTGAATCCGCGACGGACATCTGGCGAATCTAGCGAATGATCGATCGTCGTCATCCGTTTGCAACACAGGAAGTTCAGAATGTTGAGAACTGCCGCAACCACCCCGGACGGAGACCACCATGAAGGTCGGCATCCCCAGTGAGGTCAAGAACCACGAGTACCGCGTCGCCCTCACGCCCGCGGGGGTGCACCAGCTGGTCGGGTCCGGGCACCAGGTCCTGATCCAGGCCGGTGCCGGGGTGGGGTCGGCCATCACCGACGAGCAGTTCGCCGCGGCCGGGGGAACGATCCTCGCCGACGCCGCCGAGGTCTGGGGGAGCGCCGACCTCGTCTGCAAGGTCAAGGAACCCGTGGCGTCCGAGTACGGCCACCTGCGCGACGACCTGGTCCTGTTCACCTACCTGCACCTCGCAGCCGACCGCCCCGCCACGGACGCGCTGCTCGCGGCCGGGACGACGTCCATCGCCTACGAGACGGTGCAGCTCCCCGACGGCTCGCTCCCGCTGCTGGCGCCCATGAGCGAGGTCGCCGGTCGGCTCTCCACCCAGGTCGGCGCCTACCACCTGATGAAGAACGAGGGCGGCGCCGGTGTCCTGCTCGGCGGGGTCCCCGGCGTCGACGCCGCGAAGGTCGTCGTCCTCGGCGGCGGGGTGGTCGGCCGGCACGCGGCCGAGATCGCCGTCGGGATGCGCGCCGACGTCGCCGTGCTCGACCTGTCGATGCCGCGGCTGCGGGACACGGACTCGGCCTTCGGCGGACGCGTCCGCACCATCGCGTCGAGCGCCTACGCCATCGAGCGCGAGCTCCTCGACGCCGACCTCGTCATCGGTGCCGTCCTGGTTCCCGGCGCACGCGCACCGCACCTCGTCACCAACGAGCTCGTCTCCCGCATGCGCCCCGGCTCCGTCCTCGTCGACGTCGCCGTCGACCAGGGCGGCTGCTTCGAGGACACCCGGGCCACCACCCACGACGACCCGACGTTCCTGGTGCACGGCTCCGTCTTCTACTGCGTCGCCAACATGCCCGGCGCCGTCCCGGTCACCTCCACCCGTGCCCTGACCAACGTGACGCTCCCGTACCTCAACGCGCTCGCCGACCTCGGCTGGACCGCCGCGACGGCCGCCGACCCTGCTCTGGGCGCCGGGCTGACCACGCACGACGGGCAGCTCTACAACGCCGCGGTCGCCCGGTCGCACGGCTACCCGACCCACACGGCCGCGGCGGGCGCCCTGGCCTAGCCTCGGACCATGGCGACGGCGCTGGTCATCGGTGGCAGCGGGCAGATCGGCCGGGCCGTGGTGCCCGCCCTGCTCGAGGACGGCTGGGACGTGCGCGTCCTGGTCCGGCACGCGGCAGACGTCGGCGGCGCGCAGCTCGTGCGGGGGGACCGGCAGGACCCCGACGTGCTCGACGAGGCGCTCGCCGGCGGCGTGGACGTCCTGGTCGACGTCGTGGCGTACGACGACCGGCAGGCCGCCCCGCTGATCGAGCGCGCCGACCGGATCGGGTCGGCGGTGGTCGTCTCGAGCGCGGCCGTCTACGTCGATGACGCGGGCGACGGGTTCGAGTCCGAGGAGTTCGGGAGCTTCCCCGTCCCGGTCACGGAGGACCAGGCGACCGTCGGACCTGGGCGCGACACCTACGCGACCGGCAAGGTGGCGCTCGAGCAGGCGTGGTCGGCGTCCTCCGTGCCCACAACGGTCCTGCGGCCGGGTGCCATCCACGGCCCCGGCTGCGTCCAGCCGCGGGAGTGGACCTTCGTGAAGCGCGTGCTCGACGGCCGTGACGTGCGGGTGCTCGCCTACGACGGGCTCAGCAGGTTCCACACGACCGCGACCTCGGTCCTGGGCGAGCTGGTCCGCCTGGCGGCGCAGCAGCCGGGGCACCGCGTGCTCAACGCCGCCGACCCGCAGGCGCTCACCGTCGCCGAGATCGCCGCGGCGGTCGACGCGGCCATGGGGGTCACGTCGCGCCTGGTGACCGTCGCGGGGGACCCGGTGGACGGCGTCGGGCTGACGCCCTGGGCGGTGCCGCGGCCCATGGTGCTCGACATGCAGCGCGCGGCGGACGAGCTCGGGTACGTCGCCCCCGGCGGCTACGAGGACACCGTCGGCGCCTGCGTGCGGTGGCTGGTCGAGGCCGCGGCGGCCCGCGACTGGCGCGAGGCGTTCCCCGGGTTCGTCCGGATGGAGGCGATGGGCGACTTCTTCGCGTACGCCGCCGAGGACGCGTTCCTGGCCCGCACGCGGTGAGGGGCGGCGGACGTCGGACCCGTCGGCCATGATGAGCGCCATGCAGCTGACCGACCTCGCCGCCGACAACCCGTTCGGCACCCCGTCCACCCTTCCCTACGGTCTCCCTGACTTCACGCGGATCCGGGAGGAGCACTACCGCCCGGCCCTGCTCGCGGGCATGGCCCAGCAGCGCGCGGAGATCGACGCGATCGCGTCCGACCCCGCCGCGCCGACCGTCGAGAACACGCTCGAGGCGCTCGAACGCTCGGGCCGCCTGCTGCACCGCGCGGTCGAGGCCTTCTACAACCAGTCGAGCGCCGACTCCAGCCCCGGGCTGGATGCGATCGAGGAGGAGCTCGCACCGCAGTTCTCCGCCCACCTCGACGCGATCTACCTCGATCCTCGACTGTTCACCCGGGTTGCCGCGCTGCAGGCCGACGTCGACTCCGGTGCGCTGGAGCTGGAGCCGGACACCGCGTGGCTGCTGCACCGCACGCACACGAAGTTCGTGCGCTCGGGCGTCGGGCTCGACGATGCGTCGCAGGATCGTCTGCGCGCGCTGAACGCCGAGATCATGAGCCTCGAGGCCGAGTTCGGTCGACTCCTCCTGGCGGCCACGAACGCGGCCGGCGTCCTGGTCACCGACGAGCACGAGCTGGACGGCCTGCCCGAGGACGCCCGCGACGCCGCGGCACTGGCGGCGCGCTCGCGTGGCCACGAGCAGGGCTGGTTCCTCGAGCTCGCGCTGCCGACGCAGCAGGCGCCGCTGGCCGCGCTGCGTGACCGTGGCCTGCGCGAGCGGGTCTTCCGCGCGTCGGCCGGGCGCGGGGCGTCCGGGCCGCACGACACCCGCGCGACGTTGCTGAGCCTGGCCCGCACGCGCGCCGAGCGCGCCCAGCTCCTCGGGTACGCGCACCACGCGGAGTACGTCGCCGCGGACGCGACCGCCAAGACCGCGCAGGCCGTCTCGGACATCCTCGAGCGGCTCGCCCCGGTCGCCGTCGCCAACGCCCGCACCGAGGGTGCCGACCTGGCCGAGGCGCTCGGGCACGACCACCCCGGTGCCCGGCTGGAGCCGTGGGACTGGCAGTTCTACGCCGAGCAGGTCAAGAAGGAGCGCCGCTCGCTCGACGACGCGATCCTGCGCCCCTACCTGGAGCTGGAGCGGGTGCTGGCCGACGGGGTGTTCCGCGCGGCGAACGAGCTCTACGGGCTCACGTTCGCGGAGCGCCACGACCTCGTGGGCTACCACCCCGACGTGCGCGTGTTCGAGGTGTTCGACGCGGACGGGAGCGAGCTGGGCCTGTTCCTCGGCGACTTCTGGACGCGCGAGTCCAAGCGCGGCGGCGCGTGGATGAACAACCTCGTCGACCAGTCGACGCTGCTCGACGAGCGTCCCGTGGTGGTCAACAACCTCAACGCCCCGAAGCCGCCCGAGGGCGAGCCCACACTGCTCACGTGGGACCTCGTCATCACCCTGTTCCATGAGTTCGGCCACGCGATCCACGGCCTGCTCTCCGCGGTGCGGTGGCCCTCGCAGTCCGGCACCGCCGTCCCGCGGGACTTCGTGGAGTACCCGTCGCAGGTCAACGAGATGTGGGCCTGGGACCCGTCGATCCTGCGCGCGTTCGCCCGGCACCACGAGACGGGCGAGCCCATGCCGTCGGAGTGGGTGGACACGCTGCTGGCGGCCCGCCAGGACGGCGAGGGGTTCGCGACCACCGAGTACCTCGCGGCCGCGCTGCTCGACCAGGCCTGGTACCGGCTGTCGCCCGACGAGGTCCCGACGGACGTCGACGAGGTCGAGGCGTTCGAGGCGGCCGCACTGCGGCGCGCCGGCGTCGACTACGCCCCGGTGCCGCCGCGCTACCGGACCACGTACTTCAACCACATCTTCGCCAGCGGGTACTCGGCGGGCTACTACTCGTACATCTGGTCCGAGGTCCTCGACGCCGACACCGTCGAGTGGTTCCGGGAGAACGGCGGGCTGGACCGCGCCAACGGCGACACCTTCCGGGCTCGGCTGCTGTCGCGCGGAGGGTCGCTCGACCCGATGCAGGCGTTCCGTGACCTGCGCGGACGCGACCCGCTGATCGACCCGCTGCTGGCACGCCGAGGCCTGACCGGGGCGGCCACCGCCTGACGCCCGGGGCGCGCCGGACGGCCGGTACGGTGGACGGCATGCCCGTCACCCACCCGGCCTCCGGCGCGCCCGCTCAGCTCTCCGCCCAGGACGAGGTCGTGCAGATCTGCCGCGACCTCATCCGCATCGACACGTCGAACTACGGGGACGACTCCGGGCCGGGGGAGCGGGCGGCGGCCGAGCACGTCATGGGCCTGCTCACCGAGGTGGGGCTGGATCCCGAGCTGTTCGAGAGCGCCCCCGGCCGGGCCAGCGTCGTGGTGCGGCTCGAGGGCGAGTACTCGTCGCGTCCCGCGCTCGTGCTGCACGGTCACCTGGACGTCGTGCCGGCGCGGGCCGAGGACTGGTCCGTGGACCCGTTCGGCGCCGAGGAGGTCGACGGCCTGGTCTGGGGCCGCGGTGCCGTGGACATGAAGGACATGGACGCGATGATCCTGTCCGTCGTCCGGCAGATGGCCCGCGAGGGGCGCAAGCCGGCGCGGGACGTCGTCGTCGCGATGTTCGCGGACGAGGAGGCCGGCGGCAGCCTCGGGGCGCGCTGGGCGGTCGACCACCGCCCGGAGCTGTTCGAGGGCGCCACCGAGGCGATCAGCGAGGTCGGCGGGTTCTCGGTCGACGTGGACGGTCGCCGCGCGTACCTGCTGCAGACCGCCGAGAAGGGCCTGTCGTGGATGCGGCTCATCGCCGACGGCCGCGCGGGGCACGGGAGCCAGGTCAACGCCGACAACGCGGTGACGCACCTGGCCGAGGCGGTCGCACGGCTGGGCCGCCACCCGTGGCCGCTGCAGCTGACCCCCACGGTCCACGCGCTGCTCGAGGGCGTCGCCCAGCTCACCGGTCTGCCGTTCGACCCGGAGGACCCCGAGGGTGTCGACCGGCTCGTGGCCGCGCTCGGCCCGGCGGCCAAGTTCGTCGGCGCCACGCTGCGCCACACCACCAACCCGACCCAGCTGACTGCGGGCTACAAGGCCAACGTCATCCCCGGGTCCGCGGAGGCGACGGTCGACGGTCGCTACCTGCCCGGTCTGGAGGACGAGTTCGTGCGGACGGTCGCCGAGCTGGCGGGTGAGCACGTGCGCATCGAGCGGCTGCACCACGACACGGCGCTCGAGGTGCCGTTCAGCGGAGACCTCGTGGACCGCATGGTCGAGTCGCTGCTGGCCGAGGACCCGGACGCCACCGTGCTGCCGTACACGCTGTCGGGCGGCACGGACAACAAGTCGCTGTCCCGTCTGGGCATCCGGGGCTACGGCTTCGCGCCGCTGCGCCTGCCCGCGGACCTCGACTTCGCCGGCATGTTCCACGGCGTCGACGAGCGCGTGCCGTCGGACGCCCTGCGTTTCGGCACCCGCGTCCTGGACCGGCTCCTGCGGACCTGCTGACTCAGCCGGGGCGCGCGTCGAGGACGACGCAGCAGCGGTCGGGCTGCGGCTCGAGCCGCGCGTCGAGCCGGTCGGGCGCGATCCCGTCGGCCAGCGCCTCGACGAGGCACCTGTTCGCCCCGCAGACGAGGTCGGTGTGCACCTGGGCGAGCGCGTGGAACGGGCAGTTGTGCAGGTCGACGTGGTCCGCGAGCCGGCGCGGCTCGTAGCCGTGCTCGGCCAGGACCCGGACGGTGGTGTCGATCGCGTCCGCGTCCGCCGCCGCGACGACGGCCGCACGTCCGGCCGCCGCCCCGTACGCCGCGAAGGACCCGTTCACCGCGTCGATCACCGGTGAGCCGGTCCGCGCCGACTCGGCGACCGCGTCGCCGAGCAGCCGCGCCGCGAGCTCGTACTCGCGGTCGGGCAGCGAGATCGCGATCTGCCGGGTCGCGCGCCGGTAGAGCGTCGCAGGCCGGCCGGCGCCGGGACCCGACCGTCCGGTCAGCCGGGCGTGGCTCGTCTCGAGCAGGCCGTCCGACGCGAGTCGGTCGAGGTGGAACCGGGCCTGGTGGCGGGGGACGCCGACACCCTCGGCCGCGTGGTCGCGGCTGACCGGCTCGGCCTGCGCGCAGACGAACCGGTAGAGCGCGAGCCGGACGGGGTCGGCGAGCGCTCCGACGCGCTCCGCGTCGCCGGCGAACGTTTCCGATCCCGTGCCGTCCATCGCCTTGACACTACCGGCGGAGGTTTCTAACGTACAGAGAAGTGACCGATAGAGATGAGGCCCACCGGTGACCCTCGCCCCCGCTCTCCCCGACGTCGGGATCGATGCCGCGACCGAGGCCGCGCGCGCCTTCCTCGAGGCGCTCGGCGTCCCGTGCGACGGCCCCAGCACCGAGCGGAGCCCGCGCCGCATGGCGGAGGCGTACGCCGCGATGCTCACACCGCGCCCGTTCGCCATGACGACGTTCCCGAACGAGGAGCAGTACGACGAGCTCGTCGTGGTCCGCACGATCCCGGTCCAGTCGCTGTGCGAGCACCACCTTCTGCCCTTCATCGGCGTCGCCCACGTGGGTTACCTGCCCGCGGGCCGGATCCTCGGCCTCTCGAAGTTCGCCCGGGTGGTCGAGATGTTCGCGCGCCGCCCGCAGGTGCAGGAACGCCTCACCCGCCAGGTCGCGGACTGGATCGACGCCGAGCTGGCGCCACAGGGCGTCGGCGTCGTCGTGGAGGCCGAGCACCTGTGCATGAGCATGCGAGGGGTCCGCGCGGGCGGGGCCGTGACCACCACGTCGGCGCTCTCCGGCGTCCTGCGGGACTCGCCAGCCACCCGCGCGGAGTTCTTCGCCGCGGTCCGTTCCTAGCGCGGTGCGTTCGTAGGAGGTCGACATGGCTGGAACCGTCGTCGTCGGAGCCGGGCTCGCGGCGGCGCACGTCGTCGCGACGTTGCGCGAGGCGGGGTACGCCGATCCCGTGACCCTCGTCGGCGAGGAGGTCGACCGGCCCTACGAACGGCCACCGCTGTCCAAGGCGTACCTGCAGGGGTCGGCGCCGCGCGACGACGTGTTCGTCCACCCGGACGGCTGGTACGCCGACCACGGCGTCGAGACACGGTTCGGCACCGCCGCGACGGCGGTCGACCGGGCAGCGCGCGCCGTGGCACTCGCGGACGGCTTGACGCTCGGCTACGACCACCTGGTGATCGCCACCGGGTCGAGCGCACGCACCCTCGACGTGCCCGGAGCGGGGCTCGACGGTGTGCACACGCTGCGTCGGCTCGGCGACAGCGACGTCCTGCGCGACGAGCTGGCCGTCCGCTCGCGCCTGGTAGTCGCGGGCGGTGGGTGGATCGGCCTCGAGGTCGCGGCGGCCGCTCGACTGGCCGGGCTCGACGTCACGGTCCTCGAGTACGCCGCCCAGCCGCTGCTGCGGGTGCTCGGCCCGGAGCTCGGGGCGTTCTTCGCGGACCTGCACCGGGCGCACGGGGTCGACGTGCGGACCGGTGCCGGGATCGAGGCGTTCGAGGGTTCCGCCGGTCGCGTCACCGGGGTCCGGGTGGGCGGCGAGGTGGTCCCCGCGGACGTCGTCCTGGTCGGCGTCGGCGCGGCACCGAACATCGGGCTCGCCGCGGCGTCCGGCCTCGCGGCGGACCCCGTCGCCGGCATCACCGTCGACGAGCACCTGCGGACCGCGGATCCCGCGGTGCTCGCGGCGGGGGACGTCGCCCACGCCTACAACACCGCGCTCGGGCACGGCCTGCGCGTCGAGCACTGGGACAATGCGATCCGCCAGGGTGCCCTCGCCGCGCGGTCGATCCTGGCTCAGGACGCGGTCCACGACTGGCAGCCGTACTTCTACACCGACCAGTACGACCTCGGCATGGAGTACGTCGGGCACGCCGACGCGGACGACTCCGTGGTGCTCCGCGGGGACCTGCGTGCCCGTGAGGTCATCGCGTTCTGGCTGCGCGACGGGCGCGTCCGAGCCGCGATGAACGTCAACGTCTGGGACGTCAACGAGCAGCTGCGTGCGCTCGTCGGGCGGCAGATCGAGCCCGCTCGGCTGGCCGCCCAGGACGTGCCGCTCGACGCGCTCTAGCCCGACGTCTCCGCGAGGGTGCTGCGCACGCGGATGATCTTGCGCCGCAGCCAGACCTTGCGCTCGCCACCGGCGAACAAGAGCGTCCTGGACAGCTCCCAGCGGCCCAGCTCCGCCTGCTCGGTCAGCATCCGCCGCGCGTCGTTCCGGGACGTCTCCGCCGGGATCCGCAGCACCCGGTACTCGTACTGACCGCCTTGCGCGACCCAGTCGGGTCGCTTCGTCCGTGTCTGACCGTTTGCCATTCGCCACCCCGTCCCGTGACGGCGCTCGCGCCGCGACGATAGAGAGCCAGAGCCTGGTGCCGGAGAACCTTACGCGCTGCCATTGTGCCTCGCAGACGACTACGGTCGTCGCATGACCGTCGACCCGCGTGCCGCGCTGGACCGCCTGATCGCAGCCCTCGAGGCCCACTACACCGCCGTCGCCGCACCGCACGGCGAGGACGACCCCGCAGTCGACGACGCCTACGACATCCTGGCCGACGCGTTCGAGGTGTACGACGACGCGCTGGGCACCGTCCACGGCGAGGCCACGCCGTTCTACCTCGCCGAGGAGGACGACGGTGAGGACGACGAGGACGACGACGAGGACGAGGACGACGAGGACTACGACGACGCGGACGTCGACGACCTCGCCGACGAGGCCAGCCGGTAGCTAGAAGCGCTCGGGGTAGCCGAGCGTCGGGGCGCTGACCTCGTCGAGGGCCCTGCGCAGCTCGTCGGGCAGCACCAGGTCCTGCGCCGCGATCGAGGCGCGCAGCTGGGTCGCGGTACGGGCACCCACGATGGCCGACGCCACCCCTCGCCCCTGCACCCACGCGAGCGCGACCTCGAGCGGGGTGCGCTCCAGGCCGGTGGCCGCGGTCGCGACCGCCTCGACGATCGTCGCGGACGCCCGGGCGAGGTAGGGCTCGACGAAGCCCGCGAGGTGCGGCGACGCGGCCCGGGAGTCGGCCGGGATGGTCCGGCGGTACTTGCCGGTCAGGACACCGCGCCCCAACGGGGACCACGCGAGGACGCCGACGCCGAGCGCGACGGCGGCGGGGACCACCTCGCGCTCGATCCCGCGCTGCAGCAGCGAGTACTCGGCCTGGACCGCGGTGAGGCCGACCTCGCCCTCGAGCAGGCTCGCCGCACGGGCCACCTGCCAGCCGGCGTGGTTGGCCAGGCCGACGTAGCGGGCGCGCCCGCTGGTGACGGCGAGGCGCAGCGCGGACACCGTCTCGTCGAGCGGGGTGCGCGGGTCGGGCGTCTGGACGAGCCACAGGTCGACGTGGTCGGTCTGCAGGCGACGCAGGGAGCCGTCCAGCGACGCCAGGAGCCCGCCGCGCGAGGCGTCCACCACGCCGCCGTTGCTGGTGCGGCGGATGCCGGCCTTCGTGCACAGGACGACGTCGTCGCGCGGGACCACGTCGCCGAGCAGCTGACCGAGGAGCTCCTCGGCGCCGCCGTCGGCGTAGGAGGCGGACGTGTCCACCAGCGTCCCGCCGGCGTCCGTGAAGTCCCGCAGCTGCTCGGTCGCGTCGTGCTCGTCCGTGTCGCGGCTCCAGGTCATCGTGCCGAGCCCGAGCCGGGAGACCCGCAGACCCGTGCGGCCCAGGTGGCGCTGTTCCATGAGGCGCAACACTAATCGGCGCGGCCACGTCCTCTGCGGCAACGCACCCCGGCTATCGTGTCCGCTCGTGACAGAGGCCATGGGACTGGGTGAAGCGATCCTCTTGGGGCTCGTGCAGGGTTTGACCGAGTTCCTCCCGGTGTCGTCGAGCGCGCACCTGCGCATCATCGGTGACCTGCTCGGCTCCGACCCGGGCGCCGCGTTCACGGCGATCACCCAGCTGGGCACCGAGACCGCGGTGATCCTCTATTTCCGGCGGGACATCGCGCGCATCGCCACCGCCTGGTGGCGGTCGGTGCGGGGGGACCACGGCACGGACTGGCGCGCCCGCTTGGGGATGCCGCTGGGGCGGTCCGACCACGACACGCTCATGGCGTGGTTCATCGCGCTCGGCTCGCTCCCGATCGTCATCCTCGGCCTGGCGTTCCAGGACTCCATCGAGCAGACGTTCCGCAACCTGTGGCTCGTCGCCCTGACGCTCGCGGGCTTCGCGCTCGTGCTCGGCTGGGCGGACAGCCGGGGGGCCAAGAAGCGGGAGCTCACCGAGCTGACCGGCAGGCACGCGCTCCAGTTCGGGTTCTGGCAGGCGCTCGCCCTCGTCCCCGGCGTCTCGCGGTCCGGCGGCACCATCACCGGCGGACTGCTCATGGGCTACACGCGGGAGGCTGCCGCCCGGTACTCGTTCCTGCTGGCCATCCCCGCGGTCTTCGGGTCGGGGCTGTTCCAGCTGGCCAAGAGCGTCGACGACTTCGGCAAGGGCGGCACGCCGGGCTTCGGCGCGACGCTGGTGGCCACGCTCGTCGCGTTCGTCGTCGGCTATCTCGTCATCATCGTGTTCCTGAAGATCGTCTCGACGTTCAGCTACAAGCCGTTCGTGTACTACCGGCTCGGCCTGGCCGCGCTCGTGGTGATCCTGCTGCTGACCGGGGTCCTCGACGCCAACAGCGCACCCGTCACGACGTAGCGTCAGAGCCAGCCGGACCGACGGAACAGCCGGTACAGCGAGTAGCAGACGGCACCCATCGCGGCGATCGACAACGGGTAGCCGAACGTCCACGTCAGCTCCGGCATGTGCTCGAAGTTCATCCCGTAGATGCTGGCGACCAGGGTGGGTGCGGCCGCGATGGCCGCCCACGCCGAGATCTTGCGGACGTCCTCGTTCTGCCGCACCGACACCTGCGACAGGTGCACCGAGAGCATGTCGCTGAGCAGGTCGTCGTAGCCGTCGAGGTGCTTGTCCAGGCGGTCGACCCATGCCTCCGCCCGCCGGAGCCACGGCTGCGAGCTCCGGCGACCGGGTCCCTCCTCGGCCTCCGCCATCAGCTCGGGCAGCACGGACGTGACCGGGCTGAGCGCGCGACGAGCCTCGGCGATCTCGCGCTTCAGGTCGTAGATCTCCTCGAGCGGGTTGCGGTGCCGAGCCGTGGAGAACACCAGCCGTTCGGCGTCCGCGACGGCGTCCCCGAGGCCGATCTCGACGTCGGACGCCTCGGCGACGAGCGTGAGGACGACGACGGCGAGGACCTGGTGGACGCCCTGGTCGGGGACGGGGTAGCCGCCGGTCAGCTTGGCGACCGCGCGGTCGAGCACGTGCGCGTCTCCGAGCTCTGCCATGAGGACGACGTCCTTGCCGACGACGCTCGTCAGGGCGCCCGTGTGCACGTCCTGCGTGGCCTCGTCGTAGGACAGGGTCGGCGTCGTCAGGATGAGCTCGCCGTCGGGGGAGCGGTCGAGGCGCGCGCGCTGCGCGTGGTTCGGGGCCGGTGGGTGGGCGCCGGGGATGCGGTGCTCGAGGAGCGCGATCGCTCGATCGCTGATGCCGTACCGACGTGCGGCGTCCGACAGGTCGTCCATCGAGTCCACGATCACCCACCGGGCCCCGCGGGTCCGGGCGCCGTCCTCGGCGAGCTCCCACCCGTCGGACGTCTCCACGCAGACTCGCTCGTGGTGGTCGTCGGTCGTTGTCTGGTGCGTCACCTGCGCATTGTGGACCTCGCGACGCCGTTAGGCTTCCGGCGTGCTCACCTGGCCGCCCCCGTACATCCCGCAGCTCCCCGGACGTGGCCTCCCGGTCCAGGTCAGGGACTCCTCGACGGACCAGCTGGTCGTCGCCGCGGCGGGGACCGACGCCACCCTGTACGTCTGCGGCATCACGCCGTACGACGCCACCCACCTGGGCCACGCCGCGACCTACGTCGCGTTCGACATCCTCGGGCGGGCGTGGCGCGACGCGGGCCACCGGGTCCGGTACGCGTCGAACGTCACCGACGTCGACGACCCGCTGCTGGAGCGCGCGGCGTCGCTCGGCATCGACTGGCGTGACCTGGCGGCCGAGCAGACCCAGCTCTACGCCGAGGACATGACGGCGCTCGCCGTCATCCCGCCCGACGTCTACTCCGGCGTGGTCGAGGTCATCCCCGCGGTCGTCGAGGCCGTCGAGGTGCTGCTCGCCGCCGGCGCCGCGTACCGCGTGCCGACGCCCGACGCGCTCACCGACGACGGCCTGGGCGACGTGTACGCCGACCTCACCGCCGACATCGACTTCGGCGCGGTCGCCGGCCTCGACGACGACACCATGCGCTGCCTGTCCGCGGAGCGCGGGGGTGACCCCGAGCGGGCGGGCAAGCGCGCACCGCTCGACCCCCTGCTGTGGCGCCGCGAGCGGGCGGGCGAGCCCGCCTGGGACGGGGGCTCGCTCGGCCGTGGTCGTCCGGGCTGGCACATCGAGTGCGCGGTCATCGCCCGGGACGCGCTGGGGCTGCCGTTCGACGTCGAGGGCGGCGGGTCGGACCTGCAGTTCCCGCACCACGAGATGAGCACGTCGCACGCGCGGCTCCTCGACCAGGGCCGCGGAGCACGCGTCCACCTGCACACGGGCATGGTCGGTCTCGACGGGCACAAGATGAGCAAGTCGCTCGGCAACCTCGTGCTCGTCTCCCGCCTGCGCGAGCAGGGCGTGGACCCGATGGCCGTCCGCCTCGCCATCCTGGCGCACCGCTACCGCGACGACTGGGACTGGACCGACGAGGGCCTGCGCGCCGCCCAGGAGCGCCTGGAGCACTGGCGTGCGGCCGTCTCCGGCAACGGGGGCCCGGACGCCGACAGCACCCTCGCGGCCGTGCGGGCGGCGCTCGCCGACGACCTGGACACGCCCGGCGCACTGGCCGCGATCGACGCCTGGGCGGACCTGTCCCTGGCCGGCACACCGACGCCGGTCGAGGGTGCCCCGGGCGTCATCGGCCGCACCCTCGACGCCCTCCTGGGCATCCGCCTCTAGCCCGCGACGGCCGCACTCCAGCGGGCCTGAGGCCTCCGGAGTGCGGACGTCGCCGAGAAGTCAGCCGCCGGTGCCCTTGTCGCGGCGGCGCAGGTAGCGCTCGAACTCCTGGGCGATGGCCTCGCCGCTCGCCTCCGGCAGGTCGGCCGTGTCCTTGGCCTCCTCCAGCTGGTGCACGTACTCGCCGATCTCGGCGTCCTCCGCGGCCAGCTCGTCGACCCCGTGCTGCCACGCGGCCGAGTCGTCGGGCAGCTCTCCCAGGGGCACGGGCTCGCCGAGCAGCTGCTCGATGCGGTGCAGGATCGCGAGCGTCGCCTTCGGGGACGGCGGGTGCGCGACGTAGTGCGGGACCGCCGCCCAGAGGGACATCGCCCGCATCCCGCGCGCCGCGGCCTCGTGCTGGAGCACGCCGACGATGCCGGTGGGTCCTTCGTACGTGTTCGGCTCGAGCCGGAAGTCGTCCCGGACGCCTGCGTCCTCGCTCGTCGTGTTCACGGGGATGGGGCGCGTGTGCGGCACGTCCGCCAGCAGGGCGCCGACGGTGACCACCGTGTCCACGCCGAGCCCCGCGGCGATGTCCAGCAGCTCGGTGCAGTACCGGCGCCACCGCATGGACGGCTCGATCCCGTGCACCAGGACCACGCGTCGTCCGCTGACCGGGGCGGTCGCGACGGCGACCGCGGTCGTCGGCCACGTGATCTCCCGGCGTCCGTCGGCACCGGGCCCGACCACCGGCCGGTTGACCTGGAAGTCGTGGTACTCCTCGGGGTCCAGCTCGTCCACCTGCTCGGCGTCCCAGACCTCGTGGAGGTGCTCCAGCGCCTGGGTGGCGGCCGACCCCGCGTCGTTCCATCCCTCGAACGCCGCGAGCAGCACGGTCTCGCGGACGGGGAGGTCGGCCGAGGGGGTCTCGCTCATCGGCCCAGCGTAAGGCGCGGCGTCGCGACGGCTGCGGACGGCCCGCCTGCGCGCGTCGGAGGCAGGCGCGGGCGACGGCCCCGGCTGCGCCGTCGGCGTGTCGGCACCGCCTCGTACGATGGACCGATGCCCAGCGCCTTCCCCGACCTCGTCCTGCCCGCGGCCGTCCTGTGGGACATGGACGGCACCCTCATCGACACCGAGCCCTACTGGATGGGTGCCGAGACCGAGCTCGTCGAGTCGCACGGGGGCATCTGGACGCACGAGGACGGTCTGTCGCTGGTGGGCAACCCGATGATGGTCTCGGCCGCCCGGCTCCAGGAGCGCGGCGTCGACCTGCCGCTCGAGGACATCGTCGACTTCCTCAACCGCCGGGTCGCCGAGGGCGTCGCGGCGGGGATCCCCTGGCAGGCGGGCGCCCAGCAGGTCCTCGCCGACCTGCATGACGCGGGCGTGCCGATGGCGCTGGTCACGTCGTCGTTCCGCATGCTCGCGGAGCCGTTCGCCGCGGCGGCCGGCCTGTTCGACGTCGTCGTGAGCGGTGACGAGGTCACGCGAGCCAAGCCGGACCCCGAGCCGTACCTGACCGCGGCCCGGCTGCTCGGCGTCGACATCGGCGACTGCGTCGCGGTGGAGGACTCGGCGTCCGGCATCACGTCCGCCCTCGCCTCGGGCGCGCGCACCGTGGCGATCGAGGTCATGCAGCACGTCACGGCACGCCCCGGGCTGAGCCGGATCGCGTCGCTGGCCGACCTGACCCTCCCGGCCCTCGCCCGGATCGTCGGCGGGGACGTGCTCGACCTGCGCCGCGCGAGCTAGCAGGTCACGCGGCGGGCACGACCCCGATCGACCGCTCGATCGCACCTTCGGGGATCTCGGGGGGTGTACCGCCGAACGCCGGGCACAGCGCCTTGAACGAGCACCAGTCGCACAGCTTCGAGGTGCGCGGCCGCCAGTCGCCGGACCGGGCCGCGTCCTCGATGCCGCCCCAGATGGAGCGCACCCGCGCCTCGACGGTCGCCATCTCCGCCTCGGTCGGCTCGTGCGTGAGGATCACGCCGTCGCCCAGGTACTCGAGCTGGAGTCGCTTGGGGAGCACCCCGCGGGTGCGCCAGATGACGTACGCGTAGAAGCGCATCTGGAACAGCGCCGAGCTCTCGTACCCGGCCCGTGGTGAGCGGCCGGTCTTGTAGTCGACCACCCGCACCCAGCCGTTGGGCGCGACGTCGACCCGGTCGATGATGCCGCGCAGCTGGGGACCGCCCTCGTCGAGCTCGGTGGACACGAGCAGCTCGCGCTCCCGGGGCTCGATGCGGGTGGGGTCCTCGAGCGTGAAGTAGGTGCCGAGCAGCGCCTCGGCGCTGGTCAGCCACTCCGCGAGGTCGGCCGGGTCCGCGAACAGCTCACCGATCGCGGGGGAGCGCTCGAGCAGGGTGGCCCACTGATCGGGCAGCAGCGCGTGCGCCGCCGCGAGTGTCCGTTCGGCGGCCGGCAGGTCGAAGAGGTGCTCCAGGACCGCGTGCACCAGCGTGCCGCGCGCGGCGGCCGAGCTGGGCGGCTCCGGGAGCCGGTCGATCACGCGGAAGCGGAACAGCTGCGGGCACTGCAGGAAGTCGTTGGCCCGCGACGGCGACAGCCCGGGGCGCGACGGGGGTCGCTCGGTGGCGGCCGCCTCGACCGCGACCTCGACCGCCTCCTCCACCGCGTCGTCGGCGAGCGTGGCCGACGGGAGGTCGGGGGTGTCCTGGTCGAGGTGCTGCACTGTCACGTGTCGAGCGTAGGCGGGGGCGCCCACACGACCGACCACCGACCCACCTACTCTTGACCGGTGAGCGCCTCCCGACCCCCGGCACGACGATCCTCCGGCTGGGTGATCGGCCGCGCGGTCGGCGCCCCGATCATCCTGGCCCCCAGCTGGCTCATCGCCGCGGTCGTGCTCACCCTGATCTTCGCCCCGACCATCCGCGCCCGGGCGGACCTCGGTCCGCTGGTGTACGTCGTCGCGCTGGCGTTCGTGGTCCTGCTCTTCGCCTCCGTGCTGGTGCACGAGCTCGCGCACGGCCTCATGGCCCGCGCCCGAGGGCAGCAGCCGCGCGAGTTCGTGCTCACGCTGTGGGGCGGGCACACGGCGTTCGGTGGTGCGACGCCGACGCCCGCCAGCAGCGCGCTCATCGCGGTGGTCGGCCCGATCGCCAACCTGCTGCTCGCGGCGGGGTTCCTCGCGGTGGCGCAGGGCGTCGAGACGAACAGCCTCATCGGGCTGCTGGTCTGGTCCGGGTGCCTGACCAACGCGTTCGTCGGGTTGTTCAACCTGGTCCCCGGGCTCCCGCTGGACGGCGGGTACCTGCTCGAGGCGGCCGTCTGGGCGGTCACCAAGAACCGGCACACGGGGACCGTGGCGGCCGGGTGGGTGGGGCGCGTGGTCGCCGTCGGAGTGTTCGCCTGGGCGCTCGTGCTGCCGCTGGTGCAGGGCCGCCAGCCGGAGATCTACGACGTCGTCTGGGCCGCGCTCATCGGGGCTTTCCTGTGGTCGGGCGCCTCCGCGGCGGTGCGCGGCGGCCGCACCCAGAAGGCCGTCGGCCTCATCACCGTGGCCTCCGTCGGCCGCCGGGCGACGGGGGTGGGGCACACGGAGTCCCTCGCGCACGCCGCAGCCCTGGCCGCCGCGGCGGGTGCCGAGGAGGTCGTCATCCTGTCGCCCGACGGCCGACCGGCCGCGTACGTCGACCGTGCCGCGGCGGCGTCCGTACCCGCCGACGCCGCGGGCACCACCCCGGTGACCGCCGTCGCCGTCCCGCTGCCCGGCGGTGCGGTGGTCGACGGGCTCCTGACCGGGCAGCAGCTGGTGGCCGCCGTCGGTCGCGCCACCGAGCACTCCCCGGTCGTGGTGGCCGTCGTGGACGGTCGCGTGGTCGGTCTGATCCGCGCGATGGACGTCGTCGCCGCCATCCGCTCCTAGACTCGGGCACCGTGAACCCCGACCAGACGTCCACCGGGGCCGCGCAGCGCCGCGGCCTCTTCCGTGCGGGCGACCGCGTGCAGCTCACCGACCCGCGCGGGCGGCTGCACACGATCACGCTCGCCGAGGGCGCCTCGTTCCACACGCACCGCGGCTACCTCAACCACGACCAGCTCCTCGGCGCGCCCGAAGGGTCCGTGGTCCGCAACACGGCCGGCATCGAGTACCTCGCGGTGCGCCCGCTGCTCGCCGACTACGTGCTGTCCATGCCGCGCGGTGCCGCGGTCGTGTACCCCAAGGACTCCGGCCAGATCGTCGCCATGGCGGACATCTACCCCGGTGCGCGCGTCATCGAGGCCGGCGTCGGCTCCGGCGCGCTGACCATGTCGCTGCTGCGCGCGGTCGGCGACGGCGGGTCGTTGCACTCCATCGAGCGGCGCGAGGACTTCGCGGCGATCGCCCGTGGCAACGTCGAGGGGTTCTTCGGCGGACCGCACCCGGCGTGGCAGCTGTCCGTCGGTGACCTCTCGGACGTGCTGCCGACCGTGGCGGAGCCCGGCAGCGTCGACCGCGTCGTGCTCGACATGCTCGCGCCCTGGGAGAACCTCGACGCCGTCGCCGACGCGCTCGCGCCCGGTGGCGTCTTCATCTCCTACGTCGCGACGACCACGCAGCTGTCCCGGCTGGCCGAGGACATCCGCACCGACGGCCGGTACACCGAGCCCGAGGCGTGGGAGTCGATGGTGCGCGGCTGGCACCTCGAAGGGCTCGCCGTGCGGCCGCAGCACCGGATGATCGGCCACACCGGCTTCCTGCTCACCACGCGCCGGCTCGCGGACGGCGTCGAGGCCCCGCAGCGTCGTCGTCGGCCCGCCAAGGGCGCCTACCCGGTGGCACCCGACGGTGCGCCTGCGGTGGACGACTCCGAGCTCTGGTCGCCCGAGGCCATGGGCGAGCGGCTCGTCTCGGACAAGAAGCTGCGCCGTGCGCGTCGCGACGTCGGCCAGGCGCCCGCCCCGACGGAGAGCACCAGCACTGACTGACCCGCCAGAGGCCTGAGCCGGAGCGCAGCGCAGGGTGGGGGTCGCGCCAGCGGCACGCGCCCGGAGCGGAGCGCAGGCACAGGCCGACCATGGTCCCTGTCCGCTGGTCGAGAACGCCTGCGCGCGTCGGACCGCGGGTGTTGACACTGGTGGTTAGGGTCGTCGGACCAGCAGGCACAGAGCCGTGCACGGTGGGGACGGAGTGACGACCACGCGCGACGCGGAACGGAGGCCGACGAGATGACGGATTCGGCAGCCCCTGGACGGGACCTGCACCGAGAGCTCACAGTGCTCGCGGCCAAGAACGAGCGGCTCAGCGACGCGCTCGTGGCGGCGCGCGAGCAGATCATCGACCTCAAGCGCCAGGTCGACGACCTGGCCAAGCCCCCCGGGACCTATGCGACGTTCCTCGGCTCCCGGGCCGACGGGACCGTGGACATCGTGTCGTCGGGACGCAAGATGCACGTGGGTGCCAGCCCGTCGCTCGACGTCTCGCGCCTCCAGCCCGGCCAGGAGGTCATGCTCAACGAGGCCCTGACCGTGGTCGAGGCCGGCGGGTACGAGGAGGTGGGCGAGCTCGTCACCGTCAAGGAGCTGCTGGGCACCGACCGCGCGCTGGTGGTCGGTCGCGGCGACGAGGAGCGCGTCGTGCGCTTCGCGGGTCAGGTCCGTGACGCGCACGTGCGGATCGGCGACGCGCTGACCATCGACTCGCGCAGCGGCTTCGTGTTCGAGGTCATCCCGCGCGCCGAGGTCGAGGAGCTGGTGCTCGAAGAGGTGCCGGACATCGACTACAAGGACATCGGTGGGCTCGGACCGCAGATCGAGGCGATCCGCGACGCCGTCGAGCTGCCGTTCCTGCACCCCGAGCTGTTCCGGGAGCACGGGCTCAAGCCGCCGAAGGGCGTGCTGCTGTACGGCCCGCCGGGATGCGGCAAGACGCTCATCGCCAAGGCCGTCGCCCACTCGCTGGCGGCCACCGCGGCGGCGGCGCGCGGCGAGACCACGGCCGACACCAAGAGCTTCTTCCTCAACGTCAAGGGCCCGGAGCTGCTCAACAAGTACGTCGGCGAGACCGAGCGGCACATCCGGCTGATCTTCGCCCGGGCCCGCGAGAAGGCGTCGCAGGGTCACCCCGTCGTCGTGTTCTTCGACGAGATGGAGTCGCTGTTCCGCACCCGCGGGACCGGTGTCTCCAGCGACGTCGAGACGACGATCGTGCCGCAGCTGCTCAGCGAGATCGACGGCGTCGAGCGGCTCGAGAACGTCATCGTCATCGGCGCCTCGAACCGCGAGGACATGATCGACCCGGCCATCCTGCGGCCCGGGCGGCTCGACGTGAAGATCAAGATCGAGCGTCCGGACGCCGAGGGTGCCCGCGAGATCTTCGGCAAGTACCTGGTGCCGACGCTCCCGATCCACCCGGACGACATCGCGGAGCACGGCGGTTCCGCCTCGGCGGCCGTCGAGGCGATGATCACGCGCGTCGTCGAGCGGATGTACACCGAGAGCGACGAGAACCGGTTCCTCGAGGTCACCTACGCGAGCGGCGACAAGGAGGTCCTGTACTTCAAGGACTTCAACTCGGGCGCGATGATCCAGAACGTCGTCGACCGTGCGAAGAAGTCGGCGATCAAGGACCTCCTCCAGAACGGCCAGCGCGGCATCCGCGTCGAGCACCTGCTCACGGCGTGCGTCGACGAGTTCCGCGAGAACGAGGACCTGCCCAACACGACCAACCCGGACGACTGGGCGCGCATCTCCGGCAAGAAGGGTGAGCGCATCGTGTTCATCCGGACGATCGTGCAGGGCAAGAAGGGTGCCGAGGGCTCGCGCACCATCGAGAACGTCACGAGCACCGGCCAGTACCTCTGAGGCTGGACGCTCGCACGGAGGCACGGTCACAGGACCCTAGGGTGGTCCTGTGACCGTGCGCCGTGTGATGGGGATCGAGACCGAGTACGGGATCCTCCAGCCCGGACGCCCGCTGGCCAACCCCATGCTGCTGTCCAGCCACGTCGTCGCCGTGCACGCTGCGGCGCGCGACGGTGCGCGGACCAAGGCCCGCTGGGACTACGACGACGAGGACCCGCTGCACGACGCCCGCGGCTTCCACCTGCAGCGGGCGTCGGCACACCCGTCGCTGCTCACGGACGACCCCGAGAAGCCGGCCCCGTCCGGCGACGGGCCGCAGGCGCTGCCGCGCGCCACGACCGAGGAGTACGAGGACCCGGGCGCCGCCAACGTGATCCTCACCAACGGCGCGCGCCTGTACGTCGACCACGCCCACCCGGAGTACTCCTCGCCGGAGGTCACCAACCCGCTCGACGCCGTCCGCTGGGACCGCGCCGGCGAGCGCGTGATGCTCGCCTCCGTGCGGGCGCTCGCGTCGACGGCGGCGCTGCCGGACGTCGCGCTCTACAAGAACAACGTGGACGGCAAGGGCGCCACCTACGGCATGCACGAGAACTACCTCGTGGACCGGGCCGTCCCGTTCCACGACCTGGCCGCGCGGCTGATCCCGTTCTTCGTCACCCGCCAGGTGTTCACCGGTGCGGGCAGGGTGGGGCTGGGGCAGCGCGGTGAGGAGCCCGGCTTCCAGCTGTCGCAGCGCGCCGACTACATGGAGGCGGAGATCGGGCTGGAGACCACGCTGCGCCGCCCGATCATCAACACGCGCGACGAGCCGCACGCCGACCCGGACCGGTGGCGTCGCCTGCACGTGATCATCGGCGACGCGACCATGCTCGAGGTCGCCACCTACCTGCGGCTGGGCACCACGTCGTTGGTCCTGTGGCTCATCGAGCGCGCGGTCGCCGAGAGCGGGTCCGGGGGAGCGCTGGCGGCGGTCGACCGGCTGACACTGCGCGACCCGGTGCACGCCGTCCACGTGGTCAGCCACGACGTGACGCTCACCGCGCGGCTGGAGCTCGCGGACGGTCGCCGGCTGACCGCTCTCGAGGTCCAGCGCGAGTACCTCGACGCGGTCCTCGCGGCCCTGGAGCACACCGGCGACGAGCCCGACACGCAGACCGCCGACGTGCTCGCACGCTGGGGCTCGGTGCTCGAGCGGCTGGGCTCGGACCCGGCGTCGTGCGCCCGCGAGGTCGAGTGGCTGGCCAAGCTCCGCCTGCTCGAAGGCATGCGTCGCCGCGACCACCTGGCGTGGGACCACCCTCGGCTGGCGGCGATGGACCTGCAGTGGTCAGACGTGCGACCCGAGCGGGGCCTCTACCACCGGCTGGTCCAGGCGGACGCGGTCGAGCTCCTGGTGAGTGCCGAGGACGTCGCCGACGCGGTCCTGCACCCGCCCCGGGACACCCGGGCGTACTTCCGCGGCGAGGCGGTGGCGCGATACGGCGGCGAGATCTCGGCCGCCAGCTGGGACTCGGTCGTGTTCGACGTGCCCGGCGCGGCGACGCTCCAGCGGGTGCCGATGCGCGACCCGCTGCGGGGGACGCACGCGCACGTGGGCGACCTGCTGGACCGCAGCCCCGACGCCGCCGCGCTGCTGGACGCGCTCGGCGCCTGACACGTCGTCCGCACCGTGGGCGTGGGGACCGGGACCGTCGGAAGATGGGCCTAGGGTGGGCGACAGCACGTCGGCTCGGTACTTCGGGAGGTCACCATGGCTGGTCAGGAACACGTACGCCCGCGCCGCGAGGACGCGGAGCCGGACGACGGACCGGACACGCCCGCTCCCGTCGCGCCGGCCGCCCAGGCGCGCGACGCGGAGGTGGACGCGCTGCTCGACGAGATCGACGACGTCCTGGAGTCCAACGCCGAGCAGTTCGTGCGCGGCTTCGTCCAGAAGGGCGGTCAGTGACCGCCGATGAGCTCACCCGACACGTCCGCTTCCGGGCGGCTGCCGCACGCCTTCACGACCCCCGGCTCGTCGTCGTTCATGGAGTTCCTGTCCAGCCACGCCCCGCAGCTGCTGCCGGGTAACCGGCCGGTCGGAGACGTGCACGCGCCGCACGGCACCACGATCCTCGCGCTCGCGTTCGAGGGCGGGATCGTCATGGCGGGGGACCGTCGGGCGACCATGGGCTCGATGATCGCGAGCCGGGAGATCGAGAAGGTCTTCCCGGCCGACGAGTACTCGGCGGTCGGCATCGCCGGCACCGCGGGTCTCGCCGTGGAGCTGGTCCGCCTCTTCCAGCTCGAGCTCGAGCACTACGAGAAGATCGAGGGCAGCCTGCTCTCGCTCGACGGCAAGGCCAACCGGCTCGCGACGATGATCCGCGGGAACCTCGGCATGGCGATGCAGGGGCTGGCGGTGGTGCCGCTGTTCGGCGGCTTCGACCTGGACCGACGACTCGGCCGGATCTTCTCGTACGACGTCACGGGCGGCCGCTACGAGGAGCACGACCACCACGCGGTCGGCTCGGGCTCGGTGTTCGCGCGCGGCTCGCTCAAGAAGCTGTGGCGGCCCGGCCTCGATGCTGACGCCGCCGTGAAGGTGGCCGTGGAGGCGCTCGTCGACGCCTCGGACGACGACTCGGCGACCGGTGGACCGGACCACACCCGGGGGATCTGGCCGGTGGTCGCGACCGTGACCGAGTCCGGGTACCTGCGGGTCAGCGACGCCGACCTGGGCGCGGTGTCGGAGCAGATCGAGCAGGAACGTCGGCGGACGCACGCGGGTCACCGCGACTCGAGTGGCGGTGCGCGATGAGCATGCCGTTCTACGTCTCGCCCGAGCAGCTGATGAAGGACCGGGCCGACTACGCGCGCAAGGGCATCGCGCGCGGGCGGTCCGTCGTGGTCCTGCAGTACGACGACGGGATCGCGTTCGCCACGGAGAACGCGTCGCGCGCGCTGCACAAGATCTCCGAGATCTACGACCGGATCGGCTTCGCGGCCGTCGGCAAGTACAACGAGTTCGAGAACCTGCGCGTGGCCGGGGTGCGCTACGCCGACCTGCGCGGCTACTCCTACGACCGCGAGGACGTCACAGCCCGTGGCCTGGCCAACGCGTACGCGCAGACGCTGGGCACGTCGTTCACCACGGAGTCCAAGCCGCTGGAGGTCGAGATCGTCGTCGCGGAGGTCGGCCGTGCGGCCGCGGGCGACCAGATCTACCGCCTCGCGTACGACGGCTCGGTGACCGACGAGCACGGCTACGTCGTCATGGGCGGCCAGGCGGAGCGGCTCGGCGGGCTGCTGGCCCAGGAGTGGCGGGCCGGGCTCACGCTGCCCGAGGTGCTGGCGCTCGCCGTGCGCACCCTTGGAGCGGTGGAGGACGGCGGCGAGCCGCGGTCGATCCCCGCCCCGCAGCTGGAGGTCGCGGTCCTGGACCGCACACGTCCCCGCAGGACGTTCCGACGGCTGGCCGGTGCGCTGCTGGAGGACCTGCTGGGCGCAGACTGACGGAGACGGGCCGTACGCAGCGAGGGAGGGAGCACGGCGATGGACAGGCGGATCTTCGGTCTCGAGACGGAGTACGGCGTCACGTGCGCCGCCCAGGACGGTCGTGGGCTCTCCGCCGACGAGGTCGCGCGGTACCTGTTCCGCAAGGTCGTCGCGTGGGGACGGTCGTCCAACGTCTTCCTGCGCAACGGCTCGCGCCTGTACCTCGACGTGGGCTCCCACCCCGAGTACGCGACCGCCGAGTGCGACGACGTGCGGCAGCTGGTCACGCACGACCGCGCGGGCGAGCGCATCCTCGAGGGGCTCGTGGCCGACGCGCAGCAGCGGCTCGAGCACGAGGGGCTGCCGGGCACCATCCACCTGTTCAAGAACAACACGGACTCCGCGGGCAACTCCTACGGCTGCCACGAGAACTACCTCGTGCGCCGGCAGGGCGACTTCTCCCGGCTGTCGGACGTCCTGGTGCCGTTCCTGATCACCCGCCAGATCCTCACGGGTGCCGGCAAGGTGCTCACCACGCCGCGGGGGGCGGTCTACTGCCTGTCGCAGCGCGCGGACCACATCTGGGAGGCGGTCTCCAGCGCGACGACCCGCTCGCGTCCCATCATCAACACGCGCGACGAGCCGCACGCGGACGCCGAGCACTACCGCCGCCTGCACGTGATCGTCGGCGACTCGTCGATGTCCGAGGCGACGACGATGCTCAAGGTCGGCACGACGGACCTCCTGCTGCGGATGATCGAGGCCGGCGTCCCGATGCGGGAGATGGCCCTGGAGAACCCGATCCGCGCGATCCGCGAGATCAGCCACGACCTCACGGGCATGCACCCGGTGACGATGGCGAACGGCCGGACCGTCACGGCGATCGACCTGCAGGAGGAGTACCTCACGCGGGTGACCGACTTCCTGGCCTCCGAGGGCGGGCCGAGCCCGGAGAACAAGCAGGTGCTGGACCTGTGGGAGCGCGGGCTGCGGGCCATGCGCACCGGGGACCTGTCGCTGGTGGACCGGGAGCTGGACTGGGTGATCAAGTACCGGCTGATCGAGCGGTACCGCGCCAAGCACGGCCTGGAGATGTCCGACGTGCGGGTGCAGCGCCTGGACCTGGCGTACCACGACATCTCCCGCACCGAGGGCCTGTACAACCTCATGGCCGCCAAGGGCCTGGTGGAGCGGGTGACCACTGACCTGGAGATCTTCGAGGCGACCGCGGTCCCGCCGCAGACGACGCGCGCCAAGCTCCGCGGCGACTTCGTGCGGGCCGCCCAGGACGCCCGCCGCGACTACACCGTCGACTGGGTCCACCTCAAGCTCAACGACCAGGCCCAGCGCACGGTCCTGTGCAAGGACCCGTTCCGCAGCGTGGACGAGCGCGTGGACCGGCTGATCGAGTCCATGTAGCACCGGCCTGACAGCGCCGGGCCGTACAGTGTGGCGGTCCTGCTCACCTGCCAGGACCCCGGAGCTGGAAGGAACGACGTGCGACGACTTCAGGGCCGAGCCCTGGTCGCCGGTCTGGCGATCGCGCTGCTGACCCTTGCCGGATGCAGCGACCCCGTCTCGGAGCCGGCCACGGTGACGGTGTCAGGGGAGCCCGGCGCGGCGCCGACGATCACATACCTGACCCCGCTGCAGGTGGACAAGACCCGGACGGAGCAGATCTGGCCGGGCACGGGCGCCGAGCTGGTCGAGGGTGCACCGGTGCTCATCGACTTCTGGCTGGAGGACGCGACGGACGCGACCCTGGTCAAGGAGAGCTACTCCACCAACCCGACCGCGATGCTCCTGACCGAGGAGGACCTCGGCACGGACCTCTACGAGACGCTGCGGGGCCAGCAGGTCGGTGCGCGGATGCTCCAGGTCAGCCCCGGCAGCGGCGCGGGGGCGACGGACTACCCCACGGTGACGGTGGTGGACGTGCTGCCCACCCGCGCGGACGGCGAGGCGAAGCCTCCTCGGGCCGATCTGCCCGTGGTCACGCTGGACGCGTCCGGCGCGCCGACGATCACGCCGACCGGCACCGAACCGCCCGCGACGCTCGTCGCGCAGCCGCTGATCCGCGGCAGCGGCGAGCAGGTGGCCGCGAGCGACGTCGTGACCGTGCAGTACACCGGGTTCGCGTGGACCACCGGCGAGCCGTTCGACTCGACGTGGACGCACGGCCTGCCGGTGTCGTTCTCGTTGCAGGACGTGCAGGCGTGGGCCGAAGGGCTGGTCGACCAGCCGGTCGGGAGCCAGGTGATGCTCGTCGTCCCGCCCACGTACGCCCTCGGCGTCACCGAGAGCGAGGAGCTGGCCGGTCAGACGGTCGTCTTCGTCGTGGACATCCTGGCCACCGGGCACCCCGAGCAGGCAGCGGGCTAGCGCGAGGGCAGCACTGCCTCGATCGTCGCGACGTCGTCGGCCTCGCCCTCGACCCGGACGTCGGCCGCTGCGCCACGGCCGAGGAGGTACAGGACGATCTCGCCCGTGTCGCCGCGGACGACGACCGTGCCGTAGTCGGGCTTCGGTGTCCGCAGGTGGTGCCGGATGCCGTCGTCGCGGACGAGCACGACGCCGACGGGGACGGTGCGCAGCCGTCCTGCGCCGGCACGCGGCAGGTGCGACCACAGCGCCTCGACGAGCCCCGCGTCGAGCTCGCGTGCCGGGACCGGACCGGCTCCGCGGCGGACGTCCTCGGTGTGCACGAAGAACTCGATGACGTTCATCGACTCCCCGACCCAGGAGGCGGGGTGCCAGCGCGCCGGCCGGTCGGCGACCCGAGCCACCAGGTCCCGGTACGCGCCCTCGGTCACGGCCTGGTCGGCGAGCTTCGCGATGGCGGCCTCGGCGCGGGCGGACAGGGCAGGGACGGCGACCCCCGCACCGACCATCGGCGAGCGTTCCCGCAGCACGACGTGCGCAGCGAGGTGGCGTGCTTCCCAGCCTTCGCAGAGGGTGGGCGCGTCGGGAGCGACGTCCAGGAGGGCCTCCGCCAGCTGCGCGCGCTCGATCTCGTGCCAGGTCATGACCGCAGGATGCCACGCGCCGCTGCCACCTGCGTCCCGACCGCAGCGCGGGTAAGCGCTCGCACCCGCATGAGAGAATCGTCATCACCCCACCAGCTCCACGGAAGGTCCTTGTCGTGCCCACGCGAGACGAGCCGCCCCGGTCGATGGCGCTCACCGGCTCGGTGCCCCGACGCGCCGTCCAGCTGCTGGGTCGGGGGCTGCGCTCTCATCCCCGCACCTATGCGCTGGCCATCGGGACGGCCGCGCTCTTCGGTGCCCTGACGGTGGGCGTCAGCCGGGTGCTCGGTGCCGTGACGGACCAGGTCGTCGTCCCCGCGCTGGCCGGCTCGAGCGAGGCGCAGGACCGGATCTGGCTCGCGGGTGGTGCGATCGCGCTCGTCGCCGTGTCGCTCGGCCTGACCGTCGCGGCCCGCCGCATCTACGCAGGCCGAGGGTTCGCGCTGCTCCAGGAGGACCACCGCACCGCCGTCACGCGCCAGTACCTCCGGCTGCCGATGTCGTGGCACCGCCAGCACCCGACGGGTCAGCTGCTCTCCAACGCCAGCGCGGACGTCGAGGCGGCGACCTCGATCTTCAACCCGCTGCCGTTCGCGCTCGGCGTCGTCGTGATGATGGTCGTCGCGACGTTCGAGCTGGTGCGCACCGACATCTGGCTGGCGGTCGCCGCGCTCTTCGTCCTGCCCCTCGCCGTGATCGCCAACGTCGTGTTCCAGCGCCGGATGTCGCCCGCGGCGATCCGGGCGCAGCAGCTGCGCGCCGAGGTGGCGGACATCGCCCACGAGAGCTTCGAGGCGGCCGTGCTGGTCACGTCGCTGGGCACCGAGGCACGCGAGGAGGCACGGTTCGCCGAGCGGGCCACGCAGCTGCGGCACGCGAACGTCCGCGTCGGGGTCGTGCGCGCACTGTTCGACCCGGTCATCGACCTGCTGCCGAGCCTCGGGACCCTGCTCGTCCTGGTGGTCGGGACCGTGCAGATCAGCGAGGGCCGGGTGGGGACCGGGGACGTCGTCGCGGCGGCCTACCTGCTGACCCTGCTGGCCGTGCCGGTGCGGGCGTTCGGCTGGGTGCTGGGTGAGCTGCCGCGGGCGCTCGTCGGGTACGACCGGATCGCCCGGGTGATCGACTCGCACGGGGCGCTGAGCGTGGGCAGCACCGCGTGGGCGCCCGTCGGTGGGGCGCGCGTCGAGCTGCGAGACGTGAGCCGCTCCGTCGCCCTGCCCGGCGGCGGCGAACTGGAGCTGCTGCACGACGTCGACCTCGACGTGCCTGCCGGCCGGACGATCGCCGTGGTGGGTCCGACGGGCGCGGGCAAGACGACGCTCGTCTCGCTGGTCAGCAGGCTGTACGACCCGTCCCGCGGTTCGGTCCACGTCGACGGCCTCGACCTGCGGGACGTGCGACCGGCCGACCTCGCGCGCCACGTCGCGCTGGTGGCCCAGTCGACGTTCGTGTTCGAGGACACCGTGCGCTCGAACGTCACGCTCGCGGACGACGGGGCACCGGAAGCACCCGACGACGAGGCGGTCTGGGCCGCGCTGCGCCTGGCCCGGGTCGACGACGTCGTGCGGGCCCTGCCCGGTGGCCTCGACGCGCCCCTCGGCGAGCGCGGCGCCAACCTCTCGGGTGGCCAGCGCCAGCGCCTCGCCCTCGCCCGCGCGCTGGTCCGGCGGCCGGCCGTCCTCGTGCTCGACGACGCGACCTCCGCGGTGGACCCCCGCATCGAGCAGGCGATCCTGCGCGGCCTGCGCGGTGATGGCGGTACGTCCAGCCCGACGGTGCTGCTCGTCGCCTACCGGATGTCGTCCGTCCTGCTCGCCGACGAGGTCGTGCACATCGACGGCGGCCGCGTGGTCGACCGCGGCACGCACGACGAGCTCCTCGCCCGGGACCCCGGATACCGCGCCCTGGCGACGGCCTACGAGCAGGAGACCGCGCGCCGCGCCGCCGAGGCGGCGGACGAGGACGCCCTCGAGGTTGTGGAGGACCTGGCATGACCGCGGAGAACGGCGGCCACCGCGTCGCGCCCGCCAGCACCCTGGGCGTGCTGGCGACGCTGCGCCGCGGCGTGCAGGTATCCCCACAGCTGCTGGTCGGCTGGCAGCTCACGGTGCTGCTGGCGGTGATCGCGTCGATCGGGCGCGTGCTGGTGCCGATCGCGGTGCAGCAGACGGTCGACACGGGGATCCTGGCGGACGGCGGCCCGGACGTGTCGCGGGTCGCCGCGCTCGCCGGTCTCGCCGCGATCGGGCTCGTGATCGGTGCCGTGTGCTCCGCCTACGTCAACGTGCGGCTGTTCCGCTCGAGCGAGAGCGGGCTGCTGGCGCTGCGCACCCGGGCGTTCCGGCACGTGCACGACCTGTCGGTGCTGACGCAGAACACGGAGCGGCGCGGGTCGCTGGTCTCCCGCGTGACCTCCGACGTCGACACCATCTCGCTGTTCGTGCAGTGGGGCGGGATCATGCTGCTCGTCTCCGTGCTGCAGATCGCGGTGGCCACGGTCCTCATGGCGGTCTACTCCTGGCAGCTGACCCTGATCGTGTGGGCGGGCTTCGTGCCGCTGTTCGTGCTGCTCCAGCCCTTGCAGAAGCGCGTGAACGCCCGGTACACCGCCGTGCGCGAGCGGGTCGGCGGGATGCTCGGTGCCATCTCGGAGGCCGTCGTCGGCGCCGAGACGATCCGCGCGTACGGGGTCGCCGAGCGCACGCAGCGCCGGATCGACGCCGCGGTCGCCGCGACCCGGGCGGCGATGGTGCGCGCGCAGAACCTGGTCGCCCTCGTGTTCTCCAGCGGCGTGCTCGTCGCCAACCTCGTCCTGGCGCTCGTCGTCGTCGCCGGCACGTACCTGGGCATCGCGGGGGAGATGTCGGTGGGCCGGCTGCTCGCCTTCCTCTTCCTCGTGCAGCTCTTCACCGGCCCGGTGCAGATGGCCACGGAGATCCTCAACGAGCTGCAGAACGCGGTCGCCGGGTGGCGCCGCGTGCTCGGGGTCCTGGAGACACCGGTCGAGGTGGTCGACGCCGGCGCGGACGGCGTGCCCAGCCCGCGCGGCCCGGCGCACGTCGAGCTGCGGGCGGTGGACTTCTCCTACCCGGACGGTCCGCCGGTGCTGCGCGAGGTCGACGTCGCGATCCCGGCCGGCACGTCGGTCGCGGTCGTCGGCGCGACCGGGTCGGGCAAGACCACCATCGCGAAGCTCGTCGCGCGGTTCATGGACCCCACGCGCGGGTCGGTGCTGCTGGACGGGGTGGACCTGCGGGACATCGCGGTCGCCGACCTGCGCCGCCGCGTGGTGCTGGTGCCGCAGGAGGGCTTCCTGTTCGACGGCACGCTCGCGCAGAACGTCGCCTACGGCCTGCGCCACGAGGACGGGACGACCGCGGCGCAGGACGACGACGTGCGGATCCGCGCGGCCATCGAGGCGCTCGGCCTGGACGGCTGGGTGGACGAGCTGGCCGACGGGCTCGACACCCCGGTGGGTCAGCGGGGCGAGTCGCTGTCGGCGGGGGAGCGGCAGCTGGTCGCGCTCGCCCGGGCGTACCTGGCCGAGGCGGACCTGTTGCTGCTCGACGAGGCGACCTCGGCGGTGGACCCTGCCACCGAGGTCCGGATCGCGCGCGCGCTCGACTCGCTCACGCGCGGCCGCAGCACCCTGACGATCGCCCACCGGCTCTCCACGGCGGAGGCGGCCGACACGGTGGTGGTGGTCGACGCGGGTCGCGTGGTCGAGGTCGGGCACCACGCCGACCTCGTCGCACGCGACGGCCACTACGCCGCGATGCACGCCGCGTGGGTCTCCCAGACCCGCTGACGGCAGGTGGGACGGGTCCGTCCCGCGCGCGCCTGCGTGGCAGGATCGGTCCGTGTCTTCCAGCCCCCCCGCATCGACCCTCGATCCCGCCGTCGCCGCGCTCCTCACGCACGACGACCACGGTCTGGTGGCAGCGATCGTGCAGCAGCACGACTCGCGCGAGGTGCTGATGCTCGGCTGGATGGACGACGAGGCCCTGCGCCGCACGCTCACCACCGGCCGGGTCGTGTTCTGGAGCCGCTCGCGCCAGGAGTACTGGCGCAAGGGCGACACCTCCGGTCACGCCCAGTACGTGAAGTCCGTGAGCATCGACTGCGACGGCGATGCCCTGCTGGTCGAGGTCGACCAGGTGGGCGCGGCCTGCCACACCGGCGCACACACCTGCTTCGACGCCGGCGGCCCGCTGCCCGCGGTCGTCGGCACCCGCCCCACCGAGAACGGAGACCCGGCATGACCGCCGCCCTGCCCACGGTGTTCCCCGCGGACGTCACCGCGGCGGAGGTTCCCTGGGGCGGCACGTGGCCGTCGCTCGACGTGTTCCGCGGCCTGGCCCGCGACCGTCGCGTCATCCCCGTGGCGCGGCGGCTCCTCGCCGACGACGTGACGCCTGTCGGCCTGTACCGCACGCTCGCGGCCGGTCGTCCGGGCACGTTCATCCTGGAGTCCGCGGAGGCCGCCGGGAGCTGGGACCGGTACTCGTTCGTCGGCGTCCGCTCGCGCGCCACCCTGACCGTGCGGGACGGGTCGGCCGTCTGGGTCGGTGACGTCCCCGTCGGCGTCCCCACCGACGGCGACGCCCTCGACGTGCTCGAGCGCACCCTCGACGCGCTCCGCACGCCCGCGATCGCCGGGCTGCCGCCGCTGACCAGCGGGCTCGTGGGTGCCCTCGGCTGGGACATCGTGCGGCACTGGGAGCCCACGCTGCCCGCGAACGCGCCCGACGAGCTCGGCGTGCCCGAGCTGACGCTGCTGCTGGCCACGGACCTGGCGGTCGTCGACCACCACGACGGGTCGGTCTGGCTCATCGCCAACGCCATCAACTTCGACGACACCGACGAGCGGGTGGACGACGCGCACGCCGACGCCGTCGCGCGGATCGACGCGATGGAAGAGGCGCTGCTGCGGCCGACCGAGTCCGCGGTCGCGGTCCTGGCGGACGTCACCGAGCCGGAGCTGTCGTTCCGGTCCACGCGGCAGGACTTCGAGGACGCCGTGCGCACCGGCCAGGAGGCCATCCGCGACGGCGACGTGTTCCAGGTGGTCATCTCCCAGCGTCTGGACCTCGACTGCCCCGCGGAGCCGATCGACGTCTACCGGGTGCTGCGCACCATCAACCCGAGCCCGTACATGTACTACCTGCAGCTCCAGGACGCCGACGGCCGCGACTTCGCCGTCGTCGGGTCGAGCCCGGAGACCCTGGTGAAGGTGACCTCGGGCCGCGTCGTGACGTTCCCCATCGCCGGCTCGCGTCCGCGCGGCGCCACCCCGGACGAGGACCGCCGCCTGCAGGACGAGGTGCTCGCCGACCCCAAGGAGCGCGCCGAGCACATCATGCTGGTCGACCTGTCCCGCAACGACCTGGTCAAGGTGTGCGAGCCGGCCAGCGTCGAGGTCGTCGAGTTCATGGCGGTCAAGCGCTACTCCCACATCATGCACATCTGCTCGACGGTCGTCGGGCGCCTGCGCGAGGGTGCGACCGCCCTCCAGACGCTCGTCGCCACGTTCCCCGCCGGGACGCTCTCCGGGGCACCCAAGCAGCGGGCGATCGCGCTCATCGACGAGATCGAGCCCGCTCGCCGCGGCATCTACGGCGGCACGGTCGGCTACTTCGACTTCGCCGGTGACATGGACATGGCCATCGCCATCCGCACGGCCCTGATCCGGGACGGGCGGGCGAGCGTCCAGGCGGGCGGCGGCATCGTCGCGGACTCGGTGCCCGCGCTGGAGTACGAGGAGTCGCGCAACAAGGCGGCCGCGGCCGTGCGGGCCGTGCAGATCGCGTCCCGGCTGCGTCGAGCGGGCGCGTGACGGTCCCGCCGGCAGCCGGCCGTCGCCGCGCAGGACGAGGGCGCGCGGCGGGTGTGCTGCTCGTCCTGGCTGGCCTGACCGCGGTCGTCACGGTGCCCACCTGGTTCACGACGACGGGCACGACCGCGCTGCAGGGCACCGTCACGATCGAGGTCAGCGGCTCCCAGGCGGCGCCGGCCGTCCTCGCCGCCGCGGTCGCGATCCTCGCTGCGGCTGCGGCCGTCGGGCTGGTCGGCCGCGTGGGCCGCTGGGTGGTGGCCGCCGTCGTCCTCGCGTGCGGCGTGCTGGTCGTGGCCACGACGCTCGGTGCGACGACGGACCCGGTCGCGGCGGTCACCCCGGTGGTCGCCGCCGAGACCGGCGTGGGGACGCTGGCCGGTCCTGTCACGACGACCGTCTGGCCGTGGCTCGCCGTCGGCACCGGGGCCCTCGTCGCCCTGGCCGGCATCTGGTTCGTGCGCGCCTCGCGGACGTGGTCGGGACCGTCCCAGCGGCACGAGGCCACACCTGCGAGCACGGCGACGCCGGCCGTGAAGGAGCCGGACGAACGGTCCGACTGGGACGCGCTCAGCCGTGGTGACGACCCGTCCTGACGTGCGGCGGTCCGTGCCGGGCTGCACCGGGACGGTCCGATAGGGTGAGCGCAGAACCGAGCACGAAGGGCACCCCACTGATGGCTGACAACACGCTCGCGCACCGCGCGCAGAACGCCACGACGACCGAGACGATGCACCTGCCGCCGACGGCCGCCCCGACCAACCACGGGAAGACGCTCGCGGCCTGGGTCACCACGTACACGGTCGTCATCGCCTTCACCATCGCCGGTCTCGGCGTCCTGTTCGCGATGGTCTGGCTCTTCTGGCTCGGCATGGCGCTCGTCGTCGCCGGCCTCGTGACCGGCAAGGTGCTCCAGGCCTCCGGCCACGGTCAGGGCGGCGACAAGACGCGTGCCCGTCAGGCACGCACCGGCGGGCACTGACCCGCACAGCTCGACCGCCGCCCGGTCCGGGCGAGCGCACGCGACCGAGGAGGACCGATGTCGACCCCCAACGAGCCGCAGAACCCGTACGGGAGCGGAGAGCCGCAGCCGCCGCAGGACCCCAGTGGGACCCCGCAGTACCCCGCCGCCCCGCCGCCGTACCCGCAGGGACCGCCCGCCCCGCCTCCGTACCCGGGCGCCGGTGCGCCGCAGTACCCCGGTGCGGCCGGCACGCCGCAGTACCCGGCGGCAGCCCCGTACGGCTCCGCTCCGGGCGGCTACCCGCAGCCGGGCCCCGGCTACGGCGCCGCGTATCCGAAGAACAGCCTCGCGGTCTGGTCGCTGGTGCTGGGCATCGTCTCGTTCGTGCTCTCGTGCGGCCTGCTCACCGGCATCCCCGCGGTGATCGTCGGCAACAACGCCAAGAAGGCGGTCGCGCGCGGCGAGGCGAACAACGGCGGCATGGCGACGGCCGGGATCATCCTCGGCTGGATCGCGATCGTGCTCTCGATTCTCGGCATCATCCTGTTCGCCATCCTGTTCTCGAACGCGGACTTCCGGGACGCGTTCAACGAGGGCTACAACACGAGCTACTGACGTGGCGACCGTCGACGACGGTCCGCAGGCACTGCCGACCGGCCCGCTCCCGTCCGCCGCACCCGCGCCGGACGGAGCGGGCCGTCGTGCGTCCCTGACCGCTCCGCTCGTCACAGGCGGGGTGGTCGTGTTCGCCACCGCGCTGCTCGCCGTGCGGGACCCGCACGTGACCGGGAGCTACGGGGGCTGCCCGCTGTACGCACTGACCGGCATCCTGTGCCCCGCGTGCGGCGGCCTGCGGGCGACGCACGACCTGGCGCACGCCGACCTGGCCGGAGCCTGGTCGATGAACCCGCTGTGGGTGCTCGCCGTGCCCGTGGTCATCGTGCTGTGGGGCCGCTGGGTCGCCTTGGCCACGCAGGGTCGACGCATCGGGCCGGCACCCGCGTGGGCGGCCTGGCTGCTCATGGTGGTGGTGGTCGGGTTCGGGGTGCTCCGCAACGTCCCGGCGTTCGCCCCGTGGCTGGCCCCGTGAGGCGGCCGTCCCAGCCACCGGCCTGTGGTCGGGGTCACTCCGGGACCGTTCTACGATGGCTCACTGGACCGCCGCCACGATCGACGGCGAGCAGCTGGTCCGGAACCGACCGGGGGAGAAGGTGAGTTCTCGATGACCGTGCTGGACGACATCGTCGCGGGCGTCAGGCAGGACCTCGCCGTCCGGGAGCAGGCCACGCCGCTCGCGACGGTGAAGGAGCGGGCCCGCCGCCGAGAGTCCGCGATCGAGTGCGTGGGTCGCCTGCGCGCCGAGGACGCGGTCCGTGTGATCGCCGAGGTGAAGCGCTCGAGCCCCAGCAAGGGTGCGCTCGCCACCATCAAGGACCCCGCCGCCCTCGCGGCCGAGTACGAGAAGGGCGGCGCTGCCGTCATCTCGGTGCTCACCGAGGAGCGCCGGTTCCACGGCTCGCTGGCGGACCTCGACGCCGTCCGCGCCCGGGTGGACATCCCCGTGCTGCGCAAGGACTTCGTCGTCACGCCCTACCAGGTGTGGGAGGCCCGTGCGCACGGCGCCGACCTCGTGCTCCTCATCGTCGCCGCGCTCGAGCAGACCGTGCTCGAGTCCTTGGTCGAGCGCGTGCACTCCCTGGGCATGACCGCCCTGGTCGAGGTGCACGACGCCGAGGAGGTGTCCCGGGCAGCCGACGCGGGCGCCCGCGTGATCGGCGTCAACGCCCGCGACCTGCGCTCGCTCGAGGTGGACCGCACCACGTTCGCGCGGGTGGCGCCGGCCATCCCGTCGCACATCGTCAAGATCGCCGAGTCCGGGGTCCGTGGACCGCACGACGTCATGGACTACGCCCGTGCTGGTGCTGACGCCGTGCTCGTCGGCGAGGCGCTGGTCACGGACGACGCTCCGCGCGAGTCGGTCGCCGACCTCGTGGCAGCGGGTGCGCACCCGTCCCTGCGGGCGGTGCGCCAGTGACCGGTCGGCCGACCGTCGAGGCCCTCTCGGAGAAGCTGCTCGAGGCCACGGCAGGTGGCCCGCTGTCCACCCACGCCGGGCCGTACTTCGGCGAGTTCGGCGGCCGGTTCGTGCCCGAGGCGCTGATCGCGGCGCTCGACGAGCTCGACACGGAGTACCACAAGGCGTTGACGGACCCGGCGTTCGGCCGTGAGCTGGCGCGGTTGCACCGCACCTACACCGGCCGCCCGAGCCCGCTCACGGAGGTCCCGCGGTTCGCGCAGCACGTCGCGCCGGGCGTGCGGGTGTTCCTCAAGCGTGAGGACCTCAACCACACGGGCTCGCACAAGATCAACAACGTGCTGGGGCAGGCCCTGCTGGTCAAGCGCATGGGCAAGACGCGCGTGATCGCGGAGACCGGCGCCGGTCAGCACGGTGTCGCCACCGCGACCGCGGCTGCGTTGCTCGACCTCGAGTGCGTCGTCTACATGGGCGAGGAGGACACCCGTCGGCAGGCGCTCAACGTCGCCCGCATGCGCCTGCTCGGCGCCGAGGTGATCCCGGTGACCATCGGGACGCGGACGCTCAAGGACGCGATCAACGAGGCGCTGCGCGACTGGGTGGCCAACGTCGACACCACGCACTACCTGCTCGGCACCGTCACGGGACCGCACCCGTTCCCCGAGATGGTGCGCGACTTCCACAAGATCATCGGCGAGGAGGCCAGGTCCCAGCTCCTCGAGGAGATCGGGCGGCTTCCTGACGCGGTCGCCGCGTGCGTGGGTGGCGGGTCGAACGCGATGGGCATCTTCAACGCGTTCCTCGACGACCCGGGCGTGCGCCTCTTCGGCTTCGAGGCGGGCGGCGCGGGGATCTCGTCGGGCCGGCACGCCGCACGGTTCTCGGGCGGGCAGCCCGGCGTGCTGCACGGCGCGAAGTCGTACCTGCTGCAGGACGAGGACGGGCAGACGCTGCCCAGCCACTCGGTGTCGGCCGGTCTGGACTACCCGAGCGTCGGTCCGGAGCACGCCTGGCTGCACGACATCGGACGCGCGGACTACCGGCCGGTGACCGACGTCGAGGCCATGGAGGCCTTCCGCATCCTGTGCCGGACCGAGGGGATCATCCCGGCGATCGAGTCCGCGCACGCGCTGGCGGGTGCGATCCAGCTGGGCGACGAGCTGTCGGGCTGGACCGGCGACGACGGCCACGAGCCGGTGCTGCTGATCAACCTGTCGGGACGCGGGGACAAGGACGTGGCCACCGCCGCGGCGTGGTTCGACCTGATCGAGGACGAGCCCGTGGTGCTGGCCGACCAAGGAGAACAGCTGTGAGCACGGTCGCGGTCCGGTCCCAGGTGGCGGAGCACCTCGACGCCCTCGGGCGCTCGGCGCTCATCGGCTACCTGCCTGTGGGCTACCCGACGGTCGACGGGTCCGTCGCGGCCGTCCGCACGATGATCGACGCCGGCGCCGACGTCGTGGAGCTGGGCGTGCCGTACAGCGACCCCGTGATGGACGGTCCCACCGTCCAGCGCGCGGTCGACGCGGCGCTGGCCGGGGGGACCCGGGTGGGCGACACCATCCGCGCGGTCGAGCAGGTGGCCGGACGGGGTGCGCCGATCCTCGTCATGACGTACTGGAACCTGGTCCTGCGCTACGGCGTCGACGCGTTCGCGCGGGACCTCGCTGCCGCGGGCGGCGCCGGGCTCATCACCCCCGACCTCATCCCCGACGAGGCAGGCGACTGGATCGCCGCCTCGGACGCGCACGGCCTGGACCGCGTGTTCCTGGTCGCGCCCAGCTCGACGCCCGAGCGGCTGGCCTCCACCGCGGCAGCCTCCCGCGGGTTCGTCTACGCGGCCTCCACCATGGGCGTGACGGGCGAGCGCGCGACGGTCGGCTCCAAGGCGGAGGAGCTCGTCGCGAACACGCGCGCGGCCGGTGCCGAGCGCGTGTGCGTCGGGCTCGGCGTCTCCCGCCCGGAGCAGGCCGCCGAGATCGCCCGGTACGCCGACGGCGTGATCGTCGGCTCGGCCCTCGTGCGCACGCTGCTGGACGCGGCCGACGACGCAGCCGGGCGAGGAGCGCTGGCCCGTCTGACGGCCGACCTCGCCGAGGGCGTCCGGTCCGCCACCCGGTGCGCACGGTGAGCGCCCTGCTGCCGCTGGCGATCCCGAGCCCGCCGGCCGGCGTCTGGCACCTCGGACCGTTCCCGCTGCGCGCGTACGCGTTCGCGATCCTGCTCGGCATCGTCGTCGCCCTGTGGATGACGCGGCGTCGGTGGGTCGAGCGCGGCGGCGAGCCGGACACGACCCTCGAGATCGCGTTCTGGGCCGTGCCGTTCGGCATCGTCGGCGGCCGGATCTACCACGTGATCACCTCGCCCGACGCGTACTTCGGCGTCGGTGGGGAGCCCATCCGCGCCCTGTACATCTGGGAGGGCGGCCTCGGCATCTGGGGCGCCGTCGCGCTCGGGGGAGTCGGAGCCTGGATCGGCTGCCGCAGACAGGGCGTCAGGCTCGCCCCGTGGGCCGACGCGCTGGCCCCCGGCCTGCTCGTGGCCCAGGCGATCGGCAGGCTGGGCAACTGGTTCAACCAGGAGCTGTTCGGCAGCCCGACCACGCTGCCCTGGGGGCTGCGCATCGACGCCGACCACATGCCCGTCGGTGACCCCGCGGGCACGCTGTACCACCCGACGTTCCTCTACGAGATGGTCTGGAACCTCGCCGGTGCGGCCCTGCTGATCTGGCTCGACCGCAAGCTCCAGCTCGGCTACGGGCGCGTCTTCCTGCTCTACGTCGTGATCTACACCAGCGGGCGGCTCTGGATCGAGATGCTCCGGATCGACCCGGCGCACGAGATCGGCGGCCTGCGGATCAACGTCTGGACGTCGATCATCGTCGGCCTCGGGGCGCTGGTAGCGTTCGTTGTGGTCGGGCGCCGGCACCCAGGACGTGACACGACCCTCCTGCTGGCACCCCCGACAGTGCAGGACGACGAGGAGATCGCGACCGATCCCGCCCGCTGACCCGCGGGCGAACGGTCACCCTGCTCCGCACACCGATGCGGGCGGTCCATCCACCGCGCTGTATCGTCACCATGACTGGGCCGACGACGTCCCCGTTCCCCCCTTGTTCGTGCAATTCCCCGACCCTGTCGGGGACCGTGAGGACGGTGCAGATGTCGACGTCGCCCGCGAGCCTTGGCGCAGTACGCGCGCCGCTGCCGCAGGGTCTCTACGACCCCGCTGCCGAGCACGACGCGTGCGGATTCGCCTTCGTCGCCACGCTGCGCGGCACACCCGGCCGGGACATCGTCGACGCGGGCCTGACCGCGCTGCTCAACCTCGACCACCGCGGTGCCGTCGGCGCCGAGGAGGACAGCGGTGACGGCGCCGGCATCCTCACGCAGATCCCCGACGCGTTCCTGCGCGACGTGGTCGACGCCGAGCTCCCACCCGCCGGCTTCTACGCGATCGGCATGGCCTTCCTGCCGGTCGACGAGACCGAGCAGCGCGTCGCCGTCGCGGCCCTGGAGTCCATCGCCGCCGAGGAGAAGCTCGACGTGCTCGCGTGGCGTGAGGTCGTGGTGACGGCGGACCTCGTGGGCCCGACCGCGCGTGCGTCCATGCCCGTGTTCCGCCAGCTCGTCGTCGCGGACCCGTCGCGCGAGCTGTCCGGCATCGACCTGGACCGCCGCGCCTACCGCCTGCGCAAGCGTGCGGAGCGGGAGCACGGCCTGTACTTCGCGTCGTTGTCGGCCCGCACGATCGCCTACAAGGGCATGCTCACCACCGGGCAGCTCGAGCCGTTCTTCGCGGACCTGTCGGACCCGCGGTACGCCTCCGAGATCGCGCTGGTGCACTCGCGCTTCTCGACGAACACGTTCCCGTCGTGGCCGCTCGCGCAGCCGTTCCGGATGATCGCGCACAACGGTGAGATCAACACCGTCCGCGGCAACCGCAACTGGATGGCCGCCCGCGAGGGCACGCTGGCCAGCGACGAGCTCGGTGACCTGACGCCGCTGCTGCCGGTCTGTACGCCGGGCGGCTCGGACTCGGGCAGCTTCGACGAGGTGCTCGAGCTGCTGCACCTGTCGGGCCGGACCCTGCCGCACGCGGTCATGATGATGATCCCGGAGGCGTGGGAGAACCACGCCCAGATGGAGCCGTCGCGCCGTGCGTTCTACGAGTACCACTCGACCCTGATGGAGCCGTGGGACGGACCCGCGGCGATCACGTTCACCGACGGCACCCTGATCGGCTCGGTGCAGGACCGCAACGGGCTGCGTCCCGGCCGGTACTGGGTGACGGAGGACGGTCTGGTCGTCTGCGCGTCCGAGGCCGGCGTGCTGGACATCGACCCGGCGACCGTCGTCGCCAAGGGCCGTCTCGAGCCCGGCCGCATGTTCCTGGTGGACACCGGCAAGGGCCGGATCATCGACGACCAGGAGATCAAGTCCTCCCTGGCGGCGCAGCGTCCGTATGCGGACTGGGTGCGCGACAACTCCGTGTTCCTCCAGCAGCTGCCCGAGCGTGAGCACGTGGCGCACTCGGCAGCGTCGGTGCGTCGACGGCAGCGCGCCTTCGGGTACACCGAGGAGGAGCTGAAGATCCTGCTCAGCCCCATGGCCGCCGCGGGTGCGGAGCCGCTGGGTGCGATGGGCTCGGACACGCCGGTCGCGGTGCTCTCCACCCGGCCGCGGATGCTCTTCGACTACTTCACGCAGATGTTCGCGCAGGTGACCAACCCGCCGCTGGACGCCATCCGCGAGGAGCTGGTGACCGCCATCGGCGGCGCCATCGGTCCGGAGCCCAACCTGCTGGAGGACGGCCCCGGGCACGCCCGCAAGCTGATCCTGCCGTTCCCCGTGATCGACAACGACCAGCTGGCCAAGATCGTGCACGTGGCCAAGCAGCCGTCGCTCGGCTACCGGTCGACCATCATCCGCGGGCTCTACAAGGTCAGCGGCGGGGGAGAGGCACTCGAGGCGCGCCTCGAGGAGATCTTCGCCGAGGTGGACGCCGCCGTGGCCGACGGGGTCAGCTTCCTGGTCCTGTCGGACCGGAACTCGGACGCCGACCTGGCGCCGATCCCGTCCCTGCTGCTGCTCAGCGCGGTGCACCACCACACGCTGCGCCGGCACACGCGCACGCAGATCTCGCTGGTCGTCGAGGCCGGTGACGTGCGCGAGGTGCACCACGTCGCGCTGCTCATCGGCTACGGCGCGGCGGCGGTCAACCCGTACCTCGCGATGGAGACCGTCGAGGACCTCGCGCGGGCCGGCTACCTCCCCGGCGTCGGGCCCGAGAAGGCCGTCGCCAACCTGATCAAGGCGCTCGGCAAGGGCGTGCTCAAGGTCATGTCGAAGATGGGCATCTCCACGATCGCGTCCTACCGCGGTGCGCAGGTGTTCGAGGCCATCGGGCTGTCGCAGCCGCTGGTGGACAAGTACTTCACCGGGACGACGAGCCGCCTGGGCGGCATCGGTCTGGACGTCATCGCGGCCGAGGTCGCGGCACGCCACGCGGACGCCTACCCGGCCAGCGGCAACCGGCAGGCGCACCTGCGGCTCGCGGTCGGCGGCGAGTACCAGTGGCGCCGCGACGGCGAGGACCACCTCTTCGACCCCGAGACCGTGTTCCGGCTCCAGCACTCGACGCGGACGCGGCAGTTCGACGTCTTCCAGCAGTACACCAACCGGGTCGACGAGCAGTCGTCGCGCCTGATGACGCTGCGCGGCCTGCTGGCCTTCAAGGAGGGCGAGCGCACGCCGGTCCCGCTCGACGAGGTCGAGCCGGTCAGCGAGATCGTCAAGCGGTTCAACACGGGCGCCATGTCGTACGGCTCGATCTCGATCGAGGCGCACGAGACGCTCGCGGTCGCGATGAACAGCATCGGTGGCAAGTCGAACACCGGCGAGGGCGGTGAGGACCCGGAGCGTCTGCACGACCCGGTGCGCCGCTCGGCGATCAAGCAGATCGCGTCCGGTCGGTTCGGTGTGACCAGCGAGTACCTGACCAACGCCGACGACATCCAGATCAAGCTCGCCCAGGGCGCCAAGCCGGGCGAGGGCGGTCAGCTGCCCGGCAACAAGGTGTACCCGTGGATCGGCCGCACACGGCACTCGACGCCCGGCGTCGGACTCATCTCGCCGCCGCCGCACCACGACATCTACTCGATCGAGGATCTGGCGCAGCTGATCCACGACGCCAAGAACGCGAACCCGCGCGCCCGGATCCACACCAAGCTCGTCAGCGAGTTCGGTGTCGGGACCATCGCCGCCGGTGTCGCCAAGGCGCACTCGGACGTCGTGCTCATCTCGGGTCACGACGGCGGCACCGGGGCGAGCCCGCTGACGTCGCTCAAGCACGCGGGCACCCCGTGGGAGATCGGCCTCGCGGAGACGCAGCAGACCCTCGTGCTGAACAACCTCCGGGACCGCGTGGTCGTCCAGGTGGACGGCCAGCTCAAGACGGGCCGCGACGTGATCATCGGTGCGCTGCTGGGCGCCGAGGAGTTCGGCTTCGCCACCGCGCCACTCGTCGTGTCCGGCTGCGTCATGATGCGCGTCTGCCACCTCGACACCTGCCCGGTGGGCGTCGCCACGCAGAACCCGGAGCTGCGCGCACGGTTCACCGGCAAGCCCGAGTTCGTCGTCACGTTCATGGAGTTCATCGCGGAGGAGGTCCGGGCGCTGCTCGCGCAGCTGGGCTTCCGCACGCTGCTGGAGGCTGTCGGCCACGTCGAGCTCCTGGACACGCGCGCGGCGATCGACCACTGGAAGGCCTCGGGTCTGGACCTCGCGCCGGTGCTCGCCGTCCCGTCGCCCGTCGCCGGCACGGAGCTGCACCACACGAAGGACCAGGACCACGGTCTGGACCGGGCCCTCGACAACCGGCTGATCGCGCTGGCCGGTGACGCCCTCGAGCGCAGCGAGCCTGTCCGGATCGACCTGCCGGTCCGCAACGTCAACCGGACCGTCGGCACGATGCTCGGCCACGAGGTGACCAAGCGGTTCGGCGGCGCCGGGCTGCCGGACGACACCATCGACGTCACGCTCACGGGTTCGGCGGGGCAGTCGTTCGGCGCGTTCCTGCCGCGGGGCATCACGCTGCGGCTGTTCGGCGACGCCAACGACTACGTCGGCAAGGGGCTGTCGGGCGGGCGCATCGTGGTGCGCCCCGACCGCAACGCGGCCCTGTCCAGCGAGCACAACGTGGTGGCCGGCAACGTCATCGGCTACGGCGCGACCACCGGGCAGATCTTCCTGCGCGGCCTGGTCGGCGAGCGCTTCGGCGTCCGGAACTCCGGCGCCACGCTCGTCGTCGAGGGTGTGGGCGACCACGGGTGCGAGTACATGACCGGCGGCACCGTCCTGGTGCTCGGCCGGACCGGCCGCAACTTCGGTGCGGGCATGTCGGGCGGCACGGCGTACGTGCTCGACCTGGTGCCCGCCCTGGTGAACGTCGACGCCCTGCGGACGAACGAGCTCGCGCTCGACCCGCTCGACGACGAGGACGCCGCGCTGGTGGAGACGCTCCTGCGCGCGCACCTCGACGAGACCGGCTCGCCGGTCGCCGCCCAGCTGCTCGAGGACTTCCCCTCGACCCGGGCGCGGTTCACGCGCCTGCTGCCCACCGAGTACGCCCGCGTCCGCCGTGCGCTCGCGCAGGCCGAGGCCGACGGCCTCGACCCTGCCGCGCCCGGCGTGTGGGACCAGATCCTGGAGGTGGCCCGTGGCTGACCCCCGCGGCTTCCTGAAGGTGCGGGACCGTGAGCTCCCGCCCAACCGCCCCGTCGAGGTCCGGCTGCGCGACTGGAAGGACGTCCACGAGAACCTGCAGGACGGCCAGCCGTACCTCAAGGAGCAGGCGGGGCGCTGCATGGACTGCGGCATCCCGTTCTGCCACAACGGCTGCCCGCTCGGGAACCTCATCCCCGAGTGGAACGACCTGGTGTGGCGCGGGCAGTGGTCGGACGCCATCGACCGGCTGCACGCGACCAACAACTTCCCGGAGTTCACGGGCCGCATCTGCCCGGCTCCGTGCGAGTCGAGCTGCGTGCTGGGCATCAACCAGCCGGCCGTGACCATCAAGAACGTCGAGGTCTCGATCATCGACGAGGCGTTCGAGCGTGGCTACGTGACCCCGCAGGTCCCGCAGCGCCTGACCGGTCACACGGTCGCGGTCGTCGGCTCCGGCCCGGCCGGCCTGGCCGCCGCGCAGCAGCTGACCCGGGCGGGGCACACCGTCGCGGTGTACGAGCGGGACGACGCCATCGGCGGCCTGCTGCGCTACGGCGTGCCGGACTTCAAGCTGGAGAAGGTCCACATCGACCGCCGTCTGGCCCAGATGGAGGGCGAGGGCACCCGGTTCCGCCCGGGCGTCGAGGTGGGTCGGGACGTGACGTGGCCGCAGCTGCAGGCGCGGTACGACGCGATCGTGATCGCCACGGGCGCGACCGTGCCCCGCGAGCTGCGGGTGCCGGGCAAGGAGCTGGGCGGCGTGCACGTCGCCATGGAGTTCCTGCACCAGGCCAACGCGGTGGCGGCGGGCAAGCCGGTCGCGGACCAGATCACGGCCACCGGCAAGCACGTCATCATCATCGGCGGCGGCGACACCGGCTCGGACTGCCTCGGCACCGCGCTCCGTCAGGGTGCGGCGTCGGTGACGACGCTCGCCATCGGCAAGCGCCCGCCGCAGGAGCGTCCCGAGCACCAGCCCTGGCCCACGGACCCGATCCTGTTCGAGGTCTCGTCCTCGCACGCCGAGGGCGGGGACCGCGACTACCTCGCGTCCACCGTCGAGTTCGTCGGCGACGAGTCCGGCACGGTGCGCGCGCTGACGCTGGCGACGACCGAGTACCTCTCCGACGGTCGCCGCGTGCCCACGCCGGGCACGGAGCGCGAGATCCCGGCGGACCTGGTCCTGGTCGCGATGGGCTTCACCGGCCCCGAGGTCGACCCGCTCACGGAGCAGATCGGCATCGAGCTGACCTCTCGCGGGCTGGTCGCGCGGACCGACGACTACGCGACGACGGTCCCCGGCGTGTTCGTCGCGGGAGACGCCGGTCGTGGGCAGTCACTCATCGTGTGGGCGATCGCCGAGGGCCGCGCAGCAGCGGCCGCCGTCGACACCTACCTGTCGGGCAGCACGGAGCTGCCGGCCCCCGTCACCGCCAGCACCGTGGCGCTGCGCCCCTGAACCCACCCCCGACCGAGTCGCGTACCGGGCCGGCCACAGGGTCGGACCGGGACTTTCGGTCCGTCCCGTGAAAACACGAAAGGCATAGGCTCGCTGTCATGCGTAGAGCAAAGATCGTTTGTACCATCGGCCCCGCCACAGAGTCTGCCGAGCAGATCCAGGCCCTCGTCGACGCCGGGATGGACGTGGCGCGGCTCAACCGCAGCCACGGCGACACCGAGGTCCACAAGCGCGTGTACGACAACGTCCGCGCCGCCGCGAAGGCGTCCGGGCGCTCCGTCGCCGTGCTGGTCGACCTGCAGGGTCCGAAGATCCGCCTCGGCCGGTTCACCGAGGGCAAGCACGACCTCGCCGTCGGTGACACCTTCACCATCACGACCGAGGACGTCGAGGGCACCAAGGAGCTCGTCTCCACGACCCACAAGGGGCTCACGGACGACGCGCGCGTCGGCGACCCGATCCTCATCGACGACGGCAAGGTCCTGGTCCGCGTGACCGCCGTCGAGGGCCCCCGCGTGGTCACCCGCGTCGAGGTCCCCGGCACCGTCTCCAACAACAAGGGCCTCAACCTGCCGGGCGTGGCCGTCTCCGTGCCCGCGATGAGCGACAAGGACGCGGACGACCTGCGCTGGGCCCTCAACGTCGGCGCCGACATCATCGCGCTGTCGTTCGTTCGCTCCGCCGCCGACTACGACGACGTGCGCCGGATCATGGAGGAGGAGAACCGGGTCGTCCCGGTGATCGCCAAGATCGAGAAGCCGCAGGCCGTCGAGAACCTCGCCGAGATCATCGCGGCGTTCGACGGCATCATGGTGGCCCGTGGTGACCTGGGCGTCGAGCTGCCGCTCGAGCAGGTGCCGCTGGTGCAGAAGCGCGCCGTCGAGCTGGCCCGCCGCAACGCCAAGCCCGTCATCGTGGCCACGCAGGTGCTCGAGTCCATGACCAACAACCCGCGGCCCACCCGCGCCGAGACCTCGGACTGCGCCAACGCGGTGCTCGACGGTGCCGACGCGGTCATGCTCTCGGGCGAGACCAGCGTGGGCGACTACCCGATCGAGACCGTGCGCACGATGGCGCGGATCATCGAGGCGACCGAGGAGCTGGGCCGCGAGCGCATCGCGCCCCTGGGCTCGACGCCGCACACCCGCGGTGGTGCGATCACCCGGGCGGCCGCCGAGATCGGCGAGACGCTCGACGTCAAGTACCTGGTGACGTTCACGCAGTCGGGCGACTCGGCGCGGCGCATGTCGCGTCTGCGCTCCGCGATCCCGCTGCTGGCGTTCACGCCGGTCGACGACGTGCGCAACGTCCTGTCGCTCAGCTGGGGTGTGCAGACGTACCGCGTGCCGTCGGTCGAGAACACCGACGCGATGGTGAGCCAGGTGGATTCCACGCTGCGCGCCAACGGTCTGGCCGAGGTCGGCGACTACGTCGTCGTCGTCGCCGGTGCTCCGGTGGGCGTCGTCGGCTCGACCAACTCGATCGTCGTGCACAAGATCGGTGACGAGGAGAACGTGACCGGGCGCATCGCCTGACGCCTTCTCGCCTCGTCGCACGACCCGTTCGGCCCCGCGCCCCGTACGCGGGGCCGAACGCCGTCCGGGGCGCGTCTCAGACCTGGACGGGGAACGTCACGAGCACAGCCACGGTGGTGAGCAGGACGACGCCGCCGATCGCGATCATCGCGGTGCGCTTGCGCGGGGAGCCCAGCTTGGAGCCGATGCCGGAGAAGAAGAGCACCGACGCGCACAGGACGGTGGCCAGCACGTAGCGGTCCTTGCGCTCGATGGCGAGCCGGGCCTCGGCGGCGGAACGCTCGGACGCCTTGTCGAGCCTGACCGACTCGGTGGTCGAGGCCAGCACGTACTCGTCCATCGCGAACGGGCTGGGGGGCGCGTCGGGGTCCGTGAGCGGGTCCTCGGCCAACCAGGCGTGCACGGCGGGCTGGAACTCGGCCCGGAACCGTTCGAACAGGAACCCGGAGTACTGGTCCGGGTCGGGCACGTACGGCTCGGGGAGGACCGCGTCACCCTCGGCGTGCAGGGCAGCGAGCCAGTCCGTGAACAGCAGCACGTCGATGGTCGTCTGCTGGCCGGCGAGGGTCGCGGCCTGGTTCGACTCGGCGCGTTCGCGTGCGGCGGCGCTGTAGGCGATCGCCTGGACGCCGCCCCACTGGCTGCTCTGGAACGCCGACCAGGCGGTGAGAACCGTCGCGACGGCCAGCAGGATCGTCGCGATCAGGTCGAGATGGCGATACCAGCCGGACTCTGTGACCTGCGCAGGCTCAGCCGTCTCGCCCACTGCCCACCCCCTCGGTTTCCGGCAGCGTAGCGCCTGGTCCGTAGCGGTGAACGGGCTGGTGGTGATACCTCTGGGGTCCAGTCGTCCGGGCACGGAGGACGTGGTGCAGATGGGGAGCGGTGCCCGATGACCCAGAAGACCGGCGGAGCTGCAGGGCTCGTCCTGTTCACGCTCGCCACGGCGCAGTTCCTCATGACGCTCGACAGCTCGGTGATGAACGTGTCCATCGCCCAGGTGGCCGAGGACGTCGGGACGACCGTGACGGGCATCCAGACCGCCATCACGCTCTACACGCTCGTCATGGCCAGCATGATGATCACCGGCGGGAAGATCGGGAGCCTGATCGGCCGACGGCGGGCGTTCGCCATCGGGTGCGTGATCTACGCGTGCGGCTCGTTCGTCACGTCGATCGCGCAGAGCCTCACGGTGCTGATCATCGGCTGGTCGGTGCTGGAGGGGCTCGGGGCGGCGCTGATCATGCCCGCGATCGTCGCGCTCGTGGCGTCGAACTTCGCGTCGAAGGACCGACCGAGGGCCTACGGGCTGGTCGCCTCTGCGGGCGCCATCGCGGTGGCGGCCGGGCCGCTGATCGGCGGGTTCGTCACCACCTACTGGACCTGGCGCTACGTGTTCGCGGGCGAGGTCGTGCTGGTCATCGGCATCCTCGCGCTCACCCGGAAGGTGGCGGACGCCGAGCCGGAGGCACGGTTCCGGCTCGACTACGTCGGCTCCGTCCTGTCCGCCCTGGGCCTCGGGCTGGCGGTCTTCGGTGTGCTGCGCTCGGGGGAGTGGGGGTGGGTGCTCACGCGTGAGGGCGGCCCGTCATGGCTCGGACTCTCACCCACCATCTGGCTGGTCGTGGCCGGCATGGTGGTGCTGCGGCTGTTCTTCTCGTGGGAGAACCGGATGGTCGCCCGCGGTCGTGAACCGCTGGTGCGTCCCGCGATGCTGCGCAACGCCCGGCTGGCCGGCGGCCTGACGATGTTCTTCTTCCAGTTCATGATCCAGGCGGGGCTGTTCTTCGTGGTGCCGCTCTTCCTGTCGATCGCGCTGGGCCTGACCGCCCTGCAGACGGGCGTGCGGCTGCTCCCGCTGTCGGTGTCGCTGCTGGTCGCCGCCGTGGGCATCCCGCGGTTCTTCCCGACCGCCTCCCCGCGCGAGGTGGTCCGCTGGGGCCTGGTGAGCATGCTGCTGGGCATCGTCGCGCTCATGGGTGCGCTCGAGGTGGGTGCCGGCGCGGAGATCGTCGCCGTCCCGCTGCTGTTGGCCGGGTTCGGCGTCGGTGCGCTGTCGTCGCAGCTCGGGGCGATCACCGTCTCGGCCGTGGCGGACAAGGACGCGGGCGACGTCGGCGGCGTGCAGAACACGATGACCAACCTGGGGGCGTCGCTGGGGACCGCGGTCGCCGGGTCGATCCTCATCGCGACGCTGACCTCGACCCTGCTCGTCGGCCTCGGCTCCAACCCCGAGGTCAGTGCCGAGGTATCTCAGACCGCGAGCGTGCAGCTGGCGTCGGGCGTGCCCTTCGTCTCGGACGCGCAGCTGGAGACGGCGCTCGAGGAGGCTGGGCTCCCGGCCGACGAGGTCGACGCCGTGGTCGCCGAGAACGAGTCCGCGCGGATCGACGCCCTGCGCGCGAGCCTCGCCGTGCTCGCCGTGATCGCGGCCCTCGCGCTCTACTTCTCGCGCCTGCTGCCCACCGCACCGGTGGGGTCGGAACCGGCCGGCGCGGCCGCGCCACCCGACGGGACGCCGTCAGAGGTGGAGCCGGTAGAACCGGAACATCTCGTGGTCGACCGGGAGGACCTCGACGCTCGAGAACCCGGCTGACGCGGCGTAGCCGGCGAGCACGGACGGGCGCATGACGGTCCCCGTCCCGACGCCGCCCGGGGTCGAGAGACCGTCCGGCAGGCAGCACACGATCGAGTACCCGTACAGCAGCCGCTCCACGGGGTCGGCGGGTGCCGCGAAGGACTCCGCGGTCCGCTCGTCCATGACCAGCACGTAGCCGTCGTCGCGCGCGATCGCCCGCATCGCCGCGAGGACAGCGACCGGGTCGGGCATGTCGTGGACGCACTCGTAGGCCATCACGACGTCGAACGCGCCCGCGCGGCTCTCGCGCAGCCGGGCGGCGTCGACGGCCGAGAACGCGACGCGGCCGTCGAGCCCGCGGTCGGCGGCGTGCCTGCTCGCGGCCGCCACGGACGGCTCGTCGACATCGAACCCCTCGAACGTCGCCGTCGGGAACGCGGCCGCCAGGCCGATCGACGACCATCCCTCGCCGGTGCCGATGTCCGCGACACGCGCCGCTCCCTGGAGGCGGGCGTGCAGCTCGGCGATCGTCGGGACGATCTGACGGGGCAGCTCGTCCAGGAAGAGCGGGCGGTTGAGCGCGGCCTGGGCGGTGCGGGCGTCGTCCCCGAACTGCGACCAGCTGACACCGCCGCCCGTCCGGGAGGCGGCCGCGAGGTCGTCGATCCGACGGCACGCCGCGATGACGAACCCGGCGACGGGTGCCACGTGCAGCGGACTGTCGGGATCGGTCAGGACGGGGACAACCCCGGGTGCGACGCGGTACCCACGCAGGGTCGCGCCGAGAGCCGGGTCGTCCTCCACGAGCAACCAGCCCCCCACGGCCTGCTGCTCCAGCCACTCACGCGCGTAGCGCTCCTGGGTGCCCGTGCTGGCTGCCAGGTCGACGGAGGTGAGCGGCCCGTCGTCGACGAGCGCCTGGTACCAGCCGAGGCTGCGGCCGAGATGGATCGCGACCAGGTCCATCCCGCCGAGGGTGGCGGCCAGGAGCCTGTCGGCGAAAGCCGCGGCCTCGGCGTCGGCAGCTGGGGTCTCGAACAGGTCGGTGCTCATGGTTCCTCCCGGCGATGCGCAGATCTCCCGAGTCTGGCCCTGTGCGCGGGGCTGCGTCAGCCCATCACGTCCCGCAGCACGGCGAGGACGACCGGCCACGCCGCCGAGGCGGGTTCGATCAGCTCGAAGTGCCCGATGCCGGGGACCTCGACGAGCGAGACCCCGGCCCGGTCGCAGTAGCTCCGCGCCACCTCGATGGGCACGACGTCGTCGAGGGGGCCGTGCACGACGACGGTGGTGGCGGCCGGGCTGCCGATCGCGGCGGGGTCGGTGGCGGCGAACCGGTCGGGCACGGCGGTCGGGCTGCCGCCGAGCAGCTCGCGGACCACCCCGTCGCTCAGGCCGAGCCGGTCCACCGCAGCCAGGTCGGCGGCCGGTGCCAGGGCCACCACCGCGCGGACCAGCGGTGCGCGTCCCGTGCGCCCGGGCGCACCGGCGGGGAGCTGGTTCCGCACGGCGGCCCACAGGGCCAGGTGGCCACCGGCCGAGTGCCCGACGTAGGCGACGGACCCCAGGTCGACACGGTCGGCGAGCGCGACCTGCACCGCATCGATCGCCGCGGCGACGTCGGTGAAGGTCGACGGCCAGCCCCCGCCACCGCCGACCCGGCGGTACTCGACGTTCGCGACGGCGAGACCCTCGGCCGTCAGCGCGTCGACGACGGCGCCCAGATGTGCCCGGTCGTACGCGACGCGCCAGAAGCCGCCGTGCAGCAGCACGACGAGCGGCGGTCGGGTCGTTCCCGGCGGGAGGGTGACGTCGACGACCTGGTCGGGGTGGGTGCCGTACCGGAGGGTCTCCACACCCGGACAGTACGCAGCGTGCACGGCATAGTGGCGGGATGGACGACAAGGACACGCTGCACCGGTACCTGCGCGCTCAGCGCACCAGCCTCGCGGGCAAGCTCGACGGTCTCGGTGAGTACGACATCCGACGGCCCATGACCCCCACCGGGACCAACCTGCTCGGGCTGGTCAAGCACGTCGCCAGCGTCCAGCTCGGCTACTTCGGGGTCGTGTTCGGGCGCCCGAGCGGACGGGACCTCCCGTGGGACGCCGAGAATGCGGAGGTCAACGCGGACATGTGGGCGACCGCCGACGAGTCCCGCGAGGAGATCCTGGAGCTCCACGAGTTCTCGGCGGCCCACACCGACGCGACGATCGAGGCGCTGCCGCTGGACGCGCCCGGGGTGGTGCCGTGGTGGGGGGACCGCCGGGACGTGACGTTGCACCAGATGCTCGTCCACATGTGCGTCGAGACGGCCCGGCACGCCGGCCACGCCGACATCGTGCGCGAGCTCGTCGACGGCTCCGTCGGGAGCCGGCGGGACGACCCGAACATCCCCACGATCGACTGGCCGGCCTACCGCGAGCAGCTCGAGACCGCCGCGCGGCAGGCCGCCGCCGGGTCTACGCGTCCGTGACGTCGGAGCTGATGACGAAGCGCCGGTTCACGCAGCGGCCGCGGAGCGAGCGCGGCCGGGGGTCAGCAGGATGGCGACGCTGAGCACGAGCACCCAGGCGGGGAACACCAGCTGCGCCCACTTGTTCTCGCCCGCGACGAGGAGGAGCACCAGCGCGACCGCGTAGCCGCTGAACGGCACCCAGCGAGGGACGGCGGCGGTGCGTAGCGCGACCGTGCTCACCGACAGCGTGAACACGGCGGCCATCCGCATGGCGTACACGGAGATCAGCGCCTCCGTGGTGCCGCGGCCGAACGTCCAGACACCGGCGTCGAGGTCGGATCCGGACACCATCGCGACCAGGCTCGTCGCGGTCACCGCACCCTGGAACAGCATCGCGAGGAAGAGCAGGCCGCTGCCCAGGAAGACGGTCGAGAACAGGCGGTCCTCGACCTCGCCCAGCTGGTCGCGCACCACGCCGATGAACCAGAGGAACGCGATCCCGGCGAACGGCACGAGGTTCAGGGCGAGGCGCACGAGGGTGCGTCGGCCGGGGTCGAGCTCGATCTGGCCGACGGTCTCACCCGCGACGGCGAGCCGCATCATCACGAGCGCGGCGATGAGCAGCACCGCGAAGACGATCCCCGCGACCGCGGCGGACCGCCGGCTGCGCCAGCGTCGAGCGACGAGTCCGGGCGCAGGTGTGGTCACGGGGTCATCCTGGCAGGGCCCGGCTAGCGGGGCGTGCCGCCGCGCACGAACGCCTCGCGCGGGTGCTGCACGCTCGCGAGCGAGACGATGTCCCGCCCGAAGACCGCGGCGGCCAGCCACACGGCCGCGACCCGGATCTTTCGCTCCCACGTGGGGACCGCCAGCACGTGGTAACCCCGGTGCATGACCCACGCCGGGAAGCCCGTGATGACCAGGCGCCGGTACTGGAACACGCCCTGGCCCAGGCCGAGGGTGGCCACGACGCCGAGGCTCTGGTGCACGTAGTCCCGCGGAGTCCCGCCCCGCAGCACGGCGGCGATGTTCGCCGCGAGGTGCCTGCCCTGGCGCACGGCGTGCTGGGCGTTCGGGACGGTCCGGGCACCGGGCGTGCCGACGGCGATGTCCGGGACGGCGGCGTCGTCCCCGGCGGCCCACGCGTCGGGCACGGCAGCCTGTGCCGTGCCGATGCGCAGGTCCGTGCGCACGCGGAGGAAGCCGCGGTCGTCGACCGGGAGGTCCGTGTGCTGGGCGACCACCGGGTTCGCGGCGTTGCCCGCGGCCCACACGATCAGCTCGGAGTCGAACTCCTGGCCCGTGGAGAGCACCACGTGCCCGCCCACCGCGGAGACCAGCTGCGTGTTCAGGTGCACGTGCGCGCCACGCTCCTCGAGCGCGCGCACCACCCACCGTCCGGGCTCGTCGGTGACCTCGGGCAGGATCCGGCCCGCCGCCTCGACGAGGTGGAAGCTCAGGTCCGCGAGCGAGAGCTCGGGGTAGGAGCGCAGCAGCGACGTGGCCAGCGAGAGCAGCTCCCCGAACCCTTCGACGCCCGAGAAGCCGCCGCCCACGAACGTCACGGTCAGCAGCCGCTGCCGCTCGGGTCCGGGCGGCAGGACGGAGGCGCGGTCGAACGACGTGAGGAGCGTGTCGCGGATGGCGACGGCCTCCTCGACGTGCTTCATCCCGATGGCCTGCTCGGCGATCCCCGGGATGGGGAACGTGCGCGTGACCGCCCCGGCGGTGATCACGATGACGTCGTAGTCGAGCTCGACGTCGTCGCCGTCGGCGGGGCGGACCTGCAGCACCCGGCGCGCGTGCTCGACCCGGGTCACCTCGCCGGCGACCACCTTCGAGCGGCGCAGGTGCTTGCGCAGCGAGACCGCGGCGTGCCGGGCCTCGACCGACCCGGCCATCACCTCGGGCAGGAACGGCTGGTACGTCATGTACGGCCGCGGGTCGATGACGGTGATCTCCGCCTCGTCCGGGCGCAGCGCCTTCTCCAGGTTCCACGCGGCGTAGAAGCCCGCGTAGCCACCGCCGACGATCACGATCTTCTTCATGTGTGCCACTCCCTCTCGACCACGCAGGGCGCCGGAACGTGACACCACCGGTCAGGCGGCGGGGGCGAACTGCCGCATCTTGCTCGGGGTGACCTGGATGTAGACATGCTCGATCCCACGGTCCGAGCCGTCCAGCGCGACGATCGCCTGCGGCTCGCCGGTGTCCGACGTGACCAGAAGGGCAGCGCCACCGTTGGCCTCGACGATCCGCAGCGTCGAGTCCTGCCAGTACTTGCGCAGGATGTTGTCCAGGAACGTCACCGTGCGCGCGGCGCCCACCAGCTCGACGCGCGACGCGTGCACCTCGCCGCCGCCGTCGGGCCGCACGACGACGTCGTCGACGAGCAGCCGCTCCAGCCCGTCGAGATCCCCGACCCGTGCAGCAGCGACGAACGACTCCAGCAGCCGGCGCTGCTGGGCCGGCGACGCGGGCGCCGAGCGCTCGGAGTCGAGGTGCTCGCGCGCCCGTCGGGCGACCTGCCGTGCATTGACCTCCGACGTGTCCAGCACGTCGGCGATCTCCCGGTAGGAGTACCCGAACGCCTCACGCAGCACGTAGGCGGCACGCTCCGTCGGGCCGAGCTTCTCCAGCAGGAGCAGCACGGCCATCCCGAGAGCCTCCGCCCGCTCGGCGCCGAGAGCGGGGTCCGCGCTGGTGTCCACCGGCTCCGGCAACCAGGGACCGATGTAGGTCTCGCGCCGCGCGTGCGCCGAGGTGGTCGCGTTGATGGCGAGCCGTGTCGTGGTGGTGGTGAGGAACGCCGCGGGGTTGCGGACCGCGCGGCGGTCCGTGCCCTGCCAGCGCAGCCACGCGTCCTGAACCACGTCCTCGGCCTCCGCGACGCTGCCCAGCATCCGGTAGGCGAGGCCGAACAGGCGCGGCCGCACGTCCTCGAACGCGGCCAGGTCCGAGTCCGGCACGTTGGTGTTCGACCCCGCAGCCGGCGCGCTCGGGTTGTCGGCGGTGTCCCTGGTCACCGTCACAAGATAGGGGTCACCGGGCGGCCCAGTCCTGGAGGTGGGTGCTCCCCAGCGTCGCCTCGCCGAGCGGGACCAGCGTGTCCTCCTGCAGCACGGCACCGAAGTACGGCGCGGTGAGGTCCGTGACGACCTCGCGTGCGTCGTCGCGTGCGGCCAGGAAGCGACGGCCGAGGTCGTCGAGCCGGAACCGCTCCGGGCCGGCGATGTCGACCCGGGCGTTCGTCGGCGCGCCCACCGCGACGTCACGCAGCTCGGCGGCGACGTCGTCGGCGGCCATCGGCTGGATCAGCACGGGCGCCAGCCGCACCGTGGAGCCGTCCGTCGCGGAGTCGACGATGCCGGCGAGGAACTCGAAGAACTGGGTCGCGTGCACGAGCGAGAACGGGATCGGGGAGCTCTCGATGAGCTGTTCCTGCGCGATCTTCGCGCGGAAGTACCCGCTCTCGGGGAGCCGCTGCGTGCCGACGACCGACAGCGCCACGTGGTGCCGGACGCCTGCGACCGTCTCGGCGGCCAGCAGGTTGCGGGTCGAGGTCGTGAAGAACTCCAGGACCGCCGCCGCCTCGAAGGACGGCGAGTTCGAGACGTCGACCACGACGTCGGCGCCCGTCAGCACCTCGGCCAGCCCGTCGCCGGTCAGGGTGTTGACGCCCGTGCCGGGCGACGCGGCGACGGCGTCGTGGCCGTCGGCCGCCAGCAGCGCGACCAGCTTCGAGCCGATGAGGCCCGTGCCTCCGATGACGACGATCTTCATGGGTGAACCTCCGTGTCGGTGACCCAGCGACGCGCTGGTCACACGTTCGACCGAGCAGGGCGTGCAGACGTGACACTCGGCCGGGACCTGCCGGACGGGTGCGTCAGGCGCGCACGCCCAGCGTGTGCCGGACGTGCTGCGCGAACGTGAGGCGACCGGCGTCGTCGCGCATCCCGTCCAGGGTGTCGACGACCTCGGCGCGCAGTGCCGCGCGGTCCGCCTCGGGCACGGACTCCCACATCGCCCGCTGTCCGTGCGACCACGAGAACCGCAAGAAGTGCTCCGGGTCGTCGAACCTCGCCTCGACCTGGTCCGCGACCGTCCGGACGTCGGCCAACCCGGCCACGCGGAACAGGTCCTGCATCCCGTCGTCGGAGGCGAACGGTCCGCGCCGGCCGCTGGTGCGGGCGTCGAGCATCGCCGCAGGAAGGTACGGATCGAAGAGGGCGTCGACGCGGCGCCACTGCTCGTCCTGGCCGCCGAAGGTCGTCACGCCGAGGCGTCCGCCACCAACAAGGAGGTCCGTCCACGCACGCAGCGCCGCGGCCGGGTCCGGCAGGAAGAACAGCACCAGGCACGACGCGACGACGTCGAAGGACCCCGACGGCAGCCCGGGTGCGCGGGCGTCGCCGACCCGCACCTCGACCTGCGGCAGGTCCGACAGGTCCTGCCTCGTCAGCTCGACCATCCGCGGGGCGAGATCGATCCCCAGTGCGTACCCGTCGGGCCCGGTCGCGTGAGCGAGCGGCCGCAGCGCCGCACCTCGTCCGCAGCCCACGTCGAGCACGCGCTCGCCGGGACGGACCGCCAGCGCGGCGACGAGGCCCGCGGCGATCGGCTCGAACCACGGCACGCCGACGCGGTCGTACGTGTCCGCAGCTCGGTCGAACACGCCCGCGATGCCGTCCGGAGACCCCATGCCGTCACCCTGCCAGTGCCGAGCCTGACGGGACAGGGTGCGACGGCGTGTCCGGGCCGTGCCCCGGCGTCCGTCGACGGATCCTGGGGCGATGAGTGCGCACACGCACGACGTCGTCCCGGCCTCGCCGCAGGTCCGTCGGCACGCACGCAGGGTGTTCACGGCCATCCTGGTCCCCGCTCTCCTGGTCACGCTGCTGGGCGCGTGGGTGCTGTGGCCGACGGGGGAGCGGCCCGTGCTGGAGACGTCACCGCCCGGCATGACCTTCCCGACGGTGACGGTGGTGGAGGTGTTCCCGGACGCCGCGGACCCGTTGCGCCAGGTCCGCGCGACGATGGCCGACGGGTCCAGCGCCTGGGTCCAGGTCCCACCGGAGTACCTGCCCGAGATCGATCCGGGGGACCGGGTGATCGCCGCCGACCTGGGATCCCTGGGGACCCCGGAGACGGGCCTCGTCTTCACGGACTTCGTCCGCGGGCCGCCGCTCGGCCTGCTCGCCGCGGTGTTCGCGGTGCTGGTGGTCGCGGTGGCCCGGTGGCGGGGGTTCGCGGCCCTGCTCGGGCTCGGCATCTCGATGGGCGTCATCGGCGCGTTCATGCTGCCGGCGCTGCTCGAGGGCAAGCCCGCGCTGCCGGTGGCCCTGGTGACGTCGTCGGCCATCATGTTCGTCGTCCTCTACCTGGCGCACGGCTTCACGCTGCGCACGTCGACCGCGCTCGTCGGCACCCTGCTCGGGCTGCTCGCCACCGGGTTCCTGGCGACGTGGGCGAGCGGCGCGGCGCACCTGACCGGGCTGTCGGGGGAGTACGCCCTCGACCTGCTGTCGTACGCCCCGCAGGCGCGGATGAGCGCGATCCTCCTGTGCGGCATGGTGATCGCCGGGCTCGGCGTGCTGAACGACGTGACGATCACGCAGGCGTCCGCGGTGTGGGAGCTGCACGGCAGCTCCCCGGACGCCGGCTGGCGCGAGCTGTTCGGGCGGGGCATGCGGATCGGCCGCGACCACATCGCCTCGACCGTCTACACGATCGTGTTCGCCTACGTGGGTGCCACCCTGCCGCTCGTCCTGCTGGTCAGCATCTCCGACCGCGGGATGCTCGACGCCCTGACCAGCGGGGAGCTTGCCGAGGAGGTCGCCCGGACGCTCGTCGGGTCGATCGGCCTGGTGCTGGCCATCCCGCTCACGACGGCGATCGCCGCGTGGGTGGTGCGCTCCGGGCGGCCGGCTCCGACCACCGCGGTGGAGCCCGAGCTAGTGGACGTGGGAGTGCCCTGAGGCCCGCCGCAGCTCCGCCGGAGCCTGCGCGTGCGCCACGACGGCCGCGATCGCCGTGGTGAACGGGATCGCGAGGATGAGGCCGATGGCGCCCGCCAGGGTGCGGACGATCTCCTGGGCGAACTGCCCGCTGGTCAGGGTCTGGCCCAGCGGCAGCTCGTAGATCTGCAGCAGCAGGAGGACCGGCAGCGAGGCGCCGGCGTACGCGAAGGCGATGGTGTAGATCGTCGACGCGATGTGGTCCCGGCCGATCCGCATCCCACCGGTGAACAGGCCACGCCACGTCGCGCGGGGGTCGACGGCGCGCAGCTCCCACACCGCCGAGGCCTGAGTGATGGTGACGTCGTTCAGCACGCCGAGACCGGCGAGCACGACGCCGCACAGGAAGACACCCCGCAGCGCCGCCGCCCCGTTGTCGCCGAGGAGCGCCGCCAGCCGGTAGTCCTCCTCCGTCGTCGCGCCGGTCAGGTGGGCCGCGTCCGCCCCGACGGTGCCGAGCACGCCGACGAGCAGGAGCCCGGTGAGCGTGCCGAGCAGCGCCGTGCTGGTGCGCAGGGAGAACCCGTGCGCCAGGTACAGCACGACGGCCATGATCACCGCCGACCCGCACAGCGCCAGGACGACGGCGTTCTCCCCGGCGATCAGCCCGGGCAGGACGTACTGCCACAGGACCACGAACGCGAGGGCCAGGCCGACGATGGCGCGCAGGCCTCGCCACCCGGCGACCAGGGCGGTGACCAGCACGAACGCGAGCGCGAGGGTGGCCAGCGGGACGCCCCGGGCGAAGTCGGACCACGCCCAGACCTCCGGGGCGCCGTCCGCCGCCGGGTAGTGCTGGACGACGATCCGGGTCCCGTCCGGGACGTCGGATGCCGTGAGCGTCGCCGTCGCCCACACCTCGATCTCCGTCCCGGCCTGTGCACCGGACGTGACGGTGGCGAGGACCTGGAGGCACGGGACCTGGTCCGGCTGCGACCCGTCCGGGAGGCGGTCCTCGACGGTCGACTCGCACTGCTCGGTACGGGTCCCGGTGACCTCCGCGGTGACGTGCTCGACGCCGACGTCGACGAGCCCGGCCCGCTGCCCGGTGCCCCCGTCGTCGTGCGGCCACGTCAGGATCATCCCGACGACTGCCGCCAGCAGCAGGGGTGCGAGCACCAGGCCGAGCGCCAGCGCGGCACGTGACGGGCGATCTCGTCGGGGGCGGGTCGGCTGGGGTGCGGTCGGCTCGTCCGGTGCGATCACGGGGACGATTGTCCGACACCGCGGGAGCCGTCGCGCTCAGGGGGAGCAGGCGCGAGGCGCCGAGCCCCAGGGCTGCGGCGCCTCCGTGCGGTGCGGGTCCTAGCGGGGCTCGACGTTCTGCTCGTCGATCCCGTCGGCCTTGATCTTCTCGGCGTCGGTCAGCTGCGCCTCGGCTTCTGCCTCGACGTCGCGGACCACCGGGGCGTCGTCGCCGGTGTCGTGGACGATCCTGTCGTCGCTGTGCATCTCGACCTCCTCGTCGTTCAGCCTTTCGTGCGGGAGGCGAGCGTAGGTCCGGCACGACGCCGGCGCGCGTCGAGCGGCGGACCTCCAGGTCAGGCGCCCACGAGCCGACGCAGCGTGCGGGCGTTGTGCACGGCGTTGCCGCCGCCGTCGTTGTTGAAGTAGACGAGGACGTCGTGGCCGCCCTGCGACCACTCACGGACGCGGTCCGCCCACCAGCGCAGGTCGTCGTCGGAGTACGAGCCGCCGTAGAGGTGCTGGTGGTCCGGCCCGTGCATCCGCACGTAGACGGTCCGCGCCGTCGCCCGCAGGACGCACGGCAGGTGGGCGCCGCTCATCACCACGTTCGCCGCGCCGTGCCGCTCCAGGAGCGTGAACACCTCGTCCTGCTGCCACGACGGGTGCCGGAGCTCGACGGCGACCCGGACCCAGTCGGGCAACGAGCCCAGGAACCAGTCCAGCCGGGCGTCGTCGCGCTCCTGGTCCGGCCGGAGCTGGACCAGCAGCGACTCGCGCCGGTCGCCGAGCTCGTGCCACGAGCGAGCCATGCGGTCCGACCAGCCCTCCGGTGCGTAGAGGCGCTTGGCGTGGGTGAGCCCGCGCGACGCCTTCACGGACATGCGGAAGCCGTCGGGGAGCCGCCGCCGCCAGCCGGCGAAGGTCGCGTCCCGGGGCCAGCGGTAGAAGCTCGCGTTGAGCTCGACGGTGTCGAACTCCTGGACGTACCGCCCCAGCCGCTCCCACGACGGGAGCCCGGGCGGGTAGAGGACGTGCTCCCAGTGGTCGTACGACCATCCGGAGGTGCCGATGCGGATGCTCAACCCAGGGCCTTCTCGTTTCAGCGCGCGGTCCGGACGAATCACCCCTAGATTCACTCGTCGCCGTACCCGGCGCACCTTCACCCCCCGAGGAGCCCCACCATGACCCCCGCAGGCATCATCTCCGCGATCATCATCGGCGCCATCATCGGCGTCCTCGGCCGCCTGGTCGTCCGCGGAAAGCAGAACATCTCCATCCTCGTGACGATCATCGTCGGCATCGTCGCCGCGCTCCTGGGCACCTGGCTCGCCGGCCTGGTCGGTGTCCAGACGACCGACGGCATCGACTGGATCGAGCTGCTGTTCCAGGTGGTCCTCGCCGCGATCGGTGTGGCGATCGTCGCGGGCTCGGGTCGTCGTCGCTGACCCGACGGCGTCCAACGGGAGCGGTCCACCGGCCGGTGGGCCGCTCCCGTCATGTCGGGATGCGCGCCGCGTTCTCGGGACCGACGATGAAGCAGCCGAAGCAGCCGGCTGGAGATGGACGGACCCGCAGGAGCAGTCGTGTCATTCCCCGCACAGCAGCAGCAACCACCCGGGCTCACGGAGCCGATGACCCCGACCCCGGACCACGGCGAGTCGAGCTACGAGGGCCACGAACTCCTGGCCGGCCGGCGAGCGCTGATCACCGGCGGTGACTCGGGCATCGGGCGCGCGGTCGCCATCGCGTACGCCCGGGAGGGTGCCGACGTCGCGATCGTGTACCTCCCCGAGGAGCAGGCGGACGCCGACGAGACCGCGCGGTGGGTCGAGCGGGCCGGGCGTCGCTGCGTTCAGATCCCGACCGACCTGACGGACGAGCACGCCGCACGCGGTGCCGTGGAGAGGGCTGTGACCGAGCTGGGCGGCCTCGACATCCTGGTGAACAACGCGGGATTCCAGATGGCACGTCGGGAGTCGATCGCGGACATCACGTCGCAGGACCTGGACCGGACCTTCAAGACGAACCTGTACGCGCTGTTCTGGGTCACGCAGACCGCCCTGGAGCACATGGGGGAGGGCGGCGTCATCCTCAACAACTCCTCGATCCAGGCGTACCAGCCGTCCGAGACGTTGCTCGACTACGCATCGACGAAAGCCGCGATCAACAACGTGACCGTCAACCTGGCCGCCGAGCTGGGCCCGCGCGGGATCCGCGTGAACGCGGTGGCCCCCGGTCCGATCTGGACGCCGCTGCAGCCCGCCACGCAGTTCACGGAGAAGGTCCAGAAGTTCGGCTCGGACACCCCGCTCGGACGAGCGGGGCAGCCGGCCGAGGTCGCGCCCGCGTTCGTGTTCCTGGCAGCCGGTGCGACCGCGTCCTACGTGTCCGGGACCGTGCTCGGGGTCACCGGCGGCAAGCCGGTCTTCTAGCCCTGGTTCACGACGGGGTGGCCCTCGGACGCCTGCACGACCACGAACCCCTGGCCGCTCAGTCCGAGCTGGTAGGCCTCGCCGGAGCCGCGGCCGATGGCGGCTCCGAGCTTGGCGGTCTTGCGCACCGTCGACTTCAGCGAGGTCGACCAGAGCACCGCCGCCTGCATGTCGACGTAGGTCGGCACGTCGACCTGCAGGACCACCGGGGTCCCGAACGCGGTCACGGCCAGTGCACCGGTCCCGGTGAACGTCGTGTTGAAGAGTCCGCCGCTGAGCATGGAGGCGCCCTCGACCCGGTTGATGTCCCAGGTCAGGGTGCTCTCGAACGCGAGGATCGCGGAGCCGCTGACCGTCACGCTCTCGCCCTCGAGGTGGACGATGAAGATCTCGTCCGCCTCCTGGGCCAGGAAGACGTCGCCGCTGCCCGAGACCTTCATGAGGGACATGCCCTCGCCGGTGAAGGCCTTCTTGAACATCTTGGCGACGCCGCCGCTGCCCTGGTAGTTGAAGTCGACCTCGCCCTGGTAGGCAACCATCGACCCCTGCTTGGCGTAGAAGAAGCCGCCGGTGCCGGCGAGATCGACCTTGAGCATCCGCCCGTTCTGGAGCACGAAGCTACCGGGCTCGGTGGACAGTTCCGCGTTCTGCAAGAGTGAGCTGCGCATCGACGCATGCTATCGGCCGGGCCACACTGGTCGCGTGGTCGACAGCGCGGTCCCACCACCAGCCAGCTGCCCGATCGGGTGGCAGCCGCAAGCGCTCGCGCCCGTCTTCTGGGGCGTCCGCTCACTCGGGCCGGCCGACGGTGCGCCGGTCGACCTGCGGATCTTCTTCCCGAGCCTCGACGGTGCCGTCGAGACCGCGCCGCTGCTCGAGGGGTGCGGGCGGTACCCGGTGGTGCTGTTCGCGCACGGGCACTGCCACCAGGACACCGACCACTACCGGCGCTGGTTCCTCGTCCCGGCGATGCTCGCGCGCAGCGGGTACGTGGTGGTCGTCCCGCGCCTGGCCGGGATCGAGGGCGGCCAGAACCCGTCCGTGCCTGAGCACCCCGACGAGGCCACCCTGGACGCGGTGCTCGACTGGGTGCGCACGGGGTGGGAGCACGCGGACGTGCTCCTCCCGCCTCCGGCGACGGGCGTCGTCGGGCACAGCTTCGGCGCGATGCTGGGTGCCCGGTTCGCGCTCGGGCGGGAGATCAGCGCCTTCGCCGGGCTGAGCGGCGGCTGGCAGGACTGGTTCGGCGGGTCACCCTTCCCGTTGCCGCTGCTGGACCTCCCGACGCTGCTGCTGTGGGGCCTGGACCTGGACCTGTTCAGCCAGCTCACGGAGGCGCAGTGGCAGGCGATGCGCCGGCCACGGCATCGCGTCGTGTTCGACGAGGGCACCCACTGGGACTACCTCGGCAACGCGGACCTCCCGTGCCGTCCGGGTCCCGGCGCGTGCACGGAGATCGCCGGCGCGACGGCGGACCTGGTGACCATGTTCTTCGCCCGCTACCTGCCGCCCGAGCTGGCGACCAACCTCGCGGTCGAGGTGCCGTCGTCGCTGGTGCCGCCCGAGCTGGACCTCACGCCGGAGCAGGAGTTCTTCGCCGGCGGGTTCCTCGGTGGCTTCCACCGCCTGGGTGGCAAGCCGCAGTGCGGGGTGACGGTGTCGTCCGACACCGAGCGCCTGCTCGCCAACCGCCGCACGCGCGAGACGCACTCCTTGGACCACCCGTGCGTGTGGGTGTCGAGGATCGCGGCGCGCAACCGGTGGCCCGTCGGCGCGCGGCCGGCCGGGTACCACTGGTGCGACGTGTGCTTCCCGAGCCGGGCGGACGGTTAGCGGGTCGAGGCCTGCCCGGTGAGGCCGCGGGAGTGCAGGACGTGGCGCTCCAGCGGCGCGAACACGACGAGCTCGATGACGATGCCCACGAGGAAGATGAGCCCGATCGACGCGATCACCAGGGACATGTCGCTGGTGACCCGGCCGAGGTCGAGGATCTGCCCGAGCCCGGTGCCGAGACCCGTCTGGACGATGAGCTCGGCGGCCATGAGCGAGCGCCACGCGAACGCCCAGCCCTGCTTCAGACCGCCGAGGAACCCGGGCAGCGCGGCGGGCAGCAGCACGAAGCGGATCCGCGTCCACCCCGTGGCGCCGAGCACCTGGCCGACGCGCAGGTACAGCGGCGGCACCTGGTCGGTCCCGGCGAGCAGCCCGTTGACGATCGACGGCACCGCGCCGAGCAGGATCACCGCGTACATCGTCGCGTCGGTGAGCTGGAACCAGATGATCGCGGCCGGCACCCAGGCGACCGACGGCAGCGACTGGAGACCGGTGATGATCGGGCCGAACGCGCGGCGCAGCAGCGGGGAGGCGGCGAGCGCGATCCCGATCGCCACGCCGACGACGACCGACATCGAGAAGCCGACCGCCGCGCGCTGCACGCTGAGGGAGACCGCGCGCCACGCCGAGCCGTCCTGGATGGTCCCCAGGAGGGTCTGCCACGTGTCCGCAGGGCTGGGCAGCGCGTACGGCGGCTTGAGCTCGAGCAGGTACGCGACCTGCCACACGACGAGCAGGGCGCCGAGGGCGGCGAGCACGGGCCAGATCGCCCGCCACGCGCCGCGCCAGGCGGAGCCGCGGGGTGCGGCGACCGGGGTCTCGAGCGCGTCGAGGCCCGCGGCGAGGTCGTCGTCGGTGGTCCTCCGTGCAGGAGGTGCCGTCGTGTCAGTGGCCATGGCGGGCGATCTCCTGTCGCAGGTCCTCGGTGATCTCGGCGCTGAGCCGGGACACCGCGGGGTCTTCGATGCGGCGTGGCTGGGGGATGTCCACCGCCCACTCGCGGGCGACGCGTCCGGGCCGCGACGAGAGCAGGACGACCCGCTGCCCGAGCCGCACCGCTTCGCGCACGTTGTGCGTGACGAAGATGACGGCTCGACCGGTCTCCGTCCAGATGCGGGTGAGCTCCTCGTGGAGCACGTCCCGCGTGATGGCGTCGAGCGCCGCGAACGGCTCGTCCATGAGCAGGAGGTCGCCCTCCTGCGCCAGGGCCCGGGCCAGGGCGACGCGCTGCCGCATGCCCCCCGACAGCTCGTGCACGCGCTTGGGGCCGGCACCCTCGAGCCGGACGAGGGTGAGCAGGCGCTGGGCCTCCTCGCGTCGCTCCGCGCGGTCGATGCCCCGCAGCCGCAGCGCGAGCTCGACGTTCCCCGCAGCGGTGAGCCACGGGTAGAGCGCGGGCTCCTGGAACATGAGCGCGGGCCGGCCGCCCGGCACCTCGACAGTGCCGGAGACGGGCTCGTCCAGCCCCGCGACCAGGGAGAGCAGGGTCGACTTGCCGCAGCCGGACGCCCCGAGCAGGCAGACGAACTCGCCCGGCGCCACGGTCAGGTCGATGCGGTCGAGCACCGGGGGTCGGGACGCCTCGCCGAAGTGGTGCGTCACCCCGGTCAGGCGCGCCGCGACGGCGGCCGGGGCCGTGGAGCCCTGGCCGCCGACCGCCGTCACGGTGGTGGTCACTTGCCCGACGCCCCGAGGCCGCCGTCGGAGACGGGCTCCTGGTCGTTCGCGGCGAGCACCTCGTTGAGCAGGGTCAGGTCGTAGATGCCGTGCAGGTCGGTCTCCTTGGAGGTGCCTGCGGCCACGGCGTGGTCGGCGGACGTCTGGAGACTGGATGCGATCGGGTCGAGCGTGATCCGCAGGTTCCCCCACGCGCGGTCCAGCACCTCCGCCGAGAGCGGCTTGCCGCTGAGCTTCTCGATCACGGTGTTCGACAGGGTCTTGGCCTCGTCGGGGTTCGCCGCGATCCACTCGGACGTCGCGTACTCCGCCTCGAGCAGCTTCTTGACGGTGCCGGGGTACTTGGACAGGTACTCGGTGGCGACGATCAGGTGCGTGGTGACGAAGTCGCCCTCGGGCCACAGCTCCTTCTCGTCGAGCAGCACGTGCGCGCCGGCGTCGACCACGAGCCGCGACGCCCACGGCTCCGGCAGCCACGCGCCGTCCAGCTGCCCGGCCTTGAACAGGTCGAGCGTCTGCGAGTTCTCCTGCGGCGTGATGGTCACGTCGCTGGCGCCGCCGGTCAGCGACGTCTCCAGACCCTCGTCGGCGAGCCAGGCGCGCAGCGCGACGTCCTGCGTGTTGCCCAGCTGCGGGGTCGCGAGCGTGGTGCCGACCAGGTCTTCCGGAGAGTCGATGCCCTCGCGGACGACGAGCTGCGCACCGCCCGAGGTGGCACCGGAGACGATGCGGACCGCCTCGCCGTTCGACTGCGCGAACGCGTTGATGGCCGGGTTGGGGCCGATGAACGTCGCGTCGATCGCACCGCCGAAGAGCGCCTCGACCGCGGCCGGGCCGGCGTTGAAGATCGAGGTGGTGAGCGTGGTGTCGCCCAGCGCCTCCTGGTAGGTGCCGTCGTCGACACCGACGAGGGCGACGGCGTGCGTCAGGTTGGCGAAGTAGCCGAGGCGGAGCTCAGGCGCCTCCGCGAGCTCGGCCGGTGCGGTGGACGCGTCGGCGCTGGACTCGGCACCGGGCTCCTCGGCCGCGGAGGAGGAGCAGGCGGCGAGGGAGGCGAGGAGGCCGGCGGCGACGAGGGCGGCGGTCAGGCGGGCGGGACGGGCGGTCATGTCAGGTCCTTGGGGGTCGCGGGTCGAGTGGGCGGGCGGTCGTCATCGACGACATCGCCGCGCGGGCTCGGTGCGCGGGTGCTGAACGAGGTGAGGCTGGCTGGACGCCATGGGGTGGGTCCTCCGCGGGGGACGGGGGTGGAGGCACGCGCGTCGCACCGAGTCGTCGTGGGGATCGACGAGGGCCGGGCGTCGGACGCGCGGCCGGGGGACGGGCCGCGTTCAGACGTTCCGCGGACAGCAGGGGCGCGCGGAAGCCAGGACGGCGTGACAGCACGTCGAGGCGGCGCGGCAGGTCTGCATGAGACGAGGATGGCCGTCCGCGGGCGTCGGCGACAGGACCGTCTCTTATTGTGGACAAGGCTGGTCGGAATACGAGACTTATCCGCCGCGCGCCGGCGGGAGGGACGTCCTACGGTCGGGTGGATCGACCACGAGGAGGATCCGTGCGACTCGTCCTGCTGGCGGACACCCACGTCCCGCGCCGCGCCCGGGACCTCCCGGCCGCCGTCTGGGCGGCGGTCGACGAGGCGGACGTCGTCGTGCACGCCGGGGACTGGGTCTCGGAAGAGATGCTCGACGTGCTGGACAAGCGATCGCGCCGGCTCGTCGGCTGCTACGGCAACAACGACGGTCCGGGGCTGCGTGCGCGGCTGCCCCGGGTCGCGCGGGTTGAGCTCGACGGGCTGCGGCTGGGCGTCGTGCACGAGACCGGACCGGCCGGCGGGCGCGAGCGCAGGTGCGACGCCGAGCACCCGGACCTGGACGTGCTCGTGTTCGGGCACAGTCACATCCCGTGGGACTCCGTCACCCCGCGCGGGATGCGGCTGCTCAACCCGGGCTCGCCCACGGACCGCCGACGCCAGCCGTTCGCGACCTTCCTGACGGCGACGGTCGCCGGTGGGCAGCTCGACGACGTGACCCTGGACAGCCTGTCCCGGACCTGAGCCGCAGCGGCACCGCCCTCCGGTTGCGCATCGGCCGACGCGTGCGACCGTGAACCCGACGGCTTGCTCCAGAACCGGGCGGGTGCACGCACCAGGACGGATCTCGACCATGAAGCTGCCCGCACCACGGGGCCCCCTCGGGGCGTCCCTGACCGACCTCCTCGTCCACCCACCGCGAGACACGGACGCGGTCGACGAGGAGGTGCTCACCCGCTGGCGCGACGCCGCGACGACCACCGACCCGATCACGGACGACGACCTGCAGCTGACGCTCTGGACGCTCTACGCCCTGCACTACCGCGGGTTCGACGGCGTGGACGACGCGTGGGAGTGGGACCCGGACCTGCTCCGCCTCCGGCGCGTGCTGGAGGACGCGTTCGAGTCGGCCCTCCTCGACCAGGTGCCGGTCCCGGCGCCGACGGCTCCTGAGCTCGAGGCTGTCGCGGCCGCACTGTTCGCGATGACGGCCCCGGTGCCCGGGCCGAGCGTCGCCCGCTACGTCAGCAGGTCGGCCGACGCGACGCAGGCCGAGGAGTTCCTCGTCCACCGGTCGCTGTACACGCTCATGGAGGCCGACCCGCACACGTGGGCCATCCCGCGGCTGACCGGGGCGCCGAAGGCGGCGATGGTCGAGGTCCAGTCCGACGAGTACGGCGGCGGTCGGCCCGACCGCATGCACAGCGCGCTGTTCGCCTGCACGATGCGCGGCGCCGGGCTCGTCGACGAGTACGGGTACTACGTCGACCGGCTTCCGGCCGTCACGATCGCAGCCCTCAACGTCATGTCGCTGTTCGGCCTGCACCGTCGCTGGCGCGGGGCGATCGCCGGGCACCTCGCGGCCTTCGAGATGACGTCGTCGCTGCCGAACCGCCTCTACGGGGACGGGTTCCGCCGGCTCGGGCACGACGAGGGCACCACCGACTACTTCGACGAGCACGTCGAGGCCGACGCGGTGCACGAGCAGATCGCCGGCCGGGACCTGGCGGGACGGCTCGCGGAGCAGGAGCCCGACCTGGTGGGCGACATCCTCTTCGGTGCCGCCGCCTGCCTCTACCTCGACGAGCTCGTGGGACGGCACCTGCTCGACGCGTGGTCGGCCGGCGCCTCCTCGCTGCGTGCGCCGTGACCGGCCGCTCGCCGCAGCCGGCCACGATCGAGGCGTGCCCGAACGGTCCGCTCCTCGTGCGTGGGGACGTGGAGCTGGTGGACGCCGACGGCAAGCCCATCGAGCGGCACCGGCGGACCGTCGCGCTGTGCCGGTGCGGGACGTCGGCCATCGCACCGTTCTGCGACGGCAGCCACAAGGCGATCGGCTTCGTCACCCCCTCATGACAGCCGCGACCGTGCACGGCGTGCCGCTGGTGCCGGGCGACGTCGTGCGCGTGCTCGCGCTCGTCAGCGTCGTCGTCGGCACCTGGTGGTCCGGCTCCGTCGCGACAGCGCTCTTCTTGCTCGTGCTCGGCGGGACGATGGTGCCGCGGGCGATCGGCGCCCCGGCGGTGCTCGACGTCGCGTACTGCAGCACGATCCTGTTCGCCGCCTGGGCCGCGCAGCTCGACTGGTACGTGGCCGTCGGCTGGCTGGACGTCGTCGTGCACGCCGTCGCGACGGGCCTCATCGCGGTGCTCAGCCTCCGGGCCCTGCAGACCTGGCGCGTCATCGGCACGGGCCGCCCACGCGGCGAGACCGCGGTGCTCGTCGTCGGCATCGGAGCGGTGCTGTCGGTGCTCTGGGAGGTGGGGGAGTGGGCGGGCAACGCGTGGCTCGACCGGAACATCCAGGTGGGGTACCCCGACACCATGGGGGACCTCCTCGCAGGCCTGGCCGGCAGTGCCGTGGCAGCCGTCGTCGTGGCCGGACGTCCATGAGCACCGCGCCCGCGACGACCGTCTCGGTGGTCATCCCCGTCCGCGACGACGCGGTCGAGCTGGCAGCCTGTCTCGCGCGGCTCAGCCGGCAGACGGTCGCGCCCTGGGAGGTGGTCGTCGTCGACAACGGCTCGGCCGACGACTCCGCCGCGGTCGCCGCAGCATGGGGCGCGCGGGTGGTCCCCGAACCGCGGATCGGCATCCCCGCCGCCGCGGCGACCGGGTACGACAGCGCTCGCGGTGACGTGATCGCGCGGCTCGACGCCGACTCGCGACCGGACGAGCGGTGGGTGGAGCGGATCGTCGCCGCGATGGGCGCGGACCCGCACCTCGACGCCGTGACGGGCTCGGGGCAGTTCTTCGATCTCCCGGTGGTGCTGCGGGCGGGTGTCTCGGGCGCGTACCTGGGCGCCTACTACGTCCTGGCGCACCTCGCCCTGGGCCACACCGCGCTGTGGGGGTCGTCGATGGCGATGCGCCGGGACGCGTGGCTGGCCGTCCGCTCGCGCGTGAGCCGGCTCGACCCGGAGGTGCACGACGACCTCGACCTCGCATTCGCCCTCGGACCCGGGCGGCGGATCCGGTTCGACCCGTCGCTGCGGGTGGGGGTGTCCGCTCGCTCCCTGCGCGGGCATGCGCAGAGGGTCCGCAGGTTCGACCGTGCGTGGCGCACGCTGCGGCTCAACTGGCGGGTTGCGCCGCCGTGGGAGCGGTGGCGGGCGCGGCTGGCGCGCTGAGCGTCAACCGGTAGAAGACGCTGTGCGGGTCGAGGACGTAGTCGGCGAACGGTGGGCACTCGACGAACCCGGCGCGTTCGTACAGGTGGCGGGCGGGGGCGAAGTAGTCCTCGGTGCCGGTCTCCAGGTGCACGGTGCGGGTGCCTCGTTCGGCCGCGTCGGTGAGGACGTGCGCGAGCATCGCGGCGCCGACCCCCTGGCCGCGGGCCGCGGTGGTGGTCCGCATCGACTTGAGCTCGCCGTCCGCCGGTCCGAGCTCCTTGAGCGCCACGCACCCGAGCAGCACGCCGGCGTCGTCGCGGGCGGACCAGAACATGATGCCGGGTGCGGCGAGCGCCGTCGGGTCGAGCGCGTGCACCGACTCGGCGGGCGAGGTCGCGTACATGTCCGTGAGGTGCTCACCGAGCAGGGCCAGCACGTCGGGTGCGGTCGGGTCGTCGCGGGTGATCGTCAGAGGCACCCGCCCATTCTTCCACCACCTGGCGGGACGCCCAGTCCCACCATCTGGACTTTCTCGTCGGAACGTTGACGCGCCCGCTGTTTATGTTTACTTTCCCGACCTGTTAGGTCATGAATTCCAGCGACAAGCCCCGGCTCGCTGGATGGCAACCCTCCTGCGTGTGGGGTGCCCCGGGTGACGACCTGGTCCTGCACGAGCAGCAGCTCGTGCCCGACAACGACGCAGCGCCCGCCAGGCGGGCATGAAGGGACGCACGATGAGCACGGACGGACAGCCCGCTGCGGTACCCGGCGGCCTCTCTCGCCTGTCCTCCGGCTGTCCCGGCGCCGGTTCCGGCGCGCTCGGCACCTGTTGTCGCTGACACGTCCCACGGCCTGACCGGCCGCTGACGGGCCACGCGATCGACGGCCCCGCCGTCTCGCGCGCTCGACCCCGCACGCACCCCCACGCACCGTCCGTCGCACCTCTGTGCGCGCGGCGCGTCCGCGACTCATGAACGGACTCCCATGGCACGCCCCACGTCTTCCCCCCGGCCCCTGCACCTCGGCGTCGACCTCAGCGACGCCGGCGCCCACCCCGCCGCCTGGCGCACCCATGGCTCCCAGGCCCAGCGCCCGTTCGACGCCGAACGGCTCCAGCACCTGGTCGACACCGCCCAGCGAGGGACGCTGGACCTCGTCGTCATCGACGACTCGTTCTCGCTGCAGCCCACCCGGTCCACGACCTTGCGGGGTCGGCTCGACGCCGCACTCGTCGCGGCGCGGCTGGCGCCCCGGTCCCAGGGCATCGGACTGGTGCCGACCGTCGCGACGACGCACACCGAGCCGTTCCACGTGTCCAAGGCGATCGCGACGATCGACCACGTCAGCGGCGGACGCGCGGGCTGGCAGCTCGGCTGGTCCTCGGCCGAGCACGGCGAGCAGGACGCGAGCCACTTCGGTCGCGGGGCGGCGCCGTCCGAGGCCGCTGCGGTGGCCGAGGCCGAGGAGGCCGTCGAGGTGGTCTCGGCGCTCTGGGACAGCTGGGAGGACGACGCGGAGATCCGCGACGAGGCGACGCACCGCTACGTCGACCGCGCGAAGCTCCACTACGTCGAGCACGACGGCGTGCACTTCGCCGTCAAGGGCCCGTCGATCACCCCGCGACCCCCGCAGGGTCAGCCGCCGATCGTGGTGCGGGTCGGCTCCGACGAGTCGTTCGGCCTCGCCGCCCGGCACGCCGACGTGGTGCGGATCAGCGCCACGAGCCGTGACGAGGCGCTCGACCTGCGACTGCGGCTGCGTGCCGCTGCCGCCGCGGCCGGCCGCGAGCCCGGCGACCTGCGGGTCCTCGCCGACGCGTTCGTCGTGACAGGTCCGGACCAGGCGAGCGCGCGCGCCCGCCTCGACCTGCTCACGGAGCTCGAGGGCGTCCGGTGGGACACCGACTCGCTCACCCACGTCGGTACCGCCCGCGAGCTGACCGACACGTTCCTGGCCTGGTGGGAGATCGGCGCCGTCGACGGGTTCGTCGTGCGGCCCTCCTCGCTGCACACCGACCTGGACGTGCTGGTCGACGATGTCGTCCCGATGCTGCGCACCGCGCGGGCGTTCCGCGAGCAGTACAACGGGCCGACGCTCCGCGACCAGCTGGGCCTCGTCCACCCGGCCAACCGCTACGCCGCGATCGCCTGAGCCGCGCGATGACCACCCCCCGCAAGCAGGTCCACCTCGGCGCACACTTCCCCGGCGTCAACAACACCACCGTCTGGAGCGACCCCCGCTCCGGAAGCCAGATCGACTTCGCGTCGTTCGAGCACCTCGCACGCCGCGCCGAGGCCGCCCGGTTCGACTTCTTCTTCCTCGCCGAGGGCCTGCGCCTGCGCGAGCACAAGGGGCAGATCCACGACCTCGACGTCGTCGGCCGGCCCGACACGCTGCCCGTGCTCGCCGCGCTCGCCGCGGTCACGGACCGGATCGGGCTGGCGGGCACGATCAACACCACGTTCAACGAGCCGTGGGAGCTGGCCCGCCAGTTCGCGACGCTCGACATCCTGTCCGGCGGGCGCGCCGCGTGGAACCTGGTGACCAGCTCGGACGCGTTCACCGGGGAGAACTTCCGCCGCGGCGGGTTCCTGCCGTACGAGCAGCGCTACGAGCGGGCCGCCGAGCTGGTCGAGGTGGCCCGGGCGCTGTGGGACTCGTGGGACGACGACGCGGTGATCGCGCACGCGAGCACCGGGCAGTTCGTGCGGCCCGGATCCGTGCGCGAGGTGCGCCACGACGGCCCGCACTTCCAGGTGCGCGGCGAGTTCACCACGCCGCGCGGACCGCAGGGTCACCCGGTGCTGTTCCAGGCCGGCGACTCGGCGGACGGTCGCGACTTCGCGGCGGCCACCGCGGACGTCGTCTTCTCGGCGCACTCGACGTTCGAGGCGGGGCAGGCGTTCTTCGCCGACGTGAAGGGTCGCCTCGCGGCCCACCGCCGGACCGCGGACGAGCTGCTCATCCTTCCCGCGACCACGGTCGTGCTCGGCGCGACCGCGCAGGAGGCGGCCGAGCGGTCGCACGAGATCCGGCTCCAGCAGGTGCCCGGACCCACGGCGATCGCGTTCCTCGAGCAGGTCTGGGGCAGGGACCTCACCGACCACGACCCTGAGGGTCCGCTGCCGCGGATCGAGCCGGACGTCGACAACCTCGACATCACCCGGGGCCGGGTGCGGCACGTCAAGGACCCGCGCACGATCGCGGCGGCGTGGCGCGAGCAGGCCGACGCGAACGGCTGGTCGATCCGTCGGCTCGTCATCGAGGTGACGTCGCGCGGCGGGTTCGTCGGCACGGCCACGCAGGTCGCGGACGCCATCGACCGGCACGTCCAGGAGGACGCGTCGGACGGCTTCATCCTCGTGCCGCACCTGACGCCCGCCGGCCTGGACGACGTGTTCGACCAGGTGGTCCCGCTGCTCCAGGAGCGCGGCTCGTTCCGCACCGAGTACGAGGGCTCCACGCTGCGCGACCACCTCGGCCTGACCCGCCCGGCACCCCGCGCCACCGGCTCGCACGCCGACCGCGCCCTCGTCGGCTGATCGTCCCCCTACCCTCACCCACCCCTGAACGAAGGACCTTTCGCGATGCTCCGCTCGACCCGTGCCCGCTCCGCGCTCCTGACCACGCTCGTCGTCCCCGCACTCCTGCTGACCGCCTGCAGCTCGGGCAACCCGCCGGCCGCGGACCCGACCGGGTCTGCCACCGCCGAGGAGGCAGTCGCGACGCCCGGTGGCACGCTGCGCTTCGCGCTCGGCGCCTCGCCCAGCGGTGTCGACCCGCACCAGGTCGGCTCCAACGTGAGCATCTACATCGCCCGCCAGCTGGCCGACTCCCTGACCGACCAGGACCCCGAGACCGGCGAGATCGTGCCGTGGCTCGCGGAGAGCTGGGAGGTCAGCGACGACCTGACGCACTTCACCTTCCACCTGCGCGACGACGTGACGTTCTCGGACGGCACGCCGCTGACCGCGACGACCGTGAAGGCAAACTTCGACGCCCTCGTCGGCCCTCTCGCCGCTTCCGCACCGCTGGCCGGGTCCTACCTCTCGGGCTACCAGGCGACGACCGTCGACGACGAGCACACGGTCACGGTGGCCTTCGCGACGCCCAACGCGCAGTTCCTGCAGGCGTCCTCGACCGTGTCGCTGGCGATCCTGTCCGACGCGACCGCCACGACGGACCCGGCGGCGCGTCTCCAGGGCGCGGTCGTCGGCTCGGGACCCTTCGAGCTGGAGGAGTACACGCAGGACCAGGGCGCGACGATCGTGCGCCGCGACGGGTACGCGTGGCCGTCGGACGTCTCCGAGAACCCCGGTGAGGCGTACCTCGACCAGATCGACTTCTCGATCGTGCCCGAGTCCGGGGTGCGGTCCGGCGGGCTGGCCTCCGACCAGTTCGACGCCGTGGGCGACGTGCTGCCGCAGGACGTGCCGCAGGTCGAGGGTTCGGGCGGTGCGGTGCTGACGCGCACCAACCCGGGTGTCGCCTTCGTGCTCCAGCCGAACGTGACCGCCGGCCCGCTGGCCGACCCGGACGTGCGGGCCGCCGTGCAGGTGGCGATCAACCGCCAGGAGCTGGTGGACACCGTGCTCAGCGAGGCGTTCAAGCCGGCCACCAGCGTGCTCGCCAGCACGACGCCCGGCTACGTGGACCTGTCCGACGAGCTGGCGTTCGACCAGGACGGTGCCGCGGACGCGCTCGACGACGCCGGCTGGACGCTCGGTGCGGACGGGATCCGGGAGAAGGGCGGCGAGAGGCTGTCGTTCGACGTCGTCTACGCGCCGCTGTTCACGGGCAGCCAGGCGGTGCTCGAGCTCACGCAGCAGCAGCTCAAGGCCGTCGGCGTCGACCTCCAGGTGCGACAGCAGACGCCCGCGGAGCAGCAGGCGGCTCTCGCGGCCGGCGACTACGACACCTACTACTACAACGTCACGCGCGCCGACGGCGACATCCTGCGGACGCAGTTCTCGTCGAAGTTCCGCAACATCAACAAGCGGCCCGCGGACACCGTCCTGGACCCGCTGCTCGACGCCCAGCTGGCGCAGGGCGACCCGGCGAAGCGCAACGACGACCTGGCGACCGCACAGCAGACGATCCTCGACGAGGGTCTGGCGATCCCGCTGTTCGAGCTCGCGCAGTCCATCGGCATCGGCGCCGACGTGCACGGCCTCGCGTTCGACGCGTCGTCCCGGCTGCTGTTCCACGACACCTGGATCGGTGCCGACCAGTGACGGGGTACGTCCTGCGCCGGCTCGGCGCCGCGGTCCTGGTGCTCTGGGCGGCGTTCACGGTCTCGTTCGCGGTGCTCTACCTGCTGCCGAGCGACCCGGTGAGCATCATGCTCGACGCGGCCAACCCGGGCGGCACCGTCGACCCGGCGCAGGTGGCCGAGCTGAGCGCCCGCTACGGGTTCGACCGCCCGCCGCTCGAGCAGTACCTGGTGCTGCTCGGGCGGGCGGTGACCGGTGACCTGGGCGTCTCGGTGAGCTCCGGCGCCCCCGTGTCGCAGCTGCTCGCCGACGCGTTCCCGCAGACGCTCGCGCTGACCAGCTTCGCCCTGGGGATCGCGCTGCTGCTCGGGGGCACGATCGCGGCGGTCTCCTCGTGGTCGCGGTCGACGCGACTGCGCGGTGCGTTGCTCGCGCTGCCGCCTCTGGGCGTCTCGATGCCGACGTTCTGGATCGGCCTGCTGCTCCTGCAGCTGTTCTCGTTCCGGCTCCCGCTGTTCCCTGCGGTCGGCAACCAGGGCTTCCCGAGCCTGGTGCTGCCGGCGGTCACGCTCGCGATCCCGCTCTCCGCGGTCGTCGCGCAGGTCCTGGCCCGGTCCATGCGGACCGCCTGGGACGCGCCCTACGTGGAGACCGCGCTGGCCAAGGGCGCCAGCCGGGGGCGGGTGCAGTGGCGGCACGTCACCCGCAACGCGGCCCTGCCGGCACTGACGCTGCTCGGCATCGCCGTCGGCAACCTGCTGGCCGGCGCCGTGGTGGTCGAGACGGTGTTCTCGCGGGCCGGGTTCGGCGGGCTGGTGGAGAAGGCGGTCCGCGCGCAGGACATCCCCGTCGTGCAGGGCGTCGTCGTCGTGGGCGCGCTCGTGTTCGTCGTCGTCAACCTCGTCGTCGACCTCGCCTACCCGGCACTCGACCCGCGGATCGCCCGAATCCCCGCCACGGCCTGACCAGGGAAGGAACCGTCATGACACTCGTCTCGCAGGCTCCGGCCGCCGTCGCGGCGCCCAGCGTGGTCCTGGCACGTCCGGTACCGGGCCGCCGCCGACGCCACCCCCTGGCGACGCCCGGGGTGCTCGCGTCGTTCGCCGTCGTGCTCGTCATCCTGGGCTGGGCGCTCGTGCCGGGCCTGTTCACGGCGGCGGACCCGCTCGTGGGCGTGCCCGCCGACAAGCTCAGCGCACCGAGCGCGGAGCACTGGTTCGGCACCGACAACCTGGGCCGCGACCTGTACGCCCGCACCGTGCACGGCACCGGACTCTCGTTGCAGGCCGCGCTGCTGGCGCTCGGTCTGGGCCTCGCCGTGGGTGCTCTGGTCGGGCTCGTCGCCGGCTACCTCGGGGGAGCGGTCGACGCCGTGCTCATGCGGACCACCGACGTGCTCCTGGCGATCCCCGGCCTGCTGCTCTCGCTCGCGGTCGTCACCGCGCTCGGGTTCGGGACGCTCAAGGTCGCGATCGCCGTCGGGGTCGCGGAGGTGGCGACGTTCGCCCGCGTCATGCGTTCCGAGGTCCTGCGGGTGCGCACGACGACCTACGTCGAGGCGGCCGTCCTCGCCGGTGCGCGCCGCTCGGCGGTGCTCGCCCGGCACGTGCTGCCGAACGCGGCCGCTCCGATCCTGGTGCTGGCCACCGTGCAGCTCGGCGTGATCGTGCTGGCCGTGTCGTCGCTCAGCTTCCTCGGGTTCGGCGCCGTGCCGCCCACGCCCGAGTGGGGCTCCCTGGTTGCCGAGGGGCGCAACTACCTCTCCGTCGCGTGGTGGTTCACCACCCTGCCCGGTCTCGTCATCGCCGCCCTCGTCCTGGCCGCCAACCGGCTCGGTCGCCTCCTCGAAGGGAGGACGCACCGATGAGCGCTCCTGTCCTGCAGGTTCGCGACCTGGTCGTCGAGTACGAGGGTCGGGGCCATGCCGTCCAGGCCGTGCGCGGCGTGAGCTTCGACGTGCACGCCGGCGAGGTCGTCGCGCTGGTCGGCGAGTCCGGCTCCGGCAAGTCGACGACCGCGCACGCGGTGGTCGGCCTGCTCGCCGGCGGCGGTCGCGTGGTCGGTGGCAGCGTCCGGCTGCACGACGGCGAGCTGGTCGGTCTGCCCCCCAAGGCGTGGCAGCAGGTGCGTGGCGCGCGGATCGGCCTGGTGCCGCAGGACCCGGGCATCGCGCTCAACCCCGTGGCCCGGATCGGTGACCAGGTGGCGGAGGTGCTGCGCATCCACGGCCGGGTGCGTCGGGCCGCCGCTGCGCAGCAGGCCGTCGAGATCCTGCGGTCGGTCGGGCTGAGCGACCCCGAGGCGCGTGCCCGCCAGTACCCGCACGAGCTGTCCGGCGGCATGCGGCAGCGCGTGCTCATCGGCATCGCGCTCGCTCTCGAACCGTCCCTGGTGATCGCCGACGAGCCCACCAGCGCGCTCGACGTCACGGTGCAGAGCCGTGTGCTCGACCTCTTCGACGACCTCACCGCGCGCACCGGGTCGGCCGTCCTGTTCATCACGCACGACCTGGCGGTGGCGGCTGACCGCGCCGACCGGGTCGTGGTCATGAAGGACGGCGAGATCGTCGAGGAGGGGCTCACCGCGCAGGTGCTCGGCGCGCCCAGCCACCCGTACACCCGGTCCCTGCTGGCGGCCGCTCCGCAGCTCGCGGTCCGCGAGCGGGTTGCTCCGCGGGCGCCGTCCGTGGGGGCATCGCCGCTGCTCGACGTCCTGTCGGTCAGCAAGACGTTCCGCCTGCCCGGTCACGCCGGTCGCACGGTCCAGGCCGTCGACGACGTGAGTTTCTCGGTGCCGCGCGGAGGCGCGTTCGGCCTGGTGGGCGAGTCCGGCTCGGGCAAGTCGACGATCGCCCGGCTGGTGCTGCAGCTCACCACGCCGGACTCCGGGACCGTGCTGCTGGACGGCGCACCGGTCGTGGACGCCGCCGGCCGCGCGCTCCTGCGCCGCCGGTCGCAGCTGGTGCACCAGAACCCGTTCGCGTCGCTGGACCCGCGGTTCACGGTCGCGAAGATCATCGACGAGCCCCTGCGGTCGCACCGCGTGGGTTCCCGCTCGCAGCGGCGGGACCGCGTGGTCGAGCTGCTCGAGCAGGTCGCCCTCGGTGCGGCGTACGCGTCGCGTCGTCCCGGCGAGCTGTCGGGCGGCCAGCGGCAGCGGGTGGCGATCGCCCGTGCGCTGGCGCTCGAGCCGGACCTGCTGGTGCTCGACGAGCCGACCAGCGCGCTGGACGTCTCCGTCCAGGCGCAGATCCTGGCGCTGCTCGACCGGCTGCGACGCGACCGCGCGCTGACCTACCTGTTCATCTCGCACGACCTCGCCGTCGTGCGCCAGGTGGCCGACCGGGTCGGGGTCCTGCACGACGGCCGGTTGGTCGAGGTCGGGCCTACCGCCGACGTGTTCGACCACCCGCAGGACCCGTACACCGCCGAGCTGGTCGGGGCGATCCCCGGCCGGCGTGCCGATCTTCCCGTCCTCACCGCCGCACCGCTCGAGAGGAGCACCCGATGACCACGCTCGCCATCGACCCGACCGCCGACCTGCTGCGCTGGCGCAGCGACCGCGAGGACGTCCTGCGCCAGCCGCACGGCTGGCTCAGCCCGGTCGGTCTGTACGCGCTGACCGCGACACCGCGCTCGATCCCGGGGTTCCCGGGCCAGTGGTCGACCGACGGCGCCGACGCGCTGGTCGAGACCGACGCCGCCGACGCCGTGACCGACCCGCAGTCGCGCGAGGCGCTCGTGGGGAGCTGGCGGCGGACGGTCGGCGAGGGCCTGTCGACGCTGGTGGCGGCGTACGTGCCGGCAGGCCGCGACGACGAGGACCGCCTCGTCGTCGAGCTGGTCCGCCGGACCGGCCGGCTGTACCTGCGGGTCCGCGACCCGCGCGCCGCGGCGCGCACGGGCTTCAACGGCGTCCCGACGCACCCGTACGACCCCTCCTGGGTGGTCGACGTGCCGGTGCGCTGGTACGACGAGCCCGTCGAGGTGACGGTCGGTGCGGCGCAGCACGGGCTCGTGCACCACGTGCGGCTCGTGGGCGAGATCGACGTCGAGCGCGACGGTGTGCAGCACACCTTGCGGGTGTCCGGTGGCCACAACCCGGGGTCGGTCACCGTCCTGTTCAGCGACGAGGCCGAGGACCTGGCGCCGTGGCGCGTGGTCAGCGTCGACGTGGCCGACCGCGCAGCCGGCACGCTGCGGGTCGACCTCAACCGCACGGTCAACCTGCCGTACGCGTTCAGCGACTTCGGGACGTGCCCGGCACCCGTCGAGGGCAACCACCTGCCGTTCGCGGTGACCGCCGGCGAGCGCGACCCGCGCGGGCGTGCGTCGTGACCGCGCCGGCCTCCACCCTGACGGTCCGCTGGACCGACCTCGCCGACCCGCTGGTGCGCCCGCTGCTGGACGAGCTGGCGTACGAGTACGCCACCCGGTACCAGGGCATCCTGGCCGTCGACCAGATCCGCGACGAGCTGGAGCACTACCCGGCGGCCGAGTTCGCGGCGCCCGACGGCGCGCTCGTCCTGCTGCTCGAGGACGGGGAGCCGGTGGCGGGCGGGGCGTTCCGTCGCCGCGTCGAGCCCGAGCTGGGCGACTCAGCGCGTCGACCTCGGGCCGAGGGGCGTGACGAGGCCGGGCTCCCGACGGTCCCCACCGCCGAGCTCAAGCGGATCTGGACGCATCACGCGCACCGCCGCCGTGGCCTTGCCGCGCGGGTCGTCGCCGAGCTCGAGCAGCGCGCCTCGGACCTGGGCTACCCGCGGCTGTACCTGACCACCGGGCCGCGGCAGCCGGAGGCCGTCGGCCTGTACCTGCGCGCCGGGTACACGCCGCTGTTCGACCCGGCGGCCGAGGCGACCGGACCGCTGCCGTTCGAGAAGTGGCTGGAGGCGACCTCATGAGCGTCTTCCAGGACGAGTCCCGCCTGCTGGCACCGCCGCCGGTCCAGCCCGAGCGCAGCGGTGACGCGGCGACGCTCGCCGGCCTGCGCGTCGTCCCGAGCAGGCACCCGGGGCGCTGGCTCGCCACGGCCGTCGTCGCGGTGCTGCTCGCGATGGTCGTCAGCTCGTTGGTGACCAACGACCGGTGGCAGTGGTCGGTGGTGACGCAGTACCTGACCTGGCCGTCGGTCCTGTCCGGCCTGTGGGGGACCCTGCGCCTGACGTTCGCCGCCGCCGTCATCGGGTTCGGTCTGGGGACCGTGCTCGCCCTGATGCGGCTGTCGCGCTCTCCGCTGCTGCGCAGCGTCGCGTGGGGATACACCTGGGTGTTCCGCTCGGTGCCGCTGATCCTCCAGCTCCTGCTCTGGTACAACCTCGCGTACCTGTACCCGGAGATCTCGTTCGGCATCCCGTTCGGACCGGCGTTCACCGAGGTGGACACCCTGTCGATCGTCGGCAAGTTCGGCGCCGCCGTGCTCGGTCTCGGGCTCTCGCAGGCCGCGTACTCCGCCGAGATCGTCCGCGCCGGCATCCTCGGCGTCGACCAGGGCCAGCACGAGGCCGCTGCCGCGCTCGGCATCCCGCGCTCCCGCCAGCAGCTGCGCATCGTGCTCCCGCAGGCCATGCGGACGATCGTGCCGACGTCGATCAACGAGATCATCGGCTTGGTCAAGGGCACGTCGGTGGTCTACGTGCTGGCGTACGGCGAGCTGTTCTACACGGTCGGCGTGATCTACGGCCGCAACCTCAAGGTGGTCCCGCTGCTGCTGGTCGCGGCGATCTGGTACTTGATCGTCACCACGGTGCTCACCGTCGGGCAGTACTACCTGGAGCGGCACTACGCGAAGGGTGCCCTGCGCACGCTGCCGCCGACGCCGGTGCAGCGGCTGCGCTGGTCGGTGCTGGCCGCCGCGAGCAAGGTGACCGGGCGTCCGCTGCCGGCGAGCGTCCCGCCCAGCTACGCGGTGCGCTCGACGCTCGGCGCCGGCCACCTGTTCCGGACGGGGGGCGACCGATGAGCGCGGGTCTGGTCGAGGTGCACGGCGTGCACAAGTCCTACGGCACGCTCGAGGTGCTCGCCGGCATCGACCTCGTGGTCCAGCCGGGAGAGGTCACGGTCGTCATCGGCCCGTCGGGCTCCGGCAAGTCGACGCTGCTGCGGATCATCAACCACCTCGAGCGCGTGGACCGCGGGTTCGTGGCGGTCGGCGGCGAGGTCGTCGGCTACGAGCGCCGCGGTGACACCCTGCGCGAGCTGCGCGAGAAGGACGTCCTGCGGCAGCGCACCCGGATCGGCTTCGTGTTCCAGAGCTTCAACCTGTTCCCGCACCTGACCGTGCTGGAGAACCTGGTCGAGGCGCCGGTGCACGCCCAGGGCCGCCCGCGGCGCGAGGTCGAGGCCGAGGCGCGCGAGCTGCTCGAACGCGTCGGGCTGTCCGACAAGGCCGACGCCCGACCCCGGCAGCTGTCGGGCGGTCAGCAGCAGCGCGTCGCCATCGCCCGGGCGCTCGCCACCAAGCCCGAGGTCCTCCTCTTCGACGAGCCGACGTCCGCGCTGGACCCGGAGCTCGTGGGCGAGGTCCTCGACGTCATCAAGGACCTCGCGCACAGCGGCACGACCCTCGTCGTCGTCACGCACGAGATCGCCTTCGCCCGCGAGCTGGCCGACACGGTCGTGTTCATGGACAGCGGCCGGATCGTCGAGCAGGGCCCGCCCGCGCAGGTGCTCGACCACCCCCAGCACGCCCGCACCCGTTCGTTCCTCGACAAGGTCCTCTGACCACCCCACCCCGAAGAGAGAAGATGATGTCCACCACCACCACCGCCCGCTCGTCCCGCACCCGGCTGCTCGCCGCGCTCGTCCTGACGCCTCTGCTCGCAGGGCTCGCGGCCTGCTCCTCGAGCGCCGAGGCCGAGCCCGGTGGCGGCGACCTCCAGGAGGCCGCGCAGGCGGCCGGGCTCACCGTCAACACCACCGCGGACCAGGACCGCATCCACGCGACCGAGTCGGCCGAGGCGATCGCGCTCCTGCCGGCGGGGGTCAAGGAGAAGGGCACGCTGACGGTTGCCGTGAGCGCCTACGTGGCCCCGCTCGCGTTCCTTGCCGACGACGAGAAGACGCCCATCGGCAACGAGACCGACATCGCACAGCTGGTGGCCGACGCACTCGGTCTGCAGCTGAAGCACGAGGTCAAGGCGTGGGCCGACTGGCCGCTCGCCGTGCAGTCCGGCGCCGTGGACGCGGTCATCTCGAACGTCACGGTCACCGAGGAGCGCAAGGAGCTCTACGACTTCTCGTCCTACCGCAACGACCAGCTGGGCTGGCTCGTGCGCGCCGACAACGACGACCTCACGGAGATCTCCGAGCCGAAGGACATCGCCGGCCTGACGGTCGCAGTGGGCTCGGGCACCAACCAGGAGAAGATCCTGCTCGCCTGGGACGAGGAGAACCAGGCGGCCGGGCTCGAGGCCGCCAAGGTCGAGTACTTCGAGAACGACGGCGACACGATCCTCGCGCTGCAGTCGGGCCGCATCGACGTCTCGTTCGGCCCGAACGCGACGGCCGCGTACAAGGCCGCCGTGTCCCCGCAGGACTTCAAGGTGATCGGCACGCTCAACGGCGGCTGGCCCGCGACCGCGCAGATCGCCGTCGGCACCCTCAAGGGCAACGGGCTGGCACCGGCCATCACCGCGGCGCTCAACCACGCGTTCGAGGACGGCACCTACACCGAGGTGCTGGAGCGGTGGGGCCTGCAGGACGAGGCCATCGAGCAGTCCGAGACGAACCCGCCCGGTCTGCCCAAGACGGACTGACCCCACAGACGAGGCGGCTGGGGGAGTCGCCTCACACGGCCGGCTGGGTGGACGGGGGTCGCCCAGCCGGCCGACCCACACGAGCAGGAGGAGCAGATGAGCGAGCACGTGGACCACGTCGTCGTCGGCGGCGGGGTCATGGGTGCCGCGGCCGCGTGGCAGCTGGCCAGGCGCGGACGGCAGGTCGTCCTGCTCGAACGGTTCGGGCGCGGGCACACGTGGGGCGCGTCGCACGGTGCGTCCCGGATCTACCGGAACACCTACGCCCGCGCCGAGTACCTGGACCTGGTGCAGGAGGCGTTCGACCTGTGGCGGGTGCTCGAGGACGAGGCACCCGCGGTCGGGGAGCTGCTGACGATCACCGGCGGCGTGAGCCAGGGCTCCGTGGCGTCCCGTCAGGTGGCGGACGCGTTCGTCGCGCGGGGCATCCCGCACGAGTGGCTGTCCGCCGCCGAGGCTCACGCGCGCTGGCCGGGCCTCGCGTTCGAGGGTGACGTCCTGCACGAGACGAGCACGGCGGGCCGGGTGCACGCCGACCGCGCCGTCGAGGCGTTCCTCCAGGCCGCCGCTGCCGCGGGTGCCCGGGTGCTGCACGAGACACCCGTGCGCGCGGTCGAGCAGACCGGCGACGGGGTGCGGGTGGTCACCGACACCGGCACGTGGCAGGCGACGAGCGTCGTCGTGGCGGTCGGTGCCTGGACCTCCGGGCTGCTCGCCGGCATCCCCGAGCTGGCCGACCGGCTGGTGGTGACCCAGGAGCAGCCTGCGCACTTCGCGCTGCGACTGGACGCGCCCGCCGCGGATCTGTGGCCGTCGTTCACGCACGACCCGCCCGCCCCGCACCCCTGGCCCAGCGGCGTCTACGGCCTGGCGACCCCGGGCGAGGGGATCAAGGTGGGTTTCCACGGCGTCGGACCTCGCACCGATCCCGACCGGCGGACGTTCACCCCCGAGCCGCACCAGCTGCGGCAGCTGCGCGACTACGTGGCGCAGTGGGTGCCGGGCGCCGACCCCGACCACCTCGTCCCGATCTCCTGCACGTACACCACGACGCCGGACCACGACTTCGTCCTCGACCGCCGCGGACGCGTGGTCGTCGCGGCCGGGTTCTCGGGGCACGGCTTCAAGTTCGCGCCGGCCCTCGGACGCGTGCTCGCCGACCTGGCGTCCGAGCCCGCCTACTCGACGCACCCCGCCTTCGCTGCCGCCCGGTTCGCGGCCCTGCCGGCCTGACCCCGACCCCCACGGAGGACCTTCCATGACCACGAACGTGCCCCTGTCCATCCTCGAGCTGGCGACCGTCGGCGTCGGCCAGACGGGCGCCGACGCCTTGCGCGCCACGCTCGACCTCGCCGTCGCGGCCGACCGGCTCGGGTACCGCCGGCTCTGGTTCGCGGAGCACCACCTTGCGCCTGGCGTAGCGTCCGCCTCTCCCGCGGTCCTCGCAGCCCTCGCCGCCGAGCGCACCCGTCGCCTGAAGGTGGGCTCGGGGGCCGTGCTGCTGGGGACGACGAGCCCGCTGATCGCGGCCGAGCAGTTCGGCACCATCGCGGCACTGCACCCCGGCCGCGTCGACCTGGGGCTGGGTCGCGCGTTCACACCGCCCCCGGAGGGGAACGCCCCGCCGCCGCCCACCCAGGCGCGCGACGTCCACGGCCTGCACGTCCCGGGCACGCCGCCGATCGACTTCACGGACTCCTCCCTGCGGGCCCGCATCCTCGCGCAGAAGGAGGTCATCGGCGCCAGCCGCACCGGCCACGACTTCCGCGCCGAGCTCGAGCTGGTCCTCGGCCTGCTCGCCGACGACTACGTCGACAGCGCCGGCAACGCCTACGTCAGCCCGCCCGTCGCCGGCGCGGCGTTCGACCTGTGGGTGCTGGCCTCGAGCGGGGGCGAGAGCGCGCGTGTCGCCGGCGCCCTCGGTCTCCCGCTCGCGGCGAACTACCACGTCAGCCCGTCGAACGTGCTCGGCACCGTCGAGGCGTACCGCGCTGCCTTCCGGCCGGGCGTGCTGGCCGAGCCGTACGTCGTGGTCTCCGCCGACGTGCTGGCCGCCGAGACGACCGAGCGGGCGCAGCACCTCGCGGACCCGTTCGCGGAGTGGGTGCTCTCGATCCGGCGTGGCGCCCAGGGGGCGATCGCGTACCCGGAGCCGGGGACCACGACGCCGTGGGAGCAGCGCAGCGCCGCCGACCAGGACGTGCTGCGCGACCGGATCGACACCCGCATCGTCGGCACGCCCGACGAGGTCGTCGCCCGCCTGGCCACCCTGCAGCGCGTGACCGGGGCCGACGAGCTCCTGGTCACCACCGAGACCCACGACCCGCGCGACCGCGTCCGCTCGTTCGAGCTGCTCGCGGCCGACTGGGGTCTGCACGCCGACATGTCCGACGCGGCAGCTGCCGACGCGTCTGCCGACGCCCACGACCTGGTGCCCTCGGGCGCCTGATCCCCACCACCAGAAGGAGCCCCACCGTGCCTGTCGACTTCCTCGGCATCGCCACCACCAGCAACGCCTCGGAGACGCAGGTCCCCACCACGGCGCCGCTCGACCTGCGCTACCTGGAGCGGATCGTGCGCGCCCACGAGGACAACGGCTGGACCCGCGTGCTGTTCGCGTACGGCTCCAGCGGCCCCGAGCCGTCGGTGCTGGCCGCCCACGCGGCAGCGCGCCTCGACTCGATCGAGCTGCTGCTCGCGCACCGCCCGAATGTCTCGTACCCCACGTTCGCCGCCAAGTCGTTCGCGACGCTGGACCAGCTCTCCGGCGGTCGCCTCTCGGTGCACTTCATCACCGGCGGCAACGACCACGAGCAGCAGCGCGAGGGCGACACGCTCACCAAGGACCAGCGGTACGCGCGCACCCAGGAGTACATCCAGATCGTCAAGCGGGCCTGGACCAGCGCCGAGCCCTTCGACCACGACGGGGAGTTCTATCAGTTCCGCGACTTCGTGCTCGACGCCAAGGCGGTCGACGGCCGTTCGCCCACGATCTCCTTCGGGGGGTCGTCCGACGCCGCGTACCGGGTCGGTGCCGCCGAGGCGGACATCTACGCCGTGTGGGGCGAGCCGCTGGACCGGACCGCCGAGCAGATCGCGCGGATCCGTCGTGAGGCCGCCGCCGCGGGACGGACCACGCCCCCGCGCATCCACGCCGCCTTCCGGCCGATCATCGCGCCTACCGAGGAGCTGGCCTGGGAGAAGGCGCACCGGATCCTCGGCGCGATCGAGGCCCGCAAGGCGGCCGCCGGTGGCGTCCTGAGCCGACGCCACTCGATCGACAAGCCCGAGAACGCCGGCTCGCAGCGGCTTCTGGAGATCGCCGCGCAGGGGGACCGGTTCGACTCGGTCCTCTGGACGGCGACGGCGAAGGCCACCGGGGGAGCCGGCAACTCCAACGCGCTGGTCGGGACGCCGGAGCAGGTCGCGGAGGCGCTCCTGGCGTACTACGACCTGGGCGTGAGCGTGATCTCCGCCCGCGGGTACGACCTGCTCGACGACGCCATCGACTTCGGCCGCTACGTCATCCCGCTGGTCCGCGACGAGGTCGCCGCCCGCGACGCCGCGCGAACCGCGGCCTGAGGAGGGACAGAGCATGCGTTTCCAGGTTCTCGACATCGTCTTCAACCCGCCGCACCCCGTCACGGGTGAGGCGGTCCCGCCGGCCGACCGGCTCGCACGGGTGGTCGAGACGGCCGTGCTCGCCGAGCAGCTCGGCATCGACGCCTTCGCGGTGGGAGAGCGGCACGCCGGCGAGGTGCTCTCGTCGTCGCCCACCGTGCTGCTCGGTGCGCTCGCCGCGAGCACCTCCCGCATCCTGCTCAGCACCGGGGTGACCGTGCTGTCCCTGCTGGACCCGATCCGGGTCGCCGAGGACTACGCCACGATCGACCAGCTCAGTCGCGGCCGGCTCGAGATCGTCATCGGCAAGGGCAACGAGGCGCTGCAGTACCCGCTGCTCGGGCTCGACCTCGACAAGCAGTACGAGTACCTCGAGGAGAACTACGAGCTGCTCAGCCTGCTGCTCAGCCGCGAGGACGTCGAGTGGGTCGGCCGGCACCGCCCCGACCTGCACGGCGCGACCACCCTGCCGCGGCCGTTCTCGGGCCCGTTCCGGATCTGGCACGGCTCCGCGACCTCGCAGTTCGCGGTCGACCTTGCCGCCAAGCACGGCGACCCGATCGTCAGCGCGAACGCCCTGCAGTCCCGCGAGAACTACCAGGTGCTCATCGACCGGTACCGGGAGCAGTACGCGGCGCACGGTCACGACCCGGCGTACGCGTTCGTCGGCTCCGGCTCGGGCGGGCTGTTCCTGGCGGACACCACCGAGCAGGCCATCGCGCAGTACCGCCCGTTCTACGAAGGGGCGGTCGCGCGGCAGGACCTGCGCAAGCACGACCCCGCCGCGGTGGGCAAGGTGACCAGCTTCCGGACCATCGAGGAGGCCGTCGAGCGCGGTCCGGCGCTCGTCGGGTCGCCCGAGCGCGTCGCGGAGAAGATCCTCGACTACCACGCCAGCTACCGGCACGACCTGCAGTCCGTCTCGATCAACCACGTCCTCGAGCCCGCCCACCAGGACGACGTCCTGCGGCGGTTCGCGGAGGAGGTGGTCCCGCTGGTCAAGGCCGAGGTGAAGACCGACCTGTGGGGTCCGGCCGACGCCCGGCGCCCCGCGGGGTTCACCGCGGTCGACTGAGACGGAGAGGAGCCCCCCGCTGCGGCGGGGGGCTCCTCTTGTGTGCGGGGCAGGCTGGGTCTCAGATCGCCGTGTGCGACCCGATCCGGTGGTAGCTGCGGTCGTGGTAGACCAGCGGCGTCGTGTCGTCGGACGTGCCGTGCTCGAGCGCCCGCAGCGAGACGAGGTAGCTGTCGCCGACCGGGGTGCGCTGGAGCACCCGACCGCGGACCCAGGAGACCGCTCCCTCGATGACGGGCTCGCCGCTGCCCAGGTCGTACCAGCCGCCCGCGGCGAACCGGTCGATGCCGCTCGTCGCGAAGCGTGCCGACACGTCGTCCTGGTCGGCCGACAGGAAGCTCACCGTGAGGGTGCGTGCGCGGGACAGGGCGTCCCACGACGAGGACGTCGACGCCAGCGAGAACGCGAGCAGCGGGGGAGCGGCGGAGACGGAGATGACCGAGGTCGCCGTGAACCCGATCCGGCGCTCGCCGTCGCGCAGCGCGACGACCGCGACCCCCGCGGGGTGCAGGCGGAATACCTCCTTGTACTGCTGGGGCGACAGCTGCGGCTCGTCCTGGTCCCGGAGCAGGCGGTCCAAGGCGTGCAACGTCTCGGCGGTCATGCGCGGGCCGCCGTGAGGTCGGCGGGGACCGACGCGACCTGCGCCGCGAGAGCACGGCCACCGTCGTTCCACCAGCGCTCGACCACGGGGTCGAGGTCCGTGAGCTGCGACTCGACCAGGGTCAGCGCCCGGGTGGGGACGACGGCGCCGAGCTCGACGAGCAGGGGCCGCAGGTGCACCTCGCCGACGAGCGCGTGCGCGGGGTTGCCCGAGACGACGACGGGCACCGCGACCACGCCGCTCAGCCCGCCCGGGCCGTAGAGGTCGAGGAACGCCTTCAGAAGACCGGTGTATGACGCCTTGTAGACGGGAGTCGCGACGACGAGCACCGTGGCCTCGGCGACCGTGCGCAGCGCTTCGTCGGCAGTCGCGTGCACGTCGGCCAGGATCTCGGCGGCGAACCGCGCGAGCTCGATCGTCTCGACCGGCTGCTCGGACCCGAGGAACCGTGCCGTCTCCTCGCCGATGCGCACCGCGGCGGCCGTGGTGCGCGAGCCCGCCCGTGGGTTGCCCGACAGCACCACCACTCGTGCTCCGGGGTGATGCGACGACGTCTGATGGGTCATGGCGGGGTCCTCGATCTCGGTTCTCATGAACCCGCCGCACAGTCCGCGCGGGTTCGATGCACCGGGTATAACAATAATCCCGACTTGACCAGAGGGTTTAGTCAACTTTCTTGCATGCCGGACGAATGAGCCGGCGTGATGTCAGCTGTCGTGCACCACCGCGGCGCTGCCACCGCCGCGCCGGACCGGTTCCGCGACCGCCAGCAGCGCGCCGCCGTCGAGGAACTCGATTGCCGTCACCGCCCCGATCTCCGGGTTGTCCACGAACGTGTGGCCGAGAGCCTGCAGCGGTGCCCGGTCGAAGCCGGGCTCGGCCTGGACCGCGACGGTGTTGCGCTGGGTCGCGCGCGGCGCCGCGACGGCGGCCGGCAGGTCCATGCCGAGGTCCACTCGGTTCACCAGGACCTGCAGCACCGTCGTGATGATGGTCGACCCACCGGGGGAGCCCAGCGCCAGGAACGGTGCGCCGTCGGCCAGGATGATCGTCGGCGACATCGAGCTGCGCGGCCGCTTGCCGGGGCCGGGCAGGTTCGGGTCGTTGCCGCCCTGGGTGTCGGTGAAGTTGAAGTCGGTCAGCTCGTTGTTGAGCAGGAAGCCACGCCCCGGCACGACGATGCCGTTGCCGCCGAGCGACTCGATGGTGAGCGTGTACGCCACCACGTTGCCCCAGCGGTCTGCGGTGGTCAGGTGCGTCGTGGACTGGCCGTCGGTGCCCTCGGTGCCCGCGGCGGCGGTCGCGCACGACGCGTAGTCGCCGTCGGGGACCCCAGGAGCGACCGGCTTGGTCAGCGCCGCCGTGGGGTTGATGAGGCAGGCGCGCTCCGCGGCGAAGCCGTCGGACAGCAGCTGCTCGAGCGGCACGTCCACGAACGCGGGGTCGCCGACGTACCGGTTGCGGTCGGCGAACGCCAGGGCGCTGGCCTCCAGGTAGTGGTGGAGCGTCTGCGTCGGGTCGCCGAGGTCGGAGGCCTCCAGGATGTTCAGCGCCTCGCCGACGGTGGAGCCGCCGGACGACGGCGGCGCCATCCCGTAGACGTCGAGGCCGCGGTAGGAGACGAGCGTCGGAGCCCGCAGCGGCGACTGGTAGGACGCGAGGTCGCCGAGCTCCAGCAGTCCGGGGCGCACGACGAGCGTGCTGCGGCGACCGACGGGTGGGTCCTGGACCGTCCGGACGATCTCCTGGGCGAGCCGGCCGGTGTAGAGCGCGTCGACACCCTTGCGGGCCAACAGGTCGTAGGTGTCGGCCAGGTCGCGGTTGCGGAAGACCGACCCGACCGCCGGTGGGGCGCCCCGGCGCAGGAAGAGGTCCGACGAGGACCGGAAGGCGGAGAACCGCGCGACGTTCGCGGTCGTCTGGTCGACGAACGTCTGGTCGACCACGAACCCGCGACGCGCCACGTCGGTGGCCCCGCGCAGCGCGGTGCGGAGATCGATGGACCCCCACTGGTCGAGAGCGGTCGCCCACGTCCGCGGCGTGCCGGGCACGCCGACGGACAGTCCCGACGTGACGGCGTCGGCGAACGGGATCGGCACGCCGTTCTCGACGAATGCGTTGCTCTGCATCGCCATCGGGGCGGTCTCGCGGCCGTCGATGGTGTGGACCTGACCGGTCGCCGCCTCGTAGTAGACGAAGAAGCCACCGCCGCCGATGCCCGACGAGAACGGCTCGGTGACACCGAGCGTCGCCGCCGCCGCGACCGCGGCATCCACCGCGTTCCCGCCCCGGCGCAGCACGTCCAGGCCGACGCGGGTCGCGTCGGCGTCGACGGTGGTGACGGCCCCGCCGGTGCCGGTGGCCACCGGCACCTTGTCGCCCTGGCCGGGGTGCGGAGGGTGAGCCGAGGCGGGCGCGACGCCCACCCCCAGTGCGAGGGCGACGGCGGCGACGAGCGCCACCAGCGAGCCGGTCGGCCTGGACGATCGCATGAGATCTCCTCGGACGAGAGAGCGGGTGTCACGGTTGTCACCCGGTCTATCACTCGTCCGTGCCGGTGCCCAGCCCTTCCTCTCAGAGGCGTGGCGCGTGCACTCCCGACACGACGAGCGGGCCGCGTGTCCCTCCGACGACGGGGAGCCCTGCTGCGGCCCACGCGTGGAAGCCGCCCACGACGTCGGTCGCGCGGTGCAGCCCGAGGTCCGCGAGCGCGGCGGCAGCCAGGCTGGACGTGTAGCCCTCCGAGCAGAGCACGACGACCTGGACGTCGTAGCCGGTCGCGGCCGGGATGCGGTGGTCGCTGGCCGGATCGAGCCGCCACTCGAGCACGTTCCGCTCGATCACGACCGCCTGCGGCACCTCGCCCTCGGTCGCGCGCTGGGCCGCCGGGCGGATGTCGATGAGCAGCGCGCCCGCCGCCAGGGCGTCCCACGCGTCGGTCGGGTCGAGCCGGTGCAGCCCTGCCCGGGCCTCCGCCAGGACGTCGTCGATGGTCCGACGGCGGGTCACTTGTCCGACTCCGGCTCGTCGGTCTCGACCGTGCGCGAGGGGACGAGCGTGCCGTCCGGGGCAGTCGCCCAGTACGTCATCCGGGTCAGGGGCGGGGAGTAGGCGTGGATGCTCACAGCCGCCTCGGTCCCGGTGTTGAGCACGTCGTGACGGTCACCCGGGTCGACCGTCTGGGTCCGGTCGGCGGGGAACTGCTGCGGTACGAGGTCACCGTCGGAGGTCGGACGGACCTCCGTGAGGGTGCCGGCGACGATCGTGAACGCCGCGGCCGAGGTGCCGTGGTCGTGCAGCTCGGTGCCCTGGGACGGGAGCCAGGTGAGCAGCCAGACGTCGACCCCGGGCGGGGCGTCCAGCCGGGTCCACCAGCGGCCGCTCTCCTGGAACTGGACCAGGGGCTGCCACAGGTCGGGCTGCGCGGCGAGCGCACGGGTCAGCGCGCTGAGCTGGTCGACGTCGAGCGGGGCGGCGACGGTGTCGGGACGGGGGGACAGGTCGATGCTCATGGTGGTGCCTCTCGGGGGTGCGTCTGCGGGCCGACCCGGACGCGTCGAGGCGTGGGTCGGACGGGCCTGCTCCCGGCGCGGGCCGGGTGGGAGCGTCAGTGCTGCTGACAGCAGGCCGGACAGGAACGCAGCGCGAGGGCGGCGCGACGGGACGGGAGCGCGGTGACGCGGACAGCGGTCATCGAAGGCTCCTCCCAGGTCGGCTCGGTCGCGGCGGGCACAGACGAGCACGCGCCGTCCGCCACGGTCAAGAGTTCGGCCGGGACTCTCGCATGGTGGACGTGCCTAGATCCGGCCGCGCACCGGAGTGCGGTCGGCCGGGTCCGCGTCGTCGGGCATCGCCATCTCTGCCCGGACGCCGAGCAGCCGGATCTCCCGGTCCTCGACCTTGTCGGCGAGCGCCAGGACAGCGTCGACGATCGTCTCGGGGTCACGCGTGGCGGCGGGGAGCTTGCGGCTCATGGTCGTGGTGACGAACGGCGCGTAGCGCACCTTCAGGCCGACCCGCACGACCGGTCGGCCGTCCTGCGCCGTGTCGTCGACCACCTCGCGCGCCATCGTCCGGACCGCGTCCCGTACCTGCTCCGCATCCGTGAGGTTCTGCTGGAACGTCGTCTCGCGGCTGTGCCCGCGCGGCACCCAGGGGGCGTCGTCCACGGTCGTCGGCCCGAGGCCCTGCCCGAGCTCGTGGTACCAGACACCCATCTTCGGCCCGAACTCGGCGACCAGGGCGTCGGCCGGAGCGTCGGCCAGCTCCTGCACGGTGGTGACGCCGAGCGTCGTGAGGCGGCGCGACACCTTCGTCCCGACGCCCCACAGGTCGATCGTGGGGCGGTGACCCATGACGTCGAACCAGTTCTCGGCGGTCAGCCGGAACACCCCGGCCGGCTTGCCGAACTCGGTGGCGATCTTCGCGCGGACCTTGTTGTCACCGATGCCCACCGAGCAGTGCAGCCGCGTCTCGCGCAGGACGGCCGCCTGCGCGTCCCGGGCCAGCCCCTCCGGGTCGTCGGTCTGCGCACCGAGGAACGCCTCGTCCCAGCCGAGCACCTCGACGACGACGTCGAGCGTGCGCAAGGTCGCCATCACCCGGTCGGAGGCGGCCTCGTACTCCGGGGCGTCCACGGGAAGGAACACGGCGTCGGGCAGCTTGCGGGCAGCGATGCGCAACGGCATCCCGGAACGCACCCCGAAGACCCGTGCCTCGTAGGACGCGGTGGAGACGACACCCCGCTCGGTCGGGTCACCACGGCCGCCGACGACGACCGGCTTGCCGGCGAGGTCCGGGCGGCGCAGCACCTCGACGGCCGCGACGAACTGGTCGAGGTCGACGTGCAGCACCCAGGCGTGCGAGCCCATGGACCGAGTCTGCCCGACCCGCCCTTCGGGAGCCGTGCGGCGTGCCCGGCCAGGGTCCAGCCGCTGGTGCCCCGCCGGAGCAGGAGGTTGGCGTGGTGGAGGTCGTCGAGCGTGAGTGTCGGCCGGGCCGGTGCACGGAAGAGGTCCTCGTGATCGTGCAGGACGTCCAGTGCCTCCCGCCGACGTCCGGCGTCGGGGATCCGCAGCTCGACCCGCGCGTGCAGCGCGTGCACGGGGCTCGGCATCGGTCGGCCCTCTGCGGTTCGTCGGGTCAGCTCGTCGTCCGTATCCTCCACCGTGCGACAGGAGCGGGCGGGCTCACCCCTCGTGGCTGCTGGCGAGCGCCTTCTCGACGGCGGGCAGGAAGTCGTCCAGGTCGTCCGGTGTGCGCGAGGTGACCAGGGTGAACGGGCCGCCGTCGTCGATCGAGACCGGCTGGTCCACCCACGTCGCCCCGGCGTTGCGCAGGTCGGTACGCAGCGACGCGTACGACGTCACCGTCCGTCCCTCGACCACGCCCGCCTCGGCCAGCGCCCACGGGCCGTGGCAGATCGCCGCGATCGGGCGGCCGGACGACGCGAAGGCGCGGACCGTGTCGAGCGCGCCGCTCTCCAGCCGCAGGGCGTCGGCGTTCAGTGTGCCGCCAGGGATGAGGAGCAGGTCGAAGTCCGACCCCGCGTCGCCGTACGTCGCGTCCGGCTGCACGGTCCGGCCGGGGTCCTTGTCGCCGACGAGGGTCTGGACCGCGTCCCTCGACGCGGCCGCGACCACAACCGTGGCGCCGCGCCCACGCAGGTGCTCGACCGGCACGACGAGCTCGTCCTGCTCGACGCCGTAGTTGGTGACGATCGCCAGGACTCGGTAGCCGCTCAGGGTTGTCTCGCTCATGGGGGTGTCCTTCCGGGGCCACCGCGGACGGTCCGACCACGCGCGTCGGAGGACTCCGCCGGCGCGGCGTGTGGATCGTGGACGGCTCGTCGATCAGCGCGGCTGCCTCACGCATGACGTCCCGACGCTACGCCGCCGCCGATCCGCACGCGCGCCGTGCCACGGCCGGGACGACTCGTTCGCCGCACGCGAACGCCGCCCGAGCACGGCTGGCACTCTCACTTCGAGAGTGCTAATTCTTTGTGTTGTAGCCAGTCCGGCCACGGGGGTCGGACAGCACCCGAGGCCCGGACGGTCCGGCGCCTCGCCGTGAAGGAGGTGACGGTCATGGCTACGCGATTCGACCCGTTCCAGGAGTTCGACCGCCTGTTCGCCCAGGTCGTGTCCGCCGAGCGCGCGTCCACGACCATGCCGATGGACCTGTACCGCTCCGGGGACCACTACGTGCTGCACGTGGACCTGCCGGGCGCCGACCCGGGCACCATCGACGTGAACGTCGAGGACCGCACGCTCACCATCCGCGCGCAGCGCACGCCGCACACGGAGCAGGACGTGCAGTGGCTGGCGAAGGAACGGCCCGTCGGCACGTACGCGCGACAGCTCGCGGTGAGCCGCGGCCTCGCCCTCGACGCGATCTCGGCCACCTACGCGGACGGCGTGCTCACGCTCAGCATCCCCGTCGCCGAGGAGGCCAAGCCGCGGCGCATCGAGGTCCAGCACGCGGGCGACACCGCCCAGATCACGTCCGAGGCAGGCACCGGCTCCTGACGAAGGACGGCGGGGGCGCGCGCGGTGCGAGAGCACGCTCGGGACGCTCGGGACGCCCTGTGCGGGCGAGCCGACCCCGCGCCCCTGCCGCCCGTCCGGGTCGTCAGGTCGAGGACACGCGGCACCAGTCCGAGGAGCTGACACCGGGCCGGTACGTCGACGAGCGCCGCTTCGCCACGATCCCGTCGAACCCGTTCGCCGCAGCGGCGGCCAGCACCGCCGCACCCGGCCCGTCGAACGTCGGGGGCACCCGCCACGACCGGCCCTCGATCCCGAGCCCGTCCAGCAGGGCTCGCCGGTCGTCGTAGGGCCGCTCCACGGTCGGATGCCCATCCAGGTGCAGCACGTCGTAGACGAGGTAGGTCACCGGCTGCGTCCGGGCGAGGTGCCGCGCGGCGCTTCCCGTGAGGCCCTCCCGCTCGCGCAGCCGACCGTGATCGGGTGCGCCGGAGGCGTCGAGCGCGACGAGCTCGCCATCGAGCGCCACGACCGTGGAGCCGAGCTGCTCGCCCAGCCCGGCCAGTTCGGGGTACGCGCCGGTGAGATCGTCGTCGCCGGAGCGCAGCCGGACGCGGCCACCGTCGACGAGCGCGAGCACGCGCACCCCATCCCAGGCCATCTCGTACGCCCATGTCCCGTCGTCCGGCGGCAGGTCACCCGGCCGCGCGAGCATCGGGAGGACATGCGTCGGCAGCGGCGTCCAGTCCGGGTCCGTCGGCGGGTCCATCCGGTGGACCATCCAGCTCCGGCCGTCGTCGGGAGCGCCCTTCGAGCGCGTCGCGAACAGCACGTACCTGCCCTGGACCCGTTCGCCGTGGAGCACGACCTGGACCTCCCGGTCCGTCCACTTCAGCTCCTCGTAGGTGCCGTGGTCCCAGACGGTGACCTGGCCACCGCCGTACTCGCCCTCGCCGATCGTGCCCTCGAACGTGGCGTACTCGAGGGGGTGATCCTCAGTGTGGACCGCCAGGTGGTTCGCCTTCGGGTCCGGCGGGAGCCCCTTGGGCACCGCCCAGGACACCAGGACGCCGTCGCGCTCGAGCCGGAAGTCCCAGTGCAGGGCGCGGGCGTGGTGCTCCTGGATGACGAACGTCCGGCCCTCGGCCGTCGATGGGTCGGGGTCCGTGTCGGGCACCGGTTCCGGCGTCCGCGCGGGGTCGCGCTTCGCCCGGTACGCGGCGAGGCGCTCGGAGTCGGGCACGTGCCGAGTGTCCCGCTGTCCCCGTGCCCGCGCGCGTCGGACGCGGCCGGGTTGCCGATGCGGGCACCGTGGCTACCGTCGAGCCATGGCCACCGTCACCCGCGACCTCAGCTGTCCGCCGTCGGCAGTCCTGGACGTGCTGGCCGACGGCTGGAGCTACGCCACGTGGGTCGTCGGCACGTCGCGCATCCGGGCTGTCGACCCGGCGTGGCCCGCCGCCGGGACGCGGATCGCGCACTCGGTCGGCATCTGGCCGGCGCTGCTCGACGACGTCACGGTGGCGCGCGGGTGGGACCCGGAGCGAGGCATCGACCTGCAGGCACGCGGGTGGCCGGCCGGGGAGGCTCGCGTCAGGATCCAGGTCCGGCCACGCCTCGGGGGCTGCACCGTGGAGATGGCCGAGGACGCCGTGCGCGGACCTGGGACCCTCGTTCCGCGACCCCTGCGCACGGCCGCGCTGGTCCCGCGCAACACCGAGGCGCTGCGCCGGCTGGCGTTCCTCGCCGAGGGACGGCGCTCCTGACCGAGATGCGACGGGGTGCGTCCGGGCGGACCATGGAGCCCGGCGTCGGGCAGCGTGCGTCGGTGACCCACCGGATCACCGGAGGAACGATGTGGGCTCTGCTGTTCCGTCGCATTCGACTGATGGTCGTGGTGATCGTGCTGCTCCCCGTCGTGGCGTCGATCGCCCGTCGGCTGGCCGAGCGGGTCGAGCGCCGCCAGGAGCACCCGACGCTGGGTTCACGCGGCCTGCGCGCCGTGGAGACGACCGCGAGGCGGACCCGGTCGTTCCTGCGCTGAGCACTGCAGGACGACCGGGCCCTCTCACCAGGGTCACCGCGCGGGGCGGCCCGTGGTCCGGAGCGTGCCGGTGAGGCGGATGTCGGTCGACGACGACCCGACGTACACGGGGATGTCACCGCGCGGCGTACGCCAGCGGTCACGGTCCACGTCCCAGTAGGACACCGACTCGGGGCTGAGCGCGACGGTGACCTGCTGTCGCTCACCCGGCTGCAGCGTCACGGTCGCCCATCCGGCCAGCACCTTCGGGGCGCTCTGCACCTGCCGGGTCGGCAGGTTGCCCACGTACACCTGCACCGTCTCGGTGCCGGTCACCGCCCCGGTGTTCCGCACGGCGACCTTGACCTGGAGCCCCTGCGCGGACGGCGCGGTGCGCAGGTTGCGGTAGTCGTACGTCGTGTACGAGAGCCCGTGCCCGAACGAGTACTGCGGCGTGATGTCGAACTCCTCGTACCCGCGGTAGCCCACGTAGATGCCCTCTGTGAACAGCTGGTCCAGCCCGACGCCGGGGTACTGCTCCGGGGTGCTCACCGGGGTGCTGTCCTCGTCGACGGGCAGGCTGATCGGCAGCCGGCCGGACGGGTTGACGTCGCCGAACAGGATGCCCGCGAGCGCGTTGCCCTGCTCCTGACCGCCGAACCAGGAGTGGATGATGGCCGGGACGCCGGACTCCCAGTCGGAGGTCTGTACGGCACCCCCGGCGACGAGCACGACGACCGTGCGGGGGTTGGCCGCGGCGACCTGGCGGATGAGCTCGGCCTGACCGTTGGGCAGGTCGAGGTCGGGCTTGTCGCCACCCTCGCTGGAGTAGTCGCGGACCAGGACGACGGCGGCCTGCGACGAGCGCGCGAGGTCCGCCGCCGCGAGCGCCTGCGGTGCGACGACGCCGTCGGGGGTGGTCCAGCCGAGCTGGAACACGGCTCCCGCGTCGGTGCCGCCGGGTCCGTCGTTGACGTACTCGACCAGCAGCTCGTGCTCGACGCCGGCGACGAGGTCCACGTCGACGCTCGTCGTGGACACCTCACCGGTCGGCTCGGCGATGAGCACTGCGGCACCGTCCAGGGTGACCGTCGCGCTCCCCGTCGTGGTGACCGCGATGCCGTAGGTCCCGTCGACCGGAGCGGTGAGCGTGCCGGTCCAGCGGATGGACCCCGCCATGTCCCGCGTCTGCAGCGGGAAGTGCGGCGACTGCGCGTTGAACCCCTGGAACAGGAAGAACCCCGCGTTGATGGCGGCGTAGGGGTCGGTGCGGTCGGCGATCGGCCCGGTGAAGTCCGGCTCGGTGAAGTACTCGGCCCGCAGACCGTTCTCCGCGCCCGTCGACAGGAAGTCCGACGGGATGGGGTCCGGACCGGGGATGAGCGACGCGGACGTCACGGGGTCGGCACCGGCGACGTGCCGGACGAGGACCCCCGCACCCGCACGCGCCTGGATTCCTTCGAGCGGGCTCACTGTGTACGTCGGCTTGACCAGCGAGCTGCCCCCTCCGGCGACGACCGAGTCGGCATCGGCGCCGATGACGGCGATCGACCCGACGTTCGCCTGCAAGGGAAGGGCCGCGGAGTCGTTCTTGAGCAGCACGGCCGACCGTTCGGCCACCTGTCGCGCGAACGCGCCGTGCTCGGCCTCGGGCAGAGCCGACACGACGGGCGGGTTGTCGAAGAGCCCGAGCGCGAACATGGGCCGCAGGATCCGCAGGACCGCGTCGTCGATCCGGGAGACCGGCACCTGCCCGGCGCGGACGGCGTCGAGGAGCGGTCCGCAGAAGAAGCAGGCGCCGGGACCGGTCTGCGGGGTGGTGTTGCCCGGCATCTCCTGGTCCAGGCCGCCGAGGATCGCCTGCGTGGTGCTGTGCGTGGCGCCGTAGTCGCTCATCACCCAGCCCTCGAAGTCGAGCTGCGCCTTGAGGATGCGGTTGAGCAGCTCGTCGCTCTCGCACGCGTACACACCGTTGACCTTGTTGAACGCGCACATCGCGGACCCCGGTCGGCCCTGCTCGACGCCGATCGCGAACGGTCGCGTGTAGATCTCCTGCAGCGCCCGCTCGTCGACCACGGCGTTCCCGCCGCTGAGGCGGTTGGTCTCCTGCGTGTACACGTTGTAGTGCTTGATGTCCGCCACGACGGGGTGCGACTGGATGCCCCGGATCTCGGCGGCACCCATCGTCCCGGACAGCAGCGGGTCCTCGCCGAGAGCCTCGAACGCGCGGCCGGCCTGCGCTACGCGGGCAATGTCGACGGCGGGGGAGAGCAGGACGTTGTGGCCCGTGCGGAAGGCCTCGTCGCCGGCGACCTGCCCGTACTGCTCGGCGAGCGCGGTGTCCCACGTGGCCGCCAGCGCGATCGGGGAGGGCAGCTGGGTGGCTTCCTGGTCGTTCACGGCGGGGTTCGCGATGCGCACCCCGGCCGGGCCGTCGGCCATCGTGAGGGCGGGGATGCCCAGGCGCTCGATCGGGCCGTTGTAGAAGCCGTAGAAGTTGTTCAGCTCCCCGTGGAGCATGTCCACCTTCTCGTCGAGGGTCATCTGCCGCAGCAGCGCCCTCGCCCGCCGGGTGTCCGGACCGGACTCGTCCCACCACCACTGCGACGGGAGCGACTGCACCTCCTGGAGCTGTTGCGTGACGGCGGCCTCGCCGTCGGGATCGTCCGGGGCAGCCGAGGCGGCGCCGGCGGGGACGGCGAGCGCAAGGGCGCAGAGCGCGACGAACGCAGACGTGTGCGCGGAGCGGGACATCGCAAGGTGACGACGAGAACGCATGGAACACCCCCTAGCAGTGCAGAGGTGCCTGCGAGCCTCGTTGCCGTTCGGCTGCCCCTGCCGAACGGCCCAGTCTTCACCCGCTCGGACGGGCCGCAACCGCGGTGGGTCACTGGGCGGACACCGGTCCCACCAGGTGTCGGATCGGGGGTGTGCGGGGCCGGTCCGTGCCGTGGCGGCCCGACGATCTGGTCGCCGGGCCGCCACGGTTCTGCGCCCGTCGCCGCCGCCACCGCGGGACGGGTGCGGCGGACCTAGATGCGTCGCCGTCGGCCGGGCGTGACCGCGGCGGCCACCACCGCGGTCTTGGCGACCGGGGCAGGTCCCGGTGTGACGGCCTTGGCGACGACGGCCGTCTTGGCGACGGGGTGGCCGATCACGCCGACCCGGCCGATGCGTGCTGGTCTCAGCGGCATGTCAGACCTCCTGTGCGTCGAGGGCGAGGTCGGCCTCGATCGAGGCGAGGATCGCCTGGATCGGGATGCGGCCGTCGGCGATGAGCTGCCCGCCGGACCGGCGCGCCGCCGACGCGAACCCAGCGGCCCACAGGTTCTCCCAGATGAGGACGCCGGCCGTGCTCCCGGGGTCCATCGCGGCCGCGAGGTGCTCGACGTCGTCGGCCGCGAGGAGCTCGGCCAGCTGGGCCTCGAGCTTCTCCAGCTCACCCAGCTGCGGGAGGTCGGACAGCTCGAGGGCGTCGACCGACCCGTCCTCGTTCTTGGTGAGGATCAGCACGTCGATCACGCGGATGGTTCCCGCGTCGACGAGCGAGATCAGCTCGTCGATCATCTCGCCGGTGAAGCTGCTCTGCCCAGCGGGGAACTCGACCACCACGTAGTCGACAGGTCCCAGCTGGTCCAGCGGTGTGTCTGTCATCGGATCATCCCTCTGTCGTGCCAGGGCCTCAGGCGAGGGCCGAGGCCTTGAGCTTGGCGAACTCGGCCTCGTCGATCGCGCCGGAGTCGAGCAGCGCCTTGGCCTTGGCGATCTGGTCGGCGGGTGCCGACGACGAGGTCGCGCTCCTGATCCGGTCGTCGAACGCGGACTGTGCGGCCTGCATCTGGGCTGCCTGGCGGGTGCCCATGCCCTTCCCGCGCACGATCAGGTACAGCAGGATCCCGAGGAACGGCAGCAGGATCAGGAAGACGACCCACAGGGCCTTGGCGCCACCGCCGGTCTCGTCGTCGCGGAAGAGGTCCCCGAAGATGGCGATCAGCAGCCAGAACCAGATGATGAACAGGAAGAACTCGAGCATGAAGAGCAGGATGTCTCCGCTCCCGAACGTCGTCGTCAAGCCCATGGCGGTCTCCTTCGTCGTGGCGTGACCGTCGAGCTGACGCCCGCGAGGTCGCGAGACCCACGGTGCGGGCCTCCGTGCGATCGTGCGGCGGCCGGGCAGGTCGCGGGATCACCCCCGGCACGGATCACCCGGGTGAGCGTGTCCTGGATGACCTGTGTGTCCGCATCGGTGCCGCGGGGACTAGGGTGCGATTCACGTAGCCCTGGGGAGAGTTTCGTGACGCACGGCATCGGCTCTGAACAGGCACGTCCGCTCCGGCAGACGGCAGAGCGGGGCGTGGTCCGGGCCAAGCTGGTCCCCCCGCGTCTGCCCCGTGGTTCCGTGAGTCGTTCGGGGCTGCTGGGGGCCCTGCGCGCGGGCGGGCACCGGAGCCTGACGCTCGTCTCCGCCCCGGCCGGGTTCGGCAAGACCACCTTGCTGGCCGAGTGGGTGCAGACCGACGGTCCCGGCCGGTTCGCCTGGGTGTCGCTCGACGCCGGGGACTGTGAGCCGGGACGGTTCTGGACGCACGTGGCCGCGGCCCTGTCCGGCGTGGAGCCCGACGTCACCGAGGTCACGGTGAGCGCGATGCGCGCGCGGCCCCGCCGGATCGGCGACCTGGCGCTGCCGCGGCTGCTCGACGCGCTGTCCGCCGGCACCGACGACGTGGTGCTCGTCCTCGACGACTACCACCGCGCGGAGACGCCCGAGATCAGTGCGCTGCTCGCCGAGTTCATGCGCTACCGCCCGGAGCGGGTCCAGCTGGTGGTCTCGACCCGGTCGGACCCAGCCCTCGGCGTGGCGCGATTGCGCGCCGGCGGCGACCTGGTCGAGGTCCGGGCCGATGCGCTGCGGTTCGACGAGGCCGAGGTGGCGAGCTTCTTCGACGGCATCGGGCTCCCCGAGCTGACGCCGACGGAGGGCCACCAGCTGGCGGAGCGCACGGGCGGCTGGCCCGCCCCGCTGCGGCTGGCCTCGCTGCTCATGCCGGAGCGCGGGCGCGCCACCTTCATCGAGCAGTTCTCCGGCGCGAGCCGCCACGTCGTCGACTACCTCGCGCAGGACGTGCTCGACCTGCTCGATCCGGAGACCCGGGACTTCCTGCTCCAGGTCTCGATCCTCGGTCGCTTCACCGGGTCGCTGTGCGACGCGGTCACGGGGACCACCGGCTCGGGCGCCCTGCTGGCCGACCTCGAGCGGGCGAACCTGTTCATCTCGGTGGACAGCGCGGGCGAGTGGTACCACCCTCACCAGCTGTTCACGGAGGCCTTGCGGGTCGAGCTGACGAGGTCGAAGCCGACCCTCGTGCCGGTGCTGCACGCGCGGGCCGCCCGGTGGCTCGAGGCGGCCGGTGATCTCGAGGCCGCGACGGACCACGCGATCGCGTCGCGCGACGTGCACCTCGCGTCACGCCTGGTGGCGGGGCAGGTCCAGCCGATGTCCGTGAGCGGGCGCGGGGCGAACATCGGGCGCTGGCTCGCGGCGCTCTCGTGGCCGGAGGCTCTGCGCGATCCGGAGCTCGCGTTCGTCCGGGCCGTGGCGGCGAGCCTGGCGAACCAGCTCGACGACGCGGCGGACTGGCTCGACGTCGCGCGCACGGGCGACCTGGGCGCCCTGGACGCGACCGGGCTCCCGCTGGGGTTCCGGGTCGACTTCCTGGAGAGCGTCACGGGGGTCAACGACGTGGGGCGGGCGCTGGCGTCGGCGCAGGGCGCGGTCGCCGCCGCGCCGAACTCCACCTGGCACGGCATCGCGCTGGCCTGTCTCGGGCAGGCGCAGTACCTGGCGGGGCAGGGTGCGGAGGCCACCGTCACGCTGCGGCACGCGGTGGGGGAGATCTCCGACGCCCACCCGATCATGCTCGCGCTGGCCGTCGGGACCCTCGGCCTGGCGGAGGCGTCGGCCGGAGCCCCGTCCCACGCCGACCCGCTGCTGGACCGTCGTGCCGACGTGCTCCGCAACGTGGGTGCGGACCGGTCGGTGGCCGCCGCCGTCCTGCTCCTCGCGGGAGGGGAGCGCGCGCGCCGACGGGGCGACCCGCAGGGCGCGCTGGTCGAGCTGCGCCTGGCGATCGACATCCTGGCGGACATGCCGCGCAGCACCTGGCTCGCCGACGCGTTCCTCCTGCTCGCCGCGACCGAGCGACTCGTCGGGCACGGTCCCGGCGCGCTCGAGGCCGTCGACCGGGCACAGGAGGTCCTCGACCGGGTCCCTGACGCGGGCGGGCTGGTCGCGCGCGCGGCGGCCCTGCGTGCCGCGCTGACGGCGCCGTCGCGGCACGCCACGGAGTTCGGCGAGGAGCTGTCCGAGCGGGAGGTCGTCGTGCTCCGGCTCGCCGCGGACGGGCTCCAGCAGCGCGAGATCGCCGACCAGCTCTTCATCTCCTACAACACCGTGAAGTCCCACCTGAAGGCCGCCTACCGCAAGCTGGGAGTCACGTCCCGGGACGCGGCGATCGTGCGCCTGCACCAGCTGGACGCCGCGACCGCACCGCACTGACCACCCGGGTGAGCAGTCCCGCGGGTGGTCCGTCGCCGGCGTCCCGACATGAACGATGTCGGGATGATCCTCTGCACGATCGTCGTCGCCGGTGAGCTCGACTCCCGCTTCGGCGACGCCGTCGAGGGGATGACGCTCACCGCGGCGGACGGCCGCACCGAGCTCGTCGGGACGCTCACCGACCAGGCCCACGTCCAGGGCGTGCTGCACCAGCTCTTCGACCTCGGTCTCGAGGTCGTGTCGTTCACCACGACGCCCGACGGGCGCGCCGATCTCCCTGGTGTCCGCTGAGCTCTCGCGGCAGGGCGGTCAGGCGGTCGACCGCACCACCGTCAGGTCCGGCCCGGGGTACACGAGTGACTCGTGCCCGTCGTCGAACCGCACGACGTAGGGGCCTTCCGTCCCTCGGGCCTCGACCACCGTGCCACCGCGATCCGCCGTCCCGACCGTCCGGCCATGGATGACGACCTTGTCACCGACCTCTGCGTGCATCGTCGCTCACCTCGACGTCCAGGCTAGCCCTGTCCCGGCTGCCCGCACCGTCGGACGGGACGTCAGCTCCCGTGCACCCGGCGCATCTCGTCCGCGAGGGCGGGGTTGGTGGGCTCGAGCTGGGCGATCACGTGCTGGGCGACGTCGGGCTGCTTGTTCTGGCTGAGCTTCGCGCGGGCGTCGAACCGCGTCACGCGCAGGCGGAGCCCGACGGTTCCGCGCGCGATGCGGCGAGTGCCCTCCTCGTCCTCGTCGAGGCTCCGACCACCGGGCCGTCCGTGCTCGAAGTGGTCGGTGAGGCGCGTGAGCACGGCGTAGTTCTCGTCGTTGCTGAGGAGCTCCGGCGTGCCGTAGAGGTGCGCGGTGACGTGGTTCCAGGTGGGGACCAGGTCGCCCGGCGCGTACCAGCTGGGGGAGACGTAGTCGTGCGGACCCTGGACGATCACGAGGATCTCGTGCTGCCCCAGCTCGTGCAGCGTCTCGTCGGGGCGGCCGAAGTGGCTGACGATCGTGATGTCGTCGCCGTCCTCGACCATGACCGGGTAGTGGGACGCGACGAGCCCGGTCGAAGCCGGTGAGACGAACGTTGCCCACGGGTTCTCCCGGACGAGCCTTCTGACGTCGTCCGGGTCGGTCATGAGGAACCGGGGTGTGTGGCGCATCAGCGATCTCCTGTCGTCCGGGGCTGCACGGTGGTGCCGTCGACCGGCCGCGACCAGTATGGAGTCGTCGATTCCGAGCGAGGAGAGGCCAGCACCATGAGCGTGTACCGAGTGATCGACGTCATCGGGACGAGCGCGTCGTCCTGGGAGGCGGCCGCGGCCGAGGCGATCAGCACGGCCGGGGGATCGTTGCACGACCTCCGGGTGGCCGAGGTGACGAAGCAGGACGTCGTCGTCGGCGAGACCGGGGAGCTGCTCTACCGCACCCGAATCCAGCTGTCGTTCAAGTACAAGCCCGAGTAGGAGCCGCTACACGTACTCCTGGCGCCGCAGCCAGCGCATCGCCGCCGCCCCCCAGATCGGGGGGATGTAGAACGTGACGAGCCGGTAGGTGATGGCCGTCGAGACGGCGATCGCGCTGGGCACCCCGATGGCCTGCAGGCCGACCGTGAAGCCCGCCTCGGTGACCCCCATGCCGCCGGGGACGGGCATCAGGCCTGCGAACAGGCTCACCGCGGTGTTGATGAGGATCAGCTGCGAGAAGTGCGCGGTCTGCCCGAACGCCTGCAGGCACAGCGCCAGGACCCCGGCCTGGAGCAGCTGCGCCCCGAGGTTGCCACCGAGCATCGCGGACACCTTCGCGGGCTTGCGCAGCACGCCGAGCGCGGACTGCGCCGAGCGCGCCTGCTCCGCGATCGCGGCGCGGATCTTCGGGATCCGTGCGGTGACCCGGTGGCGCAGCCGGGGGACGGCCAGGGTGACGACCGCGGTGAGGACGAGCACGGCGACCAGCACCGCGATGAGGGACGGGCTCGACGAGCCGGAGTCGTCGCTGCTCGACCCGGTGGAGAGGCTCGAGGTGAATCCCGGCAGTCCGCTCACCACGATGAGCAGGATCAGGGACGCCTGCACGACGAACCCCGTGACGCTGTCGATGAGCCCGAACGACAGGGCGGACCCGGCGGGGATCCCGAACTTCTGGAAGAAGCGGACCTCGAGCGCGAGGCGGGCGGCGGACGACGGGAGCACGAGCGAGATGAACTGGATGGAGTACTGCAGCATCAGGACCGGGAAGTACCGCAGCCGGGCGAGGGCGGCGCCCAGGGTCGCTCCGGCGAGCGCCGTCTGGATGAACGGGGAGAGCAGCAGCGCGGCGACGAGCCAGACCCAGTCCGCGGACGCGAGGGCGGCGGCGACGCTGGCGAGGTCGACCCCGGCGAGCATCGTGACGACGACGTAGATGATGAGCGCGGACAGCAGGAGGGTGCCGATCGACTTCGGCGTCACGCGCCGCAGACGTTCCAGCGGTGGTTCCTCGACCCCGGCGGCCGCGACCGCTGCGGCGCGCAGCTCGTCGACCGTCCAGCTCGCCGTGCGCACCTCGGCGCGCGTCCCTCGACCGAGCGCGGCCGACTGCAGATAGGGCAGGAGATCGGCGAGGCCCTCGGCTCCGACGGCACGGATCGCCGCGGCGAGTGCCCGGTCCGGTCCGACGACCAGTGCCGTGCAGACGAGGAGCCGGGCCTGGTCCGTCGGCACGTCACCCTCGTCGGACGCGCGGCCGGCGGCGTCGAAGTCGGCCAGCGCGGGGGTGCCGTCGAGCCGGACGACCACCCGGCTCCCGTCGATCCGCCCGTGCGCGATCCCGGCGCGGTTCAGCCCGACGACCGCCCGCCACATCCCGGCGAGCAGCTCGTCGTCCAGCGTCTCGGCGTCCAGGTCGTCCAGCGACGCGCGCGGGCTGGACGTCACCAGCAGGGCGTCGCCCTGGTCCGCCACGCCGACCGCGACGACGTCGAGCGTCGGGACACCCGCCTCCGACGCCAGCAGCGTGAAGAGAGCCTCGTGCTCGACCCGGGACCGCCGCGTACCCCAGATCTGCGCGCGCTCGCCGCGGCGGGTCAGGGCCGTCCACAGCGATCCGACGAGCTGGCTGTCCCACGCGTCGCGCCCGTAGACCGTGACCCGCAGCTCGGTGTCCTGCTCCGTGCGGGCGACCAGCAGGTCCACCGCCTGCGGGTCCGGGGACGCCGACACCCCGGTGGTCGGCACGCCGAGGTCGGCGAGCGCCACCTGCACCTGCGCGTCGGTCAGCCGCCCCTGCGGTGACCCCAGGACGAGGTGGGTGATGGCCGCGGCCGCGATCCCGACGGCGATGCCGGCGCTCGCCCCGAGGAGGTTCGTCGCGTTCAGGCCGATCGCCGCCAGCGCGCCCAGAGCGATGACGACGCGGCTCGCGTACCGCCACGGCCGGGCGAGGTGCGGCGAGGCCGTGACGATGATGGCGGTGAGGACGGCGACCCGGCTCGCGACGTAGACGACCGGCGGGCCGGACGACACCAGCCCGGTGACGATGTCCGACGGGTGGGTCCCGGCCAGGGCACCGACCCCGACCGAGGCGCCGAACGCGAGCGCCGAGGCGGTCGCCTGGTCGACGAGGAGCCGGCGCCGACCCCGGCTCGCGGCAGCGAGCAGGACGACCCCGAACGCCCACAGCGTCATGACGGCGTAGACGACGCTCCACAGCCAGCCGAACAACGGCTGCAGCCAGGCGAGCAGCGTGGCCAGCGCATCGTCGGCACCGGTCGGTCCCGGTGCCGCGAGCGCGAGCAGTCCCAGGGCGACGATCGAGCCGACGAGCAGGAGGATGTCGGTCGGTCGACGGAGGCGGGGGGCGCCCGCCGCGGACGACCAGACCCGCACGAGTCCGCCCACGCCCCTGCGGGTCCGTTCCGCTCGGACAGCCATCGAGCCTCCTGGGGCACAACGACGAAGTGGGAGCTGGCGCCTACGGGAGGTCAGCACCGTGCGGACCTGCGGTGAGCGTACCGCGGCCCTGACCAGCGGGTTCGCGATTCGCCGCCGAACCCGCCGGCGGTTTGTCCGACTTCGGTCGCACGACGTCGGCGCCGGTCCTACCGTGGTGAGCCAGCCACGACGACCTCGAGTTCGTCGAGCTGCCCATCGGGAACCTCCCGCAGTACAGCCCGGACCACGACGCCGACTTCCCGCCCGAGGCGCGCGCGCTCACGGAGGCGATCGCTGGCATCGACGCCGTCCTGCCGCGCGGCTGACGGTGTCGCCGGTCGTCTACCGGAGCGGTGCGAACGCGAGGATCCGGTCGACGACCTCGGCCGTCTGCCCGGCGTCGAACGTCGGCAGCGTGTCGTCGACGAAGAGGTGCGTGCTGCCCGGGTAGACGAACACGTCGCCGGCACCGGCGGCGGCGACCAGCGCGCGGGCGTTGTCCGCCCCGTCGGCGCCGAAGAACTCGTCGTCGGCGTGGCCGTGCACCTGCAGGGGGACACCGGCCGGCCAGTCGCCGAAGTCGTCCAGGCTCGTGGCCGACTCGAGGAAGACCGCCCCGAGAGCACCCGGCCGGGACTGCACGAGCAGGTGGGAGTACACGACACCCATCGAGATGCCCATGTACACCAGCTCCGACGGCAGGTCGGCGGCCGCTCGCCGGGTGCGAGCCGTCATCTCGTCCCAGCCGAGGTCGTCCTCCTCGTGCGCCATGCCCGCCGGGATGCTGTCGAACGTGCGGCCCTCGAACAGGTCGGGTGTGTGCACGGTGTGCCCGGCGGCGCGGAACCGGTCGGCCAGTGCGCGGACGCCGTCGGTGAGCCCGAGGACGTGGTGCAGGAGCAGGATCTCTGCCATCGGTCCAGCGTGGCACACACGTCCGACAATGGCTCAGGCGGGCGCCAGTGCGAGCTCGACCACCTGGTACGGGTCGTAGCCGGGCACGAGGTTGTGCATGGTGATGACGGCGTCCCGCGGCCGCAGGTGGATGTGCCAGCCCCAGTCCGGCCCCGACTCCGCCGGGTAGGAGCCCCGGAGCTGCAGCTCGCCGTCCGCCCGGGTCCCGCCGGCGAAGGTCATCCACGTCGGACCGGTGTGGAACGAGTCGACCCACACCCCCGAGGCGCCGTCGGCATCCGCCTCCCCGCCGAGCAGGAGGAGCCCGTCGTGCGAGGTGTCCCCGTCGGACCAGGCGTAGGCGATCGAGACGAAGCGGACGGCGGTGATGGCGACCGTCGCGGTCGCGATCGAGGACGTGTACTCGTCGGTGGGCATGAGCCGGAAGCGGTTCGTGCCCTGCCAGCGGCCCAGCATCGGGGTGAGGTGGTCGACGACGCTCATACCTGACCCTACCGAGAGCGCCCTGTCAGGAATCCGCCGGGTCGGCGTCGACGGCCGACGGAGCGAGTCGGCCGGCGAGCGCCTCGGACCCGTGCGCCAGGAGCGTCACGTCGGCGCCGACGAGCACGAACGCGGCGCCGGCGTCGGCGTACGAGCGCGCGAGGGCCGGGTCGAACGCGTTCACCCCGACCGGCTTGCCCGCGCCGCGCACGGCCTCGAACGTGCGGTGGACCGCGGCGACGACGTCCGGGTGGGTCTGCCGGCCGAGCAGCTCCATGGACGCAGCGAGGTCGGACGGCCCCACGAAGACACCGTCGACGCCGTCGACCGCCGCGATCGCGCCGGCTGCGGCGACACCCTCGACCGTCTCGATCTGCACGAACAACGACACGTGCTCGTCGGCGCGGTCGAGGTACCCCTCGACCCGGTTCCACCGGGCCGAGCGGGAGAGCGCCGAGCCGACGCCCCGGCGACCTCGGGGTGGGTAGCGCACGGCCTCGACGACCGCCCTCGCCTCGTCCGCGGAGGACACCATGGGCACGAGGAGGTTCTGCGCCCCGAGGTCCAGGACCTGCTTGATCGTGACGACGTCGCCGACCGGCACCCGCACGACCGGCGTGACCGGGTACGCGGCGAGCGCCTGGAGCTGGGCGAGCACGGACTCCAGCCCGTTGGGCGAGTGCTCCATGTCGACCAGCAGCCAGTCCAGCCCGGAGCCCGCGCAGATCTCCGCGACCAGCGGGCTGCCCGTGCAGACCCACATGCCGACCAGCGGTCGTGGGGACGCCGCGAGCGCGTCGCGGAACGTCGGTGTCAGGTGAAGCGGCATGTGATCGTCCCCAGGTCGCGGTAGTCGGCCAGCACGGTGTCGCCCGGGTGCACCCACATCGGGCGGGTGAAGGAGCCCGCGAGCACGATCTCGCCGGCCTCGAGCCGGTCGCCGTGCTGGGCGAGCTTGTTCGCCAGCCAGGCGACGCCCCGGGCGGGATGGTCGAGCACGGCACCCGCCACGCCGGACTCCTCGACGGTCCCGTTCCGGTACAGCATCGCGGCGACCCAGCGCAGGTCGACGTCGTCGGGCCGGACGGGCGTGCCGCCCACGACCATCGCGCCCATCGCCGCGTTGTCGCTGATGGTGTCGACGATCGTGCGGCCCTCCAGCTGGATGCGGGAGGCCAGGATCTCGAGGGCCGGCACCACGTGGTCGGTCGCGCGCAGGACGTCCTCGAGCGTCGCGCCGGGACCCTCGACGGGCTCGGCCAGCCGGAACGCGAGCTCGACCTCGATGCGCACGTTCGAGAACCGGCCGTGCTCGATCACCGAGTCGTCCTCGTAGACCATGTCGGCGAAGATCGCCCCGTAGTCGGGCTCGTCGATGCCGGTCGCCACCTGCATGACCTTCGACGTCAGGCCGATCTTGCGGCCGACGGGTCGCCGGCCGGCGGCCACACCCCGGCGCCGCCACTCGCGCTGCACCGCGTACGCGTCCTCGACGGTCATGCCGGGGTGGCGGGCGGTGAGAAGGGGCACCGTGGTCCGGTCTCGCTCGGCGGCGGCCAGCTCGTCGGCGATCGCTGCCAGGGTCTCTGCGGGGAGCGTCACAGCTGGTGCCCCAGCTTGTACTCGCCCTGCTTCCAGCTCGGGAGCTCGTCGGGGGCGTCCCCCTTGCGCGTGTAGGAGAACCCGTCCGCGCCGATGGTGACCTCCATCTCGCTGGTGTCCGTGCGCGCGACGACCGGCTGCGGGACGCCGTCGAGGTCGAGCACGAGGGACGCCTCCGTGTACCAGGACGGCACGACCGGGTTGCCCCACCAGTCGCGACGCTGGTTGTCGTGGACGTCCCAGGTGACCACCGGGTTGTCGGGGTCGCCGGTGTAGTAGTCCTGCGTGTAGATCTCGATGCGGTGGCCGTCGGGGTCGCGCAGGTACAGGTAGAACGCGTTGGACACGCCGTGCCGGCCGGGGCCGCGCTCGATCCGGTCCGACAGCCGCAGAGCGCCGAGCTTGTCGCAGATCGCGAGGATGTTGTGCTTCTCGTGGGTCGCGAAGGCGATGTGGTGCAGGCGCGGGCCGTTGCCGCCGGTCATCGCGGTGTCGTGCACGGTGGGCTTGCGACGCATCCACGCGGCGTACGTGGTGCCGGCCTCGTCCTGGATGTCCTCGGTCACCCGGAACCCGAGGTCCTCCATGTAGGCCACGGCGCGCGGCACGTCGGGGGTGACCTGGTTGAAGTGGTCGAGGCGCACGAGGGTGCCCGGCGTGTACAGGTCGTAGCGCCACGCGAGCCGCTCGACGTGCTGGACGTCGTGGAAGAACTCGTAGGGGAACCCGAGCGGGTCCTCGACGCGCACCGCGTCCCCGATGCCCGTCACGAAGCCGTCCGCCCGCCGCTCGACCCGGCACCCGAGCTCGCGGTAGAACGCCACCGCCTTGTCGAGGTCCTCGGGGGAACGGACGCGGTAGGAGAGCGCGGCGACTGCCGCGACCGGACCTGTGCGCAGGACGAGGTTGTGGTGGATGAACTCCTCGAAGCTGCGCAGGTACACCGTCTCGGAGTCCTCCTCGGTCACGACGAGGCCCAGGACGTCGACGTAGAAGTTCCGCGACGCCGCGAGGTCCGTGACGACGAGCTCCATCGAGGCGGCGCGCAGGATGTCCGGTGGCGGGGAGGTTGGCGTCGGGATGGGGTCGGCCGCCCGGATGGGGTCCTCGGCGGTCACGGCAGGCTCGGGCCCGCCGGGGGAGAGGGGGGTGCTCACGTCAGTGTCCTTTGCCGAACGTCGGGTGGTGCGCGTCGCCGAGCGTGACGTGCACGGCCTGCTGGTGCGTGTAGAAGTCGATCGAGCGGTACCCGCCCTCGTGGCCGAGGCCGGAGGCCTTCACGCCGCCGAACGGGGTGCGCAGGTCGCGGACGTTGTTGCTGTTGAGCCAGACCATGCCGGCGTCGACCGCCTGGGCGAAGGTGTGCGCCCGTCGCAGGTCGTTGGTCCACACGTAGGCCGCGAGCCCGTACTGCACGCCGTTGGCGAGGGCGAGCGCCTCCTCGTCGGTGTCGAACGGTGTGATGGCGACGACCGGGCCGAAGATCTCCTCCTGGAAGATCCGGGCGTCCGGCGGGACGTCCGCGAACACGGTGGGTGCCACGTAGTTGCCGGTCGGGAAGCCGTCGGGCCGCCCTCCGCCGGCGACGAGCCGACCCTCGGTCTTCCCGAGCTCGATGTAGCGCATGACCTTGTCGTAGTGCTCCGGGTGCACGAGCGCGCCGACCTCGGTGGTCGCCTCGTGCGGGGGGCCGACGACGACGCGTGTCGCCTGCGCGGCGTAACGCTCGACGAACTCGTCGTAGATCTCGCGCTGGACCAGGATCCGGCTGCCCGCCGTGCACCGTTCGCCGTTGAGGGAGAAGACCCCGAAGATCGTCGCGTCGATGGCCGCGTCGAGGTCGGCGTCGGCGAAGACCACGGCGGGGGACTTCCCCCCGAGCTCCATCGACAGGCCCTTCAGGTGCGGCGCGGCGTTGGCGAAGATGAGCTGCCCGGTCCGGCTCTCACCGGTGAACGAGATGAGTGGGACGTCGGGGTGCTTGACCAGCGCGTCGCCCGCCTCCTCGCCGAGCCCGTGCACGAGGTTGAACACGCCCGCGGGCACGCCGGCCTCTTCGAAGATCCCGGCCCACAGGGACGCCGAGAGCGGGGTGAACTCCGCCGGCTTGAGCACGACGGTGTTGCCGGTGGCCAGGGCGGGTCCGAGCTTCCACGACTCGAGCATGAACGGCGTGTTCCACGGCGTGATCAGCCCGGCGACTCCGATCGGCTTGCGGTTGACGTAGTTGAGCTGGCGGCCGGGCACCTTGAAGGCGTCGTCGGTCTGGGCGACCACCAGGTCGGCGAAGAAGCGGAAGTTCTCGGCGGCACGACGGGCCTGGCCGAGCGCCTGGGTGATCGGCAGCCCGGAGTCGAAGCTCTCGAGCTCGGCGAGCCGGGCGTCGCGCGACTCGACGATGTCGGCGACGCGGTGCAGGACCCGCGAGCGCTCGCGCGGCAGCATCCGCGGCCAGGGGCCCTCCTCGAACGCGTGCCGCGCGGCGGCGACGGCTCGGTCGACGTCGGCCGCCTTGCCGGCCGCCGCCTGCAGGTACGTCTCGTTCGACACCGGGTCGAGGACCGCGAACGTCGCACCGTCCGCGGAGTCGACGTGCTCGCCGCCGATGTAGTGCTGGAGGTGGTCGGGGAGGTCACTGGGCATGGGTCGCCTCGTCGGGGTGCTCGTGGCTCAGGTATGCGGCAAGGGTGGCCGAGCGGTGCCCGCGGGCGGCCCGCTCGATGTCCGCTGGTGGGGCGTCGGTCTCGATCAGGCCGAGGAGAGTCTCGTGCTCGCGCACCGACTCCTGTGCACGACCGGGCACGAAGCTGAACGTCGAGTCGCGCAGGTGGCCCAGCCGGACCCACTCCGACTCGACGAGCGCGAGCAGGCGCGGGTTCGGGCAGGCGGCGAAGAGCACCGAGTGGAACTCGTGGTTCAGGGAGGTGAAGAGGCGCGGGTCGAAGTCGTCGAGCGACTCGACGAGGCGGACGTTGAGCTCGCGCGCCTGCCGGACGTCGTCGGCGGTCAGGTGCCGGGCCGCGAGCGCGGTGGCCGCTCCTTCGAGGAGGGCCAGCGTCTCCATGCTGTGCCGGTACTGGGAGTCGTCGATCATCGACACCCGCGCGCCGACGTTCCGCTCGAACGTCACCAGGCCCTCGGCCTCGAGGCGGCGGATGGCCTCGCGCACCGGCACGACGCTCATCCCGAGCTCGTTCGCGACGGAGGCGAGGACCAGGCGGTGCCCGGGCGTGAGTTCCTCGGCCGCGATCCGCTCCTTGAGCGAGTGGTACGCGTGCTGCGACTTGCTCCGGGTCGCCGCCTCGCTCACCGGGTCCTGCGCCATGCGTCGAACCTCGCTCTCCACTGCGCGTCCATCGGGAACAGGCCGTCGATCGGGTGGCCGGCAGCGACCTGCTGCGCGATCCAGCCGTCCTCCTCCTCCTGGGCGAGCGTGGCGTCGACGACCTCCTCGACGAGCGCGGGCGGGATCACGACGACGCCGTCCCCGTCGCCGACGACGACGTCGCCGGGCTCGACGGTCGTCCCGCCGCACGCGACGGCGACGTCGACGTCCCACGGCACGTGCAGCCGGCCGAGGACCGCGGGGTGGGCCCCCGCCGAGTAGACCGGGATGCCGACCGCGGCCACGGCGGCGTGGTCGCGGACACCCCCGTCGGTGACGATGCCGGCGGCGCCGCGCGCGTGGGCGCGCAGGGCGAGGATGTCGCCGAACGTGCCGGACCCGGCCTGGCCGCGCGCCTCGATGACGATGACCTCGCCCTCGCCGACGGTGTCGAACGCGCGCTTCTGGGCGTTGTAGCCGCCGCCGTGGCGCGCGAACAGGTCCTCGCGGCCCGGCACAAACCGCAGGGTGCGCGCGGTGCCGACCAGCTTGGCGTCCGGGTGCGTGGGACGGACGCCGTCGATCGTCACCGCGTCGAGGCCGCGCTTGCGCAGCTGCGCACTGAGCCCGGCGACCGGGGCCTGCAGGAGCTTCTCGCGCAGCTCCGGGGTCAGCTGGAACCGCGCGGGTGCCGGTTCGTGCCCCCACGCCTCGGCGCGCTGGACGTCGTCGACGGCGGGAAGCGACCCGAGCGCGTGGTCGAACCGGTGCTCGCCCTGGGTGACGGTCGTGACGAGCCGCCCCGACGACGGGGCACCGGGCGCGTCCAGCGCGTCGACCTCGACCTCGACGACGTCCCCGGGGACGACGACGGAGGAGCCGGCGGGGGTGCCGGTGAGGATGACGTCGCCGGGCTCGAGCGTGAGGTGCTGCGAGAGGTCGGCGACGAGCTGGGGGAGCGTGAACAGGAGGCCGGCGGTCGTGTCGTCCTGGCGGAGCTCGCCGTTCACCCAGGCGCGCAGCCGCAGTGCGTCCGGGTCGACGGCGCGGGCGTCGAGAAGGCCGGGTCCGACGGGGGTGAACCCGTCCCCGCCCTTGGACCGGACGTTCGATCCCTTGTCGTTCGCGCGCAGGTCGTAGAGCCCGAGGTCGTTCGCCGCCGTGACCCACGCGACGTGGTCCCACGCCTGGTCCAGCGGCACGCGCCGGGCGGCGGTGCCGATGACCAGCGCGATCTCGCCCTCGAACGCGAGGAGCTCGGTGCCGTCCGGACGTTCGACCGTGCCGCCGGAGGGTGCGACGGAGCTCGACGGCTTGAGGAAGTACGACGGGTGCGCAGGGCGGCGGCCACGCTGGTCGGCACGCGACGCATAGCTGAGGTGGATCGCGACGATCTTCCCGGGTCGTCCGGGCAGGCCGGCGAACCGGTTGTCCGTGCTGTCGTCGGTCATGAGCTCCCTCACCTGAGTGGTCCGTCGGTCCGTGCTCAGCCGCTCGCGCGGGCGATCTCCTCCCAGAACGGGGCGACCACCGTGCCGGAGACCCGCAGGTCGAGCAGCAGGAACGGGCGTTCGCTCTCCGGTCGAGCACGCCACTCGGTGAGCACCTCGAGGTCCTCGACGGACCGGACGGCCACGCCCTGCGCACCGAGGGCGGTGGCCACGCCGGCGAAGTCGACGTCGGGGATGAGCATCGGCTCGTGGGCCAGCCCCTTGCGACCGTAGAGGTGCATCTCCGCGCTGTACGCGCCGTCGTTCCACACGACCGCGATCCCGCGGCCGGCCGCGACCCGCACCGCCGACTCGAGGTCGGACAGGGCCATGAGCCCACCGCCGTCGCCGGTCGTCAGGACCACCGTGGCCTCGGGCCGGGCGAGCGCCGCCCCCATCACGCTGGGGAAGCCGAGCCCGATCGCCTGGAACGCGGTGCCGACCATCACCATCCGGTCCGGCGACGACACCGGCCAGTACATGTTCGACCAGCCGAGGAAGTGCCCACCGTCCGAGACGACCACGCGGTCCTCGGGCAGCAGCTCCCCGAGGCGGGCGGCTGCCGAGCGCGGGTCGAGCCGCCCGTCCGCGGCGATCCCGTCCCCGGGCTCGTGCCGTCGCGCCGCCGTGAGGTCGACGGACTCCCGCCACCCGCTGGACGCGCCTCCGTCGAGCTCCTTGAGGATCGCCTCGGCGACGACGGCGGCGTCCCCGCGGACGTACCCGCCGACGTGCGGGTGGGTCGCCGCGGGCGCGACGTCCACCTGGAACACCCGGCACCCGGGTGCGAAGAGGTCGCCGAACCGCATCGTGAACTGGTTGAGCGAGGCGCCGACGACGACGGCGACGTCCGCCTGACGGACGAGCTCCATCGCGCCCTCGGTCCCGAACCCGCCCGCGACGCCCAGGTCGAACTCGGACCGGGGGAAGATCCCGCGTCCGAGGGCCGTCGTCACGGTCAGGGCGCCCGTGACGTCGGCGACGGTTCCGAGCGCCGCGCCCGCGTCGGCCACCCAGGCGCCGCGACCTGCCAGGAGCAGCGGCCGGCGCGCGGTGGAGAGGGCGGCGGCGATCTCGCGCACGACGCCGTCGGCGAACGCCCCGCGCACGGCGAGCGGCGCGGGCAGGCGGGGTGCCGGCGTCTCGGGCACCGGGCCGGTGTCCAGGGTCGCGACGTCGTAGGGGATCGCGAGGACGGTGGGCACGCGATAGGTCAGCGCGTGCTCGACGGCGATGACGGTCGTGGCCGCGGCGTCCGCGCGGCCGACGGTGTAGGTGCGCGCACCGACGGCCGAGGCCATCGCGATCTGGTCGACGTCCCAGGGTCGCGGCCCCGACGTCGGCTCGTCGCCGACGACGAGGACGAGCGGCACGTGTGCCTGCACGGCCTCGGCGAGGGCGGTGAGTGTGTTGGTGAACCCTGCCCCGTACGTCGTCGTCGCGGCGGCGAGCCGGCCGGAGGCGCGGTGGAACGCGTCGGCGGCGACCACGGCACCGGCCTCGTGCCGCACGGGGGTGAAGCGGGCGTCGGTCTGACGCGTCAGGGCGTCGAGGAAGTACGCGTTGCCATTGCCCATGACGCCGAAGACGTGCTCGACGTGAGCGGCGAGCGTGACCGCGACGTGCGCGGAAACCGTCGGCATGGAGGAGCCTCTCGGACCGGGTCGACCGCGTCGTTGCGGCTCGGTAGGGATAATATACGATCCGGCAGAACGCGTAACCTCGACATCGTCGTCAGGGAGTCGGTCCCATGCAGTTCCACCACCACGGGTACGTCTCCGGGGACCCGCGCGTCCAGCCCGCAACCGGCGTCGGCCTCGACCGGCCCGACGAGCTCCCCGACGAGGTGGACGTCCTCATCGTCGGCACCGGGCCGGCGGGGATGATCGCGGCCGCGCAGCTCTCCCAGTTCCCCGAGGTCACCACCCGGATCGTCGAGCGGCGGGCGGGGCGGCTCCCGATCGGGCAGGCGGACGGCATCCAGGCGCGCAGCGTCGAGACGTTCCAGGCGTTCGGGTTCGCCGGGCGGATCGCCGAGGAGGCCTACCGGATCACCGAGATGTGCTTCTGGCACCCGGACCCCGCCGACCCGTCGCGCATCGTCCGGGGCGAACGGCCGGCCGACGACCCCGGCGGCATCAGCGAGTTCCCGCACCTCATCGTCAACCAGGCCCGCGTGCTGGACTACTTCGCCGAGTACATGGCGAACTCCCCGAGCCGGATGACGCCGGACTACGGCTACGAGTTCGAGGGCCTGGTGCGGGCCGACGACCACGTCGACGTCACCCTGGTGCGGGATGGGCACGAGAAGGTGGTGCGAGCCAAGTACGTGCTGGGGGCGGACGGTGCTCGAAGCAAGGTGCGCACCGCGATCGGCTGCACCATGGAGGGCAACTCGGCGTTCCACGCCTGGGGCGTCATGGACGTCCTCGCGGTCACCGACTTCCCCGACATCCGTCTCAAGTGCGCGATCCAGTCCGGTGCGGGCGGCAGCATCCTGCTCATCCCGCGCGAGGGTGGCCACCTGTTCCGCATGTACGTCGACCTCGGGGAGATCGACCCCGAAGCCCACCACGAGGTGCGCAGCACGACGATCGAGCAGATCATCGCCAAGGCGAACGCGATCCTGCACCCGTACACGCTCGACGTGCGCGACGTCGCCTGGCACAGCGTGTACGAGGTGGGGCACCGGCTCACCGACCGGTTCGACGACGTCCCCGTCGGGGAGTCGGGCACGCGGACGCCCCGCGTCTTCATCGCCGGCGACGCCTGCCACACCCACAGCGCCAAGGCCGGCCAGGGCATGAACGTCTCCATGCAGGACGGCTTCAACCTGGCGTGGAAGCTCGGGTACGTGCTGTCCGGCCGCAGCCCTGAGAGCCTGCTCGCCACGTACTCCGCGGAGCGCCAGGTGGTCGCGCAGAACCTCATCGACTTCGACAAGGAGTGGTCCTCGCTCATGGCGAAGACCCCGGAGGAGCTGGGGGACCCCGGCAAGCTCGCCGAGTTCTACGTCCGGACCACCGAGTTCCTGTTCGGGTTCATGACGCAGTACCCGCCGTCGATGGTCGTCGCCGAGCCGACGCACCAGGCGCTCGCCACGGGCTTCCCGGTCGGGAAGCGGTTCAAGTCGGCTCCCGTCGTGCGGGTGGCCGACGCGAACCCCTTGCACCTCGGGCACCAGCACCGCGCCGACGGCCGCTGGCGTGTGTACGCGTTCGCGGACGACGACGGCTCCGCGCTCGCGACGTGGGCCGACTGGATGGCCGGCTCGCCGGACTCACCGGTGCGCGAGGGCGTGTTCGACATCAAGGTCGTCTACCAGCAGCGCCACGTCGACGTCGACATCTCGACCGTTCCGACGCTGTTCCTGCCCCGCACGGGACCGTTCGAGCTCGTCGACTACGAGAACGTCTTCGCCACGGACCCGGTCGACGACATCTTCGAGCTGCGCGGCGTCGACCGTGCCGGGTGCGTCGTCGTCGTCCGGCCCGACCAGTACGTCGCGGCCGTCCTGCCGTTCGACGCGACGGACGAGCTCGCCGCGTTCTTCCGGCAGCACCTTCTCGTCTAGGCGGAGTTCCGGGCGGCGAGCCGGGCGGCCACCTCGTCGTCGAACTCCGCGAAGAACCCGGCCACCCGGTCGGTGAGCTCGCTCATGCCGTCGCACGCGAACAGGATCGGCTGGTAGTGGCTGATGTCGTACGCCAGCGTGGCCATCTGGTCGAAGTCCACAGGACGGATGTCCGCCCCACGGAACTCCTCGATCTCGCCGTACGAGGAGAGCAGCCCGGCACCGTAGGCGCGCAGCTCGCCGTCCTCGTACATGACCCCGAACTCGATGGTGAACCAGAAGACGTCGGCCACGTACTGGAGGCCCGCGGCCGTCTCGCACCGGCGCGCGGCCTCGCCGGCGCGACGCTTGACCTCGGCGATCGCGGGGTTCGCGAGCAGGTTGCAGTGCCCGACGACCTCATGGAGGATGTCCGGCTCCGGCGTGTAGAGCGGTTGCGACGGGTGGCGCAGGTACTGGGTCGAGTGGAAGACCCCGTCCGCGAGCGAGCCGTAGAAGACGTCGAGGGGGACGAGCCCCGCGGCCGGGTGGAGTCGGAAGCCGCTGATCGGGCCGAGACCCGCGCTGACCTCGTCGAGCTGCGGGACGCGGTCCGTCGGCAGCGCGAGGGCTTCCTTGCCCTCCAGGTAGCCGCGGATCGCGAGGCGCTCGTGCTTCGGCGCGAGCTCGCGGCACACCGTCTCCCAGATCGCGTTCTCGGAGTCGGTGTAGTCCACCTGCGGCACGGGGTCGCCGGGCTCCCACGCGAGGGCCGGCGCGGCGATCTCGTTCCGGCGACGGCGGTAGGCGTCGTCGTTCGCGCCGGGGTGGTCGTCCGCGAGGTGCACGGTCGCCTTGCCGTCCTCGTCGGCGGTGACGGGGGCGTAGAGCTGTCCTTCTTCGAACATGCGATCCGTTCTACGCCAGAAAACCTGGCGACGCATCCCCCGGACGGGGTCCTGCGACGCCGCGGCGGTGCGGCTGGCCTGGGTATCGTGCCGAGCATGGGTCGACGCGCGTGGACGGCATGGCGGGCCCGTCCCGTCGGCCGGCGTGACGCGTGGGGCGCCGGGTTGCTCATGCTCGTCGCGGCCGGTCTGCTCTCGCGCCGAGCCGCGGACCTCGACCCCGTGGTGGCGACGTTCGTCCTGCTCGGCACGGCGTCCCTGGCGTGGCGGCGGACCGCGCCGCTCGTCGCGCTGACGGTCAGCGGCATCGCTCTGTGCGCGACGACCGCCCTGAGCGGACCCGGGTCGGGTGCGCTCGGCCCGGCCCTCGTCGCGGTGTACAGCGCGGTGGCGTGGGACCGCCGGCTCGCCGGGACGGTCGCGGCCGCGGTCGACATCGCTGCCGTCGCCGTCCTCGACCGGTTGCGCACGGGGGACTGGTGGGCGGACGACGTCACGCTCTCCTCGGCGCTCCTGGCGGTCGTGCTCGCTGCCGGGTTCGCCGTCGGCTCGCGACGGACCACGCTCGAGGACGCGCGGGACCGCGTCGAGCGGGCCGAACGCACACGCGAGGCGGAGGCCGCACGCCAGGTCGCCGAGGAGCGCCTGCGCATCGCGCGCGAGCTGCACGACGTGCTCGGGCACCATGTCGCCGTGATCGGGGTGCAGGCCGGGGTCGCCGAGACGCTGCTGGTGACGCGTCCGGAGGCAGCGCGCGCTGCGCTCGAGCACGTGCAGGACGCGAGCGCGAGCGTGCTGACCGAGCTCGCGACGCTCGTGGAGGTGCTCCGCGAGCCGGGCGACGACCCGGCGACGTCTCCGAGCCCCGGGCTGGCCGCGCTCGACCAGCTGCTCGAGGACGTGCAGTCCACCGGGCTCGTCGTCGACCTCACGACCCACGGCGCGCCCCGCCCGCTCGCGCCGGTCGTGGACCTGACCGCGTACCGGGTGATCCAGGAGGCGCTCACCAACGCCCACAAGCACGGTGACGGCCGCGCGGAGCTGACCCTCGCCCACACGCCGGACGCCGTGACGATCGAGGTGTCGAACGCCGTGGGACCTGCCGCCGTCGCAAGCACGGGGGGCCATGGTCTGGTCGGCATGCGCGAGCGCGTCCTGGCCGTCGGGGGAGCGCTCGACGTCGGCGCGGACGGGCACCGGTACCGGGTGCGTGCCGTCCTGCCGGTGCTGGCGGTCGGTGCCGCACCGCGCGAGGACGTGGGGTCGCGACGATGACGATCCGCGTGCTCGTCGTCGACGACCAGGAGCTCATCCGGGCGGGGTTCGCCGCCCTCGTGGGCGCGGCGGACGACATGGAGGTCGTCGGCGAGGTCGGCGACGGGGCCGACGCGGTCGACGCGGCTCGCCGAACCCTGCCTGACGTGGTGCTGATGGACATCCGGATGCCCGGCGTGGACGGGATCGCCGCGACCGAGCAGATCGCCGCCGACCCGGAGCTCGCCGACGTCAAGGTCATCGTCCTGACGACCTTCGAGATGGACGAGTACGTCCTCGCCGCCCTGCGCGCGGGCGCCAGCGGCTTCCTGGGCAAGGGGGTCCGGCCCGCGGCCCTGCTCGACGGCATCCGGACGGTCGCCGCGGGGGAGTCGTTGCTCTCGCCGAAGGCGACCCGTGCCCTCATCACGCAGCTGCTCGACGCCCAGGTCGGCCCGGTGGTCGACGCGCAGGCGTTCGCCGCGCTCACCCCGCGCGAGCGCGAGGTGGTCGAGCTCGTCGCGCACGGCCTGAGCAACGAGGAGATCGCGGCGCGCCTCTACCTGTCGCCGCTCACGGCCAAGACGCACGTGAACCGCTCGATGGTGAAGGTCGGTGCGCGCGACCGCGCGCAGCTCGTCGTGCTCGCCTACCAGGCGGGTCTCGCCGCCCGCTGACGCCGTACTGCGATCGCAGTACGCGCAAGTGTCTGCGCTGGGACGACGCGGAGCACCCCTTGCCCGGACGAGCCTGGATCTGTCACCACAGACCAGGAGAGAGACATGATCGAGGTCCAGCACCTCACCAAGACGTACGGGCACACCGCCGCCGTCGACGACGTGAGCTTCACCGTCCGGCCCGGGCTCGTCACCGGCTTCCTCGGCCCGAACGGCGCCGGCAAGTCCACCACCATGCGGGCGATCCTCGGCCTGGACCGGCCCTCGTCCGGCCGGGTGCTCGTCGACGGACGCGCCTACCGCGACCTCGTCGCACCCCTGTCCACGATCGGCGCCCTGCTCGACGCGCGGGCCCTGGACAAGCGACGCAGCGCGCGCAACCACCTGCGCGTCCTCGGCTCCACCGTCGGCATCGGCCGCCGCCGGGTCGAGCAGGTGCTCGAGCTCGTCGGGCTGACCGACGTCGCCGACCGCGCCGCGGGCGGCTACTCGCTCGGCATGGGTCAGCGGCTCGGGATCGCGGCCGCGCTGCTGGCCGACCCGGACATCGTCATGCTCGACGAGCCCGTCAACGGCCTCGACCCCGACGGCATCCTGTGGATCCGCACGCTCCTGCGCGACCTCGCCGCCGAGGGCCGGACCGTCTTCCTCTCGTCGCACCTGATGAGCGAGATGGAGCTCACCGCCGACCACCTCGTCGTGATCGGCAAGGGCCGCATCATCGCGGACGTGCCGATGACGGAGCTCCTCGCGGGGGTGGGGGAGAACCGGGTGTGCGTGACCGCGCCTCAGGCCGACCGGCTCATCGGTCTCCTGACCAGCCCGGACGTCAGCGTCCTCCAGAAGGCGCCGCACGTCCTCGAGGTCACCGGCGTCCCCGCCGCGACCATCGGCGAGGTCGCCGCCCTGCACGGGATCGCCCTGCACGACCTGCACCCGGCCACCGCCTCGCTCGAGGAGGCCTACATGAACCTCACCCACGCCTCGGTCACCCACCGCGGCACGCCCGTCCTCACAGGAAGTGCCGTCCGATGACCACGACCCTGCCGTTCCTCGACGCCCGCGACCTGCGCCTGACCACCAGCCGCGCCGTCCGCTCCGAGTGGCTCAAGCTCACGACCCTGCGGTCCACCTGGTTCACCACCGGCGCCCTCGTCCTCGTCCTGGCCGTGCTCGGCATCCTCGGCGCCGCCAGCGTCCCGGCGGCAGCCGTCACCGGTCCCGCGGACACCTTCCCCGCCCTGCTGGGCGGTACCGGGCTCGCCGTCCTCGTCGTCGGCGGCCTCGGCGCGCTCGTCGGCGCACGCGAGCACGCCTCGGGCATGATCCGCACCACCCTCGCCGCCGTCCCGGACCGACCCCGCGTCCTGCTCGCCAAGGCCACCGCGCTCGTCACGCTGCTCGCGCCGGCGACCGCACTCGGCTACGCCATCGCCGCGGTCGTCGGCTCGGCGTACCTGCGGTCGACGGGCATCCCGACGCTCGCGCTGACCGACCCCCTCGCCCTGCGTGCCCTCGCCGGGTCGGTCGTCTACCTGGTCGGCGTGGGCCTCATCGGGATGGCCGTCGGGGTGCTGCTGCGCACCGTCGCCGGCGCTGTCGCCACGGTCGTGGGAGTCGTCCTGCTCCTCCCGCAGATCCTCACCGCGCTCCTGCCCGAGTCCTGGGCGCACCTCCTCGAGCTCCTCCCGTCCTCGGCAGGCCAGGCGATCACCTCGCTCACCGCCGGCACCGGTTCCACCCTGACGCCCGGCGCAGGGCTGGCCACCTTCCTGGCGTGGGTGGTGGCCGCGCTCGCGGCCGCCGCTCTCGTCCTCACCCGTCGCGACGCCTGAGCGCGTCGTCCACCACCCGAACGAGGTCCCTTCCCATGCACACCGCCCGTACTGCCGCCGCCGTCGTCCTGCTCGCCGCCGCCCTCGTGGGCGGGGGAGCGGCCACCGCCTTCGCAGCGTCCGACCAGCCGGTCGCCACGTTCCAGGGTCTGCAGCTTCCTGACGGCCACGAGCTCGGCGCGGCCACGGAGGTCGTCGTGACCTACACGTTCCGCGGAGTCAGCGACTCGGTCCGGCTGCTCGTCGGCGACGACCTGGGCCACGGGTCGTACCTGCCCTGGTCCGCCGTCGCGGGGCTGCCGACGGACTCGTGCGTCACCTCGGTCGTCCTCAGCGGGGACGCCGAGCGGGACAGCTACGTCGGGAGAGCCCCGGTCTGCGGTATCGACGCGAGCACGAGGACTGTCGGCCCGCCGGAGACGGTGACTCCGCCCGTGACCGTGACCCCCGAGTCCGTCGTCCCGCCGGAGACGGTGGCCCCGGCGGAGACCGTCCCCCCGGAGACGATGGTCCCGTGGACCGCCATCGAGGTCGACGCGGTGACGCCGCCCGTGGAACCGCGGGCCTGGGTGGCGGCCGACCCCGAGCCGCAGCCTGTCGCGGTGTCGCAGTCGACCGTCACGACCGAGACCGCCGACGCACCGTCGTCGCCTCAGCCCCAGGAGGCGGTGACGACCAGCGTCCGCGTGGAGCGGCTCGCGCAGACCGGCAGCGACGGACGGGTCTACGGGATCGCCGCGGCCGCGCTGGTCGGCGTGGGCGCCGCCCTGGTCGGCGCTCGGAAGCGGCTCGCTCACCGCTGACGACGCGGCCGCGCCGCGGGGCCGGTGCCGGTGTCCTCCGCCGGCCCCGCGGCGTCCGTCGCCCTCCGCTGCTCCTCGGCCGTCGACGGTTCCCACCGTCTGGAGGGCCAGGATGAGCCAGCGCACAGGCCGTTGGTCACCGATGGCGACGTGGAGCCGGTGGAGGTCCGGATCGGCACACGAAACGTTTTATCGGTACATGTGAGCGATAACATCGCCGCGTCGCGATGGCAACGACGCCATCACCGGAACGACGGAGTGCGACGACGGCGACGACCGCGACCCGGCCCCCCGCCGCCAGGGAGGGCCATGCCTCGCCCGAGGAGGGCACCCGCACGCCAGACGTGGTCGGACCCCCCGGCCACGACGGGCCCCGGCCCGTGCAGGACGCGCCGCGCCGGCGAGCGCCGGCTCCGCTCACGTCCCCGGAGCAAGGAGATGCACGTGCGTACACCCACGAGATGGTTAGCGACCGTCGTCGGCGTCCTGGCGCTCACGCTCGCCACGGTGACGACCGACGCGGTCGTCGCTCCACGACAGGCCCAGGCGCTCGACAACGGCGTCGCCCGAACGCCGCCGATGGGCTGGAACACCTGGAACACCTTCGGCTGCAACATCAACGAGACGCTCATCCGCCAGATGGCCGACGCGATCGTGAACACAGGGTTGCGCGACCTGGGGTACAAGTACGTCGTCGTCGACGACTGCTGGTTCAACCCCAACCGGGACGCGCAGGGGAACCTGCAGGGGGACCCGCAGCGGTTCCCGAGCGGCATGAAGGCCCTCGGCGACTACCTGCACGCCCGTGGTCTGCTGTTCGGCATCTACCAGGGCCCGCTCGACCAGACCTGCGCCCAGTACTTCGACGCCTACCCCGGCTCCACCGGCAGCCTCAACCACGAGTACCAGGACGCCCGGCAGTTCGCCGCCTGGGGTGTCGACTACCTCAAGTACGACTGGTGCTCGCCGACGGGCACCATCGCCGAGCAGGTCTCCCGGTTCAACATCATGCGTGACGCCCTCGCGTCCACGGGCCGGCCGATCGTCTACAGCATCAACTCGAACAGCATCCACTCCAAGACCGGCCCGCAACGGAACTGGAGCGACGTCGCCAACCTCTGGCGGACCACCGAGGACATCACCAACACCTGGAACTCCGGCCAGACCAACGGCTACCCGATGGGCATCCAGAACATCGTCAACATCACCGTGCCGCTGGCGGGCTACGCCGCACCGGGTGGGTTCAACGACCCCGACATGCTCGAGGTCGGCAACGGCGGCATGAACGACACGGAGATGCGCAGCCACTTCGCCCTCTGGGCCATGCTCGCCGCGCCGCTCATGATGGGCAACGACGTGCGGTCGGCCAGCACGGCGACCCTCGACATCCTGCGCAACGCCAACCTGGTCGCGATCAACCAGGACACCCTCGGCAGGCAGGCGGTCCAGGTGTCCGACGACGGCACCCGCCGTGTCCTGTCCAAGCGGCTGGCCAACGGTGACGTCGCCGTCGCCCTGTTCAACCAGGGCAGCTCCACGACGACGATCTCCACCACGGCCGCGGCGGTCGGCAAGAGCGGCAGCTCCTTCACGCTGCGCGACGCCTGGACCAACGCCACCTCCACCACCACCGGCACCATCTCCGCGAGCGTCCCGGCGCACGGCACAGCGGTCTTCCGGGTCAGCGGCGGCGGCATCACCGACCCGACCACCCCGACCACGTTCCGGCTGCGCAGCCAGGCCTCCGCGCGGTGCCTCGACCTCGACCGGGCCAACTCCGCCAACGGCACGGCGGCGTTGATCTGGGACTGCCACGGCAACGCGAACCAGCAGATCACCCAGACCGGGTCGACCCTGCGGATCCTCGGCAAATGCCTCGACATCCCGCTGACCGCGGTCAACGGCACGCGCGTGCAGGTGTGGGAGTGCAACGGCGGCACCAACCAGCAGTGGACGCTCAACAGCAACGGCACGGTCAGCAACGGGCGCTTCCCGGGGCTGTGCCTCGACGTCAACGCGGGGGCGACCGTGAACGGCACGCCCGTCATCGTGTGGTCGTGCCACGGCGGCACCAACCAGCGCTGGACCCGGGCATGACGCGCCGTCGTCGCTCGCTCGTCGCGCTGGTCGTCGCCTTCGTCTGCGGCATCACCCTGCTGCCGGCGCCCGCGCAGGCGGACAACCCGATCGTCCAGCACCTCTACACGGCCGACCCGGCACCGCTGGTCCACAACGGCCGGGTGTACCTCTACACCGGGCACGACGAGGACGCCTCGACGTACTTCACGATGAAGGACTGGAGGGTCTTCTCGTCGGCGGACATGGTCAACTGGACGGACCACGGCTCCCCGATGTCGCTGGCGACCTTCTCCTGGGCGGACGCGAACGCCTGGGCGGGGCAGACCGTCGAGCGCAACGGGAAGTTCTACTGGTACGTCCCGGTGCGGCAGCGGTCGAACGGCCAGATGGTCATCGGTGTCGGGGTGAGCGACAGCCCGACCGGTCCGTTCCGCGACGCGCTCGGCCGTCCGCTCGTCGGCACCAACGAGATCGACCCGTCCGTCATGATCGACGACGACGGGCAGGCCTACCTGTACTGGGGCAACCCCAACCTCTGGTACGTCCGGCTGAACGCCGACATGATCTCGTACTCCGGCAGCCCGACGAAGATCCCGCTCACCACCGCGGGGTTCGGGACGCGCACCGGCAATGCCAGCCGCCCGACCCTCTACGAGGAAGGTCCGTGGGTCTACAAGCGCGGCGGGCAGTACTACAACGTGTTCGCGGCCAAGTGCTGCTCCGAGTTCCTCGGCTACTCCACATCACCCGGGCCGACCGGGCCGTGGACCTACCGGGGCACGGTCATGCCCACGCAGGGCAGCAGCTTCACCAACCACGCCGGCATCGTCGACTTCCGGGGAGGGTCGTACTTCTTCTACCACAACGGTGCGCTGCCGGGAGGTGGCGGGTACACGCGGTCCGTGGCCGTCGAGAAGTTCAGCTACAACGCCGACGGCTCCATCCCGACGCTCTCCATGACGGCGACGGGCGCGCCGCAAGTGGGCACACTCGACCCCTTCGTCCGGCAGGAGGCCGAGACGATCGCGTGGGGCTCCGGGATCGAGACGGAGCCGTCCACGGAGGGCGGGATGAACATCGGCTGGCTCGAGAACGGGGACTACGTCAAGGTCAAGGGCGTCGCGTTCGGCACCGGCGCCTCCTCGTTCTCGGCACGGGTGGCCTCCGCCACCACGGGCGGGCGGATCGAGGTGCGGCTGGACAGCGCGAGCGGTCCTGTCGTCGGCACCTGCACCGTCGGCGGCACCGGGGGGTGGCAGGCCTGGACGACGACCACCTGCCCGGTCACCGGGGCCACCGGGACGCACGACCTGTTCCTGCGGTTCACCGGTGGCAGCGGCACCCTGTTCAACGTGAACTGGTGGCAGTTCGGCGGGGGCGGCAGCACCACTCCCACGGCGTACCGCGTGACCAACCGCAACAGCGGGCAGGTCATGGACGTCCAGCAGGCCAGCACCGCGGACCTCGCGGTGATCGGGCAGTGGACGGGCACCGGCACGGCGTGGCAGCAGTGGCGCTTCCTCGACGCCGGCAACGGCAACGTCCGGCTGCAGAGCGTGCACAGCGGCAAGTGCATCGACGTCTCCGGTGCGTCCGTCGCCGACGGCGCAGCCATCATCCAGTACACCTGCCACAACAACCTCAACCAGGTCTTCACCTGGCGATCGACCGGGGACGGCTACGCCAACCTGGTCAACCTCAACAGCACCAAGTGCCTCACCGTGGTCAACGGCTCCACCGCAGCGGGAGCCGCGCTGGAGCAGCGGACGTGCACCACGGCGACGAGCATGAAGTGGTCCCGCTCGTGAGCCGGCCCCGCTGACTGGGCGCTCGGGGGCGACGGTGCATGCCGTCGCCCCCGGTCCGGTGTCAGGCGCCGGCAGCCGCGCCGTCCGTCGCCTGCTGCTGCTCCTCGGCCGTCGGCGGTTCCCACTTCTGGAGGGTCTGGATGAGCCAGAACGCGACGAACAGCCCCAGCTCCCACAGCTCCGCGATGATGACGGCGTACTCCGACGCGAACACCAGCTCCGCGACGACGGCGATGACGATCCCGCCGGCGACCATGAGCCAGAAGATCCACTGGTACGTGCCCGTGCCGTCGCCCGTCCTGCCGGAGTCCCTGCGCTTCTTCGACCTCTCCGTGGGCGGGCGCATGGAGCCGGTCCGTGCGGGCCAGGCGTAGCTCGCGACCGCGGTCGCCATGCTCGCGATGAGCAGCACGGCCGCAGCGACGTGGACGTTGTCGAAGGTCTCTCCTTCGAGCGTGCGCCACACGAGCAGGACGATGAACGCGACCGCGAGCACGGTGGAGATCCGGAAGAACCATCTGGTCACGGTGTTCTTGCGCAGCTCCCGGTATGCCCAGTGACCCGTCCGCACCTCGACGGTGAGGAACGCGGCGCTGACGAGCAGGACGGCGGCGATCGTGACGCGCAGTGATGCGATGACGTCGGCCCGCTCCTGCTCCGTCCCGAGCTTCGCCAGGGAGTGCGCCAGCTGGGTCGGGACGAACGCGACGAACAGCGCGTAGAAGCCGGCGAGGTTGAGGGCGTAGTCCTCGAGGGCTTCGCCGCGGTAGGCGACCAGGCACACGGCGATCCCGACCATGCAGCCGACGAACACGTCCCGCATCGGGCCCAGGTAGTAGGCGCTGATGGAGCCCTGGATCGAGTCGAGACCGAAGGCGAACGCTGCGCCGACCAGGCCGGTCAGCAGGAGCGCGGGAAGCGCGACGAGCATCGTGCGCAGGTGGCGGTACGTCTCGTGGGCGAAGTACGGGTCGTCCGAGGCCTTGAGCTGTTCGTTCGCCATGCTCGTGATGTTCCCGCTGGCCGGGGTGCCCGTCCAGACGCGCACGTCCGACAGCCCGGAGCGACCGGGCTGCCGGACGGCTCAGCGCGTCACAGGTACCACTGCTGGTTCGCACCTCCGTGGCAGTCCCACAGGTTCACGCGCTGCCCGTCGTGCACCGGCGTGCCGCCGACGGCATCGAGGCAGCGGCCCGACTGCGGGTTCTTCAGCGCACGGGTCCCGGAGTCGTACGTCCACTTCTGGGCGCCGGTCCCGTTGCACGTCCACAGCTGCACGACGGTCCCGTTGGCGGTCCCGCCGCCGCTGACGTCGAGGCACTTGCCCAGCGCGCGGACGGTGCCGTCGGAACCGCGGGTCCACTGCTGGGCGGCGTTGCCGTTGCAGCCGACGACCTGGATCGGGTTGCCGTCGTTCGTCTGCGCCCAGGGCACGTCGAGGCACAGCGAGTTCGCGACGCGGATCGTGCCCGTGCCGGTGGGGAGCGAGCCGCCGCCCCCGCCGCCGCCTCCCGAGCCGGAGCCGTTGTCGTAGACCCGGACGTAGTCGACCTTCATCTGCTGCGGGAACTGGGTCGTGCCGTCCGGGTAGCCCGGCCACTGGCCGCCGACGGCGACGTTGAGGATGAGGAAGTAGGCCTTGTCGAACACCCACGGGTTGCCGCCGACGCTGGCGGTGGTGACCTGGTGGAAGACGTTGCCGTCGACCGACCACGTGATCGAGCCGGGCTTCCAGTCCACGGCGAACGTGTGGAAGGTGTCCGCGAACGACCAGTTCTGCGGGTGCTGGTACGCGCCCGTGATGCCGCTGCCGCCGGAGTAGCCGGGGCCGTGCACCGTGCCGTAGACGCGGTGCGGCTCCTTGCCGACGTTCTCCATGATGTCGATCTCGCCGGAGGACGGCCACGCGTTCTGCGGGAAGTCGCCGCCGAGCATCCAGAACGCCGGCCAGATGCCCTGGCCGCGCGGGATCTGGATGCGGGCCTCGACGCGGCCGTACTTCACCTCGAACTTGTTGTTGCTCTGCAGCCGTGCGGACGTGTACGACCCGTCACCCTCCCGCCGGGCGGTGATGACGAGGTTGCCCTGCCCGTCGAGCGCGGAGTTGTTGCGGGACGTCGTGTAGTTCTGCAGCTCGGCGTTGCCCCAGCCGCCGGCCCCGGTGTCGTAGCTCCAGACGGCGGAGTCGGGGGCGCTGCCGGCGGAGCCGTTGAACTCCTGCGACCAGATGACGTCACCGATGGCGGCCTCGGCGGGGGTCGAGGTCGTGGCCACGAGCCCGGCGGCGACCAGGGCGGCGGCTCCGAGTGCCGCGGCGAGGGCGTGTGCTCGGTGGGTGGCGGTGCGTGGGCGTACGGGATGCATCGTTGCCTCCTGGAACCGTTCGGCGATCGGACAGGGAGGGGAGCTGCTGCCCGTTGACACGTGTCACGACGCTGCGCACGCGTGGGGGCGACCTGTCCGTTTTGCGAGACAGTAACGGTGAGTGTTACTGACTGGCAAGTAACTGTTACTGGAGAACGTTCTCCGGCTCGTGGCGGTCGCTGAAGCAGCGGTGGGCGATCCCGGCCAGCAGGTCGGCGACCTGGACGCGCGGGTCGTCCCGCGAGTCGACCTGCCGGAACGAGCGCATCGGTGCCGGCGACGGGGACACGGCCTCGGCGAGGAACGTCCCCAGCCGGGCCACCCGGCCCCGGGTCAGCGCGCTCTGCTCGTCATGCACCACCGCGATCGATCCTGCTCGGGCGCTCCAGAACAGCAACGTCTCGGCGAGGGCCGGCACCAGCGGCTCCAGCGGTGGCGGGTATGCAGGATCACCGTCGACCAGCCGGACCATCACCCCCTCGACCAGCCCGGTCGTCAGGTCGTGCAGCACCGGCACATCGGCGGGTATCGCCGCGACGAACCGATCGATCGCGTCGCGGTCGACCATCCGGAGCCGCTTCGTCCGGGCGAGGTCGACGAACGCCGCGAGGAACCCCCGGTGGCCCCGGAGCGCGCGCACGGCAGCGGAGTGGTCTCGGCCCAGGCTCGTGCCCGCCCCGTACGACGGCTCCTCCGTGAACAGCTCGAGCACCCGGGCCGCCACGAACGCGGTCTTGTCGGTCACGTGGACGTGCGAACGACCGCGGAGCGTCGCGAGGAACCACTCCAGCGCCGGACGCTGGTCCGTCCGCAGCAGCCGGCCGGACTTGTACTCGGACCGACCGCCTGGTGGGGACCGCAGTGCGGCGACCACGTCGGTGGCCTCGGGCACCGACAGGTCGGTGCTCGCGTGGACGAGCACGGGCGAGAGGGGGTCGAGGAGGTTGCTGCCGGAGAACCCGGACTCGTCACACGCGATCTCGACCCACGACGAAGGAGAGGTCATGGGGTAGCTGCTTCCGGCCGTCGGGGCGCGCACATGCACCCGTCGTGGTGACGGGCGCGATCAGGTGAGCAGATCCGCGATCAGTGATCGGCAGCGGCCGGAGCAGACATGCGACCCATGCTCACTCCGCACGGCCGGCTGCGCCAGCGGTTTCGGGGGTGGCCCACCGGCTGACCGGTCGCCACACGTCAGGAACGACGCGGAACCAGCAGGACCCGGCTCAGGCCGGGCTGGTCGGGGTCGTCGTCGACGCCGTCGAGCCAGGACGAGATGACGTGCGCGAGCTCTCCGGGGTGGCTGAAGTTCACCGAGTGCGCGGCGCCTTCGATGAGTGCGACGGTCGTGTCGGGACGGCGCGTCATCTCGCCGAAGAGCGTGACGGCGTTGACGACGCCGAACCGGAGGTAGCCGGGCACGGCGACGCGCGCCATGCCGTGGTTCTCCCGGACCGCGTCCACGGCGAGCTGGCCGGCGGCCCGGTAGAGCGGCTGGTTCTGGGCGCGACCGGCGGGGGAGATCGGGACCATCCGGTCGACGCGGTCGGGCGCCGTGTGCGCGACGTCGAGGATCACCGGGCAGCCCATCGAGTTGCCGACGAGCACGACCTTCTCCAGCTCGAGCTCGTCGAGGATCTCGGGCAGCGCGTTCGCCAGGGCGGGGATCCGGAGCGTGTAGGTCCAGTTCTCGCTCTTGCCGTAGCCGGGCAGGTCCGGGACGACGTTGAGGGCCCGGCGGGCCAGCAGGCGCGCGGTCGGCATGAGACAGGTTCCCGAGATCGCGAAGCCGTGGACGTGCACGGTGGGCAGCGCACCGGCGACCTCGGCGCTGCGGCGGATGTGCTGCGCCTTCCCACTGAAGGCTGCCAGCGCGGTACGCCTCAGCCGATGGTCGAGTGCACCGCACCGTCGAGGTGGCTCGCATCATGCACACCGCGTGAACGACCGCTCTGTCCTGAGGTGCGCGACGACGCCGCGGGTGCCCCGTGGATGATCTGACCGCTGCGCACGCCGAGCTCGGTCACCACCACGAGAGCCGCTCGCATCCTCGGTCAGCGCACGACCGCATAGCTCGCCAGGACCGACCCGTGCGACCCGACCTCGACGTGCGTCGCGCGCAGTGCGATCGGGCTGGTTCCCGGCCGGCGCTCCGGCCCGTCCATGATCGACGGGGTGCTCAGCCCGCCGACCAGGCCGGGAACAGTGAGGACGTGCAGCTCGTCGACGAGCCCGGCGTCGAGGAGCGCACCGTTGAGCCCTCCTCCGGACTCGGCGACGACGCACTCGACACCGAGCACCTCACGGAGCCTGATCAGCGCCAGCTCGAGGTCGACCCGGGCCGTCCCCACGACCAGGTACGGGATCTCCTCGCGTCGGAGGTGGGCGAGGTAGGTCGAGGGGGTGCTCCTCGACACCAGCACCAGCAGGCTGGTGATCGCGTCGCCCTTGTGGCTCCACGGCACGCGGCCCCGCCCGTCGACCACCACGAACCACTTCGGTGTCCGGTGAGGCACGAAGTCCGTCCACGCCTGGCCGTCGGTGTCCGGCAGCTCGACCGGACCGGCGGTGCCGGCGACGAACGTGCCGCTGCCTTCGAGGACGGCGGTCGGCTGGAGCCGTTCGATCGCGGTCGCGCGTCGGGCCAGCAGCTCCTCCACGTCCGGCGGCCAGATCGACCTCCATCGGCGGTCGACGTCGTCGTCGAGCAGCCGTTCCTCGCGACCGAGGCTCACCCGGCCGTCGACCGTCGCCGTGACGGACAGCACTACCCGTGGACGCGTCGATGCCATCGCGACACGGTAGGTCGAGGCACCCACATGTCCAGCGACGTCCTGGCGAGCCGTCACCGGCAGCGCGGCGCCTCCCTTGTCCGCCCCTGCCGCGCGATGCGATGGTGACCGGATGGCGCAGCCGCAGGGCATCGTCGGCGTGTTCGACCGAGCGGCCGACGTCTACGACGCCGTGGGCGTGCCGTGGTTCGGCCCCATCGCCGCAGGTCTGGTCGCCGAGCTCGACGTCCGGCCGGGCGAGCGCGTGCTCGACATCGGCTGCGGCCGGGGAGCGGCACTGCGACCGCTGGCGCTCGCCACCGGCCCCGGCGGCCGTGCCGTCGGCATCGACCTGGCGCCGCGGATGGTGGAGCTGACGGCACGCGACCTGGCCGCCTTCTCACACGTCGAGGTCGTCGTGGGCGACGCCCGCGCTCCCGGCTTCGCCGCTGCGTCCTTCGACGTCGTCGCCGCCTCGCTGGTCCTGTTCTTCCTGCCGGACCCTGTGGCCGCGCTCGACGCATGGTCCGCGCTGCTCGTTCCCGGAGGCCGCCTGGGGGTCACGACGATCGGCTCGCAGGACGAACGATGGCGCCGGGTCGACGAGCTGTTCCTCCCGTACCTGCCCCCGGCCATGCTCCACGGCCGGGCCAGTGGCCTGGGCGGACCGTTCGGGTCCGACCGTGGGATGGAGGAGCTGCTGGCCGGTGCCGGCCTTGCCGACGTCAGGACGGTCAGCCGGACGGTCGAGGCCGTCCTGCGCGACGCTGATCACCTCGTCGAGTTCTCGTGGTCGCACGGGCAGCGGGCCATGTGGGAGGTCGTCCCACCCGAGGCGCACGACGAGATCCACGCCCAGCTCGTGGCCCTGGCAGGCTCGATCACCGACGCCTCCGGACGGCTCGCCCTGGGCGGCGAGATCCGCTACACGCTCGGTGCGCGTCCCGCAGTCGCCTGACCCGCTCGTGCGCTGTCGGCAGCAGGGGGCCAGGGGAACCTCGGCGAGCTCACTGCCGCTCGGCATCGGCCGACGCGGCCTGCTCGAGCAGGTAGGTGCGCTCCACGGCGTTCGACGTCAGCGATGCCGCCGTCCGAAAGTGCTCGGCCGCCCCGTGAGGATCGCCGAGCTGGTCGAGCAGATGGGCACGGACAGCGTGGAACCGCTGGGCGGTGAGGTCGTCGGAACCCAGCCGGGCCTGCTCGTCGAGCAGCTGGAGCCCGCGCTGCGGTCCGAGGGCATGGGCCACGGCGACGACCCGACCGAGCCGGACCGGTCCGGTCGGGCTGAGCTGTTCGAGGACGGCGTAGAGGCCGGCGACCTCGACCCAGTCGGTGTCGCCGGGTGTGGCGTGCAAGGCGGCGATCGCGGCCTGGACGCGGAACGGGCCGGGACTCGGCCGCGCCCAGGCGCTGTCGAGCAGTGCGACGCCTTCGGCGACGAGTGCCGCGTCCCACCGGCTGCGGTCCTGCAGGTCGAGAGGGACGAGCCGGCCGTCGGGGTCGGTGCGCGCAGCACGTCGTGACTCGGTCAGGAGCATGAGGGCGAGCAGGCCGGCGGCCTCGGGGTCGGTCGGCTCAGCGTCGACGAGCAGCCGGGTGAGCCGGATGGCCTCGTGCGCAAGGTCCACGCGGCCGAGCTCGTCCCCCGCGGTCGCGGTGTAGCCCTCGTTGAACACGAGGTACAGCACGTGGCGGACCGCGGCGACCCGGTCGGCGCGGTCGGACGCGGCCGGCGGCGTGAACCTCGCCCCCGCCGCGGCCAGCTGCTGCTTGGCGCGGCTGATCCGCGTGCCCATCGTCGCCTCGCTGACGCCGTAGGCGTGCGCGATCTCGCGGGTGCTGAGCCCACCCACGGCTCGCAGCGTCAGAGCGACCTGGGACACCGGGCTGAGCGTCGGGTGGCAGCAGAGCAGCAGCAGGGTGAGGCTGTCGTCATCCGAGCGGCCAGGAGGAACGGCGACGTCGGCCACTCCCAGCTCCAGCTCACGTCGGCGCCGAGCCTGCTCGGACCGCAGCAGGTCGACCATGCGTCGGTAGCCCACGCGGACGAGCCAGGATCGTGGGTTCTCGGGCACCCCGTCGGCGACCCACTGCGTGCTGGCCGCGAGCAGCGCCTCCTGGACGGCATCCTCCGCCACGTCGAACCTGCCGAACCGGCGTACGAGCGCCCCGAGGACCTGCGGTGCCTCGCGGCGCAGCAGGCTCTCGGTGGCGGGGTCCAGGGTCATGCGGCGAAGTCGGCACCCATGATCGGCCGGATCTCGATCGGCTCGCCGAGCAGGTCGACGATGCGGGAGACGATGTCGACGGCGCGTTCCTGTGAGGCGACGTCGATGACGGCGTAGCTGGCGAGGACCTCCTTCAGCTCGGCGAACGGTCCGTCGGTGGCGACGACGCCGGTTGCCGTCCTGGTCACCGTGACGCTCACGGCGGGATGGCCGAGGCCTTCCGTGGAGACGAACTCCCCGGAGGCGATCAGCTCGTCCTGGAAGGTCTGGTAGACCGCGAACGCGGCCAGCGCCTCGGGAGTCGGGGTGTCGGCGGTCGCGGCATCCCACGTGTCGGCGGGCGTGTACGCGAGCAGCAGGTACTTCATCGGGCGCCTCCTCCGTGGACCGTGGACCCACGGTAGAGCCGGACGGCCAGCGCGGTCGTCCAGGTCAGTGCGACAAGTCCGGTGAGTGCGAGCTGGATGCTCACGTACTGCGGCGGGCTGGGCAGCAGGAGGACGATCGTCGTCAGGCCGCTCAGGATCGCAGGCACGACCGCTCGGCCGCGGACGGCGTGGACGGTGGCGGCGCCGGTCGCGACGGCAAGACCGAGGAACGCGACGACGGCGGCCGTGCTGTGCACCACGCCGTGCCAGGACATGGCTCCGGCGTCGCCGGACGTGCCGTCCGGGAAGCCGTGGGCGGGATCTGTGGGGAAGAGGCCCGCGACGGTCAGCCCCACGCCGAGGATCATCACGCCGACGGCGACCGTCCGGCGACCCGTGACGAGGTCGCGGGATCGCAGAACGGCGACGCCGAGGGCCACCAGACCCACCCCGGTGGCGATGAAGGTGAGCATCTGCACCCACCCGAGATCGCCGGTCGAGAGCTGGCTGAGGGCGTGGATGCGCAGGTCGAAGCCGTCGCGGGTGAGGGCCTGCGCGATGCCGGACGCGACGAAGAGCGGGCCGGCGACGATCCCGGCGACGACGAGGCGCCGGTCGTCCGTGCGGGTCTGGTGCTGGGGCGAGCGGTCGAGCGTGGTGATGGACATGGCGGTTCCTTCGGTCAGCGGATCGGTCGGTCGCTGATACCTCGGAGCCGCCGGCTCGATCTCGACATCGGGCACGTCGGCCGTGACGGACCCCGGTTTGAGCTCCTACCCCAGTGGCTCGACGCCCGGCGGAACTCGAGCGACGTCGACGGTGACCGGGTCGTTGTCGAAGCGGTCCAGCGAGACCCACGCCACCGGACGGCTCTCCGACGCGGCCCACTACGCGAGCAGCGTCGACCCGTACCCGGCCGGCGCGGTGATACCGACGAAGCGTCGAGCCTTCGACCGCGCGGCCACGACGAGACCCGCGCGGTTCACCGTTCCCGGTCGCACGTCGGGGATCGAGAGCGTGGACTCGAGCAGCACGGCGTCGATCCGCGCAGGTCGCTCGGAAGGTCGTGCGGCGTGCGCATCTATGAGGAAGATGGCGTCGTGACCACCGCCCACGCGTGCTGCGCGCCCGGAGCCGGGCACGACCACGGTCCGGCCGCCATCGTCCTGGGCGCCCCCAGGCTCGCGCGCGACGACGTGGCGACGCTGCGCGCCGCCCTCACCGGGGCCATGGTCGACGTCCCCGGCGGCGAGTTCGTCATGGGGCACGACGGGCCGGACGGCTACGCGTCCGACGGCGAGGGGCCGGCCCACGTCGTCCGGCTCCGTCCGTTCCGGATCATGCGCACGACCGTGACGAACGCGCAGTTCGCGGGCTTCGTCGACGCGACGGGCTACCGCACCGAGGCGGAGGCGTACGGCTGGTCCTTCGTCTTCGCCGGGTTGCTGCCCGACGACTTCCCGCCCACCCGCGCAGTCGCTGCGACGCCCTGGTGGCGCCAGGTCGAGGGTGCGGACTGGCGTCACCCCGAGGGGTCGCACTCAGACGTCGGCGACCGGGCGGACCACCCCGTCGTCCACGTCAGCTGGTCGGACGCCTCGGCGTTCGCCGCCTGGGCAGGCGTGCGACTGCCCACCGAGGCCGAGTGGGAGCGCGCGGCCCGCGGTGGCCGCGACGGTGCGCACTACCCGTGGGGTCACGAGCGGGAACCCGGCGGCGAGCACCGGATGAACGTGTGGCAGGGGGAGTTCCCCACCCGGAACACCCTCGCTGACGGGTATCTGGGCACAGCGCCGGCGGCCGCGTTCGCGCCCAACGACCTCGGGCTGCACAACACCACCGGCAACGTCTGGGAGTGGTGCCAGGACTGGTTCGCGACGGACGCGTACCGCTCGTCGGCCGGCTACGACCCGACGGGGCCGGCGCAGGGTTCGGCTCGAGTGATGCGGGGCGGCTCGTACCTCTGCCACGAGTCGTACTGCTTCCGCTACCGGGTCGACTCGCGCAGCTCCAGCTCTCCGGACTCCTCGGCCGGCAACGTCGGGTTCCGCTGCGTCACCGATGCGGTCTCCTGTGCTGCCGACGACGTCGCCCCTAGTGTCTAGGGAAACGGGCGAATCGCCCGGTTCCGGACGGAGGACCCGATGCGCCCCGACAGCCACGCCCGCACGATGCTGCCGATCCCGGACCGCCCAGCGCCGACGCTGACGACGTACGACGCGAAGGACCCGGACACGGCGTTCCCGCCCATCGAGCCGCTCCTCCCGCCCGCGGGCGCCCCGAACGTCCTGGTGATCCTGCTCGACGACGTGGGTTTCGGCGCGTCGAGCGCGTTCGGCGGCCCGTGCAGCACCCCGACCGGGGAACGGCTCGCGGCGGGCGGCCTGCGCTACAACCGGTTCCACACCACCGCGCTGTGCGCCCCGACGCGGCAGGCCCTGCTCACCGGGCGCAACCACCACTCGGTCGGCATGGGCAGCATCACCGAGACGGCGACCTCCGCGCCCGGGAACAGCTCGGTGCGGCCCAACACCAAGGCTCCGCTGGCGATGACCCTCAAGCTCAACGGGTACTCGACCGCCCAGTTCGGCAAGTGCCACGAGGTTCCCGTCTGGCAGTCCTCCCCGATGGGACCGTTCGACGCGTGGCCCTCGGGCGGCGGCGGGTTCGAGACGTTCTACGGGTTCATCGGCGGGGAGAACAACCAGTGGGACCCCGCCCTGTACGAGGGGACGACCCCCGTCGAGCCACCCGCGACCCCGGAGGAGGGGTACCACCTCACCGAGGACCTCGCGGACCACGCGGTGAGCTGGATCCGGCAGCAGAAGGCACTGATGCCGGACAAGCCGTTCTTCGTCTACTTCGCGCCCGGCGCGACGCACGCCCCGCACCACGTCCCCAAGGAGTGGGCCGACAAGTACGCGGGCGCCTTCGACGACGGCTGGGACGTGCAGCGCGAACGGACCTTCGCCCGGCAGAAGGAGCTCGGGGTGATCCCCGCGGACGCCGAGCTGACCGCCCGGCACGACGAGATCCCCGCGTGGGAGGACATGCCCGACGAGCTCAAGCCCGTGCTGGCCCGCCAGATGGAGGTCTACGCAGGCTTCCTCGAGCATGTCGACCACCACGTGGGCCGGCTCGTCGACACCCTCGACGACCTCGGCATCCTCGACGACACGCTCGTCTACTACATCATCGGCGACAACGGCGCGTCGGCCGAGGGCACCCTCAACGGGGCGTTCAACGAGATGGCGAACTTCAACGGCATGGCCGCCCTGGAGACACCCGAGTTCCTGGTCAGCAAGATCGACGAGCTCGGCTCACCCAGCTCCTACAACCACTACGCCGTCGGCTGGGCGTGGGCGATGAACTCCCCGCTGCAGTGGACCAAGCAGATCGCCTCCCACTGGGGCGGCACCCGCAACGGGACGATCCTGCACTGGCCGCACGGCATCCCCGACGGTGGTGGGCTGCGCTCGCAGTTCACGCACGTCATCGACGTCGCACCGACGGTGCTCGAAGCCGCCGGGCTGCCCGAGCCCGCCATGGTCAACGGCGTGCAGCAGTCGCCCATGGAGGGCACGAGCATGCTCTACACCTTCGCGGAACCGGACACCCCGGAACGTCACGACCTGCAGTACTTCGAGATGTTCGGCAACCGCGGGATCTATCACAAGGGCTGGTCCGCGGTCACCAAGCACCGCACCCCCTGGATCCTGGTCGGCGGTGTGGTGCCCGCGTTCGACGACGACGTCTGGGAGCTCTACGACGGCTCCGTCGACTTCAGCCAGGCGCACGACCTCGCCGCCGAGCACCCCGACCTCCTCGCCAAGCTCCAGCGCCTCTGGCTGATCGAGGCCACGAAGTACAACGTCCTGCCCATCGACGACCGCACCTCCGAACGCCTCGAACCGTCGATGGCCGGCCGCCCGACCTTGCTCCGCGGGACATCCCAGCTGTTCTTCGCCGGCATGGGTCGGCTGTCGGAGAACAGCGTCATCAGCATGAAGAACCGGTCGTACTCCGTCACCGCCGAGATCGACGTCCCCGCCGCCGGGGCGCACGGAGTACTCATCGCGCAGGGCGGCCGCTTCGGCGGATGGAGCGTGTGGGTCCGGGAGGGCCGGCTGACGTACACGTACAACGTCCTCGGCATCCAGGAGTTCACGATCACCGCCGACGAGCCCCTGCCGGCCGGCAAGCACCAGGCGCGCATGGAGTTCGCCTACGACGGCGGGGGACTGGCCAAGGGTGGCGACGTCACGTTGTTCTACGACGGCACCTCGGTGGGGTCGGGACGGGTCGGAGCGACGCAGCCCATGATCTTCTCCGCCGACGAGACCACCGACATCGGCTACGAGTCCGGCACCACGGTGAGCTCCGCCTACGAGGCCAGGACCAGCCGCTTCACCGGCAAGATCCACTGGGTCCAGCTCGACGTCGGCACGGACGACCACGACCACTTCATCGACCCCGAGGAACGCCTGCGGATCGCCATGGCCCGGCAGTGACCCCACCCACGCCACCGGGACCGCGGGACCCCGCGGCACCCCGCGGCCCGCGCATCGAGTCAAGGGAGAACACCATGTCCGACGCAGCAACCGACACCCCCGTCCTCGACCTGCTCGCGGCCATGACCGCCGACTCGCTCGAAGCCGCCGCGGCCGACCTCGACCCCGCCACCCTCCTGCTGGTGCGCCTGGCCGCACTGGTCGCCGTCGACGCACCCCCGTTCTCCTACGCAGCGAACCTGTCCGTGGCGGGCGACCTCGGCCTGGAGGCCGACCAGGTCCGCGGCGTGCTCGCCGCTGTCGCCCCGATCGTCGGCACCGCCCGGGTCGTGTCCGCCACGACCTCGATCGCAGCGGCGCTCGCGGTCGCGATCGAGATCGCGGAGCTCGAGCAGGACGACGAGGCCGACGAGTAGCCGCGCCGGCCGACCGCGATGACCTCGTCGCCCCCACCGAGCAGGTCGGCGCAGCAGTGGAGGCGCATCCTGGCCAGGATGGCGCTCCGGTCGGCCGGTCTGACCGCGGTGCTCCTGGTGGGATACGCCCTCCTGCCGCTGGACCGCATCGCCGACGTTCCGCTGTGGCTGACGCTCACCCTGGGCCTCCTGATGCTGGTGGCAGTGTCAGCGGTCCAGGTGCGCTCGGTGCTGCGGTCGTCGACCCCCGGCCTGCGAGCGGTCGAGGCGATCATCGTGACGCTCACGCTCTTCCTGTTGCTGTTCGCCACGTCGTACGCCGTGATGACCCGGGTCGAGCCGGGGAGCTTCGACGTGCCGCCGATGACACGCCTCGACGGCCTCTACTTCACCGTCACCGTGTTCGCGACGGTCGGCTTCGGCGACCTCTCGCCCGTCAGCCAGGTCGCGCGCGCCGTGGTCACCACGCAGATGGTGCTCGACCTGATCCTGCTCGGCCTCGGCATCCGGGTGTTCGTCAGCGCTGTCGAGGAGAGCCGCCAGCGCTCGGGTGGGTCGCGGCAGTAGGAGGCCTCCTCACCCCGAGCTGCACGGCGGGGCTGCTCCGGCGCTCGCGGCATCGATCACGGCGTCCACGAGGGCCGGGCCGGACGCGAGCGACGCGTCGTTGTGGTTCGCTCGGGGCACGACGACCTCGGCGACGGACCGTGGCGCTACCTGCGCCGCCTCCGCGACCGCCCGGCTCAGCCGTGGTGGCACGGTGGTGTCCGCGTCGCCGAGGACGACAGCGACCGGCACGGTCGTTCGGCTCACCGCCGCGAGCACGTCGAACCGGTCGCGAAGCAGCAGGCCCACCGGGACGTGGGTGGCGGCGCGTGCGGCGTCGGCGAGAGTCGTGAACGGAGAACGCAGGACGAGCGCGGCCGGAGGGTGCTCGACAGCCAGGGCAGCCGCGACCGCCGCGCCGAGGCTCTCCCCGAGATAGACCACCGAGGTCGGAGGTACCCGGGCGTCGAGCAGGAACTCCCGGGCAGCGCGGGCGTCGCGCAGGAGGCCGGCCTCCGACGGCGATCCCGGGTTGCCGCCGTACCCGCGGTACTCCAGCAGCAGGACCCCGAAGCCCGCGTCGCCCAACGCGGCGGCCAGCGGGACGCGAGAGCCGCGGTGGCCACCGTTGCCCGGCATCACCAGGACGGTCGAGGTGCACCCTTCCGGTGCAGGCAGGTACCAGGCCGCGAGGGTCAGACCGTCGGACGTCCGCAGCGAGACGTCCCGCGCCCCCGGCAGCACGTCGGACACCGCCGGCGGGGCGCTGCGGTCGGGCACGAACACCAGCGAGCGCTGGAACGCGACGACCAGGCCGACGACGACCGCGAGCGCGACCGTGACGCCGACCGCGACGTACGTCAGAACCCGATGACCGCGGACCCGCTGCGTCATCGTCCGATCGTCGCACCGGCCCTCGAGGATCGGGCTCTCGGCCTCCGGGCGGGGCCGGTAGGCGGCCCCGCCCGGAGGCGGTTCTGGGGCTACCCGGGCCAGATGTCGCGGCGCGCGAAGCGGTCGACACCGGTCCGGTAGGGACTTCTCAGCGACGCATGTCCATGACGACGCGACCGTCGATCTCACCGCGGCCCATCTCGGCGAAGATCGCGTTGATGTCGTCGAGCGGACGGACGGTGTAGGTCGGGTTGACGAGGCCGCGGGCGTAGAAGTCGAGGGCCTCGGACATGTCCTTGCGCGTGCCCACGATCGAGCCGCGCACGGTCAGCCCGAACAGCACCGTGGTGAAGATGTCGAGCGGGAACTGCTCGGGCGGCAGACCGACCAGCGACACCGTGCCGCCGCGGCGCAGCGCACCGACCGCCTGCGGGAACGCGTGCGCATTGACCGCGGTCACCAGCGCCCCGTGCACTCCGCCGGTGAGGTCCTTGAGCCGTGCAGCAGGGTCGTCCTCGTGTGCGGCGTTGACCGTGATCTCAGCGCCGTGCTTCCGGGCGAGCGCGAGCTTGGTCTCGTCGACGTCGATGGCAGCGACGCGGCGGCCCATGGCCACGGCGTACTGCACGGCCATGTGGCCGAGGCCGCCGATGCCCGAGATCAGGACCCACTCGCCGGGCTGCGTGTCGGTCATCTTGAGGCCCTTGTAGACCGTCACACCGGCGCAGAGCACCGGAGCGGCTCCCGCTGGGTCGACGCCTGCCGGGATGATGGGGCAGTAGCGCGAGTCCACGACCATGTACTGCCCGAACGACCCGTCGACCGCGTACCCGCCGTTGCGCTGGTTCGGGCAGAGGGTCTCCCACCCCGTCTGGCAGTACTCGCACTCGCCGCAGGCCGACCAGAGCCAGGCGTTGCCGACAAGGTCACCGACCGCGACGCGGGTGACGTCGGCGCCCAGGCTGACGACGTGCCCGACGCCCTCGTGACCGGGGATGAACGGCGGCGTCGGCTTGACGGGCCAGTCCCCGTGGGCGGCGTGCAGGTCCGTGTGGCACACCCCCGACCAGTCGACCCGGACGAGCGCCTCGTGCGGCCCGACCGCGGGGATCGGCACCTCCGCGACGTCGAGATCCGTGGTGAACGACCGGACGACGCCGGCCCTCATCGTGTCCATGTGACCCTCCTCGAACTGACCCGTCAGGGCTCTCCGCGACGATGCGGATGATGTCAGCGTCGCCCTGCGCCGAGGCGCCCGACAGGGCCAAGAGTCCTGCCAGCGGCCCAGGCGTTCCGCCGCCCAGACAGCAGGCGCCGAGACCTCGGTCGAGCGTCCGCGGCCGGCTCTATGCGCCGAACCACCGCTCGACCTGCTCGACGATGGCCGCGTCGAACCGGTCGTCGCTGTGCCGCGCACGCAGCCACTGCGCGAAGCTCCCGCCCGCGGCCGCATCGGCCTCCCGACGGCATGCGTCCGGCTCGGTGACGGCACGCAGGAGCATCGCCTCGGCCTCGGCGGTCGTGCCGTACAGGAACGGGTAGCCGGCCGGCAGGATCGCGCGAGCCCACGGCCGGTCGGGCAGGACGCCGACGGCGCCTGCGACGAGGGCCTCGATGTACTCCAGGCCGTAGGACTCGTCGGTCGCGGTCGCCAGGAACGCGGTCGTGCGGGCGAGTGCCGCCCAGTAGTCCTCACGCGTCGCGGTGAGCGGGCCCACCCAGGCCCAGTCACGCAGCGACAGGCGCATCGCCGCCTCCGACGCCAGGTGCGACTCGTGCAGCCGGGCCTCGGCGCGCAGGGGGGTGCGCCGCGCCAGTCGCTCGACCACGTCGAGGAACACCTGCGGCTGCTTGCGCTCCGACAGGTAGATCGCCGGGTAGAGCACGACGGGGACGTCGGGGTCACGCCGCGGGAGCACGTGGTCGAGCCTGATGCCGAGGTTCACCCACGACACCTCGGCCTTCTCCGCGATCGTCGGGATGGTCCAGCGGTCGATCATCTCCTGGACCTCGCCCGCGGTCCGCTCGGAGTTGGCGAAGGTGGGGAACAGTGCGCAGGACAGCGCGATGCCGGCCCGCTCGACGGGGTGGTTGAGGCTGGAGGTGTTCTTCCAGACGAAGTTCATGATCTTCGGCTCACGTCCGGAGCGAGCCAGGGTCCGCCAGATGCCCGTGGACTCGAGGGCCGCCATGTTGATCACGACGGTCTCGGACGGGTCGACGAGCTCGAGCGGGCGGACGGCGAAGCCCACGCAGCTGCGGGGGTCGTCGCCGATCAACGTCGAACCGGGGAAGATCCGGAGCAGGCGCCGCACCAAGGTCGAGCCGGCGTCGTGGTCCGCGACGTGCCCGTCGGGACCGACGCGGGCGTCCGGGTAGTTGATCGCGATCTTCACCGGTCACCCGCTATCGTCTCGACGAGGCGGTGGTCGTCCATGGTCGTCGCGTGGGGAACGCTGACGACGTCGGGCGTGCCGTCGCCGTCGTCCCTCGGCTCTGCCGGCGCATCGCCGTCGGAGAGGGTCGACTGGATCCGCATGCTGTAGAAGGAGCGGTAGACGAAGACGAGCGACGCGAGGAAGAAGATCGCGGCCAGCCAGGCGACGAGCGTGTGCTTCCCGTCGTCGACGAGCTGGACGGAGAGCTGCACAGCGAGCAGGCCGAACAGGGTCGTGAACTTGATCACGGGGTTGAGCGCGACCGAGGACGTGTCCTTGTACGGGTCGCCGACCGTGTCGCCGATGATCGTCGCCTCGTGCAGTGCCGTGCCCTTGGCGTGCAGGTCGATCTCGACGATCTTCTTCGCGTTGTCCCAGGCCCCGCCGGCGTTCGCCATGAAGAACGCCTGGTAGAGGCCGAAGATGGCGATGGAGATCAGGTAGCCGATGAAGAAGTACGGCTCGACGAACGCGAAGGCGAGCGTCGCGAAGAACACGCCGAGGAACATCGTGAGCATGCCCTGCTGCGCGTACTGGGTGCAGATCTCCACGACCCGCCGGGAGTCGGCCTCGCTCGCCCTGGTGACGCCGTCGAGCCGGATGGAGGTGCGGATGAACTCGACCGCGCGGTAGGCGCCCGTGGTCACGGCCTGGATCGAGGCGCCGGTGAACCAGAAGATCACCGCGCCGCCCATCACGAGGCCGAGCAGGAACGGCGGGTGCAGCAGCGACAGGTTCTGCAGGCCCGTGGTCAGGCCGTCGGTCAGGCCCATGATGATCGAGAAGATCATCGTCGTCGCGCCCACGACGGCGGTGCCGATGAGCACGGGCTTGGCGGTCGCCTTGAACGTGTTGCCCGCGCCGTCGTTCTCCTCGAGCATCGTCTTGGCGCGGTCCCACTGGGGCGTGAACCCGTCGTCCTGCGCCAGCTCGGTCTCGATGCCGTCGATCTCCTCGATCATCGAGAGCTCGTAGACGCTCTGCGCGTTGTCGGTCACGGGACCGTACGAGTCCACCGCGATCGTCACCGGACCCATGCCCAGGAAGCCGAACGCGAGCAGGCCGAACGCGAAGACCGCGGGCGCGAGCATGAGCGCGGACAGCCCGACTCCCGAGAGCAGGTACGCGCCACCCATGAGGCCGACGATGGTGACCCCGAGCCAGTAGGCGGAGAAGTTGCCCGCGACGAGGCCCGAGAGGATGTTGAGCGACGGTCCGCCCTCCCGCGAGCTCATCACGACCTCGCGCACGTGCCGGCTGCCGGTGGACGTGAACGCCTTGACCAGCTCGGGGATCACGGCACCCGCGAGCGTGCCGCACGCGACGATCGTCGCGAAGACCCACCAGTGGCTCGCGGTCGGACCGGTGCCGAGGACCAGGTACGTCGTCGCATAGGTCGCTGCGATGCAGATGCCCGAGGTGATCCACACGAGCGAGCTCAGCGGGGTCTCGAAGTTCATCCGCGTCGCGGTCCGGTACTGCCGCCGGACCCACGCGTCGTTGACCAGGTAGGCGACGGCCGACGCGACGATCATGACCGCGCGCAGGGCGAACATCCAGACCAGGAGGGTGGCCTGGACGATCGGGTCGTGCACCCCCAGCAGCACGAACGTGATGAGTGCGACCCCGGTCACGCCGTAGGTCTCGAAGCCGTCGGCGCTCGGGCCCACCGAGTCACCCGCGTTGTCCCCTGTGCAGTCCGCGATGACGCCGGGGTTGCGGGCGTCGTCCTCCTTGATCTTGAACGCGATCTTCATCAGGTCGGAGCCGATGTCCGCGATCTTGGTGAAGATGCCGCCCGCGATGCGCAACGCTGCCGCGCCCAGCGACTCACCGATCGCGAAGCCGATGAAGCACGCGCCGGCGATCTCGCGCGGGAGGAACAGCAGGATGACCAGCATCATCAGCAGCTCGAGGCTGATCAGCACCATGCCGATCGACATGCCGGACTTCAGCGGGATCCGGTGCACGGGCAGCGGACCGCCCCGCAGCGCGGCGAACGCGGTGCGTGAGTTGGCGAACGTGTTGACGCGGATGCCGAACCAGGCCACGGCGTACGAGCCGGCCATGCCGAGCAGGCTGAACGCGATCACGATGGCGACGCGGCCCCAGGGGAAGTCGATGAGGAACCGGTAGTACACGACGATCACCGCGGCGATGAACGCCCACAGCATCATCAGGAACTTTCCCTGCTGGGCCAGGTACGCCTTGCACGTCGAGTAGATCAGCTCGGAGACCTCGAGCATCGACGCGTGCACGGGCAGCCGGCGCAGCTGGACGAACGCGAGCATCCCGAAGCCGAGACCGAGCACGCACACGACGAGCCCGAGCCCGAGCAGCAGCCGTCCGGAGACGCCGCCCATGACGCTCACCGTGCCGAGGTCAGGGAGCACGAGGTTCGCCTCGCCCCCGGAGCCGGTCCCTGGCGGCGACGTCGCCGACGAGAGGGCGGTCCAGGCGGTCGCGGCGGTCAGCACGAGTTCCCCGATTCTGTTGGCGTCGTTCTCCATCCGAAGGCTCGCGGGTCGCTGACCTGCACCACCAGGGCCTTCCGGCCCTGCCGTCACGGACCGACGACGGGTCGCGGAGGTTGCCGCACGCATGCGAGGACCGGCCAGGCATGCCGTCGCGCGATGCGGGAGGTCCGTGGCAGAGATCGACAAGGTGCTCGGTACGGCCCGGCCGTCAGCCTCCGGGCAGGGCCGGTAGGCGGCCCTGCCCGGAGGCGGTTCTGGGGCCGGCGCAGCACGGCCGACCCGACGACGGCACTCATGAGCCGCCGTCTGCTCAACGGGTCAAGAACGGAGGTGGACGAGCTGCACGTCGTCGTGCTCGATCGCCTCGATGTCGTCGGAGGTTGCCGACATCAGGCGGTCTGCCAGGTTGCGCAGTGCCCGCGCCGCAGCGAGCTCCTCGCCGATCTCGGGGACATCGTCGTCCCGGGGTGCACGGCGTGCCCGCCCGTAGCCGTCGAGCGTGGTGCCGCTCGAGGTGCACAGCACCGCGTGCGCCTTCGTCACACCGGCGTCGTGCCTCGCGTCGTCCACGTCGAACAGGTAGATCGTGACCTTCCAGGTGCTTGCCATGGCACTGTCTCCCGTCCGTCCGGCGGGGTCACTCGCCGCGGTGACGAGCGGCTCCCTACCCCTCAGCGTTCGCGTGGCCCGGAGGAATGGACAGAGCAGAACGTCCCCTCTCAGACATGGCACATCGAAGACGCGGCTCTGACGTCTGACGTCCTGACGTCCTGACGTCCTGACGTCCTGACGTCCTGACGTCCTGACGTCCTGACGTCCTGACGTCCTGACGTCCTGACGTCCTGACGTCCTGACAGGACCATCGGCCCTGCCCGACTTCCGGGCTCGGGCGTATCGCTGGAGATGCGCGGGCAACGGTGCCCGACGCGGTCGAGGTGAGGAGTCACCATGAAGGCGCTCGTGTTCCACGGTCCGAACACCATCGCGTGGGAGGAGGTCCCGGACGCGCGTCTGCTCGAACCGACCGACGCCGTGGTCCGGATCGACACCACCACGATCTGCGGCACCGACCTGCACATCCTGCACGGCGACGTCCCGGCAGTCACCGACGGACGGGTGCTCGGGCACGAAGGAGTCGGGACGATCGTCGCGGTCGGCGACGGCGTGACCAGCCACGCTGTCGGCGAGCGCGTGATCATCTCGTGCATCAGCGGGTGCGGCGTCTGCACGTACTGCCGGAGCCAGAATCCCTCCCACTGTCTTGCGCCCGAAGGGATGTCGGGCATCGGGTGGGTGCTCGGCCACCTCATCGACGGGACCCAGGCCGAGCTGGTGCGCGTGCCGTTCGCGGACAGCTCTCTGCACCGCCTCCCGCCGGGCGTGCCTGACGACCTGGCTGTGCTGCTCTCCGACATCCTGCCGACGGGGTTCGAGATCGGTGTGCGGTACGGGCACGTCCAGCCCGGTGACACCGTCGCGGTCGTGGGAGCCGGACCGGTCGGCCTCGCCGCCGTCGCTACCGCGGGGCTCTACGGCGCCGCGCAGATCATCGCCATCGACACGGACGGCCACCGCCTCGAGTTCGCGAAGCAGCTGGGCGCGACGGTGACGGTCGACCCGTCGGCACCCGACTGGAAGGCGCAGGTGCTGGCGGTCACGGAGGGCGCCGGGGTCGACGTCGCCATCGAGTGCGTCGGCACCCCGCGGACCTTCACCATGTGCACCGAGCTGGTCCGGCCCGGTGGGCACGTCGCGAACGTCGGGGTGCACGGCACGCCGGCCGAGCTGGCACTGCAGGACCTGTGGATCCAGAACATCACGATCACCACCGGCCTGGTCAACACGACCACGCTGCCGATGCTCCTGCGCCTCGTCGCGGCCGGGAAGCTGCCGGTGGAGGCGTTCGTCACCCACCGGTTCGCCCTGGCGGACATCGTCTCGGCGTACGACACCTTCGGACGGGCCGCGCAGACCCAGGCGCTCAAGGTGCTCCTGTCCCGGTGAGACGCGGCTGACGACGGCCCGGTCCCGTGCAGGGCCGGGCCCTCGTGCGTCTGCTGTCGCACCGGCGGCGACGCGTCACGGGAGGTGAGTCCCTGATGTCAGCAGTGGGGACCTTCGACCCTGTGACGTCACGTCGACGCGGAGAAACGTGGGTTCGTCAGAGCTGACGGCGACCGGCCGTCCGCCGCGCACCCTCGCGACGGATGCGGCCCGGTCTCGGCAGGCGCAACGGAGGTGAGCTCGATGAGGGCGCTGGTCGTCTACGAGTCGTCGTTCGGGAACACCGGTCAGATCGCCCGCGCGATCTGGAACGGCATGTTCAGTCGCCTGCCGGACGTCGCCCTGCTGGAGGTCGGCGCGGCTCCGGCCCGGCTCCCGCTCGATCTCGAGCTGTTGGTCGTCGGGGGCCCCACCCAGGTGTTCGGCATGAGCCGGCCCGTGACGCGGGCGGACGCACAGGCGCAGGGCGGGACGACGACTCTTGGACCCACGACGGGCGTGCGGGAGTGGCTCGCCGCACTCGAGGCGCCGGAGAGGCCCGTGCGTGCCGCGACGTTCGACACGCGCATCCACAGCCCCCACGTGCCCGGTTCCGCCGCGGTCGGTGCATGGCGGGCCCTGCGGCGCGCCGGCTTCGACGTCGCCGCGGAGGCCGAGAGCTTCTGGGTCCTCGGCACGAAGGGTCCGCTGCGCGACGGAGAGCTGGAGCGCGCGTACTCGTGGGGCGTGGGCCTGACGAGTCTCCTGCTGGGTGGGCACCGGCACGAGCCCGGGCCGCACCCCGCGTCGTCACGGTGATCGCTCGGCTGTGGAAGCAGCCCCGGCTGGACGCAGGCACGGTCTACGCGCGACCGCGGCTCTCGAGGACGGCCGGCAACGTCGGGGGCTGGATGGACAGCAGCTGCGCGCCGGCGATCGGCTCGAGGAACTCGGGACGTCAGGGACGTCGAGGTCGACGATGGCCCTCTTCAGCTCGAGGTGTCATGGCAGTCAGTGCCCGATCTGCACGTCGCCGTGCTCGATCGCGGAGATGTCGTCGGAGGTTGCTCGCAGCAGGCGGTCCGCCAGGTCGCGCAGCGCGCGGGCAGCCGCCAGCTCGTCGCCGATCTCGGGCACGTCGACGTCCTGTGGTGCACGTCGGGCTCGGCCGTAGCCGTCGAGTCGGGTGCCGGCCGACGTGGTGAGCACCGCGTGTGCCTTCGTCACGTCGCCGTCGGCCCGAAGGTCGTCCGCCTCGAAGAGATGGATCACGACTTTCCAGGTGTGCGTCATCGCACTGCTCCTTCCGCCCGACGGGGCCGCCGCGCCGTGTGGCGATGCGTCCTCACCACCCAGCCTTCGTCGGGTGAGGTGCTGGACATAGGGCAGAAGGTCCTGTGACCAGCGAGTCCGGCGTGTCGGACCAGGGTCGCCGCCAGGAACGCGCGGATGGCGACGTCGGACAGGCAGTGGATGCACCATGCCCAGACGAGGCTGCGTGCCTGACCGGGACCTCTCGTGATCACGTCCTGAGCACCACCGGCTTGCCGGCTCGGCGGGGGAGTAGGGCACTGGTCCCGTCCCCCAGCTCGTGCATCACCGGGCTTCGGGACCTCCGGCCCTGGTTCGTGCCGGTGGCCGGCCGCAGTCTGGCGAGAGAAGGACGACGACGGGAGCTCTCGCTACCGGGAGGTCGGAGATGGACGGCGCACGAACAGCCCTGACGTTCCTGGGCGGAGCCGGCACGGTCACCGGCAGCGCGTTCCTCATGGAGCACGACGGTCGTCGATTGCTCGTCGACTGCGGTCTGTACCAGGGTGAACGACGGTGGCGGCGTCTGAACTGGGAGCCGTTCGCGGTGCCGCCTGCAAGCATCGATGCCGTCGTCGTCACGCACGCCCATCTGGATCACTGCGGTTACCTGCCCGACCTCGTTCGTGACGGTCTCACCGGGCCGATCTGGGGAACGCGATGGTCGAACGCGCTGGCGGCGATCGTCCTGCGGGACAGCGGACGTCTTCATGAGCGCGACGCGCGGGACGCCCGAGCGAGCGGGTACTCGCGTCACGACCCTCCCCTGCCGCTCTATACCGCCGAGCAGGCCGAGCAGGCCATCGCCCACTTCCGCGCTGCCTCCTACGGGGAGCTCGTGCCGATCGGCGACGCGATCGACTTCACGCTCTCGCCGGCGGGCCACGTGCTCGGCTCGGCGAGCGTCCTCGTGCGTGCCGGCGGGTCTCGAGTGCAGTTCTCGGGAGACCTGGGCCGACCCTGGCACCCGATCCTGCCGCCGCGGGCGAGTCCCCCCGACGCGAAGACGGTCGTCATCGAGTCCACCTACGGAGACCGCAGCCACCACGTCGCCGGCCCTGCGCACCACGCCATGGCAGCTGCGATCAGCCGGACGGTCAGGCGCGGAGGCTCGGTCCTCATCGCAGCGTTCGCCATCGACCGCACCGTCCTGGTGCTCGAGGCGCTCTCCGCACTGGTGCGGGCAGGCGACATCCCCGAGGTTCCGGTCATCGTCGACAGCCCCATGGCGCTCGCCGCGCTGGACGTCTACCGCGACGCCGCCGAGCACGGTCAGCTCCAGACCGGGATCGGCGCCGACCTCGTCGACCTGCCGACCCTGCGTCTCGCCCCGACACCCGACGAGTCGATGGCGCTGAACCGGCCCGGCTCGCCGAGCATCGTCCTCTCAGCGTCTGGCATGGCGTCCGGAGGGCGCATCGTCCATCACCTGCGCTCCTGGCTGCCCGATCGCGACAACAGCGTCATCCTCACCGGCTTCCAGGCGCCCGGCACGCGAGGTCGAGAGCTCGTCGACGGTGCCCGGGACGTCAAGCTGCTGGGACGGTACGTGCCCGTCCGTGCGGAGGTCGTCCACGACGAGGAGTTCTCCGTGCACGCTGATGCCGACGAGCTCGTCGAGTGGCTCGGTCAGATGCATCAGTCACCTGCGGCCGTCTACGTGGTGCACGGAGAGCAGCGAGCGTCGATCGCCTTGGCGGATCGCATTCGCGACCGCGTGGGCTGTGCCGTCAGCGTCCCGGAACGCGGCGAGAAGGTGCTCGTCGACGACACGGACGTCCCGACCGGCAGCGCCTCGCCTGCGGTGCGCTCGTCGTCGCGGAGGGCACGATGAAGGCCGCGGCGGGCGACCGGCTCGTCGTCGCGGGGGCACACCTCGGCGACACGGCACGCGACGCGGAGGTCTTGGAGGTCCGCGGAGCAGACGGCGAACCCCCGTTCCTCGTTCGCTGGTCGGACACAGGTCACATCGGTCTCGTCTATCCAGGGCCAGACGCCGTGATCGCAGATGGACCGCCACGACGCTGACGTCGTCGTCGACCCCGCGACTGCGCACGGCCGGACCCAGCTGGTGCGCGACCACCGCCCCGCCTGCCGCTGCCTGACGTCAGGATCCGCCAGGCAGCGCGGTCAGGGGGCCGGTCACGCAGACGTCGACGGGTAGCCCGTCCGCCTCGGCAGGGACCTCGACGCCCGGATCGACGATGTTGACCCGCAGCGCGTAACCATCCCCCCGTCGGGCGAGACCCACACCGCAGACCCCGGATCGCCCCGCGAGCTCGGCGCGGAGTCGCCGCTGTGCCCTGCGAGCGGTGCCCAGCGTCGACCGTGGTTCGTGAAGGTCGCGGCGCGGGATCAGCGTGCCCACAACCCGTTGTCCCTCGAGCGGGCGAGCGGTCTTCGGCTGCGGGGCGCCGGCGGTCGAGAGCTCGCTGCTCTCGGGCGGCGTCGACCTCAGGTCCAGGTCCACCAGCACCGTCTCTCCCGCCCTTCGCAACCGGAGCGTGCCTGCCCCTGTGCTGGCGAGGTCGTGCAGCTGGGAGAGGACTGCACCGCTTGCCGGTGACGACGGGTCAAGCGTCAGCGCGACGGTGCGCACGCCCGTGCGCAGACTGTCGAGGACCGCCTGACGGACCAGGAGTGCGGCCACGTGGGCGGCGGCTGTCCCGTCATCGGTGTGTACCTCGAGGCGGCAGACAAGACCGTCGTCGCACCGCACCTTCACCGTGGCATCACCGGCGTGCAGCTCCGACGGGGTGTGCAGTGCGCTGGTCATCGCGTGCCTCCCTGCGTCCCGGGTACCCAACCCATCGCGATGAGCCCGGCTCATCCCTCCGACGGACCTGCTGACCTTCACCACTCTTGCGAGCGCGGTGCGCAGCGAGGAGAGGCGAAGGTCCCGTGTGGAGCGTCGTTCCCTCGATGTCGGGACCAACGGCCGTGGTCGTCCCGTTCCGCGTGCGGTTCGCTGGAGACGGGAAGGTTCAAGGCGAGGAGGATCGCCATGAGCACGTCTGGCGCTGTCGAACCGGGCACGGTCGTCGTCGGTGTCGATGGTTCGGAGCCGGCGCTCCGAGCTGTCGACACAGCGGCCGTCCAGGCGCATCTGCTCGGGTGCCCGCTCGAGGTGGTTCACGCGTTCATGTGGCCCGAGCTTCGTGGGCCCGTGATCCCGACACCCGCGGGATTCCCTCGAGCGGGCTTGAGGACGTCGGCCGAACGCATCGTGGACGAGGCGGTCCGGCGGGCTCAGGAAGCGGCCCCTGGCATCGCCGTCAGCGGAGCAGTGATCAGTGGCGCGCCCGAGCCGGTCCTCCTGCGCGCGAGCGTTGCCGCAGCGCTCGTCGTGGTGGGCGATCGTGGTCTCGGTGGCTTTGCGGGGCTCTTGCTCGGCTCGGTGGCGGTCGAGCTGGCCTCCTATGCGCAGTGCCCGGTGGTCGTCGTCCGTGGTCGATCCGGCCCCTCCGGTCCGGTCGTCGTGGGCGTGGACGGCAGCGCGTTCGGGGACGCGGTCGCGGACCTTGCCCTCTCGTGGGCGGCGGCGAGCCGACTGACGCTCCGGGCCGTCCACGCTGTGCCGGACGATCCTTCGCGTCCTGCCGCCCTCGCCGGTCGGCGGGAGCGCTGGTGGTCCGCCGACGCCGCCGCGGTCTCCGCAGCGTTCTCGCTGGTCGAGGACCGGCGGCGCAGGTATCCGATGGTCGCTGTCGAGCGCGAGGTGCGTCGTGGGGATGCTCGCCGAGTGCTCATCCGCGAGAGCAAGGACGCGAGTCTCGTCGTCGTGGGTTCCCGAGGACGGGGCGGCTTCGAAGGACTCGTCCTCGGGTCTGTGAGCCACGCGACGCTGCACCACGCAGCGTGCCCGGTCGCGGTCGTCCCGCACCTGACGCGAGGCCTTCGGCCACCGCTGGGACCACACGACGTCCGGCGAGCAGCGCGCGTCGACGGTGAGCTCCGACCCGCGTCGACGCAGAGCACCTAGCCGCCGAGCCGTTCCTCGGAAGGCCTCGATGGACCGAACCCGAGCGGCCCGGGCGCGGCTCGCCGGCCTCGAATCGCCTGGTCGGCGATGTCGACGCGCGGACGGCGGGAAGGACCATTCCCGTGCCGACGGCCCCGAGCGGCAGCGGGTTCCCTGCTCGCTCGTCAAGCCGGTCGGCGACGAGTCGCCTGGCCAGGCGTGCTCCGGACGGAGCTCGTACGTCGTCGCTTGTCACCGAATTGCGGACCAGCGCGGGACACGGCTCGTCAGTCGTCGAGCTCGTGCGGCGGATGCACGATGGCAACCGGGCAGGTGGCGTGGTGCACGACCGCATGACTCACCGACCCGAGCAGGAGCCCCGCAAAGCCGCCGCGCCCCCTGGACCCGAGCACCACCAGCTGGGCGTCGCCCGCGGCGGCCAGCACCACCTCGGCTGCTCCGCCCAGCCGCACCGTCGACCGCACCTCGACGTCGGGGTACCGATCGCAGTGACCGGCCAGGCTCTCGGCCAGCAGGGCCTTCTCGGAGACGAGCTGATCCGCGATCTCCTCCGGCGTCCACGCCGGGGTCGGACCCAACAACGCGGGCATCTCCCACGCGTGCACAGCCGTCAACGGAGCCTCCAGACGTGACGCCTGGTCGAACGCGAGGTCGACGGCGCGGATACTCGTGCGCGAGCCGTCTACCCCGACCACGACGGGCCGTGCGAGCGGAACCGCGGATCGGCCCGGACGGCGCCGGACCACCACCACCGGGCAGCGGGCGTGCGCGGCGACTGCCGTGCTGACCGAGCCGAGCAACAGTCCGGAGAATCCCCCCAAGCCGCGGGCTCCGACCACGAGCATGCGCGCGTCGGTACTCACCGCGACGAGAGTGCCGGGGACGCTGTCGCGCAGCTCGAGCGAGGACGTGATCTCGACGTCTGGGGCCTCAGCTCGTGCGCGTTCGACGCCTTCGGTCAGTGCACGGGAGCCGCCCTGTCCGAGTCCGACATGGACGATGCGCAGCGGACGACGCTCGCGCCGTGCCTCCTCCGCGGCCCACCCCAACGCCTCCTGCGCCTCAGCCGAACCGTCGTACCCCATCACGATGTGCCCGCTCATGCTGCACCTCCAGCGCGCCTTCGGGCGTGGGCAGTCTTCTGCTCTTCTCAGGCTTGCCCGGACCTCGGCATGTCTCCAGGGCCGTTGGTCCCGAAGCGACCACGTCCCCTGCTCTGCCGAACGTGACGGGCGTCGGCGAGCTACGCCGCGGCGGCATCCCGCCGTGTCGATGCCGTCGACGGCCGGTCAGTTCGGCCACCCATCCAACGGGCAGCCGCAGCGGTCTCAGCCAGCCCTACCGCGAAGAACGTCCACTGCACCGGCGATCCCCAGCCGATCAGCGGCAGCTGGGCAAGCACCCAGCCGGTCAGGACGATGCCGGCACCGAGTGCAGCGTGGGGCGCCAGGGGATGCCGCCGCAGCCCGAGCACCAGCGCGACACCCTGCGGTATCGCGATGCACACCCCGAGGGCCAGGGCTGGCACGGCAGGGCCTTCGATGAAGGTGAGCTGGTCGACCAGCGGATCGAACTGCCCGGCAAGGAAACCCTGCACGCCCGCGAGGGCGCCCACGGTCGTCAGACCTTCGAGTGCTATGGCCCACCGCCGGGCCGCGGGTCTGGAGGACTGGGGGAGCGCCGAACGCTCGGTCATGGCACGAGCCTGTCCCGGGCTCCGACGTGCCAACCAGGGCAGAAGGTCCCGCAGCCGTCCGCCCGCCGGGAGTGCGCCAACCCGTAGCCAGTCCGGACCGGACGCTCGGGTGCGCTAGAGGGCGGACACGCCCAGAAGCCGACCGATGGCATAGGTGACGACCATCGCCAGCGCGCCGCCGACCACGACGCGCACCATCGCCCGCCCGCGACGCGCGTGCCCGAGACGAGCACTGATCGCACCGGTGATCGCGAGCGCCAGCAGGACCGCGACGAAGGTCACGGCGACACGCACGTCGGCGGGGGCGACGCTGATGGCGAGGAGAGGCAGGACGGCTCCGGCCGTGAAGGACAGGCCGGACGAGGTGGCGGCGTGCACGGGGTTGGTCAGAGCGTTCGGATCCAGCCCGAGCTCGACATCCAGGTGCGCCGCCACGGGGTCGTGAGCGCTGAGCTCCAGGGCCACGGCTCGCGCAGTCGCGGAGGACAGGCCCTTCGACTCGAGGATGCCGATCAGTTCCTCGAGCTCACCCTCGGGGTCGCCCTCCACCTCGCGGCGCTCGTGCTCGATCAGCGCTCGCTCGGCGTCGCGCTGGCTGCTCACGGACACGTACTCCCCGAGTGCCATCGAGACGGCCCCGGCGACGAGCCCGGCGATGCCGGCAATGAGGATCGGACCGATCGCCGCCGTGGCTCCGGCGACGCCGACGACCAACGCTGCCGTCGAGACGATCCCGTCATTGGCGCCGAGCACGCCTGCGCGCAGCCAGTTCAGACGGGAGGCCTCCCGCCCCTGACCGGAGTTGTCGACCAGCCGCGCCCGCGGTGCTCCGCCGTCGGCCATGCCTCCGACGCTAGAACTGTCGCGTCAGCAGCGCCACGAAGGTATGGCTGTCCTGGCGTGGACTGTGGCACTCGCGAGTCGCCGGGTGATGACGTCTCCTGGCTGGCGGATGGCGCGAAGCGCGGGTCATCAACAGCACGGTGCAAGACTCAAGGGGACGTCCGGCCCGAGTCGTCCATCACAGCTCGGTCCTAGGCTCGAGAGATGGACCGCGGGCGGGTCGTTGGGCTGCTTCCCGGCGTCAGTGTCGCCCGGAGCTACGAGCGCGCGTGGCTGCGGCGGGACCTGGTCGCCGGAGCAACGCTCGTCGCGGTCGCGATACCCGCCGGGATGGCGTACGCCTCCGCCGCAGGGCTGCCGCCGGTCACGGGCCTGTACGCGACGATCGTCCCCCTTCTCGTCTACGCGCTCGTCGGTCCGTCGCGGGTGCTCGTGCTCGGGCCGGACTCGTCGCTCGCGCCGATGATCGGCGCCGCGGTGCTGCCGCTCGCGCTGGGCGACCCCGACCGTGCCGTCGCGCTGGCCGGCATGCTGGCGGTGCTGATGGGGCTCATGCTGGTCGGCGGACGCGTGCTGCGGCTGGGGTTCCTGACCGGACTGCTGTCGATGCCGATCCGCGTCGGGTACATGAACGGGATCGCACTGGTCGTCATCGCCGGTCAGCTGCCCAAGCTCCTCGGCATCGCGGTTCCTCCCGGCTCGGTCTGGGAGCACCTCGGTCGGACGGTCACCGGGGTCGCCGACGGTCAGGTCAACGGCGCGGCGGCCGCGATCGGCGTCGGCTCCCTCGCGGTCATCGTCGCGGCGCGCGCGCTGGGCGGCACCGCGAAGGGCATCGTGCTGGCGGTCGTCGGGGCGAGCGTCCTGACCGCGGTGCTCGGGCTCGCCGACGAGATCCCCGTCGTCGGCGCTCTGCCGTCCGGCCTGCCCGCACCGGCCCTCGCGGGCCTCGAACCCGGAGACGTGCTCGCGCTCGTGGGTCCGGCTGCCGGCATCGCGCTCATCACGTTCGCCGACACGACGGTGCTCTCGCGCGCGCTCAGCGGCAGCCGCGAGAAGGCCGTCGACGGCAGCCAGGAGATGGGGGCGCTGGGCGCCTCGAACCTCGCGACCGGGCTGCTCGGTGGCTTTCCCGTCTCGGGAAGTGCGTCGCGCACGCCGGTCGCGGTCCAGGCGGGCGCGCGTACGCAGCTGGCCGGTGTCGTGGCCGCGGTGCTGCTCGTCGTCTTCATGCTGGTCGCGCCCGGCCTGTCCGCATACCTGCCGTCGGCGACCCTGGCCGCGGTCGTCATCGCGGCCGCGTCCTCGTTCGTCGACGTGCACACGCTCGTCCGCCTCGTGCGGATGAGCCGGAGCGACGCGGCGCTGCTGGTCGCGGCGTTCCTCGGTGTGGCGTTCGTCGGCGTGCTGCAAGGCATCGCCGTCGCCGTCGCGTTGTCGCTCGCTGTGTTCGTCCGCCGGGCGTGGGAGCCGTACCGTGCCGAGCTGGTCAGCGTGGACGGCATTCCCGGGTTCCACGACCTCAGCCGGCACCCCGAGGGAGAGCGGGTCCCGGGCCTGGTGATCGCGCGGTTCGACGCACCCCTCTTCTTCGCCAACGGCGATGTGTTCGACACCTGGGTACGGGGCCTCGTCGCGGACGCTCCCGCACCGGTGCACCGCGTGATCATCGCGTCAGAACCGATCACGGGCCTCGACACGACCGCACTCGATGAGCTCGTCAAGCTGGACGACCACCTCGCCGCACTCGGGGTCGACCTCGTGTTCGCGGAGATGAAGGGCCCGGTCAAGGACCGCCTCGTGCGCTTCGGTGTCGGCAGCCGGTTCGGGCCCGACCACTTCTACCCCACGGTGCACAGTGCGGTGCGGGCCTACCGGGCCGAGCGAAGCGGTTCGGAGGGGTCCTGACGGCTTCGTGACAGTGCAGGGGCAGATGTCAGCGCGACGTCGTCGCCCCTGGTCAGGAGCAGCAGCGATGCTCGACGGATGCCGACGTGACGCGCGCTGGATGGGCGGATCACGCAGCGGGACTGGGTAGGTTGCGTCCGGCCCGAGCGGGCCGAGGAACGTCGATCCCAGGAGGACGCACCCTGACGTGCCGCGGCGTGCGCAGGTGGTCAGCCTCCGCCCGTGCGGTCGCCGACCGGCCGGCCGCGAGGTTCGGGCGCGCCACCCGGCAGCTGCATCCGCGTACCGGCGGCCAAGGCCGCGATCTCGTCGAGCCCTGCGTGCAGGTCCCGAGCCAGCGTGTCGGCGAGGTCGGCCGACTCGGGCGAGCACACGACAGCGACGTCGAGCCGACCGCCGAGCGACACCGCCACGGCGCAGGTCGTCACGTTGCCGACGGGCGGCACCAACGGGACGGTCCACAAGAGCGGCGCCCCGACGAGCCGCACGGGCGCCGGCGGTCCGGTCGCGTGGGTCACCACCGTGCTGAGGAGCCGCTGGCGACGCAGGAGAACCGGCATCAGGCCGAGCCGTGCCGCGACGCAGGCACCGAAGGGCGCGAGCGGCCACGTCCACGGACGGATGCGGCTCTTGGCGTGGTGTGTCCGGGCGGCGAGCACCGCCAGCGTCTCTGCGGCAATGCTCTCCCCGCCCGGGACGGCGATCCGCAGCGCACCGACGTGGTTGCCGAACCGCGACCCCGGCACGGTCACCGGGACGGACACGACGACCCGCTCCCCGGGTCCTTCGCGGGCGAGGTCGGCCCTCCCGAACGCCCGAGCCCATGCCCACAGCAGCGCGTCGTTGACGGTCGCCCCGCAGGTTCGCGCCCCCGCACGCACGGCAGCTCGATCCACCGTGACGGAGACGGCGGTGACGCCAGCCGTGACCGGCCGCAGCAGCGGGCTGCGGCCTGCGCGGCCCGTGAACGCATGCGCGTCGCCGGCCCGTGCCGGGCCGGGGCGACGCGGGAGGGACGGCCGCGCGGTGTCGATGGGAGAGTCGGAGAGAGCATCAAGAAGCAGGCCGAGCAGGCTCGGGCCGTTGCCCAGCACGTGGTGGCTGGTCCACACGAGCGCCGACCGCGCGTCGTCGCCGACGTCGAGGACGGTGAGCCGCCACGCCGGGCGGTCCGCGGGAAGCGGTCGCGCGAGGTCCTCGACGGCGACCGTGACCGGGTCGGCGCCCGGCAGCGTGCGGTGGACGACGTGCCGGGTGAGGTCGACCGCCCCGACCTCCCACGTCGGCGCCCGGAATGGTCCTTCTGGCCGGTGCACCCTGGCTGTGAGGCGAGGGTGGCTCTCGACAGCGCGCTCCAGGCGACGACGCACCTCGGCGACGTCCGGCGCCGGTCCGCCGAGCACCAGCAGCACAGTGATGTGCCGCGGGTTGGGCCCGACGTCCGTCGCGAGCTCCGCCCGGTCGAAGACCGTCAGCCGATCGACCACAGCGGCAGTCTGGACGGCCGGGATCGTCCGGGGCAGAGCCGAAGGTCCCGACGCCCGCCGCTGCATCGCCGCCGGGTTCTGGGGCGCACGTGGTCGGCGGTTGCGGGAAGGCCTACGGTGCGGTGGTGAGAGCCTCCACGAACGGCTTCATCGATGACGTGGCGCGCGCCCGCGGCCTCCTCGTGACCCGAAGGGGCGCGCACTCGGCTCGCCTCCAGCCCGCGGGGGAGCCTCCGGACTGGTACTGCGATCTCCGCGAGGGCGTCCCGGACGGCGAGAACGACCCCGCCTCGCACGTCGTCTGGGTGTCCCCGGCTCTGCGGACGGTGCACTCCGCCGGGCCGCCGATCCTCGACGTGCACCGGTCCGGCCCGCACTCCGACCTGGGCAGGATCGCGGCGTGGTTCGGCCGCCTCGCAGGACGCTCCTCGCCACCCGCCGCCGAGGGGCTGTACGCGTACACGGATCCGCACGGGATCGTGGACGCCCAGCTCCGGCATCGGATCGAGCACTGGCCGGATGCCGCACACGGCGACGGAGTCGTGCGTCCCGCCGAGCTGTGGTCGATCCAGATGACCCGCGAGGGGCTCGTCGTCACGTCGGTGTCCTGGTGGGGGAGCGCGCCCGCACTGGACCACCAGATCGCCTTGGCCGTGGACGTCGCCGCTCGGCTCCTCGTTGGTCCCTGACTGCGGGCGACGACAGCGCGAGCCTCGGTCACGGGTCAGAGCGGTGAGCCCCTCGAGTGTCAGCCCGCACGCGCGACCCGCGTCTGCTCGGCTGGAGGACCGAAACCGGGCTCGTCGGGCCAGCGCCGGCGCTCGGGGACGAGGAAGCGCGCGATCCGCAGGACGAGGCGCAGGCGCCAGTCGTCGGGCGAGCGCACCTCACGGATGAACGCCCCGGCGCTGCGACGGATGGAGTCCAACGCGTCGGCGGACCCGGACGCGTCGAGGAGCCGGTCGGCGTTGAACCACGCCAGCCCGCGGGCCACCCGGATCCCGTAGTTCGAGAAGAGCTCGTCCTGCCGCGCGAACACCTTGTCGAGGACGGCGAGCGCGCGGCTGTAGCGCTCGGCGAGCCCGTCCTGGACACCCTCGACAGCCGTGCCGAGCACGTCGTTCATGCGGTGGAAGTCGGCGATGTGCGTCGCGACGGGCGCCATCCTCTGCAGGGCGATCGGCAGGTCGTACGAGATGTGCGCCGTCATCGAGAACAGCACGTCCTCCAGCACGTACGACCGCCGGCCGAATGCGGCTTGCACGTCCCGCCAGGGCTGCGGCACCTCGCCCGGGAACGCACGCGCGGACGGGAGGCCGCGCGGGGTGGCGCGCGCGGCGCCGAGCGCTTGGTCGACCGCGTCCATCGCCGTGAAGTACTCGTGCGCGAGCGCGGTCGCGAGGTCGGCCACCCACTCCGGGTCGTCGAATCCCGTCTCCGCCTGGCGGAGCTGCACCTCGAGCGAGCGCGTGAGCGCGACGTAGATGTAGGCGAAGGCGGCGCGGGGGTCGTGGTGGAGCTCGAACTCGACGCGCCGACGATCCAGCTCCGCCGCGACGAGGGCGACCTCGTCGGCACCCGTCATCTCGGTCGGTCGCCGGTGCGCCGGGCGACCTCCGTCGCACGCGCCCAGGAGCACACCAGCTCGCCGGCGAGCCCGAGCCGGTCCGCGCCGACGCGGTAGCGCGCGGTCCACGGGCAGCCCAGCAGGGGCATGTGATAGGTCGACGCCAGCCCGTCGGCCCGGATCTCCGCCGGGTAGACGAACCGACGCTCGAACAGCCCGGGCACCGGCCCGAACCGCTCGAAGGCCTGGACCGTGACGCCGAGACCGTCAGGGTGCAGGACGTACCGCTCGCGCAGCAGGTAGAGCGTGAGGCCGAGCTTGGACAGGCGGACGGTGTTCTCCGCGACGCCGAGCTCGCCCACGTCGGGTCGGGGGATGACGGTCGAGTCGAGCCGCGACCGCCCGGTCAGCGCCTGCACCACCCACATCGCGACGACGAGGAGCGTGTTGAGCGCGCCGGCCCCGGACCTGAGCAGCCCGCTCCACGACGTGACGCGCAGGCCGAACGTGCCCTGCCAGACGCCGTCGCCGACGTCGTAGTAGTAGATGTGGCTCGCGGGCCTCATGGGAGCCACCGTGCTCGTCGACGCTCGTGGCCATCGCGCATCTGGCACCGCGCTCTCGTCGGATGCAGCACGGCGCCGGTCGGTCGACGGGCCCGCCCCTGCCTGTCTCAGCACCCATCGTCCCGCTGGGCGGCGCCGATGTCGATCAGATCCCGGCGTCCCACGTGAAGAAGGTGGCCGGCGACTCGCGCCCGGCGAGCGAGCCGTAGAGCTCCAGGGCGTGGGTGTCCTCCTCGTCGGGCGCGACGAAGACCTCGGCGATCCCCGCCTCCGCGGCCAGTGCGTGCAGGTGCGGGGGAGTGCTCGCGGGGGACAGCTGTTGCAGGAGCTCGTACGGGGGAGTGGTGGCGTCCCGGCTGTTTCGAGTGCTCGACCTTCGGGTGGCGCCGAGGCCGGTACCCGCATGAGCGTGCTGGAGCGCTTCAGGCGGGGCATCACTCATCCCTCGTCGGGACACCTGCGGGTGTGCGTGCTTCCGCCGCAAGACCCGCCGCTGCGGGTAGGCAACCGACGTGAGTGGCAAGCGCCTCCCGGTACCGAAGGCTCAGCCTCTGGCAGGCCAAGTCACATCGTCAGCTCGCCGTGTCCGGGTTCGCCGCTGTTCGTGTGCGGGAGTGCAAAGAGGAGGTCAGCTGCGGTTGTAGTCCTCGTCGGTGACGTGCTCGAGCCAGGTGACGACGCGGCCCTGATGGTCCGCCTCCTGCATCGCGACGTGCGCCATGAACCGGTCCGTGGTGGCGCCGTGCCAGTGTTCTTCGCCGGGCTCGATGTAGACGACATCGCCGGGACGGATCTCGTGGATCTCGCCGCCTCGCCGGGCGACGTAGCCGATGCCGTCGGTCACGTAGAGGGTCTGGCCCTTGGGGTGGGTGTGCCAGGCGGTCCGTGCGCCGGGCGCGAATCGCACGTGGGCGCAGCCGATCGCGGTCTTCGCGTCGGGGGTGCGGATGGTGTCGATGTACACGGTCCCGGTGAACCAGTCGTCGGGTCCGGGGGCGGTCTGCCCGCCGCTCTGCGTGAAGATCATGTCCTCCTTCTTTCCACTCGGTGGTGCGCTACTCGATTCGGTGGCGTGCGCGCGACGACGCCCGCTCAGCCGTCGGCGGCCGTGACGGTGACGGTGACGTCCCGCGGGCCCGTCGCGAGGAGGTCGATTCCGGCGTCGTCGAAGGTGCCGAGGCGGACGATGCCGTTCCAGTAGCCGACGTCGCCGTAGTACAGGACCAGGTCCGAGGTGGGCGCGTACCAGCCGATCTCGCCAGGGTTGGGGTCGTCGCCCGCGGGCATGCCGTCCATGGTGAGGACCGGGTCGATGGACGCGGTCTTCTCGACTGCGTTGTAGTCGACGAAGGTGAGAGTCAGCGGCAGGCGTGAGGCCAGGTCGCGCGCGGCCGGGCTGTCCCACAGCAGGCCCTGCAGAGCGGTGTCGCCGATCGTGACGGTGACGGCTGTGCCTGGCACGGCTGCGCTCGAGTTCGGTGTGGTGCTCGGTGTGGGGCCCACGGTCGATGTCCTCTCGAGAGTCGGGACCGACTCGCGGATGTTCGAGCTGGTGCAGGCTGTCACGCTCAGCGCGAGCAGGGCGGCGGCCGCAGTCATGGCGCCTCGGGTCGATGGTGCTCGCACTGGCTACCTCCTGCGAGTCGGAACAAGGCCGCCCAGAGGCGCGGTGCGTGTGGGCGGCCTGACTGGGGTTCGTCAGAGGGTGAGCAGAACCTTGGTGGCGCGTCGCTCGTCCATCGCCCGGTATCCCTCGGCAGCCTGCTCGAGGGGCAGGGTGAGGTCGAAGACCTTGCCCGGGTCGATCTCGCGGTCCCAGATGAGCTGGATGAGCTCGGGCAGGAACCGGCGCACGGGCGCAGGCCCACCGTGCAGGTGGACGCCGGAGAAGAACAGCTCCTGGCCGGGCAGCGAGACGTCGTGGGATACACCGACGTAGCCGACGTGCCCACCTGCCCGCGTCGCGCGGATGGCCTGCAGCATCGACTCCTGGGTGCCGACGGCCTCGATGGTGGAGTGCGCCCCGAGCCCGTCGGTGAGCTCCTTGATGCGGGCCACACCCTCGTCTCCGCGCTCCTCGACGATGTCGGTGGCGCCGAAGTCACGGGCTAGTGCCTGCCGGTCGGCGTGGCGGGACATCGCGATGATGCGGTCCGCGCCGAGCTGCTTGGCCGCAAGCACGCCGAGCAGGCCGACCGCGCCGTCCCCCACCACGGCCACGGTCTTGCCCGGGCCGACCTCGGCCGCGACGGCGGCGAACCAGCCGGTACCGAGCACGTCGGAAGCGGCCAGCAGCGACGGGATCAGGTCGGCGTCCGGCTGGCCGGGGGTGGCGACGAGGGTGCCGTCAGCCTGCGGGATCCGCGCGTACTCGGCCTGCGCGCCGGGAACCGCACCGGGTCCGCGGTGCACGCAGTGGGTCTGGTAGCCGGCCTGGCAGATCTCGCAGGTGTTGTCGGAGGAGAAGAACGAGCCGACGACGAAGTCACCGACCTTCACGTTCACGACGTCCGGGCCGACCTCGTCGACGACGCCGACGTACTCGTGGCCCATCGGCTGGTGGTCGACGTCGTCGGCGCCGCGGTAGGGCCACAGGTCGGACCCGCAGATGCAGGTGGCGGCGAGCTTGATGATCGCGTCGGTCGGCTCGAGGATCGTCGGCCGCTCGGTCTGGTCGACCCGGACGTCGCCCGGGGCGTACATGACGACTGCGCGCATGGTGGTGGTGCCTCTCTGTCGGTGTGCCCACCAGGCAACCTCGTACCTGCGGCGCCGGGGAGTCCCTGACGAGTGGTGTACCGCCGGTACACCCCTCACCGTGGACTCCCTCACCGACCTCACCGGGCCTACCGTCGACGGCATGGACAACCGAGCAGACGTGCGCGAGTTCCTCATGTCGCGGCGCGCGAAGGTCACCCCCGACTCCGCGGGCGTCATCGGCGGGACCAACCGGCGCGTGCCCGGCCTTCGCCGCAGCGAGGTCGCGGCCCTGGCGGGCGTCAGCGTCGAGTACTACGCCAAGCTCGAGCGCGGCGCGATCGGTGGGGCGTCGGCCTCCGTCCTGGACGCCGTCGCGCGCGCCCTGCAGCTCGACGACACCGAACGCGCCCACCTGTTCGACCTCGCCCGCGCCGCGGATGGCATCCCGTCATCGGGACGAGCGCGCCGTCGCGGGACACGGTCGGCCACACCACGACCGAGCCTGCAGTGGGCACTGTCCGCGATCACCGACGGGGTCGCGTTCGTGCGCGACCAGCGACAGGACCTGCTGGCGACCAACGCGCTCGGTCGCGCCTTCTACTCCCCGGTCATCGGTGACGGTGGCCGCACCCCGAACCTCGCCCGGTTCCAGTTCCTCGACCCTGCGGCCCGCGACTTCTACCCCGACTGGGACCTGTTCGCGCAGATGTGCGTCGCGATCATGCGCGCCGACGCCGGCCGAGACCCGCACGACAAGGGGCTGCAGGACCTCGTCGGCGAGCTCTCCACCCGCAGCGAGACCTTCCGCCGGCTCTGGGGTGCGCACGACGTGCGCACCCACGGAGCGGGTACCAAGCGGTTCCATCATCCGGTGGTCGGCGAGCTCACCCTGGCCTACGAGGAGCTCGCCATCACCGCCGAGCCCGGCCAGGTGCTGATGGTCTACACCGCCGAACCTGGCTCACCGTCGGCCGAGCGCCTGCGCCTGCTGGCCTCATGGGCCACGAACGTCGCGCATGCCGAGGCTCCGTCGTGACGGCACCTCCTCGACGACAGGACCACCAGATGACCCTCGACGACTTCCTCGCCCACGTGCGGACGGGCGCCACCATCGAGGGCGGCTCCGCGGAGCACACCTACCTCCACGAGACGGCCCAGCACGCGCTGCGGATCACCGCGGAGCTCAACAGCGGCTACCACACGCCGGAAGAAGTCCGGGCCCTTCTGTGCCGCCTCACGAGCCGCCCGGTGCCCGAGTCGGTGACGGTCTTCCCCCCGTTCCACTGCGAGTTCGGCAAGAACCTGACGCTCGGCGACGACGTCTTCATCAACATGGGCTGCACCTTCCAGGACGCCGGAGGCATCACCATCGGTGACGGCACCCTCATCGGCCACGGCAGCACCGTCGTCACCCTCAACCACGCGGTCGACCCTGCCCGACGTGCCGACATGGTCCCCGCACCCGTCGTCATCGGACGCAAGGTCTGGCTCGGCGCGGGCGTCACGATCGTCCCGGGCGTGACGATCGGCGACGGCGCGATTGTCGGCGCCGGCGCGGTCGTCACGAAGGACGTGCCGGCCAATGCCATCGTGGCCGGCGTCCCTGCCCGACTGATCCGAACCACAGGCTTCGACGCGTCCGGCAACTGACACCGCACATGTCGGTGGGGTCCCGGTGGAGGAACTTCACCGCTCGAGGGGCTCCCAGCTCGCGCGTGGCTGCGGGAGACCCGTGCCGCGCAGTATGGGCCAGCGGACCGGTGTGGGACCGGATCCCACTCGGGTAGGGCCTGTGACCTGCAGGTTCGCCTGTGGCCGCCCCCAAGGGACTCGCCGCCATCCCCACAAGGCGCCCTGGCGCACAGGCGAGCTTGCGGTCTTGACCTGCGGATTACGGCACGACGAGGTGCCCCGAGTGGGATTCGAACCCACACTGGATCGGGTTTGAGCCGAACGCCTCTGCCGGTTGGGCTATCGGGGCCGTGCAGCAGGATAGCCCGGCGTGGAGGTCACTTCGGCGCGCGGACCCGGCTCACGGTGAACGGTCCAGGCGCCTCACCGGCAGCCCGCTCGCCGAACTGGCTGTTCACGACGAGCAGCGACCGTCCGACGAGCGCGGCGGTGGTCGGGTCGTCGAACCCGGGGTCGGTGGTGCGCGAGACGACGGTGCCGGCGGTGAGGTGGCGGTCGATGGCGATCGTGACGATGTACCCGACGTCGCCCTGGCGCTCGACGGCATAGAGCGTCCGCCCGGCCAGGACGAGGCCGTCGCCGGCGACGGTCACGCCCACGACGGGTGTGACGCTCCGGTCGCGCAGTCCGACCCGGAACAGGGTGGCCGTGTTCGACTGCGCCACGATGGCGTACCGGCCGTCGGGCGAGATCACGATGCCGTTGACGTTGAACCCGGTGGTGTAGGTGAGGGCGGTGCCGGTGAAGTCGAGGAACGTCGGCAGGGTCTCGACCGCGGTCGTGCGCCGCTCGTCCGCAGCGATCCGGTACAGCGCGGGGCGCAACGAGTCGGTCACGTACACGTCGCCGCGCGGGGAGATCGCGATGTCGTTGAGGAAGGTCGGGGCGCCGGTCTGCTCGACCTGCCACGATCCGGTGAGCTCGCGGGTGCGCACGTCGTAGGCGAATACGCGGCCGGTGCCTCCGCCCGCGACGAACAGGGTGCGGCCGTCGACCTTCATCCCGACGGCGGACGTGCGGCCGTCGACGCCCCCGGCGAGGAACGGCGTCGCGGTGGGGGAGCGCAGGTCGCCGCGGTAGACGGTCCCGTCGGTCGTGCTGCCGACGTAGAACGTGTCCCCGCGCGCGGCGATGCCCTCGGGGTAGATGGCGGCGGCCGCGGTGCCCGCCGGGTCGAGAAGGTACTCCGTGGGTCTGTCGTGGGCGCTCGCCGCGGGGGCGGTTACTCCCAGCAGGAACAGAGCGGCGAGGGCCGCGCGGACGGATCGGTGGCTGCGCATCATCAGGCCTCCTCGGACGTGTCCGAACCCGTCGAGGCTACGTCCGGCCGCGGAGCACGGCATCGCGTGGGCTGCCTCACAGGCGCAACCACTGCGAAGCGAGCAACCGCTCCGACTACTCTGTGCACGTGAGCACCGACGCGACCCCCGAACCCACCGAGGCGGCCCCCGACCCCCTCGACCTGAGCACTCCGGCTCCGACGGGCGAGCCGACGACCCCGGCCCCGGCGCGTGCTGCGCGGCGAGCGGTCGTGGCGGAGGACGAGGCGTTGATCCGCATGGACGTCGTCGAGACGCTCCGTGATGCGGGCTTCGACGTGGTCGGCGAGGCCGGCGACGGGGAGGCGGCCGTGCAGCTGGTCACCGACCTGAAGCCCGATGTCGTCGTGATGGACGTGAAGATGCCCGTCCTCGACGGCATCTCGGCGGCCGAGCGCATCGGCAAGCTGCACCTGGCTCCGGTGGTCCTGCTGACGGCGTTCTCCCAGAAGGAGCTCGTCGAGCGCGCGCGGGACGCCGGCGCGATGGCGTACGTGATCAAGCCGTTCAGCCCGGCGGACCTGCTGCCCGCGGTGGAGATCGCGATCTCGCGGTACGCGCAGATCAGCGCGCTGGAGTCCGAGGTCGCGGACCTGGCGGAGCGGTTCGAGACGCGCAAGCGCGTTGACCGGGCGAAGGGCCTGCTCATGACCAAGATGGGTCTGACGGAGCCGGAGTCGTTCCGCTGGATCCAGAAGACGTCGATGGACCGCCGCCTGACCATGCGCGAGGTGGCCGACGCGGTCATCGAGCAGGTGGGCGGCGCGTCGTCCTGACGCATGCATGACAGGGCCGGTCCGGAGTGCTCCGGGCCGGCCTTCGTCGTGTCCGGACCCTCGCTTTTGTCGGTCACGCGTCCAGGTCAGCAAGTTACTGGTTGGTCACAACTCGGCAACAACCCGCTCTGAGACATGTCGATTCACATCGCGGACACAAACAATGAGTACTTTCGCGCCATACCTGCAGGGGCCCTACCGGGCTCCGCGGATCGCAGTACTTCACAGAGGGGTACCACGCATGATTCGTTCGACACACGCAGTTCGGGCCGCGGCCCTGGCCGGCGCAGCCGCGCTGGTTCTCGCCGCCTGCAGCTCCGGCGACAGCGGCGACGACGCGACAGACGGCGCCAGCGCCGAGTCAGGCAGCCCGTTGATCGTCGGCACCCTGCTTCCGCAGACCGGTTCGCTCGCCCAGCTCGGCCCGCCCGAGATCGCGGGCGTGGACCTTGCTGTCGAGGACATCAACGCCGCAGGCGGGGTCCTCGGTTCAGACGTCGAGGTCGTCCACACGGACTCCTCGGACGCCGAGCACGCCGAGGTGGCCACCCAGTCGGTCCAGGACCTCATCAGCCAGGACGTCTCGGTCATCGTCGGTGCGGCGTCGTCCTCGGTGACCCGCAACGTGATCGACGACATCACGGGCGCGAAGATCGTCCAGATCTCGCCGGCCAACACGGCCACGGACCTGTCCGGCTACAGCGACTTCTACTTCCGGACGGCCCCGCCGGACACGGTCCAGGGCGCGGCGCTCGCCAACCTGATCCTGGGTGACGGTGCGGTGAACCCCGGCGTCATCGTCTTCAACGACGACTACGGCACCTCGCTCCGCAACGTCGTCGAGGAGATCGTCACCGACCAGGGCGCGACGCTCGCCTACGGCACGACCGGCCAGGAGTTCGACCCGAACGAGACGAACTTCAACACGATCGTCAGCGGTGCGCTCGCGACCAACCCGGACGCGATCGCGATCATCGCGTTCACCACGCAGACGCCGCTGATCGTCTCGGAGCTCGCCGCGCAGGGCTACGACATGTCGAAGGTCTACTTCGTCGACGGCAACCTCACGCAGTTCGGTGAGGAGTTCCAGGCCGGCCTCCTCGAGGGTGCGCAGGGCACGCTGCCCGGCGCCTTCCCGAGCGACGAGTTCCAGGCCCGCCTCCTCGAGGTGAACGACGGGCTGACGGACTTCTCGTACGCGGCGGAGTCCTACGACGCGACGATCCTCGCGGCCCTCGCGGCCGTGAAGGGTGGCGCGACGGACGGCGAGACCATCCAGGCCAACATGGCTGCGGTCTCCGGTGCAGACGGTGGCGAGAAGTGCTCGTCGTACGCCGACTGCCTCGAGCTGCTCGACGCCGGCGAGGACATCGACTACGAGGCGCAGTCGGGTGCGGGTCCGTTCAACGCGGACAACGACCCGTCGAACGCGTACATCGGCGTCTACACCTTCGGTGCCGACAACAAGTACACGTTCACCAAGTCGGAGTTCGGCGAGGTCGGCTGACCCCGCCTGAACGATGGACCGGAGGCCGGTGCGGACGAATCCGCGCCGGCCTCCGGCGTGTCCGGGCCTCTGAGCCCGTTCAGTACGAGACGTCGACCACGAGCGCCCGGTGGTCAGACAGGCCCGTGTCGAGGGCGCGAGCGGCCCCCAGAGGCTCCACGCGGCCGTCCGCGAGGATGTGGTCCAGCTGCCGCATCGGGTGCGCCACGGGAAAGGTGGCCGCCGTCGCGAGCGGACGCATGCCCGTGACGCGCGCCGGGCGGTCACCCCCGATGTTGAGGTCGCCCATGAGCACCAGCGGCCGTGGCAGCCCTGAGACGCGCGAGACGAGCGTGCGCAGCTGCCGGGTGCTCCACCCCGGGATGAACGTCAGGTGCGTCGCCACGACCGTCACGTCGCCCTGCGGCCCCTGGATCACCGCTGCGAGCGCCGCGCGCGGCTCGTCGCTGACGAGGGTCGGCCAGCGGTTCCCTGGCCACCGCACCGGGGCACGGCGTCGCAGCACCGGCAGGTTGAGGACACGCCACTCGCGCACGGGATGACGGCTCAGGAGCGCGATGCCGTACGACGCCGTCGCCGGTTGGTGGTCTCCGGTCGCGGCCGTCCAGAGGCCCGGCTCGCCGTGCAGGACGGCCGCGAACCGGTGCTCGGGAGCGCCCATCGCCTCGGCGGCCAGGACGGTCAGGTCGGCGCCGTGCGACCGGGGCTGGTCGCGGTCCACCTCCTGCAGCGCGAGCACGTCCGCGTCGAGGTCGCGGACGGCGGCGGCGAACCGGTCGAGGTCGACGTGCCCGTCGACGAGTGACCGCGCATGCAGGATGTTGAAGGTGGCGAGGCGCATCCCGTCGATTGTGGCTGCCGACCTGCGAGCCCGCCCGTCGACGTGTAGACACTGGAGCCATGACGCAGCAGGGCGCCCTCGCCGATCCCCCCGACGACCGCACCGCGCTCCAGGACGGGCTCCGGCTGACCGCGGTCGCGCTGATGGACGCCGAGATCCCGTTCGCGCTCGTCGGCGGCTACGCGTCCTGGGCCCGTGGGGCGCCCGAGCCGAGCCACGACGCCGACTTCGCCGTGACCGAGAAGGACGTCGACCGGGCCAAGGAGGCCATCGCCGCGGCGGGCCTGGTCGTCGAGCAGCCTGCGGAGAACTGGCTGTTCAAGGCGTTCCACCACGGGCAGCTCGTCGACGTGCTGTACCGGATGGTGGGGGAGCCGGTCACCGAGGAGCTGCTGGACCGCGCGGACGTCCTCGAGGTGCTCGCCGTCCGCATGCCGGTCCTGGCGGCCACGGACATCGTGTCCGCGAAGCTGCGGGTGCTGGGGGAGCACGCGTGCGACTTCGGCCGGCTGCTGGCGATCGTGCGCGCGCTGCGCGAGCAGATCGACTGGGACGTCATCCGCCACGACGTGCGGGACCACCCGTACGGCAAGGCGTTCCTGTACCTCGCGGACGAGCTGGGCATCACCGACGCACCACGCCCGGCCGACGTCGACGTCGAACCCGGCCGGGCCGCAGCGCCGACCGGGTCCGACGGGGACTAGGCCTTCTCGGTGGGCGGGAGCAGCGGGCCGTGGCTCGCTGCCTCGACGTCCGTAGCGAGCGTGCCCAGGTAGAGCTCGATCACCTTGGGGTCGTGCATGAGCTGCCGCCCCGGGCCGGAGTAGGCGTTGCGGCCCTGGTCGAGCACGTAGCCGCGGTCGCAGATCTGCAGGGCGCGGCGGGCGTTCTGCTCGACGATCACGACGGAGACGCCGGCCTTGTTGATCTTGCGCGTCCGCAGGAACGTCTCGTCCTGCTTCACCGGCGACAGGCCGGCGGAGGGCTCGTCCAGCAGCAGGACGGACGGCTCCATCATCAGGGCGCGAGCCATCGCGACCATCTGCCGCTCACCACCCGACAGCGAGCCGGCGCGCTGACGACGCCGTTCCGCGAGCGTCGGGAACAGGTCGGCGACGAACGCGAACCGCTCGGCGAACTTCCGCGGCGCCTGGAACGCGCCCATCTGCAGGTTCTCCTCGATGGTGAGCGAGGGGAACACGTTGTTGTTCTGCGGGACGAACCCGACCCCGCGCTGGACCAGGTGGTCCGCTCGCAGGTTGGTGATCTCCTCGCCCGCGAGCGTCACCGAGCCGGAGCGGACGTTGACCAGCCCGAACAGGGCCTTGAGCAGCGTCGACTTGCCGGCGCCGTTCGGCCCGATGATCCCGATGAGCTCGCCGGGGTGGAGCACGAGGTCGCACCCGTTGAGGATGTTCACCCCGGGCAGGTACCCGGCCACCAGGTCGGTCGCCGCCAGGAGCGGTTCCCCCTCCGGTGCGCCACGGTGCAGGCCGGACCGGTCACCGAGGGCCACCGAGGTCGACCCAGAAGCCGTCGGAGGGGTGCTGTGGTCGTCGCGGGTGACCGCACCCATCGTCTCGTCGCTCATCGTGCCTCCTCCTCGGTGCGCAGCTGCTCGAGCACGGCGTCGTCCAGCAGGGCGTCGTCGCCGAGGTCGGTGTCGTGGTGCGCACCGAGGTACGCGTCGATCACCGCGGGGTTGTTCATCACCGAGTCGGGCGGGCCTTCGGCCACGATGCGGCCCTCCGTCATGACGATCACCCAGTCCGAGATGTGCCGGACCATGTGCATGTCGTGCTCGACGAACAGCACGGTCATGCCGTCGTCGCGCAGCGCCTGGATGTGCCCGAGGAGCGACTGGGTCAGCGCGGGGTTCACGCCGGCCATCGGCTCGTCGAGCATGATCATCTGCGGCTTGGCCATGAGCGCACGGGCCATCTCGAGCAGCTTGCGCTGACCACCGGACAGGCTGCCCGCGAAGTCGTCGCGCTTGGTGTCGAGCTTGAAGCGTGCCAGGAGCTCCTCGGCCTGCGCCGAGATCGCCTTCTCCCGCGGGCGCCAGACCGCGGGCACGAGCGCCGCGAACAGGTTCTCGCCGGGCTGGGCGGTGGCGCCGAGCCGCATGTTCTCCATGACGGTCATGCGGTTGAGCGCCTTGGTGAGCTGGAACGTGCGGACCATCCCGGCGCGCGCCACCCGGGCGGCAGCGACACCGCCGAGCGACCGGCCGTCGAAGGTCCACTTCCCGCTGTTGGGCTTGTCGAACCCGGTCAGCAGGTTGAAGAACGTCGTCTTGCCGGCGCCGTTGGGCCCGATCAGGGCCGTGATGGCACCGCGCTGCACCTCGACGTGGTCGACGTCGACGGCGTTGACGCCACCGAACATCCGGCGGACGTCGTCGGCGATGAGGACCGGGTCGGGCTTGGGGGCGCCCGGGACGTGCGGGACGTCCTTGAGCGCGGCGGCGACCGCCGCGCGGGCGTCGACGGCTGCGGGAGTGGGCTCAGTGGGCATTGATCGCCAGCTCCTTCTTGTCGCCGAGGATGCCTTGTGGTCGGAAGATGATCAGCAGCATCAGGGCGACTCCCACGATGATCCAGCCGAACTGCTCGATCTGCTCGCTGCGCAGGAAGGTGGTGGGGACCACGTCGCGCAGGGTGAGCTTCACCAGGGCGAGGACCGCCCAGAAGATGATCGAGCCGAGCACCGGCCCGAACACGGTCGCCGCCCCGCCGAGCAGCAGGATCGTCCAGATGAAGAACGTCATGGATCTGCCCATGGAGTCCGGTTGGACGGCTCGTGGCAGCACGTAGAGGATCCCGGCCAGGGACCCGATCACGCCGCCGAGCACGAGCGCCTGCATCTTGTAGCTGTAGACGTTCTTGCCGAGCGAGCGCACGGCGTCCTCGTCCTCGCGGATGCCCTTGAGGACGCGGCCCCAGGGGCTGCGGATGAGGAGCCAGACGAGCCAGCAGGCGAGGCCGACGACGACCCAGCCGACGATCCGGATCCACCAGCTGTTCGACGCGTTCACGGCGTACTCGAACGGGCCGAGGGCCCAGTTGCCGTCGTCGAACGGTGACGCGTCCTGGAACGTGTCCTTGTACTGGTTGCCGCGCAGACCGCTCGAGGCGCCGGTGAGCTCCGTGAGGGCGGTCGACCGGCCGACGAGGCGGACGATCTCCGCGGCGGCGATCGTGACGATCGCCAGGTAGTCCCCGCGCAGCTTCAGGGTCGGGATGCCCAGGATGAGCGCGAAGATCGTCGCTGCCGCGATGGCGATGAGCACGGCCGCCCACAGGGGCCAGCCGGCGATCGTCGCGATGGCGAAGCCGTACGCGCCGAGCAGCATGAAGCCGGCCTGGCCCATGTTGAGCAGTCCCGTGAGACCGAAGTGGATGTTGAGCCCGATCGCGGCGAGCGCGTAGGCGGCGGTCGTCGGGGCGAAGAACTCGCCGGCGACGTTGGTGAGGATGCGTGTCCAGTCCATGAGGGGTCTCCGTTATCCGACGCGCGTCGCTCGACCGAGGATGCCCTGCGGTCGTACCAGCAGGACGAGGATGAGGATCACGAGCGCGGACGCGTACCGCATGTCCGTCGGGATCCAGAGGCTCGACAGCTCGACCACGAGGCCGATGACGATCGAGCCGGCGAGCGCCCCGAAGGCGGCGCCGAGACCACCGAGGGTCACGGCGGCGAACATCAGCAGCAGGAGCGCGCCGCCCGAGTACCAGGACGTCGCGCCGAAGTAGAGGCCGATCAGGACGCCGCCGAGCGCGGCCAGGCCGGCCCCGAGCGTCCAGACGATCCGGATCATGCCGTTCACCGAGATGCCCGACGCGGCGGCCAGTGCGGGGTTGTCAGCGACCGCGCGGGTGGCACGTCCCGCCCGGGTGCCGAGCAGGAAGTACGCGACCCCGCCGAGCACGATGGCCGCGATCGCCATCGACCACAGCGTCGTCGTCGTGATCCGGACCGGGCCGATGGCCACCGATGTCGGGGTGTCCGTGACGATGCGCAGCGGGCCGGCACCGAAGAAGAACTGGAACACGTACGAGATCGCCATCGACAGACCGATCGTCACGATCATCTGCTGGATCATCCCGACGCCGCGCCGGCGCAAGGGCTTCCACAGCCCCGCGTCCTGCAACCACCCGGTGGCGGCGCCGAGCGCGACAGCGATGATCGCCGACGGGATCAGCGGCAGCCCGACCAGCTGCGTCCCGACGTACGCGAGGATGCCGCCGAGTGACACCTGCTCGCCGTGCGCGAAGTTGCTCAGGCCGGTCGTGCCGTAGATCAGGGAGAGCCCGACGCTCGCGAGCGCGAGGAGCGTGCCGAACACCAGACCGTTGACGGTGAGCTGGGCGACGCGCGCCGCGGTCACACCCGAACCGGTGGAGCCGGGGGTCGTGGGGACGGCAGCATCGCCCTCGGTGCCGGTCGTGGGCGAGTCGCTGGGCTCGTCGCCCGTGTCGCCGCCTCCGCCGTCGGCGGGAGCCCCGAGCGGGAACAGCGCGGCTGCCGAGGCACCCAGACCGACCACGACCGTGCGGGGGTTGTTGGCGGGGTCCCGCAGCGTCTCGCCGGCGGGGACCGTCGCGACGTCGAGGGTGACCTCGTACTCGCCGGGCTCGGTGACGGCGACCGACCAGCGGCCGGTCGCGTCGCTGGTGGCCGTGAGGTCGCCCTGCGGGCCGACCACGTTCACGACTGCGCCGACGACGGGTTCTCCGGCCGCGGTGCGCAGGGTGCCGACGATGCATCCGGTCGCCGCGTCGGCGACGCACGCCGCCGTCGCCGACGCCACGGGCCCCTGCGCGCGCGCAGGGGAGGCGACGAGGAGCAGGGTCGCAGACGTGAGTGCGAGCAGGAGCAGGGCAGCGATGCGTCGGGCAAGTGGCGGCATGGTGGTGCCGCCGGGGTCCAGGACGGCTGATCGCACCTGGGACCTCCGTCCGTCTGTTCGGGTGTGGCGGTGTCGTGCGCAGCGGCGTCGTTGCCGCACACGTTCGACGCTGCCGGGTGGCAGGACGATAGGGAGGGATTGTGTCGCGTTCATTTCGTGAACGCGAGACCTCGGGCCCGGAGATCGACCGCGTGTCGGACTTTTTTGGTCGTTCGTCCAGATTGCACGCCTGTCATTCGGATGAGCGATGGCCCAGGACTGGCCCTGCGGACCAGGCTGGTCCATGATCGAGGACGGCGCCATCCTCGATCGAGGACAGATGACGTCATCCTGACCGGATCCCCCTCGTCCCGTCTGGAGGTACAGCTGCCGTGCGACTCGGAGTGCAGGTCCGCGAAGCCCTGCCGGGCGACATGGAGAGCCTCGTCGCGCTCTGCCTCGCTGCGCGGCGTGAGGCCGCCGTGGGAGCCCAGCTCTGCACCGATGACGCCGACCGGCTGCGCGACCAGCTCGGAGCGCTCCTGGCGGCCCGTGGCGGACGGGTGCTCGTGGCGTTCCTCGACGACGAGCCCGCCGGCCTGTTGCTGGCCCGCGTGGTCGGACCCGGTCCCTTCACCGACCTCGTCAGCCTCGACATCGAGGCCATCTACGTCCTGCCGACGGCCCGCCGCCGCGGTCTCGGGCACGCGCTGCTGGTCGGCGCGACGACGGTGGCCGACGAGGCCGGCGCGACCGAGATGTACTCGTCGCCCCTGCCCGGCGCCCGGGGGATGCAGCGGTTCCTGGCCCGGCTGGGCTTCGCGCCGGCCGCGTCCCACCGCGTCGTGACCACGGCAGCACTGCAGCGCAAGCTCACCCACGAGAGCGGCCACGTCGGTGCCCCGGGATCGGTCCGCCGCTCAGGCCCTCGCGGCCTGGAGGACCTCATCGCCCGGCGTCGGCAGGCCCGCGCCGCGCGCCAGCCCGTCGTCGAGGAGCCGGTGGCGCCCGCGCGGTCGTCCGGAGCGGATCAGGGGCGCGCCTCGATCACCATGCAGGTCAACCGTGCGGTGCAGAGCGGTCGGCCGTCCTCGTCCTCGACCACCACCTGGTAGGTCGCCAGGCGCCCTCCGAGGTGGAGGGCCGTCGCGGTTCCCGTGACGACGCCCGAGCGGGCCGAGCGGTGGTGCGTCGCGTTGAGCTCGATCCCGACCGCGGCCCGGCCCTCGCCGGCGTGCGCCATCGCCGCGATCGACCCGAGCGTCTCCGCCAGCACGGCGGACGCGCCGCCGTGCAGCAGGCCGTAGGGCTGGGTGTTGCCGGCGACGGGCATGGTGCCGACGACGCGCTGCGCGGACGCCTCGAGCACCTCGATGCCCATGCGCTCGATGAGGGTGCCGCTGTACGGGTAGGCAGCGGGGGACGGCGTCGTGGTGTCGGACATGGCAGATAGGTTGGCACCCGTGAGCGACGCACTGCCAGCGGTTCCGCCGGCCACCCCCGGAACGCCTGCCCGACTTCTCCTGATCGACGGTCACTCGATGGCCTACCGGGCGTTCTTCGCGCTCCCGGTGGACAAGTTCGCGACGTCGGCCGGGGAGCCCACCAACGCGGTGTTCGGGTTCTTCTCGATGATCGCGAACCTGCTCCGCGACGAGGAGCCGACGCACGTCGCCGTCGCCTTCGACGCCGGCCGGACCACGTTCCGGACCGAGGTCTACGAGGCCTACAAGGGCAACCGTGACGCGACGCCCGCGCCGTTCAAGGGGCAGGTGGCGGTGATCGAGCGGGTCCTGGAGACCATGCACATCCCGTCGCTGAGCAAGCCGCAGTTCGAGGCCGACGACATCCTGGCCACCCTCTCCGTGCAGGCGCGTGCCCAGGGGATGCAGGTCCTCATCTGCACCGGCGACCGCGACGCGCTCCAGCTGGTCAACGACGACGTGACGGTGCTGTACCCCGTCAAGGGCGTCTCCGAGCTCGCGCGCATGACCCCGGCCGCCGTCGAGGCGAAGTACGGGGTGCCGCCGCACCGCTACCCGGATCTCGCAGCGCTCGTCGGGGAGTCCAGCGACAACCTGCCTGGCATCCCCGGCGTCGGCCCGAAGACGGCCGCCAAGTGGATCGGGCAGTACGACGGGCTCCAGGGCATCCTCGACGCCGCGGACCAGGTGCCGGGCAAGGCGGGGGAGTCGCTGCGGGACAACCTCGACCAGGTTCGCCTCAACCGCCAGCTCAACGCGCTGCTCACGGACCTGGAGCTGCCGCTGGGCCCCGAGGACCTCGCGGCGCGGCCATGGGACCGCCCGGCGCTGCACGCGATCCTGGAGGAGCTCGAGTTCCGCGCGATCCGGGACCGTCTGTTCGCCATGCTGCCGGACGAGAAGGGCGAGGGGCCCGGGACGGTCGCGGCGGCCCAGATCGACCACACGGTCCTGGGCGCGGGCGAGCTCGCCGGGTGGCTCGACGCCCGGGCGGGACGCCCGCTGGGTGTCGACGTCCGCGGGTCGGGGTCGCCCGCCAGCGGTGACGCGTGGGGGATCGCGCTGGCGGACCCCGACGGTCAGGCGGCGTCGTTCGACCTGCAGGAGATCCAGCCGGCCGACGAGACCGCGCTCGCGGCGTGGCTCGCGGATCCGGCCGCCCCCAAGATCGTGCACGCGTCCAAGGAGGCGTGGCACGCGCTGACCGGGCGCGGGCTGCCCATCGCCGGCGTCGTCCTGGACACCGAGCTCGCCGCGTACCTGTGCCAGCCGGACCGCCGGGCGTACGACCTGACGGACCTCGCCATCGGCTACCTGCACCGCGAGCTCGGCGCCGACGAGGTGTCGAGCAGCGGTCAGGGTGCCCTGGACCTCGAGCTGGACGGCACCGACGAGGGCCGACGGGCCGCCGTCCGGGCAGCCGCGGTCCGCGACCTCGCCGACGTGCTGAGCGGTGAGCTGTCCGACCGCGGCGCCACGGGCCTGCTGGAGAACCTCGAGCTGCCGCTGGTCGACGTGCTGGCGCGCATGGAGCGCACCGGGATCGCGATCGACTCGGGCTACCTGTCGGGACTGGAGAAGTCGTTCGACGGGCAGGTGCAGAACGCGGCCGCCGAGGCGTACGCGGTGATCGGTCGTGAGGTGAACCTCGGCTCGCCCAAGCAGCTCCAGGAGGTGCTGTTCGACCAGCTGGGCATGCCGAAGACGAAGAAGATCAAGACGGGCTACACCACCGACGCGGCGGCGCTCACGGACCTGTTCGCACGCACCCAGCACCCCTTCCTCGAGCACCTGCTCGCGCACCGCGACGCCATCCGCCTGCGCCAGACGGTCGAGGGGCTGCTGCGGTCGGTCGCGCCGGACGGGCGCATCCACACGACGTTCCAGCAGACGATCGCCGCGACGGGCCGGCTGTCGTCGGCAGACCCGAACCTGCAGAACATCCCGATCCGTACGGAGGCCGGCCGCCAGATCCGGCGCGCGTTCGTGGTCGGCGACGGCTACGAGACGCTGCTGACGGCGGACTACTCGCAGATCGAGATGCGGATCATGGCGCACCTGTCGGGTGACGAGGGCCTGATCGACGCCTTCCGCTCCGGCGAGGACCTGCACAGCTACGTCGGTTCGCGGGTGTTCGGCGTGCCCACCGACGAGGTCACGCCCGCCATGCGGTCCAAGATCAAGGCCATGAGCTACGGCCTCGCGTACGGGCTGTCGTCGTTCGGGCTCTCGCAGCAGCTCTCGATCGAGGTGTCCGAGGCCGCGGCGCTCATGAAGGACTACTTCTCGCGGTTCGGTGGGGTGCGCGACTACCTGACCGGCGTCGTCGACGTCGCCCGGCAGACCGGGTACACCGCCACGATCCTGGGGCGCCGCCGGTACCTGCCCGACCTCACCAGCGACAACCGCCAGCGGCGTGAGATGGCGGAGCGGATGGCCCTGAACGCGCCGATCCAGGGGAGCGCCGCCGACCTGATCAAGGTGGCGATGCTGGGCGTCGACCGCGAGCTGACGCGCCGCGAGCTCAGCTCGCGCATGCTCCTGCAGGTGCACGACGAGCTCGTGCTCGAGGTGGCGCCGGGGGAGCGGGCCGAGGTCGAGGCGCTCGTCCGCGAGCAGATGGGTGCTGCGGGGGACGCGGCCACCGACGGTCCGCTGGACGTTCCGCTCGACGTCACGGTCGGCGCCGGAGGCTCCTGGCACGACGCCGGGCACTGACGGATGTCGCCCGATCGCGGGAATTGCGTGGGTATCGGCAGGTTCGTCGTAAGTATCGGGTGCGCTGTGGGGTGATCTACGCCACAGTGTCGGGCACACAGTGGCGACGGAGCCGCTGACATCCCACCCGGGAGGCGCTGATGACCGACACCTTCGGAGAATCTGAGACCGACTACCAACGAGTACAGAACAGCGAGGAGTTCCAGGCGCTCAAGCGCCGGTTCCGTCGCTTCGTGTTCCCCATGACGGCCTTCTTCCTGGCCTGGTACTTCCTGTACGTCCTGCTCGCCGCCTACGCCCACGACTTCATGTCCACCAAGGTGTGGGGCAACATCAACGTCGGCCTCCTGCTCGGGCTGGGCCAGTTCGTGAGCACCTTCGCGATCACGATGATCTACGCACGCTGGGCCAACAACCGGCAGGACCGGGTGGCGGAGCAGCTCCGCCTGCACATCGAGAACGGTGACCCGCTGGACGGTGGTCGCGCATGATCGCCTCCCTGACCAGCACCGTGCCTGCGCTGCTCCGCACTGCCGAGACCGAGGACATCGGCAACCCGTGGGTGAACATCGCGATCTTCGGCGCGTTCGTCGCCATCACGCTCGTGATCGTGTTCCGCGCCTCCCGGAACAACAAGACGGCGGCGGACTACTACGCGGCCGGGCGCTCGTTCACCGGCCCCCAGAACGGCACCGCGATCGCGGGCGACTACCTGTCGGCCGCCTCGTTCCTCGGCATCTGCGGCGCGATCGCGATCAACGGGTACGACGGCTTCCTGTACTCCATCGGCTTCCTGGTCGCGTGGCTGGTCGCCCTCCTGCTCGTCGCGGAGCTGCTGCGCAACACCGGCCGCTTCACCATGGCCGACGTGCTCTCGTTCCGGCTCAAGCAGCGCCCCGTGCGCATGGCCGCGGCGCTGGCGACCCTGACGGTCGTCTTCTTCTACCTGCTGGCGCAGATGGCCGGCGCCGGCGGCCTGGTCGCCCTCCTGCTCGGCGTCGACGGCACCGCGGCCCAGGGCCTCGTCATCGCCGTCGTGGGCGCGCTCATGATCCTGTACGTCCTGGTGGGCGGCATGAAGGGCACCACGTGGGTGCAGATCATCAAGGCGGTGCTCCTGATCGCCGGAGCCGCCGTGATGACGCTCTGGGTGCTCGCGCAGTTCGGCTTCAACTTCTCCGACCTCCTGCAGGGCGCCATCGACATGGCGGGCGAGGGCGGCGAGGCGGTCATCGAGCCGGGCAAGCAGTACGGCGTCAGCGCGATGAGCCAGCTGAACTTCCTGTCGCTCGCCCTCGCGCTCGTCCTGGGCACCGCCGGCCTGCCGCACGTCCTCATGCGCTTCTACACGGTGCCGACGGCGAAGGAAGCGCGTCGCTCCGTGGTCTGGGCGATCTGGCTGATCGGGATCTTCTACCTGTTCACGCTGGTGCTCGGGTACGGCGCGGCGGCGCTCGTCGGACCGGAGGCCATCAAGGCCGCACCCGGCGGCGTGAACTCGGCGGCCCCGCTGCTCGCGTACGAGCTGGGCGGCACGATCCTGCTGGGACTCATCTCGGCGGTCGCGTTCGCGACGATCCTCGCGGTGGTCGCAGGTCTGACCATCACGGCGGCGGCGTCGTTCGCGCACGACATCTACGCCTCCGTGATCAAGCACGGCGAGGTCAAGCCCGACGGCGAGGTGCGGGTCGCGCGGATCACGGTGGTGGTCATCGGGATCCTGGCGATCATCGGCGGCATCTTCGCCAACGGCCAGAACGTGGCGTTCCTCGTGGCGCTGGCCTTCGCGGTGGCCGCCAGCGCCAACCTGCCGACGATCCTCTACTCGCTGTTCTGGAAGAGGTTCAACACCTCGGGCGCGCTGTGGAGCATGTACGGCGGGCTGATCTCCTGCCTGGTGCTCATCGCGTTCTCCCCGGTGGTGTCGGGCAAGGTCGACCCGGTCACGGGTGCGAGCCTGTCGATGATCAAGAACACGGACATCGACTTCCACCTGATCCCGCTCGAGAACCCGGGCCTGATCTCGATCCCGCTCGCGTTCCTGCTCGGGATCCTCGGCACGTACATCAGCAAGGACGGGAGCAGCCCCGAGAAGTACGCCGAGATGGAGGTCCGGTCCCTCACGGGTGCCGGCTCCGAGAAGGCGAGCGTGCACTGACGCACTGACGTGCAGGTCTCGGGCGGCCGCGCTCAGCCAGGCGGCCGCCCGAGGTGCGTCACGAAGATCGCCGTCCCCGGCAGCCGGGCACCGCGCACGGGTCCCCACCCGCCCCAGGTGCGGTCGTGGCCGGCGGGCCACTCGGGCTCGACGAGCCGGTCGAGGACGAACCCGGCGGCGACGAGCTCGCCGACGTGGTCGCCGAGGGTCCGGTGGTACTCGGCGTACAGGACGCTGCCCGACTCGCCGAGCTCGGCGTAGGGGGTCCGGTCGAAGTACGAGCGCGTCGCGGTGAGCCCCGCCTCGCCGGGGTCGTCGGGGAACGCCCAGCGCACGGGGTGCGTCACCGCGAACACCCACCGCCCGCCCGTCCGCAGGACCCGCGCCACCTCCGCGTGCACGCGGTCCGCGTCCGGGACGAACGGGAGCGCCCCGAACGACGTGAAGGCGACGTCGAAGGAGCCGTCGGCGAACGGCAGCACGCGGGCGTCCGCCTGGACCAGGGGTGTCACGCGTCCCGTGTCGGTGTCGTAGCGGGCGCCTGCCTCGAGCATCCCGCCGGACACGTCCGTCGCGACGACGTCGACGCCCTCGCCCACGAGCCAGCGCGAGCACTGCGCCGCACCGGCACCCACCTCGAGCACGCGTCGGCCGTTCAGGTCGCCGAGCAGCCGGGCGTCCTTCTCCCGCAGACCCTCGGGGCACCAGCAGAAGTCCGCCGGGCCGAGGAACGTGCCGTGCTCGTCCAGGTACTCGTCCGCGTTGGCGTCCCACCACGAGCGGCTGGCCGCTCCGCCGGCCGACGGCGGGACGTCGAGGTAGCCGGCCTCGGCCAGGGGATCGTCAGACACAGGACCAGTGTCCCCTCCCACGGCCGGTGCACGCCGATACGCTGGGCCTCCGGCGGCCCGACGAAGTGCTCCGATCCATGTCCAGCGACCAAGGAGTGCCAGCGTGCGAGTCGGTCTGCTCACGGGCGGCGGGGACGTCCCCGGTCTGAACGCCGCCATCCGTGCCGTCGTCAAGCGCGGCGAGGGCGAGTACGGGCACACGATCATCGGCTTCCGGAACGGGTGGCGCGGGGTGGTCGACGGGTTCAGCCTCCCGCTCACCCGCCAGCACATCCGCAACCAGCTCGCGGTCGGCGGCACGCTCCTCGGCACCGCCCGCTACCACCCGCACGCCGACGACGGCGGCCTCGACGCCGTCCTGTCGACGCTGGAGTCCGAGCGGATCGAGGCGCTCATCTGCATCGGCGGCGACGGCACGCTGCACGCCGCCAGCAAGGTCGCCGAGGCGGGCGTCCGGATCGTGGCCATCCCCAAGACGATCGACAACGACGTCTGGGGCACGGACCAGTCGATCGGCTTCGACACCGCGGTGGCCATCGCGACGGAGGCCATCGACCGCATCCACACCACTGCGGAGAGCCACAACCGCGTGATGATCGTCGAGGTCATGGGCCGGCACGCGGGCTGGATCGCCGCGACGTCCGGCATCGCCGGGGGAGCGGAGCTCGTGCTCGTCCCCGAGGCGCCGTTCGACATCGACAAGATCGAGCGCTTCCTCAAGCACCGGCACCGCGCGCACGCCAGCTTCTCGATCATCGTGGTGGCCGAGGGTGCGATCCCCGCCGAGGGGACGTCGATGCACTACGAGACGCCGATGGGGAAGTTCGGGGACATCGTCGCCGGGGCCATCGGCGAGCGGCTCAAGGCCGAGGTGGAGAGGCGGACGGGCTTCGACACGCGGGTGGTCGTGCTCGGGCACGTGCAGCGCGGCGGCATCCCGACGCACGTCGACCGGATCCTCGGCTCGCGGTTCGGGGTCGCGGCGATCGACGCCGCCAGCGGCGGTCAGTCGAACGTCATGACGGCGCTGCGCGGCGAGCGCGTGGAGATGGTGCCGCTCAGCGAGGTGGCCGGCAAGGTCAAGTACGTGCCGGACGAGCTGCTCTCGGTGGCGCGGGCTCTTGCCTGACCTGCTTTGACCTGCCCATCGTCACCCCGATAGGGTGGACGGCGGTGCCGCGCGCCTTGTTGCGTCGGCGATACCCACGCGTACTGCTCGTACGTGGTCGGCACTCTCGTGCCGGCGGGGGCGTCCCAACGGTTCGTGGTCACCGCCATGCATGTCACCGTGCCGCCGGCACACACGTTCAGTCCTCACAACTTCCCTGTCCGCATCGGAGCCCATCCCTACATGAGCATCACCACCCCCGCGAAGCCCGCCACCCCGCAGGTCGCGATCAACGACATCGGCTCGGCCGAGGACTTCCTCGCCGCGATCGACGCCACCATCAAGTACTTCAACGATGGCGACATCGTCGAGGGCACCATCGTCAAGGTCGACCGCGACGAGGTCCTTCTCGACATCGGTTACAAGACCGAGGGCGTCATCCCCTCCCGTGAGCTGTCCATCAAGCACGACGTGGACCCCGGTGAGGTTGTCAAGGTCGGCGACGCAGTCGAGGCCCTTGTCCTCCAGAAGGAGGACAAGGAAGGCCGGCTGATCCTGTCCAAGAAGCGCGCACAGTACGAGCGCGCCTGGGGCACGATCGAGAAGATCAAGGAGGAGGACGGCGTCGTCACCGGCACCGTCATCGAGGTCGTCAAGGGCGGCCTCATCCTCGACATCGGGCTGCGCGGCTTCCTGCCCGCGTCGCTGGTGGAGATGCGTCGCGTCCGCGACCTCCAGCCGTACGTCGGCAAGGAGATCGAGGCCAAGATCATCGAGCTCGACAAGAACCGCAACAACGTGGTCCTGTCGCGCCGTGCCTGGCTCGAGCAGACGCAGTCCGAGGTGCGCTCCACCTTCCTGCAGACGCTGCAGAAGGGCCAGGTCCGCCCCGGTGTCGTGTCCTCGATCGTCAACTTCGGTGCCTTCGTGGACCTGGGTGGCGTGGACGGGCTCGTGCACGTCTCCGAGCTCTCCTGGAAGCACATCGACCACCCGTCCGAGGTCGTCGAGGTCGGCCAGGAGGTCACCGTCGAGGTTCTCGACGTCGACTTCGACCGCGAGCGTGTCTCCCTGTCGCTGAAGGCGACGCAGGAGGACCCGTGGCAGGCCTTCGCCCGCACGCACGCCATCGGCCAGGTCGTCCCGGGCAAGGTCACCAAGCTGGTTCCGTTCGGTGCGTTCGTGCGCGTCGAGGACGGCATCGAGGGCCTGGTCCACATCTCGGAGCTGGCCGTGCGCCACGTCGAGATCCCGGAGCAGGTCGTCCAGGTCGGCGACGACGTCTTCGTCAAGGTCATCGACATCGACCTGGAGCGCCGCCGCATCTCGCTGTCGCTCAAGCAGGCGAACGAGGGCTTCGACCCGGCCAGCGAGGACTTCGACCCCGCGCTGTACGGCATGGCGGCGGAGTACGACGAGGCCGGCAACTACAAGTACCCCGAGGGCTTCGACCCGGCCACGAACGAGTGGCTCGAGGGCTTCGAGGCTCAGCGCGAGGTGTGGGAGGCGCAGTACGCGCAGGCCCACGAGCGCTGGGAGGCGCACCGCAAGCAGGTCGCCGACGCCGCGAAGGCCGACGCGGAGGCCGCCAGCGGCGCCGCCGAGGGTGCGACCGCCACGTCCTCGTCGTCGAGCTCGTCTGCCGGCCCCGTGCCGTCGTCGTACTCGTCGTCCACCGAGGAGGCCGCGGGCACGCTCGCGTCCGACGAGGCGCTCGCCGCTCTGCGCGAGAAGCTCACGGGCAACTGATCCACGCCTGACGCTCGAAGGCCGGTCACCCTCGCGGTGGCCGGCCTTCGGCGTTCCCGGCCCCTGCACCTCAGCGCGCAGCAGGGCAGGATGGGCAGATGCAACGCATCGGTCTGACAGGCGGGATCGCGGCCGGCAAGTCCGTCGCGGCACGGCGACTGGCGGAGCTCGGGGCGGTGGTGATCGACTCCGACGTCCTGGCGCGTGAGGCGGTGGCCCCCGGCTCGGCCGGGCTGGACGCGGTCGTGGACGAGTTCGGTCGTGGGGTGCTCGCCGGGGACGGGTCCCTGGACCGGGCGGCGCTCGCCTCGATCGTGTTCGCCGACGATGCCGCCCGTGCCCGGCTCGACGGCATCGTGCACCCGATCGTGCGTCGGCTCTCCGCCGAGCGCGAGGCCGCCTCGGCGACCACCGACCACGGCGCCGTGGTCGTGCACGACATCCCGCTGCTGGTCGAGACCGGCCAGGCCGACGCGTTCCACGTGCTCGTCGTCGTGCACACCCCTGCGGTGCTGCGCGTCGAACGGCTGGTGCGGCTGCGGGGCATGGACCGCGCCGAGGCGGAGGCACGCGTGTCCGCGCAGGCGAGCGACGACGAGCGGCTCGCGGTGGCGGACGTCGTGCTCGACGGCGCGGGCAGCGACGACGACCTGCGCACCCAGGTGGACGACCTCTGGGACCGCCTGGCCGTCGAGCGGGCCGACGAGCTCGCGGCCGAGACGCCGTGACGCGCATCCTGGTCACGGGCTTCGGCCCGTTCGACGGACAGACCGTCAACGCGTCCTCGCTCGCTGTCGAGCAGCTCGCCGCGCGGTGGACCGGTCCGGAGGAGCTCGTGGTGCGCGAGCTGCCGGTGTCGTTCCGGGGCGCGCGCCAGCAGCTCCGGGTCGCGATCGCGGAGACCGAGCCGGACCTCGTCGTGTGCGTCGGTGAGGCGGGCTCGACCTCCGCCGTCGGTGTCGAGCGCGTGGCCGTCAACGTGATCGACGCCCGGATCCCCGACGTCGACGGGTCGGCGCCCGTCGACGTCCCGGTGATCGCCGGTGCGCCCGCCGCGTTCTTCTCGACGCTCCCCGTCAAGGCGTGCGCCGCGGCGGTGCGCGACGCGGGCGTCCCGGTCGAGGTCTCGAACACCGCCGGCCTCTACGTCTGCAACGCCACCTTCTACGCGCTGCAGCACCTGCTCGCCGCCCGTCCGGGGGTACGCAGCGGGTTCGTCCACGTGCCACGGACGCCGGCCCAGGTCGACCCCGGCGCACCGGCGATGGAGGTCGACGACGCCGCCACGGCCCTGCACGCCCTCCTGCGCGCCGCGCTGTCGACCACCACCGACCTGCGGGAGTCCGCGGGGACCCTCGCCTGACCTCTCGCCCGATGTGCATGTCAGTGGTGCCACGTACGGTTGTGTCATGCGTCCTGTCACCGATCTCCAGCGGACCGTCGCGCCCTTCGAGGTGATCTCCGAGTACACGCCGTCGGGTGACCAGCCGAAGGCGATCAAGGAGCTGACGGCGCGGATCCAGGCGGGGGAGAAGGACGTCGTCCTGCTCGGTGCCACCGGTACGGGCAAGTCGGCGACCACGGCCTGGCTCATCGAGCAGGTGCAGCGGCCCACGCTCGTCATGGCGCCCAACAAGACCCTCGCGGCGCAGCTGGCCACGGAGTTCCGGGAGCTGCTGCCCAACAACGCGGTCGAGTACTTCGTCTCGTACTACGACTACTACCAGCCCGAGGCGTACATCGCGCAGACGGACACCTACATCGAGAAGGACTCGTCGATCAACGACGAGGTCGAGCGGCTGCGGCACTCGGCCACCAGCTCGCTGCTCACCCGTCGCGACGTCATCGTCGTCGCCTCGGTCAGCTGCATCTACGGCCTCGGCACGCCGCAGGAGTACGTCGACCGGATGGTGACGCTCTCGGTGGGCGACCAGGTGGACCGCGACCAGCTGCTGCGCAAGTTCGTCACCATGCAGTACACCCGCAACGACATGGCGTTCACGCGCGGCACGTTCCGCGTGCGCGGGGACACCGTCGAGATCATCCCGGTGTACGAGGAGCTGGCGATCCGGATCGAGTTCTTCGGCGACGAGATCGAGGCGATCGCCACGTTGCACCCGCTGACGGGCGACGTCATCCACTCCGAGCAGCAGATGCACATCTTCCCCGCCACGCACTACGTCGCCGGCCCGGAGCGCATGGAGCGGGCGATCATGGGGATCGAGCTGGAGCTGGAGGACCGGCTGGCGGAGCTGGAGCGCCAGAACAAGCTGCTCGAGGCCCAGCGCCTGCGCATGCGCACCACGTACGACATCGAGATGATGCGCCAGATCGGCTCGTGCTCCGGCATCGAGAACTACTCGCGGCACATCGACGGGCGCAGCCCCGGCTCCGCGCCGAACACGCTCATCGACTACTTCCCCGAGGACTTCCTGCTGGTCATCGACGAGTCGCACGTGACGGTCCCGCAGATCGGCGCGATGTTCGAGGGCGACATGTCGCGCAAGAGGGCGCTCGTGGACCACGGCTTCCGCCTGCCGAGCGCGACCGACAACCGTCCGCTGCGATGGGAGGAGTTCGTCGAGCGGATCGGCCAGACGGTCTACCTGTCGGCCACGCCCGGCAACTACGAGCTGTCGATCTCGGACGGGGTGGTCGAGCAGATCATTCGTCCGACGGGCCTGGTGGACCCCGAGGTCGTCGTCAAGCCGACCACCGGCCAGATCGACGACCTGCTCGGGGAGATCCACGACCGGGTGGCGAAGGACGAGCGCGTGCTCGTCACCACGCTGACCAAGAAGATGGCCGAGGACCTGACGGACTACTTCCTGGAGAAGGGGGTCCGCGTCCGGTACCTGCACTCCGAGGTCGACACGCTGCGCCGCGTCGAGCTGCTCCGCGAGCTGCGGATGGGCGAGTACGACGTCCTGGTCGGCATCAACCTGCTGCGCGAGGGTCTCGACCTGCCGGAGGTGTCGCTGGTCGCCATCCTCGACGCCGACAAGGAGGGCTTCCTGCGCTCCGGGCGGTCGCTCATCCAGACGATCGGACGCGCGGCCCGCAACGTCTCCGGGCAGGTGCACATGTACGCGGACCGGATCACGGACGGCATGGCGCAGGCGATCGACGAGACGTCGCGGCGCCGCGCGAAGCAGGTCGCCTACAACCTCGAGAACGGCATCGATCCGACGCCGCTGCGCAAGAAGATCGGCGACATCACGGACCTGCTGAACCGCGAGGACGCGGACACCGCCGAGCTGCTCGGGGGTGCCGGGCGGCAGTCCAGCCGTGGGAAGGCACCGGTGCCGGGGTTCGGCTCGAAGGGTGCACCGCGCGACGAGCGGACCCGGCTCACGGGTGCTGCCGCGGGCGAGCTGGCGGACCTCATCCAGCAGCTGTCGGACCAGATGCACGCTGCGGCCGGCGAGCTCCAGTTCGAGCTCGCAGCACGGCTGCGCGACGAGATCTCGGGGATGAAGAAGGAGCTCCGGCAGATGCAGGCCGCCACGGCCTGAGCCTGCCGGGACGGACACGACACGAGCCCGACACACACGTGGCTTATGCTTGCCCGCGTTGAAGGGGAGTACCCCAGTCACGATCCCGTCGTCATCACGGACCCGCTAGCGCGGGGCCCGGTGGGATCGGTCCGCAGCGGCAGGCCGCGTGGGCGGGGGAGACCTTCGGTACCGAAGCACATCTCGTACCGGAGGTTTCTGCATGGACGTGTCCGGCTGGGTCTGGGCAGCAACGGCGGTCTTCGTCGTCGGCCTGATCTTCTTCGACTTCTTCGCGCACGTGCGGACGCCGCACGCCCCGAGCTTCCAGGAGTCCGCGCGTTGGTCGATCTTCTACATCGCGCTCGCCCTGATGTTCGGCGTGGTGGTGGGGATGGCCTGGGGCTGGGGCCCGGGCACCGAATACTTCGCCGGGTACATCACCGAGAAGAGCCTCTCGGTCGACAACCTGTTCGTCTTCCTCATCATCATGACCAAGTTCGCGGTGCCGCGTGAGTACCAGCAGAAGGTGCTCCTCGTCGGGGTCGTCATCGCGCTGATCCTTCGGACGGTCTTCATCCTGGCCGGCGCGGCCGCCATCGAGCAGTTCTCGTGGGTGTTCTACATCTTCGGCGGGTTCCTCGTGTACACGGCTGTCAAGCTCGCGCGCGAGCACCACGACGCCGAGCACCCGGACCCGCGCGAGGAGCGCGACGGCATCGCCGTTCGCCTCTTCAAGCGGCTGGTGCCGACGGTGGAGGAGTACCACGGCGACCGCCTCACAGTGCGGATCGACGGCAAGCGGTTCTTCACACCGATGCTCGTCGTCATGGTCGCCATCGGCTCCACGGACGTCCTCTTCGCGCTGGACTCGATCCCCGCGATCTACGGACTGACGGAGGAGCCCTACATCGTCTTCACGGCGAACGCGTTCGCGCTGCTCGGCCTGCGCCAGCTCTACTTCCTCATCGGCGGGCTGCTCGAGCGGCTCATCTACCTGTCCCAGGGTCTTGCCGTGATCCTCGGCTTCATCGGGGTCAAGCTCGTGCTCCACGCGCTGCACGTGAACGAGCTGCCCTTCATCAACAACGGCGAACCCGTCGAGTGGGCGCCCGAGATCCCCATCTGGCTGTCCCTCACCGTCATCCTCGGCACGCTCGTCGTGGCCACGGTGCTGAGCCTGCTGAAGACCCGAAGCGACGCGAGCATCGCGTCGAAGACTGAGAGCTGAGGACTGCCCGGTGAATGTCGACCCTCTGGTCTGGATCGTCTCCCTCGGGCTGGCGGGGGCACTGCTCGTCGTCGACGTCGCGGTGGTCGCCCGTCGGCCGCACGTGCCCTCCACCGCCGAGTGCGTGCGGTACCTGGCCTTCTACATCGGCCTCGCGGTCCTCTTCGGGATCGGAGTGTGGGCGACGTCGGGTGCCGAGTACGCGGGCCAGTTCTACGCCGGCTGGCTGACGGAGTACTCGCTGTCGGTGGACAACCTGTTCGTGTTCCTGCTGATCATGAGCAAGTTCGCGGTGCCCAAGGCGTACCAGCAGACGGCGCTGCTCATCGGGATCATCCTGGCGCTGATCTTCCGCGGACTGTTCATCTGGGCGGGCGCCGCGGTCATCGACGCGTTCAGCTGGGTGTTCTACCTGTTCGGCGCGTTCCTCGTGTACACGGCCTGGAAGGTCGGCCGCGAGGGGGAGGCCGGCGAGGACGACGAGTTCCACCCGCCGCTGATCCTGCGCCTGGTGCAGCGGTGGTTCCCGGCCACGCAGGAGTACCACGGGGTCAAGCTCACCGTCGTCGAGGGCGGTCGCCGGCTGATCACGCCGATGTTCGTGGTCCTGGTCGCTCTGGGTGCCACTGACCTGCTGTTCGCGTTCGACTCGATCCCGGCGATCTTCGGGCTCACCAGCGAGCCGTACCTGGTGCTCATGGCCAACCTGTTCGCGCTCATGGGGCTGCGCCAGCTGTACTTCCTGCTGGGTGACCTGCTCAAGCGCCTGGTCTACCTGAACATCGGGCTCGCGGTGCTGCTGGGCTTCATCGGCGTCAAGCTGGTGCTGCACGCGCTGCACGAGAACGAGGTGCCGTTCATCAACGGTGGCGAGCCTGTTGCGGCGGTGCCGGAGATCCCGATCGGGGTGTCCCTGGGTGCGATCGTCGTGATCCTCGGCACGACCGCGATCGCGAGCGTCATCAAGGTGCGGCGCGACGCGCGGGCGGCCGTCACGACGGGCGAGCCGACCGACTGAGCCTCAGGCGCTCCAGGGCCCCAGCACGACGTCCCACGCGCGGACGTCGCTCTCCGCGACGAGGCCCTCGCGCACGAAGGGGTCGTCGGCGAGGATCGCGCCGACGACCTCCGGCGAGGCGGCGCGGAACACCAGCAGGGCACCGGGCGCGCCGTCCGTGAACGGGCCGGACCCGAGCAGCGTGCCGTGCTCGGCCAGCGCGGACAGGTACGAGCGGTGCTCGGGGCGGAAGTGGTCACGCACGTCGGTGCGCTCGTCGTAGGTGTAGCGGACGGCGTAGGTGGGCATGGCGTCATCCTGCCCGAGCCGGTGGCAGAGTGCTGACATGGCTCGGATCCTGCGCACGCTGCTCACCGACGACGTCCTGGCCCGCATCCACGAACGCGCGCCGGTGCACGACCGGGAGAACACCTTCCCGCACGACGACCTCGCGGACCTGGTCGGCATCGGGTACCTGACGGCGTTCGTGCCGGAGCGTCTGGGCGGTGCGGGACTCACGCTCGAGGAGGTCGCGCGCGAGCAGGTCCGGCTCGCGGCGGCGGCCCCTGCCACCGCGCTGGCGGTGAACATGCACCTGGTGGTCACCGGTCTCGCGGCGCTCCTGGTGGGTCGGGGTGACGACTCCGTCGAGTTCGTCCTGCGCGACGCCGCCGCGGGGGAGATCTTCGCGTTCGGCAACTCCGAGCCCGGCAACGACCTCGTGATGTTCGGCTCGCGGACCCGGGCGGAGAAGCAGCCCGACGGCTCCTACCGGTACTTCGGCACGAAGATCTTCACGTCCCTGTCGCCCGTGTGGACCCGGCTGGCCACGTTCGGCCTCGACGACGCCGACCCGGACGAGCCGCGCCTGGTGCACGGGGTCGTCGCGCGCGCAGACGGAGGCGTCGAGGCGCGCGACGACTGGGACACGCTCGGGATGCGCGCCACGCAGTCCGCCACCACCGTGCTCGCCGGCGCGCTCGCGCCGGCTGACCGGGTGTACCGGTCGCTTCCCCCGGGTCCGAGCGCGGACTCGTTCGTCTTCGCGCTGTTCGCGGTCTTCGAGATCCTGCTCGGTGCGGTGTACACCGGCATCGGTCGGCGAGCGATCGAGCTCGGGGTCGAGGCCGCCCGGCGCCGGACGTCGATGAAGTTCGACGGCCGCGCCTACGCCCAGGACCCCGACATCCGCTGGCGGATCGCCGACGCGGTGCTGGCGCAGGACGGTGCGGAGCTGCAGGTGTTCGCGCTGGCGCGGGACGTCGACGAGCAGGTGGACCACGGCGCGCGCTGGTTCGCGCAGCTGGTCGGTCTCAAGGTCCGCGCGACGGAGTCGGCCCGGGTGGTCGTCGACAACGCGATCCGCGTCTCCGGCGGAGGGTCGTACTTCTCCGGGAGCGAGCTCGGACGGCTCTACCGGGACGTGCTCGCCGGGATGTTCCACCCGTCCGACGACGAGTCCGCGCACGCCACGCTGGCCACGTCGGTGCTGGGCCCGCCCGAGGCCTGACGTGGAGCTGCCCGACGAGCTGGTCCTGCCCGGGGCGCGGCTGCGCGCGCTGCGGGAGGATGACTGGCTGCTCGACCACGCGCTGTCCCGCGTCGTGGACGTGCCGCAGTGGACGTACTACCCCGCGGACGTCGACGAGCAGGGGGCGCGCGAGCGGGTGGGGCGGAACCTGGCCCAGCGCGCCGAGGGCCGGGGCGGGCGGTTCGTCGTCGAGCGGTCGGGGGACGCGCTCGGCACCATCGGGCTGGGACTGCGCAACGACGGCCCGCACCTCTACTACGCGTTCCTCCCGGCGGGCCGCGGACTCGGGCTGGCCACCGAGGCAGTCCGTGCCCTGACGCGCTGGGCCCTGGAGCACGGCGCGGACGTGGTGAACGCCAAGACGATGGTCGGGAACACGGCGAGCGAACGCGTCCTCGAGCGGGCGTCGTTCCGCCGCGGTCCACTCGAGGTGGAGCCCGACGGCGTGTCGGTGATCCGGTGGTCCTGCGCGTCGAGCTCACAACCTACTCCCCAGTAACTTACGCGACCGTAGGTTAGGATCGGGAGATGACCACCGTGGGATCAGGCCGACCTTCCGCCCCCTCGACCGGCACCCCGCAGGAGGTGGCGATCCCCGACGAAGCGCTCACCGCGGCGCTCGACCGGGCGGCCCAGCGCTGGCCCGAGCGGGCGGCCGTCGACTTCCTCGGCGCGACGACGACCTACCGCGAGCTGGCCGACTCGGTCGCACGCGGGGCACAGGTGCTGCTCGACCTGGGCGTCCGGCCCGGTGACCGCGTCGCGCTCGTGATGCCGAACTGCACGGGGCACGTCATCGCCTTCTACGCCGCACTGCGCATCGGCGCCGTCGTCGTCGAGCACAACCCCACGTACACGGCCGGCGAGCTCGCGCACCAGCTCGCCGACTCGGGCGCCGTCGTCGCGCTCGTCTGGGAGAAGGCCGTGCCGCGGGTGCTGGAGTCGCTGCCTCGGACGGCCCTCAAGGCGGTCGTCGCCGTCGACCTCTCGGCGGACCTGTCCCGCGGCAAGCGGCTCGCGCTGCGCCTCCCGGTCCCGAGCGCACGCCGCGTGCGCGAGGCGATGTGCGGAAAGGTGCCGCCCGCCTTCCCGATGTGGCACCGGCTGGTCGCCAAGGCCGCACCGCTCGACCCGGCGCACCCGGTGCCGTCGGCATCCGACGTCGCGCTCCTGCAGTACACCGGCGGGACGACCGGCACGCCCAAGGGTGCGATGCTCACGCACCGCAACCTCGTCGCGAACGCCGTCCAGGGACACGCGTGGACGGGTACCCAGCCCGGCACCGACGTCGTCTACGGCGTGCTGCCCTTTTTCCACGCCTTCGGTCTGACCTTGTGCCTGAGCTACGCGATCCGCGTCGGCGCCACGCTCGTCGCCTTCCCGTCCTTCGACCCCGAGCGCGTGCTCGACGCGCAGCGACGCCTTCCCGGGACGTTCCTGCCGGCGGTCCCGCCGATGCTCGACCGCCTCGCGGCCGCCGCCGAGACGTCGGGCGCGGACCTCACGTCGTTCCGGTACGCCATCTCCGGGGCGATGGCGCTGCCGGCGTCCACCGCGCAGAAGTGGGAGCAGGTGACCCGCGGTCTGGTGATCGAGGGGTACGGCATGACCGAGACGTCGCCGGTCGCACTGGGCAACCCGCTGACCGACGCGCGACGCCCGGGCACGCTCGGCCTGCCGTTCCCGAGCACCAGCATCCGCGTGGTCGACCCCGCGGACGTCACGCGGGCCGTCGAGCCCGGCGAGCGCGGCGAGCTGCTGATCCAGGGTCCGCAGGTCTTCGCCGGGTACTGGGGGAGGCCCGACGAGACCGCGGAGCAGCTGCTCGACGACGGCTGGCTGCGGACCGGAGACATCGTCACCGTCGACGAGACCGGGTGGGTCGTCCTCGTCGACCGCATCAAGGAGGTCATCGTCACCGGAGGGTTCAAGGTCTACCCGTCGCAGGTCGAGGAGCACCTCCGGACGATGCCCGGGGTCGCGGACGTCGCCGTCGTCGGGATCCCCGGCGGCGACCTCGGGGAGACCGTCGTCGCCGCGGTCGTGCTCGAGCAGGGCGCCGGTGGGGTCGACCTCGACGCCGTGCGCGCGTGGGGCGAGAGGCACCTGGCGCGCTATGCCCTGCCGCGCCGGCTGGTCGTCCTGGACGAGCTGCCGCGGTCGCAGGTGGGCAAGGTCCTGCGGCGCGTGGTCCGTGAGTCGGTGCTGGCGGGCTGAGAGCTCACCAGCCGCGGGCTCGCCACTCCGTCAGGTGCTCGCGCTCGGCCCCGAGCGTCGTGTCGCGGCCGTGGCCGGGGTAGACCCAGGTGTCGTCGTCGAACCGGTCGAAGACCCGCTCCACCACGTCGGCGTAGAGCTGGTCGAAGGCCTCCGGGCCCTGCGTGGCGCCCACACCGCCGGGGAACAGCGAGTCGCCGGTGAACAGGTGCGCGCGTCCGCCCGGCTCGCGGTAGGCGAGGGCGACCGAGCCCCGGGTGTGCCCCCGTAGCGCCACGACGGTCAGAGCGACGTTCCCGACCCGCACGGTGTCGCCGTCGTGGAGGCGCTGGGTCACGGCGATGTCCGTGGCCTCGGCGATGGCGTCGGCGTCGTCGGCACCGGCCGCGACGGTCGCGCCGGTCACGGCGACGATCGACGCCAGGGCGCGGTGGTGGTCACGGTGCCGGTGGGTGGTCACCACCAGGTCGAGCTGGGTCGTCCCCTCCTGCAGGAGCGCGAGGAGGCGGTCGGGATCGTCGGCCGCGTCGATGAGCAGCTGGGCGCCGACAGCCCGGCAGGTGAGCAGGTAGGCGTTGTTCTGCATCGGCCCGACCGCGGCCTTGCGGATCTCGAGCAGGTCGAGCACCCGGACCTGCGTGGGCCCGCCCACCTGCACGTCGCCCGTGTACGTCATCGGGTCCGCCGCGCAAGGGCCAGGTCGTGGCTGTGCACCGCGCGGACCAGGGCCAGGTGGGACAGCGCCTGCGGCGTGTTGCCCGCCATCCGGCCACCGAGCGGGTCGTACTGCTCCGCCAGCAGGCCGACGTCGTTGGCCAGGCCGACCAGGATGTCGAGGACCTTGGTCGATCCCTCGACGTCGTCGGTGCGGGCGAGGGCGTCCGCGAGCCAGAACGAGCAGGCGAGAAACGCGTGCTCGTCGCCGGGGACGCCGTCGTCCGTGCGCTCGGTGGGGTAGCGGCGCAGCAGCCCAGGGGCGATCTCGAGGTCGGTGCGGATCGCCGCGAGGGTGGACAGGAGGCGCGGGTCGTCCGCCGGCAGGAAGCCGACCTGGGCGAGCTGGAGCAGCGACGCATCGGTGTGCTCGGCGCCGTACGACTGCACGAACGTCCGCCGTTCCGCGTTCCAGCCGTGCGCCAGCACGTCCGCGTGGATGGCGTCGCGCTCCGCGCGCCAGCGGTCGACCGGCGCGTCGAGCCCGTGCTTCTCGGCCGCCCGGACGGCACGGTCGACCGCGGCCCAGGCCATCACCTTCGAGTGCGTGAAGTGCCGCGGCTCGCCCCGGACCTCCCAGATGCCGCGGTCCGGGTGCCGCCATCGCTCGAGGAGGTCATCGACGAGGTGCCGCTGGAGCGACCAGGAGTCGTCCGTCTCGGGCAGGCCCGCGTCGCGCGCGAGCTCCAGGGCGCACATCACCTCGCCGAGCACGTCGTTCTGCACCTGGCCCACCGCGGCGTTCCCGATGCGGACCGGACGCGAGCCGGCGTAGCCCGCCAGGTGGTCCAGCTCCCGCTCCGGGAGGTCCCTCCCGCCGTCGACCCGGTACATGATCTGCAGGTCCGACGACCGGCCGGCCACGGCGCGCAGCAGCCAGTCCCGCCACTCGGTCGCCTCCTCGCGGTACCCGTGCTCGAGCAGGGCCTCCAGCGTCATCGCCGCGTCGCGCAGCCAGCAGTACCGGTAGTCCCAGTTGCGCTCGCCGCCGAAGTCCTCGGGCAGGGACGTCGTGGCGGCCGCGACGATCCCGCCGGTCTCGGAGTCGGTGAGCAGGCGCAGGACCAGCAGCGAGCGCACGACGGCCTCCCGGTACGAGCCGTGGTACGCACAGCTGGCGGCCCACAGCCCCCAGGAGATCCGGGTGGAGTCGATCCGGTCCGCGATGGTCAGCCGGGGTGGCACGGCGTCCCAGGACCGCGACCAGGTGAGTGCCAGCTCGACCGACTCGCCCTCGCGCAGCGTGAACCGGTCGGCGTGCCGGTGGTCGTCCGGCTTGGGCAGCCGGTCGCCACGCAGCAGCAGCGAGTCGGGGCCGGCGATCGCCTGGATCGCGTCGTTCCCCTCGTCGTCGGTGATGTGCCGCACCCACGGCAGGACGGCTCCGTACCCGAACCTCACCACCCACTCGTGCTCGACCTCGACCCTGCCGCGGGTGCAGACGAGCCGGCGCACCAGGTCCGCACGGCCGTCGTTCAGCGGCATGGTCTCCTGGGCGACGGCGGTCCCGTCGGGCGTCTCGTAGGTCGTCTCGAGCACGAACGAGGCGTCGAGGTATCGCCGGGTCACGGTCGTCGCGTCCCGGACCGTCAGCAGCCAGCGACCGTTGTCCGGCGTGCCGAGCAGCCGGGCGAAGCAGGCCGACGAGTCGAACGTGGGCAGGCACAGCCAGTCCATCGAGCCGCGCAGGGAGACCAGCGCAGCCGTCTTCCCGTCCCCGAGGACGGCATAGTCCTCGACCGGTACCAGCGGGGGGTCGACGACGGCGTCAGGTCTCTCCACGAGGTGAGCATGACGCGGTCACGGGGGTGCGGCACCCCGACGCGTTGTGTGGACGATCACGTCGAACAGATGTGCGATTGTCAGTGGGGGCACGTAGACTCCCCGCCGTGAACGAACGACTGGTGGTGCAGGGCGCCCGCGAGCACAACCTCCGCAACGTCGACCTCGATCTCCCGCGTGACAAGCTCATCGTGTTCACCGGTCTGTCCGGGTCCGGAAAGTCCTCGTTGGCGTTCGACACCATCTTCGCGGAGGGCCAGCGGCGGTACGTCGAGTCGCTGTCCGCGTACGCGCGCCAGTTCCTCGGGCAGATGGACAAGCCCGACGTCGACTTCATCGAGGGCCTGTCGCCCGCGGTGTCCATCGACCAGAAGTCGACCAACCGCAACCCGCGGTCGACCGTCGGCACCATCACCGAGGTCTACGACTACCTCCGCCTCCTGTATGCCCGAGCGGGGACGCAGTACTGCCCGATCTGCGGCGAGCGCGTCACCGCGCAGACGCCCCAGCAGATCGTGGACCGGCTGCTCGAGCTGCCGGAGGGCACCCGGTACCAGGTGCTCGCGCCGGTCGTCCGCGGTCGCAAGGGCGAGTACGCCGACCTGTTCAAGGAGCTGCAGAGCAAGGGCTTCGCGCGTGCCCGGGTCGACGGCGAGGTCGTGCAGCTCACCGATCCGCCCACGCTCGAGAAGAAGCTCAAGCACGACATCGAGGTGGTCATCGACCGGCTGGTCTCCCGCGAGGGCGTGAAGCGACGGCTCACCGACTCCGTGGAGACCGCCCTCGGGCTGGCCGGCGGCCTGCTCGTCGTCGAGCTCGTGGACGCCGACATCGACGACCTCAACCGCGAGCGACGGTTCTCCGAGCACCGCGCGTGCCCGAACGACCACGTGCTCACGCTCGACGAGATCGAGCCCCGCACGTTCTCGTTCAACGCGCCGTACGGTGCCTGCCCCGAGTGCACGGGCATCGGCTCCCGTCTCGAGGTCGACCCGGACCTGGTGGTCCCGGACGAGGACCTGTCGCTCGACGAGGGCGCGATCGCGCCGTGGTCGCAGATCTCCAGCGAGTACTTCGCCCGCGTGCTCAGCGCGCTGGCCTCGGACATGGGCTTCTCGACGTCCGTCCCCTGGCGGGCCCTGCCGCAGCGGGCGAAGGACGCCGTGCTGCACGGCCAGAACCACGAGGTGAAGGTCCGCTACAAGAACCGCTGGGGTCGCGAGCGGCAGTACTCGACGGGCTTCGAGGGCGTCATCACGTTCCTCGAGCGCCGGCACACGGAGACGGACTCGGACTGGAGCAAGGAGAAGTACGAGGCCTTCATGCGTGAGGTCCCGTGCCCGGTGTGCGAGGGTGCGCGGCTCAAGCCGGAGGTGCTGGCGGTGCGCGTCGGCGGCAAGTCCATCGCCGAGGTCTGCACGCTGCCCATCCGTGAGGCGCGTGCGTTCCTCGACGGCCTGGAGCTGGGCGAGCGGGAGCGCGCGATCGCCGCGCAGGTTCTCAAGGAGATCCAGGCGCGTCTGGGCTTCCTGCTCGACGTCGGCCTCGACTACCTCTCGCTGACCCGACAGGCCGCGACGCTGTCCGGCGGCGAGGCGCAGCGCATCCGGCTCGCGACGCAGATCGGCTCCGGGCTGGTGGGCGTGCTCTACGTCCTCGACGAGCCGAGCATCGGTCTGCACCAGCGGGACAACCGACGCCTGATCGACACGCTCACGCGTCTGCGGGACCTGGGCAACACGCTCATCGTCGTCGAGCACGACGAGGACACCATCCGCACGGCGGACTGGATCGTCGACATCGGCCCCGGCGCCGGTGAGCACGGCGGGCGCGTGGTCCACTCAGGCGACCTGGCGGGGCTCCTGTCGTCCGCCGAGTCGGTGACGGGCGCGTACCTGTCCGGCCGCCGCTCCATCCCGATGCCGCAGATCCGTCGTCCGATCGACACGAGCCGTCAGCTCACGGTCGTCGGCGCGCGCGAGCACAACCTGCAGGGCATCGACGTGACGTTCCCGCTGGGGGTGCTCACGGCCGTGACCGGCGTCTCCGGGTCCGGGAAGTCGACGCTGGTCAACGCGATCCTCTACACGGTGCTCGCCAACGAGCTCAACGGTGCGCGGCAGGTCGCCGGCCGGCACAAGCGCGTGACCGGCCTGGAGCACCTGGACAAGGTCGTGCACGTCGACCAGGGACCCATCGGCCGCACCCCTCGCTCCAACCCCGCCACGTACACCGGCGTCTGGGACCACGTGCGCCGTCTGTTCGCGGAGACCACCGAGGCGAAGGTCCGCGGCTACACGCCGGGCCGGTTCTCGTTCAACGTCAAGGGCGGCCGCTGCGAGGCGTGCTCCGGTGACGGCACCCTGAAGATCGAGATGAACTTCCTGCCGGACGTCTACGTCCCGTGCGAGGTCTGCCACGGCGCGCGCTACAACCGCGAGACGCTCGAGGTGCACTTCAAGGGCAAGACGGTCGCCGACGTGCTGAACATGCCGATTGAGGAGGCCGCGGAGTTCTTCGCCGCTGTCCCCGCGATCTCGCGGCACCTGCGCACGCTGGTCGACGTCGGCCTCGGCTACGTCCGCCTCGGTCAGCCGGCCCCGACGCTCTCCGGTGGCGAGGCGCAGCGCGTGAAGCTCGCGGCGGAGCTCCAGCGTCGCTCGACGGGCCGGACCATCTACGTCCTGGACGAGCCGACCACGGGTCTGCACTTCGAGGACATCCGCAAGCTGCTCGGGGTGCTCCAGTCGCTGGTGGACAAGGGGAACTCCGTCATCGTGATCGAGCACAACCTCGACGTCATCAAGAACGCCGACTGGGTGATCGACATGGGACCCGAGGGTGGCAGCGGAGGCGGGCTCGTCATCGCCGAGGGCACCCCGGAGCACATCGCCTCCGTGGAGGCCAGCCACACCGGCCGCTTCCTCGCCGAGGTGCTGGAGCCGGAACCGCAGCCCGTGAAGCGCAAGCGCACGGTCAAGCAGCCCATCCCTGCCTAGCGGGTCGTGGGGAGCGTCGGACGAACGGGGTGACGCGGCTAGTGCGAGACGGACTGCGCCGTGCGCACCGGCACGGGCTCGTGCCGGACGGGGAAGTTCACGGACCGCGAGATGAAGCAGTGCTCGTGAGCCTGGTGGTGGATGCCGGCGAGCACGCCGTCGGTGACGGCGGCGCCGGTCGGCAGGTGCGCCCCGGCGGCGACGGTCACGCGGGGGCGCAGCACGACCTCGCGGAACTGCCCTTGCCCAGCGGCCTCGATCCGCATCGTGCCCACAGCCTGGTCCTCGTAGCCCACCACGACGATGCCCGCGGCGGAGGCGAGGTGCAGGAACCAGAGCATGTGGCACTGCGCCAGCGCGCTGACCAGCAGCTCCTCCGGGTTGTACCGCGTCGGGTCGCCTCGGAACGCCGGATCGGACGAGCCCAGCAAGGGCGGCTTCGAGCCGATCCGCACCTCGTGGTCGCGGCTGTACGCGGTGTAGCTCGAGGTGCCGGTCCGGCCGGCGCCGGTCCAGGTGACGTCGACGGAGTACGTGTGGAGGGGGCCCATCAGCCCACGGTAGCCGCGTCCGTCGGGCTCCGGGCGGTCCGCGGCATCGGCGGTGCGAACTACGCTCGAGAACATGGCTGATCCCGCCACGTACCGGCCCGCCCCGGGAGAGATCCCCGACTCGCCGGGGGTCTACCGCTTCCGCGACGAGCACGGCCGCGTCATCTACGTCGGCAAGGCCAAGAGCCTGCGCTCGCGCCTGTCCAGCTACTTCCAGGACCTGTCCGGGCTGCACCAGCGGACCCAGCAGATGGTCACGACGGCGGCGTCGGTGCAGTGGACGGTGGTTGGGACCGAGGTCGAGGCGCTAGCGCTCGAGTACTCGTGGATCAAGGAGTTCGACCCGCGGTTCAACGTGAAGTACCGCGACGACAAGTCGTACCCGTACCTCGCGGTGACCCTGGCCGACGAGTTCCCCCGCATCCAGGTGATGCGGGGCGCCAAGCGCAAGGGCACGCGCTACTTCGGTCCGTACGCGCACGCCTGGGCCATCCGGGAGACCGTCGACCTGCTCCTGCGCGTGTTCCCGGTGCGGACCTGCTCGGCGGGCGTGTTCAAGCGGGCCCACCAGCAGGGCCGTCCGTGCCTGCTCGGGTACATCGACAAGTGCTCTGCGCCGTGCGTCGGGCGGATCTCCCCGGACGACCACCAGCAGCTGGCCCAGGACTTCTGCGACTTCATGGCGGGCGACACCGCGAAGTTCACGCGCCGTCTCACCGCGCGCATGAAGGAAGCGGCCGCGGAGCTGGACTACGAGCGTGCGGCGCGGCTGCGGGACGACATCGCGACGCTCGAGCGGGCCACGGAGAAGAACGCCGTCGTGCTCGCGGACGGGACGGACGCGGACATCTTCGCGCTCTCGGGGGACGAGCTCGAGGCCGCCGTCCAGGTGTTCCACGTGCGCGACGGACGCATCCGCGGGCAGCGCGGGTGGGTCGTGGAGAAGGTCGAGGACGTCACGGACGCGGAGCTGGTCGAGCACCTGCTCCAGCAGATCTACGGAAGTGAAGCGGAAACCGGTGGCCGTGCTGAAGGAGCAGGCGCGGGCTCGTCGGCGGTGCCTCGTGAGGTTCTGGTCCCCGTGCTGCCGCCCGACGTCGAGCAGGTGCAGGCGTGGCTGACCGGGCTGCGGGGCAGCAAGGTCTCGGTGCGGATCCCGCAGCGCGGGGACAAGCGCGAGCTGGCCGCGACCGTGCACCGCAACGCCGAGCACTCGCTGGTGCTGCACCGCACCCGACGCGCGGGCGACCTGACCACGCGCAGCCAGGCGCTGCAGGAGATCCAGGAGGCGCTGGACCTGCCGTCGGCGCCACTGCGGATCGAGTGCTACGACGTCTCGCACAACCAGGGCACGTACCAGTCGGCGTCGATGGTGGTGTTCGAGGACGGTCTCGCCCGCAAGAGCGAGTACCGGCTCTTCACCATCCGCGGCCCCGAGGGGCAGGGCGCGCGCGACGACACCGCGGCGATGCACGAGGTCATCACCCGACGGTTCCGGCGCTACCTCGCGGACCGCGCGGACGCGCGGGATCTCGAGCTCGGCGGCGGTGAGGACGAGGACGGGGTGCCGCTGCGATCGGGGCCCATCGACGAGGTCACCGGCAAGCCCGCGCGCTTCGCGTATCCGCCCAACCTGATCGTGGTCGACGGCGGGCCGCCGCAGGTCGCCGCCGCGGCCGCCGCGATGGCGGAGCTCGGGATCGACGACGTGGCGCTGGTGGGTCTGGCCAAGCGTCTCGAGGAGGTATGGCTGCCGGGGGAGGAGTACCCGGTGATCCTGCAGCGCAGCTCGGAGGGCCTGTACCTGCTGCAGCGCCTGCGCGACGAGGCCCACCGGTTCGCGATCACCGCGCACCGCAAGCGGCGGAGCAAGGGCATGACGACGTCGGTGCTCGACGGCGTGCCGGGGCTCGGCCCGGCGCGTCAGGCCGCGTTGCTGCGGCACTTCGGGTCCGTGAAGCGCCTGCGAGCTGCCTCGGTCGAGGAGATCGCGTCGGTGCAGGGCATGGGGGACCGGACGGCAGCGGCGGTCGTCGCTGCGCTCGCCTCCCCGGGAGTGGCGACGGACCCGGTGCCCGAGTCGGCTGGCATGCTGGACGCATGAGCGACGAGCCTTCGCCGATCACGGTGCCCTCCGGGATCCCCGCCCTCGAGGCGGCCACCGAGGCGCCCCACCTGAGCCAGCCGCAGGTCCTGATCATCACCGGCATGTCCGGTGCGGGTCGGACCCGAGCGGCCGCGGTCCTCGAGGACCTCGACTGGTACGTCATCGACAACCTCCCGGCCCAGATGCTCACGCACCTGGTCGGGATGCTGACCAGCGGTCCGGCAGGTGCGCGAGCACAGCGGCTCGCCGCCGTGATCGACGTCCGAGGGCGCGAGTTCTTCCGGGACCTGGCGCCGGTGCTGGCGGGGCTGCGGGAGTCCGGGGTCGAGTACCGCATCCTGTTCCTCGACGCCTCCGACGAGGTGCTGGTCCGCCGGTTCGAGCAGGTCCGCCGGCCGCACCCGCTGCAGGGTCAGGGCCGCATCCTCGACGGCATCGCGGAGGAGCGCGCGATCCTCGCTGACCTGCGGGAACGCGCCGACACCCTCATCGACACGTCCGAGCTCAACGTGCACGACCTCGCGCGCGAGGTCCGGGCCGTCGTCGCCAGCGGCGCCGAGGACGCGCTGCGGATCTCGATCGTCTCGTTCGGGTTCAAGTACGGGATCCCGCTCGACGCCGACCACGTGGTCGACATGCGGTTCCTGTCCAACCCCTACTGGATCACCGAGCTCCGGCACCTGACGGGCCGCGACGCTCCCGTGCGGGACTACGTGCTCGGGCTGCCGGGCGCGATCACCTTCATCGACCGCTACGTCGACACGCTCGAGCCCGTCCTCGCGGGATACCTCAACGAGGAGAAGCGCTACGTGACGATCGCCGTCGGGTGCACCGGCGGCAAGCACCGCTCGGTCGCGGTCAGCGAGGCGATCGCCGCGAGGCTGCGGGAGCGAGGTCACCTCGTGGCCGTGTCGGCCCGCGACCTCGGCAAGGAATGAGGGCGGCCTCGCCGGCCGTCGTCGCGCTCGGGGGCGGCCACGGCCTGTCGGCGTCACTGTCCGCGCTGCGCCTGATGACCGACCGGATCACCGCTGTCGTCACGGTCGCCGACGACGGGGGCTCGTCCGGTCGCCTCCGCGACGAGCTCGGCGTCCTGCCGCCGGGGGACCTGCGCATGGCGTTGTCGGCCCTCTGCGACGACTCCGACTGGGGCCGGACGTGGCGGGACCTGCTCCAGCACCGGTTCAGCTCCTCGGGGGACCTGGACCAGCACGCGGTGGGCAACCTGCTCATCGTGGCGCTGTGGGAGCTGCTCGGGGACACCGTCGAGGGTCTCGACTGGGTGGGCAAGCTGCTCGGCGCACGCGGGCGTGTGCTGCCGATGGCGGCGGTCCCGCTGCTCATCGAGGCCGACGTGGTCGACGCGACGGGGGCGACCCGGCTCGTCCTCGGGCAGAGCGCCGTCGCCGTGACCACCGGGACGATCTCCCAGGTCCGCCTCGAGCCGTCCGACCCGCCGGCCTGCCCGGAGGCGGTCGAGGCGATCGAGGCCGCCGACTGGATCGTGCTCGGACCGGGGTCCTGGTACACGTCGGTGCTCCCGCACCTGCTCGTCCCCGGGTTGCGGGAGGCGCTCCACCGGACGAGCGCACGCACGATCGTGACGCTCAACCTCGCGTCGGGTGAATCAGGGGAGACCGCAGGGATGCGTGCGGACCAGTATCTCGACGTGCTGCACGCGCACGCGCCGGAGCTCCGGGTCGACGCCGTCGTCGCGGACCCGACAGCCGTCGAGGACGTCGCCGCGCTCGCCGCACGGAGCGCGGACCTGGGAGCCCGTCTCCTGCTGCGCCAGGTCAGCCGCGGCGACGGCACCCCGCGACACGACCCGCTGCGGCTCGCCGGCGCCTACTCGGACGTGCTCGACGGCTTTCTCGGGGACGTCGGCACACGGGAGAAGCCACCCGAGTAGGTGACCCGACCGGTCCCGGACACGTGTCCCGCAATGGCAGGATGCACCCCATGGCGTTGACGGCACAGGTGAAGGACGAGCTCGCCCGTCTGAAGGTGGACAAGACGTCCTCACGGAAGGCCGAGGTCTCGGCCACCCTGAGGTTCGCCGGGGGGCTGCACATCATCTCGGGTCGGATCGTCATCGAGGCAGAGCTGGACACGGGCATCGCAGCCCGTCGGCTCCGACAGGCGATCGCGGAGGTCTACGGGCACGAGAGCGAGATCATCGTCGTGTCCGGCGGTGGCCTGCGTCGCGGCAGCCGGTACGTCGTCCGGGTCGTCAAGGACGGCGAGTCGCTCGCGCGCCAGACCGGTCTCCTCGACAACCGCGGGCGTCCCGTACGCGGACTTCCGCCGCAGGTCGTGTCCGCCGGGGTGGCCGAGGCCGAGGCGGCGTGGCGCGGCGCGTTCCTCGCGCACGGCTCGCTGACCGAGCCCGGTCGCTCGTCGGCCCTCGAGGTCACCTGCCCCGGCCCGGAGGCGGCACTGGCGCTGGTCGGGGCCGCACGGCGGCTCGGGATCGCCGCGAAGGCGCGCGAGGTCCGCGGCATCGACCGTGTCGTCATCCGTGACGGCGACGCCATCAGCGCGATGCTTGCCCGGCTCGGTGCCCACGAGACGATGCTGGTCTGGGAGGAGCGCCGCGTGCGGCGCGAGGTCCGCGGCACCGCCAACCGCCTCGCGAACTTCGACGACGCCAACCTGCGCCGGTCCGCACGTGCGGCCGTCGCGGCCGGTGCCCGGGTCGAGCGTGCGTTCGAGATCCTGGGCGACGAGCTCCCCGAGCACCTGCGCGAGGCGGGCGAGCTGCGGCTTGCGCACAAGGAGGCGTCGCTGGAGGAGCTGGGCAAGCTCGCGGTACCCACGCTGACCAAGGACGCGGTCGCGGGACGGATCCGGCGGCTGCTGGCGACCGCGGACAAGCGCGCGGTGGAGCTGGGCATCCCGGACACCGAGGCGGGCCTGAGCCCTGACCTGCTCGACCTCTGAGCCGGCGTCCGACTCGTCGCGTGCCCGCACCGGGACCTTCGTCCTGACTCCGCGGACGCTGTCCGCGTGACCGTCGTCACGGGTATAGGCTCGGGTCATCCGACCGCCTGACGTGCGTCCGTGCTGTGCGCGGGAGCCCGGTGAGACGGTCGGAACGCACAGCGGCGTGCGTGACCCCATCACCAAAATGTGTGCGCCGGCCCCCCGTCGGCGCTGCCGAGGAGGGCAAGTGACCATCCGCGTCGGTATCAATGGCTTCGGCCGTATCGGGCGTAATTACTACCGGGCGATCATCGCGTCCGGCGCCGACATCGAGATCGTCGGTGTGAACGACCTCACGGACAACAAGACGCTCGCGCACCTGCTCAAGTACGACACCGTGCTGGGCCGGTTCCCGCTGAGCGTCGACTTCGACGACGAGAACATCATCGTCGACGGCAAGAAGATCCGTGCGCTCGAGGAGCGGGACCCCGCGAACCTCCCGTGGGCCGAGCTGGGTGCGGACATCGTCATCGAGTCCACCGGCTTCTTCACGGACGCGACCAAGGCCAAGGCGCACATCGACGCCGGTGCCAAGAAGGTCATCATCTCCGCCCCGGCGAAGAACGAGGACGGCACGTTCGTCATGGGTGTCAACCACACCGACTACGACGCCGCGACGCAGCACATCATCTCGAACGCGTCGTGCACCACGAACTGCCTCGCCCCGGTCGCCAAGGCGCTCAACGACTCCATCGGCATCGAGCGTGGCCTCATGACCACGATCCACGCCTACACGGGTGACCAGAACCTGCAGGACGGCCCCCACAAGGACCTCCGTCGCGCTCGTGCCGCCGCGCAGAACATCGTCCCCACCTCGACCGGTGCGGCCAAGGCCGTGGCGCTCGTGCTCCCGGAGCTCAAGGGCAAGCTCGACGGCTTCGCGCTCCGCGTGCCGACGATCACCGGCTCGGCCACGGACCTGACGTTCACGGCCTCGCGCGAGGTCACCGTCGAGGAGGTCAACGCTGCGGTCAAGGCCGCCGCCGACGGCCCGCTCAAGGGTGTTCTCGAGTACGTCGAGGACGAGATCGTGTCGAGCGACATCGTTACCAACCCGCACCAGAGCATCTTCGACTCGAAGCTCACCAAGGTGAGCGGCGACCTGGTCAAGATCATCGCCTGGTACGACAACGAGTGGGGCTACTCGAACAGCCTCGTCGCCCTCACCACGTACGTCGGCGAGCGTCTCTGACGGTCTCGTTGCACCTGTAGTGACGGTCATGCGTCCGCGTGCGCCCCGGCCCCTGTGGCCCGGGCGCACGCGGACGCTGCCGTGTCAGCCCCTGCTCGAGTCACGGGAAGAAGACGCATGAAGACCATCGAGGACCTCGGCGACCTGCGCGGCAAGCGCGTGCTCGTCCGCTCCGACTTCAACGTGCCGCTCGACGGCACCACCATCACGGACGACGGCCGCGTACGCGCGGCCCTCCCGACGCTCCAGGCGCTGCTCGCCGCCGGTGCGCGCGTGGTCGTGACGGCCCACCTCGGCCGCCCCAAGGGCGCCCCGGAGGACAAGTACTCGCTCAAGCCTGTCGCCGACCGGCTCGCCGAGGTGCTGGGCCAGCCCGTCGCGCTGGCGACCGACGTCGTCGGCGACTCGGCCAAGGCCACCGTCGCCGCGCTGCAGGACGGCGAGATCGCCCTGCTGGAGAACATCCGGTTCGACCCCCGCGAGACGTCCAAGGTCGACGCCGAGCGTGCCGAGCTGGCCGGTGAGCTCGCCGAGCTGGCCGACGTGTTCGTGTCCGACGGCTTCGGCGTCGTGCACCGCAAGCAGGCGTCGGTCTACGACGTCGCGCTGGTGCTCCCGCACGCGGTCGGCAAGCTCGTCCTCAAGGAGGTCGCGTCGCTGCGCAGGGCGACCGACGACCCGGCGCGGCCGTACGTGGTCGTCCTCGGCGGTTCCAAGGTGTCGGACAAGCTCGGCGTCATCGCCAACCTCCTGACCAAGGCGGACCGCCTGCTCATCGGTGGCGGCATGCTGTTCACGTTCCTCGCGGCGAAGGGCTACTCGGTGGGCAACTCGCTCCTCGAGGAGGACCAGATCGAGACCGTGAAGGGTTACCTCGCGCAGGCCGAGGCGGCCGGCGTCGAGATCGTGCTGCCGACGGACATCGTCGTGGCGGCCGAGTTCAAGGCCGACTCCCCGGCGCAGGTCGTCCCGGCCGACGCCATCCCCGACGGCACGATCGGGCTCGACATCGGTCCCGACTCGAGCGCGCTCTTCGCGTCCAAGATCGTCGACGCCAAGACGGTCGTCTGGAACGGCCCGGCGGGCGTGTTCGAGTTCGAGGCGTTCTCCGGTGGCACGCGTGCCGTCGCGCAGGCGCTCGTCGACGCGGGCGCGAACGGTGGCTTCACGATCGTCGGCGGTGGCGACTCCGCCGCGGCCGTGCGCACGCTCGGCTTCGACGAGGCCGGGTTCGGACACATCTCGACCGGTGGTGGCGCGAGCCTCGAGTTCCTCGAGGGCAAGACGCTCCCCGGCATCGCGGTTCTGGAGGACTGAGCGTTGACCACTCGTACCCCGCTGATGGCGGGCAACTGGAAGATGAACCTGGACCACCACCAGGCCACGCACACCGTGCAGAAGCTCGCGTGGACGCTCAAGGACGCGCGGCACGACTTCGCGGCCGTCGAGGTCTGCGTGCTGCCCCCGTTCACGGACCTGCGCAGCGTGCAGACGCTGGTCGACGCCGACAAGCTCGAGCTGGTCTACGGCGCGCAGGACGTCTCGGCGCACGCGTCGGGCGCGTACACCGGCGAGATCTCGCCGCTGTTCCTGGCCAAGCTCGGCGTCACGTACGTCGCGATCGGCCACTCGGAGCGCCGTGAGTACCACAACGAGTCCGACGAGCTGATCAACGCCAAGGTGAAGTCGGCGCTCGGCGCGGGTATCACCCCGATCCTCTGCGTCGGCGAGGTGCTCGACGTCCGCAAGGCCGGCGAGCACGTCCCGCACACGCTGGCGCAGCTCGACGGCGCGCTGGCCGGTCTGACGGCCGCGCAGGTCGCCACGATCGTCGTCGCGTACGAGCCCGTCTGGGCCATCGGCACCGGCGAGACGGCGACCCCCGAGGACGCTCAGGAGCTGGCCGCGGCCATCCGTGCCCGCATCGCCGAGCTGTACGACGCCGAGACGGCCGACGCGGTCCGCGTGCTGTACGGCGGTTCGGTGAAGTCGTCGAACGTCGCCTCGATCATGGCCAAGCCGGACGTCGACGGTGCGCTCGTCGGCGGCGCGAGCCTGGACCCCGAGGAGTTCGCCGCGATCGCGCGGTACAAGTCGCACGCAGTCGGTCTCTGACCTGACACCGACGTGCGCTCAGGCAGGTTTCGGTGACACCGCCGGAACCTGCCTGAGCACGGTGGTGGCTTATCGCCCCACTCGTCGCCTACCCTGTACCGCGGTCCACCGCAACGTCGCTGGCTCTACCGCCGTCGACGTGCCCGCCGAGTAAGGAACTGACACCGACGTGACTGGCCTGAAGATCACCCTCCAGGTGCTGCTGGTGCTGACCAGCCTCCTGCTCGTTCCGCTCGTCCTGCTGCACAAGGGCAAGGGCGGTGGCCTGTCGGACATGTTCGGCGGTGGCATCACGAGCAGCGCGGGAAGCTCCGGCGTCGCGGAGCGGAACCTCAACCGCATCACGATCGGCACCGCCCTCGTCTGGACGGCGATCATCATCCTGCTCGGTCTCATCGAGCGCACGGTCTGAGGCGGTAGGCGATGGCGAGCGGGAGCGCGATCAGGGGGTCGCGAGTCGGCGCAGGCCCGATGGGCGAGGCCGAGCGCGGCGACACGGCCCCGCGGATCTGGGTGTCGTACTGGTGCGCCAACGGCCACGAGACCCGCCCGAGCTTCGCCGAGGAGGCCGCTCTCGAGGCCCCGGTGACGTGGGACTGCCCCCGCTGCGGGTTCCCCGCCGGGCAGGACCAGGAGAACCCTCCGTCGCCGTCGAAGAACGAGCCGTACAAGACGCACCTGGCCTACGTGAAGGAGCGGCGGTCCGATGAGGACGGCGCCGCGATCCTCGACGAGGCACTGGCAGCACTGCGCGCCAAGCGCGGCGGCTGACCACACCGTGCCATGAGCGGCGAGAGCCCTCGGCACGACCCGCCGGCGGAGACGCCGGTGCTCTCGGTGATGCTCGCGGTGCCCGATGCCGGGGCGGCCGCCCAGTGGTACGCCGACGCGATGGGCGCCACGACGCTGTGGGACCTGGGGAGCGTCGTCGGCCTCAGCATCGCCGGAGCACCGTTCTTCCTCGGTCAGCCCGAGGGCAACAACTGGGACACGCCCGCAGGGCTGGGCGGCCGGACCGTGCGCGTGGAGGTCTTCGTCGACGACCCGGACGCTTTCGTCGCCCGCGCGGTCACCGCCGGCGCGGACGGCAGCGTCGACCCGCTCCGCGACCACCAGATGCCGTGGGGCGTGCACCGGCAGGGCGGCTTCGTCGACCCGTTCGGGCACCTGTGGCTGGTCGGCGACCGGTCACCCCTCGCGGCGCACCCCGAGGGGCTCTAGCCGAGGACCCGCAGCAGGGCGAAGCCGTCGTACCCCTTGGTACCGACCGTCTGCACCACCGTGGCGTCGTACCGGGGGTGGCGCGTGAGCAGCTCGACCATGGCGCGGACGCCCTGAACGCGCTCGTCGGCGTGGTCCGGCTCGATCACGGCGCCACCGCGGACCACGTTGTCGACGACGACGACCGCGCCCGGGTGGGTGAGCGCGAGCGTCTGCTCGAGGTAGCGGGGGATCGACTGCTTGTCGGCGTCGATGAAGACCAGGTCGTACGGCTCGGTCTCCTCGGCGATGAGGCTGTCGAGCGTGTCCGCAGCCGGGCCGACGAGCACGTCCACGAACGAGCCGACACCGGCCTGGGCGAGCGACTCGGTGGCGATACGGGCGTGCTCCGGCTCGAGCTCGAGCGTCGTCAGGTGGCCACCCTCGGGCAGGGCGCGGGCGAGCCAGAGCGTGCTGTACCCGCCGAGCGTGCCGATCTCCAGGATCCGCCGCGCACCGGTCGCCTGCGCCAGCAGCTGGAGCAGCTTGCCCTGGTTGGGGGCGACGGCGATGTCCGGCAACCCGCCGGCGGTCGCCGCGTGCCGGGTGTCTACCAGGGCGGCGTCCTCGGGCGTGAGGACCGAGAAGTAGTGGTCGACGTGGGTCCAGAGCTCGGACGCGGTCTCGGGCGCCGCCGGGAAGGCCGCAGTCGTGGTCGAGAGCGCGGCGGGGGTGCCCAGCGTCTCTGTCGCGGCGATGTCGACCAGCCAGAGCGTCCTCTCGGTGCCGAGCGCACCGGCGGCCGGGGTCGTGTCGACGGGAGCGCCGCGGAGCGCGGAGGCGACCGCCTGCGCCTTCTCCGCACCCGCGGCGACCACCCAGACCTCGCGGGCGCCGCGGATCGCGTCGTAGGTCAGCGAGACGCGCTCGGGCGGCGGCTTGGGGGAGCCGTGCACCCCAACCGTCGGACGGCCGGTGACCGCCAGCGCCTCGTGGCCCGGGAAGAGCGAGGCGACGTGCCCGTCGGGGCCCATGCCGAGCAGCAGCACGTCGAAGGCGGGGGAGCCTGCCGCCGCGAAGGTCTGAGCGTAGGCGTCGGCGGCCGCCTCGGGCGTCGGGACGTCGTCGCTCAGCGCGGGCATCGCGTGCACGTTCTCGACCGGCAGCGCGTCACCGAGCGCGTCGATCAGGGCGTCGCGGGCCTGGGTCTCGTTGCGGTCCGGGTCCCCCTCGGGCAGGAACCGCTCGTCCCCCCACCACAGGTGCACCCCGGACCAGTCGACGGCATCCCGCACGGGGCTCGCCGCGACGGCCGCGAGGGACGCGATGCCCACGGTGCCGCCGGTGAGCACGACGTGGACGGGGGAGCGGTGCGACTGGACGTCCACCAGGTGCGTGAGCAGCCGTGCCGCGACGGACTCGGCCAGGACCCGGGCGTCGGGGTGGACGACGACGTCGCGGGTCATGCGTCGATCCTCGGCAGACCCTTCGCCAGCACCTCGCCGTAGACCTCGTCGGCGTCCAGTCGCCGGAGCTCTTCCGCCAGGCACTCGCGCAGCTGACGGATGGGCAGCGCGATCCGGTGCTCGGGCTGGTCGGGCTGCCGGAGGGCCGCGGTCTTGCCGTCGGGCCGGTCGAGCACGATGTCACCCGACGACCGCTCGAGCCGGACCTGCGTGATGGCGGGCGCGTCCTTGATGCGCTCGATCTCGACCGGGCACCGCAGGGCGTACGCGAGCCACGCGGCCATGAGGTCGACGGACGGGTGCGTGCTCTCGCCGACGACGACGGCCTTGTGCACCTGCTCGTACGGCGGCTGGTCGAGCGTCGCCGCGATGAGTCCGCGCCACAGGGTCGCGCGCGTCCACGCCAGGTCGGTGTCACCGTCGGTGTGCGCCGCCGCGAGGGCGCGGAGCGCCGTGTTCGGGTGCGCGCACTGCGTCGTGTCGGTGATCCGGCGCGTGGCCATCCGCCCGAGGGGGTGCTCGGCCGGGTTCTCCGGGATCTCGTAGGGCCACCACGTGACGATGGGTGCGTCCGGGAGCAGCAGCGGGATGACGAGCGTGTCGAGGTGGCGCTCGAGCTGGCCGGACGGCCGCAGCACCAGCACCTCGCTGGCGCCGGCGTCGCCGCCGAGCCGGATCTGCGCGTCCAGGTTGGAGGCGCGGTCCTTGGTGTCGTTCGCGATCACGATGACGCGGCACGGGTGCTCGCGGCTGGCGTCGTTCGCCGCGTCGATCGCCTCGTCGGGGTCTCGGTCGCCGACCGAGATGATGAGGGTGAGGACGCGTCCGAGGGCGATCGCGCCGCCCTCGTCACGCTCCTTGAGCAGGCGCTTGTTGATGTCCCGCGTCGTCGTGTCGGGCATCTCGATGATCATGGCCGTCTCCAGACTCGCCCGTCGCGGGCCATCATCTTGTCCGCGGACTCCGGACCCCAGGTGCCGGAGCGGTACTCCTCAGGCTTGCCCTTGCCGGCCCAGTACTCCGTGATCGGGTCGAGCACCTTCCAGGACAGCTCGACCTCCTCGTGCCGGGGGAAGAGCGGCGGGTCTCCGAGCAGCACGTCGAGGATGAGGCGCTCGTAGGCCTCGGGCGACGACTCGGTGAACGCGTGGCCGTAGCCGAAGTCCATCGTCACGTCCCGGACCTCCATGGCCGTGCCCGGCACCTTGGCGCCGAACCGCAGCGTCACACCCTCGTCGGGCTGCACGCGGATGACCAGGGCGTTCTTGCCCAGCTCCTCCGTGGCGGTCGACTCGAACGGCAGGTGGGGCGCACGCTTGAACACCACGGCGATCTCGGTGACGCGACGCCCGAGACGCTTGCCCGTCCGCAGGTAGAACGGCACCCCGGCCCAGCGGCGGTTGTCGATGTCGACCCGGATCGCGGCGAACGTCTCGGTGGTGGACTCCGGGTTGAAGCCCTCCTCCTCGAGGTACCCGACGACCTTCTCGCCACCCTGCCATCCGGCCGCGTACTGGCCGCGGGCGGTGTGCTTGCCGATCTCGCGGGGCAGGCGGACGGCGGACAGGACCTTGATCTTCTCAGCCGTCAGGCTGGACGCCTCGAACGACGCCGGCTCCTCCATCGCCGTGAGGGCGAGGAGCTGGAGCAGGTGGTTCTGGATGACGTCACGGGCCGCGCCGATGCCGTCGTAGTACCCCGCACGTCCGCCGATGCCGATGTCCTCGGCCATCGTGATCTGCACGTGGTCGACGTAGTTGGCGTTCCAGATGGGCTCGTAGAGCTGGTTGGCGAAGCGCAGCGCCAGGAGGTTCTGGACCGTCTCCTTGCCGAGGTAGTGGTCGATCCGGAAGATGTCGTCCGGCCGGAAGACGCTCGAGACGATCTCGTTGAGCTCTCGCGCGCTCTGGAGGTCGTGACCGAACGGTTTCTCGATGACCACCCGGCGCCACGTGCCGTCCTGGGGCTGCGACAGCCCCGAGCGCGCCAGCTGCTTGCAGACGACGGGGAACGCGCTCGGCGGTACCGAGAGGTAGAACGCGTGGTTGCCGCCGGTCCCGCGCGAGGTGTCCAGCTCCTCGACGGTGTCGCGGAGCCGGTCGAACGCGTCGTCGTCGTCGAACGTGCCCTGCACGAACCGGATGCCCTCCGAGAGCTGGCGCCACGTCGCCTCGCGGAACGGCGTGCGGGCGTGCTCCTTGACCGAGTCGTGCACGATCTGCTCGAAGTCCTGCCGGGCCCAGTCGCGCCGGGCGAACCCGGTGAGCGCGAAGCCGGGCGGGAGCAGCCCGCGGTTGGTGAGGTCGTACACCGCGGGCATCAGCTTCTTGCGGGCGAGGTCGCCCGTGACACCGAAGATGACCAGACCGCAGGGGCCGGCGATCCGCGGCAGGCGACGGTCGCGGGGGTCGCGCAGGGGGTTGTTCCCGGCGGACACCTTGCTCGGGCTCATCTGACGGCCTCCGCTGCGTTCTGCTCGGCGGCAGCGGACAGACCGTCGGAGACCGTGCCGAGGAGGTCTCCCCAGCTCGCCGTGAACTTGTCCACGCCCTCGACCTCCAGCTGCTCGGTGACCTCGTCGATGTCGATGCCCACGGCCCGCAGGCCCTCGATGACGGCCTCCGACTCCTGCCGCGTCCCGCTGACCGTGTCGCTGCCGTCGCCGCCGTGGTCTGCGACCGCCTTCAGCGTGGCCTCGGGCATGGTGTTGACGACGCCGGACACGACCAGGTCGTCGACGTACAGCGTGTCCGGGTACGCCTTGTCCTTGACGCCCGTGGACGCCCACAGAGGTCGCTGCGGGTGCGCCCCCGCGGCGGACAGCGCCTTCCAGCGGTCGTCGGCGACGACGTCCTGGTAGAGCCCGTAGGCGAGGCGCGCGTTGGCGATCGCGGCCTTTCCGCGCAGGGCCGCGGCCTCGGGCGTGCCGATCGCGTCGAGGCGGGGGTCGATCGCGGTGTCGACGCGGGACACGAAGAAGGAGGCGACCGACGCGATCGGCGCCAGGTCGTGCCCGTTGGCCTGGGCCTGCTCGAGCCCGCTCTGGAACGCGTCGAGGACCTCGCCGTACCGTTCGAGCGAGAAGATCAGCGTGACGTTGACGCTGATGCCCTCGGCGAGGACGGCGGTGATCGCCGGGAGCCCCTCACGGGTGGCGGGGATCTTGATGAAGACGTTCGGTCGGTCGACCGTCGACCACAGCGACTTCGCGGACGCGATCGTGCCGTCGGTGTCCTTCGCCAGCCGGGGATCGACCTCGATCGACACGCGGCCGTCGACGCCGTCGGTGGCGTCGTAGACCGGTCGCAGGACGTCGGCCGCCTGCCGGACGTCGTCCGTGGTGATGCGGAAGACCGCCGCGTCCACGTCGGCGCCGTCGGCGGCGAGCTCACGGAGCTGCTCGTCGTAGGCGTCGCCCTTCGCCAGCGCGCTCGCGAAGATGGACGGGTTCGTCGTCACGCCGACCACGCCCGACGCCTCGACGAGCTCGGCGAGGTTCCCCGTGCGCAGGCGTTCGCGCGAGAGGTCGTCGAGCCAGATCGCGACGCCGGCGTCAGCCAGCCGTGCCAGAGGGGTGCTGCTCGGTGCCATGTCGATCGATCCCCTTCTCCCGCGAGCCGGCCCCGGGACGACCGGGGCCGGCTCGCCCGTTCAGACTCAGACCTGCTGGTCGCCCGTCCCGCTCTCGGTGGGTACGGCGGGCGTGCTGGCGGGACCCGCGTCGCCGCGCGCCGCCGCGATCGACTCGTGCGCGGCCGCGACCACGGCCTCCGGCGTGAAGCCGAACTCGCGGAAGAGCGTCTCGGCGTCGGCCGATGCCCCGTAGTGCTCGATCGAGACCGACCGTCCGGCGTCGCCGACCAGCTTGTGCCACGACAGGGCGATGCCCGCCTCGACGGACACCCGCGCGCGCACCGACGACGGAAGGACCGACTGGCGGTACTCCTCGTCCTGCTCCGCGAACCACTCCAGCGACGGCGCCGAGACGACGCGCGTCGCGACGCCCGCTGCCTCGAGCGTCTCGCGGGCCGCCACCGCGATCTGCACCTCGGACCCGGTGCCGATGAGGATGACGTCGGGCGTGCCGCTGCTCGCCTCGAGCAGGACGTACGCGCCCCGTGCCACACCGTCGGTCGTGGCGTACCCGTCCTCGCCGCGCGGGAACGTCGGGACGTTCTGGCGCGTGAGGATGAGGCCGACCGGACCGTCGGTGTGCTCGAGGATCGCGCCCCACGCAGCGGCGGTCTCGTTGGCGTCGGCCGGGCGCACGATGGTCAGGCCCGGGATCGCCCGGACGGCGGCGAGGTGCTCGATCGGCTGGTGCGTCGGGCCGTCCTCGCCGAGGCCGATGGAGTCGTGCGTCCACACGTAGATGGCCGGCACCCCCATGAGCGAGGCGAGGCGGACCGAGCCGCGCATGTAGTCGCTGAACGTGAAGAACGTCCCGCCGTAGGGCCGGGTCAGGCCGTGCAGCCGGATGCCCGACAGGATCGCGCCCATGGCGTGCTCGCGGATGCCGAAGTGCAGCGTGCGGCCGAACTGGTCGCCGGCGAACTCGTGCGTCGAGCGCTTGGCGGGGATGAAGGACGGCTCGCCCTTCATCGTCGTGTTGTTGGAGCCGGCGAGGTCGGCCGAGCCGCCCCACAGCTCGGGAAGCACCGGCGCGAGCGCGCTGAGCACCTCGCCCGAGGCTGCACGGGTCGCGACCGACTTGCCCGCCGTGAACACGGGCAGCGACTCGGTCCAGGCGTCGGGCAGCTCGCCGGCGACCAGCCGGTCGAGCAGCGCGGCGTTCTCAGGGTTCGCGGTGTGCCACGCGTCGAACGCGCTCTGCCACTCGGCCTTCGCGGCGGCGGTGCGCTCCGAGAGGCCGCGCGTGTGGGCCAGGACCTCGGGGGCGACCTCGAACGTCTTCTCGGGGTCGAAGCCGAGGAGCTCCTTCAGGCCGCGGATCGCCTCGCCGCCCAGCTTCGAGCCGTGCGAGGAGTGGTCGTTGGTCTTGCTCGGCGTGGGCCACGCGATGAGCGTGCGCAGGCCGATGAACGACGGTCGGTCGGTGACGGCCTTGGCCGCCTCGATCGCGGCGTGCAGGGCGTCGACGTCCTCGCGGTACCCGTCCGGGCCGCCGGTCCAGTCGACGAACTGCACGTGCCAGCCGTACGCCTCGTAGCGCGCGACGACGTCCTCGGTGAACGCGATCTCGGTGTCGCCCTCGATCGAGATGTGGTTGTCGTCCCACAGCACGATGAGGTTGCCCAGCTCCTGCGTGCCCGCGATGGACGACGCCTCGCTGGTCACGCCCTCCTGCAGGTCACCGTCGGAGGCGATGACGTAGACGTGGTGGTCGAACGGGCTGGTGCCGGGCGCGGCCTCGGGGTCGAAGAGACCCCGCTCGCGCCGCGCCGCCATCGCGAAGCCGACGGCCGAGGCGAGGCCCTGGCCGAGCGGCCCGGTGGTGATCTCCACCCCGGTCGTGTGCCGGTACTCCGGGTGGCCCGGCGTCTTCGAGCCCCAGGTCCGCAGAGCCTCCAGGTCCTCGAGCTCCAGGCCGAAGCCGGCGAGGTAGAGCTGGATGTACTGCGTGAGGCTGGAGTGGCCCGCAGACAGCACGAACCGGTCCCGGCCCAGCCAGTGCGGGTCCGCCGGGTCGTGCCGGAGCACGTTCTGGTAGAGCAGGTAGGCCGCGGGGGCGAGGCTGATCGCCGTCCCGGGGTGGCCGTTGCCCACCTTCTCGACCGCGTCGGCGGCCAGGACACGCACCGTGTCCACCGCCCGCAGGTCGAGGTCTGTCCAGCCGACCGTCTCAGCCAGGGGAGCCTTCGCGTTCACCGAACCTCATTTCCACCCGGGCAGGGGTCCGGGTGTCGTGTCGGACGAGATCTTCGGAATGATCTTCGACATGACGCGACATCCGCGTCGGATGCCGGGCAGGTGGGACGTCACGCCGTCACGGCGGTCGTCGGACCGTGCGAACCGACCTTATAGCGCACCCGGGTAGGGATGCCGGGCGTGACCAGCACCCGGCGGAGCGACCGATCTCACACGGGACGCCCGGCGATCCGGCGCCCGCGTCGCGCCGTCGTGCAGGCGCAGGCCGTAGCATGGCTGCGCGAACCATCCCCGCCGGAACACGAACGGAATCGCAGCGCGTGCGCCTCAGCAGCCCCCTGTCAGTCGACGACGCCGGAGCGTCTTCCGCGTCGACCCCGGGTGCTCCTGACACGACGGTGACCGTCGCGCCGAGCGGTCCGCTGTCCCGGCTGCGCCGGACGGTCGGCCCGTACATCGCGCTGACCAAGCCGCGCGTGATCGAGCTGCTGCTGGTCACCACGCTCCCGACGATGATCCTGGCGCAGGGCGGCTTCCCCAGCTTCGGTCTGGTCGTCGCGACGCTCGTCGGCGGTGCGGCCGCGGCCGGCTCGGCCAACGTCCTGAACTGCTACCTCGACCGCGACATCGACAAGATCATGAACCGCACCAAGCGGCGACCGATCGTCACGGGCGAGGTCAGCCCGCGCGCGGCGCTGATCTTCGGTCTCGCGCTGGGCGTGCTGTCGCTGGCCTGGCTCGCCGTGATGGTGAACCCGGCGTCGGCGTGGCTGACCGCGGCAGCGATCCTCATCTACGTCGTCGGCTACACGATGATCCTCAAGCGCCGCACGCCGCAGAACATCGTCTGGGGTGGCGCGGCCGGCTGCATGCCGGTGCTCATCGGCTGGTCCGCGGTCACGGGCGGCGTCTCGTGGACCGCCGTGCTGCTCTTCGGGGTCATCTTCTTCTGGACGCCGCCGCACTACTGGCCGCTGTCGATGAAGTTCCGCCGGGACTACGCCGCCGCGGGCGTCCCGATGCTGCCGGTCGTGGCCAAGGACACCAAGGTCGCCCGCGAGATGATCGCGTACACGATCGCGATGATCGCCTGCTCGCTGCTGCTGGTCCCCGTCCAGGGCATGACCTGGGTGTACGGCGTCGTCGCCCTGGGCCTGGGGCTCTGGTTCCTCTGGGCGTGCATCGGGCTGCTGCGCCGCGCCGAGCACCCCGAGGCCGGCAAGCTGCGCGCGATGAGCGTGTTCCACGCGTCGATCACGTACCTCACGCTGCTGTCCGTCGCGATCGCGGTGGACGTGTTCCTCCCGTTCTGAGCGGCGGACGCGTGAACCCGACCGCGCTCCAGACGGCGCTCGAGCTGTATCTCGCGCACCTCACGGTCGAGCGGGGTCTGTCCGCGAACACCCTGCTGGCCTACCGCCGTGACCTGACCCGGTACACGGCCTTCCTCGAGTCCCGCGGCTGTGCCGCGCCGGCGGATGTCGCGGAGCCGGACGTCGAGGACTTCGTCGTCGCGGTGCGCTCGGGATCCGACGGTCGTACGGCGCTGTCCGCCTCGTCGGCCGCCCGGACCGTCGTGGCGGTGCGCGGGTGGCACAAGTTCCTGCTCCTGGACGGTGCGACCGGTCTCGACCCCGCGCGTGCGGTGAAGCCCCCGGCCCAGCCGAAGCGGCTGCCGAAGGCGATCTCCGTGGCGGACGTCGAACGGCTGCTGGACGCGGCCGGCGTGGGTGCCGGTCCGGTGCCGCTGCGCGACCGGGCGCTCCTCGAGCTCGTCTACGGCACGGGCGCGCGCATCTCGGAGGCGGTGGGTCTCGACATCGACGACGTGGACCGCACGCCGGGGCGGGCGACCGTCCGGCTGTTCGGCAAGGGGACCAAGGAGCGCGTGGTGCCGCTGGGTGCGTTCGCTCTCGAGGCCGTGGAGTCCTACCTCGTCCAGGCGCGGCCAGCGCTGGCCGTCGGCGGGACGGGTGGGTCGCCCGGGGTGTTCCTCAACACGCGTGGCGCGCGGCTCAGCCGGCAGAGCGCGTGGGCGGTCCTGCGGGTGGCCGCGGAACGGGCCGGGCTGGCGGAGGCCGAGCACATCTCCCCGCACACCCTGCGGCACTCGTTCGCCACGCACTTGCTCGCCGGGGGAGCCGACGTCCGGGTGGTCCAGGAGTTGCTCGGGCACGCCTCGGTGAGCACGACGCAGATCTACACGATGGTGACCCCGGACACCCTCCGCGAGGTCTTCGCGGCCTCCCATCCGCGAGCACAGTGAGCATCAGTCGTGCTTCGGTCTGTCGCGGGGCCATGCGGCGCCCTGCTCCGGTAGGTTGTCCCGCGTGGTGAGCCAGCAGACGACCGACCCGCAGCTCGATGCCGTCGGGCGGCCCATGCCCGTGTTCCCCGAGCCCCCACCCCTGGCGTCGCACGGCCCGGCGCGCGTGATCGCGCTGTGCAACCAGAAGGGTGGCGTCGGCAAGACGACGACGACCATCAACCTGGCCGCCGCGCTGGCGGAGTACGGCCGCAAGGTGCTCATCGTCGACTTCGACCCGCAGGGCGCTGCGTCGGTGGGTCTGGGCATCAGCCCGCACGAGCTGGACCGGACCGTCTACAACCTGCTCATGGAGCGGGACGCCGACATCCACTCGCTCATCCAGCACACCGCGACGCCCGGCCTGGACCTGCTGCCCGCCAACATCGACCTGTCCGCCGCCGAGGTGCAGCTGGTCGGCGAGGTGGCCCGTGAGTCGGTGCTGGCCCGCACGCTGCGTCCCGTCCTCGACGACTACGACGTCGTGATGATCGACTGCCAGCCGTCGCTGGGTCTGCTCACGGTCAACGCCCTGACCGCCGCGCACGGCGTCCTCATCCCGCTGGAGTGCGAGTTCTTCGCGCTCCGCGGGGTCGCGCTGCTGGTGGAGACCATCGAGAAGGTGCGCGACCGGCTGAACCCGCGGCTCGAGGTCGACGGCATCCTCGCCACCATGTACGACCCGCGCACGCTGCACGCCCGCGAGGTCGTCGCGCGCGTCAGCGAGGCGTTCGGGGACACCCTCCTGCACACCGTCATCAGCCGGACCGTGAAGTTCCCCGACGCCACCGTGGCCGCAGAGCCGATCACCACCTACGCCCCGACGCACTCGGGTGCGGCGGCCTACCGTCAGCTGGCACGTGAGCTCGTCGCCCGTGGCGACGCCGCCTGACGAGCGCGCGGTCCCGCCCGAGAAGCCGGCCAAGGAGCCGGCGGGTGCGAACGCGCCTGCACCGTCCCCGGTCGGTACCCAGGCGTTCGAGGTCCACCTCACCAACTTCAGCGGCCCGTTCGACCTCCTGCTCGGGCTGATCGCCAAGCACAAGCTCGACATCACCGAGGTCGCGCTCGCGCAGGTCACCGACGAGTTCATCGCGCACATCCGGGGCGCCGAGAAGCAGTGGGACCTGGGGCAGGCCAGCGAGTTCCTGGTCATCGCCGCCACCCTGCTCGACCTCAAGGCCGCCCGGCTGCTGCCGTCCGCGGACGTCGAGGACGCCGAGGACCTGGAGCTGCTCGAGGCCCGGGACCTCCTCTTCGCGCGCCTGCTGCAGTACCGCGCCTACAAGCTCGTCGCCGCCGACCTGGCGGAGCGGTTCGCGACGGAGGGCCGACGCTTCCCGCGCCTGGTCACCCTCGAGCCCCACCTGGCGGCCCTGCTGCCGGAGCTGGTCTGGCAGATCGGCCCGGAGCAGCTGGCGGCGCTGGCGGCGAAGGCCGAGCAGCCGAAGGCGACTCCGCCCGGTGTCGACATCAGCCACCTGCACGCCCCGGCCGTCAGCGTCCGGGAGCAGGCGGCCGTGCTGGTGGACCGCCTGCGGCACGGGGGCGCGATGTCGTTCCGCGCGCTCACGGCCGACGCCGGCGCGACGGTCGTCGTCGTGGCCCGTTTCCTCGCGCTGCTGGAGCTGTTCCGGGAGGGCGCGGTCGCGTTCGACCAGGTCACGCCGCTGGGCGAGCTGACCGTGCGCTGGACGGGATCCGAGGAGGGCGAGATCGAGGTGTCCGACGACTTCGACACGCTGGACACCACACTCGACGCAGGGCTGGCCCGTGACGGGGCAGCCGAGGAGGACGCATGACCGAGCAGACGCCTGACGACGCGGTGGTCGAGGAGACGGCGACAGCCGACGAGCTCGCGTTCGACGTCGACGACCTGCCCGGCGGCGCTCTGGCCGCGCTCGAGGCGGTGCTCATGGTCGCCGACGAGCCCATCGCCGCCGTGCGTCTGGCAACCGTCCTCGCGCTGCCGACCGCGCGGGTGGAGGCGCTCCTCGACGAGCTCGCCGCCGAGTACCGCGGGGAGAACGGCGGCCGGCCGCGCGGCTTCGAGGTGCGGCGCGTGGGGGACGGTTGGCGGATCTACTCCGCGCCGGTCTACGCGGACGTCGTCGGACGCTTCGTGCTCGAGGGGCAGACCGCCCGGCTCACCCAGGCGGCGCTCGAGACGCTCGCCGTCATCGCCTACCGGCAGCCGGTGACGCGCGGACAGGTCTCGGCGGTCCGTGGCGTGAACGTCGACGGTGTCGTCCGCACGCTCACCACCCGCGGACTGGTCGCCGAGGTGGGGACGGATCCGTCCAGCGGTGCGGTGCTGTACCAGACCACGGGATACTTCTTGGAGCGGATGGGGCTGTCCAGCCTGGACGAGATGCCCCCGCTCGCGCCCTACCTGCCGGACATCGATGCCTTCGACGGCGTCGACCAGGCGATCGGAGACAACAGATGAGCCCGCAGGAACGACGGTCAGGGGGCGCCGGGCAGTCCGGTGGTCAGTCCGGCGGCAGGGGCGGCGCGCCTCGGGGCAGCAGCGGGTCCGGTGCCAGCCGTGGCGGCAGCGCGGGCGGGTACCGCGGTGGCAGCGGCGGCTCCGGTGAGTCTCGTGGGGGCAGTGGCGGCGGGTACCGCGGTGCCGGCGGCGGCGAGGGCTACCGCGGCAGCACGGGCGGAGGCGACGGGTACCGCAGCAGCGGCGGTGGCGGCTACCGGGGGAGCAGCAGCGGCGGCGACTCGCGCGGCGGCAGCGGCGTGAGTTCTCGCGACGCCGGCGGCTACCGCGGCGGGTCGAACAGCGGTGGTGGCTCGCGTGACGGCGGCGGGTACCGCGGCGGCTCGAGCACCGGTGGCGGTTCCCGCGACAGCGGGGGATACCGCGGCAGCACGAGCGGTGGCTCGCGTGACAGCGGCGGCTACCGCGGCGGTTCGAGCAGCGGGGGAGACTCCCGCGACAGCGCAGGCTACCGCGGTGGCTCGAGCAGCGGTGGCGGCTCGCGCGGCACGACGGGCGGAGCCTCGCGCGGTGGGCCGGGTGCCGGGTCGCGCGGCGGCGCGCCTCGTCCGAAGACCGGGAGCGGCTACCCGCGCAGCGGTGGCGCTGGGCGTCCGCGCAGCGACGGTGCGTCGAGCCGGCCGTCGAAGCCCAGCCGCACCCCCGAGGTGACCATCGACGTCCACGACCCCGACGGCACGCGCCTGCAGAAGGTGCTCGCGGCCGCCGGACTGGGTTCGCGCCGGGCGTGCGAGGACCTGATCTCCGCGGGCCGCGTCACGGTCGACGGCAACAAGGTGCTCGAGCTCGGCGTCCGTGTGGACCCGCTCACGGCGGTGATCCACGTGGACGGCATGCGCGTGCAGCTGGACTCGTCGATCGTCACCATCGCGCTGAACAAGCCCAAGGGCGTCGTCTCGACCATGCACGACCCCGAGGGCCGGCCGTCGATCGGGCAGTTCGTGTCCGACCGGGAGGAGCGGCTGTTCCACGTCGGACGCCTGGACGCCGAGACCGAGGGCCTGATCCTGCTGACCAACGACGGGGACCTGGCCAACCGGCTCTCGCACCCGTCGCACGGCGTCACCAAGGTGTACCTGGTGCAGCTCGAGGGCCGCGTGACGCCCTCGCTGGGCACCCGGCTCATCAAGGGTGTGGAGCTCGAGGACGGACTGGCCAAGATCGACAAGTTCCAGATCGTGCAGACGACGCCGCAGGCGAGCCTGGTGGAGATCGAGCTGCACGAGGGTCGCAACCGCATCGTGCGACGGATCTTCGACGAGGTCGGCCACCCGGTCACGCAGCTGGTCCGCACGCAGATCGGCCCGATCCGCCTGGGTGACCTCAAGCCGGGTCGCACGCGCGTGCTGTCGAAGACCGAGGTGGGCTCCCTGATGACACGGGTGGGCATGTGACGCTGGCGACGCGAGGGCCGGTGCGCATCGTCGGCACCGGCCTGCTCGGCACGTCGGTCGGCCTCGCGCTGTCGACCCACGGTGTCGACGTGGTCCTGCACGACCCGTCCCGCACCGCCCTTGCGCTGGCGCGCGACGTCGGCGCAGGCCGGCCCGCGCGTCCCGACGACGCCGCGCCGACCCTGATCGTCGTCGCCGCCCCGCCCGACGTGACCGCCGACGTGGTCCGCGCGGAGCTGGAGGCGTACCCGCACGCCGTGGTCACCGACGTGGCGAGCGTCAAGGGGTACGTGCTGGCGGAGCTCAGGGCCGCGGGTGCAGACCTCACGCGCTACGTCGGCTCGCACCCGATGGCCGGCCGTGAGCGGTCCGGTCCGTCCGCCGCGGTCCCCGACCTGTTCCTCGGCCGCCCCTGGGTGATCGCCGACTCGGGGTCGTCGCACCCGGATGCCGTGCTGGCCGTCCGGTCGCTCGCCGTCGACCTCGGCGCTGTGCCTGTGGCGATGGACGCCGACGCTCACGACGCCGCGGTCGCCGCCGTCTCGCACGTGCCGCAGGTGGCCGCGAGCCTCGTCGCCGCCCGCCTGCGCGGTGCCGACGACGCGGCGCTCGGGCTCGCCGGACAGGGCCTGCGCGACGTGACCCGGCTGGCCGCGTCCGATCCCGCGCTGTGGACCTCGATCCTCGCTGCGAACGCGGCCGCGGTCCGGGAGGTGCTGCAGGACCTGCGTTCCGACCTCGACACCGTGATCGACGCGCTCGGTCAGGCGGCCGCCGCCGACGGGCCGGAGACCGTCGAGCTGGGCGCGCTCGCCACGCTGGCGCAGGCGATCGCCGACGGCAACGCCGGCGTCGCGCGCATCCCCGGCAAGCACGGCGGCGCGCAACGGGTGTACGGCGTCGTCACGGTGCTGGTGCCTGACGCTCCGGGCGAGCTCGCGCGGCTGCTCACCGAGGTGGGGGAGGCGGGGGTCAACCTCGAGGACCTGCACCTGGAGCACGCGGCCGGTCGCCCGGTCGGCATGGCGGAGATCTCGGTGCTGCCCGGTCGGGTGGAGCACCTCGAGGCGGAGCTGACGGCCCGCGGATGGAGACTGGTGAGTTGAGCAGGGCGATTGTCGTCGCGATCGACGGCCCCTCGGGGTCCGGCAAGTCGAGCGTGTCGCGGGGGGTGGCGAGCGCTCTCGGGCTGGCGTTCCTCGACACCGGAGCGATGTACCGAGCAGCGACCTGGTGGTGCCTCCACCAGGGGGTGCCGCTGACCGATGTCGACGCGGTCGCCGGTCAGGTCCGCACGCTGCCGCTGGTCATGGGCGTCGATCCGCTGCACCCGACGGTGCACGTCGACGGGATCGACGTCGGCGCGGCGATCCGGACCACGGAGATCTCCGCAGCCGTCAGTGCGGTCGCGACCAACCTCGAGGTCCGCGCGGAGCTGGGCAGGCTCCAGCGGGCCGAGATCGAGTCGGCGCGCGTGAAGGGGCGAGGGATCGTCGCCGAGGGGCGGGACATCACCACGGTCGTCGCGCCCGACGCTGACGTCCGCGTGCTGCTGACCGCGAGCGAGGAGGCCCGGCTCGCCCGGCGGGCGCGTGACGTGCACGGCACCGCCGACGCCGCGGCGGTCGAGGCGACCCGCGACCAGGTGCTGCGTCGCGATGCCGACGACTCGACCGTCGTGCAGTTCCACGTCGCCGCCGAAGGGGTGATCACCGTGGACTCCTCGCACCTGGACTTCGACCAGACCGTGCAGGCCGTGCTCGACGTCGTCGAGTCGGTCGTCGGCCCGCGCGCGTGAGCACGCCGACCGGCCCCTCCGAGCGCGGTCCGCACTGGGCGCGCTGGATCGGCCGCTTCCTCGCACGCATCGTCTGGAACACGGAGGTCTCGGCCGGCCACCTGGTCCCCACCGACGGACCCGTCCTGTTCGCGGCGAACCACACCGGGATCATCGACGGACCGATCCTGCTCGGCGTGTCGCCGCGGCCGTCGCACATGCTGGTGAAGTCGGAGATGTTCTGGGGGCCGGTCGGCACGGTGCTGCGCGCGGCCGGCCAGATCGCCGTCGAGCACGACGGGGGCCGGTCCGCTCTGAACAGTGCGCTCGTCGTGCTCAAGCGCGGTGGCGTCGTCGGGGTCTTCCCCGAGGGGAACCGCGGCAAGGGCGACGCGGCGAGCGCACGCGCCGGCATCGCGTGGCTCGCCCTGAACGGCCATGCCCCGGTGGTCCCGGTCGCGGTGCTCGGCACGCGGCGGACGGGGGAGTCCGTCGGCCACGTCCCGGGTCTTCGGCGTCGGCTCGCGATCGAGTTCGGTGAGCCGCTGGTCCTCGAGCGCCGGCCGGGCATGTCCGGCAGAGCGGCCCTCGAAGGGGCGAACGAGTCGATCCGCGTGGCGCTGGCGGAGCTGGTCGACCGCGCCTGTGCCCGCACCGGTCTGGTCCTGCCGACCGACGACCCGAACAGGGAACGCGCGCTCTGATGGACTGGGCGTGGGATCCGAGCCTCTACGAGGGCAGCGCCCCGCACTACGCCGTGGGTCGGATGGCCTACCCGGCGGCCCTCGCCGACACCCTGCGTGATGCCCTCGGCCTCGACGGCAGCGGTCGTCTGCTCGACGTCGGCTGCGGGCCGGGGTCCCTGACGCTCCTGCTCGCGCCTCTCGTCGCGTCCGCCGTGGGTGTCGACGCCGACCCCGGGATGATCGCCGAGGCGCACCGCTCGGGTGCGGCCGGGATCGACTGGCGACAGCTGCGCGCCGAAGAGCTGCCCGCGGACCTCGGCACGTTCCGGCTGGTCACGTTCGCGCAGTCGTTCCACTGGATGGATCAGCCGCAGGTGGCCCGGGCGGTCCGCCCGATGATCGAGCCCGATGGCGCCTGGGTGCACGTCTTCGCGACGACGCACCGCGGTGCCGGTGGCGACGACGTGCTCCCGCACCCCCGACCGCCGTGGGACGCGATCGACGCGCTGGTCGCCGGGTACCTCGGGGAGGTCCGTCGGGCGGGCCAGGGCTCGTTGCCGACCGGGACGCGCGGGGGCGAGGAGGACGTCATGCGCGACGTCGGCTACCGCGGGCCGGAGCGGCTCGAGGTGGTGCGCGGCGACGTGGTGGAGCGCTCGACGGAGCAGGTCGTGTCCGCCGTGTACTCGCTGTCCAGCTCGGCGCCGCACCTGTTCGGGAGCCGGCTGCAGGAGTTCGACGACGACCTGCGCCGGCTCCTGCGATCGGCGTCCCCGGACGGCACGTTCGCCGAGCGGGCGCGCGACGTCGGCGTCGTGATCTGGCGTCCGTGACGGGACTCTCGCGCAGGTAGTCGTCCTGCGGTCGGTGCACAGGGGACAATGGGTGCATGACTGAGCCGGATCCGACCTTTGCGCTGCCCGACGAGGCCGGCGACGCCGACCGTGAGCGGGCGCTGCGCGCGGGGCTCACCGACTACGAGCTCGAGGACGAGGACCTTGCCCTCCTGCACGCGGGCGACGTCGGGGAGATCGGTGAGGAGCCGGTCGTCGTCTTCCCGGTGCTCGCCGTCGTCGGCCGTCCGAACGTCGGCAAGTCCACGCTCGTCAACCGCATCCTCGGCCGGCGCGAGGCCGTCGTCGAGGACAAGCCCGGGGTCACGCGCGACCGCGTGAGCTACCCCGCCGACTGGTCCGGCAAGCGGTTCACGCTCGTCGACACCGGCGGCTGGGAGGTCGACGTCGCCGGCATCGAGGCGCGCGTGGCCCAGCAGGCCGAGGTCGCGATCTCGCTGGCCGACGCCGTGATCTTCGTCGTGGACGCCACCGTCGGCGTCACCGAGACCGACACCCAGGTGGTCCGCCTGCTCCGCAAGGCCGGCAAGCCGGTCGTGCTGTGCGCCAACAAGGTCGACGGACCCGCCGGCGAGGCCGACGCGGCCAACCTCTGGTCCCTCGGCCTCGGCGAGCCGTTCCCCGTCTCGGCCCTGCACGGCCGCGGCACCGGCGACCTGCTCGACGCCGCGATCGACGCGCTGCCCGAAGTCTCCGCCCACGGCACGCCGATCCCCGACGGACCCCGTCGCGTCGCGCTCGTCGGCCGCCCGAACGTCGGCAAGTCCTCGCTGCTGAACAAGGTGCTCGGCGCCGAGCGCGTCGTCGTCGACTCCGTCGCCGGCACCACGCGCGACCCGGTGGACGAGCTCGTCGCGCTCAAGGGCAAGCCGTGGGTGTTCGTCGACACCGCCGGCATCCGTCGCCGCGTGCACCAGACGTCCGGCGCCGACTTCTACGCCTCGCTGCGCACGCAGGCCGCGATCGAGAAGGCCGAGGTGGCCGTCGTCCTGGTCGACGCCTCGGTGAAGCTCACCGAGCAGGACACCCGTGTGATCACGCAGGTCATCGAGGCCGGCCGCGCGCTGGTCATCGCGTACAACAAGTGGGACCTCATGGACGAGGACCGCCGCCCGTTCCTCGAGCGTGAGATCGAGCAGGATCTCGTGCAGGTGCAGTGGGCACCCCGCGTGAACATCTCCGCGAAGACCGGCTGGCACACCGACCGCATGGTCCCCGCGCTCGAGCGGGCGCTGGAGTCCTGGGACACCCGCATCTCGACCGGGCGCCTCAACGCGTTCCTCGGCGAGCTCGTCGCGGCGCACCCGCACCCGCTGCGCGGCGGCAAGCAGCCCCGCATCCTCTTCGCGACGCAGGCGTCCACCCGCCCGCCCCGCTTCGTCATCTTCGCGACCGGCTTCCTCGACCCCGGCTACCGCCGCTACATCGAGCGTCGCCTGCGCGAGACGTTCGGCTTCGAGGGCACCCCCATCTCGATCTCGGTGCGGGTGCGGGAGAAGCGCAAGCGGTGACGCCCGAGGGGTTCGTGGAGCACCGACGGCCTCTGCTGAGGCTCGGCCTGCCGCGCGACCCCGCCTCGAGCAGCCACATCACCGGGTTCCTGGTGACCACGCTCGCCACCGTCATCGTGACGCGCCTGCTGCTCGACCTGACCGGGTTCCCGCAGCTGGGCGGCGGGGGAGTGCACATCTCCCACGTCCTGTGGGGTGGGCTGCTCATGGCCCTCGCGTTCATCGGCGTCATGACCTTCATCGGTCCGGTTGCGCGGCGGGTGGTCGTCCTCGTCGCCGGCGTGGGCTTCGGGCTGTTCATCGACGAGGTCGGCAAGTTCGTGACCTCCGACTACGACTACTTCTGGGAGCCGACGGCTGCCCTGATCTACCTCGTGGTCATCGGTCTGGGACTGTTCGCCGACGTCCTGCAGCGACGCCACCCGCGCGACCCCGCCGAGTACCTCGCCGCCGCCGCCGACCAGGCCGTCTCCGGTCTGGCGGGCGGCTTCAGCACCCGCGAACGCACGCGAGCGCGCTGGTACCTGTCCCGGGCAGGCGACGTCCCGGGGGCCGACGAGCTGCGCGCCCTGCTCGACTCCGTGGAGCACGACGCCGCCGAGGTCCCCGACCCGATCGGCGCCACGTCCCGGTGGATCGTCGCCGCGTCGCGCTGGCTGGTGCGTGCCCGCTGGGTCCCCTGGGTGACCGTCGCGGTGCTCGTCGCCACGTCCGTCGTGACGCTCGCCCGCGGCATCTACGGCTGGACCGCGTCCGACGACCAGCCCGTCTGGCTCGTGGCCGGCATCCTGCTCAGCGGGCTCGCGTCCACCGCGTTCGCCGTCGTCGGACTCGTCCGGGTCCGCCGCGACCGCGAGTCCGGCTACCGCTGGTTCCGGCGGGCCGTCCTCGTCGCGCTCCTGATCACCCAGATCTTCCTGTTCCGGCTCTCGCCCTGGGACGCGACGATCGGGCTCCTGGTGGACCTGGTGATCCTCGGCGTCGTCGCCGCCGAGCTCGACGTGATCGCCGATGACAGGACCACGTCGCCCGTGGGGTAGAGTTTCCGAGGCTTCTGCGGGAGCCATCGGGCTGTGGCGCAGCTTGGTAGCGCACTTGACTGGGGGTCAAGGGGTCGCAGGTTCAAATCCTGTCAGCCCGACAGTGAAAGTCCAGGTCAGCGGCTTCTCGGAGGCATTCCGAGGGGTCGCTGATCTGTGTTTCGGGGCAACCGGGACCCCGTCCGGGACCCGACTTCCATCGGACGGATCCGGATCCGCGTGGACGCGGGCGGTGCGTCCTGACGTGCGTCTCATCCACCACGCCGACTGCGGCATGCTCACGTTCACCGACGACGCGTTCACGCTGTCGATCCAGGACGAGACGGGGATCGAGCCGGAGTGGGGCCGCCGAGTCGTTCACCGACCTGGACGTCCGGCAGTCGATCGCGCGCATCAAGGCCAGTCCGTTCGTGCCGCACAAGGACGCGATCCGCGGCTTCGTGTTCGTCGTCGCGACGGGGTTGCTCACCGAGGTGAACTAGGAGCGGGCCCGACCGCGAGTGGATCGGGTTAGAGTGCGAAATCCTGGCTCGTTGACGGGGTGTGGTGCGGACATGGTCGAGGATCGGGTCGCCGAGTTCCATCGGTTGCATCGTGCGGGGTGCTTCGTGATGCCGAACCCGTGGGACGTCGGGAGCGCACGGCTGCTGGAAGAGCTGGGGTTCACGGCGTTGGCCACTACGAGTGCCGGTTTGGCCTGGTCTCTTGGCGTGACGGACGCCCAGGTCACCCGCGATCAGACGCTCGAGCATCTCCGGCAGATCGCCGGGGCGGTGTCGGTGCCGGTCAACGCTGACTTCACGAACGGGTACGCAGTGGATCCTGCCGGCGTCGCGGCGAATGTGACGCTGGCGGCGGGGACGGGGATCGCCGGACTCTCGATCGAGGACTCCTCAGGAGACGAGGCCGATCCGCTGTTCGACTTCGAGCTGGCCGTGGCGCGGGTGGCCGCGGCACGCCGAGCGATCGACGAGAGCGGCACGGGGATCGTTCTGACCGCCCGGTCCGAGGGTTTCGTCTGCGGCCGTCCCGACATCGACGAGACGATCAGGAGGCTCCGTGCATACGCGGACGTCGGCGCCGACTGCCTCTATGCGCCGCGGATCGACGACCTGGAGCATGTGTCAGCCATCGTGGCCGCGGTGGCGCCGAAACCGGTGAACCTCCTGATCAACTCTCCGTTCACCACGGTTGCTGAGGCCGCGCAGCTCGGGGTCCGCCGGATCAGCGTGGGGGGCACGCTCGCGCGTACCGCGTGGGACGGAGTCTTGTCGGCCGCCAGGGAGATCGCTGAGCGAGGGACGTTCTCGCGATTCCAGGGACTACCCGACGTCGAGGCCCTGTTCGGCGACTGAGAGGGTCGACGCCCGGCGAGGACGCCACACGCGGCACTCCGGCGTCCTGACCTGGGGCGGTGCGTCAGGCGAGGGACAGGAAGAGCTTCTCGAGCTTCTGCACGTCGAGCGTGTCGGTCTCGCCGTCCTGCTCAGGCTTGACCAGGCACTGACGCATGCCTGAGGCGATGATCGCGAAGCCGGCGCGGTCGAGGGCGCGGGAGACCGCCGAGAGCTGCATCACGATGTCCTCGCAGTCGCGACCCTCGTCCAGCATGCGCACGACGGCTGCCAGCTGGCCTTGGGCGCGCTTGAGCCGGTTGGACACCTTGGACATCTCGTCCTTGTCCAGCTCCATGGCGGGACCTCCTTCGTCGCGGGCGAGCCAGGATACCCCGGGGAGTACCGGTCCGATGGTGGTTGACGTCATGACGTGGGCACGGCTTCGAGGGCGGCTCGGAGTCGTGTGCCGGCGTCGGCCGCGACACGCTGGAGGGCGTCGTTGCCGCTGAGCTGGACGAGCACGTCGGGGTCGACGGCCTCGACGACCGTCCGACCGTCCTCGACGGAACGGACGACGACGTTGCAGGGCAGGAGCAGGCCGATCTGCGGCTCGGTCGCCAGAGCCTCGTTCGCGAGCACCGGGTTGCACGCGCCGAGGATGACCTGGGGCGCTATGTCCACGTCGAGCTTCGCCTTGAGGGTGGCAGCAAGGTCGATCTCGGTGAGAACGCCGAAGCCCTGCGCCGCGAGCGCCTCGCGGACTGCCGAGAGCGCGTCGGGGAAGGAGAGGTCGGTGGTCGCGGTGAGGGCGTAGCTCATGGCTGGGTCACCGATCCGTCCTGGTGCTCGGAGATCTCTTGGCGGACGGCGTCCATGTCGAGGGCTTTGATCGCGCCGATGATCTCCTCGAGTCCCATGGCGGGCAGGGCGCCGGGCTCGGAGTAGAGCAGGATGCCCTCGCGGAATGCCATGAGGGTGGGGATCGACGTGATCCCGGCTTGGCCGGCGAGCTCGCGCTCTGCCTCGGTGTCCACCTTCGCGAAGACGACGTCGTGATGCTGTGTGGATGCGTTCTCGAAGATGGGGGCGAACATCCTGCAGGGTCCGCACCAGGCGGCCCAGAAGTCGACCAGGACGATGTCGTTCTCGTGGATGGTGTCCGCGAATGCGGCGCCGGTCAGGGTGATGGTGGACAACGGCACTCCTTCAGGAGTCGTGGGCGGTCAGCGGCAGGTGCACTGCTGGGTGCGGGGGACGTCGGCCATGACGGCGTCGACGTGCATGCCGCAGCCGGACCAGGTGACCTTGCCGCAGCGGGAGCAACGGGCGGGCGAGCACATGGGGGTTCTCCTTCGTCGGGGTGGTTCAGCGCCGGACGGCGCCGCCGGCTGACTGCCAGGCGCCGATGCCGCCCGACAGGCTCGTGGCGTCGAAGCCGAGCTTGCGCAGGTGCTTGGCGGCGCTGCGCGAGCGCATGCCCGAGGCGCACATGACCACGACTGGCGTGTCCTGCTTGAGGCGTCGGGGGGCCTTCTCGATCTCGCCGAGGGGCACGTGCACGGCCTGGGGGGCGTGGCCCGTGTTCCACTCGGACCGTTCGCGCACGTCGAGCAGGGCGGCCCCGTCGCGGACGAGCTCGAGCGCCCGGGCGGCGCCGATCGTGGGCCGCAGGGTGTCGTCGCCGTCAGCGCTACCGAAGAGTCGGCGAAGGGTGCTGCTGATGGACATGGACTTCTCCTTGGGGGTCAGGCGATGAGGTCGGGGCGGACGGCGGTGAGCGTCAGCCAACCGCCGGACAGGTTGCGGGCGTCGACGCCTGCGGCGAGCAGGACACGGGTGGCGATGTGCGAGCGGACGCCCGAGGCGCAGTGCACGCTGACCGGGCGACCGTCCGCGGCTGTGTGCACCTCGTCGAGACGGCCGCGCAGCTCCGTGTGGGGGATGTGCAGCGCGCCCTTGAGGTGTCCCCGGTCGAACTCGCTCTGTGAGCGGACGTCCAGCACGAGGGTGTCGGCCAGCACGTCGTCCAGGTCGCTCGGGTGCCACTGCGGCGTGGTGCCGTCGAGGACGTTCTGCGCGACGAAGCCGAGCATGTTCACCGGGTCCTTGGCCGAGCCGTACGGGGGAGCGTAAGCCAGCTCCAGCTCGGCGAGGTCGTCCGCGGTCATCCCGGCGCGCAGCGCGGTGGCCAGCACGTCGATGCGCTTGTCGACCCCGTCGCGACCGACGGCCTGAGCGCCGAGCAGCCGCCCGTCGGGCGCGAAGGAGGCCACGAGGTGGATCTGCTCAGCGCCGGGGAAGTAGCGGGCGTGGTGGCCGGGGTGGATCCGGACCACCTCGTGCGCGATGCCCGCGCGAGCGAGGGTCAGCTGGCTCGCACCGGTGACGGCCGCGGTGAGCCCGAACATCCGAATGATCGCGGTGCCCAGGACGGCTGCCTGTGGGGTCGTGCGCCGTCCGAGCATCGAGTCGGCGGCCCGCCGCCCCTGGCGGTTGGCGGGACCGGCGAGCGGCACGGGGCCGACCGCCCCGGTGACGGCATGGACGACCTCGACCGCGTCGCCGACGGCCCAGATGTGCGGGTCGGAGGTCCGCTGGTCCTCGTCGACGCGGATGGCGCCGTGGCGGCCGAGCTCGAGCCCGGCGTCGCGTGCCAGCTCGCTCGCGGGGCGCACCCCGACGTTGACGAGCACCAGGTCGGCGCTGAGCTGTGTGCCGTCGGAGAGGACGACGCTCAGCGCGGAGCCGGAACCCGTGTTGAGGGCCTGTGCCGAGACGCCGAGGTACAGGCCGACGACGCGGGCCGTCAGCTCGTCGGCCAGCAGCGGTGCCAGTTCGGCGTCCAGGGGTGGCAGGACGTGGTCGGCCAGCTCGACCACGTCGACCTCGAGGCCGCGGGCGACGAGGGCCTCGACAGCCTCCAGGCCGATGAACCCAGCGCCGATGACGACTGCGCGCGGGCGCTCGGCCCGCTCGTCGACGAGCCGGCGGACGTGCTCGTCCACGCCGTCGAGGTCGGGGATGGTCCGCAACGCGTGCACGGCCGGGTGGTCCAGCCCGTCGATCGGGGGTCGGACGGCGACCGCGCCGGGGGAGAGCAGCAGGGCGTCGTACGCGAGGTCGTAGCGGTCGGCGCCGGCCGTGACGGAGACGGTCCGTGCGGCCCGGTCGATCGCGGTCACGCGGTGGCCGGTCCGCACGTCGAGCGCGAGCGCGGCACCCAGCGAGGCCGGTGTGTGCAGGAGCAGGTCGTCACGCCGCTCGATCTCTCCGGACAGGTGGTACGGCAGCCCGCAGTTGGCGAACGAGACGTAGTCCGACTGCTCCAGGACGACGATCTCGGCCCGCTCGTCCAGGCGCCGCGCGCGAGCCGCCGCGCTCATCCCGCCGGCAACACCGCCGACGATGACGATCCTGCGAGGGCCGTGTTCCGGGCGAGGGGTTCCGTCGTTCATGGGAACGAATATACCCCCAGGGGTATCCGGACGCGAAATCGCAGGCGGCTGTCCTTCCTCGCGTCGGCGACGAAACGGGGTCGAACAGCAGCCGGGCTGCGGCGAGGCTCGCCTCTTCGCAGCCTTCGCTCGGCGAGATCGGCGAGGCGGGCAGAAGGCCCCATGCCGCAGGTGCCGAGGGTCTGCGACAAGACCCACGTAGGGTCACGGGGTGCGCGTGACCAGGGTGGTCGAGACCTCGCTAGGCCCGGTGGAGGTCATGCATGTGCCTGGTGACAGACCGCCCGTGCTCTTCTTCCCTGGCGGGCACTGTTCCGCCGCGGTCGACTGCGGATGGAGCCTGTACGCCTCGCTCGGCTACGGCGTCCTGTCCTTCTCCCGGCCCGGGTACGGGCTGACCGACGTCGGCGCACTCACTGCGCAGGAGTTCGTGCCGGCCGTGACGGACTGCTGCGAGCAGCTGGCGGTCGACGAGACCTCGGGAGCCGTTGGGGTCTCGTTCGGTGGTCTGCAGGCCATCCACGTCGCCGTGGCCCAGCCAGATCTCGTGCCACGCCTGTTCCTGCACAGCTGCGCGCCCTCGACCCATGCGTATCCGGACACCCGCCGGGAGGCGCTGATGGGGCCGATCGCGTTCGCGCCCGGTATGCAACGGCTTGTCTGGGCGGCGATCGCGCGGCTGGTCGACTCGGAAGCCGGCCTGCGCCGCATGGTGGGGACGCTCTCGATGAGGCCTCCCGAGGGCTGGTGGTCCTCCTGGTCGAGCGCTGATCGAGACAGCGCACGCGAGCTCTTCGCCTCGATGAGCTCCGGTTCAGGCTTTGTCAACGACCTCCGCCAGGGACGCGACGGGAGATCTGCCTATCGCCGGCAGTTCGAGGCGCGGGTCCTCTGCCCGGCTCTGGTGACGGCGTCCCGGAGCGATGCCGGGGTTGCCTTCAGGCACGCAGAGGATCTCGCCCGGACGATTGCGACCGCCACGCTCATCGAGATCGACTCGCCGAGCCACCTGTTCTGGATCGGCCCCGCCCGCGATCAGGTCGCCCGTGCCATCAGGACGTTTGTCGCGACTGCTCCGTGACGCATCTCCATGAAGCCGGTCGGCCATCTCGAGCCTGCTCGCCCACGGCGGCACGGCGAGGAAACGTCACGATGATCGGGCTCACCTCCGACAGCGCGTAGTGCAACGGACGACTGGGCGCCGACCACTGACCGCGCGGCGTCCTCGGCGGGGACTGGCCAGTACTCTTGCCGAGGTGCGCCGGGAAGTCTGGTCGGCAACGTCCTCACCGACTCCAGACGAAGGTCGACTCCGTGCCGAACACTGATCGCTCCGCCCGGCTGCTGTCCCGAGGGACGTGGCCCGAGGCGCAACGGATCGCCGAGATCCTGCGCAAAGAGACCGTCGGGGGAGCCCTCCTGCTGGTCGCCGCCGTCGTCGCGCTGGTCTGGGCCAACTCCCCGTGGGTCGACGCGTACGAGTCTCTTCAGGACTTCACGTTCGGTCCCGCGGCCCTGCACCTCGATCTCTCACTCGAAGCCTGGGCATCAGACGGGTTGCTGGCGATCTTCTTCTTCGTCGCGGGGCTCGAGCTGAAACGGGAGTTCGTCGCGGGCGATCTCCGCGACCCGCGTCGCGGCGCCGTGCCGATCGCCGCAGCCGTCGGCGGCGTGATCGTCCCCGCCGTGATCTACGCGGTGGTGAACGCACGCGCAGCCGACGGCGCCCTCGAGGGCTGGGCGATCCCTACCGCGACAGACATCGCGTTCGCTCTCGCGGTGCTCGCCGTGATCGGGCGGCACCTCCCGTCGGCGCTCCGCACGTTCCTGCTCACACTCGCCGTCGTCGACGACCTGCTCGCCATCGTCATCATCGCCGTCTTCTACACGGAGGAGCTCGCGGTCGCGCCGTTGCTGGGTGCGCTCGTCCCGCTCGCCTTGTTCGCGGTCCTCGTGCAACGACGAGTCCGGTCCTGGTGGCTGCTGCTCCCGTTGGCGTTCGCCACCTGGTCGCTCGTTCACGCCTCGGGCGTCCACGCCACCGTCGCCGGCGTCCTGCTGGCCTTCGCTGTGCCCGTGGTTCGAAGCGACCGGGCCGGGGGACCGGACGCAGGGCGGGGTCTGGCCGAGCACTTCGAACACCGGTTCCGGCCGCTGTCCGCGGGTGTGGCGGTTCCGGTCTTCGCCCTCATGGCGGCCGGGGTGACCCTGGGCGGGCTGGCAGGGGCGAAGGATGCCGCCGCGGACCCGATCGCGATCGGCATCGTCCTCGGCCTCGTCCTGGGCAAACCGATCGGCATCCTGGCAGCCACCTGGCTCGTCGCTCGATTCACCCGCGCCGACCTCGACGCTGACCTCGGATGGGTCGACGTGCTCGGGCTGGCGATCCTCGGGGGCATCGGGTTCACCGTGTCGCTACTCATAGGCGACCTGGCCTTCGGCGCCGGCACTGAGCGAGACGACCATGTCAAGGTCGCGATTCTCGTCGGCTCCCTGACCGCGGCGGTCCTGGCCGGCGGCGTACTGCTCGGTCGCAACCGCACGTATCGACGGATCCGCGCTGCTGAGCTCGCTGACAACGATCGTGACGGCATTCCCGACGCCTACCAGGGACGCGACGCCTGATGTCCGTCTAGACCGGGACCGCCTGCAGCCTCGTGGACGAGCAACCTGGCCTGTGCGTGCGGTGACGACGGGTGAGCGCTCGCGCGTCAAACATCACACGAGCTGCAATCGCGACCATGTCGTGACAGTGGATGCCCAGGCCGCGGCCCCGACGCCGACGACGAGCACGACGCCGAGCGCGCTCACGTCTGCGGCCGCCTCGGCCCCGCCCGCGCCGACGAGAAGCGAGGGAACCGCCCACGGGAACCACGATCCGCCGCCGAGCAGCACCACGACCTGGCTGACCATCACGATGCCAAGAAGAGCGCCCACCGCCGGCAGGTACCCCCTGCCCACGGTTCCCACCCAGGCGAACGGCAGCGCCAGCCACGCGCCGGCCACGCCGGCCAGCACCCCGGCACCCATCGTCTGAAGGTCGCCCACAGCTGGTGGACCCATGCCGGCGACCACCCCACTGACAAGGGCGAGGAGGGCCCCAGCGACGGCTGCGACCGATGACGCGAGCATCACCGAACCGAGCTTGGCCGTGGCGATCCGCGAGGACGGCGTCGGCAGGGCCAGCAGCTGCCCCAGGGTCCGGTCCGAGTACTCCCGGCCGCAGGTCCACGCCGCGACGACCCCAGTTCCGAGCAGCCACAGAACGGAGACGATCTGTCCGAACGCGCCGCCGACGGCGGACCAGCCCACGCCATCGACCATGGCCGCCACCTTTGCCCCGGCCAGTGAGCCCTCCGCCGTCCCTCGCGCGGCGAGCAGCGCCGCGCCGACGGAGAAGAACGCCGCGATGGCAGCCATCGCGCCGAACGCCGTTCGGGTCACCGGCGACTTGCGCACCTTGAGCAGCTCGACCGTCCATGCGGGACTCATGAGCGTGCCTCGGGCTTCGGAGCGAGAGTCGGCCGAGACAGTTCCTCGGTGACGTCGATCCCGTCCGCCCGAGCGGCCATCGCGAACAGCTGGACCTCCAGGTCGGGCGTCTGGGGTTCAAGGGAACCGACCACCCGCCCGCGGTGGAGAACCGTGATTCGGTCCGCCATGCGCGCGAGCTCGTCAAGGTGGTGGCTCGAGACGAGGATGGCGCAGCCAGCTGTACGGGCTCGCTCCAGGACGAGCCGACGGACAGCCAGCACACCCGCGGGATCAAGGCCGTTGGTCGGCTCATCGAGCACCACCAGCTGCGGGTCGTGCACGAGCGCGGCCGCCAGGCCGAGCCGCTGCCGGTTGCCGAGCGACAAGCCACCCGCCCGTCGGGTCAGCAGGTCGCCGATCCCGAGGGCGGTGGCGGCCCGGGTCACGGCGTGCGGGACCAGCGCACGCGGGACGGCCCGCAGGAGTGCCGCCGAGGTCAGGTTCTGCTCCACCGTGAGTTCGGGGTAGGCCGCCGGTGCGTCGATGAGGTGTCCGACCACCGCACCGGACGGTTCGGTGCCGGAGGTCAGACGGATGACTCCGGCATCCGGACGCAGGACGCCGGCGAGCATGCGCAGCAAGGTCGTCTTCCCCGAGCCGTTCAGCCCGACGAGGGCGTGCACCTGCCCGGCGACGACGTCCAGGTCGACCCCGTCGACAGCCGTGACATCGCCGAACCGGCGGACCAGGCCCCTGGCCTCGAGCGATGTCATGGTCGGGGGCCGAGCACGTCGAGGGCCGTAGCAAGGGCGTCAGCGAGCATCGGGCCGTCCGGAGAGGGAGGTGTGGCACCCCAGTGCATCAGCCCTGAGGTCATCGCGCCGAGCACCGCCCCGACGGACACCTCGGCGACGGACCGCTCGACGTCCTGGGCCACCAGCACGGTGACCACGGCGTCCTGCGTCCTCGTCATGTTCTCCCAGATCCGCGCCCGCAACGCGGGGACTCCGGTCGCCAGTCGCAGCCGTCGCCGCGACTCGTCGTCGAACTCGGCCGACCGCAGCGCGGCGAGCGTGCTCAGGAGGCCGAGCCGCACGCGCTCCAGCGCCATCAGGTTCCGCGGCTGCGCGGCGACGGCGTCCGCGAGCATCGGGTCGTACGGGTCGTCGAGGACGACGTCCTCCTTGGTCGGGAAGTGACGGAAGAACGTCATGTGCGACACGCCTGCTGCAGCCGCGATCTCGGCGACCGTCGTCCGCTCGTAGCCGCGCTCTTCGAACAGGCGCAAGGCGTGCGCTTGCAGCGCGCCCCTGGTGTCGGCGGCACGCGAGGACGAGCGGGAGATGGCGATGTCAGGCACGCTTCGAATGTTAGTTAGTAACTAACATCTTTGTCCAGATCGATGCTGATCCGGCGACCTACCCCGCGTGCGCGTCGTTCACCGCCCTTACCCCTCGCCCAGATGCCGGCGTGGCCGCTCGACTGGCCCCGAACGCGCCTCGACGCCGGCTGATCGGCCGGTCTAGCGTGGTGAATGTGCGTTCAACGGCTGGCCCGTCAGTTGTCGCGCCCGCGTCCGACCTCACGACGCGAGCTCGCGTCCGCGCGTCTGCGACCTGGGGGTTCACCTGCGATGTGCCCAGGGATCCGCTGGCCTACTTCGTGATCGCGGAGCGGCACGCGACGGTCGAGGGTGACCCGCCCGAACGTGGCACGCAGAGCGTGCTGACGACCCGCCGCATGCTGGACGAGTACCTCCTCTACGTCGGGGACCCGCCCGCCGTCGATGGCCGCGCGTCGCTCACCTGAGCCACGCGCGCCTCGGCGCGAGCATCCCTTCGACGACAAGGAACAGCCATGACCAGCCTCACCTCGGCGCGCGCGAGCGCGCCCGCGATCCAGATCGAGAACCTCCACAAGTCCTTCGGCACGGTCCACGCGCTCGACGGCCTGAACCTCACGGTCCCCGCGGGGCAGGTCGCCGGGTTCCTGGGGCCGAACGGCGCCGGCAAGTCCACCGCTATCCGGGTGGTGCTCGGCCTGCTCCGGGCCGACTCGGGGTCAGTGCGCCTGCTGGGCGGCGACCCGTGGCGTGACGCGGTCGCCGTGCACCGGCGCCTGGCCTACGTGCCCGGCGAGGTCTCGCTGTGGCCCAACCTCACCGGCGGCGAAGCGATCGACCTCCTCACCCGGCTGCGCGGCAGGGCGGACCGGCGGCGCAAGGCCGAGCTCCTCGAGCGCTTCGAGCTCGACCCCACGAAGAAGACCGGGACGTACTCCAAGGGCAATCGGCAGAAGGTTGCCCTCGTAGCGGCCCTGGCGTCCGACGTCGACCTGCTCGTGCTCGACGAGCCCACGTCCGGACTCGACCCGCTGATGGAGGCGGTGTTCACCGACTACGTGCGACAGGCCACGTCTGAAGGGGTGTCGGTACTGCTGTCCAGCCACATCCTCTCGGAGGTCGAGAAGGTGTGCGACACCGTGACGATCATCCGAGCCGGGCGCGCGGTGGAGTCGGGCACCCTGGACGAGCTGCGCCACCTGACACGGTCGGCGGTGAGCGCAGTGGTCGACACCGACCCGGGCAGCCTGGCCGCGCTGCCCGGCGTGCACGACCTGCAGGTCACACCGACGCAGTCCGGCAACAGGGTGACGTTCGACGTCGAGAACACGCAGATCGCCGGTGTCCTGACGGCGCTCGGCACGATGGGCGTGCACACCATGACCGCGGCGCCTCCGTCGTTGGAAGAGCTCTTCCTGCGCCATTACGGCGACGGCGTGGATGCCGCCGACAGTGCTCGACCGGTCGCACAGGCGCGTGGATGATGACGACCACGACGATCCGACCGTTGGCATCGACGGAGTCGAGTCAGGAGAGCGGCGGAAGCACACTCACCGGCACCTGGCAGCTCGTCCGGTTCATCGTGCGCCGCGACCGCGTCCGCCTCGGCGTGTGGACCGTGTCGGTGGCGGGCTTCTACGCCTACTTCACGTTCGCGCTCGACACCCTGTTCGCGGACCCTGTCGCCCAGCAGGGCAGGGCAGCTGTGATGGAGACGCCGGCGGGCATCATCATGGGCGGCCCGGGGTACGGGATGGACGACTACACCACCGGCGTCGCGATGGCGAACGAGGGCATCACCTGGGTAGTGCTCGCCCTGGCCATCATGAGCATCCTGCACGTCGTCCGGCACACTCGCGCCGAGGAGGAGTCCGGCCGAGCCGAGCTCCTGCGGGCAGCGACCGTCGGCAGGCACGCGCCGGCCGTCGCCTCCCTGATCACCCTCGGTGTCGTCAACGCCGTCATCGCCGTCGTCTCGGCACTCACGATGGTCGCCATCGGCGACCTGCCGCTGGTCGACTCGTTCGCCATGACCGTGGGCTCGGCGCTCAGCGCGGTGGTGTTCGGTGCCGTCGCTCTCGTGCTGTGCCAGGTCACGGCGCACGCCCGCGCCGCCACGGGGATGAGCCTCGCGGTGTTCGCTGTCGCGTTCGTCGTCCGTGCCGCAGGCGACATGCGCGAGGTGGGTGGCAGCGCGCTGTCCTGGCTCTCGCCGATCGCCTGGGCGCAGCAGATGCGCGCCTTCGTCGACCTGCGCTGGTGGCCCTTGCTGATCAGTGTCACCGCAATTGCTCTGCTGCTGTGGCTCGCGTCGGCCCTTGCCTCGCACCGCGACTTCGACGCCGGTCTGCTCCCCGCCCGCAAGGGTCGCGCCGACGCCAGGTCGTCCCTGCGAAGCCCGATCTCGCTCGCCTGGCTGCAACAACGCGCCCCACTCGGCTGGTCGTGCCTGGGTCTAGGACTCATGTGGTTCGCGTCGGGCACGATGCTGCCGGACATCGACGACATGGTGGGCGGCCTCGTGCAGGACAACCCCGCGGTCGCTGCGATCTTCGGCGACAACCCGGACCAGTTCACACTGGGCTTCCTCGGCGTGCTCATGCTCTACGGTGCTGCTGCCTGTGCGGCCTACGCGATCGTGATGGGACATGCAGTCAAGGGCGAGGAGAGCGCCGGTCGCGCCGAGGTCATGCTCGCCCTGCCTGTCGCACGCACGTGTTGGCTCGCCGCGCAGCTCGTCGTCGCCGGCCTGGGGGCCGCAGCGCTCCTCGCCGTGAGCGTCTACGCCGTCTGGCTCGGGACCGTGGCCGTGGACGGCGGCGGCCCCGGCGCCGGTGAGTACACGGCGGTGTTCGTCGGCTACCTGCCTGCGGTCCTGGTCTATCTGGCCCTCACGGCAGCGTTGTACGGGTGGATGCCCCGGGCGGCAGGCGTCGGCTGGGCGCTCCTGGCGTACAGCTTCGTCATCGGCATGTTCGGCGGTCTCTTCGAGGACCTCCCGGAGGCCGCGAGCTGGATCTCCCCGTTCTTCTGGGTGTCTGCCGCGTTCACCGAGGAGCTCAGCTGGCCGGCGTTCGTCGGCCTGACGACGACGGCGGGCGTGCTGTTCCTCCTGGCCCTCGTCGGGCTCCGACGTCGCGACATCGGGACGGCCTGACGCGCATCCGTCGCCCGGCCCGGCGCGGAGACCGTTCCGCGCCGGCCGGGGGACGACGGGGAGTGCGCCCGTCGCTGTCATCTGCCCGTCATGTCGATCGAGGTTCCGCCGTGCCAGGGTGAACACGTGGGACCACGGCCGCCGGGCACCGCCGCAGGGGAGCGGACAGCACCGGTGGTCGACACGCGACGAGCCGTGCTCGCGGTCGCGCTGTGGCTGGTGGGGCTGGGCGTTCTCTGGGCTGCGGGGCTCGCTCTCGCGGACCGTGGAGCGGTCGTCACCTACGGGAGCGCGCCGCCGTTCATCGGGTACCTGCACGGTCGCGTGGCGGTCGGCACCGGCCTCGCGGTGGCCGTCGCAGCGGTCGTCGTGCTTCAGGGACCTCGCTTCGCCCGCACCGCAGGCTGGCGTCCTGTCCTCCTGGCCGGGTGGGGAGCGTCGACCACGTTCGCCGTGCTCCTGGCAGCGACGGATGGTCTCGACGCGATCGCCGCGCCGCTGACGGACGAGAACGACTACCTGGCGGTCGTGCCCCTCGTGGCCCAGGACCCGGGAGAGTTCCTGCGCACCTTCACCGATCGCGCCCTGAGCTACCCGGTGCACGTGCGCGGCCATCCACCGGGTCTGCCGTTGCTGCTCGGTGGGCTCGACCGCCTGGGACTGGGCGGCGAGTGGTGGATGGCGGCGTTGGTCGTGGTGGTGGGGACGAGCTCGGTCGTGGCGGTGGGTCTCACGGTGCGCGCACTCGCAGGCCCGCCCGGCGAGGAGACGGTGCGTCGCGCGCTGCCGGCCGTCGTGCTCGCACCGGCAGCGCTGTGGCTGGCGACGTCGGCCGACGCGCTCTTCACCGGTGTCCTGGCGTGGGGCGTCGCCCTGCTCGCCATCGCCTCCACCCGGGACGGGCGGTCCTGGCCGTGGGCGCTCGCCGCGGGGCTGGTCCTGGGGCTGTGCCCGTACCTGTCCTACGGGTTGCTCCCGATGGGCGCGCTCGCCCTGGTCGTCGGGTTCGTCACGAGGCGGTGGGCTCCCACCGTCGTGGCCGGCGCAGCGGTGCTGGCCTCCGTGGCGGCCTGGGGCGCAGCCGGGTTCTGGCTGCCGGACGGCATCGCCGCTACGCACGTGGCGTCCACGCTGGGCCGTGCCGCGGACCGGCCGTACCTGTACTTCCTGGTCGCCGATCTCGTCCTGCTCGGCGCTGTCGTCGGCCCGGCCGGCATCGGTGGGCTCGTGGGCCTGCGTCTCCTGCCGCGGACCGTCCAGCTCCTCGTGGTCGTCGCTCTGGGCGCGGCGCTCGTCGGCGCCCTGTCCGGCGTGGAGCGCGGGGAGGTGGAACGCATCTGGCTGCCTCTGGCGTGCTGGGTGCTTCCCGCGGCGGCGACGCTCGCGGACCGACGGGGGTGGCTCGTCGCGCAGGCGACCGCGACGATCGCACTGCAGATCGTGCTCGTCTCGCCCTGGTGACTCGGACCGTCAGGTAGCCGTCATCGTCGGGCACGGTCCGACCGACGACGGCCGACCTAGGGTCGAGGCGTGGCCCGCACCCGGCTGAGCGACCTCCGGCGGCAGCCGCCGGATCAGGCGGACTTCCGGTCGCCGGTGCACGACCCGCGCGTCGTGGCCCGGGTCGGAGTCCTGCTGGCCACGGCGATCGGCACGGCGTTCGTCACGGGGTTGCTGTCCCACCTGCACCAGCATCCCGTCGCCTGGGTCTCGTTCTCGCCGTTGCCGGTCTGGGGGTTCCGGCTGAGCCAGGGCCTGCACGTCGCTGCGGGGCTGGCCGCGCTGCCACTGCTGCTGGCCAAGCTGTACACCGCCTACCCGGCCCTGTTCCAACGTCCACGGCTGCGCGGACCGCTGCACCTGCTCGAACGAGGGTCGGTGGCCGTCCTCGTCGCCACCGCGATCTTCCAGCTGGTCACGGGGCTCCTCAACATCTTCCAGTGGTACCCGTGGTCGTTCTCCTTCGTGCGGGTGCACTTCGCCGTCGCGTGGGTGCTCGTGGGGTCGATCGTCATACACGTCGCGGTGAAGCTTCCGACCATCGCGGCCGCCTTGCGGCGCCCGCTCGGTCAGGAGGTGGACGGCGAGCACGACGGGCCGACGCGGCGCGGGTTCCTCGCGGGCACCGCGATGACCGTTCTCGGCCTGACGGCACTGACCGTGGGGCAGACGGTCACGCCGCTGTCCGACGCCGCGGTCCTCTCGCCCCGGCAGTCCGGAGTCGGCGTCCAGGGAGTGCCCGTGAACCGCACGGCGCGGAGCGCGGGAGTGCTGGACCGTGCGACCGACCCCGCCTGGCGGCTCACCGTCGGTGGGCCTCGCGGGACCGTCCGGCTCTCCCGGACCGACATGGAGGCGATGCCCCAGGTCACGGTCGTCCTCCCGATCGCCTGCGTCGAAGGCTGGAGCACGACCGCCTCGTGGCAGGGGGTACGGGTGGTCGATCTCATCGCCGCGGTGAGCGATCGGTCCGATGCCGATGTCCGGTTCGTGAGCCTGCAGGAGGCCGGCTCGTACAACGAGTCCGTGCTGCCGGGCGCCTACGCCACGCATCCCGACAGCGTCGTCGCGCTCCGGCTCGGCGGTGAGCCGCTGCACGTCGACCACGGGTATCCGGCGCGGTTGATCGCGCCGAACCGGCCGGGCGTCCTGCAGACCAAGTGGCTCGAACGGATCGAGGTCGTGGAGGCATGACCGAGACCTGGACCACCGGGCGCCTCGTCCTGCTGGGCGCCGGGGTCGTGCTGGTCGGCGTCGGTGTCGTCGTCGGGCTGACGTCCGTTCCGCAGGGCCAGTGGCCGTCCGTGCTGCTCTGGTTGGCCGGTGGAGTGGCGGTGCACGACGCCGTGCTGGCACCGGCAGCGGTGGTCCTCGGCGCGCTCGTCCTGCCGCGGGTGCCGGTGGGCTGGCGTCCGGCGCTGCGGGCCGGGGCTCTGGGCGCGGCCGTCCTCGCGATCTTCGCCGTCGTCATCGTCGTGGCCTCCGGCATGCGCCGTGACCCGTCCGTGGTCCCTGTGCCGCTGACGACTTCTCTCGTCGTCGCGACGGCAGTCCTGGTCCTCGCCGTCCTGGTGGGCGCGGCCGTCGGCACGGCGCGCGATCGGCCGCGGGCACCCGAACCCGTGGATCCGGACCTACTGCCGCGCGAGGACGCCGACTGACCAGCGCCTCAGAGCGCCCGCAGAGCGACGACCGTCCGACCCTGGAGGTGCCACTGCTCCAGCACGGCGAACCCGCACCGCGGGGCGAGCCGGGCGAGTGCGTGCACACCGATCCGCGCCCACGGCATCGGGCGACTGGTTCGACCGTCGGAACGGCGCAGGGTCAGTGGCGCGGTGTCGTCGGCGTCGGCGTCGGCGTCGGTCTCCACCAGGACGAGGCCGCGGGTCCCGACGAGGGCGCGACACCGGTCGAGCAGCGCGGCCGGGTCGCCGCCGATGCCGATGTTCCCGTCGGCGAGCAGGACCGTGCCCCACCGGCCCTCGGCGGGAATGTGGTGCTCGACGGCACGCCGCAGGACGGTCGCCCCGCGGCGGCGCGCGTGCTGGACAGCTCGGGACGAGATGTCGATGCCTAGAGCCGGGATGCCACGAGCGTTCAAGGCGCCGACGAGTCGACCCGGGCCACAGCCGACGTCGAGCACCGGGGCCTCGCACCGCGCGAGCATCAGGTCGTCGATGGCGTCCGGCTCGTCCGTCCAGCGCTCCACGGCGAGCGTGACGATGCCGCCCGAACCCAGGGCGACGACGGGCTCTCCGTCGAGCGCAGCCTCGTACAGCGTCATGGGGTGCGGGCGCATCAGCGCGGCGCCCGGTCGTCGGTGAGGCGGCGCCACGTGGCCGCGAACTGCGTCCCGGGAGCGTCGAGCGCAACCGCGCGCGCGTCGGTGGGCACGTCGACGTCACGGAGCCGGGGGAGGAGCCGCACTCGGAGCCCGAGGTCCCGGAGCCGACGGAGCTGGGTCGCACCCGTCCGGGCCGTCGACATAGGTACACCGTCGAAGACGCGGTCGTCTGCCTCCCGCAACCCGATCGCCCAGTAGCCTCCGTCATCGGTCAGACCGAGCACGGCGTCGGCGTCGGCGAAGTCGACGGTCGCGAGGTGCCCCCCGAGCTGAGGGGTGTCCATCCCGACCAGCACGGCAGGGGAGTGCCCGGTGCGCTCGAGAACGCCACGGAAGGCGGCCGCCAACCTGACACCAAGGCCGCCCGGCGGCTGCGCCACGACATCGAAGCCCGGCGGGAGCCACGGGCCGGGCTCTCCGTCCAGAGCCACGACCCTGTGGGTCGCCGAGGTCGACGACATCGCGGCGAGGGTGTCCTCGAGCGCGGCCTGGGCCAGGGTCGCTGCGTCGTGCGGACTGAAGGCGCTGTGCAGCCGGGTCTTGACGCGTCCGGCGACGGGCGCCTTGGCGAGCAGCACGACGGCCCGTGCGGGTTCGGCCGGGACGGTCATGAGGCCAGCACCGTGGACATGTCGCGCACCGCGCGGACCACGCCCAACGGGGTACCCGTCACCTTCGAGCGACCCGTCCGCAGCTCGTAGTCGACGTCGACCTCGCTGATCCGCCAGCCGTCGTCGGCCGCGCGGACCACCATCTCCAGCGGGTAGCCCGAGCGCCGGTCGTGCAGGTCGAGCTCGAGCAGGGCCGCTCTGCGGGCGGCTCGCATCGGTCCGAGATCCGCCAGCCGCAACCCGGTCCGGCGTTCCAGCCGGTGGACCAGGACCTTGTTCGCGACGCGCAGGTGCCACGGCCAGGCGGCCGCAGACGTGGGGCGCCGACGACCCAGGACGAGATCGGCCCCCTCGCGCAGTGGGTCGAGCACCCGGTCGAGCTGTCCGGGGTCGAGGGTGCCGTCGGCGTCCATGAACGCCACCACGTCCGCGGTCGCGGCGAGCAGGCCGGCGTGACAGGCCGCTCCGAACCCGCGGCGGTCCTCCCGGACGACGCGAGCGCCGAGCTCGCGTGCGACGTCGGCCGTGTCGTCGGTCGACCCGTTGTCGACGACGATCACCCGCAGACTCGGCGGCACCCGCGGCAGGAGCCAGGCGAGCGCGGCCGCCTCGTCGAGGCAGGGCAGCACCAGGTCCACCGTCGGGTCGCCACCAGTCACCCGTCCACGCTAGGTGGGCTCGGCCGGCCGGCGGGCTCGGCCGGGATGACCGTTCGATGACGGATCCGCTGCACAGGGCGCCCCGGGCCGGATCGGGTCAGCCGCACCACGGGACGCGGACTAGCGTGACAACCATGCCCAGTGTGCTGGTGGTCGACGACGAGGAGCTCGTGGCGCGCAGCGTGGCCGCGTACCTGGAGGCGGACGGCGTGCGGGCCAGAGTCGCAGGCGACGCCCGCGAGGGCGAGCGCCTCTGGCGGGAGACCCGGCCCGACGCCGTCGTGCTCGACGTGCGGCTTCCCGGCGCCTCGGGGCTCGACCTGCTGCGCCGGATGCGGTCCGACGCCGACCGCACCCCGGTGGTCCTGCTCTCCGGTCTCGGCAGCGTGGACGACCGGATCATCGGACTGGAGCTCGGTGCCGACGACTACCTGACCAAGCCCTTCAGCCCGCGCGAGCTCGTCCTGCGCGTGCACGCCTTGCTGCGGCGAGGTGACATCCATCCCGGTGACGGCTTGCGATCGGTCACTGTCGGCCCCTTGACGCTGGAACCGTCCACCCGTTCCGTGTCCTTGGGCGGGTCCGAGCAGGTGCTGGCCCCGCGCGAGTTCGACCTGCTGCTCTTCCTCGCGCAGCACGCCGGGTCGACGTTCGGCACGCGTGAGCTGCTGCGTCGCGTGTGGGGCTGGGACTTCGGCGACGACTCGACGGTCGTCGTGCACGTCCGTCGCCTCCGTCGGAAGTTCGAGCCCGACCCGTCGGAGCCGACGCTGCTCACGACCGTGCGAGGAACGGGCTACCGGCTCGGCACCGCCGACGAGCTGACGGCATCGCTGGTTGAGGCGTCGAGATGAGCCGGGACCTCTGGTTCATCGCCGGCATGACCGCACTCTGCGCGGTCGGTGTCGGGGTCGTCGGCGCGCTCGTCGTCAACCGAGTGCGCCGCGTTTCCCTTGTCGCAGCGATGGTCGTGACGGCCCTTGTCCCCGTCGCCGTCGTCGCGCTGGCGATCTGGGTGAACGTCGGGGCGATGTTCCTCTCGGAGCACGACGCGGCGGTCGCTCGCCTGGTCCTCGGGCTCTCCTCACTACCCGCGGTCGTGCTCGCGGTCCTGCTCGGCCGCTTCGTGCTCGCCGACGTCCGTGCAGTCGGTGCGCAGGCGCGCGGCCTCGCGACCGAGGCAGGCATCCCGGCGGCGGCACCCGTGACGGCCGAGCTCGCGGAGCTCTCGTCCGAGCTGGCCAGGACCCGGGTACGGCTCGAGGCGTCGCGGGAGCGGGAACGTGCCCTGGAGTCCGCGCGCCGGCAGGTCGTGGCATTCGTCACGCACGACCTGCGGTCACCGCTGTCCGGCGTCGGCGCGACGATCGAAGGGCTGAAGGACGGGGTGATCACGGACACCGACACCGCCTACCTCGGCATCGGGGCCGCCGTGGAGCGGATGGGGCGGATGATCGATGACCTCACCGACCTGTCGCGCCCCGACGGGCCGGCACCGGCCCGGCCGCCGCAGACGGTGGAGCTGAGCGCAGTCCTGACCGACGTGCTCGCCCACTCGGCACCCGCGGCCGTCGCCCAGGACGTCGTCCTGATCGTCGACGTCCAACCTGGGCTGGAGGTGGTGGGCCTCCCCGACGAGCTCGCCCGGGTTCTCGACAATCTTGTCGGCAATGCCGTGCGGAGCAGCGGACGTGGCGGCACCGTGCGCGTTGCCGGCTACCGGCACGACGGCCAGGTGCGTGTCGCCGTCGAGGATACCTGCGGAGGGATCCCGGCCGAGGAGCGCGCGCACGTGTTCGAGGAGGGGTTCCAGGGTGGCGGGGTCCATGGCACACGCCAGCGGGAGACTGGGTCGAAGGGGCTCGGGTTGGCCATCGTCGGGACCGTCGTCGCGGCACACGGCGGCCGGGTGGACGTCGAGCCGACCGACGCAGGATGCCTGTTCGAGGTCCGGCTGCCGGCACCGGCGGAGACCACCGCCACGGTGCTCCAGGACTGACTGCAGCTGGTCAGCAGGTCGCCAGACCAGCGCGGAGCCCGATCTGCGCCGTCCAGCCCAGCACCTGCGCCGCCCGGTCCGACGAGGCGGTCACGTGCCTGACGTCACCGATCCGGAACTCTCCGGTCACGACCGGTGCGGGCCCGTCGAGAGTGTCCGCCAGCGCCTGCGCCAGTCCGCCGACGGTGGTCACGGTCCCGGAGCCGACATTGAGAGGGACGACGAGCCCCGGGCCGGCGTCTGCCGTGGCGGCCGCGACCACAGCCTGGGCGACGTCGTCCACGTGCACGAAGTCCCGACGCTGGGCACCGTCCTCGAACACCCGCGGCGCCCGTCCCGCGGCGAGCGCCGACCGGAACAAGGACGCCACCCCGGCGTACGGCGTGTTGCGGGGCATCCCAGGTCCGTAGACGTTGTGGAACCGCAGCGCGAACGCGCCACCGGACGTCTCCCGCGCCCAGGCTCCCAGCAGGTGCTCGCCGTGCACTTTCGTCGCGGCGTAGACGTTGCGTGGATCGAGCGGTGCGTCCTCGGTCACCACGGCGGGAACCAGCACGGCGTCGCACCGCGGGCAACGCGGATCGAAGACGCCCACCTCGAGGTCCGCCAGCCGCCGGGGCCCCGGGGCGACGCGGCCGTGCTCCGGGCAGTGATACGCGCCTTCGCCGTACACCACCATCGAGCTGGCGAACACGACGCGACCGACGCCGACGCGGTGCGCCACGCGCAGGACGGTCGCCGTGCCCAGGTCGTTGGCGGAGACGTAGTCGACGATGTCGTCGACGTCGACACCGAGGCCCACCTTCGCTGCCAGGTGCACGACCACGTCCGAGCCCCGGACTGCCGGCAGGAGGGTGTCCTCGTCCCGCACGTCGCCCACCACCAGGCTCGCCCCCGGCACAGCCGTGACCTCTCCCGGTCGGGGGGCCGGCCGCACCAGGTCGAGGACGGTCACGTCGTGTCCATACGCCACGAGCCGCTCGACAGTGGGTCGACCGATGAACCCGGCTCCGCCGGTGACGAGGATGCGCACCCGCCCAGCATGCTCGCGCTCTCTGACTCCGAGCATGACGGGACGCTGACGGATTCCACGGGAGCGCATCCGGGTCGAGGCGGCCCGCTACCGTCGATCGCATGGCAAGCAGCGCGTCGCCCGTCGGCATCATCGGAGGCTCCGGCCTCTACCGTCTCCTCGACGACGCGGAGCAGGTGTCGGTGCGCACGCCGTTCGGCGAACCCAGCGATCCTCCGACCGTCGGCCGCCTCGGGAGCCGGCAGGTCGTGTTCCTCCCACGTCACGGTGCGGACCACCGGTTCCCCCCGCACCGCGTGAACTACCGGGCCAACCTGTGGGCGTTGCGGACGCTCGGGGTGCGGCGCGTCCTGGGCCCGTCCGCAGTGGGCGCCCTGCGTCCCGACCTCGCACCGGGCACGCTGGTCATCCCGGACCAGCTGGTCGACCGCACCTGGGGGCGGGCGTCCACGTTCTATGACGACGTCGGGGCGGTCGTGCACGTCGGGCTCGCGGACCCCTACTGCCCCCAGGGCCGCCAGGCCGTCAGGGCGCTGCCCGACCCAGCGATGCAGGTGGTCGACGGCGGCACGATGATCGTGATCCAGGGCCCACGCTTCTCCACGCGTGCCGAGTCGCGGAGCAACGCCGCGGCCGGCGGCACCATCGTCGGGATGACCGGCATGCCCGAGGCGGCACTCGCCCGAGAACTCGCCCTGTGCTACACCAGCCTCGCCGTGGTGACCGACGCGGACGCCGGGGTCGAGGCGGCAGGCGCAGTGTCGCACCAGGCAGTCCTGGCGGAGTTCGCGCGCAGCGTCGACCGGCTGCGAACACTTCTCGGCCAGCTCGTGGAGGCTCTGCCGCTGGACGACGAGTGCACCTGCCGGCACGCGCTCGACGGCTTGCCGCTGCCCTTCGAGCTCCCCTGACGCGCCGGCCGCCGGCCCATCGGCGCGAACATCGCCGAGCCGAAGCGGGCGAGAGCCAGGATTCCCATGCCGGGCCGTTCCGGGACCAATCTCGGGTCCTTGGGCCCTGGAACCGTCCGGCACGCGCTGCTTGCCTCAGACCAGGAGCTCTGGACGGGAGGCCGGGCCATGGTCGGAACACGTACCACCTCGCCGGCCGGGGGCCTGTCGCACCGAGCCTGGGGGCGCCGGTCCGTGGACCGGATCGACCATAGCGACCTGGCCGAGCTCGTCTCCGACGTCGGCCCTGCGCCGCTGAACGTCGGCGTCGTCGTGCTCCTCGGGGCGGGCGCGACGAGCGACGAGCTCGTGCTCGCCCTCGTCGACCGGCTCGGCCGTGTGCCGCGGCTGCGACAACGACTGGTGACGCCGCCCGTCGTGCTGGGCCGTCCGTACTGGGTGGATGACGACACGTTCGACCCGCAGGCCCATCTCCGTCACCAGGTGTGCGCGGCGGGCGACACCGCCGCGGTGCTCGACGTGGCCGCGACAGCCCTGACGGAGCCGCTGCCACGCACCCGGCCGCTGTGGCGGGTGCATGTGGTCAGCACACCCGACGGCCGACCCGCCGCGCTGGTGCTGGTCGCACATCACGCGGTGACCGACGGCGTCGCCGGCCTGTGGGTGCTGCAGCGGCTGCTCGACGGAGCCGGGCCCGCCGACCTGCCGCCCGCCGACGTGCTGCTGCCGCCGCGCGCGCCGGACCTGCTCCTCGAGAACGGAGCCGCGCTCCGGCGCCGGATCGCCGGGTTGCCTCGGGCGCTCGCACGGCTGTGGCAGGGCGGACTCGAGCTGGGCCCGGGACCGTGGTTCGGCACAGGCGCGCCGCGGACCTCGCTGAACAGGCCGACCGGTCCGCGGCGCCGCATCGCCGCCGTCGACGTCGCCCTGGCGCCGCTGCTGGCGGCCGCGCATCGTCAGGGTTGCTCGTTCAACGACCTCCTGCTCGTGGCGACGACGAGTGCGATGGCGCAGGTGCTGGCCGCGCGGGGCGAGCACCCGGATCGCCTCGTCGCCTCCGTCCCGGTGTCCGGCCACCCCGCAGCTCTCGTCGACGAGCCCGGAAACAGCGTCGGAGCCATGCTCATCCCGGTTCCCCTCACCGGTGCGACGCGCGACCGGGTGGCGGCGGTGGCCCGGTCCACCCGGGCCCGCAAGGTCGCGGCGCGGGGATCGTCCAGCTCCCTGATGGTCCCCGCCTTCCGGATCGCTGGGCGCGCGGGAGCCTTCCACTGGGTCACCGACCGGCAGCGCCTGCTCAACACCTTCGTCTCGAACGTGCGCGGTCCAACGGGGCCGCTCGCCGTCGCGGGCACACCCGTGCTCGAGCTCGTGCCGATCGCGGCGACAGCCGGCAACGTCGGCGTCGCCTTCGCCGCGCTCTCGGCCGCCGGACGGCTCGTCGTCTCCGTGATCACCGATCCCGACGTCGCCCCCGAGACCGACGAGCTCGCGTCGCGCGTGGGGGCCGAGCTGACGGCGATGGCCGACCTGGCGGGTGCGTGACCCGCGAGACGGGACGTTCGGCCCTCCTCCGGCTGGGGGATCAGGCGTTTCGTGGAGGAAGGCGAAGGGCTGGTGGCCAGCATGTTCCAGGTACGCATCCACGGACGGGGCGGACAGGGCGTGGTCACGGCGGCCGAGCTCCTCTCGGTGGCCGCGTTCCGCGCAGGCCGTCACGCGCAGGCGTTCCCCAGCTTCGGCTCGGAGCGCACGGGCGCGCCGGTCGTGTCCTTCTGCCGCATCGCGGACGGGCCGATCCGGTCGCACGACCCGGTCGCCGCACCCGACGCGCTGATCATCCAGGACGTGTCGCTGCTGGGCCGGGTCGACGTGCTCGCCGGGCTGGTCCAGGACGGCTACGTGCTGCTCAACACCGTGCGGACGCCTGCCGAGCTCGGGCTCGGGTCGGCGGCTGCGGCGCTGCCGCGCGGCCACGTGGTGACCGTCCCCGCGTCGGAGCTGGCGATGGAGCACGTCGGCCGCCCGGTGCCCAACGTCCCGCTGCTGGGCGCGTTCGCCGCGCTCACGGGGGTGATCACCCTCGACGGTGTCGTCGCCGCCCTCGAGGAGCGCTTCCCCGGACCGCTCGCGCGGTCCAACGCGGCCGCTGCCGAGGCCGCGTACCGGCGCGTCGTCGAGGAGGCCGCTCATGCTCCGGCAGCTTGAGGGCTCGCGAGCCGTGGCGGCTGCCGTCGCCGCGTGCCGGCCCCAGGTGATCTGCGCCTACCCGATCTCGCCGCAGACGCACATCGTCGAGGAGCTCAGCCGGCTGGTGAAGTCCGGCGAGCTGGTCGGGTGCGAGTACGTGAACGTCGAATCGGAGTTCGCCGCCATGTCCGGGGCGATCGGTGCCAGCGCCGTCGGCGCGCGGTCCTACACGGCGACCTCGAGCCAGGGCCTGCTCTACATGGTCGAGGCCGTGTACAACGCGTCCGGCATGGGCATGCCGATCGTGATGACCGTGGCCAACCGGGCCATCGGGGCGCCCATCAACATCTGGAACGACCATGGCGACACGATGTCCCAGCGCGACTCCGGCTGGATCCAGCTGTATGCGTCGAGCAACCAGGAGGCCGCGGACCTGCACCCGCAGGCGTTCGCGATCGCCGAGGAGCTGTCCGTGCCGGTCATGGTGTGCATGGACGGGTTCGTCCTGACCCATGCCACGGAGGGGATCGACGTGCTCGACGCGCCGGGCGTCGACGCGTTCCTGCCACCGTTCGAGCCGCGCCAGGTCCTCGATCCCGACGAGCCGGTGTCGATCGGGTCGATGGTCGGCCCGGACGCGTTCACCGAGGTGCGCTACCTCGCTCACCTGCGTCAGCTCGATGCTCTGGAGGTGATCCCGCGCGTCGCGGCCGACTTCGCGGACCGGTTCGGGCGGGACTCGGGCGGTCTGCTCCGGCCCTACCGGACCGAGGGCGCCCAGACGGTCGTCGTCGCGCTGGGGTCGGTGTTCGGGACCCTGCAGGACGTGGTCGACGCCGAGCGGGACGAGGGCGTCAGCGTCGGGCTGCTCGGGGTCACCTCGTTCCGGCCGTTCCCGTACGCCGCGATGGCGGCGGCGCTGGCGGGGGCGCGCCGCGTGGTCGTGATCGAGCGGGCGCTCGCCGTCGGGGCGGGCGGGATCGTCTCCGGCGACGTCCGGCTCGCGCTGGCCGGGACCGGGATCGGCCAGCGCACGGTGATCGCGGGGCTGGGCGGCCGACCCGTCACGACGACGTCGCTGCGGGAGCTGCTGGGCCGTGCGGTCCGCGACGAGCTCCCGGAGCTCACGTTCCTCGACCTCGACACCGCGGTCGTCGACCGCGAGCTCGCCCGGCTCCGCCCGAGCCTGAGGGAGGTGCGGTCATGAGCGCCACGCCGGTGAAGTTCTACCAGGTCGGCAGCTTCGCGGTCGGGAACCGGCTGCTCGACCCCGAGCTGCGCAGCGCGCAGTCCGAGCAGGGCCGCGCCAACTCGCTGACGTCGGGACACCGCGCCTGCCAGGGGTGCGGCGAGGCGCTCGGCGCGCGCTACGTGCTGGATGCTGCCATGCGTGCATCGGGTGGCCGGATGGTCACCGTGAATGCGACCGGATGCCTCGAGGTCTTCTCGACGCCGTTCCCCGAGACGTCCTGGCGCGTGGCGTGGTTGCACTCGCTGTTCGGCAACGCCCCCGCGGTCGCGACCGGCGTCGCGGCAGGGCTACGTGCCCTGGGGAAGACGGACGTGCGCGTCGTCGCGCAGGGCGGCGACGGGGCGACGGTCGACATCGGGTTCGCGTGCCTGTCGGGCATGTTCGAGCGCAACGACGACGTGCTCGCGATCTGCTATGACAACGGCGGCTACATGAACACCGGGGTGCAGCGCTCGGGTGCCACGCCGCCCGCCGCCCGCACCATGACCACGCAGGCCGTCGGTGACCACCCCGGCAACGTCTTCGGCCAGGGCAAGGACGTGCCGCGCATCGCGATGGCGCACGAGATCCCGTATGTCGCGGCGGCCACCGTCGCGGACCTGCGCGACCTCGAGGCGAAGGTCGAGAAGGCCATGGGGATGCACGGCGCGCGCTACCTGCACGTGCTGGTCCCGTGCCCGCTCGGCTGGGCGTCAGCGGCCAAGGACACCGTGCGGATCGCGCGGCTGGCCACCGAGAGCGGCTACTTCCCGGTCTTCGAGGCCGAACGCGGCGAGGTCACGTCGGTGCGGCCGATCCGGCACCGCGTCCCCGTCGAGGAGTACCTCGCGCTGCAGGGCCGGTACGCGCACCTGTTCTCACCGGTGCGGCGCGACGACGTGATCGACCGCCTGCAGGCGATCGCCGACCGGAACATCGCCCGTTACGGGCTGCTGGAGGAGGTGCACTCGTGACCAAGCCGTTCGCCATCACGCTCGACGTCGGTTCGAGCCTGGCCAACCACACGGGAGCCTGGCGCCAGGAGCGACCGGTCTACGTGGACCTCACGCCGCCGTGCGCGCACGCCTGCCCCGCCATGGAGGACCCGCAGAAGTGGCTGTACGCCGCTGAGGACGGCTCGTACGAGCAGGCCTGGCGCACGCTCGTCGAGGCCAACCCGTTCCCCGCGATCATGGGACGTGTCTGCTACCACCCGTGCGAGACGGCCTGCAACCGCAGCTTCCTCGACGAGGCGGTCGGCATCAACGCGGTCGAGCGGTTCCTCGGCGACCACGCCATCGAGCAGGGCTGGACGCTTCCCGTCCCCGCGGTGACGACCGGTCGCCGTGTCCTCGTCGTCGGCGCCGGGCCGACCGGGCTGTCCGCCGCGTACCAGCTGCGCCGGCTGGGTCACGAGGTCACCGTCCGTGACTCCTCGCCGAAGCCGGGCGGGATGATGCGCTACGGCATACCCGCGTACCGGCTGCCGCGGGACGTGCTCGACGCGGAGATCGCCCGGATCATCGACCTGGGCATCACTCTCGAGCTCGGCCGGCGGGTGGACGACGTCCTGGCCGCCATGGCGGAGGGGTTCGACGCCGTGTTCCTCGCGGTCGGCGCGCAGATCGGCAAGCGCGCGTACGTGCCCGCCGGCGAGGCGGCGCGGATCGTCGACGCCGTCTCGATGCTGCACGACGTCGCGCAGGCTGAGCCGCCGATGCTCGGCCGCCGGGTGGTGGTCTACGGCGGCGGGAACACCGCGGTCGACGCCGCGCGGACCGCGAAGCGCCTCGGTGCGACCGACTCGATCATCGTCTACCGGCGCACCCGCGACCGGATGCCCGCGCACGACTCGGAGATGGCCGAGGCGCTCGAGGAGGGCGTCGTCGTGAAGTGGCTGTCCACCGTCGCGCACGCGGACGCCGGGCACCTCCGGGTCGAACGCATGGAGCTCGACGACAGCGGCTTCCCCCAGCCGACAGGAGAGTTCGAGGACCTCGAGGCCGACTCCCTGGTCCTCGCACTGGGCCAGGAGAGCGACCTGTCGCTCGTCGACGGTGTCGCGGACCTCGCGCTCAGCGACGGGTCGGTCCAGGTGGACTCCACCTTCATGACCGGCCACCCGGGCATCTTCGCCGGCGGGGACGTGGTGCCCGCCCAGCGGACGGTGACTGTCGGCGTCGGGCACGGGGCGCGCGCCGCCCGAGCGATCGATGCGTGGCTGCGCAGAGCTGCGGCGGTGGAGCCGACCGAGGCCCCGCTGGCGGAGTACTCCTCCCTGAACACCTGGTACTACGCCGACGCCCCGCACGCTGTCCGCCCGCGTCTGGAGGCAGCCCGGCGCACCTCCGGGTTCGAGGAGGTCGTCCAAGGGCTCGACGCCGAGACCGCCGCGTACGAGGCGCGCCGTTGCATGTCCTGCGGCAACTGCTTCGAGTGCGACAACTGCTACGGCGTCTGCCCGGACAACGCGGTGATCAAGCTCGGCCCTGGCATGCGGTTCGCGATCGACTACGACTACTGCAAGGGCTGCGGGATCTGCGTGGCGGAGTGCCCGTCCGGCTCGATCCTGATGGTTCCCGAGCCGCGGTAGGGGGAGCTCACCCACCGGCCATCGCGAGACCGACCAGTCCGGCGACGGCGAGGATCACTCCCGGGTAGTACCGCGCCGGCGGCCGCGTGCCGTCCAGCCAGCGCGCGAACGGGATGGCGACCAGCGGTGCCATGGCCGCGACGGACTGCGCGATCCCTGGCTGCAGGGTCTGCAGTGCCCAGACCAGGGCAGTGACTCCGAGCACGGGCCCGACGAGCGCGTTCGCGCTGACCCAGAACCAGGGTCGATCGGGTAGGGCCGTCCCGAGCCGACCGAGGTCCGAGTGCACGTCGAGCACCACCGCGTCGGGGTGCCGCCTGGACGCGCCGCGACGCTTCCGGAGCAGACCCACGATGCCCAGCGCGACGAGCGTGACGGCCGCGCCGCCGGTGAGGCGGTCGAAGGAGGCCGACGAGACGACGTCCAGCCGCGCCGCCACGGACCTGGTGTCACCGGCGGCGACCTGTGCCCCTTGGATGGCGAGGAGAGCCTGCCTGCTGATCACCGCGCTCACCGCCTGGGCGAACGCGGCCAGCACGGCGAGCGCGACGCCGGAGCGCAGGCGGGACGGCGCCGTCGCCGTGCGGACGTAGGGGAGCAGGCCGAGCGCGACTCCCACGAGGATCAGCCCTGCGAAGGCGACCTGCGCCGCGCTCAGCCGGTCGTCGAGCCAGATCCAGGCCAGCGCCCCCGCAGTGACGGCAGCGATCGTCTCGACGAGCATCGACGCCAGTGGTGCGCCCAGCGCCGGCAGCGCGCGGAACAACGCCATCCCGCCGATGCCGAAGCCGATGGCTCCAGCGGCGGCGAACGCCGCGTACCGGTCGCCGACTCCGCGACCCAGCGCGAACGCGAGCACGGCCATCACGACCAGCGCGACGCCGATCCGTCCGAGGTTCGCCCGGAGGGGACCGATCAGTCGGACCGCCCGTCGGGCGCAGACCGGGGCCAGGCCGAAACAGACGGCCGTCGTCAGTGCGGCCAGCAGGCCGCCCGTCATGGTGATCGCTGGTCGTCCGTCGGCCCGACCCGGACGGCGACCTCGTCGCGCAGGGTCCGGTCGCGTGCCCGCACCGCGGCGACGGTCTCGGCGGCACGGTCACCGTCGAGGTCACCGACGGCGTCGTCGTCCACGAGCATGGCCGGCGCCCGGTCGCACTGGCCGATGCAGTGCACCCACTCCACCGTCACCGCGCCGTCGTCGGTGGTTCCGCCCATCGGCACGCCCAGCTCGCGCTCGAGCCGCGCACCGATGTCGTCCGCCCCCGCCATCGCGCAGCTCAGCGTGCGGCACAGGCGCACGACGTGCCGTCCTCGTCGACCTGCGAGGAACCGGTAGAAGGTCACGACACCGAGCACGTCGACGGGCGGGACGCCGAACCGGTCGGCGACCACCTGGACGGCCAGGTCGCTGATCTCCCCGTGGCGGCGCTGGACCTCCTGGAGCACGGGAAGGAGCGCACCGCGGTCGCGACCGTGCTCAGCGACGAGGCTGTCAACCTCGGCTGCGACGGCGGGGTCGGCCTCAGGGGGCAGGTTCAGCACCCGGCTCACCTCCCACCGGCAGGTACGTCCCGCGTGCGGTGTACGTGGTGTGCAGCAGGCGGCGGCTGGTGGGTCCGCACGGACCGTCCACGAGCACGTCGCGGTAGAGCCTCTGCAGAGCCAGGTTCTCGTGGCTCTTGCGGGTGCGGCCGGTGGCGCCATAGTGCTCGTCCTCCGCGTAGAAGGCGCGGGCCCGGGCCGCGCGGACCGCAGGCGTCACCGGGACGGGTTGCCCCCCACCACCCAGGCAGCCGCCGGGGCAGGCCATGAACTCGATGAAGTGGCAGCTCGCGAACAGGCCGCCGGCCCGGATGTCCTCCATGACCCGGTGCGCGTTGGCGGTGCCGTGCGCGACGGCGACGCGGAGGGTGACGCCCCGGAGCCACTCGAGGTCCGGCAGGAGCCCGGTGAGGATCGGTGGCACCGGGCCGACCCGATCGAACGTGACCTCGGCGTAGCGCACACCGTCGAACCCGCGCACGGGCGCCAGGTCGGCGTGGGTGAGGTACTCCTCGCCCGGCTGCCCTGTCACCCACTCGACGACGGTGCGCAGCGCGGACTCCATCACGCCACCGGTCACGCCGAAGATCACCCCGGAGCCCGTGGCGGTGCCGAACGGGTCGTCGAAGTCGCTGGGTGCCAGGTCGGTCAGCGCGATCCCGCGACCACGGACCATCCGGGCGAGCTCTCGGGTGGTCAGCGCGACGTCGACGTCCGGCCGCCCGTCGTGCGTCAGCTCGGGCCGGGCCGCCTCGAACTTCTTCGCGGTGCACGGCATGAGCGAGACGGAGACGACGTCGGCCGGGTCCAGGCCGTGCGCCGGGGCGTACCAGGTCTTGAGGAGGGAGCCGAACATCTGCTGCGGGCTGCGGCAGCTGGACAGGTTGGCGAGGTACTCGGGGTACCGCAGCTCGAGGTCCTTCACCCAGCCGGGGCTGCAGGACGTGAACTGCGGCAGGGCGACCGCGGTGTCGCCCTGGACGAGCGCCCGGTACAGCCGCAGGAGGAGCTCGGTGCCCTCCTCGATCACGGTGAGGTCCGCGGCGAAGGTCGTGTCGAAGACGCGCTCGAAGCCCAGCATGCGCAGCGCGGTGTTGAGCTGCCAGGTGACCGCCGTCCCGGCGGGCAGGCCGAACTCCTCCCCGATCGCGGCGCGCGGTGCCGGCGCGGTCTGGATGACGACGTGCTTGGTGGGGTCCGCGAGCGCGGCGAGCACGTCGGCGGTGCCGTCCACCGCCTGCAGTGCGCCGGTGGGGCAGTGGCTCACGCACTGCCCGCAGTCGATGCAGCTCACCTGCGACAGCGGCAGCCCCCCGTAGGTGGACACCTGGGTCGACGGTCCGCGGCCCACGACCCCCAGCACGCCGATGCCCTGCACCTCGGCACAGGCACGCACGCACCGCAGGCAGCCGATGCAGGCGTTCAGGTCCACGGCGACGGACGGTCCGAGGAGGTCGACCAGCCGGCCGGGCTCGGGCGCGGGGCAGTCGAGTCCGCCGGCCCCCACCTCGGCGGCCAGGTCGTGCAGCTCGCACCGGCCGTAGCGCAGGCACGCGGGGCAGTCACCGGCCTGCTCGGCGAGCAAGAGGTCGACGACGTCGCGACGCGCCTGTGTCACGCGCAGGCTGCCGGTCCTGACCGCGACCCCGTCGGTCACGGGGTACGTGCACGCTGCCTGCAGGCCGCGCTGCCCGGCCACCTCGACGACGCACACACGGCACACGCCCGCGTCGCGCAGGTCCGGGTGGTGGCAGAGGGTCGGGATACGGATTCCCGCGCTGTCCGCGGCGTCCAGGATCGTGACACCGGCGGGCACGTCGATCCTCGTCCCGTCCACGGTGACCGAGACCGTCGTGCTCGTCCCCGCCCCAGGCGAGGGGGCGTTCCGAGCCGGGACGGGCACGTCACTCACCCCCTCCGGCCGGCACGAGCTGGGCCGGGAGCCCGGGGGAGGCGGGCACGCGCATGTCCTGCGGGAAGTGCTCGAGCAGGGACAGGAAGACGTCGGGACTCGACTGACCCAGCCCGCACAGGGAGGTGACCTGCATGGTCCCGGCGAGCCGCACCAGGCGCTCGAGGTGCTCCGGGGTGCACCGCCCCTCCCGCAGCCGGCGGATGCCGTCGAGGATCGTCACGGTGCCGATCCGGCAAGGGGCGCACTGCCCGCAGGACTCGTCGGCGAAGAACTCCATGATGTTCTCGGCGACGTCGAGAAGGACCCGGTCCGGCCCGATGACGATGAACGCCCCACCGGTGCTGACGTCCTCGAACGAGATCGTCCGGCCGAAGAGGCTGGCCGGGACGCACTGCCCCGCCGCTCCGCCGACGACGACGGCGCGCGCGTCCGTACCCCCCGCCGCGGCGAGCACGTCCGCGATCGGGACACCGAGAGGGAACTCGTACACGCCGGGTCGGGCGACGTCACCGGAGACGCTGAGCAGCTTGGGCCCGGTGGACCGATCGGTACCGACGGCTGAGAACCAGTCGGCACCCTTGGCGAGGATCGCGGTCACCCACGCGAAGGTCTCGACGTTGTCGACGACGGTCGGAGCGCCGTGCAGACCGGACGTCACGGGGTACGGCGGGCGGCTGCGCGGCTGGCCCCGGCGCCCCTCGAGGCTCTCCAGGAGGGCCGTCTCCTCGCCGCACACGTAGGCGCCGGACCCCAGCTGCAGCCGGATCTCGAAGTCGAACCCCGGTCGGACGCCGTTCCCGAGCAGGCCGGCGGCGCGGCGGGCACCGATGCGCTCGACGAGCCCGTCGCGCAGGTAGCAGTACTCACCGCGCAGGTAGACGACCCCCTCCGTCGCGCCGATCGCGTAGCCGGCGATGGTCATTCCCTCCAGGACCAGGTCGGGAAGGTCCGCGAGGAGAACCCTGTCCTTGAACGTCCCCGGCTCGCCCTCGTCGGCGTTGCACACGACGTAGCGGCGTCCGTCCGGTGCCGGGGAGTCAGCGGCCAGGCGCCACTTGCGACCGGTGGGGAAGCCGGCGCCACCGCGCCCCCGGATGCCCGACCGGTCCACGACGTCCACGACGTCGGTCGGAGACTGCGCGAGTGCGCGCTGCAGGCCCGTCCCGGTCTCGATGGAGGCCAGTGTCATCGGCGTACGCACACTCATGGGAGCCATCTCCCTGTCTCTGACCGAGTGCTGTCTCGATCCTATGGACGCCGTCCCGTCGACCGCCCGGGTCTTTGGACCCGACCTGGCCCGCTTCTGGGTTCGACATGGGCCCGCCATGGTCACGACGACCACCGTCAGCGCGAGAAGGAGCGACTGCACGCGCAGGACCCGGGTTCGGCGCTCCGCGGGGACGCCTGCGCTGAGCACCGGGACCACCCGCACGACCATGACCGGTCATCACCCCGGGGGTTCCGCGCGGGCGGACTCGACCGACCCGTCCGACAGTCCGTCGTGGGACTCGTCACCGTCCGCCATGGTGATCCGCCTGGCCCGACGGTGGGACCGGGGACTCGCGGGCGGATCGGACCCGGCGTCCCACCGGAAGCGGCGAAGCGCGAACAGACTTGCCCCGATCGTCCAGAGCAGCAGCATCCCCACGTGGTCCCACCCGAGCGCCGCGCCGGTCGGCGCCCACGCCTCGGCGAGGCTGTTCTGCAGGTGCTTGAGCGGGAACAGGTCACCCACGCGCTCCATCCACGCCGGCACGTCGCCGACGAAGACGTCGGAGAAGAACGCCAGCGGGAGCAGCACGACGAGCCGCCGCCCCTCCGGGACCCTGGCGGCTGCCTCATCGCGCCGATCTGGGGGCAGGTCGTTGTCTGTGGCGGCGCGCGCCGGAAGCGTGGCCACATGGGGCAGCATGCCCGTCTGCGCGAGGCCGGCGACCCCGCAACCGGTCCGCCGGTCGCCGCCCGGATGGCCCGCGCCCTGCACACCGTCCCGCCGCAACGTGAGAGCGCTCAGGTCCGGGCCCCGATCAGCAACGCCGCGATGGCCCGCGCACTCGCGACCACCGAGGTGCAGGCACGCCTCGCCGTCAGCCACGTCGACGACCCGCAGGAACGCGAAGCGGAGAGGTTCGCCGCGAGAGTCGTCGCCGGCGGGGCGATCTCCCGTGGCGCAGCGCTGGGCGGGTTTGTTCGATCAGCGGCGGCCACCGCCGAGGGCACGCGGGGGGCGGCGCGACGGGCGAACGTCGCCCCCGCCCGGTCGGCGCATCCGGTCGCCACCGCGACGCGGCCTGTTGCGCGGGAGGACAGGCCGGGCGGCCCCGAGTCGGCTGGTGGCGCCGGCCCGGGGCTCGAGTCGGTCGGTGCCGGCCCGGAGATGTCCGCGTCGCTCGAGTCGTTCATCACCGGGATCAGCGGAGGTGAACCGCTTGCCGAGGCGCTGCGGGAGCGGATCGAGCCGGTGCTCGGCGCCGACCTGTCGAACGTCCGGGTGCACACGGACGACGCCTCGGCAGCTGCCGCGGCCCAGATCCACGCGCGCGCGTTCACCTACGGCAAGGACATCTTCGTGGGGCCGGGGGAGTCGCCGGCCGACCTCGCGTTGATGGCGCACGAGTCGACGCATGTGGTGCAGCAGGGCGCGGTCGAGGTGTACCGCCTGTTCGACTTCGTCGGCGACGCCGCCAAGGAGGCGGTAGCCGACCTGGCCCAGGAGATCCCCGGGTACGACCTGCTCTCCCAGGTTGCCGGTCAGGATCTGATCACCGGGCGCGCGGTGCAGACCAGCCGCGCGGAGTTCGTCGGCGCGTTGCTGTCGAACGGGCCGTTCGCCGGCGCCGTCGGACCGATCCTGAAGTCGCTGGATGCGCTCGACCAGATCTTCGACCTGATCAGCAGCCGGCTCGCCGAGCACAACCTGTCGCTGGACCGGATCCTCGGCGACATGGCGGCCGCCTGGGCGGAGATGGACTTCACCAGCCTGCCCAGCACCAACGTCGCGATCGCCGAGCGCTACATCGCCCGGTTGCTGTCCGACGTCACGGCGTTCGTCGCGGCGATCGTGAACGACGTCATCGAGGCGGTCAAGGCCGCGGCGAAGAAGTTCGCCCAGCCGCTGGTCGAGAAGCCGCCGATCCAGCCGTACTGGGACCTCGGCGTCAAGGTCTTCCACTACAACCCGCTCACCGGTGAGAGCGTCAACGCGCCGACGGTGGACATCCTGCGCGACCTGCTGCGCCTGCTCGGCAAGGAGCAGGTCATGCAGCAGATGGACGAGCGCGGCACCCTGGCGGAGACCGCCAAGTGGCTCGACGAGCAGTTCGCCACGTTCCGCGGTCTGCAGAGCCAGGCCGAGCAGCTGATTCGCGATGTCATCGACGCGATCTCGCCGGACAACATCGGCAGTCTGATCGACAACCTGACGTCGTTGGCCGACCGCGCCTACAACCTGCTGCTGGAGTTCAAGGCCTTCGCCGAGACGGTCATCGGCAAGATCCTCGAGCTGGTCAAGAAGGCGTTGCTCGGCTGGCTGTCCGAGCACGCGCACAAGCTGCCCGGCTTCCATCTGCTCACCGTGATGCTGGAGCGTAACCCGTTCACCGACGAGAAGGTCGACCGCAACGCCACCAACCTGATCAAGGGCTTCATCACTCTGCTCCCGAACGGCGAGACGGTCTTCGACCAGCTCGCCGAGTCGGGCACCATCGCGAGCGCGGCCGGCAAGATCGAGGGCGCGATGGGCCGGCTGAACATCACCTGGGACCTGATCACCGGCACGTTCAGAGCGATCTGGGACGGGCTGAAGCTCGAGGACCTGGTCGCGCCGACCACCGCGTTCGACCGGATCGTGGCGCAGTTCGGCGAACCGCTGGGCCGGATCATCGAGTTCGCGACGACCGTCCTCCAGGTCGTCGTGGAGCTGATCCTCAAGCTGATGAACTTCCCGAGCGAGCTGATCGGGAACATCGTCGCCAATGCCATGGCGGCCATCGACGACATCAAACGCGATCCGATCCAGTTCCTGCAGAACGTCGTGCTCGCGCTGAAGCAGGGCTTCATCGGGTTCTTCGACAACATCGGCACCTACCTGCTGCAGGGCCTGACGAACTGGCTGTTCCGCGGCATCCGCGAGCTGGGGATCGAACCACCGCAGGACGTCTCGCTGAAGTCGATCATCACCCTCGTCATCCAGGTGGCCGGCGTCACCGAGGAGGCGCTCTGGGCGAAGCTGGCCAAGCGGATCGGCCAGGAGAAGGTCGACAAGATCCGCCGGGCGATCGAGATGCTCGGACAGGCATGGGCATTCATCAAGGACGTCCAGGGACGTGGGATCGAGGCGGTATGGGAGTTCATCCAGGGGCAGCTGTCGAACCTCTGGGACACGATCCTGAACACCGCCAAGGACTGGATCGTGAAGGAGGTCGTCACGAAGGCCACCACCCGGCTGGCGACGATGCTCGACCCGACGGGAGTGATGGCCGCGGTGAACTCCGCGGTCGTGCTGTTCGACACCATCCGGACGGTGATGGAGTACATCAACGAGATCCTGGCCATCGTCGACCGCTACGTCGCCACCATCGCCGCGGTCGCCAAGGGCAACATCGGCCCCGGTGCCGCGATGATCGAGAGTGGTCTGGCCTCAGCGATTCCCGTGGCGCTGGGGTTCATCGCGAACCTGCTGCACCTGGACGACGTGCCGGACAAGATCCGCGAGATCATCGTCGGCCTGCGGGAGCTCATCGACCAGGCGCTGGAGTGGCTGTTCGACCAGGCGATGGCGCTGGGCCAGGCGGCGCTCGACGCCCTGGTCGGAGAGGGCGGCCAAGGTGCCGCCGTCGATCCGCTCGTCGTCAACGAGACACTGACCGGCGCCACAGCGGGACATCGCCTCACGGTGGACGACGAGAGCTCCGGCGACCTGATGGTGCACAGCGACCCGATCACTCCGCTGGACGAGGTGCACGTGCAGGAGCAGGCTCTGCGTGCCGCGGGTCAACGTCTGAAGACCGCCTATCTCGCGCACCGGACGATCCTCCAGGCGCTCGCCGGTTCACCGCCTTCGTCCGAGCAGGCCACCCAGCTGCAGCAGCACGCTGCAACCGTTGCCGCGGCGAAGGAAGAGATCAAGGGCATCGCCGCACGTCAGGCGCTCGTCGCCCCGCTGTCCGGCGAAGCGCTCTTTGCCAAGGCGATGGCGCTGCTGACCGACCTGCACGCCACGATCGTCGAGCCGGTACTGCGAGACACCCTCGCCCAGATGGAGGCTGCCGGCACGACGGGCCTGGTCGATGCGGTGCGTGTCGCCTACGACGCGATCACCAACCCGGTAGCCATCGCCGACGTGCTGGTCGAGATCGAGCAGGAGTCCGCTGCTCCCGACGGTTCGCCGCTGGAACCGATCGAGCTGGAGATCGTCGTGCCGGGTACCGGGCCGGGTCCGAACGGGACGATCAAGCTCGCCCTTGGTGGCAGCCCGGAAGAGCGGTTCCTGGCCGCGCTGCTGAGGATGAACCAAGACCGTGAGCGCCGCGATACCGGGAACGAGAAGGCCTTGGTCAAGGTGCTCCTCACCCGGAAGAAGGGCAAGCGGATCATCAACTTCAACACCAAGGAGTTCTTCCAGGAGGTGGCGACCCATGGATGGCCGTTCCTGGATGTGGCGATCGTCAACGTGCCAGGGGCCTCGGAGCACGGCGCGACCACGCACCTGATCCAGGACCTCGTCGTCGACAAGGCGATGCAGAAGATCGGGTGGTCCGCTGCTCGGCTTCGGCAGTCGATCACGGGAAGCATCTGGGAATCGCTGTACGACCAGATGGCCGGCTTCGAGGGCACCACAGAGCAGATGAACGACCCGAACAGGGTCTGGCCGGTGCTGCGCGAGATCGTCGGCGACCTCGACCGCGCGTTGGCCGGTGTGAACAGCGCCTGGCATGCACAGCAGGCCGCGCCGCCAGGAACCGCGCCCTGACGTCGATCGGGCGACGCTCACGAGCCGCAGGTTCCCGGTCTGGGTTCGTCCGCGGGGCTGTGGCTCGGCGGGAGTAGATTCGACGAACGCAGGCTGAGTCCTTGGCACTCCCTGCAACGGTCTTCCACACGGCAGACGGGGACGGTCGCATGGGCGCCGAACAGATGCCTGGTCCGACGCGATCGTGCGAACGCCTGAGGGGCCGGCCATGAAGCTGCTGGCAGCGTGCGCGCTCGGTGACACGCCGTCGCCTCAGCTCGGTGCGAGCGGCGGGTGGGACGAGATCGCGGTGAGCGGCCCCTCCGACACGTCCTACCTCGCCGCGGACGTGGACGGTGCAAGCCGTCGAGAAGCATGGGACGCCGCGTACGAGCTGATCAGCCAGGACCAGGTGTCGTGGGCCGGCGTCGAGGGAATCGTGTCACCGGGGCACCCTCTTGCCGAGCAGGCCGTCGGCGTGACTCCGTCCCCGCGGGACCCGGCGTGGGCGCGCGAGCGCATGCGGCAGCCGGAGGCGCTCACACTTCTTCCAGCCCGGCCCGATCGGGTCGTCATCGGGCATCCGGATACGGGATGGGCGCGGCATCGCCAGCTCCCCACGGGTTCGCTGGACCTGGCGCGCGCTCGGAACGCCTTCACCGGTGGGATCGACGCGGAAGACCCGGTGGAGTCGATCGACCCTTTCGACGGTCACGGCACGGGCACGGCATCGCTCCTGGTCAGCAGCCCGGACGACCACGACCTGATTCGCCCGCGGACACGGGATCCCGTCCTCGGGTACGGCGGCTCCGACTCCGTGGTGCCGGTGAGGTGCGCGACCAACGTGGTCCAGTTCTCCACGGTCGCGCTTGTGTGGTCCATCAACTACCTGACGTCCCTCGGCGTCGACGTCATCTCCATCAGCCTGGGCGGGCTCCCGTCGCCGGCTCTGCATGCCGCACTGCGTCGGGCGGTGGAGCGCAACGTCGTCGTCGTCGCCGCTGGCGGGCAGAGGTTCCCCGTCGTGCCCTACCCGGCGGCCTACACCGAATGCATCGCGGTCGCCGCATCGGCGCCCGATGATCGCCCGTGGGGGCCGACCACGGCGTCTCGCTCCATCGACATCAGCGCTCCGGGCCACCTGGTGGCCGTGGCCGATTTTGCGCCCCCCGGGATCACCGAGATCACGAAAGCCGGGTCGGGGACGTCGTACGCTGCGCCGGCTGTCGCGGCGGCCGCCGCGCTGTGGATCGCCAGGTGGGGTCGTTCGACGCTCCTCGACAGGTACCGGGATGCGCAGCCGTTGCAGCTCGTGTTCAGGGAGCTCCTCCAGAAGACCGCGCGCGCTCCTGAGGAGCTGAGAGCAACCACGCACGGCGACGCCGACCCTTTGGTCGCACCCACGTCGTGGCGCACGGATCGGTACGGCGCGGGCATCGTCGACATGGCGGCGCTCCTCAGTGCACCGCTGCCCGCTCCTGTTCCTCGACGCCCGGCCCCGCCGATCTCCCCGCAGCAACACGATCTCGCCGCGCTCGGGCACACGCTCGGGGTGAGTCCGGAGGTCGCCGCGCTGACGCTCGACCAGGCGACGACCCTGCCGCACGCCCAGCGTCCTGTCAGCGCAGCCGAGACCGTCGACATCCTGTTCAGCCTCCCCGCGGACACGCTGAGCGCCATCCGACGGGACGCGACCCAGCTGCACATCGACGGGGCGCGGGCACACGCCAGCGGAGGGGGAGGCGGTCGCAGCGAGCTCGCCGGCTTCTTGGCGGAGTCGCTCAAGCCGATCCTCGACGCGAAGGGGTCCGCGAGTCTTCAACGCTCTCTCGCGTAGCGGGACAGCCCGTCAGCGGACGGCTGCACCGCCGTGACCCGACGACTACTGTCACGAGGATGGGCGACGCAGGGCTCACGGTCGACGGTTACCGGATCGAACCGCTCGGTCCGCAGACCTGGGACGCGTATGCGGATCTGGCGGAGCGGCACAACGGTGTCTGGGGCGGGTGCTGGTGCACCCACTTCCACCTCTACCCCGACCCCGTCGACGAGCGCCGGGAGATCGGCAACCGCGAGTTCAAGCGGCAGCTCGTCCTGGCCGGTCGCACCCACGCGGCGGTCGTGTTCGACGACGACGTCGCAGTCGCCTGGGCGCAGTTCGGTCCGGTCGAGGAGCTGCCGAACATCCAGCACCGCAAGGAGTGGGAGAAGTGTGTCCAGCGCCGGCCGGACTTCCGGATCACCTGCCTGTTCGTGGACCGTCGCTACCGTCGTCAGGGGATGGCGTCGGTCGCTGTGCGGGGCGCGCTCGCGCTGATCGCCGACGCGGGGGGTGGTCTGGTGGAGTCGTACCCGCACGACCTGCCGCCCGGCAAGAAGACCTCCGCGTCCTTCCTCTACAACGCGACGCGGACCATGTACGAGCAGCTCGGGTTCGACTACCAGCGGCCCAAGGGCCAGGGCAACTGCGTCATGACCACCGAGGTGCCCGCCCGCCAGCCCTGACCGGTCGGACCCTGCTTCGCGGGGCAGCTCGAGCAGATCAGCGCGGTCACTAGACTCCCTCCATGCCCGGCCTGCAGCACGCCGTCACCATCGCGGCGCCGCCCGAGCGTGTCTGGGCGGTGGTCGTCGACGTCGAGCGCTGGCCCGAGCGCATCCCGACGGTCGACACCGTGGAGCGTCTGGACGCCGGACCGCTGGCTGTGGGCTCCCGAACCCGGTTGCAGCAGCCGCGGCTGTCCCCAGCGGTGTGGACGGTGACCGAGCTGAGTGACGGGTCGTCGTACACCTGGGAGTCGAGCTCGCCCGGCGTCACGGTCACCGCCTCGCACGTCGTCGAGCCGCATCCCGACGGGAGCCGGCTGACCCTTGCACTGACGGTCTCCGGTCCGATGTCGGGGATCGGCTGGCTGATGACGCGGTCACTGACCAGGCGGTACGTCGAGACCGAGGCCGCCTCGATCAAGCGCGCAGCGGAGACCCCGACCACGTAGCTCGCGGCGGGTCGGCCAGGAGCTGCTGAGCCGACCGTGCCACGCTGACCGTCTCGGGAGGTGGTCTCAGGGTGGCCGGTGCATTCGCGTGGGGGCTTCTGGCGGCGAGCTCGCTGGTGATCGGCGGCGTCCTCGCGCTGGTGTTCCGCACCAGCCGGCGCCTCATCGGCCTCGTCATGGGGTTCGGTGCCGGTGTCCTGATCAGCGCGGTGGCATTCGATCTCGTCGAAGAGGCGAGCAACCAGGGAGGCGGCCAGGCTGCGCTCATCGGTGGACTGTTCGCCGGCTGCCTCGTCTTCTTCGGCGGCGACCTGCTGATCGACAGGTTCGGCGGAGGAGCCCGCAAGGACGCCGGCGGAGCCCAGCAGAGCGGCTCGCCGCTGGCGATCGTGCTCGGGACGGTGCTGGACGGGATCCCGGAGTCCATGGTCATCGGCCTGACGATCTTCCACGGCGGCGAGGTGGGTCTGGCCTACCTGATCGCGGTGTTCATCTCGAACCTGCCCGAGGCGATCGGCTCGACGACCGGCCTGGTGTCGGCGGGTTGGCGCCGGTCGCGCATCGTATGGATGTGGGTCGCGATCGCCGTCGTGTCCGGGCTCGCGTCGGCGGCGGGGTACTCCATCTTCCAGACGTCGTCGCCCGGAGCGGTCGCGTTCGTGCTCACCTTCGCCGCCGGAGCGATCCTGACGATGCTGGCCGACACGATGATGCCCGAGGCGTTCGAGGAGGGCGGTCGGTGGGTCGGGGTCGCCACCACGCTGGGCTTCGCGGTCGCCTACACCGTCCACCTTCTCGAGTGAGACGCAGGGTCAGGCGGGCACGACCACGTCGCCGGAACGGTGCAGCTTGTGCCAGGGCAGACGCGCCCCGGCGACGGCGCTGGCGATGGACTGGATGACGACCAGGTAGATCAGCTGGCGGTAGAACACCTGCTGGAGCGGCAGGCTCCACAGTGGCTTGAGGCTCTCGCGGTCGAGCCGGAGCGCGTACGCGGTGGTGGCCAGCTGGAGCAGGGCGAAGACCACCCACACCGTCAGCACCGACCGGGCGTTGCCGGTGAGGAGCCCGTAGAGGGCGAACAGGTCGATCGCGGGGGCCAGCAACGGCAGGAGCACCTGGAAGAGCAGCATGTAGGGGATCCCGACCAGGCCGAGCCGGCGCCCGCCGCTGGTCGAGTCGCGCACGGCGTGGCGGTGCTTCCAGATGCACTGCATGGTCCCGTAGCTCCAGCGGTACCGCTGGCGCCACAGGTCGTTCACGCTGCTCGGCGCCTCGGTCCAGGCACGGGCGCGCTCCTCGTGGACCACGCGGTAGCCGGCCCGCAGGATGCCCATCGTGATGTCGGTGTCCTCGGCGAGGGTCTCGGAGCTGAGCCCGCCCGCCGACTCGACGGCCTGACGACGGAACGCACCCGCCGCGCCGGGCACGGTGGTGATGCAGCCGAGCAGGTCCTGCAGGCGGCGGTCGAGGTTGAAGCCGCTGACGTACTCGAGGTGCTGCCAGCGTCCGAGCAGACCGGTCCGGTTGCCCACCTTGGTGTTGCCGCTCACCGCACCGACCGCGGGGTCGCGCAACGGCTGGACCAGCAGGCGGATGGTGTCCGGCTCGAACACGGTGTCGCCGTCCAGCATGACCAGGACGTCGTGCGACGCCTCTCGGGTGCCGGTCCGCAGGGCGGCGGCCTTGCCGGCGTTCGGCTGCCGGACCAGTCGGACGCCCGGGAGCCCGAGCCGCTCGACGACGTCGCCGGTGCCGTCGGTGGACCCGTCGTCGATGACCACGACCTCGAGCTCGGGATAGTCGGACGCGACCAGCGAGCGCACCGCCCGCTCGATCCCGACGGCCTCGTTGTAGGCGGGGACCAGCACCGTCACGGGCGGCAGCCACTGCTCGCCCGCGACCCGACGGGCGGACACCCGGACGTGCCGCGGCGCGAGGCCGACGACCAGGACGGTCCGCAGGAGGGACAGGATGCCGAACCCGAGCACCGCCCAGCTCACCGCCGTCACCAGCCAGCCGGACGCGCGCACCGCCACGTCGAGCACCTGCCCCTGCAGGGCAGGGATCGCCTCGGCGGGACGGGTCGCCCCGGCCGTCAGGCCGATCCCCTCCGAGATCGTCGTGAAGCGGTAGCCGGCGTCGCGGTACCGCTCGATCAGGGCGGGGAGTGCCGCGATCGTCTCGGACCGGTCGCCGCCGCCGTCGTGCAGCAGGACGACCTGACCCTCGGTCCCGGTAGGGGAGCCGGCGGCGACGATCTGCTCGACGCCGGGCCGGCTCCAGTCCTTGGTGTCCCGGTCGGCGAGGACGACGAGGTAGCCGGCGTCGGCCGCGCGCTGGACGGCCGTCAGCTCGGCGGCGTCGAGGTCCTGGGGTGACGACGAGTACGGCGGCCGCAGGAGCGAGGTGCTGATCCCCGCTCCGCCCGCGAGGCCCAGCTGCCCGAGGGAGAGCTCGAGGTTGGCCCGCCACGCGGGCACCGTCGACAGGTCGGCGTGCGACCACGTGTGCTCGCCCAGCTCGTGTCCGGCGGCGACCACCTCGCGGAGCAGCTCGGGCTCCTCGACCGCGTGCGAGCCGACGACGAAGAACGTGGCCGGGACGTTCTCGCGGGCGAGGATGTCGAGGATCTGCGGGGTCCAGCGCGGGTCCGGGCCGTCGTCGAACGTCAGCGCGACGGTCCGTTCCGGGAGCGACACCCCGGCGAGACCGCCGTCGTCGGCGACGAGGACCGGCCCGCCGGACGGCGTCGCGACGGCGACACGCTCTCCGGGCGTCGCCGTGCCCGCCCGCCACACGCTCGAGGAGATCGTCTGAAGGCCGAGCGCGAGCAGCAGCGCGGCGAGCACCGCCACCAGCAGCACCCAGTGCGCGAGGGCCGGGCGGCGGGTCACGTACTGGACGTGGGCCCGGCGCCGGCGAGGGCGTGCGGGCGTCGAGGACATGCTCACGCTCTGGTCCAGCACGCGCGGTCAGCCCTTGTTCGGTCGAGGGGTCGGCGTCGCGGCGTGGGTCGACGCGGGCTCGGGCTTCGCGGTCGGTGCGTTGCCGGGCTGCTCGTCGGTCTGCCCCGGCGCGGTGCCCGACGAGCCCGGTGCTGCGGCCTGGGTCGGTATGGCGGTGGCAGCCGGCGCCGGGTCGGCAGCCGGGACCGCGGTGGGAGCGGGAGTCGAGGTCGCGGCGGCGGCCCTGGTCGCTCCGGCCGACGACGCGGAGGGCGACGGGGTCGCCGTGGCCGTCGGCGACGGTGGCGCCGGCGCGAGCGGGGCGGCGTCGCCCGCCGGGTCGGCGAGTGCGGGCGCCATCGGACCCGGCAGCAGCGGACCCAGGCCGGGGATGGCGAGGCGGTTCATCCCGACGGGGATCACGAGCGCGACGACGACCAGCACGGCGTACGTCGCGACGAGCGCCCCGAGCGCCCAGGTGATCCGCCGGACGGTCCGTCCACGGCGTCCGGACGGGTCGACGAAGACCGCGCTGGACGCGCCCGGCTGACTGCTCACGCTCCGCCTCTCGTGGGAAAGTGCGCAATTCTGCCATCGACACGCTCGATGGGAGGAAACGTGCAGGTCAGGCGTCCAGGTGACGCGCGAAGGAAGGGCCCGGCTCCGTGGGGGAGCCGGGCCCTCCAGCGCCGGCGACCGCCGACCCTGCCGATCGCTCCGGGTCCGTGATCGCCGCGCGGGGCGGGATGTCCACCTGCATCGCACCGGTGGCGCCCTGCCCCCAAACCGTGGGTCAGCCGTTGTCGTGCACGACGATCACCGGGACGGTCGCCTCGCGCAGGACGGCGTGGCTGACCGAGCCGAGCAGCATGCCGCGGAAGCTGCCCAGTCCTCGCGAGCCCACCACGAGCAGCGCGGCACCGACAGCGAGGCCGGCGAGGGCGTCGGCGGGATCGTCGTCGACGAGCGCGAGCTCGACGGTGAGTCCCTCGTTCTCCGCGCGCAGCCTCTCGGCCACGCTGTGCGCTGCCCGGTGCGTCGGATCGTTCTCGTCGGTGGTCTCCAGCGGGGGGACGCCACCCGGCCCGTAGGGGTCGGGGATCGTCGGTCGGGCGTGCACGACGCGCAGGGGCCGACCCCGCATCCACGCCTCCCGGGCCGCCACATGGGCTGCCCACAAGGACGCCGACGAGCCGTCGACGCCGACGAGGACGGCGGCGTCCGCAGCCGGGGGATGATCCGGGTCCGAGCGGACGACTGCCACGGGACAGCGGGCGTGCGCCGCGACGTGCACGCCGGTCGAGCCCGTGCGTGCGCGCCCGGTGCGGGCGTGCGCGCCGAGCACGAGCAGCTGGGCGCCGACGCTCAGCTCACGCAGGCACGGCACCACCTGTCCGTGCAGCACCCGGGTGTCGACGCGCACCCCGGGGTGGTGCTCCTCGAGCAGGCGCACCTGGTCGGCCAGGTACTCCTTCGCCTCGGTGTCGAGGTCGCCGGTCCCGACGATCGGGTACCAGCTCCACGCCGTCACCTGCCACGAGTCGTCGACCGCTCGGACCAGCAGGAGGGGAGCCCGCCGCCGGACGGCCTCGTCGACTCCCCATCGGAGCGTCAGTGCACTGTGCGGTGTCCCGTCGAGAGCGACGACCACCGGTCCGTCGACGCGCATGAGCAGCCTCCTGAGTCCGCGTCGGACGTCGCCGGCCGTCTGCCGGCCACACCGCCGCGCTCCCTCCAGCCTCCGCCTCCGTGACGGGTGGCGTCCCGGGACCTGAGTCCCTGATGTGAGACGCGCGTCGGTTGCCGTCGGGGGCGTCACGGCATGCGCGCGTCACGCAGACGCAGCGCGCAGGTCCACGTCCACCAGCACGGTCTCGCCCGCGCGTCGTACCTGGAGCGTGCCGATCCCGTGGCCGGCGAGGTCCCGCAGCTCCGCGAGAACAGCTCCGCAGGCAGGTGACGAGACGTCGAGCGTCATCGCGACGGCCCGCCGGCCTCTCCTGACGGCGTGGAGGACCGCCTGGCGGACGAGGTGTGCGGCGGAGAGGGCGGCGACCATCCCGTCGTCGGTGCGCACCTCGACACGGCACACGGAGTCGTCGTCGCACCGTGTCTCCACCGTGGCGTCTCCGGCGCGCAGCTCCGACGTGGAGCGCAGCCTCTCGAACGCGACGCCGATCACGGGTGCACGACCGCGACCGGACAGGTCGCATGGTGCAGGACCGCCTGGCTCACCGACCCCAGCAGGAGTCCGCGGAAGCCCCCCAGGCCACGCGAACCGACCACCAGGAGCGCTGCGTCCTCCGCCGCGGCCAGGATGACGTGGGCGGGCCCGCCGCGGTGGACCATGGAGGTGACGTGCACGTCGGGATAGCGCTCCATGTGTCCCGCGAGGCTCTCGGACAGCACGGCCTTCTCCGCCATGCGGATCTCCTCGACCTCCTCCGGCAGCCACGGCGGCACGGGTCCGAACAACGTCGGGAGCTCCCAGGCGTGCACTGCGAGGAGCGGGAGGCCCAGCCGCGACGCCTGGTCGAAGGCGTAGTCGACGGCGCTGGTGCTGGTCGGGGAGCCGTCGACGCCCACCACGACCGGTCGGACGGCCGGTCCGGCGGCGGCCGGCTGTGCCCGGACGACGACGACAGGGCAGTGGGCGTGCGCCGCGACGGTGATGCTGACCGAGCCCAGGAGCAGACCTGCGAACCCTCCGCGCCCGCGCGATCCCACCACGAGCAGCCGGGCGTCCGTCGACGCCTCGGTGAGGACGGCTGCCACGCTGTCCAGGGGCTTGAGCTGCGTCGTCACCTCGATGTCGGGGAACATGGCTCGCAGCCGTTCGACGCCCTCTGCGAGCACCTGGCCACCGAGCTGGACGGTCAGGTCCGACGGTCGGTCGGCGATGACGTAGCCGTCGATGAACGTTCGTGCGACGTGCACGATCCGCAGGGGAGCGTGCTCCCGTCGGGCCGCTCGCGCAGCCCAGGCCAGTGCCTCGTCCGCGTGGGTGGAGCCGTCGTAGCCCACCACGATCTCTCGGTTCATCTCACACCTCCGGCGAGCTCGTCGTCGAACCCGTTCCTTCCGTACGTCGATCGTCCGGCGCAGCGCGCGCCCGACGTAGAGTCCGAAGTCCTGAAAGGGGCGATCCCGGCGGTGTGCGCGTTTGCGGACCGGGTGCTCGACGAGTCAACTGGCCTGGTGAGCCGGAGCGACGGGGCGGTGGACGCGGGTCATCCTCAGCACGCGTCGGGCTATGACTCCGAGCTGCAGCGGCTCGACGTCGTGTTCCGGCAGGCCTGCGACGTGCAGACGCGCGACCGGGTCCTCGACGTCGGCTGCGGCACGGGTCAGTCCACCCGTGCGGCCGCCCTCGCAGCCCACGACGGCAGTGCCCTGGGCGTCGACTCCTCCGCACCGGCCGTCGAGCGCGCGCGCGGGCTCGCAGACGCGGCGGGCCTCGGCAACATCGCGTTCGAGCGCGGTGACGCGCAGGTCCATCCCTTCCCGGGTGAGACCTTCGACCTGGCGATCAGCCGGTTCGGGACGATGTTCTTCCACGACGCCGGCGCGGCGTTCACCAACCTCGCGCGGGCGCTGCGCCCGGCCGGGCGCCTCGTGATGCTGGTCTGGCAGGCTGGCGACCGCAACGAGTGGGACGTCGCCATCCACCGGGCTCTCGCAGAGGGAGCGCAGCCGATCGCCCCATCACGGGCGTTCTCGCTCGCCGACCCGGCTCGGACGACCGAGATCCTCGAGGCTGCGGGGTTCGTCGACATCTCCTTCACCGACGTCGAGGAGCCCGTCTACTACGGACCCGACGTCGTGGCAGCCGAGGCGTGGGTCCGCAGCTTCACCAGCACCGGCGAGCTGCTGGAGCGGCTCGATCCGGACGGCGCGGAACAGGGGCTCGCTCGACTGCGGGAGACGCTGTCGGCACACCTGCGCGACGACGGCGTCTGGTTCGGCTCACGTGCGTGGATCGTCAGCGCGCGTCGGGGTGAGGGTGTGCTGCGGAGCTGGTGGACGTCCGGCACCGCCGGCGCCCACCCCTGACCAGCTACCCGAGCTGTCGTCGGACGAGCTCGGTGATCCAGATCGGCGCGAACGGGGACGTGCAGCCCGGCGGGGTCGGGTAGTCCTTGAGGACCTCGAGCCGCTCACCGATCTCGATCGCGCGCGCACGGAGCTCGGGATGATGGATGCCGACGGTGGCGAGGCACTCGTTCATGGCCCACTGCAGGCGGTCCGGTGCGTCCTTCATCTGGGCCTCGACGAGGTCGAGCAGCCCCTCCAGGTCGAGCCCGTCGGGGGCCTTCGCGACTCGGTCGCTGGTCAGCGCCCAGCCGGCGCTGGCGACGACGGGGTCGGGGTCCGCGAACCACGCGACGCGGAGCTCCTCGACGTGGGGGCTCTTCTTGACGACGTAGCTGACCACCCAGTCCTGCACCTTGGGGACACGCGTGTCGTGGAGCATGGCGTCCAGCTCCGCCGCTGAGTACGCCTTGGGCCGGCAGATCAGGATCGCGACGAGCCGCGCGGCGGTGTCGCCGGTCGCCCAGAGCCGGCCGGCGAGCTCGTGGTCGGTCTTGAGGCTCTTGGCCACCGCCCGGAGCTGGGTGAGGTTGACGGCGTGGTCGTCGCCGTGGCGTTCGTTGACCGCCCGGATCCTCGGGTCCTCCAACGCCGCCAGCTGCGCCAGCACGTCCTCGACGGTCGCCTGCGGGAGCACACCGGTGGCCACACGACCTCCTTCGCGTCGTCGTTCGTCCTCGCTCTGGATCGTACGTCGCCACCCTCGGTCGCGGGGTGCGCGGACTAGGGACCAAAGGCCCGTCCGGCGAGCGACGCTCCACGCCTAACGTCTACATCTAGTCCCTCAGGGACCGATCGACCACAGCATGTTGTGGTCGGCGCCTGAGGCACGTGAAGCAGAAGCCGGGGTGGGACATGTCGGACAACGTTGTCGTGGAGGTCGGTTCGTCGATCGACGAGTACCTGGAGCGCACGGACTGGCGGGTGAACGCCAACGCGAACCAGGGGTACTCGCTGGGCGGCCTGATCCTGCAGACGGCAGGCAAGGTCGTGGCCAACTACTGGCTGAGCCACGTCTATCCGGCGGACGTGGGCGCTGCCCACCGGGAGGGCGACCTCCACATCCACGACCTCGACATGCTGTCCGGCTACTGCGCGGGCTGGTCGTTGCGGTCGTTCCTGGCGGAGGGCCTCAACGGGGTTCCGGGGAAGGTGGACGCCCGCCCGCCGCGGCACTTCGGCTCGGCCGTGGGGCAGATCGTGAACTTCCTCGGGACGATGCAGAACGAGTGGGCGGGCGCGCAGGCGTTCAGCTCGTTCGACACGTACATGGCGCCGTTCGTGCGTCGCGACGGCCTGTCCTACGAGGAGGTCCGCCAGGGGATCCAGGAGCTCGTCTACAACCTCAACGTGCCGTCCCGGTGGGGAACGCAGACGCCGTTCACCAACCTCACGTTCGACTGGACCTGCCCCGACGACCTGCGCGAGGAGGTGCCGTTCGTCGCGGGGGAGCCCTGCGACTTCACCTACGGCGACCTGCAGGCCGAGATGGACCTGATCAACCGCGCGTACATCGAGGTCATGACCGACGGAGACGCGTCGGGCCGGGTCTTCACGTTCCCGATCCCGACGTACAACATCACGCACGACTTCGACTGGCACAGCGAGAACGCCGACCGCCTCTTCGCGATGACGGCCCGGTACGGGCTGCCGTACTTCCAGAACTTCCTCAACTCCGAGATGAACCCCGGCGACGTGCGCTCGATGTGCTGCCGCCTGCAGCTGGACCTGCGCGAGCTGCTCAAGCGGGGCAACGGCCTGTTCGGGTCGGCCGAGCAGACCGGGTCGCTCGGCGTGGTCACGGTCAACTGCGGCCGGCTCGGGTTCCTGCACGCCGGGGACGAGGCCGGCTTGATCCACGCGCTCGACCGGCTGCTGGACCTGGCGCGGACGTCGCTCGAGCTCAAGCGGACCGTCATCGCGCGGTACCTGGACGAAGGGCTGTTCCCGTACACCCGGCGCTACCTGGGCACGCTCGACAACCACTTCTCGACGATCGGTGTGAACGGCCTGAACGAGATGGTGCGCAACTTCACGGGTGACCGCCAGGACCTGACCGACCCGGAGGGGCACGCCATGGTCATCCGGCTGCTCGACCACGTGCGCGCGCGGATGGTGGAGTTCCAGGAGGAGACCGGGCACCTGTACAACCTCGAGGCCACGCCTGCGGAGGGGACGACGTACCGCTTCGCGAAGGAGGACCGCCGCCGGTTCCCGGGGATCCTGCAGGCCGGGACCGACGACAACCCGTACTACACCAACTCCTCGCAGCTGCCGGTGGGCTTCACCGACGACCCGTTCGAGGCCCTCGAGCGCCAGGACGAGCTGCAGACCAGGTACACGGGCGGCACGGTGCTGCACCTGTACATGGCCGAGCGGCTGTCGACGCCCGACGCCGCCCGCGAGCTGGTCCGACGTGCGCTGTCGACGTTCCGGCTGCCCTACCTGACCGTCACGCCGACGTTCTCCATCTGTCCCCGGCACGGGTACCTGGCGGGGGAGCACGCCACCTGTCCCGAGTGCAACGACGAGTGCGAGGTGTGGACGCGCGTGATGGGCTACCACCGCCCGGTCAGCTCGTTCAACATCGGCAAGAAGGGCGAGCACATGGAGCGCACGCCGTTCCGTGAGGCGGCGGTGGCGCTCGCGTGACGGCCGAGCTCGCCATCGCAGGTCTGACCCCGCTGTCGTCGTGCGACTGGCCGGGGAAGCTCGTCGCGACGGCCTTCCTGCAAGGCTGCCCGTGGCGGTGCACGTACTGCCACAACGCGGCGATCCTCGACCCGCGCGCACCGGGCCAGGTCCCGTGGCGGGACGTGCTGGCCCTCCTCGCTCGCCGGCACGGGCTGCTGGACGGGCTCGTGTTCTCGGGAGGGGAGCCCACCCGGCAGGGTGCGCTGGTGGCGGCGGCTCGGGAGGTGCGCGCGGCCGGGTTCGGGGTCGGTCTGCACACGTCCGGCGCGTACCCGAGCCGGTTGCCGGCGTTGCTCCCGCTGGTCGACTGGGTGGGGTTCGACGTGAAGGCACCGGTGCGGCTCTACCGTGCGGTCACGCGCGTGGGCGGCCCGACGACGAGCGCCGACGCGACCTTCGCGTCGCTGCGGCTGGTGCTCGACTCCGGCGTCGACGTCGAGGTGCGGACCACCGTCGACCCGACCGTGATGGGTCCCGACGACGTGGCGGAGCTGACCGACGTGCTCGCCGGCCTCGGCGTCCGGCGGCACGTGCTCCAGCGGGCCCGACCGGACGGGACGACGGACGAGTACCGGGCGGCGCTGGCCGCCTGCTGACCGGACCGCATCCGGGTGCCCCCGCGCCCGGATGCGGTCGGCGTCCCCTGGCGAGATCATGGCGGACGCCGACGACGATGCGGGACTGCGAGGTGCTGGCTGATGACGACGTACCCCACGATCGTCCAGGTCGTGCTCGACGCGACGGACGTCCGGGCGCTCGCGGAGTTCTACCGCGAGCTGTTCGGTCTCGAGTACCGGCCCGGCGACGAGCCGGCGAACGGTGAGCGGGACTGGTTGGTGCTGCGGTCGCCCGGCGGCGTCCCGCTCGCGTTCCAGCAGGTCGACGCTCTGCCGTCGGCGACGTGGCCCGAAGGTCCGGTCCCGCAGCAGCTGCACCTGGACACGACCGTGCCGGACGTCGCGGAGCTGGACGTCCAGCACGAGCGGGCGCTCGCGCTGGGGGCTCGTCTGCTGCACGACCGCTCCGACGACCTCGAGGAGCCGCTCCGCGTGTACGCCGACCCGGCCGGGCACCCGTTCTGCATCTTCGTCGGCTGAGGACCGCCCTACACGCGAGCGTCGGCGACCGCGCGGGCCGGTTCGAGCACCTCGACGACCTCGACCGTGTCGGTCCCGCGGCGCACCAGGGCGATGCCGGCGACCACGAGCACCATCCCGACCGCCTGCACGGGCAGGGGAGCCTCGCCGACGAGCGCCCACGCGAGCAGGACGGCGACGAGCACCTCGGACAGGGCCAGGAACGACGCGAGGCGTTCCCCGAGCAGCCGCACGGACAGTGCGCTGACGCCGTACGCGAAGGCGGTCGGGACGGTGGCGACGATCAGCAGCGGCACGATCCAGTGCACCTGCGCCCCGAGCAGGTCCACGCGCACGTCCGGGGCCGCCAACGGCAGCACCCCGACGGCGGCGACGACGGCGACCGTGAGCGCGCCGACCGCCATCCCGGCGCCGGCCAGGCTGATTGGGGGGAGCGCGGACGGTCGGCCGGTGAACGCGAAGTAGCCGGCGTTCCCGATGGCCGAGACGAGCGCGAAGGCGAGACCGACCGGGTCGAGCTCCAGCGAGCCGGTGAGGTCGAGCACGAAGACGAGCCCGCCGGTCGCGAGCGCGGCCCCGACGAGCGTGGCGCGGGTCGGTGCCTGCCGGTCACGGGCCCACCGCCAGGCGACCAGGAGGAGCGGTCCGGTGTACTCGATGAGCAGGGCGACGGCGACCGGGAGCCGGTCGACGGCGAGGTAGTACATGGTCGAGGCGGTGGCCACGCCGAGGACGCCGAAGCCGAGGACGGTCCGCCACTCGTCGCGCACCACGTGCCAGCGTCCGCGCACGGCCCATGCCGCAGGTCCGGCGAGCAGCACGGCGGCAACCGAGAGGCGCACGAGGATCGCGGCACCGGGGGACCACCCGGCGACGAGGAGCGGCTTGACCACCGGGCCGCTGGTGGCGAAGGCTACGGCGGCGACGAGACCTGCGACGATGCCGACGGAGCGGTTCGACGTGGCGGTCTGGGACATCGCCGTGCTCCCGTCAGAAAAGTCTGTAATGAGTGAATGCCGTTTACACTCATGACGCTACTCAGGATGTCGACAGGAGTCAAAGTGGTTTTCGCACCTGACACCGAGATGAGCATCGCCGCGGCCGTGGAGATGGTGAACACCGCCCGTCGCCGCGACGGCCACGACGCGATGGCGACCGTCGACGACGTCGCCGAGTTCTACACGCGCTGGGGCTACACGGCGCGGCACGACGGCGACGACGCCGAGCTGGCCGCGGTCCGCGACGCCCGGGACCAGATCGCCGCGCTGTGGGACGTCGACCGCGACACGGCGGCCGGGGTGCTCAACGAGATGCTGGCGCGCGGGGGAGCGGTGCCCTACCTGACCCGGCACGACGACCTGGACTGGCACCTGCACGGCACCGCGCCGGACGCCCCGCTGGCGACCGTGCTGCTCGTCGAGACGGCGATGGCCATGTCCGACGTGGTGCGCAGCGCCGAGTACGACCGGCTCCAGCGGTGCGAGGCCGACGACTGCGACGCGGTCCTCGTCGACCTGTCCCGGAACCGCTCGCGCCGGTTCTGCGACGTCAACGGCTGCGCGAACCGCGCGCACGTGGCCGCCTACCGGGCCCGTCAGGCAGGTGGGCGGACCGTCCGGCACGGCGACGTCGTCTCGTGACGAGCATCGACTTCCTCCCGCTGCGCGACGTCGACCTGCGGCCGGGCGCGTTCCTGACCGCGCAGGACCGGGTCCGCGAGACCCTGCTCGGACTGTCCGCGGACCGGCTGCTGGCTCCGTTCCGACGCGAGGCCGGGCTACCGCCGAGGGCGGAGCCGTACGGCGGCTGGGAGTCGACCGGGCTCGACGGGCACACGGCCGGGCACGTCCTGTCCGCGCTGGCCACGCTGGCGGAGTCGACCGGCGACGCGCAGGTGGGGGCTCGCGCCGAGCAGCTCGTGGCGGGCCTGCGCGCGTGCCAGGTGGCGGGCGGGACCGGGTACGTCGGCGGGATCCCCGCCGGGGCGAGCCTGTGGGACGAGCTCCGACGCGGCGACATCCGGGAGGCGACGTTCCACCTCAACGGCCGCTGGGTCCCGCTCTACAACCTGCACAAGACGTTCGCCGGCCTCGTCGATGCGTCGCGCGCACGGGTCGTCGGTGCTCGGGACGTGCTCGACGACCTCGTCCGGTGGTGGGACGAGATGTTCGCTGACCTCGATGACGAGGACGTCGCCCGCATCCTCGTCACCGAGTCGGGCGGCCTGAGCGAGACGTTCGCGCAGGTCGCCGAGCTGACGGGCGACCCTCGACACCTGGTGACGGCCCGCCGGCTCCTGCCCAGGGATCTGGTCGAGCCGCTGGCCGACGGCCGGGACGTCCTCGACGGCCTGCACGCCAACACGCAGGCACCCATCGCCGTGGGACTCGCCGCCGTCGACCGCGTGGAGCGCGCCCTGGCCGCCGAGTCGGGTGACCACCGCTGCCGGTCCGCAGCCCAGACGTTCTGGACCTCGGTCGCGCTGCGCCGATCCGTCGCGATCGGGGCAGCCAGCGTGCGCGAGAACTTCCACCGTGCCGACGACTTCGCGACCATGTTCACCAGCCGCGAAGGCCCGGAGAGCTGCCTCACCTACAACATGGTCAAGCTGTCGGCCGAGCTGTTCCGCACCACGGGCGACGACGCCTACCTGGCGTACGCCGAGCGCGCGCTGGCCAACCACCTGCTCTCGACGCAGCACCCCGAGCACGGCGGCGTCGTCTACTTCACCTCCATGCGACCCGGCCACTACCGGACCTACTCGGCCCGCGAGGAGGGGTTCTGGTGCTGCGTCGGCACCGGCCTCGAGACGCACACCCGGCACGGCGCGCTGGCGTTCTCGACGGCGGACGACGAGCTCGGCGTGAACCTGCTGATCGACGCCACCGCGCGGTGGCGCGACCGCGGCACCACTGTCCGCGTCAGCTCCGGCTATCCGCTCAGCGAGCGCGCCACGATCGAGGTCGAGACCACCGCACCGGCCCGGTTCACGCTCGCCGTCCGCATCCCCACGTGGGTGGACGGCGCGGCGAGCGCGACCGTGGATGGCGAGCAGCAGACCTCGGTGCCGGCCGGGGGACGGCTGCGCCTCGACCGTCAGTGGGTGGGCGTCACGACGATCGACCTGGAGCTGCCCGCGCACACGTGGCTGGAGCCGAGCCCGGACGGCGGGCCGTGGGCGCAGGTCCTGTGGGGTCCGCTCGTCCTCGCGCACCGCGTGCCGGACGACTCCGTCGACTACGTGGCAGCGCCTACCCGGATGGGCCACATCGCCGGCGGACCCCTGCGACCGCTGCTCGGTGCTCCCGTCCTGGGTCCGCAGTCCGCCGGCTCGGTCGCCCGGACCTCCTCCGGGTTCACCGTGCAGGACGTCGACGGCATACCGGTCGCCCTCGAACCGTTCGCGACGCTCCACGACGCCCGGTACGTCGCCGCGTGGCCGTACGCGTGGGACGGGGATGGCCCCGCGCTCCGCGCTGGTCTGGCCGCCGTCGACGAGGCGTCGCTCAGCCTCGCGGCCCGCACCCTCGACGAGGTCGCGTTCGGCGAGCAGCAGCCCGAGGTCGACCACGGCGTGACCGGCGTCGGCTCGACGACAGGGCGAGCAGGCGACGCACGGTGGCGCTCGACCACCCAGGACCTCCGCCTGACCCTGTTCAACTGGCGCAGCACCGCGTCGTCGATCCAGCTCGAGTGGCTCGGGGACACAGGCCCGACGGCGGTCCGGGTGCTGGTCGCGGGACAGGTCGTCCTCGACGACGAGCTCGCGCCGGCGGACCCCACGCACCGGAGCGTCCGCGAGGTCGGCCTTCCGCCGGGGCTGCGCGACGTCGAGATCCCGGTCGAGATCCACGCCGGCTCCGGCCTGCCGACCCCTCGTCTGCTCGGGATGCGGCTCCTGGCTGCCGCGGGGGACTGACCACGCCTGTGCGCCTGTCACCGGTCCGGTCTAGCCTGGCGCGTGCCCGACCGGAGGGAGACCGACGTGGTGCTCATCGGCGCCCATGTGCGTGACGACGACCCGGTGGCAACCGCCGCCGAGCTCGACGCGGGATGTGTCCAGCTGTTCCTGGCGGACCCGCAGGGCTGGAAGAAGCCGGTGCCGCGCGCCGACGCCGACGCCCTGGTGGCCTCGGGCCTCGGCATCTACGCGCACGCGCCGTACCTGGTCAACGTCGCGTCGACCAACAACCGCATCCGGATCCCGAGCCGGAACATGATCGCCCAGCACGCGGCCGCCGCAGCGGGCCTCGGCGCGCGGGCGCTCATCGTGCACGGAGGGCACGTCGGCGACGGTGACGACATCGCGGTCGGCATCGAGAACTGGCGCAAGACGTTCGAGCGCGCGACGTTCCCGGTGAAGATCCTCGTGGAGAACACGGCCGGCGGTGAGAACGCGTGCGCGCGGACCCTCGACGGTCTCGCGATGCTCTGGGACGCGATCGGCGGCTACGACGTCGGGCTGTGCCTCGACACGTGCCACGCGTGGGCGGCCGGGGAGGACCTCGAGACGGTCGTCGAGCGCGTGCGCGCCATCACGGGGCGGGTCGACCTGGTGCACGCCAACAGCTCGCGCGACGCGCAGGGCTCCGCACGCGACCGGCACGCGGGCTTCGCGTCGGGCACCATCCCGCCCGAGCTGATCGCGCACGTGGTCCGGGAAGCCGGCTCCGACGCGGTCGTCGAGACGCCGGCGGAGAGCCAGGCGCAGGACATCGCGTTCCTGCGGGCGGCCCTGGCCGGCTGAGGACGGGCGGTCGTGTCGCGACCGATTCGGGGTGTTTCGCGCGCCGCAGTGGTTAGCCTCGGACCACGAGCCCCCCAGCAGAGGCGGGGTCAGCACCAAGGACGGTTCCATGAACACGCTCGGGCAGTGGATCTGGATGTTGGTCTGGTTCTTCTTGTTCTTCGTCTACCTCGTCATCCTGTTCCAGATCATCGGTGACCTCTTCCGGGACCACGCCCTCAGCGGCTGGTGGAAGGCCGTCTGGGTCATCGGTCTCGTCTTCATGCCGTACCTCGTTGCGCTGATCTACCTCATCGCGCGGGGCAAGGGCATGGCCGAGCGGCAGCAGGGTGCGTTCGTGGAGGCCAAGACGGCTCAGGACCAGTACATCCGTTCGGTCGCGGCGGGCAAGTCCCCGGCGGACCAGATCGCCGACGCGAAGGCCCTGCTCGACTCCGGGGCCATCGACGCGGGCGAGTTCGCGACGCTCAAGGCGAAGGCGCTCGCCTGACGCAGCAATGACGACCCCGGCCCGGCACGAGTCTCGTGCCGGGCCGGGGTCGTCGTGTGCGTCCGAGCTGCGTCAGCTGGTGAGGATGCGGTTCTTCTGCACCTCGAACTCGATGTCGCTGAGCACGCCGGCGTCGCGCAGCGCGCCGAGCTGGGCGAGCTGGGCGAGCTTGGCGTCCATGTCCGGCGCGGCGGCCGCGGGCGGCGGCGGCGCGTAGACCGGCTCCGGAGCGGCGTACTGCGGGGGCGGCGGCGGTGCGGCGGCGGCCTGCTGCTGCTGGTCCTGCGAGGCCCAGCGTCCGGCCTGTCGCCGGGAGACCCGGTTCGAGACACTCGTGGCGGTTCCGGCGATGACGGCGGTCCTGGCGACCCCGCGGATCAGTCCTGGCATCGGTAGCTCCTCCTCAGGGGTTTCAGGCGACGGGTTCGATGGCGTCCAGCGCAGCGATGACCGCCTGCACCGGGATGCGTCCGCTGGCGACGAGCTGGCCACCGGCACGCCGCAGGGCGACGGCGAACGGGGCTGCCCACACGTTCTCGTACACGAGCACCGCGGCCGCGTCGCCCGGGGTCAGTGCGTTCGCCGCCTCCGAGATGTCGTCGTCGCCCAGCAGGCCGGACGAGGCGCCCTCGAAGATCGTGAGATCGACGCCACCGTCGGCCAGCTCGCTCAGCTCCAGCCCGGAGACGGAGCCGTCCTCGGCCTTCTGGACGAAGGTCAGGTCGAGGATGCGGATGATGCCGCGCTCTACCAGGTCGACCAGGAGAGGGAACGCCTCACCGGTGAAGTGCGCTTTCGGGAAGGCGACTACCAGGTAGTCGATGGGGCCCGTCTCTTCGAGCCCCTCCAGGTCCTGCGTCATGCGGGCCGTCCTCTCGCTGTTGCCGGTCGACATCACTTCGACATCACTGACGAGGGGGACCTAGGGCTTCCCCGACGTCGGCTTTCGTGCCCTTCGTCTGGAACGTACCACCCAGGTCAGGCGTGTCCAGGCGAACGGGCGGCGACGTCTCAGACGCGTAGTGCGGCCAGCATCGCGCCGACGGTCGCGGCCGCTCCGGCGACCCAGAGGAGCGTGGGCAGGCGCTCTCGGAAGGACCTCATGCGCGCAGCACCTCGCCCTGGTCGGTGACCTCGATCTCCTCCGCCTCCAGCGGCTCCGTCGCCGGACCGTGCACCACGGCGCCCGTCGCGGCGTCGAACGCGCTGCCGTGGCAGGGGCACCGGATCTCGCCGTCCTGCACGGCGGCGACCAGACATCCCTGGTGGGTGCACACCGCCGTGAAGCACCGGACGTCGTCTCCGTCGCGCGTGAGCACCAGCTTGTCGTCGGTCAGCACGATCCCGCCGCCGTCGGGGATGTCGTCGACCGCCGCGAGCAGGTGCGAGTCCTCACCGTCGCCGCCGGATCCCGTCCCCGAGGAGTCGTCGTCGCCGTCGTCGTCCGTCTCGGGTGCCGGGCCGAGCGCCACGAAGCCGACGAACCCGAGCGTCCCGGCCGCGAGCGCGACGCCCGCACCCTCGAGCACCGCGCGGCGGTCGACCTCCGACATGCCCATCAGTAGCTCACCGTCCCGGACTGGCCGAAGAACCACAGCGCCGAGCTGAACCACAGGACCACGATGACCCCGGCGAGGAGGCCGCCGAGCACCGGCACGGTCCCGGACGGCAGGCCGCGCAGGCGCAGGGCCAGCATCTTCGCGGCGAACACGCCGTACAGCACGCAGCCGGCGACCGAGTGCACCAGCACCCGCGTGGACGAGTCCTCGAAGCCGAGCGACCAGACGCAGTGGAAGGCGACCGGCAGCGTCAGCAGGAACGCGACCGTGCCGGTCCAGCGGTGCAGGCCGGACACCCAGGCGGGCGCGTCGCGCACCCCGGGGAGCCGACCCCACATCGCCAGGGCCGACAGCACCTGGACGACGACGAGGGCCGCGGCGGCGGTGGTCAGCCACGCCTTCATCTGGAGCAGGCTGCTGAAACCCAGGGTCGTGAGGGCGGCTCCGTCGCCGGGGTGCGCCTCGGCGTAGGCGGCGAGCGCAGCCGCGACGGCGAGGCCGACCGCACCCAGCACGGCCAGCCCCCACTGCGACGGCCGGTCGGGCGCACGCGCGTCGGTGCTCACAGGTCGATGGTGGCGTGAGGTGGACGGGCGCGGAACCCCTGCGGGTGAGGTGCTGCACACATGTGCAGCAGCCCTGGACGGTTGTCCGCCACGGTTCTAGCGTCGAGGTGCCGGCCCGCCGACGGACGGCTGGCCCGCACGGGAGGCACCATGCTCGCCGACCACGCCGCCATCCCCGTCCTCGCCGTCACCGACCTGGACCGGGCGCGGGAGTTCTACGAGGGGACGCTGGGGTTCACCAGCGGCCCCGAGGTCCCCGATGGCGTCATCTATCGAACGTCCAACGGCGGCTTCCTGGTGTACCCGTCCGCCTACGCCGGCACGAACAAGGCGACGGGGATCTCCTTCCAGCTGTCCGCCGACGCGTTCGACACCGAGGTTGCCGCGCTGCGAGCGGCCGGCATCCAGTTCCAGACGTTCGACCTGCCGGGCGACGCGACCTGGACCGACGGTGTCCTGACCGACGGCACGATGAGCGCAGCCTGGTTCGCCGACCCCGACGGGAACGTCCTCAACGTGGAGACGGACCCGCGCAACGGCCTCGGCTGACGGACGGCGCACGACCCGGACGACGGCCGACGCGACCGCCGTCCGGGTCGGCGCGTCAGTCGTCGATCTCGGTGCCGTCGGGCGCGATGACGTACCAGACGTCGTTGACACCCTGGCCGTTGACGTCTCCGGGCGCCGTGTCCTGGGCGAACGTGTAGATCGGGCGCCCGTCGATGGTGATCTGCGTCGATCCGTCGGTGCCGGTGATCGTGCCGACCTCGCCGGTGACGCCCTCGACGGTCGGGGTGTCGGACTCCGAGGTGATCGGCGGCCAGGCCGTCAGGCAGTCGCCCGAGCAGGCGCTGGTGCCGGAGTCCTTGACGTCCTTGAGGAAGTAGTAGGCGGTCATGCCGTTGCCGTCGACCACGATCGTGCCCAGCGAGGTCTCGGCCGTCGCGAGGTCGGTCGACATCTCCTCCGCCGGCGACTCCGCCGGGGACTCCTCGGCGCTGGTCGCGTCGCCCGCGGCTTCCGGCGTGTCGTCGTCGGAACCGCCTCCGCAGGCGGTGAGGGTGGCCGCAGCCACGAGCGCGGTGATCGAGTACAGGATTGTCCGTCGCACGATGATCTCCTCTGGTGGGTGCCGGTCCCGCCCCCGGGACCTGCTACGAGGGACTACGAGGCCGCCGACTCCCGGGTTCACCGCGAGGTGAACCTGATGCCGGGGTGCATCGTTGACGAGGTAGGACCCACGGACGACGGGCGAGGAGGCGGCGTGGCCCAGGAACCCGACGCGCTCCTGCGCGCTCTCCACCAGGCTTACGCGCGTCCCCTGCAGAGCTACGTCGTGCGCCTCACCGGTGACCATGCGCTCGCCGAGGACGTGGTGCAGGAGGCGATGGTACGGGCGTGGAAGCATCCGGAGGTGCTCGCGCGCGAGGAGGGGGCGACGCGGGCGTGGCTGTACACGGTGGTCCGCAACCTCGTGATCGACGACCGCCGCAGCGCACGCCACGCGCGTGAGCGCACCACGGACACGACTCCCGACACGCCGCAGCCCGACGCCTCCCAGGCGGTCCTCGACAGCTGGTTGGTCGCGGACGCGCTGGAGGAGCTGACGCCCGAGCACCGGGCGGTGGTGGTCGGCGCCTACTACGGCGGACGGTCCGTCGCCGAGCTGGCTCGCGAGCACCAGATACCGGAGGGGACCGTGAAGTCCCGGATGCACTACGCGCTGCGCGCGCTGCGGCTCGCGCTCCAGGAGAGAGGAGTCTCGGCATGACCGGCCGCGACACGGACGACCAGCGGGCGGCGGGCGTGGACCCGTTCCGCGAGTGGGACGCGGCCTACGTCCTCGGGTCGCTGGATCCCGCGGACCGCCGCGAGTTCGAGGACCACATGCGCACCTGCGCCGCGTGCCGTGCGGCCGTCGCCGAGCTGGCGGGGATGCCCGGGCTGCTGCGGATGGTGCCGGCCGACGAGGCGACCGCCCTGGGTGGCGCCCCGACCGCCGAGGTGGTCGAGCTGGCCTCCGTGGCCCGCGCCGTGCAGCGGGACCGCCGGCGACGCACCGCCCTGCTGGCGAGCGCGGCGGCGGCGCTGCTGGTGCTCGGCGGGGTCGCCGGTGTGCTGCTCGGACGTCCGACCGGGACCCCGGTGGCCGCCCCGTCGTCGTCCTCGCAGGTCACGGAGCTGCAGCTGGAGCCGGTCGGCGCTGCCGCGGTCAGTGCGGACCTCACGCTGCAGGAGAAGCGCTGGGGCACCCGGATCGACTGGGAGTGCCGGTACCCGTCGGAGTCGGGGCCCTACGCCACGCTGCCGACGTACGAGCTCGTGCTCGTCGACGACGAGGGTACGAGCACGGTCGTCGCGACCTGGACCGGGGGTGCGACCGGCGCACGGGGGCTCGGTGCGTCGTCGAGCATCGTCACGGACACGATCCGGCGTGTGGAGATCCGGGTGCAGGGTTCCGACGCCGCCCTGGCTGCCGCGCAGACCTGACCCGGTTCGCGCCGGATCAGCCGTTCGACGAGACGAATGGCGTGCCCGCCACCTCCAGGGTCTGCGCCGCGGGCGTGCCGGCGGGCGCGATGACCTGGAGGCGGTCGATCGTCAGCAGGAGCGACTCGAGGACCCGGACGCCGGCGCTGCCGAGGTGCACGACGTCGCGCAGGTCGATCGTGACAGGCACCAGCCCGTTGCGGGAGAGCCGGAGGATCTCCGCCTGCACCTGCGCCGCCGCGGCGCGGTGGTCGACGGCCCCACCGACGTGCACGACGTGGGAGTCGGTCCGGTCGGTGCGGACCGCCAGGGGTGCCCTGTCGCGGGCGCCGCCGCCGACGACGACATCGGCCTGGTCGACGGGAGCGGGGCGACGGGCGGGGCACTCCAAGGTCACGGTCGTGCCGTCGGACGCCGTCTGGACCCCCACCTGCAGCCCCGCGGACGCCATCATGCTGAAGCCGCGTCCCCGCTCACCGGGGTCCACGTCCGGCTCCCGCCAGCGTCCGTGGTCCCGGACGACGACCTCGATGATCGCGTCGTCGCGGATCCTCGCATCGATCTCGACGACGCCGCTCTCGCCCTCCGGTGCGTCCCGGTACGCGTGCTCGACCGCGTTGGCCATGACCTCGCTGACGCCCAGGACGAGCGCGGCACGGTCGCGCGTACCGAGGCCGACACCGCGGCACCAGCCGTCGACCGCCCCGCGGACGTCGGCGAGCTGACCCGGCTGGGCGGGCACGGCGAGGCTCAGGGGCGCGGGAGCGGCGCGGCGGTGGGCGGCCAGGACGGTCACGTCGTCGGTGAAGCCCCCGTCGGTGAGGACCGCAGGCACGTGCTGGCAGATCCGGCTCGCCACCGAGGGGTTGGAGCTCAGCGCGCCCGACGTCCCCCGGTAGGCGTCGACGGCGGTGGCCTCGAGCACCGCCACGCCCTCGCGCAGCGGTCGGTGCGGGTTCTCGACCAGACCGTCGGTGAACAGGACGATCGCGTCCCCGTCCCGCAGGCGGGTGGTCGAGATGCGGCCCTCGGTCCGCGAGCCGAGCGGCCCGTCGCCCGTGGTGGGCAGGATCCGGGCACCGTCCGGACCGACGACGAGGGGCGCCGGGTGCCCGCGGGTGGCGTACTCGAGGTCGCCGGAGTGCGGGTCGAGGAGCGCGACGCAGAGGGTGGCCGCGAAGGCGCCGGAGACCCGGCCCGCGAAGGCCTCCACGGCGTCGAGCGCGTCCAGGATGCCGGCGCCCTCGAGCAGGCGGGCAGCCAGGACGGCGCGCAGCTGGCTCATGATCGCGGACGCCTCGACGCCGTGCCCCACGACGTCGCCCACGGTCAGGGACACACGCCCGTCCGGGAGGGTCGCCGAGTCGAACCAGTCCCCGCCCGCCGCCTGCTCCAGCCCGGCCACCAGGTACGACGCCGCGACGTCCACGCGCGGCAGCAGGGGGACGGTCGACGGGAGCAGCGCACCCTGCAGGCGCAGCACGACCTCGCGGGCACGGGCCAGCCGCTCGTCGGCGGTGGCTGCGCCTGTGCGCTCGAGGTTCGCAGCACGCACCCGCGCGGTGACGTCGACGCCGGCGGCGATCGCACCGAGCAGCGCTCCCGACTCGTCCCGCCACGGGGTGACCTGCAGGTCGACCCACAGACCGGACGAGGGGTCGGACCAGTCGGCCACCACGGGGATCGCGTCCTCGTGGAACCGCGTGCCCGTGCGGACCACCTCGGACAGGGCCGTCACGATGGTCTGGATCCCGGGATCGCGTAGGTCCTGCAGCTGCACGCCGACCAGGTGGCCACGTTGCAGGACCTCGCGGGCGCCCCGGTTGGCCGCGACGATGCGCAGCTCGGGGGCGCGCACGACGATCTGGATGCCGGGGGAGTCGTCGAACGCCCGCAGGACGGCGGCCTCGTCGACGAACCCGTCGCTCGCCATCCTGGGCGCCTCCTCAGCTGGTCGGGACGGTCTGGTCCAGCGCCGACGCACCCGCGGGGGCGATGATGACGTCCAGGCCGTGCGCTCCGGCCAGCCCGAGGCTGGTCCCGGGGGAGAGCACGATACGCATCTTCACACCTGCAGCCCCGCTCCGCCGGTGGGCGGCGCTCAGGGCCGAGACGCCGACCGAGCCGAGGTGCGTCACCTGCCGCAGGTCGACGACCATCGCGCCCACCTCACGCGCCTTGATCATGAGCTGGGTGACCGCCGCGGTGAGGTCGTGCGCGGTCGCGAGGTCGACCGGTCCCTCGACCCGGACGATGGGCACGTCGCCCGTCGTGTCGAAGGTGACGTCGAGACCCGGGCCCGTCCGCCCGGCGGGTGGCTCCGGCGCGCCGTCCGTGAGGCTCGCGAAGTAGAAGTCGTCGAGGCGCTGCCGCGTGTCCGAGCCGAGCCCGCCGCCGGACTCGACCGCGGCGACGAGCCGCTCTGCGAGGGTCAGGAGTCGGACGTTGCGCTGCTGCGATCCCCACCGCAGCAGCTCGAACGCCGCGTCGCCGTCGATCCCGTAGCCGAGCATGAAGGCACCCTTGGCCTGGTCGATCACGGCGTGCGAGCGCAGCGCCTGCGTCAGCTCCTCGTTGACCTGGTGCGCGACGGCGTCCCGCTGGGCGGCCGTGATGTCCACGAGGAAGCCGGACACGGTGCGGAGCGTGTCGTCGCCCGCGTCGCCCGCGCCGGTGAGCGTCACGGACCGTTCCGCGCCGAGCAGGTCGACCAGGCGGTACTGGCACCCGAACGGCCGGCCGTCGACGCCGCACTGCCCGAGGGTGTCCAGCACCCGGCCCCGGTCCTCGGGGTGGATGTGCCGCGACATGATCGCCAGGGTCGGCACGACCTCGCCCGGGGCCATGCCGTGGATCTGGAACATCCCGTCGGACCATCGCCAGCGGCCCGTGGACGCCGTGTACTGGAAGCGGCCGACCTGGGCGGGTCTGGGAGTGGTGGGGGTGGGCACGACGTCCTCCGCAGCGCCCCGGGGTCGGGGCGGGAGCTCTCCGTGGGCTCGTGGCTGAACCCGGTACCGCCGGGCGTGAATACCCGGCCTGATGGGACCCGCAGCGTATGTCAGGATCCGGTTCAGGGCCTGTCGAGGGCGTCAGTGCAGGCGCCGGCGCCAGTCGTCGGGGACGCGACCGGCCGGGCCCGGCACCGTCTGGTCGAAGGGCCGGTGCTCCGGGTCCGCGAGCGCCGGGCCCTGCGTGTAGTCGTCGGCCGCGTAGTCCCAGAACCAGTCCTCGCCGGGCTCGAACGTCCGCACCACGGGGTGGCCCGTCGCCCGGAAGTGCGCAGTCGCGTGCTGCGACGGTGAGGTGTCGCAGCAGCCCACGTGACCGCAGGTGGCGCAGCGGCGCAGGTGGAACCACCAGCCGTCGGTGGCGTCGCACTCGAGACACCCGGTCCCGCTCGGCGGAACGGTCGGGTCGATGGTGGTCTGCGTCATGGGGTGGGTCCTTCCGTCGGGGAGTAGGGCAGCCGGACGAGGAAGCGCGTGTCGCCCGGCACGGAGGTGACGGTCAGGTCGCCGTGGTGCTTGCCGACGACGATCCGCCACGAGATGTCGAGCCCGAGGCCGGTCCCGGAGCCGACGGGCTTGGTGGTGAAGAACGGCTCGAAGATCCGGTCGACGACGCCGTCCGGGATACCGGGGCCGGTGTCGGCGACCTCGACCTCGAGCCAGTCGTCGACGCGCCGGGTGGTGAGAGTCAGGATCCCGTCGCCGTCCATCGCCTGGGCCGCGTTGTCGATGAGGTTGGTCCACACCTGGTTGAGCTCGGCGCCGAACACGTGGATGGGGGGCAGGGTGCGGTCGTAGTCCTTGACCACGGTGATCCCGTCGCCCAGCTGCCGCTCGAGCATCGTGACGGTGCTGTCCAGGAGCTCGTGGATGTCGACGGTCTGGTCCGGTGCTCGCCCGATCTGCGAGTACTGCTTCGCGGCCCCGACGAGCGCCGAGATCCGGCCGGTCGCGTCCTCGACCTCGTTCATCAGGGACTCGGTCTCGAGCGTGTAGGAGAGCCACCGGACGGCGCCCTCGAGGATCTCCGGGCCCACGCACGACGCGACCATGTCGAGCCACTGCGTCCCCAGCCCGGCGGCGACGAAGCTGGGTGCGAGCTCCCAGCCGCCGGCGATGTCGTGGTCGTCCATCCACTCACCGAGAGAGTCCTCCAGGTCGGAGACCTCCAGCGCCGTCGGGACCACGTCGGACGCTCGCGTGCGTGCGAGTGCGGCGACGGCCTTCTCCTGCAGGTGGATGATCTGCGCGAGCTGCTCGCGGTCGTACGGCCCGGAGGCGATGATCGCGAGCTTGTGCCGCATCCCCGCGACGCGTTCGCGCAGGGTCGCCGTGGCTCGCGTCGCAGCGGCCGCCGGGTTGTTGAGCTCGTGCGTGAGGCCGGCCGACAGCGATCCCAGCGCGAGCAGCCGCTCGCGCTGACCGGTCGCGGCCTGCGAGCTCTGCTGGCCGAAGAACAGCCCTTCCAGCAGGTGCACGGCCATGGGGAACCAGTCGGTCATGAACGACGCGAAGTCGGCGGCGGCGAGCACGTAGTACCGGGACGGCTCCAGGACGCGCAGCGTCTGCGCGTACGTCTGCGGCACCCGGTCGCCCAGGTAGGCGCCCCAGGCGCCGGCGTACACGCCGACCTGGCCCGTGCGGGCGATCTCGACGTCGTCGGCGCCGACGCGGCGGTACATGGCCAGCGAGCCCGCGAGCATCACGTAGAAGTCCGTCGCCGGGTCGCCCTCGCGGTACAGCACCCCGGGCTCGACGTGCTCGACGTGCCCGTGCCCGCACAGCCAGAGCAGCTGCTCGTCGCTGAGGTGCTCGAACAGGAACAGGCTCCGCAGCTCGTGGATGTCGCACGCGAGGTGCGTGCGGGTGGTGGCGAGCGGTTCTTCGGTGGTGGTCACAGCTGCTCCAGGTAACGGTGGACGAGCATCACGGCCATGGCGCCCTCGCCCACGGCGGACGCCACACGCTTGGCGGACTCGGCGCGCACGTCGCCGGCCGCGAACACCCCGGGGACGCTCGTCTCCAGGTGGTACGGAGGTCGGTCGAGCGGCCACGAGTCGGGCACCTTGCCCTCGACCAGCAGGTCGTGACCGGCACACACGAACCCGTGGTCGTCGCGGGTCACGGTGCCGTCCAGCCACGTGGTCAGGGGTGCGGCCCCGATGAACACGAACAACCAGCCGGTGTCCACAGATTCCTGCTCGCCCGTGACGGTGTCCTGCAGCACGATCCGTTCGAGGTGGTCGTCCCCGACGGCCTCGACCACCTCGCTGTGGGTACGGACGCGGATGCGGTCGTTCTGCTCGACCTGCGCGATGAGGTATCGAGACATCGACTGGTCGAGCGACGCGGCGCGCACGACCAGGGTCACGCTCTTGGCGTGCCTGGACAGGTACATCGCGGCCTGCCCGGCGGAGTTGGCGCCCCCGACGACGTAGATGTCCTGGTCCTCGCACGCGCTCGCCTCGGTGAGCGCGGAGCCGTAGTACACCCCGCGTCCGGTCAGTGCACCGATCCCCGGTCCGGACAGCTCGCGGTACGCGACTCCGCTGGCGACGATCACGGTGTGGGCGTCGACCGTGCTGCCGTCGTCGAACCGCACCGACCGCGCGGCGCCGCGCACCTCCAGCGCCACGGCGTCGCGGGTCATGACGATCTCGGCGCCGAACTTCAGCGCCTGCCGACGAGCCCGTTCGGTCAGCTGCGCGCCGGAGACCCCGTCGGGGAAGCCGAGGTAGTTCTCGATGCGCGAGCTCTGCCCGGCCTGCCCGCCCGTGGCGGTCCGCTCGACCAGCGCCGTACGCAGACCCTCCGAGGCGCCGTACAGCGCAGCACTGAGCCCCGCCGGACCGCCGCCGATGACGACCAGGTCGTAGAAGCGTTCCGACGGGCTCACCGACAGGCCGACCTGCTCCGCCAGCTCACCGTCGCTGGGTGCGACGAGCACCTCGCCCTGCGTGGTGACCACGACGGGCAGGGTCGTGTCGTCGGCGTCGGCACCGGCGACGTCGAGCAGGACGCGGCCCTCCGGGCTGTCGCTGGCATACCAGCGATAGGGCACCTGGTTGCGGGCCAGGAACTCCCGCACCTCCGACGACCGCGCCGACCACCGGTGGCCGACGACCTTCGTCTCGTGGACCGCCTTCGGGGGGTGCGCCGTCCACGCCTCCAGCTGCGCGTCCAGCACCGGGTAGAACTTCTCCTCCGGGGGGTCCCACGGCTTGAGCAGGTAGTGGTCGAGGTCGACCACGTTCACGGCGTCGATCGCGACGTCCGTGTCGGCGTACGCGGTGAGCAGCACGCGACGGGCCTGCGGGTAGATGTCCATCGCCTGCTCGAGGAACTCGATGCCGGTCATCTCCGGCATCCGGTGGTCGGCCAGCAGCACGGCCACCTGGTCGCCGCGCAGCCGGAGCTCACGCAGCGCGTCCAGGGCGAGCGGACCCGAGTCGGCACGGACCACGCGGTACGCGTCGCCGTAGCGTCGGCGCAGGTCCCGGGCCACCGACCGGGACACCGCGGGGTCGTCGTCGACCGTCAGCAGGACCGGCTTGCGGGTGGAGGCGTCGTCCACGTCGTCCCCTCTCAGTCGCCCACGACGAGTGCAGACCCACCGGTGACCCGGACGAGCTCGTCGAACGTCGTCGGGAAGATCGTGTGCGGGGTCCCGCCGGCCGCCCAGACCTGCGGATAGTCGGCGAGCGCCACGTCCACCACGGTCTCGACCCGCTCGGGGTGCCCGAGGGGTGCCACGCCGCCGATCGCCTGGCCCGTGGCGGCCCTGACCTGCTCGGGCGTCGCGCGTCCGACATGAGTCCGCCCCAGCTGCCGTGCCAGCGCCACGGTGTCCACGCGGTGCCGCCCGCTGGTCAGCACCAGGAGCGGTCGGTCGTCGGCCCAGAAGATCAGGCTGTTCGCGATCGCACCGACCTCCGTGCCGAGCGCGGCCGCGGCCTCCGCCGCCGTCCGCGCGAAGTCCGGCAGCTCGACCACCTCGCCGAGCACGCCGGCGTCCGTGAGCGCGGCCGCGACCACCCGGGAGCGGGCAGGCAGGTGGGACAGGTCGGTCACGAGGGCTCCTTCGGGGTGCGGGGGAGGCGGCGGCGTGGCTGGAGGCGGATGTTGGGCAGCTCGGGTGCGGGGATGCGGGCTCCGTCGTGCCCGGCGACGACCCCGAAGCGGTCCGCCCGGGCGTCGGACTCCCAGTCGGCACGTGCCTGGGCGATGTCGGCGTGCGTGCGGCCGACGAAGTTCCACCACATCACGAGGTCGTGCGCGAACGGCGCTCCGCCGAGCAGGAGGAGCCGCGCACCGTCGAGGGACCGGACCCGGACGAAGTCACGTCCGTCACCGAGGTAGAGCAGCCCGCTCGTCGTGTGCTGCGTGCCGGCGACCTCCGCCGTCCCGCCGAGGAGCAGCACGGCGTGCTCGAAGCCGCGGACCATCGGGATCTCGATGTCGGCGTGCGCGTCCAGCACGACCTCCGCGCCGAGCATCGGCGTGTGCACGTGCGCCGGCGACCAGGTGCCGTCGAGGTCGCCGATGAACACCGTCGCCCGTGCCCGCGGCGCCTCCCAGACCGGCAGATCGCTGACCTGCTCGAACCCGGGAGCACTCGCGGCCACCCCGTCCGGCAGCGCCACCCACAGCTGGACCGCGTGCAGCAGCGGCTCGGCGCCGAGCGAGAACTCCGAGTGGGAGACGCCGTGCCCGGCGGTCATGAGGTTGAGCTGCCCGGGACGCACGACCGCCTCGGAGCCGACGCTGTCCCGGTGCAGGATCTCGCCGGCGACCGGCCAGGTCACCGTCTGCAGACCCGTGTGGGGGTGGGGCAGGACGCGCATGTCCACGTGCTGCGGTCCGAACTCGTCGAGGAAGCACCAGGCACCGACCAGCGGCAGCGCGCGCTGGGGGAGCGTCCGGCGCACACGCATCGCCCGCACACCGCCCAGCGGCACGTCCCGGGCCTCGTGCAGGTCGACCACGGGGCCGTGGGACGGGACGAGGTCGCACAGCTCCGGCACCGGCCGCACCTCGAGGTTCGTCATCGGGCCACTGTAAGAGCCGGACCTCACACCCCGCAGGGCTGGTGCGTCTGCACACTGTGATGGTGAAGGAACCCTTCGAGCGTGTGGTCGTCCAGCACGGCGCCACCGTCCTGCGCGTGTGCCGGGCGGTGGTCGGGCCGGTCGACGCCGACGACGCCTGGTCGGAGACGTTCCTCGCAGCCCTGCGCGCGTACCCGGACCTGCCGGCCGACGCGAACGTCGAGGCGTGGCTCGTGACCATCGCGCACCGCAAGGCGATCGACGTCGTGCGCCGTGCCGCCCGGCACGCCGTGCCCGTCGCCGACGTCCCCGACCGGGTGCTCCCGCCGCAGGGGCGCGACCTCGACCTGTGGGCGGCGCTCGCCGCGCTGCCCACCAAGCAGCGGCAGGTGGTCGCCTACCACCACCTCGGCGGGCTGCCCTACGACGACGTCGCCGCCCTCGTCGGCGGAACCGCTGCCGCGGCCCGCCGCGCCGCCTCGGACGGCGTCGCCACCCTGCGGCGGACCTATCCCACGCTCGACCAGGAGGAGTCATGACGTTCGCACCGGACATCGCCGACGATGACGTGGCGCGCCTGCACCGACAGCTCGCCGTCCGCGCTGCCGCCGAGGACCTGCTCGACGTCGCCTACCGGACGGTCGACAGCCCCGTCGGCCCGCTGCTCCTGGCACGCACCCCGGCCGGTCTGGTCCGGGTGGCGTTCGGTGTGCAGGACCACGACGCCGTGCTGACCGCGCTCGCCCAGCAGGTCAGCCCGCGGGTGCTGGAGGCGCCCGGGCAGCTGGACGACGTCGCCCGCGAGCTCGACGAGTACTTCACCGGCCGACGGACCACCTTCGACCTGCCGCTCGACCTGCAGCTGCTGCGCGGCTTCCGCCGTGACGTCGTCCTGCACCTGCCCGACATCGCGTACGGGCACACGGCCAGCTACGCACAGATGGCCGAGCTCGCGGGCAGCCCGCGTGCGGTCCGGGCGGTCGGTACCGCGTGCGCGCTCAACCCCTTGCCCGTCGTGCTGCCGTGCCACCGCGTGGTGCGCTCGGACGGCACGCCGGGGCAGTACGCGGGCGGCGCGTCGGCCAAGCTGACCCTCCTGGACCTCGAGACGCGTGTCGGGGTGGCGGCGTAACGTCGGGCAGCATGTGCCGGAACATCACCACGCTCCGAGGGCTCGAGCCGCCCGCCACCTCGGAGGAGATCGAGGCCGCCGCGCGGCAGTACGTCCGCAAGGTGACGGGGGTGCAGTCCCTCAGCGACGCCACGCGTGAGCCGTTCGAGGACGCCGTCCGGCAGATCGCGGAGATCACCGCGCGCCTCCTCGACGACCTCCCCGCGCGCCGGCAGCCGCCGACGACCGTCCCGCCGCTGCGTCGCGCGGACGTCCAGGCCCGGATCGCGGCCCGCGAGGCGCACGAGCGGGCGCACGAGCTCGGTCTGCCCCACGAGCACGAGGACGACCACGAGCACGAGCATGAGCCCGCGAGGGTCTAGAGCGGCCAGCGCACCAGCCGGGGGATGCCCTCGGGCGCGACAGCAGCGAGCGCGAGGAAGCGGGCTTCCGCACGGTGCAGCCGGATGTGCTCGTCGAGGGACCACGTGGGTCCGTTCGTCAGGTCCATGCCGCACGCGCACGCGATGCTGACGCGACCGTCGGCGGTCGTCGTCACCTGACCGACGGTCGTGTGCTCGGTCGCCGCGCGGACCTTGGCGTGGCGCATCTCCGCGCTGACGGCTTCGACGGGGTCGCTCATGCCCCCATCGTGCCGCACCATGATCAGCGTTCGGACCCGACCTGCTCGTCGTCCACCAGGTGCTCGAGCTCGAACGACTCGTCCCACTCGGCGCCGCCGAGGCTCGGCATCATCGCGCGCAGCCGCGGCTGCCAGCCGTCGATGCGGTCGGGGAAGCAGCGCTCCAGCAGGTCGAGCATCGTCGCGACGGCCGTCGAGGCACCCGGCGAGGCGCCCAGCAGACCGGCGATGGTGCCGTCCGCCGCGGTCACCAGCTCGGTGCCGAACTCCAGCACGCCGCCCTGGGCCTTGTCCTTCTTGATCACCTGGACGCGCTGGCCGGCGGTGACGAGCTCCCAGTCGCGCGGGTGCGCGGCGGGCATGAATGCCCGCAGCGTGCGCAGTCGGTCGGTGTCCGTCGCGGTGACCTCCCCGACGAGGTACTTGACCAGGTCCAGGTTCCGCACGCCGACGGCGAGCATCGGGACGAGGTTGCCGGGGCGGATCGACCGGATCAGGTCGGTCCAGGAGCCGTGCTTGAGGAACTTCATGCTCCAGCCCGCGTACGGGCCGAACAGCAGTGCGGTGCCACCGTCGACGACGCGGGTGTCGAGGTGCGGCACGGACATCGGGGGAGCGCCGATGTCGGCCTTCCCGTAGACCTTGGCCTGGTGCTGGGCGACGATCTGCGGGTTCGTGGTCTTGAGGAACTGGCCGCTGATCGGGAACCCGCCGAAGCCCTTGGCCTCGGGGATGCCGGAGCTCTGCAGCAGCGGGAGGGCGCCACCGCCGGCGCCGACGAACACGAAGCGCGCACGGACCGTGCGGCTGCGCACGTGCCCGTTCCAGCGGCGGTCGGCCACCCGCAGCGACCAGGTGCCGTCCCTCTTCTGGCGGAGCTTCGTGATCTCGCTCTCGAGGTGCAGCCGCGCTCCGCGGTCGACGGCGTCGCCGATCATCGCGCGGGTCAGGCGGCCGAAGTCGACGTCCGTGCCGGCGGCGGCGCGCGTCGCGGCGACCACCTCGTCGGGGTCGCGGTCGTCGACGAGCAGGGGAGCCCACTGCGCGATCTGCGCGGGGTCGGTGCTGAACTCCAGGTCGGAGAACAGGGGGTGCTTGCGCAGCGTCTCGTAGCGGCGGCGCAGGTAGTCGGCGTTCTCCGCGCCGCGCACGAACGTCATGTGCGGGGTGGTCGACAGGAAGCCGTCGCCCCCCGGGAGGCGGTCGTGCGTGGCCAGGTGGTGCCAGAGCTCGCGCGACAGCTCGAACTGCTCGTTGATCGTGACGGCCTTGGCGATGTCGATCGAGCCGTCGGGCCGCTGCGGGGTGTAGTTCAGCTCGCAGAGGGCCGCGTGACCGGTGCCTGCGTTGTTCCAGGCGTTCGAGCTCTCCTGCGCCAGCTCGGCGCGGCGCTCGTGGATCTCGACGGTCCACGTGGGCTCGAGAGTGGTGATCAGCGCGGCGAGGGTCGCGCTCATGATCCCGCCCCCGACGAGGACGACGTCGACAGTCTCTTCGCGTTCTGGCACGAGATCGATCGTATGTTGACGTCGAGATACCTCCAGTCCTGGGACGTGTGACGTTGCGCACGCTCACCGGTCTCGCACCAGGGTAGAAAGGCCCGACCTGCCGCGGGGTCGGTGTGGCAGGTCGGGCCGGAGCGGGGAGGGCGGCGGGTCCGTGTCACACGCCGCCCACCCCGCAGCTCATCCGTTGGTGCAGGTCGTGCCGTTCAGCGTGAAGGCCGTCGGCTTGGTGTTGGTCCCGGTGTGGGACCCGTTGAAGCCGAGCTCCACGCTGCCACCGGCCGCGATGGTCCCGTTCCACGCGGCGTTGGTCACGGTGACCGCCGAGCCCGTCTGCGTGAACGCACCCGACCAGAAGTTGGTCACCTGCTGGCCCGCGGGGAACGTGAAGCCGAGCGACCAGCCGTTGATCGTCGACGAGCTCCCGTTGGTGATCTTCAGCCACGCGGTGAAGCCCGTGTTCCAGTCCGACGTCGTGTACTTCACCGTGCACGCCCCCGGCTGGACCGTCGGGGTCGGGGTCGGGGTCGGGGTGGGTGTGGGCGTCGGCGTGGTGGTGACCGTCGGGGTGGGCGTGGGCGTCGGCGTCGTGGTGACCGTCGGCGTCGGGGTCGGCGAGGTCGTGGGGTCGGTCCCCGTGAGGTTGCCGACGATCACGCCGCGTCCGTTGGTGCCGACATAGACCCGTCCGTAGACGTCGGGGTCGCCGATCACGACCGAACCCGTCCAGCCCCACTGGTGCTCGTCGTCGTTGAGCCGGACCCAGGTGGCCCCGGCGTCGATCGACCGGAAGATGCCGCGGACCCCGTTGATCTTCGACGACGTGTAGATGGCCGGGTAGGTCGCGCCCGGTGCCGCCTTGCCGAAGCCGATCGCGTCACCCTGGTCGACCGCGGCGATCTTGGTGAACGTCGCGCCCGAGTTCGTCGAGTGCCACATGCCGTAGGTCGCGTTCGTCGTCCCTCCGGTGAGCCAGATGTCGCCCTCACGGCCGGGCACCGCGGCGAACCGCACGTTCCCGGTCGTGGGCAGACCCGTGGCCGACGAGGCCGTGAACGTGGCGCCGCCATCGGTCGAGGTGGAGAACGTGCCGCCGGAGAACGCGTAGAACTTCAGCGGGTTGACCCGGTCCGCCTCGACGCGTGCGCCGGTGGCCGCTCCGGTGGACTTCGTCCAGCTCGAGCCGAGCGTCGACGACGTGTGCACGCCGGCGCCGTCCGCGCTCCAGACGATCCTGCTGCCGTCGGCGCTCATGGCCACGGTGCCGCCGCCGGTCACGCCGGACGGCTCCTGGCCGGCCCACCAGGAGCTGCCGCTCGAGGTGGAGACGCTGATGTGCGAGGTGCCGGCGTCGCCGGAGCCGACGCGGACCATCGTGGCCGGGGTCTTCTCCGCGAAGTCGGTGCCGTTGACCGAGCCCATGAACGGGGCGGTGGCCGAGTACGCGGACGGCGCCTTGGTGATGTCGGTGTGCACGAAGCCGCCGATGTCACCGAGCCCGGAGACCAGCTGGACCGATCCCGGGGGAGCGGCCAGGTCGAGCACGGCCGTCTCCTCGAGGCCCTGCGCCTTGACGCCGATGGCCACCTTGCCGCCGGTGTCCCACGCGGTGAGGTTGGAGCCGCCGTAGATCGTGGCGCCCGTGCCGTACAGGAAGGAGCTGGAGTCGAACGGGTCGATCTCGAAGGACTCCGTCATCCAGCCGAGCTTCGGGCTGGGCTCCGGCGGGGCCGGCTGCTTGCCGAACGTCAGCCAGCCGGAGCCGGAGATGTCGAGCGTGTACCGCAGCGTGCGGTCGGGGTAGCCGTTCCAGTCCCAGATCCGCGACCACGTGGCACCGCGGTCGGTGGACCGGAAGACCTGGATGTCCGGGAACCAGGAGATCTGGGTGACCGCCATGATCGTGTCGGGGTCCGAGCGGTCGATGGTCAGCCCGCTGTACCCGAAGTAGTTGTCGGTGCTGGACGACGGGACGGGACTGATCTGCGTCCAGACACCCGTCGCCGCGTCGAGCCGCCAGAGGTCGCCGTGACCGCCGTCGTACGGGCCGCCCGTGTCGCTCGTCGCGATGTAGAGCTGCTTGCCGACGGCGTCGAACACGCCCTTGTGGGCGATGTACCCGGTGGGCTGACCGGCGATCCGCGTCCACGTGACGCCCGCGTCGGTCGACCTGTAGACCGTGTTCTCCTTGTCGGCCACGCCGACGTAGATCGTCTTGGTCGGCGAGCCCTTGGTGCCGCTGGTCGGGTCGAACGTGACCCACACGACGCCCTGGTTGGTGGTGAGGTACCCGTTAGGGTCGCTGGGGTCCTGCGCGTAGTTGCCCACGTTGGTGAAGCTCGAGACCTTGCCCCAGGTGACGCCGGAGTCGGTGCTCCGCCACAGGCCGTTGCCGCCCTCGGTGCCGAAGTACAGGACGCGGTTGTCGTTGGGGTCCACCTGCAGGCGTTCACCCATGCCGCGGCCGGGCATGTTGCCGCCGACCTTGAACGGCAGGTTCGTCTTCGACCACGTGGCACCGCGGTCGGACGAGCGCAGGATCGCGCCGTTGTTCGGGTCCCAGCTGTTCGTGTAGGTGCCGACGGCGGCGAACACCTTGTTCGGGTTCACCGGGTCGGTGGCCAGGGACAGGACGCCGCTGTGGCTCCAGTCGTCCCAGCCGACGTGGTCGAGAAGAGGGATCCAGCGCTTGGTGGTCTGGTCGAGGCGGTACGCGCCGCCGATGTCGGTGCGGGCGTAGACAAGGCCCTTCTCCGACTGGTTGTAGATGATGCCGGGGACGAACCCGCCGCCGACGATCTCGACGTTGCCCCACGAGTAGGGGGAGTCGGCGGCGTGGGCGGGCTCCTGGCCGGCGATGGCGACGAGTGCACCGGCGACCAGGGCTCCGGCGGCGGCGAGCGCCGCGAGCCGGGCTGGTGCGCGGAGAACGAGCGAGGGGGCGGACATCCGCGGCACTCCTTCGTGATGGCGGTGAGGGCTCCCGGCGGCGATGTCGGGATTCCCGAGGGATCGACGCTCAGCGACGACCGCCGCGACCGTATCGAAGCGCTTCGAAGGTGCAGCAGGGCACTAATCGTTTAGCCCGCCGAGTGACCCCGCAGAGGTCCAGGACGGGACGCCACCGACCAGGGGGTGGTCTGCGCGTGCACCGGGGCACCGCGAGCGGTAGAACCGGACCATGAGCCGCGACCGCGACCTGACGTCCGACCCGTCCGCCGAGCACCTCGCCGACCCCGAGCGTGCACAGGCCGAGCTCGACGCCGCCGACGCGCGGTCCGGGGGCAACCCCGACCACGCCCCGCGTTCGCTGCACGCCGTCGAGCTGGAGGCCGACGACGAGGCCATCGCCAGCAGCGACGACTGGGACGACCCCGAGCGTCTCTAGGAGAGGTTGAGGCCCTCTGCGCGGACGTCGCGCAGCAGCTCCTGGCCGTCGGCTCCCTGCAGGACGGGGATGCCGTCCCGCCGCTGGGCGGCCTGCTGCTCGGCCCGCACCGAGTCGACCGTCGGTACGGGCACGCCGTGCGCGAGCACGTGCTCGCCGAAGGTCAGCTGCCGGATGAGGATCGCCCGGACGTGGTCGCCGAACCGCTGCGCGGCGCCGGCGTAGATCTGCGGGTCGCGCTGCCCGTCGTCGCCGACGAGGATCCACTGGACGTCCGGCAGCTCGTGGAAGAGCCTGCGCAGCTGCGTCACCTTGTGGGTCCGACCGCTGCGGAACCAGCCGCTGTTGGTGGGACCCCAGTCCGTGAGCAGCAAGGGCCCCGCCGGGTACCGGTGTCGGCGCAGGAACCGGGCGATCGTCGGAGCGGCGTTCCAGGCTCCCGTCGACAGGTAGACCACCGGCACGTCCTGGTCGCGCGAGCGGAGCTCGGCGTACAGCCGCGCCATCCCCGGCACCGCCTCTCGTGCGTTCTCGTGGCGCATGAACACGTTCCACGCGGCGACGAACGGGCGGGGCAGGCGGGTAACCATCACGGTGTCGTCGATGTCGCTGACGATCCCGTACCGGACGTCCGGTCCGATCACGTGCACCGGGGCGGTGGCGGTGAACCCGTCGCTCGTCGTGAGCCGGACGTCGTGCCACCCGGGTGCCAGGTCGGACTCGAGGATCGTGTCGACGTACCCGCCGCGGTCGGTGACGACGGTGTGCGTCCGGTCGCCGACCTGGACCTCGAGCTCCGCACCCGACACCTGGGCCGTCGCGAAGCTGCGCCAGCCACGGACGGCGGACGCCGATCGTGCGCCGGCCTGCGCGCTGCTGCCCGCGCCGGGCAGCTCGTCGTCGCGCACCTGTGGCGCGGCCAGCAGCGTCCGGGCGAGCACCCGGACCCATCCCGTCCCGCCGTACCCGGCGTACGGCTCGATCCGCACGGTCCACCCACGGCGACGCAGCTGGTGCGCCACCGCACGGTCGAACCCGTTCTCGAGGCGCGCAGCGAGATGCGTGCGCGGGACGGACGACGCGGGGTTGGCGGACGCAGCCGACGGCCCGCCGGGGCGGGCCGTACGAAGCACCGGTCCGCCGCCGGACGAGCCGACGACGGGCCGGGCGCTGGGGGATGCCGTCACGCGTTGTCCTTCGCGGACGCCTTCCGCGCGGCGGCCTTCTCGGTCTGGGCGTTGCCGGTGGTGAGCACGCCGCCGGCGGACTCCAGGTGAGCGCGGACGAACCAGTGGAACAGCTCGAGCTCGTGCAGGTGCCCGACCAGCAGGTCGTTGGTGACGTCGTCGATCTCCTCGACGTCCTTCGCAGCCTGGCGGTGATCCTCGATCACGCCGATGTAGACGACGTCGAGCGCGCCCAGGTGGGCGATCGCGCTGTCCCGTCCGATGGAGTAGTCCTCCCACGTGCGGTTCTTCACCAGCTCGCCGGGGGTCCCGACGGGGGCGACGCCGAGCGTCGCGATGCGCTCGGCAATCGCGTCGACCATGAGGCGCACCGCATCGACCTGCGGGTCGAGCATCTCGTGGACGGCGATGAAGTGCGGCCCGACGACGTTCCAGTGGATGTGCTTGAGCGTCAGCGCCAGGTCGTTCAGCGCGTCCAGCCGCTGCTGGAGCACGGTGGCGACGTCGGCACCCTGCTGGAGGGTGAGGGACGGGACGGTGTACTTCGGCAGCACCATGGAAGGCTCCTTCTCGTGTTCGTGCGGGTGGATCCCGGCTGGTCACCACGCTGCCCCACCAGCGGCGGTGCCGCCATCGGAACGCGTCAGGCGAACGGGTCGCCGCGGTCCGCCAGGCGTGCCGCCACCTCGTCGGGGGTCAGCTGCTGCAACCCCGGCCCGACCTCGTCCCACCATCGCGGTGCGGCGACGTGCGGGACGTCCCGACCCCGGAGCGAGTACGGCGTGATGGTCGTCTTGGCGGGGTGGTTCTGCGACCAGTCGATGAGGACCTTCCCGCCGCGGAGGTCCTTCTTCATGATCGCGACCACCTGGCCGGGGTGCGACGCGGCGATCTCGTAGGCCACGTCCCGGGCGTACTGCCGGATCTCCATCACCGTCTGGTTCCCGGGGAGCGGCGCGTACAGCTGCATGCCCTTGCTCCCGGAGGTGACGGGCACGGTGGTGTCGAGGCCGTCCTCGCGCAGCCGGTCCGCGACGAGGTGGGCCACGGCCGCGCACTCCTTCAGCCCGGCCGGTGCGCCCGGGTCCAGGTCCACCACCAGCCGGTCGGGCGTGTGGATCTTGCCGCGCGGACCGACGCGCCACTGCGGGGTGTGCAGCTCGAGCGCCCCCTGGTTCGCCGCCCACACGAGCCCGGCGAGGTCGTCGAGGAACGGCAGCTCCAGCTCGGCGCCCTCGTCCTCCGCGCCGGGCGCCGCGCGCAGCTCCTGCCGCCGGACCCAGTCCGGGGCGCCGCGCGGCGTGTTCTTCTCGAAGAACTTCTCGCCTGCCACGCCGTCGGGCCATCGGATCCGGGTCACGGGCCTGTCGCGCAGCTGGGGGAGCAGCGCGGGGGCCACCTGCACGAGATAGTTCATGACCTCGGCCTTGGTCATCCCGGTCGACGGGTACATGACCTTCTCCAGGTGGCTGACCCGGACCTGACGCCCCTCGACGTCGACCATCTGGCGTTCTGGTGTCACGGCTGCTCCCACGGGTCGGCGTCGGTGTCGGTGCGGACGGCACGCACCACCGGCTGGCGCAGCCGACCGGTCGGGTTGCGGGCGAGGTACAGCGTGTCGACGACGACGGTCGGCTCGCACCAGCGGGTACCGCGGGCGTCGACGGCCGGGACCTCGTCGTCGAAGGGGGAGTCGGTTCGCGGTACCAGCAGCTTCAGCAGGTCGGTGGCGCGTCGTCCGGTCAGCCCGCTGCCGGCCCGGCCGAGGTAGCGCAGGGCGCCGTCGGCGTCGCGCGCGCCGAACAGGACCGCACCCATCCGGCCCGAGCCGTTCGTCTCCTCGCGCCACCCGCCGACGAGCGCCGCACGCGTGCGGCGGTGCGGGGCCTTGACCCAGTCGGGTGAACGTCGGCCGGCGACGTACGGCGACGACCGGCGCTTGGCGACGACGCCCTCGAGCCCGAGCTGCTTGGTGACCTCCCACAGCTCCTGCCCGTCCGGGTACACGGGGGAGAGCTCGACCCGGTCGGGGAGCTCGAGCCGGCTCAGCGTGTCGCGGCGCTCGTCGTAGGTGCTGCGCATGAGGTCGACGCCGTACAACCGGAGCACGTCGAACACCAGGAACGTCACCGGGCGCTGGGCCGCGAGTGCCTCGGCACGGCGAGGATCACGCACGTGCATGCGCTCCGCGAGGGCGGTGAACGACGGGATCCCGTCCGCCATCAGCACGATCTCCCCGTCGAGCACCGCGCCCTGGACCGCCTCCAGCCCGCGCAGCTCGGGGTACGCCGCGGTGATCTCCCGCTCGTTGCGGCTCCACAGTCGCAGCCGGCCCGAGGTGGTGTCCGCGAGCGCGCGCACACCGTCCCACTTGACCTCGTACGCCCACTCCGGCCCGCGCGGAAGCTCCGTCGGACCGGTCGCAGGGGTGGCGAGCATGGGCTCCACGGGTCCATCCTGCCCATAGGAGGCCGCGCAGGCGCGGCTTGGTATCAACACGCCCAGCAGCCATCACTGGAGGACACGGCCATGCGAGCGATCTGGAAGGGCGCGGTCGCCTTCGGGCTGGTCAACGTCCCGGTGCGGTTGTACTCGGCGACCGGGGAGCACGAGGTCACGCTGCACCAGGTGCACAAGGAGGACGGCGGGCGCATCCGGTACCGCAAGTTCTGCAGCATCGACGGCGAGCCGGTCGAGATGTCGGACATCGCCAAGGGCTACGAGACGGACGACGGCGAGCTCGTGGTGCTCACCGACGAGGACTTCCGGTCGCTGCCGCTGTCCACCGAGCGCGAGATCGAGGTGCTCGAGTTCGTGCCGGTGGACCAGGTGGACCCGATCCTGCTGCAGAAGACGTACTACCTGGAGCCCGAGAAGACCGCCGCGAAGCCGTATGCGCTGCTGAGGGGGGCGCTCGAGCAGGCGGACCGGGTGGCCGTCGTGAAGGTCGCGCTGCGCCAGCGCGAGTCGATGGCGATCCTGCGCGTGCGGGACAACGTCATCGTCATGCAGACGCTGCTCTGGCCCGACGAGGTGCGCGCGGCGGACTTCCCGGTGCTCGACGAGGACGTCTCGGTGCGCCCGCAGGAGCTCGCGATGGCCGCGTCGCTGGTGGACTCGCTGGCGGCGGACTTCGACCCGTCGCAGTACGAGGACCGGTACGCGGGCGCCCTGGAGCAGCTCATCGAGGCCAAGGTGTCGTCGGGCAGCACCCGCGCGGTCCCGGTGCCGGTCGGCGAGGAGGGTGCCGGCGACGGCGGGGGAGACGTGGTCGACCTGCTGGCGGCCCTGCAGCGCAGCGTCGAGAAGGCGCGTGGTGCCCGCGGTGAGGCACCCGAGCCCGACGCGGAGGAGAAGCCGAAGGCCAAGGCGAAGCCGAAGAAGAAGGCCGACGAGGACGAGCCGACCCCGCGCAAGACGCGTCGTAAGGCGTCGTGAGCGGCTCGTCCGCCGACCGGCAGGCCGAGGCTGTCGCGGCCCTGCGCCGCATCGCCTTCCTGCTGGAGCGCGCCCAGGCGAGCCCGTACCGGAGCGAGGCGTTCCGCGGTGCGGCGCGCAGCATCGAGCGGCAGGCTCCGGACCGTCTGGCCGCGTTGGCCGCCTCGGGGTCGCTGGCCGACCTGCCGGCAGTCGGGGCGCGCACGGCGGACGTGGTCGCCCACGTGCTGCGGGGCAAGCCCGTCGAGTACCTCGACGAGCTTGAGCGCGAGCACACGACCTCGCTCGACCCGAAGGCCGCCGCGCTGCGGGAGCGGCTCCGCGGTGACCTGCACTCGCACACCGAGGCGTCCGACGGGAAGACGCCGATCCAGGAGATGGTCCTCGCGGCTCTGGAGCTGGGGCACGAGTACCTCGCGATCACGGACCACTCGCCGCGGCTCACGGTGGCCAACGGCCTGTCCGCGTCGCGGCTGCGCGCCCAGCTGGACCAGGTCAGGGCGCTGAACAGCGCCGTCGGCCCGTTCCGGGTGCTCACCGGGATCGAGGTCGACATCCTCGACGACGGTGGGCTCGACCAGGACCCCGACCTGCTGGACCAGCTCGACGTCGTGGTCGCGTCTGTCCACTCGAAGCTCCGCATGGAGTCGGGGCCGATGACCCGCCGGATGATCGCCGCGGTGAGCAATCCCCGCACGGACGTCCTCGGGCACTGCACGGGCCGGCAGATCAAGGGCAAGAGCCGCCCCCAGAGCGAGTTCGACGCGCGTGCGGTGTTCGACGCCTGCGCGGAGCACGGTGTCGCCGTGGAGATCAACTGCCGCCCGGACCGCCTCGACCCGCCGCACGAGCTGCTCGCGATCGCCATCGACGCCGGCTGCGACTTCTCCATCGACACCGACGCCCACGCACCCGGCCAGCTGGACTGGCTCGGAGCAGGTTGCGCCCGGGCCGTGCAGCACGACCTGGACCCCGCGCGCGTGATCACGACGTGGCCGGTGGAGGACCTCCTGGCGCGAACGCACAGGTGACGCGACACGCCCGATGCACGGATTCCTGCGGTTGTCGGGTTAGTGTCAGCCGATCGTCCCCGTTGCTCGCGGTACTGCTGCGCGCCCCGGGGAACGGCCCGGTAGTGGGCCTGCATGTCCGAGTGAACACAGAGGAGCACATCCAGTGAGCGTGAACCGCACCGAGCTCGTCCAGGCCGTCGCGGCCAAGACCGGCCTCACCAACACCGACGCGGACAAGGCCCTCAAGGCCTTCCAGGAGGTCCTCGTCGAGAACCTCGCCGCCGGCGAGGCCGTCACGATCCCCGGCTTCCTGGCCGTGGCCCGCGCCGAGCGTGGTGCTCGCACCGGCATCAACCCCCAGACGGGCGAGAAGCTGGAGATCCCCGCGGGCTACCGCGTGAAGCTCACCGCCGGCAGCGCCCTCAAGCGCGCCGTCCAGGGCTGACCTCAGCACCCTCGACCGGGCCCTCGATCCTCCGGGATCGGGGGCCCGGTCGCGTTATAGTGGGAACCAGTCTCAGGAAGGACGGTCGGCGCGATGGTCGTGGTCCCACGTCAGACGCGGCAGCGCGCCGAGATCCTCGACCTCCTCGAGGACGTCGACGAGTTTCGCAGCGCCCAGCAGCTCCACGAGATGCTCCGGGCCCGCGGGTCGAGCGTCGGTCTGGCCACCGTGTACCGCGCGGTGCAGAGCCTGTCCGAGCACGGTGATGTCGACGTCCTGCGCACGGAGGACGGCGAGTCGGTGTACCGCCGCTGCGAGCAGCGCAGCCACCACCACCACCTGGTCTGCCGGTCGTGCGGCCGGACGGTCGAGATCGAGGCCGGCCAGGCCGAGGCGTGGGCTGCACAGGTCGGCGCCGCGCACGGCTTCGACGACGTCGACCACACCATCGAGCTCGTCGGCACCTGCGCCACCTGCCGGGCGGTCGCCGCGTCCTGACGGAGCGTCAGTCGCGCGCGCGTCGGGCGATGAGCCGGGGGACCAGCCACCACGACACGAACAGCAGCACCAGCGACGCGATCCCCACGGCGCGGCCCGCGTCGCGCGACAGGACCACGTCGAAGATCAGCATCGCGCTGCCGGCCATGACGAGGGCGAGCACCACGAGACCAGCGCGCGCGAACCTGCCACCGGCGGTGACCAGCTCGGGCTTGAGCCGCTGGCCGAAGAGGATGCGGTGCAGGCTCACGGGCGCGACGAACAGCGCGGTCGCCAGCACCGCGAGGACCACGAGCACCAGGTAGAGGTCCTTCTGGAAGGCGTCGAGGTCCGCGAACCGCTGCTGGAACGGGATGGTGAGCAGGAAGCCGGTGAGGATCTGGGTGCCGGTCTGCGTGACGCGCAGCTCCTGCAGCAGCTCGTTCCAGTTGCGGTCGGCGCGCTCGTTGTGGGTCTCGTCCCGGCCGTCGTCCGGGTTGGCGTCGTGCTTGTGCACGGTGGTCCTCCTCGTGGTCTGCACGGATCATGCCGCACCCGCCCGTCGTGTGCAGAGGGACGGTGCTCGTCGGGGAGACTGGTCCTGTGACCCGACTGCACGATGCCGACCGCCGCGACTTCGCTTCCGACAACTACGCGGGGGTGCACCCCGAGGTGCTCGCCGCGATCGCCGAGGCCAACGGTGGCCACCAGACCGCGTACGGCGAGGACGTCTACACGTCCCGGCTGCACGAGGTGGTCGTCCAGCACTTCGGTGACCAGGCCACGGTGTTCCCGGTGTTCAACGGCACCGGCGCCAACGTGCTGTCGCTGCAGTCCGTCCTGCCGCGGTGGGGCGCAGTCGTCTGTGCGGAGACCGCGCACATCCACACGGACGAGAACGGGGCCCCGGAGCGGATGGGCGGCATCAAGCTGCTGACCGTGCCGACGCCCGACGGCAAGCTGACCCCGGAGCTCGTCGCGACGCAGGCGTGGGGGTTCGGCGACGAGCACCGCGCCCAGCCGGGCGTCGTGTCGATCACCCAGTCGACCGAGCTGGGCACGCTGTACACGCCCGACGAGGTGCGCGCGCTGGCCGACCAGGCGCACGAGCACGGCCTCCGGCTCCACCTCGACGGCGCGCGGATCTCCAACGCGGCCGCGAGCCTCGGCGTGCCGCTGCGCGACTTCACCACCGACGCCGGCGTCGACCTCCTCTCGCTCGGCGGCACCAAGAACGGCCTGCTGTACGGGGAGGCCGTCGTCGTGCTCGACCCCACGGCGGACGGCGGTCTGACCTACCTGCGCAAGATGGACATGCAGCTCGCCTCGAAGATGCGCTTCGTCTCCGCGCAGCTCGTCGCGCTGTACGAGGGGGACCTGTGGCTGCGGTCCGCGCGGCACGCCAACGCGATGGCCGCCCGGCTGCGAGCCGGCATCGAGGACCTGCCGGGCGTCCAGGTGACGCGGCCGACGCAGGCCAACGGCATCTTCGTGATCTTTCCGCCGGGCGTCGCGGACGTCCTGCGCCGACGGTGGCGGTTCTACGACTGGATCGTGGAGACCGGTGAGGTCCGGCTGATGTGCTCGTTCGACACCACGGACGACGACATCGACGAGCTCGTCGCCGCGGTCACGGACGCCGTGAGCTGACGCGCGGGGGTCCTGCTGCGGACCCCCGCGCGCCACGCCGTCACTTCACCGTGCAGGCCGCGCCGTTGATCGTGAACGAGGTCGGCGCCGTGTTGGTGCCGATGTGCGTGCCGTTGAACCCGATCTCGGTGCTGGCACCGGGTGCCAGGGTCGAGTTCCACGCCACGCCCGTCGCGGTGACTGCGGATCCCGTCTGCGACCAGGTGGCGCTCCAGCCCTGCGTCACCTTCTGACCGTTCGCGTACGTGAAGGCCAGCGTCCATCCCGCTAACGGGCTGGTTCCCGTGTTGGTGATCTTCACGGAGCCCGTGAAGCCCGTGCTCCAGCTGTTCGCGGTGTAGGTGACCGCGCACGAGCCGGTGGACACCTCCGGAGCGGTGTACGCGGTCAGCGCCGTCGACGCTGCGGACCGGTTGCCGGCGACGTCCTTGGCGACGACCGTGAACACGTACGACGTCCCTGCGGCCAGACCCGTGGCCGTGTAGCTGGGCGTCGTGCTGCTCCCGACCAGCGTGCCGGCGCGGTACACGTCGTAGCCGGCCACGCCCGAGCCGCCCGAGCTGTCGGTCGACGCGTTCCAGCGCAGCGGGATCGACGTCGTCGTCCCTGTACCGGCCTCGAGTCCTGTCGGGACGCTCGGTGCGACGGTGTCGCTCCCGGTGACGACGGCCGTCCGAGCGGTGACGGCCGTGGATGCTGCCGACACGTTGCCGGCCACGTCCTTGGCGCGCACCGAGAACGAGTACGCGGTGTCGGGCGACAGCCCGGTCACGGTCAGGCTCGTCGACGTCGTGTTCCCGACGAGCGTCGTGCCCTGGTACACCTGGTAGCCGGCGACGCCGGAACCGCTGTCGGTCGACGCCGACCAGCTGAGCGGGATGCTCGTGGTCGACGGCGTCCCGGCGGAGAGGTTGGCCGGCGTCGTCGGGGCTGTGGTGTCACCGGTCTGCCCGCCGACGTCCGACACGGACTTGCCCGTGGTGCTGCCGGTGCCGCCCAGGGGCACCTGGTGGTCGAGGCCGACGAACTTGCCGCCGTCCTGCCACAGCGACGGCTTGAGCAGGGCGTACTTGGGCTCGTCCCACGTGGTCCAGTCGTAGTTGAGCAGGCCGCCGGTGTCCCCGGAGTTCGGGTTCAGCACCCAGAACGTGTGGCTCAGGCGGCGGTCGACGATGAGGTCGCGGATGGCGACCATCCACTTCTCGTTGCGGCCGCCGTCCATGAAGCCGCCCCACTCGCCGATGAGCAGCGGCGAGATGTTCTCCTTGTGCAGGTACAGCCAGTTCGGGTCCCACACGTCGCGCTCGAGCGTCGTCCGGTCCCAGGTGCCCTGGAACCACTTCTGCTCGAACACGAGCGGTCCGTAGTCGTGCGGGGAGTAGACGAGCTGGTCCTGGTTCGACCCCAGGTTGATCGGGAAGTCCCGCACGCCTCGCAGGTTCCCGCCCCACCAGGTGCCGTAGTAGTCCGTCAGGCCGGTCGACGTCCACGGGACTCCCGGCTTCGGGTAGACCTCGATGCCCTCGACGAAGATCAGCCAGTTCGGGTTGATGGCCAGGATCTTGCGGCCGGCCGTCTCGGCGAAGTGCTTGAAGTTGTCCTTGTCCGTCGACCCGTCCCACTTGGCGCGCTCGGTGGAGCCCTGCGTCCCGTGCGGCTCGTTCTTGACGTCCGCGCCGACGATCGTGTCGTTGTTCTTGTACCGCTCGGCCACCCACTCCCAGCCGGCGTAGACGTCATCCGTGGTGATGGAGCCTTTCCACCACACGGGGTACACGTGGCCCGCGTTGTCGGCCTCCGCGCTGTGCACGTCGAGGAAGACCTTGATGCCGTACTTCTCGCAGAGGGTCAGCCAGTAGTCGAAGATCTGGAGGCTGTTCTTCCCCTCGAGCTCGGGGTTGGCGTACGTGTTGACGTTCGGCTTCAGGAACGTCCCCGCCTTCCACTCGAGCAGCAGCTGCGTGGAGATCGGCACGCGGACGGTGTTGATGCCGCGGTCGGCCATGCTCTTGGTCAGCGTCGTGATGTTGGCGGACCAGAGGCCGTGGAAGACGCGCTCGCTCGCGTTGAACCCGAACCAGTTGGTCCCCGTCAGCCAGACCTCCTTCCCGGACTCGTCGACGATCTTGTTGCCGGACACGTGCAGCCAGTCGTCACCCGCAGCGGCGTTGGCCGGGACGGCTCCGATCACCAGGGGCGCGGCCAGGGCGGCTGTCGCGGCGACGCTCGTCGCCAGTATGCGTAGGCGGTGGGTGGGGGACACGGTTCTCCTCGGTGCTGAATGGTTTCGGGATGGCCCGGCATGCAGAGCGGGGGCCCTCCGCTGGAGGACCCCCGCTCGTCATGCGCTAGATCACGCGATGGTGCAGGTGGCGCCGTTCAGGGTGAACGCCGTCGGGTTGTTGTTGGTCCCGGTGTGGGAGCCGTTGAACCCGATGTCGACGCTCTGTCCGGCACCGAGGGTGCCGTTCCAGGCGGCGTTCTTCGCCGTGACCGCGGTGCCGGACTGGGTCCAGTCGGCGCTCCAGCCCTGGGTGACCTTCTGGCCGTTGGCGAAGGAGAAGCCGAGCGACCAGGAGGACAGGGCCGAGGTCCCGGTGTTGGTGACCTTCACCGAGGCGGTGAAGCCGGTGTTCCAGCTGCTCGCCGTGTACTTGACCGAGCACGCACCCGTCGAGGTCCCGGTCTGGGTGGTGGCCGAGACCGAGCTGGAGGCGGAGGACACGTTGCCGGCGGCGTCCTTGGCCTTGACGGTGAACGAGTACGCGGTCGCGGCCGTCAGGCCGGTCACGGTGTAGCTCGTCGAGGTGGTGGTGCCCACCAGGGTGGTGCCGCGGTAGACGTCGTAGCCGGTGACGGCCACGTTGTCGGTGGACGCGGTCCAGGACAGCGGGACCGACGTCGTGGTGGTGGTACCGGCGGTCAGACCCGTCGGCACCGAGGGCGCCGTCGTGTCGGTGATGGTGCCGGTCTGGGTGGTGGCCGAGACCACGGCGGACGCAGCGGAGAGGTTGCCCGCCAGGTCCTTGGCCTTGACCGTGAACGAGTACGCGGTCGCGGCCGTCAGTCCGGTCACGGTGTAGCTCGTCGAGGTCGTGGTGCCCACCAGGGTGGTGCCGCGGTAGACCTCGTAGCCGGCCAGACCAGAACCACCGGTGTTGTCCGTGGACGCGGTCCAGGACAGCGGGACCGACGTCTGGGTGGTGGTGCCTGCGGTCAGACCCGTCGGCACCGAGGGCGCCGTCGTGTCGGTGACCGTGCCGGTCTGGGTGGTGGCCGAGACCGCGGAGGACGCGGCGGACACGTTGCCGGCGGCGTCCTTGGCGCGGACCGTGAACGAGTACGCGGTCGCGGCCGACAGGCCGGTCACGGTGTAGCTCGTCGAGGTGGAGGTGCCCACCAGGGTGGTGCCGCGGTAGACGTCGTAACCGGTGACGGCCACGTTGTCGGTCGACGCGGTCCAGGACAGCGGGACCGACGTCTGGGTGGTGGTACCGGCCGTCAGACCCGTCGGCACCGACGGCGCCGTCGTGTCGGTGGGCGTGGTGCCGCCGGGGATGGCCGGGTAGGCGTTGGCGACGAGGGTCTTGAACTGCGCCTCGAACCACTGACCGGCCAGCGGGGCGCCCGGCGTGGCGCCGGTGAGCTGGTTGCTCAGCTTGGGCGACACGAAGGTCGGGTCGCACATGCGGTCGAACCGCTTGCCCTGGTCGTTCTCGATCTCGGTGGACGCACCGTCGGACTCACCCGGGGGCTTGATCCAGACGAACGCGTCGAGGTGCGAGGCGGTGTAGCCCGACGGCGACGCCTGGGGAAGCTCGCCGATACCGGCACCGAGCGGGTTGCACCACGCGCCACGGTGGACGCGCTTGTCCACCTTGGACTCGTTGACGTAGGTGTTGTGGTTGGTGCTGGTCGACGTGGCGGTCGGACGAGCGGAGCCGCCCCAGCCGTTGCGCGACGTGTCGACGAGCATGCCGATCGACGACGGGAACCCGGCCGCGGTGAGCAGGCGGTACATGTGCGCCGTGTAGTCGACCTCGTCGAAGTCGAAGTTCCACTCGTAGAACGAGCTCGACCGGATCGGCGTGCCACCGACCGAGATCGTGGAGTCCGGCAGGTACGGCTCGACGAGCGGCGTCGTGTTGGCCACGTCGCTGACGAATCCGTCGATCGACGCGAAGCCGGCGGTCGTGGTCTTGGCCACGTCGGCGAACAGCGTGGCGGAGGGGCCCGCGTTGCTGTCCCACCCGAGCCAGCCCGAGTGGCCGATGTCGATGTAGTTGTAGACGTTCGGGATGGCGTGCAGCTTGTCCAGCGCGTACTTCACGCCGGCCTTGTAGTACGGCGCGGCCTGCTGGCAGGCGGCCTCTGAGATGTTCGTCACCAGGTTCGGCAGCGAGTCGGGCTCGATCGTCGCCACGATCCGCAGGTCCTGGTACTTCGGGTCGGCCAGGAGCGCGGCGATGGCGTCGATGTACTCGGTCTTGTACCGCGCAAGCCCGGCGTCGGTGGCGGGGAGCTCACCGTTCGACGCGAGGGCGAAGCAGTCGCGGCCGGGCAGGTCGTAGATGACCAGGTTGAAGACGATCGGGCCGGAGCCCTTCTGGGCGACCGCGTTGTCCAGGTGGAACTTCAGGCCGTTGCCGTCGGCGTTGCCGGTGATCGCACTGATCCGGTCCATCCAGACGGCGGTCGGCTGCTTGGCCACCGTCCGCATCTTCGCAGCCAGCGTGGCGTCGCCGGCACGTGTGGCAGCGCTCTCAACGGCTGCCGCATACGTGGGATTCACGTACTGCGTCGCGCCGGCGAAGGGATTGTCGACGTGCGCCTCGGCCGCGCTCGCGCTGGTCGTGATGCACAGGGGGGCTGCGAGCAGCGCCATCGCTGCCGCTGCGGTCGTGGCCGCGCGCAGGCGCTGCCTCACCGCTCTCTTGCCGTGTGTGGACACGTAGTCCTCCGGGTGTCGTTCGGCGTGCCCGGTCGGCCGTCCCGTCCGGGCGCATGTCGGCCGGGAAAGTCCACGGCGACTGGACGTAGATCACCATGCGGACTTTCCGGGCGGCACGGGGCGAATCGTTTAGGTTCTCGCCGTTACCAAAATGAAACACGCATGAGAGCGTTCTCATCTTGATCGGGGACCGGTGCTCCCGCGCACGGCGAGGCCACCGATCTGGAGCTCGCGTCGCGCGCGCAGGTCTCCGTCGAGCACCGCGAGGACCGCCTCGCCGGTGGCCGTCCCGAGCTCCCGCTGGGCCGAGGGGAGCGTCGTGATCGACGGCGTGGCGAGCCGGCAGAGCGCCGAGTCCGAGCCCGCGATCACCGACAGGTCCCACGGCACCGCGAGCCCCGTACGGCGCGCGACGTCGAGCGCCGCGACCGCCATCTGGTCCGAGTCGTACACGATCGCGGTCGGCGCGCGGCCGCCGGTCAGCAGCCGCCGGGTCGCCACCGCGGCCTCCTCGGCGGTCCCTCCCGTGGCCTCGTGGACGAGCACGCCGCTGGCCGCGTCGAGCACCCCCGTGAGGGCGGCGAAGCGTTCCCGGGTGCGCACGAGCTCCTTGGGGCCGCTGACGAGAGCGACGTGCCGGTGCCCCAGCTCAAGCAGGTATCGACCGACGCGGACGAACGCCTCGGCATCGTCGAGCGTCACGGCGGCCAGGTCGACATCGCTCTGACCTGCACTGACGATGACCGCTGGGGCGCGGAGGCGTCGGAGCGCGTCGATCCGCGGATCCTCGGCGAGCACGTCGGTGACGACCATGACGTCGAACCGGCGCTCGGCCCACCACTCGCCGTACAGGGTGACGGCGGCCTCCGGGCCGTCGACGAGCTGGAGCACGAGAGCGAGGTTGCGGGTCGCCAGCACCTCCTGCAGCGAGATGACGAACTCGAGCACCCCGGTGGCCTGTGCCACCGGTCCGGCGGCACCGCGATCGAACACGAGACCGATCGCGCGCGGTCCCGTGCGCATCGACCTCGCGGCCGCGCTGGGTCGCCAGCCGAACTCGTCCGCGACGCGCAGGACGCGTTCGCGGGTCGCAGCCGAGACCCCCGGTCGACCGTTGAGCGCGTAGGACACGACGGCGATCGAGACACCCGCGGCGCGTGCCACGTCGGTGATCGTCGGACGGCGCGCCGGCGCCGGTGCCGGGGCATGGGAGGAGCTGGGGGAGGACGGCCCGGACGACGGCGTCGAAGGCGACGCGGAAGAGCCGGGTACTCCGGAGTCATATGCAGGTGTGACCACGATCACCTAGTGTGTCGCCCGATGCGGGTGAATTGCATCATCTCGGCTCCGACGACGTGGGCGAGGGATGTGGGGTCATGGGAACAGTGCGGCGCGGACCGGTCTCACCGACGGCGAGGCGGACGATCGGTGTGCTCTCGCCGGTGGTCGGCGGGTTCTACTTCGGTGCCCTGATCGCTGGGGTGGCACGAGCGGCGCGGGCGGCCGGACATCGCGTGGTCGCGGTGCAGACGTACCCGGCAGGGCTCGACAGGGAGAGGTACCCGGACGAGTCGATCCTCGACGCGCCCGTGGCCCTCGGCGCCGTCGACGGCCTGGTCGTCGTCGGCAAGGCGCTGCGCAGCGACCGGCTCGCCTCCGTGCAGCAGTGGGGTCTGCCCCTCGTGCTCGTGAGCGAGGAGCCGCAGTCCGGCGACGACGCCGTCGTCCTGCCCGACAACCTCGGCGGGGTGCGCGCCGCCGTCGAGCACCTGCTCGGGCACGGCCACACGGCGATCGGCTTCGTCGGCTGCCTGACGCAGCGGGACATGCGCGAGCGGTTCGCCGCCTACCGCGCGACCCTCGCCGACCACGGCATCGAGCCCCCGGACAGCTGGATCTACGAGTCGTCGGACAACCACGAGCAGGGCGGGGCCGACGCCGCGGCCCGCATGCTGGCGGCCGGATCCCCGACGACCGCGGCGATCGCGGCGACGGACCGGAACGCGATCGGCTTCCAGCGCGCGCTGCGGGCCGCCGGCCTGGTGCTGCCGCGGGACCAGGCGGTGATCGGGTTCGACCATGCCGACTCCGGCGCGCGCGTGACGCCCCGGTTGTCCACGGTCGACGCGCACTACGACCGCGTCGGTGAGACGGCGGTGTCCCTGCTGCTGTCCCGGATGCGCGGCGAGGAGGTCCCCGGCGGCGAGTACCGCGCCCCGTCCACCCTCGTGCTGCGCGAGTCCTGCGGGTGCACCGAGTCCGCCCGGTCGGCACCGGCCGCGGGGGCCGGCGCAGGCAGCCGGAGCGGCTACCAGGTCCTGCGGGCCCTCGCAGGAACGGCCTTCGTCGGTCCGACGGGGGTGGGCGGTGCGCGTCGCACGGGCGTGGCGCCACGCGAGACGTGGTGGCACGCCGTCGTGGAGCCGATCGAGACGGCCGCGGAGCGCGGGTCGGTCCCCGGTACCGCGACGCTGGCCCGGCTCGCGGATGTCACCTCGGCGATGCAACCGCACCCCGAAGCGCTCGAGCAGTTGGTCATCTGCCTGCGCGGCGTGGAGGCAGACGTGGTGGAAGCGCTCTCGCGTCCGGAGCACGAGACGGCTGTCCGACGCGCCGTCACGGAGGTGCTCCTCGCGCTGACGAAGGGCTGCACGCGCGCCATGCTGGCGCGCAGCGGTCAGCTCGAGCGCACGATCGTCGACCAGTACGAGGTCGACATGGATCTCCTGCGGGGCGACGGCGCGAGCCCGCGCGCCCTGGGATGGCTTCCGCGGGGCGTCCGCGGCCACGCCTGTCTCGGGCTGTGGCTCGGGGCGGACCGAGGCCCGGGGGACCGCGAGATGGAGATCGTCGGCGTGCACGACACGTCGGGCACCCTGTCGCGCCTGGTCGGCGTGCGGACGACGGCCAGCCAGTTCCCGCCGGCCGCTCTGACGCGCGCGGGCACGGTCGGGTCCAACGAGCTGACCTTCGTGGTCCCCGTGACCTTCGGCGGCAGCGACTGGGGCCTGCTCGCCATCGACGGCACCGTGGAGACGCGGGCGACGAGCGCCCGGGACCGGTTCAACCACTGGGCTGCGCTGCTCGCGGTGGCGCTCGACCAGGAGCGTCTGCTGGCCAACCTGCGGGAGCAGCGCCGGGCGCTCGAACAGGCAGCCGCTCGTGAGCGGTCCCTGGCGGACACGGTGCGGGCGAGCGAGGAGCGCTACGCGCTGGCGTCCATGGCCGCGCACGACGGCACGTGGGACTGGGACGTCTCGGCGGGCACGGTCTACTACTCGCCGCGCTGGAAGCAGACGTTGGGCTACGACGACGACGTCATCGGCGACTCGCCGGGCGAGTGGCTCGAACGCGTGCACCCGGCCGACCGCGACGAGCTCTCGGCGTCGATCGCCTCCCAGCTCGCGGGTGCCGGTTCGCCGCTCGAGCTCGAGCACCGCGTCCGTACGTCGTCGGGCGACTACCGCTGGATGCTGTGCCGCGCCGTCACGGTGCTGGACGACGCGGGCTGTCCGGCTCGCCTGGTCGGTGCGCTGGTGGACGTCACGGAGCGCAAGGAGCAGGAGATCGCCCTCCAGCGCGACGCCCTGCGCGACCCCGAGACGGGCCTGGTCAACCGGCTGCTGTTCCTCGACCGGCTCGGTGCCGCCGTGCTGCGCACCCGACGGTCACCCGGCTACGACTGCGCGCTGGCCCTCGTCCGGGTGCTCGACGTCCCCCCGATCCCCACGCAGGGACGGCTCGAGTCCGACGGGGACGCACGCCTGGACCTGCATCGCGAGCTGGTCCGGCGCTTGCGGCGCCCCCTGCGTGAGGGGGACACTCCCGCGCGCATCGCGGAGGACGACTTCGTGGTGCTGCTGGACGACGTCGGCCCCGGAGGCGTGCCCGCCCGGCTCTCGCTCCTGCTCGACCAGCTGCGTCAGGAGCTCGGCTCGCGCCTGGCCATCGGCGTCCTCGGAAGCATCCGCGGGTTCCGGGACGTGGGCGAGGTGCTCCGCGAGGCGGACATCACCCTGCTGCGCGGCGCGTCCCGACAGGGCCGGTCGGGGTCGGTCCTGCGATAGCGACAGCACGACGCCCCTGCCTCCCGGTACCGGGAGACAGGGCGTCGTCGTGCTTGTCAGCTGCGGCCGCGAGCCGGGCCGTGCGTCGGGCGCGAGGCGCCGTGACCCGGGCGGGGACCCTGGTCGAGGCGGATGCGCAGCGGCCGACCGGCGACCCGCGTGCGGGCGAGGCGGTCGATCACGTCGGCGGAGAGGCCGGCCGGGATGTCGACGAGCGCGAAGCTGCCGAAGATGTCGATCTTGCCGACGTCCTTGCCGGTCAGGCCGCCCTCGCCGGTGAGCGCACCCACGAGGGCACCCGGCTGGAGGCCGTCACGGTGGCCGACGGCGACGCGCCACCGCGGCGAGCCACCGGCGACGTGCGTGTCGGAACGGCGACGCTCGCCGCGCTCGGGCCGGTCGGAGCGGTCGTTGCCACGGTCGCTGCCACCGGTGAGGTGGGCGCGCGAGAGGGCGTCGTCGAGGTCGTCGCCGTGCTGGACCGCCACGGGGCCCTCGTCGCCGACGGCGAGCGCGGTGACCACGGCGAGCAGCTCGAACGGGTCGACGTCCGGGTTCTGGGCGAGGTGCACCGCGATGGCCTCGCGGTAGAGGTCCAGGCGGTCCAGCTCGGCACGGGCAGCCGTACGGGCCAGCAGGGTCTGCACCCGGTGGGCGGAGACCTCGGCGGGCGAGGGGATCTCGACCTGCTGGAGCGACTGGCGCGTCGTGCGCTCGATCTGGCGCAGGCGCGACTGCTCGGACGGCGTGACGAACGACAGGGCTTCGCCCTCGCGTCCCGCGCGACCGGTGCGGCCGATGCGGTGCACGTACGTCTCCGGCTCGCGCGGCACGTCGAAGTTGACGACGAGCCCGATGCGGTCGACGTCGAGACCGCGCGCGGCCACGTCGGTGGCGACGAGGACGTCGAGCGCCCCGGTGCGCAGCCGGTCGACGATCTTCTCCCGCTCGGTCTGGGCGACGTCACCGGAGATGTACGCCGCGGAGATGCCGCGCTCGATCAGCGCGCTGCCGACCTCCTCGGCCGCACCACGGGTGCGGACGAACACGATCGCCGCGTCCGCAGGCGACACGGCCAGGACGCGGGCGAGCGCACCGGTCTTGTGACGGTGCGGGACGACGGCGTAGGTCTGCCGGACGCTGGTCACCGTCGACGCCTGGCGCGAGACCGTGATCTCGACGGGGCGGTTCAGGTGCTGCTCGGCGACGCGGCGGATCTGCGGCGGCATCGTGGCGGAGAACAGGGCGACCTGTCGCTCGCGGGGGGCGGCGGAGAGGACCTTGTCGACGTCCTCGGCGAAGCCCATGCGCAGCATCTCGTCGGCCTCGTCCAGCACCAGGAAGCGGACGTTGTCCATCTTCAGCGTGCGGCGGTCGAGGTGGTCCAGGACGCGGCCGGGGGTGCCGACGACGACCTGAGCGCCGCGGGCCAGCGCGCGCTGCTGCGGCAGGAACGGCGAACCGCCGTACACGGCGAGGACGTTCAGGCCGGGAAGGTGCGTCGCGAACGACTGGATGGCGTCCGCCACCTGCATCGCCAGCTCACGCGTCGGGGTCAGGACGACGGCCTGGACGGCCGGCAGGTCGTAGTCGATGGCGGCGAGCAGCGGCAGGCCGAACGCGGCGGTCTTGCCGGTGCCGGTCTGGGCGACGCCGACGATGTCGCGGCCGCTCAGCAGCGCGGGGACCGCCTGGGACTGGATGGCGGACGGGACGGTGAAGCCGAGGTCGGAGATCGCGGCCTCGAGGGCCGGCGGCAGGCCGAGGTCGGAGAAGGTGGCGTCAGCGGGGATCTGAGCAGAGTCAGAGGGCGCAGAGGACAGGGCAGAGCTCATGAAGTGGGGGAACCGATCATCGCGGGGCGGAGCCCTGAACCGTGCACCGGGTCGGCGAACAGCGGGTCGCAGCCCCGGACCACCCAGTGGCAACCGCTCACGCGATGCCTAGACCACACGACGCGAGGCGGGCCCCGACCGGCTCAGCGGCGGTGGCGACGCCTCGAAGGGGGACGCGACGAACTCCAGATTCGTGGAGGAGTCTACCGGTCGCGCGTCCGTCTCGGCAGTGTTGCCGCAGGTGACGTCGCGCACAACGTCACAGACCGCGGCGCGAACCCTCGATCGCAGGGCACGCGTCCATCACGACGTCGAGCCCGGCGGCGCGGGCGCGCTCGGCCGCTGCCTCGTCGACGACCCCGAGCTGCAGCCAGACGGCGCGGGCACCCACGGAGACGGCCTGGTCGACGACGTCGCCGCACAGCGAGCTGTTCACGAAGACGTCCACCACGTCCACCGGTCCGTCCAGGTCGGCGAGCGAGCGCACGCCGGCGGCGCCGTGCACGGTCGGTGCCTGCGGGTGGACGGGCACGATCTCGTGGCCGAGCGACTGGACGTACGAGGCGACGCCGTACGCCGCGCGCGACGTGTTGGTCGACAGGCCGACGACCGCCCACCGTCCGGGGACGGTCAGGAGTCGGGTGATGACATCGGGATCGTTGCGGTGGACCATCTCAGAACTGTCGCACCACCCACCGGGTGCTGCAGCCGAAGGCGTGCAGTCGTCCGGAGCCGGTCCCGAGGCCGCATAGGATCGACGCCGCCAGGACGAGACGGTGACGGGGGAGGCAGTGGCGAGCAACGACGTCGTCTCCACACGCGTGCTGACCGTCCCGAACATCATCAGCCTCGTGCGACTCCTTCTCGTCCCCGTGTTCGCGCTGCTGATCGTGCGCGGCCAGGACGGGTGGGCGGTCGCCGTGCTCGCGCTCTCCGGGGCGAGCGACTGGTTGGACGGCGTGCTGGCGCGCCGGCTCGGTCAGGTCTCCCGGCTGGGCCAGCTGCTGGACCCGGCAGCGGACCGGCTCTTCATCATCGTGACGCTCGTCGCCCTCGCATGGAGCGGTGTCGTGCCGTGGTGGCTGCTCGGGGTCCTGGTCCTGCGTGACGTGGTCCTTGCGGTGATGCTCGTCGTGCTGGCCAGGGCGGGGTACGCCCCGCTCCAGGTGCACCTGGCGGGCAAGGCCGGGACGTTCGCGCTGCTCTACGCGTTCCCGCTGCTCCTGCTCGCGCAGTGGGACTCGTGGATCGGCACGGCCGCCGGCGTCGTGGGATGGGCCTGCGCCCTCTGGGGCGTCGCGCTGTACTGGTTCTCGGCCGCCGTCTACCTCACCCAGGCGCGCCACCTCCTGCGCGAGTCGGCGGACGCCGGATGAGCCCGCGGCACGGGTCCGAGGCGACCGAGGAGACCCAGCGCAGCCCGGACGCCTCGATGACGCTCCTGACCGAGGTCTACCGACGCCCGCTCGACCCCGGCTACGCCGACGCCGCAGCCCGCCGGGCCGCGGGGTCGGAGCCGCGACGGACGCGACGGTCGACCGCCGGCCTCGTGGCGCTGGCGATCGCACTGGGTCTCGGTGCGACGGCGGCCACGGTCGCGCTGCGGCAGCCCACCAGCTCGGTGCAGGAAGCACGTGACCTGCTCGAGTCGCAGATCGAGCAGCGCAGCACGGAGGCGGACGCGATCCAGGCCGACATCACCACGATGACGGAGGAGATCGCGACCTTGCAGGAGGAGGTCCTGGGCGACGAGGCCCAGCCCGTCCGTGACCAGATCGAGGCCGACGCGGTCCAGGCCGGCGTCATGCCGGTCACGGGGCCCGGCCTGCGTCTCGTCCTCACCGATGCGCCCTCCGACGACCCGGACGTCGTCGACCAGTCCCTGCGGGTGCAGGACGTCGACCTGCAGGTCGTCGTGAACGGGCTGTGGGCCGCCGGTGCCGAGGCCATCGCGGTGAACGGGCAGCGGATCTCCGCCATGACCGCGATCCGGAGCGCGGGGGACGCGGTGCTGGTCGACCTCGTCGCCCTCAGCAGCCCGTACACCGTCGAGGCTGTCGGCGACGCCGTCCACATGCAGACCGAGCTCGCCCGCGCCAGCGCCGGACAGCACCTGGCGACGCTGCGCACGACCTACGGCATCGGCGTCCAGCTGTCCTCGCAGAGCAAGCTCGAGCTGCCCGGCACCGGTCTGGTCACGATGTACTCGGCGCGCGTGCCCGAGTCGACTGCCGCTCCTGTGCCGTCGCCGGGGGCAGTCGAGGATGCGCCGGACGAGGACGGTATGGCAGGGTCTGCTGGTCCGACAGGGAAGGACGACACGTGATCGCAGTCATCGGCCTGATCATCGGGGTCGTCGGAGGCCTGCTCCTGCAGCCCACCGTGCCTCTGGAGCTCCAGCCCTACCTCCCGATCGCGGTCGTGGCAGCCCTCGACGCCCTGTTCGGCGGGTTCCGCGCGATGCTCGACGGGATCTTCGACGACCGGGTCTTCCTCATCTCCTTCCTGTCCAACGTCGTGGTCGCCGCGTTGATCGTGTTCCTCGGCGACCAGCTCGGCGTCGGCACCCAGCTGTCGACCGCCGTCGTGGTCGTGCTCGGGATCCGGATCTTCTCCAACGCCGCGTCGATCCGTCGACACCTGTTCAAGGCGTGACGGTGAACGAGCCCCTGGACGGCCCGCAGCAGCAGGACGATCGGCTGCCTGCCGACGAGCCCAACTCGCTGCCCCCCGTCGTGCCGGAGGACGAGCCCAACTCGCTGCCCCCGGTCGTGCCGGACGACGAGCCCGACGAGGTGAACTCGCTGCCGCCGGTCGTGCCGGAGGACGAGCCTGATGACGTGAACTCGTTGCCCCCCGTGGTGCCCGAGGACGAGCCCGACGACGCGAACTCGTTGCCCCCCGTCGTGCCGGAGGACGAGCCCGACGACATCAGCTCGCCGTCCGACGTGCGGGAACCCCAGACTGAGCCCGTTCCGCACGATGTCCGGGTGTTCGTCGCGCCGGACTTCACGCCGGCCGAACCAGACGCACCCGAGGCACCCGAGGCTCTGCCCGGCGCGACGGAGAGCGACGAGACCGTCGTCGAGACCGCTCCTCCGGCGCCGAGCAGCTGGGCGGTGCTCGGCCAGGCGCTGAAGCCGCGGGCCAACCGTGCGCAGCTCCTCGCCGGCGTCCTGTGTGCTGTCCTCGGCTTCGCCCTGGTCGCGCAGGTCCGGCAGTCGGGCGAGACGGACCTCGCCGGGATGCGGCAGGGTGACCTGGTCCGCATCCTCGACGAGACCACGAACCGGGGGGACGCGCTCGCCCGGGAGGCGGCCGACCTCGCCCGAGAGCGTGATGACCTGCTCTCGGGCTCGGACCGCCGCCAAGCGGCGCTCGACGCCCTGCGGCGCAGCGCCGAGACGCAGGGGATCCTCGCGGGACGGCTGCCGGCCGAAGGGCCGGGGGTGATCGTCACGCTCACGGAGACCGACCGGTTCATCAAGCCGATCACGATGCTCAACATGCTCGAGGAGATGCGCAACGCCGGGGCGGAGGCGATCCAGCTCAACGACCAGCGTGTCACGGCGAGCAGCGCGTTCACCGGCGCCCGTGGCGCGGTGGTGCTCGACGGCGTCGAGCTGAGCGCGCCGTACCGGTGGCTCGCCATCGGGGACCCGGACATCATCGCGCCAGCGCTGCAGATCCCCGGCGGCGCGATGGCGCAGGTGCGCAACGACGGCGGCAAGGGAACCGTGGACCGGCTGGACCTGGTCGAGGTCGACGCGGTGCGCGCGGTGCCCGACCCGGTGTACGCGACCCCTGTCCCGCCGCAGGCCGATTAGTCCGGATCTGCGCCGCCGACCAGCGCGATCGCGTCGCAACGAGCGCCGGACGTGCTGCGCCGACCCGCTCGCTCCGCATAGGGTGTGCGTGACCCCGAGAGACACCGGTGGTCGACGTGATGAACGGGCCCGGGAGGTGGCATGAGCGGCGAGGACCCGCAGGTCGGGCGTCCAGCCCACGGACCCGACACGACGATGAGCTTCGGAGCGATCGAACCGGTCGAGATCGAGGCGTCGGCGCCTGTCGGACTGACTCCGGACGAGGTCGCAGCCGTGCACGCGCTCCCGCCGACGTCGGCCCTCCTGGTCATGCAGCGCGGACCGAGCGCCGGCGCACGGTTCCTCCTCGATGCCGAGCGGACCGTCGCGGGTCGGTCCACGGGGGCCGACATCTTCCTCGACGACGTCACGGTGTCGCGCAAGCACGCGGAGTTCGTCCGTGAGGGCACGACGTTCGCGGTGCGCGACATCGGGTCGCTCAACGGCACCTACGTCAACCGGTCACGCATCGACCAGTCGGTGCTGCGGTCCGGCGACGAGGTGCAGATCGGCAAGTACCGCATGACGTTCCACCCCAGCCCGCACCGCGACGCGGCCGGCGCGTGACCGCCCGGTCCCAGACGCTCGGCCCGAGGGGAGCTGCCTCGTGACGAGCGCTCGCGCGCAGCGCGTCCAGGCCGAGGCGCAGGACGTCGTCGCGCTCGCCGGCGAGCACGAGCCGTGGCCCCGTGGCATCTCCCGTCGCGCATCGATGCGGATCTCCGACGTGCTGGCGTCGCTGCAGATCGAGTTCCCGGCTGTCACCACGTCCAAGCTCCGCTTCCTCGAGGAGCAGGGGCTCGTCGAGCCGGTGCGGACCGCGGCCGGCTATCGGCAGTACTCACCCGCCGACATCGAGCGTCTGCGCTTCGTGCTGCGTCAGCAGCGGGACCGGTACATGCCGTTGAAGGTCATCGGTGACCGCCTGGCGGCTCTCGACGCCGGCGAGGAGGACGAGCCGGCCCCCCGCGCACGCCTCGCGACGCGTGACGGAGTCCGGGAGGTCCCTGGGACGCGTTGGACGATCGACGCCCTCGCCCGCGAGTCCGGCGTCGAGGTGGGCTTCGTCGACGAGCTCGTCACCGCGGGCGTGCTCCGGGTGGACCGCTCAGGGTCGTTCGACCTGTGGGCCAGGGAGATCGTGGTCGCCGCCGCGGCCCTCGCCGAGCACGGCATCGACGCGCGTCACCTGCGGCAGTTCCGCACGTCAGCGGACCGGCAGGCGGATCTGGTCGAGCAGGTCGTCACTCCGTGGCGTGGTCAGCGCAGCGCCTCGTCGCGTGCGCGTGCGAGCACGCTGGCGGCCGAGGTGGGCGAGCTGTGCACGCAGATGCACACCGCACTCGTGCGCGCCGCGGTCGCCGACCTGACCCCGTAGCGGAGCCCGTCACAGTTCGTCTGCCCGCGGGGGGAGCCGGATCGGCGTCCGCGTCGTAGCGTGGGCTGCATGGGAGAGGACGCCGAGCTTGTTCCGGTCGAGGTCGTCGGCGTGCGCCAGCACCTTGCCGACGAGGAGATCGTCGTGCTGCTGCTCGATCCCGACTCCGAGCTCCTCGTCCCGATCCTCATCGGGCCCACCGAGGCGAGTGCCATCGCGTCCGCCCAGGCGGGGATCGTGCCGCCACGGCCCATGACGCACGACCTCCTGCGTGACGTGCTCATCGCCACGGGTTCCGGGCTGACCAGGGTCGAGATCACCCGGCTCGAGGACGGGGTGTTCCACGCCGAGCTTGTGCTGCGCACCGGGCCACGCGTGGACTCGCGCGCGTCGGACGCCATCGCGATGGCGCTGCGGTTCGGGTGTCCTGTGCTGTGCTCCGCCGAGGTCGTCGCGGTGGCGGGCGTGGAGGTGCGGACCACGACGTCGGAGCAGGATCTGGAGCGGTTCCGACGGTTCTTGGACGTCGTCACGCCCGAGGACTTCACGACGGGGGTGGAACCGGACGACCAGGGGGGCGGAGAGGGTCGTTGAGGCGTCGACCGACGGTTGCTCGCGGGTACTGAGGGGTGAACCTTCGCGTTCAGGTCGAAGGTGAGACTCGCCCGTCGCGACACGCCCATGGGCGTCATGGCGTCTGCACCCCCACGGGCCTAGTCTGACAAGCAGCCGGGGGAGATGTCCGCCGACCGGCGTGCGACGAGTGGAGGATTCGTGACCAGCAACGAGAGCGCCGAGAGCGTCAGCGGGGCAGTGCCTCAGCGCGCTCAGGGCATGCTGTTCGACGACGACCTCCCTGACCTCGACACTGCGACCGGCTACCGCGGACCGACGGCGTGCCGGGCCGCTGGGATCACCTACCGCCAGCTCGACTACTGGGCACGCACCGGACTGGTGGAGCCGTCGATCCGACCGGCCACCGGCTCAGGCACGCAGCGCCTGTACAGCTTCCGGGACATCCTCGTCCTGAAGGTGGTCAAGCGGCTGCTCGACACGGGCGTCTCGCTGCAGCAGATCCGCACCGCGGTCAGCCACCTGCGTGAGCGCGGGGTCGACGACCTCGCCCAGATCACCCTGATGTCCGACGGTGCCAGCGTCTACGAGTGCACGTCCGCGGACGAGGTCATCGACCTCGTGCAGGGCGGCCAGGGTGTCTTCGGCATCGCGGTCGGCCGGGTCTGGCGAGAGGTCGAGGGCACCCTCGCTGCCCTGCCGACCGAGCGTGCGGACGAGGAGGACGAGCTCGTCATCCAGCCGTCGGCGCACGACGAGCTCGCGCTGCGTCGTCAGGCTCGGACCGCCGGCTGACCTGCACACCTCGGAGAGCGGCCGCCCGTCGGGCGGCCGCTCTCGTCATCTCCGGGGCGTTTCGGCTCAGTGTCGGGGCGCGCGCAGCGCACGGTCCAGCAGGGCGTCGAACGTGCGCGCCAGCTCGGCGGCCGCGGCTCCGGGCCACGCGTGCACGGGCTGGGCAGCGCCCTGGGCCTGCTGGAGCGCCGCGCGCTCCGGGACCGGGGGAGTGAGGACCAGCGGCCCGTAGAGGGTCTGCAGCTCCTCGAGCCGGAACGCCTGCTCGATCGAGCGGGAGCGGACCCGGTTCACGACGATGCCGAGCGGCTGGAGCGCGGGCGCGGGACCGCGACGGAGCTCGTCGATGGTGCGCATCGCTCGGCCGACCGCCATGACGGCGAACAGACCCGGTTCGGTGACGACGAGTGCCCGGTCGCAGGCCGCCAGACCCGTGCGGGTGAGTCCGCCCAGGGATGGCGGGCAGTCGATGATCACGAGGTCGTAGCCGTGCACCCAGGACAACGCGTAGCGCAGGCGGTCGACGTCGGTGCCGTCCATCCGGTCGTGCACGGCCGACCGCTCCGAGCCGGCGAGGACGTCGAGGCCGTCGTCGGCCCACGAGGACAGGACGGTCGCCGCCGACATCGTCGACTCACCCGGCTGGTCGAGGAGCGACGCGACGTCGCCGTCCAGCGGCCGCGCCCCGAGCGCCATGGTGCTGTCGCCCTGCGGGTCGAGGTCGATGACCAGCGTGCGCAGCCCGCGCTCGAGGGCCGCCGACGCCAGACCGAGGGTGATCGACGTCTTGCCCACGCCACCCTTGAGACTGCACACCCCGAGCACCAGCACGTGCGCAACCGTATCCGGGCGACGCGTCGGGAGCGAAACGCCGCGCGCGTTCGCGCTGGTCAGGACAGACTGATCGGATGAGCATCCGCCTGACGCGCTGGGGACACGCCTGCATCCGACTCGACCGTGGCGGTGATCGCCTGGTCATCGATCCCGGGGTCTTCTCCGACCTTCCCGCTGCGCTCGACGGGGTACAGGCGGTCCTCGTCACCCACGAGCACCCCGACCACGTCGCGACGGAGCCACTCGCGGAGGCCGCGCAGGGCGGCGGGGTGCAGGTGTGGGCGCCGCAGTCGGTCGTCGATGCGCTCGTCGAGGCCGGTGCGCCCGCGGACCGCGTGCACCCGGTCAGCGCGGGAGAGACGTTCTCCGCAGGGGGGTTCGACGTGGCGGCGCTGGGGGAGTGGCACGCCCTTGTCCACCAGGACGTGCCGCGCATCCACAACGTCGGCTACCTCGTCGAGGGCGTGCTCCATCCGGGAGACGCCTTCATCGATCCCGCAGGCTCCCAGGTCGACGTGCTGTGCACGCCGCTCGGAGCACCGTGGCTGAAGCTGGGCGAGGTCGTCGACTACGTGCGCAGCGTGGGACCGGGCCGGATCGTGGTCGTCCACGACGCCCTGCTCAGTGCGATCGGCCAGGGGATGGCGATCGCACTGCTCGGCCGGCTGGGCGGCGCGGGGGAGCCCGTCGCGCTCGACCCGGGCGAGGGCATCGACCTCTGAGGCCGCTGGGCTGTCGCACCACTCGCACCGCCCGTACGGTTGTTGGCGTCGGAAGGAGACCGCTGTGACGGAGTCCGTGGGGCACGAGGTGCCCGAGCTCGAGTACGACGAGACCGTGCCGCCCCGACCGGAGGAGGAGATCGCCGACGCCGCCCGCGCCGTGCCTGATCCCGCCGGTCACGGCGGCGCACCGGCGGCGGGCGAGTCGACGGCACGCGACGTGCCCTGAGCGCCCTTTCGTCCGACGTGAGGCATCCTGTGACCGTGCTTGTCCAACAGGTGGTGGAGAACGACTGGCGACTTGTCCAGGATGTCCGGCTGCGCGCCCTGCGCGAGGACCCGAACGTCTTCGGTGCGTCGCTGAGCCGCGAGGAACGGTTCGTCGAGTCGCACTGGCGGATGCGCCTGCGGACGTCGACGACCTGGGTCGCGTTGGACGACGACGGCGTCGGCCGGGGTCTCGTCACGATGATGCAGGAGCCCGGTTCGCCGGTGGACGACCGGCACATCGTCGCCCTCTGGGTGGCGCCCGAGTCGCGGCGCCACGGTGTGGGCTGGGCGCTGCTGGACGCCGTGCGTCAGGCTGCCGTCGCGCAGGACGCCCGGACGGTGTCGTTGTGGCTCCTGGACGGCAACAACGCCGCGGGCGACCTGTTCGTCCGGGCCGGCTTCACGCGGACCGGCGAGCGGCAGGTGGTCCCGCGCGACCAGTCGCAGACCGAGGAGCGGTACGTGCTCACCCTGCGCGACGCCGCGTCAGCCTGATCGGCTGAGCCATCTCGCACGGGCACGGCACCACGGCAGCGCCACTGTCATAACGTGCGACCAGCGCAGCGGCCGGCCTGGGGCGCGAGGGACTGCTCCACAATGGGTTGTGGCCGACTTCGCCCCGTACCGACCGCACGACCACGGACGGGCCGATGCCCAGGTCGTGATCCGGGCGGCGTCCGACGACGATGCTGCGACGCTCGCCGACCTGGAGTCGACGGTGCGGCACACCACGAGCTCGCCGGACGCGATGGCCGCCGCGATCGCCGATCCGCAACGCCTCGTCGTCGTGGCCGTCGCCGGCGACGAGGTGGTCGGCTGGGCCAAGACCCACTGGTGGGACTGGAGCTTCGGGCCCGCCGAGGCCGGTCAGTACCTCGGCGGTCTCACCGTCGACCCACGGTGGCGTCGCCGCGGGATCGCGTCGACGCTGACGGGCGTCCGGATGAGCTGGATCTTCCGTCGCGCGCCGTGCGCCTGGTACGTGGTGAACGCTCAGAACCTCGCGTCGATCGACCTGCACCGGGCCTGGGGCTTCGTCGAGGTCGTCCGGGCCGAGAAGTTCCACACCGTCCGGTTTCGCGGCGGTGTCGGCCTGCTGCTCCGGGCGGATGCTCCGGTGGAGTACGGCGACCCGTGGCGCCCGTCCGTGGACGGTGACCCCTTCTGAGCGCGGAAACCCTGGCTTTGCGCACATAGGCGGCACTATGCGAGAAACATGGAACCCTCGCGTTCACGCCTCTGGCGCCGCCCCGGCGCTGCACCACCCTCGTCCCGCTGGTCCACCAGCGACGTTGTGGTTGTCGGCGTCCAGCGGGCGGTGGCGACGAGAGGTTGCAGGCGTCGTCGTCCCGGCCCAGGTCGTCGGCTCCTGTCGCAGCTGCCAGCACGATGACGGTCAGGCGGCCGCGACTATGTGCGAGAACTGCGGCGCGGCTCCGCCAGGCCCCGGCTGAGCCGACCTACCGTGCGCTGCATGGGTGTTCCGCTGAGCGAGGTCGTCGACCAGTTCCTCATCGACCGCGCGACCCTCACGCGCCGCGGCCTGACCGAGAGCTCGCGGGAGAACTACCGCCGCGACATCGTCGTGTGGGCCACCGTCATCGCCCGCCAGACCGGACGGCTCGGCGACAAGCCCACTCCGGACGACCCTGCCCCGCTGACCGTCGTGCTGGTCGACGACCTGACCGAGACGCAGATCAAGAACGCGTACCGCGTCATCCGTCTCCAGGAAGCCGTCAGCACCACGCAGCGCCGGGTCGGCACCCTGCGCCTGCTGTGCCACTGGCTCCAGCTCGAAGGGCACCTGGGCGTCGACCCGACGCTGCGCATCGAGGCGCCCGAGCGGCCCGTGCGGTTGCCCGCCGGCTGGAACGACGACGAGCTCGAGCGGCTCGCCGAGTCGGTGTGGGAGGAGCGCAAGGCTCACGCCCGCCGCTGGCCGGCGCTGGAGCACGCGACGTTCGCCCTCCTGTCCACCACCGGCGTCCGCGCGGCCGAGCTGTGCGCCATCACCGAGCAGTCCCTCCGGCGCGACTCCGGCGGCGAGGTCGTCATGTCGGTCATCGGGAAGGGCAACCGGCAGCGCATCGTCCCCGTGCCACCGGAGGCGATCACGTTCGTCGAGGCGTATCTCCAGGAGCGCACGGCACGGTTCGGCACGATGCCCGCCACCTCGCCCTTGCTCCGTCGCGCCGACGGCGTGCCGCTCACGCGTGGCGCCCTGCGGCACCTGGTCGACGGCTGGATCGCACGCTCCGGGGTTCCGAAGCAGGAAGGTGAATCCGCGCACGGCTTTCGGCACACCTACGCCAAAGGACTGATCCGCTCCGGCGTGCCGGCGCCCGCGGTGCAGGCGCTGCTGGGCCACGAGGACCTCAAGACCACCGGCATCTACGTGAAGGCCACAGCGGCCGACGTCCGCGACGCAGCCCTCCTCTCCCCCGCCCGGCAGGTTCTGCGAGCTCGTAGCCAGTAGGCGTCTGTGCTGCTCGTCCACCCCGCGACGTGCGACAGCAGTATCTGCTCGCCCGTGGCTCGCGACGCATGGAACCGTCGGAGCGTGGACGTCGACAGCGCTCGGTTGGTGCTGCACCTGCTCACGCCGAGCGAGGCGCGACGGATCGTCGCCCGGTCACCCGCCTGCACTGATCTCTGGCACCCGGACTACCCGCTCGACGACGAGCTGGCACCGCTGTCGACCCTCGCTGAGAGAGGACACAGCGTAGGCGTCTTCGGGCTGTACCTGAGGACGCCCGTGCGTACTGGCCCTCGTCCGGGAGCGCACCGACCGACGTCAGCCGACGGCCTTCTTCACCAGCTCCGTGATCCGCTTCTCATCGGCGTCCGTCAAGGAGACCACGGCGAACGACGTCGGCCACATGGTGCCGTCGTCGAGGTTCGCGTCCTCGCTGAAGCCGAGCGTCGCGTACCGGGTCTTGAACTTCGAGGCCGCCTGGAAGAACACGACGACCTTGCCGTCCTTGGCGTAGGCGGGCTGGCCGTACCAGGTCTTGGGTGCGAGCTCCGGCGCCGTCTCGGTGACGATGGCGTGGATGCGCTCGGCCAGCACGCGGTCGGCCTCGCTCATCTCGGCGATCTTCGCGAGGAGGTCCTGCTCGCCGTCGGCCGCCTTCGATGCTCGGCGGGTCTCCTTGGCGCGCTCCTTCATCGCGTCGCGCTCTTCCTCGGTGAATGCTCCGGCCTTCTTGCTCTCTGCCATGGTCAGATCCCTTCTCGTGGTCAGATCTCTGGTCAGACGCTGACGTAGGCGGCGAGGTGCTCGCCGGTCAGGGTGGGTCGGGTGGCGACGAGGTCGGCGGGGGTCCCCTCGAAGACGACCAGGCCGCCGTCGTGGCCGGCGCCCGGACCCAGGTCGATGATCCAGTCGGCGTGTGCCATGACCGCCTGGTGGTGCTCGATCACGATGACCGACTTCCCCGAGTCGACCAGGCGGTCGAGCAGGCCGAGCAGGTTCTCGACGTCGGCGAGGTGCAGGCCGGTCGTGGGCTCGTCGAGCACGTAGACCGTGCCCTTCTCCCCCATGTGCGTCGCCAGCTTGAGCCGCTGCCGCTCGCCACCCGACAGTGTCGGGAGCGGCTGGCCGAGGCTGATGTACCCGAGCCCGACGTCGACGAGCCGCGCGAGCACCGCGTGCGCCGCCGGCGTCCGGGCCTCCCCCGCCCCGAAGAACTCCTCCGCCTCGGTGACGGACATCGCGAGCACCTCGCTGATGTCGCGGCCGCCCAGGTGGTAGTCCAGGACCGACGCCTGAAAACGCTTTCCTTCGCACACCTCGCACACGGTGGCGACGCCGCTCATCATCGCGAGGTCCGTGTAGATGACGCCCGCACCGTTGCACGCGGGGCACGCACCCTCGGAGTTGGCGCTGAACAGGGCCGGCTTCACGCCGTTGGCCTTGGCGAACGCCTTGCGGACGGGTTCGAGCAGCCCGGTGTAGGTCGCCGGGTTGCTCCGGCGCGAGCCGCGGATGGCGCCCTGGTCGATCGACACGACACCGTCGCCCGCGGGGATCGAGCCGTGCACGAGCGAGCTCTTGCCGGACCCAGCGACCCCGGTGATGACGACGAGGACGCCGAGCGGGATGTCGACGTCGACGTCGCGCAGGTTGTTGGCCGTCGCGCCGCGGATCTCGAGCGCGCCGGACGGTGACCGGACCTCGCCCTTCACCGAGGCGCGGTCGTCGAGGTGCTTGCCGGTCAGGGTGCCGCTGGTGCGCAGGTCCTCGACCGTGCCCTCGAAGCAGACCGTGCCGCCGGCTGTCCCGGCGCCCGGGCCGAGGTCGACGACGCGGTCCGCGATCGTGATCATCTCCGGCTTGTGCTCGACGACGAGCACGGTGTTGCCCTTGTCCCGCAGCTGCAGCAGCAGCTGGTTCATCCGCTGGATGTCGTGCGGGTGCAGACCGATGGACGGCTCGTCGAAGACGTAGGTGACGTCGGTCAGCGACGAGCCGAGGTGCCGGATCATCTTGGTGCGCTGCGCCTCTCCCCCGGACAACGTCCCCGACGACCGGTCGAGCGACAGGTAGCCCAGCCCGATGTCGGTGAACGAGTCCAGCAGGAGCTGCAGCCCGGCCAGCAGAGGCGCGACCGACGGCTCGTCCAGCCCGCGGACCCAGTCGGCGACGTCGCTGATCTGCATCGCACAGACGTCGGCGATGCTCTTGCCCTCGATGGTCGACGAGCGGGCTTCCTTGCTCAGCCGGGTGCCGTCGCACTCGGGGCAGGTCGAGAACGTGACCGCACGCTCGACGAAGGCCCGGATGTGCGGCTGGAGCGCCTCGACGTCCTTGGCGAGGTAGGACTTCTGGAGCCGCGGGATCAGGCCCTCGTAGGTGAGGTTGATGCCCTCGATCTGGATCTTGGTGGGCTCCTTGTAGAGCAGGGCGTCGAGCTCCCGCTTGGTGTACTTCGCGATCGGCTTGTCGGGGTCGAAGAAGCCGCAGCCCCGGAAGATCCGGCCGTACCAGCCGTCCATGCTGTAGCCGGGGATCGTCAGTGCACCCTCGTTGAGCGACAGGCTCGCGTCGTACAGCTGCGTGAGGTCGATGTCGTTGACCGAGCCGCGGCCCTCGCACCGGGGGCACATCCCGCCGAGGATGCTGAAGCTGCGCCGCTCCTTCGTCTCGCGGCCGGCCCGTTCGATGGTGACGGCACCGGCGCCGCTGATCGAGGCGACGTTGAACGAGAACGCCTGGGGCGAGCCGATGTGCGGGGTGCCGAGGCGGCTGAACAGGATCCGCAGCATCGCGTTGGCATCCGTGGCGGTGCCGACGGTGGAGCGCGGGTTCGCGCCCATGCGCTCCTGGTCGACGATGATCGCAGTCGTCAGGCCGTCGAGGACGTCCACGTCCGGCCGCGCCAGCGTCGGCATGAAGCCCTGGACGAACGCGCTGTACGTCTCGTTGATCATCCGCTGCGAGTCAGCCGCGATCGTGTCGAACACCAACGAGCTCTTGCCCGAGCCGGAGACCCCCGTGAACACGGTCAGCCGACGCTTCGGGATCTCGACGCTGATGTTCTTGAGGTTGTTCTCCCGCGCGCCGTGCACCCGGATCAGGTCGTGGCTGTCGGCGGGGTGCGTGTCCGTGCTCATCAGGGCTCCATCTGTGGGGCGGAGGCGGTCGAGGCCTCCGTCAGCAGCAACTCTGTCGATCTCAGCAGTGTCGCGTGATCTCTCAGGTGAGCTCGTTGATGCGCAGCAGGTTGCCCGACGGGTCCCGGAAGGCGCAGTCGCGCACGCCGTACGGCTGGTCGGTCGGCTCCTGGACGACCTCGGCGCCGCTGGCCTCGAGCCGCGCGAAGACCTCGTCGAGGTCGTGCGTGGCCAGGGTGATGGCGGCGTAGCTGCCCTTCGCCATCATCTCGACGATCGTGCGGCGCTCGTCGTCGGTGAGCCCGGGCTCGGCCGCGGGCGGGTGCAGGACGATCGCCGGCGCCGACGGGTCGGCGGGGCCGACCGTGATCCAGCGCAGGCCGTTGTAGCCGACGTCGTTGCGGACCTGGAAGCCGAGGGCGTCCCGATAGAACGCCAAGGCGGCGTCCGGGTCGTCGTGCGGGAGGAAGGCGTAGTGCAGGGCGATGTCCATGACAGTCACGCTAGGTGCGGCTCGGGGGTCCGCGCTTCTCGATTCCTGACCGGTCTGGTGACCTGCTTGGCGACGCACGACGGCATCCCCTCGGTCACGCCGGCGTGCTCACGGCGGTAGACGCTCGGGGGCACGCCGACCAGCTCGGTGAAGCGGGTGCTGAACGTGCCGAGCGAGGAACACCCGACGGCGAAGCAGATCTCCGTGACGCTCAGGTCGCCGCGACGGAGCAGCGACATCGCCCGCTCGATACGACGGGTCATGAGGTAGGCGTACGGGGACTCGCCGTAGGCGCGGCGGAACTCGCGGCTGAGGTGCCCGGCCGACATGTGCGCACCCCGCGCGAGCGCCTCGACGTCCAGCGGCTGGGCGTACTCGCGGTCGATCCGGTCCCGCACCCGTCGTAGGCGCGCGAGGTCGCTCAGGTGCTGGGCCGAGGCGGGCGTGCTGCTCACTCGCACGATCGTGCCACGCTGCGCTCAGTCGGCGGGTATAGTTGAAGAATCAACCATGAGGGGGGACGACGGATGCCTGACTACGGCCACGATCTCGTGCTCGGCACCTTCCTGACGCCGGCTGCGAAGAACCCCCAGCAGGTCGTCTCGCTGGCACAGACCAGCGAGCGCGCCGGGCTGGACCTCGTGACGTTCCAGGACCACCCGTACCAGCCCGCGTTCCTCGACACGTGGACCCTGCTGTCCTGGGTCGCCGCGTCGACGGACCGCATCCAGGTCGCCGGGAACGTGCTCAACCTCCCGCTGCGCCCGCCCGCCGTCCTCGCGCGTGCGGCCGCGAGCCTCGACCTGCTCTCGGGCGGCCGGTTCGCGCTGGGGCTCGGCTCCGGCGCGTTCTGGGACGCCATCGTCGCCATGGGCTCCCCGCGGCTGACGCCCGGTCAGGGCGTCGACGCGCTCGACGAGGCCATCGACATCATCCGTGGCATCTGGGACACGAACGAGCGGGCCCCGCTGCGGGTCCACGGGACGTACCACCGGGTCGACGGCGCCAAGCGAGGTCCGACGCCCGCCCACGACATCCCGATCTGGCTCGGCGCGTACAAGCCGCGGATGCTCGGCCTCGTGGGCCGCAATGCCGACGGCTGGCTGCCGAGCCTGGGCTACCTGAAGGACGGCGACCTGGCCGCGGGGAACGCGCGGATCGACGAGTCGGCGGAGGCGGCCGGCCGGGACCCGCGCGAGGTCCGACGCCTGCTGAACCTCGGGGGCGGGTCGTTCTCGGGCGCCGGCTTCCTCCAGGGACCGGCCGAGCGGTGGGTCGAGGACCTGCTCCCCCTGGTCCTCGAGGACGGCATCTCGACGTTCATCCTGGGCAGCGACGACCCCACGACCATCGCGCGGTTCGGCGAGGAGGTCGCACCCGCCCTGCGCGACGCCGTCACGGCCGCGCGGGCCTCGGCCGGGACCGCGACGGGCACCGTCCGGCCCGTGGCCTCCCTGGCCAAGCGGCGACCCGGCATCGACTACGACGGCCTGCCCGCGTCGCTCGTCGCGACCGCCGTGGAACCCGGCGACCGCCAGTACGGCAGCGTGCGGTCGACGTACCTCTACGCGGGCTCCCCCGGGCTGGTCCTGCGACCGCAGGACGCCGAGGCTGTCAGCGACGCGGTGGCGTTCGCCCGGGCACAGCACGTGCCCTTCGCGGTGCGCAGCGGTGGGCACGGGATCAGCGGCCGGTCCACCAACGACGGAGGCATCGTCATCGACGTCGGCGCGCTCGACACCGTCGAGGTGCTCGACCGCGAGCAGGGCCTCGTCCGCCTCGGTGCGGGCGCCCGCTGGGGCGACGTGGCTGCCGCGCTGTCCCCGCACGGGCTGGCCATCAGCTCCGGCGACTACGGGGACGTCGGCGTCGGCGGCCTGGTGACCGCGGGCGGGCAGGGCTTCCTCGGACGGTCGTACGGGCTCACGCTCGACCACGTCGTCGCGGCCGAGCTGGTCCTCGCGGACGGGCGTCTCGTGCGGACCGACGCGGAGCACGAGCCCGACCTGCTGTGGGCCGTGCGCGGCGCGGGTGCCAACTTCGGCATCCTCACGGCGGTGGAGATCGAGGCGGCCGAGGTCGGCAACGTCGTCCACGCGACGATCATCTTCGACGCGACCGACGCGGCGTCGTTCGTGCAGGCCTGGGCGGAGCTCGTGGAGTCGTCGCCGCGCGAGCTCACCAGCTTCCTCAGCCTGGTCCCGGCCCGCGGCCACGACCCCGCCGTCGGCTACACGATCATCGTCTGGGCGGACGACGACACCGAGGCGGCCGTCGTCGCGCTGGAGCGGTTCCTCGACCTGGCGCCCGTTCTGCAGCAGCAGGCCCAGCTGGTGCCGTACGCCGCGACGGTGGCCGCCCACCACGGCGAGCACACGGGTGGCTCGGCGCCCGCCAGCCGCGGCGGCCTGGTCGAGCACGTGACGCCCGAGCTCGCCGCGCTGCTCGCCGAGCTCCTGGCCACAGGTGACGCCGACATGCTGCAGCTCAGGGCGGTCGGCGGCGCGGTGAACGACGTCGACCCGGCGGCGACCGCCTACGCCCACCGGACCCAGAACTTCTCCCTGCTGGCGTCCGCCCGCGGCAGCCGCCGCGCGAGGATCGACGCGTGGTGGGAGCGGCTCGCATCGCACCTGAACGGCGTCTACCTCAGCTTCGAGACGAACCAGTCCCCCGACCGGCTCGCCGAGGCCTTCCCGCCCGACACCCTCGCCCGCATCGGACGGCTCAAGTCCCTCTACGACCCGGACCACGTGTTCGACGGCAACTTCGGCGTCGCGCCGACGCCTGACGAGGCCCGTGCCACGATGACGACATGAGCACAGACGACATCGACGGCGTCATCGCGCACGTCGAGCAGCAGGAGCACGACCTCGTGTTCGCCACGTTCACCAACGACGACGCCTGGCGCCTCGGCTGCCTGCTCGTCGAGCTGGCCCAGGAGCGTGACCTGCCGGTCACCGTCGACATCCGCCGCGGGACCCAGCAGCTCTTCCACGCGGCACGCCCCGGGACGACGCCCGACAACGACAGCTGGGTCGAGCGCAAGGTCCGGGTCGTGGAGAGGTTCGGGGCGTCGTCGTACCTCGTCGGTCTGCGCGCCACGGCCAAGGGCACCACGTTCGCGGCGCAGCACGACCTGCCGCTGCAGCAGTTCGCCGCGCACGGTGGCGCCTTCCCGGTGCGTGTCCGCGACGTCGGCATCGTGGGGGTGGTGACGGTGTCCGGTCTCCCCCAGGCCGACGACCACGCACTCGTCGTCGAGGCGCTCACCGCGCACCTCGCCTGAGCCGCCCACAGTCTCGTCGCGCGCGGTGATCGCGCACAGATCGTCGGTGCCCGACGCCACGGTCGCCGTGCGCGCCCGAGCCTGTGGGCATGACGGAGCACGGGTGGTTCGACGAGGACTGGGACGACAGCGACGAGGACGACCTGTGGGACGCCTTCCCGGCTGATCTCGGGATCGACGGGCCCGTCCACGAGCTGCCCGACCCGCCGGGCGTCGCGCTGCGTTCCGGCACCGACGCCCTGGCAGTCCTGCTCGACCTCGTCGGACCCGATCGCGCCGGGTCACCGGCTCTCTGGTTCGTCCTGCTCGACGCTCAGGACCGGACCATCCCCCTCGTGCTGCCCATCGTGGACGTGCCGATGCGCGCCGACCGCGCAGTCGCTCGCCGGCTCGTCGCCGTCCTCGACTCGGTCCTGCGCTCGGACGCCCCGGGTGGGTCGGTGGTCGTCGGGCTCGTGCGTGCGGCAGGTGGTGACCTCGGCGGATACGAGGCGCAGTGGGTCCCGGTGCTGCGCGACGCCGCGGACGACGCGGGGGTCCGCCTCTGGGCGATCGTGGCGATCGGCGAGAGCCGGGCGCGCGTGCTCGAGTGGTGAGCGCCGGTGCCGACGACCCGGCGTCAGGCCGACGGACCGGGCGCGGCCTCGTCGATCGCGGCGAGCTGCTCGAGGGTGGGCTCCCAGGCGATCGAGGCGACGTTCGCGCGCAGCTGCTCGGGCGTGCGCGCACCCGCGATGACGGTCGCCACGGCGGGCTGCGCCGCGAGCCCACCGAGCGCCAGGGTCGGCAGGTCGATGCCCCACTCGCCGGCCAGTGCGTCCAGCGCCTCGATCCGGTCGAAGTCGGCCCGCGCCAGCCGGTCGGGCATCCGGGTGAGCCGCGTCCCGTCCGGTGCGGCCTGGCCACGCCGGTACTTGCCGGTCAGCAGGCCCGACGCGAGGGGCACGAACGGGATGAGCCCGACACCCACCTGCTCGGCTGCCGGCACCAGCTCGGCCTCCGCGCTGCGGTCGAGCAGGTTGTACCGGTTCTGCGCGGACACGAACGGCGTCGCGCCGGCGGTGCGAGCGCTCCAGTCCGCGTCCACCACCTGCCACGCCGCGAAGTTCGACGAGCCGATGTACCGGACCTTGCCCTCGACGACGAGCTCGTGCAGGGCGGCGAGCGTCTCCTCGATCGGCGTCACGGGGTCGGGGGCGTGCATCTGGAAGAGGTCGACGTGATCGGTACCCAGCCGGAGCAGGGAGCTCTCGACCGCACGTCGCACGTAGCGACGGGACCCCCGCACGCCCCAGTCGGGACCGTTCAGCCCCCCGGTGTCCATGCCGAACTTGGTCGCGATCACCACGTCGTCGCGGTGTCCCGCCAGGGCGGCGCCCAACAGCTCCTCGCTCTGGCCCGGGACGCCGCCGTACACGTCCGCGGTGTCGAAGAACGTGATGCCCGCATCGAGCGCCGCTGCGACCAGCGCGGGGACGTCCTGCGGCGGGAGCGTTGCTCCGAACGTGTTGCACCCGAGACCTGCGACGGAGACGACGAGACCGCTGACACCGAGCTGTCGAAAAGACATCTCGGCGCCGGTGCGAGAGGCTGGAGGGACGGAAGAGGTCGAATTGCTCACCCGGGCAACCCTAAGCCTCTCCCCCGCACACCAGGTGCATTCACGAGACCTTCACGTCCTCCTGGAACACTGGAGGGGCGACCACCGTTGACATCGGTGGAAGTTCTCACTCTCGACGGCCGTACAACGGCACGGAGGTTCCCCAGATGGCAAACCGGTCCCTGCGCGGCATGCGCATCGGGTCCCACAGCATGGAGACGGAAGATGGCGTCGAGTTCGCCCCCCGTCTCCAGGCTCACTACGACTGTCCCAACGGGCACACCATCATCCTGCCGTTCTCGGTCGAGGCCGACGTCCCGGTGGTGTGGGAGTGCCGTTGCGGCGAGGAGGCGTTGCTCCGCGACGCATCCCGCCCCGAGGTGAAGGCCGGCAAGCCGCCGCGCACCCACTGGGACATGCTGCTCGAGCGCCGCACGGTCGGTGAGCTCCAGGAGCTCCTCGACGAGCGCCTGGACCTGCTCCGGTCGGGCAAGCTGCGTCGCAGCGCCTGAGCCACACAGCGAGGCGCCTACCGGCGCTGCGCTTGTGGGGCGTCAGCCCCCAGATCGACGGAACGCTCCCGCCACACGGCGGGAGCGTTCTGCTATCCCCCACCGGGTCACGCTGAACAGCGCCTCGACGACGATGGCGCGGCTCATCTTGCTCTGGCCGAGCTCCCGCTCGACGAACGTGATCGGAACCTCCACCACGCGCGCGCCCGTGCGGACCGCACGCCAGGCCATGTCCACCTGGAAGCAGTAGCCCTGGGACGCCACGTCGTCCAGGCCCAGCTGCCCGAGCAGCTCCGCGCGGTACGCGCGGAAGCCGCCCGTCGCGTCGCGCAGCGGGATGCCGAGGATGATCCGCGTGTACGTGTTCGCGCCGCGGGAGAGCACGTGGCGACTGACCGGCCAGTTGAGCACGCTCCCACCCGGCACCCACCGGGAGCCCAGCACGAGATCGGCGTTGGTGAGGGCCGCCAGCAGCAGCGGGAGGTCCTGCGCCCGGTGCGAGCCGTCGGCGTCCATCTCGACGACCACGTCGTACCCGCGCTCCAGGGCCCAGCCGAACCCCGCCACGTACGCGGTGCCCAGCCCGAGCTTGCCCGCGCGGTGCAGGACGTGGATGCGGCGGGAGCCGTCGGCACCTCCGGACTCGGTCGACTCGGACTCGGCGATCTTCTCGGCGAGCTCGCCGGTCCCGTCCGGTGAGCCGTCGTCGACGACGAGGACGTCGGCGTCCGGGACGTAGGTGCGCAGGCGGTCCAGTGCGCCGGGCAGGTTCTCGCGCTCGTTGTACGTCGGGACGACGACGAGCACCCGCGACAGGGCGTCGGTCATACGGCTGTCTCGATCCGGTCGGCGCGGCGCACCCGGTGAGCCCCGGCTGCACCGGCGAGCACCACGCACACCGCGAGGGCGTCGATGATCCATGCGGGCCACGAGCCCAGCCGCGTTGCGGGCGTCAGCGTGTCGCGCAGAGGAAGGGTAGCCACCATCTGCTCCGCGGTGAAGAGGCCGGTCTGCTGGGTGACCACCCCGTTGGGCTCGATGACCGCGCTGACGCCGACCGTCGAGATCTGCACGGTCGCCCGGCCGTGCTCGATGGCGCGGATGCGCGACATCGCCAGCTGCTGCGTGGACTCGTCGGAGACCCCGAAGGACGCGTTGTTCGTCTGGACCACAAGAACCTCTCCCCCGGCACGGACGGCCTCCCGCACGATGCCGTCGTAGGCGACCTCGAAGCAGATGACGTCGCCGATGCCGACGGTCCGACCGAGCCGCTCGGACTCGAGCGGGATGTAGCCGGGCTTGGTGCCCGGGAGCATGTCGCGCGTCACCAGGTCCACCGCCGACGAGAACTGCCGGACGAACGAGCGGATAGGGATGTACTCGGCGAACGGTGCCGGGTGCTGCTTGGTGTACGTCGCGGTGACGCCCACGCCGGGCTCCCACAGGACCGCCGTGTTGTAGCGCCCGCCGCTCGGCGGGTACTCGACGGTCCCGACGAGCATGGGCGCGTCGACGGCCTGCGCGGCTCCGTCGATGAGCTCCGCCGCCGTCTGGTCGGCCTGTGGGTCGATGTCCGTGCCGTTCTCCGGCCACAGGACGATGTCGAGCTCGCCGGGCTCCACCTGGTCCAGCAGCGCGAGCGTGCCGGTGACGTGGTTGTTCAGGACGGCCTGCCGCTGCCCGAACGCGTCGAGCCCGATCCCGGGCACATTGCCCTGGACGGCGCCCACGCGCAGGCCGCCGGTCTGCGCCTGCGTGTCGAGCGGGATCAGCATGCTCACCACCAGCACACCTCCGACGACGGCTGTCGCGACGACCAGGCGGCCGATCTCCAGCCGGCGGGCAGCCAGCATGATCCGGGCCAGCAGCACGCCGACGGCCACGACGGCCCCGGTGAGCAGCGGCGTCCCGCCCAGGGAGGCGAGCGCGGCGAGGGGCGAGTCGGCCTGGGAGAACGCCAGCCGGCCCCACGGGAAGCCTCCGAAGGGCCAGGCCGCGGCGAACTCCTCGGTCGCGACGAACAGGATCGTGAAGACGACCACCTGCAGGCCCACGCTCCGCCAGACCGCGTTGCCCCGCCGCGCCCAGCTCCAGGCGGCGCCGAGGAGCGCGAAGTACGCCGCCTCGAGCGTGCTGAGCGCGAGCCACGGCACCAGCCCGACGGCCTCGTCGGCCCAGGTGATCAGCAGCAGGAAGAACGTGAGCCCCCACACGAACCCGACCAGGGCGTTCCAGCGCGCGCTGTCGCGGCGCAGGGCCAGGTACAGGAGGGCGACGCCGAGGAAGGCCGTGCCCCACCAGCCGGGCTCCGGGAACGCGAGGCGGGTGAGCAGGCCACCCGTGACGGCGAGGACGAGAGTCCACCATCGGGCGGGTTCACGGGCGGGCACCACTGGAGGGTACGTCAGCGGGCTGAGGGCCGAGTCCGTAGGAGGTGACGACCGTCGGACGGGTCCGACCGACCGGCCCGCGTGTCCTTCGTACCGGTCGGCGTGCAGGCGCACGGACCGTTGTCTACTGAACACGCGGGCCCGGTCGGAGCCCTCCCCCAACCGTTGCCCTCACACGCTCGCGACGTCGTCGTCGAATGCCTGTCCGCAACGGTGGATCTCCTGAGGAACCTACCGAGATCCGCAGGAGTGTCAAGGTCGCGTCGGTGCAGGTGGGAGCCGTCCTCGCAGGTCATCCGCGCACCATCGGTCCCGTCTGACCGGTTCGGCTCGGCGTGTCGCTGCGCGTGTCGTCGGATCCGGTCGAATCGGGCGGATCCGGTCGACGGCGAGCGGCCGAGATTTCACCCGCTCCGAGCCGCGGTCAGAGGATGTCGTGCAGGACCACGCCGCCGCGGACCGTCCGCAGGCAGACCGGGTCCGCAGCGTCGGGTGCCAGGTCGGGCAGCAGCGGGATGCCTGCGCGCGCGTCGGTGCTCCAGGACGAGAACTGCCCCTCGGCGGCCTGCACGGTCAGGTTCTCCGCACGCCAGACGGCGAGGTGGGCCGGTGCGCCGACGCGCAGCTCGCCGGCGCCCGTGTGGTCGAGACCCGCGACCCGCCAGCCGCCCCGCGTGGACGCGCGGAACGCGGCCCTCGCAGAGATCCGCTGGTCGACGGCGCGGTGCTGGACGGCCGCTCGGACGCCGGCCCACGGGTCCACCGGGGTCACGGGCGAGTCGGAGCCGAACGCGAGGGGCACCCCGGCCGCAGCGAGGTCGGCGAGGGGGTTGAGCGCGGCCGCACGCCCCGCGCCGAGCCGGGTCGCGTACATGCCGCCCGGACCGCCCCACGCGGCGTCGAACGCGGGCTGCATGCTGAGTCGCACGCCCAGCAGGACGAGCGCGGCGAGCGTCGGGGCGTCGACCATCTCGGCGTGCTCGAGCCGGTGCCCCATCCGCGCGATGGCGTCGGGACCCTCGACGTCCACGGCGGCGCGCAGGCCGAGCAGCAGCTCGTCCATCGCCCGGTCGCCGATGACGTGGAACCCGCCCTGTACGCCGGCGCGCGTCACCGCGGTGAGGTGGTTGCAGATCTGCTCGGCGCTCAGGTAGAGCACCCCGGTGCTGTCCGGCGCGTCCGTGTACGGCGACCGGACGGCAGCGGTGTGCGAGCCCAGCGAGCCGTCGATGTTGAGGTCGCCGCCGATGCCGGTCAGGCCCGGGATCGCCGCGAGGATCTCGCGCGCGTCGTCGACCGTGACGCACTGCTCGCCGCGGTACGCCACGAGGTGCGGCAACCCGCTGGTGGCGTCGGCGGTGAGCTCGAGGAGCTCGACCAGCCCGGCCCGGGTGTCGATGGACGGCGCCGAGTGCTCGTGCACCGAGACGACACCGCGAGCCGCGGCGTGCTCGAGGGCGCGCCGGTACAGGGCCGTCCGTCGCTCGGGGCTCACCTCGCGGGCGGCGTCGCGCGCGGCGTGGTGGGCGTCCCGCTCGACCCGGCCGTCGTAGCTCCAGCCCGGGAGCCGGTCGAGGCCTGCCGCGGCGGACAGCGCGCTCGACACCACCGCGGAGTGCACGTCGACGCGCGCGAGGTAGACCGGCGCCCCGCCGGCCGCGGCGTCGAGCTCCTCGCGGGTGGGCGGCCGGCCCTCGGGCCAGAGCAGCTCGTCCCAGCCGAAGCCGAGAACGGGGGCCTCGGTGGTCCGGTCCCGAGCGGCCCGGTGCACGGCGTCGAGCGCGTCCGCCAGCGAGTGCACGCCGCCGGCGGGCGACAGGTCGATGGACTCCAGGGCGAGCCCGGTCTCCAGGACGTGGACGTGCGCGTCGACGAAGCCGGGTGCGACCAGCGCGCCGTCGAGGTCGACCACCTCGTCGGCGCGCGACACGAGGCCGTCGGCGGTGTCGTCCGCGCCGATCCAGACGACCGTGCCGTCGTCCACGAGCAGCGCTTCGGCGAAGGGGTCGGCGGCGGAGTGCACCACGCCGTGCCGGTACAGGGTCGAGCTCACAGGGGCACACGATAGGGCAGCCCAGCCCGACATAGCGTGCGGAAGCGGACGAGCGCCCGGGTGAAGGGCGTCACGTCAGACCGAGGAGTACGCGACGACCCCGTGCCGCAGTGCATCGACCGCCTGCCGAGCGGTCTCCCGCAGCCGCTGGTGCGGTGCCGCCTGGGAGACCTGGTCGAGCACGTCGATGACCTGCTTGCACCACCGCACGAAGTCCCCCGCCGAGAGCTCGCTGCCCTTGAGCACGGCGTCGAGGCTTCGCCCGGCGGCCCACCGGTGCACCGCCTCGACCAGGCCTGCGTCGAGCGGCTGGATGGTCTCCACCTTGTGCGCGGTCTCGAGGTCGTCCAGCTCGGACCAGGCACGGACGCACGCGTCGAGCGCGACGCCGAGCCGGCTGTTCGGACCGCCGGGGATGCGCGGCTCGCCCTGGTCGTCGCGACGCGACCGGTACACGAGCGTCGAGACGGCCGCGGCGAGCCCCGGGGCATCGAGCTCGTCGAAGACGCCGCGGCGCAGGCACTCGGCCAGGAGCAGGTCGTTCTCCGCGTAGAGCCGGCGCAGCCAGCGCCCGTCGTCGGTGACCTGCAGCGCGGCCCGGCCGGCGTCGTCCGTCGTCGTGGACAGGTAGCCGAGCCGCAGCAGGATGTCGCAGATGCGGTCGAAGACCGCGGCGATCGACCCGGTCCGGCCGGCGATGCGCGCGACGAGGGCGTCGTGCTCGCCGGCCAGCCTGGCCCAGCGCTCCGCCCAGCGGGCGTGCTCCTCGCGGTCCGGGCAGCTGTGGCACGGGTGCGCGCGGAGCTGCCGGCGCAGGGCGGCGATCTCGGCATCGTCCTGCGCCGCGCGCCGGTCACCCTTCGGCCGGTCCTTGCGGGTCGGGCCGCTGCCGGCGCCGACCGCGGAGCGCAGGGCGGCGGCGAGGTCGCGACGCGCAGCGGGCACGCGCGCCGTGAAGCCCTTCGGCACGCGCAGGAAGCCCACCGTGCGCACACCGGTCCCGACGTCCGCGACGGTGAGCTTGCGCACCTGGCGGTCGACGGTGAGCACGGTCGGCTTCGGCCCGTCGAAGCCGGCGTCGCCACCCGGGTCGATGACCACCGCGTGACCGGACCGTCGGCCGACCGGGATCTCCAGCACGTCGCCGACGCGCAGACCCTCGAGCGTGCGCGCCACCTCGGCCCGGCGGGCGGAGGCCTCGGCCCGCGTCAGGTCCTTCTCGCGGGCCGTGATCTGGCGCCGCAGCCCGGCGTACTCCGCGAAGTCGCCCTGGTGGCAGACCATCGCGCGGGCGTACCCCTCCAGGGCCTCTGCGTGGCCCTGTGCCTGCCGCGCGAGGCCGACCACGCCCCGGTCGGCCTGGAACTGCGCGAAGGACGTCTCGAGCACTTCTCGCGCCCGGTCCCGCCCCACCTGCGCGACCAGGTTGACCGCCATGTTGTAGGTCGGCCGGAAGCTCGAGCGCAGGGGGTACAGCCGCTTGGACGCCAGCCCCGCCAGCTGCACCGGGTCCAGGCCGGGGTGGGCGACGACGACCGCGTGGCCCTCCGTGTCGATCCCCCGCCGGCCCGCGCGCCCGGTCAGCTGCGTGTACTCCCCCGGCGTGACGTCGACGTGGTTCGACCCGTCCCACTTGACCAGCTTCTCCATGACCACGGACCGAGCGGGCATGTTGATGCCGAGCGCGAGCGTCTCCGTGGCGAACACGACCTTGACCAGGCCGCGGGAGAACAGGTCCTCCACGGTCTCCTTGAACAGCGGCAGCATGCCGGCGTGGTGCGCGGCGACCCCGCGCTGCAGGGCATCGCTGAACTCCCAGTAGCCGAGCACGTCGAGGTCCTCGGGCGGCACGGCCGCGCAGCGCTCCTCGACGATCTGGCGGATCTGGGAGACCTCGGCGGGCGTGGTCAGCCGGACCCCGGCGGCAAGGCACTGCTGGACGGCCCCCTGGCACCCGGCGCGGGAGAAGATGAAGACGATCGCCGGGAGCAGACCGTCGCGGTCGAGCGCGTCGACGACGGCGAACCGGGGCGTCGGACGACCTCCCCCGGGACGCCCGCCGCCGGGCCTCGGCCGACCGCCACGGTCGCGCGGTCCGCGGCGCGGCTGGCCCACCTCCTCGCGGTTGCTGCGTCGCAGGAGGTGCGTCAGGTCGGGGTTGATCGGCGGGTCGACGCCGGGCGCGGTCGGGTCCACGTGGCCGGCGTACAGGTCCAGCAGGTCGCCGCGTACAAGGACGTGCTGGCCCAGCGGGACCGGCCGGTGCTCGCTGACCACCACGGTCGTGTCGCCGCGGACCGTGGCCAGCCAGTCGCCGAACTCCTCCGCGTTGGACACGGTGGCGGACAGCGAGACCAGCTGCACGTCGTCGGTGAGGTGGATGATCACCTCCTCCCAGACCGGTCCCCGGAACCGGTCGGCGAGGTAGTGCACCTCGTCCATGACCACGAACCCGAGGCCCTGCAGGGTCGTCGATCCCGCGTACAGCATGTTCCGCAGGACCTCGGTGGTCATGACGACGACGGGTGCGTCGCCGTTGATCGTGGTGTCGCCCGTGAGCAGACCGACCCGGTCGGCGCCGTAGCGACGGACCAGGTCGGAGTACTTCTGGTTGGACAGGGCCTTGATGGGCGTCGTGTAGAACGCCTTGCGGCCCGCCGCCAGCGCGAGGTGCACCGCGAACTCCCCGACCACGGTCTTGCCCGCGCCGGTCGGAGCGGCGACCAGCACGCCGCTCCCCCGTTCCAGTGCCTGGCAGGCGTCGACCTGGAACTCGTCCAGCGGGAAGCCCAGCAGCTCGCGGAACTGCCCGAGCTCGCTGCGGTCGACCTCGGCCCGGCGTCGGGCCGCGGCGTAGCGCTCGGCCGGTGAGGGTTCAGCGGGCGGCGTGCTCACGCTCGGTGACGAGGACGGCGGGACGGATCTCCGGGAGCGGGATACCACCTGCACACCCTAGGCACACCGCCCCGGCCCGCATCACGCGGCGCGCTCAGCAGAGGACGGACAGCGCGCCGGGGTCGACGGTGACGCGTAGGGGCAGCGGGCCGACGCGCTCACCGTCCGCGAACGCGACCGGCGGGACGGGTCCGAGGTCGGTGAGCGGCTCGATGAGCACGGACCGGCTGCGGAGCACGTCGACCGAGGGGTGGCCGACGTGCTTGCCCTGGTAGATGCCCGGGAAGATCTTCACGACCCCCGGCTTGGTGAACGGACCGGCGACGACGACGTCGAGCAGCCCGTCGTCGATGACCGCGTCGGGCGCGATCTTCAGACCGCCGCCGATCCACGGGACGTTGGCGACCGCGACGAGCGTGCCGGCGGACTCCCACACCGAGTCGTCGAGGGTGACGCGGTAGCCGTAGGGCCGGAACCGGCCGAGCTCGGCCGCCAGCGCCCGCACGTAGCGGGCGGACCCCTTGGGCCACGTCATCTCGTTCGCGCGCGCGTTGATCGCGGCGTCGAAGCCGCAGGACAGCACCCCGAGGTACCACTCGTGCGCCGCGTGCACCGGTGAACCGACGCGGACGGCGTCCACGCGACGCGGTCCGTCCAGCAGGCCGTGCTCGACCGCCGCGACGGACGCCTCGGTGTCGCCGCGCGGGAGACCGAGCGTGCGGGCGATGTCGTTGCCCGTCCCCGCGGCGACGATGCCGAGCGGCAGGCCGGTGCCCGCGACGACGTTGACGCCGAGGTGCACCATCCCGTCGCCGCCGACCACGACCAGCGCGTCGAGCCCCTGGACCGCCGCGGCGCGCGCCCGGTCGGTCGCCTGCGCGAGCGTGGCCGCCGAGAGGTCCTCCACCTTGTGGCCGCGCGAGCGCAGGAGCTCGTGCACCCGGCGACCGGCCTGCGTGCCGCGACCCTTGCCCGCGGTGGGATTGATGACGAGGCCGAGGTGGATCACGCGGGGCCGGCCGCGGCGTCGGGCTCGTCGGCCATCGTGCCGTCCAGCCGCGGCAGGCCCGCGGCCACCCGCCGGCGGTCGACCCGGCGGTCGTGCAGGACGCAGACGCCGAGCGCCAGGAAGTACAGCGCGCTCATCGGGATGGCGACCGCGAGCATCGTGATCGCGTCCGGCGTCGGGGTCACGATCGCAGCGAACACGAACGACAGCAGCACCGCCCAGCGCCAGCCCTTACGCCACGTGGCGGCGGTGCCGATCCCGGCGAAGTTGAGCGCGACCATGATGATCGGCAGCAGGAAGGCGATCCCGAACGCGAGCATGATGCGCATGACGAAGCCGAGGTACGTCTGGGCGTCGATGATGTTGGTCGCGCCCGTTGGCGTGAACTCGGTGAGGAGCCGCACGGCGTTGGGCAGCACCCACCACGCCATGAACGCGCCTGCGAGGAAGAGGGGCACGGCGACAGCCACGAAGCCGATGGCGTACCCCCGCTCCCGTCTCGTCAGACCGGGCGTCACGAACGCCCAGAACTGGTACAGCCACCAGGGGCTCGACAGAATGATGCCGAGGAAGAACGACACCTTGACCTGCATGTCGAACGACGTGGCGATGCCCGCGAAGTTCAGTGTGATGAGGTCGTCGCGCTCCGCGGCGACGAGCTCGATCGGCCGCTGGAGCGCTGTGAACACGGGGTCGTAGAGGAACCAGCCGATGACGGCACCGACGACGACACCGATCGCGGCGAGGAAGACACGTCGGCGGAGCTCGACCAGATGGGCGCGCAGCGGCATCCGGCCGCCGGGTTCATCCCCGCGGCGAGCGTTCACGTGCGGGTCAGGCCTTCGGCGGGGCGTTGCCCTCGGACGGCTCCGTGACGGGCCGGACCGGGGTCACGTACTGGGGCTCGACCACAGGAGGGACGGCCGGCGGTGCGCTGACGGGAGTCACGTCGGAAGGAGCCACCACCGGGGGGTAGGTGGTCGTCGTCGTCGCCGTGGGGGCGTCGTCGTCCCGCAGGTCCTTGACCTCGTGCTTGAAGATCTTCATCGACTGGCCCACGCTCTTGGCCAGGTCGGGCAGGCGCTTGGCGCCGAACAGCAGGACGACCACGAGCACCACGATGATCACGTGCCAGGCGCTGATGTTTCGCAACACGTCAGGTCCTCCGTCGGAATCTCGATGACCGGGTGATAGTACCCGCGTCACCTGGGGATGGAGTGCAGACGGCTACCGCCAGTACGCCTGCCACCGCAACCGCGTAGCCACGTGCCGCTGCTCGCGCTCCGCCCGGCGCCCGGCCGCCGCCTCACGCAGCGCGTCGAGCCGGGCCTGCAGCACGGCACGATCGGCGAACAGCGTCGGACCGGTGTCCCGCGTCCCCGCGGCCTCCTGGAGCTCGTCGATGCGCTCGGCCAGCTGCGCCGTGACGTCCGCCGCGCGCGAGAGCTCGTGCAGGAGCGCGACGGAGGAGCGCCACAGGCTGCGACCGAGCAGGAACGCCCCACCGAGCGTCGCGAGGACGAGGACGGTCCACACCGAGAACCAGAGCACCGTCAGATCATCTCCCCGTACGCACGCAGCGCAGCTCGTGCGGCCGCGGCCACCTCCTGCGCGATGCGCGCAGGTCTGATCTCGAGCACGTCGTCGGCCACCTGCAGCACCAGGTGGCGCAGCCAGGCGTGCTGGACCACGCGGACGTCGACCTCGAACGAGCCGTCGTCGAGGTTGCGTACGGCATCCACCGGGGTGGTCTCCGCGACCCACCGCGCGCGGCTCGACAGGTGCAGCGTCACCAGCTCGCCCTCGGCGCCCGGCGAGAACACCTCGGCGCCCGCCCGGACCTCGTGGTCCTCGGCGTCGGCGTCGAGCACCTCGGCGGACAGCACGCGGTCCACCCGGAAGAGGCGCTCCCCGTCCACCAGCAGGCACCACGCGAGCAGGTAGGAGCGCTCGTCGTCGGTGACGAGGCGGACCGGGTCGACGTCCCGTTCCGTGGTCACGTCGGAGGCGTTGACGTACCGCAGGTGCAACCGGCGACCGTGCCGCAGCGCCGTCGCGACCGCCGCCGCGACGTCCGGCGCGGCGTCGATCGAGAGCTGCACGTCCACCGCCGCAGCGGCGTCACCGGTGGCGACCGTCAGCTTGGCCAGCGCGGAACGCAGCACCGCGGCCCGCTCGGGGTCCATGGCGTCGCCGAGTGCCGCCTCGACGGCACGCAGGGCGGCCACGAGGGCGACCGCCTCCCGGGCACCCAGGCGCAGCGGCCGGGTCATGCCGCGCGACTCCGTGAGCCGGACGACGCCCTGCTCGTAGGACGCCGCGTCGAAGTCGATGAGGTCGTGCGGGTAGTAGCCCGGGGTGCCGGTGACCCAGAGCGTGTCGATGTCGTCCATGACCTGGCGGGTGCTCACGCCGAACTGCTCGGCGATCGCCTCCACGGGCACGCCCTCGTGGCGGTCCAGGTAGGTGATCATCCCGAGCATCCGCAGGAGCCGGTCGCTCGCCCGCTCAGCCATCGGTACCCACCTCCCGGTCGAGGGTCGCGGCGGTGCGCAGCAGGTGCAGGACCGACTGTCGCAGGCCCGCCGGGGCGAGCACCACGACCGCGTCGCCGTACCCCACCAGCTCCTCCGCGAGCTCCCACTCGGCGCGGAACGGCACGTGCACCAGGTCGCGGTGGGCCAGGAGGGGGTCGTCGGACCAGTCCGGCTCGTCCGGAGGAGCCGGGACCGCGCGGGCGCGGGGTGCGCTCGCCCGCTCCGGCAGGATCGCGAGGGTCGCGACGCGCTCGGGTCCGCTCGCCCAGGTCTGCAGCGCGTCCGCCAGCTCGTCCGCGGACGGGGCCGTGAACGAGCCCGGCTCGCCGACCGTCCGGACCGAGCCCTCCATCCGGCTCAGGCGGAACGACCGGCTGGCACCACGGTCCCGGTCGCGGCCCACCAGCACCCAGCCGCCGCGGCGGGCGAGCAGCTTCCACGGCTCGACCGTGCGCTCGCGGACCTCCCCCGTGGTGGCCGCGCGGTACGTGAACCGGACGGCCTGCCGCGCCTGCACCGCGTCGACCAGCGGCCCGAACGCGCCACCGCCGGCCCGCACGCGAGGCGCGAGCCCGGCCACCAGGTCGGTCGACTCGGGGGCGTCGCCGACGGCTCGGAGCTTGGTGAGCGCCCGGCTGGTGTCGGCGAGGACCGCCTGGTCCTGCCACACCTGGGCGGCCATCGCGAGCACACCGAGCTCACCGGCGGTCAGGTCGAGCGGCGGGAGCGCGTACGCGTCCAGGTCCACCCGGTAGCCGATGTCGTCACCGTGCCCGGCGTCCGTCACCGTGAGGATCGGGATGCCGAGGTCGCGCAGGGTGTCCTTGTCCCGCTCGAACATCCGCTCGAAGGCGTCGTCCGACGGCGCTTCCTGGTACCCGGCGACGCTGGTGCGCACCTGCTCCTTCGTCATGCGCCCGGCCGTGTTGACCAGGGCGATGACGAGGTTGAGCAGGCGCTCTGCGGGGGCGATCTGAGCGGCCATCGAGCACCACCGTAGTGGCCGGTAGCGTGGGCGCGTGATCACGTGGCGTGCGGGTGTCGTGGTGTCGCTCGGGGCCACGTGGCCCGGGGCCGCCGAGGTGACGGTCGAGCTGGAGGCTCCCGTCGGCACCGCGACGGCAGGTGACACGGTCCGCGCGCTGGCGTTCCCCTCCCTCGTCGGGAGCCCGGAGATCGGTGACCGGGTGCTGCTCAACGTCTCGGCGCTGGCCCGTGGGCTGGGGACCGGAGGCTACGCGCTCGTGATCGCGCTGCCCGACCGCACTCCCCCGGACCCGCCGGCGGGTCCCGGACACCTGGTCAAGGCGCGCTACACACCCCTGCAGGCCATGGTGCTCGGGGTCGACGACCAGGAGTCGCCGCACCACGAGCTCCTGCGCGACGCCGATGACCTCGACGGTCTGCCGGTCGTCGTCGCCGACCTGCACTCCGCGCTGCCCGCGATCGTCGCGGGTGCTCGGTTCGCGGCCGACCGTGCGGGGCGGCCGATGCCGCGCGTCGCGTACGTGATGACCGACGGCGGCGCCCTTCCCGCGTGGTTCTCGCGCACGGTCGCCGGGCTGCGGTCCGCCGGGTGGATCGAGGCGTGCGTCACCACCGGGCAGTCGTTCGGCGGTGACCTGGAGGCGGTCACGGTGCACACGGGCCTCCTCGCGGCGCGGTACGTCGTCGGCGCCGACCTGGTCGTCGTCGCGCAGGGGCCGGGCAATCTCGGCACGGGGACCCGGTGGGGCTTCTCCGGTGTCGCGGCCGGCGAGGCGGTGAACGCCGTCGGCACGCTCGGCGGTCGACCCGTCGCCTCGCTGCGGGTCTCGGGTGCGGACCAGCGCGAACGTCATCTCGGGGTGTCGCACCACTCGCTGACGGCCTACGGCCGGGTCGCGCTGGCACCCGCCGACGTCGTCGTCCCGCTGCTCGAGGGAGAGCTCGGGGCGCGCGTCCGCGAGCAGGCCGCCGCGCTCGGCGAACGACACCGGCTCGTCGAGGTCCCGGCAGGACCGGACCTCCGCAGCGCGCTCACCGGTTCGCCCGTCCGGCTGTCCACCATGGGCCGCGGTCTCGACCAGGACCCGGAGGCGTTCCTCGCCGCCGCCGCGGCCGGGGTGCACGCGGTCGAGCTGTAGGGCTCAGTCGTCCCGCGGGGTGGCCGTGTGCATCGCGACCAGCGTCGCGAGCCGGCGGGCCTCGGCGTCGGCGAACGCACCGTCGGCCCGCTGGATCCCCATCACGGCGAGCGTGTCGCCGTCGGACAGGTCGAGCTGGACCCACGGCCGACCGGAGCCGAACCGCACCGACACGACCTCGGCCCACTCGAGGCGTCGCGTGAACACGAGGTTCCGGACGGTGAGCCCGTCGTCGTCGACCCTCGCCGTGACGGACGCCTGTCGCCAGAGGAACCAGACGATGAGCCCGCCGACGAGCGCGAAGCCGATGCGGTCCCCGGTGGAGAGCACGGTCATGGCCAGCATGATCGCCGCGGTCGACACCAGGACGAGGACCGCGAGGGCGATGGTGACCACCCGCGCGAACCGCGGCCGGAACGGAGCCGTGAGCTCGTCCACGGGCGGACCGCTCAGAGCCGGCACGCGTGGATCGACGTCACGAGGATCGCGCGCGCACCGATGTCGTACAGGGAGTCCATGACCCGGTTGGTCTGGTCGCGCCGGACCATCGCGCGCACGGCCGCCCAGTCGCGGTTGTGCAGCGGTGAGACGGTCGGCGACTCCAGGCCGGGGGTGATCGCGACGGCCGCGTCGACCAGCCCGAGGGGCACGTCGTAGTCCATCAGCACGTACTCGCGCGCGGTCAGCACGCCCTGGATCCGGCGCGTGAGCACGTCGAGGCCGGCCGGCTCGTCACCGTCGGCACGCCGCACGAGCACGGCCTCCGAGCGCAGGATCGGCTCGGCGAAGATCTCCAGCCCGGCTGCCCGCAGCGTGGTCCCGGTCTCGACGACGTCGGCGATCACGTCGGCGACGCCGAGCTTGATGGCGGACTCGACGGCGCCGTCCAGACGCACGACACCCGCCGGCTCGATGCCGAGCGAGCGCAGGTAGGACCGGACGAGCACGGGGTACGACGTGGCGACGCGACGGTCACCGACCTGCTTGACGTCGGTCCACTCCCCCGCGGTCCCGGCGAACCGGAAGGTGGAGCGTGCGAACCCCAGGGGCAGGTGCTCGACCGCGGCGGACTCCGAGTCGAGCATCAGGTCGCGACCGGTGATGCCGACGTCGACGGTGCCTGCACCGACGTACACCGCGATGTCGCGGGGGCGCAGGAAGAAGAACTCGACGTCGTTGTCCGGGTCGGGCAGGACGAGCTCACGGGAGTCGCGACGCTGCCGGTACCCGGCCTCCTTGAGCATCTCGACGGCGGGCTCCGACAGGGAGCCCTTGTTCGGGACGGCGATCCTCAGCACGGTCGTTCCTCTCAGAGGTGGGTGTACACGTCGGCGAGGGTGAGCCCGCGCGCGATCATCAACACCTGGAGGTGGTACAGGAGCTGGGAGATCTCCTCGGCCGTCCGCTCGTCGGACTCGTGCTCGGCGGCCATCCAGACCTCCGCAGCCTCCTCGACGACCTTCTTGCCGATCCCGTGCACGCCGGTGTCCAGCTCCGCGACGGTGCCGGATCCCGCCGGGCGGGTCACAGCCTTCTCCGAGAGCTCGGCGAACAGGGTGTCGAAGGTTTTCACGCGGAGACTCTAGACGGAGAGGGGCGCAGGGCGCGTCTGAGTACCACGGAGCGCGCGCAGGGCGACCACGGTCGCGACCGCCGCCTCGGCCGCCTCGGTCCCCTTGTCCTCGTGCGACCCCTCGAGGCCGGCACGGTCGAGCGCCTGCTCCTCGTTGTCGCAGGTGAGCACGCCGAACCCGACGGGCACACCGGTGCGGACGCCCACGTCGGTGAGCCCCAGGGTCGCGCCCTGGCACACGAAGTCGAAGTGGGGGGTGCCGCCGCGGATCACGACGCCGAGCGCGACGACCGCGTCGGCACCGTTCTCGGCGGCGACCTGGGCGGCGACCGGCAGCTCGAACGTGCCGGGGACGCGGACGACGGTGACGTCGTCGACGTGGGCCGCCGCCAGCGCGCGCAGCGCCCCGGCGAGCAGGCCGTCCATGACGACGGTGTGCCAGCTCGCCGCGACGACGACGACCTTCAGGCCGGTGCCGTCGACGGTCAGGGTGGGTGCTCCAGCGCCGCTCATGCCAGGTCCTCCAGGTTCTCGAACGCGTGGTCGTCGTGGTCCGCGCCGGGCGTCGCCGGCGTGGCGTGCACGGGCGAGACCGCGATGGGCTCGCGCTCCGTGCCGGGCGGCAGGTGGAGCAGGTGCCCCATCGAGGTCGCCTTGGTGCGCAGGTAGGCCTCGTTCTGCGGCGTCCGGCCGACCTCGAGGCTGCGGATCTCCGCGACCTCGATGCCGTGGGCGCGCAGGCCGGCCACCTTCGCGGGGTTGTTGGTCAGCAGGCTGACCCGCTGCACCCCGAGGTCGGTGAGGATGGCCGCGGCCGCACCGTACTCGCGCCGGTCCGCTGGCCACCCGAGGTCGAGGTTGGCCTCGACGGTGTCCCGGCCCTGGTCCTGCAGCGCGTACGCCGCGACCTTGGCCAGCAGGCCGATCCCGCGTCCCTCGTGCCCGCGCAGGTAGACGACGGCGCCGCCCTGCTCGGCCGCGAGCTCCAGGGCCGCGTCGAGCTGCGGGCCGCAGTCGCACCGGGCCGAGCCGAACGCATCCCCCGTGAGGCACTCGGAGTGCACACGCACGACGGGCTCCTCGGCCAGCCCCGCGGTCGGCACGAGCGCGACGTGCTCCGCGCCCGTGCGCAGGTCCCGGTAGCCGTGGATGCGGAAGTCGCCGTGCTTGGTGGGCAGGTACGCCGTGTGTGTCGCGTGCACCCGTTCCTTGGGGGGCGCCGCGACCGCCACCTCGGCCGTCACGTCGTCGCCGTGCCGTGTGCGCCACCCGACGATGTCCTCGATGGTCAGCAGGACCAGGCCCTCGGCCTCCGCCAGCGCCGACGCGACGTCGAGCCGGGTCATCGACCCGTCGTCGTTGACCAGCTCGGCGATGGCTCCGACCGGCTCGAGCCCGGCGAGCCGGCACAGGTCGACGGCCGCCTCGGTGTGCCCGGCGCGGTGCAGGACGCCGCCGGGGACCGCGCGCAGCGGCAGGACGTGACCGGGGCGGATGAGGTCCTCACGGCCCGACGCCGGGTCCGCGAGCACCCGGAGCGTGCGTGCGCGGTCCGAGGCCGAGATCCCCGTCGTGACGCCCGTCGCGGCGTCCACTGTGACGGTGTACGCGGTGCGCCGCGGGTCCTGGCTGTGCGGCACCATCAACGGCAGGTCGAGCGCGTCGGCCCGCGACGCCGGCATCGGGGCGCACAGGTAGCCCGACGAGTGCCGGATGGTCCACGCGATCCACTCGGGCGTCGCCGACTGCGCGGCGAGGATGACGTCGGCCTCGTTCTCACGGTCCGGCGAGTCGGCGACGAGCACCGGACGCCCCGCGCGCAGGGCCTCCAGCGCGTCCTCGACCGTGCCGAGGCGCACGCCGGCGGGGGCCGTCATCGCAGCACCCCCGCCGTCGAGAGCAGCCGTTCGGTGTACTTGGCCAGCACGTCGACCTCCAGGTTGACCCGGGCACCGGGTGCGAGCGTGCCGAGGGTCGTCGCCTCGAGCGTGGTGGGGATGAGCGAGACGCCGAACGACTCGTCGGTGACGTGGGTGACGGTGAGCGAGATGCCGGAGACCGCGATCGACCCCTTCTCGGCCACGTACCGCGCCAGCTCGGGGGCGAGCCCGATCTCGACGTCGTCCCACCGCGGACCTGGCGAGCGGCTCAGGATCGTGCCGACGCCGTCGACGTGGCCCTGGACGACGTGGCCGCCGTACCGGCCACCCACCGGGAGCGCGCGCTCGAGATTGACCGGGCTGGACACCCCGACGTCCTCCAGCGCGCTGCGCCGCAGGGTCTCCGGCATGACGTCCGCGAAGAACGTGCCGTCGCCGGGGAGCTCCGTGACCGTCAGACAGACACCGGAGACGCTGATGGAGTCACCCAGGTGCGCGTCGGACACGACGAGCGGTCCGCGGACCCGCAGGCGCGCGTCCATGCCCTCCCCCCGGTGCTCGATCGCCTCGACGGTGCCGATCTCCTCGACGATTCCGGTGAACATCAGTTCTCCTCCGTGGTGCTCTGGGTGTCGACGGTCGCGACGATGAGGACGTCGGGACCGAGCGGGATGACGGATCGGGTGATCAGGCGGACGGCGTCGCCGATGGTGGTGACGCCCAGGTCCGCCATCGCGGGACGGCCGGAGCCGAGCAGGACGGGGGCGACGTAGGCGTGCACCTCGTCGACCAGCCCGGCGGCGAGGAACGCGGCGGCCAGCGTCGGGCCGCCCTCGACGAGCACGTGCCGGACCTCGCGCTCCGCGAGCTGGGCCAGCACCTGCGCGGGATCGTGCGTCCGCACGTGCACCAGCTCCCCGCCGGGACCGTGCAGGCGGGCGTCGGGCGGGAGGTCACGGTGGCCGACGACGACGCGCAGCGGCTGCTGCCCGTGCAGCTCGCCCGCGGCGTTGCGCGCGGTGAGCGACGGGTCGTCGATGAGCGCGGTCCCGGTGCCGACCACGATGGCGTCGACCTCGGCCCGCAGGTCGTGCGCGTGGTGCCGCGAGACCTCCGAGGTGATCCAGCGGCTGGAACCGTCCGCTGCCGCGACCCGACCGTCCAGCGACGTGGCGATCTTGAGGGTGACGAACGGGCGCCCGCGCTCGACCGACGGCAGCCAGGCGCCGAGCAGCGCCCGCCCCTCGTCGGCCAGCAGGCCGGTCTCCACGTCGACCCCGGCGGCACGCAGCCGCGCGGCACCGCCGGCGGCGACGCGGTTCGGGTCCTGCACGGACACGACGACGCGGGCGATCCCCGCGGCGAGGAGCGCCTCGGAGCACGGTCCGGTGCGGCCGGTGTGGTTGCACGGCTCGAGCGTGACGACGGCCGTGGCGCCGCGCGTCGAGGCTCCGCGGTCCGCGGCATCGGTCAGGGCGGCCACCTCGGCGTGCGGTGTGCCCGCGCCGCGGTGCCAGCCCTCGCCGAGGACCTCGCCGTCCGGGCCGAGCAGGACGCAGCCGACGCGCGGGTTCGGACCGTTGGCCGGTCCGCGCCGGGCGATCTCCAGGGCGCGCCGCATGGCCCCGAGCTCGGAGGGTGCGCGCACGACGGTCTCGCTGCTGGACATGCTCACCTCCGGACGCGCGGGGCTCCGGGGTGAGGGCGGCAGGAAGGGTCCCGCAGCCACGGCGCCAGGGCGCCGCCACGTGATCCTCCCATCCGGACTTTCACCGTCGGTCCTGGAGTTCCACCAGGTCAACCGCCCGATCCTTGCGGACCGTGCGGGTCGCGGACTGTCACCGCCGGCTCGGAATTACACCGACCCCGGAGCACGTGTATGTGTTCGTACTGCGCAAACGATCATGCCACACCAGGCATTCCCGTCCGTCAGGCGTCCGCGTCCGCCAGCTGCCGCAGAGCGACGATCTCGGCGCCGACGTCGGCTGCCCCGTACACCGCGGAGCCCGCGACGAAGACGTTCGCGCCCGCCTGCGCGATCCGGCCGATGGTGTCCCGTGCGACCCCGCCGTCCACCTGGATCCACGTGCTGCCGCCGGACGCGTCGAGCGCGGCACGTGCCCGCCGGATCTTCGGCAGCATGCCCTCGATGAAGGACTGGCCACCGAAGCCGGGCTCGACCGTCATCACCAGGAGCATGTCGAACTCCGGCAGCAGGTCGAGCAGCGACTCGACCGGCGAGGCCGGACGCAGGGCGATCCCCGCGCGGACGCCGCGCGACCGCAGCTCCCGCGCCAGCCGCACAGGTGCCTGGGTGGCCTCCGCGTGGAAGGTCACCGAGGCCGCGCCGAGCGCGGCGTACTCGGGGGCCCAGCGGTCGGCGTCCTCGATCATCAGGTGCACGTCCAGCGGGACGGGCGAGACCTCGGCGATCCGCTTCACGACGGGCAGGCCCAGCGTCAGGTTGGGTACGAAGTGGTTGTCCATGACGTCCACGTGCACGTAGTCGGCCGCGGCGATCGCCTGGAGGTCACGCTCGAGGTTGGCGAAGTCGGCGGACAGGATGCTCGGGTTGATCAGCGCAGGCACGCGGCCAGCCTAGAGGGGCTCAGCTGGTGCGGCGCAGCAGCGTCAGGTGCATCGCGTCCGTGCCGTGCACGTGCGGCCACAGCTGCACGTCCGTGCGGGTGTCGTCGAGGTCCACCTCGCCGCCGGGGGCGATGCCACGGACCACCGCCGGCGTGTCGATCGGGACCACCTCGACGCCGAGGCGTGCGACAGCCCGCACGGCGTCCTTCACGACGAGCTGGGTCTCGACGAGGTGCGGCGAGCAGGTCACGTACGCCACGACACCGCCGGGCCGGACCGCCTGCAGGGCCGAGACGAGCAGGTCGCGCTGCAGCGCGCTCAGGCTGGCGAGGTCGGCCGGGGTCCGGCGCCAGCGTGCCTCGGGGCGCCGGCGCAGCGCGCCGAGACCGGTGCAGGGCGCGTCGACCATGACGCGGTCGTACGCGCCCGGCTCGTCGGTCCCGACCGTTCGCCCGTCGCCCGTCCGGACGTCCTCGACCGCGTCCGCCGGCACCGCGCGCAACGCCTGCTCGACGAGGCGTGTGCGGTGCGGCTGCACCTCGTTCGCCACGATCCGGGCGCCGCGCTCCCCCGCGACGGCGGCGAGCAGCGCGGCCTTGCCGCCGGGCCCGGCGCACAGGTCGAGCCACCGGTCGTCCGGACCGTCGAGGGGTGCCTGCGTGAGGGCGAGCGTGACCAGCTGGCTGCCCTCGTCCTGCACTCCCGCGCGTCCGTCGCGCACGCTGGTCAGGGCTGCGGGATCGCCGCCCGACAGGACGACCGCGGTCGGCGCCAGTGCGCCGACGGTCCCGACGTCGTCGCCCGCGTCGTCCAGGACCTCGTCCGTGTCGGCGAGGCCGGGACGCGCGACGATGGTCACGCGGGGTGCGGCGTTGTCGGCTGCGAGCAGCGCGGCGATCTCGTCGGCGGACCGTCCGTTGCCCACCAGCGCCTCACGCAGCGCACGCACCACCCACAGCGGATGGCTCTCGACGACCGCCAACCCGGCGAGCTCGTCGTCCCCCGCGGCCGCACGGATGGTGTCCTCCCACTCCTGCGGCGAGGACCGTCCGACCGTCCGCAGCACGGCGTTGACGAACTGCGACGGACCGGTGCCCAGCTGCTCGCGTGCGAGGCCGACCGTCTCCGAGACCGCCGCGTGCGCGGGCACTCGCATGCCGAGCAGCTGGTGGACGCCCAGGCGCAGGACGTCGAGCGCGGGAGCGTCGATGGTGCTGACCTCGCGGCTGGCCGCCACGGCGATGACCGCGTCGTACCGGCCGCGCAGCCGCAGCGTGCCGTAGGCGAGCTCGGTGGCGAACGCCGCGTCGCGGCCGGTGATCCGGCGCTCGCGCAGCAGAGGCGGGAGCACGAGGTTGGCATACGCGTCGGAGCCGTCGACGGAGCGCAGGACGTCGTAGGCGGCGGTCCGCGCCGGGTCGCTCCCCCGTCGGCGCTGGGACGGTGCGGCCGCCGACCGTTGCGTCCTGCCCTGCGACCGGGCGGCGCCGCGCTGGCGGCCGCTCGCATCGCGACGGTCGTCGGCGGGGCTCATGCGGCACCCCCGAGCACGGTGTCGGACGTGAGGCGCGCGCCGCGGGCCCAGTCGGCCGCGGACATCGCCCGCTTGCCCTGCGGTGTCACCTCGGTCAGCCGCACCGCGTGCCCGCCGGTGCCGACGAGCACCTCCTTCTTGCCGGCCAGCAGCTGCCCCGGCGCCAGGTCCGTCACGTCGGCGACCGGGACCACGGGCGCCAGGCCGAGCCGGGAGCCGTCCGGCAGTGTCGTCCAGGCCCCCGGTGCCGGGGTGCACCCGCGGACGAGCCGGTCGACGGCGTGCGCCGGGTGGGACCAGCGCACCCGCGCGTCCTCGACCTCGATCTTCGGCGCCAGGCTCACGCCGTCCGTGGACTGCACCACCGGGCTGAGGATCCCGTCCTCCAGGGCGTCGAGCGTCTGCACCAGCAGCCCGGCGCCGGCGACCGCCAGCCGACCGAGCAGGTCGCCGGAGGTGTCCCGCGGACGGATCGTCTCGGTGAGGAAGCCGAACACGGGCCCCGTGTCCAGGCCCGCCTCGAGCCGGAACGTCGAGGCACCCGACACCTCGTCGCCGGCGATGATCGCGTGCTGCACGGGAGCCGCGCCGCGCCAGGCGGGCAGAACCGAGAAGTGCAGGTTGACCCAGCCGTGGGTCGGGACGTCCAGCAGCGCCGGCGGGATCAGGGCGCCATAGGCGACGACCGGCGCCGCGTCGACAGCGAGCTCCGCGAGCCGCGCCTGGAAGTCCTCGTCGCGCGGACGCTGCGGAGTCAGGACCTCGAGCCCGGCCTCCAGGGCGCGCGCCTTGATCTCGCTCGGCGCCGAGGCTCGGCCGCGCCCCGAGCGGGCGTCCGGGCGCGTCAGGACCGCGACCACCTCGTGGCGGGAGTCGAGGAGCGCCTCGAGCGACGGCACCGCGGCCGCGGGAGTTCCGGCGAAGAGCAGTCGCATGGCGTCGATCCTAGGTGCGCGGCAGCGCGACGCCGCGCGCCAGGAGCTCCGTCCGCAGGGCCTCGGCAGTCGTGAACAGGACGGCGTCGAACCCGGCCCCCGTGCCGGCGGCGACGTTCGTCGCCGAGTCGTCGGTGAACACGGTCCGTTCGGGCCGCAGGCCGAACCGCTGCGTCAGCAGCGCGAACATCCGTGGGTCGGGCTTCGCGACCCCGACCTCGCCCGAGACCAGCACGTCCTCGAGCAGCCCGATCGCGGGTGCCGCCGGCTCGGCCAGGTGGAACGTCTCCGCCGACCAGTTGGTGAGCCCGAGCAGCCGGACACCGGCCGCGCGCAGGTCACGCACGAGCTCGTGCGACCCCGGGACAGGTCCGGTCAACGTCTCGGCGAAGTGCTCCACGTACAGGTCGAGCGCCGGCAGGTGCTCGGGGGCGCTCGCGGCCAGGTCCGCCCGCGCATCGGCCCAGGATCGCCCGGCGTCCTGCCGGTGGTTGAACGCGAGGAAGTCGAAGCCGACGAGGAAGGCGTCTGTGTCGCGCTGCGGGAGCCGCCCGACGAACGGCCGGTACGGGTCCCACCGCACGAGCACGTTGCCGAGGTCGAGCACGACGGTGTCGATCATCCGAGCTCCGCCGGGTCCATCTGCGCGCGCACCGTGCCACCCTCACGCCGGGCACTGCGCACGGCCAGCGACGCGGACAACGCGCGCGCCAGTGCAGCGCCGCGGGTGCGCGGCACGCGGACGACGGCGCGGACGTCCGGCTCGAGCGCACCCTGCTCGGCGACGCCCACGGGGACCGGGCCCAGGATCTCCGCGTCCGCGAGGTCGAGCCGGGACAGGAGCGTGTCGACGGCGTCGCGGGAGCCGGTGACCGCAGCCATCCGCACGGCGGGCGGCAGGGCCAGCTCGGCGCGTTCTGCGAGCTCGCGTGAGGCGTACCCCGAGGGGTCCCAGCGGACGAGCGCCTGCGTGACCCGCTCCTCGGCGTCGCCGACGAGCACGACGGTCCCGCCCGCGGACGCCGGGCGCACCAGCGCGGCGGCCGTGAGCCACCGGCGCAGGGCGTCCTCCCCCGTCCGCAGCGACGCACCTGCCGTGCTCACGGCGGCGTCGAGCAGCAGCGCGGCGGCGTACCCGCCCGGCGCGACCGGCTCGGCACCCGGCGTCGCGACGACGACCGCAGGCACGTCGGCGACGGACGCCAGCACGCCGCCGGCCGCACGGGCCCCGGAGACGCGGATCGGGACCCCCGGGAACGCGCGGCCGAGCTCCTCCGCGGTCCGCTCCGAGCCGACGCGGACCGAGCGCAACGCCCCCCCACCACACTCGGTGCACCGCCAGTCCGTGGCCAGCCGCCCGCACCAGCCGCACGTCGGGACACCGTCGGCCGTGGTCAGTCCGAGCGGACCGTGGCACTCGCCGCAGCGCGCCGCCGCACGGCACCGCCCGCACGCGACCGCGGGGACGTAGCCGGCCCGAGGCACCTGCACGAGGACGGGGCCGTCGGCGAGACGGTCCCGCAACGTGCGCCACGCCGGGGCCGGGAGACGCGCGGCGGCGGCCGGCCCTTCGCGCGCGAGCTCGACGGAGGTCAGCGCCTGGACGCGCGGCGCCCGTGCGCGCGTCGTCGCCCGGTCGGCCGCGACCTCGCGCGCCCAGCCGGACTCGACCAGCGACTGTGCGTCGACGCTGCGCCCGTGCGCGGCGACGAGCAGGGCGCACTGCTCGAGCTCGGACCGCAGAGCCAGCACCTCGCGCACGTGCGGGTACGGCGCCCGCGGCTCGGCGTGCAAGGGGTCCCCGTCGTCCCACACCACAGCGAGCCCGAGGTCCGCCACCGGGGCGAACGCCGACGCACGGGTGCCGACGACCACCGACGCCTGACCCCGGAGCGCGGCGAGGAACGACCGGTACCGGACCGCCGGACCGTCGTCGGCGGCGAGCCGGACGGCGCCGCCGCGAGTCCCCGGCGTCCAGCGAGGGATGCCGGCGTCGGCCAGCGCGGCGAGCACGCGGTCGATGTCCCGGGCGTCGGGCACCACCACGAGAGCACCCCGGCCGCCCAGCACGCAGGCCGCGACGGCCTGCGCGATCGCGTCGGGCCACCGCTCTCCGGCGGTTCCGGGCAGGGCGGACCACACGGCCCGGGGGGCGCCGCCGGACGTGACGTGCTGGAGGAAGGCCGCACCGCCGCGGTACGGCGCCCACGCGGTGGCGGACGGCGACGGCGGCTCCGGGTCCTGCGGCTCCGTGGGCGCCTCGGCCTCGACGCGCGCGTGCCGTGCGGGGACGGCGAGGCGCAGCACGTCGTTCAGCGTGCCCGCCCACCGGTCCGCGACGGCCCGGGCCAGCCGCGCGACCTGCGGGGTGAGGACCGGCTCCGCGGAGACGACGCGCCGGACGGGGACCAGCGTGCCGTCGTGGTCGGCCTCCGCGACGCGCTCCAGGACGTACCCGTTGACGTCCTGCGCACCGAACCGCACCTTGACGCGGGTCCCGGGAACGGCCGTGTCGGCGAGAGCAGCCGGGACGAGGTACTCGAACACCCGGTCGAGGTGCGCCGGGACGAGGTCCACGCACACCCGGGCGACCGGCAGGTGCTCCGCCAGCGGAACGCCGCCGACGGCCGGGCGGGCACGCCGCTTCGGCTGCGGCAGGCCCTCGAGCATCAGCTGCTCGCCGTCGCCGCTCATCTCCACGCGTCCATGAGACCACTCGCCGCGCGTGCGGCACCGGTCCGTCGATCGCGCAGCGTCAGCCCACCGCGGACTGGAGGTCCGCCACGCGGTCGGTGCGCTCCCAGGTGAACTCCGGCAGCTCCCGGCCGAAGTGCCCGTAGGCGGCCGTCTTGCGGTAGATCGGGCGCAGCAGGTCGAGGTCCCGCACGATCGCCGCCGGACGCAGGTCGAAGACCTCACGGATGGCGGCGGACAGGCGGACGAGCGGCACCGTCTCGGTGCCGAACGTCTCGACGTAGAGGCCGACGGGGTTGGCCTTGCCGATGGCGTAGGCGACCTGGACCTCGCACCGCCGGGCGAGCCCCGCGGCGACGACGTTCTTCGCCACCCAGCGCATCGCGTAGGCGGCCGAGCGGTCCACCTTCGACGGGTCCTTGCCGGAGAACGCCCCGCCACCGTGCCGGGCGATCCCGCCGTACGTGTCGACGATGATCTTGCGTCCGGTCAGCCCGGCGTCCCCCTGCGGACCGCCGACCACGAACGTGCCGGTCGGGTTCACGAGCAGGCGGTAGTCGCTGGCGTCCAGGTCCAGCTGCGCCAGGACGGGCGCGACGACGAGCTCGGCGATGGCCGGCCGCAGGGTCGTCTCCAGCTGCACGTCCGGGTCGTGCTGCGTGGACAGCACGACGGTGTCGAGGCTGACCGCGCGGTCGCCGTCGTAGCCGATGGTGACCTGGGTCTTCCCGTCGGGTCGCAGCCCCGGGACGATGCCCTCCTTGCGGACGAGCGTCAGACGCTCGGCGAGGCGGTGCGCCAGCCAGATGGGCAGCGGAAGCAGCGTGGGGGTGTCGTCGGAGGCGTAGCCGAACATCAGACCCTGGTCGCCCGCACCCTGCGCGTCCAGCGGATCGAGGTCGGCGGAGTCCTCACGGATCTCGAGCGCCTTGTCCACGCCCGCCGCGATGTCCGGCGACTGCTGCCCGATGGACACCGAGATGCCGCAGGAGTCGCCGTCGAAGCCGATCGCCGACGAGGTGTAGCCGATCCCCCGGACCACCTCGCGCACGATCTGCGGGATCTCGACGTAGGCACTGGTGGTGACCTCGCCGGCGACGTGCACGAGACCGGTGGTGACCATCGTCTCCACCGCGACGCGAGCCTGGGGGTCCTGCTCGAGCATCGCGTCGAGGATGGCGTCGGAGATCTGGTCACAGATCTTGTCCGGGTGCCCCTCGGTCACGGACTCGGACGTGAACAGGCGCATGTCGGGCTCGGTCATGGCGGACAGCGTAATGGGCGCGCGGCCCGGCCCGTGCAGGGTCTCAACCCCGCCCGTGCAGGGTCTCAGCCCCGTGCGAGCACCGCGTCCCAGACCGCGTCGGCCACCTCGAGCTTGGTCCCCGTGGCCTCCGCGACGACCGCGCCCGTGCCGTCCAGGATTGTCACGTCGTTCACGTCGGTGCCGAACCCTCGCCCACCGCCGACGGCGTTCACGACGAGGAGGTCGGCACCCTTGCGCCGGGCCTTCGCCCGCCCGTGCTCCAGCACGCTGCCGGTGTCGTCGCCCGTCTCGGCGGCGAAGCCGACGACCACCTGCCCCGGCCGCAGCCGTTCCGCACCGAGCTCAGCAAGGATGTCGACCGTCTCGACGAGCTCGAGGACGGTCGGCTCGCCGTCGTGCTGCTTCTTGATCTTCGCCTCCGCGCTGGTGCGCGGACGGAAGTCGGCCACCGCGGCGGCCATCACGACCACGTCCGCGTCCTTGGCGGCGGCGCGCACGGCGTCCCGCAGCTCGGCGCCGGTCTCGGCGTGGACGACGTCGACGCCGGACGGCACCGGGACGTCGATGTTCGCGGCCACCAGGGTGACCCGGGCGCCGCGGGCCTGGGCGCTGCTGGCCAGCGCGACGCCCTGCCGGCCGGACGACCGGTTGCCGAGGAAGCGGACCGGGTCAAGCGGCTCCCGGGTGCCACCCGCGGAGACGACGACGTGCGTGCCCGCCAGGTCCTGCGGCCGGTCGTTCACCAGCGCGAGCGCGGCGGCGGCGATCTCCTCGGGCTCCGGCAGCCGTCCGGGGCCCGTGTCCGAGCCGGTCAGGCGGCCGGCGGCCGGGTCCAGCACGTGCACGCCGCGCGCCCGCAGGGTCGTCACGTTCGCGACCGTCGCGGGGTGCTCCCACATCTCGGTGTGCATCGCCGGCGCCAGCAGCACCGGACAGCGCGCGACGAGCAGCGTGGCCGTCAGCAGGTCGTTCGCCTGCCCTGACGCCGCGCGGGCCAGGAGGTCGGCCGTCGCCGGAGCGACGATCACGAGCTCGGCCTGCTTGCCGACGGCGACGTGCGCCACCTGGTCGACGTCTTCGAAGACGTCGGTCGTGACCGGTTCCCCGGACAACGCCTCCCACGTCGCGCGCCCGACGAACTCGAGCGCGGCGCGGGTGGGGACCACACGAACGGCGTGGCCCTGCTCGCGCAGCAGGCGCAGCAGCAGGACGGCCTTGTACGCGGCGATCCCGCCCGCGACGCCGAGGACGATGCGCATGAAGGGAGGGTCAGCCCTCGGTGGCCTCGGACGTCAGCAGCCCGGCGTCGATCTCGCGCATCGCGATCGACAGCGGCTTCTCCTGCGGGCGGGTGTCCACCAGCGGGCCGACGTACTCGAGCAGGCCCTCGTTGAGCTGCGAGTAGTACGCATTGATCTGACGCGCGCGCTTGGCCGAGTACAGGACGAGCGCGTACTTGGAGTCGGCACGCTCGAGCAGACGGTCGATGGGCGGGTCGGTGATGCCCGTGGGGGCGGCGACGGTTCCGGACACGGTGATCTCCCGAAGATGAAGGGGTTGGGCTACCCCCATCCTACCTGGTCGCGATACCCATCCCGCGGACCAGCTCGTCCGTCGCCCGGTGGACGTCGTCGTTGACGATCACCTGGTCGAACTCCGCCGCCGCGGCCAGCTCGACGTGCGCCGTGCTCAGCCGACGCTCGCGCTCCTCCGCGTCCTCGGTCCCCCGGCCGACGAGCCGCCGCTCGAGCTCGGCGAAGGACGGGGGTGCGAGGAACACGAAGTGGGCGTCGGGCATGGACTCCCGGACCTGCCGGGCGCCCTGCAGGTCGATCTCGAGGAGCGCCGGCTTGCCGTCCGCGAGACGTTCCTCGACGGGCCGCCTGGGGGTGCCGTACCGGTTCCGGCCGTGCACCACCGCCCACTCGAGGAGGTCTCCGCGCGCGACCATCCGGTCGAACTCGTCCACCGAGACGAACAGGTAGTGCACGCCGTCGACCTCACCGGGCCGGGGCGGCCTGGTGGTGGCCGAGACGGACAGCCAGACCTCGGGGTAGCGGGACCGGACGTCGGCTGACACGGTTCCCTTGCCGACGGCGGTCGGTCCGGCGAGAACGGTCAGCCGGGCAGGCGTCGTCGTCATGGGTGGTGCTGTGCTCCTCGAGATGGTCGGCGCGGCCCGCCCCTTCTCGAGCTGTTCACCCGAAACGGTCGACGAGAGCCTTCACCTGGTGCGGTCCGAGCCCACGCACGCGACGGGTCTCGGAGATTCCGATCTCGGAGATGATCGCACGCGCCTTGACCTTGCCGACGCCGGGCAGGGACTCGAGCAGCGCGAGGACCTTGAGCTTGCCGATGGTCTCGTCCGCCTGCCCCTGCGCGATCACCTCGGAGAGCGTGCCCTGCGAGTACTTGAGGCGATTCTTGACCTCAGCGCGGGCCTGCCGGGCGGCGGCGGCCTTCTGGAGCGCTGCCGCTCGTTGTTCGGGAGTCAGCGGAGGGAGTGCCACGCGCGTCACCTTCTCGTCAGTGGGCCGGCGACCCACGTGGAAATGCGCGGGATCGTGACAACGAAACTAGCGAGCACCACCCTGATCGGCAATGCGGACGCGCGTCCAGTGCGCCCGGACCTGCGGCGACACCCGACCCGTGAGCTCAGGAGAGAGCTGTGGAGAGGGCTGCCTTCGCCTCGTCGGAGGCACGTCGGGCAGCGGTGCGCAGCGACCCGGCATCGGGTCCGGCGGCGAGCACGCCGCGTGACGAGGAGGCCAGCACCTGCCGACGTGCCGCGCCGAACACCTGTGCCAGCTCACGCGGGCCCGCGCCCTGTGCACCGACCCCGGGCGCGAGCAGCGGGCCGTTGACGGCTGCCAGGTCGACACCCGTGCGCTCGGCCGCGTCGCCGATGGTGGCGCCCACGACGAGCCCGATCGAGCCGAACGGCTCGGTGTCGGCGTTCAGCGCTGCGGCACGTGCGGCCATCAGCGCGGCCACCGTGACACCGTCGTCCGTGCGAGCGTGCTGCACCTCGTGACCCTCCTTGTTGGAGGTGAGGCACAGGACGAACAGACCGCGTCCCGACGAGAGCGCCAGGTCGACCGCCGGGTCCAGCGAACCGAACCCCAGGTACGGCGAGACGGTCAACGCGTCGCCCGCGAGCGGCGAGCCGTCGCGCAGGAACGCGTCGGCGTAAGCGCCCATGGTCGAGCCGATGTCGCCGCGCTTGGCGTCGACGATCACGAGGGTCCCGGTCTCCCGGCCCGCCGCGATCACCTCCTCGAGCACCGCGACGCCTGCGGAGCCGTGCCGCTCGAAGAAGGCGGCCTGCGGCTTGACCGCCGCCACGCGCCCGCCGACCGCGTCCATGACCGTCAGGGCGAACGAGCGCAGCCCGGACGCGTCGTCCGGGAGCCCCCACGCCTCGAGCAGGCTGGTGTGCGGGTCGATTCCCACGCAGAGCGGCCCGTGAGCGTCCATGGCGGCCGCCAGGCGGGCACCGAACGGCGCGGTCATGCGCGGGCCGCCGCGCGTGCCTCGCGGCGCCGCAGGGCGGCAGCATCGTGCTCCTGCAGGCTGGTCACGCGGAACGGTCCGGCCTGCCGCGCCTCGATCGCCTGCACCGCCGCGCCGAGCTGCTGCACGGTGGTGACCATGGCCTTGTCGGCCGCGGTCGTCGCCGCCCGGATCTCGTAGCCGTCGGCGCGGGCGCCCTGGCCGGACGGCGTGTTCACCACGATGTCCACCTCGCCGGCGGTGATGAGGTCGACGATCGTCGGCTCCCCCGCGTCGCCGCGGCCCGACGAGTACTTGCGGACCACGCTCGAGGCGATGCCGCTGCGGTGCAGGACCGCCGCCGTGCCCTCGGTCGCCAGGATCTCGAAGCCCAGCTCGGCCAGACGCTTGACCGGGAAGACGATCGAGCGCTTGTCGCGGTCGGCCACCGAGATGAAGGCTCGCCCGCCCGTGGGCAGGCCGCCGAACGCCGCGTCCTGCGACTTCGCGAACGCGGTCGGGAAGTCGACGTCGAAGCCCATGACCTCGCCGGTCGAGCGCATCTCCGGACCGAGCACGGTGTCGACGACGACGCCCTCCTTGGTGCGGAACCGCTTGAACGGCAGCACCGCCTCCTTGACGGCGATCGGCGAGTCGAGGTCGAGCACGCTCGCGTCGTCGACCGGGAGGATGCCCATGGCGCGCAGGTCCGCGATGGAGCGGCCGGCCATGACGAGCGCCGCGGCCTTGGCCAGGGAGACGCCCGTGGCCTTGGAGACGAAGGGCACCGTGCGGGACGCCCGCGGGTTGGCCTCGAGAACGTAGAGCACATCGGACACCAGGGCGAACTGGATGTTCAGCAGACCGTGCACGCCGACCCCGCGGGCGATCGCCTCGGTGGACAGCCGGATCCGCTCGAGCTCCGAGGTGGACAGCGTCACCGGCGGCAGGGTGCACGCCGAGTCGCCGGAGTGGATGCCGGCTTCCTCGATGTGCTCCATGACACCGCCGAGGAACAGCTCGGTGCCGTCGAAGAGGGCGTCGACGTCGATCTCGATGGCGTCGTCGAGGAAGCGGTCGATGAGCAGGGGCGGAAGCGTCCCAGCACGTCCTCCGTCCGCCGCGTTGTCGAGCGCGCGCTTGACGTACTCGTCCAGCTGCGGCTCGCTGTAGACGATCTCCATGCCTCGGCCGCCGAGCACGTAGCTCGGGCGGACCAGGACCGGGAAGCCGATCCGGCGGGCCGTGTCGCGTGCACCCGCCTGAGTCGTCGCGGTGCCGAACGCGGGGGCCGGCAGCCCGGCCGCCTCGAGGACCTTGCCGAACTCCCCGCGGTCCTCGGCGGCGTCGATCGCTGCAGGCGACGTGCCGAGGATGGGCAGCCCGGCGTCGTAGAGCCGCTGCGCGAGCGAGAGCGGCGTCTGGCCGCCCAGCGTCACGATGAGGCCCTCGACGGGCCCGGCCGCGAGCTCCGCCTGGTACACCTCGAGCACGTCCTCGAACGTCAGCGGCTCGAAGTAGAGGCGGTCGGAGGTGTCGTAGTCCGTCGAGACGGTCTCGGGGTTGCAGTTGATCATCACGGTCTCGTACTCGCCCTTGAGCGCCAGGGCGGCGTGCACGCACGAGTAGTCGAACTCGATGCCCTGGCCGATCCGGTTGGGACCCGAGCCGAGGATGAGGATCGCGGGCCGCGTGCGCGGGGCGACCTCGGTCTCCTCGTCGTAGGACGAGTAGTGGTACGGCGTGCTGGCGGCGAACTCGGCGGCGCAGGTGTCCACCGTCTTGAAGACCGGGCGCAGGCCGACCGCGTGCCGGCCGCGCCGGACCGCGTCCTCCGACGTGCGGCGCAGGGTCGCGATCTGCGCGTCCGACAGACCGTGCCGCTTGGCGTGCAGCAGCACCTCACGGGTCAGCGCGCCGGCGGTCCGGGTCTGCTCCGCCACCTCGTTGATCAGCTGGACCTGGTCGAGGAACCAGGGATCGATGCCCGTCAGCTCGTAGACCTTCTCCAGCGACACCCCGGCGCGCAGCACTTGCTGCACGTCGACGAGCCGGTGCTCGGTCGGCCGGGAGATCGTCGCGACGAGCGCGTCGAGGGCCTCGCCCGCCAGCGCGTCGCCCGCCCAGTGGAAGACCGAGTCCTTCTTGTCGATCGAGCGCATCGCCTTGCCGAGCGCCTCGGTGAAGTTGCGGCCCAGGGCCATCGCCTCACCGACCGACTTCATGGTCGTGGTCAGCGTGTCGTCGGCCGCCGGGAACTTCTCGAACGCGAACCGCGGAACCTTCACGACGACGTAGTCGAGCGTCGGCTCGAACGACGCGGGCGTGGATCCGCCGGTGATGTCGTTGGGGATCTCGTCGAGCGTGTAGCCGACCGCCAGCTTGGCGGCGATCTTCGCGATCGGGAAGCCGGTCGCCTTCGACGCCAGCGCGCTCGACCGGGACACGCGGGGGTTCATCTCGATGACGACGATGCGGCCCGTGGACGGCTCGATGGCGAACTGGATGTTGCAGCCGCCCGTGTCGACGCCGACCTCGCGGATGACCGCGATGCCGATGTCGCGCAGCCGCTGGTACTCGCGGTCGGTCAGGGTCAGCGCCGGGGCGACCGTGACCGAGTCGCCGGTGTGCACGCCGACCGGGTCGACGTTCTCGATCGAGCAGACGACCACGACGTTGTCGTGCTTGTCGCGCATGAGCTCGAGCTCGTACTCCTTCCAGCCGAGGATCGACTCCTCCAGGAGCACCTCGGTGGTCGGCGAGTAGTGCAGGCCCTGGCCCGCGATGCGGCGCAGGTCCTGCTCGTCGTAGGCGATGCCCGAACCGAGACCGCCCATGGTGAACGAGGGCCGCACGACCATCGGGTAGCCCAGCTCGTCGACCGCCGCGAGGGCGTCCTCGATGCTGTGCACGATGACCGAGCGAGCACTCTCGGCGCCGCAGACCTCCACGACCTCCTTGAACTGCTCGCGGTCCTCGCCCTTCTGGATGGACGCGATGTTGGCGCCGATGAGCTCGACGTCGTACTTCTCCAGGACGCCCGCCTCGTCCAGGGCGATCGCCGCGTTGAGCGCCGTCTGGCCGCCCAGCGTCGGCAGGATCGCGTCCGGGCGCTCCTTGGCGATGATCGTCGTGAGGATCTCGGTGGTGATCGGCTCGACGTACGTGGCGTCGGCGAACTCCGGGTCCGTCATGATCGTCGCCGGGTTCGAGTTCACGAGGATGACCCGCAGGCCCTCCTCCTTGAGCACGCGGCAGGCCTGCGTCCCCGAGTAGTCGAACTCGCAGGCCTGGCCGATGACGATCGGGCCGGACCCGATAACCAGGACGCTCTTGATGTCTGTGCGCCGGGGCATCAGGCGGCACCCTTCTCTGAGTTCATGAGATCGACGAAGCGGTCGAACAAGTACGCGGCATCGTGCGGGCCGGCGGCCGCCTCGGGGTGGTACTGCACCGAGAAGGCCGGCAGGTCGAGCGCCCGCAGACCCTCCACGACGTCGTCGTTGAGGTCGACGTGGCTGACCACGACCCGGCCGTAGCGGCCGCCGTCGTGCGGTGCGACGGACTCCCCGTCGAGGGGCGCGTCCACCGCGAAGCCGTGGTTGTGCGCGGTGATCTCGACCTTGCCGGTGGCGCGGTCCATCACCGGCTGGTTCACGCCGCGGTGGCCGTAGCCCAGCTTGTAGGTGCCGTAGCCGAGGGCCCGGCCGAGCAGCTGGTTGCCGTAGCAGATGCCGAAGAACGGGATCTTGCGGTCCAGCACCTCGCGGAGCAGGTCGATCTCGTGCGTCGCCGCGGACGGGTCACCCGGACCGTTGGAGAAGAACACGCCGTCCGGCGCGGTGGCCAGGACGTCGTCGATGGTCGCGTTGGACGGCAGGACGTGGACGCGGACCCCGCGCTCGGCCAGACGCTGCGGCGTCATCGCCTTGATGCCGAGGTCCACGGCGGCGACGGTGGCGACGTGCTCCCCGACCGGCTCGACCACGTAGGCGGTCGCCGTGGACACCTCGCCGGCCAGGTCGGCGCCGACCATCGCGGGTGCGGCCAGGACGTCGTCGAGCAGCTCGTCGTCCGGGCGCCGCTCGCCGTTCTCGTCCAGCAGGGCGGCGCCCGAGAAGATGCCGGCGCGCATCACGCCGCGCTCGCGCAGGTGGCGCGTCAGCGCGCGCGTGTCGATGTCGCTGATCCCGACGATGTCCTGGGCGACCAGGTCGTCGTCGAGCGTCCGCACGGCGCGCCAGCTGGACGCCCGCCGCGCGGGGTCGCGCACGACGTAGCCCGCCACCCAGATCTGCGTGGACTCGTCGTCCTCGTCGTTCACACCGGTGTTGCCGATGTGCGGGGCGGTCATCACCACGATCTGCCGGTGGTACGACGGGTCCGTGAGGGTCTCCTGGTACCCGGTCATGCCGGTGTTGAAGACGATCTCGCCCAGCGTGGAGCCTTCTGCCCCGTAGGCGCGGCCGCGGAAGGTCCGGCCGTCCTCCAGGATCAGGATTGCGTCGGTCATGTGTTCTCCTCCTGCGCGGGCGCCTGGCCCGGGGTCAAGGTCTGGAGCGCGGCGATGAGCCGCTCGCGGTCGGCGGAATGCTTCGGTCGCAGCCCGGTGTCGAGGCCGCGCGGGTCGGCGGGATCGGCCTGCCAGGTGAGGACGACGAGGCCCTCTCCCCCGACGACCTTCCCGGCCATGCCGGGTGCCCCGGACGCGCCCCGCAGCGCCGTCGCCGGCACGAAGAGGTCTGTGGCGCCCTGGCGGGTGATCTGCACCCCGGCGTCGAACACGGCGACCTGCGCGGGGCTGCGGACCCCGAGTCCCTGGGCCGTGACGCGGTCGAGCCAGTCGCCGGCCCGGGTGGTCGAGACGTAGGTGGCGTCGACCGGGGCGAGGCGTGCGTCACCGAGCTCGGCGGGTGCGGCCGGGAGCGAGGGCACCAGCGTGGAGGACCGGCGAGTCCGTGCACGCCAGCCCGCGCGCATGCCCCAGAGAATGAGGAGCACCACGAGGACCAGGACGAGCGTGGAGACCGCCTGGCGGCTCACGAGCTGACCACCACGCTCTCGTCGCACGCCGACCCGTCCATGACGGTCGCGCGGCCGCGCAGCCAGGTCGCGATGACGCAGCCCGACAGCTCACGGCCGCGGAAGGGCGAGTTGACGCTCTGCGTGGCCTGCTCCTCGGGCACGACGACCCGGCGGATGCCCGGGTCCACCAGCGTGAGGTTGGCGGGCTCGCCCACCGCGATGGGCCGGCCGTGGTCGGCGACGCGGCCGATCCGGGCGGGGGTGGTCGAGAGCACCCGCGCGACGTCCGCCCAGGTCATCCGGCCGGTGTCGACCATCGTCTCCTGCACGACCGAGAGCGCCGTCTCGAGGCCGGTCATGCCGAAGGCCGCGGCGCCCCACTCGCAGTCCTTGTCCTCGCGCGTGTGCGGCGCGTGGTCGGTGGCGACGATGTCGATCGTGCCGTCGGCCAGGCCCTCGCGGACGGCCTCGACGTCGCGCTGGGTGCGCAGGGGCGGGTTGACCTTGAACACCGGGTCGTAGCCGCGGGCGAGCTCGTCGGTGAGGATCAGGTGGTGCGGGGTGACCTCCGCGGTGACGTCGATGCCCCGGGACTTGGCCCAGCGGATGATCTCGACGGAGCCGGCCGTGGACAGGTGGCAGACGTGCAGGCGTGAGCCGACGTGCTCGGCCAGCAGCACGTCGCGGGCGATGATCGCCTCCTCGGCGACGGCGGGCCAGCCGGCCAGCCCGAGCTCCGCGGAGACGACGCCCTCGTGCATCTGGGCGCCCTCGGTGAGCCGGGGCTCCTGGGCGTGCTGGGCGATGACGCCGTCGAACGCCTTGACGTACTCGAGCGCGCGCCGCATGACCACCGGGTCGTGGACGCACTTGCCGTCGTCGGAGAACACGCGCACCTGTGCGGCGGACTCGGCCATGGCGCCGAGCTCGGCCAGCCGCTCGCCCTCCAGGCCGACCGTGACGGCGCCGACGGGTCGGACGTCGACCCAGCCGGCGTCGCGACCGAGCCGCCAGACCTGCTCGACGACGCCCGCGGTGTCCTGGGTGGGCGTGGTGTTGGCCATCGCGTGCACCGCGGTGAAGCCACCCATCGCCGCCGCACGCGTGCCGGAGCGGACCGTCTCGGCGTCCTCCCGACCCGGCTCGCGCAGGTGCGTGTGCAGGTCGACCAGACCCGGCAGCAGCACCAGGCCGCTGCCGTTGATGATCACCGCGTCGGGCCCGGCCTGCGGCTCCGCGTCGGCTCCGATCGCCGCGATCACGCCGTCGGCGAGCAGCACGTCGGTCGTGCCCTCACCGAGCGGGCTCACGTCCCGCAGCAGGTAGTTCCTGGTCACGCGTCCACCTTCGTCTCGTCGGTCGTGCTCGGGGCGGCCGCTCGAGCGGAGGTGTCGCCGCCCGCGAGCAGCAGGTACAGGACGGCCATGCGGACCGCCACGCCGTTGGCCACCTGCTCGACGATGACCGCGCGCGTGGAGTCCGCGGCGTCCGCCGAGATCTCCAGGCCGCGGTTCATCGGCCCGGGGTGCAGCACGATCGCGTGCTCGGGCAGCAGGGCCAGTCGCCGGGCGTCCAGCCCGTAGCGCCGGGTGTACTCCAGCGGGCTGGGGAAGAACCCGCCGCCCGCGCTCGACATCCGCTCGCGCTGGACCCGCAGCATCATGATGGCGTCCGGCTTCTCGTCGGCCAGGACCTCGTCCAGGTGGTAGGAGACCCGGGCCGGCCACGCGCCGACGCCGACGGGCAGCAGCGTGGGCGGTGCGACCAGCACCACCTCGGCACCCAGCGTGTGGAGCAGGTGCACGTTGGAGCGGGCCACCCGGCTGTGCAGGACGTCACCGACGATCGCGATCCGCAGCCCGGTCAGGTCGCGTCCGGTGACGTCGCCCGGACCGGCCAGGTGCCGGCGCAGCGTGTACGCGTCGAGCAGGGCCTGCGTCGGGTGCTGGTGCATCCCGTCGCCGGCGTTGATGACCGCGCCGTGCGTCCAGCCCGACGTCGCGAGCGTGTGCGGCGCCCCGGACGCGTGGTGCCGGATGACGACGGCGTCCGCACCCATCGCCTGCAGGGTGAGCGCGGTGTCCTTGAGCGACTCGCCCTTGGACACGCTGGAACCCTTGGCGGAGAAGTTGATGACGTCCGCGGACAGGCGCTTCGCGGCGGTCTCGAACGAGATGCGCGTGCGCGTGGAGTCCTCGAAGAAGAGGTTGACCACCGTGCGGCCGCGCAGTGTGGGCAGCTTCTTGATCTCGCGCGCCTGCGTGGCGGCCATCGAGCCGGCGGTGTCGAGGATGCGGACGGCGTCGGCGACGTCGAGGTCGGCGGTGGACAGAAGGTGCTTCATCGGGTCCGTCCCTCGATGAGGACGGCGTCGCGTCCGTCGCTCTCCTCGAGCAGGACGCGGACCCGCTCGCTCGTGGAGGTGGGCAGGTTCTTGCCGACGTAGTCGGCACGGATCGGGAGCTCGCGGTGGCCGCGGTCGACGAGCGCCGCCAGCTGCACCGCGCGCGGACGGCCGAGGTCGCTGATCGCGTCCAGGGCCGCGCGGATGGTGCGGCCCGAGTAGAGGACGTCGTCGACGAGCACGACCACCTTGCCGTCCAGGCCGCCACCGGGGATGTCGGTGGCACCGATCGTCCGGGTGGGGTGGTGCGCGAGGTCGTCGCGGTACATCGTGACGTCGAGGCTGCCCACCAGGAGGGCGGGGTCGAGGCCGGGCTCGACCGCGATCAGGCGCTCCGCCAGCCGGCGCGCGAGCGGCAGGCCACGGGTGGGGATGCCCAGCAGGACGACGTCGGAGCCGCCCTTGTTGCGTTCGAGGATCTCGTGCGCGATGCGCGTGAGGGCCCGGTTGATCTCCGGGGCGCCGAGGACCACGTTGGCGTCGTCGTCGACGCTGGTGCCGGGCGCGGGCGTGCCAGTGCTCATCAAGCAAGCTCCTTCCCCGCCTCACAGGACGGGTCTTAAAGGAATGTCTCGCCTGGCACTCTAGCGTGCTGGCAGGCTGGCCCTTCGCACCGTCTCACTCGCGCGCTGGGTCGATCGCCGCCGCGAGCACCGCGATCAGGAGCGGGTGCACGACCTCGCCCGGCAGTGCCTCCAACGTGGCCATGACCCCGGCGAGCTCGTCGGGAAGCCCCTCGGTGAGCACCCGTCCCGCGAGCGATGCGTCCGGGACCGCGGCAGGGAGTCCGCGCACGGCGTCGGCCGCGGCGACGAGCGCCTCCACCAGCTCCTCGACGATCCCGTGCGTCACGGCCGTGACGGTGAGATGGGCCGTGCGCGGCAGGACCGAGCCGTCCGGCTGCACCATCGCGGGCTGGGCCTGGAGCAGGAAGCCACGACGACGGACCTCGTCGATGAGCAGGAACGGGTCGACCTGCTCGGTGGCGGGCAGGGAGTCGTCCGCGGCGAGCGCGACCAGCGGACCGGTGGGGGTCCCGACGACCCGCAGCCCGCGGACGGCGCCGGCCGCCTCGATGAGGCGATCGGTCGCCTGGCGCGTGGCACCGACCAGCTCCGCGAGCCCGTCCGTGCCCAGCACCTGCAGGACCGCCCACGCGGCCGCCATGGAACCGGCGCCGCGCGAGCCCAGCATGGTGGGGTTGACGACCGGATACCCGGGCCAGGCGGTCGTCGCGAAGTACTGGGCGTGGTGCCGCTCGCGCGCCCGGTAGAGCACCACCGAGGCGCCCTTGGGTGCGTAGCCGAACTTGTGCAGGTCCGCCGAGATCGAGGTGACTCCGGGGACGGCGAGGTCCCACGGCTGGTCGACGTCGCCCCACCACGGCAGCACCCAGCCGCCGACGCACGCGTCCACGTGGCAGGCGACACCGCGCGCGGCCGCACCCGCGGCCACCTCGGCGACCGGGTCGATGGCGCCGAACGGGTAGCTGGGCGCACTGACGACGACGAGGGCCGTCCGCTCGTCGACCACGGCCAGCACGTCGGCGGCCGACGGTGTGCCCGTCGCCGGGTCGACCGGGACCGGGACGACGTCGAGATCGAGGTAGTGCGCCGCCTTGTGGAACGCCGGGTGCGCGGTGGTGGGCAGGACGAGGGTCGGCCGGGCGTGCGCGCGCCCGGGGTCGGCCGCGCGCCACAGGTCGCGGGCGGACTTCACCGCGAGCATGCACGACTCGGTCCCGCCGGACGTGACGGATCCGACGGTGCCGGCGTCGCCGTGCAGGACGTCGCGTGCGAACGCGACGAGTCGTCGCTCGAGCGCCGCGACCGACGTGAACGTCGTCGGGTCGAGACCGTTGACGGGCAGGAACAGGCGGACCGCCTGCGCGGCGACCTCGTCCAGGTCCGCGCGGCCGGGGTCGTACACATAGGACAGCACCCGGCCGCCGTGCGTCGGAGGGTCGGCTGCCCGCAGCGTCGCGAGGTCGGCCAGGACGTCGTCGGCCGAGCGTCCGGTGGTCATGAGCGGGTCTCCTTCGAGGGAACTCCGGGCGCGTCGACGACGGCCTCCGACAGCGGGTAGCGCGCCAGCGGCAGCAGGCTCAGGAACGCGAGCGCGGCGGGCAGCACGGAGAAGGCGACCACGATCCCGGTCAGCGCCGACGCCGGCTGGGCGACCACGGTGTCACCGGTCCGGGACACGAAGCCGGTGGCGGCGAGCATGCCCAGCACCAGCGTGGGTCCGAGCGCGAGCCCCGCGGTCTCCCCCGCCGTCCACACGCCACCGAGGACCCCGGCACGGTCGACACCCCGGTCCCGCGCATCGACCGCGGCCACGTCGGGCAGCATCGCCAGGGGGTACAGCTGCATCCCCGCGTACGCCAGGCCGGCCAGCGCGACCGACACGTAGACCCAGGGACCGGGTACCCAGCGCATGGGCAGCAGCGAGAGCGCCGCGACGGCGAAGAGGGTCGTCGCGCCGGTGAGCGCCGTGCGCTTGCCGACCCGACGGCTGAGACGGGTGGCCAGCGGCATCACCAGCAGCGCGGGAGCCACGAGCGCGGCGAACAGGAAGGTCACGGCTCCCTCGGAGCCGAGCGAGTAGGTGGCGACGTACTGCGCGCCGGCCAGCATCGCCCCCGTGGCAAGCGCCTGGAGCACGAACGTCGACAGCAGGCGACGGAACGCCGGGAGCTCGCGCAGGGTCGCGAGCCCGAGCCGCAGGGCGTCACCACGGCGCTCCGGACGAGGGGCGACCGGCGCCGCGGCCGGGACCGCGATGCCCGCACGGCGCGGCGCACCCCACCAGGCGGCGAGCATGCCGAGCCCGATGACGACACCGCCGACCAGCCCCATCACCGCGTACCCCGTGCGACCGCCACCCGCCGCGTCCCGCACGAGCGGTCCGCCCGCACCGAACGCGAGGATCGCGACCGCGAGCACCGCGATGCGGGGCGCGAGCAGCCGGGTCCGGGAGTCGTAGTCGGGGGCGATCTCGGCCGGGAGCGCGATGTACGGCACCTGGAAGACGCTGAACGCCGTGGCCGCCGCGATGAACGCCACCACCACCCAGACGGCCGCCGCCGAGCCGGTCAGCGCGGTCGGGGTGGCGAACAGCGCAGCGAACAGGAGCGGGATCGAGACGGCGCCCGCGAGCAGGAACCGGCGTCGGCTGCCGTGCCGTGCCGCGGAGACGTCCGACCGTGCCCCGATCAGCGGGTCGATCACGACGTCCCAGAGCTTCGGCACCGTGACGACCAGGCTGGCGAGCCCCGCGGCCACGCCCAGGGTGTCCGTCAGGTAATAGGCCAGGACCAGTCCGGGCAGCGTCCCGAAGCCGCCCGTGCCGACGGATCCGAGCGCGTAGCCGACGACGGTGCGCCGCGGCAGCACCACGGGGACGGAGGTCGAGGTCACAGCGCCATGATGACAGCCCGGTTGTCCCAGTCACCCGGATGCCACGTCATCCCTGAGCAGGCACATGACGATTCACCATTCGTGCTCGGAACCGTTCCCGCGTGGGTCACCGTGCTGCAGCTGCTCGCTGCAGGTCTGGTCGCCGGCTTCTGCGCGCTCCAGTGGGTGTGGTGGCGCGGCGAGGTCCGCCCCGCCAGCGCCGCATGGTCGCTCGCCTGGTCGCTCGTGATGTCCCTGATCCTGCTGGCCGGCGGGCTCTTCGCCCTGACGACGCCGGGCTCCGTGCGAGACGTGCTCGTCTTCGTCCATGCCCAGCTCGTGGCCGCCTTCCTGGTCATGGCGATCCCCACCACGCGGGCGATCGCGGGCGGCCCGAAGATCCGCTACTGGCTCTGGGCGTCGATCGCCCTCTTCCTCGCGCGTGCCGGCCTGTGGTGGGTGCCGGTCGACCGGTACATCGCCGACGCCGACGTCCTCGCCGCCGCCCTCCTGCTCATCCCGACCGCGGTCGTCGTGTCGTACGTCGTCGTCGCCGTCGGCCGGACCCAGCTCACCGCGTTCGGTTCCCTCCTGGTCGTCGCCGGTGCCGAGTCGCTGGCGATCTTCACGGCGGGCGTGATCGTCCACGACCACACCCTGGGCGCCATGTTCGGGGCGCTGTGGGCCATCCCGATGGCCGTCGGCATCGAGGTGCTCGCGCTCAACCGGCTCCGGGACGCGCAGGACGCCGCGGCGCGGCAGAACCGCATGCGCGACGCCCTGGCCCGCCTGGCCAACTCGGCGTGGTTCGTCAAGGACGCCGACGGGCTGCTGCTCACCGCCCGGGACGAGGCTCGAATCATCCTGCGTGACCCGAGCATCGAGGGTTCGCTGCGCCCGATCGCCCGCGACCGCTTCGTCACCGAGCTCTTCTCGTCGGACAAGGTCGAGCACTCCCCGCAGGCCCGCACCTTCCTCATCGACCTGGCGCAGATCGTGTCCGCCGCCGCCGAGCGCTACCAGCTGAGCGAACGGCTGCACGTGACGGCGTTCGCCGACCCCTTGACCCGCCTGCCGAACCGGCGTGCGGTCGAGGAGCACCTCCTGGCGATGCTCGAGCGGGCGAACGTCGAGCGCACCCGCGTGTCGCTCATCTACTGCGACCTCGACGGGTTCAAGCGCGTCAACGACTCCTTCGGGCACGCCCACGGCGACGCGCTCCTCGTCCGGGTGTCCGACTACCTGCGGCACGCGCTCACCGAGTACGACTCCTACGTCGGACGGGTCGGCGGCGACGAGTTCGTCATCGTCCTCGCCCGGGCACCCCAGGACGTCGACCTGGTCGTCATCGCCCGGTCCATCCGCGAAGGGTTCATCGACCGCAACGGCGGAAGCCGACCCGCGCGCCTCACCGTGGGCGTCGCGACCTGGCTGCCCGGCGACGTCGTCGACGCCGACGCGCTGGTCCGGCACGCGGACACGGCCATGCTCGAGGCCAAGCGCTCGCGGTCCGGGTTCCGCGTCTTCGACCGGGCGCTGCGGCGCCGCGTCGAGGCCGAGCGGCACCAGCGCGCGGCGCTCGAGGAGGCTGTCGCCGAGGGGCACTTCACCGCGTACTTCCAGCCGATCGTCGACGCGGAGACCCTCGAGATCGTCCAGGTCGAGGCGCTCGCACGCTGGGACCACCACGGCCACCTGATCCTGCCCGCCGACTGGCTGGAGCTCGCCGAGGAGTCCGGGCTCATCGTGCCCATCGGCCTCGACATACTCCGGCAGGCCCGTCGCGCCCTGGAGCGCTTCCAGATGCCCGTCTCGGTCAACATCGCGGCGCGGCAGCTGGCGGAGCCGGACGCGCTCGAGCAGATCGAGACCGCCTGGGGCGACGCGTTCTGGGAGCACCTCACGCTGGAGATCACCGAGAGCGCGCTGGTCCAGACCTCGTCGGCCGTCCCCGTGCTGTCGGAGCTGCGGGCCCGTGGCGCACGGATCGCCGTCGACGACTTCGGGACCGGCTACAGCTCGCTGGCCCGCATCGCCCGCCTCCCCGTCGACGAGCTGAAGATCGACCGGTCGTTCGTGCGCGACATGGGCACCGAGCGCGGCCGGGGTGTCGTCCGGGCGATCGTCGCGCTGGCGAGCACCCACGGCCTCGCGGTCGTCGCGGAGGGTGTCGAGACCCCGCACCAGCTCACGGCGCTCGCCGAGATGGGCGTGACCCGCGTCCAGGGCAACTTCCTCGGCCGGGCCGCACCCAACCTTCCGGTCCGTGGACCGCGGCCGGTGACCGGCGCGACCGCGATCGTGCCCGAGCGGGCGCGACCCCTGCGGGCGATCGGGGTACCGACGCCGAACGCCAGCCGCGACGGTTCGCGGCTGGCGACGGTACGGCGACGCGGCTGACGGTCGCTCTACGGCTGGAGCGCCTCCGGGGCGATGGCAGTCGAGATGATCGACACCATGTCGTCCCAGAGCTGGTGCGGCTCACCGCTGCGTGAGATGACCAGGTGCTCCGACCCTCCCCAGAAGGTCCAGACGACGGCCATCTGCGGGATCGACGGCATCGGCGCACCGTCCGCCCCGGCGGCCGAGAAGCCCCGGACCACGGCGTCGTCGGTGATCTGCTCGACGGCGGCACGCAGGGCGGGTGCGCGACCGCTCTCCTCGTAGAGCGCGACCTGCGCCTCCGGGGTGGTCAGGAACCGCGTGACGAAGTCGGTGGCGTCCGCCGCGTGCAGGCTCCCGCTGTTGACGAAGGCGCCCTGGACGCCCACGAACGGCTGCGAGGGCAGCGGGCCGGCGGGCGGTACCGGGAGCACGCTGATCTGGAGGCCTGCCTCCACGAACTCCCCGGTGTTCCACGGACCGGTGATGATGTACGGCGACTGACCCGCCAGGAACGCCGCCTTCGCGACGTCCGCGGTGACCGTCGGGCTCAGCACGCCCTTCTCCCCCAGCGCGGCGAGGTAGTCCGCGTACGCGTGGCCGGCGTCGCCGCCGAGCGCCAGCTGGTCCGAGTACGAGCCGTCCTCGTTGGTGGCGAACACCGGCGCACCGAACGAGGTCTGCAGCGGGTACAGGTGGTACGGGTCGCTCGACGCCTCGGTCTGCTGCACCAGGACCGGGTACGCGGCGACGCCGCGGCGGACCAGCTCCTCTCCCTGGGCGACCAGGCCGTCGAAGTCGGTCGGCGTGGTGGAGGCGAGGGCGTCGTTGCGCACGAGCGCCACGTTCTCGGTCGACAGCGGGACGCCGTACGTGACGTGGTCGTAGGCCATGGCCTCGACCGCGACGGGAACGAACGCGGCCGGGTCCGGGAGGTCGATCGCCAGCACCGTGCCCGCGGAGACGAGCTGCCCGAGCCAGTCGTGCGCACCGACGAGGACGTCCGGTCCCGTCCGACGGTCGACAGCCTGCGCGTACTCGTCGCGGATCGTCTCGTTGTCCCGGCCGACGACGTGGACGGCGACCCCGGTCTCGGCCGTGTACTGCTCCCCGAGCCGCTCGAGCCCTGCGGTCCGCGACTCGTCCGCCCACACGGTGATCTCCGGGGTGGCCTGCAGGGGGTCCTGCGCGGCCGCGGTGCAGGCGCTGAGCGGCAGGAGGAGGGCGACGAGAGCGAGGGGACGGATGCGACGGTGCATCGGGCACTCCGGGAGTTCGGTGGGTGACGACCCGTCGTCGGGCCGTCGCGTGCCGACGCTAGGCGCGCCACCGACACGTACGCAACGTCTTGCAGCAACTTGCAGTCTGCGTTTCAGCGGGCTCGCGCCCACGACCTGCACCTTCGCCTGCGCGCTTGCACCGACGATCACCCGGACGGCGGCTGAGGACGCGAACCGGACCATCCGCCCGTGCCCGGACGCAACGACGCCCGCGCACCGTCGGGCGGGGCGCGGGCGTCGTCGGGACGTCAGGCGAGCAGCGTCGGCTTCAGGTCGACGATGCGTCCGAGAAGCCCGTTGACGAACTGCGGGGACTCGTCCGTGGAGAGCGACCGTGCGAGCTCGACGGCCTCGTCCACCGCCACGGCGTCGGGCACGTCGTCGTTGAAGAGGATCTCCCACGTGCCGAGGCGCAGCAGGGCGCGGTCGACGGCGGGCATGCGGTCGATGGTCCAGCCGTGGGCGTGTGTCGCGAGCAGCTCGTCGATGCGGTCCTGCTCGGCGATCACTCCTTCGACCAGGTCGACGGAGTACTGCGGCAGCGACGCCTCGGTACCGGGCTCGGCGATGCGGTCGGCCAGCAGGCCGACCGGGTCGATCCCCCGCTGGTCCGCCTCGAAGAGGACGTCGAGGGCCCGCTTGCGGGCCTTGGAGCGAGCGCCCACCTCAGTCGTTCACACGGCCGAGGTAGCTCCCGTCGCGGGTGTCCACCTTGACCTTCGTGTTGGCCTCGAGGAACAGCGGGACCTGGATCTCGTAACCGGTCTCCAGCGTCGCGGGCTTGGTGCCGGCGGACGAGCGGTCGCCCTGCAGGCCCGGCTCGGTGTAGGTGACCTCGAGGATCACCGACGGCGGCAGCTCGACGTACAGCGGCACGCCCTCGTTCGTCGCGACCATCGCGCTCTGGTTCTCGAGGAGGAAGTTGGCGACGTCGCCGACCGTGACCTCCGAGATGTGGATCTGGTCGTAGTTGTCCGTGTCCATGAACACGAAGTCCGTGCCGTCCTTGTACAGGTACTGCATGTCGCGCTTGTCGACGTTCGCCGTCTCGACCTTCAGGCCGGCGTTGAACGTACGGTCGACGACCTTGCCGGACAGGACGTTCTTCAGCTTGGTGCGGACGAACGCGCCACCCTTGCCGGGCTTGACGTGCTGGAACTCGATCACGGTCCACAGCTGGCCGTCGATCTTCAGCACGGTGCCGTTCTTGAGGTCGTTGGTGGTCGCCACGATCGTCGCTTCCTGTCGAGTGAGTTCTGTGCGGTCCGCGCGCGGGCGCGGCCCCGGAGGGCGTGCGCGGCATCTACGGCCGCAGACCGCCGACCATCGTACCGTGCGAGAACCGCGGCACTGTCACAGGCGAGCTGCGACAGCCTCCAGCGCCAGGCGGTAGCCGAGGACGCCGAAGCCGGCGACGGTGCCCGTCGCGATCGGCCCGATGACGGACACGTGCCGGAACGACTCGCGGGCGTACGGGTTGGACAGGTGCACCTCGACCAGCACGAGGCCGGCGTGGGTGACCTGCGCCGCGGCGTCGCGCAGCGCGTAGGAGTAGTGCGTGAACGCGGCGGGGTTGAGCGCGACGTGGGCGCGCGTGTCCACGGCCTCGTGCAGCCACCCCACCAGCACGGACTCGTCATCGGTCTGGCGCACCTCGACGTCGAGACCCAGCTCGGCGGCCCAGGCACCGACCGCCTCAGCCAGGTCGGCGTGCGTCGCCGAACCGTAGACCTCGGGCTCGCGCACCCCCAGCCGACCCAGGTTGGGACCGTTGAGCACCAGCACTCGCGTCATGTCGGGAAGCCTAGGTGACGGCTGTGGTGGTCAGAGGGAGATCGCGCGCGACGGGGCCGGTGCGCCCTCGCTGAGCTCCGCGTACGCGGCGGCGAGCAGCGCCGGGTCGGGACCCTCGAGCCGGACGGGCTTGCCGATGTCCTCGAGCACCACGAACCGCAGCAGGTCGCCGCGCGTCTTCTTGTCCCGCCGCATGGCCGCCAGCAGCCGGTCCCAGCGGTCCCCGCGATAGGTGACGGGCAGCCCGAGCGAGGTGAGGATCGAGCGGTGCCGGTCGACGACCTCGTCGGACAGCCGCCCGGCCAGCCGGGCGAGCTCCGCGACGTAGACCATGCCGACGGACACCGCTGCCCCGTGCCGCCACTGGAACCGCTCGACGTGCTCGATCGCGTGGGCGAACGTGTGGCCGTAGTTGAGGATCTCGCGCAGCCCGCCCTCGCGCAGGTCCTCCCCCACGACCCGTGCCTTCACGGCGACCGCGCGCTCGACGAGCTCCAGCAGCACGGGCGACGACGCGGCCGCGACGGGGTCGGTCAGGACCGCGGTGTTCGCCTCGACGAGCTCGAGGATCCGCGGGTCGGCGATGAAGCCGCACTTCACCACCTCGGCGAGGCCCGCGACGAAGTCGTGCTTCGACATCGACTCGAGCGCGGCGAGGTCGCAGAGCACGCCCGCCGGGGGGTGGAAGGCGCCGACGAGGTTCTTGCCCTCGGCCGTGTTGATGCCGGTCTTGCCGCCGACCGCCGCGTCGACCATCGCGAGCAGCGTCGTCGGCACCTGCACCACCCGGATCCCGCGCAGCCACGTGGCGGCGACGAACCCGCCGAGGTCCGTCGTCGCACCCCCGCCGACGGCGACGATCGCGTCGGTGCGCGTGAAGTCCGCCTGGCCGAGGACCTGCCAGAGGAACGCCGCGACCTGCGCGGTCTTGGCCTCCTCGGCGTCCGGGACCTCGGCGATGAACGCCTCGTAGCCGTGGGCGCGCAGGTCCTCGCGGACGGTGTCGGCGGTGGTCGCCAGGGCGGACGGGTGCACGACGAGCACCCGTCGCACGTCGGGACCGACGAGGTCGGGCAGGGCGGCCAGCAGGTTCCGGCCGATGACGACGTCGTACGGCTGGTCCCCGTGGACGCGGACGGTACGGGTGTCGGTCATGACGGGTTCCCTTCGCCGCGGCGCAGGACCGCGAGCTCCTGCTCGATCAGCTCGGCCACGTCGGCCGGGCGGTGGCCATCGGTGAGCACCCGCACGGTGGCCAGGCGCTCGTACACGGGCCGACGGGCCTCCATCAGCGCCTGCCACTGTGCGCGCGGGTTGCCCAGCAGCAGCGGCCGCGCCTGGTTGAACCCGACGCGCGGGGCGGCGTGCGCCAGCGTCACGTCGAGGAACACGACCGTCCCGCCCTCGGCGCCGTAGGCGGTCAGGAGCTCCTGCGTGGTCTCGTCGAGCACCGCTCCCCCGCCCAGGGCGAGCACGCCGTCGTGCTCCTCCAGGGCGACCCGGACCGCGTCGCGCTCCAGCGCCCGGAACACGGGCTCGCCGTCCGCCACGAAGATCTCGGCGATCGCCTTGCCGGCCGTGGCCTCGACGTCGGAGTCGGTGTCCCGCACGGCGAGCTGCCAGCGCTCCCCCAGGGCGAGCGCCACGGTCGACTTGCCGGAGCCGGGAGGACCGACCAGGACGATGCGCGGGCCTGGCGTCGTGCTCACGCGAGCAGGTCCGGGATCGACGCGACGTACGCCTCGAGGTTGCGGCGGACCTCGCCCACCGAGTCGCCACCCGTCTTGGCCAGCAGCGCGTCGGCCAGCACGAGCGCGACCATCGCCTCCGCGACGACAGCGGCCGGCGGCACGGCGCACACGTCCGAGCGCTGGTGCTGCGCCTTGGTGGCCTCGCCCGTCGCGGTGTCGACCGTGTCGAGCGCCCGCGGCACGGTGGAGATCGGCTTCATCGCCGCACGCACCCGCAGGATCTCGCCGTTCGTCATCCCGCCCTCGAGCCCGCCCGCGCGGTTGGTCCGACGCACGATCCGGCCGGAACCGTCGCGTTCGATCTCGTCGTGCGCCTGCGACCCGCGCCGGGCGGCGGTACGGAACCCGTCCCCCACCTCGACGCCCTTGATGGCCTGGATGCCCATGAGCGCGGCCGCGAGCAGACCGTCGAGCCGACGGTCGGAGTGCACGTACGACCCGAGCCCGGAGGGCAGCCCGTACGCGAGCACCTCGACCACGCCGCCGAGCGTGTCGCCGTCCTTGTGGCACTGGTCGATCTCCGCGACCATCGCCGCCGACGTGGCCGCGTCGAAGCAGCGCACGGGGTCGGCGTCGAGCGCCGCCGTGTCGTCGGGCGTCGGGATCGCGGCGTCCTCCGGGGCGAACACCGGTCCGATGCTCACCACGTGCGACACCAGCCGGACGCCGGCCGCCTGCTCGAGGAACCGGGCCGCGACCGTGCCGAGCGCCACGCGCGTGGCCGTCTCGCGGGCGCTGGCGCGCTCCAGGACGGGCCGGGCGTCGTCGAAGGCGTACTTGCGCATCCCCACGAGGTCGGCGTGCCCGGGGCGCGGACGGGTGAGCGGGGCGTTGCGCGCCCGCAGCAGCACGTCGGGGTCCTCCACGGGGTCCGAGGACATGACGTCGACCCACTTGGGCCACTCGGTGTTGCCGATCTCGATCGCCACGGGCCCACCCTGGGTGCGCCCGTGCCGCACGCCGCCGAGGAGCCGGACCTCGTCCTGCTCGAACTTCATCCGCGCACCCCGGCCGTAGCCGAGGCGCCGACGGGCCAGCGCCTCCTGGATGTCCGAGCTCTGCACCTCGACGTCGGCCGGGAGGCCCTCGAGGATGCCGACGAGCGCCGGGCCATGGGACTCACCGGAGGTCAACCAACGCAGCATGAGCGGCATCCTTCCATGGTGCAGACATGACGCAGGGCCGGGGGGGGCGGGGGGGGGGGGCCCCCCCCCCCCCCCCCCCCCCCCCCCCCGGGGGGGGGGGCCCCCCCCCGGGGGCCCCCCCCCCCGGGCGGGGGGGGGGGCGGGGGGGCGGCCGGGGGGGGCC
>NZ_JAUSVB010000003.1 GCF_030814415.1 Cellulomonas humilata | reverse complement strand
CGTCCTGAGCCAGAATCAAACTCTCCGTAAATGTCTACATGGCACCCCACCACCAAAGCAGCAGGGCAACCGACACACGAAATGGTCCCGATAAGGACCGTTCAGATTCGGCTGAATTTTGGCCCCGCCACCCCACGGAGGTGGAAACGACGGAACCTATCTCAACCAAGACCCACCACCCCCAAACACCCCCACCCGAACGGGCCGAAGCATCATCAGATAGCGAGCCATATGGCATCGACTATTTGGCACACTGTTGAGTTCTCAAGGAACAGACGCGCATCTCCTCGAGATCTTTCGATCTCATCCGAGAGGCTTTGTCGTTCTGAATCCTACCTGGCTTTCGGACCGCTTCCCGCCACCTGTTCGGGCAGCATCTGCGGGCCGTGAGCCCGTCCCCGTCCGGCTTCAGGGCGCACGAAGCGCCGGGAAGCACGAGCGGGGGTGGCCACCCTAGGGACCAGCCACCGTGGTTCGATCCGCGGTGTCCGTTCCTCCCTCTCGGGCGACATCGAGAACATTACGCGCGTGTTGCGGCAGGTGGCAAATCCCGTCGCGGTGACCCCGGTCACCAGACCCGCTGGTGGAGGTGTCTGCGCAGGTCAGCAGGCAGAAACGACGACGGCGGGCCCTCGTCGCCACTGCTGGGGACGAGGACCCGCCGTCGAGCGATGCGTGCTCAGACCTGCGCGTCGACCACCGCGAGGGTCCGCTTGCCCCGGCGGAGGACCGCCCAGCGGCCGTGCAGGAGGTCCTCGGTGGTGAGCACCGCGTCCTCGGTCGCGACCCGGACGTTGTTCACCGACGCGCCACCCTCGGCGATCGCTCGTCGCGCCGCGCCCTTGCTCGCCACCACGCCCGTCGCCGCCAGGAGGTCGGCGATCACGTCGCCGGCGGCGCCCCGTGCGGACGGGAGCTCAGCCACCGCGGCGGCCAGCGTCGCGGCGTCGAGGTCGGCCAAGGAGCCCCGGCCGAACAGCGCCTGGCTGGCTGCCACGACCTGGTCGGCGGCTGCGGCTCCGTGCACGAGCGACGTCACCTCGTACGCGAGGGCCCGTTGTGCCTCCCGGGCTGCCGGGCGGTCCGCGACGGCCGCCTCGAGCTCCTCGATCTGCTCGCGGGAGCGGAAGGTGAACACCTTGAGGTAGCCCACCACGTCGGCGTCGTCGGCGTTGAGCCAGAACTGGAAGAAGGCGTACGGGGTGGTCAGCTCGGGGTCGAGCCAGACCGTCCCGGTCTCCGTCTTGCCGAACTTGGAGCCGTCCGCCTTGGTGATCAACGGTGTCGTCAGCGCGTGCACGGCGACGCCCTCGGCCTTGCGGATCAGCTCGACGCCCGAGAGCAGGTTGCCCCACTGGTCGCTGCCGCCGGTCTGCAGGCTGATCCCGTGCCGGCGGTGCAGCTCGAGGTAGTCCATGCCCTGCAGGATCTGGTAGCTGAACTCGGTGAAGCTGATGCCGGCGTCGCTGTTCAGGCGTCGGGCCACGGTGTCCTTGGCGAGCATGGTGCCCAGCCGGTAGTGCTTCCCGATGTCGCGCAGGAAGTCGATGGCCGACAGCGGCGCGGTCCAGTCCAGGTTGTTGACCATGGTCGCGGCGTGCGGGCCGTCGAACCGGAGCAGCGGCTCGATCTGCTTGCGGATGCGCTCCACCCAGACCGAGACGAGGTCGCGGTCGTTGAGGGTGCGCTCCCCCGCCATCTTCGGGTCGCCGATCAGACCCGTCGCGCCACCGACGAGCCCGAACGGCACGTGGCCGGCGTCCTGCAGGCGGCGGACGGTGAGGATCTGGACCAGGTTGCCGATGTGCAGGCTGGGCGCGGTGGGGTCGAACCCGCAGTAGAGGGAGACGGGCCCGGCGGAGAGCGCGTCGCGGAGGGCGTCGAGATCGGTGGTCTGGGCGATCAGCCCGCGCCACTCGAGCTCGTCGAGGATGTGGTTCACAGGGTCTCCAGGCAGTAGGCCGGTGCAGTTCCGGCAGAGATGGGGAGCGAGCGCGTCCGGCCGGCGTCGTCGTCCCTCACGGGACGTCTACCGACGCCGGCGCGCGATACGCCGGGCGGTACGCGGAGACGGTGCGCTCGTCGGTCAGCCAGTAGCGCCACGGGAACCGGGTGCCCTCGCCGCCGGACCCGGACACCCCGACGCGTGGACCGGTCTTGTGGGTCGGCTGGGCCAGCACCTGGTGGCGGTGCAGCACGATGTCGCCGCCCGCCTCCGTGATGTCGGCGCCGTTGGCGCGCATGTCGAGCCCGAGCGCGACGGCCAGCCGCGCAGGGCCGCGGGCGAGCTGGCGCTCGGAGTCGACGACGCCGACGGCCTCGCGCCGCTCCCGGGCGAGGTCCACGCCGTCGACGATCTCTCCGGCGCGCAGCAGCACGGCCGACGGGCTGCCGGTGGGCTCCGTGACGATGTTGAGGCAGTGGTGCAGACCGAGGTGGCGGTAGACGTACAGGCGTCCGGGCTCCGCGAACATCACCGCGTTGCGGGCGGTGCGGCCTCGGAAGGCGTGCGAGCCCGGGTCGTCGGCGCCGCCGTAGGCCTCGACCTCGGTGATCCGCAGCGTGACGTCACCCTCCGTCGACCGGGCGGTCAGGTAGGCACCCAGGAGGTCGCGGGCCACGGCGTGCACCTCGCGGCTGAACCAGACCCGCGCCGGGACGACCACGGGCACGCGCCTGCCAGCGGCGTCCGGGCTCTCGAGCGGTTCCGACGGGCTCACCCGACCATCTTGCCGCACGACCCGGCACCGGCGATCCGTGATTCCGGAGTCAGGACGCCGTCGGGTCGGTGAGGAGCCCGCCGAACGCGTCGAGCCGGACGTCCGCCCGCTCACGCGTGCGTTCTCGGGCGAAGTGGGCGGCCTCGTCGGCCATCCAGGTCAGCCAGTGCTCGCGGGCGTCGACGCCGTCGCGCGCGAGACCGCGCTCGAGTCGCAGGTCGTCGGGTGCCTCGACCCACACGCGCAGCACGGCGACGGGGTCGACCGCGCGGCGAGCCGACCCGCACCCTTCCACGACGAGCAGGTCCGGGACGGGGACGTCGACCCAGTCCGCGAACGCTCCCGCCGACCAGTCGTAGCGCTGGTAGCGGCCGGGCACCCCGCGGCGGAGCGGCTCCAGGACCTGGGCGTCGAGGCGCGGCCACAGCGAGCCCTCGAGGCCCGACCACCCCTCGTAGAGGTCGTCGAGGTGCACGACCGTCGCTCCTCGGGCACCCAGAGAGTCCGCGAGGGTCGTCTTGCCGGAACCCGCCGGGCCGTCGATCGCGATCAGTCGCACCCCACCCAGCCGCGGTGGCGCGGAGTACGCGCGCGCGGCGAGGTCGTCGGCGATCACGACGCCCAGGTACGCAGCTCCGCCGCGCGGGACCGGGCACGCTCGAGCTGCTCGGCGACACGCACCGGTGCCGTCCCGCCGAACGCCGACCGTGACGCCAGCGACCCCTCGACCGTCAGCACCGTGCGCACCTCCGGGGTCAGGTGGGGCGAGATGGCGACCAGCTCGTCGTCGGTGAGGTCCCACAGCTCGATGGCCGGCTCGTGCTCCTCGCACGCGCGGACGCAGGCGCCCGCGACCTCGTGCGCGACCCGGAACGGCACGCCGCCCCGGACCAGCCACTCGGCGATGTCCGTCGCGAGCGAGAACCCCTGCGGCGCGAGCGCCGCGAGCCGGTCGGTGTCGAACTCGAGCGTCTCGACCATGCCGGAGAACGCCGGCAGCAGGACCGAGAGCTGGTCCACCTGGTCGAACACCGGCTCCTTGTCCTCCTGCAGGTCGCGGTTGTACGCCAGCGGGAGGCCCTTGAGCGTGGTGAGCAGGCCGGTCAGGTCGCCGACGAGACGCCCCGCCTTGCCGCGCGCCAGCTCGGCGACGTCGGGATTCTTCTTCTGCGGCATGATGCTCGACCCCGTGGAGTAGGCGTCGTGCAGCTTGACGAAGCCGAACTCCTTGGTCGCCCAGAGGATGACCTCCTCGGCGAGCCGGGAGATGTCGACGGCGAGCATGGCCGCGACAAACGCGAACTCGGCGACGACGTCGCGCGACGCGGTGCCGTCGATCGAGTTCTCGACCGGGCCGTCGAAGCCGAGCTCTGCGGCGACGGCCGCGGGGTCCAGGCCGAGGGACGAGCCCGCGAGGGCGCCCGAGCCGTACGGCGAGCGGGCCGCGCGCGCGTCCCAGTCGACCCAGCGCTCGACGTCGCGCAGCAGAGGCCACGCGTGCGCCAGCAGGTGGTGCGCGAGCAGGACGGGCTGCGCGTGCTGCAGGTGGGTGCGGCCTGGCATCGGCGCCTCGCCCGCGCGGTCGGCCTGGGCCACCAGAGCGTCGACGACGTCGAGCACGAGGCGGGCGAGACCGCGCGACTCCTCGCGCAGGTACATCCGCACGAGGGTCGCGATCTGGTCGTTGCGCGAACGGCCGGCGCGGAGCTTGCCGCCGAGGTCCGCACCCGCACGGTCGATCAGCCCGCGCTCGAGGGCGGTGTGCACGTCCTCGTCCTCGAGCACCGGGAGGAAGTCGCCGCTCGCGACGTCGGCCCGCAGGCGCTCCAGCGCGTCGACCATCCCGGTCAGCTCGTCGTCCGTGAGCAGGCCGGCGCCGTGCAGGACGCGGGCGTGCGCGACCGAGCCGGAGATGTCGTGTCCGGCGAGCCGCCAGTCGAAGTGCGTCGACTGCGACAGCGCCTGGAGCGCCTCGGAGGGGCCGCCGGCGAACCGGCCGCCCCACAGCGAGACGTTCCCGGCCGGCTGGACCGTGCCGCCCGACGTCGTGGTGACGTCCTCAGGCACCCGTGATCCCGCCCTGCGAGCCGAGGTCGACCCCGTTGCCGAAGCGCACGTCGCGCGCCGCGGCCAGCTTGGAGGACAGGCCGTAGATCTCGATGAAGCCCTTGGCGGCCGACTGGTCGAACGAGTCGCCCGTGTCGTACGTCGCGAGGTTGAAGTCGTACAGGCTCGCGTCCGAGCGGCGGCCCGTGACGGTCGCGCGGCCGCCGTGCAGGACGATCCGGACGTCGCCGGAGACGTAGCGCTGGGTGTCGTCGACGAACACGTCGAGCGACTTCTTCAGCGGCGAGAACCACTGGCCGTCGTAGACCAGCTCGGTCCAGCGCTGCTCGACGCCCCGCTTGAACCGGGCCTGCTCGCGCTCGACGGTCACGTTCTCGAGCTCCTGGTGGGCCGCGATGAGCGCGATCGCACCGGGGGCCTCGTAGACCTCGCGGGACTTGATGCCGACCAGGCGGTCCTCGACGATGTCGATCCGGCCGATGCCCTGGGCACCGGCGCGGCGGTTCATCTCCTGGATCGCCTGCAGCGGCGTGACCGGGATGCCGTCGAGCGCGACCGGGACGCCGGCCTCGAACGTGATGACGACCTCGTCGGCGACCGGCGGGAACGTCGGGTCGTCCGTGTAGGTGTAGACGTCCTTGGTGGGGCCGTTCCAGATGTCCTCGAGGAAGCCGGTCTCGACCGCGCGGCCCCACACGTTCTGGTCGATGGAGAACGGGTTGTGCTTCGTCGTCTCGATGGGCAGCGCGTTGCGCGTCGCGAACTCGATGGCCTTGTCGCGGGTCAGCGCGAGGTCGCGGACCGGTGCCAGGCACGTGAGGTCGGGCGCGAGCGACGTGATGCCGACCTCGAAGCGGACCTGGTCGTTGCCCTTGCCTGTGCAGCCGTGCGCGACGGTCGTCGCGCCGAACTGACGGGCCGCGCGGACCAGGTGCTTGACGATGACCGGGCGCGACAGGGCCGAGACCAGCGGGTAGCGGTCGAGGTACAGCGCGTTCGCCTTGAGGGCCGGCATGCAGTACTCGTTGGCGAACTCGTCACGGGCGTCGGCGACGTACGCCTCCACGGCGCCGCAGTCCAGGGCGCGCTGGCGGATCACGTTGAGGTCCTCGCCGCCCTGACCGACGTCGACCGCCACGGCGATCACCTCGGCGCCGGTGGCCTCCGCGATCCAGCCGATGCCCACGGAGGTGTCCAGGCCGCCGGAGTAGGCGAGGACGACGCGCTCAGTCATTGTTCTTCTCTCTTCGGGGGTTCTGTTCGGGGAGTGGTTCTGGGGTCAGTCTGACGGACGGGTGCGTGACGGGGTGTCGGTGGCCAGCGCCAGGAAGCGGGCGGCCAGCGCGACGCCCGTCTCGCCCTCGCGGGCGATGACCAGCACGGTGTCGTCACCCGCGATGGTGCCGAGGACGGCGGGCAGGACCGAGTGGTCGATGGCCGACGCGAGGAACTGGGCGGCGCCGGGCGGCGTCCGCAGCACGACGAGGTTGCCCGACGCCTCCGCGGTCACCAGGAGCTCGGCGCACAGGCGGGCGAGCCGAGCCGCGAGCATCTCCTCGTCGGGACCCGCGGCCGGGGTGCGCAGGCCGCCCTCGGCGGGGACCGCGTAGGCGAGGGCGCCGGACGGGGTCCGGATCTTCACCGCACGCAGCTCCACGAGGTCGCGCGACAGGGTCGCCTGCGTGACCGTGACGCCCTCCGCGGTGAGCAGCTCCGCCAGCTGCTGCTGCGAGTGGACCGTGCCGCGGGTGAGCAGCGACGTGACCAGCGCGTGCCGGGCGGCCTTGGTGTGCGGGACCGTGACGCTCATCAGCCCTCCACCAACCATGACAGGAGGGCCTTCTGCGCGTGCAGGCGGTTCTCGGCCTCGTCCCAGACGACCGACTGCGGCCCGTCGATGACCTCGGCGGTGATCTCCTTGCCGCGGTACGCGGGCAGGCAGTGCAGGACGAGGGCGTCCGGCCGGGCGAGGGCCATCGCGGCGGCGTCGACCTGGAACGGCACGAACGGGGTCTCGCGCTCCGCCGCCTCGGACTCCTGGCCCATCGAGACCCAGGTGTCCGTCGCGACGACGTCCGCGCCGGTCACGGCCTCGGCCAGCGTGTGCACGACCGTCACCGACCCCCCGGTGTCCGCGGCGATCGCGGCCGCGTCCGCGAGGATCGCGGGGTCGGGCACGTAGCCGTCGGGCGTGCCGATGCGCACGTGCAGACCCGCGGTTGCGCCGCCGAGCAGGTACGAGTGCGACATGTTGTTCGCGCCGTCGCCCACGTACGCGAGCGTCAGCCCGGCCAACCCAGCGACTCCCCCGCGGTGCTGCGCGACCGTCGCCAGGTCCGCGAGGATCTGGCACGGGTGGAAGCTGTCCGTGAGCGCATTCACGACGGGAACGCCCGCGTGCTCCGCCATCTGCTCGAGCCGCCGCTGGGAGAACGTGCGCCAGACGATCGCCGCGACCTGCCGGCCCAGGACGCGCGCGGTGTCCTCGATCGACTCCCGCTCACCGATCCGGGCGAGCTTGCCGTCGACGCTCAGCGGGAAGCCGCCGAGCTCCGCGATGCCGGCCGCGAACGAGACCTGGGTGCGCAGCGTCGGCTTGTCGAAGATGACGGCCACCGCCCGCGGCCCCGTCAGCGGCGTGCGGATGAACCGGTCGTCCCGGAAGGCGAGCGCGAGCTCGAGGACGGCCTTCTGCTCGCGGGGGGTGAGGTCGTCGTCGCGCAGGAAGTGCCGGGTCATGACACGTCCTGGGGGACGCTCGCGAGGAAGTCGACGAACTGGGCCGCCTGCTCCTGCGTGAGCAGGAACGGTGGCGCGAGGCGGATGGTCGTCGGGGTGCAGGGGTTCACGATGAAGCCCGCCTCGAGCGCACGCGCGGCGACGGCGGCGGCCACGGGCGCGGTGAGCTCGATGCCGATGAGGAAGCCCTCGCCGCGCACCTCGCCGACGAGCGGGTTGCCCGTGCCCGCGAGCTGCTCACGCAGCGATGCGCCCAGCGTGCTGACGTGGTCCAGGAGCCCGTCGCGCTCGATGACCGCGATCGTCGCGAGCCCGGCGGCCGACGCGACCGGGTTCCCGCCGAACGTGGTGCCGTGCTGGCCGCGACCGAGCAGCGTCGCGGTCTGCTCGCCGTACGCGATGAGCGCGCCGACGGGGAACCCGCCGCCGAGACCCTTCGCCACGGTCACCGCGTCGGGGACGATGCCGCCACCGACGTGCGGGAGCTGGTGGGCGAACCAGGATCCGGTCCGGCCCATCCCGGTCTGCACCTCGTCGAGGATCAGCAGGGCGCCGTGCTCGGCCGTCAGGCTGCGGGCGAGCGCGAGGTAGCCGGGCGGGAGCGGCCGGACGCCGGCCTCGCCCTGGATCGGCTCGACGAACAGCGCGGCGACCCTGTCGCCGTCGACCGCGAACGCAGCCTCGAGCGCCTCGGTGTCGCCGAACGGCACGAACTCGACACCGCCGGGCAGCGGCTCGAACGGCTCGCGGTACGCCGCCTTGTGGGTGAGCGCGAGGGCGCCCATCGACCGGCCGTGGAACGAGCCCTCCAGCGCGAGGATCCGCGGCCGGTCGGTGCCGCCGTTGCGGCGTGCGAGCTTGAACGCGGCCTCGTTGGCCTCGGTCCCGGAGTTGGTGAGGAAGACCCTCGACCCCTCGGGGGCGCCGGCCAGGGCGAGCAGCCGCTCCGCGAACGCGATCTGCGTGGGGCTGCCGAAGAAGTTGGAGACGTGCCCGAGCGTGCCCAGCTGCGCGCTGATCGCCGCGGTCAGGGTGGGATGGGCGTGACCGAGCGAGTTCACCGCGATCCCGCCGAGCAGGTCGAGGTACCGGGTGCCGTCGGCGTCCCACACATAGGGACCCTCGCCGCGGACGAGCACCCGCTGCGGCGCGCCGAACGTGTCCATCACGGCGTGGGTGTAGCGGTCGGTCCACTGCGCGACCGATCCGTCGGCAGCCAGCACCGGCAGGTTCGCGTCGGTGGCCTCCGGGGACCGGTGCCGGGCCCGGGCGTTCTCGAGCGCGGTCACGGGGTCACCTCGGGGTCGTGGGGGATCACGGGGATGGGGGCCGTGAAGGGGGCGTCGGCCGGCTCCTCGTCGGGCAGCACCATGGTGCCGATGCCGTCGGAGGTGAAGACCTCGACCAGGATCGAGTGCGGGGCGCGGCCGTCGATGACGTGAGCGCGGCCGACGCCACCCTCGACGGCGCGCCAGCAGGCCTCCATCTTCGGGCGCATGCCGGCGTCGAGCCCTGGCAGCAGCTCCGCGAGGGCACTGGCGCCGATCCGACGCACGAGCGAGCCCTTGTCCGGCCAGCTGGTGTACAGGCCCTCGACGTCGGTCAGCACGATGAGCTTGCGGGCACCGAGTGCGACCGCGAGCGCGGCCGCCGCGGTGTCCGCGTTGACGTTGAGCACCGTGGTGGGGTCGTCGAGGTCGGGGGCGACGGTGGAGACCACCGGGATGCGGCCGGCATCGAGCAGGTCGAGGACGGCACCGGGGTTGACCTTGACGACGTCGCCGACCTGACCGATGTCGACGCTGACGCCGTCGACGATCGCTCTGCGCCGGCGTGCCTGGAACAGCCCGCCGTCCTCGCCCGACAGCCCGACGGCGTGCGGTCCGTGCGCGTTGAGCAGCCCGACGAGCTCACGCGAGACCTGCCCGGTGAGCACCATCCGCACGACGTCCATCGCCTCGGGCGTGGTGACGCGCAGCCCGCCGCGGAACTCCGACTCGATGCCGAGCCGGTCGAGCATCGCGTTGATCTGCGGTCCCCCGCCGTGCACCACGACGGGCTTCAGCCCGACCTGGCGCAGGAAGACCATGTCCTGCGCGAACGCCCGCTTCAGGTCTTCGTCGATCATCGCGTTGCCGCCGTACTTCACGACGACGAGCGCGCCCGCGAACTTCTGCAGCCACGGCAGGGCCTCGATGAGGACCTCCGCCTTCTGGTCGGCACGCAGGTCCGTGCGGGTGTTGAACGTGAAGTCGCTCATGTGGAGTACGCGCTGTTCTCGTGGACGTAGTCGTGCGTGAGGTCGTTGGTCCAGACGGTGACCACCTCGCCGCCCGCGTGCAGGTCGATGAGCACGTGCACCTCGCGGTTCGCAGCCAGGTCCACCTCGGACCGCGGCCGGAAGGCGCCGCCCGCCTTGCACACCTGGACGCCGTTGATGGTGACGTCGAGCTGGTCGGGATCGAACGCGGCGACGCTCTCCGGCACGGTCCCCACCTGCGCGAGCACCCGGCCCCAGTTGGGGTCGTTGCCGAACATCGCGGCCTTGAACAGGTTGGAGCGGGTCACGGCCCTGGCCACGGCGAGCCCGGCGTCCTGCGTCTCGGCACCCATGACGGTGACCGCGATGTCGTGCGTGGCGCCCTCAGCGTCGGCGACGAGCGCGCGGGCGAGCTCGCCGCAGACCTGCGTGAGCGCGGCGGTGAAGCCCGCGGGGTCCGGGATCGCGCGGCTCGCGCCCGAGACCATCAGGGTGACCGTGTCCGAGGTCGACATGCAGCCGTCGGAGTCGACGCGCTCGAACGTGTCCGCCACCGCGGCGCGCAGAGCCGCGGCCGCGGTCTCGGCGTCCACGACGGCGTCGGTCGTGATGACGCAGAGCATCGTGGCGAGGCCGGGGGCGAGCATCCCGGCTCCCTTGGCCATGCCCCCGACGGTCCACGCGCCCCGGTCGCCGTCGACGTGCATGTGCGCCGTCTTGGGAACCGAGTCGGTGGTCATGATGGCCACGGCCGCGTCCGGACCGCCGTCGGGCGAGAGCGCCTCGACCGCGACGCCGATGCCGTCGAGGATCTTGTCGATGGGGAGCCGCTCCCCGATCAGACCGGTGGAGCAGACCACGACGTCTCCCGCGGAGATCTCCAGGGCGGCGCCGACCGTCTCGGCGGTGAGGTGCACGTCGAGGAAGCCCTCGGACCCGGTGCACACGTTGGCCCCACCCGAGTTCAGCACGACCGCGCTGACGACCCCGTCGGAGACCGCCTGGCGGGACCAGACGACGGGTGCGCCCACCACGCGGTTGGTGGTGAACACCGCCGCCGCAGCCTGCGAGGGCCCGTCGTTGACGACGAGGGCGAGGTCCGGGCGGCCCGAGGCCTTGAGGCCCGCGGTGATGCCGGAGGCGCGGAAGCCGGCCGCCGCGGTGACACCGGGTGAGGGCAGGGCGCGGGTCTCGATGCTCACGGTGCGACTCCGTCCAGAGGAAGGCCGAGCGTCTCGGGGAGCCCGAGCGCGAGGTTGAGGGACTGCAGGGCGCCACCGGCCGTGCCCTTGACCAGGTTGTCGATCGCCGTGACCGTCACGACGCGTCCGGCGCGCTCGTCGACCGCGACCTGCACGAGCGCGGTGTTGGCACCGAGTGTGGCAGCCGTCGTCGGCCACAGGCCCTCCGGCAGGAGGTGCACGAACGGCTCGTCGGCGTAGGTCTGCTCCCAGGCGGCCCGGACCGTCGACGGGTCGACCCCCGCGGCGAGGCGTGCTGTGGCCGTCGCGAGGATGCCGCGGGCCATGGGCACGAGGGTCGGGGTGAACGAGATCGTGACGTCCGCGGCGCCGGCGGAGCGCAGGTTCTGCGCGATCTCCGGGATGTGCCGGTGCGTGCCGCCGACGGCGTACGGCTGGGCGGCGCCGAGCGCCTCGCTGGCGAGCAGGTGCGTCTTGAGGGACTTCCCGGCGCCGGAGTAGCCGTTGGCGAGCACCGCGACGAGGTCCGTCGGCTCGATCAGCCCGGCGGCGATGCCCGGCTGGAGACCGAGGGAGACGGCGGTGACGTTGCAGCCCGGGACGGCGATCCGCCGCGCGCCGGCGAGGACCGACCGCTGCTCGCTCGCGGTCCGCTCCCCCGGGTGCAGCAGCTCCGGGAGGCCGTACGGCCAGGTGCCGGCGTGCGGGCTGCCGTAGAACTGCTCCCAGTCGGCGGCGTCGACGAGCCGGTGGTCGGCGCCGAGGTCGACGACGATCGCGCCGTCTCCGCGCGCCTCGAGCTCGGCGGCGATCGCGCCGCTGGCGCCGTGCGGCAGGGCGAGGACGACGACGTCGTGCCCGGCGAGCTCGTCGACCCCCGTCGGGGCGAGCACCCGGTCCGCGAGCGTGCGCAGGTGCGGCTGGTGCGCACCCAGCAGCGTGCCGGCGTTGGAGTGCGCGGTGAGGGTGCCGATCCGGGCCTCGGGGTGCGCGAGGAGCACGCGGAGCATCTCGCCTCCGGCGTACCCGCTGGCACCCGCGACTGCGACCGTGAACGTCATGTGCATGAACATACACAAGGCTGCACGAAGATACGAACCACTGACCGGGGAATGTTCCTTGCCCGCGGCAGCGTTTGCGGAACCGTGCGCGCCATCAGAGCCACCGCCGCCGGCGGTCCCGACGTCCTCGAGCTCGTCGAGCTCCCCGACCCCGAGCCCGCCGCGGACGAGGTCCTGGTCCGCGTCGCCGCCGCCGGGGTCAACTTCATCGACACGTACCGCCGGTCCGGCGTCTACACGATGACGTTCCCGCACGTCGTGGGCTCGGAGGGCGCCGGGACGGTCGTCGCCGTCGGCTCCGACGTCAGCGAGATCGCCGTCGGTGACCGGGTCGCCTGGTCGTCGGCACCCGGCTCCTACGCCGAGCTGGTGAGCGTCCGGGAGTCGAAGGCGCTGCTGGTCCCCGACGGCATCTCCGACCAGGTCGCCGCGGCGCTCCCCCTCCAAGGCCTCACCGCGCACTACCTCGTGACCTCGACGTTCCCCGTCCAGGCCGGGCACGACCTGCTCGTGCACGCGGCCGCCGGGGGCGTCGGCCTGCTGCTCACGCAGCTCGCGGCGCAGCGGGGTGCCCGGGTCATCGCGACCGTGGGCAGCGCCGAGAAGGAGCGCCTGGCGCGCGAGGCGGGCGCCGCCGACGTGATCCGGTACCGCGAGCTCGACGACCTGACCCGCGACCTGCCGGCCGAGGTGCGGTCGCTGACCGACGGCCGAGGCGTGCACGCCGTCTTCGACTCCGTCGGCAAGGACACGTTCGACGCGTCGCTGGCCAGCCTGCGCCCCCGCGGGACGCTCGTCCTGTTCGGCGGCTCGTCCGGTCCGGTCCCCCCGGTCGACCCCCAGCGCCTCAACGCGGCCGGCTCGCTCTACCTGACCCGCCCCACGCTCGACCACTACATCGCCACCCGCGACGAGCTCGACTGGCGCGCGCGCGAGCTGTTCGACGCGGTGCGAGCGGGCGGCCTCGACGTGCGCGTCGGCGCCACGTTCCGCCTGGCCGGCGCGGCCGACGCCCACCGCGCGCTCGAGTCGCGCTCCACCACCGGAAAGGTCCTGCTGCTCCCGTGAGCATCCCCACCCTGAATGCCGTCCGTACGCTGCAGGTCGAGGTCTGGTCCGACATCGCCTGCCCCTGGTGCTACATCGGTAAGCGTCGCTTCGCCGCTGCGCTGGCCGACTTCCCGCACCGGGAGCACGTCGAGGTGACCTGGCGGGCGTACGAGCTGTCGCCGAGCACCCCCGTCGGCCCCGGCATCCCGGAGATCGACGCGCTCGCCCGGCACAAGGGCATCCCGCGGGACCAGGTCACGCGCATGTTCGCGCAGGTCACGGCCGTGGCCGCGGGCGAGGGTCTCGCCTACAACTTCGACCGGGCGATCGCCGCCAACACGTTCGCGGCGCACCGCCTGGTCCACCTGGCGCGCACGACGGGCGGGTCGGAGCTGGCGGAGCGGGTGCTCGAGGGTCTGTTCTCGGCGCACTTCGAGCACGGCGCCGACCTGGGCGACGACGACACGCTCGTGCGGATCGTCGCTGCCGCAGGCGTCGACGCCGAGGCCGCACGGACGGCGCTGGCCGGCGACGCCGGGGCGGACGAGGTCCGAGCCGACGAGGACGAGGCGCGCGCGCTCGGCGTGACCGGCGTCCCGTTCTTCGTCGTCGACCGCCGCATCGCCGTCTCCGGCGCCCAGCCGGCCGACGTGTTCACGCAGCTTCTCGAGACGGCGTGGCGCGACGCGAACCCGGTCCAGGTGCTGGCGACGGCCGACGGGGCGGCCTGCGTCGACGACTCCTGCGCCATCTGACGCCTCGACAGCCCGGACGAACCGGGCGATACGGTGACGCTGCGCACTGACGCGCGCCGCCCACCCGGAGGCTCTGATGACGACGTCGCTCCTCGACACCCTCGGCGTGACCGTCCCCTCGACGGTCCCCACGCACTGGTACAACCTGGCGGCGGACCTGCCGTCGCCCTGCCCGCCGGCCCTGCACCCGGGGACCCGGGAACCGCTGACGCCCCCCGACCTGGCGCCGCTGTTCCCGATGGCCCTGATCATGCAGGAGGTCAGCACCGAGCGGTGGATCGAGATCCCCGAACCGGTCCGGGAGATCTACGCCCTGTGGCGCCCGTCGCCGCTCATCCGTGCGCGCCGCCTCGAGCGCGCGCTCGGCACCCGGGCGCGGATCTACTACAAGTACGAGGGCGTGAGCCCGGTCGGGTCGCACAAGCCGAACACCGCCGTCGCGCAGGCGTACTACAACGCGGCCGAGGGCATCACGAAGCTCACCACCGAGACCGGCGCCGGGCAGTGGGGTGCGTCGCTGGCCATGGCGTGCGCTCTGCTGGGACTGACCTGCGAGGTGTGGCAGGTCCGCGCCTCGTACGACTCAAAGCCGTACCGCCGGATGCAGATGGAGACGTACGGGAGCATCTGCCACCCGTCGCCGTCGGACCTCACCAACGCCGGCCGCGCGATGCTCGAGGCCGATCCCGAGACCACCGGCTCGCTCGGCATGGCGATCAGCGAGGCGGTCGAGGCCGCCGCGACCGACCCTGACGCGCACTACTCGCTGGGGAGCGTGCTCAACCACGTGCTGCTGCACCAGAGCGTCATCGGCCAGGAGGCACTGGCGCAGCTCGACGCGATCGAGGAGAGCGCCGACGTCGTGTTCGCGTGCGCCGGAGGCGGTTCGAACCTCGGCGGGCTCTCGTTCCCGTTCCTCGGCCGCAACCTCCGCGACGGCGCGACGACGCGGGTGGTCGCCTGCGAGCCGGCCGCGTGCCCGTCGCTGACGCAGGGCGAGTACCGGTACGACTTCGGCGACGTCGCCGGCCTGACTCCCCTGCTGAAGATGCACACGCTCGGCAAGGACTTCGTCCCTCCGCCCATCCACGCCGGTGGCCTGCGGTACCACGGGATGGCGCCGATGGTGTCGCACGCGGTCGAGCTCGGGCTGATCGACGCGATCGCCGTCGACCAGGAGACCGCGTTCGCCGCCGGGATCGAGTTCGCGCGGGCCGAGGGCATCATCCCCGCGCCGGAGTCGACGCACGCCGTCGCCGGGGCCATCGCGCACGCCCGCGCAGCCACCGGGCCCGAGACCATCGTCATCGGCCTGTCCGGCAACGGCGTTCTGGACCTGCCCGCCTACCACGACTTCGTGTAGCGACGACGAAGGCCCGCACCCCTTTCATCAAGGGGTGCGGGCCTTCGTCGTGAGATCAGCGGGTGCTGACCGGGGCGCTCGTGCTCGGGTTGACGTTCGCCAGATCGCTCGGGACGAACGTCGCCGTGTACGTGTGCCTGCCCGAGGGGACCGTCCCGACAGCGATGCCCAGCACCACGTTCAGGCGCTTGACCACCGTGGTCCCCTCCCGGATCTCGACCGTGCCGGACGGCACCCGACCGTTGTTGGTCGCGACCGTCACGAACGCGACCGACGGGATGAACAGGAACCCGCGGGTGACCGACAGCCCGGTCGTCGTCGTGACCTTCTCGACGACCACCGTGACCGGGGCCGACTCCGAGCCGGTCACGGTGTCGCCGCCGGCGAACCGGGCGACGACGTCGTAGCTGCCCGCCGGCGTGGACGCCGGGAGGCGCAGGGTGGCGGTGCCGCCCCGCAGGGTCGCCGTGCCGAGCACGGTGTCCCCGGCCACGAACTCCACCGAACCGGCCACGGCCACGTCGGAGGTGACCGTCGCGGTGAGCGTGACCCGCGACGACGAGCCGAACACCTGGCTCGACGGCGAGGCCGTCAGCGCGGTGGTCGACGACGGGATGTTCGCCTCGACGGTGAGCGGGAGCGTCACGGTGGTGAGGCTCGGGCTCGCCACGAGCGTGAGCGTGTGGGCGCCCGCGCTCGTGTCCGCCGGGATCGTCACCGAGACGTCGGCCGCGCCGTTGGTGACGGTCGCCGTCCCGATGGACTCGCCGTCCAGCCGGACGTCCAGGCTGGTGTTCAGCGGCGAACCGAGGCTGGTCAGGTCCAGCTTGGTCACCGGGAACGCCAGCGTGTCGCCGGCGGTGACCGTCGACGGGACCGTCGGCACGCCGACCGACTGGCGGGCGAAGTCCGGGGCGAGCCCCGGGTGCGCCTGCAGGTAGGCGATCCAGCCGTCCCGGTCGACGAGCCCGGAGTCGCGAGCGTCCGTGCTGTCGTTGAAGATCCGGAAGTTGTCACCGCCGGTGATCAGGAACGAGAACGTGCCGATCCGGTAGCTCGCCGCCGGGTCGATCGGTGCACCGTTCACCGTGATGGACGTGATGTGCGACCCCGCCGGAGCGGCGGCGTCGAACGTGTACGTCACGTTGTCCGACAGGCCCAGCTGCAGGTAGGACCTGCTCGGGACCGTGCCGTCCGGGAGGGTCTGCCACTGCTGCTCGAGCATCGTCTTGAACTGCGCGCCCGTGAGCGACGTGGTCCAGAGGTTGTTCACGAACGGCAGCACACCGTTCGCCTCGGCCGTCGTGATGACACCGTCCGGGGCGTAGTACAGCTCGGCGCGCAGACCGCCAGGGTTGACGACACCGATCTCAGCGCCGCCCAGGTTCTCCGGGGCGAGCGTGTCCCGCAGCGAGTTGGCGACGAGGTCACCCAGGGTGGACTCGCTGGCCCGGTCGTCCCGGGCGGTCACCGGTGCCGTGTACCCGTTCGGCCCGTACGTGCCACCTGTGAAGGCGGTCGTGATGTCCGCCGTGACCGACCCCACGGGGACCGAGCCGACGACGTTCGCGTAGGCCAGCGCCGCCGTGACGATGGTGTTGACCTGCGCGACGCGCGGATACGTCGCGACGAGCTGCGCCGCGAACGCCGCCTCGTTCTGCGCCGGGGTGTTGCCGGGGATGACCGGCGCGACCAGGCGCGGGACGTTCTGCTGGGTGTGCGCGACGACCTCGTCGCTGGCCGGGTCGAACGTCAGCACGACCTTGCCGATGAACTCGCCGTAGCTACCGGTCTGCACGATCGGCCGGGTCTTGTCCGTCGCGCCCGGAACCGGAGCCTCCCACGCGTACTGCTGGTGGGTGTGGCCGGTGAAGATCACGTCGACAGCCCCGGAGGTCTGCTCGACGATGTCCTTGAACGCGCCGCCCTCGGCGAGCTCCTTCTCGAGGGTGCCGTTCGGCAGACCCTCGCCCGCGCCCTCGTGGAAGCTGGCGACGAGCACCTCGGCCTCGCCGTTGGAGGCGTCCCCGTCGCTCAGCTGCGCGGCGACGCGGTTCACGGCGTCGACCGGGTTGCCGAACTCGAGCTCGGTGATGCCGCCGGGGGTGACCAGCGAGGGGGTCTCCTCGGTGACGGCACCGATGACACCGACCGAGACGCCGTCCATGTCGAGGATCGCGTACTCCGGCAGCGCCGGGGTCGTCGTCCCCTTGAGGTAGACGTTCGCGCCGAGGTAGTCCCACTTCGCGTTGGTGCCGCCCGCGATCACGCGGTCGGTGAGGTCCTGGAACCCCTTGTCGAACTCGTGGTTGCCCACGGCCGACGCGTTGAGCTCCAGGGCGTTCAGCACGTCGATCGTCGGCTGGTCCTGCTGGACCGCCGAGGCGAACAGCGACGCGCTGATGTTGTCACCGGCCGACACGAACGCGACCGGACCGCCCGCCGCGATGGCAGCCGCCTTCTCCTTCTCGACGGTGCCCGCGAACTTCACGGTGTTGGTGTCGATCCGGCCGTGGAAGTCGTTGATGTCGAGCAGCGTCAGCGTGACCGGCTTGGCCGCGCCCTCGACCAGCCCGACGATCACTGGGTCGTGGTCGGAGGAGCGGTAGAAGTCGTCGTCGTAGAAGAGCGTGCCGTGGTAGTTGTACCGGTCGTACTCGAGCGCGATGGACTCCTCGGCGTTGATCTCCCAGATGTCCGCGCCCGTGGCCCGCTGCATCGCGGCGTCGTTGAGCAGCACGTGGTCCAGCGAGCCCGACAGGCCGCTGAACGAGTACGAGAACTGGCCGTCGGCGAGCGCCGTCGCGGCGTCGGTGTACCCGGCGTCGAACAGCGTCTGCAGCGGGTCCTCGAGCGTGTACGCGTTGAAGTCACCGATGAGCGCGACCGCCTGGGCGTCGCCCTGGACCGTCGGGACCCAGTCGCGCAGGGCCGTCGCCTGGCGGACACGCGACTCGTTCGAGGCGCCCTGCCCGTCGCCCGCGTCGGCGTCGCCCGGCCACGGGCCGGCCGAACCCTTGGACTTGAAGTGGTTCACCGCGACGAAGAACGGCGCACCGCCACCGACCGGCGTGAACACCTGGCCGATGGGCTCACGCGCGTTGCCGAACGCCTCGTTGTCGTCGCTCTGGTCGCCCAGCGCGCGCGACTCCCCCGTCCGCTCGACGGCGGCGGGCTTGTAGATGAGGGCGTTCGTGATGACGTCCTGGCCGGCGGCCGGCGGGAGCTCGGTGGACGACGGGACGAACGCCCAGACGGTGGAGCCGGCGGCCGCGTTCAGGGCGGTGACCAGCGTGCCGAGCGCCTCGTCGGCGATCCCGTCCACCCGTGCCGAGTTCTCGATCTCGAGCAGGCCGACGACGTCGGCGTCGAGCGCGTTGATCGCGGCGACGATCTTGTCCTGCTGCCGCTGGAGGTCGTCCGGGTCCCACGCGCCGCGCGGGTCGCAGCCGCCGTTGACCGTGACGGGGTCACCAGTGCGGTCGTTGAAGGACGTGCACCCGGCCGTGTCGGCGCCGAGGGTGGTGAAGTAGTTGAGGACGTTGAACGACGCGACCTTGAGGTCGCCACCGACCGCGGTCGGCGCCGCGGTGCGGTCGTTCTCGAACGTCACCGCCGCCGGCCCGGGGGCCGTCGGGTTGAGCTTCCAGACGTTGTTGCGGAAGTCGACCACGACAGGCGCAGTGATGTTCGCGGCGGCGCCGACCCGGACCGGGTTGGTCAGGGACACGTACGGCGGCGTGAGGCCGGAGTTGGCCGCGGACAGGAAGTTGGTGGAGGACCCGTCGTCGAGCACGACGCCACGAGCGGCGTTGTCCGCAGCGGCGGCGAGCGCCTCGGCCGAGCCGGGACGGCCGACCTCGGTGGGCTGCAGCAGCGGGAGCGTGCCGGCCGCGAGACCGACCTCGCCGTACTGGTTGGTGGAGAACGTGTTGGTGATCGTGAGGTCACCCGTCGGCTGGAACAGCATCGACTCCAGCGCCTCGCGCGCGGCGTTCGTCGTCGGCCACGACGCGGAGACCGGGGTGACCGGGTCGGCGGCGGGCAGGTCGACCAGGTCGGCAGCGGCGGCGACGGTGATCTCGGTGAGGCCGTTGAACTCGGAGACGGCACCGGTCACCTGCACGTGGTCACCGATCGCGACCGAGCCGGCGGTGGCCGACGAGAACACGAACACGGCGTCGGACGCGCCCGGTGTCGCGTCGGTCGCCCCGCCGGTGCCCGGCGTCTGGATCACGTAGCCGTTGAAGCCGCCCGTGGGGTACGTCGCCGTCACGACACCGTCCGTGGTGACGGTCTGCCCGGCGAGCGGAGACGTCGCGCCCGTTCCCTGGACCTCGGCGATCGTGGCGGTGACCGGGGTCGGGTCCACGGGCCCGCTGCCGGCGACGCCCGGGGTCGGGGTCGCGGCGGTGAAGTCGGCCGCGTTGTTCGCGGTGTTGGTCAGCGTGGCGTTGCGCGTGACCGACTGGGTGTTCGAGGCACCGAGAGCCGGGCCGCTGCCTGCGTACCCTGCCGCGGCCGCGCCGTAGCCCACGAAGTCGACGACGGGATCGAGCGCCGTGCACTCGACGCCACCGCACGCCAGGGCCGTCGTCGAGGACACGAGGGCGACCTTGCCCGCCGTCCCGCTCATCGGGATCGTGCCCGTCGCGCTGCCGGTCACCGGCGTGCTCCCGCCCGCACCCGCCGCCTCGACGACGACGTAGGCGGCGCCGGGAGCGATCACCCCGGTCAGCGGCGTCGTCTGCCAGGTCACGCCCGCCGAGGACGCGTACTGGACCGACCAGCCCGTCACGTCGACCGCGGCGGGGCTCGCGTTCACCAGCTCGATGAAGTCGTTGGTGAACGTGGCGCCGCTGTTGCCGCCACCGCCGTACACCTCGTTGATCAGGACCCGTGGCGTGGTGCCGACCGCGGCCTGCGCAGCGCCGGCCGTGATCACCCCGCCCGTCAACGCCAGAGCGAGGGCGGCGATGCCCCCGCTGATCGACTTCATCGCAGGACGCACGTCGAGCTCGCTTTCGTCGGGAACGCAAAAGTGGCCGCTCGTGACGGCCTGGACAACTGTCGCTGTTCGTCCGATTCGTGGCAACTACTCGCCGGTAACTATTGAGTGAACACATCCGATGATTTGTCCGGGTACGACGCAGCCCTCGTCGACGGGGTCGTCGACGAGGGCTGCAGACGGATTCTCAGGCGCGCAGCGACGCCCCGAACCGGCGGTGCGCCTCGGCCACGATCGCGTCCCGGACCGCCGCCGACTCACTCGCGGTCAACGTCCGGTCGGCGGCACGCAGCCGGAGCGAGAACGCCAGCGACTTGTGGTCGTCGCCCACCTGAGGTCCCGTGTACACGTCGAACAGCCGGACCTCCTCGACGACGTCGCCGACGGGGCTCGCGGCCGCGCCGACCCGGACCGCGTCGAGCACGTCCGCGGCCGGCACCGACGACCCGACCACCAGCGCGACGTCCTCCTTGTTGACGGGGAACGTCGAGACGGGAACCGCCTGGACCGGGTCGGGCGACGCCGCCGCCAGCACCACGTCGAGGTCCAGCTCGAACGCGGCCGCCCGGGCCGGCAGGCCCAGCGCGGTCACGACGTTCGGGTGCAGCTCGCCCGCGTGGCCCACGAGGGTGCCGTCCGCCGTCGTCAGGCGCGCGCACCGACCCGGGTGCCACGGTGCGTGGTCGGCGTCGGCCGACGCGACGAGCTCCACCCCGACGACCTCCGCGACCAGGCGCGCGGCCGCGATCGCGTCGGTGTGATCGGCCCGGCGACCGGGCCCCCACCAGCCGGCCGGCTCTCGAAGACCCGCGATGACGCCCGCGACCCGGCGCGGCTGCGGCGGCACGGCGGCGTCGATCGCCGCGAGGTCCTCGTCGGACGGTCGGACCCCTCCCGGCAGCCGCGGAGCTGCGGGCGCACCCTCGACCGGCCGGGTGACCAGCCCGAGCTCGAAGATCGCGACGTCGCTCTCGCCCCGGCTCACGTTGCGCCGCGCGGTGTCGAGCAACGTGACCAGCAGGTTGGTGCGCAGGTACGGCTGCTCGTCGGAGAGCGGGTTGACCAACCGCACGGCGCGACGACGGGCGTCGTCCGCGGGCAGGTTCAGAGCGTCGAGCTGGTCGGTCCCGACGAACGGGTAGCTGAGCACCTCGACGAGACCGGCCTCGGCCAGCGCCCGCGCGACCGAGCGCCGGGCCCGCTGGCCCGCCGTCAGGCCCGCGCCGGCCGGGGCGACGGGGAGCGTCGACGGGATCGCGTCGTACCCGCGCAGGCGCGCGACCTCCTCGACCAGGTCGACGCCGGCCACGAGGTCGGGCCGCCACGACGGCGCCGTCACCGTGACCGCGTCTGCGCCGGCGTCCGTCACCTCGCAGCCGATCGACCGCAGCGTCTCGCGCACCTCGTCGGCCGAGAACGGCAGGCCGACCAGCCGTGCGGGCAGGTCGAGCGCCAGCTCGAACGACGGCACGGGCACGCGACGGTCGACGTCCGTGAGCGGACCCGCGACACCGCCACCGTGCTCGACCAGGAGCGCGACCGTCCGCGCGACCGCCACCGGCGGCAGCTCGGGGTCGGCACCGCGCTCGAACCGCTTCGCCGCCTCGCTGGGCAGCTTGTGCCGACGCGCGGCACGGGCAACCGTGATCGGGTCGAAGTGCGCGGCCTCGATGAGCAGGTCGGTCGTCGTCGCGCTGACCTCGCTGTCCCCGCCGCCCATGACGGCCGCGAGACCGATGGGCCGAGCACCGCGCACCCCGCCGGGGCTGTCGGTGATGAGCAGGTCCTCGGGGTCGAGCACGCGGTCGACGTCGTCGAGGGTCCGGATCCGCTCGCCCGGGTTCGCGCGCCGGACCACGATCGGCTCGGACAGGTGCGCCAGGTCGTAGGCGTGCAGCGGCTGCCCGAGGTCGAGCATCACGTAGTTGGTGACATCGACGGCCAGGCTGATCGGCCGCATGCCGGCCTGCTGGAGCCGGCGCTGCATCCAGGCGGGCGACGGGTCGTTCGCGCGCACGCCCCGCACGATCTGCGCGACGAAGCGATCGGCGCCCGGGACCCCGTGGATCGGTGCCGCGTCGTCGATCTCGACCGCGAAGCCGCCGCCGGGCGGACGCTCGTCGCCGGTGGGCAGGCCACGGTCCGTGAACACCGCACCGGTCGACAGGCCGTACTCGCGAGCGACCCCACGCATCGAGAAGCAGTACCCGCGGTCGGGGGTCACGTTGATCTCGAGGACCTCCTCGCCGAGGCCGAGCAGCTCGCGCGCGTCCGTGCCGACGGGCGCGTCGAGCCCGAGCTGGGACAGCACGATGATCCCGGCGTGGTCGTCGCCGAGGCCCAGCTCGCGCGCCGAGCAGATCATGCCGTCGGACACGTGCCCGTACGTCTTGCGCGACGCGATGGCGAACGGTCCGGGGAGGACCGCTCCCGGCAGCGCGACGACGACGCGGTCCCCGACGACGAAGTTGTGCGCACCGCACACGATGCCCCGCGGGTCTCCACCGGGCTCGTTGTGCTCCGGACCGACGTCCACGCGGCACCAGTTGATGGTCTTGCCGTTCTTCTGCGGCTCCGGCGTCAGCTCCACGACCTCGCCGACGACCAGCGGACCGGTCACCGCGGCGCCGTGGATCGCCTCCTCCTCCAGCCCGACGCGGACGAGGTCCGCCGCCAGCTGCTCGGCGGTCAGGCCCGCAGGGAGCTTGACGTGCTCGGCGAGCCACGACAGGGGGATGCGCGGCATCAGATCTCCGTCCCGAACTGCAGGGAGAAGCGGACGTCGCCCTCCACCATGTCGTGCATGTCAGCGATGCCGTGGCGCAGCATCAGGGTGCGCTCGATGCCCATGCCGAACGCGAAGCCGGAGTAGACCTCGGGGTCCACGCCGACGGCCCGCAGGACGTGCGGGTTGACCATCCCGCAGCCGCCCCACTCGATCCAGCCCGGTCCGCCCTTCTTCTGCGGGAACCAGAGGTCCATCTCCGCGCTGGGCTCGGTGAACGGGAAGAACGACGGCCGCAGACGCGTCCGCGCCTCGGGGCCGAAGATCGCCTGCGCGAAGTGGTCGAGCGTCCCCTTGAGGTGCGCCATGGTCAGGCCCTTGTCGATCGCGAGGCCCTCGACCTGGTGGAACACCGGGGTGTGCGTCGCGTCGAGCTCGTCGGTGCGGAACACCTTGCCCGGGCACGCGATGTACACCGGAAGCTCGCGCTCCAGGAGAGTGCGCGCCTGGACCGGCGACGTGTGCGTCCGCAGCACGAGCCCCGGCTGGTCCACGAAGAACGTGTCCTGCATCTGCCGAGCGGGGTGGTCCACGCCGAAGTTCAGCGCGTCGAAGTTGAACCACTCCGCCTCGAGCTCCGGCCCCTCCGCGATCTCCCAGCCCATGGCGACGAAGAAGTCGGCGATGCGCTCGGACAGCGCCTCCAGCGGGTGCCGCGCGCCGCGCGGGTGCCGGTCGGTGGGCAGCGTCACGTCGACGGACTCCTCGACGAGGACGCGCTGGTCGCGCTCGGTCTCGAGCTCGGCCTGCCGGTCGGCCAGCGCGCGGGCGAGCCGGCCCTTGGCCTGACCGAGCAGCTTGCCCGCGGTCGCCTTGTCGGCGGGCGCGAGGCCCCCGATGGCACGGTTGGCGAGCGCGATCGGGCTGCGCTCCCCCACGTGCTCGAGGCGTGCGGACTTCAGGGCGTCGAGGTCGGCCGCGGCCGCGAGGGCCTTCAGCGCGTCCTCGACGGCGGACTCGATGCCGTCGGCGTCGAGCGGGGACAGGGCGGTGTCGTCGGACATCCTGACCTTCCGGTGCGTTCTGGGGCGGCCAGCACGCGAGGGCGCGCGGCCATGGCGCACGCACGAGGGCGCGGCCAGCGGACAAGTCTAGAGGCGCCCGATCCAGGTCGTAGCGGCCGGTCCAGCGGTGGACGGCCTGCTCACGTGCGCGTCAGTGGCGCAGCCCGGGAACGGGCCCGGGAAATCGGCGACCACCAGCCGCCTGCGCACGCGCTGTCATGGTCGCCATGATGCCACGACCCTCGCCTAACGACCGAGCACAAAGGTCTCGACCCGCTCGTACAGCGGTCCCCCGCCCCGACCGGCACCCGGCCGCGACGAGACGAGGGTCAGCTGGTCGACGAGCCAGCGCGGACCCTCGTAGACGGCGAGCGCGCGCACGAGGCTCGCCGCGACGTCCTCGTCGTCCGGCCCGTTCATGTCCGGCCGCTGCCCCGGCCGGTCGGGTCGCGACGAGCGCCGCCGCGGCGGTCGGCTCCCCGGACGTACCCGTCCGACGGTCAGGTGCGGGCGGTCGCGGGGGCGGTTGTCGGTCGCCCCGCTCGCCGACTCCCCCGCCTCGACGCACCCGCGCGTCACCGCGCGCTGCGACTCCAGGTCACCGCCGACCCCCACCCAGAGCGTCCGGTGCGAGAACACTCCCGCGCCCCGCAGGGCCAGCTCGTAGGGCTCGATCCCCGCGGCGAGCTCGGCCAGGTCGGTCGTCAGACCCGGCACGACGCCCTCGGGAACCTCGCCGTAGAAGGCCACGGTCAGGTGCCACGTCTCGCGCGCCGACCAGCGCACCGCTGACGAGAGGCCCGCCGGGGCACCCCGCACCGAGGCGAGCGCCAGGTCCAGGTGGTCGAGGACGTCCGTCGGCGGCCACACCGCGGCGAAGAGCCTCACCGCTGCGCCCGCGCGCTGGCGTACAGGCAGACCGTCGCCGCGGTCGCGAGGTTGAGCGACTCCGCCCGGCCCCGGATCGGCACCCGCACGACGGCGTCCGCGAGTGCACGGTCCTCGTCGCGCAGCCCCCACGCCTCGTTCCCGAACAGCCAGGCCGTCGGGCGCGCGAGGTCGGGGACGCCCTCCGGTGCGTTCCCGGCCACGTCGAGCAGGTCGTCGAGGTCGTGCTCACCGGCGCCGTCGGCCGCGAGGACCGTCAGTCCTGCGGATCGCAGGGAGGCGACCGCGTCCGCCAGGTCCGCACCGGTGATGACCGGTAGGTGGAAGAGGGACCCGGCCGTGGACCGGACGACCTTCGGGTTGTGCACGTCGACGCTCTCGGCGGTGAGCAGTGCCGCGTCGGCCCCGGCCGCGTCGGCGGCCCGGATGACCGTCCCGGCGTTCCCGGGGTCCCGGACGTTCGCCAGCACCGCGACGAGCCTCGGGCCGACGAGGTCCGCCAGCGCGTGCGACGTGAGCGACGCGACCGCGACGACGTGCTGCGCGTCGGGGCTCATGGCGTCGAGCACCTCGGCCGTACCCGTGTGCACCCGGATCCCCCGGTCGCGCGCGGCGTCGACGATCTCCGGGTACCGCTGGGCCGTCGCCGCCGTGACGTAGACGTCGTGCACGTCGCCCACGAGCACCGCCTCGCGCACCGCCTGCGGCCCCTCGACCACGAACCGGCCGGCGCGCTTGCGGACCGACTGCCCGGAGAGCGCCCGCACGGCCTTCACGCGCTCGGCACGGGGGTTGGTCAGGATCTCGTCAGCCACGGGGACATCATGCCTGGGGACGGCGAAGCCCCCGTGAGTCGGGCTCGACTCCGGGGGCTTCGGGTGCACCGAGCCACCGCCCAGCCCCGCGGCGAGGCGGGTCGGGCGGTCGGGCTCAGCAGCGAACGAGCGTCACGCAGCCTTCGGCGCGTTGACGTCCTCGGGCAGGGCGGCCTTGGCGGCGGCCACGAGCGTGTTGAACGTCGCGGCGTCGTTGACGGCGAGGTCGGCCAGCACGCGGCGGTCCACCTCGATGCCGGCGAGCTTGAGGCCCTGGATCAGGCGGTTGTAGGTCAGGCCCTGCTCGCGGGACGCAGCGTTGATGCGCTGGATCCACAGCTTGCGGAAGTCCTGCTTGCGCACCTTGCGGTCGCGGTACGCGTAGACGAGGGAGTGGGTGACCTGCTCCTTCGCCTTCCGGTACAGGCGCGACCGCTGACCGCGGTAGCCCGCAGCGCGCTCGAGGGTTGTACGGCGCTTCTTCTGGGCGTTGACCGCCCGCTTCACGCGTGCCACGTGATGCTCCTTGCTTGTCTCAGGCTCGGACCGAGTGACCGGGGCGCAGGTGCGCCCGCGGGATCACTTCCCGAGCAGCTTCTTGATACGGGGGGCGTCGGCAGGGGAGACGACGAGGTCGCCGGCGATGCGGCGGGTGCGGCGGCTCGACTTGTGCTCGAGCAGGTGGCGACCGCCGGCCTGCTCGCGCATGACCTTGCCGGTCCCGGTGACCCGGAAGCGCTTCTTGGCACCGGAGTGCGTCTTGTTCTTCGGCATGGCTGCCGTGTCTCCTTGTCCTTCACATCGCACGGGTTCGTACGACTCGTCTGGTGCGGTCCGACCGGGGGGCCGGGCCGTCCGTTCGTGCTGGCTAGCTGGCCTCTTCCGAGGCCGTCGTGCTGGTCTGTGCCTTGGCCGGGGCGGCCGGGCCAGGTCGCGGCGCGGGCCGCGGCGTGGCGGTCGGCCGGGGTGTGGCCGGCTTCGGTGTGGCCGGCTTCGGCGTCGCCGTCTTCGGTGCGACCGACGACGCCGCGGGCTGTGGCGTCGTGGGGGCCGCGGCCGGCGCGGCTGCGGCTGCCGGTCGTGCAGCGGCCGCGGGACGCGGTGCTGCGGCGGGTCGCGCTGCTGCGGCCGGACGCGGTGCCGACGTCGCACGAGGTGCGGCGGCGGGTGCGGGCGGACGCGGGGCGCTGGGACGAGAGGCAGCCGGACGCGGGGCGGCGGCGGGCTTCTCGACCGGAGCAGCGGCCTCGACCGGGGCGGGCGCCTCGACCGGTGCCTCGACCTCGACCGGAGCCTCGACCACGGGTGCGGTCTCGGCGACGACCGGCGTCTCGGCGACGACCGGAACCTCGGCAGCTGCCGGGGCGACGGGCTCGGCCTGCTCGACCGGGTTGGCCGCAGCCGCAGCGGCAGCGGCGGCAGCCGCGGCGTTCTGCTCACGGGCCGCAGCAGCCTGCGCCGCACGGCGCTGCTCCTGCTTCTGGTCGGCCTTCTTCTTCATCGGACCGAGCACCATGATCATGTTGCGCCCGTCCTGCTTGGGCATGCTCTCGATGAAGCCGAGCTCGGACACGTCGTCCGCCAGCCGCTGCAGCAGGCGCACGCCCATCTCGGGGCGCGACTGCTCACGGCCGCGGAACATGATCATGACCTTGACCTTGTCGCCGGCGGTGAGGAACCGCTCGACGTGGCCCTTCTTGGTGCCGTAGTCGTGCGGGTCGATCTTCAGCCGGAAACGGATCTCCTTGAGGACCGTGTTGGTCTGGTTCCGCCGGGCCTCACGGGCCTTCATGTCTGCTTCGTACTTGAACTTGCCGTAGTCCATGATCTTGCAGACGGGCGGACGAGCGTCAGGTGCCACCTCGACGAGGTCGAGGTCGGCGTCCTGGGCCAGGCGCAAGGCGTCCTCCACGCGGACGATGCCGACCTGCTCGCCGTTGGGGCCGACCAGGCGGACCTCGGCGACGCGGATCCGATCGTTGATGCGGGGCTCGCTGATGTGGTGCTCCTCAGGTTCGTCGTGGGTGGACCGCCGGGAACGAGGAAGGCCCCCGTCCTGGTCACAGGAGGAGGCCTCGAGGTCCGCGCGGTGCGCATGGCCGGGAGCCATGCTCACGCGACCGGGACCGGCTTGCGCCGTCCGGTGCGGACTGTGAACCCGGTCTCTGTCGACGATGCGCATCCAACGCACCGAACAGTCGAGGCCCAGGTGGGAGGAACTCCACTTGTGCGCCTGGGCCACGTGCGCCGGGTCTCTCTCGAGATCGGCACAGCACAACCCAGGTCAGTCGACTGCCTAGGTTACCAGAGGAGACCCGACAACCCGAATCGGCGCCGGAGCGCTCGCCGGCCGGTGAGAGGATCGGCGCATGAGCGAGACCAGCCCGGGCACCGACCCCACCACGACCGCCACCCGCGACATCGCGGACGTCGCCGCCGTCGAGGTCATCACGACCGCCGCCGTCCACCTGATGAGCGCCGCGGCGGTGAAGTGCGGGCTCGCCGAGGACGGGCCGACCGGCGCCGGCGCCGACTTCCTGGACCTCGACGAGGCCCGCAAGCTCATCACCGCGCTCGCCGCGCTGGTCACGGCCTCGGCCCCCGACATCGGCAACCAGCACGCCCGCTCGCTGCGGGACGGGCTGCGCTCGCTCCAGCTCGCGTTCCGGGAGGCCTCGCCCTTCCCCGACGCCCCCGGGGACGGACCGGGCGAGAAGTTCACCGGCTCGGTCGTCTGACCCGGACGCGTCGGGTCGGCGCGGCACCGCGTCGGCGGACCGCACGCACCGTCGGCACGTGCCGCGGTGCGGGACGCGCCTCGACGACCTCGGCAGCGACCCGCCCACGACCGCGGCCCAGCGCGAGCACGACGAGCCCGACGACGGCCAGCCCGCCGCCGACCACCGCGGCCGTCATGAAGCCCGCTCCGGGCGTCGCGCGGTCGATCACCGCACCGCACAACGGGGCTCCGAGCGCGTTGCCGACCGTCGACATCGTGCCGCTCCACCCCATGACCTCGCCTCGCCGGTGCTCCGGTACCAGTCGGACGAGCGTCGCGTTGATGGAGGAGAGCGCCGGCGCGCACGGCAGCCCCGCCACGACGACCGCGACGGCGAGCCACACCTGGCCGCTCGCGAACGCCGCAGGGACGGTGGCGAGCGCCAGCAGGGCGACGAGCAGCAGCGGTGACGGGTTGCGGTGGCTGGCCCCGTGGACCAGTCCCCCGATGACCGACCCGCCCGCCCACAGCGCGATCATCCAGCCGACGTCGGCCGAGCGGCCGGAGTCGTTCAGCGTCGCGACGAGGGACACGTCCGTCCCGACGAGGACGAACGACGCCGCCACCCCCGCGAGCAGCAGGACCACGAGCGCGGGGCTGATCAGCCGCTGCCTGGGAGGCTCCGCGACCGGTTCGGTGGTGGAGCGCGCGCTCCGGGTCGGCGGGTTCGCCCACATGAGGAGCACGCCGCCGGCGACCGTCAGCGCACCGACGACCGTGAGCGCGACCGAGGTCGACGCCTGCGTGGCCAGCAGCACCCCGACCACCGGCGAGAGCATGAACGTCAGCTCGACGGCGACCGAGTCCAGGGAGAACGCGGCCTTCTGGTGCGCGAGCGGGACGAGGACCGAGAGCGACTGCCGGCTGACGGAGAAGACCGGGACGAGGAACAGCCCGGCGACGACGGCGGCGACGATGAGCAGCTCGTAGGTGAGGTGGGGCGCGAGCAGCCACACAGCCGACTCGACGACGACCGAGGGCGCGATCGCGCGCCGGAGCCCGAGCTTGTCGACCAGGCGCCCCCGCCAGGGCGCACCGAGGGCCATGCCGATCGTGGCAGCCCCCACGACGACACCCGCCTGGCCGTAGCCGCGGTCGAGCGTCGACACGACGTGCAGGGTCAGGACGACACCCACCATCGCGGCGGGGATCCGGGCGAGGAAGGAGACGACGAAGAGGCGCGCCACGCCGGGCAGGCGCAGCACAGCTCCGTAGGTCGTCGAGGGCATCCGACGATTGTCACCGCTGCCCCTGTGTGCCTCCGCACTGATTTCTCACCCGAGCACCGGGGCCGGAGGGCGCACACACCGCGCCGGAACGCACAGACGTGCCTCGTATCCTGGGCCGATGCAGCCCGACGAGCCGCACCCACGCGACGTCCCGCCCTCCCGCGCGGAGCCGCCGGTGACCGAGATCACGCGCGTGAGCCCACCCGCACCGGCCGCCGCATCGTGGTACCCGGGCGCGACCGCGGTCCAGCCTGCGCTCCCTCCCGCACTGCCCCCCGCGCCGACGGAGCCGACGGAGCCCCCGCAGGATCGCCGGCGCCGACCGGGTACCGCCACGATCGTGCTCACCGTCCTGCTCGTCGCCACCCTCGTCGGCGCAGGACTCGTCCTGGGCCGCATGCTCACGACGAACGAGGCGTGGCAGGACTCCACGCAGGAGTGGGAGACGCTCGCGCGCTCCACGGGCGAGGAGCTGGCGGCATCGCAGGCCGACCTCGCCGCGACGCAGGCGGAGCTCGACGCCACGACGGCCCAGCTGGCGACGGCGCAGGAGCGGATCACGCAGCTGGCCGACGAGAAGGCGCAGCTCGGGGACACCAGCGCCTCGCAGCAGCAGCTGGCCGACTACCAGTCCCGCGTATCCCAGGCGGCCGGTCAGGTGGCCACGGCGCTGGCCAGCTGCGTGGACGGCCAGCAGCGGCTCATCGGCTACCTGCAGAACTCCGACCAGTACGACCAGGACGACCTCGCGCGCTTCACGACCGACGTGCAGACGGTGTGCGCCGAGGCGACGGACGCCAACGCGGCACTCCAGCGCGAGCTCGAACGGTGAGGGTGCGCACCGGACCGGTGGTGCTCGTCGCCGCCGTGCTGCTCCTGACGGGCGGCTGCAGCGCGCTGCCCGGCATGCCGGCGCCGGTGCCCACGGACGTCGTCCCCACCGACCTGCCGCAGCAGACGCCGACGTCGAGCGGGAACCTGTCCCCCGACGGCTTCGACTCGGCCCAGCGGATGGCGGTGCGGATCCGCAACATCGGCTGCGGCACCCTGTCGACCGGCTCCGGGTTCGCGCTCGACGACCACACGCTGGTGACCAACCGGCACGTCGTGAGCGACTCGTCGACGCTCCAGCTCAGCACCTACGACGGCCGGGACATCGCCGCCGCGGCGGCCAGCACGGCGGGTCTGGCCGACCTGGCGATCGTGCGCACCGACGACGCGCTGCCGGCCGCACCCGAGCTCGCGGCGGCCGACCCTGCCATCGGTGACGTGGTCACGGTGGTCGGGTACCCGCTCGGGCGCGCGCTCACCGTGACCACCGGGCAGGTGCTCGCCCTCCAGACCGACCCGCTCCACGCGAACCTGGGGGCCGTACTCGTCACCGACGCCCCCGTCGAGCACGGCAGCTCGGGGTCGGCCGTGCTCGACAGCGACGGCCGGGTGGTCGGGGTCGTCTACGCGAAGGACTCGAACGGGCACAGTTTTGTGGTGCCCGTGAGCACGCTGCGGTCCATGCTGGACGACGAGGCGTCGTTCACGCCCACCGAGCCCTGCGCCGGCTGACCCGATCCCGGGAGGACCCCATGGCTGTACCGCACTTCGACCCCGCCACCCTGACCCACGCGGCGAACGACACGTTCACCGTGCGCCGCGTCTTCGGCGAGGCGTACGAACGCAACGGCACCCTGGCCATCCCCGTCGCGCGGCTCTGGGGCGGGACCGGGTCCGGATCGGGCGGGGGCGAGGCCGGGATCCCGTCCTCCGGCGCCGAGGGCGAGCCCGCGCGTTCCGGAGGCCAGGAGGGCCACGGCGGTGGCGGTGGCTACGGCGTGCACGTCAAGGCCGTGGGGGTCTTCGTCGTCGACGAGACCGGTGCTCACTGGCAGCCGGCGCTGGACCTCAACCGGGTCATCCTCGGCGGTCAGCTGGTGGGCGCGGTCGTCCTGAGCGTGTTCGCGCTGGCGTGGGCGGTCAAGCGGCGCCACTAGCCGGCCGGCTTCTGCCCGCCGCGCTCGCTAGCCGGCAGCGCGCGGGCGGAGCTCGAGCGAGTCGACGCGCGTCGCCACCAGGTCGGCACCCGCCAGCGCGGCGTTGACCTGAGCCAGCACGGCGTCGAGCCCTGCCCGGTCCAGGCCGCCGACCAGCCCGACGACGACTGCGACCTCCGCGCGCGTACCGGGGACCGCGTCCACGATCACCACGCCCGCCACCGGCGTCACGGCGGCGACGATCGCATCGCGGATCTCGGGGTCGACGCCCTCGGCGGTGACCGCGGGACGCCATCGCTCCTGCTGCGCGAGGGCCCAGACGGCGGGCCGCGGGACGAGCACCGTGGTGGGGCCGCCGGGATCGACGACGAGCACCTCCCAGCCCTCGGTCACCGCCGACAGCGCAGCGCGTGCGACGTCGGACGGCACCGGCCGGGCGTCCGCCCGCCACGCGGCCATCGTCGCGACGGACGTGAACACCGGCAGGGCCGTCCGACCGTCGGGAGCCTGGAGCGCGACGATGCCCGCCGACGCCTCCTTGTCCACGGTGTGCTCGTGACCGCCGTGCACCACGACGTCCTCGACCTCGAGCTCCGCGAGGACCGGGACGAGCACCCGGGTGCCGGCCAGCGCGTCGACCAGCGCGGCGACCGTCCCCGAGCCGTCCTGGAGCGCGGCGAGTGCGGCGGCGACCGCGGGATCGGCGGTGCCGTCGTCGCCTGCGAACGGGGACGACGGCGGGAGCTCGCGTCCCGTCACGGGCGGCCGGCGACGTCCAGCGCCTCGGGCAGCGTGAACGCGCCTGCGTAGAGCGCCTTGCCGACGATCGCGCCCTCGACGCCGAGCGGCACGAGCGTCCGGAGCACGCGCAGGTCCTCCAGGCTCGACACGCCGCCGGACGCGATCACGGGAGCGCTGGTGCGGGCGCACATCTGCTGCAACAGCTCGACGTTCGGGCCGTTGAGCATGCCGTCCTTGTTGACGTCCGTGACGACGTAGCGGGCGCAGCCGGCGTCCTCGAGCCGGGCCAGGACCTCCCAGAGGTCCCCGCCGTCCTTCGTCCACCCCCGCGCGGCGAGCGTCGTGCCGCGCACGTCCAGGCCCACCGCGACCTGCTCGCCGTACGACCCGATGAGCCGGGCGGTCCACTCCGGGTTCTCCAGGGCGGCCGTGCCGAGGTTGATCCGCGTCGCACCCGTGCCGAGCGCTCGCTCGACGGAGGCGTCGTCGCGGATCCCGCCCGACAGCTCGACCTTGACGCCCTTGCCGACGAGCTCGGCGGTCACCTCGGCGAGCAGGTCCGCGTTGGACCCGCGGCCGAACGCCGCGTCGAGGTCGACGAGGTGGATCCACTCCGCACCACCCGCGTACCAGTCGAGCGCTGCGGACAGCGGGTCGCCGTAGCCCGTCTCGGTGCCGGCGGCCCCCTGGGTCAGGCGGACGGCCTGGCCGTCGGCGACGTCGACGGCGGGCAGCAGCTCGAGGCGGTCGGTCATGCGGTCACTCCGGTGATCTCGGGGGCTGTGGAAGGCAGGGAGGAGACCCAGCGGGCCAGCACCGTGGCGCCGGCCTCACCGGACGACTCCGGACGGAGCTGGAGGGCGACGAGCGGGCCGTTCTCGACGGCGACGACGACGCGCTCGTCCCCGGTCGACCAGGCGACGAGCGGCACGACGAGACGGGTGTCCGCGGGCCAGTCGTCCAGCAGGGGGAACGTGCGGGCGGCGTGCGCGTGGGGAACGTCGAAGCGGGCGTCCTCGAGACCGGCGAACAGCGCGGACCCCTCCGACGCCGCGACGGCGACCTCACCACGCGCTGCACCGACGGAGTCGACGACGCCCGCCCACTCCCCCAGCCCCTCGGTGGTCGCGCCGTCCTGGACGACCTCGGTGAACATCACGTGCATGCCGACGCCGATCGCAAGAACCGCGCGGCCACCGGCGAGCCGGCGGTCGACCACCTGGTCGGCGCCGATCGCGCGCAGGGCGGGCATCACGTCCGCTGCTGGAGCGCTGCCGGCGATCACCAGGCCGTCGGCGACGAGGGCGGTCCGCTTGTCGGCGGTGACGACGACCCGCGCACCGGCGTCGGTCAGCGCCTGGGCCAGCGTTGCGTGGTCGTCGGCGCCGTGGTCGAGCACGACGACGAGGGGCTGAGCAGGCACCGGGCCACGGTACCCGCGGCCGCGGACCGGCACGCACGGGTGCCGGTCCGCGAGACGAGGTGGCTGAGGGTCAGGATGCGGTGCACGTCAGGGTCGGCGACCCCGGCGCGGAGCCGTTGCCCACGAACCCGAAGCTCGTCGACGCACCCGCTCCGAGGAGCCCGTTGTACGGCGCGTTGGCCACCGTGACCGCCGACCCGCTCTGCGACGCGACCCCGTTCCAGAGGCTGTTGATGGTCTGACCGGACGGGAACGTCCAGCCGACCGACCAGCGGCTCAGCATCGACGAGCCCGTGTTCTTCACGGTCACCGCGCCCTGGAAGCCGCCCTGCCACGACCCGGTGACGGCGAGGGTCGCCGTGCAGCCGGCCGGGCCCGAGGTGGGGTTCGACGTGGGCGTCGGCGTCGGGGTGCTCGTCCGCGTCGGGGTCGGGGTCGGCGTCTGGGTCGGCTGCGTGCCGTCCGTGGTCACCGAGAAGCTGTTCAGCGTCAGGCCGGTGCCGCCGATCCACGGCTCGAAGCCCGCCTGGATGCTCGTCAGGTACCAGCTGGTGGAGCCGAGCCCGCGGCTGACGACGTCCTTCCAGAAGTCGTTGACCAGGAACGTCGCCGAGGCCGTCGGCGTCTGGCGGACGTAGGAGATGACGTTCCAGCCGCTGTTCCCGGACCAGACGTCCCACGTCGCGCCGGCGATGCTCGCGGTGCCGATCTTCGAGCCGATCGGCTGGATCGGGCCCGCGTGGTTGAGCCAGACCATGAGCTCGGCGCCGTCGTTCTGCTGCGTCGTCGTCGTCGGCCGGGACTTGTGGAACCAGATGTCGTACGCGGCGTCGTACGTCCCGCTGCTCGGGTAGGTCATGCTCACGCTGGTCGAGATCGTCGCGAACCGGGGGTCGGACGCCTGCAGGCCGTTGGGGCTGAGGATGTTCCCGTTGGTGGTGCAGCTGGAGTAGTGGCAGCCGTAGTACGCCGCGGGGTAGGACTTGGGCGCGCCGTTGGTCGCCGCCGAGCCGTCGGCCCGCGTGACGGTGAAGCCGGTGGACGAGACGTCGATGCACTGCGTGGCGCTGGTGCCCCAGCGGTTGTTCATGACCGTGTACCGGCCGCCCTGGATCGGGGCGCTCCCCCACTGCTCGCAGAGCACGGGTGCCGCGGTCGCGACCTGGGCGGCGGCGACCCCCGACATCCCGAGCAGCGAGCAGAGCAGGGCGATCAGGACGGCGGAGCGGTGTCGACGGGTCATGTCCGCGATGCAACCACCGGCCCAGGCGGGCGGCGAGCGACGAAACGATTCCGTCTTTACCGCTACAACCGCCTACTTGCGCTTCGCCGAGCTCGCGATCGTGCGCATGGCCTGCCACCGGGACATGCCGACGCTCGTGACAACGCCCTCGACCTCTCCCGCCTGCACGGAGCCCAGGAGCAGGTCCTCCAGGACCGGCGGCGCGTCGGACAGCACCAGCCCGGCGGGAAGGTCACCGTCGCGCTCCCCGTTGGCCCAGCGCGACGCGGTGATCTGCCCCTCGCGCCGCTCCAGCAGGATCACCGGGACGGCTCGCAGCAGCTTCGAGATCGCCGCGGCACCGTCGGCAGCCGCGCGCGGGTCCCGCAGCGCGGCGATGGCGCCGATCGACGTCGGCACGACGTCGACCTCGACCTTCGCGATCGCGCACGCGGCCGCGAGCGGTGCCGGCGCGGCCACCTGCGTGATCACCAGGACGACCGACGGGTCCTCCGCCGGTCCGTCCAGGAGCGAGGAGAGGTCGTCGGGGACCTCGAAGTCGTCGGGCAGGTCGTCGCTCACAGCGCCCCCTTGGTCGACGGGATCCCGTCCACCCGCGGGTCGAGCGCGACGGCGAACCGCAACGCCCGGGCGAGCGCCTTGAACTGCGCCTCGACGATGTGGTGCGGGTCCCGGCCGGCGAGCACGCGGACGTGGATGCTGAACGCGGCGTGGTGCGCGATGGACTCGAGCACGTGCCGGGTGAGCGAGCCCGTGAAGTGGCCCCCGATCAGGTGGTACTCCTGACCGGGAGGCTCGCCGGTGTGCACCAGGTAGGGGCGGCCGGACACGTCGACGACCGCTTGGGCGAGCGCCTCGTCGAGCGGCACCGTGGCGTCGCCGAACCGCGAGATGCCGCGCTTGTCGCCCAGCGCCTCGCGCAGCGCCTCACCGATCGTGATCGCGACGTCCTCGACGGTGTGGTGCGCGTCGATGTGGGTGTCGCCCGTGGCCTTGACCGTGAGGTCGATGAGCGAGTGCTTGCCCAGGGCCGTGAGCATGTGGTCGTAGAACGGCACGGTGGTCGAGATGTCCGTGCGGCCGGTGCCGTCGAGGTCGAGCTCGACCAGCACGCTCGACTCGCTCGTCGCGCGCTCGATCCGAGCGGTACGCCCGGTGTTCTTGGGGCTCACAGTCCTGCCACCTCGCTCAGGGCGTCCGTGAACGCCGTCATGTCCTGCGGTGTGCCGACCGACACCCGCAGCCAACCGTCCGGTCCGACCTCGCGGATCAGGACCCCGCGGTCGAGCAGACCCTGCCAGATCGCGTGGCGGTCGTCGAACAGGCCGAACAGCACGAAGTTCGCGTCGGACTCCGCGACCGTCAGGCCGCGCTCCCGCAACCAGACCACGAGGGCGTCGCGCTCCTCGCGCAGGGACCCGATCTGGGCCATCAGCGCGGGCGCGTGCCGGAGCGCCGCGCGGGCGACCGCCTGGGTCACGGCCGACAGGTGGTACGGCAGCCGGACCACGCGGAGTGCGTCGACCAGGGCCGGCGCCGCGGCCAGGTAGCCGACGCGAGCACCGGCCAGGCCGAACGCCTTCGACATGGTCCGGCTGACCGCGAGGTGCGGGTGGTCGGGCAGCAGCTCGAGGGCGGACGGCACGCCGGCGCGGCGGAACTCGCCGTAGGCCTCGTCGACGACGACCACGCAGCCGCCCGGCACCTGCGCCGCCGCGTCGAGCACCGCGAGAACCGTCTCGGCCGGCAGCGCCGTCCCCGTCGGGTTGTTGGGGCTGGCCAGGAGCACGACCGAGGGCGTGTGCTCGGCGATCGCGGCCCGGGCGACGTCGGGGTCGAGACCGAAGTCCGCCTCCCGACGGCCCGCGACCCACCCCGTGAACGTGTCGCGGGCGTACTCGGGGTACATCGAGTACGTGGGGGCGAAGGACAGCACCGTGCGACCCGGACCGCCGAACGCCTGCAGGACGTGCAGCATGATCTCGTTCGAGCCGTTGGCGGCCCAGACCTGCTCTGTCGCCAGCTCGACGCCGGACTCCACCCGCAGGTAGCCGGCGAGGTCGGCGCGCAGGGCCTCGAAGTCGCGGTCGGGGTACCGGTTCAGCCCTGCGGCGGCCTGCGCGACGGCGTCCGCGATGTCGGCGACGACATCCGGCGCCGGCGCGTACGGGTTCTCGTTGACGTTGAGCAGGTGCGGCACGTCCAGCTGCGGGGCGCCGTAGGGCTCGAGTCCGACGAGGTCCGGGCGCAGCGGCAGGATGCCGTTGTCGAGATCAGTCACCCGCCGAGTCTAGGGAGCGGTCGCGGACGCCTGTCGCGCTGTCCACGTCGCCAGCCGGGCCAGCCCCTCGTCCAGCCCGACCCGGGGCGTCCAGCCGAGCGCCTCGCGGGTCCTGCGCTGGTCGAACCAGTGCGCGGTCGAGAGCTGCTCGGCGACGAACCGGGTCAGCGGAGGCTCCCCCGGCAGCGGGAGCGTGCGCCAGGCGGCGTCCAGGAGCGACCCCGCACCACGGGCGAGGACCGCGGGGACGTGCCGTCGGGGCATCGGCACCCCGCTGGCGGCGCAGATGCCCGCGAGCAGCTCGACGACCGGACGCGGTTCCCCGTTGGTGACCACGTACGGCTCCCCGTAGACGGCCGCGTCGGCGTGCAGGGCCGCGACCAGGGCGTCCACGGCGTTGTCGATGTAGGTCGTGTCGATGAGCGCGGCACCGTCGCCCAGCACCGGCAGCCGGCCCGCGCGCGCCCGGTCCACGATCCGGCCGACCAGCTGGGTGTCGCCCGGACCCCACACGACGTGCGGTCGGACGACGATCACGCGCAGGCCGTCGGGTTCGTGCGCCGCGAGCGCGAGGAGCTCGGCGGCGGCCTTGGTCCGCGCGTAGTGCCCGCGCGCGTGCTCCGGGTCGGCGGGACCGGCACCCGCACCCGTCAAGGAGCGACCCTGGTGCGCGACGGACGGCGACGAGACGTGCACGAACGGTCCGACGCCCGCCGCGCGCGCCTCGTCGAGCAGCAGCCGGGTCCCACCGACGTTGACCTCCTCGAACTGCGCGAACGGTCCGGTGATCGTCACCTTGGCCGCCAGGTGCACGACCGCCTCCCGGTCCCGCACGGCGGACCGCACGGTGTCCGGGTCGGTGACCGACCCGGCGACGTCCTGCACCCCGGCGACGCGCGACGGGCTGCGCTGCAGGGTGCGGACGTCGTGGCCGTCCGCGACGAGCCGCTCGGCGACCCCACGGCCGAGCATGCCGCTCGCGCCCGTGACCAGCACGCGGGTCACAGGCGCGCCCGCTCTCCCGCCAGCACGCGCTCCGCCCACGCCGCGACGCGGGACCGGTCGACCTTCGAGCTGTGCCGGACGTCGGTCGGCAGCTGCTCCACCACCAGCACAGCGGCGACGGTGGTGCCGTCCAGCGCGGCGCGGACCGCAGCGGCCAGGCCGGGTTCCGCGACCACGGGTCCGTGCGAGTACACCTCGGGCTGGACGACGACGACGACCTGCTGCGCGCCGCGCGGCCCCACCCCGACCACCGCCGCTGACACGACGGAGTCGACGGTCTGCGCCCGCTGCTCCAGCCCGACCGGGGTGCGCACGCCGTCGGCGGTCACCAGCACGTGCGCGAGCCTGCCCTCGATCCACAGCCGACCGTCGTCGTCGAGGTGCCCGACGTCGCCGGTCCGGTGCCAGCCGGCGTCCCGGGTCGACGCCTGCTGCGTGAGCCAGAGCCCGTCGTACCGCTCCTTGACGTGCGGCGCGGCCACGAGCACCTCGCCCGTGATGCCGGGGAGGTCCTGGGGTGCCCCGGTCGGCTCGCCGTCTTCGTCGAGCGCGCTGAGCGCGACCCGCACCCCGGCGACGGGCTTCCCGACGCAGACGCCGTCGCCGGTGCCGACGGCCCGGAGCTCGTCGAGCGACACGTCGGCGACGACGAGCGCCTCGGTCATCCCGTAGGGCGTGTGCGCCTCGGCGGCGGGCATCAGCGTCGCCGCGGCCTCGAGCAGGTCGACACCGACCGGTGCGCCGGCCGAGAGGAACAGGCGGACGCCCGCGAGCGCCGCGAGCTCTGACCCGTCGGTGGTGCGGACGACGGACCGCAGCGCGGCGGGTGACGCGAAGACGACCGCCGCGTCGACCGCCCGGACGGCTTCGGCCAGCGCGTGAGCCGTGAGGGTGCCGGGCGCGGTGACATCCATGTCCGGGCTCGCGCTCGTCGCGCCCAGCGCGGGGCCGAGCAGGACGAACGGCGCGAAGGCCGCGACGAGCGGGCTGTCCGGGCCGATGTCGTACGTGCGGGCGACCGCGTCGCGCATCGCGGCCAGCTGGCGGTGCGTGTAGACGACGCCCTTGGCCGGACCGGTCGAGCCGGAGGTGAACAGGACCGCCGCGTCGGCGTCGGGATCGGGCCACGGGAGGTCGTCGGTGGAGGCGCGGCCAAGGGCGGCGAGGTCGTCCAGCGACGCGTCGACGCGCAGGGTGCGGGCCACCCCCGCGCGCAGGGGCCCGGCGCTGACCAGCGTCGGCGCCCAGCGCAGCCACCGCGCGGCCACCAGCGCCCGCTCGATCCCGATGACGACCGTCGGATCGGCTGCGCGCACCGCCCGGGTGAGCCCTTGGACACCGAGGCCCGCGTCGGCGACGACGACGACCGCTCCGAGCCGCAGGCACGCATAGAGCACGGCGGTGAGATCCGCCCCTGGCGGCACCAGGAGGGCGACCCGGTCCCCCGGCCGGACGCCGCTCGCCGCGAGGCCGCGGGCCAGCTGATCGGTCCGGGCTGCGAGCGCCGCCCACGACACCCGGCGCGACCTCGGGCCCGCCAGCTCGATCAACGCGGTGCCGTCGTCGTCGGCCCGCTCGTCCAGGGTGGCGCCGAGGGCGCGGTACGGCTCGTCGGACACCGCGGACGGCTCCGGGACGTCGCGACCGTCCAGCCAGCGCAGGACCGCCCCGGCGACGTCCTCGTCCTCGACCACCAGGTGGCCGGCGCCCTCGAAGCGGTGCACGTCCGCGTGCGGCAGCCGCTCGCGCAGGTCCCGCAGGTAGCGCGCGGAGAACACCGGGTCGCGAGGACCCCAGAGCAGCAGGGCCGGCACGTCGAGACCTCGAACCCCGGCGGCGATCCGGTCGAGCTCCGGCCGGCTCGGATGGTCGGCGGTGGCGGGGATGTCGGCGACGAACCCACCGATCCCGGCCCGGCGGTCGGCCGTGTGGTACGGCGCGCGGAAGCCGTCGGCGACCACCGGGTCCAGGCGGGGGTGCGCGAGCGCGAGCGTGGTCTCGAGGAACGCGGGCGTGGTGACCGTGCCCACCGGCAGGACGCCGCGGGCCGTCGCCACGCGCAGCGCGGCCGGCATGGCGTCGTCGACCTCGTGGTGGACGGCCGTGTTGGTGAGCACGACGCCGGCCAGCTGGTCCGGGTGGTCGAGCGCCCAGCCGAGGCTCACGAGCCCGCCCCAGTCGTGCCCGACCGTGACGACGGGCCCGACGAGCCCGAGGTGCTCGGTCAGCGCACCGAGGTCGGCGACGCGGTCGGCCAGGCGGTGCTGCTCCCCCGTCCGCTCGGAGAACCCCATCTCGAGCTGGTCGACGGCGATCACGCGCCACGGACGCGTCTCGCGGGCGCCCGCCGCGACGAGGCGGCGCCACAGGAACGACCACGTCGGGTTGCCGTGCACGCACAGCAGGGTGCCGACGGGCTCGGCCTCGAGCGTCGGCCCGTTGTCGAGCAGGTGCCACGACCGCGGTCCCACCTCGACCGTCCGCGACCAGCGCGGGTCGATCTCGCCGGCCGCGAACACGTCGACGGGCGGGCGCGACGCCGCGGTCACCAGACGATCTCGGCCATCGCGGTGTGCAGACCGGAGCCGACGCCCATGCACAGCACGCGGTCGCCGGTGCGCAGCGAGTCCGCCTGGTCCGCCAGGGTCATCGGCAGCGCGGCCGGCCCGACGTTGCCCCAGCGCGGGAAGGTCGTCGGCACCTTGTCGACGTCCAGGCCCAGCGCCTCCACGATCGAGCGGGTGTGCACGGACGAGACCTGGTGCGTGACGATCCGGTCGACGCCCGCCCAGTCCCACTCCGGCTGCGCCTCGTTCCAGGCGTCGACCACCAGCTCGAGGCCGCCGGCGAGGAGCCCCGCGGGATCCGTCTTCATGCCCTCGACGCCTCCCACGCACAGCTCGTGGTGCTGCGTGGCCGAGCGGGCGACCCCACCGACCAAGCGGTGGGCCCCCGGATGCTGGTGCGCGGGGCCGAGGACGGCGGCGGCGGCGCCCGCACCGAGCGTGAGGGTCGCGAACTCCTCGAGGAACTGCTCGCGGGTGGTCTCCGGCGAGGTCAGCCGGTCCAGCGTGGTCTCCTGCGTCGGGCGCGGGTCCTCGCCGTTGACGATGACGGCGTACCGGATCTGCCCCGAGTCGATCAGCTGCGCCGCGAGCGTCATGCCGTTGACGAAGCCGAGGCACGCGTTGGTCAGGTCGAAGCCGAGCGCGCTCGACGGCAGGGACAGGCCGGAGTGGATGCGGGAGGCGACCGACGGCTCGAGGAACGTCCTGGTCACGGACGTGTTGATGAGCAGCCCGACGTCGCCCGCGTCGATCCCGGCCTCGGCCAGCGCCTTCGCCCCGGCCGCGGTGGCCGCGTCGTCGAACGTCATCTCCTCGTCCCACCAGCGACGCTCGTGCACGCCGGCCACCCGGGACAGCAGGCCCTGCGGGAGGCGCAGACGCGTCAGGGTGGGCGCCAGTCGCTCGTCGAACACCGTCGAGGGCACCACGACCGGCGCCTCGATGCCGACGACGGCCAGGAGCGCGACGTCTCGGTGGCGGAACGTCGCGTTGCCTGTCACAGGCTGTCCTCTCGACGGGGGCGTAGGTCGCAGGCTCGCGCGTCGGCGCGGTCGCAGGGTGTGCGCACGTGGTGGTTCAGAATCTGGCCCGCACCGCCTCGCCGTGCGCGGGGAGTCCTTCGGCGTCCGCGAGCGCGACGACCTTGTCCGCCACCTCCGCGAGCGCGTCGGCGTCGTACTCGATCACCTGCACGGCGCGCAGGAACGAGTGCACCCCGAGGCCGCTGGCGAAGTGCGCGCAGCCACCCGTCGGGAGCACGTGGTTGGACCCGGCCATGTAGTCGCCGAGCGAGACCGGCGAGTAGGCGCCGACGAAGATCGCGCCGGCGCTGGTCACGCGCTCGGCCAGCGCGGCCGCGTCGACCGTCTGGATCTCCAGGTGCTCCGCTCCGTACGCGTTGACCACCTCGAGTCCCTGCTCCAGGTCGTCGACGAGCACGATGGCGGACTGCTCGCCGCGCAGCGCGATCGTCACGCGACTCCGGTGCATCGTGGCGTCCACCCGGTCGATGAGCTTGGCCTCGACCGCGCCCGCCAGCTCGACCGACGGCGTCACCAGGACGGCGGCGGCGAGGGGGTCGTGCTCGGCCTGGGAGACGAGGTCGGCGGCGACGTGGTTGGGGTCCGCCGTGCCGTCGGCCAGTATCGCGATCTCGGTCGGTCCCGCCTCGGCGTCGATGCCGACGATCCCGCGGACCAGCCGCTTGGCCGCCGCGACGTAGACGTTGCCCGGACCGGTGACGACGTCGACCGGCTCGCAGAGCGTCTCGCCGTCCACGTCGTCGCTGCCGGCAGCACCGTAGGCGAACATCCCGATCGCCTGGGCGCCGCCGACGGCGTACACCTCGTCGATGTCGAGGAGCGCGCACGTGGCCAGCACCACCGGGTCGGGCAGGCCGTCCTGGTCCTTCTGCGGGGGCGACGCCACGGCCAGCGACCCGACGCCGGCCGCCTGCGCGGCGACGACGTTCATGATGACCGACGACGGGTAGACCGCCAGCCCGCCCGGGACGTAGAGGCCGACGCGACGGACGGGCACCCACCGCTGGCGCACCTGCGCACCGGGGCCGAGCTCGACGGTGAAGTCGGCGGGCCGCTGAGCACCGTGCACCTGCCGGACGCGCCGGATGGTCTCCTCGAGCGCTGACCGGACCTCCGGGTCGAGCACCCGGACGGCGGCGGCGATCACGTCCGCGGGGACGCGCAGGTACTCCGGACGGACCCCGTCGAACCGCTCGGCGAGGTCGCGCAGCTCCGCGGCACCGCGCGTGCGGACGGCAGCCAGGAGGGGCGCGACGATCTCGGCGGCGTGCTCGACGTCGACCTCCGCACGAGGGAGTTCCTCCAGGAGCTCACGACGCGACAGGGTGCGACCGCGCAGGTCGATGCGGGTGATCACGTTCCCGAGCATAGGACGGAGACCTGCAGGCGGCCTGACCACGACCAGTGGGCGAACCGTGCGCTGCACCACAGTCCCGGAGGGAGGCAGACTGCTCCCATGACCCAGGTCCCGATCTCCGACGACTCGATCCGCCTCGGCCAGTTCCTCAAGCTGGCCGACCTCGCCGACTCCGGGGCGCACGCCCGCGCGCTGCTCGAGGACGGGGCGGTCACCGTGAACGGTGAGGACGAGGCCCGCCGCGGTCGTCAGCTGGTCAAGGGCGACGTGGTCGAGGTGGACCTGCCGACGGGCTACAAGGAGGCCACGGTCGGCTGACCGGTCACGCCGACCGGTAGCGCGGCAGGGCCGCCGCGAACAGGTCGTCCCACGCCCGGACCGGGCGTCCGGCGACGTGGTCGTCGAGCTGGTCGAGGGATGCGTGCCAGCCGCCGCCGTAGCCGCGGGCCGCTGCCTCCTCCAGGTCCAGGTGCTCGAGCACGAGGACCGCACCGTCGCCGTCCGCGCGGATGTCGACGGTCACCCGGCTCTCGGGCTCCCCGGGGAACTGCCACCGGATCGCCAGCCGGCGCGGTGCGTCGCACTCGAGGACGTCACCGACCGCGTTCTGCGGTGACCCGGCGACGTCGTCGCCCATCCGAAACTCGTACCTGCCGCCAACGACCAGGTCGCCGTACACCGGCCCCAGCCAGCGGGCGAGCCGGGCGGGCTCGGTCACGGACGACCACAGGTCCTCCGGCGTCGTCGCGTACCGCCGCTCGAAGCGGACCGTCACGCCGTTCGGGGTCGGTACCAGCACGCCCCACACGTCAGTCGTCATCTCGGCTCCTCCGCCCGCGGGCGATCTCGGTCTCCAACGCGTCCAGGTGCCCGACCCAGAACCGGCGGATGCGGCGCGCCCAGACCTCGACCTCGTCGAACGCCTCGGGACGGACCGAGTACAGCCGCACCGCACCCTGCGGCACCGAGTCCACGACGCCCGCCTCCCGCAGCACCCGCAGGTGGCGCGACGCGGCCGGCTGGCTGATGCCGAACTCGGCCCCGACAGCGGTCGCCAGCTGACCGGCGCTGCGTTCGCCGTCGGCGAGCAGCTCGACCAGCCGCCTCCGGACCGGGTCCCCCAGCGCATCCATCACCTGCATGCACTCATACTTCCACCATGGGTTATATAACGCAAGTGGTATATGCGCCCGCTACCCTCGGGGTCGTGGACCTCACGCGACTTCCCGACGACCTCCCCGCACCCGCCGACGACGGTGCGGCCGACCACCTGGCGGGCACACCGCTCCCCGCGATCTCGCTGCCCGCGACCGACGGCTCCGTCGTCGCGCTGGACCGGCTCGGCTCCGGGCGCACGATCGTCTACGCCTACCCGCTCACCGGCCGGCCGGGCACGGACCTGCCCGACGACTGGGACACCATCCCCGGCGCACGCGGCTGCACCGCCGAGGCGTGCGCGTTCCGCGACCACCACGCCGACCTGCTCGCCGCCGGTGCGTCCACGGTGTACGGCCTGTCGACCCAGGACACGCCTTACCAGCGCGAGGCGGTCGACCGCCTGCACCTGCCGTTCCCCATGCTCAGCGACGGGGCCTTCGAGCTCACGCGCGCGATGGGTCTGCCGACGTTCGAGGTCGCCGGCCGCACCCTGCTGCGACGCCTGACGATGGTGGTCCGGAACGGCGTCGTCGAGAAGGTCTTCTACCCCGTCTTCCCGCCCGACCAGCACGCGGCCGAGGTGCTCGCGTGGCTGGTCAGGACGCCAGGCAGCTAGGCCCGAGGAGCGCCTTCAGGTCGCCGAACAGGGACGGCGACCGCTCCACGCGCAGCCCGTGGTCGAGCCGCATCACGGTCGCGCGACCCGGACTGGTGAGCCGCAGGTGGACCTCCGTCACGCCCGGGTGCGTGGAGAGCACCTCACGGAGCCGCTCCACCACCGGCGGCGTGCACCGGGAGACCGCCATCGAGACCACGACCGGCGCGTCCGCCGCCTGGGACACGTCCGGCAGCGACACCTCCATGGCCTGCAGCTGCATGGTCTCGTCGCGCCGCCGCACGCGCCCGCGGATCACCACGACCGCGTCCTCGGCGAGCGCGGTGGAGTAGGCCAGGTAGGTCTCGCCGAAGAACATGATCTCGACCGAGGCCTCCATGTCCTCGATGGTGACCGCGGCCCACGGGTTGCCCTGCTTCGACATCTTGCGCTGGAGCGAGGTGATGAGGCCGGCGATGACCACCGTCGACCCGTCCGGGCGCTGCTCGTCCTGCAACAGCGTCGCGATCGACACGTCCGCCGCGGCGGCGAGCACGTGCTCCAGCCCGGACAGCGGGTGGTCCGACACGTACAGGCCGAGCATCTCCCGCTCGAACGCGAGTCGCTGCTTCTTGTCCCAGTCCGGCAGGTCCGGCACGACCACCGCGAAGCCCTGCGCGCCGTCGTCCCCGCCCATGAGGTCGGCGAACAGGTCGAACTGCCCCTCCGCCTCCTTGCGCTTGACGCCGATCACCGAGTCGACCGCCTGCTCGTGCACCAGCAGCAGCGCGCGCCGCGCATGACCGAGCGAGTCGAACGCCCCGGCCTTGATCAGCGACTCGATGGTCCGCTTGTTGCAGACGACCGCCGGCACCTTGTCGAGGAAGTCGGTGAAGGACGTGAACGCGCCCTTCTCCTCGCGCGCCCGCACGATCGCGTCGACCACGTTGGCGCCGACGTTGCGGATGGCGGTCAGACCGAACCGGATGTCCTTGCCGACGGCCGTGAAGTTCGCCGACGACGAGTTGACGTCCGGTGCGAGCACCGTGATGCCCATGTGCCGGCACTCGCCCAGGTACAGCGCCGACTTGTCCTTGTCGTCGCGCACGCTGGTGAGCAGACCGGCCATGTACTCGGTCGGGTAGTTCGCCTTGAGGTAGGCGGTCCAGTAGGAGATGACCCCGTAGGCGGCCGAGTGGGCCTTGTTGAAGGCGTACCCGGCGAACGGCACCAGCACGTCCCAGACGGCCTGGATGGAGGCGTCCGAGTAGCCGCGCTCGCGCATGCCGGCCTGGAACGGGACGAACTCCTTGTCCAGGACCTCCTTCTTCTTCTTGCCCATCGCGCGGCGCAGCAGGTCGGCCTGGCCGAGCGTGTAGCCGGCCAGCTTCTGCGCGGCGCGCTGCACCTGCTCCTGGTAGACGATCAGGCCGTGGGTGATGCCCACGACCTCCTCGAGCGGCGCCTCCAGCTCGGGGTGGATGGGTTCCACCTTCTGCAGGCCGTTCTTGCGCAGCGCGTAGTTGATGTGGGAGTTCATCCCCATCGGGCCCGGCCGGTACAGCGCGATGACGGCCGAGATGTCCTCGAAGTTGTCCGGGCGCATCTGGCGCAGCAGCGACCGCATGGGCCCGCCGTCGAGCTGGAACACGCCCAGGGTGTCGCCGCGACCGAGGAGCTCGTACGTCGCCGGGTCGTCGAGCGGCACCTCTTCGATCTTGATGGCCGGCTTGCCGTTCATCTCGATGTTCTCGAGGGCGTCGTCGAGGATCGTGAGGTTGCGCAGGCCGAGGAAGTCCATCTTGATCAGGCCCAGGGCCTCGGACCCCGGCTGGTCGAACTGCGTGATGATCGCGCCGTCCTGCGGGCGCCGCATGATCGGGACGATGTCCACCAGCGGCTCGCTCGACATGATGACGCCGGCCGCGTGCACACCCCACTGCCGCTTGAGGTTCTCCAGCCCCTTGGCGGTCTCCAGCACGCGCTGCGCCTCGGGGTCGGCCTGCACCACCTGGCGGAACTCGTCGGCCTCCGCGTAGCGCGGGTCCTGCGGGTTGTAGATGCCCGACAGCGTGATGTCCTTGCCCATCACGGCCGGCGGCATCGCCTTGGTGAGCTTCTCCCCCATCGCGAACGGGAAGCCCAGGACGCGGGAGGCATCCTTGAGGGCCTGCTTGGCCTTGATGGTGCCGTAGGTGACGATCTGGGCGACGCGGTCCTCGCCGTACTTGTCCGTCACGTACCGGATGACCTCGCCGCGCCGACGCTCGTCGAAGTCGACGTCGACGTCGGGCCAGGACACGCGCTCCGGGTTGAGGAACCGCTCGAAGATCAGGCCGTGCTCCAGCGGGTCCAGCTCCGTGATGCCCATCGCGTACGACGCCATCGAGCCGGCCGCGGACCCGCGGCCGGGACCCACGCGGATGCCCTGGTCCTTGGCCCAGTTGATGAAGTCGGCGACCACGAGGAAGTAGCCCGAGAACCCGAGCTGGGTGATGACGCCCGTCTCGTACTCCGCCTGCGTGCGGACGTCCGACGGGATCTCCCCGTGGTACCGCTTCTGCAGACCGGTCTCGACCTCCTTGATGAACCAGGAGTCCTCGCTCTCCCCCACCGGCACGGGGAAGTTCGGCATGAAGTTGGCGTCGGTGTTGAACTCCACCTCGCACTGCTCCGCGATGAGGACGGTGTTGTCGCACGCCTCCGGGATCTCCGCCCAGGTGCGCCGCATCTCCTCCGCGGACTTCAGGTAGAACTGGTCGGTGTCGAACTTGAACCGGTCGGGGTCGGCCAGGGTCGAGCCCGACTGGACGCACAGCAGCACCTCGTGCGCGTGGCTGTCCTCGTGCTTGGTGTAGTGCAGGTCGTTCGTCGCGACGACGGGAGCGCCGATCGACTCGGCCAGGCGCCGCAGGTCCTTGATGACCCGCGTCTCGATCTCGAGCCCGTGGTCCATCAGCTCGACGTAGTAGTTCTCCTTGCCGAACAGGTCCTGCATCTCGCCGGCGGCCCGCACGGCCTCGTCGAACTGGCCCAGCCGGATGCGGGTCTGCACCTCGCCCGACGGGCAGCCGGTGGTCGCGATGAGCCCGTCGCTGTACGTGCTGAGCAGGTCGCGGTCCATGCGCGGCCACTTGCCCATCTGGCCCTCGAGCGACGCCAGCGACGACATCCGGAAGAGGTTGTGCATCCCCTTGGTGGACTTCGCCAGCAGGGTCATGTGCGTGTACGCGCCGCGCGCCGAGACGTCGTCGGACGCCTGGTGCGCCTCGCCCCACCGCACCCGGTTCTGGTCGAACCGGCTGGTGCCCGGCGTGACGTACGCCTCGACGCCGATGATCGGCTTGATCCCGTGGTTCTTGGCCTTCTGCCAGAAGTCGAACGCCCCGAACAGGTACCCGTGGTCGGTGATGGCGACGGCCGTCTGACCGAGCCGGTTGGCCTCGGTGAAGAGGTCGTCCAGGCGAGCCGCGCCGTCGAGCATCGAGTACTCGGTGTGCACGTGGAGGTGGACGAAGTCGGAGCCCCCAGCTGATGCCATGCGGGCGATCCTACGTCGCGGCGCCGACACTCCTGGGCGCCGACCGGCTGTGTCGGCGAGGTGCCCGGCGTGTCGCGGCGCGCCTAGGCCGGAGCAGTGACGACCTTCACCGCGTCGCGGTGCCAGATGGCCTCGTCGAGGTACCGCTCGGGCCGCGCGACGTAGCCCAGCCGGGCGTAGAAGCCCAGCGCCTGCTCCTGCGCGCTGAGCTCGACGGACACGCTCCGGACACCGTCCGTCACGTCCCCGAACCGCTCCAGCGCCTCGTCCTCGAGCGCGGCCATCAGCAGCGCGCCGACGCCCAGCCCGCGCGCCGCGCCGTCGACCGCGACCCGTCCGATGTGCGCAGGCTCACCCGCGTGGTGGGGCGGCAGGAGGCGGGCGGTTCCCAGCGCCGAGCCGTCGTCGCCGACCGCGAGGACGTGCAGGGTCGCCGGGTCGTCGTCGAGCGCGTCCATCTCGTTCTCCGCTACCACGTTCTGCTCGTGCACGAACACGGCCATCCGGATCGACGTCATCGCCGCGCGCTGCTCGGGCGTCTCGACCCGGACGACGCGCACGCTCACGCGTACCCGTCCTGCAGCACCGCCAGCGACCGCGACAGGTCCTCCGGGTACTCGCTGGTCAGCTCCAGCCACTCCCCCGTGCTCGGGTGGTGGAAGCCGAGCCGCATGGCGTGCAGCCACTGCCGCGTCAGCCCCACGCGCGCGGCGAGAGCCGGGTCCGCGCCGTACATGAGGTCGCCGACGCAGGGGTGTCGCGTCGCCGCGAAGTGCACGCGGATCTGGTGCGTGCGACCGGTCTCCAGGTGCACCTCGACCAGGGAGGCCGCGGGCAGCATCTCGAGCACCTCGTAGTGCGTGATCGACGGCTTGCCGTCCGCGACCACCGCGAACTTCCAGTCCGAGCTGGGGTGCCGGCCGATGGGGGCGTCGATGGTGCCCGTCGTCGGCTCCGGGTGGCCCTGCACGAGCGCGTGGTAGACCTTCTCGACCGTGCGCTCCTTGAACGCCCGCTTGAGCACCGTGTAGGCGTGCTCGGACTTGGCGACGACCATCAGGCCGGACGTCCCCGCGTCCAGGCGGTGCACGATCCCCTGCCGCTCCGCCGCCCCCGACGTGGAGATCCGGTAGCCGACGGCCATGAGCGCGCCGACGACGGTCGGACCGGACCAGCCGGGCGACGGGTGCGCCGCGACACCGACGGGCTTGTCGATGACCACCAGGTCGTCGTCGTCGTACACGATCCGCATGCCGGGCACCGGCTCGGCGACGATCTCGATGCTCTCCGCGGGGACGACGTCCGGGATCTGGACCTCGAGCCAGCCGCCCGCGGACAACCGGTCGGACTTGCCGAGCTCCTTGCCGTCGAGCTGCACGCCCCCGGCCTCGGCGATCTCCGCCGCCCGCGTGCGGGACAGCCCCAGCAGCCGCGCCAGCGCCGCGTCGACCCGCTCGCCGACGAGCCCGTCCGGCACGGGCATCGCGCGCGTGTCAGGCATTCTGCTCGGTGGTCGTCGTGGAGGTCTCGCCCTGCTGCTCGTCGAGGGCGGCATCGTCGAGCTGGTCACCCTCGACCTCGGTGTCGGGCTCGGCCTCGCCGTGACCGTCACGCGTCCCGTCGATGTGGATACCCAGCCCGGCCAGGACCACGACGAGGACGGCCGCGGAGACGATCGCGATGTCCGCGATGTTGCCGACGAACCAGTTCGCGTACGCGATGAAGTCGATCACCTCGCCGCGCGCGAGACCGGGCTCGCGGACCAGCCGGTCGACCAGGTTGCCGAGCGCGCCGCCCAGCAGCAGGCCGAGCGCGACCGCCCAGGCCCAGGACCCGATCCGGCGGCTGGCCCGGACGACGACCACGATGACGACGGCCGCGACGATGGTCAGCACCCACGTCATCCCGGTGGCGATGGACAGCGCCGCGCCCGGGTTGAAGACGAGCTGCAGCCCGAGCAGGCTCCCCAGCAGGTCGTGGCGCTCACCCTCGACCAGCGAGCTGATCGCCCACGCCTTCGACACCTGGTCGAGGACCAGCACGACGGCGGAGATCGAGAAGAGCGCGATCAGCAGGGCACGCCGACGAGTGCTCGGAGGCGCGTCAGGCTGGTCGTCCGTGGTGGTGGGCACCGCAGGAGTCTACGTGCGCGTCAGCGACGCTCCTCGCGCTGCTTGCACTCCACGCAGAGGGTCGCGCGCGGGAACGCCTGGACGCGCGCCTTGCCGACGGCCTTGCCGCACGACTCGCAGGTGGCGAACGTGCCGACGGAGATGCGCGCGAGGGCACGGGTGGTCTGCGCGAGCAGGTCCCGCGTGTTGTTCACGAGCGTGAGCTCCTGCTCGCGCTCGAGCGCCGACGAACCGGAGTCCGCCTGGTCGTCCCCTGCCCCGTCGCCCGAGTTGCGCAGCAGGTCCGACAGCTCGGCGTCGGCTGCCGCGAGCTCGCTCGTGAGTCGGTCGATGTCGCTGGTGAGCTCTTCCGCGATGTCCTTGACCTCCCGCGCGGTCCACGGCTTCTCGCCGTCCCGCACCGGGAACTGCTTGACCAGCTTGCTCAGGTCCTTGATGTCAGTACTGACGTCAACCGCGCTGAGCGCGTCGTTGATGGCCACGAGCGGGCCCCCCTTGCCTCGAAGTCACGCGACTGTATGCGGGCGGCAGTCAGGGACACAACACGCCACGCCGGGTGAAACCCGGCGTGGCGGTGTAAAAGTGTCGACCTGACCTGTGGTGATGCAGGCGAGTGTCCCCCGGCGGGTGGTCGCCGGAGCGTCGGTGCTCGTCAGAGGTTCTGGCCGTCTCCGACCGTCTGCGGCTGACCCGAGCGCGGCGGCAACGCGTTGCCCCGGTTGTCCAGGTCGCCGAGCAGGTTCTCCAGGTAGCTCTTCAGACGCGTGCGGTAGTCGCGCTCGAACACCCGCAGCTCGTCGATCTTGCGCTCGAGGAGCGACCGCTCCTGCTCCAGCTGGCCGAGCGTGCGCTGCGACGTCTCCTCGGCCTCACGGACGATGCGGTTGGCCTGGCTCTTGGCCTCGCCGACCAGACGGTCCGACTCCTCCTGGCCGCTGCGCACGTAGTCGTCGTGCAGCTTCTGGGCCAGGGCGAGCATCCCGGTGGCCGACTCCGGCTCGCTGGTGCGCGGTCCGCTCTGCACCGGCGCGACGATCGGCGCCTGCTGGGCGACCGGCGCGGCGATCACTGGGGCGGGTGCCGGGACGGGCTCGGGCGTGGGCTCCGGCTTCGGGGCCGGCGCGGCCTGCTGGGCGCCCGCCCTGCTCAGCTCGGCGATGCGGCGCTCGGCCGCGGCGAGCTTCGTCTTCAGGTCGTCGTTCTCACCCTGCAGGTCGCGCAGCGTGTTGACGACCTCGTCCAGGAAGTCGTCGACCTCGTCCTGGTCGTAGCCCTCGCGGAACTTCGTGGCCTGGAACTTCTTGTTCAAGACCTCGTCTGCGGTCAGCAGAGCCATCGTCATCACCTCAGTCGGTAGTGCTCGGTCGGGCCGGCGGCAGTCCACCGACCGCCTCGGGCCACGGTAGCGGAGAATGCGGCGCGCGCACGTCCCCACGACACGCGTCAAGACGCGCGGTGGGTCGGATCAGATGCTGCTGAGGATGCTCATCAGGATCGAGCAGGCCAGCACCAGCACCAGGAAAGCCAGGTCCAGACGGACGGACCCGATGGCCAGCGGGGGCAGGACCCGCCGCAACGCCTTGAGCGGTGGATCGGTCACCGTGTACGTCGCCTCGGCGATCACGAGCGCGATCCCCGACGGGTGCCAGTCCCGCGCGAAGAACTGCACCCAGTCCAGCACCAGCCGGATCAGCAGCAGGATGAAGAAGACGAGGACGACGTAGAACAGCAGGGCTGCGACGAGTTGCACGCGTCAGCTCTGGTTGTAGAAGCCCGCGCGTGTCGGCGGCTCGGCGACGGGTCCGGCGGCCTCACCGGCGACCTCGACGTGGGCCGGCGAGAGCAGGAACACCTTGCTCGTCACCCGCTCGATCGCGCCGTGCAGCCCGAAGATCAGGCCCGCAGAGAAGTCGACGAGACGCTTGGCGTCCGCGTCGTCCATGTCCGTGAGGTTCATGATCACGGGGGTGCCCTCGCGGAACGCCTCACCGATCTTGCGGGCGTCGTTGTAGGACCGAGGGTGGATCGTCGTGATCCGGCGCAGCTCACCGGCGACGGGGGCGGCCTGCGGCGCGGCCTGCGTGGGCAGGGTGGTGCGCGTCGGCCGGTGCAGCGGCGTGACCTGGGCCTCGTACTCCTGCGGCACCGCGACCTCCTGGTCGTCGAACTCCTCGAGGTACTCCTCGTGCTCCGACCGGTCGTCGGCCAGGCCGAGGTACAGCATCGTCTTGCGCAGCGCTCCGGCCATCGCGTTGGCTCCCTCCCCGGATCTCTCCGGACCATCCCGGAGCCCGTGCCGGTCCAGCCGGCGACGGTGGGCTCCCTCTGCCGGTCACGCTAGCAACGCCCCCGTTCCGGCCGCCTCGCGACACGCCCGACAACCTCGTCGTTCACCTCCGATTGCCCTGCTCGACAGGCCGGACGACACCGGCGAACCGGCCCGTGCGCTGCGAGCGTCGGAACGAGAACAGCGTTGGGTCCGTCCAGGTGTCCCTCGCCAGGTGGGTGACGAGCTCGACCCCTGCGCCCTCCAGCACCGCGGCGACCCCGGCGGGCAGGTCCAGCGCCGGCGTCCCCCACGACGTCGTCGCCCGCGTCTGCGGGATCACGGACGCGACCTCGTCCTGCAGCTCGGCGGGCACCTCGTAGGACTGTCCGGCGATCGCCGGTCCGATGGCGGCGCGCATCCGCTGGACGGACGCGCCCTGCTCGACCATCACCGCGACGGCCGCCTCGACCACTCCCGCGACGAGTCCGCGGCGGCCGGCGTGCACGGCGGCCACGACGCCCGCCTCGGGGTCGGCCAGCAGGACCGGGACGCAGTCGGCCACGAGCACCGCGACCGCGACCCGGGGCGACACGGACACCAGCGCGTCGGCCTCGCCCACGGACGTGGACCCGTTCGCGGGCGGCTCCGACAGGACCACGACCCGGGAGCCGTGCACCTGCGTCGCGTACGCCACCGGTGCGCCGGCCCAGCGCTCGAGCCCCGCCCGGTTGCGGTCCACGGCCGACGGGTCGTCGCCGACCGCGTAGCCGAGGTTCAGCGCGTCGTACGGAGGGCGGCTCACCCCGCCGGCCCGCGTGCTGAACCCCGCGCGGACGCCCGCCCCCAGGTCGACCTCGACGACGGGCGGGACGGCCGACCCGGGCTGCGCAGCGCTCACGGCCCGGCTACTTGAGGAAGTCGGGCACGTCCAGCTCGTCGCGGTCACGGTCACGACGGGGAGCGTCCTCGGTGAAGATCCGGGGCACCTCCAGCGCGCCGGTGATGGGCGTCGGCTCGGCGTCGGTGGACAGGAAGGCCGGGACGTCGGGCTGCGTCGGGGCGGCGTGGTTCTGGGTGCTGTACGCGCCGACGGGCACCAGCTGCTCCTCCGGGTCGAGCACCGGACGCGGCGTGGGGACGCGCGGGGCGACCGACGGCACCTGCCGGGCGGAGTTGCCACTGACCTGACCCAGCGCGCGCGCGTCGCGGCGGACCGTCGGCGAGCCCGAGTCGAAGCCGGCGGCGATCACCGTCACCCGCACCTCGTCGCCGAGGGCGTCGTCGATGACCGCGCCGAAGATGATGTTGGCCTCGGGGTGCGCGGCCTCCTGGACCAGTCGCGCCGCCTCGTTGATCTCGAAGAGGCCGAGGTCGGAGCCGCCCTGGATGGACAGCAGCACCCCGTGGGCGCCGTCGATGCTGGCCTCGAGCAGCGGCGACGAGATCGCCATCTCCGCCGCCTGCACCGCGCGGTCGTCGCCGCGGGCGAAGCCGATGCCCATGAGGGCCGAGCCGGCACCCTGCATGACCGACTTCACGTCGGCGAAGTCGAGGTTGATGAGGCCCGGCGTGGTGATCAGGTCCGTGATGCCCTGGACACCCGACAGCAGCACCTGGTCGGCCGAGTGGAACGCGTCGAGCACCGAGACGGAGCGGTCGGAGATCTGCAGCAGCCGGTCGTTCGGGATGACGATGAGCGTGTCGACCTCGGCGCGCAGCGCCTCGATGCCCGAGTCGGCCTGCACCGAGCGGCGGCGTCCCTCGAACGTGAACGGCCGCGTGACCACACCGATGGTCAGGGCGCCGAGCGAGCGCGCGATCCGCGCGACGACCGGCGCGCCACCGGTGCCGGTGCCACCACCCTCGCCCGCGGTGACGAAGACCATGTCGGCGCCCCGCAGGACGTCCTCGATCTCGTCCTTGTGGTCCTCGGCGGCCTTCTTGCCGACCTCGGGGTCGGCGCCGGCGCCGAGACCCCGGGTGAGCTCACGGCCGACGTCGAGCTTGACGTCCGCGTCCGACATGAGCAGGGCCTGGGCGTCGGTGTTGACGGCGATGAACTCGACACCCTTGAGGCCGACCTCGATCATGCGGTTCACGGCGTTGACGCCGCCGCCGCCGATGCCGACGACCTTGATGACCGCCAGGTAGTTCTGCGGAGCTGCCACGGTGGGTGCCTCTCGTTCTGTGCCGGTCGCGGCCGGGGCCACGGGGTCCGTCCGCGGCCCGCACGGCGGCGGACGAGCGTCGGGGTGAAACCTTCACCCTCTACTTGAGGGTTATAGTTATGTCAGGTGCGTTGTCAGTGCGTGACGCTAGGTGCCACCCGGACCTCGATCAACGACCGCGCCGCGCGTGTCGGGAGTTGACGAAGAATCTCGCCCGGCTGATCACTTCGTGATGGGCAGGCGCGGTGCGGACACGTCGATGACCGTCGCCCCTGCGGCCGCCGGCGACGCCCGCAGCGCCGAGAGCACCGCGATCTTCAGCGGCGTCTCGCTCGCACTCCCCCAGTCGACCCGCACCCCGTCGCGCAGGTTCATCGTCACCGTGTCCTGCGTGCGGGCCGAGACGTCACCCACCTGGGCGAGCAGGTCCGCGGGCAGCTGCTGGAGAACCGTCAGGACGGCGCTGAGGGTCCGCTTGTCCCCCACCGGGACGTCGACGACGGGCAGTCCCTCGGGTGCGGCATCCACCCGGCCCACCTGCACGCCGTCCATGTCGAGGAGCGCGAAGCCCGCCTGCCCGGGCGTGGCCCCGGGCGTCGCAGCACCTGGCTGCTCGGGGACCGCGGCCACGGGTTCCCGGGCGACGAGCACCACGGCGAGGCCCTGCGGCCACTCGCGCGTGACCCGCGCCTCCCGGACCCCGGGCACCTCCAGCACCTCGTCACGCAGCCGGACCGTGTCGAGGCGCGGCAGCGGCGTCGTGGCGTGCGCGCCGACGACGTCGAGGACCTGGTCGACCGCGACCACGGTCCCCGCACCCTCGATGTGCACCTGGGCCGGGTCCAGGGCGAGCACCGGCGAGAAGAACAGCAACCACCCGAGCGCGCCGACGAGGACCGTCGAGCCCGCGACCATCAGGACCTGGCGCCGCGCGAGGTTGCGACGGGCGCGGGAGCGCTCGGCGAAGCGCTCGACCGAGCTGGTGGACACGACCGGCGGCGTCACCGGGCCCGCGTACCGGCGCGCGCCGCCGGCGCTGTAGGTGGTCACGGCGCGGCCGAAGGGCGTCGGGTCGTCCTGCGGCACGGTGGCTGTCGGAGCGGTGACGGGCTTGCCGCGGGATGCCGGCGTCGCGGCCGACGGCGGGGTGGGGGCAGTGCGGCGCGGGGCGGTCGGTCGGCCCGGCGCCGGGTTGCGGGGTCCGGCCGGGCGGGACGGGCTCATGCGCCCGGTCGCTCGTCGCCGGCGAGCGCGTCGAGCACCACCGCGGCCAGCAGGGTCACGTCGCCTGCGCCGACCGTGAGCACGAGGTCGCCCGGGCGTGCCGCAGCGGCAGCGGCACGGGCGGCCTCGAACCGGTCCGGCACGAACGACGCCTTGCCGGGCGTCGGGACGTTGTCCACGATCAGCGCGCCCGTGACCGTCGGGTCCGGGTCCTCGCGGGCGCCGTAGACGTCCGTGACGACGACGACGTCCGCGAGGTCGAACGCGGCGCCGAACTCGACGGCGAAGGTGCGGGTGCGCGAGTACAGGTGCGGCTGGAACAGGGCGACGACGCGGCCGTCGCCGACGACCGACCGGGCGCCGCGCAGCAGCGCCGCGACCTCGGTCGGGTGGTGCGAGTAGTCGTCGACCACGCGGACGCCGCCGACCGTCCCGCGGTCCTCGAAACGTCGCCCGGTGCCGCGGAACTCGGCGAGACCGTCCGCGGCGTCGGGCACACCGAGGCGCCGGGCGGCGGCCCAGGCCGCCGCGGCGTTCAGCGCGTTGTGGGCGCCCGGGAAGGCGAGGCGGACCGTGGTGGTGAGGTCACCGGCCGTGAGCTCGAACGCCCACCGCCCGGCGTCGGCGCGCAGCTCGCCCACGACGACGTCGGCGTCCGGTGACGTGCCGTAGGTGACGACGGAGACGTCCCGCGCCGCGAGCTCGTCGCGCACCCGGGTGACGAGCCGTGCCGCGCCAGGGTCGTCGGCGCAGACGACGAGGGTGCCACCGGGCCGGATGCGGCCGGCGAACTGCACGAACACGTCCTCGAACGCCTCGGTGGAGCCGTAGTGGTCGAGGTGGTCCGGCTCGACGTTGGTCACGACGGCGACCAGGGGCGCGTACGCGAGGAACGAGCCATCGGACTCGTCGGCCTCCGCGACGAACGCCCGGCCGGCACCGTCCCGGCCACCGCCGAGCGGTCCGTCGGCCGAGAACACGGTCCCCCCGATCGCGAAGGACGGGTCGGCGCCCGCGTGCAGCAGTGCGGTGGCGATCATCGCCGACGTCGTGGTCTTGCCGTGGGCACCGGCCACCGCGACCGCGTCCCGGTCGACCATGAGCGACGCGAGCGCCTCGGACCGGTGCAGGACCCGCAGCCCTCGCTCCCGGGCACGGGCGAGCTCCGGGTTGGACTCCCGGACCGCCGACGAGATCACGACGGTGTCGACGTCGTCGACGAGCGAGGCCTCGTGGCCGACGTGCACCGCGACGCCGGCCGCTCGCAGAGCCGGCAGCGCGGGACCGTCGGCGGCGTCCGAACCGCTGACCACCACGCCGCGGGCGGCGAGCAGCGCCGCGATCGCGGACATGCCGGCGCCGCCGACGCCGACGAGGTGGACGCGGCCGAGGTCGGCGGGCCGCAGCTCGCCCGTCACGGCAGCTCCTTCTCGACCAACCGGGCGACCCGTGCCGCAGCGTCCCGGACCCCGACGCTCGCAGCGGCCTGACCCATGCGCTCGCGTGTCTCCGCGGCCGCGTCGCCGACCAGCAGGACGGGCAGGTGCGCGCGGATCCAGGCGGGGTCGAGGTCGGCGTCGTCGACCAGGAGCCCGCCGCCGGCCGCGACCACGGCGGCGGCGTTCAGCCGCTGCTCGCCGTTGCCGATGGGCAGCGGGACGTAGACAGCGGGGATGCCCAGCGCGGCCTGCTCGCACACCGTGCCGGCGCCGGAGCGCCCGACGACGACGTCGGCCACGGCCAGCGCCAGCTGCATCTCCGTCAGGTACTCCCGCACGTGGTACCGCTCGGCGCCGGGGACCCCGACCAGCGCGGTGCGGACCGCGTCGGCCTTGCCGGCACCGGTCAGGTGCAGCACCTGGACGCCCGCCGCCAGCAGGTCCGCGGCGGCGCCCGCGACCGCGGTGTTGACGCTCACGGCGCCGAGCGACCCGCCGGACACCAGGAGCGTCGCGAGGTCGGGGTCGAGACCGAGCTCCGCGGCGGCGGCGGTGCGCGTCCCGACGCGGTCGTCGAGGCGCTGCTGGACCAGCCGGGCGATCGGCGCGCGCAGCGGCAGGCCGGTGACCTGCGCACCCCGCAGCGCCGTGCCGGGGAACGTCACGGCGACGGAACGGGCCCACCGGGCACCCAGCCGGTTGGCCAGGCCCGCGCGCGCGTTCTGCTCGTGGATGACGACGGGGATCTTCCGGCGGCGGGCCGCGAGGTAGGCCGGCGTCGCGACGTAGCCGCCGAAGCCGACCACCACCTGCGCACCGGAGTCGTCGATCGCGGCGCCCGCGGCACGGACCGCGTCCCGCAGGCGCAGCGGCAGCCGGAACCAGTCGAGCGTGGGTCGGCGCGGCAGCGGGACGCGCGGGACGACGGCCAGCGGGAGGCCGTGCTCCGGGACCAGCCGCGACTCGAGGCCCTCGGCGGTGCCGAGGACCGTCAGCCGGGCGTTCGGGTGGCGCCGCTGGAGCTCGTCGGCCACCGCGAGCAGCGGGTTGACGTGCCCCGCGGTGCCGCCACCAGCCAGCAGTACCGACGGCGCACGATGTGCGTCAGCCACGGGACCGCCCGATCACGGCGAGGGACCGCCGGACCACGCCGGGCCGCGCGGCGAGGGCCTCCGCCGCGCCCGGTTCCGAGCGCGCGAACGAGATGAGCACGCCGAGGGCGGCCATCGTCATGATCAGCGCCGAGCCGCCCGCCGAGACCAGCGGCAGCGGGATCCCGATCACCGGCGCCAGGCCGATGACCACGGCGACGTTGACCAGCGCCTGGCCGATGATCCAGCACAGGATCGCGCCCGTGGTGATCTGGACGAACGGGTCCGGGTGCCGACGGATCACGCGGATCATGGCGAACGCGAGCAGCCCGAACAGGCCGAGGACGAGCAGGGTGCCGATGAGACCGAGCTCCTCACCGAGGATCGCGAAGATGAAGTCGTTGTGCGCGGCCGGCAGGTAGGACCACTTCTCCCGGCTCTCGCCGAGCCCCAGCCCGCCCCAGCCCCCGCTGGCCAGCCCCCAGCCGCCGTGCAGCGTCTGGTAGCAGGACGACGCCGCGTCGCACTCGTCCGAGAGCCAGGACGTGATCCGGTCGGTGCGGTTGGTGCTCGTCATCGTCAGGAGGGCCGTCAGGCCCGCGGCGAGCAGCGCGGCGAACCCGAACATGCGCATCGGGACCCCGGCGACGAACAGCGCACCGGCGACCAGCAGGATGAGGACCAGCGCGGTCCCGAGGTCGTGCCCGGCGAGGACCACGAGGACCGCGATGCCCGCGACGGGCACCGCGGGGATCATGGCGTGCTTCCACTCCCGCAGCAGCGACAGCTTGCGGGTCAGGACGGCGCCCAGCCAGATGGCCAGCGCGAGCTTGATGGTCTCCGACGGCTGAGCGGAGAAGCCGCCGATGCAGACCCAGTTCTGGTTGCCGCCGGCGCCGCAGCCGAGCGGGGTGAACACGGTCAGCTGGAACGCGATCGAGAAGGCGAGCGCCGGCCAGGCGATCGCCTGGAAGAACCGCACAGGTGCCCGGGACAGCCCGAACAGCAGCGGCAGACCGATGAGCGCGTACTTCGCCTGGTCGAGGAACACCGCGTACGGCGAGTGCCCGTCGTCGAGCGACTCCACGCTCGAGCTGGACAGGACCATGACCAGCCCGATGACGAGCAGGAGCGCGGTCGCACCGATGAGCACGTAGTAGCTGGTGACCGCGCTGTTCCACTGGCCGAGCAGCGAGCTGGTGGACGGTGCAGGCTCCGCCGACCGACGCGCGCCGGGGCGGGGGGTGGTCGTCGTCATCGCTCCCCCTCCTGGCGCGTCACTCGTCCCCACCGAGCGCACGCACGGCGGCGGCGAACGCCTCGCCCCGGGCGGCGTACGACGTGAACTGGTCCATCGACGCGCAGGCGGGCGCGAGCAGGACGGTGACTGTGCCTGGCTCGCCCGGCGCGCTGCTCGGCTGGGCAGCGAGCCGCCTGGCCTCGTCCACGGCGCGGGTCATCACCGGGCCAGTCTCACCGGCGTCGACCTCGACGACGGGGACCTCGGGTGCGTGTCGGGCGAGAGCGTCCCGCAACGGCGCGCGGTCGACGCCGATCAGCACGACGGCCCGGAGGCGGTCGTGCCGGGCCGCGACGAGCTCGTCGAACTGCGCGCCCTTGGCCAGACCACCCGCGATCCACACGACGCTGCCCGTGGGGAACGCGCCCAGGGCTGCTGCGGCTGCGTGGGCGTTCGTCGCCTTGGAGTCGTCCACGTAGGCGGCGCCGTCGACCACGGCGACGCCTGCGAGGCGGTGCTCCCCCGGTCCGTAGGCGCGCAGGCCCTCGCGGATCGCCGCCGGCGAGACACCGTGCGCGAGGGCGAGCGCGGCCGCGGCCAGCGCGTTCGCCACGACGTGCGGCGGCACCGTGCCGTCCGGCCCGGCCAGCTGCATCAGGTCGTCGAGCGTGCCCAGCTCGGCCGCGTGCGTGTGCCGCAGCCGGGAGAACCCGCGGTCGACCAGCACGTCCTCGACCAGGCCGACCTGGCCGACCAGCGGCGTCCCGATCGTGAAGCCGACCGCCACGCAGCCGTCGACGACGTCCGCCTCCCGGGCCAGGTCCTCGGTGGCGGGGTCGCTGAGGTTGTACACGCACGCCACCTGGGCGCGCTCGAAGATGCGGCCCTTGTCGGCCGCGTAGGCGTCGAGCGACCCGTGCCAGTCCAGGTGGTCGGGTGCGACGTTGAGCACCGCGGCCGCCTGCGCGGACATCGACGACGTGTGGTGCAGCTGGAAGCTCGAGAGCTCGACCGCGAGGACGTCGAGCGTCGGGTCGGTCGCCGCGAGCACCACGGGGGTGCCGACGTTGCCGACCGCCACGGCGTTCTCCCCGGCGGCCCGCAGGATCGACTCCAGCATGCCGACGGTCGTCGTCTTGCCGTTGGTCCCGGTGACCGCGAGCCACGGCGCCGGCCCACCACCGTCCGCACGGTCCACGCGCACGTGCCAGGCGAGCTCGACCTCGCTCCACACCGGCACGCCGTGCTCGCGGGCGGCGACGAGGAGCGGGTGGTGCGGCGCCAGCCCGGGCGACGCGACGACGAGGTCCGCTCGGTCCAGCACCGTCCCCTCGAGCAGCTCCGCGGAGCCGATGACGTCGTCGGCGTGGTCGTCGACCGGCACCACGCGCGCACCGCGGGACGCCAGCACCTCGGCCGCGGCGCGACCGGAGACCCCGAGCCCGGCGACGACCACCAGGGCGCCCTCCAGCACGAGATCGGCCACCTACCCGGCCACCCACTCGGCGTAGAAGATCCCGACGCCGAGCGCGACGAACAACCCGGCGATGATCCAGAACCGGATCACGATGGTCACCTCGCCCCACCCCGACAGCTCGAAGTGGTGGTGCAGCGGTGCCATCTTGAAGACCCGTCTGCCGGTCATCTTGAAGAAGCCGATCTGGATGACGTCCGACAGGACGACGAGCACGAACAGTCCGCCGATGATGGCGGCGAGGATCTCGGTCCGGGAGAGGATCGAGAGTCCGGCGAGCGCCCCGCCGAGCGCGAGCGAGCCGGTGTCCCCCATGAAGATCTTGGCGGGGCTGGCGTTCCACCACAGGAACCCGAAGCACGCGCCCGTGATGGCCGCTGCGACGACCGCGAGGTCCAGCGGGTCCCGCGTCTCGTAGCACCGTGGTCCGGCGCTGGCCAGGAACTGGCAGCTCTGGTTGAACTGCCAGACGCCGACGATGACGTAGGCGCCGAAGACGATGAGCGAGACGCCGGTCGCCAGACCGTCGAGGCCGTCGGTGAGGTTCACCGCGTTGGACCACGCCGTGATCAGGAAGTTCGCCCAGATCACGAACAGGATGGTGCCGACGGTCACGCCCCAGAACGCGAGGTCCAGGTTGGTGTCGCGGATGAAGGAGATCCGCGTGGACGCGGGCGTGCGGAACTTGTCGTTGGGGAACTGCAGGGCCGCCACCGCGAACGTGATGCCCACGATGCCCTGGCCGATGATCTTCCAGCGCGCGTTGAGCCCGAGGCTGCGCTGCCGGGAGATCTTGATGAAGTCGTCGAGGAACCCGACGACGCCCAGGCCGGTCATGAGGAAGAGCACGAGGATGGCCGACGCGCTGGGCGGGGTCCCGGTCGCGATCAGGCCGCTGACCCAGCCCGCGAGCGTCGCGCCGATGATGACGACGCCGCCCATGGTCGGGGTGCCGCGCTTGGTGAAGTGCGCGGTCGGTCCGTCCTGCCGGATGAACTGTCCGTACTGCTTGTGGATCAGGAACCGGATGAACAGGGGTGTCCCCAGCAGCGCGATGAGCATCGCGAGCCCGCCGGAGATCAGGACCGCCCTCATCGGACGCCCCCCTCGACCAGGGTGTCGCCCAGCTTCCACAGTCCGGCGCCGTACGACGACTTCACCAGCACCACGTCGCCGGGCCGCAGCTCGCTCTCGAGGAACGCGGTCGCCACGGCCAGGTCGTCCGCGAGCACCACCTCGTCGCCCCACGAGCCCTCGTGGTTGGCGCCGTCACGGATGGCACGCGCGCCCTCACCGACCACGATCGTCAGGCCGATGTTCAGCCGGACGCACAGGCGGCCGATGGCGTCGTGGGCCTCGCGGGCACCGGGCCCCAGCTCGAGCATCTCGCCGAGCACCGCGATCGAGCGACGGTCCCGTCCGGCCAGGACGGCCAGCGCCTTGAGCGCAGCACGCATGGAGTCCGGGTTGGCGTTGTAGGAGTCGTCGACGACGGTGACCCCGTCGGGGCGGTCGACCACGTGCATGCGGTGCGGGCTGAGGGCGTCGGCGGCGCTGAGGCCTGCGGCCACCTGGTCCAGGTCGAGCCCGACGGCGAGCGCCGCGGCCGCGGCACCGAGGGCGTTGTGCACGTGGTGCTCGCCGACCAGCCGCAGGGACACCTCGGCGGTCTGCTCGGTCTCGCCCCGCCGCACCAGGGTGAACGTCGCCCGCCCGCTGCGGTCGAGACGCACGTCGCGCACACCGACCGTCGCGTCGGGTGCGGCACCGAACGTCACGACGTCCCCGGGGGCGAGCGCCGCCATCGCGGACACGCGCGGGTCGTCGGCGTTGAGCACAGCCACCCCGTCCGCGACGAGGCCCTGCACGATCTCGGACTTGGCGACGGCGACCGCGTCGATACCCCCGAAGCCACCGAGGTGCGCGTGGCCGACGATCAGGACGACCGCGACGTCGGGCGGCGCGATGTCGGTGAGGTAGGTGAGGTGTCCCGGACCGCTGGCGCCCATCTCGAGCACCAGGAAGCGCGTCGACTCGTCGGCGCGCAGCACCGTCAGCGGCAGGCCGATCTCGTTGTTGAACGAGCGAACCGGCGCGATCGTCGGCCCGACGCTCCCGCACAGCTGGGCGAGCAGGTCCTTGGTCGTGGTCTTGCCGACCGACCCCGTGATGCCGACGACGCGCAGGTCGCTCCCGCCGGGCTCGAGCGCGACCTCGCGCAGCCGCTCGAGGACGACGCGGGCGAGGTCACCGAGGGCCTTCTCGACGTCGGTGACGACGACGCTCGGCAGCACGTCCCCACCGGCGCCGACGACGTCACGCGCGGCCAGCACGAGCGCAGCGCCGGCGGCGACCGCCACGGCGGCGTAGTCGTGGCCGTCCGCGTGCTCGCCCGGCAGCGCGACGAACAGCCCACCGGTGACGTCGTCGCGGGAGTCGACCACGACGGGTCCGCTCACGACGAGGGCCGGCCGGGTGGCGGCGGCGCCGCGCAGCACACCGCCGGTCGCGGCCGCGATCTCGGCCGCCGTCAGGGCGATCACGCGTGCTGCTCCTGCCGGCTGGTGCGCGCTGCGATCAGCACGTCGCGGTCGTTGTACCGGTGGAACACGCCGGCGATCTCCTGGGTCGGCTCGTGGCCCTTGCCCGTGATGATCACGGTGTCCTGCTCGGAGGCGAGTGCGAGGGCGTCGCGGATGGCCTGCGCGCGGCTGGTGGCCTCGTGCACGTCGACCAGGTCCGGCCGCTGGAGCCGGACACCGTCGAGGATGGCGGACCGGATGGTTGCCGGCTCCTCGGAACGGGGATTCTCGTCCGTGACGACGATCACGTCCGCGAGCCGTGCGGCGATCTCCCCCATGATCGGGCGCTTGCCCTGGTCCCGGTCGCCGTCCGAGCCGAACACGAGCACGAGCCGGCCCGGCGTGATCGGGCGGACGGCGTCGAGGGCCAGGACGAGCGCGTCGGGGGTGTGGGCGTAGTCGACGATCGCCAGCGGGAAGCCGTCGCCACGCTCGATGACTCGCTCCATGCGCCCGGGGATCTCGTGCGCGACCGCCACCGCAGCGATCGCCCGGTCGAGGTCCACGCCGGCCGCGTGCGCCAGCACGATGGCCAGCGCCGCGTTCGAGACGTTGACCTTCCCCGGCAGCGGGCTCACGGCCTCGTGCAGCGCACCGTCCGGACCGCGCAGCGTGAACGTCGAGCCGACGCCGTCGAGGCCGATGTCGGCGGCGACCACCGCCCAGTCCGCGTCGACGCCCTCGGGTGCGTCCACGTGCGTCGCCACGGACTCGACGGGGATCGGCGACTCGGCCACCAGCCGGCGCCCCCACTCGTCGTCCACGACGACCACGCCACGACGCGCCTGACCGACGGCGAACAGCCGCGACTTGTCCCGGAAGTACCCGTCCATGTCGCCGTGGAAGTCGAGGTGGTCCCGCTGCAGGTTGGTGAAGCCGACGACGTCGAACGTCAGCCCACCGACCCGGCCGAGCGCGAGCGCGTGCGAGGACACCTCCATGGCGAGGGCCGTCGCCCCCCGCTCCACCGCCAGCGCGAGGATCGCCTGCAGGGCGGGCGCCTCGACCGTGGTCCGCGGGCTCTCGACGGCGTCCTCGCCGATCCGCAGCTCGACGGTGCCGAGCACGGCCGTCGTCGCGTGCGCGGCCCGCAGCGCGGCGTCGAGGAAGTAGGCCGTGGTGGTCTTGCCGTTGGTGCCCGTGACGCCGACCGCGACCAACCGCTCGCCCGGCGCGTCGTGCGCCCACGCGGCGACCGGTCCGGCGACCGCGCGCGGGTCTTCGGCGACCAGGACGGGGATCCGTCGGGCCAGGCCGGAGTCCTCCAGCAGCGCGGCACCGGCCTCGTCCGTCAGGACCGCCACGGCGCCGGCGTCGACCGCCTGTGCGGCGTACGTGGCACCGTGCACCTGGAACCCCGCCACGGCGACGAACACGTCACCTGCGACCACGTCGCCGCTGGCCAGGCTCACGCCGGTCAGCACGGCGCCGGCCGGCAGCGGTGCACCTCGTGCGACCAGGCCGAACGTCGAGACAAGGTCGGCGACCACGTGGGCCGCGGGATGCAGCGGACGCATCCGAGCGGGGGTCGTCATGGGGAGAATCTACCCCGCCGGCCGTCCCCCCACGCCCGGTGCGGGTCGCTCACCACGTCGTCGGGAACAGCGTCCCGGTGGTGCCCGACGGTGCCACTCCGAGCTCGCTGAGCGTGTAGCCGGCGACGTCGCTGAACACCGGCGCCGCGACCGTGCCGCCGTAGACCGAGGTCTGCGGGTTGTGCAGGATCACGGCGACCGCGATGCGCGGGTCGTCGGCGGGCGCGACGCCGATGAACGACGACGTGATGCCCTGGATGCCGCCCACCCAGTTCTGCGCCGTGCCGGTCTTCCCGGCCACCTGGTAGCCGGGGATCGCCGCGTGGGCACCGGTCCCGTCGTCGACGACGCTCTGCATCATGGTGAGCACCGTCTTGGCGGTCTCCGCCGACACGACCTGGGTCGTCGGCGCTGCGGGGGTCGGGGTGTAGGTGCCGTCCGGCGACGTCCAGCCCTTGATGATGTGCGGCTGCACGCGCACCCCGCCGTTGGCGATCGTCGCGAAGACCTGCGTGGCCTGCAGCGCGGTCACGGACACGGCCTGGCCGAAGAGCACGGCGAACTTGTCGCGCCGCTGCCACGTGTCGACCGGGTGCAGGATGCCCTTCGACTCCCCCGACAGCTCGATCCCGGTCTGGGCACCGAAGCCGAACTTCGCCAGGTAGTCGTACCGGGTCTGGACGGGCAGGTTCTGACCGATCATGACCGTGCCGGTGTTCGAGGACTCCGCCAGCACCCCGGTCGTCGTGAGCCGCAGGACCCCGTGCTCGTGCGAGTCCTTGAACGTCTCCTTGCCGTCGGGCGAGTACGTGTAGGGGACCTCCCACTGCGAGAGCGGGTCGGCGATCTTGTTGTCGAGGATGGCCGCCATCGTGATGACCTTGCCGGTCGAGCCGGGCTCGAACACGTCCGACACGGCGCTGGACAGCGAGCCCGACGCCTCACCGGGGTGGTTCGGGTCGACAGCCCCGGAGTCGGCGAGCGCGTAGATCTCACCGGTCTTGACGTCCATCACGATCAGCGAGCCGGACGACGAGCCGGTGGCCGCGACCTGCGCGTCGAGCGCCGACTGGGCCTTCCACTGCACGTCGGACAGCAGCGTGAGCTGCACCGAGTCGCCCTGCGTCGCCGGGGTGTCCTCGGAGTACCCGCCGGGGATGGCCTGCCCCTTGCGCCCGCGCTCGTAGGTCTCGCTCCCGGCCGTGCCCGTGAGGCGGTCGTCGAGCGACGCCTCGAGGCCGGCGAGCCCGACACCGTTGGAGTTCACGAAGCCGACGACGTTCCCGGCGAGCGAGCTGTTCGGGTACACCCGCTCGGCCACCCGGTCGACGTTGACACCGCTGAGTCCGAGCTTGCGGACCTCGCGCGCCACCTCGGGCAGCACGCCCTTGCGGATGTAGACGAACTGCCGGTCGCCGACGAGCGCTCCCCCGAGCTCCGCGGCGTTCATGCCGAGCAGCGGGGCCAGCGTCGCGGCGACACCGGCGGCACCGTCCGGGACAGCCGGGTTCTCCGAGCCCTTGAAGTTCGCGACGAGCCGCTGGTTGACCGAGATCTCGTACCGCTCGACCGACGTGGCCAGCGGCGCGCCCTCGGCGTCGGTGATCTCGCCACGGCCGCCGAGCAGCGTGATCGACGTGAGGCGGGCATCCCGTGCCTGCTCGGCGATGCTCGCCCCCCGCAGGCCCTGGACATACACCAGGCGCCCGCCGAACACGGCGAGCGCCACGATGACCAGAGCGGCGAGGAACGCCATCCGACGGCGGGACCCCGGCTCGACCGGAGCGACGGGAGGCCTCCCGCCGCGGGTGCGCGGAGGCACCACGACCGTGCGGGGAGCACTCCCGGGCCGTTGACGCGGGACCGTCGTACCGGCGGCACGGTTGCCCGCCGCCGGACGACGCGTCTGCTCGGTGCGGGCGCGCGGGCGCGCGACCGGTGTCGTCATCCCCCGGCTCCCGCAGGCTCCGGGACGCCCTGCACGCTGCCGTCCGACAGCCGCAGCCAGCCGGTGCCGTTGGTCGGGACCATGCCGAGCGCGGCCGCGGCCGCGGCGAGCTGGGTGGGCGACGCCTTCGCGTCGAGCTGCGCCGTGAGGTCCTGCTGGTCCTGGTTCAGCCGGCCCAGCTCGTTGGAGAGGTCGTACTTGGCGTACGCGGTGGCGGCCATCGAGGTGTTGAGGAGCAGCGCGGACAGCAGCGCTCCGGCGAGGACGGCCATGCAGGCAAGGATGAACGGAACTCGCGTCCGGGCGTGCTCCGGCGCGCGGACGACACGAAGTCGGGGTGCGGGCGCGGGCGCCGTCGTCGGGCGCGGACGGGACGGTGCCGGGTAGGCAGTTGCTCGGGCAGCGGTCTGGGCGCTCATGCTGCCCTCCTTCCGGTCTGGCGTGGCTTGAGGTGGTCAGGCGTGGGACGGACGCGCTCGGCGGCGCGGAGCCGGACCGACTGCGAACGCGGGTTGTGCGCGAGCTCGGCCTCGTCGGCCTCCTCGGCACCGCGGGTCACGAGGCGAAGGAACGGGGCGTGCGTCTCGGGCTCGACGGGCAGGTCCGGCGGGGCGCTGGACGTCGCTCCGACGGCGAGCGCCCGCTTGACCGCGCGGTCCTCGAGCGAGTGGTACGCCTCGACGACGATCCGGCCGCCCACGGCGAGCGCCTCGATCGACTGCGGGAGCGCGCGCTCCAGCACCTCGATCTCGCCGTTCACCTCGATCCGCAGGGCCTGGAACGTGCGCTTGGCCGGGTTGCCGCCGGTCTTGCGCGTCGCCGCGGGGATGTTGGCGCGCACGATGCTGACCAGCTCACCCGTGCGCTCCAGCGGCCGCCGCGCCCGCTGCGCGACGATCGCCCGGGCGATGCGCGGCGCGAACCGCTCCTCGCCGTACACCCGCAGGATCCGCGCGAGCTCGCGCTCGTCGTAGGTGTTGAGCACGTCCGCCGCGGTCTGGCCGGTCGTGGCGTCCATGCGCATGTCGAGCGGAGCGTCGGCCGAGTAGGAGAAGCCGCGCTCGCGCTCGTCGAGCTGCAGCGACGAGACGCCGAGGTCCATGAGCACGCCCTGGACGCCCCTGATGCCGAGACGGTCGAGCACGTCGTTGATCTCGTCGTACACCGCGTGCACGCCCGTGAAGCGGTCACCGAACGGCGCCAGCCGCCGGCCCGCGAGCTCGAGCGCCTGCGTGTCGCGGTCCAGGCCGACGATCCGGACGTGCGGGAACGCCTTCAGGACGCCCTCGGTGTGGCCGCCCATGCCGAGCGTCGAGTCCACCATCACGGGGTTCTCGACGTCGAACGCCGGTGCCAGCAGGTCGAGGCAGCGCTGCAACAGCACCGGGGTGTGCCGGGAGGCTGCGTCGTCGGTCGTGCTCATCGCTGCTCCCCTCCCCAGGTGGCACGGATGCGTGTGGTCAGGCGGCCCCTCCGCCGTCCGACCAGATCCCCCACCGACCCTCTGACACCGGGGAAGTGCGTCAGAGATTCGGGAGGAGGTCTTACCGGGCGGCGATGCTGTGGAGCCTGATCTGTCAGAACGGGCCGTTCGGGAAGACCTCCTCCGCGGTGTCGGCGTACCCGGCCTCCTGCTCGGCCAGGTACGTCTCCCACGCGGTGAGGTCCCAGATCTCGACCCGGGTACCGGTGCCGATGACGGCGACGTCGCGCTCGAGGCCCGCGTACTTGCGGAGCATCGGCGGGATGGAGATGCGTCCCTGCTTGTCGGGCAGCTCGTCGCTGGCACCGGACAGGAAGACGCGCAGGTAGTCGCGGGCCTGGCGGCTGGTCACCGGGGCCTGCCGGAGCTGGTCGTGCATGCGCTGGAACTCCTGCATCGGGAGCAGGAAGAGGCAGCGCTCCTGACCGCGGGTCATGACGAGACCCGGGGCGAGCTGACCGCGGAACTTCGCCGGAAGGATGAGCCGGCCCTTCTCGTCGAGACGCGGCGTGTACGTGCCCAGGAAGGGCGCGAAGGAGCCGAAGACGCCGGCGGACGACTCATGCGTCACCCCGCCTCCTCCCGGTCTCACGCTGCGGCTCGTGCTGCTGTCCGTGGTGCAGGTTTCCCCTCCTCACCACGTGCCTCCACGCTACTCCACTTCACTCCACCAGCAACCGGAGATACGCAGTATTCACCCGATCGAAGGGCTATAACTGCAGGTCACAGCGGTGGTGCTAAGTGGAGGGAATCTCGGCGCCCGACTCGTCCCGGGGCGTGTCGGGGTGCAGATCAGAGGCCTGATTCCGGAGGGATCGGACGAATGCCCCAGGTCGCTGCGCCGGTCGACGCTCCGCCGGGCGGGTGGTGGAGCGAAGTGGGGGGCCGATGGGCGATGAACTCCTGCCGCCCGACCTTTACGATCGGACCCAGATCCGCCAAAGGAGGCGTCATGCTGCAGGCCGTCCCGTCCTCGAGCGAGCTCGAGGACGTCGTCGACATCACCCACCGGATGCGCGCGGCCGTGGAGGGCGTCGTCACCGGTCGGCCCGAGCTCGTCCGGGTCACCGTCGCCGTCCTGCTCGCCGAGGGGCACCTGCTCCTCGAGGACGTGCCCGGGGTCGGCAAGACCACGCTCGCCAAGGCGCTGGCCAAGACCATCGACTGCACGGTCGGCCGGATCCAGTTCACCCCCGACCTGCTCCCGTCGGACCTCACGGGCGTCAACATCTTCCGGTCGCAGACGCACGAGTTCGAGTTCCGGCCCGGGCCCGTCTTCGCGCACGTCGTCATCGGCGACGAGATCAACCGCGCCTCGCCCAAGACGCAGTCGGCGCTGCTCGAGTGCATGCAGGAGGCGCAGGCGACCGTCGACGGCCGCACCTACCCGCTGCCGCGACCGTTCCTGGTGGTGGCCACCCAGAACCCCGTCGAGATGGAGGGCACCTACCCGCTCCCCGAGGCGCAGCGGGACCGGTTCATGGCCCGCCTGACGGTCGGCTACCCGAGCATCGAGTCCGAGCTCGACATGCTCGACCTGCAGGAGACGTCCGACCCCCTCGACACCCTGCGGCCCGTGACCGACGCCGCCCAGGTGAAGGCCCTCATCGAGACCGCGCGCCGGCTGTTCGCGGCACCGGGCATCAAGCGGTACGTCGTCGACCTCGTGACCGCGACACGCGAGGACCAGGGCCTGCGCCTCGGCGCGTCCCCCCGCGCGGCGATCCAGCTGCTGCGGGCCGCCAAGGCCCTGGCCGCGATGGACGGCCGCGACCACGTGCTGCCCGACGACGTCCAGCAGCTCGGCGTGCCGGTCCTCGCGCACCGGCTGCTGCCCAGCACCGAGTCCCGCCTGTCCGGGCGCAGCACGTCCGACATCGTCACCGACATCCTCGACCGGGTCCCGCTCCCGTCCGCGGCGGCCACCGCGCGCTCTCGTCGCGCTATCGGCTGATGCGCCTTCGTCCGACGCCCCGCGGACTCGCGCTCGGGATCGCGGGCATCGTCGCCCTGCAGCTGGGCGTGGCGCTCGGTGCTGTCGACCTCGTCCGGATCGGCACCCTGGCGCTGCTGCTCGTCGTCGGGGCGGCCGTCGCCGTGGGGGTGCTCGACCCGGGCCGGGGCAAACACCGGCTCAGCGTGCAGCGGCACGCGGTCCCCAACCCGGTCCATGCCGGCGAGGAGGCGCAGATCGAGGTCGTGATCACCGCGACGGACCCCGCCGCCCGCGTCCGGCTGGCCGGGCTGAAGTTCGCCGAGCAGGCGGCCACCGAGCTGTCCGGCGGCCGGCCGTTGCGCGCCCGGGTGACCCGCGCACCGCGCCGCGTCACCGTGACGTACTCGGTGCAGGCGGCCCGCCGTGGCCGGTGGCCGCTCGGTCCGCTCGTGGTGACCCGCGGCGACCCGTTCGGGGTGATGCGCACCTCCGCGACGCTGGGCGAGCAGGCCGAGGTCTCCGTGTGGCCGGCCGTCGTCCCGCTGCCGACGCCGAGCGACGTGCTGGTCGGCGAGCCCGACCGCGTCGCCCTGGGCGCGCGGAGCCCGTCGACCGACGACGCCTCGCTGCGCGACTACCGCGAGGGCGACGACCTGCGGCGCGTGCACTGGAGCAGCAGCGCCCGCAAGGGTGCGCTCATGGTCCGGTCCGACGAGCGCGCCGGGATGCGCCCCGTCTCGGTGCTCCTGGACCTGCCCGCCCGCGCCACGAGCCTGGAGTGGTCGATCTCCCTGGCCGCGTCCATGTCGCTGGCGATGCTCGACGGCGGCCACCCGGTGCGCCTGGTCAGCGGGAGGCCGGACGCTGCGGCGGCGAACCCGCTCGCCTTCGTGCACGACCGGTCCGGCCCCGGCGCACGCAGCGCCCTGCTCGACCGCACCATCGACCTCGAGGCGCCGCGCTCGGCCGTGCAGGGCGAGGCCGCGCTCGTGTCGGCGGCGCACCTCCTGCACACCACGGAGGCGGGCGGCGAGATCGTGCTGGCCGTGCTCGGCCCGCTCGGCGCCTCCGCCCGCGCCGCTCTCGCCCACGTCGCGGACGCCGCCCTCGCCTGGGCCGTCGTCCGCGCCGACACGCCCGCTCAGGAGGCGGAGGCGGAGCACACCATCAAGGCGCTGCGCCGCGCCGGCTGGCGGGCGTGCCGGGTCACGCCCGGCGAACCGGTCGTCGACTGCTGGCTGCGCCTCCTGGGGTCCGCCCAGTGACCGGCCGCCTGCAACGCATCCCCCGGGGCCCGCGGTCGGCCCTCGGTTCGGCCCTGTGCGCCGCCGCGACCTGCGCCAGCCTCTTCGCGCTCACCGGTCTGATCGTGCGCGGCGGCTGGCTCGTCGCGACGTGGCTGATCGTGCTGGTCGTCGCCGCGGTCGTGATCGGCGTCCGCGCCGTGACCCGGTCCTGGTGGGCCCCGACGCTCGCCGGCACCATCGTCGCCGTCGGCATCGTCCTCGTCCGGTACGGGGCACCTCCCGGGCGGCTCCAGGTCCTGCCGGACGGCGACTCGCTGGACCGGACCCTGTCCACCGCACGCGAGGGCGTCGCCGTCATCAACGCGTCGCTCGTGCCGATGGTCGGCGTGCGGCCCACCGAGCTCCTGGTCGTCGTCGGCGCCGTCGCCGTCTTCCTGCTGTCCGACCTGGTCGCGATCGGCCTCGGCGCGCCCGCGCTGTCCGGGCTCGCGTTCGCCGGCCTGTGGGCTCCCGCGATCATCCTCGGCTTCCCCGCGAGCGGCTGGTCGATCGCCTGGACCAGCCTGTTCTACCTGCTCCTGCTGGCCCTGAGCGCCGCGCCACCGTCGGCGCACAGCGACCGGGGGCGGAGGGCTGGCGTCGCGGTCCTGTGCTCGGTCGGGCTGATCGTGGCCACCCTCGTCGCCGGTCCCGCGGTCGCCGCGTTCCCCGGCTGGGCGACCATGCGCATGCCCAGCTTCGGCACCGGCCCCGTCGGGCCCATGTCGTTCAGCGACGACCTCGACCTGCGCGAGAGCCTGGGCACCCGGTCCGGGCAGGTTGTGCTGCGGTACTCCGTCACTCCCGTGGAGGCCGAACCGGACGCCGACCCCACACCGTCCCCCAGCGCGTCGAGCGACACCACCGTCTCCGCCGGCGAGGTGGGGCCGCTGCGCGCCTTCACGATGACGGCGTTCGACGGCGCCGAGTGGGACCGGACCGACTCGTTCGAACTGACCACCTGGGACCCCGCCACCCTCCTGTCGTCCGACCCGGAGATCCGCGGCACCGCGCCGGACCCCGAGCGTGGCACCCTGGCGAACGTCCAGGTCGAGGTGGCCAACATGCGCGAACGACGCCTCCCCGTGAGCACCTTCCCGCGGACCGTGGACGTGAGCGGCGGATGGGAGTACGACGTCGCCCGCGACGAGATCGTCGGCCGGCGCGGCACGTTCGACGGCATGACCTACGCGATGCAGGTCGAGATCCCCTCGCTCACCAAGGAGGACCTCGCCGACGCGGAGGTCGGCGACCCGGACGACGACGGCGCGTCCCTCGAGGTGCCGCAGACCAGCCGCTCGCAGGACGTCGCCGCGCTGGCCAGCGAGATCACCGCCGACGCCACGACCCCGTACGAGCAGGCGATGGCGCTCCAGACGTTCTTCCGCGCCACGACGAACTTCACCTACGACACGCGCGTGGCACCCTCGCGGTCCGACGACGCCGTGTGGGACTTCCTGCAGTCGACCCGCGGGTACTGCGTGCAGTTCGCCACCTCGATGGTGATCATGGCCCGCACCCTCGACATCCCCGCCCGCGTGGCTGTCGGATTCCTGCCCGGCGAGTCCGACCGCAACGGCAGCTTCGTGGTCTCCGGCCAGCGGACGCACGCCTGGCCGGAGCTGTACTTCGAGGGCTACGGCTGGGTGCGGTTCGAGCCCACCCCCGCCGTGCAGACGAGCGCTCCGCCGCGCTGGGCCGACCCGTTCACCGGAGTGTCCGCGCCCGACAGCCAGCCCGACGAGATCGTCCCGCTGCCGGCGGCCAGCTCCTCGTCGTCGACCGCCCCGGGCGGGCAGTCCTCGTCGACCGGCACGCAGGACGAGGACCAGGCCTGGCTGCCGGTCGCGATCACCGTCGCGATCGTGCTGGTCGTCGCCTCCCTCGCCCTGGCACTCGTCCGGCGCCGCAGCCTCCTGCGCGCCGACCTGACACCTGAGCGTGCGTGGCTGCGCGCCCGGCGTCGGCTCGGCGCCCGAGGGGTGACCTGGACGGACGCCGACTCACCGCGCACCGTCGTCGTGTCCGTGCACGAGCAGCTGCGCCAGGCGGCGGGGGCTCCCCTGACGGGCACGTCCGCCGAGGCGCTGGAGTCGTTGGCCAGGACCGTCGAGCGCGAGCGCTACGCGCCGGTCCAGCCCGACGTGGACCCGGCCGTCCTGGCCGGGTGGGTCGACGACATCATGAGCGGCGTCGAGACGCTGCTCAGCGACCGCTCTCGCCGCGGCGCCGTTCCCAGCGCTCCTCGAGACGAGACATGAAGCTCGACTTCTGACGCGTGGCCGGAGCGGCCGGCTTCACCTGCCCGTCGCTCTGCACGACCCCGCGCGGCCCGGACCGGTGCCCGGACGAGCGGTGCGGGGCGGCGAACGCGAAGGCCACGGCAGCGAACATCACGACGAAGCCGATGACACCGAGCCACGGAAGGCTGTTCGCGGCGCCGAGCACGAGCAGTAGCAGACCGACGGACGCACCGACTCCCGCGATGACGTATCGGCCGAACGGGCGGTGCCCGCGCTGGGTCAGCGTGTTCGCGAGCCGAGGATCGTCAGAGGTCAACTGCCGTTCCATCTGCTCGAGCACGCGCTGCTCGTACTCGGAGAGAGGCATCCTGACCCCCGTTGTCAGCTATGTGGACCTGTCTTCCGGCTCAGGATAGATCCGCCGGAACGATGGTGGTAGTCGAGCCGGAGGATACTCCACCTGACTGGGAGGCTCCGGCCCGGATGGATCCGCTCCCAAACCGCCCGCGCACCTGATCCATGGCGCGCTCCGCCTCCCGCCGGGCCCGCACGGGTGCGTCCGAGGCCTCGTCGAGGGTCGGCTGCCGGATGCTCGTCGCCGCCCGGGACAGCCCCTCGGCGCGCACGCCGACGAGCCGCACGGGCAGACCACGCAGGTCGACGCCCGCGACCAGCTCGCGGGCGGCGAGGAACAGCTCCCGGCCGACGTCCGTGGGAGTCGCCAGGGTGCGGGAACGCGTGAGCGTGCGGAAGTCGCTGGTGCGGATCTTCACCGTGATCGTGCGGCTGACCAGCCCGTTCGTCCGCAACCGGACCGCGCAACGGTCCGCCAGCTCACGGGCCTTCTCCTCCACCACGGCAAGGTCCGCGACGTCGGCCGGGAAGGTCTCCTCGGCCCCGATCGACTTCTCCTCACGACCCGGGCTGACCGGCCGCGGGTCCCGTCCCCATGCCAGGTCGACCAGGTGCGCGCCCGCCACCCTGCCGACCGCGTGCTGGACCGTGGACACGTCGGTGTCGGCCAGCTCCCCGACCGTCCTGATCCCCCACCGCGCCAAGGCGGTCTCCGTCTTTTCACCCACGCCCGAGAGTGCGCCAACGGGCAGGATCCGCAGGAAGTCGATGGTCGCAGCGCGTGGGACCAGCAGGACGCCGTCCGGCTTGGCGTGACCGGACGCGAGCTTGGCGACGAGCTTGGTGGATCCGATCCCGACGGAGCACGTGATGCCGAACTGCTCCCGGACCTGCCGACGGATGAGCTGGGCGATCACCGTGGGTGGACCCAGCCGCCGGCGCGCGCCCGCCACGTCCAGGAACGCCTCGTCGACGCTCACCTGCTCGACCAGCGCCGTGATGTCGCCGAGCACCCGCATGACCCCCGCGGACACCTCGCGGTACGCGTGATGGTCGGGCGGGACGACGACCGCCTGCGGGCACTGCCGCAGGGCGGTCGCCATCGGCATCGCCGAGTGCACGCCGAACGCCCGGGCCTCGTACGTCGCCGCCAGCACGACACCACGCGTCGCCCCGCCCACGATCACGGGCAGTCCGCGCAGCTGCGGTCGACGGGCGAGCTCGACCGAGGCGAAGAAGGCGTCCATGTCGACGTGCAGGATCGAGCAGCCCGCCTCCTCCTGACCCCAGTCCCGCTTGGCCTGCGCCGACCGGGGACCGCGGCTCATGGCGATGCAGGGCCGTCGGGCCCGACGCCTGACCCGCGGTCTGTGCTCACGACGCCCGCTGGACGCGCATGCTCAGCGTGCGGCCCGCGACGGCACCCACCCCGCCGAGCACCAGGTCGCGTGCCGCGTCGACGAAGTCCTCGGCCGCGCACACCGCCTCCTCGGCCCGCGCGGGGCCGACCAGCTCGAACCGGCCGGCATCCACCGCCGACCGCAGCGCCGCGGCCTCCGCGAAGTAGGTCGACCACGAGCCCAGCTCCGGGGCGACGACGCCGAGCATGCTCCAGACCGTGCGCGGTGCGCGGCGCCCCGACGGCGTCCCGCGGGCGGCGACCACCGCCGCCCCGGCGCGCAGTGCGGCGAGGTGGGCGTGGGAGAGCTGCTCCCACGGCTCGGGGGAGAACTGCGCGGCCACGAGCTCCGCGTCGGCCCGGCCGAGCAGCTCGAGGGCACGCGCCGGCACGGGTGCTCCGGTTGTCGACTCACCAGGAGCCTGCTGCTCGAGCTGCTGCTGCATCTCGCCGTCCCTTCGCCGTGCCGTGCTGTGGACCCGTCTGCATCCATTATCGAACACCTGTTCGATGCCGTCAAGCCCGGCGGAGGCGCCGTAGCGTGGGAGCCATGGCCGCCCGCGACCGCTCCGCCCGACGCACCCCAGCCTCGCACCGACCACCCACACGCAGCGCTGCCCGCGGGCTCTGGCCGACCGGCCCGGTGCCCATCCCCACCGGCACCGTCGAGCTGGTCCGGGACCTCGACGATCCCGACGGCGTGACGGTCCTGGTCAACGGGGTGCCCAGCTCCTACCTCGACCTCGTCGACCCGACGCGCCTGGTGTTCGAGTACATGCAGCAGATGGCAGCCGTCATCGATCGGGTCGGCGATGCGGGTGGGCCTCTGGACGTCGTCCACCTCGGTGCGGCGGGCTGCGCGCTGGCACGGGCGGTCGACGCGGAGCACCCCGGGTCGCGCCAGCTGGCCGTCGAGCTCGACACCGTGCTGCCGGAGCTGGTGCGCGGCTGGTTCGACCTGCCGCGCTCCCCCGCCCTGCGGATCCGCGCAGGCGACGCCCGCGCCGAGCTGTCCACGCTGCCCGACGCGTCCGCGGACGTCGTCGTGCGGGACGTCTTCGCCGGCGACGTCACCCCCGACCACGTCCGCACGCGCGAGATGGTCGCGCAGGTGGCGCGGGTGCTGCGACCGGGCGGCCTGTACCTGGCCAATTGCGCGGACCGCCCGCCGCTGGCGGGCGCGAAGGCCGAGGGCGCCACGCTGCGCGCCACGTTCGCCGACGTCGCGGTGATCGCCGAGCCGGGGCTCCTGCGCGGCCGCGGGTACGGCAACGTCGTGCTGGCGGCCACCGACGACCCCGACCTGCTGGGCTCGGCGACCCTCGCCCGCGCCGTCCGCAGCCTGCCCGCGCCGGCGCGCCTGCTGCACGGCGACGAGGTCACCGCGTTCGTGGGGAACGCCGTGCCCCTGACGGACCCGCCGGCATGACGACAGGGCCGCACCCGGGAACGGGTACGGCCCTGTCGGACGTCAGGTCAGATCGGGCGGACGCTCTCGGCCTGCGGCCCCTTGGCGCCCTGCGTGATCTCGAACTCGACGCGCTGGCCCTCGTCGAGGCTGCGGTAGCCCGAGGAGTCGATCGCGGAGTAGTGGACGAAGACGTCGGCACCGCCGCCGTCCTGGGCGATGAACCCGAAGCCCTTCTCAGCGTTGAACCACTTGACAGCACCCTGTGCCATGTTCGTTTTCCTTCTGTCCCACCGGTGACGGCGCGGACCTTCTGCCTACGCCGTGCCGCAATGCCTCACGTCCTGCACCGGGTGGCCAGCCGAAGACGACTGGTCGGAACCGACTTCCGAGCCGCGGCCCGGATGACGATGCCTGTCGAGCAAGCCGGTCAAGCGAGTACGTCACTGCAACGTGTGCATCCTTCCATCGGCCCTGCGGGCGGCGCCATGCTTTCGCCCTGTCGGCTCACACGCTTTGACAACGATCTGGTAAAGGTCGGGCCTCAGGCGGGACCGCTGTCGTCGCCCTGCTGGGCCAGGAACCGCTCGAACTCGGCCCCCAGCTCGTCGGCGGTCGGCAGGTCCGTGGAGCCGGCCAGCAGGCTGGTGCGCCCGATGTTGCGCGTGAACGAGTCGTACTGCTCCTCGAGCGCGTGCACGACGGCGGCGACGTCCTCCGACCCGGTCACCTGCCGGTCGATCTCCGCCATGGCCTCGTCCGCGGCCGACGTGAGCGCCGCGACCTGCAGGTCGAGCCCGGTGGCGCGCTCGACGTTGGTCAGCGCCGCCTGGCTGGCCTGCGGGAACGCCGACTGCGCGAGGTAGTGCGGCACGTGCACGGCGAACCCCACGGCGTCGTGCCCCGACTGGCCCAGGCGCAGCTCGAGCAGGGCGCTGGCGCTGGCGGGGACCTGGACCGTGCCGAACCACGACGTGTGGTCGGCGACGAGCTCGGGCCGCGTCGCGTGTGCCGTGACCGACAGGGGGCGCGTGTGCGGGATGCCCATCGGGATGCCGTGCAGCCCGACGGTCAGCGGCACGTCGAAACGCTCGACGATCTGCCGGACGGCGGCCACGTACCGCTCCCACTGCACGTCGGGCTCGACGCCGTGCAGCAGCAGGAACGGGACGCCCGCAGCGTCCTGGACCAGGTCGACGACCAGCTCGGGCTCGGCGTACGACGCCCACGTCGTCTGGTCGAACGTCATGACCGGCCGTCGCGACCGGTAGTCCAGCAGCTGGTCGACGTCGAACGTCGCCAGGCGCGTCGTCGGCAGCTCGTCGACCAGGTGCTCGGCGGCCAGCTGGCCGGCGTTGCCCGCGTCCACGAACCCGCGCACGGCGTGCACGAGGACGGGACCGGCGCCGTTCACCGTCCGCGCCTCGACCTGGGCGGCGACCTCGGGGTCGACGTCGTAGATCTCGCTCGGGTTCAGCATGGGTGTGCGCTCACTTCCGTCCGGGTTACCGGGACAACGCCCACCCGCCACCAGTTCTTCCCGCGGCGGTCTCTTTCCGGTCAACGACCGGGGAGCCGGACCACCTCGACGAAGAACTCGTCGATCTGACGCACCACCTCGATGAACCGGTCGAAGTCCACGGGCTTGGTGACGTAGGCGTTCGCGTGCAGCGAGTAGCTGCGGACCACGTCCTCCTCCGCCTCCGAGGTGGTCAGCACGACGACCGGGATGGAGCGCAGGTTGGCGTCCGCCTTGAGGGCCTGCAGGACCTCGCGGCCGTCCATGCGCGGCAGGTTCAGGTCGAGCAGGACCAGGTCCGGCGTCGGGGCGTCGACGTGCTCGCCCTCCTTGCGCAGGAACTCCAGCGCGCTCACACCGTCGGAGACCACGGAGAGGCGGTTGCGGAGCTTGTTGTCCTCGAACGCCTCCCGGGTCATGAGGACGTCGCCCGGGTCGTCCTCCACGAGGAGGACGTCGATGATCTTGGTGCTGGTGGGCACGTGGGCTCTCCGTTCGGGGCTCAGTCGACTTCGGCGGGAAGGGTCCAGCGGATGCTGGTGCCCTCGCCGTCGGGCTGCTCGATCCAGATGCGACCGCCGTGGAACTCGACGATCTTCTTGCACAACGAGAGGCCGATGCCGGTGCCCTCGTAGATGTCCTTGGCGTGCAGACGCTGGAAGATGACGAACACCCGTTCCGCGTACTGCTGGTCGATTCCGATGCCGTTGTCTCGACACTCGAGCTCCCAGGATTCTGCCACGCGGCGCGCCGACAGGTGGACCGTCGGGGGCCGGGCCGGGTCGCGGAACTTGATCGCGTTGCCGACGAGGTTCTGGAAGAGCTGCACGAGCAGAGGGCGCTCGCCGCGGACGACGGGAAGCTCGTCGTGCGTCACGACGACCCCGGACTCCGCGACGGACTCGCTGAGGTTGTCCAGCGCGTCGGCGAGCACCTCGGCGAGGTCGACGTCGCTGACCTCACCGCCGACGCGGCCCACCCGGGAGAAGCCGAGCAGGTCCTGGATGAGCGCCTGCATGCGCTTGGCCCCGTCGACCGCGAAGGCGATGTACTGGTCGGCACGCTCGTCCATCTGCCCGCCGTAGCGCTTCTGCAGGAGCTGGGTGAAGCTGGCGATCTTGCGCAGCGGCTCCTGCAGGTCGTGCGACGCGACGTAGGCGAACTGCTCGAGGTCGCGGTTGGACCGTCGTAGCTCTTCGGCCTGCTCCGTGAGGAGCTCGTGGGCGAGGGCGATCTCGGCGCGCGACGCCTCGAGGACCTGGACCTGGTCGACGAGCGCGACGCGCATCCGTTCCACGTCGCCCGCGAGCGCGGCGATCTCACCGGGGCCGACGGTCGCGACGGGGTGTCGCAGCTCGCCCGACGAGACCGCCCGGGCGTCCGCCGCGAGAGCGTCGAGCGGCTCGAGGATCCAGCGGCGGAGCGTGACCCAGAGCGCGATGCCGAGGGCGACCGCCGCGAGGACGAGCAGCGCGACGGTGCACGCGGCCACGATGGTCCACAACCCGAGCTCGTCGACCGCGTCCGCGCGTCGGTCACGCAGCAGGTCGACGTAGTCCTCCGCGGTGGCCCGCGCCTCGTCGAAGAGCACGCGGCCCTGCTCGATCTCCTCCGTGGTCACCGCCCCGACGCCGTTGGTGCGGACCTCCTCCATCACCGGGACCGCGAACTCCTCGATCCAGCGGCGGGCGGCGTCCGCGGCTGCCTGTGCCGCGGAGGCGACCTCCTCGTCCTCGCCCTGGGCCGCCCGCGCCGCGAGCGTGCGGAACGACAGGTCGTCGGCGATAGACCGCTCGTAGGGCTCGAGCGTGACGGGGTCACCGGTGAGCGCGAACCCGCGCACCGCGGTCTCGGCGTCGACCAGCTGGATGAACGCGCCGTCCGCCTGGGCGATCGCCGTGAAGTACGTCTCGGTGACGGCCTCCTGGCGGTCGAACAGCCGGACCAGCACGAACACGGTGCCCAGGGAGACGACGAGGAGCGCGAGGCCGGCAGCGACGATCACGGTCCGCAGCCGTCGGCGCAGCGTCGACGAACGCCTCGCGGGCGTCGGGGAAGCGCTCACGCACGCCACCCGAGGACGACGACGGCCGCGTCGTCGACCAGGTCGCCGCCGTGCAGCGCGCGGACGTCGTGCAGCACCCGCTCGACGAGGTCGCCCTGAGCCGCGACGGCACCGTCCACGATGCGCAGCAGCCCGGTCTTGCCGACGCGGTCGGTGCCGCCGGCGATGGTCGCCTCGAGGACGCCGTCGGTGTAGAGCAGGATCCGCCACGAGGGGTCGAGCTCCAGCCGGACCGGCGACCAGCCGCCGGAGACCGGGATGCCGAGGGCGCGACCCCGCCCGTGCGTCGGCAGGAGGGTCGAGGGTGCGCCGAGGAGCAGGGGCACGGGGTGCCCGGCGAGGTAGAGGTCGACCGAGGCGCGGTCCGCGGCGACGTCCAGCATCGAGACCGTGGTGAACACCTCCGGCCGCGCACGCTCGGAGATCAGGACGCGTTCGAGCAGCCCCAGGATGTCGACCGTCGGCACCTCGGCGAGCACCAGCGTCCGCCACGCCGTGCGCAGCGTCGCACCGAGCGCCGCCTCGTCGGGACCGTGCCCGCAGACGTCGCCCACGAGCGCGAGGACGGAGCCGTCGGGCCGTTCGACGACGTCGTAGAAGTCGCCACCGAGCACGCCGTCACGGCCTGCGCGGTAGCCGACCCGCACCTCGAGCCGCTGGTCGACCACGGACGGGGTCGGCAGCAGCGCCCGCTCCAGCCGGTTGACCTCCTCGGCGCGCACCAGGCTGCGGTACAGGGCGCGGTCGGTGTCCTCGAGGCGGCGGCGCTGGATGGCGTAGCGCACCGAGCGGCCCAGCGTCTCGCCGTCGACCTCGCCCTTGACGAGGTAGTCCTGGGCGCCGGCCGCCACGGCCGCCAGCCCGATGTCGGTGCCGGCCAGACCCGTGAGCACGACGACCGCGGGTGCGCCGGCGGCCAGCAGCCGCTCGAGGGCGGCGATCCCCATCGCGTCCGGCAGGCCGAGGTCCAGCAGGACGATGTCGACGTGGAGCCGGTCGATGGCCTCGTCGAGGGTGCGGACCCACAACAGGTCGACGTGCAGCCCGGCGTCGGCCAGGTGCTCACGGACGAGTATCGCGTCGCCCTCGTCGTCCTCGACGAGCAGCAGCCTGATCGGTGCCGGGTTCGTCACCGTGCCACGACGGATGTCGCCGGGGGCGGTGCGTGCGTCGCTCAACGGGCCTCTCCTCCCGACGGTTCACCTGCCTCTTCTCGACAGGACACCCGAAGCGTAGGGGTCGCATACCGCTCCCGCGCGCCATCTCACCCGCCCGCTGACAGACCCCACCCGGTCGGCTGCGTGCGACAGGGCCGCGAAGGTCGGATAATGGACGGCCGCTCCGGGCGTCGCGTCCCTCGACGTGCGCAGGGGCGGAGGTACGCGCGGCCGGTGTCCCCGGCGGAACGGAGATCGCCCAGGTGGCAGGCATGGACAACGAGCTGGCCGTCGAGCAACGCGTCGTCGACCAGCTGTACGGCCGGCTCGACGACCTGCGCGCGCAGACGCGGGCGCGTCTGGCCGACGTCCGGCGGGAGGGCCCGTCGGGCTCCCCCCAGAACCGCAGCGAGCGGGACGCGTTCGCGACGCTGTACGAGGACCGCATCGCGCAGCTCGAGGCCGTCGAGGAGCGTCTCGTCTTCGGACGGCTCGACCTCGACGACGACAGCCGTCGGTACATCGGCCGCCTCGGCCTCACGGACACCGAGCAGACCCAGCTCCTCACCGACTGGCGCGCACCGGCCGCCCAGGCGTTCTACCGGGCCACCGCCGCGCACCCCGACGGCGTCGTGCGCCGTCGGCACGTGGTCACCCGCGGGCGGTCCGTCACGAGCGTCGAGGACGAGGTGCTCGACCTCGACCTCCTGACCGGGGACTCCGACGCACGGCTGAGCGGGCTGTCCGGTGAGGGCGCCCTGCTGGCCGGGCTGGCCGCGGGCCGGACCGGCCGGATGGGCGACATCGTCGCGACGATCCAGGGCGAGCAGGACGCGATCATCCGCTCGGAGCTGGGCGGTGCGCTCGTCGTCCAGGGCGGCCCGGGCACCGGCAAGACGGCCGTGGCCCTGCACCGGGCGGCCTTCCTGCTGTACGCCCACCGGCGCCTCCTCGAGCGCTCGGGTGTCCTGCTGGTCGGCCCGAGCCGCACGTTCCTGCGCTACATCGACCAGGTCCTGCCGTCCCTCGGCGAGACGGGCGTCGTCACGACGACCGTCGCGGAGCTCTACCCCGGGATCCAGGCGACGGCCACGGAGGACGAGGCCGTCGCCGAGCTCAAGGGCCGCGCGCTGTGGGGCAGCGTGATCGCGCGCGCTGTCCGCGACCGCGAGCGGATCCCGGCGCAGCCCGTGCACGTGCGGGTCGAGGGCCACGACCTGGTCATCCGGCCGAACGACATCGCCTCCGCGATGGCCCGCGCGCGGCGCAACCACAAGCCGCACAACCAGGCGCGGGTCTCGTTCGTGCGCGACATGCTCGGCCGCCTGGCCGAGCAGTACGTCCAGCAGCTCGGCCAGGAGGTCCCGGCCGACGAGCGCGGCGAGATCATCGAGGAGCTGCGCTCCACCCGGGAGATCCGGATCGCGCTCAACCTGGCGTGGATGCCGATCACGCCGCAGAAGCTGGTGTCCGACCTGTGGTCCAAGCCGCACCGGCTCGCGTCCGCGGCACCGCAGCTCAGCCCGCAGCAGCGCGCGATGCTCGTGCGGGAGGCCGATGCGCCCTGGACGCCCGCGGACGTCCCGATCCTCGACGAGGCCGCCGAGCTGCTCGGGGAGGACGACCAGGCCGCCCGGGCCGAGGCGCGCGCCGCCACGGAGCGACGGGCCTCCGAGCTGGCGTACGCCCGGCAGGTGCTCGAGTCCACGGGCAGCGGCGGGATGGTGTCGGCGGAGATGCTGGCGGACCGGTTCGCGACGACCGGTCCGACCCTGACGACGGCCGAGCGCGCGGCCGCCGACCGTTCGTGGACCTACGGGCACGTGGTCGTCGACGAGGCGCAGGAGCTCTCGGCGATGGCCTGGCGGTCCCTGCTGCGTCGTGTCCCGACGAGGTCGCTGACGATCGTCGGCGACGTCGCGCAGACCACCGCGACCGCGGGTGCGCGCAGCTGGGCGGCTCAGCTGGACCCGGTGCTGCGCTCGTCGTGGCGCCTCAACGAGCTGACCGTGAACTACCGGACCCCGGCGGAGGTCGCCGACACCGCCCGCAGGGTGGCCGTGGCGGCGAACCTGCCCGTGAGCCCGCTGACGTCGGCCCGGGACGTGGACGACTCGTTGGTCGTGACCAGGGTCACCGGCAGCTCGGCCTTCCTGTCCGCGATCTCGGAGCGGACGGAGAAGCTCGTCGCCGAGGTCACGGACGCCGAGGGTGCCGGGCGGATCGCGGTGATCGCCGTGAACGCTCGTCTCGACGCGATCGGAGCCGCGCTGCGCGACGCCGGGCTGCGCCCCGCTCTCGGCACGGGGTCGAGCGCGGCGGACCTCGACGCGCCGCTCGTGGTGCTCAGCCCGCGCGAGGCCAAGGGCCTGGAGTTCGACGTCGTCGTGCTCGTCGAACCGGCCGAGGTGATCGACGCGAGCGCGGGCGACCTGTACGTCGCGATGACCCGTCCGACGCGGGCGCTGCACGTCCTGCACGACCGCCCGCTGCCCCGCGGCTGGGTCTGACCGCCCGTCGCGTGCGTCTCACGCGTGTCCGAGGGCCGGACCGCTGTAGGCCCCGGGGTCCGTGGGGCGCACCATAGGGGCGTGCTGAAGGCCCTGCTGCTCGAGAACCTCCACCCCCAGGCTCGCTCGATCCTCGAGACGGCCGGCTTCGACGTGACGACCCGCACCGGGGCGCTCGACGAGACCGAGCTGATCGAGGCGCTCGACGGCGTGCACCTGCTGGGCATCCGCTCCAAGACGCACGTCACCGCGGAGGTGCTCGCGGCGTCGCCCTCCCTGGTCGCCATCGGCGCGTACTGCATCGGCACCAACCAGATCGACCTCGCCGAGGCCGCAGCGCGGGGCGTCGCGACGTTCAACGCGCCGTTCTCCAACACCCGCTCGGTGGTGGAGATCGCGATCGCGGACATCATCTCGCTGACGCGTCGCCAGACCGAGCTCGACCGGGCCATGCACGACGGCATCTGGAACAAGTCGGCGACGGGTGCGCACGAGATCCGTGGCCGCACGCTCGGCATCATCGGGTACGGCAACATCGGCACCCAGCTGTCGGTGCTGGCGGAGAACCTCGGCATGTCCGTCGTCTTCTACGACACCGCCGAGAAGCTCGCCCTGGGCAACGCCCGCCGCATGAGCACGCTCGACGAGCTGCTCGAGACGGCGGACATCGTCACGCTGCACGTCGACGGCCGCAGCGGGAACGCCGGGCTGTTCGGCGCCAAGCAGTTCGCGCGCATGCGCCCGGGGGCCGTGTTCCTCAACCTCTCGCGCGGGTTCGTCGTCGACTACGCCGCCCTGCGGGACGCGATCGTCGCCGGGCACGTGGCCGGCGCCGCGGTCGACGTGTTCCCCGTCGAGCCGAAGCGCAAGGGCGACCCGTTCGAGTCGGAGCTGCGCGGTCTGGCCAACGTCATCCTGACGCCGCACACCGGCGGGTCCACGGAGGAGGCGCAGGAGGCCATCGGCCAGTTCGTCTCCAACAAGGTCCGCGACTACCTGGCCACGGGGTCGACGACCCTGAGCGTCAACCTGCCGAACCTCGCGCTCGAGCAGCAGCCCGGTGTGCACCGCCTCGCCTACCTGCACCGCAACGTGCCCGGCGTGCTGGCCGCGGTCAACGCGACGCTCGCCGAGCACGGCGTGAACATCGAGGGCCAGCTGCTCGCGACCCGCGGCGAGCTCGGCTACGTGGTCACCGACGCCGGTGCGCGGGTCGACCCCGCCGTGATCGACGCGCTCTCGACCCGCCCGGAGTCCGTGCGGCTGCGCCTGCTGTCCTGAGGTCCTGAGCACGACGGAGGGGCCCGACCAGACGATGGTCGGGCCCCTCGGTCGTGCGGCTCAGGCGGAGCCGGACTTGCGCTGGAAGCGACGCTGCGACGGACCCGCGGTCTCCGAACCGTGCACCTGACCGGTGTTGGTCGAGCCGTCCGCGGTGCGGTGCTGGTTCGACTTCTTGCGCTCGAGCGCCTCGCGGAACTTCGCCTTCGTGTCGTCGCTCACCGCCGCCTCCGTGGTCGCCTTGTCGTCGTCCTGGGCCATGGGCGTCTCCTTCGATGCTGTGTGTCGGCGGACGTCTGCGCCCGCGACCTGCCCAGCCTGACCGACTCACGCGTGCGGCGCCACCTCTTCTCACGCCAGGTAGCGTCGGGCAGGTGCTCCCGGCCACCCCGCTCCCCCATCGGCGCGCCGGCGGGGTGTCCTGGCCCGTCGTCTCCCTGGGCCTCTGGCAGAACTTCGGCGCGACGACACCGTTCGCGGACCAGCGCACGCTCGTCCTGCACGCCGTCGAGCGCGGGGTCGTGCACCTCGACCTCGCCAACAACTACGGTCCGCCGCCGTTCGCCGCCGAGGAGTCGGTCGGCCGCCTGCTCGCCCGCGACCTGCGCGGGCACCGCGAGGAGCTGCTCATCACCACCAAGGCCGGCTACCGCGCGTGGCCGGGGCCGTACGGGGAGCACGGGTCGGCCAAGTACCTGCGCGCCTCTCTGGACGAGTCGCTGCGCCGCCTGGGCGTCGACTGCGTCGACGTGTTCTACAGCCACCGGTTCGACCCGGCCACCCCGCTCGAGGAGACGCTCCGTGCGCTCGACCGGGCCGTCCGCTCGGGCAAGGCGCGGCACACCGGCATCTCGTCGTACTCGGCCGACCGCACGGTCGAGGCGCTCGCCGTCGCCCGGTCGCTCGGGCTGCGCCTCGCCGTCCACCAGCCGGCCTACTCGATGCTCAACCGGTGGGTCGAGCAGCCCGGTGCCGACGGCCGGTCGCTGCTCGACGTCGCCGGCGACGCGGCGATGGCCGTCGTGGCGTTCTCCCCGCTCGCCCAGGGCATGCTCAGCACGCGCTACCTGCACGGCGTGCCGGCCGACTCCCGAGCGGCTCGCGGAGGACCTTTGCGGCCCGAGTGGCTTACCGACGAGGCCCTCGACCACGTGCGCGCGCTCGACGCGATCGCCCGGGCCGGCGGTCGGACGCTGCCTCAGCTGGCGCTCGCCTGGGTGCTCCGGGACCCGCGCGTGACGTCCGTGCTCGTCGGGGCGCGCACCACGGCGCAGCTCGACGAGAACCTGGCCGCAGTCGCCCTCCCGCCTCTGACGGACGACGAGCTCGCCGAGATCGAGCCGCACGCCGTCGACGCCGGCATCAACCTGTGGGGCGTGCGGTCGAGCGACCGCTGACTCAGCTCTCGACGGGCAGGTGCGTCGACCACCACCGCAGCACGTGCTCGAACCGGACCGCGCGGTGCTTCGGGTTGCCCGACCGGGTGAGCTCGTGGCCCTCCCCGGGGAACAGCAGCAGCTCCGCGTGGACCCCTCGCCGCTTCAGCTCGACGAACCAGCGTTGACCCTGCTCGACCGGGCACCGCCAGTCCTGCTCCGAGTGGATGACCAGCGTGGGCGTCCGGACCCGGCCGACGTGCGCCATCGGCGACTGTGCGGCCAGCGCGGCGGCACCGGCCTCGTCGCCGGTGTCCCCGAGGTACTCCAGGCCGAAGAACCAGCCGATGTCGCTGGACCCGACGAAGCTGATCGGGTCCAGGAACCCGCGCTCGACGACCGCCGCGACGAACCGGTCCGTGCGCGTGGTCAGCCACGCGGTGAGGTAGCCGCCGTACGAGCCGCCCATGACACCGACCCGCTCGCCGTCCAGCGCGGGGTCCTCCAGGGCCGCGCCGAGCAGAGCGAGCACGTCGTCGGTGTCGACGGTCCCGAAGCCCTGGCGGATCGCGAGCCCGTGCGCACGCCCGTACCCGGAGGACCCGCGGGGGTTGCCCAGGACGACCGCGTACCCGGCCTCGGCCAGCACCTGCACCTCGTCGAAGAGCCCGTGCGTGTACTGCGCGAACGGACCGCCGTGGATCATCAGGATCGTCGGGTGCGGTCCGGCGCCGTACCGCTCCTCGTCGGGCGTCACCGCCCAGCCGTGGACCTCGTAGCCGTCCGGCGCGGTGGCGACGAGCTCGACCGGGACACGGGTCCGCCCGGTGGCACGCAGCGCGGCGCCCAGGTCCGTACGCGCCTCGACCGTCCCCGCAGCGACATCGACCAGGAGGACCTCGCCCGCGGACGTGGGCGTCGCCGCCGTGGCGACGACGCGCCCCGACGACCCGGCGACAGCGGCGCCGGACACGACGTGGGTGCCGCCGACGAGCGTCGTGGCCGTGCCGTCGGCCGCCACCCGGACCAGGTGCGCGGCGCCGCGCCGCTCGACGACCACCAACGGGTCGCCGTCGAGCTCCGCGACGACCGCGGTGACCTGGTCCTGCTCCGGGTCCGTGAGCCGTACGGGCACCGCGCCGGTGCCGTCGAGCGCCAGCCGGTAGAGGCCTGACTGGGTCGCAACGAAGTCACGTCCCGACGGCCCGAGGTCGCCCGCGAGGAGCCAGAGGGTGCTCCCGTCGGCGGACGGGAGGACGGCGTCGACGCCGAGGGTGCTCCCGGCGTCCGCGTCGGTGAGCGGCACGGGGGCCCCGGGCGCGCCGCTCGGCGAGGCGTCGACACGCACCGCGTCGGAGCGCAGGTCCGACTCCCGCGACCCGTGCCGTGCCGAGACGCCGACCAGTGCGTCCCCCGACGGCAGCCAGCGCACCCCGCTCACGCCGACGTCGCCGGCCGTCAGTGCCACCGGCTCGGAGAGCTCCGCCGGGCGCTCGCCGTCGACCGGGACGTCGACGACGAAGACGTGCTGGGGGCGGTCGCGGAAGAAGCCCACGCCGTCCGACCGATACTTCAGCTCGGTGATGTGCCGCGGGTCCTCGTTGCCGGGCTTGCCGTCAGCGGCATACCTGCCCTCCTCGGGGACGCGGGCCACGTACGCGATGCGCGTACCGTCCGGGGAGAACCGCGGCTCCGACGCGCCCAGCGGTGCGTCCGTGAGGCGGATCGGCTCGCCGCCGGTCGCCTCGACGACGTGCACCTGCGGCTTGCCCTCCGGCTCGGCCCGCAGGAATGCGACCCACCGGCCGTCCGGGCTCACCTCCGGCGACGTGTCGCGGTGCCCTCGCGTCAGTGCGCGTGGGGCGTTAGCACCCTCGAGGTCGACCGACCAGAGGTGACCGACGTACTCGTCGGCGGTCAGGTCGGGGCGGACGACCGACACGACGGCTAGGGTGCCGTCCGCCAGGACGGCCGGGCCACCGGGGACATGGAGGAGCTGCAGATCAGAAGGAATCACCCGAGAAACCTACGTGGTGCCGCTGACACCTGCAGTCGTCGGACGACGGTGCCGCTCAGGTGGAGCGGACGTCCTCGTCGGTCGACGTGCTCTCGCCGTCGGGCTCGGTTCCCAGCGTCGAATCCTGCTCGGAGTCACGCTCCGCGCGGAGCACCGTGATCGCCGCCTCGAAGTCCTCGAGGGAGTCGAACGCCTGGTAGACGCTGGCGAACCGCAGGTAGGCGACCTCGTCCAGCTCGCGCAGCGGGCCGAGGATCGCGAGACCGATCTCGTACGCGTCGATCTCCGCCGAGCCTGCGCTGCGGAGCGTCTCCTCGACCTTCTGGGCGAGCAGCGCGAGGTCGTCCTCGCTCACCGGTCGACCCTGGCAGGCCTTGCGCACGCCGCCGGCGATCTTCTCCCGGCTGAACGGCTCGGTGGCGCCGGAGCGCTTGACGACCGACAGGCTCGCGGTCTCCACGGTGGTGAAGCGGCGGTTGCAGTGCGGGCACTGCCGGCGTCGCCGGATGGTGGACCCGTCGTCCGAGGTCCGCGAGTCGACGACCCGGGAGTCCGGGTGGCGGCAGAACGGACAGTGCACGGTGGCCCCCTTCTCGTGCTGGCGAGTCGACGCCGCGACATCTGGCCAGACGTCTGTCGGCGGCGATCGCGTCGTGAACGCCTCCGTGACGCTAGGCCACGGGCTGCGGTGTCGCAAGGCGCCTGGCCGGGCGCTACGGACCGGTCGAGCGCGGCGTCCGGCGGTGGCGTCGGCACCGCCGTCGCGGGCCCCGACGCACGAGAGCGGCCACCCGAAGATGGCCGCTCTCGCGGGGACGCCCCCGTCCCAGGTCACGGACCGACTCGCCTCGGTGCCGCGCTGCACTGCGGTGAGCTCACGAGCTCACACTCCTGAGTCTCACACCTCCGGCAAGCCCCCCAGCTCGCCTTGTGAGGTAAGGCTAACCTAGCCGCCGGGCGATCGGATGGCAACCGCGGCGTCCCTCGATCGAGGCTCAGCTCGCGGGGACGACGATCACCTGACCGGCCATGAGGCCGGCCTCGGGGAGCTCGTTCAGACGGACGAGGTCGACCACCACGTCACGGACGTCCTGCGACGGCGCGGCCACCGACTCGGCGATCTGCCACAGGGTCTCCCCCGGCTGCACGACGTGCCGGACGACCTCCTGGGCGGCGACGGGACCGTCCGCGGACGCCTGGCTCGCGATCAGGGTCACGAGCGCGACAGCGACGGCGGCGAGGATCCACAGCACGGCACGACCGCGCGCGGTGAGCCGCAGGTGTGCGGCGGAGGGAGCCGAGGGACGTGCAGCTGGCGTGGCGGAACCCGACGCCGGGTTCACGCGGAACGACGCCCGCTCGGACACTGCCGGCCCCATGACCATCGCGCTCATGACGTCCCTCGTTCCTGCTCGGCCCGGCTTCCCGGGGTACCGCTCCATCACCTTCATCGCCCTCGAACGTCTGTTCGTCGAACGTCTGTACGATGTCTACCAGCATCCGGTGACACTGTCGAGACACGATCGAACAGATGTTTGATCTTCAGCCTCGACTTCCCTAGGCTGGCGATGCAGCACAAGAGCACCACGAGCCACTGACACGCCCGCCGGATCGCCCGTCGCCGCAGGTCAGGACCTCGGGGTCGTGAGGCGGTACAGGCGGAGAAGGCCGGGCGTGCTGCACGGCGGCCGCCGGACGGAGGAGGAGCGCAGTGACGGACTCAGGGGACACGTCCCAGCCCGAGAAGGACCTGGCGACGGTTCACACGCTCCCGGACGGAGCGCCGGGAGCCGACGGCCTCACGGCGCGCCAGCGGCTCGTGCTGGACACCATCCGGTCCTCCGTGGAGTCCCGGGGCTACCCGCCGAGCATGCGCGAGATCGGGGAGGCCGTCGGCCTCACCAGCCCGTCGAGCGTCAAGCACCAGCTCATGGCGCTCGAGCGCAAGGGCTACCTGCGCCGCGACCCCAACCGTCCGCGGGCCATCGAGGTCGTGCACGCGGACGACTCGCGCGGTGTCGGCACCTGGAGGGCTCCGGACGGCACCCGCTCCGCGTTCCCGGACGAGGGCGACGGCGAGCGTCTCCCCGCACCGTCCTACGTGCCGGTCGTCGGCCGGATCGCGGCCGGCGGACCGATCCTGGCGGAGCAGGTCGTCGAGGACGTCTTCCCGCTCCCCCGCCAGCTGGTCGGCGACGGTGACCTGTTCCTGCTGAAGGTCAGCGGCGACTCCATGATCGACGCGGCCATCTGCGACGGCGACTGGGTCGTGGTCCGGCGTCAGCCGGTGGCCGAGAACGGCGAGATCGTGGCGGCCATGATCGACGGCGAGGCCACGGTCAAGACCTTCAAGCGCATCGACGGCCACGTCTGGCTCATGCCGCACAACCCCGCGTACTCGCCCATCCCGGGCGACGAGTCCACGATCCTCGGGCGCGTCGTGAGCGTCCTGCGCAGCCTCTGACACGCGGCGCGCGGGGCCGCACCCGTCTCGGGGTGCGGCCCCGCGTGCGTCATCCGAGCAGGGTCGGCTCAGAACCCGAAGCTTCTCGCCACCGACCGGACCGCCTCGGCGGACGACCGGAGCCCGGCGAGCTCCTCGTCCGACAGCGGGACCTTCAGCCGCTCACCGACCCCGTGCGCACCGACGATCGCGGGCACCGACAGGCAGACATCGCTGATCCCGTGGAAGTCGTCGAGCAGCGACGAGACCGGGAGCACGCGCCCCTCGTCCTTGACGATCGCCTCGATGATCCGGGACCCGGCCAGGGCGACCGCGTAGTTGGTCGCCCCCTTGCCCTCGATGATCCGGTACGCGGAGTCGACGACCTCGCGCGCGATCCGTTCCCGCACGTCCGGGGTCAGCGGGCCGCTGCCGCCCGCGCCGGTCCACTCCAGCAGCGGCACGGACCCGATGCTCGCCGACCCCCACAGCGGCAGCTCGGTGTCGCCGTGCTCCCCCGCGATGTACGCGTGCACGTTCTGCACCGCGACCCCCGTGTGCTGCGCGATGAGATAGCGCAGCCGCGAGGAGTCGAGGACGGTGCCGGACCCGAACAGCTGCGACGGCGGCAGCCCGGAGATCTGGAGCGCGGCATAGGTCACCACGTCGACGGGGTTGGTGACCATCACGTAGACGGCGTCCGGCGCCACCTCCACCACGGCGGGGAGCACCGTGCGGACGAGCCCGATGGTCGCCTCCGCCAGGTCGAGGCGTGACTGACCGGGCTTCTGCTTGGCGCCGGCCGTGAACATCACGACGTCGGCGTCGGCGCACACCGCGATGTCGTCGGACCCGACCACCTCGGCCATCGGCATGAACTGGATGCCGTGCCCGAGGTCCAGCGCCTCGGCCTCGACCTTCGCCGCGTTGACGTCGTAGAGAGCCACGGACCGGGCCGCACCGCGCAGGAGCGCCGCGTAGGCCATCGTCGACCCGACGGCCCCCGCCCCGACGATCGCCAGCTTGGACGTACGACGGCCGCTGCGGAACGGGGCCATGCCCACGTCCTCCATGTCTAGGCTCTCGGTCATCTGACGAGGCTAACCGGCCTCAGCGAGCCTCTGCAGCGCGGAGATGGCCACAGCACGGTCCGTGGTGCGCCAGAACGCCGGCAGCGATCGCGTGAGGAAGCTGCCGTACCCCGCGGTCGCCAGCCGGGGGTCGAGCACGGCCACGACTCCCCGGTCCTCGCTGGTCCGGATCAGCCGGCCGGCGCCCTGCGCGAGGAGCAGCGCCGCGTGCGTGGCGGACACGGCCAGGAACCCGTTGCCACCGGCCTTCTCGATCGCGTCGGACCGCGCGGAGCTCACCGGGTCGTCCGGCCGGGGGAAGGGGATGCGGTCGATGATGACCAGTCGGCACGTCGAGCCCGGGACGTCGACGCCCTGCCAGAGCGACAGCGTCCCGAACAGGCACGTGGCCTCGTCGGCGATGAACTGCGAGACGAGGGTCGGCAGCTGGTCGTCGCCCTGCGCGAGGATCGGGACGTCGAGCCGCTCCCGCATCGCGGCCGCCACCGCGTTGGCCGCGCGGCGCGACGAGAACAGTCCGAGCGTCCGCCCGCCCGCCGCCGTGATGAGGTCCGCGATCTCGTCGAGCTGTGCGTCCGTCGCGGGTTCACGACCCGGCTTCGGCAGGTGCCGGGCGAGATAGAGGATCCCCTGCCGGGGGTAGTCGAACGGGCTGCCGACGTCGAGCCCGCGCCACGGCACCCCCGTCGGCGTGGCGGGCGCCTCGCCGGCCAGCGACGTGGGGCCGACGGGTTCGGCGTCCGGGCGGACCTCGAGGCCGACGGCCCGGGCGATCGGGTCGAACGAGCCGCCGAGCTCGAGCGTCGCGGAGGTGAGCACCCCCGAACGCCCGGCGAGCAGGTTGGTGCGGATGAGGCCGTTGACCGCGAGCGGCGCGGCGTAGAGGCGGGTGAGCACCGAGCCCCGGCGGTCCTCGCTGCGGCTGCACCACAGGACGGTGTGCCGGTGGTCCTCCGGGTCCGCCGCCATCCGGTCCGCCACCTCGTACAGCGCGAGCATCGTGGCCTGCGCGACCTTGCGACCACCCTCGGGGGGAGCGTTCGGGCCGGTCTCCGGCTTGAGCACCGTCAGCAGCGCGCGGGTGGCGTCGCGCACGCTGGCGACGGCGTCCCGGGCGGCCGGGGGCAGCCCGTCGCGGAACCGGGTCTCCGGCAGCCCGACGAGCACGGACGCCAGCGCCTGGCTGGCCGAGTCGAGGTCCGTCGTCGGGACCCCGCCGTGCCGACGCGCGAGCCGGGCCGCGTGCTCGATGGTGGCGACGGACAGCTCGGAGGTCGCCTGCGCCGTCACCCGGTCCGTCAGCTCGTGCGCCTCGTCGACGATGATCACCTGGTGCTCCGGCAGCACGCCGGGCGAGCCGGAGGCGGCGATGCCGAGCATCGCGTGGTTGGTGACGACGACGTCGGCCTCCCGCGACGCCGCCTTCGCCTTCTCCGGGAAGCACTCGGCGAGCATCGGGCACTTGCCGCCCAGGCACTCCAGCGAGGTGATGGACACCTGCCGCCAGGCACGGTCCGTGACGCCGGGCACGAGGTCGTCGCGGTCCCCGGTGTCGGTCTCGTCGGCCCACTCCCGCAGGCGCAGGACCTGCTCGCCGAGGCTCTCCGACAACGCGGACGCCCCGGTGCGCGCCGGTGCGGGGTGCTCCGCCGCGCCGGCGTGGTCCCCCAGGTCGAACAGCGTGCCCGTGTCGTCGTCGGGGTACCCACCGGCGACCTTGTGCACGCACACGTAGTTGTGCCAGCCCTTGAGCAGGGCGATCGCGGGCGTGCGTGGCAGGTGCGGCTCGAGGGCCTTCGCGACGAGCGGGAGGTCGCGCGTGATGATCTGGCGCTGCAGCGCGAGCGTCGCGGTGGAGACGACGACGTGCTCGTTCTCGAGGACCGCGTGCCGCAGCGCGGGCACCAGGTAGCCGAGCGACTTGCCCGTACCCGTCCCCGCCTGCACGAGCAGGTGCTCGCCCTTGTCGATGGTCTCCGCGACGGCGACCGCCATCTGGTGCTGGCCGTCACGACGGACCCCGCCGAGCGCGGTGACCGCGACGTCGAGGAGGTTCTCGACGGAGGGGTCGGCGTCTGGCACCGCGTCAGCCTAGTGGCGGCCGGCCGCGCTCAAGACCGGTGCTGTGCAGCTTCCAGCTCGGCAGCCAGTCCCGCGTCGACCCGCGCGCGCAGGGCGGTGCCGTCGGCGGTGTGCTCCTCGGTCTCGATGTCGCCGTGCTCGTGCACGCGGCTGACCAGGTCGCCACGGTCGTACGGGATGACCAGGTCGACGCTGACGCCGGGGCGCGGCAGCTGGTCGGCGACGAGCGCCTGCAGCTCGTCGATGCCCTCGCCGCTGTGCGCCGAGACGACGATCGAGTGCACCTCGCGCGAGCGCAGTCGGGCGATCGCCTCGGGCGTCGCGAGGTCGGCCTTGTTCAGCACGATGATCTCGGGCACGTCCATGGCGCCGGGGATGTCCGCGAACACGTGCCGGACCGCAGCGATCTGCCCCTCGGGGTCGGGGTGCGACGCGTCCACGACGTGCAGGATCAGGTCCGCGTCCGCGACCTCCTCCAGGGTGGAGCGGAACGCCTCGACCAGCTGGTGCGGCAGCGCTCGGACGAAGCCGACCGTGTCCGCGAGCGTGTAGATCCGCCCGTCCACCGTCTCAGCGCGCCGGACGGTGGGGTCGAGCGTCGCGAACAGCGCGTTCTCGACGAGGACGCCGGCGTGCGTCAGCCGGTTGAGCAGCGACGACTTGCCCGCGTTGGTGTAGCCGGCGATGGCGACCGACGGGATCGCGTGTTTCTTGCGCGACGCCCGCTTGGTGACGCGGCCCGGCTCCATCGCGGCGATCTCGCGGCGCAGCTTGGCCATGCGGTTGCGGATGCGCCGCCGGTCGAGCTCGATCTTGGTCTCACCGGGGCCACGCGAGCCCATGCCCGCGGCCGCGCCGCCGACCTGGCCACCTGCCTGCCGGGACATCGAGTCGCCCCAGCCGCGCAGGCGCGGGAGCAGGTACTCCAGCTGCGCGAGCTCGACCTGCGCCTTGCCCTCCCGGGACTTGGCGTGCTGGGCGAAGATGTCGAGGATCAGCGCGGTCCGGTCGATGACCTTGACGCGGACGATGTCCTCCAGCGCGCGGCGCTGCGACGGTGCGAGGTCGCCGTCGACGACCACGGTGTCCGCGCCGACGGCCGCGACGAGGGTGGCCAGCTCGGCTGCCTTGCCCGAGCCGAGGTACGTGCCCGGGTCCGGCTTCTGGCGGCGCTGGAGCAGCCCGTCGAGGACCTGGGAGCCGGCGGTCTCGGCGAGCTGGGCGAGCTCGCGCAGGGAGATCTCGGCGTCGGTGACGGTGCCGGAGCCCCAGACACCGACGAGGACGACCTTCTCCAGCCGCAGCTGGCGGTACTCGACCTCGGTGACGTCCTCGAGCTCGGTCGACAGCCCTGCGACCCGGCGGAGCGACGTGCGCTCCTCGAGCTCGAGCTGGTCCCCGTCGTACGACGAGTGCACCGTGGCGCCGGCGTGCAGCGTGGCCCCTGCCCTGGCGAGCACACGGGCCACGACGTCGTCGGCCACCTCCTGCGCGGAGCGCGTCGGCGGGGCGTCCTCGGTCTGGCTGGTGGTGTGCTGCGCGTCGGTCAAGGGGTTCCTCGTCTCGTCGGGTGCCTCCAGAGTCCCACGGGGTGCCGACAGTGCACGAGGTATTTCGCTGCGGGCCGAGCGGCTGCGCGTGGGTATCGTCGGCGCCGTGAGCGAGCAGGACCACTACTTCACGGCACAGCCGGCCTCCCCCGACGAGCGCCGGCTGCTGCGCGTGCACCTGGCCGGCCGCGAGGTCGAGGTCGAGACCGCCGGAGGGATCTTCTCCCCGGACCACGTCGACCTCGGGACGCGGGTGCTCCTCGACCAGGTCCCCGCGCCACCGGCCACCGGGGACCTGCTCGACCTCGGCTGCGGGTGGGGCCCGATCGCGCTCACGCTGGCCCTGGAGTCCCCCGCCGCGCGCGTCTGGGCGGTCGACGTCAACGAGCGTGCGCTCGACCTGACGCGTCGCAACGCGGAACGCCTCGGCGCGACCAACCTGCGCGCCGTGCGTCCCGACGAGGTGCCCGACGACGTGCTCTTCGCGGCGATCTGGTCCAACCCGCCGATCCGCGTCGGGAAGGTCGCGCTGCACGCGATGCTGACGCACTGGCTCGGTCGTCGCACCCCCGGCGGCGAGGCGCACCTGGTGGTGGGCAAGAACCTCGGCGCGGACTCGCTGCAGCGGTGGATCGCGACCGAGCTCGGCGTCGCCGTGGACCGGACCGCGAGCGCTAAGGGGTTCCGCGTGCTCGCCGTGCACGACCGATGAGCGACTGGCGGGAGCTGCGCACCACCACCTGGAGCATGGTCGCGCTGATCTTCATGGTCGCGTTCGAGTCGCTGGCCGTGACGACCGTGATGCCGACCGTCTCCGACGCGCTCGACGGCGCCTCCCTGTACGCGTTCGCGTTCGCCGGCCCGCTGGCGACCGGCGTCGTCGGCATGGTGCTGGCCGGTCCGTGGAGCGACCGCAGCGGGCCCCGGACGCCCCTGCTGGTGGCGGTCGGGCTGTTCACCGCGGGCATCCTCGTCGCCGGCGCTGCACCGTCGATGGAGGTCCTCGTCGCGGGGCGCCTGCTCCAGGGGTTCGGCGGCGGCGCGATGACGGTGGCGCTGTACGTCGTCGTCGCCCGGCTCTACCCGGCGATGCTGCACCCGCGGGTGTTCGCGTGGTTCGCGGCGGCCTGGATCATCCCGTCGCTCGTCGGCCCGGCGGGAGCCGGTGCGGTCGCCCAGCACGCCGGGTGGCGCTGGGTGTTCCTCGGGGTTGCCCTGCTCGTCATCCCGACGACGCTGATGCTGGTCCCGGCGCTGCGCCGGATCGGGCCGCCCGAGACCCAAGGCGAGGCGGCACCGCGCGGCCGGCTCGCCTGGGCCGCGCTCGCCGCCGCGGCCGTCCTCGGCCTCAACCTGGCCGCGCAGGTCCCGCTGCCGTGGTCCGTCGTCGTGGCCGTCGGCACCGGGCTGGGCGCCCTCGTCGCGCTCCGCGCCGTGGTCCCCTCCGGCACCATGCGTGCGGCCCGCGGCCTGCCGAGCGTCATCGCGACCCGCGGCCTGGTCTCGGGGGCGTTCCTGGGCGCCGAGGTGTACCTGCCGTACCTGCTCACCGAGCGGTACGCGTTCTCGCCGACCACCGCGGGGATCGCCCTGACGTTCGCAGGTGTCGCCTGGGCCGGGACGTCCTGGCTGCAGGGGCGCCTCGGGGACCGGCTCCCCCACCGGACGGCCGTCGTCGTCGGCTCCGCGCTCGTCGTCGTCTCGGTCGCCGGGGTGCTGGTCACCGCCGCCGCCCACCTCCCGCCCGGGGTCGCGATCGCGTCCTGGACCCTGGCCGGCGCCGGGATGGGGCTCGTGTACTCCCGCCTGACCGTGCTCGTGCTCGCCTACTCCGCCCCCGGCACGCAGGGCGTCAACAGCTCGGCCCTGTCGATCGCCGACTCGATCGGCGCAGCCCTCGCCCTGGCGCTCACGGGCCTCGCGTTCGCCGCGGCCGACCGCAGCCCGGACGCGCCGTTCACCGCTGCCCTGGCGGTCGCCGCCGTCTTCGCGGCCGGCGCCGCACTCGTCGGACCCCGGGTGGGCGAGGGACGCCGTCAGCTGGAGGGCACCGCCGACGACGCCACGTCGAGCGCGCTGCGCAGCTGAGCGAGCGTCGGTACCCCGGTCGCGCGACGGATCACGTCACCGCGGGCGTCGAGCACGAGGACCGTCGGCGTGACGTCGATGCCGAGCCGCTCGCCGAGCGCCAGGTGGTCGGCGATGTCGAGGTCGGCGTACGCGACCCCGTCCGTCGTCGCCACGGCGCGCTCGACGACGTAGCGGGTCGAGCGGCACGGCGCGCAGAACGTGCTCGAGAACTGGACCACGGTGGCGCGCTCGCCGAGGGGCACGCCGAGGTCTACGGGGGCCAGGCGCACGACCGTCAGTGTCCGGCGACCAGGGCCGCGAGGTCGACGTCGGCCGCGGCCACGAGCACCGCGGGGCCGGCCAGCTCGACGTGCCCGTCCGGCAGGACGCTCACGCGGACGGTGCCACCGGGCACGTCGACCAACCAGACGTCGGGCGCTCCTGCTCCGGCCCACGTGCGGACCGCCAGGGCGGCCGCGCACGCGCCCGTCCCGCAGGACCGGGTCTCCCCCACGCCACGCTCGTGCACGCGCATCCGGACCCGGCCGACCAGCGACCCGTCCGCTGCCTCGTGCTCACCGAGCGGGACCACGAGCTCGACGTTCGTGCCGTGCGGAGGCACCGGTGTGACCTCGGGCGCCCGCGTGAGGTCGGCTGCGCCGAGCTCGTCCTCGTCACCGAGCGCGAGGACCACGTGCGGGTTGCCGACGTCGACGCTCAGTCCCGCGCGCGCGACCTCGAGACCCGCGACGACGACCTCCGCGTCGGCGCCGTCGCGCACCGCCTGCGACCCGCCGGGCAGGTGCCAGCGGCCCATGTCCACGGCGTACCAGACGTCGTCGCCGACCTCGGCGGGTACCGGAACGCGGCGGACTCGGCGCACCCCCGCGCGCGTGCCGAGCGCGAGCTCGCCGTCGGCCGCGTCCCACAGCCCGAGGCGCTCCAGGTAGGCGGCGAACACCCGGACCCCGTTGCCGCACATCTCCGCGACCGAGCCGTCGGCGTTGCGGTAGTCCATGAACCAGCGGGCGTCGGGGTCCTCCGCCAGCGCTGCGGCACCCTCGGGCAGGTGCTCGCTGGCGACGACCCGGATGACCCCGTCGCCACCGACGCCGGCCCGGCGGTCGGCCAGCCCGCGGACCAGCGCGGCCGACAGGTCGACGCGCGCGTCCCGGTCGTCGAGCAGCACGAAGTCGTTCTGGGTGCCGTGACCCTTGGTCACGTGCAGCGTCGGGGCGGCCACCACGGTCATGAGCCCAGGCTACGTCGTGGGGCCGGGTCGTCCGTGGCGAGCCCCAGGTCACCGGCGTCCGCGGAGGCGACGAGCGCGAGCGCACGCTCGACGAGGTCCGGGTCCTGCGCGTCCAGCCAGTGCACCCGCGGGTCCCGGCCGAACCAGCCCATCTGCTTGCGCGCGAGACGACGGGTGCCGGCGGCGACCGCGGCCCGCGCCTCCTCCGGCGTGAGCTCGTCGCGGAGCATCGCGAGGACCTCGGCGTAGCCCACGGCCCGCGACGCCGTGCGACCCAGCCCGTGCTCGCGCAGGTGCTCGACCTCGTCGACGAGCCCGCGCGACCACATCCGCTCGACGCGCTCCGTGATCCGCGCGTCCAGCACCGCCCGGTCGCAGTCCAGGCCGATCTGCACCGCCGGCACCTCGTAGACGTGCTGCGGGAGGCTCGCGGAGTACGGGCGGCCGGTGATCTCGATGACCTCCAGCGCGCGCACGATCCGCCGTGCGTTGCGCGGGCCGATCCCGTCGGCCGCCACCGGGTCCGCTGCCGCGAGCTCGGCGTGCAGCGCCCGGGCGCCCTCGGCCTCGACGCGGTCCTCGAGCCGTTCCCGGATCTCGGCGTCGGTCCCGGGGAACTCCATGTGGTCCAGGAGTGCCCGGACGTACAGGCCCGAGCCGCCGACGGCGACGGACCGGTGGCCGCGTCCCTCGATCTCCTCGAGCGCCGAGCGGGCGCGTGCCTGGTAGTCGGCGACCGAGGCGTCCTCGTGCACGTCCAGGACGTCCAGGAGGTGGTGCGGGACGCCCTGCCGCTCGTCGGGGGAGAGCTTGGCGGTGCCGATGTCCATGCCGCGGTAGAGCTGCATGGCGTCGGCGTTCACGACCTCGCCGCCCAGTGCGTGCGCGAGCGCCAGCCCGAGGTCGGACTTGCCGGTCGCCGTCGGGCCGACGAGCGCGACCACGAGGGTCATCGGCGTCAGTCCAGGGTCGGTCGGGCGGGGTCGGTGTAGGCGACTGGGTCCTGAGACGCGGGCGCGAGGGGCACGGTCAAGACCGCGTCGGGGTACTTCTCATCGAGCCCGGCGAAGAAGCGCAGCGCGCTGGCGATCCCGACGGTCAGGTGCAGGTCCAGCTGCTCGTCGGTGAGGCCGTGCTCGTAGTCCACGGTGTGCTCGGTGTAGACGGCCACCTGCTCGCCCTCGATCCGCACGAAGATCTTGGGCCAGACCATCGTCTCGGACCACGCGTTCGCGCCCAGGAGCACGTTGCCGAACTCGGTGCCGGGGACCTGGCGCGCCCAGCGACCACGGACCTGCAGGTACTCCTTCGCGCGGCCCAGCGTGATGAACCAGAACGGGTGACCGTCCCAGCGGCCCACGAGGTCGCCGTCCTTGTCCGTGCCGTAGACCGACCCGCGCGCGTCGAGCCTCTCGGCGATCCGTGCGGTCGTCAGCGGCGGCAGGGTGGTGGGCTCGTGCTCGGCGGGTGACATCAGGACCTCGGGGGCTCGTGGACGGACAGCGAGAGACCCTACCGGGCGTCCCAGACCAGGACAGCGTGATGTGCCCCGAGCTCGGTCGACTCGGCGAGCACGCGAGACCGCACCGGCCGCTCTCCTGCTGCACCCAGGAGCACCTGCCACGGCGCCCAGCCCCGGACCGCCAGCTCGGCGGCGAGGTCGGCGTCGTCGGCCGCGAGCCGCGCCCGGGCCTCCGGACCGGCGTCCGCGAGGTCGGCCAGCACGCGCGCGTCGTGGCCGGGAGCCCGCTCGTCGTCCGCGAGCGGGGCGTCGGGTCCGTGCCGGCCGCTGCCGGAACCCACGACGACCAGCCCGGTCGGCCCGTCGCCCACGAGCGCACGTCCGAGGTCCGCCAGGGCCTCCGCGCTCTGCCGCCCGGACACCTCGACCACCCGCAGACCGGTGTGCCGCCGCGCCCGCGCGAGCAGGTGGAGACCGACCGCGCTCGGGACGGCCGGCGCGTCCTGACCGTGCCCCGGGAGCTCCACGGTCTCGGGCGGCCACCAGAGCGACTCGTCGGGCACCCCCGCGGCCCCGAGGGACGGACGGACCGTCCCGGCGAGCTCGCGCGCGACCGGGCCGGGCGCCACCACGACGATCGTGGCGACGTCGGCGTCGACGACCTCGGTCACCGCCTCGACGGCCGCGGTACGCAGCCCGACGAGCACGTCCGCGTCGCCGGCGGTGCCCGGGACGAGGAGCGCGGTGTCCGGGACGAGGGCGGCGACGACGAGCATGCCCCGAACCTACGGGAGACCTCCGCCACCCGAATGACGGCACCCCGGTGTGGCCGACCGCCGGTACTGTCGTGCGCATGGGGTCGCTCGGGGATCGTGCACGACGCTGGTGGCTGGGGCGTCCGCGGCCTGCGGCTGCCTCGGACGCGGGTTCTGCGCTCGAGCCTGCCGACGACGAGCTGCACGACCGCGTCGCCGAGCTGCTCGCCCGTGAGCTGGGGGTCGCCGAGCCCGCCGCGGACCTCCCGTCCGACGTGACGCCGGCCCGGATCGCCGCGTGGATGACCAACAACCAGTTCAGCTACTTCGTCGACAACGACGGTGACCTGGGCGGCCTGTGGCGCGGCCGGCTCTTCTACTTCTTCCTGTTCGGCGAGAAGTCGGAGATCCTCCAGGTGCGCGGCCAGTGGCACCGGGAGGTGGCGATCGAGCGGCTCGAGGAGGTGCTCGACGTCTGCAACGAGTGGAACGCCGACCGGATCTGGCCCAAGGCGTACGTCCGCGTCCGGGACAACGGCCGCGTGCACGTGGTCTCCGAGGTGGCGACCGACCTCGAGCACGGCGCCACGGACGCCCAGCTGAGCCAGATGCTCTTCTGCGGCCTGTCCACCGGGAGCATGTTCTTCGACGCCCTCGACGAGCGGTACCCCGACCCGGCAGGAGTCGCCCCGTGAGCGGGCCGGGCTGGCTGCTGCGGGTGCTCGGCGGGCTGCCCAAGCCGACCAAGCGACCCACGCCCGACGACGAGCCGCCCGCTCCGCTGACCCGGGAACGGATCGCGGACTACCTGGTCGCCCGCGGCTACCGGTTCGTGGTCGACGACGACGGCGACCTGACGGGCACGTGGGACGGGAGCCGCTTCTGGTTCCTGCTCCTCGGCGAGCAGCAGGAGATCCTCCAGGTCCGCGGCCGCTGGCACCGGAGCCTCCAGCTCGACCAGCGCGAGATCGCGTCCCTGGCCGTCAACGACTGGAACCGCGAGCGGATCTGGCCCAAGGCGTACCTGCGCGAGGAGGAGGGCGTGCTCGCCCTCTACAGCGAGGTGTCGGCCGACTTCGAGCCCGGGGTCACCGAGCCGCAGCTGGCGCAGCTGCTCGCCTGCGGGCTGGGCACGGGTGTGCAGATGTTCTCGTCGCTCGAGGCCGTGCTCCCCCGCGACGACGCGCCGCCACCGGACGTGCCGGACAACTGAGCGTCAGCGGCGCGCGAGCCCGATCGTCGGCAGGCCCAGTACGACCGGTCCGGCCGGACCGCCTGTACCGCAGGAGTCGCCCGCGCCACCATGGCTGTGCTCGTCCTGACCGTTCTGCCGCCGGTCCCACGCGTCGCCGGCCGCCGTGCGTCGCACGGTGAACGTGCCGCCCGTCAGCGCGGAGTCGGCCACCAGGTGGTACGGCGCGGCGTGCGTGACGGTCACGGACACCAGGTCACCCGGACGAGGCACGTCGCCGCCGCCGGCCGGCAGGGCCAGGTGCACCAGGCGGTTGTCGGCGGCGCGTCCGGTGACGCGGTGCGTGGCGTCGTCCTTGCGACCCTCCGCCTCGGCGACCAGCACCTCCACCGTCCGACCCACCTGCGCCAGGTTCTCCTCGTGCGCGATGCGGTCCTGCAGGGCCGTGAGCCGCAGGAAGCGCTCCTGCACGACCGCCTTGGGAACCTCGTCGGTGAGGTCGAACGCCGGGGTCCCCGGACGGGGCGAGTACTGGAACGTGAAGGCGGAGGCGAACCGGGACGCCTCCACGACGCGCAGGGTCTCGGCGAAGTCCTCCTCGGTCTCCCCCGGGAAGCCCACGATGATGTCGGTGGTGATCGCCGCGTCCGGCATCGCGGCCCGCACGCGGTCGAGGATGCCGAGGAACTTCTCCGACCGGTACGAGCGGCGCATGGCCCGCAGGATGCGGTCGGAGCCCGACTGCAGCGGCATGTGCAGCTGCGGCATGACGGTCGGTGTCTGGGCCATCGCCTCGATCACGTCGTCGGTGAACGCGGCCGGGTGCGGGGACGTGAAGCGCACCCGCTCGAGGCCCTCGATCGCACCGGCGGCACGCAGCAGCCGCGCGAACGCGCCGCGGTCCCCGAACTCGACGCCGTAGGAGTTCACGTTCTGCCCCAGCAGCGTCACCTCGATGGCGCCCTGGGACACGAGCGCCTCGACCTCGGCGAGGATCTCCCCCGGCCGGCGGTCCCGCTCCTTGCCGCGCAGGTGCGGGACGATGCAGAAGGTGCACGTGTTGTTGCAGCCGACGCTGATGGACACCCAGCCCGCGTAGACCGACTCGCGACGCGTGGGCAGCGTGCTGGGGAAGACCTTGAGCGACTCCTCGATCTCGACCTGCGCCTCGGCGTTGTGGCGCGCGCGCTCCAGCAGCACCGGCAGGACGTCGAGGTTGTGCGTGCCGAACACGACGTCGACCCACGGCGCCCGCTCGACGATGCCCGCGCGGTCCTTCTGCGCGAGACAGCCACCGACCGCGATCTGCATACCGGGCCGCGCCCGCTTGGAGGCGGCGAGCCGGCCGAGGTTGCCGTAGAGCTTGTCGGCCGCGTTCTCGCGGACCGCGCACGTGTTGATGACGATGACGTCCGCGTCCTCCGCGGCGGCCTGCACCGGGCTGGCCGCGACGTAGCCGGCCTGCTCCAGCATCCCGGCCATGTGCTCCGAGTCGTGCACGTTCATCTGGCAGCCGAGGGTCTTGACCAGATAGGTGCGCGCAGCGCCGTCGCGCTCAGGGGTCGAGGCGTCGGGCAGGACGGCGGGCAGGGTCGTGGACATCACCGACAAGGGTACGGCCGCTCGTCATGCGCCCCTCACCTGGGCTCATGCTTGACGGGTACGTTGCCGAACCGTGACCGTCGCGGCTCGCCAGATCGGGCAAACCACCCGTAGGTTCATCCAATGGTGGACACCTCAGCCGCACCGCCCGCCCCGACCGACCAGACGACCGACGCCCTCGTGGAGCTCCGCGGCGTCGACAAGCACTTCGGCTCTCTGCACGTGCTCCAGCACATCGACCTGACCGTCCGTCGCGGCGAGGTCGTGGTCATCATCGGGCCGTCCGGCAGCGGGAAGTCGACGCTGTGCCGCACGATCAACCGGCTGGAGACCATCGACTCGGGCACGATCATCCTCGACGGGCAGCCGCTCCCCGCGGAGGGTCGAGCGCTCGCCCGGCTGCGGGCGGACGTCGGGATGGTCTTCCAGTCGTTCAACCTCTTCGCGCACAAGACCGTCCTGGAGAACGTCACGCTGGGCCAGATCAAGGCCAAGGGCATCAAGCCGGCGAAGGCCAAGGAGATCGCCCTCGCCCTGCTCGACCGCGTCGGCGTGCGGAACCAGGCCGACAAGCTCCCCGCGCAGCTCTCCGGCGGTCAGCAGCAGCGCGTCGCCATCGCCCGCGCGCTCGCGATGCAGCCGAAGGTCATGCTCTTCGACGAGCCGACGTCCGCGCTGGACCCCGAGATGATCAACGAGGTGCTCGACGTCATGGTCGGCCTCGCCCGGGACGGCATGACGATGATCGTCGTCACCCACGAGATGGGCTTCGCGCGCAAGGCCGCGAACCGCGTCGTGTTCATGGACGGCGGCCAGATCGTCGAGGAAGCCGACCCGGAGACGTTCTTCACCGCACCGAAGAGCCACCGCGCCCAGGACTTCCTCTCGAAGATCCTGACCCACTGACACCCCACGGCAACCGAACCGACACTGCACACCACACGAAGGGGACGACACGATGCGTAGAGGACGACTGGTACTGGCACTCGCTGCGGCTGCCACGCTGACGCTTGCCGGCTGTTCGAGCGGCGACGGCGGAGACGACGCCGACGCCGACGCCGGTGCGACGAGCGAGGCGACCGAGGAGACCGGCGGCGCCGAGGGCACCATCAAGATCGGCATCAAGTTCGACCAGCCCGGGCTGGGCTACCAGGACGGCAGCGAGTACACCGGGTTCGACGTCGACGTCGCGAAGTTCGTCGCCGGCGAGCTGGGCTACGGCGAGGACCAGATCGAGTGGGTCCAGGCGCCCTCCGCACAGCGCGAGACGCTCCTGCAGAACGGCCAGGTCGACATGATCTTCGCGACCTACTCGATCACCGACAAGCGCAAGGAGGTCGTCTCCTTCGGTGGACCGTACTTCGTCGCCGGCCAGGACCTCCTGGTCGCCGCGGACGACGACTCGATCAGTGGCCCGGAGGACCTCGAGGGAAAGAACCTCTGCTCGGTCACCGGCTCCACGTCCGCGCAGCGCATCAAGGACGAGTACGCGGCCGGCACCAACCTGCTCGAGCAGCCCGGGTACGCCGAGTGCGTCACCGCGCTGACGGCCGGCACGGTCGACGCGGTCACGACCGACGACATCATCCTGGCCGGACTCGCGGCCGTGCCCGCCAACGAGGGCAAGGTCAAGGTCGTCGGCAACCCGTTCTCCGAGGAGAACTACGGCGTGGGCATCGCGAAGGACAGCGACAAGTGCGAGGCCATCAACGAGGCCATCACCAAGATGATCGACGACGGCACCTGGCAGGAGCTGCTCGACAAGAACGTCGGCGCCTCCGGCTACGTGGCGAACGACGAGCTCAACCCTCCGACGCCCGCCGCCTGCGCCTGACCCTCTGACGGACCGGGGGCTCGCGCACACCGCGCGGGCCCCCTGTCCTGCCGAGAGCCCTCCGAGAGCAAGGAGCGTCGGTGGACGACGGCTTCCTCCAGCAGTACCTGTCGCTGTTCGACGAGTTCGACGTGCTCGCCGCGTTCTGGGTCAACATCCAGCTGACGTTCTTCGCGGGGATCCTCGCCCTGATCCTCGGCACGGTCCTGGCGACGATGCGGATCTCGCCCGTGCCGAGCCTGCAGTGGGCGGGCTCGACCTACGTGACGCTCCTGCGCAACACCCCGCTGACGATCATCATGGTCTTCTGCGTGCTCGGGCTCTGGGGGCAGCTGGGCATCACGCTCTCCCCCGACTTCACGACGAACTTCTTCCGCCTCGCCGTCGTCGGACTGACCGTCTACCACGCGGCGTTCGTCTGCGAGGCGCTGCGGTCCGGCGTCAACACCGTGCCCGTCGGCCAGGCCGAGGCCGCCCGCGCCATCGGCCTGTCGTTCTGGCCGGCCGCCCGGCTGATCATCCTGCCGCAGGCGTTCCGCGGCTCCGTCGCCCCGCTGGGCAACGTGCTCATCGCGCTGACCAAGAACTCGACCGTCGCCGCTGCCGCGTCCGTCGCCGAGGCCTCGAGCCTCATGCGCACGATGATCGAGTTCCGGCCCGACGTGATCGTCGCCATCTTCCTCACCTTCGCCCTCGGGTTCGTCCTCATCGTCGTGCCGATCGGCCTGGCGACCACCGCACTCTCGCGACGACTGGCGGTGGCCCGATGAGCGCCCTGTTCGACGTCCCCGGCCCCGTCGCCCGCCGACGGATGGTGTGGGTCAACATCGCCGCGACGATCGTCGTCGCCGGCATCGCCGTGTGGGTGCTGCTCCGGCTCAACGCCAAGGGCCAGCTCGACGCCGCCCTGTGGAAGCCGTTCCTGACGGCCAGCCCCTGGGTCGACTACCTGATCCCCGGACTGATCGACACGCTCCGGGCCGCCGGCATCTCGATCGTGACCGCCGGCCTGTTCGGGTTCGTGTTCGGGCTCGGGCGGCTCTCGCCGTCCGGGGCGGTGCGTGCCGTCAGCGGCACGATCGTCGAGTTCTTCCGCGCCGTCCCCGTGCTGCTGATGATGATCTTCTTCTACCTCGGCCTCGGGAAGCTCCAGATCCTCGACCCGTCCGACGTCCCGCTGGTCGCGGTCGTCCTCGGCCTGACGTTCTACAACGGCTCGGTGTTCGCCGAGCTCGTCCGGTCCGGAGTCCACGGCCTGCCGCGCGGTCAGCGGGAGGCGGCGCTGGCCGTCGGATTGCGCGGCGGCCAGTCGTTGCGGCTGATCGAGGTCCCGCAGGCACTCATCGCGATGCTCCCGGCGATCGCCAGCCAGCTCGTCGTCATCCTCAAGGACACCGCGCTCGGCCTCATCGTCACGTACCCCGAGCTGCTGGACGCGGCGCGGCGGTTCGGCTCCGGCAACGGCAACATCCTGCAGGCGCTGGTGGTCGCGGCACTGATCTTCATCGTCATCAACTACGGGCTGACCCGGCTGGCCGACCTGCTCGCCGGACGCGTCGGCAACCGCACCGCGGGCAAGCCGCGCACCGAGGCGCCGAGCCTGGTGGTCGCGACCGGGAAGGACTAGCCGTCAGCCCGCGGTCGCGCTGGCGCGCATCTCGCGCACGACCGTCACCGTGATCTCGCCCGGGTACGCCAGGTCGGCCTCGATGTGGCGGGCGATCGCGACCGCGAGCTGCGGAAGAGCGAAGTCGTCGACCTCGGACGGCTCCACGATGACGCGCACCTCACGGCCCGCCGACATGGCCAGCGCGCGTCGCACCCCGGCGTGCGCGGCGACGAGCTGCTCCAGCTTGTCGATGCGCTCGACGTACTGACCCAGCTCCTCCCGACGCGCCCCGGGGCGGGACGCCGAGATCGCGTCCGCGACCTGCACGAGCACGGCCTCGACCGTCTCCGGCGGCACCTCGTCGTGGTGCGCGGCGATGGCGTTCACGATCGCGGCGGACTCCCCGTGCCGCCGGGCGAGGTCCGCGCCGAGCTTCGCGTGCGTCCCGGACAGCTCCGCCGTCAGGGCCTTGCCGAGGTCGTGCAGGAACGCGCCGCGACGGGTGACCTCGACGTCCGCGCCGATCTCCGCGGCGAGCGCGGCGGCGAGCTGCGCGGTCTCCACCAGGTGCTCCAGCACGTTCTGCCCGTAGGACGTGCGCAGGCGCAGCCGGCCGAGCGTGCGCACCAGGGTCGGGTGGAGGCCGCTCACCCCGGCTCGCTCGGCGGCGTCGTGCCCGGCGGAGTCGGTGCGCTCGTCGGCGCCGGCGAGCGCCTCCGCGTAGGCCTGCTCGATCCGCTGCGGGTGGATCCGACCGTCCGCCATGAGGGCCTCGAGGGCGACCTGGGCGACCTCGCGGCGCTCTGTGTCGAAGCAGGACAGGACGACGGCGTCGGGCTGGTCGTCGACGAGCACGTTCACGCCCGTCAGCGCCTCGAAGGACCGGATGTTGCGGCCCTCCTTGCCGATGATCCGGCCCTTCATCTCGTCGGACGGCAGCGGCAGGACGGTGAGGGGCGACTGCGTGCTCGTCGGGACGGCGAGCCGCTGGACCGCCGTGGTGACGATGCGCCGTGCCCGGGACTCCGCGGTCCGGCGCGACTGCGCCTCGGCACGACGGACCTGGGCGGCGGCATCGTTCTGCGCCTGCTCGACGAGCCGACGGGTCAGCTCGGCGCGGGCATCGTCCGCGGTGAGGCCGGTCACCGACTCGAGCTCGGCGAGCGCGGCCCGCTCCGCCGCTGCCGCGCGGGCTGCTGCGGCACGCTCCGACTCCTCCAGGACCCGGGCGCTCGCCCGGTGCGCCTCGGCGGCCGCCTCTGCCTCCACGCGGGCCCGGCGCTCGAGCTGCTCGATCTCGACCCGCTCGGCCGCGACGGACTGCTCACGCTCGGTCAGCCGCTTCTCGCGCCGTTCGACGTCGTCGCGCATCGCGCGTGCCGCGTCCTTGATGGAGGCGACGTCCGCCTCCGCGCGGGACCGCTGCAGACCGGCCTCGCGACGGGCGACGAGGACGAGCACGAGGGCCACGAGGCAGGCGCCGAGCAGCCCGACGATCGTGCCGATGGCGCCTGCGTCCACAACGTCCTCCTGGTCAGACCGCACGACGCGCAGCGGTGCCGGTGCGCGGGTAGCGGCCATTGTCGCGCACACCAACCGCCGTTCGGGTACGCGGGCACCCGGGGTGCGACCGGTGTGTCCCGAGCCGTCCGAAAGGTCATGCCTCCCCGTGGAGTCCGTCCAGGTCGCCGTCGGCCGTCGAGCCCTGCGCAGCGAGCTCCTCGCGCACGAGGCGCGCCACGAGTCCGGGTGGGTATCCCCGGCGTCCGAGCGCCGCGAACGTCCGCCGCGATCGCGTCGGTGCGTCCAGCCCCGAGGTCGAGGCGAGCTTGCGCCGGACGAGGGCCCGCGCCGCGGCCTCCTCGTCGTCCGCGTCGACCTGCTCGAGCGCGTCACCGGCCAGCTCGTCGTCGATCCCGCGGCGGCGGAGCTCGACGGCGATCGCCCGGCGCGAGAGCCCGCGCTCCGCGTGCCGGGTCCGGACGATCATCCGGGCGTACTCGGCGTCGTCGATCAGCCCGACCTCGGTGAACCGGTCGAGCACCCGCTCCGCGACCTCGTCGGGAACGTCCTTGCGCGCCATCGCCTCGGCGAGCTGCGCGCGGCTGCGCGGCGAGGAGGTCAGGAGCCGCAGCGCGATCGCCCGCGCCACCGACTCCTGGTCCGGCTCTGTGTCCTGTGCTGCGGCGCCCGTCGGGGGCGGTTCGGTGCCGAACCGCCCCCGACGTCGGGTACTGCCGGTCATCCGACTGCTCAGAAGTCCACGGCCGGCACGGCGTCGGCAGGCGCGTCGACCCGTGCTCCGATGCCGAGCTTCTCCTTGATCTTCTTGTCCAGCTCGATGGCCAGGTCCGGGTTGTCCCGCAGGAAGCTGCGGGCGTTCTCCTTGCCCTGACCCAGCTGGTCGCCCTCGTACGTGTACCAGGCACCGGACTTGCGCACGAAGCCGTGCTCCACGCCCATGTCGATGAGGCTGCCCTCGCGGGAGATGCCGACCCCGTAGAGGATGTCGAACTCCGCCTGCTTGAAGGGCGGGGCCATCTTGTTCTTGACGATCTTCACGCGGGTCCGGTTGCCGACGGCCTCCGTGCCCTCCTTGAGCGTCTCGATGCGGCGGATGTCCAGGCGCACCGACGCGTAGAACTTGAGCGCCTTGCCACCGGTGGTCGTCTCGGGCGACCCGAACATCACGCCGATCTTCTCGCGGAGCTGGTTGATGAAGATGGCCGTGGTGCCGGACGAGTTGAGCGCACCGGTGATCTTGCGCAGCGCCTGGGACATGAGCCGGGCCTGGAGGCCGACGTGGCTGTCACCCATCTCGCCCTCGATCTCGGCCTTGGGCACGAGCGCGGCGACCGAGTCGACGACGATGACGTCGATGGCGCCGGAGCGGATCAGCATGTCCATGATCTCGAGCGCCTGCTCACCGGTGTCCGGCTGGGAGACGAGGAGCGCGTCGGTGTCGACGCCGAGCTTCTTGGCGTACTCGGGGTCCAGTGCGTGCTCCGCGTCGATGAACGCGGCGATGCCGCCGGCCTTCTGCGCGTTGGCGACCGCGTGCAGCGCGAGCGTGGTCTTGCCGGAGGACTCCGGGCCGTAGATCTCGACGACCCTGCCGCGCGGCAGCCCGCCGATGCCGAGAGCGACGTCCAGGGCGATGGAGCCGGTGGGGATGACCTCGACCGGCGCGCGGCCGTCGTCCCCGAGCCGCATGATCGACCCCTTGCCGAACTGGCGGTCGATCTGGCTGAGCGCGGCCTCGAGGGCCTTCTCGCGATCCTTCGGTGCGGGCATGTCGACCTCGTCTGTCTCGAGCAGCGTCTGCTGCGGTACGGGGGCTGGTCTTGTTGCGAGCGACGCTATGTCCGACCACCGACATCCCGGCCGCACCGCCCTCGTCCCCGGGATCCGGCTGCTGCCGGCGGGGCTGTGGGCGGGTCGGTCGTGCACCCGCATCCACCACCCTAGACGAACAGGTGTTCGATGTACGCGACACGCCGTCAGCGTGTCGGCACCAGCTCGATCTGCTCCCCCGGCTCCACCACGTGCACCTGCACGGACGGCGCGACCCGCGCGGCGGCGTGCGCGAACGCGGGTCCCGCGCGGTCCATCCAGCCCGGCGGCAGCCGTCGCGACACCGGGGCGTGCAACGTCCCCCAGTGCACCGGCACCGCGGTCCGCGCGCCGACGATCGCGCACGCCCGGGCCGCCTGGACCGCGTCCATGTGCCCCCCGGACAGCCGCGGACCCCATCCGCCGACGGGCACCAGCGCGAGGTCGATCGGTCCGCCCGCGAGCGCCGGGATGTCCGCCATCGCCGCGAACGGCGCGGTGTCCCCCGCGAACCAGATCCGGAACGACTCGGTCGCGACCACGAACCCGTGCGTCGCGTTCGGCCGGTGCGGCATCGGCCGGTGGACGTGCACGGCGGGTACCAGCCGGAGCCGGACGTCGGACCCCGGGACCTGCCACCAGTGCGTGTCCGCGAGCCCGACGGCCGCGCCGATGCCCCGCCCGCGCAGCCAGCGGGCGTTCGCGGGGGCGGTCAGCACCGGGACGTCGTCGAGCAGGCGCAGCGAGCCGAGCTCGGCGTGGTCGTGGTGCAGGTGGGACAGCAGGACCGCCTGGGCGCCCTGCCAGTCCGCGGGACGAGGGGCGGCGCCCCGGCGGCGCAGCAGCCCGGCGTGCCGCAGCAGGAGCGGGTCGGTGAGCAGGCGGACGCCGTCGACGTCGAGCACGGTGCTCGCGTGCCCCAGCCAGCGCAGCCGCAGGGTCATGGGCGCAGGCCGGCGGCGTCCGCCCAGCGCACCAGCTGTTCGTGCACCGCTTCGGCGCCCACCAGGATCTCGTCGTCGCCGACGGGCTCGCGCAGCTCGTCGGCCATCGCCCACCGCGTCGGGTGCAGGAGGAAGGCGTGGTTCTGCGCGCCGCCGATGCCACCGTGCGACCCGACCTGCCCCTCGAACGCGTGCACGTGCCCGCGATCGGTGACGGTCGAGATCAGGAGCAGGTCGCCCGTGTGCGGGAGGCGTGCCGCGCGCAGGAGGTCCGCGTGCCCGCGCGGGCCGTACCGCAGCAGAGGATCCTCCCCCTCGGGCACGGCGCCGTCCTGCTCCAGCAGGACCAGCCCGCGGGGGCCGATCGCGACGAGGCCCTGCTCCTCCGTGTCGACCACGACGACCCCGACCCCCGGGCGGGCCGCGAGACCTGTCACGAGCCCGGGCCAGCGCTCCTGGAAGTCCTCGAGCGTCAACCGGTGCGGCACCTGCGGGAACCAGACGAGCCCGAGGTTCCCGGAGCCGACGGTGACCACGTCGGGCAGGTCCCCCGCCGCGGCCGCCTGCTTGGGCCGTCCCTGGTCGGGGCCGAGGACGGTCGACCCGCGCGAGAGGTTCAGCGCGCTGTTCACCAGGGCGTTGAGCAGCCCCCAGTCCTCCCCGGTGTCGCTCGTGACGCCGTCGGCGGCGGGCTCGGCCATGAGCGCGCGCACCGAGTCGAGCAGCGTCTCGCCCCCGAGCTGCTCGTAGGTGGCACCGAGCGCCTGGCCGTGGTCGGAGACCACGACGATCTCGTAGTCCCGGGGCGCGACGGCGACGACGCGCTCGAACGTGCCGAGCACGCGGTCCAGGCCCTCGAGCGACCGCAGCGACTCGGGGCGCGTCGGTCCCGCGTGGTGCGCGATCTCGTCGTAGTCCACGAGGTCGACGTAGATCGTGGGAGAGCCGCGCAGGAGCGCCTCCGCCACCAGGGAGGTGTTCAGGTCCCGCAGGAGGACGTTGGTGATCCCCCGGAGCACCACGTACCAGCCGCCGCGGGAGATGCGCGGCTGCACGTCGCGGATCCGCTGGCGGTGCGCCTGGTAGAGCTCCTTGAACATCTCGCCCACGGACACGCTCACGGCGCGGGCCAGCACGAACGGGCTTGCGAAGAAGCGCACGTAGGCCGGACCCGGGCCGAGGCCGCCGTCGGGTCCCTTGGTGCGCGACCGGCTCATGACCACGAAGCTCGTGGCGGCGTCCCCGGAGAACATCGTCGAGACGGCCGTCCCGCCGCCCGCGAGCAGTCCCTTGCCCGTGGTCAGGCGCTGCTCGACGAGCGCGGCGTCCTCCGGGTGGTTGGTCACGACGAGCCGGCCGAGGTCCCGGTCCCACCAGCGGAACGCGGGGATCTGGGACGAGTCGCCGTGCAGCAGGCCGGCCTGGCTGGCGGGCGTCGTCGACGGGATCCGCGCCCACCAGTCCTCGAGCGTGTGGGTGCCCGTGCTCATCCAGCGCTGCACGTTGGGCGCCAGCCCCGCCTCGATGGCCTCACGCAGCACCGGTGCGGCGACACCGTCGAGCTGCACCACGAGCATCCCCGCCGGGCGCGGCTCACCCGCCGACGGCGCACGGACGCCCTCGCGCCGGGCCTGCCGGCCCGCGCGCCGCACGAGGTCGGAGACCACGTAGTCGCTGTTGCTCGAGCCGATCACCCACCGGCCGATCGCCATCACGATCGCGGTGAGCACGAGGACGCCGAGGACGGACCAGAGGTTGTCGGCTCCGATGCCGGGCACGACCGAGAGCGCCAGCCACAGCACAGCCACCTGGGCGAGCAGCCCGAGGCCCAGGGCGAGCGCGGCGCTCCCCCGGCGTGCGAGGAACCGCAGCGGGGCACGCAGGAGCAGGTCGCCGGCCGCGACCACGGCCGCCGCGAGCACGATGGCCCACGGGGTGTCGGACCGCACGCCGTCGATCACCGCGACGGCGACCGCGAGGCCGACGGTCGTGGTCAGGAGCGTCAGCACCGCCTCGCCGATGTCGCGCAGCGTGGGCATCCAGGACGGTGTGCGCGGTCGGCTCGACGTCATCGGTGCTCTTTCCTAGGCCCGTGGGGGCGCCGGTCGGCGGGCGTCGGCGCCCCAGCGTGCGGTCTCCGGGATCTCGAGCTCGTCGCACAGGGCGTGCCACACCGTACGGGGTTCGACGTTGTCGTCGAGCGCCTGCATCGCGGTGCGCTGGTCCAGTCCCCGGAGCACGAGCTCACGCGTGAGCTCCCGGCCGTGCGCGCTGCCGAGGACCTCGTCCACCAGCAGCCAGAACTCTCGTAACCTCACGACGACAGCCTGCCACCCTCCGGGGGGCGCGGGTGTCAGTCACGACCTACACAATGGCCGGGTGGTGCTCGAGCGCTTCTCCGACCCGACCAGGACCTGGTTCGCGGGTGCGTTCGCCGAGCCCACGACCGCGCAGCTGGGTGCGTGGACCGCGGTCTCCGGCGGGGAGCACGCACTCGTCGTCGCACCCACCGGCTCCGGCAAGACGCTCGCCGCGTTCCTCTGGGCGCTCGACGGTCTGCTGACGGGCGAGCGGCCCGACGATCCCGTCGAGCGCTGCCGCGTCGTGTACGTCTCTCCCCTCAAGGCGCTCGCGACGGACGTCGAGCGCAACCTGCGCTCGCCCCTCGTCGGCATCCGGCAGGCGGCGACCCGCCTGGGGCTGGAGCTGCCGGACGTCACCGTCGGGATCCGCACCGGCGACACCCCGCCGAACGAGCGGCGCGCCTTCGCGACGAAGCCTCCGGACATCCTCATCACGACGCCGGAGTCGCTCTACCTGGTCCTGACGTCCGGCGCCCGGGCGGGGCTGGCCGGGGTCCGGACGGTGATCGTCGACGAGATCCACGCGGTCGCCGGCACCAAGCGCGGCGCCCACCTCGCCGTGTCGCTCGAACGGCTCGACGCCCTGCTCGACCACCCCGGCGGCCCGGGCCCCGCCCAGCGGATCGGGCTGTCCGCCACCGTCCGGCCGGTCGACGCGGTCGCCGCGTTCCTGGGCGGCGCCCGGAGCCCGGAGGACCGCGGGCGTGCCGTCACGATCGTCCAGCCGCCGTCGACCAAGAAGATCGTGGTCGACGTCGTCGTGCCGGTGCCGGACCTGTCGGACCTGCGCGGCACGGAGGTCACTCCGGACGACCTCGACCTGTCCGGCGCCGCGGCCGGCCCGCTGCCCCGGCCGTCGATCTGGCCGCACGTCGAGGAGCGCGTCGTCGACCTGGTCGCCGAGCACCGGTCCACGCTGGTGTTCACCAACTCCCGGCGCGGCGCGGAACGCCTCACCGCACGGATGAACGAGGTCTGGGCCGAGCGCTCGGGCGAGGACGTGCCGGATCCCGCGACCCTGCGCGCAGCGGCGGTCCCGGCGCAGTCGGGCACGGCCGTCGGCATCGACACCCGGCACGCGGCGACCATCCTGGCGCGGGCGCACCACGGCTCGATGAGCCGCGCGGAGCGCACCCGGACGGAGTCGGAGCTCAAGGCCGGGCTGCTGCCCGCGGTGGTGGCCACCAGCTCCCTGGAGCTCGGCATCGACATGGGGGCCATCGACCTGGTGGTGCAGGTCGGGTCTCCGCCGTCGGTCGCCAGCGGCCTGCAGCGCGTCGGCCGCGCCGGGCACCAGGTGGGCGCCGTGTCCCGCGGGATCGTGTTCCCGACGTTCCGGGGCGAGCTGGTGCCCGCGGCGGTCACCGCGCAGCGCATGCGCGACGGCGCGCTCGAGGCCATGCGGATCCCGCGCAACCCGCTCGACGTCCTCGCGCAGCAGATCGTGGCGATGGTCGCGGTGGAGGACTGGTCCCTCGACGAGCTCTCGGCCGTCGTCCGGCGCGCGTCCCCGTTCGCCGGGCTCGGCGAGGCGACCCTGCGCGCGGTGCTCGACATGCTGGCGGGCCGGTACCCGAGCGAGGAGTTCGCGGAGCTGCGACCCCGGATCGTGTGGGACCGGGTGCGGGACGTGCTCAGCGGGCGGCCCGGCGCGCTCCGGCTCGCGGTGACCAGCGGCGGCACCATCCCCGACCGTGGCCTGTTCGGCGTCTTCCTGGCCGGCAGTGCGACCACCAGCGACGTCCCGGTCGACGCCGAGCGGTCGGGCGGGACGGTCCGGGGCGGCAAGCGCGTCGGCGAGCTCGACGAGGAGATGGTCTACGAGTCGCGGGTCGGCGACATGTTCACGCTCGGCTCCAGCACGTGGCGCATCGACGACATCACGCCCGACCGCGTCCTGGTGACGCCCGCCCCGGGGGTGCCGGGCCGGCTGCCCTTCTGGAAGGGCGACTCCCCCGGGCGGCCCGCGGAGCTCGGTCAGGCGATGGGCGCCTGGGTCCGCGAGCTCAGCGCGCTGCCCGACGACGACGCCCGCAGCCGTGTCGAGGCAGCCGGGCTGGACCCGTGGGCGGCCGACAACCTGCTCACGTACCTGCGCGAGCAGCGCGAGGCGACCGGTGAGCTCCCGTCGGACACGGTGCTGGTGGTCGAGCGGTTCCGGGACGAGCTCGGCGACTGGCGGGTGGTCCTGCACTCCCCCTACGGGGCACGCGTGCACGCCCCGTGGGCGATCGTCATCGGCGCGCGCCTGCGCGAGCGGTACGGCGTCGACGCCGCGGCCATGCACTCCGACGACGGGATCGTCCTGCGGCTGCCGGACATGCTCGACGCCGGCGATGGCTCGCTGGTCGACGACCCGTGGGCCGAGTCCAGCGGACCGGCGATCGACCTGGCGGACCTCCTGGTCGACCCCGACGAGGTCCTCGACGCGGTCAAGGCCGAGCTCGGCTCGTCGGCGATGTTCGGCGCCCGGTTCCGCGAGGCCGCGAGCCGCGCCCTGCTGCTCCCCCGCCGCCGGCCGGACCGCCGCCAGCCGCTCTGGCAGCAGCGGCAGCGGTCCGCGCAGCTGCTGTCCGTGGCGTCGGAGTACCCCGACTTCCCGATCCTGCTCGAGGCCGTGCGCGAGTGCCTCCAGGACGACTTCGACACCGACGCGCTCACCACCCTCATGCGGGACGTCGTGGCCCGCCGGGTCCGGGTCGTCGAGGTCACGACCACCCAGCCGTCCCCCTTCGCGCAGTCATTGCTGTTCGGCTACACGGCGCAGTTCCTCTACGACGGCGACGCCCCGCTGGCCGAGCGCCGTGCCGCTGCTCTGACGCTCGACCCGACCCTGCTGGCCGAGCTGCTCGGTCAGGGTGGCGAGTCCCAGCTGGCCGACCTGCTCGACCCCGAGGCCGTGGTGCGCACCGAGGCGGAGCTCAGCGGACGGGCGCCCGAACGGCAGGCCGGCACGCTCGAGCAGCTGGCCGACGCCGTCCGGCGGCACGGACCGCTCACCGCGTCGCAGGTCGCGGAGCGGACGAGACCCGAGGTGCGCGACGAGGTCCCGGGCTGGCTGGTCGAGCTCGAGAGTGCGCGCCGCCTGATCCGCGTCCGGCTCGGCGGGGTGGCACCCGAGCGCGCCGAGCAGTGGGCGGCGATCGAGGATGCCGGGCGGCTGCGGGATGCGCTGGGGGTCGCTCTGCCGGTCGGCGTGCCCGAGGTGTTCACCGAGGTCGTCCCCGATCCCGTGGGCGACCTCCTGCGCCGCTACGCCCGGACGCACGGGCCGTTCACCGCCGCGCAGGCCGCCGCGCGCTACGGCTGGGGCGTCGCGGTCGTGACCGAGACCCTGCGCCGGCTCGAGGGCCGCGGCGTTCTCGTGCAGGGTCGGCTGCGTCCGGACGTGCTCGGCGGCACCGGCGACGAGTTCTGCGACGCCGACGTGCTGCGGACGCTTCGCCGACGGTCGCTCGCGGCGCTGCGGGCCGAGGTGGAGCCGGTCGACCCGCAGGCGCTCGGCGTCTTCCTGCCGCGCTGGCAGGGCGTGCAACCGGTCGGTCGGACGGGACGCAGCTCCGCCACGGGCACCCTGCGCGGGGTGGACGGCGTCGCGCGCGTCGTCGAGCAGCTGGCCGGCGCGGTCATGCCGGCGTCGGCGCTCGAGACGCACGTCCTGCCCGCCCGTGTCGTCGACTACAGCCCCGCGATGCTCGACGAGCTGACCGCCGCGGGCGAGGTGGTCTGGGCGGGTCACGGCGCGCTCGCCGGGCACGACGGGTTGGTCTCGGTGCACCCCACCGCCGTCGCGGACCTCACGCTCCGCGCGGCGGAGGCGTCTCCGGACACGCCGCTGCACGACGCCCTCCTCGAGGCGCTCGGTGGTGGTGGCGCCTGGTTCCTCGGGGCGCTCACCGACCGGGTCCGCCAGCTGCGCCCGGACGACGCGGCCCCGAGCCAGGCGGAGGTGTCCGCGGCGGTGTGGGACCTCGTCTGGTCGGGGCACGTGACCAACGACGGGCTCGCCCCGCTGCGCGCCTGGCTGGGCAGCGGGAGCACGGCGCACCGGACGCGCGCCGCCACGCCGCGCGGCCGTCCCCTGCGCCCGCGGCTCGGCCTGCGCGCCGCCGTCCAGCTGGCCGGCGACCCGGGGACCCGGTCGAGCGCCCTCGGGCTGAGCGGTGCCGCGAGCGGCGGGCGCTGGTCGTTGCTGCCCGGGCGCGAGCCGGACCCGACGCTGCGCGCGCACGCGCTGGCCGCCCAGCTCCTCGACCGGCACGGCATCCTCACGCGGGCCGTGGCACCGGCGGAGGGCATCGGCGCGCGGTTCACCGACGTGTACCGCGTGCTGTCCGCGCTGGAGCAGGGCGGACAGGTGCGACGCGGCTACTTCGTCGAGCGGCTCGGCGGCTCGCAGTTCGCGCTGCCCGGCGCGGTCGACCGGCTGCGCGTCGACGCCCAGGTGGTCGAGCGGTCCGCCGACGAGGACGGACCGACCGACCTCCAGGTCGTCGTCCTCGCCGCCACCGACCCCGCCAACCCCTACGGCGCGTCGCTGCCGTGGCCGGTCGCGGGCCCCGACCCGACGGATGCCGGAGCGGGACGGCACCGGCCAGGTCGGAAGGCGGGTGCGCTGGTGGTGCTCGTCGACGGCGCGCTCGTGCTCTACCTGGAGCGCGGCGGGCGGACCGTCCTGTCCTTCACCGCCGCCCTCCCCGTCCTGGCGGCCGCCGCCGAAGGGCTCGCGACGACCGCGCGCAGGCGCCACACGGGTCGCCTCACGATCCAGCGTGTCGACGGCGTCGAGGTCCTGGCCGGGGCTCTGCACAGCCCGCTGGGGCAGGCGTTCGTGGCAGCGGGGTTCGCGGCGACCCCCCGCGGCCTGCGCCTGCGGGGTCAGTCGTGACCGCGCGTGCCTGAGGGCGACATCCTGCGGCGGACCGCCGACCGGTTCGAGCTGGCGATCGGCGGACGGGTGCTGGTCCGCTCCGACCTGCGCTGGCCCACGGCCGCCACGGTCGACCTGGTGGGCCGCACCGTCCTGGAGACGCGGTCGTACGGCAAGCACCTGCTCACCCGCTTCGACGACGGCCGGACCCTGCACACGCACCTGCGCATGGAGGGGTACTGGCGGATCGCGCGCACGGGCTCCCCGGAGGCGGCGGCCCGCTCGCCGCAGGTCCGCGCCGTCCTGGCGACCGAGGAGTGGACGACGGTCGGGTACCACCTGGGCATGCTCGACGTCGTGCGCACCCGCGACGAGCGCACGCTCATCGGTCATCTCGGCCCGGACCTGCTGGGCGAGACGGTCGACCTCGACGAGGCGCTGCGGCGCTGGACCGCCCGGGGGTCGACGCCGGTTGCCGAGGTGCTCCTCGACCAGACGGTCGTCGCGGGCATCGGCACGATCTTCGCGGCGGAGTCCCTGTTCGCGGAGCGGCTGTGGCCGTGGACCCCGGCCGACGCGGTTGCGGACCCCGCTCAGCTGCTGGGGGTCGCCCGCCGCCAGCTCCAGCGGTCGGTCGCGGACGGGCGGCCGCCCGGGCACGTGCACGGTCGGCTGCGCCAGCCGTGCCACCGGTGCGGGACCCGGATCGCGGTCGGCCAGGCGCGCAAGCCACCGATGGAGCGGCCGATCTTCTACTGCCCCCGCTGCCAGCAGGAGCCGGCCGGCGGGTGAGCCGCCGGACATGGCAACGGTCCGCGGACAGGAGTCCACGGACCGTGCAGGAGGACGAGCGGACATCGCTGTCCGTCGTCACGGGCGCTGGGCAGCGACCCGTCGACCGGGGCGACAAGACCGCCCGGTCATTCGAGGATGGCCGAGGCCATCCGATCAGCCGATGGCGGCGAGCTCCGACCGCGACCGCGCCCATCCGAAGTCGGAGGCACCGGCCACCGACGCCGCAAGGTCCGCAGGCACCGTGTCGGGGATCAGCAGACCCTCGGCGACAGCGACCCGGTCACTGACCTCACGCAGGACGAGCGACATCGGGACGTCGAGCGCCTCGCAGATGCTGTTGAGCAGCTCCGACGACGCTTCCTTCTGACCCCGCTCCACCTCGCTCAGGTACCCGAGCGAGACACGGGCTGCCGACGACACCTCACGCAGGGTGCGCCCCTGGCGCTGTCGCGCGTCCCGCAGCACATCGCCGATCTCTCGACGGAGTACAACCATTCGGGCTCCCCCTCTCGCGTCACGTGCCACGTCCACTCCGGGAGCCGGAGTCCGTCGCGGACCCGGAACCTCGGAACTCTTCACCTCGGGACTCTTGACCACAGAACCAGAACCCGGCTGTCCCTTCACCGGGAGGATTCCACCGTACCTTGCACCGCCGACACGCGATGTCATGCGTCGTGCCGGAGGTCGAGTGCTCATCACGGTCGTTCCAACGACGTGACCCCTCACAGTGTTCCCGCTCGCGGGGTGGTCCACCCAGCCCCGCCCGCAGATTCACCCCGATCGGCCCAGGATTTCCACCCCCAGCGCCAGGACGGCCTCCGCGGACCGAGCACGGACCTGCGCCCGGTCGCCCGCCAGCAGGAGCGACCGCACGGTCGTGCCGTCCGGCGTGCTCACCGCGACGTGCACGGTGCCGGGCGGCTGCCCGTCCTGGGGGTCCGGGCCGGCGACCCCCGTCGTCGCGAGACCGACGTCCGCTCCGAGCCGGGCCCGGACGCCACGCGCCATCTCCCCGGCGACGTCGGGGTCGACGGCGCCGCGCGCGTCGAGCAGCGCACGGTCCACGTCGAGCAGCGTCGCCTTGAGGTCGGTGGCGTACGCGACGACAGCACCCCGCAGCACGCTCGACGCCCCCGGCACGTCGACCAGCGTGGCCGAGACCAGCCCGCCGGTCAGCGACTCGGCGACCGCCAGCGACCAGCCGCGGGCTGCGAGAGCCGTGAGAAGGTCCGACGCGATCGACACGTCACAGCCCGGCGGCGGGCGGGCGGCTGGCCGTGCGCCGGATCTGCAGGCCGGTGCGTGCGTAGTCGATCCCGGTCACCACCGTCACCACCAGCGCGGCGCCCATGAAGATCACCGCGACCACCGAGACGAAGTCGGGAAGGACGTCGAGCGGCAGGAGGTACAGGCCGATCGCGACCGACTGCAGCACGGTCTTCAGCTTGCCGCCGCGCGAGGCGGGCAGCACCACGTAGCGCAGGAGGAAGAACCTCATCGCCGTGATGCCGAGCTCGCGCACGAGGATGATGACGGTCACCCACCACGCCAGGTCCCCGAGCCACGAGAGCAGGACCAGGGCGGTGCCGATGAGGACCTTGTCGGCGATGGGATCCAGCATCTTGCCGAGGTCGGTGACCTGGCCCGAGCGGCGGGCGAGCCATCCGTCGAGGCGATCCGTCGCGGCAGCGATCACGAAGAGCCCTGTCGCGATCAGGCGGCCGGTCGTCGTGTGTCCGCCGTCGGCGAGGAGGGCCCAGGCGAAGAACGGCACCAGCGCGATGCGCAGCACCGTGAGCACGTTCGCCAGGTTCCAGGCGGAGGGCACGGCGTCGATCACCCGGACAGCCTAGAGCGGCGCAGGAGATGCCCCGTCCACCCCATAGAGTCCGGGCGTGACCCAGCACGCCCGCGCCGGCAGACGTCAGCCCGCGGTCCTCGTCCTCGCGATCCTCCTGCTCGTGGTCACGAGCCTCGCAGCGGCTGCGGCAGCGCTCCGGCCGCGGGACGAACCGGTCGCCGCAGCCGAGCCGACCGTCCTGGGCGCCGCCGCCACGGCGAGCCCGGGCGCGACCCCGACTCCAACCCCCACCCCGACGCCCGACCCGGACGCCGAGTTCTCGCTCGTCGCAGCCGGCGACGTGCTGCCGCACCTCCCGGTGCTCTCCAGTGCGCGGTCCGCCGACGGGGGCTACGACTTCGGGCCGGTGCTCGGTCCGCTGGACCCCTGGGTCCAGGGTGCCGACCTCGCGCTGTGCCACCTCGAGGTGCCCGTCACGCCGCCCGGCACCGCGCCGAGCGGGTACCCGCTGTTCGGTACCCCGCCGGCGATCGCGTCGTCGCTGCGGACGCAGGGCTGGGACGGCTGCTCGACGGCGTCGAACCACTCCGTCGACCGCGGCTTCGCCGGGGTCACGGCGACTCTCGACGCGCTGGACGCGGCGGGCCTCGGGCATGTCGGGACGGCCCGGACCGCGGGCGAGCAGGCACAGCCGCAGCTGTACACGCTCGACCGGGCCGGCCGGACGATCACGGTGGCGCACGTCGCCGCGACCTACGGCACCAACGGGATGCCGGTCGACGCGGACAAGCCGTGGTCGGTGAACCGGATCGACGTCCCGGCGATGGTGGCGCAGGCGACCGCCGCCCGGGCGGGCGGCGCCGACCTCGTGGTCGCCAGCATCCACTGCTGCGTGGAGTACCGGACGGAACCCACCACGGAGCAGGTCGCCATCGACCAGGCGCTGGCCGACTCGGGGGTGTTCGACCTCGTCATCGGGCACCACGCCCACGTCCCCCAGCCCGTCGCGCACCTGAGCGGCGGACCGCGCGGCGAGGGCATGTGGGTGGCCTACGGGCTCGGCAACTACGTCTCGAACCAGGACGGCGCCTGCTGCTCACCGAACACCGACTCGGGGCTGCTGCTCACGGCGCACATCGAGGCGACCGGAGCGTTCGCGGCGCAGCGGCGTCCCGCCGGGCCGGCGCGCGTGACCGGGGTCGAGTGGACTCCGATCACCGTGGACCGCCTCGGCGGGCACCAGGTGCACGCGCTGGTGGACATCCCGGGCGGCACCGGCTCGCTGAGCACCACCCAGGTGGCGGACCGGCTGGCTCGGGTCGTCTCCGCGGCAGGCACGGAAGCGCCGCAGTGCACCGCTCCCCTGACGCCGAGAGGGCCGCCGCCCGTCGTCGTGCCCCGCGCCGTCAGCGGGTGATGTCGCCCGGCTGGGCGCTGCCGTACAACCAGCCCTGCCCGTAGCGCCAGCCGTTGCGGTGCAGGTACTCGGCCTGCTCCTCGTGCTCGATCCCCTCGGCGATGGTCACCATGGCGAGCTCGCGCGCCAGCGCACCGAGCGCCCGTGCGACCTTGCCGGCCGTCGGGTCCTCCGGGATGCCCGACGTGAACGACATGTCGAGCTTCACCCCCGCGACGGGCAGGTCCCGCAGGTAGGACAGCGGCGAGACGCCCGTGCCGAAGTCGTCGAGCAGGATCGGGACGCCCGCCGCGGACAGCTGCGTGAGCTCGTGGCGGATCCGGGTGCCGGACGCGACCAGCGACGACTCGGTCAGCTCCACCACGATCCGGCCGGCCGTGAGCCGGTGCCGGGAGATCTCCGACAGCAGGGTCGTCGCGAACTCCCCGTCCCCGAGCTGGTCGGCGGACACGTTCACCGACACCCACCGGGTCCGGTCGTGGATCGACGCGACGAACTCGACCACGCGCCGGGCGACCAGCTGGCCGAGGGCGACGGACATGCCGGCCTCCTGGATCAGGCTGAGGAACGAGGCGGGCAGCAGGAGCCCCCGGTGCGGGTGCTCCCAGCGCACGAGCGCCTCGTACCCGACCACGCGGGCGTCGGCCAGGTCGACGATCGGCTGGTAGTGGACCACCAGCTGGTCCTCCGCGATGGCCGCGGCGAGCTCGCGGTGCAGGTCCGACGGCGAGCCCATGGCCATCGACGCGTCGTAGACCTCGGTCCGTCCGCGGCCCGCACCCTTGGCCCTGTAGAGGGCTGCGTCGGCGGCGGCCAGCAGGCCCGGTGCGCCGCCCTCGATCGAGTCCGGGTCGGCAAGGGCGATCCCGATGCTGGCCGCGACGTTGAGCCGTCGCCGACCCACGCGGACGGGCTCCTGCAGCCCGGCGTGGATGGCGCCGGCGACCTCGAACACGGCGCGCGGACCGTCGAGGTCCTGCACCACCACGACGAACTCGTCGCCGCCGAGCCGCGCCACCGTGCCCCGGCGCGCGGTCGCCGCCCGCAGGACGCCGGCGACGTGCACGAGCACCTCGTCGCCGGCGGCGTGGCCGTACCGGTCGTTGATCTCCTTGAACCCGTCGAGGTCGCAGGCCAGGACCGCGACGCGGTCGACGACGCCCGGTTGCTCCAGCACCGACTGCAGCACCTCCTGCAGCAGGGTGCGGTTGGCCAGCCCCGTGAGCGGGTCGTGCATCGCCCGGTGCGTGAGCATCTCCGCCTGAAGCCGCGACTCCGTCGAGTCGCGCACCTGGACGACGAAGTGGTCCGGCGCGCCGGTCGGGGTGCGCACGAGCGCGGCGTCGAGCGCGACCCACACCTGGTGGCCGTCGGCTCGCTGGTACCGCTTCTCGAGGGAGAACCGGTGCTGGCCGCCGCCGAGCAGGTGGTCGACCTCGAGCCGCTCCGCGGGCCGCCCCTCCGGGGTGCTGAGGTCCTCCATGCGGTATCCGCGCAGAGCCCCGACGCTGGTGCCCAGCAGCTCGGCGAACGCCGCGTTGGCCTCCACGATCCGCCACTCGAGGTCCACGAGCGCCATGCCGATCGGGGCGTTCTCCATCGCGACCCGGAACTGCATCTCGCTGCGGGTCAGCGCGGCCTCGACCTCCCGGCGCCCGGTGACGTCGACGAGCGTGGTGAGCACGGCCGCGGCGTCCCCGTCCCCGGCGGGCACCAGCTGGCTGGCCACCTGCACCATGCGCGCCTGGGTGGTGTCGGTGCCGGGCAGCGCCACGCCGACGAGCTCGGAGTCGACCGTCCAGCCGGCGCGGACCACCCCGGACCGGTGGCCCAGGACGGCCGCCGGGTTCATCGCGAGGCCCATCTCGTTCACGAGCACGACCGGCAGGTCCCCGACGGACATGCCGACGGACGTCTTCGCGTCGATGCCCAGGATCGCCGCCGCCCGCTCGGAGATGTCGAGCACCCGGCCGGCCAGCGACTGGACCAGCACACCCTCCTTGGTCACCGCCTGGAGCGCGTCGTAGCGGTGCCGCAGCTCGCGGGACAGCTCCAGCAGCTCGTTCGCCCGCCGGACCTGCGCGCGCTGCCGGCCGAGCAGGATGAGGACGGCGACGAGCGCCAGGACCGCCACGCCGGCGATCACCGTGCTGACGACCCCCCAGGGGTCGGGGAACGCGGCGCTCACCGACCCCCGCCGGACCAGCGTCCGGCGTCGTCCTCCTCAGCGCCGTCGAAGTAGTCGGTCGCCACCGGCGGCTCGCCCGGCAGGGCACCGTCCGTGGTGGCGTACCGGTCACCCTCGTCCTCGCCGGGCGCGCCACGCAGCATCGCGAGGGTCGCCGGCAGGTCGTCGGCCTGCACGAGGACCTCGCGGGCCTTCGACCCCTCGGACGGGCCGACGATCTCACGCGACTCGAGCAGGTCCATGAGCCGACCCGCCTTCGCGAACCCGACCCGCAGCTTGCGCTGCAGCATCGACGTCGACCCGAACTGCGTGGTGACCACGAGCTCCGCGGCCTGCAGCAGCAGGTCGAGGTCGTCGCCGATGTCCTCGTCCACCTGCTTCTTGACCGGCGCCGCCGTGACGTCCTGGCGGTACACCGGCTTGAGCTGCTTCTTGACGTGCTCCACGACCGCGTGGATCTCCGACTCGGACACCCAGGCACCCTGCGTGCGCATCGGCTTGGCGGCACCCATCGGCAGGAACAGTGCGTCACCCTGGCCGATGAGCTTCTCGGCGCCGGGCTGGTCGAGCACGACCCGGGAGTCCGTCAGCGAGCTGGTCGCGAACGCGAGGCGGGACGGCACGTTGGCCTTGATGAGACCGGTGACGACGTCGACGCTCGGGCGCTGGGTGGCCAGGACCAGGTGGATGCCGGCGGCGCGGGCGAGCTGCGTGATGCGCTGGATGGACGCCTCGACGTCGCGCGGGGCCACCATCATCAGGTCGGCCAGCTCGTCGACGACCACCAGCAGGTACGGGTAGGTCGCGATCTTGCGCTCCGAGCCGGGCAGCGGCTTGACCTTGCCGGCGCGGACCGCGGTGTTGAAGTCGTCGATGTGCTTGAACCCGAAGTTCGCCAGGTCGTCGTAGCGCGCCTCCATCTCGCGCACCACCCACTCGAGCGCCTCGGCGGCCTTCTTGGGGTTCGTGATGATCGGCGTGATCAGGTGCGGGATGCCCTCGTAGAGCGTGAGCTCGACCCGCTTGGGGTCGACGAGCACCATGCGGACCTCGTCGGGCGTGGCGCGCATGAGGATTGAGACGATCATCGAGTTGACGAAGCTCGACTTGCCCGCCCCGGTGGCGCCGGCGACGAGCAGGTGGGGCATCTTGGCCAGGTTGGCGACGACGTAGCCGCCCTCGACGTCCTTGCCGACGCCGATGACCATCGGGTGCTCGGTGCGCTTCGCCGCGCTGGAGCGCAGGACGTCGCCGAGCGAGACGGTCTCGCGGTCGGTGTTGGGGATCTCGATGCCGATCGCGGACTTGCCGGGGATCGGGGACAGGATGCGGACGTCCGCGCTGGCCACCGCGTAGGCGATGTTCTTGCTCAGCGCCGTGACCCGCTCGACCTTGACCGACCGGCCGAGCTCGACCTCGTACCGCGTGACTGTGGGCCCGCGCGTGAAGCCCGTGACCTGCGCGTCGATCTCGAACGCCTCGAGCACGGAGGTGAGGGACTCGACGACGCGGTCGTTGGCGGCCGACCGCACCTTGTGCGGCGCGCCCTTGGCCAGGGCGTCCTCGGACGGGAGCGTGTAGAGCACGTCTCCCCCGAGCATCGGCTGCTCGCCCCGCGGGACGGGGGTCGGCTCGGGTGCGCGCAGCGGGGCCTTGGTGCTCACGACGGTCGTCGGGACGGTGTCGGGTGCGGCGTCGCGGGCCGCCTGGGCCTCCGCCTCGGCCTCGGCCGCCGCGACGATCGCCGCGCGCTCGAACGCCTCGTCGCCGTCGTAGGCGTCGAGCCGGGTGTCGTCGGGGTCCTCGACCTGGTCGGCGCGCTTGCGTCGCCGCCCGAGCAGACCGCGCTTGGCGGGCGGAGCCTCGATCTCGGCGACTGCGGTGTGACCCGCGTTGATGACGAGCGGCGCGTCGTCGTCGGCCTCCTCGGCCGGCTTGCGGGTGTTCCCGGTCAGCTTGTCGTACACGCCGCGCAGGCGCGGGACGATCTGGTGCACCGGGGTCGCGGTCACCACAAGAACACCGAAGAACGCGAGCAGGATCAGCAGCGCGACGGCGACACCCGGGGTGAGCAGGCTGGCCAGCGGCGTGCCGACCAGGAAGCCGACGATCCCGCCGGCCACGCGCAGCGCCGCCATGTCGTCCGTGCCGGGCAGCCCGGCGCCGATCTGGACGAGGCCGCAGACGGCGAGGGTGATGGCGCCGATCCCGATGACGATGCGCCCGTTGGCCTCGACGCGCTCCGGGTGCCGCATGAGCCGCAGCGCGAGCCCGAGCAGGACGAGGGGAACCGCGACGCCGACCTTGCCGAACGTGCCGGCCACGATGTTGTGCACCACGGCACCGGCGGTCCCCGACAGGTCCCACCACTCGCGCGCGGCGATGACGATCGCGAGCCCGAGGAGCGTGAACGCCAGACCGTCCCGGCGGTGCGCCGGGTCGAGGTCCCGGGCGCCGTGCCCGACGCGCCGGGCGGTCCCGCCGACGAGGTGGGCGGTGCCCATGAACATGCCCTTGACGATGCGGACCGGCAAGGCCGGTCGTGGCGGCGGTGGCGCGGGCCTGCGCCCCTGCGGGCGGGACGATCCGGTCGTCTTGCCGGACGCGCGCGACGTCGCCGGCGCACCGGAGCGGGCGCGAGGGGTGGACGTGCGAGTCGCCATGGTCCTCAAACTAGTCGGGGCCGCCCGTGACACGTCGACCGTCGGGCGCGTGTCGGGCGCGCGTTCACCCGAGCAGCAGGCCGATACCCAAGGTCACGACCCCTGCGGCGAGCAGGACGGCGCCGACGCCGAGCAGGACGACGGCCCGGTTGGGCTGCTGTCGCCCGCGCCCCATCGCGGCGAAGAAGAACCCGGCCGACATGACGATCGCGGCAAGCAGCACCCCCGTCTGCGCGAGCCATCGCCAGAAGCCCGTCAGCGTCGTGGCCTCGCCGAGGAGCAGGCACACGAGCCCGAGCGTCACGAGGACGCCGGCGTGGGCGTGCCCGGCGCGGAAGAAGCTCTTCTGGAAGTCGGTGGCCTGCTCCTTGCCGGTGACGACGCGCAGCAGGAAGGCACCTCCGGACTCGATCGCGACCACCGACAGCGCGACGATGCCGGCGGTGACCCGAGCGGCCTCGGTCAGCTCGATCATGGGAGTCCTCCTAGTTTGCGAACAGCGTTATAGAACACCGTTCGCAAACCGACGTCAAGCCCTCTAGACTCGCCCGATGGCCCGTCCCCGCGTGCACGACGACGCTCTCCGTGCCCGCCTGCTCGAGGAGGCGTCGGCCATCGTCGCGACCTCCGGCGCCCCCGGCCTGACGGTCCGCGACCTCGCCGCCCGCGCGGGGACGTCGCCGTCGGCCGTGTACTCCCTCTTCGGCAGCCGCGAGGACCTGGTGCGGGCCGTCGGCGACGAGGCGTTCGCGCGCTTCGCCGCACGGCTCGCCGCCGTCCCCCGCACCGCGGACCCCGGCGCGGACCTGCTCGGGCTCGGCCTCGCCTACCGGGAGAACGCCCTGGCCGCACCGCACTTCTACCGGGTCATGTTCGGTGCGAGCGGCGCCGGGCTGCAGGACGGCACCCGCGGACCGGCGACCGCGAGCGCGACCTTCGGGGTGCTGCGCGACGCGGTCGCTCGCGTGCTCGGCACGGACCCGACTGACACCGTCGCCGCCGAGGAACCTGCGCTGGGGCTGTGGGCCGTCGTGCACGGCCTGGTCGAGCTCGAGCTCGGCGGCCTGCTGCCGGACGGATCCGCGCAGCGGTACGTGCACGTGCTGCGCACTGCGGGCCTGGCGATCCTCGAGGGCTGACGCCGCTCGAACCGCCCCCGGCAGTCCCGCACCGCCGCTAGGGTCGGCGGGACGCGACGGGCGCCGGGGCCGGTCGTCGGACGACGGGAGCCGCACCGTGTCGCACCGGACCGCCCTCGTGGTCGCGCTCGCGGTCACCGCGCTCGTCGCAGGCTGCGCCGCCCAGGCATCGACGAAGCCGCTCCCACCGGCGGTCCCGTCCGTCGCGCGCCCGGCCCCGGGACCGCTGTGGGCCTACCTCGACCAGGTCGACGTGCGCCTCGCGACGCAGGTGAACGAGGAGCGGACCCGGGCGTGCGTGGCCGACGCGGGGTTCATGTACTGGCCGGACGACCCGAACCATGAGCTCATGCAGGACACCCTGCCGTTCGCGCGCGCGTGGGGGTACGGCGGCCTGAGCCTGGAGACCGAGACCACGGCGGAGCTCAACGCCGCATTCGTCCGCACCCTGTCCGGACCGGACCGCGACCGGTACGACGCCGCGCTCACCGACTGTACGCCCGCCGACGTCGAGGAGCCCGCGCAGAGCTGGCGGGCCGACCCGGCCTTCGCCGACCTGGACGTGGAGATCAGCAGCTGGGTGCTTGCGACGGTCGACGACCCTCGCGTGCACGTGGCCGACGCGTCGTGGTCCGCGTGCATGGCCGAGGCCGGCTACGACGTCGGGTCGCCGGACGAGGCCGAGGAACAGGCGGCGGCCGCGACGCGGGGCGGCACCTTCTCCGACCCCGAGGTGCAGCAGGCGGAGATCGCGCTGGCGGTCGCCGACCTCACCTGCCGCGCGTCGACGGGGTTCACGGAGTCCACCCGCGTCGCGTGGCACGCCGTCCAGCAGGAGTTCGTCGACGCGCACCAGGACCAGCTGGACGCGTTGGTCGCGGCGCACGGTCTCTGAGCCGCGCGGCGGGACCGACCCTGCCGGTTGTCGGAGGCGCGTGCCACGGTGGACGCATGGCCGTGACCCGAACGCAGGTGCTCCGCTATCGCATTCACGCCCAGCAGCTGGACCGGGCGCCGAGAAAGGATCGTCGTCCCGACGCGGCCACGATCCTCGATCTCGGCGTGCAGGACACCGGCCCGGACGGTGCGCTCTGGGCGCTCGCGCTGCGCGGCGTCCCCGTGACCGCACACCACTGGCCGCACGAGCTCGCGCTCGCGTGGACCGTCCGGGCTGCGCCCCACGCCTACCGCCGCTCCGACCTGCCGGCCGTCGAGAAGGCGCTGCGCCCCTACTCCGAGGCCGACGCCGCCAAGCGCGTCATCAACGCCTCGGCTCCCCTGGCGGACGCAGGCATCCCCGTCCTCGACGCGCTCGCGACGGTGTCCCGGACGATGCGTGAGGTCGTCGCCGAGCCCATGGTCAAGGGGACGCTCTCCACCCGGATGACGGCGGAGGTGACCGAGCCGTACCTGCGCTGGTGCCCGGGCTGCCACGCCACCCACATGTACGAGATGCCGTTCCGGCTCGCCGCGCTGCACGCGGGGCTGGAGCTGGAGCCGTACACGTCCCCGCCGGTCGTGCGCCGCATCCCGCGCTGGCCCGCGAGCCAGGTGGGGAACCTCGAGCGGGCGGACGACAGCGACGACGGACCGGTGGACCTGCTGCGCGGGCTCCTGCACCTGCTCGGGCCGGTCACGCCGAAGCAGGCGGCGGTGTTTCTCGACTCGACCGTCCGGGACGTGAAGGCCCGGTGGCCCGAGGACGCCGTGGAGGTCGACCGGGACGGTGCGAGCATCCTCGACGCCGACCTCGCCGCGCTGCAGGATCCGCCGCACGAACCGCTCGTCCGGCTGCTGGGCCCGTACGACCTGTTCCTGCAGGGACGCGACCGTGAGCTCCTGGTCCCCGACAAGGCCCATCACAAGGCGCTCTGGCCCACCATCGGCCGGCCCGGTGCCGTCCTCGCCGACGGGGAGCTCGTCGGCACCTGGCGACCGCGCGCGAAGGGCAAGCAGCTCGCGCTCGAGCTCGACGAGTGGGTGCCGTGGTCGGGTCGCACGAAGGCGGCGGTCGGGGTCGAGCACGAGCGGCTCGCGGAGTTCCGTGGGGTGACGCCTGCGTGAGCGTCAGAGCTCGGTCGGACGCCCGCGCTCGAGCACGACCAGCCGGTCCCGCCGGCCGTGCACCGTGAAGCGCTCCTCGACGGCGGCGAGCGGGTCGACGAAGTGCGCCCAGTCCGTGTGGTGCACAGGCACGATCCGCGCGCCGGGCAGGAGGTCCGCCGCCGCACTGGCCCTGGCCGCGTCGAGCGTGAGCGGCTCGGCCCCGAACCGGCCGACGTTGGCGCCGCCCACGAACAGCACGGCGACCTCGATGTCCGGGACGCGTCGGGCGATCGCGTCGACCACGTCCAGCGACGCGTTGTCCCCCGACACGTAGACCGTCGGCCAGCCGTCGGCCCGCAGCACGAACCCGGTCACCACGCCGCTGAGCGGCTCGGCGCCCTCCGGACCGTGCCGCGCGGGAACGGCCGTCACCGTGACGGCACCAACGGTCGCCTGCTCCCACGGGACCAGGCCCCGGACGCCCGGGATCCGCGCAGCGGCGTCCGGCGTCGACAGCACGGTCGGGACCGACGCCAGGAGCGACCGGCCTGCGTGGTCGAGGTTGTCGGCGTGCTGGTCGTGCGAGAGCAGCACGACGTCGACCGGACCGAGCTCGGCGAGCGGCACGGCCGGACCGACGAGCTTGCGCAGCGTGGTGCCGGTGCCGGGGTACTCCCCCGGCGGGTCGAACGTCGGGTCGGTCAGGAAGGCCTGACCCGCGTAGCGGAGGTGCACGGTGGGTCCGCCGACGTAGCTCGCGGTGATCGAGGTCATGCGGCCAGCCTCGTCGCGCGGGTTGATGACGACCAGTGGCCCGAAGGACGCTGTTCGCTAGGATCGGGCCATGCACGAGGTTGCCGTCGTCGCGTTCCCCAGGATCAGCCCGTTCCACCTCTCCGTGCCCTCCACAGTCTTCGCGGCACGCTCGCGCAGCGCACCGACCCCCCGCTACCGCGTCACCGTCTGCACCGAGGAGCCCGGCGCACTGGCCACCGACGCCGGCTATGACCTGCTCGTCGCGCGCGGGCTCGACGCGCTCGCCGACGCGCAGACCGTGGTGATCCCCAGCTGGCTCGTCGAGCGTGCCCCGTCCGACGCCCTGCTGACCGCGGTGCGCGTCGCGCACGACCGTGGCGCCCGCGTGGTCGGGCTCTGCCTGGGGTCGTTCGTGGTCGCCGCGGCCGGGCTCGTCGACGGCCGCGAGGTGGCGACGCACTGGTCCGCCGCGCCCGAGCTCGCCCGACGGCACCCGTCGGCGACCGTGCGGTCCGACGTGCTGTGGTGCGACCTCGGCGACGTCGTCACCTCGGCCGGGGTCGCGGCCGCCCTCGACTGCTGCCTGCACGTCGTGCGCACCGACCACGGCGCCGCGTTCGCCGCCGACGTGGCACGGGCGCTCGTGCTGGCACCCCACCGGGACGGGAGCCAGGCGCAGTACATCCCCGCGCCGGTGGCCCCCACTCCGTCGGCGGACCCGGTCGAGGTCGCGATGGGCTGGGCGACCGCCCGGCTGGACGCGCCGCTGGACCTCGACACCTGGGCGCAGAGCGTGCACCTGTCGCGGCGGACGTTCACCCGCCAGTTCCGTGCCCGCACCGGCGCGAGCCCGTCGCAGTGGCTCCTGCGGCAGCGACTGGTGCGTGCCCGGGTGCTGCTGGAGTCGACCGACGCGCCCGTCGAGCAGGTGGCTGCGTCGGCCGGGTTTGGGTCGTCGGCGGCGCTGCGCCAGCACTTCGCGCGCGAGTTCCGCACCAGCCCGCGCCAGCACCGGGCGGCGTTCCGCACGGCCCCGTCAATGATGTCGGTGGCCGGTCCTACGGTGGGCGGTATGCGTTCTCGTTCTCTCGCGGCGCCCTCGTGAGCCGCCGCGGCTGGATCCTCCTGGTCGCCGTCGGAGTCATCTGGGGCATCCCGTACCTGCTCATCAAGATCGCCGTCACGGACGTCACGCCCGTCATGGTCGTGTTCGTGCGGACCGCGCTCGGAGCCCTGCTGCTCCTGCCCTTCGCGCTGCGCGGAGGGGGCCTGCGGGTGCTGCGCGGACACTGGCCGGCTGTATTGGGGTTCGCGGTGCTCGAGATCGTCCTGCCGTGGATCCTGCTGTCGAACGCCGAGCGCACGCTGTCCAGCTCGACCACAGGACTGCTCGTCGCGACCGTGCCGATCGCCGCGGTGATCCTCGGCCGGCTCGTGGGCGACCGACGTCCCGTGGCGTTCGTGCGCTGGGTCGGCCTGCTCGTCGGCCTCGGCGGCGTGGCGCTGCTGCTCGGACCGGGGGCGGCCGGTGGGGACCCGTGGGCCGTCGCCCAGGTGCTCCTCGCGGCCCTCGGGTACGCGGCCGCGCCGATCATCGCGGACCGCGCGCTGCGTGACGTGCCCGCCATCCCGCTGACCGCCACCTGCCTCGGCATCACGGCGCTCGCGTACGCACCCGTCGTGCTCGTGACGGGTCCGCACCCGTGGCCGCCCGTGGACGCCGTGCTGGCCCTCGTGGGGCTCGGCGCGCTCTGCACCGCGCTGGCGTTCGTGCTGTTCTTCCGGCTGATCGTCGAGGTCGGCGCCGCGCGGTCCACCCTCGTCGCCTACCTCAACCCGGTCGTCGCGGTGGCTCTGGGCGCGCTGGTGCTCGACGAGGTCATCACGGTCACCGTGCTCGCCGCGACCGCGCTCATCCTGATCGGCTCGGCGGCTGCCTCCCGGCGCACGCGTGACGTCGACGATGCGGCGCCGACCACCGAGGACGTCCCGACAGCCGACGAGGTCAGAGTCACCCCCACCTGACGAACGACGGCCCCACCCTGCGTGGCAGGACGGGGCCGAACGGTCGGGACGGGTCAGGCCTCGACGACCACGGGGATGATCATCGGCCGACGGCGCAGGCGGTTGGACACCCACCGCCCGACGACGCGGCGCATGACCTGCTGGAGGACGTGCGCGTCAGAGTTGCCGTTGCGGGCCGACTCCTCCAGCGCAGCGGTGAGCTCCGGGAGGATGTCGTCGAACACGGCGTCCTGCTCGGCGAACCCGCGCGCGTGGATCTGCGGCCCGGCGAGCACCTTGCCGTCGGCGGAGCTGACCACCGCGAAGATCGAGATGAAGCCCTCGTCGCCGAGGATCCGGCGGTCCTTGAGCTCGACCTCGGTGATCTCCCCGACGCTGGACCCGTCGACGTACACGTACCCGCAGGGCACGGCGCCGACGATCCGCGCGCGGCCGTCGATCAGGTCGACCACCACGCCGTCCTCGGCGAGGACCACGCGGTCGGCGGGGATGCCGGTCTGCACCGCGAGCGCCGCGTTGGCCACGAGGTGCCGGATCTCGCCGTGCACGGGCATGACGTTGCGCGGCTTGAGGATGTTGTAGCAGTACAGGAGCTCGCCGGCGCTGGCGTGGCCGGAGACGTGCACCTTGGCGTTGCCGGAGTGCACGACGCGGGCGCCGAGCCGGGTCAGGCCGTTGATCACGCGGAAGACGGCGTTCTCGTTCCCGGGGATCAGCGACGACGCCATGATCACGGTGTCGCCGGGGCCGACGGAGACCTTGTGGTCGTTGTTGGCGATCCGGGACAGCGCCGCCATCGGCTCGCCCTGGGAGCCGGTGCACATGAGCACGATCTCGTCGTCGCGCAGGGTGTCGACCTGCTTGAGGTCGATCAGCACGCCGTCGGGCACCTTGAGGTAGCCGAGGTCGGCGGCGATGCCCATGTTGCGGACCATCGAGCGGCCGACGAGCGCGACGCGACGCTGGTGCGTGTAGGCCGCGTCGAGCACCTGCTGGACCCGGTGCACGTGCGACGCGAACGACGCGACGATGATCCGCTTGGTCGAGTCGGCGAAGACCTGGTCCAGGACGGGACCGATCCCCCGCTCCTGGGCCACGAACCCGGGCACCTCGGCGTTGGTGGAGTCGACCATGAACAGGTCGACCCCGCGCTCGCCGAGACGCGCGAACGCCCGCAGGTCGGTGATCCGGCCGTCGAGCGGCAGCTGGTCCATCTTGAAGTCGCCGGTGTGCAGCACGGTGCCGGCGGCAGTGTGCACGGCCACCGCGAGCGCGTCGGGGATGGAGTGGTTCACGGCGACGAACTCGCACTCGAACCCGCCGAACGTGGCGGTCTGCCCCTCGCGCACCTCGCGCGTCACGGGCTGGATGCGGTGCTCCTTGAGCTTCGCCTCGATGAACGCGAGCGTCAGCTTGGAGCCCACCAGCGGGATGTTCTTGCGCAGCCGCAGCAGGTACGGGACGGCGCCGATGTGGTCCTCGTGGCCGTGCGTGAGGATGATCGCCTCGATGTCGTCGAGCCGGTCCTTGATGTACTCGAAGTCGGGGAGGATCAGGTCGACGCCGGGCTGGTGGTCCTCGGGGAACAGGACGCCGCAGTCGATGACGAGCAGACGTCCGGCGTGCTCGAGGACGGCCATGTTGCGGCCGACCTCTCCGAGCCCACCCAGTGCGACGACGCGCAGGGCGCCGTCGGGCAGTGCCGGCGGCAGGGTGAGCTCGGGGTGCGGGTGACTCATGTGACTCCTGGTGGGATCAGCGCACGACGACGTCGAGCAGCCCGGCGGCCCGCAGGCCGTCGCGGATCAGCGCGAGCTCGTCGTCGGTCGCGGGGACGAGCGGGAGGCGCACCGAGCGCTCGGGCAGGACGCCCAGCACCTGGAGCGCGGCCTTCGCGGCGACGGCCTGGAAGCCGGCACCGTTGAGTGCGTCGATCGCGGGCATGATCGATCGGAAGGTCTGGAGGGCCGCCGTGTGGTCGCCGGCGTCGAACGCCGCGACGACCTCGGCGAGCTGGCGGCCCACGACGTGGCCGGAGACGCTGACGATGCCGACGGCACCGTGCGCCAGCAGGCTCAGCAGGGCGCTGTCGTCGCCGGAGTACCAGGCGAGGCCGGTCTCGGTGATCGACTTGGCCGCCGCGTAGGTGTCGCCGCCGGCGTCCTTCATGGCGACGACCCGGTCGTGGCCCGCGAGCGCGGCGATGGTCGCCGGTGCGAAGCGGACGGCCGTGCGGCCGGGGACGTCGTAGAGCATCACAGGCAGGTCCGTGGCGTCGGCGACGGCCTCGACGTGCCGGCGGACGCCGTCCTGCGAGGGGCGCGAGTAGTACGGGCTGACGACGAGCAGGCCGTGCGCTCCGGCCTCGGCCGCCTGCTCCGCCATGCGGACGGCGTGCGCGGTGTCGTTGGACCCAGCGCCGGCGATGACGGAGGCACGGTCGCCGACGGCCTCGACGACGGCCCGGACGAGCTCCGCCTTCTCGGGTGCGTGCGTCGTCGACGCCTCGCCTGTGGTGCCGTTGAGCACGAGCCCGTCGTTGCCGTGGTCCACGAGGTGCTTCGCCAGCTGTACGGCTCCGGCGAGATCGACCGCGCCGTCCGCCGTCATCGGCGTGACCATCGCGGTGAGCACGGACCCGAACGGGCGGGCGGGCGTGGAGGTGCGCGGCATGGGGCCCACGGTACCGCCCCGCGCGCGCCCGACGTCGTGGGGTTCCGCCCCTCAGGCGCGCAGGTACGTCTCGAACCGGTACCGCGTGCCGCCGGCCGACGAGACGTGCCAGCCGTGGTCGGGATCGGCGCCGGCGCGCCGCCAGGATCTCTTGTCCAGGGACGGGGCTCGGGTGTCACCGCCCACGTCGAGGGACACGACGGTGACCTCGACGCGGTGCGCGAGGGGAAGCAGGGCCCGGTAGACCTCTCCCCCGCCGATGACCCAGGCGTCGCGGTCGCCGACCAGCCGGAGCGCCTCGTCGATCCCGTGCACGACGAGCGCGCCCGCGGCCTCGAACTCGGGGCTCCGGGTCAGCACGATGTTGTCGCGGCCGGGCAGCGGCCGGAACCGCGACGGCAGCGACGCCCACGTGGCGCGCCCCATGATCACGGGGTGCCCGCGCGTGAGGTCGCGGAAGTGGGCCATGTCCTCCGGGACGTGCCACGGCAGCGTGCCGTCGCGCCCGATGATCCCGGTGGGGGTCTGGGCCCAGACGAGCGCCAGGCTCACACGGCCACCGGGGCCTTGATGGCCGGGTGGTACTGATAGTCGACCACCTGCACGTCGTCGAACGTGTAGTCGAACAGCGAGTCGGCCTTGCGCAGCTCGAGGGTCGGTGCCGGGTACGGCGTGCGGCTCAGCTGCTCGCGGACCTGGTCGACGTGGTTGTCGTAGATGTGGCAGTCCCCGCCGGTCCACACGAAGTCGCCGACGTCGAGGCCCACCTGCTGGGCGACCATGTGGGTCAGCAGCGCGTACGAGGCGATGTTGAACGGCACCCCGAGGAACAGGTCCGCCGACCGCTGGTACAGCTGGCAGGAGAGCCTGCCGTCGGCGACGTAGAACTGGAAGAACGCGTGGCACGGTGCGAGCGCCATCGAGGGGATGTCGGCGACGTTCCACGCGGACACGATGTGCCGGCGCGAGTCGGGGTCGCGGCGCAGGTTGGCCAGCAGCTCGGTGATCTGGTCGATGTGGCCGCCGTCGGGCGTCGGCCAGCTGCGCCACTGCACGCCGTACACCGGACCCAGCTCACCGTCGGGCGACGCCCACTCGTCCCAGATGGTCACGTTGTTCTCGTGCAGGTACGCGACGTTCGACTCTCCCCGCAGGAACCACAGCAGCTCGTGCACGATCGAGCGCAGGTGCACGCGCTTCGTCGTGACCAGCGGGAAGCCCGCCGACAGGTCGAAGCGCATCTGGTGGCCGAACACGCTGCGCGTCCCGGTCCCCGTGCGGTCGGCCTTCGGGGTGCCGGTCTCGAGGACGAGCCGGAGGAGGTCCTCGTAGGGCGAAGGCACGCGCAGGTCCGTCATGGTCGTCATGGTAGGTCGCAGGTGCGGAAACCCTGTGCCGTTCCGTCCGTGCGTCGGAGCCGCTCGGGAGACATACTCCTCGGTATGACGCCGCCGTCCCTGCCGCCCACCGTCGCTGCCCACGTCCCCACCGGGGTCCTGATCGACGGGGCATGGCGCCCCGCGAGCACGGGCCGGACGTTCGAGGTCGCGGACCCCGCGACCACCGAGACGCTCTTCGACGTGGCCGACGGCGGTGAGCAGGACGCCCTCGACGCCCTGACCGCAGCGCACGACGCGTTCCCGCAGTGGCGCGCGACCGCACCGCGCGTGCGCGCCGAGCTGCTCCGGGCGGTCTTCGACACGCTGACCGCACGCACGGAGGACATCGCCGCACTGGTCACTGCCGAGGGTGGCAAGCCCCTGGCCGAGTCCCGGGCCGAGGTCGCCTACGGCGCGGACTACGTCCGGTGGTACTCCGAGCAGGCCGTCCGCTTCGAGGGGTTGGCCCGTCGCGCGCCCTCCGGCGCCAACCACCAGCTGGTCCTGCGCCGACCCGTCGGTCCGGCGCTGCTCATCACGCCGTGGAACTTCCCGATCGCGATGATCGCCCGCAAGGTCGCCCCGGCCCTCGCCGCCGGGTGCACAGTCGTCATCAAGCCCGCCCAGCTGACCCCGCTGACCACCGCGTACGTCGCGGAGATCATCCGCGAGGAGCTCGAGGCCCGCGACCTGCCGACGGGCGTCATCAACGTGGTGCCGTCGGCGTCGGCGCGCACCATCTCCGGTCCCCTGCTGGCGGACCCGCGGCTGCGCAAGCTGTCGTTCACCGGCTCGACCGAGGTGGGCGCCGCGCTGCTCAAGGCGTCGGCGGACAACATCCTGCGCACCTCGATGGAGCTGGGCGGCAACGCTCCGTTCCTCGTGTTCGAGGACGCCGACATCCCGGCGGCGGTGCAGGGCGCCGTGCAGGCCAAGATGCGCAACGCGGGCCAGACGTGCGTCGCCGCCAACCGGTTCCTCGTGCACGCGTCTGTCGCGGAGGAGTTCACGGCCGGCCTGACCGAGGCGTTCGACAAGCTGGTCGTCGGGCACGGTGCCGACGAGGGCACCACGGTCGGTCCGCTCATCGAGTCCTCGGCGGTCGACCGGGTCGAGGAGGTCGTCGCGGAGGCGGTCGACGCCGGCGCGCGCGTCCGGATCGGCGGCGACCGGCCGAACCGCCCGGGCTACTTCTACGCGCCGACCGTCCTCGACCGGGTCTCCGCCGACCTGCGCGTGATCACGGAGGAGACCTTCGGCCCCGTCGCCCCGGTGGTGACGTTCGGCTCCGAGGACGAGGGGGTCGCCCTGGCGAACTCGACGCCGTTCGGGCTCGTGGCCTACGCGTACACCCGCGACATCGCCCGCGTGATGCGCCTGGCGGAGTCGGTGGAGACCGGGATGCTCGGCGTGAACCGCGGGCTGGTGTCCGACGCGAGCGCTCCGTTCGGCGGCGTGAAGTCCTCGGGCCTGGGGCGCGAGGGCGGCGAGGCCGGCATCGAGGAGTATCTCGACAGCGTGTACGTCGCGATCTAGTCCTGGGACGCTGTGCCACAGTTGCCCGCGTGACACAGGACGCCGAAGGTCGGGCCGCCATCCGGCAGGCCGTCTCGGTCTCCCTGGCGACGGGCCTGTACGGCGTCTCGTTCGGCGCGCTCGCCGTCGCCGCCGGGCTCACCGTCCCGCAGGCCATGGCGCTCAGCCTCCTGATGTTCTCGGGCGGCTCGCAGTTCGCGTTCATCGGGGTCGTCGGGGCAGGTGGGCTCGCCGGCGCGGCCATCGCGACCGCGGGCCTGCTCGGCGTGCGCAACGGGCTCTACGGGCCGCAGGTCGCGCCGCTCATCGACGCCCGCGGCTGGCGTCGGCCGCTGGCCGCGCAGCTGACCATCGACGAGTCGACCGCGGTCGCGACCGCCCACAAGGCGCCCCACGCCGCCCAGCTCGGCTTCTGGTGGACCGGCGTGGGCGTGTTCGCGCTCTGGAACCTGTTCACGCTGGTCGGCGCCGTGGCCGGGGACCGGATGGGCGACCCGGCGAGGTACGGGCTCGACGCCGCGGCGGCTGCGGCGTTCCTCGGTCTGGTCTGGCCGCGGATCACCGGCCCGGGCTCGCGCCTCGCGCAGACGGTGGCCGCCGGCGCGGTCGTCGTCGCCCTCGCGCTCACTCCCCTGGTCCCCGCGGGGATCCCGGTACTGCTGGCCGCCGTGGTCGCGATCGTCGCGGGCCTCGTCGCACGTCAACGGGAACCGGTCGCATGAGCACCGTCGCCACCTGGATCGCGCTGGTCGTGGCCAGCGCCGTCGTCTTCGCGCTCAAGCTCGCCGGCCACCTGGTGCCCAAGCACTGGCTCGCCGAACCGCGCGTCGCACGGACCGCCGCCCTGGTGACGGTCGCCCTGCTGTCCGCGCTCGTCGCGGTGCAGACCGCCACCCGCGGGAACGAGCTCGTGCTCGACGCCCGGCTGCCCGCGCTCGTCGTCGCCGCGATCGCGCTGGCCCTGCGCGCGCCGTTCATCGTCGTCGTCCTGCTCGCCGCCGTCACCGCGGCCGTGCTCCGCGCACTCGGCATGCCCTGAGATCGTGGGCACCATCGGCGGCCGTCGGCCGTTGGGGTGTCGGAACGCCCCGCTGGTGCTGCAGACGCGCCCGGCACCACCACTTTCCGGAGGACCCCGTGGCCACTCCCGCCCAGCGCAGCTCGCTCGGTTCGTTGATCTTCTTCTCCCGCTGGCTCCAGGTCCCCCTGTACCTCGGACTGATCGTCGCCCAGGCGATCTACGTCTGGCAGTTCATGGTCGAGCTCGGCCACATCTTCTCCGAGGTGTTCTTCCACGGCGGGATGGACGAGTCCGCGATCATGCTCGCCGTGCTCGGGCTGGTGGACGTCGTGATGATCGCGAACCTGCTGATCATGGTGATCATCGGCGGGTACGAGACGTTCGTGTCCCGGATCAAGCTCGACGACCACCCCGACCAGCCGGAGTGGCTCTCGCACGTCAACGCGAACGTGCTGAAGACCAAGCTGGCGATGTCGATCATCGGCATCTCGTCGATCCACCTGCTGGCCAGCTTCATCCGGGCCGAGGCCATCCTCGAGGAGCCGCACGGCAACGCGGTGCTCCTGTGGCAGACCGCGATCCACCTCGCCTTCATCCTGTCCGCCGTGGCCCTGGCCTGGATCGACAAGATCTCGGCCAAGCACCCGCCGAAGGCGGCACCCGTCGTCGCCGAGGCTCGGGGGCCCGTCACGAACCCGCCGAAGGCGTCGGACGACCAGCGCGAGACGGTTAGCGTTGTCTAGTGCCCCTGTTCACTGAGAACGCCGACGTCTCGGTCCGCCCCGCCATCCGCGGCGACGAGCACGCCATCGCCCGGATCCAGGTCGAGGCGTGGCAGCTGTCCCACGTCGAGGTCCTGGGCCAGGGCGCCCTGGACCTGCTCGACGCGTCGGCGATCGAGGCGCAGTGGGCGTCGGCCGTCTCCTCCCCGCCCGGGGCGGGCTACCGCGTGCTGGTCGCCTGCGACGGTCCGACCGTCGTCGGCGTCGTGTCGGTCGCCCCGGTCCCGACCCCGGAGAGCCGGCCGTTCGACGCCCCCGGCGGTGCGATCCTCGCGCTCGAGGTCGAGCCGGCGCACCAGCGCGTGGGCCACGGCTCGCGGCTGCTCGCCGCGGCCGTCGACACGCTCCGCGAGGACGGCGCCGACCAGGTGCACACCTGGGTGCTGGACGGGGACGACGCGCGTGCGCAGTTCCTGTCGTCCGCCGGTCTCGGCCCCGACGACGTGGTCCGCGAGCTGGTCTCGGGCCGGATGCCCGACGGGTCGACACGCACCGTCACCGAGCACCGCTGGTCCGCCTCGATCTAGGCCCGGTGCAGCCGGCTGGCCGTCCGCAGCGACTCGCGGGCGCGCCGCCGGTCCCCCGCCGCGTCGTACGCGAACGCGAGGAGGTACCAGGACCGCCAGTCGTCGGGCTGCGCCTCGGCCCGCTCACGCGCCGGCTCGAAGGCCTCGCGGGCAGCGGCGCGGTCGATGCGCCCACCGGGCGACCGGGGCAGGTCGTCGACAGGCAGCTCGTCGGCCTCCGCAAGCTCGTCGGCCATCCGCTGCACGTCGATCGCGAGCCGCCACTCGCGCGCGACCAGCCAGATCACCAGCGGCGGCAGGACCCAGAAGGCGATCCCCAGGCCGATCCCGACGGGTTCGCCGGTGCGGATGAGGGCGGTCGCGCGCGTGGCGACGAGCCACAGGTACAGGCCGAGCAGCCCGGTGAGCGCGACGGCAGCGGCGACGGAGGTCCAGCGAGAACGGCTGGAGCGGGCGGCCACGGTCACGCCAGGTCGAGCAGCTGCTCGAGCCCGACGGTCAGGCCGGGTCGCGAGCCCACCTGACGCACGGCCAGCAGGACACCGGGCATGAAGCTGACGCGGTCGAACGAGTCGTGCCGGATGGTCAGCTGCTCGCCGGCGTTGCCCAGCAGGATCTCCTCGTGAGCGACGAGCCCGCGCAGCCGCACGGAGTGCACCCGCACCCCCTCGACGTCGGCTCCGCGAGCCCCGTCGAGCGCCTGCGTGGTCGCGTCCGGCACAGGACCCAGCGCGGCGGCGGCGCGCGCCGCAGCGATCGCCGTGGCCGTGTGGTGAGCGGTCCCGGACGGCGCGTCGACCTTGTCGGGGTGGTGCAGCTCGATCACCTCGACGGACTCGAACCAGCGGGCAGCCCGCGCCGCGAACGCCATGGCCAGCACGGCACCGAGCGCGAAGTTGGGCGCGACCAGGACGCCGACACCGGGCCGGTCGGCGAGGTGGTCCCGCACGCGGGCCAACGACTCGTCATCCCAGCCGGTGGTGCCGACGACCAGGTGGACCCCCGCGTCGACGAGCGCGTGCACGTTGCCCTCGGTCGCCGACGGGACCGTGAAGTCGACCGCGACCTGCGCACCCGCGTCGACGACCACCGACAGGTCCGCGTCGGCGTCGACCGCAGCGACCAGCTCCAGGTCGGGGGCCTCCTGCACGGCGCGGACGACCGTCTGTCCCATGCGTCCCGCCGCACCCAGCACGGCCACCCTGATGCGCTCGCTCACGAGGAGAAACCCTAACGTCAGGCAGCGAGCCCGAGCGCCGCCGCGATGCCCGTCTCCAGCCGTCGCAGCTCCACGTGGCTGAGGCCGGTGAACCGCTCGACCTCCCGGGGCGGATAGCCGGCCCGCAGGTACCACTGCAGGACGGCGAGCGCGTCCTGCGGCCGGACGGGACCGGGCCCGACGGCGTCCCGGACGAAGGCCGAGAACCGCACGGCCGCCAGGAACGCCTCCGGGGTGATCCCGAGCGTCTGGACGACCTCCCGGTGCAGGACCCCGATCGCGAGGTCGGCGTCCCGGGCCAGGTCCGACGCGCGGACCAGACCGCGCTGCTCGACGACGCTGCGCAGCACCGGGGTGAGTGCCTCCAGCGGCGACCCGACCGGCGCCGGCACGGCGTGCGCCGCGAGGGCCGCGCCAAGGGCCGCGGCCGCGTCCGCGTCGCGCCCCTGGCCCAGCGCGGTCACGCACTCCTCCTCCACCCCCGCACCGAGCACTGCCGACACCTCGACGGGCTCGTGGGCGGATGCGTGGACACCCATCCGCGCGAGCGCCACCGGGTCGAGCTGGGCACCGAGGCGGACGGACGGACCCTGCTGCTCACGGACGAACGCCCGGTCGGCGAGCCCGCGGACACCGCTGGCGTCCGGGATGCGCAGCTGCGTGAGCGGGTCGATGTGCACACCGGGGGTGCCGACGGCCACGGTGACGAGGCCGTGCCCGTCCGGCAGCAGCACCTCGCGCTCCACGGCACCGGCGGGCAGTCGCACCACCCACAGGTGCTCGACGATCCCGCGTGCACTCGGCGGCGGCGCATAGCGCCGGTAGACGACCTGGTCGAGGGCCATGCCCCATCATCGCGCTCCCGGCACCCCCGGTGGGCGCCTCAGACGAACCTCCACAGGTGGTCGTCGGTCCCGTTGTCGTCCCACACGAGCGCCTGCGCACCCTGCGTGGTGGACATGGCATCCACACCCAGCACGCGGCCGGTCGCGTTCTGGAGGCGGAAGTACCCGTTCGACCCGTACCGCAGCCGCCACCGCTGGGTGGTCGAGCCCGTGTCCGTGGTGGAGACAGCCCGTCCGCCGTTGCCCGTGCCGTCCACCGCGAGCACCTTGCCCGTGTGCTGGTTGCGCAGCCGCAGCAGCCCGTCGCTGCCGAGCGTCGCCGTCCACAGGTGGTCCGCCGTTCCGGTGTCGACCCACTGCACGGCGAGCGCGCCGTCGGCGGTGGACATGCCCGAGACCCCGAGCACGAGCCCGCTGTTGCGGTTCTGCAGGCGCCGGGCTCCCGTGGGCACGACGCGCCAGCGGTTGTCCGTGCTCCCGTCGTCTCCCGACATGACCGCCTGCGCCCCCTGCGCGGTCGAGTTCCCCTGCAGTCCCAGGACCCGCGACGTGTGCACGTTGCGGACGCGGTGCGTGCCGTCGCCCGCATCCACCAGCACCCAGCGGTGGTCCGCCGTGCCCGTGTCGCCCCACTGCAGGACGCGCGCGCCGTCCGTCGTCGACATGTTCTCGACGCCGAGCACCTTGCTGCTGTGCACGTTCCGGAGCTTGAGCGCGTCGCCGTCGGCCACGAACAGCCAGTCGTGGTCGGCGGACCCGTTGTCTCCCCACTGCAGCGCCAGGCCGCCATCGGCGGTGGACATGCCCGAGACGCCGAGCACGAGGCCGCTGGCGACGTTCACCAGGCGGTACGGGCCCGACGAGCCCGTGGCCCCACCGCCCTGGCCGCCCGTGCGCCAGTAGACGGTGTAGTTGTGGCCGTGGGCGTCGTAGAACGGGCCGAGCCCGACGTTCTGCCCGTCGGCCTGCGCGGTGAACGCCAGCGAGGTGGTGCTGGTGCGGGTGACGGACGCGATGTTCAGCGCCGGCGGGCCGGACAGCGTGCGGTCGCCGTAGTTGCCGGACAGCAGGGTGGGACCATAGAAGACCGCCCCCGTGCCGGCGTCGTCGTTGGTTGGCTCCACCCGCACACTCATCGGCAGCCGGAGGGCGAGCGCGTCGCCCGCGGCCCAGGTTCGGGTGACAGACGCGTACGACCCCGGGGCGGCCGCGACGTCCAGCGCCGCTCCGTTCAGGGTCAGCGAGGCGCCCGTGGCCCAGGCCGGGATACGCACCCGGACCGTCCAGGACCCCGACGGGCTCCCGCCGATCGTCAGGGTCGTCGTGTCCCCGACGGGGTACGACGTGGCCTGGGTGACCGTCACGTTGCGGGCGGCCCACGTCAGGGTGGACGGCATGAACAGGTTGACCGTCAGCGTGGTGCCCTCGGAGAAGTAGATCGAGTCCATGAGCTTGGTGTTGGTCTCGATCCCGGTGCCCTGGCAGCACCAGAACGTCGTGTACGGCGTGGAGAACGTGCCGCCGCCCCAGGCCGGGCCCGAGGAGGGCGTGCCGCGCCGGCCGCCCGGACGCAGCGGCGTGAAGTAGGAGAACCCGCCCATCGAGTCGGACGGGTTCTGCGCGCCGAGCAGGTGGTTGAGCAGCGCCCGCTCGTAGTAGTCGAAGTAACCCGCGTTGTCGGGGTCGAGAGTCCACAGCTCGCGCGTGAGCTTGAGCATGTTGTAGGTGTTGCACTGCTCGGCCGTGTCGTTGTCCAGGTACGTCGAGATCGCGTTCGGGGGACGGAAGTGCTCGGCCTCGCTGTTGCCGCCGATCGCGTACGTGTGCGCGCCCACCGTGATGGCCCAGGCGTTGCGGGCGATGTCCCGGTACCGCGTCGCGCCCGTGGACTTGTACTCGCGCGCGGCACCGACCCACTTGGGCACCTGCGTGTTGGCGTGCAGGCCGTTCAGCTGGTCACGGTTGGAGGCGAGCGGGTCGAACACCGACGCGTGGTCGAAGCGCTGCGCCACGGTGAGCCAGCGCTGGTCGTTGGTCATGAGGTAGAGGTCGGCGAAGACCGCGTTCATGCCGCCGAACTCGACCCGCAGGGCGACCTGCATCTGCGACTGCGACAGCCGGCCGGTGCGAGCGTCCACCCAGCCCGCGAACCGCAGCAGGACGTCGCGCGCCTGCGTGCTGCCCAGCAGCCGCCAGACGTCCAGCAGGCCGGCGAGCGTCTTGTGGATCGCGTAGTACGAGACGTTGCCGGACCCGGTCTCGACGGCGTTGAAGTCAGACTCCGGGAAGCCGGACAGGTACCCCGTCGTGAACCCGGCGGCGCCGTTGTTGGCCTGGCACTTCGCCAGCTCCGCCACCATCGTCGCGGCCTTGTCGCGGCACGTCGTGTCGCCCAGCACCGCCCACGCCTGCGCCCAGGCCGTGAGGAAGTGGCCCTGGCTGTGGGTGCGGAACGGGAAGTTCGGAGCCTCCCAGCCGCCCAGCGCCTGGGCGCCCTGCGTGGACAGCCGGTGGTTGGCGCGGAAGTTGTAGAGCAAGCGGTTGACGTCGACGCTGCGCAGGTACGCGAGCGTGCGGTCCTGGTTCTGCGTCCAGCGGCTAGCGGTCAGCCGCACCTGGCCGAGCTCGAAGGGCCGGGCACGGGTGCCGATCTCGGCACGGGCCTGCGCCAGCTCGGCGGCGTGCGACCGGGCGATCGGCCCCAGCTGCGGGCCCGCTGCGGCGGCGAGGCCAGCCACGCCCGCCAGCTGCAGGAGCCGTCGGCGGGAGAGCGACGTGCTCGGTCGGGGGGACTCGGGTCGTCCGGGCTCCGGGTTCATGCCGAACCTCTCCGTCGAGGTGATGTTAGCGCTCACAATTGGTACCGGAGCGACGCTAGGCGGTACGCGGCCGTGCGTACACCTGCCGGAGAATCCGAAACGCTTCGCATGCTCAGATCGGCGCGCGACGACGCCGACGGGGACCAGGTGCGGGGTTCGGTCAGTCCCCGAAGGGACCCACGCGCACGACCGAGCGCGGACGCGACGCCAGGTCGGCCGCCAGGTCCTGCACGTCCTGCACGGTCACGGCACGGATCAGGTCGAGCGACTCGTCGATGCTCAGCAGGGACCCGTGCACCAGCTCGGACTTGCCGAGCCTGCTCATGCGCGACCCGGAGTCCTCCATGCCGAGCACCAGCCCGCCGGCCAGCTGTCCCATCGACCGCTCGAGCTCGGCCTGCGTGATCGGCGCATCGGCCATCCGCTCCCACTCGGCGACCATCAGCGCGACGACCTCGTCGACCTTGCCCGGCGTGCAGCCCGCGTACAGGCCGAAGACACCGGTGTCGGCGTGGCCGGACGCGAACGAGTACGTGGAGTAGGCCAGGCCGCGGCGCTCGCGGATCTCCTGGAAGAGACGCGACGACATGCCCCCGCCGAGCACGGCGTTCAGGACCGAGAGCGTGAACCGCTTCGGGTCCGTCGCGGTGAGCGAGGTGCCGCCGATGATGACGTTCGCCTGCTCGGTGTGCCGGCGGATCGTCAGCTCGACACCCGCGGCGGGGATCCCGCCCTGCCCGGCCTGCACCGCCACGTCGGTCGGCACCCGGCGGCTGTGCGGCTCCGCACCGGCGTCCAGCGGCCAGCCGCCCGTGGTGAGCGCCTCGTTGACCTGGGCGCACAGCACGTCGTGGTCCACGCCGCCGGCGGCCGTGACGACGAGCGTCGACGGCCGGTAGTGCTCGCGGTAGTGCTCCCAGACGGCGTCGCGCGGGACGGCGCGGATGGTGTCGGGGGTGCCGCCGATGGGCCGGCCCAGCGCGTGGGCGCCCAGCACGGCGGCGGCGAACTGCTCGTGGACGACGTCGCTGGGGTCGTCGTCGTTCATCGCGAGCTCTTCGAGGATCACGCCGCGCTCGGTCTCGAGCTCGTCGGTGTCCAGGCGCGCGGACGTGACCATGTCCGCGATGACGTCGACCGCCATCGGGAGATCGGTGTCGAGCACCCGTGCGTAGTAGCAGGTGTGCTCCTTGCCGGTGGCGGCGTTGGCCTCACCGCCGACGGCGTCGAACGCCTCCGCGATGTCCATCGCGGTGCGGCGTGCGGTGCCCTTGAACAGCAGGTGCTCGAGGAAGTGCGTCGAGCCGTGGTGGCCGTCGGACTCGTCGCGCGAGCCGACCCCCACCCACGCGCCGACGGTCGCCGAACGCAGGCCCGGCATGTGCTCGGTGAGCACCCGGACCCCGCCGGGCAGGACGGAACGACGCACGATGGCGTCGCCGTCCTGCCCGACGGACTGCTCGGCCCCGGGCTGACCCGGGCGGACGAGCGGGAGGTCCAGAGGCATCGTCAGGCGTCGACCGGCTGCGACGTGTCCTCGGCGGGAGCAGCCTGCTCGGCGTCCCCACCCTCGGAGCCCTCGTCGATGACCGCGTGCAGCGACAGCTTGCCGCGCGGGTCGATCTCGCCGATCTCGACCTGGACCTTCTGGCCCACGGCCAGGACGTCCTCGACGTTCTCGACGCGACGACCACCGACGAGCTTGCGGATCTGCGAGATGTGCAGCAGACCGTCCTTGCCCGGCGAGAGCGAGATGAACGCGCCGAACGTCGTGGTCTTGACGACCGTGCCGACGAAGCGCTCCCCGATCTCGGGCATGTGCGGGTTGGCGATCGCGTTGATCGCCGCACGCGCGGCCTCCGCCGACGGACCGTCGGTGGCGCCGATGTAGACCGTGCCGTCGTCCTCGATGGAGATGTCGGCGCCGGTCTCCTCCTGGATCTGGTTGATCATCTTGCCCTTCGGCCCGATGACCTCGCCGATCTTGTCGACCGGCACCTTCACCGTGATGACGCGAGGAGCGAACGGGCTCATCTCGTCGGGCACGTCGATCGCCTCGGCGATGACGTCGAGGATCGCCAGGCGAGCCTCCTTGGCCTGCGTCAGCGCGCCGGCCAGCACCGAGGCGGGGATGCCCTCGAGCTTGGTGTCGAGCTGGATGGCCGTGACGAACTCGCGGGTTCCGGCGACCTTGAAGTCCATGTCACCGAACGCGTCCTCGGCACCGAGGATGTCCGTGAGCGCCGCATAGCGGGTCTCACCGTTCACCGTGTCGGAGACGAGGCCCATCGCGATGCCCGCGACCGGCGCGCGCAGCGGCACCCCGGCGTTGAGCAGCGACAGGGTGGAGGCGCAGACCGAGCCCATGGACGTCGAGCCGTTGGAGCTCAGCGCCTCGGAGACCTGGCGGATGGCGTACGGGAACTCCTCGCGGCTGGGCAGCACCGGCATGAGCGCACGCTCGGCGAGCGCCCCGTGGCCGATCTCGCGACGCTTCGGCGAACCGACGCGACCCGTCTCGCCCGTGGAGTAGGGCGGGAAGTTGTAGTTGTGCATGTAGCGCTTGCGCGTCTCCGGGGAGAGCGTGTCGAGCTGCTGCTCCATGCGCAGCATGTTCAGCGTGGTGACACCCAGGATCTGGGTCTCGCCGCGCTCGAAGATCGCCGAGCCGTGCACGCGGGGCAGGACCTCGACCTCGGCCGAGAGCGTGCGGATGTCCCGCAGGCCGCGGCCGTCGATGCGGAAGCCGTCCGTGAGGATGCGCTGGCGGATGAGCTTCTTCTGCACCGAGCGGTACGCGGCGGACAGCTCCTTCTCGCGGCCCTCGAACTGCGCGGAGAGCTGCGCGACGACCTCGGCCTTGAGCTCGTCGAGGCGGTTCTCGCGGCTCTGCTTGTCCGCGATGCTCAGCGCGTCGCTCAGCGACTGCGTCGAGGCACCCTCGACGGCCGCGTACGCGTCGTCCTGGTAGTCGGGGAACGTCGGGAAGACCTGGGTCTCCTTGGCGGCCTTCGACGCCAGCTCCTGCTGGGCCTGCACGAGCACCTTGATGAACGGCTTGGCCGCCTCGATGCCCTGGGACACGATCTCCTCCGTGGGGGCGGTGCCACCCTCGAACTTGATGAGGTTCCAGGACTTCTCGGGCGCCTCGGCCTCGATCATGGCGATCGCGACGTCGTCACCCACGACGCGGCCGGCGACGACCATGTCGAACGTGGCGCGCTCGCGCTCGGAGTACCGCGGGAACGCGACCCACTGGTTGTCGATGAGCGCGATGCGCACACCGGCGACGGGGCCGGAGAACGGCAGGCCCGACAGCTGCGTCGAGATGGACGCCGCGTTGATGGCCAGCGTGTCGTAGGAGTCGTCCGGGTGGATCGACAGCACGGTGATGACGACCTGGACCTCGTTGCGCAGGCCCTTGACGAACAGGGGGCGCAGCGGGCGGTCGATCAGGCGGCACGCGAGGATGGCCTCGGTGCTGGGGCGACCCTCGCGACGGAAGAACGAGCCGGGGATCTTGCCGGCCGCGTACGACCGCTCCTCGACGTCGATCGTCAGCGGGAAGAAGTCGAACTGCTCCTTCGGGTGCTTGCCGGCCGTGGTGGCGGCGAGCAGCGTCGTCTCGCCGTCCAGGTAGGCGACAGCGGCACCGGCGGCCTGCTTGGCGATGCGGCCGGTCTCGAAGCGGACGGTGCGGGTGCCGAAGCGACCGTTGTCGATCACTGCCTCGGCGAACTGGATCTCGGGACCCTCCACGGGTGCCCTCCTCTTTGGTGAAGGCGCCGGCCGTCCGCGAGCGATCTTCGATCGAGGCCACCGGACTCCCCTCGCGGAGCTTCCGGAAGCCACTACCGAGGACCGAACCGAGCGGACCGACGCGGTGTGGTGGTGCTGGTGGTGCAGTCGTGCTGGTGGGCCCGTGGGGGCCCGACGCGGCACCAGCCCGGACCCTTGAGCGGGTCCGGGCTGGTGCGAGGCGTTATCGGCGCAGACCGAGCTTCTCGATGAGGCTGCGGTAGCGGTTGATGTCAACCTTCTGGAGGTAGCCCAGCAGGCGACGACGCTTACCGACGAGCAGCAGCAGTCCGCGGCGGCTGTGGTGGTCGTGCTTGTGGGTCTTGAGGTGCTCCGTGAGGTCCTTGATGCGCTGCGTGAGCATCGCGATCTGGACCTCGGGGGAACCGGTGTCACCCTCGTGGGTGGCGTGTTCGGTCATGATGGACTGCTTGACGGCACTTTCGAGCGGCACGGTTCTCCAGGTTGTCTCGTTGCGCGGTGCGCCGGGGCATGTCCACCCGGGCTCTCTCTGTCCGCGGCCGTTCGTACGGCAGCGACCATCGTACCAGGGGCGGCAGGTCGCTCCGGACGCCGGTGAGCTCAGGCGCGCAGGACCTCGCGCGTACGGTCGACGTCCTCGTGCATCCGCACGACCAGGTCGTCGACCGAGTCGAAGCGCAGCGTCGGCCGCAGCCGTTCGACCAGCTCCAGCACCACCACCTCGTCGTACAGGTCGAGGTCGGTGCGATCGAGGACGTAGGCCTCGACGCGGCGCTCGACGCCGTCGAACGTCGGGTTGGTGCCGATCGAGATGGCCGCGGGCAGGACGGCGTCTGCGCTGCCCGGGTCGACCGAGACGCGACGCAGCCAGCCGGCGTACACGCCGTCGGCGGGCACCATGCCGGTCGCGTCGGGTCCGAGGTTGGCGGTCGGGAAGCCCAGGTCACGGCCGCGTGCGTCACCGTGCACGACGGTGCCGCGTACCCGGTGCGGCCGGCCGAGCACGCGCGCGGCCTGGACGACGTCGCCGGCGTCGAGGAGCTCGCGCACCCACGTCGAGGACCAGCGTCGGCGCAGCGGGTCTGCGGCGCGGTCCTCGGCGCTGCCCGGATCGGCGGACGCGGCGGGGGTCACGTCGTCGATGACCTCGACCTCGAACCCGTGCTCGCGCCCGAGCTCGACCATGGTGGACAGGTCTCCGGAGTTGCCGGCGCCGAACCGTACGTCCCGCCCCACCACGACCGTGCGCGCGTGCAGCACGTCCACGAGGTACCGCCGGACGAACTCCTCGGGCGTCTGCCGGGCGAACTCCAGGGTGTACTCCAGCAGGAGCACGGCGTCGAGACCGGTGTGCTCGAGGAGCTCGAGGCGGTCGGCGTCGCCCGTGAGGAGCGGCGGCGCGGTGTCCGGCCGGTGCACCTGCTGCGGGTGCGGGCTGAACGTCACCGCGACCGCCTGCGCGCCGGCCGACGCGGCGTCGGCGCACATCCGGCGCAGCACGCTGACATGACCGCGGTGGACGCCGTCGAAGTTGCCGATCGTCACCACCGACGGACCGAAGTCCGCGGGCACGTCGGACAGCTCCCTCCAGACCTGCACACCTGCTCCTCGTCGTCCGTGCCCCACCTGCGATCGAGGGCTCGACGGACAAGCCTGCCATCCCGCCCACCCGGCGCACGCCATCGAGGCGCGCGCCGGGCGATCATCCGGGCGTGACGACTAGCTCCGAGGGTGTCCCGGCAGCGTGATCGTGAGCCGGGCGGGGTTCGTCGCCGTGGTCCCGGCCGCGTTCTTGAAGACCGCTCGGTACTCCGTGCCGAGGCTCAGCACGGTGGCCTTGAACGTGAGCGTGGTGCTCTTCGCACCCGGCACCGTGACCCACGGGCTGCCGAACCAGCGCACCTGCCAGGTGACCGTCGGCGTCGGGTAGCCGGTGGCGGCCGCGGTGAAGGTCACCGTCGTGCCGAGCGCGGCGCGGACCGGCGCCGGGTGCGTGGTGATGACCGGGGCGGACTTCGCCACCTTCAGCGTCGCCACCTGCGTCGTCGCCGAGCCGGCCGCGTTGGTGAACACCGCGCGGTACCGGGCGTTGGCGGAGACGACCACGTCGAGCGTGGTCGACGTGGCACCGACGACGTCCTGCCACGGCCCGGCCTGCTGGACCTGCCACTGCACCGTCGGCGTGGGTGTGCCGGACGCCGTCGCGGTGAACGACGCCGTCGAGCCGAAGGCTGCCGTCACGGACGCGGGCTGCGCCGTGATGGCCGGGGCCACCTGCACCGGCGCACCGGCACCCAGGTCGGCGACGAACGACGCCACCCAGGACATCGACGAGTTCCAGTTGATCGTGATCTCGTTGGACGCCCAGGAGGAGATGACGTCGAGGTAGCACATCGCCGGAGCGCAGCCCTGGGTGAACGTCGACTGCATCGTCGGGTCCCACGTTCCGGTGATCGAGTTCGGGCCGCCCGCCAGCGAGCCCGGAGGCGGCTCCGGCAGACCCGGGTCGAGGGAGTTCGCGAACCAGCGGCTGTGCTGCTGGTGCGAGGCCACCTCGCCCCACCCGGTCACGTAGGACTGGTTGAGGCCGTTGCGGCCCAGCAGGTAGTCCATGCCCTCGAGCACCGCGCGGCTGTACGTCGCGTCACCGGTGAGGTCGAACGCCACGCCGAGAACGACCAGGTTGTTCGTCACCGAGGAGCTGGAGCCCCAGTCGTACGTGCCCGAGGTGGGCGAGTAGACCGAGCCGAACGGGTGCGCCGCCTGGCTGGCGACGTACTCGTCCGCACCGGCGACGACGGACGCCTTGACCTCGTCGAGGCCGGGCAGGTCGTTCGGCACCGTGGCCAGGTCCATGCGGCCGAGTGCCGCGACGCTGCCCCAGTTGAACCCGCCGGCCGTGAACACGTCCGCGGTGTGCTGCGGGCTGGTGAGGACGTACTGCTCGAACGCGTCCTCACCCGTGGTGAGGAACAGCTCCGCGGCCGCCCAGTAGAACTCGTCCGTGACCACGGAGTCGTCATACGGGCCACCACCGTCGGCACCCGCCGCGGCGGGTGCGAAGACGGCCGGGTGCTCGAGCGCCGCGGCCCAGGTCGACCGCGCCGTCGCCAGCAGGGAGTCGGCGAACGCGGCGTCGTACTCGCGGAACAGGCGGGCACCCTGCGCGGCCACCGCGGCGACGTTGAGCGTCGCAGCCGTGGACGGCCGGTGCAGCGAGCGCACCTGCGGGTCGTCCGCAGGAGCCAGCGGCAGGCCAGTCCAACCCTCGTCGTGGACCTTGTGGTGCACCATCCCGGCATACTCGCCGGAGGGCGCGATCATCTTCTGCATCCACTCGAGCTCCCAGCGCGCCTCGTCCAGCACGTCGGGAACGCCGTTGCCGTGCTCGGGCAGGTCGAGGGTGCCGTCGCCGAGAGCCCCCGGCGTCGCCGTCCACGCCGTCAGGGTCCGCTCGTAGGTGCCGAGCAGCTGCGCCACCGAGATGCCGCCGTTGACCACGTACTTGCCGTGGTCGCCCGCGTCGTACCAGCCGCCCGAGACGTCGAGCGTGTAGTCGCAGGTCCAGCCGTCGTAGTAGTCACGCGGACCGATGCACGGCACCTCGGTGTCGCCCTGGTTGGGTGCGACCCCGACGTGCCCGGCCTCACGGGCGTACTCCTCGCCGACGATCGCGCCGTCGATCGGCGTGCCCGAACGAGCGAGGTAGAAGTAGTCGAGCGCGTCCTGGCGGAGCTGCTGGTAGAGGTCCGCGTCGATGTCGAACGGGCGGCTCGTCTCGCCGTCGGCGACGAGCGTGTAGCCGGCACCGGCCGTGGTCACGTCCGAGAAGTCGATGACGTGGACGTTGAGGTCGGTCGAGTCGTCCGTGCCCTCGGGCGTGGTCGTCCCGCTCGCCACGACGGCGTCGCCCGCGTCGTGCAGCTCCCACGCCAGCGCCTCGGTCGACTCGGTCACGAGGGTCGCGCGCTTCGGGCCCTCGGGCACGTAGCCGACCTGGTTGACGCGCACCCGGGGCCCGGTCTCGGGCTCGTACGGCGGCGGCGGTGCCGCGGTGGTGCGCAGCGACACGTCGGTGATGCAGAACTCGTACCCGGTCGTCTTCCCCAGGTGGAAGGCCAGCTGGCCGGGCGCCGCGCCGTCGGCGGGGAACGTGAGGTTCGCCGTGAACGGGTACGTGTACGTGGTCAGCTCGCTGGTCAGCGGCACGGAAGCCTGCTCGAACGTGGTCCGGTACGCACCGCCGCCCTCGCCGACGATCACGCGCACCGGGGTGTCCGGCGTCGCCTTGGCGGTGAAGGTCAGGACGTAGTTCTGACCCTCCTCGACCGGGATCCCGGTGAAGGCCAGGCCCGCGTCCCAGGGGTTGGTCTGCCCGCCGGGCAGGGTGGTGCAGAAGCCCCCGTCGGCGAACACGGGGTCCGAGCCGCCGTACAGGCCCCACGGCCCGAGCGACTCGGCGAAGGACGTGTGCGGCAGGAGCTCGACGTCGGAGGACAGCGACACGTCGTCCAGGCAGAACGTCCAGGCGTCCGGGCTGAAGCCGCCGAGCTGGAAGGCGATCTGGCCCTCGGGCTCGTCCGGGGTGGCGGTCGCGGGGTAGCTGTCGCCCGCGGTGAACTCGTAGGAGAAGTCCGTGGGCTCCGAGGTCAGGGCGGGGCTCCTGTCCAGCACCGTCCCGTAGGGGGGGCCGTTCTGGCCGACGAGCGCACGGACGGTGACGTCCGTCGTCGCGGACGCCGAGAACGCGAGCGTGTACGTCGTCCCCTGCTCGACCTCGACGCCGTTGAGCAGGACGCCGACCCCGTACTGCGCGGAGCCCGCGGGCACGTCGACGCAGAAGGCGCCGCCGCTGGTGTCGATCGCCCCCTCGTGCCCGTAGGCGACCCAGGCCCCTGGGCCGTCGTCGAAGGACTCGGCCGGCACGTCGGCCACCGCGGGTGCGATCCCCACGAGCACGAGCGCGGCTGTAGCGGTCAAGGCGGCGCTGGTGCGCCAGGTACGACGAGAAACCACGGTGTCTCCCTAGGTAGGAGCGCTCCCACGACCCTGTGGGGCGCCGATGACGCTCCGCGCAGGGTAGCCCTCGAACCAGACATTTCGGAAGAGCCTCGAAACGATTCGCCCGGACGAGGTACCTGTGCTCAGGCGGGCGCGAACACCAGAGCCGGCCGGATCGTGCCGCCCCGCTCCTCGAGCAGCGCGACGAGCTCGCCGGCCGGGTCGATCCCCGCGACCGTCGTCCCCGGCGCATCCTCGACCACCGCGATGGACTGCCCGTAGGACAGCGCGCGGGCCTCGGCGGCGGTGAGGTCCCGCACCGGGAACGTGGCGCGCGCCGAGTCGGCCAGCGACACCACGTCGATCGGCTCGTCCATCGGCAGGGCACCGAGGTCGTCCAGCGACCGGGCCACGTCGAGCCCGTAGCCGCCGACCCGCGTCCGCCGCAGCGCCGTCAGGTGGCCGCCGACGCCGAGCCCGGCACCCAGGTCGCGGGCGAGGGCGCGGACGTAGGTTCCCGACGAGACCACGACGGTCACGTCGACGTCGAGCACCGGCGACCCGTCGTCGGTGCGGGCCGGGCGCACGTCGTGCACGTCGAACCGGCTGACGGTGACGGGGCGCGCCGCCAGCTCGACGTCCTCGCCCGCGCGGACCCGGGCGTACGCCCGCTGACCGTCGACCTTGATGGCGGAGACGGCACTGGGCACCTGCTGGATCGCGCCGGTGAGGACGGCCGCTCCCGCGACGACGTCTGCCCGCGTCACGCCCGAGGCGTCGACGACCGCCAGGGCCTCCCCCTCGGCGTCGTCGGTCGTCGTCGCGACCCCGAGCCGGACGGTCGCGGTGTACTCCTTGTCGGCGCCGACGATGTAGGTCAGCAACCTCGTCGCGCGGCCGATGCCCACCACGAGCACGCCGGTCGCCATCGGGTCGAGCGTGCCCGCGTGCCCGACCTTGCGGGTGCTCGCCAGCCGGCGCATGCGGGCCACGACGTCATGGCTGGTCCACCCGGCGGGCTTGTCGACGACGACGACGCCGTCAGCGGCGGTAGGCCGCCTGGGCCCCTGCTCGGCCGAGCGCGTCACGCGGTGCGCCGCTCGGCGATGCCGTCCTGCACGCACTGCACGAGCGCGTCGAGGCCGCCGTCCTCGCCGCGGTGCGCCAGGGCGTCGACCGCGAGGAGCACGTTGATCAGCATCCCCTGCGCGACGAACGCGCGGGCGGTCTCGTCGTCGGCACCGGACCGCTCCCGGAACAGGCGGAACGCCTCCCCCAGCGTGTGTCGTGCGACGCGGCCCACCTCCTCGTCGGCACCGGCGATGAACCCGTGCATGACCAGGCGCAGCAGGTCGCGGTCCGCCAGGAGGCTGACGTACGCGTCGCCCATCGCGTGGCCCGCCTCGGGCCCCGCCGGAACGGCGCCGAGCGTCTCGAGGATCTGGGCGCTGGCCTCGGAGTACGCCGCGAGGAAGAGCTCGAGCTTGGTACCGAACAGCCGCACCACGTACGGCTGCGACACGCCTGCGGCGCGCGCCACCTCGTCCGTGCTGGCCGCGTACCCGCGCTCGGCGAACACCTTGCGGGCGGCGACCAGGATCTCGGCACGCCGCTGGGTGCCGGACATGCGCGGGGTCGGCTTCTTCGCCGTCCAGTCGATGAGCTGCTCCTGAGACATGGTTGACATGTTATCAGCCAATGCCTACGGTCGCTCTTGTTAGTAATCAATCAATGCCAACAAGGAGACCCTCGTGACCGTCACGATGCCGGCACCGGCCGGGCTGCCCGTCGCGCCACCTCCCGTGGGGCGGCGCCGAGGCACCGCCGTCGCGCTCGTCGCCGCCTCCGTCCCGATGTTCATGGCCACTCTCGACAACCTCGTCATGACCACCGCACTGCCCGTCCTGCGCACCGAGCTGTCGGCCACCCTCGAGCAGCTGCAGTGGATGGTGAACGCCTACACGCTCAGCTTCGCCACCCTGATGATCGCCGCCGCGACCCTGGGTGACCGGTGGGGACGGCGCCGGGTGTTCGTCGCCGGCATCGTCGTGTTCGCGCTCGCCTCGATCGCGTCCGCGCTGGCCACGAGCGCCGAGATGCTCATCGCCGCCCGCGCGGTGCAGGGCGCCGGCGCCGCGGCGATCATGCCGCTGTCCCTCACCCTGCTCGCCGGCGCGGTCCCTGCGGCCCGGCGGGCGATGGCGATCGGGATCTGGGGCGGCGTCTCCGGGCTGGGCGTCGCGCTCGGACCCGTCATCGGCGGCGCCGTGGTCGACGGGATCTCGTGGGAGGCGATCTTCTGGATCAACGTGCCGGTCGCCGTCGTCGCCGTCCCGCTGGTCCTCTGGGCGCTGCCCGAGTCGCACGGCCGACGCCAGCCGCTCGACCTCGCCGGGCTTGCCCTGGCGGGTGCCGGCATCCTCTCGCTCGTCTGGGCGATCATCCGCGGCAACGACGACGGCTGGGGCTCGGTCACCGTGGTCGGCGGCATGCTGCTCGGCGCCCTCCTGCTCGGCGCGTTCCTGCTCCGTGAGCAGCACACCGACCACCCGCTGATCCCGCTGCGGCTGTTCCGGGTGCGGTCCTTCGCGGTGGCCAACGGGAGCGCGCTCGTGTTCTCGTTCGGCGTCTTCGGCCTCGTCTTCCTGCTGGCCCAGTACCTGCAGATCGGCATGGGCTTCACGCCTCTGGAGGCCGGCATCCGCACGCTGCCGTGGACCGCCGCGCCGATGATCTTCGCGCCGATCGCCGGGATGCTCGCCCCCCGCGTCGGCGTCCGCCCGCTGCTCGCCGCGGGGCTCGCCCTGCAGGCCGCGGGACTGGCGTGGCAGGGACTCATCGTCTCCACCGACGGGCTCGTGTACGCCGACCTCGTGCCCGGGCTCGCCCTGGCCGGCATCGGCATGGGTCTGACCTTCGCACCGAGCGCGACGGCCGTGCTCTTCGACATGGCGCCCGACGACCACGGCACCGCCAGCTCGGTCAACTCCACGATCCGCGAGATCGGCGGAGCGCTGGGCGTCGCGGCCCTCGTCGCGGTGTTCACCGCGTCGGACGGCACCCTGACCCCCGACGGCTACGTGGCAGGGCTCCAGCCGGCGGCCCTCGTCGCCGCCGTGGTGGTGGCGCTCGGGGCACTCATGGTCCTGGTGTGGATGCCCCGCGAGACGGGACGTCAACGCGTCTGACGCAGCACACGACGGCGCCCCCTGGATCTCCAGGGGGCGCCGTCGTGTGCGTGGGGTTCAGTCGTCCGACGCGTCCTCGTCGGCCTTCTTGTACGGGTCCGCGTCGCCCGCGAAGCTCGCCTGCGCGGCGAGTGCGGCAACCTCGCGGTCCCGGCGAGCCGCCTCGAGCAGCGCGGCGTCCAGCTGGGCCGAGGTGTCCGGCAGCGCGTCGAGGTGGAAGTCCAGCGACGGGGTCAGCCGGATGCCGGTCTGCTTGCCCACCTCGGAGCGGATGATCCCCTTCGCGCTCTCCAGCGCGGCAGCGGTGTCGGTGCGTGCGGCGTCGTCGCCGAGCACCGTGTAGAAGACGTCGGCGTGCTGGAGGTCACCGGTGACGCGTACGTCGGTGACCGTGACGAAGCCCAGGCGCGGGTCCTTGATCCGGGTGTCGAGCATCTGCGCGACGACCTGCTGGATGCGCTCGCTGAGCTTGCGGGCGCGGGCTGTGTCCGCCATGGCATTCCTTTCTCGGGAGAGACCGCGGGGCGGGCGAGGAGGATTCCTCGCCCGCCCCGCGGGCGTGATCACTGGGGTCAGGCGCGAGGCTTCTCGCGCATCTCCCAGGTCTCGATGGTGTCGCCGATCTCGACGTCGTTGAACGAGCCGAGGCCGATACCGCACTCGAAGCCCTCGCGGACCTCCGTGGCGTCGTCCTTGAACCGCTTGAGCGACTCGATCGTCAGGTTGTCGCCGACGACCTTGCCGCCACGCGTGACGCGCGCCTTCGTGTTCCGTCGGATGAGGCCCGACCGGACGATCGAGCCGGCGATGTTGCCGAACTTCGACGACCGGAAGACCTCGCGCACCTCGGCGGAACCGAGCTGCACCTCCTCGTACTCCGGCTTGAGCATGCCCTTGAGGGCCGCCTCGACGTCGTCGATCGCCTGGTAGATGACCGAGTAGAAGCGCACGTCGACGCCCTCGCGGTCCGCCAGCTCCTCGACGCGCTCCGCGTACTTGACGTTGAAGCCGATGATGATCGCCGAGTCGACGGTGGCCAGGTTGACGTCGTTCTGCGTGATGGCACCCACCCCACGGTGGATGACGCGCAGCTCGACCTCCTCGCCCACGTCGATCTTGAGCAGTGCGTCCTCGAGCGCCTCGACGGCACCCGACACGTCGCCCTTGAGGACCAGGTTGAGGGTCTCGACCTTGCCCTGCTGGAGCGCCTGCGTGAAGTCCTCGAGGCTGATGCGCTTGCGACGCTTGGCCAGGAGGGCGGCACGCTCGGCCGCCTCGCGCTTCTCGCCGATCTGACGCGCGGTGCGGTCGTCCGGAGCCACGATGAACGTGTCGCCGGCGCGGGGCACCGAGGTCAGGCCGAGCACCTGGACGGGGCGCGACGGACCGGCCACGAGGACCGGCTCACCGTGCTCGTCGAACATCGCGCGGACACGGCCGTACGCGGTACCGGCGACGATCGAGTCGCCGACGTTCAGCGTGCCGGACTGCACGAGCACCGTCGCGACGGCACCGCGGCCCTTGTCGAGGTTCGCCTCGATGGCGACGCCACGAGCGTCCTTGTCGGCGTTGGCCCGCAGGTCGAGGGCCGCGTCCGCCGTGAGGAGGACCGCCTCGAGCAGCTGGTCGATGCCGACGTTCTGCTTCGCGGAGACGTCGACGAACATCGTGTCGCCGCCGTACTCCTCGGCCACCAGGTTGTACTCGGTGAGCTGCTGGCGGATCTTGTCGGGGTTGGCCCCCTCCTTGTCCACCTTGTTGACCGCGACCACGATCGGGACGCCGGCCGCCTGGGCGTGGTTGAGCGCCTCGATGGTCTGCGGCATCACGCCGTCGTCGGCTGCGACCACGAGGATCGCGATGTCGGTCACCTGCGCACCACGGGCACGCATGGCGGTGAACGCCTCGTGGCCCGGGGTGTCGATGAACGTGACGGCACGGTCGATGCCCTCGTGCACGGTGTGCACCTGGTAGGCGCCGATGTGCTGGGTGATCCCGCCGGCCTCGCCCGCGACGACGTCCGTCTGACGGATGGCGTCGAGGAGCTTGGTCTTTCCGTGGTCGACGTGACCCATGACGGTGACGACAGGCGGACGCGCCGTCAGGTCGTCGTCGCCCTCGGCCTCGAGCTCGGCGTCCAGGTCGATGTCGAAGGCCCCGAGCAGCTCGCGGTCCTCCTCCTCGGCCGACACCATCTCGATGATGTAGCCGAGCTCCTCGGCCAGCGTGCCGAACGTGTCCTCGTCCAGCGACTGCGTCGCCGTGGCCATCTCACCGAGGTGGAAGAGCACGGTGACCAGCGCGGCCGGGTTGGCGTCGATCTTGTCGGCGAAGTCGTTCAGCGACGAGCCGTGGCGCAGGCGGACGACGGTCTTGCCGTTTCCGCGAGGAACCTGCACGCCACCCAGCGAGGGGGCCTGCATCTGCTCGAACTCTTGACGCTTCGCACGCTTCGACTTGCGGCCACGGACGGGACGACCGCCCGCGCGACCGAAGGCACCCTGCGTGCTGCCGCGACCGGCACCGCCGGGACGACCGCCACCGCCACCGGGACGACCGGCGAAACCGCCGCCGCCACCGGGAGCGCCACCGGGCGCGCCGCCGCCGCCACCGGGACGACCGGCGTAACCGCCGCGCGCACCGCCACCGGCACCGCCGGGACCGCCACGGCCACCGGGGCCGGCAGGACGCTCGCCCGGACGACCGACACCGCTGGACGTCTTGCCCGGCATCATGCCCGGGTTGGGACGCGGACCACCGGGACGGGGACCACCGGGACGGGGACCGCCCGGACGCTCGCCGGCCGAGGCGGCCGGAGCACCCTCGGCGGCGGGACGACGGTCACGGTCGCCCGGACGCGGCATGCCCTGCGACGGCGCGAACGGGTTGTTGCCCGGACGCGGCGGACGGGGACCGCCACCACCGGGGCGCTCGCCCTGGCGAGGCATGCCCTGGGACGGAGCGAAGGGGTTGTTGCCCGGGCGTGCGGCAGGCGGGGCCTGACGCGGACCGGGACGGACAGCAGGGCTGGCCGGAGCAGCGGCAGCAGGAGCCTGCGCGGCGGCCGGGGCCGGGCGCGCGGGTGCCGGACGTGCCGGAGAGGGGGTTGCCGGAGCCGGGGCTGCGGGGGCAGCCGGCGCGGCAGGCGCAGCTGCTGCAGGCGCGGGCCGGGGGGCCTCGACCGGTGCAGCGGGTGCGGGTGCTGAGGGAGCAGCGGCCGCCGGGGCGGGCGCCGGGCGTGCCGGTGCCTTCGGGGCGGGTGCTGCTGCGGGGGTTGAACCTCCGCCACCGACCGGGTAGGTGTCCCGCAGCTTGCGGACGACCGGCGGTTCGATGGTCGAGGATGCCGAACGGACGAACTCTCCGAACTCGTTCAGCTTGGTCATGATGGTCTTGCTGTCGACCCCGAGCTCTTTGGCGAGCTCGTAGACGCGGACCTTGGCCACATCTCTCCTGTCTCGGTCCGCCCGGACAGGGTCGGACCGTCGTTAGTGCTGGGTACTCATCGCTGGGTACTCATCGGTGCGTGCTCATCGGGCAGCCATCGGCTTCCAACCCGCTTTCCGTATCGACGATCGGCCTCGCCACCGGGAACTACCCGGCGACGTCCTGCTCCTGCTGCTCCTCGAGGTGCCGGTGCACCGCGCTCGTTCCGGGCTGCCCCGCAACTCGCAGGGCGCGCCCGAACGCTCGGCGGCGTTCGGCCTTCTCGAGACATCCAGGATCGGGGTGCAGCCATGCCCCCCTGCCCGGCATCGTGCGGTCGACGTCCACGACGAGCTCGACTGTGCTCTCAGTGACAGCGACCACCCTCAGCAGGGCTGACCTCGGGCCGGTGGCTCGGCACCCCACGCACGTGCGGAGCGGACCCATGCCAGAGACACGTTCGGGTGTCTGTGGGGTCCGCCGGCTCGACGGGAGGAGCCGGACATCCGGCCCAGCCGCAGCAAGTCTACCGCGCCGCGGCTCCGGCGGCGTCACTCGTGAGGTCACTCACTGCCGTCCGCACCGTCGCGGGCAGCGTGCGACGCACCCTCGCGCTCCCCCGGCACCTCGGCGTCCGAGCGGATGTCGATGCGCCAGCCGGTCAGCTTGGCGGCGAGGCGGGCGTTCTGGCCCTCCTTGCCGATCGCCAGCGACAGCTGGTAGTCCGGCACGATCACGCGCGCCGCACGCGCCTCGGGGTCGACGACCGTCACGGAGAGCACCCGGGCGGGCGACAGGGCGTGGGCGATCATCTCCGCCGGGTCGTCGGCGTGGTCGACGATGTCGATCTTCTCGCCGTGCAGCTCGGCCATCACGGCACGCACACGGCCGCCCATCGGACCGATGCAGGCGCCCTTGGCGTTGACTCCGGGGACGGTCGCACGGACGGCCATCTTGGTGCGGTGCCCCGCCTCGCGCGCCATCGCGGTGATCTCGACGGTGCCGTCGGCGACCTCGGGGACCTCGAGCGCGAAGAGCTTGCGCACAAGGTTCGGGTGCGTCCGGGACAGGGTCACCTGCGGGCCGCGCTGGCCCCGGGCGACCTCGAGGACGTAGCCGCGGATCCGGTCGCCGTGGACGTACTCCTCGCCGGGGACCTGCTCGTGCGCGGGCAGGACCGCCTCGGTGCCGCCGACGTCGATCAGCACCGTGCGGGGGTCACGCCCCTGCTGGATGACCCCACCGAGGACCTCGCCCTCCTTGCCGCGGAACGCCCCGAGCACCTGGTCGTCCTCGGCGTCGCGCAGTCGCTGCACGATGACCTGGCGGGCCGTCGCGGTCGCGATGCGCCCGAAGCCGTCCGGGGTGTCGTCGAACTCGGGGCCGTCGGGTCCGGGCGGCGGCAGGATGCCCTCGTCGTCGGGCTCGCCGGCGGGTGCGGCCTCGCGCGCCCACACGGTCACGTGCCCGGTCTTGCGGTCCACCTCGACCCGCGCCCTCGTCTGCGCGCCCGGCGTGCGGTGGTAGGCGGACAGCAGCGCCTGCTCGATCGCTGAGACCAGCACGTCGAGGCTGATCTCCCGTTCGCGCTCGAGCAGCCGCAGCGTCTGCATGTCGATGTCCATCTCAGCTCTCCTTGCCGGCAGCGGCGTCGTGGCCGGCCGAGTCGTCGTCGTCCACAGGGCCGATGCCCGACAGGTCCACCTCGACGTGCGCGTGGCGCACGTCCGACAGGGGCACGCGGACGGGCTCGCCCACCACCGGCTTGCGACCCTTGAGCCCGGGCGTCACGGGCACGACGACGATCGCGTCGTCGGACCGATCCACCTCCGTCAGCCGGCCGGCCAGCGACCCGCCATCCGAGAGCGCCACGGTGACGAGGTGCCCGACGGCGTGCGTGAAGTGGCGGCGCTCCGTCAGCGCACGGTCAACACCAGGGCTCATCACGTCGAGGGTGTACTCGCCGACGATGACGTCGGCTGCGTCGAGGGCGTCGGAGACCGCTCGGGTGGCCTGTGCCACGCGGTCGAGATCCAGGCCGCCCTCGTCGTCCTCCGTGATGTCGAGGACCACCTCGACGACGGACCGCGAGCCTGCCTTGCGCACGGTGACGTCCTCGAGCACGAGACCCTCGGCCACGACGGCGGGCTCCACGACGTGCCGGACCCGCTCTGCGTGTGCTGGCGCGACCATCTCGGCCTCCTGTCGGTCCAGCGGGTCGTCGGCGAGCGACGTTGCGACCCTGTGATGTTGTGGGACCACAGTAACGAGTCCGGGCGTGCCCCACGGCCGCGGCCCCTCGGCATGGCAGGATCACCGGCGATGAGCGCGGACGAGAACCCTGCAGGCCACCGTGATCACGCGCGGGATCACGCGCGCACGGGGCGCTCGATCGTCCGCGCGCTCGTCGTCGCAGTGACGGTTCTCACCCTGGCGGCGTGCGGTCTGCGGGTGGAGACACCGCCACCCGTCGAGCCCAGCCCCGACGCCGTCGAGCAGATCCGTGCCCGGACGGTAACCGACTCGCTCGCGCTGTCGGCCGCGGCGAGCGCCGCCCTGCTGCTGCCCGACGGTGCCGTCGAGCCGGTCGCACCCGTGCTCGCGGACGTCACCGGCTTCTCCGACCAGCATGCCGACCAGCTCGGCGGCGTGTACGTGTCCGGGCTGCCGGCACCCACGGACTCCCCCACCGCCACCAGCACGCCGACGACCGACTCCGTGGCCGACGTCCTCGAGCAGCTCGCGTCGGCGACGCGCACCGCGCTGACGGATGCCGACGCCGTGACCGACGGACCGCTCGCACGGCTCATCGCCTCCGTCGCGACCTCCCGGGGGGAGCTGGCCACGCGGCTCGCGCTGGTCACCGGTGCGGAGATCCCGTCCCTGGTCCCCGACGAGACTGTTGCGCCGGCGGACCCGACGCCGAGCCCCGACAGCACAGCGCCGGAGGGCGACGCGCTGTCCGCCACCGAGGTCGGCGTGCTCGCACTCGTGCACGACGAGGCGGGGTACGGCTTCGAGGTGATCGCCGCCAAGCTCTCCGCCGAGCAGCGCGCGACGGCGGTGTCCGCCGCGGCCTCGCACCGGGCCCGCAGCGAGGACTGGGCGGCCGCCGCCGGGATCGACGGGACGGCGCAGGATCCTCGCCGTGCGTCGTACACGCTGCCGGCGGGCCTCGACGACCCGACCGTCGCGACGGCCCTCGGGCGCACGCTCGAGACGGCCGTCGCCGACGCCTACGCGAACGCGGTCGCCCAGGCCGGACCCGGTGACCGGGCGACGCTGATCGACGGCCTGCGCCGCGCGACCGTCGACGCCGCGATCTGGGGCGCCACCCCGGTCCCGTTCCCCGGCCTGCCGGAACGCGCCCAGCAGCCGACGGGCTGACGACCCGGGACGTCCGAGACGGGAACGTCCGAGCATCCGGTCGTCGGAACGACCCGATGCTCGGACGTGCTGCGGGCGGTCAGGCGGTGAGCAGGGCCGTGACCAGGGACTCGACCCGGTCCGCTGCCTCGGCGACGGGGACCTGCTCGGTGGCGCCGCCGACCCGCGGACGGACCTCGAGCACGCCCTCGGCCAGCCCGCGGCCGACGACGACCACGAGCGGGACGCCGAGGAGCTCCGCGTCGGCGAACTTCACGCCGGGCGAGACCTTGCCCGGTCGGTCGTCGTAGAGCACCTCGACACCGCGCGACGACAGTTCGGTGGCGATCGCGTCGGCGGCCTCGAACACCGCCGGGTCCTTGCCCGTGGCGACGACGTGGACGTGCGCCGGTGCCACGTGCGCCGGCCAGGCCAGCCCGCGCTCGTCGTTGTTGGCCTCCGCGAGCGCGGCGAGCACGCGGGTGACCCCGACGCCGTAGGAGCCCATCGTCACCACCTGCGCCTTGCCGTTCTGGTCCAGCACCGTCAGGCCGAGCGCCTGGGCGTACTTGCGCCCGAGCGCGAAGATGTGACCGATCTCGATGCCGCGCGCCAGCTCGAGCGGGCCGGAGCCGTCCGGCGCCGGGTCGCCCGCGCGCACCTCGGCGGCCTCGACCGTGCCGTCGGCGTGGAAGTCCCGACCCGCGACCAGGTCGAACACGTGCTTGCCGTGCTCGTTGGCGCCGGTGATCCACCGGGTGCCCGCGACGACCCGCGGGTCGAGCAGGTAGCGGATCGCCGTGCGCTCAGAGCCGTCGGCGACCGGGACGTTCGGGCCGAGGACCTCCGGCCCGAGGTAGCCGCGGACGAGCTCCGGGTGGGGTGCGAAGTCGGCGTCGCCCGCGGCCTCGACCTCGGCCGGCGCGACGGCCGCCTCGAGGCGCTTGAGGTCCACCTCGCGGTCGCCGGGCAGGCCGACGACGAGGAGCTCGCGCTCACCGCTCGGGTGCACGAGGGCCAGGACGACGTTCTTGAGCGTGTCGGCAGCGGTCCACGGCCGGTCCGGACGGGCGAACCGCTCGTTGGCGACGGCGACGAGGGTGTCGATGGTCGGGGTGTCCGGGGTGTCCTCGACATGGGCCGCCGGGGCGTCGTCGAACGGGATGGCGTCGGGGACGACCGTGGTGACCGCCTCGACGTTCGCCGCGTAGCCACCCGGTGAGCGCACGAACGTGTCCTCGCCGATCGCGGTCGGCGTGAGGAACTCCTCGGAGCGCGAGCCGCCCATCGCGCCGGACGTGGCCGCGACGATGACGTACTCGAGCCCCAGCCGGTCGAAGATGCGCTGGTAGGCGTCGCGCTGCGCCTGGTAGGAGGCCTCGAGCCCGGCGTCGTCGACGTCGAACGAGTAGGCGTCCTTCATGACGAACTCGCGCCCGCGGATGAGCCCGGCGCGCGGACGCGCCTCGTCGCGGTACTTCGTCTGGATCTGGAAGAGCGTGAGCGGCAGGTCCTTGTACGACGAGTACAGGTCCTTGACCAGCAGCGTGAACATCTCCTCGTGCGTCGGCGCGAGCAGGTAGTCACCGCCCCTGCGGTCCTTGAGCCGGAAGATGTTCGGCCCGTACTCGGTCCAGCGACCCGTCGCCTCGTACGGCTCCTTGGGCAGGAGCGCCGGGAAGTGGACCTCCTGGGCGCCGGCCGCGGCCATCTCCTCGCGGACGACCTGCTCCACCTTGGCGAGCACGCGCAGGCCCAGCGGCAGCCAGGTGTAGATGCCGGGGGCGGCGCGACGGATGTAGCCCGCGCGCACGAGCAGACGGTGGCTGGCGACCTCGGCGTCGACCGGGTCCTCCCGCAGCGTGCGGAAGAAGAGCTGGGACAGGCGGATGAGCATGGGAGGAGCGTAGTTGCCTGCGCCGAGTGGCTCGCACGAGATTACGGCGTACGCCACGATGGGCGCGTGCCCGAGCTTCCCGAGGTCGAGGCGCTCGCGCAGTTCCTGCGCGGGCGCGCGGACGGCCGCGCCGTGACCGAGGTGTCGATCGGTGCGATCAGCGCGCTGAAGACGTTCAGGCCCCCGCCCGACGCACTCGTCGGCGGCACGGTGGTCGACGTGCAGCGGCACGGCAAGTGGCTGGACCTCATGGTGGCGACGTCGACGGGTGAGCCGCTGCACCTGATCTGGCACCTGTCGCGCGCCGGCTGGGTCCGCTGGTCGGAGCAGCTGTCGACCAATCCCGTCCGGCCGGGGAAGTCACCGCTCGCGCTGCGGGTCCGCCTCGACGACGGCTCCGGGTTCGACCTGACCGAGGCGGGCACCCGCAAACGGCTCGCCGTGCACGTCGTCGAGGACCCGACCAACGTCCCGCAGATCGCGACGCTGGGCGTGGAGCCGCTCTCCGACGAGTTCACGGAGGACCGCCTGGCGGAGCTGCTCGCGTCGCGCAACCAGCAGGTCAAGGGCCTGCTGCGCGACCAGGGGACGATCGCGGGGATCGGCAACGCGTACTCCGACGAGATCCTGCTCGCCGCCCGGATGAGCCCGTTCGCGATGACGAAGTCGTTCGACGCGGAGCGCACCCGGGTCCTCTGGGAGGCGATCCGCGAGGTCCTCACGGGGGCCGTGGAGTCGGCGTCGGGAAAGCCTGCGATCGAGCTCAAGGACGCCAAGCGTCGCGGCATGAAGGTGCACGGACGGACGGGTCAGCCGTGTCCCGGGTGGGACGACGTGCCGTGCGGGGACACCGTGCACGAGGTGTCGTTCGCGGACTCGTCGCTGCAGTACTGCCCGACGTGCCAGACGGGCGGCAAGCCGCTCGCGGACCGGCGGATGTCCCGCCTGCTCCGCTGACCCGTCAGAACAGGACGGTGGCGTACGTGCCGACCTGGCGGAAGCCCACCGCGCGGTACGCCGCGAGCGCCCGCGTGTTGTAGCTGTTCACGTACAGGGACACCAGCGGCGCCACCTCACCGCGCGCGATCTGCACCACGGCGGCCATCCCGGTCTCCGAGAGCCGTTCGCCGCGCCGGTCCGGTGCCACCCACACGCCCTGCACCTGCGCCACTCCCCCGGCGACGGCGCCGAGCTCGGCCTTGAACACGACGTCGCCCGAGCGTCGACGGCCCACGACGCCCTCGGGCCGGTCGATCCGCACGAACGAGCGCCCCTGGGCGATCAGCCCGTGCACCCGCGTCTCGTACGGTCCCCCAGGACCGCTGACCGGCGAGTAGCCGACCTCCTCGGTGAACATCCGGACGCAGGCCGGGAGCACGATGTCGAACTCGTCGGGCAGCGAACGCCGCACGCGGGGGTCGGCCGTGATCAGCGGCGCGTGCTCGATCACCATGGACGGCTGGTCCTCGCGGACCTCGCGCGCAGCCGGCCAGAAGTAGCGGAGCCTGGCCCACAGCCCGAGTACGGCCTCGGCGGGCCCGACGATCGACGAGCAGCGGCGACCCTGTCCGCGCGCGAGCCCGGCGAAGGCGTCGAGCGCCCGGCTCACCACGTGGGGGTCGTCGACGGGGATGACCGGGACCATGTTCGCCCCGGCGTAGCAGATGGCGAGGAGCTCGCCGCCCTCCTCGTAGCCCCACAGCGTCCCGCCCGCGGCACGCAGCGACCGGCCCACGGCCTGCTCGAGCCGGGCGGTCGCCAGGACCGAGCCGACGGCGTCCCGCGCACAGACGGCCAGCGCGGCTTCGAGGTCGACGTCACCGAGGACCCGACCTCCGGCCCGACCGTCGAGCAGAGCAGCGCGGCGTTGCACCATGGGTAGATCCTGCACCACGGGCGTCCGGTTCACCCCTTGTCCGACACGTCGATCGAGTGAAGCTGGGCGCCAGCACCTCAGCCGACGGTGACGACGGGCGCTCCGTCGCCGGACTCGACGGGATCCATGCTCTCCGCGAGGCGCATGGCCTCCTCGATGAGGGTCTCGACGATGAGCGCCTCCGGCACGGTCTTGATGACCTCGCCGCGCACGAAGATCTGGCCCTTGCCGTTGCCGGACGCGACGCCCAGGTCGGCCTCCCGGGCCTCACCGGGGCCGTTGACGACGCAGCCCATGACGGCCACGCGCAGCGGGACCTCCATGCCCTCGAGCCCGGCGGTGACGCGCTCGGCGAGCGAGTAGACGTCGACCTGGGCGCGTCCGCAGGACGGGCAGGAGACGATCTCGAGCTTGCGTGGGCGCAGGTTGAGGGACTGCAGGATCTGGATCCCGACCTTGACCTCCTCGACCGGCGGCGCGGACAGGGACACGCGGATGGTGTCGCCGATGCCCTTGCTGAGCAGCGCGCCGAACGCGGTCGCGGACTTGATGGTGCCCTGGAACGCCGGGCCGGCCTCGGTCACGCCGAGGTGCAGCGGCCAGTCGCCGCGCTCGGACAGCAGCTCGTAGGCGCGGACCATGATCACGGGGTCGTTGTGCTTGACGGAGATCTTGAAGTCGCGGAAGCCGTGCTCCTCGAACAGCGACGCCTCCCACACGGCGGACTCGACGAGCGCCTCCGGGGTGGCCTTGCCGTACTTGGCCAGCAGGCGCGGGTCCAGCGAGCCGGCGTTGACGCCGATCCGGATCGACGTGCCGGCGTCGGTCGCCGCACGGGCGATCTCCTTGACCTGGTCGTCGAACTTGCGGATGTTGCCCGGGTTGACGCGGACCGCGGCACAGCCGGCGTCGATGGCGGCGAAGACGTACTTCGGCTGGAAGTGGATGTCCGCGATCACAGGGATCTGCGACTTGTGCGCGATCGCGGGCAGCGCGTCCGCGTCGTCCTGCGTCGGGACGGCAACCCGGACGATGTCGCAACCGGCGGCGGTCAGCTCGGCGATCTGCTGCAGCGTCGCGTTGATGTCCGTCGTCTGCGTCGTGCACATCGACTGCACGCTGACCGGGGCGTCGCCGCCGACGTCGATCTTGCCGACCTTGATCTTGCGGGTCTTGCGCCGGGGTGCCAGGACCAAAGGGGGCGCCTCCGGCATGCCGAGGCTGATCGGGATGCTCACGAGTTCATCATCGCACCCGGCAGGTGACGCGCCTGCCCGCGGGGGCGGGTGTGCACGAGATCACCCCAGGGTTCCCACGCGTCAGATCTGCACCGGGTTGACGATGTCGGCGTAGATGAGCAGCAGGCCGACGGCGCCGAGCAGGACGAACACCGAGTACGCGAGCGGGACCAGCTTGGCCGAGTCGAACGGACCGGGCCGGGGCAGCCCGCGCAGTCGAGCGACCTGCCGTCGGCCGCCCTCCCAGAGGGCTGCAGCCACGTGCCCGCCGTCGAGCGGCGGGAGCGGGATGAGGTTGAAGACGAACAGGGCGATGTTCAGCGTGGCGAGCATCTGCAGGAGGGCGGCGGCCTTGAGCTGCCACTCGATGCCGTCGGTCGAGGCGATCTCCCCGGCGAACCGGCCGATGCCGACCACGCCGACGATGCTGTTGGTGTCCCGCGGGGTGCCGTTCACCTGCGACTCGACCAGGTCGCCGACGCGGGCGGGCAGCGTGGCCACCACGGTGATCGTCTGCCACGTGGTGTCGGCCACGACGCCGACCACGTCCAGCGGGGACTGCCGGACCAGCTCCTGCGCGGGGGTGATGCCGAGGAACCCGACTGGCTCCGTCACGGGGTCGCCGGCGCTGTCGACGACCAGCTCGTCGTTCTCGTCGTAGACGGGACGGTCCGCGACGACCGGCGTGATCGTGAGGTCCACGCGCTCGCCGTCGCGCTCGACGACGATCGGGACGGCCTCCGCGCCGGTGGCGCGGATGAGGCCGGACAGCTGGTCCCAGGACGTGATCTCGGTGCCGTCGTAGGACACGACGGTGTCGCCCGGCTCGATGCCGGCCGCCGCGGCGGGCGCGGACTCGTCGGCCGCGGTGCACTCGCGCGCCTGGTCGGCATCGGCGGGGATGACGCACTGCGAGACGCCGGCGAGGTTGGTGGTCACCGTCGGGAGACCGATCCCGACCAGCACGATCGCCATCAGGAAGATCGCGATGAACAGGTTCATCACCGGGCCGCCGAGCATCACGACCAGCTTCTTGGGCGTGGACAGGTGGTAGAAGGCGCGCCCGTCCTCACCGGGCCGGATCTCCTCGGCGCTGGCCTGGCGGGCGTCGCGGGCGAGCCGGCCGGTCCAGGTGCGCGCCGGCGGGTTGCCCACGGCAGCGTCGGGCGGGTACATGCCGACGAGGCGCACGTAGCCACCGAGCGGGATCGCCTTGAAGCCGTACTCCGTCTCCCCCCGGGTGCGTGACCACAGGGTCGGGCCGAAGCCGACCATGTAGTGGCTCACCCGGACACCGAAGCGCTTGGCGGGCACCATGTGGCCGACCTCGTGCAGCCCGATGGACAGCAGCAGCACCACGAACACGATGAGCACAGCGACCAGGTACTCCATCGACCCCTCCGTCAGCAGCCCCCACGCACGCGCGAGGAAGCGGGGTCACGACCGACTCCGCGGAGGACATCTTGCCTCCTGTCCCTGGGAACCCCCTGAACGCACGCTCAGGTCACCCGATCAGCCGACTCGACGTGCGATCCGGCGGTCGGCGGATTTCGTCGTGTGATCCTTTCCCGAGCACGAGATCGGCACTAGCGTCCCCCTATGACCACCGTTTCCGCCCCGGTGCCTCCCCTCGAGCAGCACCGCGCCCTGCACACACAGATCCCTGGACCGCGCTCCGTCGCGCTCGGCGAGCGTCGCGCGGCTGCGGTCGCGTCCGGTGTGTCGTCGACGCTGCCGGTCTACGTGGCCCGGGCGTCGGGTGCGGTGATCGAGGACGTCGACGGCAACGTGCTGATCGACCTGGGCTCCGGCATCGCGGTCACCTCCGTCGGGGCGAGCGCCCCCGAGGTCACCGCGGCGGTCGCCGCACAGGCGGCCGACTTCACGCACACCTGCTTCATGATCAGCCCGTACGAGGAGTACGTCGCCGTCTGCGAGGCGCTGGCGCGGATCACCCCCGGCACCCACGACAAGCGGTCGGTCCTGGTCAACTCCGGCGCCGAGGCCGTCGAGAACGCCGTGAAGATCGCGCGCCGCGCCACCGGCCGCCCGGCGGTCCTCGTGCTCGACCACGCCTACCACGGGCGCACCAACCTCACGATGGCGATGACCGCGCGTGCCATGCCCTACAAGACGGGCTTCGGGCCGTTCGCCGGCGAGGTCTACCGCGTGCCGGCGTCGTACCCGCTGCGCGACCCCGCGGGGATGACGGGGAAGCAGGCGGCGCTGCGGGCCATCGGCGTGGCTGAGCGCCAGGTGGGCGCCGACCAGGTGGCCGCGCTCGTCGTCGAGCCGATCCTCGGCGAGGGGGGCTTCGTCGTCCCGGCGCCCGGGTTCCTGTCGACCCTCGCGGGGTGGGCGGCCGACCGCGGCATCGTGCTCGTCGCCGACGAGGTGCAGACCGGCTTCGCGCGGACGGGCGCGATGTTCGCGATGGATCACGAGGACGTCGTCCCGGACCTCGTCGCCATGGCCAAGGGCATTGCGGGCGGCCTGCCGCTCGGTGCCGTGACCGGGCGGGCCGAGCTGCTCGACGCCGTGCACGCGGGCGGGCTGGGCGGCACGTTCGGCGGGAACCCCCTGGCGTGCGCAGCGGCCCTGGCGACGCTCGAGATCTACGAGCGCGACGACCTCGCGGCCGCCGCGCGGGCGATCGAGGCGGCGGTCGTCCCCCGTCTGACGGCCCTCCGCGACGAGGTCCCGGCCGTGGCGGAGGTGCGCGGCCGAGGAGCGATGCTCGCGGTCGAGCTGGTCCGCCCCGGCACGCTCGAGCCCGACAAGGCCGGTGCCCAGAAGGTGGCGGCGGCGTGCGCGGCGCAGGGCGTCCTGGTGCTCACCTGCGGGACCTGGGGGAACGTGCTGCGCCTGCTCCCGCCGCTGGTGATCGGGCACGACCTCCTCGACGAGGCCCTGACCGTGCTCGAGGACGAGCTCCGCGCGCTCTAGGCGGGGTCGCGCTCCTCCATCCCCCACGGCGAGCCGTAGCCCTGCGGGGTCGGCGCCGCCAGGAGCTCGAGGAACGGGACGGCGTCGAACGCCTCGGGGCCGAGCACACCCGCCCCCGACCAGGTGCCGGCGGCCAGGAGCTCGAGCGCGACGACCGGGTTGACGGCCGTCTGCCACACCACGCACTGCGCGCCGTACTCGGCCATCGACCAGGCGTTGTCCACCAGGTGGTAGAGGTACACCTCGCGCGGCGAGCCGTCCACGCCCGTGCCGGTCACCAGCAGCCCGGCGCACGTGGACCCGGTCATGCGGGGGCCGATCGTCGCCGGGTCGGGCAGCGCCGCGGCGACCACGTCGCGCGGGCTCACCGGCACGCCGCGGACCGTCACCGGCTCCGTCCTGTCCAGTCCCAGACGGTGCAGCGTCCGGAGCACGCCGATGAACTCCTCGCCCAGGCCGTACTTGAAGGTCACCTTCCGGGCGTCGACCCAGCGCGGCATGAGGAGCACCTCCTCGTGCTCCACGTGGACGCACTCGACGTCGCCGATCGGGTCGGGGAACCGGAACACCTCCGGCTCGTGGAACGGCGCGACGGTGAACCACCCGTCTTCCAGCCCGGCGCCGGCCTCGGCACGGTCCGCCGACCAGATCACCGGCGGGTTGAGGCACTCCTCGATCGTCGTCCAGATGGAGAACGACGGCGCGAAGATCGGCTCACCGTCGTCGCCGACGACCTCGAGGTTGGCGCCGTCGCGCACGCCGAGCTCGTCGATCGCGGAGAACAGGTGGTCCGCCGCGTAGCGCGCGAACACGTCGGACAGGCCAGGCTCCACCCCGATGCCGACCAGCGCCAGCTGCCCGTCCGCCTCCCACCCGTCGGCCTGCGCGAACTGCTCGTCGCCCAGCTTGACGCCCGGCAGCTCGTACGGGCGCTCCGGGTGCGCGTGGGACAGCGACATCGCCATGTCGAGGTAGTGCGCCCCGGCCGCCCGCACCCCCTCGAAGATCGGCAGCACGAACCGCGGGTCGACCGCGTTGAGCACGTGCGTGGCACCGTGCTCGCGGACCAGCGCCTCCACGGCGTCAGCGCTCGACGCGTCGACCGCCGCCGCGACGAACCGGTCACCCACCACGTCGTGCGCGCTCGCGGCCCCGACCGTGCGCTGCGACCGTCCCAGGTCCACGTCGGCCACGACGAGCCGCTCGAAGAACGTCCGACGAGCCGCGATCCGGGCGACCGCGTCGCCCACCCCACCACTTCCGACCACCAGGATCCGCACGAGCCGTGCCTCCGCGTTCAACGGGTCCGGAGCCGCTTGCCCCGGGCATAGCCGAGCACCTGGACCAGCACGACGATCGCGAGGGCCAGGACGAACATGAACGAGCTGATCACGTTCGCCTGCGGCGGGATGCCACGGGTGGCAGACACGTACACGAACTTGGGGAACGTCGTGTACGAGCCGGACGTGAAGTTGGTGACGATGAAGTCGTCGAAGCTGAGGCTGAACGCGAGGAGCGCCGCCGCGGCGATGCCCGGGATCAGCAGCGGGAACGTGACGCGCCAGAACGCCTGCCACGGCGACGCGTACAGGTCGGCCGCGGCCTCCTCGAGCGCGGGGTCCAGACTGGCGACGCGCGCCTTGACGGTGACGACGACGAAGCTGATGCAGAACAGCACGTGGGCCGCGACGACCGTGCCGAAGCCGAGCGGGACGCGCACGGTCAGGAACTGCGCGAGCAGGGCTGCGCCGAGCACGACCTCGGGCGTCGACATCGGCAGGAAGATCAGCAGGTTCGTCGATGCACGCCCGCGGAACCGGAACCGGACCAGCGCGATCGCGACCAGCGTGCCCAGCGCGGTCGCGATCAGCGTCGAGACGACGCCGACCTGCAGGGAGTTGGCGAACGCCTCGCACACCTGCGGCGCACCGCAGGGGTTCTGCCAGTTCGCCAGCGTGAAGCCCTGCCACACGAGGTTGGTCTTGCCGGCGTCGTTGAACGAGAACACGACGGTGTAGGCGACCGGGACGAGCAGGTAGACGAACGCGAGCGCGGCGAAGACCGGGACGATCATGTCTCCGAGGCGACGGCGCGGGCGACGCGGCGGACGCTCCGGTGTCGGCACCGTCGTGGACTCGCCCGCCCGGTCGAGGACCGCCGTCACAGGAGGTCCTCCGTGCCGGAGCGTCGGATGTACGCACCCACGAGCACCAGGATCGCCACCATCAGCACCACCGACAAGGACGCGGCCGTCGGATAGTCGAGCACCTTGAAGAACCGGGCGTCGATGACCTGCCCGATCATCGTCGTGTTCGTGTTGTTCCCGAGCAGCGAGGCGTTCACGTAGTCACCGGCGGCGGGGATGAACACCAGCAGGGTGCCGGCGACGACCCCGGGCATGCTCAGCGGCCAGGTGACCGTGCGGAAGGTCGTGGCGGGTGACGCGTACAGGTCCGCACCGGCCTCCAGGAGCCGGGAGTCCAGCCGCTCCAGGGCCGCGAAGATGGGCAGCACCATGAACGGCAGGAAGTTGTAGGTCAGGCCGCTGACCACCGCGAACGGGGTCGCGGTCAGCCGGGCGTCGGCGGGCAGCAGGTGCAGGAAGTGCATGGCCGTCACGACGAAGGCGTCGTCTGCCAGGATCTGCTTCCACGCGATGGTGCGCAGGATGAAGCTGGTGAAGAACGGCGCGACGACCAGCACGAGCAGCAGCCCTTGGAGGAGCTTGCGGCCTCGGGCGCGCACCGCGATGACGTACGCCATCGGGTAGCCGATGACCAGCGCGGCGACGGTGGCCAGGAACGCGAACCAGAACGAGCGCAGGAGAGCGGGCCAGAACTGGGCGAGCGAGTCGACGTAGTTCTGCCAGTGGAACGCGGGCTGGTACTCCCCCACGTCGCCGCCGGGCACCGGCACGTACAGCGACGTCGCCAGCAGGGCGCCGACGGGCACGACGAAGAACAGGACGAGGTAGACCACGCCCGGTCCGAGGAGGAACAGGTGTGCGCGACGTGCGCGGCGGCGCGGAGGCTCGGCGGCGACTCCCGCGACGCTGTCGCCGAGCGCGGCCGTGATGCTCACGGCTCGTCGTCCAGGTCGACCGCGCCGTCGTCGCGGGCCTGCGCGCCGTCCAGCCCGAACGTGAAGTCGACGGCCCAGGCCAGCCGCACGGACGTCCCGACCGTGACCGTGGCACCGCCCAGCAGGTTCTGCGCGAAGACGCCGAACGTCCCGAGGCCCGGGATCTCCACCTGGTACTGCGTGCTCACGCCCATGAACGAGACGTCGGTGACCGTCCCGGGACCGAGCACGTTGTCGCCCCGACCCGGCGCCTGGTCCCCGACGAGCAGCCGCATCTTCTCCGGCCGTGCCCCGACGAGCACCGCACCGTCCGAGCTCACCGCACGCGCCGCGGGGACCAGGACGCGCGTCCCACGCACGTCGACCCCCAGCAGGCCACGCTTCGTCAGCCGCTCGGTGACCGTGCCCGCGACGAGGTTGGACTGGCCCAGGAAGTTGGCGACGAACGCGGTCCGCGGCAGCTCGTACAGGTCGGCCGGCGAGCCCAGCTGCTCGATGCGCCCGTGGTTCATCACGGCGACCGTGTCGGCCATCGTCATGGCCTCCTCCTGGTCGTGCGTGACGTGCACGAACGTGAGGCCCACCTCGGTCTGGATGCGCTTGAGCTCGAGCTGCATCTGGCGACGGAGCTTGAGGTCGAGCGCCCCCAGCGGCTCGTCCAGGAGCAGCAGCGCCGGGCGGTTCACCAGCGCCCGGGCGAGAGCCACCCGCTGCTGCTGCCCCCCAGAGAGCTGGGCGGGCTTGCGGTGGGCGAGGTGGCCCAGCTCGACCAGGTCGAGACCGTCGGCCACCCGCGCGGCGACGTCCTTCGCCCGCGAGCGCTTCAGCCCGAACGCCACGTTCTCGCCGACCGTGAGGTGCGGGAACAGCGCATAGCTCTGGAACACGGTGTTCACGGGACGCTGGTGCGCCCGGGTGCCGGTCACGTCCTGGCCACCGAGCGTGATGGTCCCCGCGGTGGGCTGCTCCAGGCCGGCGACCATCCGCAGCGTCGTCGTCTTGCCGCACCCGGACGGGCCGAGGAGGGCGAAGAACGACCCGGACGGGACCTCGAGCGTCAGGTCGTCCACCGCGACGAACTGCCCGAACGACTTGGTCACGCCGCCGAGCTCGAGCGCAGCACCGCCCGTCGCGTCCGCCGTGACGGCGGCCGCAGTGCTCGTGCTCGTCATGCGCCGATCACGGTGAGGAACTCGCCGTTGTAGCGCTCCTCCTCGTCCGGACTGAGCGTCCGGAACACGCTGACCTTGGACAGGATCTCGTCGGTCGGGAAGATCATCGGGTTCTCGGCGAGCTCGGGATCGATGGCCATCATCGCCTCCTGGGCCCCCTGCACCGGCGTGATGTAGTTGACCCAGGCGGCCACCTGCGCGGCGACCTCGGGGTCGTAGTAGTAGTTCATGAGGTCCTCGGCGTTCCCCAGGTGCGGGGAGCCGACCGGCACCATCAGGTTGTCGCTCCAGAGCGTCCCGCCGGCCTCCGGGATGGCGAACTCGAACTTGTCGTCCGCCTCGTAGTTGAGCGACGTGATGTCGCCCGACCACCCGATGACGGCGATCGCGTCGCCCGAGGCCAGGTCCTGCGTGTACGCGTTGCCGCGGACCTGCCGGATGTGGCCGGAGTCGATCTTCTCCTTGAGCACCTCGAGCGCCGTGTAGAAGTCGCTGTCGCTCCAGTTGCCCGACGGGTCGACGCCCTGGTCGAGCATGATCAGGCCCATCGTGTCGCGCATCTCGGAGAGCACCTCGACGCGGCCCGCGAGCTCGGGGGCCCACAGGTCCGACAGCGTGTGCAGACCGCCCGGCACCTTCTCCTTGTCCCACGCCAGCCCGGCGAAGCCGGACTGCCACGTCAGGGAGTGCGAGCGGCCCGGGTCGAAGTCGACGTTCGCCAGGCCGGACAGGATGTTGTCCGCGTTCGGCATGCGGGACTTGTCCAGCGCCTGGGTGTAGCCCAGGCGGATCATCCGTGCGGCCATCCAGTCGGTGAGCGTGACGATGTCGTAGCCGATGTCCTGGCCGTTCTTGAGCTGGCCGGAGACCTTGCCGAAGAAGGCGTCGTTGTCGTCGATGTCCTCGGCGTAGGTGGCCTTCAGCCCCGACTGCTCCTCGAAGGCCTGGAGCGACGGGTAGCTCTTCCCGTCCTCGTCCTGGTCGAGGTACTGCGTCCAGTTGGCCCAGCGCACGATCTTGTCGCTGTCGGAGAGGTCCTGCGCGGACGACGCGGACGAGGACGGCGACCCGGTGCCGCACGCAGCGAGCAGCGCGCCGGTGCCGGCGGTGCCCAGGGCACCGATGAGGAACGACCGCCGGGACATGCCGCCGCGGTGCGCAGCCTGGGCGACGAGCGCCCGCACCCGAGGGTCGGCGGGGGCGGGGCGACGGTGGGGGCTCATGGGGCTCCTAGGTGCCGACGGGCGCCGCGGTGCACGGCGGGTCGCTGGATCTTCGCAAACGGACGGCCGTCCAGCAAGGAATCCGTCGCATCAGCACCCGTCCGCAACGAAAATGTTGCACGGACGGAACATACGGCTCCTGGATCCGTCGACTTACGCGTCGAAAGCAGACATCACATGCTTGATCCGGGTGTAGTCCTCGAAGCCGTACATCGAGAGGTCCTTGCCGTACCCGGAGTGCTTGAAGCCGCCGTGCGGCATCTCCGCCACGAACGGGATGTGAGTGTTGATCCAGACCACCCCGAAGTCCAGCGCGCGGGACACCCGCAGCGCCCGGCCGTGGTTCTGCGTCCACACCGAGCTGGACAGCCCGTACCGCACGCCGTTGGCCAGCGTGATCGCCTCGTCCTCGTCGGTGAACGTCTGCACCGTGATGACCGGCCCGAAGATCTCGTCCTGCACGGCCTCGTCGTCCTGCTTCAGCCCCGCCACGACGGTCGCCTCGACGAAGTACCCCACGTCCCCGACGCGGTGGCCGCCGGCCAGGATCGACGCGTGGTCCGGGAGCCGGTCGAGGAAGCCGGTCACCCGCTCCAGCTGCAGCGCGTTGTTCACCGGACCGAATGCGACGCCCTCGTCGCTGGGCACACCGGTGCGCTGCCCCTTGGCCGCCTCGGCGAGCGCCGCGACGAAGTCGTCGTGCACGGACGCGTGCACCAGCACGCGGGTGGCGGCCGTGCAGTCCTGGCCGGCGTTGTAGTACCCGGCGCCCGCGATGCCCTCGGCAGCGGCGGCGAGGTCCGCGTCGGCGAACACGATCACCGGCGCCTTGCCGCCCAGCTCCAGGTGGACGCGCTTGACGTTGGCCGCGGCAGCCGCGGCCACCTGCGAGCCGGCGCGCACCGACCCCGTGATGGCCACCATGTCGGGGCGCTGGTGCGAGACGAGGGCGCGGCCCGTGTCGCGGTCACCGCAGACGACGTTGAGGACCCCGGGGGGAAGCACCTCGCTGGCCACCCGCCCGAGCAGCAGCGTCGAGGCCGGCGTCGTGTCGGACGGCTTGAGGACGATGGTGTTGCCGGCCGCGAGCGCCGGGGCGATCTTCCAGATCGCCATCATCAGCGGGTAGTTCCACGGCGTCACCTGGCCGACGACCCCGACCGGCTCGCGGCGCACCCAGGAGGTGTGGCCCGCCATGTACTCCCCCGCGCTCAGCCCGTCGAGCACGCGGGCGGCGCCGGCGAAGAACCGCAGCTGGTCGACGCAGGGCGGTACCTCGTCGGTCGCGGTCAGGTGCAGCGGCTTGCCGGTGTTGCGGGACTCGACGGCGACGAACTCGTCGGCACGCTGCTCGATCGCGTCGGCGAGGCGCAGCAGCGCGAGCTGGCGCTCGGCCGGGGTCGTGCGGCCCCACGTCGTGAACGCCTCCGACGCCGCTCCGTACGCCGCGTCGACGTCCTCCGCCCCGGACAGGGGCGCGCGGGCGTACTCCTGCCCCGTGGACGGGTCGATCACCGACGTGGTGCGGCCGTCCGCGGCGGGCCGCTCGACACCCCCGATCACGTTGCGCAACAGAGGCGTCTCGGCGGTCTGGCTCACGGGTGCTCTCCTCACAGTCGGTGTGCCGCACGCTACGCCGCTCGACGTCCGCGCGGGAGCCCCGGACGGTGCATTCGGCCGATCGGGCGCCCGTGGACACCGGAATCAGAAGTTCACACGGCCTGTCACGACGGATTCCCTTGCGCTGAACCCTCGGGCGCACCACCATCGGCGGGTGGGCACACGCAGACCAGCACCGGGGCACCCGGCACTCGACGACGTCTCCAAGGCGATCGTCGAACAGCTCCAGGAGGACGGCCGGCGACCGTACGCCACCATCGGCAAGGCGATCGGGCTGTCCGAGGCGGCGGTGCGCCAGCGCGTCCAGCGCCTCACGGACTCCGGCGTGATGCAGATCGTCGCGGTGACCGACCCGCTGCAGGTCGGCTTCTCCCGGCAGGCGATGATCGGGCTGAAGTGCGAGGGCGACCTGTCGCTCGTCGCGGACGCGCTCGCGGCGATGACCGAGGTCGACTACGTCGTGATCACGGCCGGCGGGTTCGACCTGCTGTGCGAGGTCGTCTGCGAGGACGACGACCACCTGCTCGAGGTGCTCAACCAGAAGATCCGCTCGCTCCCCGGGGTGCGGACCACCGAGACGTTCGTCTACCTGAAGCTGCGCAAGCAGCTCTACAACTGGGGGACCCGATGAGCACGACACCGCGTGGCACGGATCGGTCCGAGGCCGCACGTTCGCACCTCTGGGGCCACTTCACGCGGCAGAGCGCGTGGGCCGACGACGTCCCGACGATCGTGCGCGGCCAGGGTCACCACATCTGGGACGACCAGGGCCGCCAGTACATCGACGGTCTCTCCGGGCTGTTCGTGGTGCAGGCCGGGCACGGTCGCACCGAGCTGGCCGAGGCCGGACGCGTCCAGGCCGAGAAGCTCGCGTTCTTCCCGCTGTGGTCCTACGCGCACCCGCAGGCGATCGACCTGGCGGAGCGCCTCGCGGCCTACGCCCCCGGCGACCTCAACCACGTCTTCTTCACCACCGGCGGCGGCGAGGCCGTCGAGACCGCCTGGAAGCTGGCGAAGAACTACTTCAAGCTCACCGGCAAGCCGAACAAGTACAAGGTGATCTCGCGGTCGATCGCGTACCACGGCACCACGCACGGGGCGCTGTCGATCACCGGCCTGCCGACGCTCAAGGCGCAGTTCGAGCCTCTGGTACCGGGCGCGCACAAGGTGCCGAACACCAACGAGTACCGCGCGCCCGACCACCTGCGCGACGACCCCAAGGCATTCGGACGGTGGGCTGCGGACCGCATCGGTGACGCCATCGAGATGGAAGGGCCGGACACCGTCGCGGCCGTGTTCCTGGAGCCGGTGCAGAACGCCGGCGGCTGCTTCCCGCCGCCCCCGGGGTACTTCGAGCGCGTCCGGGAGATCTGCGACCAGTACGACGTCCTGCTGGTCTCCGACGAGGTCATCTGCGCGTTCGGCCGGATCGGGTCGATCTTCGCGTGCGACGACTTCGGCTACGTCCCGGACATGATCACGTGTGCCAAGGGCATGACGTCGGGGTACTCCCCCATCGGCGCCCTGATCGCCAGCGACAAGCTCTACGAGCCGTTCGCGACGGGCAACGCGTCGTTCGCGCACGGCTACACGTTCGGCGGTCACCCGGTGTCCGCGGCCGTCGCCAACGCGAACCTGGACCTGTTCGAGCGCGAGGGCATCACCACGCACGTCAAGGAGTCGGCCCCCGCGTTCCGCCGCACCCTCGAAGGGCTGCTCGACCTGCCGATCGTCGGCGACGTCCGCGGCGAGGGGTTCTTCTACGGGATCGAGCTGGTCAAGGACAAGGTCACGCGGGAGACGTTCGACGACGACGAGAGCGAGCGCCTGCTGCGCGGGTTCCTGTCGGGTGCCCTGTTCGAGGCCGGGCTGTACTGCCGCGCCGACGACCGCGGCGACCCGGTCATCCAGCTCGCCCCGCCGCTGACGTGCGGGCAGGCCGAGTTCGACGAGATCACGGGCATCCTGCGCAGCGTGCTCACCGAGGCCTGGGCGCGTCTGTGACGGGACGGTCGCTCTGGTCCGACCAGGTCGAGGAGCGGGCAGCGCTCGACCCGCTCGACGGGGACGCGCAGGCCGACGTCGTCATCGTCGGCGCGGGCCTGACCGGGCTCTGGACCGCGTACTACCTGCTCGAGGCCGACCCGTCGCTCGACGTCCTCCTCGTCGAGGCGCAGGTCGCGGGCTTCGGGGCGAGCGGACGCAACGGCGGCTGGTGCTCTGCCCTGCTGCCGGTCTCGGCCGACGAGCTGGCCCGCCGGCACGGTCGCGACGCCGCCCTGGCGATGCGCGCCGCGATGCGCGACACGGTCGTCGAGGTGGGCGGGGTCGCCGCCGCGGAGCTGATCGACTGCGGGTTCGCCTTCGGTGGGACGGTCACCGTCGCCCGCAACCGCCCGCAACTGGAGCGCGTGGCCGACGACGTCGCCGCCGACGCCCGGTGGGGCGACGAGTCGCACCTGCTCGACGCCCCCGGGGTGGCCGAGCACGTCCGCGCCGACGGTGCGGTCGGCGGCTCGTTCACGCCCGACTGCGCCCGCGTGCACCCGGCACGGCTGGTCCGCGGGCTGCTGGACGTCGTCCTGTCCCGCGGCGCCCGGCTGGCCGAGGGGACGCGCGCCCTGCGCCTGTCCCCCCGTGCGGTCGTCACCGACCACGGCATCGTCCGCGCCCGCTGGGTGGTCCGTGCGACAGAGGCCTGGACCGCGCACCTGCCCGGGTCGCGCCGCGACGTCGCCCCCGTGTACTCCCACATGATCGCCACCGAGCCACTACCGCCGGAGGTCTGGGCGCAGATCGGGCTCGACCGCGCACAGACGTTCACCGACGCGCGCAACCTCGTCGTCTACGGCCAGCGGACCACCGACGACCGCCTCGCGTTCGGCGGGCGGGGTGCGCCGTACCACCTGGGCTCCGCCATCCGGCCCGCGTACGACCAGGCCGACGCCACCGCCGCACACCTCGGGCACGCGCTCGTCGACCTGTTCCCGGTGCTCGAACGGGCCGAGATCACGCACCACTGGGGAGGTCCGCTCGGGGTACCGCGCGACTGGCACCCGTCCGTCGGGCTCGACCCCGAGACCGGGATCGCCTGGGCGGGCGGGTACGTCGGCGACGGCGTCGCGCTCACCAACCTCGCGGGCCGGACCCTCGCGGACCTGATCACGGGGGCGGACAGCGCCCTGGTCCACCTGCCGTGGGTGGACCATCGCTCCCCCGCCTGGGAGCCGGAGCCGATCCGGTGGGCCGGCATCACGGCGACCCGGCGGGCGACCGCGTGGGCCGACCGCACCGAGTCCCGGACCGGTCACCCCAGCCGTGTGGGCGGCCTCCTGAGCCAGGTCCTCGGGCACTGAGCCGTCAGGCGCGCGCGAGGATCTCCTGCGCGCGGGCCCGCGCCCAGACCTCGGCGGCCAGCACCGCGTCGAGGCTCAGGTCCTCCGGCGTCGTGCCGTCGTGCTCGCCCAGCACCCGCTCGACCGTGGTCACGATGTCGAGGAACCCGATCCGGCCGGTCAGGAACGCCTCGACGCACTCCTCGTTCGCCGCGTTGTAGACCGCCGGGTGCGTCGCGGAGGTCGCGACCGCCTCACGCGCCAGCCGGACCGCCGCGAAGACGACCTCGTCCAGGGGCTCGAACGTCCAGGCCGTGGCCTGCGTCCAGTCGCACGGCGGCGCGACCTGCGGCACCCGGTCCGGCCAGGACAGCCCGAGCGCGATCGGCAGCCGCATGTCCGGCGGCGACGCCTGCGCCAGCGTGGAGCCGTCGACGAACTCGACCATCGAGTGCACCACCGACTGCGGGTGCACCACCACGGTGATGTCCTCGACCGCCACGTCGAACAGCAGGTGGGCCTCGATCAGCTCCAGGCCCTTGTTCATCAGCGTCGAGGAGTTGATGGTCACCACCGGCCCCATCGACCACGTCGGGTGCGCCAGGGCCTGCTGCGGCGTGACCGTCTTGACGTCGTCGTGGGACCAGCCGCGGAACGGCCCCCCGGAGGCGGTCAGGATCAGCCGTCGGACCTCGGGGTGGGTGCCGCCGCGCAGCGCCTGGGCGATGGCCGAGTGCTCCGAGTCGACCGGCACGATCTGGTCCGGGCGCTGCCGCGCGGCGTGCACCAGCCGGCCGCCGACGACGAGCGACTCCTTGTTGGCCAGCGCGAGCGTGCTGCCCGCGCCCAGCGCAGCGAGCGTCGGCCCCAGCCCGACCGAGCCCGTGACGCCGTTGAGCACGACGTCGGCGCCGCGCCCGGCGAGCTCGGTCGACGCCTGCGGTCCGACCAGCACCTCGACCCCCGGCAGGGCCTCGCGCAACGGCGTCGCCGCGCGCGGGTCGGCGACGGCCACCGTCGACACGCCGAGCTCGCGGGCCTGCCGGACCAGCAGGTCGACGTCCCGGCCGCCTGCGGACAGACCCGTCACGGTGAACCGGTCGGGGTTGCGGGTGATCACGTCGACGGCCTGGGTGCCGATGGACCCGGTGGACCCGAGGAGGACGACGCTGCGCTGTGTCACGCTGCCCATCTTCGTGCATCGCCCGTGGCAGGATCGCCGCATGTCCGCTCCTGCGACGCCCCAGGGGTCCTCGACGCGCCTGCTCGTGCTCGGCTGCGTGCGGATCTTCCAGCCCGTGCACGGCTATTTCCTGCGCCGTGAGCTCGTCAGCTGGGAGGTCGACCAGTGGGCGCACGTGCACCCCGGGTCGATCTACAACGCGCTCAAGTCCCTCACGCGTTCCGGGCTGCTGGAGGAGGTGGGGGTCGTCGCCGCCGGTCCCCGACCGCCGCGCACCACCTACCGGCTCACCGACGCCGGCGAGGACGAGTTCCTGACGCTGGTCCGCGCCGGCCTGCTCACCATCGACGACCCGACGCTCTTCCTCACGGCCGTGAACATGGCGTTCGCCCTCCCCCGCGCCGAGGTCGTGCAGGCGGTGCGCACACGCGTCGCCCTGCTGGAGGAGTACCTCGTCGTCCTCGCGACGCAGATCGAGCAGATCCTCGGGACCAAGGACACCCCGGACACCGCGACGGAGGTCCCGCGCCTGATCAGCGCGAGGACCCGGGGTGAGCTGGAGTGGGCCCGCGACTACCTCGACCGGCTGGCGGCCGGCGCCTACGCGTTCCAGGACGAGGCACCGCTCTGGACGCCGACGCCCGAGCAGGTCGAGATCGCGCGCGCCGCCGGGGTCGGGCCGGGCGTGGTCCTCGCCATGGCCGAGGAGAACACGTAATAGTCAAGGTTGACGAGTAATAGTCCATCTTGAATACTGGGGTCTCCACTCGAAGGAGACCCCGCATGATCCATGCCCGCGGCCTGGCCCGCACCTACAAGACCCGACGCGGAGACGTCGACGCCGTGCGCGGCGTGGACCTCGACGTCGACGCCGGCGAGATCGTCGGCTTCCTCGGCCCCAACGGCGCCGGCAAGACGACCACGCTCCGCATGCTCACCACCCTCCTGCGGCCCACCCGCGGCGAGGCCACGGTCGCCGGCGCCGACCTGCGCCGGGACCCCGGCGCCGTCCGCCGCCGCATCGGCTACGTCGCCCAGTCCGGCTCCACGTCGGGCGAAGCGCGCGCCGGCGAGGAGGTCGTCGACCACGCCCTGCTCTACGGCGTCGAGCGCTCGGTCGCCACCGCCCGTGGCCGCGTCCTGTTCGAGCAGCTCGAGCTCGACGGCCTCTGGGACCGCAAGTGCTCGTCCCTGTCCGGTGGCCAGCGCCGCCGGCTGGACATCGTCACCGGCCTGATCCACACGCCGCGGCTCGTGTTCCTCGACGAGCCCACCACCGGTCTCGACCCGCAGGCGCGCGCCAACCTCTGGACGCACGTGCGCGGCCTGCGCGACGAGCGCGGCAGCACCGTGTTCCTCACCACGCACTACCTCGACGAGGCCGACGCCCTGTGCGACCGCATCCTCGTCATCGACCACGGGCAGATCGTCGCCCAGGGCTCGCCCGAGGAGCTCAAGCAGCGGGTCAGCGGCGACGCGGTCCTGCTCAGCGCCTCCCAGCCGACGGACGTCGCCCGCATCGCCGCCATCGCCGCGCAGCTCCCCGGCGCGGACGTCCCGACCGTCGACGGCCACCTCGTCGAGGTCCGCGTCCCCGCCGGTCGCACCCTCCTCGCCGGCCTCCTGCGCTCGCTCGACGCCGAAGGCATCGAGCTGGCCGGCGTCGAGCTGCGTCGCCCCACGCTCGACGACGTCTTCCTCACGCTCACCGGCCGGTCCCTCCGCGACGGCGAGAGCCCGGCGCAGCCCTCCGAAGGAGCCGCAGCATGACCGCCGCCACCGCCACCCCGTCCACGTTCACCGACGAGCAGAGCGGCCGGAGCACGTTCGTCCGCGACGCGCTCACCGTCTTCCGCCGCGCCATGCGGATCTCGCTCCGGAACCCCGTCTGGGCCGTCATGGGTCTGCTCCAGCCCGTGCTGTACCTCTCGCTGTTCGGGCCCCTGCTCGAGCCGCTCGCCCCGCAGCTGGGAGCGACGAACGCCTACCAGCTCTTCGTCCCGGGCCTGCTGGTGCAGCTCGGCATGTTCGGCGCGCTGTTCGTCGGCTTCGGGCTCATCGGCGAGTGGCGCGACGGCGTCATCGAGGCCGAGCGGGTCAGTCCCGCACCCCGGTCGGCCCTCGTGGTCGGACGCGTGCTCCGCGACGTCATCGTCGTCGCGGTGCAGGGTGTCGTCCTGGTGTCCGTGGCGTTCCTGTTCGGGCTCGAGGCGCCCTTCTGGGGCATCGTGCTCGGCATCGTCACCGCCGCGCTGCTCGCCGCCGCGTTCGCCTCGGCGTCCTACGCCGTGGCGCTCACGCTCAAGAGCGAGGACGCCCTGGCTCCCCTGATGAACGGGGTCGCCCTGCCGCTGCTGCTGCTGTCCGGGATCCTGCTGCCCATCACGGCCGCCTCGGCACCTGCCTGGCTCAACACGCTGTCCAACCTCAACCCGATCAAGCACGTGGTCTCCGGCATCCGCGCGCAGTTCGACGGCGACATCGGCAGCGCCACGGCCCTGTGGGGCTCCGCGCTGACCATCGTGCTCGCGGCCGTCGGCCTCTGGTTCGGCGCCCGCACCTTCAAGCGCGAGGACGGCTGAGGCATCCGTGAGCGCTGGGCTGTAGCGCAGCGGAGGGTGGGGGCGCGCCAGGGCACCCGCCCGCAGCGCAACGCAAGGCCAGCGCGAACAGAGGGCTCAGACAGCGACGGCCGCGCTCCAGGTGGGAGCGCGGCCGTCGTGCCGTCTGTCCCTACTCGACGCCGAGGAGCACCTCGACCGCGCGGGACAGGAAGGCGTCGACGGGCCCCTCGGCGTACGCGTTGTGACCCTTGCGGCGGCGGAACGTCGCGGACCGGACCTCGGCGGCGGACAGCGGGGTGCCCTTGTCGAAGTAGGCGACGAGGCGCTGGCACAGCTCGTCGACGTCGGCCGGCTCGTAGCCCTGCTGTCGACCGTGCGGAGCGGCGAACCGGTCCCCGTCGGGGCGACCCAGGCGGCCGTAGAGCGTGCGGGCCTGCTCGCTGAGGTGATCCATCCACCCCTGCTGGCCCTGCGTCGCGACGAACTCCGCGCGGGACCGGGCCACGAACGCGGCCTCCAACCGGTCGAGCGCCGCGTCGACCGCGGCGGTGACGTACCCGCCCCGCACCATGTCGAACGCGACGCTGCGGACGTCCTTGCTGGCCAGCGCGGCGGCGGGGCCCTGCTCGTAGACGGCTCGTGCGTGGGAGAAGAAGTCGTCGACCTCGTCCGGGTCGTATCCCTGCTTCAGACCTGAGACGGTCCGGAACATCCCGTCACTCACTCGTCCTCCTCCGCTGCCAGCTGTCCGCAGGCGCCGTCGATCTCACTTCCGCGGGTGTCCCGGATCGTCGTCGGGATCCCGTGCGCACGCAAGCGTGCCACGAACTCCTGCTCGACCCGGGGATCGCTCGCGGTCCACTTCGAGCCCGGCGTCGGGTTCAGCGGGATCGGGTTGCAGTGCACCCAGCCGCGGCCCCGGGCGTTGAGCTTCTCCCCGAGGAGGTCCGCGCGCCAGGCGTGGTCGTTGATGTCCCGGATGAGCGCGTACTCGATGGAGACGCGCCGGCCGGTGACCTCGAAGTAGCGGTGTGCGGAGTCGAGCGCCTCGTCGACGCTCCACCGCGTGTTCACCGGGACCAGCTCGCTGCGCAGCTCGTCGTCCGGTGCGTGCAGGGACAGCGCGAGGGTCACCGGGATGCCCTCCTTGGCGAGGCGGTCCATCGCCGGCACCATCCCGACGGTCGAGACCGTGACGTTCCGCGCGGACATGCCGAGGCCGTCGGGCGCGGGGGCCACCAGGCGCCGGACCGTCTCCATCACGGACTTGTAGTTGGCGAGCGGCTCACCCATGCCCATGAAGACGACGTTGCTCAGGCGGGTCGGCCCGCCCGGCACCTCACCGTCGGCCAGCGAGCGCGCGGCGGCGCGGACCTGCTCGACGATCTCCGCCGTGGACAGGTTCCGCGTCAGGCCGAGCTGGCCCGTCGCGCAGAACGAGCACGCGAGCCCGCAGCCCGCCTGGCTGGAGACGCAGAGCGTGGTGCGGTTGGCGTACCGCATGAGGACGGACTCGACCTTGGCGCCGTCGAACAGGTGCCACAGCGTCTTGACCGTCGTGCCCTTGTCCGCCGTCTGCGTGCGGTGCGCCGTGAGCAGCTGCGGGAAGAGCCCCTCGACCAGCTTGTCCCGCGTCGCCTTCGGCAGGTCGGTCATCAGGGCCGGGTCGTTGGTGAGGTGCGTGAAGTAGTGCGTCGCCAGCTGCTTGGCGCGGAACGGCTTCTCACCGAGCTCGGTGACGGCCTCGATCCGCTGCTCGGGCGTGAGGTCGACGAAGTGCTTGGGCGGCTTGCCCCGAGGTCCCCGGCTGGGCGAGGACAGGTCGAGGCGCACGGGTGTACCGGTCATGGCCGTATACCCCCTCTCGGGTCGGGCTGCCATGAGAAGCAGGGTCAGGCGGGCTGGAACACCGTGAGGACCACGTACACGGCGGGGGCGGTCAGGACGAGCGAGTCGAGCCGGTCCAGCAGGCCGCCGTGGCCCGGCACCAGCCGGCCCATGTCCTTGAGCTCGAGGTCACGCTTGAGCATCGACTCGGCGAGATCCCCGAGCGTGGCGGTCACGACGGTGGCCAGGCCGAGGATGACGCCGACGAGCGGCTCCCCGTCGAACGCGAGCTGCACACCCACCACGCCCACGACGCACGCGAGGACCAGCGAGCCGGCGAGACCCTCCCAGGTCTTCTTCGGGCTCACCGACGGGGCGAGGGGATGCCTGCCGAGCAGGACGCCCACGGTGTAGCCACCGACGTCGCTGGCGACGCACAGGAGGATGAAGAGCATCACGCGGGCCGCGCCGTCAGGCTCGGCGAGCATCATCATCACGAACCCGCCGAGGAACGGCAGGTACGCCGCAGCGAACGCACCCGCGGTCGCATCCCGCAGAGCCGGCTGGCCGCTCCCGTCGAGCACGCGCCAGACGACGACACCGCCGACGGTCAGCATGAACGCGACGAACAGCGCCTCCGGGCCCGCCGTGTAGGCGGACACGAGGATGCCGATCGAGCCGACCAGCAGCGGGAGGAGCGGCAGGTGGATGTTGCGGCGCGTGAACGCCTGCGCCAGCTCCCAGAGCCCCGCACTCACCGCCAGGACGGCGACGACCGCGAAGGCTTCCTTGCGGATGAACAGCGACGCGACCACCGCGACGAGCATGGCGACGCCGACGACGATCGCGACCGGAAGGTCACGACCGGGGCGAGGGGTCCGGGTGGCGGCGATGGCAGTCTGGCTCATCAGACCTCGAGGAGCTCGTTCTCCTTGGACGCGAGCAGGTGGTCGATGAGGTCCACGTGCTTCTTCGTCAAGGACTCGAGCTCCTTCTCCGCACGACCGACCTCGTCCTCGCCGGCCTCACCGTCCTTGACGATGCGGTCCAGCTCCTCCTTGGCCCGGCGCCGGACGTTGCGCACCGACACGCGGGCGTCCTCCGCCTTGCTCTTGGCGAGCTTGACGAAGTCCTTGCGGCGCTCCTGCGTGAGGGCGGGCAGGACGATGCGGATGACGTTGCCGTCGTTCGTCGGGTTCACGCCCAGGTCGGATTCGCGCAGCGCCTTCTCGATCGCGGCGGTCGACGACTTGTCGAACGGCGAGACCAGGATCGTGCGCGCCTCGGTGACGTTGAACGACGCCAGCTGCTGCAGGGGCGTCGGGCTGCCGTAGTAGTCGACGAACACCTTGGAGAACATCGCGGCGTTGGCCCGACCGGTACGGATCGTCGAGAAGTCCTCCTTGGCGACCTCGACGGCCTTGTCCATCTTCTCTTCAGCCTCGAAGAGGGTCTCGTCGATCACCGGAGCTCCTTCGTGCGTGGGTCGTGTTCCTGCAGGGTCGTGCGGACAGGCCGTTCAGCTGGCTGTGATCAGCGTGCCGATCTTCTCACCCCGGAGCGCCCGCGTGACGTTGCCGGCCTCCTCGAGCCCGAAGACGCGCATCCGCACGTCGTTGTCACGGCAGAGGCTGAGCGCCGAGCCGTCCATCACGCCCAGGTCGTTGACGAGTGCGTCCGTGTACGTCAGGTGGTCCAGCTTCACGGCGTCCGGGTTGGTGCGCGGGTCCGCGGAGTACACCCCGTCGACACCGTTCTTGCCCATGAGGACCTCGTGGCAGTGCGTCTCGAGGGCGCGCTGCACGCTCACGGTGTCCGTCGAGAAGTACGGCATGCCGGCGCCGGCGCCGAAGATGACGACGCGGCCCTTCTCCAGGTGCCGGATGGCGCGCAGCGGGATGTAGGGCTCCGCCACCTGGCCCATCGCGATCGCCGTCTGCACGCGGGTGCTCACGCCGGCCTGCTCGAGGAAGTCCTGGAGCGCCAGGCAGTTCATGACCGTGCCGAGCATGCCCATGTAGTCGGCACGCGCCCGGTCCAGGCCGCGCTGCGAGAGCTCGGCGCCACGGAAGAAGTTGCCGCCGCCGACGACGATCGCGACCTGCACTCCGGCCCGGACCGCGACGGCGATCTCGGCGGCGACGCGCTGGACGACGTCCGCCGCGAGGCCCACGTCACCGCCACCGAACGTCTCGCCGGACAGCTTGAGCAGGACGCGCCGGTCCGGCACCGCTCCGCGGGTCGACTCGGGGTCCAGGGTCACGGTGCCTCCACGAGAGTTGGATCGGGCTGGTTGCGACGGTGGCCCCGACCCCGCAGGGCCGGGGCCACCGTCGATCACCTGAGGTCAGGCTCCCACGCGGTAACGGACGAAGCCCGTCAGCGTGCCGCCGGCCTCGGCGAGGACCTGCGCGACCGTCTTCTTGTTGTCCTTGGCGAACGCCTGCTCGAGCAGCACGTTCTCCTTGAAGAAGCCGTTCAGGCGGCCCTCGATGATCTTCGGCAGAGCAGCCTCGGGCTTGCCCTCGTTGCGGGCCGTCTCCTCGGCGATGTGGCGCTCGTTCGCGACGACGTCGGCCGAGACCTCCTCGCGCGTGAGGTACGTGGGCGAGAACGCCGCGATGTGCGTCGCGATGTCCCGGGCCACGCCGGCGCCTGCGGCGTCGGTGGCGACCAGCACGCCGACCTGCGGGGGCAGGTCCTTGCTGACCTTGTGCAGGTAGACCTCGACGTGCTCGCCGGCCACGCGGGCCAGGCGGCGCACGACCACGCGCTCACCCAGGGTGGCAGCGGTCTCGTCGACGATCGTCTGGACGCTCGTGCCGTCGACCTCGGTGGCCAGCAGCGCGTCCGCGTCGCGGGCCGGGGAGTCGACCGCGGCCGCGAGGACGCGGGCGGCCAGGGCCACGAAGTTCGGGCTCTTCGCGACGAAGTCGGTCTCCGAGTTGATCTCGACGAGCACGCCCGTCTGGCCCTCGCCGTCGGCCGTCGGGGCGACGTGGGCGGCGACGAGGCCGTCCGAGGCCGAGCGGCCCTCGCGCTTGCCGACGCCCTTGAGGCCCTTGACGCGAATGAGCTCGAGCGCCTTGTCGGTGTCGCCCTCAGCCTCCTCGAGCGCCTTCTTGACGTCCATCATTCCGGCACCGGTCTTCTCGCGCAGCGCCTTGATGTCTGCGAGCGAGTAGTTCGCCATCAGTCGTGTCCGTTCCTCGTGTGTCGTGACGTTGATGCGGGACCTCAACGGTCCGGTGACGTGCCGCGGTGCCGACGGCCCCGTCGAGGGGCCGCCGGCACCGGCAGGATCACTTGGAGTCGGCGTCGCCCTCGGCGACAGCCTCGTCGGCGGCAACCTCGGTCGCGGCCTCCTCGGCGACGACCTCCTCGGCCGCAGCCTCGGCGACGACCTCCTCGGCAACGGCCTCGGCGACGACCTCCTCGGCAACGGTCTCGGTGGCGGCCTCGTCGGCTGCGACCTCCTCGGCGATCTCGGTCTTCGCCTCGGCGACGGCCTCGGTCGCGTCGGCCGCGACCTCGGCACCGGCCAGGTCGGCCTCGGCGCCGGCGAGCAGCTCGCGCTCCCACTCGGCGAGCGGCTCGGCGTCGGCCGGGGCGCCCTCGGCGGCCGCGGTGCGACCCGAGTGACGCTTGAGCAGACCGTCGGCAGCGGCGTCGGCGATGACGCGGGTCAGCAGCTGGACGGCGCGGATCGCGTCGTCGTTGCCCGGGATCGGGTAGTCGACGACGTCGGGGTCGCAGTTGGTGTCCAGGATCGCGACGACCGGGATGCCGAGCTTGCGCGCCTCGTTGACCGCGAGGTGCTCCTTGTTCGTGTCGACGATCCAGACGGCCGAGGGAACCTTGGCCATGTCACGGATGCCACCGAGCGTCTTGGCCAGCTTGTCCTTCTCGCGGCGCAGGACGAGCAGCTCCTTCTTCGTGAGGTTCGAGCCCGCCACGTCGTCGAAGTCGATCTGCTCGAGCTCCTTGAGGCGCTGGAGACGCTTGTGCACCGTGCTGAAGTTGGTGAGCATGCCACCGAGCCAGCGCTGGTTGACGTACGGCATGCCGACGCGGGCGGCCTGGTCCGCGACCGGCTCCTGCGCCTGCTTCTTGGTGCCGACGAAGAGAATGGTGCCGCCGTGCGCGACGGTCTGGCTCACGAAGTCGTAGGCGTTGTCGATGTACGACAGCGACTGCTGCAGGTCGACGATGTAGATGCCGTTGCGCTCGGTGAAGATGAAGCGCTTCATCTTGGGGTTCCAGCGGCGGGTCTGGTGTCCGAAGTGGACACCGCTCTCGAGCAGCTGGCGCATGGTCACGACGGCCATGGCACGTCCTTCCGGCGCGCACCGCGAGGTGCACGCGTCAAGGCGGACCCATCCGTGCGGGCCCGCATCTCGGTTGTCGGCTCCGACCAGCTGGCCGGCGCCCCTGGCGTCATGTCGTCGTCCGCTCCGGTACCTGCCACGTGGGCAGATGCTCGGACCGCTGCGGAGATCGACCCCGTCCTGGAGCTCGCCGGCGCTGGGCCGAAGGTCCGGTGATCGGGTGGATGACGCGCGAAGTCGACCGGTACGGACCGGTCGCACTCGAAGTCTAGCCGATCGCCGCCCCTGCTCCGACCGCGGCCGACCGTTCGCACGCCCACACCCGCGTCTCCCGCGGCGACCCGACCACAGCCCGGTGTTCGGCAGGGTCGTCCACAGAGCTGCCCAGGCCGCCCACCACCACCTTCGGCTCCGCCCACCATCACGGCATGACTCGAGGAACCCGCACCGCTCGCCTCGTCACCGCGCTGGGCACCGTCGTGGTGCTGCTCAGCCTGATGGTCGTCGCTGCCGGACCGGCTGGATCCGCCGGTCCACCCGGCTCCCCGTCACCTGCCGGGACCTACCGACTGCCGCTGGCGGGGTCGGCGGACGTGGTGCGCGCGTTCGAGCCACCGCCTGCGCGCTGGGCCGCCGGCCACCGCGGGATCGACCTGCGATCTGCACCCGGCACCGAGGTCGTCTCCCCGGTCGACGGTGTGGTGACCTATGCCGGCGCCGTCGGCGGTCGACCCGTCGTGACCGTGACCGACGTCGAGGGGCGCCGCTCGAGCGTCGAACCGCTGGTGCCTGCCGTCGGGATCGGCACCCTCGTCACGGCGGGCGCGCGCCTCGGCACGCTCGTCGCCGAGGGCTCCCACTGCGCGCCGAGCGCGTGCCTGCACTGGGGCGTGCGCGTCGGGGACGACTACGTCGACCCGCTCGGCCTGCTCGCCGGTGCGGGACCGGCGGTCCTGCTCCCCCTCGACACCGCGGGGTGAGCTCGGTCGGACCCGCCGCAGGCAGCGCTCCGAGCATGTCGCGAAGCTCGGGGCAGGGTCAGACGAGGCGGCCCGGCATCGGTCCGCGTTGGCCGCGGTCAGGCAGAATCGAACGGTCGCACCCGGACGACGTCAGCCCGACATCGGGCCCAGCGTCGGGTCGGCGCCCGGCCGGGCCGGATCGGTCAGGCGCGCTCGGCCTCGACCAGGCGAGTGCGGAGCCGGACCATCGCTGCGGTGTGCATCTGCGAGATGCGCGACTCGGTGACACCGAGGACGCGACCGATCTCGGCGAGCGTCATGCCCTCGTAGTAGTAGAGGACGACGACGATGCGCTCGCGCTCACCGAGGCACTCGATCGCGCGGGCCAGGAGGAACTTGGTCTCCGCTGCCTCGATCGAGCTGGCGGGGTCGAGCGTGCGCTCGTCGCCGAGCGTGTCGCCGAGCGAGACGCCGCCGGGGCGGTCGTCGCCGCCGCCGAGCAGCTCGTCGAGCGCCGCGACGTTCACGGTCGAGAGCTGCGAGTAGATCGCGCGCAGGTCCTCGACGGGCATCTCGAGGTGCTGGGCGACCTCGTCCTCGGTCGGGGTGCGGTGCAGCTTGGCCTCGAGCTCGGCGTACGCGCGGTCGACGGAGCGGGCCTTCGTGCGGACCGAGCGCGGGACCCAGTCCATCGCGCGCAGCTCGTCGATGATCGCGCCGCGGATGCGGGACGAGGCGTAGGACTCGAACTTCACCGAGCGGTCCGTCTGGTACTTCTCGATGGCGTCGATCAGGCCGAACATCCCGTAGGAGACGAGGTCGGCCTGCTCGACGGTGCTCGGCAGGCGCATCCCGACACGGCCGGCGACGGCCGACACGAGCGGGGCGTAGTGGAGGATCAGGCCCTCACGAGCACGTGCCGACGGCGCCGCCTTGTAGTCCTCCCACAGGGCCTCGACCTCCTCGACCGAACGGCTCGGCGCCACCGGGGTCCGGGGGGCAGGCACACCGCGCGTGATCGGGACCGACGCGGGTGCCAGCACGTCCACCTCGGCCGACCGGGGCTGCGGGATGACGCCCTCGGGCGCCGTGCTGGTCAGACGGGTGTGCACCGGGAAGGCGGCGTCCAGCTGCGTCGTCATCGTCGACTCCATTGTCTTCGTCATGCCTCGGGGTGCACGTGCTGAAACGTCGAGCGGACGCGCTCGGCGGAAACGTGGATGGAACGCTGCGTCGTGGCGAGGCTCGCGTCACCGTGCCGGAAGCCATCCTCGAGAAGCAGGAACAGATCGCCGAGATATGCACGGTTCGTGCATGTCGACATTCCCCGCCGGACGCCCCCGCGCACCGAGAACTCCGACTGCAGGAGCGCCCGACCGGGCGTCCTCGTCTCGATCTCGGTGGTGTTCATGTGAGTACGGTGACCTGAAACACAGCAGGTCACAAGCAGCACTTTCACCTACCCGGCCTAACGCTGGGCGAATCCCGGCACAATGTCCGATTCGCCGACGAACAATGGCCCGATTGCGCGAGTTTTTCACCCGCGCATCCCCTCACCCCAACTCATCCCTGAGCCCTTCCGGCGCGCCTTCTGGACACGGGCGCGCGGTCATGATGTGGCGATTCTCACCGCGACCCAGCCGGTACCCCGGCGGACCACCCACCCGGAGAGCTCGAGGAGGCCCACGACACCGCGCGCCTCGGCGACGGTGACACCGGCGAGGCTCGCGACCCGGTCGACGTCCGTGGGCACGCGACGTGAGAGGGCGTCGAGGACGCGCGACGACACCGGGTCGAGCGAGTCCTGGTGCCGGGCAGCCCGACCGTCGGCCGAGCGGGCTGCGTCCGCCGCGGCCTCCAGCCCGGAGCCGATGACTCCTGCGAGCTCTCGCACCTCGGCCGCATCGGTGACGCACACCGCGACGCCCTCCCGCAGCAGCCGGTGACAGCCGGCCGAGGCCATCGAGGTCACCGGACCCGGCACGGCCCCGACGGGTCGCAAGAGCCGGGCCGCATGGTGCGCGGTGCTCATCGCGCCCGAACGCCACGCGGCCTCGACCACCACCGTGGCCCGACCGGCCGCGGCGATCAGCCGGTTCCGCTGCAGGAATCGGCTCTTGGTGGGCAGGCTGCCCGGTGGCACCTCCGACACGAGCGCTCCCCCGGCCCCCACGACCGCCTCCAGCAGTCGCGCGTTCCCCGCCGGATAGGCGCGGTCGACCCCGCCCGCGAGGACCACGAGCGTCCGCCCGCCGCGCGCGACGGCCCCGCGGTGCGCCGCCGCGTCGATGCCGTAGGCGCCGCCCGAGACCACGCACAGGCCCTCTGCCGTCAGTCCGTCGGCGAGGTCGAACGCGACGCGCTCCCCGTAGGACGTCGCCGCCCGCGACCCGACGACGGCAACCGACGGCGCGAGCACGGCTCCGAGATCCGGCTCGCCACGGACCCACACACAGAACGGCGCCTCGGACCCGAGATCGTCGAGCGCGGACGGCCATCGAGCATCTCCCGGCACCAGCAGCGTGCCGCCCAGTCGGTCGAGGTGCTCGAGGTCACGGCGAGCGTCACAGTCGGGCAACCGGACGGCCCACCGCGCGACTGCCTTGGCGACACGCCTCCGGTCGGCGTCGTCGAGCGGACCATGGCGTTCCTCGAGCCCGGCGAGGTCAGGCCCGCTCCGGACAGCCGCCCGGACCCACTCAAGGGCTCCCACGGCACCCAGCAGGTCCACGACCGTCCCGGCGACGACGTCGCCCGGCTCCACCAGGGCGCTCCACGTCGCGCGTGCCAGCATCTCGGCGCCGTCGCCGCTCATGCGCCGTTCCCCCGCGTCCGCAGCAGGAGAGCGCGCCCCACGTCGGCGCGCACCGGCGCCGCCCGCCCGGCCAGGTCGGCCAACGTCCACGCGACCCGGAGCACCCGATCGACCCCGCGCAGGCTCAGGGTGCCGCGATCGAGCGCGCGGTCCAGGTCCGCGACGAGACTGCGATCGGGCCCCAGCCGCTCCCGCAGCCAGCTGCCCGGGACGTCACCGTTGGTGCGCCACGGCGTCCCCACGAGCCGGAGCGCCTGCGCGGCACGTGCGTCGAGCACCCGCGCAGCCACGACGGCCGACGACTCCCCCGCGCCGCCGCCCGCCCGCGCCGGGCTCAGCTCGACCTGGAGGTCCACCCGGTCCAGCAGCGGCCCCGACAGCTTGCCGAAGTACCGGCGCCGCTGCTCGCTGCGGCACGTGCACGCGAGCCCCTTCCCGACCGCCTGACCGCACGGGCACGGGTTCGCGGCGAGGACCAGCTGGAAGCGGGCCGGGTACCGGGCCGTCCCCGCGGCCCGGTGCAGCACGAGCTCACCGTGCTCCAGCGGCTGCCGCAGCGTCTGCAGCACGGCCGTCGAGAACTCCGGTGCCTCGTCGAGGAACAGGACGCCGCGGTGCGCCCGCGAGGCCGCCCCCGGTCGCGGGACGCCCGACCCGCCACCCACGACGCTCGCCGGTGTCGCCGTGTGGTGCGGGTCCTCGAACGGCGGACGACGGAGCAGGCCGTCGCCGGGGTCGAACGCGCCCGCCACCGAGTGGACCGCGGTGACCTCGACGGCGTCGGCCTCGGACAGGTCGGGCAGCAGGCCCGGCAGGCGGGCCGCGAGCATCGTCTTGCCGGTGCCGGGCGGCCCGACCATCAGCAGGTGGTGCCCACCCGCGGCGGCCACCTCGAGGCACGCCCGGGCGTCGTCCTGACCCACGACGTCCGCCAGGTCCAGCGCCGAGACCCCGGGAGTGCGCGGCACGGCCTCCGGGGCCACCGGCGCGACCTCGGGCACGTCGACGGTCGCCCCGTAGCCCGCTGCGACCTCGGCCAGGCTCGTCGCTCCCACGACCTGGGCACCGGGCACGAGCCGCGCCTCCGCCGCGTTGGCCTCCGCGACGACCACCCGGCACCACCCTGCGGCGACGGCGGCCGCGACGGCGGGCAGCACCCCGCGCACGGGGCGGAGCCGGCCGTCGAGGCCCAGCTCACCGAGGTGGACGACACCGCGCGGCGCGGCCGAGTCGATGGCCTCGGCACCTGCCAGCGTCGCGACGGCGATCGCCAGGTCGAAGCCCGAGCCGGACTTCGGCAGCGTGGCCGGCGAGAGGTTCACGGTGATGCGCCGGTTGGGCCACGCGAGCCCGGACGACGTCACCGCGGCCCGCACCCGGTCACGCGACTCGGCCAAGGAGGCGTCCGGGAGCCCCACGAGCGTGAACGCCGGCAGCGAGGGCGCCAGGTGCGCCTCCACGTCGACCACGTGCCCGGTCAGCCCCACGAGCGCGACCCCGAGCGTCCGGCCGAGGACCATCTAGAGCACCCCCACGAGGTGGTCCACCTGTGCAGCGCCCCGGGCGGGCAGCAGCACCGCGATCACGTCGACCCGCACCGACCGCGGGTGCACGTCGTGCGCGGCGAGCCACTGCGCCGCAAGCCGGCGCACGCGTGCGAGCTTGCGGGCGGTCACCGCCTCGGCGGGATGCCCGTACGCGACCGACCGACGCGTCTTGACCTCGACGACGACCAGCTCGTCGCCGTCGAGCGCCACGAGGTCGAGCTCACCGTCCCGGGTCCGCCAGTTCCGGTCCAGGACGTCCCATCCGCGGTCCCGGACATGGGCTTCTGCCACGTCCTCCCCGTACCGCCCCACTGCGTCCTTCGCGCGCACCGGACCACCTCCGGGCACGACGCTGCCAGCGGGGTGCGGTGAGAGGGACCACAGCGGACGTCCTCGTGGACGCCGTCACGTCTGTGCGGGCTGTGGGCGGCTCGACACGAACCGCGCTGCGCCGAGGCCTGCCGGGCTCGAGCCGTCAGCGGGCGAAGCCTGCGCTGCCGCCCAGGTCGAGCTCTGCCTTCGCCAGCTCCTCGACGTTCACGTCCTTGAACGTCACGACGCGCACGGACTTCACGAACCGGGCGGAGCGGTAGACGTCCCACACCCATGCGTCGGCGAGCGTCAGCTCGAAGTAGACCTCGCCGGCCGCCGAACGGACCTGCAGGTCCACCTGGTTGGCGAGGTAGAACCGCCGCTCGGTCTCCACGACGTAGGAGAAGAGCCCCACGACATCGCGGTACTCGCGGTACAGCGCGAGCTCCATGTCGGTCTCGTAGTTCTCCAGGTCCTCCGCGCTCACCGGGACATCATCCCCCATGCGTGCAGCCGGGGCCGCGCGACGCCACGAGAGCGAACGGTCAGACCACCCCGTCGAGAGCAGTCGCCTGCTCGAGGAGTACCTCGTCGACGATGTCGTCCTCGTCGACCACCAGCACCTCGCCCGTCCCCGGCAGCCGCCAGGAGCGGCGATGCAGCACGCTCGGACCGAGCTCGCGCAGCGCCGCCATGTGCTCGGGCGACGCGTACCCCTTGTTCTCGTCCCAGCGGTAGGCGGGGTGCTCCGCGGCCAGGTCGACCATCATCGCGTCCCGCTCGCACTTGGCGAGGACGCTCGCCGCCGCGACGGAGGCGCACGTCCGGTCCGCCTTGACGCGCATGTGCACGCGCGGCGCGGGCACGGCGGGGTCGTCGTCGACCGTGAAGAGATCGGCCTGTGCTGGGCGGCTGAGCCAGTCGTGCGACCCGTCCAGCAGCACGACGTCGACGGGTCCGACGGTCGCGGCGACGGCAGCCAGGGCGCGCGTACCCGCGAGGCGTAGGGCCGCGATGATGCCGACCTCGTCGATCTCCGCAGCGCTCGCGTGCCCGACGGCACGGGCGAGCCCCCAGCGACCGAGGGCGGGCAGCAGGCGGGTGCGCGCCGCGGGTGCGAGCAGCTTGGAGTCGGCGACGCCCTTCGGCGCGGACTTCGTCGTGACGTCCACGACGACGACACCGACGCTGACCGGACCCGCGAGCGAGCCTCGACCCACCTCGTCCATGCCGGCCAGGAGCCGTGCACCGTCCCGCAGGAGCACCCGTTCGTGGCGCAGGTGCGGTGCGACGCGCGGCGCGGTCGCCCTCGGTGCGGCGAGCAGGGTCACGGCTGGTCGGGCACGTCCGCGAACGTGCTGGTCGGGTTGCGGAGCAGTCCCATGCGCTCGATGGGCCACACCGTCACGAACGCCATGCCGACGACGTTGTCGATGGGCACCGACCCGCCGCCGGGGTTGCCCTGGTTGTAGCGCGAGTCCGACGAGTGGGACCGGTTGTCACCCATCACCCAGATGCTGTTCGGGGGCACCGTGATGTCGAACGCGATGTCGCTGGGCTGCACCCCCGCCGCCAGGTACGGCTCGTCGAGCGGCTCGCCGTTGACCACCACGGGCCCACCAGCCACGGCGGAGACGTGGTCGCCGGGAAGCCCGATGAGGCGCTTCACCAGGTGCTCGTTGGCGTCGGCCGGGTAGAGCCCGATGAACGTGAGGGCAGAGTTGATCGCACCCCGCACCGGACCCGGGTCCGGGGCGGCGTCGGACGGGAGCCAGCCGCCGGGGTCCTTGAACACGACGATGTCACCGCGGCGCAGGTCGAACGGGCCGGGTGTGAGCTTGCTGACCAGGATCCGGTCGTGCTCGATGAGCGTGTCGTGCATCGACTGGCTCGGGATGAAGAACGCCTGCACCAGGAACGTCTTGACCAGCAGCGAGAGGACGATCGCGCTGACGAGGATGATCGCCGTCTCACGCAGCAGGGACCCTGCGCCGCTCGGGCGGCGGCCGGCGGCGTGCCGGCGGGTGGCCGAGTGGTGCGCGGACTGGTCGTCGTCAGGCACGGTCACGTCCGGCATCCGGGGCCCGGCACCGGCTCCGTCGGGCGACTCCTGGCCCGGCCACGACGTGGGCGACGAGTCTTCGTCGAGGTCGCGGGGAGGTCGGTCGATCACTCGCACACTCTCGCACGCGCCAGGCCCGGACGCGCACACGACCAGCCCCCGAGATCGCGCGTCGTGACCGGGTCATCGTCGCCGTGACCCGACGCTGTGACCGCCACGCCTCTGACCAGCACGTGGGCCTCCCGGGGACGCCGACGGGCGGCCACCGGAATCGGTGACCGCCCGTCGGGACAGCTGTGCGAGGAGGCTCAGGCCTTCTTCGCGGCGGGGGTGAAGTCGCGCTTCTCCTTGATCTTGGCCTTCTTGCCACGGAGCTTGCGCAGGTAGTACAGCTTCGCGCGGCGCACGTCACCGCGCGTCACGACCTCGATCGACTCCAGGCTCGGGGAGTGCACGGGGAACGTGCGCTCGACGCCGACCTGGAAGCTGACCTTGCGGACGGTGAACGTCTCGCGGATGCCGTCACCCTGGCGACCGATGACGACACCCTGGAACGCCTGGATGCGAGAGCGGTTGCCCTCGACGACCTTGACGTTGACCTTGAGCGTGTCGCCGGCGCGGAACTCCGGGATGTCGGACCGCAGCGATGCTGCGTCGACCTGGTCCAGCGTGTGCATGTGATGTCACTTCCCCGCCCTGCCACAGGTCAGGAACGTCGTCGAGGGCGTCACGGCCGCCCTGTGCAGGGCAGGACCGGCGTCCTTGGTCTGATGGTCCGGTGCGTCCGGGTCCGAAAGCCCGGGTGGTCGTGAGTCGTCTCCCCTGTGGCAGAGACGCAACCTGCGCGCACCAACGGGCAAGTCTGCCACACCGGCCGCACCCACGGTAAATCGCGTGCTGAACCTCACGCGGCCGTCACGCTCGCGCGAGACGTCCGTCCACGGGCTGCCAGCCGAGCGTCGCGAGCAGGGCGAGGTCGTGCTTGTCCAGCTCATCGACGGGCAGCGCCTCGATGAGGTCGGGCCGACGGGCCGCCGTCCGCTCGAGCGCGGTGTCCCGGCGCCACCGGGCGATCCGTGCGTGGTGCCCGGACAGGAGAACCTCGGGGACCTCCAGCCCGGCCCAGGCCGGCGGCTTGGTGTAGACGGGGTACTCCAGCAGCCCGGCGGCCCCGTGCGACTCCTCGACCAGCGACTCCGGGTTGCCGACGACGCCGGGCAGCAGGCGCGCGACAGCCTCGACCACGACCAGCGCAGCCACCTCGCCGCCGTTGAGCACGTAGTCGCCGAGGGAGAACTCGGTGACGCGTCCCCGCGCGCGGTAGTGCTCGGCCACCCGGGCGTCGATCCCCTCGTACCGACCACAGGCGAGCACCAGGTGGCGCTCTCCGGCGAGCGCCTCGGCGGTGCGCTGCGTGAACGGCTCCCCCGACGGCGTCGGCACCAGCAGGTGGGCGTCGTCATCGAGCAGCTCGTCCAGCGCGGTCCCCCACACGTCGGGGCGCATCACCATGCCCGCGCCGCCGCCGAACGGGGTGTCGTCGACGGTCCGGTGCCGGTCCGAGGTCCAGTCCCGCAGGTCGTGCACGCGCAGGTCGAGCAGCCCGCTCGTGCGCGCCTTGCCCACGAGCGAGAGCTCGAGCGGTGCGAGGTACTCGGGGAAGATCGAGACGACGTCGATGCGCACGGTCAGTCGTCGTCCCCGACGGTCTCCTCGGACACGACCAGGTTGGCGGCGTCGGAGGCGAGCAGCCCACCGGGCGGGTCGAGGACCACGCGACCGCCGGCCACGTCGACGACCGGCACGATGACCTTGACGAACGGGATCAGCGTGCGGGCGCCGTCGGGCTCTCGCAGGACCAGCATGTCGTGGGCCGGCAGGTGCTCGAGGCCGATGATCTCGCCGAGCACCCGACCGTCCACGTGCTCCGCGCGCAGCCCGGCGAGCTCGTGCGGGTACCAGGCGTCGTCCTCGTCGGACGTGTCCTCCTCGACCACCAGCTCGGTGCCGCGCATCGCCTCGGCCGTCGTCCGGTCGGTGATCTGCGCGAACGTCACGTACCAGCGGTCCTGCTGGGTGCGCGTGCTCACCACGGTGAGGGGTCCGCGCGCCGCCGGCTCGGTGGCGAGCACCGCGCCGACGCCGAACCGGTCCTCGGGGTTGTCGGTGCGCAGGTCGAGGGCGACCTCTCCGCGCAGGCCGTGTGCACGGCCGATCCGCGCGACGGTCAGCTGCATGAAGGGTTCCTCACATCGGGGCACGGTTGTTTGGTCATGGCGAAGGCCCGGTCCCCAGGTTAGGGGACCGGGCCTTGCGCGATCGTTCAGCGTCGGTCGACGTCCACGACGTCGACGCGGACGGCGCCGTCCGTCGAGAGCGCGCCGACGACGGTGCGCAGCGCACGAGCGGTCCGACCGCCACGGCCGATGACGCGGCCGAGGTCGTCGGGGTGCACGCGCACCTCGAGGAGGTCACCACGGCGCAGCGTCGACGCGTTCACGCGGACGTCGTCCGGGTGGTCGACGATGCCACGCACCAGGTGCTCGAGAGCGTCGGCGAGCATCAGGCCTGCTCGTCCTCGGCGGGAGCCTCGGCAGCAGCGGCCTTCTGCGAGGCAGCCTTCTCGGACGCCTTCGCCTTGGCCTTCTCGGCGTCGAGCGCGACGGCGTCGATGGCGGCCTTCGGGTCGACCTTGTCGGCCTTGGTGCGCAGGGTGCCCTCCTGGCCGGGGAGGTTCTTGAACTTCTGCCAGTCACCCGTGATCTTGAGGAGCACGGCGACCTGCTCGGTCGGCTGCGCGCCGACGCCGAGCCAGTACTGCGCACGCTCGGAGTTGACCTCGATGAACGAGGGCTCCTCGGTGGGGTGGTACTTGCCGATCTCCTCGATCACGCGGCCGTCGCGCTTGGTGCGCGAGTCGGCGACGACGATGCGGTAGTACGGAGCGCGGATCTTGCCGAGACGCTTGAGGCGGATCTTGGTGGCCACGGTGTGGTCTTCTCCTGATGTCTGCTGTGGGTGACCTCTCCGCGCATTGCCCGTGGGGTGGGCGCGCCGGGAAGGTCGGGGACACGACGAACGCAGGTAGAGGGGCTGCGGACGCCGGGTACAGCCGACCATTGTGCCAGATGTGCACGGTCGGTCCCAACCATGTCGCACACGTCACCGACGCCCGGCGACGACCTCTCCTCGCAGCACCACGGCACGCGGAGCGGCGAGCGCCTCGATGTCCTGCCGCGGGTCCGCTCCGAAGACGACCAGGTCCGCCGACGCACCCTCGTCGAGGCCCTCGGCGCCGAGCCACGCACGGGTGCGCCAGCTGGCCGCGGCCACCACGTCGAGGGCGGGGATGCCGGCGCGGACCAGCTCCGCGGCCTCGTCGGCGATCTTGCCGTGGGCGATGGTTCCGCCGGCGTCCGTGCCGACGAGCACCGGCACGCCGGCCTCGTGCAACTCCCGGACGAGTGCGTAGCGGTGGGCGTGCAGCGCGCGCATCCGTGCGGCGAACACCGGATAGCGCGAACCCTGAGCGGCGATGGCCTCGAACTGCCCGATCTGGAGCAGCGTCGCGGTGACCGGGATCCCGGCGGCGGCGATCCGGTCGATGTGGTCGGGTGTCGCACCCGTGGCGTGCTCGAGGCAGTCGATGCCGGCGTCGAGGAGCGCGTCGAGAGACTCCGTCGCGAAGGTGTGGGCGGTGACCCGGGCGCCCGCCGCGTGCGCCTCGGCCACGGCGGCGGCCAGGACGTCCGCGGGCCACAGCGGGCGCAGGTCACCCTCGTCACCCAGGTCGCGGTCGATCCAGTCCGCGACGAGCTTGACCCAGCCGTCACCTCGGGCCGCCTCCTCGCGGACTGCCGCAGGAAGCTGGTCGACGGACTCGAGCTCGCGCCCGTAGTGCCGCAGGTACCGCTTGGGACGGGCGAGGTGCTGTCCGGCGCGGATCAGGCGCGGCAGGTCGTCGCGGTCGTGCACCCACCCGGTGTCCGCCGGTGATCCGGCGTCCCGGACGAGCAGCACCCCCGAGTCGCGGTCCGCGAGGGCCTGCTTCTCGGCCGTGCCGTCGTCCACGGGGCCGTCCGACGCCAGGCCGATGTGGCAGTGCACGTCGACCAGCCCGGGCAGGACCCAGCCCTCGAGCACCGTGTCCTGCGCGTCCCGCGCGGACGACGGGCGCTCGAACGTGATCCGGCCGCCGACGACCCACGCCTCGCCGACCTCACGCTCGTCGTCCAGGACGATCGTGCCGCGCAGGTGCAGGACCACGAGGGCTCAGCGTCCGCCGAGGAAGCGGTCCAGACCGGCGGGGAGCTCGATCTCCGTGGGCGCAGCAGGCTCAGCCTTGGGCGCGATCCCGAACGCCGAGCCCTGCGGTGCGGCCGGCTTGCTCGTGATGCCGCGTTCCTGCTCGGCGCGCTTCGCCGGGTTGCCCGACTTGCCCTTGACCTTGCGCACCGGCGCCGCAGAGCGGCCGCGCGACTTCTTGCCACCCATGCCGGGCAGGTTCCCCATGCCGGGAGGCATGCCGGGCACGCCGCCGCCCTTGGCCATCTGGCGCATCATCTTCTGCGCGCCGTCGAAACGCTCCAGGAGCTGGTTGACGTCGCTGGGCTTGGTGCCCGATCCCGCGGCGATGCGCGAGCGGCGCGAGCCGTTGATGATCTTCGGCGTGCGGCGCTCCGCGGGCGTCATCGAGCGGATGATCGCCTCGATGCGGTCCACCTCGCGCTCGTCGAAGTTGTCGAGCGCCTCCCGCATCTGCCCCATGCCGGGCAGCATTCCCATCATCTTCTTCAGCGGTCCGGCGTTGCGCAGCTGCTGCATCTGCGTCAGGAAGTCCTCGAGCGTGAGGTCCTTCCCGGACGCCAGCTTGTCCACCATCTCCTCGGCCTGGCCGGCGTCGAACGCCTTCTCGGCCTGCTCGATGAGCGTGAGGATGTCGCCCATGTCGAGGATCCGCGACGCCATGCGGTCGGGGTGGAACACCTCGAACTCGGTGAGCTTCTCACCGGTGGACGCGTACATGATCGGCTTGCCGGTCACGCTGGCGACCGACAGCGCCGCGCCACCGCGGGCGTCACCGTCGAGCTTGGACAGCACCACGCCGGTGAACCCGACACCGTCCGCGAACGCCTGCGCGGTGGTGACCGCGTCCTGGCCGATCATCGCGTCGATCACGAAGAGGATCTCGTCCGGGTCGAGTGCGTCGCGGATGTCGGAGGCCTGCTGCATGAGCTCGGCGTCGACACCGAGACGGCCGGCGGTGTCGACGATGAGGACGTCGTGCAGCTTCGTCTTGGCCGTCGCCAGACCCTCGCGCGCGACCGCGACGGGGTCCGCGCCGAACGGCAGGAGGTCCTCGCTGCCTTGGTTGCCGGGGTGCGGGGCGAACACGGGCACGCCCGCGCGCTCCCCCACCACCTGGAGCTGCGTGACGGCGTTCGGCCGCTGGAGGTCCGCCGCGACGAGCAACGGCGTGTGGCCCTGACCCTTCAGGTGCAGCGCGAGCTTGCCGGCGAGTGTCGTCTTGCCCGCACCCTGCAGACCCGCGAGCAGGATCACCGTCGGCGGGTTCTTGGCGAGGTTCAGCGTGCGCGTCTGGCCACCGAGGATGGCGACGAGCTCCTCGTTGACGATCTTGACGACCTGCTGCGCCGGGTTCAGCGCTCCGGACACCTCGGCGGACAGCGCGCGCTCGCGGACGGCACCGGTGAACGAGCGCACGACCGGGACGGCGACGTCGGCGTCGAGCAGGGCCCGGCGGATCTCGCGCACGGTGGCGTCGATGTCCGCCTCGGACAGCCGCCCCTTGGTGCGCAGGTTCTTGAAGGTCGACGTCAGTCGGTCGGACAGGGTGGCGAACACCTGCGGGTCCTCACGCTTCGGGTTTCACGGACGTCCTAGGGTACCTGCCAGCTCCCGGGTGGCCCGTGCCGTCAGGTCGTCGACGAGGGTGGCGCGCCACGTGCTCCACGCCTGCGGGCCGGCCGCGCCGGCGTCCGCCTCGGTCAGGGCACGCAGCAGCGAGAGCAGGTCCGGGCGGTGGTCGACGGCGTCGAGCAGCCGGGTCAGCGTCGCGGGATCGTCGTGGTCTGCCGTCGTGGCCAGCTCGGCCAGCGTCAGGTGCTCCCGCACGAGGCGCACGACATCGGCCGCCACCTGCTCGTCGAACCCCATCCGCAGGACGATCGGACCCGCCAGCCGGGCCCCCTCGGTCGAGTGGTCGCCGGCGCCCGCCCGCTTGCCGATGTCGTGCAGCAGCGCCGCGAGCAGGAGCGTGTCGCCGTGCTCGACGACCCGCTTGTCGCGTCCGGCACGCGCGACGGTCTCCACCAGGTGACGGTCGACGGTGTGCCGGTGGATCGCCGACCGCTGCGGCCGGTTGCGCACGCCCGCCCACTCGGGGATCCACGTGGTCACGACGCCCGCCAGGTCGAGGGCCTCCCAGATGGGCACCTGCGCCGGGCCGGAGCCCAGGAGTTGCAGCAGGTAGCCGCGCGCGGCCTTGGGCCAGGGAGTCGGCAGCGGCGGGGTGGCCGTCAGGCTCGCGACGGTGACGGGCGAGAGGCTCAGCCCCGTCCGGGCGGCCGTGGCCGCCGCCCGCAGCGACAGCAGCGGGTCCTCGGCCGGTCGCGCCTCGACGGCGAGCACGATCTCGCCGTCGTGCTCGACCAGGTCCTCGGCGATCGTCCGCAGCCGCGGGGCCGTGCGCCGGCCGCGCACGAGCATGGTCGTGCGGGCCGGTCGCTGCAGGGCCTGCCGCGCGTTGCGCACGGTGGTGTCGAGCGCGTAGGAGATGACGCGCGCGGCCTCGGCGATGCTCGCCAGCAGGTCGTCACGGTCGTCGAAGCCGACGAGTGCCGCGACCTCGTCCTGGTCGGCGAGCAGCAGCCGGTTGGTGTGCCGGCGCGTCACCACCTGGACCGTGTCGCGCACGTCGAGGAGGTGGGCGTAGGCCATGTCGACCGCGCCGTGCGGGCGGTCGGTGAGCCAGGTGGCGGCGAGAGCGCTGAGCACGACCGCGTCGCGGATGCCGCCGCGCGACTCCTTGAGCTCCGGCTCGATGAGGTAGGCCAGCTCACCGTGGCGCTCGGCGCGCTGACGCGTGGAGGCCAGGAGCTCCGGCAGGCGACGGCGCGCGGCCGACCGCCAGTCCTCCAGCAGCGCGGACTTGGCGCGGGCGATGACGACGGCGTCGCCCGAGACCGGCTGCAGGTCGAGGAGCCCGACGGCTGCCGGGAGGTCCTTCGACGCGACCTGACGGCACTGCGCGAGCGAGCGGACCGAGTGGTCCAGGTCGAGGCCCGCGTCCCAGATGGGGTACCAGAGCTTCTGCGCGAGCGCCGAGAGCGCCTCGGTCGAGTGGCCGCGGCCCTCGTGCACGAGCAGCAGGTCGAGGTCGCTGACCGGGCTCGCGTCGCCGCGCCCGACGCTGCCGACGGCCCCGAGCGCGATGCCCGAGACGTCCTCACCGTCGGTCGCGAGCTCCCACTGCTCGCGGAGCCGACCCACGACGAGCTCGACGATCGCAGCCCGCCGGGCGATGCCGTCGGAGCCGGGCCCGGTCAGGCCGGCGGCGAGCTCGAGCCGCTCAGAGCGGAGGTCCCGCACCCCGATCGCGGGGTGCGGGACCTCGGGCGACCCGTTCGCGGCCGCGCCCCCCGCGGGCGGCCGTTCCTGTGTCATGTGTGTCTGGTGACCGTCCTGATCAGAGGGCGTCGTCGCCGTGCTCACCGGTGCGGACGCGAGCCACGTCCTCGACCGGCACGACCCAGACCTTGCCGTCGCCGATCTTGCCGGTCTGCGCCGCCTTGACGATGACCTCGGTCACGCTGGCCGCGTCCTCGTCGCTCACGAGCACGTCGATCTTGACCTTGGGGACCAGGTCGACCGTGTACTCCGCGCCGCGGTAGACCTCGGTGTGACCGCGCTGACGGCCGTAGCCGCTGGCCTCGCTCACGGTCAGACCACGGACACCCGCGGCCTCGAGGGCCGACTTGACGTCGTCCAGCCGGTGCGGCTGGATGACCGCCGTCACGAGCTTTGTCATCACTTCACCTCCGTCACGACGCGGGCGCCGACGCCCAGCGTCTCGTATGCGGTCTCAGCGTGGACAGCCAGGTCGATACCGCCGACCTCGGCCTCGTCGGACACCCGCAGACCGATGGTGGCCTTGAGGATGAGCGCGATGACGTACGTCGCCGTGAAGCTGAACAGCACCGCGGCGAGCGCCACGATCGTCTGCGTGGCCAGCTGAGTGACGCCCCCACCGTAGAACAGACCGTTCTGGGCCCCGTCCGGGTACCAGGCGCTGTTCGTGTCGGTGGCGAAGAAGCCGATGAGGATCGTGCCGACCAGACCACCGACGAGGTGGACACCGACGACGTCGAGCGAGTCGTCGTAGCCGAACTTGAACTTCAGGCCGACGGCGAGGGCGCAGAGCACACCCGCGACGACGCCGATCCCGATCGCACCCCAGGTGTCGACCGCGGCAGCGGCCGGCGTGATGGCGACGAGGCCCGCGACGACGCCGGAGGCGGCACCGAGCGACGTGGCGTGACCGTCACGCACCTTCTCCGTGGCGAGCCAGGCGAGCATCGCGATGCCCGTGGCGAGGAGCGTGTTGAGCCAGGCGCGACCGGCCGTGCTGTCCGCGGCGAACTCCGAGCCCGCGTTGAAGCCGAACCAGCCGAACCACAGGAGCGCGGCACCGAGCATGACGAACGGCAGGTTGTGCGGCCGCATGGCCTCCTTGCCGAAGCCGCGGCGCTTGCCGAGCACGAGCGCCAGCACCAGGCCGGCGGTACCGGCGTTGATGTGGACGACCGTTCCACCGGCGAAGTCGATGGGGGTCGACAGCCCTTCGGTGAGGCCGGTCGCGCTGAGCAGACCGCCGCCCCACACCCAGTGGGCGAGCGGCAGGTAGACCACGGTGACCCAGACGGCCGTGAACGTCAGCCACGCACCGAACTTCATGCGGTCGGCCACAGCACCGGAGATCAGCGCGACCGTGATGATCGCGAACGTCGCCTGGTAGCCCGCAGCCACCAGGAACGGCACACCCGACGCGGCCATCAGGCTCTGGTCGTCGGTGGCGCCCTGCAGGCCGAAGAACTCGAACGGGTTGCCGAGCCACCCGCCGCCGAGGTCTCCGCCGAAGACGGCCGAGTAGCCGTACAGCACCCAGATGAGCCCGGCGACGCCGATCGCACCGAAGCTCATCATCATCATGTTGAGCACGCTCTTGCCGCGCACCATGCCGCCGTAGAAGAACGCCAGCCCCGGCGTCATCAGCAGCACGAGCGACGCGGCGGTGAGCATAAACGCCGTGTTCCCGCTGTCCAGCTCGAATTCCATCGAGATCGCCTCTCCACTCGCCAGCCGGGGGTGGCTGGTCCGGGGATCACAGTCGACGAACGGCGTTTCCGTCAGGGGCGAAGCACGTTACGTCGGTGTGACAAGCCTCACCCGCACGTAAACGTTCGGTTTCGTGGTGAGCGGACGTCCAGGTCGATCAGCCCTGGTTCCCACGGTCGGGGCGGGCCTGCGCTCCGCTACGAGCGCGTGCCGCTGGCGCGTCGGGCCTGCCATCGCTGGCGCGACCCACACCCTCCGCTGCGCTCCGGCTCACCCCTCCAGAAGGGCGTCGACGAAGGCCTCCGGGTCGAACGGCGCCAGGTCGTCCGGGCCCTCGCCGAGGCCGACCAGCTTGACCGGGACGCCCAGCTCGCGCTGCACGGCGACCACGATCCCGCCCTTGGCGGTGCCGTCGAGCTTGGTCAGCACGATGCCGGTGACGCCGGCCACCTCGCTGAACACACGCGCCTGGTTCAGACCGTTCTGGCCCGTGGTCGCGTCGAGGACCAGCAGCACCTCGGACAGGGGCGCCTCGCGCGTGATGACCCGCGTGATCTTGCCCAGCTCGTCCATCAGGCCGGCCTTGTTCTGCAGGCGTCCGGCGGTGTCGACGAGCACCACGTCGATCCCCTCGGCGCGGCCCGTGCGGACCGCGTCGAACGCGACTGCGGCCGGGTCGGCGCCGTCGCGGTCCGAGCGGACGGTGTGCACGCCGACGCGCGAGCCCCAGGTCTGGAGCTGGTCGGCGGCGGCGGCGCGGAACGTGTCCGCGGCACCGAGCACGACGGTCCGGCCGTCGGCGACGAGCACGCGCGCGAGCTTGCCGACCGTTGTCGTCTTCCCGGTCCCGTTGACGCCGACGACGAGCACGACCGCGGGGAGGCGAGAGCCGTCCGCCGCGGCACCGGGCGCGGTGTGCAGGCTGCGGTCCAGCGTCGGGTCGACGAGCGCGATCAGCTGCTCGCGCAGGAGCGCGCGGACCTGGGCCGGGTCCTTGAGGCCCTCGACGCGGACGCGGGTGCGCAGCGCGTCGATGAGCTCGCCGGTCGGGCCGGCGCCGACGTCGGCGAGCAGGAGCGTCTCCTCCAGCTCGTCCCAGTCGTCCTCGGTGAGGTGGTCCTTGGACAGCACCGCGAGCAGCCGCGCACCGAGCGGCGAGCCGGACTTGGAGAGCCGGTCGCGCAACCGGGCGAGCCGACCGGCGACCGGCGCGGGCACCTCGAGGACGGACGGGGCCTCGGCCTCCTCGGGGAGCACCTCCACCGGGGGCGCGGGCGCCTCGACGGTCTGCTCGACCTCCGGTGCGGGCACGACGACCGGCTCGTCGAGGGCGGTGGGGGCCTCGTCCGTGTCCGGACCGCGGCGCCGCCGGACGAGCAGCGTCGTCACGGCGACGACGATGGCCAGCGGGATGCCGGCCGCCAGGAGGATCTCGAGCGTCTCGTTGGTCACCGGGACAGTCTGTCTGGCGGCGGGCTCACGACGCGAATGGGCGCGTCAGCGCGGGAGGTCGAGCGCGTCAGGGAATCGAGCCGTCAGCGGTCGCGATGCCCGGGCAGGACGCCGGTGGCCTTGTCCTTGGCGCGCTGGAGGGTGGCTGCCAGGTCGTCCACCTGGAGGTACGCCTCGCCCTCGTCGACGGTCTCCCGCAGGAACTGGGCGAGCGAGAGGTCGATGGGCTCGACGGCGGCCCACGCAGCCGCGGCCCGCTGGTCGGCATCGGGGTTCTTGCGGCCCGCCCACCCGCTGCGGAACGTGGCGAGCGGCGACTCCCACTTGTCCTTCGCTGACGAGAACACGCTGGCGGCGACCAGGACGGCTGCGGCGACGAGGACGGCAAGGAGGATCGCGACGAGGACAGCCATGGCACCAGTGTCCGTGCCCGTCGGCGGTCAGTCGTCGCTCGACGCACAGGGAGCGGTAAACGGCACACAATCTCCACAGGCGCACCCCGGGACGGCCAGGTCAGACGGCGACGTCCTCGCGCATGCGCTGGCTGATGACCGTGGTGACGCCGTCGCCGCGCATCGTCACGCCGTAGAGGGCGTCGGCGATCTCCATGGTGCGCTTCTGGTGGGTGACGACGATGAGCTGGGAGTCCTCCTGCAGCTCGCGGAAGATCTCGAGCAGCCGGCCGAGGTTGGCGTCGTCGAGGGCTGCCTCGACCTCGTCCATCACGTAGAACGGGCTGGGCCGCGCCTTGAAGATGGCCACCAGCAGGGCCACCGCGGTCAGCGACCGCTCGCCACCCGACAGCAGCGACAGGCGCTTGACCTTCTTGCCGGCCGGCCGCGCCTCGACGTCGATGCCGGTGGTGAGCATGTTGTCGGGGTCGGTGAGGACGAGCCGGCCCTCGCCGCCGGGGAACAGCCGCGGGAACACGACGTCGAACGCGGCGGCGGTGTCGCGGTAGGCCTCGGCGAACACCTGCTCGACGCGCTCGTCGATCTCCTTGACGATCTCGAGGAGGTCCGCGCGGGACTTCTTCAGGTCCGCGAGCTGCTCGACCAGGAACTGGTGGCGCTCCTCGAGGGCAGCGAACTCCTCGAGCGCGAGCGGGTTGACGCGACCGAGCAGCGACAGCGCCCGCTCCGCTGCCCGCAGGCGCTTCTCCTGCTGCTCGCGCACGTACGGGACCGCGGTCGGGGCCTCCGGGTCGACCTCGGCACCCGGGAGCGGGATCACGGGCACGTCCTGGTGCGGGCCGTACTCCTCGAGCAGGACGGCCGGGTCGAGACCCAGGTCGTCGACGGCGCGCGACTCGAGCGCCTCGATCCGCAGGCGCTGCTGCGTGCGGGCGACCTCGTCACGGTGGGCGACGTCGGTGAGCTGGGCCAGCTCGGCGGCGCGGACGTCGACCTCGGCACGGGCGGCCGCGACGTCGCGGTCCCGTTCGCCGCGGGCCATCTCGGCAGCGTCGCGCTCGGCCGACGCGCGGCGCAGCGACTCGTCGAGCACGACCAGCGCGCGGGTGGCGCCGTCGCGGACGGCCTGGGCGACCGTCGCCTGGCGCGACCGGGCACGCTCGCGCTCGGCGGCCCGCTCGCGCGCGACCCGCTCGGTCTGGGCGGCTCGCTCGAGGGACTCGGCGCGGCCGGACAGCGCCCGGGCCCGCTCCTCGCCGGTGCGCAGGGTCAGCCGCGCCTCGGTCTCCCGGGCGCGCGCGCCGGTGGCGAGCTCGGCGAGCCGGTCCCGGCGGGCGCTGCCCTCGACGATCGCGGCCTCGCTCTCGGCGGGCTCCACCTCGGCTGCCGCGAGGCGCTCGGCGAGCTCGGTGAGCTCGGCCGTGTCGGCCTCCAGCGTCCGCGACGCGGCTTCCAGCGACTGCTGCAGCCGTGCGGCCTCGGCGTTGGCGGCCCGGGCCGCGGAGCCGAGGTGGCCCAGCTGCTCGGCCACCGCGGCGAGCGCGGCGTCGGACTCGTTGAGCCGGTCGAGGGTGCGCTCGTGCGCGTCACGCGCGTCGGTCAGGGCCTGCGTGGCACCCGTGAGCTCGAACCGGACGCGCTCGCCGTCCGCGGTCGCCTTCGCCGCTCCGGAGCGGGCCTGGTCGAGCGCCGACTGCAGGTGCAGGGCGCTCGGCGCCGTGGCGGACCCGCCCGACGCGCGGTGCCGGGACAGCACGTCACCGGTGCGCGTAGCGACGACGAGGTCGGGGCGAGCGGCGACGATCGCGCGCGCTGCCGCGAGGTCGTCGACGACGACCACGTCGGCGAGCAGGGTCTCGACGGCCGCCCGGACGTGCTCGGGCGCGCGGACGAGGTCGACCGCGCGTGCGGCGCCGGCCGGGAGGTCAGTCAGGGGCGAAGAAGGGCTGGACGAACCGCTGACCAGCAGCGTCGCGCGGCCGGCGTCCTCGGTGCGCAGGTAGCGGATCGCGTCGACGGCCGCGTCGACGGAGTCGACGGCCACGGCGTCGGCCACGGCGCCCAGGGCGGCGACGATCGCCTCCTCGTTCTCCGGGTCGACGGCGAGCAGCGCCGCGACCGACCCGACGAGGCCGGGCTGGCCGTCCGCGGCGAGCAGCGCACCGACACCGTCCTTCCGCGTGAGGCTGAGCTCGAGCGTCTCGGCGCGGGACTCCAGGGCGGCGCGCTCGCGCTCGGCGGCGCTCAGCTGCTCCTGCAGTGCGGTGAGCCGCTCGGTCGCGCGCTCGAGGGCCTCGACGGCGGCCTCGTGCTCGGCGTCCAGCCCCTCCTCGCCCTCCTCGACACCCGCGACCTGCGACTCGAGGACCGCGAACTGCGTCGTCGCCTCCTGGCCACGCTGCTCGGCGGCGGCCAGGGACTCACGCAGACGTCCGAGCTCGGCCTGCGTCGCCTCGACCCGGCTGCGGCGGGCTGCCACCTGACCGGCGAGCCGGGCGACGCCCTCGCGGCGGTCGGCGGCTCCGCGCAGGGCGGTGGCGACCTCCTTCTCCGCGGTCGTCGCTTCGGTCTCGGCCTCCTGCCGGGCGGTCACGGCCGCCTCGAGGGCGGCACGGGACAGCTCGACCTCGCTGGCCAGCTCGGCCTCGGCCGAGCGGACGCGCTCGGCCTGGGCGGCCAGGTCGTCGGGGTCGGAGCCGCCGGTGCGCTCCTGCCCGGCGCTGCCGAGCAGGCGGACCCGGTCGGCGGCCAGGGACGCGGTGCCCCGCAGGCGCTCGCGCAGGGACGAGAGCCGGTACCAGACCTCGCTGGCCTCACTCAGGGCCGGTGCCGCCTCGGCGGCCTCGCGCTCGAGCGTGGCCAGGCGGGCGCGGGTGGCGGCCAGGGCGCCCTCGACCTCCTCGCGACGGACGCGCAGCGCGCTCTCGTCGGCGATCTCCTGCTCGAGGGTGGAGGTGAGCTGCGCGAGGTCGTCGGCGAGCAGCCGGGCGCGGGAGTCGCGCAGGTCCGCCTGGACGACCGCGGCCTTGCGGGCGACCTCCGCCTGCCGGCCGAGCGGGCCGAGCTGACGTCGGATCTCCCCCGTCAGGTCACCGAGACGGGTGAGGTTGGCCTGCATCGCCTCGAGCTTGCGGAGCGCCTTCTCCTTGCGCTTGCGGTGCTTGAGGACGCCCGCGGCCTCCTCGATGAACCCGCGGCGCTCCTCGGGCGTCGCGCGCAGCACCGCGTCGAGCTGGCCCTGCCCGACGATGACGTGCATCTCGCGGCCCAGGCCGGAGTCCGACAGCAGGTCCTGGATGTCGAGGAGCCGGCAGCCCTGCCCGTTGATCGCGTACTCGGACCCGCCGTTGCGGAACAGCGTCCGCGAGATGGTGACCTCGGAGTACTCGATCGGCAGGGCGCCGTCGGAGTTGTCGATGGTCAGCGCGACCTCGGCGCGGCCCAGCGGCGGGCGGCCGGCGGTGCCCGCGAAGATGACGTCCTCCATCTTGCCGCCGCGCAGCGACTTGGCGCCCTGCTCCCCCATCACCCAGGCCAGGGCGTCGACGACGTTGGACTTGCCCGAGCCGTTGGGCCCGACCACGCAGGTGACGCCCGGCTCGAAGTTCAGGGTCGTCGCCGAGGCGAACGACTTGAACCCCCGCAGGGTGAGGGTCTTGAGGTGCACCCACGAAGCGTAAGGCGCGCGCGACGCACCCCCGGGGACGTCCACCCGCTCGGCGGTGCGGCTCAGCGCTCCCCGGCGGCGGGGTCGGGCAGGTCGAGACGCTCGGCGAGGTGTCGTCGTGCGACGTCGCGGGCACGCCGGACGGACGCGTCAGGCTCGTCCCCGGTCGCGAGGGCCTCCAGGTCGTCGTGCTCGCCGACGACGGCCAACGCGCGCGCGGCGGCGATGCGCACGCGCGGCACGTCGTCGTCGAGCAGCCCGCGCAGCGCGCCCGCAGCCTCCCCCAGCTCGTGCACCCGGGTCAGGGCAGCGGCCGTCTCCCGCACCCTCCACGCGGGGTCCGACAGCGCGGAGACCACCGCCGCGTGCACCCCGGGGCCGTCGTGCCAGGCGTACCGCAGCGCGCGCGCCGCCCACACCCTCGGCCAGTAGTCGGGCGTGCCCGGGGTGTGCACGTAGCCGTCGACGAGCGCCGCTGCGCCCGGCCCACCGATGCGGTCGAGCGACGGACCGTCCTCTACCGGAGCTCCGCCGAGCAGCCCGACGCACCAGGCGACGACCGCGTCCGCGCCCAGGTCGGCGCAGGCGTCGGCCACCCAGTCGGCGGGGCGCCCGGTCATCTGCTCAGAGCGCGGGGAACCAGAGGGCGATCTCGCGGGCGGCCGACTCCTCGGAGTCCGAGCCGTGCACGAGGTTCTGGATGACCTTCAGGCCCCAGTCGCGCCCGAGGTCGCCGCGGATGGTGCCGGGTGCGGCGACGGTGGGGTCGGTGGCGCCGGCCAGCGAGCGGAAGCCCTCGATGGCCCGGTGGCCCTCGGCGACGACCGCGAGGACCGGGCCGGACCGCATGAACTCGATCAGCGGCGTGACGAACGGCTTGCCGGCGTGCTCGGCGTAGTGCTCGGCGAGCAGGGCCTCGGACGGCTCGCGGAGCTCGACCGCGACGAGCGTGTAGCCCTTGGCCTCGATGCGGCGGACGATCTCGCCCGACAGTCCGCGGCGGACGCCGTCGGGCTTGACCAGGACGAGGGTGCGCTGCGTGGTGGGTGCGTCAGTCATGGGCGCAACCCTAACGTCGGACCTACGGCCCGACCGCCCCCGGGTGGGCAGCGTCGTACTCGGCCCGCTCGCGGTCGATCCGGCCCCCGAGTCGCAGCGCGACGACCCACAGGACGACGAAGATCCCGCCCACGACGAACATCATCGGCACGAAGAACCCCACCGCCAGCACGAGGCCTTGCACCACGCTGCCGGCGATGTAGCCACCGGGGCGGGTCATAAGACCCGAGAGGACGATCAAGGTCAGGGAGAGGGTCCCACCGACCCACCAGATGGCAGCGGGCTCGGCGAGCCGCAGACCGTACGCCACGAGCGTCGCGAAGAACACCAGGACGGCCTCGAGGACGAGGATCGTCTGGGTGAACTGGGGCTTCGCGGGGCGCTTGCGGCGTACGGTCTGGCCGCCGTCCGGGACGGTGGAGCTCATGGGTGAAGGTTACCGGCGGGCGCCGGCGTCCACGTCCTCGCGCGCGCTGTCGCGCTGCGTCGGGAGCTCCCCGGCCGAGAGGTCGTCGACGACGATCGCCCCGTCCACGGTCTCCGAGGCGATCCCGGAGCCGTCGGCCGCGAGGGCCTCGCCGCGGGCGACCATGCCGGCCACGTCGGACAGCTTGACCTCGCGCAGGAACAGCGCGAGGACGAAGCCGACGGCGATCACGGGCACGAGGTACCAGAACGACGGTGCGAGCGCGTTGGTGAACGCGTCGATGACGCCGGTCTTCAGCGGCTCGGGCAGGGCCTGGACCGCGGCCGGGGTGAGGCTGGACGCCTCGCCGCCCGAGCCGGCGGGAGCCCCGGCGAAGACGCCGGCCAGGTTCTCGGCCAGCTTCGTGGTGAACATGGTGCTGAACAGCGCCGTGCCGACCGCCGCGCCGATCTCGCGGAAGAAGTTGTTCGTGCTGGTGGCCGTCCCGATCTCGTGCGGGTCGACCGAGTTCTGCACGGCCAGCACGATCGTCTGCATGACCAGGCCCATGCCCGCACCGAGCACGAAGATCATGGCGCCGAAGAGCCACATCGACATGTCGCCGGTGATCTGCGTGAGCCACGCGACGCCGCCCGTGGTGATGGCCAGGCCGACCACCGGGAAGATCTTGTAGCGGCCGGTCTTGGTGATCGCGATACCCGAGCCGATCGCGGTGATCATGACACCGACCATCATCGGGAGCAGGAGGAAGCCGGACTCGGTGACGCCCGCGCCCGTCGACATCTGCAGGAACGTCGGCAGGAACGCCAGGGCGGCGAACATGCCCATGCCGAGGATGAGGCCGATCGCCGTGGCGATGGTGAACGTCGGGTTCTTGAAGAGGCGCAGCGGCAGGAGCGGCTCCTCGGCACGCAGCTCGACCATGATGAACGCCGCGATCGAGAGGACCGTGCCGATCACGAGGGCGAGCAGGGCCGGGTCGGTCCAGTCGTAGCCGGACTTGCCTGTCCAGCTGCTCCAGCTGGTGGCCAGCACGAGGCCGGACGTGGCGACGACCATGAAGAAGATGCCGGCGACGTCGATCCTCTTGCCGGAGCGGTGCGTCGGGAGCTTGAGCGTGAACCACGCGATGGCGAAGGCCGCCAGGCCGATGGGGATGTTCAGCCAGAAGCACCAGCGCCAGTCGGCGTGCTGCGTGAAGAACCCACCCAGGAGCGGGCCGATGACGGCCGAGATGCCGAACAGCGCACCCATCGGGCCCATGTACTTGCCGCGGTCCTTGGCGGGCACGATGTCCGCGATGATCGCCTGCGACAGGATCATCAGACCGCCGCCGCCGAGGCCCTGCACGCCGCGCCAGAGCACGAGCTCGCCGAACGACTGGGCGAACCCGGCACCGGCGGAGGCGACCGTGAACAGGCCGATGGCGATGAGGAACGGCCACCGCCGGCCGAAGAGGTCACCGAACTTGCCGTAGAGCGGCATGACGATCGCGATCGCGAGGATGTAGGCCGTCACGACCCAGCCCTGGTGCTCGACCCCGTTGAGCTCGCCGACGATGGTGGGCATCGCGGTGCCGACGATCGACTGGTCGAGCGAGGACATGAACATGCCCGCCATGAGCGCGCCGAAGATGAGCCAGACGGTCTTGGGGGTCAGGTGGATCAGCGGCTTGTCGACCGCTGGTGCCTGAGGTGTTGCGGTGGCCATGCGAGAGGACCTCGTTCTGGGGGTGGGGACGGGGGCGTTGGTTCGGGGGTCAGTCGGCGAGGATGGAGCGCAGGTCGGCGACGACGGCGGTGATGTGCTCGTCCGCGCTGCCGGTCCCGCCGGCGGCGTCCCAGCGCATGAACGTCGCGTGGGTCAGGAAGAGCAGGGTCGCGCCGACGATCTCGGAGGAGTACGGAGCGTCCTCACCCAGGCGCCGCTCGACCAGTGCCGAGAGCTGGCCCTTGTGCTGCTCCATCCACGCGAGGTGGCGGGCGAGCAGACGCGGCTCCTTGGCGGCGAGCTCGAGGGCGCGCGTCAGTCGCTGCCGACCGATCGGTGCGTCGGTGAGGAACGAGGTCACGAGCGTCTGGAGGTCGGCGAGCAGGTGACCCGTGGGTCCCCCGGTCGCGAACGTCTCGGCGGCGTCCGAGTCGAGCGGCCACGGGGTGTGGCCGAGCACGGCGTCGTCCTTCGTCTCGAAGTAGTTGAAGAACGTGCGTGCGGAGACTCCGGCCTCCTCGCAGATGGCCTCGACCGTGACGGCGTCGAGGCCGTGCTCGGCGACGAGGCGGTGGGTCGCGTCGATCAGCGCCTCGCGCCGGGCGCGCTTCTTGCGCTCACGCAGCCCGAGGGCGGGCTCGTCGACCACTGAGTTCTGCACGAGGTGCAACTTTACACACACTGCAACTTTGCACTGGACGCACGTTCATGTGCAGTTGATCACAGCAACGATCAGACTTCGCCGAATCCGCCCTCGACCGCCGCGACGAGCGCGTCCCGGGCCTCGGCGGCCTGCGGTCCCTCGGTCTCGATCTGCAGCTCGACGCCCTGCTTGGCCCCGAGCTTCATCAGCTCGAGCACGCTCGCCGCGTTCGCCCCGTTGACCCGTACCTTCGCGTCGTACGCCGCCAGCATCCGGGCGACGACCGCCGCGGGCCGAGCGTGCAGGCCGAGCGGGTTGCGCAGCACGGCGGTCGCCCGCAGCACGCCGTCGTCCGACGCCGCTGCGACCGTCGGCTCGCCGTCCGCGCTGCCGAACGTCGAGCCCGCGTGCACCGCGGACGCCAGGACCGCCGCGAGGTCGGCGCCGCCGTGCGCCGTGACGGCCGCCGCGACCGCCCCCTCGACGAACGGCGCGTCCGCGATCCGCACGCGCGCCGCCATGTCCTCGTCGAGCAGGTCGAGCACCGACTCGGCCGTGAGCACCGCCGAGCCGAGGTCCGTGAGCACGACCGCGGAACGGCCGTCCTGCGTCGCCTCGACGACGGCCTCCTCGACCGTGTCGTAGCTGGTCCCGAGACCGCCGTCCTGCATCCCGCCGGCCGCGATCAGCAGCACCCCCGGCGCCATCTGGGCCGCCAGCTCGACCGCGCCCAGCGCGAGCCCGCGCGAGTGGGACACCAGGACGAGCGCGACGGGGGCAACCTCGCGCGTCACGCCGCCGCCTGGGCGGCAGCCCGCAGGATCAGCTCGGTCGACCGGGCGCCCGGGTCGAGGTGCCCGGCGGACCGCTCCCCCAGATAGCTCGCGCGGCCCTTCGTCGCGACGAGCGGGATGGTGGCCTCGGCCCCCACGCGCGCGGCGTCGGCCGCGGCGACGAGCACCTCTGCCGGCGACGCTCCCCCGTCGGCAGCCGCCACGGCCGCCTCGGTGGCGGGTGTCCAGGCGTCGACCATCGTCTTCTCGCCGGTGGTGGCCTTGCCGCGGGCGACGATGCCCTCGAGCGCCGCCTCGAGCAGTGCGACCACGCCCTGGCTGTCGAGCTGCGCGACGCCCGTGGCCTTGGCGGCGCGCAGGTAGGCCGTGCCGTACAGCGGGCCGGCGGCACCGCCGACGGTCGACATCAGCGTCGTCGCGACGAGCTTGAGGACCTCACCGATGTCGGCCGGCTCGGCGGGAAGCGCATCGAGCTTGGCGATGACGGCCGAGAAGCCGCGGAACAGGTTCTCGCCGTGGTCACCGTCGCCGATCTGCCGGTCCAGCTCGATGAGCTCCTGCCGGTGCTCGGTCACGGTCTGCGCCGACAGGCGCACCCAACCGATCGCCCACGCGACGTCCAGCGTCATGCCCACGCTCCCTCGACCTGTTGGATCCCCGTTCCGGCCGCGACCCTCGCAGTCACCACCGCAGGGCGGTCGTGTGCACAGGTGCGTCCCAGAGCGCGGTCAGCTCATCGTCCAGACGGAGGACGGTGACCGACGCGCCCTGCATCTCCAGCGATGTCACATAGTTGCCGACGAGCGACCGGGTCACCTCGACCCCCCGCTCCTCCAGCAACGCGCGGGCCCGACGATAGACCACGTAGAGCTCGGAGGCGGGCGTGCCGCCCATGCCGTTGACGAACAGGAGCACCTTCTCGCCGCCGGTCAGTCCCAGGTCGTCGGCGACCGGGGTGAGCAGCATCTCCGTGATCTCGTCGGCGCCCGCGAGCGGGATGCGGCGACGACCCGGCTCGCCGTGGATGCCGATGCCGATCTCGATCTCGTCGTCGGGCAGGTCGAAGCTCGGCTTGCCCGCGTGCGGGACCGTGCACGCCGTGAGCGCGACGCCCATCGACCGCACGTTCGCGATGACCTTCTCGGCGACGGCCACGACCGCGTCGAGGTCGTCCCCGCGCTCCGCGGCCGCGCCCGCGATCTTCTCGACGGCGACCGTGCCGGCCACGCCGCGGCGCCCCGCCGTGTACAGCGAGTCCTCGACGGCGACGTCGTCGTTGACCACGACGGTCCGCACGGACGTGTCGTCGGCCACCTCCGCGGCCATCTCGAAGTTCAGCACGTCGCCCGTGTAGTTCTTCACGATCGCGAGCACACCGGCGCCCGCGTCGGCCGCCTGCAGCGCGGGGGCGATCTGGTCCGGGGTGGGCGACGTGAACATCGCGCCAGGGACGGCCGCATCGAGCATGCCGACGCCGACGAACCCCCCGTGCAGCGGCTCGTGCCCGCTGCCGCCCCCGCTGACGAGCCCGACCTTGCCGGCCGTCGCGCCACCGGCGCGCGTGACGAACCAGGGGTCGCTATGGATCGCCACCACGTCCGGATGGGCCGCCCCGAACCCCTCGAGCGACTCGGCCACGACGGTCTGCGGGTCGTTGATGAGCTTCTTCACTGCAGCCATCCCTTCCACCGGGCACCCACGGCGGGCCCCGCACGTCCGTCGCGACCTCGACGTCCCGACAGGTCTCACCATGTTGTTGCTGCGAGGGGTCGTCAAGGGGAGGACGTGCGCCGTCGGTGCACGTTCGTGCAGAGGGCCCGCGCGCCTCGCGGGCCTCACCCGGACGGGTGACCAGGAGTCAGGGGCGACCGAGCAGCCGGCGCGCCTCCGCGACGAGCAGGATGGAGCCGGTGACGAGGACGCCGGACCCGCGCTCGACCTCGCTCTCCGCACGGGCGACCGCGAGGTCGAGGGCGTCGTTCAGGCGCTCCGCCACGTGCACCCGGTCCTCACCGAAGATGTCGATCGCCACCTCCGCGAGGTCCTCGACCTCGAGAGCGCGGGTGTTCGACGCACGGGTGATCACCACCTCGGCGAGCATCGGCTCGAGCAGCGAGAGCATCCCCTCGGGGTCCTTGTCCGCCATCACGCCGACGATGCCGACGAGCCGGTGGAACTCGAACGCCTCCTCGACCGCGGCGACGAGCGCCTCGACGCCCGCCGGGTTGTGCGCGCCGTCGACGATGATCGTCGGGCTGGAGCGCACCACCTCGAGCCGGCCCGGGGAGTCGACGTCGGCGAACGCGACCTCGACGACCCCGGGGTCGAGCGCCCGGCCTCCCGTGAGGAGCGCCTCGGTCGCCGTGAGGGCGAGCAGGGCGTTGTGCGCCTGGAACTCGCCGTGCAGGGGCAGGAAGATCTCGGTGTACGTGCCACCCAGCGTCTGCAACGTGATCAGCTGGCCGCCGACCGCCACCTGCCGCTCGCCCACCTCGATGTCGACGCCCTCGCGCACCACGCGGGCGCCCTTCTCCGCCGCCGCGGCCAGGACCACACCCTCGACGTCCTCCTGCTGGGCGGCCAGGACCAGCGTCGCGCCGTCCTTCACGATCCCCGCCTTGACCGACGCGATGTCGAGCAGCGTGTCGCCCAGGTAACGCTCGTGGTCCATCGAGATCGGCGTGATGATCGCGACCTCGCCGTCGGCGACGTTGGTCGAGTCCCACAGCCCACCCATGCCGACCTCGACCACCGCGACGTCCACCGGTGCGTCCGCGAACGCCGCGAACGCCATCACCGTGAAGACCTCGAAGAACGACAGCTGCGGCTTGCCCTCCTGCGCGGAGCGCTGGTCGACCAGGTGGATGTACGGAGCGACGTCCTGCCACACCTCGACGAACCGCTCGTCGCTGATGGGCTCGCCGTCGATGACGATGCGCTCGTTGACGCGCGACAGGTGCGGGCTGGTGAACCGGCCCGTGCGCAGGCCGTGCTCGCGGACCAGCCGCTCGACCATGCGCGACGTCGACGTCTTGCCGTTGGTGCCCGTGACGTGGACGACCCGGTACGCCTTCTGCGGGTCGCCCAGCAGCTCCATGACGGCGAGCGTCCGGTCGAACGACGGGTCGATCTCGTGCTCGGGCGCGCGCGCGAGGATCCCGCGGTAGACCTCGTCGGCGGCCGCCCTGGCCTCCTTCTCGGCCTGCTTGCGCAGGTGCTCGGACCCTCCGTGCTCGTGCGGGCTCATGCCTCGTACCCTCCGGCGTCGACGGCTTCCACGGTCGCCTGCAGCGCGGGCCCCGTCTCGATCTCGACCGACAGCGCCAACGTCTCGCGCGCGATCGTGTCGCGGTGCTGCTCGACGGCGGCCACGTGCTCCGTCGGGACGTCCAGCGTGAGCAGGATCCGGTCCCCCACCTGCAGGCCGGCGGCCTTGCGGGCGTCCTGGACGACGCGGACGACGTCCCGGGCGTAGCCCTCGGCGCGCAGCTCGTCGTCGAGGGTCAGGTCCAGCACGACGAATCCGCCGCCCGGCAGGACCGCGGCCGCTCCACCCTCGGCACCGACCACCGTCGTCAGCTCGTACTCGCTGGGCTCGAGCGCCACGTCGCCGTCGTCGGTGGTGACCACGACCGTGTCCCCGTCGACGCGCCAGGCCTCGGCACGCGCGGCCTTGATGACCGCCTGCACCCCGCGACCCAGCCGCGGGCCTGCCGCCCGGGCGTTGACCGCCAGGCGCTGCGTGATGCCGAAGCGCTCCGCGGTGCCGGCGTCGGCCGTGACCAGGTCCACGCGCTTGACGTTGAGCTCGGCAGCGAGCAGGTCGCTGTACGGCGCCAGGGCGTCCGCGTCGTCGACCGCGACCGTCAGCGTGTGCAGCGGCTGCCGGACGCGCACGCCCGCGGCCTTGCGCAGACCGAGCGCCGTCGACGTCACGGCTCGGACCTGGTCCATCGCGGCGACGAGCGCCTCGTCCGCAGCCTCGTCCTGCGCCGTCGGCCAGTCGGTGAGGTGCACGCTGCGACCGCCCGTCAGCCCGCGCCAGACCTCCTCGGTGACCAGCGGCGCGAGCGGCGCCATCACGCGCGTGAGCACCTCGAGCGAGGTCCACAGCGTGTCGAAGGCGTCGGCGTCCTCGGCCCAGAACCGGTCGCGCTGCGTGCGCACGTACCAGTTGGTCAGGACGTCGAGGTGCTCGCGCACGCTCTCGCACGCCGCCGAGATGTCGTAGGCGTCCAGCTGCTCCGTGGTGCGCGCCACCAGATCCCGCGTGCGCGCCAGGACGTATCGGTCCATCGGCGCGAGCGTCGCCGCACGTGCGGCGTCGACCGGCTTCGCGAGGTACCCGGCACCGCTGTCCGCGGCGCCGGCGTAGAGCGAGAAGAAGTAGTACGTGCTCCACAGCGGCAGCAGCACCTGGCGGACGCCGTCGCGGATGCCCTCCTCGCCGACGATGAGGTTGCCCCCACGCAGGATCGAGCTCGACATGAGGAACCAGCGCACGGCGTCGGAGCCGTACAGGTCCCACATCTCCGCGGGGTCGGGGAAGTTCCGCAGCGACTTGCTGGCCTTGCGGCCGTCGTCGCCCAGCACGATGCCGTGGCACAGGACGTTGCGGAACGACGGGCGGTCGAACAGCGCCGTGGCCAGCACGTGCAGCGTGTAGAACCAGCCGCGGGTCTGGCCGATGTACTCGACGATGAAGTCGCCCGGGTAGTGGTGCTCGAACCAGTCGGCGTTCTCGAACGGGTAGTGCACCTGGGCGAACGGCATCGAGCCCGAGTCGAACCAGACGTCCAGCACGTCCGGGATCCGGCGCATGGTGGAGGCACCCGTCGGGTCGTCCGGGTTCGGGCGCGTCAGCTCGTCGATGAACGGTCGGTGCAGGTCCGGCTCGCCCACCTCGTTCGTCGGCACCCGGCCGAAGTCGGCCTCCAGCTCGGCCAGCGAGCCGTACACGTCGACGCGCGGGTGCGCCGGGTCGTCCGACACCCACACGGGGATGGGCGTTCCCCAGTAGCGGTTGCGGCTGATCGACCAGTCGCGCGCGCCCGCCAGCCACTTGCCGAACTGGCCGTCCTTGATGTGCTCCGGTGTCCAGGCGATGTCCTGGTTGAGCTCGACCATGCGGTCGCGGAAGTCGCTCACGCGCACGAACCAGCTGGTCACCGCCTTGTAGATCAGCGGGTTCCGGCAGCGCCAGCAGTGCGGGTAGGAGTGCTCGTACGTCTCATGGCGCACCAGGACGCTGCGCTGGTCGTCGGCGACGCGGGCGAGCGGGCCGGTGCCGGCCTTGAGGTCCGCGATGATCGGCTTGTTGGCGTCGAACACGAGCTGGCCGACGTAGTCCGGCACCTCGGTGGTGAACTTGCCCTGCGAGTCGACGGGCACGACGGGTGCGATGCCGACGGCCTCGCACGCGACCATGTCGTCCTCACCGAATGCGGGCGCCAGGTGCACGATGCCCGAGCCGTCCTCGGTGGTCACGAAGTCGCCGAGCAGCACCTGGTGGGCGTTCTCCCGGCCGGCGAAGTAGTCGAACGGCGGCGTGTAGCGACGGCCCGCGAGGTCGCGGCCCTTGACCGTGGCGACGACGGTCGCCTCGCCGAGCTCCTTGGCGTAGGCGCCCAGGCGTGCGGCGGCGAGGACCACCAGCTCGCCCTCCAGAAGGCTTCCCGGCCCCGGCTCCACGGTGACGTAGTCGACGTCCGGTCCTACTGCGATCGCGAGGTTGCTCGGCAGCGTCCACGGGGTCGTCGTCCAGATGAGGGCCAGCTCGCCGGTCTCCAGGCGCAGTCCGACCGTCAGCGCGGGGTCCTGGCGCGACTGGTAGACGTCGTCGTCCATCCGCAGCTCGTGGTTGGACAGCGGGGTCTCGTCGCGCCAGCAGTACGGCAGCACGCGGTAGCCCTCGTACGCCATGTCCTGGTCGTAGAGGCGCTTGAACGCCCAGATGACCGACTCCATGAACGTGACGTCGAGCGTCTTGTAGTCGTGGTCGAAGTCTACCCAGCGGGCCTGGCGCGTCACGTACTCGCGCCACTCACCCGTGTACCGCAGCACCGACTCGCGGCACGCCCGGTTGAACGCGGCGAGCCCCATCTCCTCGATCTGCGACGTGTCCGTGATGCCGAGCAGGCGCTGCGCCTCGAGCTCGGCGGGCAGCCCGTGCGTGTCCCAGCCGAACCGGCGCTCGACGCGGTGGCCGCGCATCGTCTGGTAGCGCGGCACGACGTCCTTGGCGTACCCGGTGAGCAGGTGGCCGTAGTGCGGCAGGCCGTTGGCGAACGGGGGGCCGTCGTAGAAGACGTACTCGTTGCTGCCGTGCTCGCCGGCCTCGCGCGCGTCGATCGACGCCTGGAACGTGCCGTCCTCCTCCCAGAAGGCGAGGACGTCCTTCTCGAGGGCGGGCAGGTCCGGCGACGCGGGCACGGACGAGGCGGGGCGGTGCAGCGGGTAGCGCGGTGCGGCAGTCACCGTCGGTTCTCCTGGTCGATCTCGCTCACGGCCGCGAGGACGACCAGCCCCGGGACGGGGACGACCGCGGTACCACCTCGCTTGCCGGCGTCCCCGGGGGGTCGTCGACCACTCTCTGCGGCTGTGACGGGCCTGCCCCGTCCGGTTCTACTGAGGCCCGTTGCGCGGCCCGTTCTTCCGGAGGCTCACCGGTGATGGCCGGGTCGACGCCTGTGCGCCCAGGATACCCGGACGTCTAGCTGTTTCCCGTCGAGAGGTAGGACGCGACCCACGCGAGCGCCGAGTTCCAGTTGATCGTCATCTCGTTCACGCCGTACGCGCCGATGTCGTCGACGAAGCAGCACTGCGCCGGGCTGCCCGCGAGCGCCGCCGAGACGGGGTCCGGGCAGTCGGAGTTCGGGCCTCCGGAGACCGTGCCGCGCGGCGGGTGCGGCAGGGTCGGGTCGAGCTGGTGGGCGTACCAGCGGCTGTGCTGGTTCCGGACGTCACGCGTGCCGTAGCCGGTCACGTACGAGACGCCGAGGGCGTTGCGGCCGAACAGGTAGTCGACGCCGGAGAGGACCGCGTCGCGGTACGCCTGGTCTCCGGTGATCTCGTGCGCTGCTGCCAGCACCGCGAGGTTGTTGAGGAGCAGCCCGTTGGAGCCCCAGTCGTACCGGCCGGACGTCGGCACGTACGGGTGGCCGAAGGGCTGCGTGGCCTGCTGTGCCCGGAGCGCGTCGGCGGCCTCGACGACGGAGGCACGGACGGTGTCCCGCTCCGGCAGCGCGCTCGCGACCGTGGCCAGCTGGAGGCGCGACCACGCCGCGACGTGGTTCCAGTCGAACCCTTCGGGCCGGAACAGGGGCGCGTACCGGTTGGCCCGCAGGTCGTCGGCGTACCGGTCGTCGCCCGTGGTCAGGTACAGCTCGGTGGCCGCCCACAGGCGGTCGTCCTCGATGTCGGCGTCGTCGTAGGGCCCGGACCCTGCGTTCGCGAGGACGTTCGTGTCGGGCGCGAGGAGCACCGGGTGCTCCTGGGCGGCGTCGTACGCGTCGCGTGCCGCGGTCCGCAGTAGTGCCGCGAAGGCCTCGTCGTGCGGCGCGAACAGCCGGGCGCCCTGGGCCGCGACGGCCGCGAGGTTGAGCGTCGCCGCGGTCGACGGCCGGTGCAGGTAGCGCGGCTGCGGGTCGTCGGTGGGCAGCATCGGCAGCGGCACCCACCGCTCGTCGGACACCTTGTGGTGCACCAGCCCTGCGAACGGCTCCCCTGCCGGGACGCGCATGCGCAGCATCCACTCCAGCTCCCAGCGCACCTCGTCGAGCACGTCCGGCACGCCGTTGCCCCGCTCGGGGACGCGCAGCGAGCCGTCCCCCAGCGCGCCCGCCGTCCCCGTGCGCAGCGCGCGCTCGTACAGGCCGAGCAGCTGCGCGACGGCGATGCCGCCGTTCACCACGTACTTGCCCTGGTCGCCCGCGTCGTACCAGCCGCCCGTCGCGTCGAGGGTGTAGCCGCCGGTCCAGCCGTCGTACAGGTCGACGCCGTCCGCCGTCGTCGCGTGCACGGCCGGGAGGCACCGGACCGCGCCGTCGCCGCGGTTGGGGACGACGTCGACGTGACCGGCGGCGCGCCCGTACCCGGGGCCGAGCAGCGCCTCGTCGATCGCGATGCCGCTGCGCTGGCCGTAGAACACGACGAGGGAGTCGACGCGCAGGTCGTCGTAGAGGTCCTGTGCCAGAGCGAACGGGTCGGACATCGCACCGTCGGCCTCCAGCACGAATCCGTGGCCCGTCGCCCGCACCTCGTCGAACGAGACGACGTGGACGTCCAGCCCCGCCGACGGGTCGTGGCCGCGCGGCTGCGACTCCCCCTCCGCGACGACCGTCCCGCCCTGGTGCAGCCGCCACCGCACCGGAGCGGTCGCGTCAGTGACGAGCGTGGCCGTCTTGGGGCCGTCGGTCAGGTAGCCGACCTGGTTCACGCGAACCCGAGGTGCGTCGGTCATCGATCCTCCCAGCGGGCCCTGGCTCACGAGCGCACACCCTACGGCCGTGGGAGAGGATCGAGGGCGTGACCTCACCCCTCGTCCTCCTCGACCTCGACGGCACGCTCATCGACTCCATCCCTGGCATCACCGCGTCCCTGGCCGTCGCGTTCCGCCGGTGCGGCCTGCCCGTCCCGACGGCCGCCGAGCTCCGGTCGTTCGTCGGGCCACCGATCGGCGACAGCATGCGCGCGCACGGCGTCCCCGAGGACCGCATCGAGGAGGTCGTCCGGGCGTACCGCGAGGACTTCGGGGCGACAGGCATGCACGACGCGACGGTCTTCGACGGCGTCCCCACGCTGCTCGCCGACCTGCGTGCCGCGGGGTGCCGCCTGGTCGTGGCGACCTCCAAGCCGGAGGTCTTCGCGGTGCCGATCTGCGCCGACCACGGGCTCACCCCGCTCCTCGACGGGATCTTCGGGGCGCAGCTCGACGAGTCCGGCACCAAGGCGGACGTGATCGCCCGGGCTCTGAGCGCCGAGCCGCACCCACCCGTGGCCGCCCTGATGGTCGGGGACCGCGAGCACGACGTGCACGGCGCCCGCGAGAACGGCCTCGACTGCGTCGGGGTGACCTGGGGGTACGCGGCACCCGGCGAGCTGGCGACCGCCGGCGCGGTCGTCGTCGTCGACACCGTGGACGAGCTGCGGCACACCGTTCTCGCGCGCCTCGACGGGTTGGTCTCGCGCCGGGCTTGACCTTGACGCTGCGTCAACTCCTACCGTGGATCAGGAACGAGAGGAGGGGCGCATGGAGGCCTCGATCCAGGAGGTGGCCCGGCTGACGGGCACCACCAGCCGCACCCTTCGGCACTACGACGCGATCGGGCTGCTCGAGCCCAGCCGCGTCGGCGACAACGGGTACCGCTGGTACGACGACCGCGCGCTGGTGCGGTTGCAGCGGATCCTGCTGCTGCGCGGGCTCGGGCTCGGCCTGCCGGACATCCGGCGCGTGCTCGAGCGCGAGCAGGACGAGACCGCCGCCCTGCGTCACCACCTCGACTGGCTGCGCAGCGAGCAGCGACGACTGGAGCGGCAGGCCGCCTCGGTCGAACGAACGATCACCGCACGGGAGAACGGAGGGCCACTCGTGGCCGAGAACATGTTCGACGGGTTCGACCACAGCCAGTACAAGGACGAGGTCGAGCAGCGCTGGGGCGCGGACGCGTACGCGTCGTCCGATGCCTGGTGGCGCGGGATGAGTGACGACGAGCGCGCCGCGTGGAAGGCGACGACCGCGCGGCTCGCCACCGAGTGGGGCGAGGCGGCCGCGGCCGGCACGGACCCCGTGTCCGACGAGGCGCAGGAGCTCGCCCGGCGGCACGTCGCGTGGCTGAGCGGCATCCCGGGAACGCCTGGGCACGGCGCGACGCCGGTGAAGGAGTACGTGCTCGGCCTGGCCGACATGTACGTCGCCGACGAGCGGTTCGCGGCGAACTACGGCGGCGTCGGCGGTGCGACGTTCGTGCGTGACGCGCTGCACGAGTACGCAGCCCGGCACCTGTAGGAGGCGTGGGGAGGCCCGTCGGGGCCTCCCCACGTGCGTGTTGTCCCGGTGTGCGACAGAGTGACACCCGGCGATGACTGGACCGTCGCCCAGCACCTCCCCGACGGCGCGGCAGGAGCAGACCCATGCGATGGAACCCCCTACGGATCCCCGCGGCGGTCGTCGCCGCGCTCGTGCTCGTCATCACCCTGGCAGGACCCGCCCCGGCCGCGGTCGTCGCCGGGCCGGCCGCCATCACCGGCGTCGGGTCGGGCCGTTGTCTCGACGTCAACGGTGGGGCGCGGACCGCGAGGACGGGCGTCGCGATCCGCGACTGCACCGGCGCCGCCAACCAGGCGTGGACGCTCACGACGAACGGCGAGCTGCAGGTCTACGACGCCGCCACGTGCCTGGACGTCGCGGGCCAGGACACCACCGCACCCGCGGTCGTGCAGATCTACCCCTGCAACGGCGGCGCCAACCAGAAGTGGCGGCTGCAGACCAACGGCACGATCGTCGGCGTGCAGTCCGGGCTGTGCCTCGACGTCACCGGACGCGGCACCGCGAACGGGACCGTGGTCGGGATGTGGACCTGCAACGGCCAGACGAACCAGAGCTGGACCACGTCGCTGCGCACCGCCGACACGACCGCGCCGACGGTGCCGGGCAACCCGCGGGTCAGCAACCTGACGTGCAGCACCGTGACGTTCGCCTGGAACGCGTCGACGGACGCGGTCGGCGTGGCGTTCTACGACATCTACCACGACGGCCAGCTCATGACGTCGGTGAGCGGCAGCACGCTCTCGACCAGCCTGCCGGTCGTCGCGGGCGCCGTGTGGGGCCTGTACGTCAACGCCCGCGACGCGGCCGGCAACGTGTCGCAGGCCAGCACGACCGTGACGATCACGGTCCCGCAGTGCCAGGCGGACACGCAGGCACCGACGGCACCGGGCAAGCCCACCGCCGCGGTGTCCGGCACGACGGTCACGCTCACCTGGGCGGCGTCGACCGACAACGTCGGCGTGCGCACGTACGAGGTCCGGCGCGGCGGCACGGCCGTCGGCACCGTGACCGGCACTCCCCCTGTCACCACGTTCATCGACAGCGGGCTGGCCGCGGCCACCACGTACTCGTACGCGATCGTCGCGCGGGACGCCCAGGGCAACACGTCGGCCGCGAGCGCGTCGACGTCCGTGACCACGGGCGCGGCCTGCGGGACCGCCGTCTGCGGCGTCACCCAGGTGGGCACCGAGACGGACATCCCGTGGGGCCTCGACACGCTCCCCGACGGGACGGTCCTGTACACCCGGCGTGACGCGCACGACGTGATCCGGCTCGACCCGGCCACGGGCGCGAAGAAGAACGTCGGCACCGTGCCCAACGTGCAGAGCACCGACGGCGAGGGTGGGCTGCTCGGTCTGGCCCTCTCCCCCACGTTCGCCACCGACCAGTGGGTGTACCTGATGCACACGTCCCCCACGGACAACCGGATCGTGCGGATCAAGCTGGTGGACAACGCGCTCGTCACCGGCACCGAGCAGGTGCTGCTCAGCGGGATCCCGCGCAACAAGTTCCACGACGGCGGGCGCCTCCGCTTCGGCCCGGACGGGAAGCTCTACGCAGCCACCGGCGACGCCCAGAACGGCGACTACGCGCAGAACACGTCGAACCTCGCCGGCAAGATCCTGCGGCTCAACCCGGACGGGACCGTGCCGTCGGACAACCCCTTCGGCAACTACGTGTGGAGCTACGGTCACCGCAACCCGCAGGGCATCGCGTTCGACTCCCAGGGCCGGCTGTGGGAGCAGGAGTTCGGCAACTCCGTGATGGACGAGACCAACCTCATCGTCAAGGGCGGCAACTACGGCTGGCCCGCGTGCGAGGGCACGTCCGGCACGTGCGGCACCGCGGGGTTCATCGCCCCCAAGCGCACCTACCCGACGTCGGAGGGGTCGTGCTCCGGCATCGCGATCGTCCGCGACGCCCTCTACGTGGCCTGCGCCCGCGGCGCCCGGATGTACCGCGCCGTCATCAGCGGGAGCTCGCTGACCAACGTGCAGACGTTCTTCAGCGGGACGTACGGGCGGCTGCGGACCGTCGAGCCCGCGCCCGGCGGCGGGCTGTGGCTGACCACGACGACCACCGGCGACAAGGACAGCGTCCCGAACAACAGCAACGAGCGGATCTTCCGGGTCACGCTCGGCGGCTGAGCATCTGCCCGGCTCGGCGGGCGCGGGGCCCTGGTGCCCGGGACGCGCGCCCGCCGACGCTCGTCGGGAGATCGCCGGTGACCACCACCGGCGCCGACCCGAAGGAGCACCGATGTCCAGCACCACCGTCGAGCCGTCAGCCGGCCAGACCCGCCGATCCGTCCCCGGCACCAGCCGCGCCTGGGCCTGGACCGGCGTCGCCGCCGGCGCGCTCGGCCTCGCCACCATCCAGGCGTCGCTCGCCGCGTCCGTCGACTGGGAGAACACCCAGGGCGACGCCGCCGCGATGCTCGCCGACGCCGCCGGCAAGCAGTCCTCGTTCCTCGTCTTCCACCTGCTCGCCGCCGCGTGCGCCGTGGTGATCCCCGTGTTCGCCGCCGGACTCAAGCGCCGGATCGACCAGCGCACCCCGGACGCGTCCCTGCTCGGGACCGTGGCGGCCTGGGGGCTCGTCCTCGTGTCCGTCGCGCTCCTGCTCGGCAGCGGCCTCGACACGCAGTTCTCGCTGGCCCTGTCCGACCCGGACGTGCTGGTGCCCGAGTCCGCGGCGTTCTACACCGACTGGGTGGCGACCATCCCATGGCTCTGGCTCGGTGCCGGGCTGTCGGGCATCGCGCTGGCCGTCGCCGCGTTCCGGCACTCGGCCACGCCGCGCTGGATCGGCGCCGTCAGCGTCGTCCTCGGCGGGCTCACCCTGATCGCCGGGCTGTCGCCGCTGCAGTACATGGCGGGCTTCACCGGGCCGGTCTGGCTGCTGGTCGTCGCGCTCGGGTTCGCCCTCGGCGACCGTCGCTGAGGTGGACGCGAGGCACGCCCCCGCGAGGTTCACCCTCGCGGGGGCGTACCGCGTCGGCGGGGGCAGCCCCTACGGTGGCGCCATGACGGTGGCCGCCGACGACGCCCGGCGCACCGGGCACCCTCGGCTCGCCATGGTCGTCGCCGTCGTGACCTGGGTGGTCACGCTCGCCTCCGTCGTCCTGCGGGTCGCGGCGCGCGTGCCGATGGACCCCGACCTGCTGTTCTTCGTCGTCGACGCGATGGTCGGCGTGGTCTACGGGACCGTGGGCGCCGTCATCCTGGCCCGTCGCTCGCACCCCGTCGGCTGGCTGGTCGCGCTGGCGGGTGCCGGTGGCGCGCTCGCCGCGCTGGGCAGCGCCTGGGGGACGTACCAGTCCGGGCACCCGACGCTTCCTGCGCTGCCGGTGCTGACCGCGACCGTCAGCTGGGCCTGGGTGCCCGGCACGCTCGCGCTCTTCCTTGTCGTGCCGTGGCTGGTGCGCGACTCCCGACTGTCCGGCGGCGCCTGGGCGGGGGTGGTCGCGGGGTCCCTGCTGACCCTCGCCCTGACCGCGCAGAGGCTGTTCGTGCCCATGGCCGACAACACCGCGCTCCTGGCGGTGGTCGTCGTCCTCGGCCTCGTCACCGCAGCCGCGACCGGGTGGCGGTACCGGCACGGACCCGTGCGCGAGCGTCCCGGGCTGGGACTGCTGACGGTCGGCACCGCACTGATGGCCCTCTCGTTCGTGCCGCTGCTGCTCGTCGACTCGCCGCCGGAGATGATCTTCGCCGTCCCCCTCACGCACCTCGCGTGCCAGGCACTGTTCCCGGTCGCGCTGCTGGTCACCGTGCTGCGGAACCGGCTCTGGGGCATCGACCTCGCGGTCAGCCGGGCGGCCGTCGCCGGGCTGCTCACGCTCGGGCTCGCCCTCGTGTACGCGCTCGTCGTCCTCGCCGCGACGGTCGTCGTGGGCGGCGGGGCGGTCGCGCAGGTGATCGCGACCGTCGGCGTCGCGGTCGCGGTGCAGCCCGTGCACGCCTGGCTCGGCCGACGCGTCCACGCCCTCGTGTACGGCGAGTCGAGCAGCCGGGCGGCGCTCCGGGTGGGCAGCCAGCTGTCCGGTGGCACGGGCACCGAGGAGCTTCTCGACGGGCTGACGGCCGCGGTGGCCGAGGCGCTGCGCCTCGAGTCGGTGACGGTGGTCGGCGACGAGCACACCGCGCAGTGGGGCACGCCGACGTCGACACCGGCACGGCGCACGCTCGAGCACGCGGGCCGCTCGATCGGGTCGCTCGCCGTCACGGTGCGCCCGGGCGAACGGCTCGACGCCCGGACCGGCGAGTCGCTGGACCACCTGCTGCCCGTCGTGGCCGCCGGGCTCGCCCTGGTGCAGGGCGCCGCGGACCTCGAGCGCGCCCGGGACGCCGCGACCCGTGCCCGGCTGGCCGAACGCCGGCTGATCCGCCGCGAGCTGCACGACGGCATCGGGCCGTGGCTGTCGGGGCTGCGGCTCGGGCTGCAAGGGGCGCGGAACACCCTGACCCGTGACCCGGCGGCGGCCGACGCGATCCTGGACGCCCTCCAGGCCGAGGTGGAGCAGCGCGTGCAGGACGTGCGGCTGCTCTCGCGCAGCCTGCTGCCGCCGCTGCTGGACGAGGAAGGGCTCGGACCGGCCCTCCGCGAGCTGGCCCGACGCAGCAGCGAGGGCGGCTTCGACGTGCGAATGCAGCTGGACGACCCCGCCGACCTCGACCCCCGGCTGCGGGCCGCCGCCTACGCGATCGTGAGCGAGGCCGTGGTCAACGCCTCCCGCTACAGCGGCGCCGAGGGCTGCGCCGTGAGCGTGAGCGTCCAGGACGCCGCGCTCGTGGTCACCGTGCTCGACCTCGGCAGCGGGATCCCCGTCGGCGCACCCTCCGGCGTGGGTCTGCGGTCCATGCGGGAGCGTGCCGACGAGCTCGGCGGCGTCGTCACGGTCGAGCCGCACGCACCCGGCGGCACCCGCGTGCACGCGATCCTGCCCCTCGATCCCGTCCTCGTCCGGAGCCGCTCGTGACCATCTCCGTCGTGCTCGTGGACGACCACCCCGTGTTCCGGATCGGCATGGCCGCGCTGCTCGACTCGCTGGCCGGCATCCGCGTGACCGGTCAGGCCGCCAGCGCCGCCGAGGCCGGTCCGCTGCTCGCCTCCGGCATCGCCACGGACGTCGTGCTCATGGACCTCGACCTCGGGGACGGCTCCGGCATCGACCTCACGCGCGACCTCCAGCGCGAGCACCCCGGCCTGCGCGTCCTCGTGGTCACCATGCACGAGGACGACGACGCCGTGGTCGCGGCCGTCCGCGCCGGGGCGCGCGGGTACCTGGTGAAGTCCGCGCCCCCCGACGCCGTGGAACGGGCGGTCCGTGCCGTCGCGGCCGGCGAGATGATCCTGTCCCCCGCCGTGGCGCAGCGGGCGATGAGCTACGTGCTCGGCGGGCGGACCGCTGCGCGGCTCCCGTTCCCCCAGCTCACCGACCGTGAGCGCGAGGTCCTCGACCTCGTCGCCGCCGGGCTGGACAACGAGACGATCGCCCGGCGCCTCGGGCTCAGCCCCAAGACCGTGCGGAACCACCTGGCCAACGTGCTGGCCCGGCTGGCGCTCCCCGACCGGTCGGCCGCGATCGTGCGTGCCCGCGAGGAAGGGCTCGGCACCAGCGGCTGAGCTGCATCAGGTCGTGCGGCGCAGCGAGCGCTGCCAGTCGGCGTGCAGGTCCGCGAACCGGCCACCGGCGGCCACCAGCGCGAAGGGCGAGCCGTCCTCGACGATGCGCCCGTCCTCGATGACCAGCACCCGGTCCGACCCCATCACCGTGGACAGCCGGTGCGCGATGACGACGGACGTGCGGTCGGCGAGCAGGGTCTGCAGCCCGACCTGCACGAGCGCCTCCCCCGGGACGTCCAGCGAGCTGGTCGCCTCGTCGAGGATCAGCAGCACCGGGTCCGCCAGGAACGCGCGCGCGAACGACACCAGCTGCCGCTGTCCGGCCGAGAGCCGCACCCCGCGCTTGTCGGCCTCGGTGTCGTAGCCGTCGGGCATGGCCGCGATGAGGTCGTGCACGCCGACCGCACGCGCGGCAGCCTCGATCTCCTGGGGCGTGGCCTCCGGCTTGCCCAGCGCGATGTTCGCCCCGATCGAGCCGGAGAACAGGTACGCCTCCTGGGTCACCATCACGACGGCCCGCCGCAGGTCGACCGGGTCGATCTCACGCAGGTCCAGCCCGTCGAGGCGGACGGCCCCCGCCCGGACGTCGTAGAACCGGGCGAGCAGCTTGGCGATGGTCGACTTGCCCGCACCCGTCTCGCCGACGAGCGCGATCGACTGGCCGGCCGGGATGTGCAGGTCGACGTGCGGGAGCACCGTGGGACCCGTGCCGTAGCCGAACTCGACGTCGTCGAACCGGACGTCCCCGCGGGCCTCGGCGAGCCGCTTCGGGCGCTCCGGGTCGGGCACCGTGGGCTCCTCGGCGAGCAGCGACGCGAGCTTCTCGAGGGCGGCCGTGGCGGACTGGAAGGAGTTGTAGAACATGCCGATCTGCTGGAGCGGGTTGAAGAAGCGACGCGAGTAGAGGACAGCCGCGACGAGCACCCCGACCTCGATCCCGCCGTCCAGCGCCCGCAGACCGCCGACGAGCAGGACCGCGGCCACCGTGACGTTCCCGATCAGGGTCAGGCCCGTGTCGAAGACGCCGTTGAGCCGGATCGACGTGGCGCTGGAGCCGCGGTAGTCCTCCGCCAGGTCCCCGTAGACCTCGCGCACCTGCGGCTCCCGGCGGAAGGCCTGCACCGCGCGGATGCCCGTCATGGTCTCGACGAACCGCACGATGAGGCGGGCCGCCGCCGTCCGCTGCTTGCGGTACTGCACCTGCGTGCGCACCTGGAACCAGCGCGTGAGGATGACGCCGGGCACGACGGCGATGAGGAGCACGAGCCCGCTGCGCCAGTCCAGCAGCACCAGCGAGACCGCGGTGAACACCATCGCCAGGACGCCCGACGCGAGCGTGGTCACGCCGCCGTCGAGGAGCTCGCGCAGCGCGTCGACGTCCGACGTCTGCCGCGAGATGATCCGGCCCGACGTGTAGCTCTCGTGGAACTCCAGGCTGAGCCGCTGCGTGTGCCGGAACACCCGGCGGCGCAGGTCGAGCAGCATCGTCTGGCTCACGCGGGCCGACGCCCGGACGGTCGCGGCGGTCAGCACCCCACCGAGCAGCGCTGCCGCGAGGTAGGCGGCGGTCGCCAGCGTGATCGGTCCCGCGTCGCCGTCCGTGAGCGCGGGGAGCGCCTGGTCGATGCCGTAGGCCACCAGCGCAGGCCCTGCGACGGCGGCCAGCTGCGCGCCGACGACGAGCGCGGCGGTCCCCCACGCGGCACCGGCGACGGGCCGCAGCAGCGAGCGGAGCAGGCCGAGCGACCGTCGGCGGATGCGGCGGGACTCGGCGGCGGTGCTCTGCTCCTCGAAGCTCTCGGAGGTCGCAGACGTGACAGGCGCGCTCACGGTCGGACCTCCGCGAGCTCGTCGGCCTGTGCGTCGTCAGCGCCACCGGGGTCGTCCAGCGCCGACAGCGCGGTGAGCACGTACCGGTAGTGCGGATGGGTGGACAGCAGGTCGGCGTGCCGGCCGACGCCCGTGATCCGGCCGTCCTCGAGAACTGCGACCCGGTCGGCCAGCGCGACCGTCGACGGCCGGTGCGCGACGACGAGCGTGGTGGTGCCGGTGAGCATCTCGCGCAGCCGACCGGTGACCGCGGCCTCGGTGGTGACGTCGAGCGCCGAGAGCGGGTCGTCGAGCAGCAGCACCCGCGGCCGGACGGCGATCGCACGGGCCAGGGCGATCCGCTGCCGCTGCCCGCCCGAGAGGCTCAGCCCCTCCTCGCCGATGATCGTGTCGAGCCCGTCGGGCAGCCCGTAGGCGAACCCGGCGCGGGCGACGTCCAGTGCCTCGGCCACCAGGTCGTCGGCGGCCTGCCCGGACAGGTCGGTGCCGAGCAGCACGTTCTCCCGCACGGATGCCGAGAACAGGATCGGGTCCTCGAACGCGATCGACACGGCTGCGCGCAGGTCCGCTCGGCTCAGGTCGCGCACGTCCACGCCGTCGATCCGAACGCTGCCCGCGGTGACGTCGTAGAGCCGCGGCACCAGCTGGAGCAGGGTCGTCTTGCCGCTGCCCGTGAGGCCGACGAGCGCCATCGTCTCCCCCGGCTCGAGCACCAGGTCGATCCCCGCGAGGATGTCCGACCCACCCCGCAGCTCCCCGTCCGCCGAGGCGCTGCGCGGGTGGGCGAAGTGCACGCCCGACAGCTCGACCCGCGAGCCGGCCGGGTCCGCGACGGGGAGCGCGACCGCCTCCGCGGGGTCGCGCACGGCCGACCCCGTGTCCATGACCTGCAGGTACCGGTCGGTCGCGGCCTTGGCGTCGAGCGTCATCGCGAGCAGCATGCCGAGGCGCTCGACCGGGCTGTTGACCACGGCCGCGGTGGCGAAGAACGCGACCAGCGCGCCCACGCTCAGCTCCCCGCGCGAGGTCAGGACCACCCCGAACCCGAGCGACACCGCGAGGATCGCCTCCGGGATGGCGCTCAGGGCGAACGAGACCCGTGACTGCGTCTTGGCCTTGTGCACCTCGGTGGTGCGCAGCTCGTCGGCCTGCCGCGCGAAGTCGTCGAGCGCGTCGGCGCCTCGCCCGAACGCCTTGAGCACGCGGATCCCGTGCACGGACTCCTCGACCGTGGTGGCGAGGTCCCCCGCCTGGTCCCGGGCGCGGCGGGCGACCACCTTGTAGTCCTCGCGGAACCGGAAGCCGAGCCAGATCATGGGCACCGCACCGACGAGGTACACCAGCCCGAGCACCCAGCTGGTCGCGAGCATCAGGCCGATGCCGACGACGACTGTCGTGGCGCTGACCAGCAGCATCACCAGACCGAAGACGGTCCACCGCCGGATGGTGCCCAGGTCCGACATGATCCGCGACAGCAGCTGACCCCCCGACCAGCGGTCGTGGAACTCCACCGGCAGGTCGAGCAGGTGCCGGAACAGGTCCGTGCGCATGTCCCGCTCGACGGTGGTGCCCGGCGTGAGTATCAGCGCGCGGCGGCACCAGACGAGGAACGCCTCGAGCACGCCGAGTGCCAGGACGACGGCCGCACCGAGGATCACGCCACGCTGCGAGCCCTCCGACAGCAGCGGACCGTTGACGATCACGCGCAGGACCTGCGGGACCGCCAGGGCGAGCAGGCTGGCGCCGAGAGCGGTCAGGCCGCCGAGTGCGATCCGCGGGAGCGCCGGCCGCGCCCAGCGGCGGAGGCGCAGCAGCACCCGGGTGGTGGACTCGGGGGGTGACGCGGGTGGAGCAGAAGGCACGCCTCCACCCTACGTACGCCCTCCGACAGTTGCCCGGTCGATCTCAGGGGGCGGTCCGCACGATCCGGTTGTTGCTCGCCTGCGCGCGCGGTCGGACCACGAGCAGGTCGATGTTCACGTGCGCGGGCCGGCTGAGCGACCACGCGATGGCGTCGGCGATGTCGTCCGCGACGAGGGGCTCGTACCCGGCGTACACGGCCGCGGCCCGCTCGCTGTCCCCGTCGAACCGGACCATCGAGAACTCCTCGGTGGCCACGGCGCCCGGCGCGATCTCGATGATGCGGATCGGCTCGCCGAGGATCTCCCAGCGCAGCGTCGTCGCGAGCATCCGCTCCGCGTGCTTGGCACCGACGTAACCGGCGCCACCCTCGTACGTCCCGTGCGCCGCGGTCGAGGTCACCACGACGATGTCGCCTCCGTCGCCCTTGCGCAGGTGCGGGAGCAGCGCCTGCGTGACCCGCAGGGTGCCCAGGACGTTGAGCTCGTACATCTGGCGCCAGTGGTCCAGGTCCGCCGACTCGACGGGGTCGAGCCCGAAGGCGCCGCCCGCGTTGTTGACCAGCGCGTCGAGCGGCCCGCCCTCGGCCACCTCGTCGGCCAGCCGCGCGACATCGGCGTCGTCCGTGACGTCGGCGACGATCGTCGTCGCGCCGGTCTCCTGGGCCAGCGCGGTCAGCCGGTCGGCCCGACGCGCGGTCGCGACGACGTCCCAGCCCTCCGCACGCAGGCGGCGGACGGTCGCGGCACCGATCCCGGAGGACGCACCCGTCACCAGGGCGCGTCGGGGCGTGCTCGTGCTCATGCGGACTCCCAAGAACGTGGTGGTGAACAGCGAGACAGGCTAGGCGACCTCGGCGAGGACCTCGGTCAGCAGCCCGAGGCCCGTCGCGGCCTCGTCGGGCGTGACGACGCAGGGCGGCACGACGTGCACCCGGTTGTCGGCGAGGAACGGGAGCAGCCCACGGGCCAGCGCACCGGCCTTGATGCGGCCCATGAGCGCGGCGTCGACGGGCTCGCGCGTGGCCTGGTCCTTGACCAGCTCTACGGCCCAGAACACCCCGAGCCCACGCACCTCGCCGACCAGCGGGTTGGTCGCGGCCAGCTCGGCCAGCCCGGGACCGAGCACGTCGCGGCCGATCGCGGCGGCGTTCTCGACGATCCCCTCGTCGGCCATCGCGTCGAGCGCGGCGACGATCGACCCCATCGCCAGCGGGTGGCCCGAGTACGTCAGCCCGCCGGGGAAGACGCGGTCGTCGAACGTCTTCGCGATCGGCTCGCTGAGGATCACGCCGCCCGCCGGGACGTAGCCGGAGTTGACCCCCTTGGCGAACGTGATGAGGTCCGGCACGACGTCGAACGAGTCGAACGCGAACCACTGCCCCGTGCGGCCGAACCCGGCCATGACCTCGTCGAGGATCAGCAGGATGCCGTACCGGTCGGCGATCGCGCGGACGCCGGCCAGGTAGCCGGGCGGCGGGACGAGGACGCCCGCGGTGCCGGGGATGGTCTCCAGCAGGATGGCCGCGACCGACGTCGGACCCTCCGCCTGGACAACGCGCTCCAGATGGTGCAGCGCGCGCTCGGACTCCTGCTCGGGCGTGGTCGCCCAGAACTCCGAGCGGTACAGGTACGGACCGAAGTGGTGCACGTGCGCGCGGGCGTACTCGTTGGGCACCCGCCGCCAATCCCCCGTCGCCACCACGGCCGCACCGGTGTTCCCGTGGTACGAGCGGTACGCGGACACCACCTTGTCGCGGCCGGTGTGCAGGCGGGCCATCCGGATCGCGTTCTCGTTGGCGTCGGCCCCGCCGTTGGTGAAGAAGACGCTGCTGAACCCGTCGGGAGCATGGCTGAGCACCCGCTCGGCGGCGCGGCCGCGCGTCAGGTTCGCCGTCGCCGGGGCGACCGTCGTGAGCGTGGCCGCCTGCTCCTGGATCGCCGCCACCACGCGCGGGTGCTGGTGGCCGATGTTGGTGTTGACCAGCTGGCTGGAGAAGTCCAGGTACCGACGACCCGCGTGGTCCCACACGGTCGACCCCAGCCCGCCCGCGATGACCAGCGGGTTCAGATGAGCCTGCGCCGACCACGAGTGGAAGACGTGGTCGCGGTCGAGACGCAGCGCGATGGCGTCGTCGTCGGTGGTCATGGTGCCTCTCCTTCGGTGGTGCGGGACCGCGCGCGGGCGCCGTCGTCGACGCCCGCGCGCGGCGGTGCTCAGTTGCCGCCGGCCTCGAGTGTGACCTCGATGGGCTCGAAGTCCTCGCCGGACACGTCGACGCCCTCGTCCTTCAGCTCCGCCAGCGCCTTCTCCACGTACTCGTTCGTGTACGCGTCGGCGTCGGGCTCGGCCGTGATGACGGTCGCGCCCTGGTCGTTCTTCGTCTCCAGGGCGATGTCGACCGTCTGGTTCCAGGCGTCCTCGTCGATCCAGCCGATGCCCTCCGGCGACGGCCAGACCAGCTTGTTGATCTCGTTCATCTGCCACAGCTGGTGGCTGTTGCCCAGCTGCGAACCCTGGGCCACGACGATGTCACGAGCCTCCTCCGGGTTGTCGCGCGCGTAGATCCAGCCCTTGAGGCTGGCCTTGATGAACTTGACCGTCGTCTCCTGGTACGCCTCGTCGTCCGCGAGCTTCTCGGAGTTCGCCCAGATGGCGTCCTGGAGCATCGCGGTGCCCTCGTCGTTCCAGTTGACCGCGGTGAAGTCGTCGGCCGTGTACAGCTCGCCCGTCTCCGGGTTCTCCGCCTCGAGCAGCTGCGCGTACTCGTTGTAGGTCATCGCCTGGGCCGCGTCGATGTCGCCCGCGAGGAACGCGTTCATGTCGAACTGCTGCTGGACCAGCGTCACGTCTGTCGCGGGGTCGAGGCCGGCCTTCGACATCCCCGCGAACAGCTCGAACTCGTTGCCGTAGCCCCAGTTGCCCACGGTCTTGCCCGCGAGGTCCGCGGCGGACGTGATGCCCTTGTCCGCGAACGAGACCTGGAGCGTGCCGGACCGCTGGAAGATCTGCGCGACGTCGGTGATCCCCGCGCCCTGCTCGCGCGACGCCAGCGCCTTGGGCACCCAGGCGATCGCGTAGTCGACCGAGCCGTCCGCCAGGACCGACTGCGGCACGATGTCGGTGCCGCCCTCGACGATCTCGACGTCGAGGCCCTCCTCCTCGTAGTAGCCCTGGTCCACCGCGGCGTAGTAGCCGGCGAACTGGGCCTGCGTGAACCACTGGAGCTGGAGCTTGACGGGGGTCAGCTCGCCGCCGGCCGACTCGCTCGCCGCGGGCTCGTCGGAACCGCCGTCGTCGGAGCTGCATCCCGACAGGACGAGCGCAGCGGTGACGCCGACCGCGGCCGCGCCCCACGCAGTACGCCTGGTGAGTCTCATCGTCATCCCTCTCGTTGGCTGTGCGTTGCGGATATCGGCCGACTGGCTGCGGTGGCAGGCGGACGTCTAGCCCCCTTGGCGCCTCGCGACGGCGCGCTCGAGCGCGAGGGTCGCGAGGTAGAACACGAGTCCGAGCAGGATGGCCCCGAGCACGAAGGCCCAGGCCCGGGCGTACGCGCTGTTCGACGCGGCGGACGTGATGCGCGACCCGAGGCCGTTCTGCAGCCCGCCGAAGTACTCCGCGACGATCGCCGCGATCACGGCCGTCGACGACGCGATCCGCAGGCCCGTGAACAGGTAGGGCAGCGCACCGGGGATCGTCACCGTCCGCGTGATCTGGCGGGGCGTCGCGGCGTAGGCCTTGAGCAGGTCGCGGTGCACCGGCTGCACCTGCCGCAGCCCGCGGAGCATGTTGACGAACACGGGCGCGAAGACGACCACGGACACGACGAGCCGCCGCGGGGTGGTCGACGTGGTGCCGAACATCGTGTTCAGCGCGGGCGCCAGCGCGACGATCGGCATGACCGACAGGGCCGCCGCGGTCGGCGACAGGAGCGTGTCCGCCATCCGGCTGCGTGCGGCGACGATCGCGGCGCCGACGGCCACCACGCTGCCGACCACGAGCCCGACCAGCACGTTCATGCCCGTGGCCAGCGCCGCGGACCAGACCAGCGGCAGGACCAGCACGAGCTGCTCGACGATCGCCGTCGGGCTCGGCAGCAGGTACGGCTTGATGCCCGCGCCCACGACGAACGCCTGCCAGAGCACCAGCGCGACCACGCCCAGCAGGATCGGCGCGACCCAGCGACGGACGACGGCGGCGGTCATCGCAGGTCCACCCCGCGCGCGGTGACCGGGGTGCCGTGCAGCGCCTCGCGGACGGCGGTGACCGCGGCGAAGAAGGCGGCGTCCTCGCGCAGCCCCTCGCCGCGCACGTCGCCGAGCGTGATGGGCACCACCGCGCTGATCCGCCCCGGCCGCGGCGACATCACGACCACGCGCTGGGACAGGAACACGGCCTCGGGGATCGAGTGCGTGACGAACACGACCGCCGCCCCGCTCTCCGCGCAGATCCGCACCAGCTCGGTCTGCATCCGCTCGCGGGTCATCTCGTCGAGCGCCCCGAACGGCTCGTCCATGAGCAGCAGGCTGGGACGCTCCGCCAACGACCGCGCGATCGCGACGCGCTGCTGCATGCCGCCGGAGAGCTGGTGCGGGAAGTGGCCGGCGAACTCGTCGAGCCCCACGAGCGAGAGCAGCTCCGTGGCGCGGACCGCCCGCTCGGCCTTGCCGATGCCGTGCAGCTCCAGCGGCAGCTCGACGTTCGCCGTCACCGTGCGCCACGGCAGCAGACCGGCCTGCTGGAACGCGATGCCGTAGTCCTGCGCCTCACGGGCCTGCTGCGGGGTCTTGCCGAACACCGTGAGCTCGCCGGAGGTGGGCGTGTCGAGGTCCGCGATCAGGCGCAGCAGCGTCGACTTGCCGCAGCCCGACGGGCCGATGAGCGAGACGAACTCGCCGTCGGCGACGCTGAGGTCGATGCCCTCCAGCGCACTCACATCCCCCGAGCGCGAGGAGAAGACCTTCCCGACGCCTCGGGCTTCCACGGCGTTCGTCATCTGACCTCCGCATAGCGGTAGCGGCCCAGGCCGAGCCCGAGCAGGGACACCAGGGCGGCGGCGACCAGCCCGAGCAGTGCGGCCGCGATGATCGCGGCCCAGGGCTTGGCGGGGTCGCCGCTCGCGGACTGGGCGTAGCTGATGATCAGGCGGCCGATGCCGCCCTTCGTGCCCGTCGACACCTCGGCGACGATCGCGCCGACCACCGCGGTCGCCGCCCCGAGCCGCAGCGCCGGCAGCAGGTACGGGACGCTCGCGGGCAGCCGCAGCGACAGCATCGTGCGGTTCCAGCTGGCTGCCTGCGCCCGGAAGAGCTCCACCTGGGCGGCGGGCGGCGACTGGAACCCCCGCAGCGCGCCGATGGTCACCGGGAAGAACGCCAGGTAGCTCGCGATGAGCGCCACGGACATCCACCGCTGCCACTCGAACGTCCCGATGTGGATGCGGCCGCCCCAGCCGACGACCAGCGGCGCGAGCGCGATGAGCGGCACGGTCTGGCTGAGCACCACCCACGGCACCAGCGCGGACTCCGCCAGCTGCCAGCGCTGCATGAGCGCGGCGAGCAGCAGCCCTCCGATCGACCCCACCAGCCAGCCCGCGAGCGCGACCCGCAGCGTGAACCAGCACGCCGAGAGCATCGCGCTCAGCACGGTCGGCGAGCCGGTGGCGGACGTCTCCGGCTGGAGCACCCGGTCGACGACGTCCCACACGTGCGGCATCGCGAGGTCGTCGGTCCGCGGCAGGACGCTCGCCTCGCCGATGTACCCGCCCGCGTCGGGCACTACGACCTTGACCAGCTCCCACAGCGCGGCGAGCAGGAGCACCGCCAGCACGCCCACGAGGATCCGTCGGCCCGCGGTCGACCGCTCGCGCGGGCCGACGGGCACCGGTGCCGTGCGCTCCGGCGCGAGCGTGGTGGCCAGATCGGTCATGCGGTGGCCACGACCGGGGTCGCCAGCGCGGGGATGACGTGCTCGCCGTAGACGCGCATCGTCTCCTCCTTGTTGTCGTGCTGGAGGTAGCCGGCGAACTGCGTGACGCCGAGCTCACGCAGGGCCTCGAGCTTCTCGACGTGCTCCTGCGCGCTGCCCAGCAGGCAGAACCGCTCGACGATCTCGTCGGGGACGAATGCGGCGTGAGTGTTCCCCGCGCGACCGTGCTGGTTGTAGTCGTAGCCCTGCCGCCCGGCGATGTAGTCGGTCAGGGCCTTCGGCACCGACGAGTCGGCGCCGTACCGGGAGACGATGTCGGCCACGTGGTTGCCGACCATGCCGCCGAACCACCGGCACTGTTCACGCATGTGCTCCCGGTCGTCACCGATGTACATCGGGGCGGCGATGCAGAACTGGATCGCGTCGGGATCCCGGCCCGCCTGCTCGGCGGCGTCCCGCACCACCTTGATGGTCCAGGCCGCGATGTCGGGGTCGGCCAGCTGCAGGATGAACCCGTCGCCCACCTCCCCCGTGAGCTTCAGCGCCAGCGGGCCGTACGCGGCCACCCAGATGTCGAGCGCCGACCCCTTCGACCACGGGAACCGCACCTCGGCCCCGTGCAGGTAGGCGGGCCGGTCGTTGGCCAGCTCGCGGATCACCTCGATCGACTGCCGCAGGGTCGCCAGGTTGGACGGCTTGCCGTGCAGGGTCCGCACCGCCGAGTCGCCGCGCCCGATCCCGCAGATGGTCCGGTTGCCGTACATCTCGTTGAGCGTGGCGAACAGCGAGGCGATCACCGACCAGTCCCGCGTCGCAGGGTTGGTCACCATGGGACCGACCATCACCTTGCGGGTGGCCGCCAGGATCGCCGAGTAGATGACGAACGGCTCCTGCCAGAGGAGGTGCGAGTCGAAGGTCCACACGTGGCTGAACCCGTGGGTCTCCGCCAGGCGGGCCAGCTCGACGGTGCGCGAGGCGGGCGGGTTCGTCTGCAGCACGACGCCGAAGTCCATGTGGTGAGCCCTTCTACAGGAGGTACTGGGACAGGCCGCGCGGCACGTACTTCCCGTGCCCGGCGCGTCCGCGGTAGCCGGTCTCGTCCACCACGACGGACCCCCGCGAGAGGACGACGTCGACGTGCCCGTCGATCTCGTAGCCCTCCCACGCCGAGTGGTCCATGTTCATGTGGTGCGTCTTGCCCAGGCCGATCGACGTGTGCCCGGCCGGGTCGTAGATGACGACGTCGGCATCGGCCCCGGGCGCGATCACGCCCTTCTTCCCGTACAGCCCGAACATCCGCGCCGGAGTCGTCGAGGTGAGCTCCACCCAGCGCTCCAGCGTGATCTGCCCCGTGACGACCCCCTGGTACATGAGGTCCATCCGGTGCTCGATGGAGCCGATCCCGTTGGGGATGGCCCGGAAGTCACCGACGCCTAGGTCCTTCTGACCCTTCATGCAGAAGGGGCAGTGGTCGGTGGACACCATCTGCAGGTCGTTGGTCCGCAGCGCCTGCCACATGTGCTCCTGGTGACCCTCGGCCCGCGAGCGCAGCGGCGTCGAGCACACCCACTTGGCACCCTCGAAGCCTGGTGCTCCCAGCTGCTCCTCGAGGCTGAGGTACAGGTACTGCGGACACGTCTCGCCGAACACGTTCTTGCCGTTGTCCCGCGCCCACGCGAGCTGCGCGACGGCCTGCTTGGCGCTCACGTGCACCACGTACAGCGGGGCGTTCGTGACGTCGGCCAGCATGATCGCGCGGTGCGTGGCCTCCTCCTCGAGCTGCCAGGCGCGCGCGATGCCGTGGTAGTACGGGTCGGTCTTGCCCTGCGCGACGAGCTGCGCGGCGAGCACGTCGATGGCCGGTCCGTTCTCCGCGTGCATCATCGTGAGCAGCCCGAGATCGGCTGCCTTCTGCATGGCCCGCAGGATCTGCGCGTCGTCCGAGTAGAAGACCCCCGGGTAGGCCATGAACAGCTTGTAGCTGGTCACGCCCTCGGCGACGAGCCCCTCCATCGCCTTGAGGGAGTCCTCGTCGACGCCGCCGACGATCTGGTGGAACCCGTAGTCGATCGCGCAGTTCCCGGCGGCCTTGTCGTGCCACGCACCGAGCCCGTCCATGACGCGCTCGCCCGTGCGCTGGACGGCGAAGTCGATGATCGTCGTCGTCCCGCCCCAGGCCGCGGCACGGGTGCCCGTCTCGAACGTGTCGGAGGCGTTGGTGCCGCCGAACGGCAGCTCCATGTGGGTGTGCGCGTCGATGCCGCCGGGGATCACGTACTTGCCGCCTGCGTCGATGACCTGGTCGACGCTCGCCGCGAGGTCGTGGCCCAGCAGCGTCGAACCGGGTGCGAGCACCGCGGCGATGGTCTCGCCGTCGATGAGCACGTCGGCGGCCGTCCGCCCGGTCGCGCTGACCAGGGTGCCGCCGCTGATGAGGGTCGTCATGACTGGACCTCCTGGCTCACGGAGCCACGATCGGGCCGTAGGCGTCCGGCCGGCGATCCCGGAAGAACTGCCACCGCTCGCGCACGACGCGGATCTGGTCGAGGTCCAGGTCGCGGATGATCAGCTGGTTCTCGCTGGAGGAGCCGACCTCGCCGACGTAGTTGCCGTCCGGGCCGACCGCGTACGACGAGCCGTAGAAGTTGACTGCCTCGTCGCCGTACTCGTTGTCCTCGAGCCCCACACGGTTGTTCGCGACGACGAAGTAGCCGTTGGCCACTGCCGCGGCCGGCTGCTCGATCTCCCAGAGCTTGTTCGAGATGCCCGGGGCCGTGGCGTTCGGGTTGAACACGATCTGCGCCCCGTTGAGGGCCAGCACCCGCCACCCCTCCGGGAAGTGCCGGTCGTAGCAGATGTTCACGCCGATCGTGCCGACGGCCGTCTCGAACACCGGGTACCCGAGGTTGCCCGGACGGAAGTAGAACTTCTCCCAGAACTTGGGCAGGTTCGGGATGTGGTGCTTGCGGTACTTGCCGAGGTAGCTGCCGTCGGCGTCGATCACCGCGGCCGTGTTGTAGAGGACGCCGGGCTGCTCCTCCTCGTACACGGGGAGCACCATGACGATGCCGAGCTCCTTGGCCAGCGCCGCGAACCGCTCGGTCGTCGGCCCCGGCACGGACTCCGCGTAGTCGTAGTAGGCGGTGTCCTGCGTGATCCCGAAGTACGGGCCGTAGAACAGCTCCTGGAACGCGATGATCTGCGCACCCTGCGAGGCGGCCTCGCGGGTCCACGCCTCGTGGAGCGCGATCATCGACTCCTTGTCGCCCGTCCAGGTGGCCTGGGTGAACGCGACGCGTACGACGGTCATAGGGCTCCTCCGCATCTCTGATCTCGACCGGCCTCGGAGCCCTACGCGGCGCCTGAGTGCCCGTTCTTGGCACCGTAGCCTGGAATGTGACTGTCCGGGTTGAACATTTCTGCGCTGTTACGGACGGGTGCCCGGACGCGAACATCGGCGCCGCCCACGTAAACATCTGAGCCTTCTCCGGGACGGCCTCCGCGGGCCCGGCTCGGACGTGCATCCTGACCCGCATGGACCTCGCCGCCCACGTCGACGACCGCAGCCCACGCGGCATCGCGGCGACCGTGGCGCGCCTCGTCCGGGGGGGCGACCTGCGGCCCGGCGACCGGCTCCCGACCGTCCGCACCCTCGCCGCCGACCTCGGCGTCAGCCCCGCGACCGTGAGCGGCGCCTGGCAGGCGCTCTCGGCCGTCGGCATCGTGATCTCCCGCGGTCGCGCCGGGACCGTCGTGCTGCCCCCGCCCGCCAGCTGGCTGCCGCCCCGCTACCGCGACCTCGCCGGCGGAGCGCCCGCGCGACTCGACCTGTCGACCGGCACCCCGGACCCCGAGCTGCTGCCCCTGATCGGTCCTGCCCTGTCACGGGTCGCCCTCCAGCGGCCCGCCGCCGACACGGGCGCCTACGTCACGTCTCCCGTCGTGCCCGCCCTCGAGGTGCTCCTGCGGGACTCGTGGCCGTTCGCGCCGCAGCGCATCACCGTCGTCGACGGCGCCCTCGACGCCATCAGCCGCACCCTCGAACGTGTCGCCGGCTACGGCTCGCGCGTCGCGGTCGAGGACCCCGGCTTCCCACCCCTGTTCGACCTCCTGGACCAGCTCGGGCTGGAGCGCGTCCCCGTGACGCTCGACCGGCACGGCATGCGTCCCGACGCGCTCGAGGCCGCGCTCGACGCCGGGGCGGGCGTCGTCGTCCTGCAGCCCCGCGCCCACAACCCGACGGGCGTGAGCATGACGTCGACCCGCGCCCGCGAGCTCGCCGCCGTCCTGCGCCGGCACGACGCCCTCGTCGTCGAGGACGACCACTCGGGCGAGATCGCGTCCGCCCGTGACGTCACCCTCGGGCCTCTCCTGCCCGACCGGGTCGTGCACGTCCGCTCCTACTCCAAGTCCCACGGCCCCGACCTGCGTATCGCCGCCGTCGGCGGACCCGCCTCCGTGCTCGACGGGCTGGTCGCCCGCCGCATGCTGGGCCCCGGCTGGACCAGCCGCCTGCTGCAGCACGTCCTCGTCGACCTCCTCACCGACAGCAGCGCCATCGAGGCCGTCGCCCACGCCCGTCGCGTCTACCACGCCCGCCGCCGAGCCCTGCGCGACGCGCTCGCCACGCACGGCATCGCGATCGACCCCGGCGACGGCATCAACGTCTGGCTCCCGGTCCACGACGAACGCACCGCCCTGGTCCGTCTGGAGGCCGCCGGCATCCGCGTCGCCCCGGGCGCCCCGTTCTCGGCCGACGGCGGGACCAGCCCGTCGAACGTCGTGGGCGAGGACAGCGGGTCACCGGCCGGCTCCGTCGGGCGTGCCCACGTCCGCGTCACCGTCGGACTCCTCGGCTCCGAGGTCGAGGACGTCGCCCGAGCACTGGCTCTCGCCGCGGCAGAGTGAGGGCTCCCCTGCCGGGAGATCGCCGACTACCGGTCGTCGACCGTGACGGACGGCCGCGGCCCGGCGCCGCGCGACGGATCGGGAGGAGTGCGCCGGGACCGTGCCAGGGCGAGCCCACCGAGGACGACGGCGACCGCCCCGAGCACCGTGGCCACGATGGCTCCACCGAGGCCGTTGCCAGTGCCCAGGCCGCCGTCGGCCGTGACCGCGAACACCACACCGAGCGCCGTGCCGACCAACCCCAGCGCCACGGCCCAGAGGGCGCCGGGCCGGCCTGCCCTGCGCGTGAGAGCGAGGACGCCGAGGACCGCTCCGACCAGCGCGAGGACGGCGACGAGCGTGGGACCGACGCGCCCGGAGGTCAGGCCGGACGGGGTGCCGCCTGCTGCCTGGACGTGGTCGTACGCGGCCGCCGGCGTGGCGAGAACGTACGTGGCGACGACGGCCGGTCCGGCTGCGGCAAGCACTCGCCGGACCAGCGTCAGGGCTGGAGGTGTTCGCATGGTGGCTCTCCTTGGTCGTCTGATGTCACCTGCAGCCTCTCGCCGGACGGACCGCCGGTCGTCCCCCAGACGCGGGCACTCTGGCTGCCGCAGACGCTGCAGGAGCGCGACGAGGTACCGCGCCCGCGGTAGGTGCCCGTCGTCCCCGAGCAGGATCCGGGCGCCGGCAGCACCGGACTACGGTGCCCGTATGAGCCCAGGGCGGATGCACGTGCCTGCGCCCGTCAGAGACGCAGCGATCGCCGTCGGGGTGGCGGTGTCGCTCGTGCTCGCCGGACTGTCGGGCGACCGACCACCCGGCGGCAGTGACCTGCTCGGTCTCGCGCTGCTGGCGTCCGGCGGGCTGGCGCTCGCCGTCGGTCGCCGGGCTCCGGTTGCGGTCCTGGCGGTCACGGGGCTGTGTGCGGTGGGCTACCAGGCCGCCGGCTACGACGTCCCGGCGGTGGCCTTCCTGTTCGCGGTGTTCATCGCGATGCGGGCAGGGCACCGCACCGCCACCGTGATCGCGAGCGTGGCGATGCTGGCCGCACTCCCGCTGGTGGCCCTGGTCTCCGGGAGCGATGCGGGGGCTGCGTTCGTGCACGCCCGGGACGCGCTCGAGCTGGCGTGGCTGATCGCGGCGGCCGCCGCGGGCGAGGCGCTGCGGCAGGCGGAGCGGCGAGCCTACGAGGCGGAGCGCACCCGGGAGGAGGTCGCGAAGCGTCGTGCCGACGAGGAGCGGCTGCACCTCGCGCGGGAGCTGCACGACTCGCTCACGCACCAGATCTCGATCATCAAGGTGCAGTCCGAGGTCGCCGTCCACGTCGCGCGCCGGCGCGGGGAGGAGGTGCCGGAGGCCTTGTTGGCCATCCAGGAGGCCGGCCGCGAGGCCACCCGTGAGCTGCGCGCGACCCTGACGGCGCTGCGTGACGACGACCTGACCCCGGCACGTGGGCTCGACCACGTCCCCGAGCTCGTGCAGGGTGCCCGCTCGATCGGGCTGGACGCGACGCTGACCATGAACGGTGAGGACGGCGACGTGCCGGCCGCGGTGGGCCGGACCGTCTACCGGATCGTTCAGGAGTCGCTCACCAACGTCGCCCGGCACGCCGGCGCCACGACGGCAGCGGTCACGATCGACTGCCGGCCCGACCTGCTCACGGTCCAGGTCGACGACGACGGCCGCGCAGCGCCGGACACCGTCCCGGTGCCCGGTGTGGGACTGCTCGGGATGCAGGAGCGCGTCAGCGCGCTCGGCGGTCGCCTGCGCGCGCGAGCCCGCAGCGAGGGCGGGTTCACCGTCCGGGTCGAGCTGCCCGTGGACCGCACGTCGTGATCCGCGTCCTGCTGGTCGACGACCAGCCGCTCCTGCGCAGCGGGTTCCGCGCACTCCTGGACCTGGAGGACGACATCGCCGTGGTCGGCGAGGCTGCGGACGGGGAGCAGGGCGTCGCACTAGCGGGCGAGCTCCGCCCGGACGTCGCGCTGATCGACGTCCAGATGCCGGGCGTCGACGGCATCGAGGCGACACGGCGCATCGCCCTCGACCCCGACCTCGCCGGGGTGCACGTCGTCATCCTCACCAACTACGGGCTCGACGAGTACGTCTTCGAGGCGCTCCGCGCCGGTGCGGCGGGGTTCCTGGTCAAGGACATCGTCCCCGAGGACCTGCTGCACGCTGTCCGCGTCGCGGCACGCGGGGACGCCCTCCTGGCACCGTCGATCACTCGCCGGCTGATCGACCGGTACGTCGCCAGGCCACCCCACCCGGCTCGCGGCGCGGCGCTGCGCCACCTGACCACGCGTGAGCGCGAAGCCGTGACCCTGGTCGCCGAGGGACTGACGAACGACGAGATCGCAGCACGCATGGTGATCACCCCGATGACCGCCAAGACCCATGTGAACCGGGCCATGACGAAGCTCCACGCTCGTGACCGGGGCCAGCTGGTGGTGCTCGCCTACGAGTCCGGGCTCGTGGTTCCGGGCAGTCGTTGACGTCCGCCACTGACGGCCGCGCCTGGTCGGTACAGGCATGAACGGCGATCCGGGACCTCCCCGAGCCCCGGATCACCGCTCAGCCATCGTCGAACATGTGTTCGATCCTAGGCCAGGGCTGCCCCCACAGCAAGGCCTGCAACCACGTGAACAGCTGGGCAGACGCCCAAGCCTGGCCCCCGCCGGGCCGGAGGGCGCGACCGCTGCCATCATCGGCGGATGACGACCGCGGACTGCCCCTTCTGCCGGATCATCACGCGCGAGCTGGACGCCTCGGTCGTGCACGAGTCGGCGACGGTCCTGGCGTTCATGGACATCGACCCGGTGACCGCGGGCCACGTCCTCGTTGTGCCGAAGTCGCACCTGCCGACCCTGGCGGACCTGGACGACGACGTCGCCGCCGAGATGTTCGCCGTCGCCCGGGCGGTCGCCGGGGCGTTGCGGAGGTCGCCGCTGCCCAGCGAGGGCGTCAACCTCTTCTACGCCGACGGCGAGGCGGCCTTCCAGGAGGTCTTCCACTCGCACCTGCACGTCTTCCCCCGCACCGCCGGCGACGGCTTCCGCATCAGCGCGCGCTGGGGCTCGAACCCGGCACGGGCGGAGCTCGACAGCCAGGCGGAGGCGATCCGCGCAGCACTCTGACCTGCGTGGGGGTGAGCATCGTCTCCAGGCTGCCCACTTGCCGACACGCCACCCCCCAGGCCTACTCTGTGCCCGGAACCTGACCAGCTGTGGCCGGGTCGTGCCGCCCGGTCCTGGGCGGCCCTCCGGAGGTGCGACGTGCACCCCACCCCCGCGTGCGAGCGACGTGCTCGCGCGCCCCGCCACCGCCCCGGAGCCCCTCATCCCGATGCCCAGGATCCGTCCCGTCCTCGTCCTCACCGCTGTCGCGCTCACCTTGACGGCCTGCTCCACCGGGAGCACCCCGCAGGCGTCACCGAGCGCCACGACGAGCGCCGCGTTCGCCCCCGTCACCCTCGACAACTGCGGCACCGAGGTCACGGTCACCGCGCCGCCCACCAAGGTCGTCACCATCAAGTCGACCGCGACGGAGATGCTCCTGGCGCTGGGGCTCCAGGACGCGCTGATCGGCACGGCGTTCGCGGACGGCCCCGTCCCGGCGGAGTACGAGGCTGCGTACGACGCCGTCCCGGTCGTCTCGGACAAGGTGCCCGGCCAGGAGGCGCTGCTCGGGCTGGAGCCGGACTTCGTCTACGGCGGCTGGGAGTCCAACTTCTCGGCGGACGGAGCCGGCGACCGCGCGGCCCTGCAGAACCTCGGGATCACGACGTACGTCTCCCCCGCGGCGTGCAAGGAGGCGGGCTACATGCCCGACCCGCTGACGTTCGACGAGGTCGCGGACGAGATCCGCGAGGTCGCGGCGATCTTCGGGGTCCCCGAGCGGGCGGAGGAGCTGATCGCCGAGCAGGACGCCACGCTGGAGGCCGTGCAGAAGCCCACCACGGAGACGACCGCGCTCTGGTACAGCTCCGGGACGGACACCCCGTACGTCGGGGCGGGCATCGGCGCCCCGCAGATGATCATGGACGCGGCGGGGCTCACCAACATCTTCGCGGACGTGCACGACACCTGGACGTCGGCCGGCTGGGAGCAGGTCGTGGCCGCGGACCCGGACGTCATCGTGCTCGTCGACGCCGCCTGGAACACCGCGGACAAGAAGATCGAGCTGCTCGAGGGCAACCCGGCGACCAGCCAGCTCACGGCCGTCCGGGAGAAGAAGTACCTCCTCGTCCCGTTCGCGGCCGGCGAGGCCGGGGTCCGGAACGCCGACGCGGTCGCGTCCCTCAGCGACCAGCTGACCGAGCTGGGGTGAGAGCCCGCACGCCCCTGACGCTGCTGGTCCTTGCGGGGGTGGCGGCGCTCGTCGTGACGGTCCTGGTCACGGTCACGATCGGCCCGGCAGACCTCGACGTCGCCGAGGTCGCGCGCAGCATCGCGGGGCACCTCGGCCTGCCGGTCGAGGCCGTCCCGCGCCTGCACGACGCGATCGTGTGGGACCTGCGTCTCCCCCGCGTGCTGACGGCCGCGGCGGTGGGTGCCGGGCTCGCGCTCGCCGGTGCCGTCATGCAGAGCCTGACGCGCAACCCGCTGGCCGACCCGTACCTGCTCGGCCTCTCCTCGGGTGCGTCCCTCGGTGCGGTCGCCGTGCTCATCGTCGGCGTGAGCCTCCTGCTGCCGGTCGCGGCGTTCGCCGGTGCGCTGCTGGCCCTCGTCGCGACCCTGGCCCTCGCCCGCTCGGGGAGCACCCTGTCGCCGGGACGCACGGTCCTGGCCGGCCTCGCGGTGTCCCAGATGGCCGCGGCGGGGACCAGCTTCGTCATCTTCTGGAGCTCCACGGGGGACTCCTACCGCGAGATCCTCAACTGGCTGCTCGGCTCGCTGGCGGGTGCGACGTGGGCGTCGGTCGCGATCGCCGGCATCGCGGTGGTGGCGGTCGGCACGGTCCTGCTGCTGAGCGCGACGCGGCTGGACGCGTTCGCGTTCGGGGACACGTCTGCGGCAGCTCTGGGGATCGACGTGGACCGCACGCGCTGGACCCTGATGACGGTCGTCGCGCTGCTCACGGGCGCGATGGTCGCGGTCAGCGGCGCGATCGGGTTCGTCGGCCTGATCCTCCCGCACGCGGTCTCGTCGCTGACCGGTCCCGCGCACCGCCGGCTGCTGCCCGTCGCGGCACTGAGCGGCGCGGTGTTCCTGATCTGGGCGGACACGCTCGCCCGCACGGTGTTCGACCCGCGCGAGCTGCCCGTCGGCATCGTCACCGCCCTCATCGGCGTCCCGGTGTTCGCGTTCCTGCTCCGTCGCGGGAAGGGGTCGGCATGGACCTGACCCTCGACGGCGTCGGCACCCGCCTCGGAGGGCGCTGGGTGGTGGACGGGATCGACGCCACCCCGCCGACCGGTCACCTGACCGGGCTGCTGGGCCCGAACGGTGCGGGCAAGACGACCCTGCTGCGCCTGGTCGCCGGGCTGCTCCCGCCCGAGAAGGGCGCGGTGCTCATCCGCGACGTCCCCGTGCACGAGCTGTCGCGCCGGACGCGTGCGCGCCAGATCGCCCTGCTCGAGCAGGAGTCGACGAGCACCGTGCCGTTGACGGTCCGCGAGGTCGTGTCGCTGGGCCGGATCCCGTACCGGAGCCTGTGGGGCACCGATCCCGACGACGCCGCGGTCGACCGCGCGCTCGTCAGCGCGCAGGCGGACCACCTGGCCGACCGCCCCTGGTCCTCGCTGTCCGGCGGGGAGCGCCAGCGCGTGCAGATCGCCCGGGCGCTGGCCCAGGAACCGGAGCTCCTGCTCCTCGACGAGCCCACCAACCACCTCGACGTCAGCGCGCAGCTGAGCCTGCTGGCGTTCGTCCGGGACCTGGGCACCACGACGGTCGCCGCGCTGCACGACCTCAACCTCGCGGCCGCGTTCTGCGAGCACGTCCTCGTGCTCGCCGACGGGCACCTGGCGGCGGCGGGCCACCCGCGTGAGGTCCTCACACCGGCCCTGCTGCGGCGGGTCTACGGCGTCGAGGCCGACATCCTCGAGCACCCGCGCACCGGCCGACCGGTCATCGCGTTCCACGAGCCGACGAGGTCCGAATGAAGATCACCGTCCTGTCCGGCGGCGTCGGCGGCGCGCGCTTCACCCGCGGCCTGCTGAGCCTCGTCGGCGAACGGGCCGAGGTCACCGTGATCGCGAACACCGGCGACGACATGTGGCTGCACGGCGTCCGCGTCTGCCCCGATCTCGACACCCTGATGTACACCCTCGGCGGCGCGGTGCACGAGGAGCAGGGCTGGGGCCGTCTCGACGAGAGCCGACGGACCAGCGACGACCTCGCCGCGTACGGCCTCGGCTGGGAGTGGTTCACGCTCGGGGACCTGGACCTGGCCACCCATCTGGCCCGGACCGCGCTGCTCCGGGACGGGCTTCCGCTGTCGCAGGTCACGGCCCGCCTCGCCGAGCGGTGGGCGCCGGGCGTGACCCTGCTGCCGATGACCGACGACGAGGTCGAGACGCACGTCATCACCGCCGACGGCCGTGACCTGCACTTCGAGGAGTGGTGGGTCCGGCACCGCGCGGGGCTCCCGGCAGCGCGCTTCGAGCAGACGAACCTCGCGACGGCCACCCCAGCGCCCGGTGTGCTCGCGGCGATCGCCGACGCGGACGTGGTCGTCGTCCCACCGTCGAACCCCGTCGTCTCGGTCGGCACGATCCTCGCGATCCCCGGCGTCCGCGACGCCCTGCGCACGACGGCGGCCCCGGTGGTCGGGATCAGCCCGGTGATCGGCGGTGCCCCCGTGCGCGGCATGGCCGACGCGTGCCTGACGGCGATCGGCGTCGAGACGAGCGCGGTCGCCGTGGCGCGGCACTACGGCCGGCGGCCCGACGGGGTGCTGGACGCGTGGCTCGTCGACGACCGGGACGCGGACGCGGCCGACGCGCTGCGGTCCGAGGGCTGGCTGGCGGGCTCCGCGAACACCCTCATGACCGACGTCGCGACGACGGCCCGCATCGCCGCCGACGCGCTCGCCTTGGTGGGCCGGCTCCCTTAGCCGAGCGGCTGCTCGACGCGGGACGCCGTGACCACGCGGTGCACGAAGTCCAGCTTGCGGGCGACCGGCTCAGCGATCGTGAACGGGTACAGGTCACTCTTGCCCATCGCACGGTTGACGCGGTTGAGGAACGTCGAGACCGGGAGCCAGTCGGCGAGGATCTCCGTCATCGTCGCGTCCGCGTAGCTGTGACGGGGGCTGACCTCGCCGTCGGCGATCTGCGGCACACCCTCGACCCGGATGCTCATCTCTCCGCCCGCCGCGGTCTGCAGGGTGCTGGTCAGGTGCAGGTAGTGCGCGAAGCACTCCGCGAAGTCCTCCCAGGGGTGCATCGTCGCGTACTCGGAGATGAAGCTCTCCGACCAGTCGCGCGGGGCCCCGGTCTTGTAGTGGCGGGAGATCGCGTCCCGGTACGACGTGCGCTCGTCGCCGAAGATCGTCCGGCACTCGTCGATCCAGCCCGTCTGCTCGACCAGGATCCACTCGTAGTAGTGCCCCACCTCGTGCCGGAAGTGGCCCAGCATGGTCCGGTAGGGCTCGCCGAGACTGATCCGCAGCGCCTCGCGGTGCGCGTCGAGGGACTCCGCCAGGTCGATCGTGACGATCCCGTTGGCGTGCCCGATGGTGACGCGGGCGCCGTTCGACCGCGACGAGAGCAGGTCGAACCCGAGCCCGCCCTTCTGGTCGTACCAGGGCGTGATCGGCAGCCCGAGGTCGGCGAGCTGGACGAGCAGCCGGCGCTTGTCGCCCGACGCGGTCGCGAGCTTCTCCAGCGCGAGCGTGTCGTCGTTGCTCGGCCGGGTGCGCGTGAGCCGGCACGAGACGCACTGCCCGGAACCGGAGTCGGCCGCCGCGAGCCAGTTGCACTCCCAGAGCCGGTTGGCGCACGGGAACCACCACGAGCCGTCGACCTCGGTGCCCTGCGCGGGTGCCGCACGCATCGTCAGCGTCGGGGGGTGCAGGCCCAGCTCCAGGCCGCAGCCGTCGCAGGACAGGGACTCGATGAATGCCACGTCTCCGCAGCGGGGGCAACGGAAGAGGCGCACGCGTCGACGCTAGAGCACGGCACGGGTCGCGGGGCCCACGCCGAGCCGTTGCACCTCGACCAGGTCGTCCGGGACGTCGACGTCGCGACGGACCGTGGACGTGGCGACCACCGCCAGGCGCACGTGCCCCGCCAGCTCGTGCGCTGCCGCCGACCCCGGCCCGAACTGCGGATCGAGCGCGACGCCGGCCAGTGCGGCGAGCAGGGTGGTCCCCGTCCCGTCGGCGTCGGCCACGAACGCCCGCTCGTGGGCGCTCGCCATGCTCAGGGCGTCCGCCAGGTCGTCGGGCCGCAGGGCAGGGAGGTCACCCAGCAGGACGGCGATGCCCGCGTCGAACCCCGCCGCTCGCTCGATCCCCGCGCGGACCGCACCGTTCAGCCCGCCGCCGGGCTCGTCGACGAGGTCCACCGACCCGGCCAGCAGCGTCCGCAGCGGCACGTCCGCCGTCACCACGACCACGCGGACCACGCCGAGGGCCTCGCCGGCCGCCGCGATCGTGTCCAGCGCCATCGCCCGGACCAACGCCTCCCTGGCCGACGCGGACAGCACGCCGGCCAGCCGCGTCTTCCCGTCCGCCGCAGGCTTCACCGGCACCACCACGACCCATCGCACGGGCGCATCCTCCCCCACTCGCGAGAGGATGCCGTCATGACTCTCTGGCTCACCGGCGACCCGACCGCCGACCAGCTCCTGACCGACGACCCGTTCGCCCTGCTCATCGGCATGCTCCTGGACCAGCAGGTCACCATGGAGTCCGCCTTCGCGGGGCCCGCCAAGATCGCGGCGCGCATGGACGGTCTCGACGTCCACCGCATCGCGGAGGCCGACCCGGAGACGTTCGCAGCCCTGTGCGCGACTCCCCCGGCCGTCCACCGCTACCCCGGCTCGATGGCCGGCCGGATCCAGGCCGTGGCCGCCGCCGTGGTCGAGGACTACGACGGCGACGTCACGCGGCTGTGGACCGACGACGACCCCGACGGGAAGACCGTCCTGAAGCGCCTCAAGGCGCTGCCGGGCTTCGGCGACCAGAAGGCCCGGATCTTCCTGGCCCTCCTCGGCAAGCAGCGCGGCGTGCAGCCGGCGGGCTGGGCCGAGGTGGCCGGCGCCTACGGCGAGCCCGGCTCACGACGCTCGATCGCCGACGTCACCGACCCGACGTCGCTGGCCGAGGTCCGCGCCACCAAGCAGGCCGCCAAGGCCGCCGCGAAGGCTACGGCTGGTCCCTGAGCGCGTCCTTCCAGCCCTGCGAGTACGCCTCCGCGCTGCCCTGCGCGAACATGTCCTCGGCCCCGAGCCGCACGAGCGCCCGCGCACCGGGACCGTCCTCGTCGGTGACCAGGTGCCCCAGGCCGCGGATGACCGCCAGCGGTCGCCCCTCGGCCTTGCCCTTGACCAGCTCACCGGCTGACGCGATCTCGTCGGCGACGGCTGCCTGCGTCATGACCAGCGGGCGGCCGAACGAGTCGACCTGACCGCGCAGGTCGTCGAGCACGACGAGCCCGGCGGCGCCGATCGCGATGTCGGTGACGCCCTGCCGCCACGGCCGCCCCGCGGTGTCGGTGACGACCACGCCGATCCGGACGCCGAAGGCCGCGGAGAGCCCGGCCCGGAGCGCCCGGGCGGACGCGTCCGGGTCGACGGGCAGCAGCAGCACGGTGCCCTCGGGGGTGTTCGACGCGTCGACGCCGGCCGCGGCCATGACGAGCCCGAGCCGGTTCTCGACGATCCGGGTGATCCCGGTGGAGTGCTCGCGGGTGGCGACCACGCGGACGGTCTCGTCGGTGATCGCCTGCTCGCGGTCGTCGGCGGAGATCACCCGGCCCTCGGCCTTGGACACGACCTTGCTGGTCAGGACCAGGACGTCACCGTCGACCAGCGGGTCGTCGCGGAGCAGCTCGGTCAGCAGTTCCACGAGGTCGTCGCCGGGCGCGATCTCGGGCAGCCCGTCCGGCGCCCAGACCTCCAGGCGCGTGCTCATCGCACCAGCTTGGGCAGCACGTCCGCCCCGAACGTCTCGATCCACTCGCGCTGGTTGCGCCCGACGTTGTGCAGGTAGATCCGGTCGAACCCGAGGTCGACGTACTTCTGGATCTCGGCGCGGTGCTTGTCGGGGTCCGCCGAGATGACCATGCGGCCCTCGAAGTCCTCGGGGCGCACCAGCTTGGCCATCTGCTCGAAGTCGAACGGCGAGCGGATGTCGGCCTTCGGGAACTTCATGCCGCCGTTGGGCCACTCGTGCATCGCGTGCGCGAGGGCCAGCTCGTCGGTCTCCGCCCACGACAGGTGCAGCTGGAGGACCTTCGGCATCGCGTCCGGGTCCTTGCCGGCCTCGCGCGCGCCCTCGTCGAACTTGCCGAACAACCCGGAGATCTTCTCCAGCGGCGCCCCGACGGTGATGAGCCCGTCGGCCAGGCGCCCCGCGCGCTTGGCGGTCACGGGGCCGGCGGTGGCGACGAGGATCTCGGGTGCGACCTCAGGCATGGTCCACAGCCGCGTGGACTCGACCTTGTAGAACTGGCCGGCGTGCTTGACGTCCTTGCCGGCGATCGACGCGGTGAACAGCTTCTTGATGATCTCGATGGCCTCGAACATGCGGTTGATCCGCTCGGGGGCCTCGGGCCAGTAGTTGGCCACGATGTGCTCGTTGAGCGCCTCGCCGGAGCCGAGCCCGAGCCAGTGCCGCCCCGGGTACATCGCCGCGAGCGTGGCGGACGCCTGCGCGACCATCGCGGGGTGCCAGCGGAAGGTCGGTGCGGTCACGCCGGGTCCGATGTCACCGGTGGTCCGCTCGCCGAGCGCGGTCAGCACGTTCCAGACGAATGCCGCCTGCCCCTGCGCGGGGACCCACGGCTGGTAGTGGTCGGCCGCCATCACGCCGGAGAACCCGTGGGCCTCCGCGTGGACGGACAGCGCGACCGCCTCGGTCGGGTGGAACTGCTCGAGCATCGCCGCGTACCCGACCGTGAGGCCGTCCGCCGTGACCTGTGCCATCTACTGACTCCTGTGAGCGCGGGGTCCGCGGTGCTCCGCGAGGTCGTCCCCGAATCACCCTAACTGCGGGACCAGGCCGAATGATCCCGGCGGCAGCTCCGGCAGGGCGGCCCGGTACACCCAGGACTCGACGAGGAGCGCGAGGGGGGCGCCGGCCACCTCGGAGGCGCACGCGACGAACTGCTCGGTGCTGACGGTCCCGTGCCGGTACCGCGCGGTCCACGTCCGCAGGATCTCGAAGAACACGTCGTCGCCCACGGTCAGCCGCACGGCGTGCAGGGTGAGCGCTCCGCGCTTGTAGAGCCGGTCGTCGAACATCGCGGCCGCGCCGGGATCACCGATGACCAGGTCCTGCGGCAGCAGGGACAGGCGGGCGCGCTGCGAGCGCGCCAGGCGGTGGGCCGTCCACCCCCCGGACCGCTCCGACCACAACCACTCCGCGTAGCAGGCGAAGCCCTCGTGCAGCCAGATGTCCCGCCACCGCCCGACGGTCAGGCTGTTGCCGAACCACTGGTGCGCGAGCTCGTGCGCCACCAGCCGCTCCGACCCGCGCCTACCGTCCATGTGGTTGGCGCCGAACACGGACAGACCCTGCGCCTCCAGCGGGATCTCGAGATCGTCGTCCGTGACCACGACCGTGTACCCGGCGGCGAACGGGTAGGGCCCGAACTTCTCCTCGAAGAGCGCCATCATCGCCGGCTGACGAGCGAGGTCGTGCTCGGCCGCTGCCAGCAGCCGTGGGGGGACGAGCAGCTGGGTGCCGTGCAGCAGTCGCTGGTAGCGCCCGATCTGCACCGTGGCGAGGTACGGCGCCATGGGCTCGGCCTGCTCGTAGGCCCACCGGACCCGCCCGGCCCGGGGTGTGCGCGAGACCAGCCGCCCGTTGGCGAGCACCTCGTACCCGGCCTCCGCGGTCACGACGATGGAGAAGGCCGCCTTGTCCGCGGGGCTGTCGTGGCACGGGAACCACGTGGGCGCGCCGTCGGGCTGACCGGCGACGATGAGCCCGTCCTCCAGCTCCTCCCAGCCCACCTCGCCCCACGGTCCACGTGCGGGCCGCGGCTGCCCGCCGTAGTGCACCTCGACGACCAGGCTGGTGCCCGCGAGCACCTCCCGGCCGAGGCGGACGGTGAGCCGCCCGTCGTGGAGCGCCCACCGCTCGGGCCGCTTCCCGCCGACCAGCACCTGCCTGACCCGGAGCCCGTGCAGGGACAGCGAGAACCGGTCCAGCGGGCGCGACGCCCGAGCATGGACCACGGCGCGCGCGTCGAGCCGGTTCGTGGCCACCCGGTAGTCGAGCTCGAGCTCGTACCGGTCCACCGACAGGCCGCCCTCGGGTCGGCCGGGCAGGTACGGGTCCTCTGGCGGTTGCGTCACGCCGGGGACACCGGGTTGCCCGTCCAACGGGACCCGGCGGGGATGGTGTCGCCGCGCAGCACGAGCGACGCCGGTCCGACGCGGGCGCCGTCGTCGAGGCTCGCCGCGGGCAGCACCACGCCGTGCGGGCCCAGGCTCGCGCCCCGTCCGAGCTCCACGGTGTCCATGCTCATGACCCGATCATGGAACAAGTGTGTCTGCAGCACACACCCGCGGTTGACGGTGGCCGCGTCGCCGAGCGTCACGAGGTCCGCCTCGGGCAGCCAGTACGTCTCGCACCAGACGCCCCGACCGATGCGGGCGCCGAGCGTCCGCAGCCACACGGTCAGCGCCGGTGAGCCGTTCGTGGCCGGTCCCAACCACGGGACGGCCACGACCTCGAGGAACGTGTCGGCGAGCTCGTTGCGCCAGATGAACGAGCTCCACAGCGGGTGGTCGCCGGGTCGGAGCCGGCCGACGAGCAGCCACTTGGCCGCCGTCGCGAGGGCGCACGCGACGCCCGCGGCCGCCAGCACGACCAGCGGGGAGAGCGCGGCGGCAGTTCCGAGACCCCACGCGTCGAGCGCGGCCTGCAGCACCAGGAGCACGACGACGCCGAGCCCGAACGTGCAGATCACGGGCACGATCCGGCAGAGCTCGACGAGTGCGCGGGCCACCCGCAGCCGCATCGGGGGCGCGAACGTGCGGGCGTCGTCCGACTCCCCGGCCACCCTGCGCAGCTTCACCGGCGGAGACCCGAGCCAGCTGGTGCCGGCCCGCGCGACCTCGGGGGTGGCCGACAGCACGGCGACGAGGCCACGCTTGGGCACCGCGCGGCCCGGCGCGATCATCCCCGAGTTGCCGAGGAACGCGCGCTTGCCCACCTTGCTGCGCTCCACCCGGAGCCAGCCGTGCCCCAGCTCGTAGGAGCCGATGAGGGTGTCGTCGGCGAGGAACGCCCCGTCCCCGACCGTGGTGAGCGTGGGCAGCATGAGGGCGGTCGACGCCTCCACGTCCTTGCCGATGTCCGCCCCGAGCGCCCGCAGCCACACCGGGGTCGCCAGGCTCGAGTAGAGCGGGAACAGCGTCGTGCGCGCGTCGTCCATGAGCCGCAGCGTCGCCCACACCTGCCAGCCCGCCCGGCTGCGCACCGCGTGGTACCCCTCGCGGAACCCGAGCCCGAGCAGCCGCACCGAGACGAGCGTGACCACGACCAGCACGACGCCCGTCGTGACGGCGCCGAGCGGCACGGCGCGCAGGGCGTCCGCGAACGCCTCGGACCACGTCGACGCGTCGCGCAGCCCGACGCCGACCACCAGGAGCCCGCACGCGGCGGCCACCACGGGCAACGCCGCCAGCGCCGCGGCGGTCGCTCCGTACGCCGCCACCCAGCGGCCGCCGCGGGGCGCCTTGTCGCGGGGCCAGTGCCGCCGCGACGGCCCGTCGAACACCGCGGGCGACCCCACCCAGAGCTCGCCGGGCGGCACCGAGTCGAGCACCGCGGAACCCGGCGCCACCTCGGCCCACGCCCCCACGCGGGTGCCGGGCGCCAGCGTGCTGCGCGTCCCGACGGTCGCGCGCTTGTCGATCCGCACGCGTCCCACCCGCAGCACGTCCCCGTCCAGCCAGTGCCCGCGCAGGTCGACCTCCGGCTCGACGGCGCACCCGTTGCCGAGCGTGAGCAGGCCGGTGACGGGCGGCAGCGCGTGCAGGTCGACGTCGCGCCCGATCGTCGCGCCGAGCGCCCGCGCGTACTGCACGGTCCACGGCGAGCAGGACAGGTTCTCCGCACCCGCTGCTGCCGCCCAGGACTCGGTGAACCAGAGCCGCAGGTGGGTCGACCCGCCGCGCGGGTACCGGCCGGGCGTCAGCCCACGCAGGAGGGTCCGCGCGACGAGCACCGTGGTGCCCATGCGGCCGAGCGGGCTGATGAGCACCAGCCACCCGAGCGCCACCCACCACCAGACCCCGGGCACGACGGGCACCCACGGGGCACCGGTCGTCGCGACGAGCACCGCGTCGGCCGCCAGCAACCAGGTCAGCCACCGCAGTCCGACGAGGGCGGCGAGCGGGAGCGCCAGCACGGTCTGGACCAGCTGGGCCCGGACCGGCGTGGGCGTGACGACCCGTGCCTCGGCCACGACGGTGGGCTCGAACTCGTCGAGCCGGCGTGCCAGGTCCCCGATCCGCGGGTACTCGTACACGTCGGCGACGGTCACCGTCGGGAACCTCGCGCGCAGCGCGCTCACCAGCTGCGCGGCGACCAGGCTCCCACCGCCGGACGCGAAGAAGTCGTCGCGCGGACCGGCCACGGCGACCCCCAGCGCCGCGGTCCACCGCTCCGCCACCCACTCGCCCGTCGGCGTCAGACCGACGGCGGGCGCGGACTCCTCGTCGGGACGCGCGAGCGGCCACGGCAGCGCGTCGCGGTCGACCTTCCCGGACCCGCGGGTCGGGATGGAGTCCACCGGGGCGAGCAGCGGGACCAGTGCGGCCGGGAGCGAACCGGTGAGGCGGTGGCGGGCGTCGGCGAGGTCCAGCTCGACCCCGGGCTCGGGCACGAGGTAGCCGACGAGGACCGACGTGCCCGCCGGGGTCCGCCGCACCGCCGCGGCCGCTCCCGCGACCCCCGGGAGTCCGAGCAGCGCGGAGTCGACCTCGCCCAGCTCGATGCGCCGACCACCCACCTTGACCTGGTCGTCGGCCCGCCCGACGAACACCAGGCCCTCGGGCTCGTAGCGCACCAGGTCGCCGCTGCGGTACGCCCGCTCCCACCCGAGGCCGTCGGCGGGCGCGTACTTCTCGGCGTCCTTGGCCGGGTCGAGGTACCGCGCGAGGCCGACCCCGCCGATGATCAGCTCGCCCAGGCCACCCGCGTCGACCGGCGACCCGTCGGGCGCGACGACGGCGAGGTCCCACCCGTCGAGCGCGTGCCCGATCCGCACAGGCCCGTCGCCGGTCAGCAGCGCCGCACAGGCGACGACGGTCGCCTCCGTGGGCCCGTAGGTGTTCCAGACCTCGCGCCGGTCCCCCACCAGCCGCGCGACCAGCTCCGGCGGGCACGCCTCGCCGCCGAAGATGAGCAGCCGGACGCCGGCCAGCTCCTCGGCGCGCCACAGCCCCGCGAGCGTCGGCACGGTCGAGATGACGGTGATGCCCTGCGCGACCAGCCACGGCCCGAGGTCCATCCCGGTGCGCACCAGCGCGCGAGGCGCCGGGACCAGGCAGGCGCCGTGCCCCCAGGCGAGCCACATCTCCTCGCAGCTCGCGTCGAACGCCACCGAGAGCCCCGCCAGCACTCGGTCACCCGGACCGAGCGGCGCCTGCTGGAGGAACAGGCGGGCCTCCGCGTCGACGAACGCGGCTGCCGACCGGTGCGTGACCGCGACGCCCTTGGGGGCGCCCGTGGAGCCCGAGGTGAAGATGATCCACGCGTCGTCGTCGAGCGCGGGCCGTCGAGGCTCGGCGGTTCGGCGGAGCCCGGCGAGGTCGCCCTCGGTGAGCACCAGGGCGACGCCCGCCTCCCGGAACACCGTCTGCGCGCGCTCGTCGGGGTCGTCCACGTCCACCGGGACGTAGGCGGCGCCGGCGGCGAGCACCGCGAGGATCGCCGTGTACAGCTCGGCCGTCCCCGACGGGATCCGGACCCCGACGCGGTCGCCGGGTCCGATGCCTGCACCGGCGAGGCCCGCTGCGGCTGCCCGGACGGCCACCAGCAGCTCGCCGTAGGTCAGGACCGTGCTGCCGTCGTCGATCGCGGGGGCGTCGCCGTGCGCCAGGGCGGTCGCCTCGAGGACGTCCACGAGGGTGCGTGCGGCGGGCGCGAGGTCGGACCGGAGGAACCCCTCGGCCGCCATCGCCAGCCTCCCCGTCCGCTCGTGTCCCCCCGATCATGCGCTCACGACCCGGCGACTGGCGATCCTTGCACCCGAGCCACGCCGGACCGCGCGATGTCCGCGCCCGTTCACCGAGTGTTCGCCTGATCGTCGACGGAGCCTCGACGCCCGCCGATCTGGGAAGATGTCGACCCATGAGCTCTGAGTCCCCGCACACGCCCGACGCACCCCTGACCACCACGGGCACGCGGCAGGTACCGGACCGGGTCTCCCTCGACGGTGTCGAGACCCGCTGGGACGACGCGTGGACCGCGCAGGACCTGTACGCGTTCGACCGTTCGGCCACCCGCGAGCAGGTGTACTCGATCGACACACCTCCCCCGACGGTCTCCGGGTCGCTGCACGTCGGCCACGTCTTCTCCTACACGCACACCGACGTCGTCGCCCGGTTCCAGCGCATGCGCGGCCGCGAGGTCTTCTACCCGATGGGCTGGGACGACAACGGCCTGCCCACCGAGCGTCGCGTGCAGAACTACTACGGCGTGCGCTGCGACCCGTCGCTGCCGTACGAGACCGACTTCACGCCGCCGTTCGAGGGTGGCGAGGGCAAGTCGGGTCCGCAGGTGCCGGTCAGCCGCAAGAACTTCGTCGAGCTGTGCGAGCGCCTGACGGTCGAGGACGAGCGGCTGTTCGAGGCCCTCTGGCGTCGGCTCGGGCTGTCCGTCGACTGGTCGCGGACCTACCAGACGGTCTCCGCGGAGTCCCGCGCCGTCGCGCAGCAGGCGTTCCTGCGCAACCTCGCACGCGGCGAGGCGTACCAGGCCGAGGCTCCCGGCCTGTGGGACGTCACGTTCCAGACGGCGGTCGCGCAGGCCGAGCTCGAGGCCCGCGACTACCCGGGCGCGTTCCACCGGGTCGCGTTCCACGGCGAGGGCGGTCCGGTCTACATCGAGACCACCCGCCCCGAGCTGCTGCCCGCGTGCGTCGCGCTCATCGCGCACCCCGACGACGAGCGGTACCAGCACCTGTTCGGCACCACGGTCCGCTCGCCGTTGTTCGACGTCGAGATCCCCGTCCTGGCGCACACCCTGGCCGAGCCCGACAAGGGCGCCGGCATCGCGATGTGCTGCACCTTCGGCGACCTCACCGACGTGCAGTGGTGGCGCGAGCTGCAGCTGCCGACGCGGTCCGTGGTGGGCCGCGACGGCCGCATCCTGCGCGAGACGCCCGACTGGCTCGCGTCCGAGGCCGCACGTGCCCGCTACGAGGAGCTCGCAGGCAAGACCACGTTCTCGGCACGCGAGGCCGTCGTGGCCGGGTTGCGCGAGACGGGTGACCTCGACGGCGAGCCGGTGAACACGCAGCGCAAGGCGAACTTCTACGAGAAGGGCGACAAGCCCCTCGAGATCGTCACCAGCCGCCAGTGGTACATCCGCAACGGCGGTCGCGACGAGGCGCTGCGCGAGTCGCTCCTGGCTCGCGGCGCCGAGCTCGGGTTCAACCCGGACTTCATGAAGGTCCGCTACGAGAACTGGGTCAGCGGCCTGAACGGCGACTGGCTGGTGTCGCGGCAGCGCTTCTTCGGCGTGCCGTTCCCGGTCTGGTACCCGCTGGACCAGGACGGTGAGCCGCTGCACGACAAGCCGCTCCTGCCGACCGAGGACCAGCTCCCCATCGACCCGTCCTCCGACGTGCCGGCCGGCTACACCGCCGACCAGCGGGGCGTCCCCGGCGGGTTCGTCGCGGACCCCGACATCATGGACACCTGGGCCACCAGCTCGCTGACCCCGCAGATCGTCGGCGGCTGGCGCACGGACCCCGACCTCTTCAGCCGCGTGTTCCCCATGGACCTGCGCCCCCAGGGCCAGGACATCATCCGCACCTGGCTGTTCTCGACCGTGGTCCGCTCGCACCTGGAGCACGGCTCGCTGCCGTGGTCGTCGGCGGCGATCAGCGGCTGGATCCTGGACCCCGACCGCAAGAAGATGTCGAAGTCCAAGGGCAACGTGGTCACGCCCATGGGCCTGCTCGAGGAGCACGGCTCCGACGCCGTCCGGTACTGGGCCGCCTCGGCACGCCTGGGCACGGACGCGGCGTTCGAGATCGGCCAGATGAAGATCGGCCGCCGCCTGGCCATCAAGGTGCTCAACGCCTCGAAGTTCGCGCTCTCGTTCGGCGCCGCCGACGAGCCGCTCTCGCTCGACCCCGCGCTGGTCACCTCCGAGATCGACCGCGCGATGCTGGCCGGCCTGGCGGACGTCGTCGACAAGGCCACGGCCGCGCTCGTCGCCTACGACCACACCCGGGCACTCGAGCTGTCGGAGACGTTCTTCTGGACGTTCTGCGACGACTACCTGGAGCTGGTCAAGGACCGCGCCTACGGCGACCCGTCCCCGGAGACCGCCTCGGCCCGCGCCGCGCTGGCGATCGCGCTCGACGTGCTGCTGCGCCTGTTCGCCCCGGTGCTGCCGTTCGCCACGGAGGAGGTCTGGTCGTGGTGGCGCGAGGGTTCGGTGCACCGCGCGTCGTGGCCGGTGGCCGAGCCGCTGCGCACCGCGGCGGACCCCACGGTCGTCGTGGCCGCCGGCTCAGCGCTCGCCGCGCTGCGCAAGGTGAAGTCCGAGGCCAAGCTGTCGATGCGGACGGAGATCACCGCGGTCGTCCTGGCCGTGCCTGCCGCGCTGCGTCCTGGCGTCGACGCCGCTCTGGACGACATCCGCGCCGCGGGCCGGGTCACCGGCACGCTCACGCTGGTGGACGGCGACGGCGAGACCTGTGTCGCCCGCGACGCCGAGCTGGTGCCCCCCGAGCCGAAGGCCTGACATGCGCGAGATCCGGTCCGAGACCCTCGTCGAGGTCGACCCCGCCGACAGCATCCCCGGGATGCTCGCCGAACGGCTGCTGCAGGACCCCACGGGGACGTTCGCCGAGCGGCAGGTCGGCGGCACGTGGACCGCGGTCACCGTCGCGGAGTTCGTCACCGAGGTGACCGCCGTCGCCAAGGGCCTCGTCGCGCACGGCATCGAGCCGGGCGATCGAGTCGCCATCATGTCCCGCACGCGCTACGAGTGGACCCTGCTCGACTTCGCGTGCTGGGCGGCCGGAGCCCTCGGCGTGCCCGTCTACGAGACCTCGTCGGCCGAGCAGGTCCGCTGGATCATGGCTGATGCCGGGGTCCGGCTCGCCCTAGTCGAGAACGCGAAGCACGCCACGGTCGTCGCGCAGGTCCGCGACGACCTGCCCGGCCTCACCGAGGTTCTCGTGATCGACGACGGCGCCGTCGCGGCCCTCGTCGGGTCGGGGACCGCCGTCTCGGACGCCGAGATCCGCCGTCGCAGCGCCATCGCTCGCGCCGACGACCTTGCGACCGTCATCTACACGTCCGGCACCACCGGCCGACCCAAGGGCGTGGAGCTCACGCACGGGAACTTCGTCGCGATCACCCGCAACGGGGTGGCCGGTCTGGGCGACGTCGTCGCGATGCCGCACTCGCGCACGTTGCTGTTCATGCCGCTCGCGCACGTGTTCGCGCGGTTCATCCAGGTGCTCTGCGTGCCCTCGGGGGCGGTGCTGGGCCACACCCCGGACACGAAGTCCCTGGTCCCGGACCTCGGGACGTTCCAGCCGACGTTCATCCTCGCGGTGCCCCGCGTCTTCGAGAAGGTCTACAACTCCGCGGAGCAGAAGGCCGGCTCCGGGACCAAGCTCAAGCTCTTCCGCTGGGCCGCCCGAGCTGCCGAGGACTACTCACGCTCGCTGGAGACCGGCGGCCCCGGCGCCGCCCTGCGTGCCCGTCATGCCCTGGCCGGCAGGCTCGTGCACGCGAAGCTGCGCGCGGCGCTGGGCGGCCACGCGGAGTTCGCGATCTCCGGCGGTGCCCCGCTGGGCGAGCGGCTCGGCCACTTCTACCGCGGCATCGGCGTCGAGGTCCTCGAGGGCTACGGCCTGACGGAGACCACTGCTGCGACGGCCGTGACCCGTCCCGGGGCGACGACCATCGGCACCGTGGGCCCCCCGTACCCCGGCACGGCGCTGCGGGTCGACGACGAGGGACAGATCTTCATCTCCGGCCCGCACGTGTTCCGCGGCTACCGGCACGACGCCGAGGCGACCGCCGAGGTGCTCGTCGACGGCTGGTTCCGCACCGGCGACCTGGGCTCCTTGGACGAGCTGGGCAACCTGCGGATCACCGGCCGCACCAAGGAGCTCATCGTCACCGCGGGCGGCAAGAACGTCGCCCCCGCCGTGCTGGAGGACCGGCTGCGCGGGCATCCGCTGGTCAGCCAGGTCGTCGTCGTGGGCGACCAGCGCCCGTTCATCGGCGCACTGGTCACCCTGGACGCGGAGATGCTCCCGGGCTGGCTGGCCAACCACGGGCTGCCGGCCATGTCTGTCGACCAGGCAGCGACCGCCCCCGCGGTCCTCGAGGCGCTCGACCGCGCCGCCGACCGCGCCAACGAGGCCGTCTCCCGCGCCGAGTCGATCCGCAAGCTCCGCGTGCTCACCACCGACTTCACCGAGGCGAACGGCTACCTCACCCCGTCCCTGAAGGTGAAGCGCGCTCTGATCCTCAAGGACTTCGCCACCGACATCGACACGCTGTACACGGACACCCGAGGCGACTGACCTCCATCCCCCGCGACGTCCGCGCTCCGGCAGGTTCGACCCCGCACGAGTGCGGACGCAACGCGTGGGTGCACAGCAACGTCCGCACCCGAGGGGGCTCAGACCCCTTCGAGTGCGGACGTCAGGGAGTCGGCAGTGGCTACACCACCGAGCGGAGGCGAGCCTGGTCCGCCGACTGCGTCGGGACCGCCTCGCTCGGGGTCGAGTCGTCGGACCAGCGCAGCACCGCGCCGATGCCGTCGACGAGGTCCACCGTGCCGTCCTCGGCGAACGTGAGGCCGGCGTCCTGACCCAGCGCGGCGCGTACGAGCGCCACGTTGGCGTCCATCTCCTCGGCCCCGCCGGTCACCCCGATCGAGGCCAGGTCTCCGGCGCTCGTCGCCACCTGCAGCGGCTCCGGACCGACCCACAGGGTGCGGTCCGCCAGGCCGGACGTCAGGGAGTCGACGTGCAGCACCAGCTCGGCCACCTGACCGCGCCGGAGCACCTCGATCACGTCCTCCAGCGTCGTGACCGCCCCGCCACCGCGTCCCTGCGCCTCCCGGAACCGGTCGAGCACCGCGTCGCTGCGCTTCTTCCGGTACGCGGCCAACGTCTCGGCGACGTGCGCCTCGAACGACCCCTTCTTCAGGCCCTCGCCCCGACCGCCCCCCGGCACGTCGACGAGAAGCTCGCGCGTGGGCTGCCCGACGGCCTCCCGCACGAGCGCGACCGCGCGCACGTCTCCCGTGATGAGCACCAGGTTGGGGCCACGCTCGGCGACGCGCTTGTCGAGGACCGCGGCGACCGCCTCGGCGTTGCGACCCCAGGAGTCCTCCGCACGCGTCTGGCTGCGCCGGTCCAGACCCCCCTCACGCGTCTTGTGCACGTCGTCGTGCCCGCCGTCGACGGTCTCGGTCTCGGGGCCGCCCTCGGTCCGGACGGTGCCACCTGCCGCCCAGGTGAGGTCCGCACCATTGCGGTCCACTGCCACCAGGAGGTAGGTCACCGTCTCGTCGGCTGCGCGCACCGCCGGGAGGAGCGCCGGTGCGGGTCCGAACATCGCGTGCGACTGGGCCGGCGGCTCGGAGAGCACGCGGTCGACGACCACGCCGTCGGCGTCGGCGACGACGACCCGGCCGTGCGGGCCTCGCACCCCGGTGGGCACCGAGACGAGCTCGGCGATGTCGTCGAGCACGCCCGCGGACGCGCCGTCACGCTCCAGAGAGCGCCGGACGGCCCTCCAGCGGTCCGCTGCCTCGGCGTCAGCGTTGGCGCCGGTCCTGGTCGCGTCCAGGTAGACGGTCGTGAACGGCGACGGCCGTCCGAGCAGCGGCTTGAGCCAGTGCAGGTCCATGGGCATCCCTCCGGGATCGAGATCCCCGGCAGCCGCTTCCTCACCCCCGCGGCCGGCCAGGGCTGACCCCACCTACCTTCCGCCCCTGCGGCACGCGGCGCCACCCCATCTTGTGGTCGGACCGAGCCTGCGCTCCGCTGCAGGCGAGTGACGCTCCGCGCCCCTCACCCTGCGCTGCGCTCCGGCTCACTCCTTCGGACTTCTCAGTCGCGCTGCGCGTGCCCCTGCGCGATGGCCTCGTGGTGCTGGATGACCTCTTCGACGATGAACGCGAGGAACTTCTCCGCGAACACCGGGTCGAGCTCAGCGGTGTGGGCGAGCTCGCGCAGCCGGGCAACCTGCTGCTCCTCGCGCGCGGGGTCCGACGGCGGCAGCCCCGTGGTCGCCTTGAGCACGCCCACCTGCTGCGTGGCCTTGAAGCGCTCCGCCAGCAGGTACACCAGCGCGGCGTCGATGTTGTCGATGCTGCCGCGCAGGCGGGCCAGCTCGGCGGGGATCGGGGTCGGCAGGTCGCTCACGGACGCGATCCTAGGCGCGATCCTGCGACGGTCAGGCGCTCTTCTCGCGGGGTGTGCGCTTCTCCTCGCCGCTGTCCCGCGGGATGAGCGTCGGGTTGACGTTCTCGAGCACCACGTCCCGGGTGATGACGACCCGGCCCACGTCGTCGCGGCTGGGCACCTCGAACATCACCTGCTGGAGGACCTCCTCCATGATGGCGCGCAGCCCACGGGCACCCGTGCCGCGCAGCAGCGCCTGGTCCGCGATGGAGGCCACGGCCTCGTCGTCGAACTCGAGCTCGACGCCGTCGATCTGGAACATGCGCTGGTACTGCTTGACCAGGGCGTTCTTGGGCTCCGTGAGGATGCGCACGAGCGCGTCCTGGTCGAGGCGGGAGACCGCGGCGACGACCGGCAGGCGGCCGATGAACTCGGGGATCAGGCCGTACTTCTGCAGGTCCTCGGGACGGACCTCGGCGAACAGGTCGCCCTCGTCCACCGAGTCCAGCAGCGGGGCGCCGAACCCGACGACGCGCTTGCGGGCGCGGGCCGCGATGATGTCGTCCAGCCCGGAGAACGCGCCGGCCACGATGAACAGCACGTTCGTCGTGTCGATCTGGATGAACTCCTGGTGCGGGTGCTTGCGACCGCCCTGCGGCGGGACCGAGGCCGTGGTGCCCTCGATGATCTTCAGCAGCGCCTGCTGGACGCCCTCACCGGAGACGTCGCGCGTGATCGACGGGTTCTCGCTCTTGCGGGCGATCTTGTCGATCTCGTCGATGTAGATGATCCCCGACTCGGCCTTCTTGACGTCGTAGTCGGCGGCCTGGATGAGCTTGAGGAGGATGTTCTCGACGTCCTCGCCGACGTAGCCGGCCTCGGTCAGGGCCGTGGCGTCGGCGATCGCGAACGGGACGTTCAGCATGCGGGCGAGGGTCTGCGCGAGGTACGTCTTGCCGGTGCCCGTGGGGCCGACCAGCAGGATGTTCGACTTCGCGATCTCGATGTGGTCGTCCGTCGTGGACGTGCGCGCCTCACCGGCCTGGACCCGCTTGTAGTGGTTGTAGACCGCTACCGCGAGGGCCCGCTTCGCGGACTCCTGGCCGATGATGTACTGCTCGAGGAACTCGAAGATCTCCTTCGGCTTCGGCAGCTCGACCAGGCCGACCTCGGTGGCCTCCGCCAGCTCTTCCTCGATGATCTCGTTGCAGAGCTCGATGCACTCGTCGCAGATGTAGACCCCGGGCCCGGCGATCAGCTTCTTGACCTGCTTCTGCGACTTGCCGCAGAACGAACACTTCAGGAGATCGGCCCCGTCCCCGATACGAGCCACGTCGATCCCCTTCCTCGTGTCGCCCTCCGCCCGACGGGCGGTGCGTCGTCAGTGCGTCACCCCGCGGGGTGCGCGTCCTCCCCCATTGCACACCACCCGGGCCGGGATGTCAGCCGAACACACGGCTCGGCGAGTCTCGGCGTGTTCTCGATCTGTACCGGGCGTGTCGCGGCTCGTCGAGCCCGACGCGCTCGAGCCGGACCCGCAGCGGCGGGTCCGGCTCGAGGAAAGTGCTACTTGGGCTGCACGGTCGTCGCGACGACGCCCTTGCGGCTGGCGAGCACCTGGTCGACGATCCCGTACTCCAGCGCCTGCTGGGCGGTGAGGATCTTGTCGCGCTCGATGTCCTTGCGGACCAGCTCGATGTCCCGCCCGGTGTGGTGGGCGATCGTCAGCTCGAGCCACTCGCGCATGCGGATGAGCTCGTTGGCGTGGATCTCGATGTCGGACGCCTGGGCGTAGCCGCCACCCTCCATCGCGGGCTGGTGGATGAGCACGCGTGCGTTGGGCAGCGCCAGACGCTTGCCGGGCGAGCCCGCCGCGAGCAGCACCGCGGCCGCCGACGCAGCCTGCCCGAGGCAGACGGTCGTGATGTGCGGCTTGATGTACTGCATCGTGTCGTAGATCGCCGTGAGCGCCGTGAACGAGCCGCCGGGCGAGTTGATGTACAGGACGATGTCGCGGTCCGGGTCGGTGCTCTCCAGCACCAGCAGCTGGGCCATGACGTCGTCGGCCGAGGCGTCGTCCACCTGCACGCCGAGGAAGATGATGCGGTCCTCGAACAGCTTGGTGTACGGGTCCTGGCGCTTGAAGCCGTAGGCCGTGCGCTCCTCGAACTGCGGCAGCACGTACCGGGCGGCGGGCGAGGACGGCGCGAGGCCGCCCGGCCCCGCCAGCATCCCGGCGCGCGCCATGAACTGGGACTCCATGCTCATGAGCTTCTCCTCAAAGACAGTAAAGGTGGGAGGCCGTCAGGCCGTGCCGCCGCCGCCGGCGACCGAGTCGGCCTTCGTGACGACCTTGTCCACAAAGCCGTACTCGAGCGCCTCGGGGGCGGTGAACCAGCGGTCGCGGTCGGCGTCGGAGTTGATCTGGTCGATGCTCTTGCCCGTCTGGGCGGCGGTGAGCTCGGCGAGCACGTTCTTCATGTGGAGGATCAGCTGGGCGTTGATCCGCACGTCGGTCGCGGTGCCGCCGATGCCGCCCGAGGGCTGGTGCATCATCACGCGGGCGTGCGGCAGGGCGTAGCGCTTGCCCTTGGCGCCCGAGGAGAGCAGGAACTGCCCCATCGACGCGGCCATGCCCATCGCGATCGTCGCGACGTCCGGCTGGATGTACTGCATCGTGTCGTAGATCGCCATGCCGGCGGTGATCGAGCCACCGGGCGAGTTGATGTACAGCCAGATGTCCTTGTCCGGGTCCTCTGCGGCCAGCAGCATCATCTGCGCGCAGATCGCGTTGGCGTTCTCGTCGCGCACCTCGGAGCCGAGCCAGATGATGCGCTCGCGCAGCAGCCGGTTGTAGATGGAGTCATTGAGGCCGAAGGCCGGGCTGTCGGCCCGGGCCATCATCGGCGCTAGCTCGTTCACGAAGGCTCCCTCGTCTGACGGTGACGTCTGTCCTGCACCGCGCGGTCGTCCCCGGTCCGGGTACCCGTGCGATGCAGTGACCCTAACGCGCACCCCCACCCGCCCATGTCCCGCCACCGAGCGTTTTCGCTGACGGCAGAGCACGGCGACCGGGCAGACGGGAGGCCCCGCACCGGTGATCGGTGCGGGGCCTCCCGGTGCTGCCTCAGGCCTTGGTGTCCTCGGCGGTCTCGTCGTCGAACACGTCGAACGCAGCGATGTCGGTCGCGGCGTCGGACGGAGCCGCAGCGGCCCCGGCGATCTCGGCCTCCTCCGCGGCGTCCTCGGCGTCGGAGCCGATGAACTCCGAGAGGTCGACGGCCTGGCCGGAGCCGTCGGTCACCGCGACGCGACGCAGCGCGACGGCGAGCGCCTTGGACCGCGCGACCTCGGCGACCATCGTCGGGATCTGGCCCTGCTTGTCGATGGTCTGGATGAACGTGTTCGGGTCCATGCCGTACTGGCGCGACGCGTTCACCAGGTAGTCCAGCAGCTCGTTCTGGCTGACCTTGATCTCCAGCTGCTCGGCGAGCGTGTCGAGGAGGATCTGGTTGCGCAGCGCGGTGGTGGCCTGCTCGCCGACCTCGGCACGGTGCTCGTCGTCCTCGAGCCGGCCCTCACCCTCGAGGTGACGGTGCACCTCGGCCTCGACGACGCCCGCCGGGACGGGGATCTCGGTCGCGGCCAGCAGCTGCTCGAGCAGGAGGTCGCGGGCCTGCACGGCCTGGTTCGACGCCTTGATGCTGGACGCCTGCGTGCGCAGGTCCGCCGTGAGCTCCTCGAGCGTGTCGAACTCGCTGGCCAGCTGCGCGAAGTCGTCGTCGGCGTCGGGGAGCTGGCGCTCCTTGACGGTCGTAGCGGTGACGTTGACCAGAGCCGTCTCGCCGGCGTGGTCGCCGCCCGCAAGGGCCGTCTCGAACGTGGTCGCCTCGCCCGCCGAGAGGCCCGTGAGCGCCTCGTCGAGACCCTCGAGCATGTTGCCCGAGCCGATCTGGTAGCTGACGCCGGAGACGTTGTCGACCTGCTCGTCGCCGATGGTGGCGGTCAGGTCGATGACGACGAAGTCGCCCTCGGCGGCCGGTCGGTCGACGCCGACCAGCGTGCCGAAGCGCTCGCGCAGCGCGTCGAGACGGGCGGCGACGTCCTCGTCGGACACCTCGACGTCGTCGACCGTGACGGCAATGCCGTCGAGCGCCGGGACGGTGATCTCGGGGCGGACCTCGACCTCGGCGGTGAAGTGCAGCTCACCCTCCTCGCCGGCGGGAGCAGCGGTCAGGCCGGGGACCTTGGTGACCTCGACCTCGGGCTGACCCAGGGGGCGCAGCTTGTTCTCGCGGACGGCCTCGGCGTAGAAGCCGGACAGGCCCTCGTTGATCGCGTGCTCGAGGACCGCGGGGCGACCGACGCGCTGGTCGATGATGCGCGGCGGCACCTTGCCCTTGCGGAAGCCGGGGACGACGACGTCCTGGGCGATGTGCTCGTACGCGTGATCGATGCTCGGCTTGAGCTCGTCGTACGTCACCTCGACGGTCAGCTTGACCTTGGTGGGCTCCAGGGTCTCGACGGCGCTCTTCACTTCGATGGTCTCCAACTGATCGGGGCGGGCGCCGGCGACTCCGGCGATCTCCGTTGGTTCAGGGCCGCACGCCGTCGCCCGCACCCCGAAGAGGGGCCCGACGACCGCACGCTGGCGACCCTCGACCTTACGCCACGGGGAGCGGCGGTCCCAAGCCGAGAGGCTGTGTCGGACAGCCCACACCTTCGACGCAGCAGAACGAGGGCCCCCCGAACCGGTAGCATCGGTCCACTGCCACCGGTCCCGGTGCCCGTCCGACACTGTCGACCGCGCGGCCGCGGGCTTCTCTCCAGGGGACGACGACCGACCGTGATCCGAGCCGCTCGCGCCCTCGCGCTTGCCCCTCTGCCGTGGCGCGTGATGGTACCGATCACCCTCACGGCGACGATGCTGGGAGAGTCTCCGCTCGGGAACCGGATACCTGGGATCGTCGTGGAGCTCGCGACGTTTACCCCCATGCTGTTCTTAGCCGTCGTGCTCGCCGTCGCATGGGTGCCGGCCCGACCCGACCGGCCCGACCTGCTCGTCCAGGTAGGCGCCCTGGGTCTGGCTGCCGCCGCGCTCGTGAGCTCGCTGCCGAGCCCGCACCGGGGTACGAGCTTGGCCCAGACGGCCGTCCTGCTGGTGATGCTCGTCATGGTCGTCGGCACGGGCTACTCCCGCTGGCGGCCGGCACCGGGGCTGCTGCGTGGAGACCTGGTGGCGATGACGGTGACGGGATCCTTCTGGTCGCTCACATCCACCGCACTCGTGCTCGCGAAGGAACCCTGGGCCATCGGACCGTATGGTCGCGCGGTCGGCGTCTTCTCGAACGCCAACTACCTAGGCATGGTTTCGGCCACGTCGCTCGTGACGGCGCTCGCGCTAACGCTGGGTGTCACCGACGTACGGCGACGTCGATGGGCGTTCGCAGCGACATTCGTGCTGCTCGTCCCCGTCGCGCTGTCGCAGTCCCGAGGGGCCGCGCTCGCAGCTGCGGCCGGCGTCATCGTCACCCTCCTAGCCCTGGGGCGCTCAAGGGCAGCGCTCGCTGCGCTGGTGGCCGGCCTCGCGGCAGCCGTCGGAGCCGCACTCCTGGTGCCGGATCTCCTGAGCCGCCTCCCCACGGACGACGTGACGTCGGGACGCTGGGCGCTGTGGCGCACCCTGCTCGAGTTGTGGGCACAGCACCCCGTCGTCGGGATCGGCTACCGGACGACCGAGCTCGTCGCCGGAATGTCGGCTCACAACATCCTGCTCGCCACGCTGGTCGAGACCGGCGTCATCGGGCTGCTGGCCCTCCTCGCTGTGATGGTCGGCGCCCTGTGGTCGGGCCGCCGGTCGCCACTGCTGGGTGCCGTGGTGTGCGTGCTCGTCGCCGAGCAGAGCGAGTCGACCCTGTTCGGATGGGCCGGTCCGACGGCCCTCACAGCCTGGCTCGTCCTCATCGCACACGGTCGATGGGGTCAAGCCCAGAAGGTCGCAAAGCTCAGCGCAGTATGACGGAGTCGCACGACAGCGGCTCCGCCTGGCGCAGCGTGCCGTCCGAGGTCGGCGTCACCGCCGTGACGAGCTGCCGCTGACCGGGCTCGTCCATGAGGAAATCCACGGTTACCTCTTGCGTCTCTCCCGGCGGGACCTGGACGGAGAGCGCCAGGACCTCTCGCCCCTCGTCGTAAATCGGCTCCACAAGCTCGACAGGACTCCCGTCGACCCTGGCACCGACTGTCGCCGCCTTCACCGGCAGGTAGAAGAAGAGCAGCAGCCGCTGCGTCCCCGTCGGGATGCCGAGATCCGCGTGCCCCAGCCCCGCGATCGACGGGCTCAAACCGGCCACCGCCTCCGGGGGGAGCTTGTTGGTGAGCGTCAGGGTCTCCCGGTGAACCACCCGGCCGTCCGGGGTGCAGACAGCACTGCCGGTGGTGAGAGAGCTGCCGAGGTAGAAGTTGAGCTTCGAACCCACCTGGTCGTTGATGTAGACGCCCGCGGCATCGGTCGTCGGCGTGCTCACGGGGAGTCCGACGGCACCCGCGCCAGTCCGCTCGAGCGCCGCGCGCTCGTCGCCGTCGGCCAGCCAGACGGTCAGGTTGGCGCCCTGCACTGCGGACGCCAAGCCACTGAACAAGGTGGCAGGGTCGAACTGCCCGGACGTCAGCCTGGCGAACGTCAGCAGGACCGTCTCGGCGTACACGGCACCTTGAGCGGCGTCATCGGCCAGGATGTCGCCGGAGTTGTAGCGCACATAGACCTGGTTGAACAGCAGGCTGACCACGTTGTCCGACGTGACGACGTCCCCGGTGGACAACGTGATCGGACCAAGCGCGGTCAGCGCGTACGCGAGCGCCCGGCCGTCCATCGAGACGACACCGTCGATCTCCTTGCCGAACGCCGATCGCCACTCCGCCTGGACTACCTGTGCGGCGGTCTCCGCGCTCGGGCGCGTCGTCGCGTTCGCGATGAACCGGCCGACCGCACCCGGGTACACGCTGTCGTCGAACCCGCCGCGGATAGGGATGATCGACGCGGTGTGCTGAAGGAACGCCGGGTCCGTCGCCGGGACCACGCGGGCCAACGAGATCGCACCGTCCGCCACGTCGATCTCAGCGAAGGACAGTGCCGTGCCGCCGAGCGACCGCAGCTCGGCGTTGTTGAGGAACATCACGACGTAGGTCCGGCTACCGCCCGCGGCAAGCATCGCCGGGATGCGCTTCACCACAGGCGCCGCGTCCTGCAGTGCCGGTGCCAGCTGGTTGAGGACCTCGCTCAGCTGCGTATGCGCGGCACCCAGCTGAGGCACCGTTCCCGCGGTGTCGATGCCGGCCAGATCCTCCTGCGCCGCCGTCACGCCGTCAGCCACGCCGGTGACGACCTCTGCGGCGTGCGTCAGCGGCCCTAGCGGGATCTTGCCGTCCTGCGGCGCCAACGATTCCGCGCTGAACTTCGGGACCAAGTCGGCCATCGGTTCGGCCGCGGCGAGCGTGTCGTCGACGACCTCGGTCAGTTCTCGCAGCACGGCCAAGTTGCGGCCCAGTAGCGGCACACGCTCGGCGAGTCGGAGCACCGGGTCCTGCGTCGCCGCACGCGCGGAAGCGGCGTGCCGACGGATCTCCGAAAAGGTGGCTGGGACCGCGTCGTAGTCGCCCGTGACCACCTGCTCCTTGGCGATGGCGACCGCGGCAGCCGCCTGACGCATCTGGTTGGTCGCCTGCCAGGCCTGCGCGATCGCCCACGACGCGACGAACACCAGAGCTGCGAGCCCGGCGAGCAGGCACGGGCGCAACGCGCTCCTCCGCCGGATGACATGGCGGGGCGCCAGACCGCGCACCTGCCGCCCGGTGCGACCCCCGCGCGGCCCGGCGGGCTCGACCGACGGACTCGCCGACACGGGCGCGTGCGTGGACGGCCGGCGTTGTGCCCGGGTTCCCGTCATCGGGGCAGTGCCCCAGGCAACCCCGCGCCGTCCAGTGAGGACTCGACGAGCCTCGTGGCCGCGGCGTCCGCGGAGAGCTCGTCGTCGTAGAGCTTCCTAGCGCTCCGGGCGCGCCGTGCGAGAGCGCCGTCGACCTGCTCGGACCGCAGTGCTCGAAGGGCGCTTGCGAGCGCCGGAGCGTCGTCCACGGGGATCACAAGCCCGGCCCCCCGCGACTCGACCATGGCGCCGGCGTCCGATGTCGGCTCGACGGCCACGACCACGGGGACACCCAGACCGCAGTACTCCACGATCTTGGACGGGAAGGACGGCACACTCACCCCGCCGACGGTCACCGCCACGCCCACGTCCACCGTACGGAGCAGTGCCCGGTAGTCTGCACGCGCCAGCATCCCGAGGAACTCGATCCCGTCGATCCCGGCCGCGCGATGCTCGAGGCCTTCCCGCTCGGGCCCGTCCCCCGCAATGAGAATGTCGATCGGATCCTCGCGCAGGAGCGCGGCGGCGTCCACGATCGTCTCGACCCCCCGGCCGCGGACGAGCTGACCGCCGAACATGACGCGGAGGCGGTCACCGTCTGGGTGCGCGGCGCCCACGGGCTCGTCACCCGACGAGGACCACGGCGGCACAACGACGGTGCGCGCGTTGACTCCAGGAAAGTATCGCCGGAAGAACGCCACGTTTGCCGGACTCATCAGCGCCACGACGTCGGCGGAGCGGATCGCCGCCGCCTCGGTCGCCTTCATCAACCCGGCGGCCCACCTGGCGCGAATGCGGCCGATCTCCAGCTGGTGCACGGGGAAGAAGTCCCACAGGACGAGGGTGAGCCTACGGACGACACCGCTTCGCCGCAGGTGCCCTGGCACACCCCAGGTGAAGCAGGCGATCGACGTGTACAGGCCGAGGTCATACGTCTCCCGCCGGGTCCAGCGTCGCGCGGTCCACCACAGACCCAGCCCGGAGAGGAGGTAGGCGACCAGCTTGGCCGGCGCGGACCGGACCTCGAAGTGTGGTCCGACGCTCAGGACTCGAAGCCCCGCCGACGTCTCGGGCTGGAGTCCTCGCGGCCGGGGGCGCGTGGTGTCGGCGACAACGACATCGACCAGATTTCCCGCGCGCAGCAGCGAGTCCACGAGGTCGTCCACCAGCCACGCCTCGCGAGGCGACCTGGCGAAGACGCTCGTGAAGATGAGGATCCTTCGGCCGCCCAGCACCCCGGAAGTGTACGGGCCCCGCCTGTGCGGTCGGTGCAGACAACCTGGGAATTCGCTGGGCGCCCCCCGCCGACGACATGCCAGACCACTGCCCGGAAGTCCGTAGACTCCGCGGGTGGACGGCAGCCTCCCGGATGCCATGAACCACGACGGAGATCGCCCGATGGCCCGCCGCCCTGACGCCCATTCGACAACCCGACCGTGGCGGGCGCGCCTCGGTCTCGAGACGCCGGGGGTAGTTGTTGCCCGGACGGGTCGCGAGCCGTGGCCCGTCCTCCTTGTGCCCATCTTGTCGATCACCGCCTGGTGGGCGCTGAGCCTCCTGGTATGGGCCACAGGTTTTCCCATCCCTTACGTCCGCTCCAACCTGTGGCCGACGGTCGCGTTCGTGACGGTGGTCGTGCTGCTGGCCACGGCAGGGTTCGTGCTCGTCGGAGCGCGTATGGCCGGCGAGGTGAGACCGGCGGTGCTCGGGCGGATACCACCGGTGCCGGTGCTCGTCGGGACCATCGCGGCGCTCGTTCTCCTGGTGCCGTGGGCGTCGAGCTATTCGGGCTTCCAGGCCTGGCAGGTTCTCGACGCGCTGAGTGACCAGGGTGGCGCTTTCGCGGCAGCTGCGGAGAAGGTGGCCGACGGGACGGCGGGTCGGATGGGCGTCGTGGTCGTGCAGACCATCGCGGCTCCCTTCACCCTGGCCGCAGTCCCGTGCACGGCCTGGGCATGGTTCGAGCACCGGAGATACCCGGTGCTGTTCGGGCTCGCGCTCGTGACGCAGCTCACCATGAGCGTCTTGGTGGGCCGGGACTATTACATGACCTCTGCCGTGCTGCTCGTCCTGGCAGCATGGGTGCTCTCCCGCGTCCGCCGCGGCATTCGCCCATCCTGGCGGACGGCCGCCGTCGCGACAGTCGTCCTCGTGCTGTTCACCTTGTCTTTCATCGCCCGCAAGATCACCCGGCAGGGCGCCGTCCAGCCACTGTGCGCGCCCGGCATCGCCGAGTGCACGTCCACCCGCCCGCCGACCGCGTGGGAGGCGCTGACGACCTACGTCGCCAGCTACGTCAGCCAGTCGATGGAAGGACTGAGTCGCGCCCTGTCCGGCACATGGTCGTTCGGTGGCGGCTACAGGCACTCCCCCGCGCTCTCAGGGCTGCTCAGCGAGGGCGGCACGTCGGACGCGACGGTCATCACCGACCAGCTCGCCGCCCGCGGGTGGTCGGACACGGCCTACTGGAGCACCGCGTGGTCGTGGATGGCGAACGACCTGCCGTGGGTCGTAGTTCCGCTCGTCGTGGGCCTGTTCGCGGCCGCGCTAGCTGTCTTCTGGCGGCGCGCCGTTCGCGATGCCGACTGGCTGTCCGTGACCGTCTTCTGCCAGGGGTGGCTGACGATGTTCTTCATGGCCCAGAACAATGTGCTGACGAGCAATGGGCCTGCCTACCTCGGCTTCCTCGCCCTTGTGGTGCTGTTCGCGGTGCGGGAGGTTCGACGCGCTCTCGCTCGACGTGGCACTGGCACGGAGCTGGATCCCGAACCGACGTCCGGTCCCGAGGCTCAGAAGTAGGAGCGGACGCGCCGCCGCCGCTGCAGGATGACCGCGGCGGCCAGGGAGTAGACGGCGCCCAGAACAGCAGCCAGGGCGACCGTCGCCAGTGCCCCGCTGTGGAGGGCGAGCCACAGCCCGAGGGTCAACCAGACCGAGGCGATCGCCATCGACAGCACAAGGGCCCGGTGTTCTAGGTCGCACAGAAGCATGAGCGGGTTCACCTGACCGAGAGCCACCACGACGAGCGCGCCGACGGCCAGGATCCGCAGCATGTCCGCGGCGGGCTCGAATCCCGGTCCGTAGAGCAGCGAGATCAGAGGCGCGGCGGCCACGATCAGCACGAGGCTCGGCAGCACGACCAGCGCCAGGGCCTGCGCGGTGCTTCGCCGCGTGAGGTGGTTGAGGTCGTCGAGCCGCCCCGAGTGATAGAGCTCAGAGAATCGCGGTGTCAGATAGCTCACCTGGATCGCCGGGACCAGGGTCACAAAGTTGGCCAGCCGCGTGGCGACGCTGACCCAAGCGACCGAGTCGGGCCTGCCTGCGACGGTGAGCACGAGGACGGGCGCCCAGGCGACCGCGTAGAACACGAGGGACGTACCCATCATCGACGAGAGCGTCGCGCCCCGGCGCCGGACGAATTCGCGTAGCCCGTCACCCGCTGGGCCGTTGGGCCGCTCGCGGGTTGAGCGGACGGCCAGCGCGACCGACCACGTGGCCGTGATCAGCGCGGCGACAGCGAACGCGACGATCGCCCTCGTCAGCGTCAGCCCGGGGCCCGCCGTGGCGGCGACGACGAGGACAGTCGACAGGATCGGCACCGAGCCGAGCTCGGCGAGCACGCCCGAGACCATCCGCCCCTGGCCGCGCAGAATGGAGCCTGCGACGACGGCGAGGGCCTGTGGAGGCACCGCGACGGCGGCCCAGACCACGGCCGTGCCGTCGAGCCCGTCGACGTCCAGGAACTCGAGCGCCACGCCGAGCAGCAGGCCGGCGGCGAGCCCGGCGATCGTCACGACCTTCCAGCCCTGCCGCAGCTCGCCCCGGACGGGGCCGGTCCCGCCGAGCAGCTTGATCGCGAGGTTGTCGACGCCGAACCGTCCGAGCGTCGCCGCCACGGCGCCAACGGTGTACACCACGAAGAACGAGCCGGCCGCGGGGACCGTCAGGTTCCGCGCGACCGCGATCGTCAGGGCGAACGAGGCGACGATCGACGCCGCGCGCGCCAAGAGCGCACGGACCGTCGGCGACAGGTTCACCGAGCCGAGCGCTCCGCAGGACGGATCCCGACCCGCGCATGGTGGGTGTGGAAAGTAGACCGGATGAAGTTGACCACCCGCCGCGACGTGTCGGCAATCTGGTAGTCCGCCGGCACCGCGGCCGGGCCCTCGTCGTCGAACTGCCGGATCGTCGCGGCGAGGCCGTCGAGCACGGCGGGTCCCTGTACGCCGGTCGTGATGGTCACACCGGTGTCCAGGGCCTCTGGCCGCTCGATGGCGTCCCGCAGCGAGATCGCGGGGAAGCCGAGCAGCGACGACTCCTCGCTGATCGTCCCGCTATCGGAGAGCACGGCCCGGGCCGTGGTCTGCAGCCGGAGGTAGTCGTGGAACCCGAAGGGGCGGTGGAAGACGATCCCCTCCTTGAGGTCGGCAGGCTGGGCCTCGAGGCGCGCCCTGGTGCGCGGGTGCGTTGACACCAGCACGGGCAGACCGTACGCGTCGCGCAGCTGCGTGAGCGTGGCCAGGAGGGCGCCCAGGCGCGCCGGGTCGTCGACGGTCTCTTCGCGGTGGCTGCTCACGAGGAAGAAGCCGCCCGCGCTGAGACCCTCGCGTTCGAGCACGTCGCTCCCGGCGATCCCGTCCCGGTTCGCCTCCAGCACCTCGCGCATGGGCGAGCCCGTCAGGAGGATCCGCGACGGATGGATGCCCTCAGCCAGGAGGTTGCGACGGGCATGCTCGGTGTAGACGAGATTGTAATCGGACACGTGGTCGACCAGCCGACGGTTGGTCTCTTCCGGGACGTTGAGGTCGAACGACCGGTTGCCCGCCTCCATGTGGTAGGTCGGGATGCGGAGGCGACGGGCCATCAGTGCGGCGATGCAGCTGTTGGTGTCCCCGAGGACGAGGACCGCGTCCGGTCTCTCCTGCAGCAGGACGGCCTCGACCTTCATCAGGATCGAGCCCAGCACCGCGCCGAGGGAGCGTGTGTCCGCCTCGAGGAAGTGGTCAGGTCGACGCAGACCGAGGTCGTCGAAGAACACCTCGTTCAGCTCGTAGTCGTAGTTCTGTCCGGTGTGCACCAGGACGTGGTCGACCTCGCGGTCGAGCCGGTGCATCACGGCGGCGAGCCGGATGATCTCGGGGCGGGTGCCGACGACCGTCAGCACCTTGGGCCGGTGGGGGGCCATCACACCACCTCTGCGATCGTGTCGGGTCGGGTCGGGTCGAAGATGTCGTCCGTCCAGAACGACGTGTACAGCAGCTCGTCACCGACGTTCTGGATGTTGTGGGCCCATAGCGTCGGCATGTCGACCGCGAGCGGGTGCTCGCCGTCGACCTCGACGTGGACCACCTCCGTGCCGAACAGACGGCGTAGCGAGATGACCGCGCGGCCGGACAGGACCGTGAACCGTTCGATCTTGCGCCTGTGGAAATGCTCACCACGCACGATCCCAGGCTTGGTGGTTGAGAATGACGACTGCCCGGGACCGCCGTGCGTCCGCGCAATCTCGAAGAACGACCCTCGTGCGTCGGAGTGCCGAACGAGGGGAACCGCAGGGCGCAACTCAGTGACGTACGAGCGGTATGTGTTGAACAGGTCGCGGTCCACTTTCTGGGCCACGTCCGGGATGTCGCCGGTGGAGTACGTGGCGGCCATCGCCGTAAGCCGCTCGAGCAGCTCGACGACGCTGAGCTCCTGGACCAGGGTTTCCAGGTCGGAGGACGGGAATGTGCCCACCAGCAAGTCTGCGGCGTCCTGTGCGTGCAGCAGCCGCAGACCGCGGTCGACGTCGACCCTCGGGCGCTCGCCACGCGCCAGCAGGTGACAGAACGTGGCGGTGACGGCATTGTAGAACGGCCGGCCGTGCTCGCCGAACAGGTTGGGCAGTCGGAGATCATGGAACTCGGCACCCACGCGGTTCGCAGCGCCAGTGAGCCGCGTCGCGGCGTCCGCCTTCGCCTGCCCGTAGATGCCGCCGACGTCGGACTGCACGGAGCCCGCGTACGCGACCCGGCGGGCGGTGGTGCCCTGCTCGAGCACGGACGCGAGCTGCTCCGCGAAGAGCGCGTTGCCGTCGCGAACCTCACCGTCGGTCCCTCGGTTGACCCCTGCCAGGTGGATCACCAAGTCGCTGTTCTCCACAGCCCGCCGGGCGGCGTCCGCGTCGAACGCGTGACCGACGGCCAGCGTGGTGACCTCGTCGCCCCGCTCGCGCAGCGCCGCTCGGACGTGCAGGCCGAGGAAGCCACCACCGCCGGTGAGTACCGTCCGCGTCACGGGACCGTGATCCCGGCCGCCGCGAGCTCGGCCCGCACCGGCTGGAGGAGCAGGAGCATGTCCTTGATCTCGTTGAGGCTCATCCGCTCGACGCTCTGGGAGTCGTAGTCGTCGAACTGGCTCTGGCTGCGGTCCCCCTCGTCGACGTAGATCGCGTAGTTCAGGTCGCGGTTGTCCGCGCGGATCCGGAAGTACGTGCCCTCGTCAACCGCGCGCGCGAGCTCCTCACGGCTCGCCAACGCCTCGAACCGCTTCTCGGCGTGCCGGATGCCGATGACGTCCACGCGCGACGACGACTCGAAAAGCTCCGTGATGGCCGTCGCAAGGTCCCCGATCGTGCACGCCGGGGCCTTGCGGATGAACAAGTCACCTTGCTGGGCGTGCATGAAGGCGAACTCCACGAGCTCGACCGACTGCTGCAGAGACATCATGAACCGCGTCATTCCGGGGTCCGTCACGGTGAGGTTCTTGCCCGCTCGGACCTGCTTGATGAACAGCGGGATCACCGAGCCGCGCGAGTACATGACGTTGCCGTAACGGACGCACGACACCACGGTGCCGGCATCCGGGTCGTTGAGACCGTGGGACTGGGCGACCTTCTCCATGAGAGCCTTGCTCATCCCCATCGCGTTCACGGGGTACACGGCCTTGTCGGTGGACAGGCACACCACGGAGCTGACGCCAGCGGCCTCGGACAGTCGGACCACGTTCTCGCTCCCCAGAACATTGGTGCGAACGGCCTCGAGCGGGAAGAACTCGCAGGAAGGCACCTGCTTGAGGGCAGCGGCGTGGAATACGTAGTCGACACCGCGCACAGCGCGCTCGACGCTCAGAGCGTCGCGGACGTCTCCGACGTAGAAGCGGGCGCGCCCATCCCGGAGCTCGTGCCGCATTGCATCCTGCTTCTCCTCGTCGCGGCTGAGGACCCGGACCTCGTCGACGCCCAACGTGAGCATACGCTGGGCCACGGTGCGCCCGAACGACCCGGTGCCCCCCGTGACCAGGACCTTCTTACCCTCGTAGGCACTCATCGTGCGGACTCCATGTGTTCGTGGACGAGCACCTTCAGCAGGGCGTGCTCGATGGTGTCGATGCCCGCGCGGGCGGACATCTTGGACTCGTAGGTCTGCCGGGCGTTCCGGCCCCAGGACCCGCGTTGCTCGGCGGTCGACCTCGCGGCCGACCGCAATGCCTCGACGAGCGCGTCGTCGTCGCCCGGCGCAACGACGAGGCCGCAGTCGCCGTCGCGGACCAGCTGGCCCGCATCCCCAGCGACGGCGACGACGACGGGGACTCCGCACGCGAGGCTCGCCGCGAGCTTCGACGGCACCGTGACCCGAAACAGGGGCAGGTCGGCGAGGGACACCAGCTGAAAGTCAGAGCGGAGGTACACGTCTCTCATCCCGGCCGCGTCGACGCGGCCGAGGAAGCGGACGTTGTCCGCACCGAGTTCCTGGGCGAGGTCGCGCAAGCGCTCCTCGGCGACGCCGGAGCCGACGATCTCGACGACGAGGCCAGGCACGTCACGCACCCGGGAAGCGGCCCGGATCAGGACGTCCAGGGCCTGGACCTCGCCGAGATTACCGGCGAATGTGACCGTAGTCCTGCGGTCCTGCGGTGTGCGGGCGGCAGCCACCTCCGCCGACATCTCTTCGTTCACAGACCAGTTGAGCGCGTGGCTCGTCCGGTCGGCCGACGCTCCTCTTTCTACGAGGAGCTGGGCCATCGAGGGAGCGATGGCCACGACGGCTCCGGCCGAGCGGTACACCGACCGGATCCACGGGCCGAGTAGCGCACCCACCCCGCGTCCGAGCCACGCGCCGAGCATCCCCGAACCGACGATCGAGTCGGGCCACACGTCCTGGACGTGCAGGACGTAGGGCAGCGCGTACCGGCGCGACCAAGTGCGCGGTCCGATCGCGGCAGTGAGCTGCGGGGCGTAGACGTACACAGCGTCGAACCGGTCCGCGTTCCGGACCAGCCGCCGCGACGAGAGGCCGAAACTCACGTAGTTGAGGATCCGACCGAGCGGGTTGCGGGAATGGCTCACGATCATCGGCACAGTCCGCACCGCGACGCCGTCGACCTCGCGCACTTCACCGCGCCGGGCGTATCCGGGGTAAAGGCGACCCTCCGGGTAGTTGGGCAGCCCAGTCACCACCCGAACGTCGTGCCCTCGCGCCCGGAGCCCCATAGCGATCGACGCGGGGATCGGGACAGGCTCCGGCGCATAGTACTGCGACACGACCAACACCCTCACCGCGCTGGTACCCCCTTCACGACGACGGCCTCCGGCACGTCGCGCGTCACGCAGGCGGCGGCGCCGACCGTGGACCATGCCCCGAGAGACAGCCCTTGCAGGATGACGGCACCGGCGCCGACCAGCACCCCGTCACCCACGTGCACGGACCCGGACAGGATCGCGCCGGGGTTGACGGACACGAAGTCGCCGAGCACAGTGTCGTGCCCGACGATGCTGCCAGAATTGAGGTGGCACCACGCCCCGAGGACGGCCTCGGTGGAAACCTGGACGCCGGCACACAGGACCGCGCCGGGGCCGATGCGCACTTGCTCACCAATCACAGCCGACGGATGCAAGAGCGTGACGGGCTCGACGCCTGTGACCGCGAGCCGGGCCACCAGCCGGCCGCGGGACTGCGGCGCGCCGACCGCCAGAACGCAGCCCGCCTCCGGGCGCGTGGACAGCCACTCGTCGAGCGGCCCTAAGTACGGCGCCCCGCGGCGAGTCAGCCGGGCGAGTGCGTCTTCGGACGGCGAGTCGTCGACGACACCGACGAGTTGCAGATCCGAGCCGGCACGCACCATCGCCGCGAGCACGTCGAGCGCCTCGCGCCCGAACCCGCCCGCTCCGACGACCACCACTGGGCGGGTCATGTGCGACCCCCGGCGTCTGAGCCCCGGAATTCGATCGCACTGACGGTCCCGGGGGCGACGATGCCGTGCCGACGCACGACCGCCGAGACGCTCTCGAGGAGGATCCCGAGGTCGAGCCCAAAGGAGCACGTGTCCACGTACTCGACGTCGAGGGAAAGTCGCGTGTCCCAGTCAAGGGCGTTGCGGCCGCGAACCTGTGCCAGCCCAGTCACACCGGGCTTGACCTCGTGCCGGCGGGCCTGCTCCGGTGTGTAGCGGTCCAGGTACTGCACGAGCAGCGGGCGGGGACCTACGAGACTCATCTCCCCGCGGACGACGTTGACCAGCGACGGGAGCTCGTCCAAGCTCGTGGCGCGCAGTGCGGCACCGACGCGAGTGATCCGTGCGGCGTCGCTCCCGACGCCCGTCGACCCGTCACCACGCATGGTGCGGAACTTCAGAAGAGTGAACGGGCGCGCCCCGCGTCCCGGCCGGACCTGTCGAAAGAGGATGGGAGAGCCGACGCCTACCCGCACGACGACTGCTACGACAAGTAGCAAAGGCGACAGCAGGACCAGCCCGCCGCCGGCGACAACGACGTCCAGCGTGCGCTTGCTCCAGCGATAGGCAACGGTGTCGCTCATGCGCGCCCGACCAGGAAGTCCGCTATCGCCATCTGCACGCGATACAACTGTCCGTCGTCGAGTGCCGAGCCGCTGGGCAGGGTCACGCCTCGGGAGAAGATGACCTCAGCGGTCCCCGTTCGGAACGAGCGCGTGCCGTCGAAGACGGGCTGCAGATGCATCGGCTTCCACAGGGGTCGACTCTCGATGTTGCATTGCTGCAGATGGTCCACGAGGTCGCCGGACGACCAGCCTGCCTCAGCGGGGTCGACGAGCAGGGCGGTCAGCCAGGAGTTGTCATCGTCGTCGTCGACACCCTGGAAGATCTGGACGCCTCCAACGGCCGCGAACTGGTCGCGGTAGCGCTGCCGGATTGCCCTGCGTCGGGCGATCATGGTGTCGAGCCGCTCGAGTTGGGCCAGGCCCACGGCGGCCAGGAGGTTGCTCAGGCGATAGTTGTACCCGACCTCGTCGTGCTCGTAGTGGAGGACCGGGAGTCGCGCCTGGGTGGATAGGTGCCGGACCCGCCGGGCGAGTTCGCCATCGTCGGAGAGGAGCATCCCGCCGCCGGACGTGGTCATGATCTTGTTCCCGTTGAACGACAGCACCGCCGCAGCGCCGAACGACCCCGCCGCTCGCCCTGCGTGTGACGCGCCCATCGCCTCCGCCGCGTCTGCCAGCACGGGGACGCCGTGCCGCAACGCGATCGGCTCTAGGGTCGTGTAATCGGCGGCGCGCCCGAGCAGATCGACCGGCACGACCGCGGCGACTCGCCGACCGTCGCGAGCCAGCGCCGTGAGCGCCTCGTCCAGAAGCTCGGCGTCGAGGTTGCCCGAGACCGGATCGACGTCCACGAACACCGGCTCCGCGCCCGTATACGTGATGGCGTTCGCGGTCGCCACGAACGTCAGGGTGGACGTCACGACTACATCTCCCGGGCCGACTCCGAGCGTCAAGAGACCGAGGTGCAACGCGGCTGTCCCTGAGGAGAGGGCGACAGCGTGGTCGACTCCGACGCGCTGCGCGACGGCTGACTCGAAGGCCGTGAGGTAGGGACCGGTCGGCGCGACCCAACCCGACCTCACGGCGTCGAGCATGTACTGCTCCTCTAGCGCGCCGACGTCGGGGGGCGAGAGGTAGATCCTGTCGGTCTGCACCATGTCCTCTCCAGCTCGAGGTCGCCCGGGTCCAGAGGGTCGACGCACGCGTGCGAGATCAGCGGGTGGACCGGCCGACGGCCCACCTCGTCCGACCCAACCAGCTCTTCGTGCACCTTTTCGCCGTGGCGCAGACCAGTGAACACGATCGCGATGTCTCGTCCAGACATCTCGATCATGCGGTTTGCGATGTCCAGGATGCGCACGGGCTCGCCCATGTCGAGAATCAGGACCTCGCCGGGGTTGCCGATCGCGCCGGCCTGGATGACCAGCTGACACGACTCGGGAATCGTCATGAAATAGCGAGTCGCCTCGGCGTGCGTGACGGTCAGGGGGCCGCCTGAGTCGATGAGGGACGCGAAAGTGGGCACAAGAGAGCCGCGGCTGCCGAGCACGTTGCCAAAGCGGACCGAGAGGTAACGACCTTCCGACTGCAGCGCCGCCCACGCCGTGAGCCGCTCCGCAGCCCGCTTCGACATGCCCAGGACGCTGATCGGGTTGGCAGCCTTGTCCGTCGAGATGGTCACAAAGACGCCGACGTCGACCGCGAGCGCCGCTTCGAGCACGTTGAGGGTCCCGACGACGTTCGTCTGCCACGCCTCCTCCGGATACCGCTCAAGGACGGGTAGGTGCTTCAGTGCAGCCGCGTGGAAGACCACTTCGGGGCGCCGCTGCTCAAACACCTCCCGGATCGTCGCGGCGTCGCGAATGCTCGCCAGCACCACGTCATCGCCGTCGAGCAGACCCTGGCCCGTCAAGGAGATCTGTGTCGCCTGGAGTCCTGTCTCATCGTGGTCCAGCATGATGAGCTCGGCGGGCGAGAACTGGAACAACTGACGGCACAGCTCGGAGCCGATGGAGCCACCAGCACCCGTGACCAGCACGCGCTTGCCCTCGACGTAACCGGCCACTAGTTCGAATTGGGTGTCGATTGGCCGACGACCCACGAGGTCTTCGATCGAGACGTCGCGAAGGTCCCGTAGCCGTGACTTACCACTAAGGATCTCTTCCAGCGGCGGGAGCACCTTGACGTTGAGACCGGCCAGACGTGCGCCGTCGGAGATCTGCCGCAACAGGATTGCGTCCGCTCGAGCGATCGCGACGACGAGTTCCGTCGCACCGGTCCGCCGCGTGACGGCCTCGAGGTCCGCCCCCGTGCCGAGAACTCGGACGCCGTCGACCCAGGTGTTGCGGCGCTCCGGCGCATCGTCGATCAGGCCCACCGGCATCAGATTCGCGGAGGGATCAGTGAGCATCCGCCGCACGAGGGTAGATCCGAGGTAGCCGGCGCCGTAGACGAGCACTCGGGCCGAACCCTCGGGCGGGCGTGTCGCCAGCTCCGTGAACCGGCGGTCGAGGTACCGCACCCCACCCATGATCACGAAGGCGATCGGGAAGGCAATCAGGATCGAACTGCGCGGGACCATTACCGACTGCCCGACGAGCACCACGACGGCGCCGACTACGAGCCCTGTTGTCAACGTGACCCAGAAGATGCTGTTGACCTCGGCGAGCGTGCCGATCCGGTGCCGCGTGCCGTACGCGTGCCCGAGGCGACCGATGACCGCCTGCAGCAACGCCGCGAGCAGCCAGACCGCCACAAGCGGGTCGACATGGATCTGGTCCAGCTGGAAGTCGTAGCGAAATGCGACAGCGCCGAAGATGCCGATGGCCCAGGCAACTGAGTCGAGGACATGCCGAACGGCGATCCTGCCCACGTCGGCTCCAGTCTCCTCAATTGCTCCCGCAACGCACGGACGTCGACCGAGTCTGTCGCGGCCCGTGGTTACCGCCCCGGGTAGGTTCCCATACGGAGGCCCATCGGCCCAAACTCATCCGAAGTCGAGGCGCTATCACTCTTGCGGCATCCTTCGCAGGAATGGACAATCCGCATCCACTCACCGACCGGCGCCCGCGACCTCCGTGACGACCGAGACGGTCCGCGCGATTCCGTCGTACTCCGCGTACTCCTGGGCCAGCTCCGCGGCCCGGCGGGCGAACGACGGGTTGTCCAGCACCCGGCTCACCCCGTCGCGGACGGCCTGCGACGTCGTGCCGTCCGTGACCTTGTCGGTGGGCAGCGCCAGACCGACGCCGGACCAGACCACCCGCGCACCGACCTCCGCCTTGTCCTCGGACCGACCGGCGACGACGACGGGCACCCCCGCGGCGAGCGCCTGCTGGACCCCGCCGAAGCCGCCGTTGGTGACCAGGACGTCGACGAGCGGAAGGAGCCGGTCGAACGGCACGAACGACGCGGCGCGCACGTTCGGCGGGAACGCGTCGAGCGGCTCGGTGGTCGCCACGACGAGGACGTCCTCGTCGGCGAGGCCGTCGATCGTCGGCCAGAGGAGCCGCTCGGGGTCGGTCGCGACCGTGCCCTGCGTGACCAGCACGACGGGCACACCCGTCGCGCGCGCCTCCAGCACGTCGTCCCACCAGGCGGGCGCGTCGAACCGGTCGATGCCGGCCGGCAGGTAGGGGCCGACGAGCTCGACGTGCTCCGGCAGGTCGCTGCGCGGGTACTCGAACGACGGGACCGACGGGTGCAGCACCCGGGTGACGTCGGTCTGGGCCCAGTCGAGGAAGAAGCCGTCCGGCACCGGCTGGCCGGCATCCGCGACGATCCGCTCGGCCGCCTTCTGCACGTCCCGGAACACGACCTTGCGCGTGAACCAGTCGAGGAGGGAATACCGCAGGCCGTCGAGGCCGGTCCGCGGCGGCTGGAGGCCCATGCCGAACGGCGCGGTGTCCTTGCTCGAGATGGCCAGCGGAGAGACCGAGAACAGCACCGACGGCAGGTCGTGCCGGCGTGCGGCGATCGCCCCGGCCATGAACCCGTTGTCCATGACGATCACGTCGGGACGCTCGGCGGCGACGAGGCTGTCGATGTCGGACAGGAACCCGGGCACCGTGGCGACGAAGTGGTGGAGCACGTCCCACTGCAGCCGCTTGATACCCGGTGCCGGCGCACCGTGCGCCAGCGACCAGGCGTCGAAGTCGGCGTCGTCGAGGTCGCGGCCCTGCACGATCGGCGCGTGCTTGGCGCCGGTCGCGGTGATGGCCTGCGCGAACTTGCGGCCCGTGTAGACGACGACGTCGTGGCCCTCCTCGACGAGGGCGCGGGCCAGCGGGAGGGCGGGTCGCACGTGGCCGGTGACGGGCGTGAGGGCGAACAGGATCCTGCTCATGGGGTTCTCCGAGAGGTGACGGGGGCATTCCCCGACGAAGACCCTGGGCGATTCGCCCTGATACATCCCCCCGCGTCAGCTCCTGCGCAGGATCTTCTCCCGCAGACGCTCGCGCCGTTCCGCGAACCGGTTCCACACCGTCTTCTGGAACACCAGCGTGAGCCAGCCCGCGATGGCCATGCCCACGATGTTGACGCCCAGCTGCAGCGCGCTTCCGCGGACCTCGGTCAGCTGCCCGAACGCCAGACCGAGCGCGATGTTGCCCGCGGCGGGCACGGTGGTCACCGAGATGAACGCACCGGCCAGCCCACCGACGCGCGCCGACGTCAACGACAGCACCCCGGCAGCTCCTGCGATGACCGCGACGATGAACGACCACTTGTCGGGCGAGTAGATGAACGCCGTGTCCGGACGCGGGGCCGTGACCTGCTCGAGCGTCACCCAGCCGAGCTGCTTGGCCACCAGTGCCGCGACGCACGTGACGAGGATGGCGATGAGGAACCCGACCACGATCGTCCAGAGCGCCATCCGGAGCAGGTGGAACCGGCGGCGGACCAGCGCGATGCCGAGGGCGGCGATGGGGACGAACTCCGGCCCGAGCACCATCGCGCCGATGATGAGGATCTGCGAGTCGAGCACGATGGCGATCCCGGCGATGAGCGTCGCGAAGCACATGAAGCTCAGGTAGGTCCAGTTCAGCTCCGACTCGGCGTACGCACGTCTCGTGACGTCGATCCAGACGACGGCGTCCGCGCTGCTGCCCGGCGCGAGCTGCTCGGCGTCGAACCCCGGCCGCGACACCCACGTGTCCACCGGCTCGATCTTCAGCGTGCCCTCGCGCTGCACGCCGAGCTCCAGCAGCTCGTCGAGGACTCCGTTGGCGGCCTCCCTCGCGATGTCGGCCAGCACGACGTCGCCCACGGGCCGCCGCGACGCACCGTCGAAGACCGCCAGGCTGCTCACCGCGGGCGCGCGCTCGAGCACGTCGACGACGCCGCTCGTGAGGTCCGCCGGGACCGAGATCCGCAGGTGCAGCACGGGGTCAGTGTGTCGCCGTCAGGCGGGCGACGGTGGGAGCCGCTCCGCCGTCGTCGAACTCTGTCGGGATGGCGGGATTCGAACCCACGACCTTCCGCTCCCAAAGCGGACGCGCTACCAACCTGCGCCACATCCCGGCGCACCCACCAGGCCCTTGGGCCGAGGGCGGTGCACGTTGCGCCCTCACGCACCCGGTACCCTGGGTGCCGCGGTCCAGGCTGAGCATGCAGCAGCCGGACCTGTGCGGACGTAGCTCAATGGTAGAGCCCCAGTCTTCCAAACTGGCTACGCGGGTTCGATTCCCGTCGTCCGCTCCGAGGTCTTGCCGGGCCAACGGCCGTTCGTACTGCTGCCTGGTCCCCACTACGAGAGCCGATCACGCACCGGCGATCACCGCCCCCGGACCCGCTTGTTGCCGAAACGAGTCATCGTCCGTTCCCTTCCTGCCCCGCTCGCCCGGGACAGTCGCGGTCGGCGGCATCCACGACGCGTGGATCGGGTGAGCCGTGACCGGCGGGGAGATCGGCGTCGTGTGACGGCTCTCGGCGAGGACCAGTACTGCTGGGGATCTTGGCCGTTGACATTCCGGAACTAACGCGCGTAAGGTCCCCGCCAAGCGATCGTCCTAACGCGCGTTAGTTCTCGACTGACTGCGCCCCACGGATGCCGCTGACCAAGAGTCAACGTCGACAGGATGGTGTGCCGTGGCCGGCGATGGATCAAAGGCAGTCCGTATGGGGGACATCGCCCAGCGGGTCGGGGTGTCCAGGACAGCGGTGTCGTTCGTCCTGAACAACCGCGACGACGGCAGCGTCTCGCCCGCGACCCGAGAGCGGATCCTGCGGGCCGCCGAGGAGCTCGGGTATCGGCCGCACGCCGCCGCCCGGGCGCTGGCCGCTCAGCGGTCCGGCCTGCTGGGACTGGTGACGGAGATCGTGACCAGTCCGTTCGGGATGGAGACGGTGAAGGGAGCACAGGACCGGTCGTGGCAGGAAGGGAAGTTCCTTCTCATCGCGGCGACCGACGGCAATCCCGGACTCGAGCGCGCGGCCATCGAGAAGCTGCTGGAGCAGCGTGTCGAGGGGCTGATCTACGCCTCAGGCTTCCATCGCGAGGTCACGCTGCCGTCGATCGCCTTCGACGTGCCGACGGTCCTTGTCCACTGCTTCGACGCAGACGGTCGCCTGCCGTCGATCGTGCCCGACGAGGAGGGTGGAGGACACAGCGCGACGCGTCACCTGATCGAGGCTGGTCACCGACGCATCGGATTCATCAACCTCCAGCCCGACACGACGGCAGCGCGCGGCCGGCTCGCCGGCTACCGCCGGGCCCTGGCCGAAGCGGGTATCGAGCCCGTGGACGACCTCGTGATGTCGTCGGACGACTCGTCCGCCGATGGCGGCCACACGGCCGCGAGCGCCCTGTTGAACCTCGCCGACCGTCCCACCGCGATCTTCTGCGGCACCGACCGCATCGCGATGGGCGCGTACGACGCCATCAAGGAGCACGGGTTGTCCATCCCGTCCGACGTCGCCGTCGTCGGGTTCGACAACCAGGAGCTGATCGCCGCGTACCTGCGGCCGAAGCTCACCACGGTCGCGCTGCCCTTCCACGAGATGGGCACACGCGGTGTCGAGATGCTCGGCGCCGCTCTGGCAGCCGGGCAGCCGATCGCACCCGAACAGGTGACGGTCGGCTGCCCGCTGGTCGAACGCTCGTCGGTCTGAGGTCCAGTCAGCCGATCGAGCCCATTCCCACACCTTCGCTCGCAGCCGAGAAGCAGCAGAGAAGCAGCAGAGAAATGGAGAGCAACATGATGACACGACCGACAACGTCCCGACGGGGACTCGCGCTGGGCGCGATCGCCCTTGCGGGAGCCCTCGCCCTGACCGGGTGCGCCGGAGGCGGTACGTCCGGTGCGCTCGACGGCACCCAGCTCCTGCAGATCCCCCGGGAGGACACGGCGACCTTCAGCCGCAACTTCAACCCGTTCTCGCCCAATGCCGCACCGATGACGCAGCAGGCGATCTACGAGTCCCTGCTGGTCTTCAACCCCAACGACGGCACGACGACGCCGTGGCTCGCGACCGAGTGGACTCCCGCACCCGACGGGACGGGGCTCACGTTCACCCTGCGCGAGGGCGTCCAGTGGTCGGACGGGGAGCCGTTCACGGCTGCGGACGTGGCCTTCACGTTCGAGCTGCAGAAGGAGGTCGCCGGCGGCTACGAGTACCTCGAGACGGTCACGGCCGAGGACGACGACACGGTGACCTTCACCTTCACCACCCCCTTCGCCCCGGCGCTGTACGAGCTCGGCCGGCAGGTGATCGTGCCGAAGCACATCTGGGAGAGCATCGACGATGCGGCTCTCGAGACGAACGAGACGCCGGTCGGCACCGGCCCGTACACGGAGATCGTCAGCTTCGAGAGCCAGGCCTTCAGCCTCGGGAAGAACCCGAGCTACTGGCAGCCCGACAAGCAGAAGATCGAGGGCATCCAGATGCTGGCCTTCGCCGGCAACGACCCCGCGAACCTGGCGACCACCAACGGGGAGACGGACTGGGCCGACCAGTTCATCCCCGACATCGAGAACGCGTTCGTCGCCGACGACCCGGACCACCGGCACTTCTGGTTCCCGGCGACCGACGGCGTGATCAACTGGCAGCTGAACACGACCAAGCCGCCCTTCGACGACGTGCAGGTCCGCAAGGCGCTGAGCATGGCGATCGACCGTGAGTCCATCACCGAGGTCGCGATGCAGGGCTACACCCACCCGGCCGACTGCACAGGGTTGTCCGACGGGTACGACGCCTGGCGCAACGAGGCCGTGGCGGGAGGCTGCGACTGGACCGACCGTGACGTCGACGGTGCCAACGCGATCCTCGACGAGGCCGGGTACACCCGCGGAGCCGACGGGACCCGGACGATGCCCGACGGCTCGCCGTTGGCGTTCGACATCTCCGTCGGCGCGACGTCGTCCGACTGGCTGTCGGCGGCGAACATCATCGACCAGAACCTCGACGACGTCGGCATCGACGCGACGGTGGACGCGCCGGACTGGTCCGCAGTGGTCGCCGGTTACGAGGACGGCAGCTTCGACACGGGCATCGTGTGGAGCAACATGGAGGCGACGCCGTACCAGTTCTTCCGCGGCGTGATGTCCACCGAGACGGTCAAGCCCGTCGGTGAGCAGGCGACGCAGAACTACCACCGGTTCGGGGTGCCCGAGGCGGACGCGCTCCTGGCGCAGTTCGCGGGGTCCACCGACGAAGCGAGCCAGCAGCAGGCGATCGACGAGCTGCAGGTGCTCTTCGACGAGCTCGCGCCGGTCGTCCCGCTGTTCCCCGGTCCGCGGTGGGGTGCGTTCAACACGACGCGCTTCACAGGCTTCCCGACCGAGGACGACCCGTACGCGACCCTGTCGACCCGCGGCCCCACCACGGTCCTGGTGCTGACCACGCTCGAGCCGGTCGTCTCCGAGTAACCCTCGCCCGCCTTCTCCCGCAGCTGCACACCCGACGGCGCACGCGCTGTCCCGCGCAGGCGCCGTCGGGTGCGCAGCACAACACAACGGAGTGAATGCCATGCGATTCGTCGTCAGCCGCCTGGGCTTCTACCTGGTCGCCTTCTGGGTCTCGGTCACCCTCAACTTCCTGCTCCCCCGCTTCATGCCCGGAGACCCGGTCTCCCGGATGCTCAGCCAGTCCCAGGGACGGATGACCCCGGAGCAGGTGGACCAGATGCGCGTCCTGTTCGGGCTGGACGAGCGCCCGATCTGGCAGCAGTACCTCAGCTACTGGCAGAGCATCTTCACGGGCGACATGGGGGTCTCCATCTCCCGGTTCCCCACCCCGGTGACCGAGGTCATCGCCAGCCAGATCGGTTGGACGCTGCTGCTCGGCGGCACCGCGCTGATCATCGCCGTGGTGGTCGGGAACTCCCTGGGGATCCTCGCCGCCTGGCGGCGGGGCGGCGTGCTGGACTCGATCCTGCCGCCGGTCCTGGTCTTCATCGGGTCCTTCCCCTACTTCTGGCTCGCCATGGGTGCGCTGTACCTGTTCGGGGTCACGCTCGGCTGGTTCCCCCTCCGGCACGCCTACAGCGCGGGGATGACCCCGTCCTGGTCGCCGGAGTTCATCGCCGACGTCGCTGCACACCTCGTCCTGCCCGTCACGACGATCGTGCTGGTGTCCATCGGCGGCTGGATGCTCGGCATGCGGAACACCATGATCGCCACCAACTCCGAGGACTACATCGTCATGGCGGAGGCCAAGGGGTTGCGACCGTCGCGCGTCATGCTCCGGTACGGCGCCCGCAACGCGACCCTGCCGGCCACCACCTCGTTCGGCATGGCCATCGGGTTCGTCGTCGGCGGCGCCCTGCTCACCGAGGTCGTCTTCGCCTACCCCGGCCTGGGATACCAGCTCCTCGCGGCCGTCTCCGCCCTGGACTACCCGCTGATGCAGGGCATCTTCCTGACCATCACCGCCGCCGTCCTGGCCGCGAACTTCCTCGTCGACGTCGTCTACGTCCGCCTCGACCCGCGCGTGCGGGTCTCCTGAACCGGAAGGAGGAACACTCGTGTCTGCTACCGACCCATCCGAGGTGCAGCTCCTCGTCGCCACGGATCACCGCGAGATCCTGAGCGGCCCCACCGAACCGGCGGCGCTCGACCGCCCCCCGCGACACCCGGTCCGTCAGGGCCTCGGGCACAGCCTCGTCGCCAACCGCAAGGCGCTGACCGGGATGATCATCCTCGCGCTCTTCGTCGCCGTGGCGCTGCTCGCCCCGGTCCTCGCCCCCGGCGACCCGTCGACCATCACCTCGCTCGGAGCGCAACCGCCCTCGGCGGAGCACCTGTTCGGCACCACCGCGAAGGGACAGGACGTCCTTGCCCTGACCATGTGGGGGGCGCGCAGCTCTCTGCTCGTGGGCTTCGTCGTCGGCATCGCGGCCACGTTCATCGGACTGCTGGTGGGCCTGTCCTCTGCCTACCTCGGAGGCCGAGCCGACAACTCGTTGTCCCTGCTCACCAACGTGTTCCTCCTCATCCCGGGCCTTCCGCTCCTGGTGATCCTGGCCGCGTTCCTGCCGACGGGGATGACCACGGTGATCCTCGTCCTCACGTTCACCGGCTGGGCGGGTTCGGCCCGCGTCCTGCGGTCCCAGGCGCTCTCCATCCGCGGGAAGGACTTCGTCGCCGCCGCGATCGTCACCGGTGAGCGTGCGGGCTGGATCATGTTCCGGGAGATCCTGCCCAACATGGCCTCGATCGTGATGATCACCCTGATCGGGTCCGTGATCTTCGGCATCGGTGCCCAGGCCGGCCTGGAGTTCCTCGGGCTCGGCGACGTCAGCGTGGTCAGCTGGGGCACCAACCTGTACTGGGCCAGCAACGACGGAGCCCTGATGTCGGGCACGTGGTGGGCCTTCGTGCCCTCAGGTGCTGCCATCGCCCTCGTGGCCTTCGCCCTGGCGCTGATCAACTACGGCGTCGACGAGGTCACCAACCCCCGACTGCGATCCACCCGCCGGCGCAGGACCAGCCGCCGTGCGGCGCCCGGCTCGGCAACCCACCAGGAGGTGAACCGATGAGCACGAACCCGTCGTCACGAGACGACGCGCCGGTCCTGGAGGTCGTGGACCTGTCCGTCGAGTACCACGGCGAGTACCGCACGGTGCGCGCCGTCGACCGGGTCAGCTTCCAGATCGGCAGAGGCGAGATCTTCGGGCTGGCCGGCGAGTCCGGCTGCGGCAAGAGCACCGCTGCCAACGCGATCATGCGGCTGCTGCGCCCGCCGGCCGTGATCACGGGCGGGTCCATCCGGTTCCGGGGACGAGACATCCTCACCCTCGACGCCGAGGAGCTGCGCGCGCTCCGGTGGCGGGAGGTCGCGATGGTCTTCCAGTCGGCCATGAACTCCCTGAACCCCGTCATGACCGTCGGAGACCAGATCGTCGACATCTTCACCACCCACGAGGGCCTGTCGAAGAGCAAGGCCCGGGCCCGGGCGGCCGAGCTGCTCGAGCTCGTGCGCATCGACCCGGCACGTCTGCGGTCCTACCCGCACCAGCTGTCCGGCGGCATGCGGCAGCGCGTGGTCATCGCCATGGCGGTCGCCCTGCGGCCCCACCTGCTGATCATGGACGAGCCGACGACCGCGCTCGACGTCGTCGTCCAGCAGGAGATCATGGCGCAGATCGCCGAGCTGCAGCGCGAGCTCGGGTTCTCCGTCCTGTTCATCACGCACGACATGTCGCTGATGATCGAGCTCTCCCACCGGATGGCCGTCATGTACGCCGGCCGGTTCGTCGAGACGGCCGACGCGAAGACCATGTTCGCCGACCCGCGCCACCCCTACACCCGCGCGCTCATCAACGCATTCCCGCCGCTGTCCGGACCCGTCACCCCCCTGGTGGGCCTGGGCGAGGGGGTGCGGTTCACCGACATCCCGGACCTGCGCGAGGAACAGCCCGGCCACTGGGTCGCACCCGTGCCGGTGGGCACCGTCATCGATGGAGGACGATCATGAGCATCTCAGCGCCGGCGACCGGTACCCGTGCGGACACCGAGGCGGTGCCGGACGCCGTGATCAGCCTGCGAGGACTCAGCGTCGACTTCCCGGTCGGAGGCCTCTTCTCGCGCACTGTCGTGCGTGCGCTCCGCTCGGTCGACCTGGACCTCGAGCGCGGGGAGATCCTGGCACTGGTGGGTGAGTCGGGCAGCGGCAAGAGCACGATCGCGCGCTGCATCGCCCGGCTGGAGCGGCCGACCGCGGGACAGATCTTCGTCGACGGCGTCGACGTGCTCCGCAGCGAGCCGCGACGCGCGTCCCGGGAGTTCCGCAGCAAGGTGCAGATGATCTTCCAGGATCCCTTCGGCTCCCTGAATCCGGCCCATCGGGTCCAGCAGTTCCTCGAGCGGGCTGCCCGGCTGCACGGCCGGGCGAAGGGAGCCGACCAGATGCGAGAGCTCGTCGCGGAGCTGATGGCGACGGTCGACCTGCCGGTGGACATGCTGGACTCGCGCGCGTTCGAGCTCTCCGGGGGCCAGCGTCAGCGTGTCTCCATCGCCCGGGCGCTCGCCATGGAACCCGAGGTGATCCTCGCCGACGAGCCCACGTCGATGCTCGACGTGTCGGTCCGGATCGGCGTCCTCAACCTCATGCGCCGACTGCGTGACGAGCGCGGCATCTCGATGCTCTTCATCACGCACGACCTGGCCTCGGCGCGGTACGTCGCGGACAGGACGACGGTGATGTTCGCCGGTGAGCTCGTCGAGAGCGGCGCGTCCACGGCCCTCATGGCCCGGCCGGCTCACCCGTACACCCAGCTGCTGCTGTCCGCCGTACCGGACCCCTTGCGGGCCGGCAGCTACGACCCCGCCGAACGGGCGAGGCTGCGCGCCGCCGTGCTCGAGTCGGAGTCCTGTCCCTTCGACGGGGACCCGAACCAGGTCTGCAGCCGTACCGAACCCGTCCGGCACGACGTCGGGCCGGCCGCGGACCGGCACTGGGTCCGCTGCCACCTGTACCGGCCGGCCGCGGACGTCGCCTCGCGTGCTCTGGCCGTGGACACGGTCGAGGGGTAGTCACCGACGCCGCCGCCCGCCGATCCGCTCGCCGCCGAACCTCTAGGACTTCTCGTGAACCCGATCCCCACCGTGCCCACGGCCGACGTCGCCCCGCCCGCGCCGGCCGCCACCCCGCACCTGCGGCCGTCCGCCCACTTCACCGCCCGGGACACCTGGCTCAACGACCCCAACGGCCTGCTCCACCACGCCGGCGTCTACCACCTGTTCTTCCAGAACAACTCCGAGGGCAACATCTGGGGCCCGATGTCCTGGGGTCACGCCACCTCCACCGACCTGGTCACGTGGTCGGAGCATGACGTGGCCATCGCGCACACACCCGAGGAGAACGTGTTCTCGGGCAGCGCCGTGGCCGACGTGCGCAACACCGCCGGCTTCGCCGGAGCCGGCGAGACCGCGCTCGTCGCCGTGTACACCAGCGCGTACACCAGCGCGTCACGCCGTCCGGGAGTCCAGGCCCAGTCCCTGGCGTACAGCCTGGACGGCGGGGTCACGTGGACCCGGTACGCCGGCAACCCCGTGCTCGACACCGGGTCCTCGGACTTCCGCGACCCGAAGGTGTTCTGGCACGGCGGCGACGAGGGCCGCTGGATCATGGTCGCGGTCGAGGCCCAGGACCGCCAGGTCGTCATCTACAGCTCGCCGAACCTCCTCGACTGGACCCTGGAGTCGCGCTTCGGGCCTGCCCATGCCGTGGGGGGGATGTGGGAGTGCCCTGACCTGTTCCCCCTCGAGGTCCGCGGCACCGGCGAGACCAGGTGGGTCCTGGTGGTCAGCCTGAACCCCGGCGCCATCGCCGGCGGATCCGGGACGCAGTACTTCGTCGGCGACTTCGACGGCTCGACCTTCGTCCCGGAGCGACAGTCGGACTCCCCTCACCTCGCCGACTACGACTGGCTGGACTACGGGCGCGACTACTACGCGGCCGTGTCGTTCAACGACGCCCCGGAAGGCCGACGGCTGATGATCGGCTGGGCAAGCAACTGGGACTACGCCAACGACACCCCCACCCACCCGTGGCGGTCCGCGATGTCTCTCGTCCGCGAGCTCGAGCTGGTCCGGTGCTCGGACGGGGTCCTGCGCGTCACACAGGAGCCACAGCTCCCCACCGACGCGACCCGTCTCCAGGTCTTCGACGTCCAGGTGCCGTCCGCGCCGGGAGACCGCACCGACGTCGTCCTCGGATCCGACGATCCCCACGGCGGCAGGATCACCATCACCGTCGACGGGGACGAACGCACCATCACGTGCGACCGGAGCCGCAGCGGCGCCGTCGACTTCCATCCCGCTTTTTCGTCGGCCGACACCGCCCCGCTGCTCAGCGCCGGAACCCCCACCCACCTCAAGATCGTCGTCGACGCCAGCATCCTCGAGGTCTACGTCGACGAGGGACTCGTCACGCTCACCCAGCAGATCTTCCCCCACGTGCCACTGACCACCGTGCGGCTGGAACCGTCGTCACCCAGCTGAAGCATCGGTCGGGCCGGGATGGCGACGTCCACGTCAGGCGTCCGGCTCACCCGAGGATCGCCGGACGTCTCTCTCCTCGACCGCCCCGGAGATCGTGATGCAGCGACACCTCTCGACGCAGACCCAGGAGCAGCATGCCGTCGCCTTCCCCCACCCGTCGCTACCTCGTCATCGGCGAGGCCGTGGCTGACGTCGTCCACCCGCTGTCCGGCCCTGCCTCCACCCACCCCGGGGGAAGCCCCGCGAACGTCGCCTTCGGCCTGGCCCAGCTCGGGGCCGAGGTGTCCTTGATGACCCAGCTCGGCGACGACGACCACGGCCGCCTCATCCGTGCCCACCTCGCCGGAGCCGGTGTGCAAGTCCTCGCCGTGCCGGACCCAGCGGCGAGCGGTACCACTACGCCGTTCGCAGCGGCGTACCTCGACCACACCGGCGCAGCGACGTACACGTTCGACATCAGCTGGACATTGCCGCAGGTCGATCCGCCCCGCACGCCGCTGCACGTCCACACAGGATCCATCGCTGCCCTGATGGCTCCTGGCGCCAGCTCCGTCCGAGCACTGGTCGAAGACATGCGTGGCCGGTCGAGCATCAGCTTCGATCCCAACATCCGTCCCGCCCTCGTCCCCGACCACGACGAAGCTGCCGCCCGCGTCGAGCAGATGGTGGAGCTGAGCGACGTGGTCAAGGCCAACATCGCCTACCTCTACCCCGGAGCCGATCCGGTGCAGATCGCCCAGAACTGGGTGCATCGTGGACCCGCGGTGGTCGTGGTGACCCTCGGCAGAGAAGGGTCCTGGTGCGCCACCCGGGACGGCGTCGTGCGCATCGAGCCGACCGTCGTCACGGTGGTGGACACCGTCGGCGCAGGTGACGCCTTCATGTCCGCCCTGATCGACGGTCTCGGTCGGGAGCAGCTGCTGGGAGCCGCGGGCCGCCCAGGACTGTCCGCCAACCGCGCCCACGCCGTCCAGCTCGCAGCACGCCGAGCATCCCGAGCGGCCGCGATCACAGTCTCCCGCCCGGGCGCCGCGCCACCCCGCCTCCACGAGCTCGACGGGGCCGAGTCCGGCGATCCCTAGACCGGACGCACGCAGACCCGACAAAGCGCCGGACAGGATGGGTTCCTGTTCCCGAGCCAGTCGACGAGCTTCGGTGCAGGTGTTGATCTCGTAGGCCCGGCGGCCATCTGTCGGTTCCGAGTCAGTTCCAACCAGCGATGTACCGGAGTTACCACCGCAGTTCAGCGCGGTGCGACGTGCAGTCGCCCACACTGGCTGCGCGGGTTCGATTCCCGTCGTCCGCTCGGGACCTCGCGGTCGACCCGGGTCAGATCGTGCCGGCGTCGTCGACCCGGCCGTCAGTGGACGGCCCGCATCACGCGGTCGGCCGTTGTGTGGCCGAGGTAGTAGCCGTCGTCCATGGCGTCTCGGAAGTGGAGGCCGCCCCAGATCCGGGCGTTGAGGGCGTCGTGCTCCAGCGCGGTCAGCGTGGCATAGCTGCGCGTGATGGCCCCGGCCTTGAGAACCAGCGCGGTGTCGTCACCGAGCGTTCGGCGCAGCACCTGTGCGAAAGGCGACGTCGCGTTGGCGTGCCCGCTCGTATAGTCGGCGTACGCCGGGTTGGCCACCAAGGGCACCCAGTTGTCCTGGGGCGTGGTCGCGGGGTTGTCGTCCGTGTCCGCGCCAGCAATGGCCTGGAACGGCCGCCAATACCCGATCTCGTACTTGAGCCGCCAGGTCGCGATGAACGAGGTCACGACGGCCGCGTCGATCCGGGCGAAGAGGCGGGTCGTCGGCAGCAGACCCAGCGGCTCGGCGGCGAGCAGGTCGCACACCGCCGTGCGGTACATGAACATCGGGTTGTTCCCGAAGAACTGCGCGATCGCCGTCTGGTCGCCGGTGCGGGTCGTCGAGCCGACGTTGCCGACCGCGCGGACCTCGTCGTAGTCCCGCGCGTAGGCGGCACTGGTGATGGGGTCCGGCCCGTCGAGGACGACGGGTCGGATGTGCACGACCGGGTCGACGTAGCCCAGCCAGGGCAGGGCCATCGCGCCCCCCGGCGCAGGCTGCCAGACCCCAGGAGCGGGCGGCTTGCTGTAGACGTACGCGGGGTCGAAACGGCCGTCGTCGACGCGGGAGGCAATCATCCTGTCCGCGGCGGCGGCACCGATGGCCACACCGGCGTCCTGCTTCGCGCCGTCGCGGACCCTCGCCAGGCTGTTGGCCAGGTCGGTGTCGAGCGCCACCGCGGATGCCGGGAAGTACTCGACGAGCACGTCGTGCGCGGCCGTCGCTACCGCGGCCGCCGCTGCGTGCATGCCGTGCCGCTGCGCCTTCTTCGCAGCGTCGTGGACAGCGAGCGACGTGAAGGCGAGGTAGAGCGCGCCGAGCGGCGGCGCACTGCCTGCCTCGGTGTAGATGGTCCGGTTCGCCGTCCGCTGCCAGTCGACGGCGATCGATGATCCGAGCGGCTCGGCGCTCGCCGCCGATCCGACGACCGGCACCGCGATCAGCGGCGCGAGCAGGACGGCAGCGGCAGCCGCGACGATGCGACGACGTGGGTGCATGAGACGCACCTTCCCTCGAGGTTTCGTCCCAGTCTCGAACCGGCGGCGGCGTGACGGCCATGCGCATTTTCCGCGAATCTTCGCGGCGCTCCACCGGCGCTGGACGCCGGGGGGCATGGGGACGAGACTCGGGACGTCGCCCGTCGGGGCCGGTGGGCACGGAGAGCGAGCCATGGCCGACCTGCTGCTGCGCGAGAGGGAGCAGGCCGTCGTGCGCGCACTGCTCGCCTCCGAGCCGGCGCCCGGCGCGGCCCTTCCGGGAGAGTGCGTCCTGCCCCACCTCGCCCGGCTGGTCGACTGCGACGCGCTCGGCATCACGCTGCTCGACGGGACGGGTGCGATCGTCGGCGCGGTGGGCATGCTCCACGACTGGACGAAGGGATATGCCCTGCGTGCCGGCACCGCTCCGGTCCCGCTCGGCGAAGACGATCTCCTGGGAGCACCTCCACGCGACAGCTCGTCCGTGGGTTGGACCCCCCACCTGCTGACGGTCGGGGTCCGAGACGGCACAGGCCACGTCGTCCGGCTGTGGCTGGTTCGCCGGAGGAGTCGGTTCTCGGCTCGGGACCGAGCCCTGCTCGGCCTCGTCGCCCCGGCGCTCGAGCGACTGCTGCGCGAGCGTCCGACGCCGGCGGCGCCGCTCTCGCTCACCGCGCAGGAGAGGCGCGTCCTGCGGATGGTGGCGGCAGGTCTCCCCAACGCCGAGATCGCCGAGCGGCTCGTCGTGGCACCGGCCACCGTCCGCAAGCACCTCGAGAACGCGTACCGGAAGCTCGGGGTCACCAACCGCCTCGCAGCGGTGTGCGCGCTCGAGGGCCGCCGCCCGGCCGACCTCGACCGCGTCGACGTCCTTCTTTGACTCGTTGGGCGTGACACTCCGAGTGTGGAGGGACCGAACGATGTCACGGTCTTGGCAGGTCAGAGACCTTTCCGGAGCCACCGCTCCGTCCGTGCGCTCCGTCCGTCCCTGGGTGGTTCGGGTTCTGAGGCCGTCCGACGTACCCGGACGGGCGACGGGTCAGTACGTGGTCAGCCCGTGTGCACGGAACTGGCCCCGAACCCGGTCCAGCAGCTCGGGTTCCGGCGAGCGGACACCGTCCAGCTCGTACGTCATGCCGAGCTCGGCCCACTTGTCGCGGCCCATCTGGTGGAAGGGCAGCACCTCGACCCGGGTGACGACCGAGCCCAGCGAGGCGACGTACTGCGCCACCGCCTCGACGTTCTCGACCGCGTCGGTCAGGTCCGGGACGAGCACGAAGCGGACCCACACCTCCTCCGTGCCGCGCGCTGCCAGGCGACGGCCGAACGCCAGCGTCGGGGCCAGCTCCTGACCGGTGACCCGCTTGTACGTCTCGGGCAGGCCGGACTTCACGTCCAGCAGCACCAGGTCGACGTCGTCGAGCATCTCGTCGGTGCACGATGCTCCGAGGAAGCCGGAGGTGTCGATCGCGGTGTGGACGCCCATCGCCTTGGCGCCGCGCAGCAGCGTGCGGACATAGGCCGGCTGCACCATCGGCTCGCCGCCGGAGAGGGTCAGTCCCCCGCCGGTCGCCCTCATGACGCCGCGGTAGCGCTTGACCCGGCGGAGCAGCTCCTTGGAGGTCACGCTCTTGCCCCGTCGGATCTCGAGCGTGTCGGGATTGTGGCAGTACAGGCACCGCAGCAGGCAGCCGGCCAGGAACACGGTCAGGCGCGTGCCTGGGCCGTCGACGGCCGTCACCAGCTCCCAGGAGTGCACCGACCCGAGCTCGCCCGCGCGCACCGCTGCGAGCCGTCCACCGTGGTCGTACTCGACGTCCTCCAGCCCGGCGGTGCCGTGACCTACCGGGCGCTCGTTCGAACCACCGACGACAGGTTGCCCCAGAGGCACCACCTGTGCGCCCTTGGTCTCGTTGCTGACCATCGTTCGCCCGACCAGGTCAGATGGAGCCGTGGAAGGTCCGCGACAGCACGTCGAGCTGCTGCTCACGGGTGAGGCGGACGAAGTTCACCGCGTAGCCGGACACCCGGATGGTGAGCTGCGGGTAGTTCTCCGGGTGCTCCATCGCGTCCAGCAACGTGTCCTCGTTCAGCACGTTGACGTTCATGTGGTAGCCCTCGGAGATCATCTGCGCGTCCAGCAGGCCGACCAGGTTGGTCACCTGCTCCCCCCGCGACCGGCCGAGGCCCGGAGGGGTGACCGTGTTCGTCAGCGAGATGCCGTCCTGCGCCTCGTCGAACGGCAGCTTCGCGACGGACAGGGCGGAGGCGAGCATGCCGTGCGAGTCGCGACCGCTCATCGGGTTGGCACCCGGCGCGAACGGCTGACCCGCCCGGCGGCCGTCGGGGGTGTTGCCTGTGGCCTTGCCGTAGACGACGTTCGAGGTGATCGTCAGCACCGACTGGGTGTGCACCGCGCCACGGTAGGTTGCCAGCGTGCGGAGCTTCGCCATGAACGTGCGGACCAGCTCGACGGCGATCTCGTCGACCGCGTCGTCGTCGTTGCCGTAGGTGGGGTAGTCGCCCTCGATCGTGTAGTCGACGACCAGGCCCGACTCGTCGCGCACCGGGTGGACCGTGGCGAACTTGATGGCCGACAGCGAGTCGGTCACGACCGAGAGCCCGGCGATGCCGCACGCCAGGGTCCGCAGGACCTGGCTGTCGTGCAGCGCCATCTCGATGCGCTCGTAGGCGTACTTGTCGTGCATGAAGTGGACGACGTTGAGCGCGTCGATGTAGGTCTGCGCCAGCCAGTCCATGGTCGCGTCGAACTTGGCCACGACGTCGTCGTAGGACAGGACGTCGCCCTCGACCGGCGCGGTGACCGGCGCGACCTGCTTGCCGGACACCTCGTCGCGGCCGCCGTTGATGGCGTAGAGCAGGGCCTTGGCGAGGTTGACCCGCGCGCCGAAGAACTGCATCTGCTTGCCGACCCGCATCGGGGAGACACAGCAGGCGATGGCGCCGTCGTCGCCGCAGACCGACGTGATGTGCGCGTCGGACTCGTACTGGATGGCCGACGTGTCGATCGAGACCTTCGCGCAGAACTCCTTGAAGCCCGTCGGGAGCTTCTCGCTCCAGAAGACGGTCATGTTCGGCTCCGGCGCCGGGCCCAGGTTGTACAGCGTCTGCAGGAGTCGGAACGAGTTCTTCGTGACGAGGGTGCGCCCGTCCTCCCCCATGCCGCCGATCGACTCGGTCACCCACGTCGGGTCGCCCGAGAAGAGCTCGTCGTACTCCGGGGTGCGCAGGAAGCGCACGATCCGCAGCTTGATGACGAAGTCGTCGATGAGCTCCTGCGCCTGCTCCTCGGTGAGGAGGCCGGCGTCGAGGTCGCGCTGCAGGTAGATGTCCAGGAACGTCGACGTGCGGCCGAGCGACATCGCGGCGCCGTTCTGCTCCTTCACCGCGGCCAGGTAGGCGAAGTACAGCCACTGCACGGCTTCGCGGCCACTGGTCGCCGGGCCGGAGATGTCGTACCCGTAGGACGCGGCCATGACCTTGAGCTCACCGAGCGCTCGGGTCTGCTCGGCCAGCTCCTCGCGGTCGCGGATGACGTTCTCGACCGAGCGCTCCATGTCGAGCATCGAGCGGTCGCGTTGCTTGGCCGCGATCAGTGCGTCGACGCCGTACAGCGCGACCCGACGGTAGTCGCCGATGATCCGGCCGCGACCGTAGGCGTCCGGAAGGCCGGTGATGAGGTGCGCGGACCGCGCCTTGCGCACGTCCGACGGGTAGGCGTCGAAGACGCCGTCGTTGTGGGTCTTGCGGTACTTGGTGAAGATGTCCCGCACGAGCTCGTCCGGCTCGTAGCCGTAGGTCGTCAGGGCGTTCTCGACCATCCGATACCCGCCGTTCGGCATGATCGCGCGCTTGAGCGGGGCGTCGGTCTGGAGCCCGACGATCAGGTCCTTGTCCTTGTCGATGTAGCCCGGCGCGTGCGACGTGATGGTCGACGGGGTGTGCGCATCGACGTCGTAGATGCCTTTGGCGCGCTCCTCGGGGAACATCGCAGCGATCTGCGCCCAGACAGCAGACGTGCGCGCCGTCGGACCGGCCAGGAACCTGTCATCACCCTCGTACGGCGTGTAGTTGCGCTGGATGAAGTCACGGACGTCGATGCCGTCCGCCCAGGGCCCGGTGGTGAACCCAGCCCACGCCTCCGGGGCGACAGGGTCGATGGTGGAGATGTTCACGGTGGCTCCCTTGAGGGTCGTTCACCGACCGCACCCGCCTGAACAGCCACGGGACCTCAGAACCGTCGATGAAGAGCAGACCTTCACCGTAGACCTCGAACGAACCCGACCGACTGCGTCCCGCGCGTCCGCCCCGGCGGTCGCCCCGACGGCCGGCTCTACGGTGGTGCCGTGGGTACCGCACTGATCACCGGGGCAGCCGCCGGGCTGGGGTCCGAGTTCGCCTGGCAGCTCGCCACCGCGCGCCATGACCTGGTCCTCGTCGACCGGGACTCCGAGCAGCTCGAGCGGCTCGCCGGTCAGCTGGCAGGCGCCGCAGGCATCCACGTCGAGACCCTCGTCGCAGACCTGTCGGTCCGCAGCGACATCGAGCGCGTCGCCGAGCGGCTCCGGTCGACCGAGCGCCCGGTCGGGTTGCTGGTCAACAACGCCGGCGCTGCTCCCGGGCAGCGGTTCGTGGGCGGCGACGCCGGGCGCGAGGAGGCCGTGCTCGACGTCATGGTCCGCGCCGTCCTGGTGCTCTCGCAGGCCGCCGTCGGGCAGATGACCGCGCGCGGGCGCGGCGCCATCCTCAACGTCGCGTCGGTCGCCGCGCTCATCACCCTCGGCACCTACTCCGCGCACAAGGCGTGGGTCCGGACGTTCACCGAGGGCCTGGCGGTCGAGCTGCGGGGCACCGGCGTGACCGCGACCGTCGTGTGCCCCGGCTTCGTCCACACCTCGTTCCACGACAGCGCAGGCATCGACATGACGTGGCTGCCCGAGATCGCCTGGCTACGCGCCGAGGACGTAGTCGCCGCCGCCCTTGCCGACGTGCGGCGCGGCGCCGTCATCTCCACGCCGAGCCTGCGGTACCGGCTGGGGTCCGGCGCGGCCCGGGTGATGCCCCGCTCGGTGGTGCGGGCGATCGGGGCGCCGCGGTCGGGAGCGCGTTCTCGCGGCCTCCCGGGCTGACCACCGCCGCCCGGGAGGCGATGGCGTCCGGGTCGTGCGGGCTCGTACGCTCCGATCGTGGACGCCGCCACCGCCGCCGCACTGCTCGAGATCGCCGAGGACGCGCGCGCACGTGCTCGGCAGCAGGATCCGGACGCGAACCGGCCGGTGGAGGATCGCTACCCCGAGCTGCTCGAGGCGCTCGACTGGCACCTCGCCGTCGGGCAGCCGGACGCGGCGTACCGCCTGGCGTCGGCGCTCGTGCCGTTCTGGATCTCGACCGGGCGGATCGACGAGGGCGACAGCTGGTTCGAGCGGGCGCTGCGGACGGGCGACGGGACGGCGCGGGCGCTCTACGACCACGGCTACCTCGTCTTCTTCGCGGGTCGGTACGAGCTGGCCGACCAGCGGTTCACCAGCGCCCTCGCTCTGGCGCAGACGATCGGTGACCGCTCGCTCCAGGCCCTCGTCCTCGCCGGGTCGGCCCGCGTGGCGCTGAACACCGAGGTGGACGACGCCGTGCGCCTGCTGCGTCTGGCGCTCACGGTCACCGAGGGACTTCCCGACAGCGACCCCGGGCGGTCCAGCAGCCTGCACGTGCTGGGTGTGGCGCTGCAGATGTCGGGTGACCTCGAGGGGGCGCGAGAGGTCATGTCGGCGCGGCTGTCGATGGGACGGTCCTCGGGTGACGAGTTCGTCGTCTGGACGGAGTCGGCCAACCTGAGCATGGTCGAGCGACGGCTCGGCAACCTGGACCGCGCCGAGGAGCTCGCCCTCCAGGCGCTGCGGGTCAGCGCGGCCCGCGGCTCGGAGATGATGGTCGCCTGGACCATCAACGGCCTCGCCGCGGTGACCGCAGCCGCGGGCGACCACGAGCGCGCGGCCACCTTGCTCGGGACGGCGGCGGAGATGCTCCGGCGTGCCGGCGGTGGGTGGCCCCCCGACGAGCGCGAGCAGTACGACCAGTCGCTCGCCGAGGTGTCGGCCGCTCTCGGTCCGGACGCGCTCGCCGGGGCGCTCGCTCGCGGTGCAGGACTCTCGCTCACCGACGGCGTCGCCTACGCGCTCCGCGGCTGACGTCAGCCCAGCTCGAGCGCGACCGTGACGTACGAGTGCGCCGGCAGGTCGACCTCCAGGCCACGCGGGTGCGCGCGCACCCCGGCATGCGACGTCGGCGCGACGGCGTCGCCTCGCTCAGGGGTGTTGTGCGCATCGAGCGTGGGCGCCGTCAGCACGCGTGCGGTGTGCCCGACGACGTCACGGCCGCGCAGGTCCAGGACGAGGGTGCACGGGGCGTCGGCGTCCAGGTTCGACAACGACACCAGCGCGGTGTCCTCCTTGACGGACGCGGACGCGGAGAGCAGCGGCAGCTCGGCGGCGCCCTCGACCTGGCGGGTCGGCACGTCGCGCAGGTGCACGGTGAGTGCGCCGGCGTCGTGATGGCCGACGTTCATCGCGAACACGTGGTACGTCGGGGTGAGGACCAGCGCGCCGGTGTCCGGGTCCGTGAGGATCATCGCCTGCAGGACGTTGACCGTCTGGGCGATGTTCGCCATCACCACCCGGTCGGCGTGGGCGTGGAACGCGTCGAAGTGGAGCGAGGCGACGAGGGCGTCGCGCAGGGTGTTCTGCTGGTACAGGAACCCGGGGTTCGTCCCCCGCTCGACGTTCCACCACGTGCCCCACTCGTCCACGACGAGACCGACCTTGCGGTGCGGGTCGTGACGGTCCATGACCGTCGAGTGCCGCGTGAGCAGCTCGTCCATGTAGCGGGCACGCGCCATCGTCACGTACCACTCGTCGGTCGTGAAGTCCGTCGCGTCGCCCTTGTCGGCCCACGGGCCGCTCATCGTGTAGTAGTGCAGGGACACGGCCTGGAACGGCCCCGCGGGGGTCGCCGGGTCGGCGGCGAGGTCGCCCAGCGACCGCATCAACGTCTCGGTCCAGTGGTAGTCCGCGTCGCTCGCCCCGGCCGCGATCCGCACGAGCGTGTTGCCGCCCTGGTTGCGCGCGTACGTCGCGTACTGGCGCGCGAGCGAGGCGAACTGCTCGGCGCGCAGGTTCCCGCCGCAGCCCCACGCCTCGTTGCCGAGACCCCAGAACGGCACCCGCCACGGGTCCTGGCGGCCGTTCGCCCGCCGGAGGGCCGCCATCGGCGAGTCGTCCGCCCGCGTCAGGTACTCGACCCACTCGCTCATCTCACGCACGGTGCCGGAGCCGATGTTCGCCGACACGTACGGGTCGGCCCCGAGCAGCTCGCACAGGTCCATGAACTCGTGCGTGCCGAACGCGTTGTCCTCGACCACGTCGCCCCAGTGCGAGTTCACCATCCGGGGCCGGGCCTCCCGCGGGCCGATGCCGTCGCGCCAGTGGTAGTCGTCGGCGAAGCAGCCGCCCGGCCACCGCAGGTTGGGGATCGCGATCGCGCGCAGGGCGTCCACGACGTCGGTGCGGATGCCTCGCACGTGGGGCTCCGCGGAGTCCTCACCCACCCAGAACCCGCCGTAGATGCACCGGCCCAGGTGCTCGGCGAAGTGCCCGTAGACGTGCCGGGAGATCGTCGCGCCCGGCAGGTCGAGGTCGATGACGGCGGTCGGGGTGGTGCTCACGGTGGTCCTCTCGATGACAGGTGGACGGAGCCCGCCGCGGCGTGCGGTCGCTCCGGGTGGCGCCGTGCGCCCGGGGTACGCCGGCCTACCGACGGGTCGAGCCGCGCACCACCAGGCTGACCGGTGCCACGACGTGCTCGGCCGGCCCGTCGCCGCCCGCCATCCGCCGGTGCAGCAGGCCGACGGCGTGCTGGGCGACCCCCCGGTGGTTCGGGTCCACTGACGTGATCCCCGGGGGGACGAAGCTCGACACCTCGAGGTTGTCGAACCCCGCGAGCTGGACGTCGTCGGGCACGTGCAGCCCGCGTTCGGCCAGCGCCGCCACCGCGCCGAGCGCGATGACGTCCGTCGCGGCGAAGATGCCGTCGAACGGCAGGCCCGACGCGATGACGTCGAGGAGGGTGCCGCGGGCGGCGGCCGAGGAGTAGGTCGAGATCGGCACGACGTACCGCTCATCGACGGGGAGGCCGGCGTCCCGGTGGGCCACCTCCCAGCCGACCCGGCGGTCCGAGGTCATCAGGTGGGTCCGGTCGAGCGTGCAGCCGAGCGCCAGGATGCGGCGCGAGCCGCGCTCGATCATGTGCGCGGTGGCCAGCCGTGCACCTTCCTCGTTCGCGAGCCGCACGTGGTCGAAGTGGACGGGCACGTCGCGCTCCCCCAGGAGCACGATCGGCTTCGACGTCCGCACGCGGCTCAGCTGCTCCGGGTCGAGCCCGGCCACGGAGAGCAGGACGCCGTCGTACAGCTGGAGCCGGGCGACGCTGACCGCCTCCATCTCGTTCTGGGGGCTGGCGCTCGTCCGTTCCAGGACGAGGTGGCGGCCGTGGGCCTCGACCAGAGGGGCGATCTCGTCCGCGACCTCGCCGAAGTAGTCGTGGAAGCTGGGCACGATCAGCGCGACCGTGTCGGTCCTCCCCGCCCGCAGGTGCCGGGCGGTCAGGTTCACCTCGTACCCGAGCGCCTCCACCGCGGCCAGGACCCGGGCACGGGTCGGCTCGCCCACCGGCAGGCGTTCGTTGAGCACGTTCGACACGGTCATGACCGAGACGCCCGCTTCGCGCGCGACGTCAGACATCGTCACCATCGGCATCCTCCTGCGGGGATTGTGTCAGGCGGGAGACCCCGCGAGGCCTCGACCGTCCGACCGCCGCTGCGCGAGTTCGCAGACAATATCGTTAAAACGCGCCGTTTCGGAACCATCCGAGCCCGGTGGCCACCCGGCGACCGGCGCACCTGCGAGCCGAGTCGGCAACGAGGTCACGATTGTCGCGCACGGGTTGACTCAGCGGGTGGTTGCTCCTATTTTAACGCTAAAATCGCAGACGCGACCGGTGTGGACCCCCTCGCACCTCAAGGCGGCATGGATCTCGGGCGACACGCCCGCGACGTTCTCAAAGGAGAGACATGAAGCTTGACCTGGCACCACGCCTGACCCACCGTGCACGGCAGCGCGCGACGGCGCTCGTCGCGGCCACGGCCCTGATCAGCCTGGCTGCGTGCAGCTCCGGCGGCTCGGGCGACGACGACGCGGGCGAGAACGACGCGGCCTCGATGAGCAGCTACGCCGCTGACACGACCTTCAAGGCGACCGAGCCCGTGACCTTCTCGATGCTCTGGACCGACTGGCCCGAGACTCCGATCACGGACTCGTGGGAGGTCTTCGACGAGATCGAGAAGCGCACCAACGTCTCCCTCGACCTGACGAACATCCCCTTCAGCGACGCCGTCGAGAAGCGCAGCCTCCTCATCAGCTCCGGTGACGCGCCCGACATCATCCCCCTCATCTACACGGGCGACGAGCAGCAGTTCGCGGCGTCCGGAGCGGTCCTGCCCCTCAGCGACTACGAGGAGCACATGCCCAACTTCCGCAAGTACGTGGAGGAGTGGGACCTGGGCGACATGGTCGACAACCTGCGCCAGGCGGACGGCAAGTACTACATGACGCCCGGTCTGCAGGAGGTCTCCGTCCCGACGTTCACGATCCTCATCCGCAAGGACATCTTCGACGAGGTCGGCGCCAAGGTCCCCGAGACGTGGGACGAGCTGCGGGACGGCCTGGAGAAGATCAAGGCGAAGTACCCCGACAGCACCCCGCTGGCTGACGGCTTCGAGGGGGCGTCGATGCTCAACTACGCCGCGCACGCCTTCGGCACGGTCGCCGGCTGGGGCTTCGGCAACGGCACGTTCTACGACGAGGACAAGGGCGAGTTCGTCTACGCCGCCACCAACGACGGCTACAAGGACATGGTCGAGTACTTCCACGGCCTGGTCGAGGACGGCCTGCTCGACACCGAGTCCTTCACCGCAGCGAACGACGGCAGTGGCACGGTCACCGAGAAGTTCGCCGCCGGGCAGGTCTTCGCCGCGTCCGGTGCGAACGGCACGGTCAACGACTTCTCCACGGCGCTCGACGCCACCGTCGGCAAGGGGAACTACGAGGTCGTGCAGATCGCCCCGCCGGGCGGCGAGGCCGGACAGGTCGTCGAGCCGCGCAACTTCTGGAACGGCTTCATGCTCACGGCCGATGCCAAGAACCACCCGAACTTCATCGCGATGCTGCAGTTCCTCGACTGGCTCTACTACAGCCCCGAGGCTCGCGACCTGCTGCGTTGGGGCGTGGAGGGCGAGACCTACACGAAGACCGACGGCACGTACACGCTGAACCCGGAGTACTCGCTGGACGCCTTCAGCATCAACCCGGACGCACCGACCGACATCCTCAAGGACCTCGGGTACTCGAACGACGTCCTCGCCGGCTCGACCGAGTCGCGCGCGCTCAAGGAGTCGTACAACGCGCCCCAGTACGTCGAGTACATCGACTCGGTCCTGTCCACCCGCACGCCGCGTGACCCGTTCCCGCCGGCACCTCTGGACGAGGCCGAGCTCGAGCAGGCCTCGCTCCTCGCCACCCCGCTCAAGGACACCGTGGACACCAACACGCTCAGGTTCATCCTCGGCGAGCGCCCGCTGAGCGAGTGGGACACCTACGTCGGCGAGCTCGAGTCGCAGAACCTGCAGGGCTACCTGGACCTGATCAACGGCGCTCGCGAGCGCTACGCCGACGAGAACGGCTGACCGGTCCGAGCCCGAGGTCCGGTGGGGCGGCGATGGCGCCGCCCCACCGGCTGCCGTGGAGGTGAGAGATGACCATCCCGCGCGAACGCACGGACGCCGTGCTCGTCGCTGACGGCCCCGACGGGGTCGGCGCGACGCCTGCGGCGCCTCCGGTCGACCCGGTGCGGCGACCACCACGCCCGACGCGCCAGAAGGTCGCGAAGGTGTCGTGGCGCCTTGCGCTGCGGCGCGACGGTGCGCTGTACGCCATGGCGCTCCTGCCGCTGCTGTTCCTCCTGGTCTTCCGCTACCTGCCGATGGTGGGGAACGTCATCGCGTTCCGTCGGTTCCGCCCGGGGGGCAGCATCTTCGGCGAGGAGTGGGTCGGGCTGCGCTACGTGCGCATGTTCATCGAGGACCCGACGTTCTGGCACGTCTTCGCCAACACGGTGATCCTCGGGGGCCTCACCCTCCTCGTCTGCTTCCCGCTGCCGATCATCCTGGCGCTCCTCCTCAACGAGGTGCGCACGAAGTGGTTCAAGGGCGCCATCCAGTCGATCTCGTACCTGCCGCACTTCCTGTCGGTCGTGATCGTGGCGGGCATGGTCATGCAGCTGACCTCCCTGCAGGGCACCGTGAACCAGATCGTGGAGGGGTTCGGCGGCGAGGCGATCCCGTTCCTGCAGCGGCCGGAGTGGTTCCGGGCGATCTACGTCGGCTCCGAGGCGTGGCAGACCGTCGGCTGGGGCACGATCCTCTACCTCGCCGCTCTCACGACGGTCGACAGCTCGCTCTACGAGGCGGCCCGCATCGACGGCGCCAACCGGTGGCGGCAGACGTGGCACGTGACCCTCCCGGGCATCCGGCCGACGATGATCACGCTGCTGATCCTCAACATCGGCCTGTTCCTCAACGTGGGCTTCGAGAAGGTGCTGCTCCTCTACACGCCCCTGACGTACTCGACGGCCGACGTCATCTCGACGTACCTCTACCGGGTCGGCCTCGTGTCCAACAACCTGAGCTACGCCGCAGCCATCGGGCTGTTCCAGGCCGTCATCGGCCTCGTCATGGTCCTGTCCGCGAACTTCATCTCGCGGCGAGTGGTGGGAGCAAGCCTGTGGTGAGCACGGACCTGGCGCCTCCGGTCGACGCGCGAGCGGGCGTCCCGGTCGGCCCGCGCGACTCGAAGGGCTACCGCCTGTTCACCGGGCTCAACGCGACCGCCCTGGTGCTGATCACCCTCCTGATCCTGTACCCCTTCGTCACGCTGCTCGCACAGTCGTTCTCGAGCTCGGGAGCGATCAAGGCCGGCCTGGTGAACGCCCTGCCGGTCGGCTTCAACCTCGAGACGTATCGCGTGGTGGCGGGCGACGACCGGTTCTGGACCAGCTACGGCAACACGGTGCTGTACACGGTGGTCGGGACGGTCATCGCGATGGTGCTCACGACGACCTTCGCCTACGCGATCTCGAAGCCGCACCTGCGGGGCCGCAACGCGTTGATCGGGATCGCCGTCTTCACGATGTTCTTCAACGGCGGGATCATCCCCAACTACGTCCTCATCTCCTCGCTCGGCATGAAGAACACCATGTGGGCCCTCGTCCTGCCGGGGGCGCTGTCGGTGTTCAACCTGCTCGTGATGAAGTCGTTCTTCGAGAACATCCCCCGCGAGCTCGAGGAGGCCGCCCAGATCGACGGCCTGGGGTGGTTCGCGATCTTCACCCGGATCGTGCTGCCGCTGTCCAAGGCCGTCATCGCGACGATGATCCTGTTCTACTCGGTCGCCTACTGGAACGACTGGTTCACCGCGTTCCTCTACCTCGACGAGGACAACCTCTTCCCGCTGTCGCTGTTCCTGCGCAACCTCATCGCGGGTGCGACGACGACCACCGCAGCGAGCGCAGCGGCGGCCGGGACCACGTCATCGGCCATCTCGGCGAACATCCAGGCCGTGACGATGATCCTGGCGATCATCCCGATCCTGTGCGTCTACCCGTTCGTCCAGCGGCACTTCGTCTCCGGCGTGATGCTCGGCTCGGTCAAGGGCTGACGGAGGGACCTCAGCGACGCGTCGTCGTGTGACCGACGCCTCCCGATCCCCACGGGGTATCCCGACATGGTGTCGGTAAGATGTCGACATCATGTCGGGAAAGACATGCTCCCGTGGCCCCTGGAGGTCTTCCGTGTTCCTCGCTCTGCGCGAGCTCGCCTTCGCGCGCACCCGCTTCGGCCTGATGGGCGCCGTCATCGCTCTCATCGCCGTCCTCATGGTCCTGCTGTCCGGCCTGTCCTCCGGCTTGGTGGTGGACGGCGTCTCCGGGCTGATGCGCAGCCCGATCGGCGCCATCGCCTTCTCCGAGGGGACGAAGACCGACTCGGCCTTCACGCGCTCCGAGGTGACCCGCGACCAGTCGGAGGCCTGGGCGGCGCAGGACGGTGTCGCCGACGCCGAGCTGCTCGGCACCGCGATCGTCAACGCCAGGAACGCCGACGGGAGCGCGCTCGACCTCACGCTGTTCGGCGTCGAGCCGGACGGATTCGTGGCACCGGCCGCCGCGCAGGGGCGCGAGATCGCAGCAGAGGGCGAGGCCGTGCTCAGCTCGTCGGCACGCGACGAGGGCGTAGGGCTCGGCGACGTCATCACCCTCGACCGCCTGGGGACCGAGCTGACCGTGGTCGGTTTCACGGCCGACCAGCGGACCTTCGGGCACGTCGACATCGCGTTCATCCCGCTGACCACCTGGCAGGAGGTGCACGCGGGAGCGCTGGCAGGCGAGCAGGTCGACGCCGCGGCGTACGACGTCGCGAGCGCGGTCGCCGTGCGCGGGCTCAACGGCCACGTCCCGGGCCTGGCCGCGGGCGACGCCGCGGCGGGCACCTCCGCACGCACGATCACGGCCGCGTTCGACTCCTCGCCCGGCTACACCGCCGAGCTGATGACCATGGAGATGATCAAGGCCTTCCTCTACGCCATCTCGGCGCTCGTCGTCGGAGCGTTCTTCACGCTCTGGACCGTGCAGCGCACCCGCGAGCTCGCCGTGATGCGCGCCATGGGTGCCTCCACGCGCTTCCTCCTCACCGACGGCGTGCTGCAGGCCGCCGTCCTGCTGCTCGGCGCCCTCGTCGTGGGCGTGGCCGTCGGCCTCGGCTTCGGCACTCTCCTGCAGGGCACCGGCATGCCGTTCGCCCTGGAGTCCGGTCCCATCGTGACCGGCGCGGCACTGCTGCTCGGGCTCGGCCTGGCCGGCGCGGCCATCGCCACGGCTCGCATCGCCTCCATCGACCCCGTCACCGCGCTGGGAGAGAACCGATGACCACCACCACCTCGAGCACCCGCACGCGCACCGGCCTGGACCTCACCGACGTCACCCTGACGTTCGGTGACGGCGACGACCAGGTCGCCGCGCTGGACCACGTCGACCTGACCGTCGCACCGGGCGAGCTCATCGCGATCGTCGGACCCTCCGGCGCCGGCAAGTCCAGCCTCCTGGCCGTCGCCGGTGGCCTGACCCGGCCCACCTCCGGGTCGGTCGTGGTCGACGACACCGACCTGATCGGGCTGTCGCCGCGCGCGCTGGCGACCTTCCGCCGGGACCACCTCGGCTTCGTGTTCCAGTCCGGCAACCTGGTGCCCGCCCTCACGGCGCTCGACCAGCTCCGGCTGGTCGAGAAGATCACCGGCCGGCGTGCGGCCACGCCGCCGGAGGAGCTGCTGCGAGCCGTCGGCATGGACCAGCACGCCGGACGCCGTCCGGGTCGCCTGTCCGGTGGTGAGCGCCAGCGTGTCGGGATCGCCCGGGCGCTTGTCGCGTCCCCGTCGGTGCTCCTGGTCGACGAGCCCACGGCCGCCCTGGACCGGCGCCGCAGCCACGAGATCGTCGAGGTGCTCGCGCACCAGACGCACGAGTTCTCAGTTGCGACCGTCATGGTCACCCACGACCACGACGTGCTCGAGCACTGCGACCGCGTCCTGGAGATGGTCGACGGCCGGCTCCGGCCGGCCTGACCGGTGGCTGCCCGGCGTCCGGGAGACCGGACGCCGGTCGGCTCAGCCGCTCTCGACCTCCCGCAGGTACGCGTCCAGGAGCGACGCGGCGGCAGCGTAGGCGCGCTCCAGGTCCCCGTCCTGCTCCACGCGGCGCGACGCGGCGTGCACGAGCGCGTTGACCAGCTCGGTCGTGGTCGCCGGGTCCGGCACGCCGATCTCGACGAGCGCGTCGACCACGGGCAGCAGGAGCTGGTCGTGGAACTCGCGCGACTGCCGGGCCAGGTCCTCCGACGGAGCCACGACCGCGAGGGTGCGGGCCAAGGCGTGCTCGCCGTCCGCCACGAGCTCGAGGTTCGCGCGCAGGAACGCCAGCACGCGCGCCCGCGGGCCGTCCGCCGAGGCCACCGCGGCGTCGAGACGCTGCTGCCACCGCGGGAACGAGTCGGCGACGACAGCCGCCAGCAGGTCCTCGCGCGACGCGTAGTACTGGTACACGCTCGACCGGGAGAGCCCGGCCAGCGCGCCCACCTCGGCGAGGGACGGCACCGTGTCCGGCTGCGCGGTGAGCAGCCCGCGGGCCGCCTCGAGCAGCGCCTGCTCGCGCGCGGCCCGGTGCTGGACCAGTGTCGGGGCATCGATCCGCGGCACGCCCTGTCCTCTCGGTCGCCGGGAGCAGCAGCCCGGTGGGGCCGCGCACGACGCCCGGTTGGGCGCCTGGGAAGGATCCCACGCCGGCTGCGCAGGTGTCCCCTCAACGGGGACCGACGGTCACCGCTCCTGCACGAGCGACGCCACGGCCCACGGACGCAGCTCCAGCCGCAGCTCCAGGACCCCGGTCTGCGGGACCACGAGGGTCTCGCGGTGCAACGCGTCCGCGACGTCGCGCAGCCGGTCCGTCTGCTGCGGCGTGAGGTTCAGTGGCTCCCCCAGCTGGTGCCACGCCTCGGCGACGTTGCCGTGGTCCCAGTCGAGCACCTCCAGGGTGAGGCGCGTCCCCGGTTCGAGTCCCTCGACGGTGTGCCGGACGGTGCGACTGGGACCCAGGTCCCGCAGCGGACGCGTCGCCTCGTAGGTGATCCGTGAGCCGATGCCCCTCGTCCCCATGTCGTCCGGGTAGTTGAGGAAGACGGCGGCCAGCGACCCGTCCCCGCTGCGACGCGTGATCACCCCGTCGGGCGTCGACAGCAGGACGCGGTCGCCGAGCCGCCCCAGCATCGCCATCGCGTGGAAGGTCGGCTTGTGGATGCCCTGCTCGTTGACCAGGCCGAACCCGCCGTGGAACGGGCCGACGCCGCCGCCTCCCTCCTCGAACACGTCGGTGAAGGTCCAGTACGAGATGGAGTCCGCCAGGGCAGCACCCTTGAGAAACGCGCGCGTGATGTAGGTGGCGGCGAAGAGCGTGTCGTGCATCCGGTCGCGGCTGGACGGCGAGCTGGACCACTCGGAGATGTGCAGCTCGGCGTCGGGGAAGGGGCCCTCGTCGATGATCGCTCGCATCACGACCAGGTCGTCGTAGGTCGCATCGACGTGCCGCTGGATGGGTCGCCCCTGTCCGTCGGCGCCGAACGCGTAGTCCGTCGGGTAGAGGTGGGTCGACAGGAAGTCGACCGGGACGTCACGGGTCGCGCACCAGTCGACGAACTCGTGGATCCACACCGGCTGCCAGTCGAGCGCGTCCGGGTCGGCCGCCTCGGCAGTGGCGACCTCGGCCGACCTGTCCTGCGTCTCCCCCGCGTACCGGGCGTCCGGGACGAAGACGCTCGTGGACGGTCCGCCGACGAGGAGCCCGGCGTCGATGTCCTTGAGCGCCCGGGCCGTCGCCTCGTACAGCTCGAAGTACTGCGTCCGGGTCCCGGTCCAGAAGTGCGGCACCAGGTTCGGCTCGTTCCAGACCTCGAACCGCCACCGGCGGACCTCGTCGATGCCGTACCGCTCGATCCAGTGCCGCACGGTTGTGGTGACCAGCTCCACCCACCGCCACATGTCCTGCGGCGGGCTGCAGTGTGCCTTCCACCAGAACACGGTCTCGGTCTGCGTGGCGAGCTCGCAGGGCAGGAAGCCGAGCTCCACGAAAGGCCGCGCCCCGGTGGCGAGGACGGCGTCGAACACCTTGTCGACGTAGGCGAAGGTGTAGACGGGCTCGGGCAGCGGCGTGGGCGGACCGAAGCCACCACCGTCGGCGACGCGGTACACGAACATGTCGTCGTGGAAGACGCCGTGGAAGCGGACGAACCGCGCCCCCAGCACGTCGACCGCCTCGCGGAAGTGGGCCTGCCAGTCGGCACGCAGGGCCTCGTTCGCGCGCCCTGCGCCGACGCACGCGTTCCACACGTGCCGAAGGTCGGTCTCGGTCGGCACCCGTCCGTCGATCAGGAGGGTGGCGGCGTCAGAAGGCATGATGGCTCCGATCAGCGTCGAAAGGTTTTCGACCAGCATCGGTCGCCCGGCTAGGCTAACGATCTGGCACGGCGTGCGAAAGTGCGCCCTGACCATCCAGCACAGCGAAAACATTTCGAGACGAGGGACCCCCATGGTCGGCCACAGCAAGCCCACGCTGGCTGACGTGGCGCGGGTGGCGGAGGTCTCCCCGGCCACCGCGTCCAAAGCGCTCCACGGTCGCCCCGACGTGGCGGCGACCACGCGGGAACGCGTTCTCGCCGCCGTGGCGGAGCTCGGGTACCGGTCCAGCACCTCGCCGGGCACGTCCCGCCGGGCGCTCGCGGTGGTCTTCGACATCCCCGCGTCCCCCTACATCCTCAACGTGTTGCAGGGCGTGCTCGCGTCGGCCACCGACGCGCACCTCGACCTGCTCACCCGCCTCGCCCCCGAGCGGGCGACGCGCACGCAGCACGCCACCGCCCGGGCATGGATCGCGGACCAGCGGTCCGCCGGCGCGGTCGGCATCGTGGGCCTGACCTTGTCCGAGCCCGACGGGCTGCTGGCCGCCGCCGCGGACGCCGGGCTGCCGTTCGTCATGGTCGACCCCGTCGACGCTCAGCACCGACCGATGATGAGCGTCAGGTCGAGCAACTGGGCGGGGGCCCGCGCCGCCGCGGACCACCTGATCGCGCTCGGCCACCGACGGATCGCGTGGGTCGGCGGCCCGGATGCCTCGACCCCCGCCCGGGACCGCTTCTACGGGTACCGCGCAGCTCTCGAGTCGGCGGGGATCGAGCTGGACCCGGAGTTGGTGCGCACCGACCGGTTCGACGTCGACGCGGGCGCGCGGCACGCCCGAGACCTGCTCACCACGGCGCTCCCACCGACCGCCATCATGGCGGCCGACGACGAGATCGCCGTCGGGGTGCTCGCCGCGGCGCACGAGCTCGGGGTGCAGGTTCCGGCGCAGGTCAGCGTCGTGGGCTTCGACGACACGCCACAAGCCGTCTGGACCACCCCCGCACTGACCACCGTCCGTCAGGACCTGGACGGGATGGGGCGGCTGGCCGTCCAGACAGTCATTGCCATGTCCTCCGGAGAGCAGCCGCGGTCGCGGCACATCGAGCTGGCGACGTCGCTGACGGTGCGGGACACCACGGGACCGCCTCCGACGCCGCCCGACGAGCGGTAGCCCGCCAGGGACGACGACACTGGGCGCATGAGCGACTGGAACCAGCAGATCATCGACGAGTTCCGAGCGAACGGCGGCGACGTCCGGACGAACGGCTTCGGCAAGGGGCTCGTCCTGCTCCACCACCGAGGCGCGAAGACCGGCGTCGAACGCATCAGCCCCGTGGCCGGCATCCGGGTCGACGAGGACACGTGGCTCACGGCCGCGTCCAAGGGTGGCGCGCCGGACAACCCCGCCTGGTTCCACAACCTGCTGGCGCACCCGGACGTCGAGATCGAGACCCCCGACGACGGGACCGTGCGGGTGCACGCGACGCAGCTCGTCGACGCCGAGCGCGACGCGGCCTGGGCGCGGTTCACCGCCCGGTCCGAGGGATTCCGCTCCTACGAGAAGCGCACGGCGCGCACGATCCCCGTGCTGCAGCTCACGCGCCGCGACGCCTGACCCCTCGCGGACGTCGTCGACACCTCCGCCCGCGCGTCCGACACACTTCCGGGGTGCACACCCGGAGCAAGGCGATCGTCGCTGCCACGGTCGCCGTCGTCGTCGTCGCGCTCGTGGCGGTGCTCGTCGTGCGCGGGGTGATCTGGCCCAACCGTCTGCTGGCTGCGCAGTACGAGGTGCGCGGCGTCGACGTGTCCTCGTACCAGGGGGTCGTCGACTGGCCCGTGCTCGCGGGACAGGACGTCGACTTCGCGTACGTGAAGGCGACGGAGGGGTCCGGGTTCGTCGACGACCGGTTCGCGGAGAACCTGCAGGGCGCCCGCGACGCGGGGCTGCTCGTCGGCGCGTACCACTTCTTCAGCTTCGAGAGCCCGGGCCGCTCGCAGGCGGAGCAGGTCATCGCGACCGTGCCGGCCGACGAGGGCCTGCTCCCGGTCGCGGTCGACGTCGAGCACTACGGGACGTTCTTCCGCGATCCCCCGGACCCTGACAAGGTCCGCGCGGAGCTCGAGGTGCTCGTCGCGACGCTGCGCGAGCACTACGGCGTCGAGCCCGTGATCTACGCGACGCAGGCCGCGTACAGCCGCTACATCGTCGGTGGGTTCCCCGACTCGCCCCTCTGGATCCGCGCGGTGTACCTGCCGCCGCGCGTGTCCGACGGGCGCGACTGGGCCTTCTGGCAGTACTCCCACCGCGACCGTCTCGACGGTTACGACGGCGAGGAGCCCTTCATCGACGTGAACGTGTTCCGGGGAGACCTCGCCGATCTGCGCGAGCTCCGATCCGACGGCTGACCCTCGGGTCGCCCGAGGGTCCAGAGTTCTGCTGTGGGCACCGACGAGACCACCATCGGCAGGTTCGGACGGCTCTGCGGGCTGTCCGTGCACACGCCGCGGCGCTACGACGACGTCGGGCTGCTGACCCCGGCGCGGGTCGACGTGGTGCTCGCCGCCCACCGCGACAGGCTGGTGCGCGAGCGCGCACGCCCCTCGGCGAGCCTCGGCGACACACCGACCGGTCCGCGGACGACTTACTCCGCAACGTCGCCGCCCACGGGCGCGCGCCCCGTGCAGGTCAGGCCGCACGTCGCCGACCTGGACGCGGCGGCGGCCTTCTACATCGACGTGTTCGGGTCGGGTACGAGGTCACGCAGCGCACCGCCGACGAGGACTTCTCCGGCTTCGTGTTCGGCCGCTACGGCGAGAGCGACTTCTTCCTCGTTCACCTGCAGACGGCCGACTGCCCGGGTGCGGCGGGGCCGGCGACGATCGGGGGGCTCGTGGACGATCTCGACGTCGCGCACCGTCGTGCGCTCGACGCCGGTGCTACGGAGGTCCTCGGTCCGCACGACACGATGGGCATGCCGCGTTCGTCGGCCGTGCGGGACCCCGACTCGAACGAGGTGTGGCTCTACCAGGGCTGACGAGTCAGTCCTTCGCACGCCCCCGGTGACCGGTCTGTGGCGACCGCGACTGACCGGCCGGCCCTGAAGCGCCACGTGCTGTGCCGCGGTCTGCGTGGCCTCATCACCGCTGGGTCAGCGCCCGCCTATACCGCACCTGCCGACGCTGACGTCGACGAAACGTCGTGACGGATCGCTCCCGAGCCAGACATTCAGGGCGCCGGACGGAATTTCACCCGGTGCACTTGCTGGACGTTTGTCCAATTGCCGCCCCGTTTGTGGAGGCGGGCGTGTCCTATCGGCCATTTCAGCGGGGCTGCGACGCAGGTAGCGTCCCCCCGACCGGTTGCGCCCCGAGGCGCCTGGCGAGATGGTGCGGCCGCTTCGGTGCGGTCACCGAAGACGGCGGCGGTCGACACGGCCCCGCGGAAATGCGAGAACACAATGCGAACAAGCCGAGTCACCGGCCTCATCCTCGGCGGGGTCATCGTCGCCGCTGCGACCTTCTGCGCCACGCAGGCATCCGCCGCGGAGCCACCCGAGACTGTCTACTCGGCTGTCCCGGCGACTCTCCCCGGCAACCTCGTCAGCCACGCCTTCACAGCGACGCAGACGTCCGAGTTCGGCGACCACGTCGGGCTCACCGGTGCCGCCCGCCGACTCGCAGGCGTCGACGTCGTCCTGTCCAGCTGGGCGTGCGAGTCAGGCGCTTGGACCGCATCGTGCGTGACGACGCCGGGGGCCACCTTCGAGCACGAGATCACGGTCAACGTCTACGCGGTGGACACCACCGGCACCATCCCCGCTCCGGGCGCGCTGCTGGCGTCGGCGACCGAGCTCTTCGACATCCCGTACCGGCCGACGGCCGACCCGACATGCCCCTCTCCGACGCAGTGGCGGTCCCCCACCGCCTGCTTCAACGGCTTCGCCACGATGGTCTCCTTCGACGGCCTCGAAGCGCTCGCCGTTGACCTGCCGTCGGAAGTCATCGTCTCGGTGGCATTCGAGACGAGCGTGGACGGCCTGATGGTCGGCGGCCCGTACGACTCGCTCAACGTCGCCGTGACGACGGATCTGCCGTCGGGAAGCGACGTCGAGCCCACCGTGGGCTTCCTCGACTCCGCCCTGGCGAGCGAGTACGACCCGACCGACGGCGGCACGCCCGGCACGTTCCGCCGCGCCAGCACGTTCGACGTCCAGGGGGTCTCGTACACCCCCGTCGTCGCCCTCCGGGCGATCACCCCGCAGCAGGCGGTCGTCGCCCCGCCGGTCACGGCGCCGGCCGCCACGACGCCCCCGGCTGCCGCGACGCCGACGGCCAACCAGCTTGCGGTCACGGGCACTGACCCCGCCGGGATCGCCGTGTCGACGCTCGTTCTCCTGTCGGGTGTCGCGCTGGTCGTCGTGGCCCGTCGTGGCCGAGCGGTCCGCAGCTGACGGACGCGTACGACGGGCGCCTGCGCGGGTTCACACCCGGGCAGGCGCCCGTCGTCCTGTTGATCGCGCCATCGAAGAGGCGTGCGAGGCTGGATCGGTCCCGAAGCCCTCTCGGATACGACCGCCGGCGAGACGCTCCTCGCACCCTCAGTACGACAGCCGGCCCCGCTCGGCGTCGAAGATGTGCCGGCAGCCGGTGCACTCGCCGCGGTCGGGCCCGTCGTCCTCGGGGAAGTGGGTGGTCGGCGTGACGAACCGCCCGCAGACGCTCATGCCGTCGCGGAAGAAGTGCTGCCGCCGGTCGTTCCTGGTGAGTCGGAGCCAACCCTCGGCGTACGTGGTGACCATGAGGTCAAGTCTTGTTCCGCCGCCCTCGCCTCGGCAGGGTCGAAAGACCCGACGGGACGACAACGGCCCCGGTGCTGCGCCGCGACTCTCGTCGCGGGCTGCACCGGGGCCGCATGTCCGTCAGCACCTGTTGGCCTTCGCCCACCGCGCCCGCTTGTCCTTGTTGCGCGCGGCTTGAACCGCCCCCAGCGCCATTGGGGGCTGTCGAAGATCAGCCACCCGGACCATGGCCGTCTGCCGCTCTCGTAGCGGCGCGTTCCACATCCGGGCCGATCCATCGCGATGGGATGCTGACACCATCGCGCAGACCGGGAGATCCAAAGTTGAACTATACACAGATTCTGGTCAGGTGTCTAGTTCGAGCCGGTGCGGCGTCCCGGTGAACCGCGCGAGCCTCTCGAACGACACCCTGATCGCGTCGCGCTGAGCGTCGTCCAGCGACACCGCCAGGTGCGGCTCGGCGACGACCTCGTCCCGCTCGACCACCCTGCGCCACCAGCCGATGACCTGGCTGTCGAGGACGAGCGGCTGGATCACCTGGTTCGTGCCGGCCGGCGCGACCGTCAGCTCCGCGATGTTCGCCGCCGTCCGGCCCTCCGTGTAGGCGACGCCGTACTCGTCGTACCCCTGCAGGACGTGGACCGTCGGCGACGGGTCCCGGGTCGGGGCCGTGGCCGGCGCGAACCAGTAGGTGAGGCCGTCGACGTCGACGGACGTCAGGTCGTCCCCGACTATCGCCAGGCCGCGGCGGATCTGCGTGAGAGTGAGGCTCGACCACCAGCGGAAGTCCTTGACGGTCGCCGGGCCGTGGCTGACGAAGTACCGGCGGGTCAGCTCGGCGAGCGCCGCGTCCGCATCGAGCGCCGGCGTCGGCGGCACCCGCTCGTCGAGCAGGGCGTAGGTGCGCTGCTTGCCGCGCAGCACCCCGCTGACCACGACCGCTGCCAGCTCTGCCGCCATCACCAGGTAGGCCAGCCGGACCCCGCTCGCCTCGATCCCCCGCCGCGCCAGCGCGTCCTGCACCTGCGGGCGCGTCAGGTGGTTGCCGCCCTGGAGCGCCTCGCCCATGACGGCCGTCGCGCGGTCCACGAGGTCGGCGTCGATCCCCGACCGGCGCTCGTAGTAGCTGCTCATCTGCCGCACCCGCGGGCCGGTGAGCGCCAGCATCCAGCGGATGTCCTCGGGGGCCACGAAGTGCCACGTCGGGCGCAGGACGTGCGTGCGCAGGATCGCCCCCGCGTCCAGCGCCGCCTGGACCGCGGCGTCGTCGGCGCCCGCGCTGCGCTGGCCGAGCGACCACCTCGCCATCGCGTACTCCTGCGCCTGCGACGCGCCGAGGTGCCGGACCACGGCCGCCGGGTCGGGCAGCGGCGGGCCGGACAGGTGGTGGTTGTGGAGCCGGCGGTGCGCCACCTCGAGGCGGTCCATGGGGCTCGATCCTGTTGCGTGTGGGCGGGCGGTGACAAGGTGGTCGCGTCGGAACCCAGTCGAAGGAGACCACCCGTGGCCACGTACCTGAACCCGTACCTCAGCTTCCGGGACAACGCCCGCGAGGCCATGGAGTTCTACCAGTCCGTCTTCGGCGGCGAGCTGGTCCTCAGCACGTTCGGCGATTTCCACGCCAGCGACGACCCCGCCGAGGTCGACAAGATCATGCACGGCCAGCTCGAGACGCCCGGCGGGCTCGTGCTCATGGGTGCGGACACGCCGGCCTCCATGGAGCTGGCGACGCAGACCAGCATCTCCGTCTCGGTGAGCGGCCAGGACCTCGCGGAGCTGCAGGGCTACTGGGACAAGCTCGCGGAGGGTGGCACGGTTCTCCAGCCGTTCGCGGACGCACCGTGGGGTGCCAGGTTCGGGATGCTCAACGACAAGTTCGGCACCCCGTGGCTGGTGAACTGCGGACCCGAGATGTCCTAGCCCCGCACCCGGCGCCGCGCGGTGAACGACTCCTCCACGACCGGGGGTGCCGTGATGGGGTGACCCCCCAGCACGCCTGGCGCGAGGACCTGGACCCGCGGATCGCGGTCGTGCGCCGCATCGCCACCGAGCGGCGTGCCGTGCTCGTCCCGGCCGACGGGCTGTTCGCCGCTGCGGCTGCCCGCACGGGGGCGGTGACGTGGGCCGACGACGGGGTGCACCCGACGGCCGCCGGTCACGGACTGCTCGCAGAGGCCTGGCTGGACGCGGTCGGCCTCGGCTGAGCGTCCGCCTGGTGGGGATGCTTTGCGCGCGTGCGGGCGTTGACGCTAGCGTCGTGGCCGATCGTGTCCCGTGTCTCGCGGGCGCGACCCGACCTACCCGGTCCTGGAGGACGTAGCGATGCGCGTGCAGACTGCCGCCCCCGCCGTCCTCGGGCGTGCCTGCGTGGCGCTGCCCTGTTGTCGCTGTCTGTAGAGCGCTGGCTGCTCCTTCGCGCGAGAACCCCTGAACGAGGGGCCGACTCCCGCGCCAGCGCTCGCCCCGCACCGGGACGGACAGCCCCGCACTGATCCGTCCCTCCCGTCCGGCGCCCGCGCCGGACGGACCCCAGACGCATCGCTAGTCAGTCCCCCACCAGCTGCCGGCCGGCCGGCAGCTCGACCAAAGAGGAACCATGGCACGCATCTACGACGACGCCACCGCGCTCATCGGCAACACCCCGCTCGTCCGCATCAACAAGATCACCGACGGCGCCCCCGCGACCGTCGTCGCGAAGCTCGAGTTCTACAACCCGGCCAACTCGGTCAAGGACCGCATCGGCGTCGCGATCATCAACGCGGCGGAGGCGTCCGGCGAGCTCAAGCCCGGTGGCACGATCGTCGAGGCCACCAGCGGCAACACGGGCATCGCGCTCGCGTTCGTCGGCGCGGCCCGCGGCTACAACGTCGTCCTGACCATGCCGGAGACCATGTCCAAGGAGCGCAAGCTCCTGCTGCGCGCGTTCGGCGCCGAGCTCATCCTGACGCCGGGCTCCGAGGGCATGCGCGGCGCGGTCAACCGTGCCGACGAGGTCGTCGCCGAGCGCCCGGGTGCCATCCTGGCCCGCCAGTTCGCCAACGAGGCCAACCCGGAGATCCACCGCACGACGACCGCCGAGGAGATCTGGGCAGACACCGACGGCGAGATCGACATCCTCGTCGCCGGCATCGGCACCGGCGGCACCATCACGGGCGTCGGCCAGGTGCTCAAGGCCCGCAAGCCCGGCGTGAAGATCGTCGGCGTCGAGCCGGCCGAGTCGCCCATCCTCAACGGTGGCGCGCCCGGCCCGCACAAGATCCAGGGCATCGGCGCCAACTTCGTGCCGGAGATCCTCGACACCACGGTCTACGACGAGATCATCGACGTCGACGCTGAGACCGCCGTGAAGGTCGCCCGCCGCGCCGCCGCCGAGGAGGGTCTGCTGGTCGGCATCTCGTCCGGCGCCGCCCTGCACGCCGCGACGCTCCTGGCCCAGCGCCCGGAGAACGCCGGCAAGCTCATCGTCGCCATCGTCCCGTCGTTCGGTGAGCGCTACCTGTCGACCGTGCTCTACGCGGACCTCGTCGACTGACCGCAGGGCACGCTCGCACGACCACCCCCACCGACAGGACGAAGGCACCGTGTCCGACCACCACCTGCACTTCTTCGCCACCCTCGGGGAAGATCTCGAGGCTGCCCGGCACCGCGACCCCGCGGCCCGGTCGCTCGCCGAGGTCGCCCTGGGGTACCCGGGGGTGCACGCGGTGTGGGTGTACCGGCTGACGCACAGGATGTGGCACCAGCCCGGCCTGCGGCTGCCCGCGCGACTGATCTCTCAGCTCGCGCGGGCAGTCACCGGCATCGAGATCCATCCCGGTGCCCGGCTGGGTCGCCGCCTGTTCATCGACCACGGCATGGGCGTCGTCGTCGGTGAGACCGCCGAGGTCGGGGACGACGTGGTCCTGTTCCACGGCTCGACGCTGGGCGGCAAGTCGATGCGCCACGGCAAGCGGCACCCGACGCTCGGCGACAACGTCGTCGTCGGGGCGGGGGCCAAGATCCTCGGGCCGGTGTGGGTGGGCGAGGGCGCGCAGATCGGCGCGAACGCCGTCGTCATCCACGACGTGCCGCCCGGCGCGATCGCGGTCGGGGTGCCGGCGACGATCCGGCTGCGCCCCGCTGCCGCACCGTTCGACATCGAGATCGACGACCCGGCGATCTACATCTGAGGCATCCGCTGTTCTAGTTGTCCTCAAACAACTATGATCGCCGCATGCTCTTCCGCATCGATGCCGCGTCGCCCGACCCGCTGTTCACGCAGCTGGCCGGGCAGGTGCGTGCCGCCGTCGCGCACGGCGAGCTCGTCGACGGCGAGCGGCTGCCGGGGGCCAGGGAGCTCGCCGCCTCGCTCGACATCAACCTGCACACGGTGCTGCGCGCCTATCAGGAGCTGCGCGACGAAGGCGTGATCGAGCTCCGCCGCGGTCGGGGCGCCGTGGTCACCGCCCCCGAGCAGGACAACTCCGAGCTGCACGCCGCCATCGAGACGCTGGTGCGCGTCGCCCGGTCCCTCGGCGTCGCCCCGCAGACCACCACCGCGCTGGTCAAGGAAGCACTGCGCTGACAGACGGATCTGCAGCGCGCGACACGCGATACCCCGGGTAGCAGGTAGCCTGGCGCGGGCGTCGACGACGACGCCGGACCTGGAGGACTGACGATGCGGCTGGGCTACCACACGGGCTACTGGTCGGCGGGTCCCCCGCCCGGTGCGCAGGAGGCCGTCCTCGGCGCGGAGCAGCTCGGGTTCGACTCGGTGTGGACGGCCGAGGCCTACGGCTCCGACGCCCTGACCCCCCTCGCCTGGTGGGGTGCGCGCACCACGCGCATCCGGCTCGGCACGGCGATCGCGCAGATCTCCGCCCGCACGCCGACGGCCGCCGCGATGGCGGCCCTCACGCTCGACCACCTCTCCGGCGGCCGGTTCGTCCTGGGCCTCGGTGCCTCGGGCCCGCAGGTGGTGGAGGGCTGGTACGGCCAGCCCTACCCGAAGCCGCTCGCCCGCACCCGCGAGTACGTGTCCATCGTCCGGCAGGTCCTGGCCCGCGAGGCTCCCGTCACGTTCGACGGCCAGTTCTACCGGCTCCCCCTGCCCGCCGACGAGGGGTCCGGCCTGGGCAAGGCGCTGCGCTCGACCGTGCACCCCCTGCGGTCGGACCTGCCCATCCACCTGGCCGCCGAGGGCCCGCGCAACATCGCGATGTCGGCGGAGATCGCCGACGGCTGGCTGCCGCTGTTCTACTCGCCGCGCATGGACGGCGAGTATCGGACGCTCCTGGCGGAGGGCTTCGCCAAGCGCACCGCCGGGCTCAGCGCCGTCGAGGACTTCGAGGTCGTCGCCACCGTCCCGGTCGTCCTGGGCGCCGACGTCGAGTCCGCCGCCGACAGCGTCCGGCCGTTCATCGCGCTGTACGCAGGCGGCATGGGGGCCAAGGGCGCCAACTTCCACCGCGACGTGCTGGACCGGCTCGGGTACGCCGAGGCGTGCGACGAGATCCAGGCGCACTACCTCGCCGGCGACCGCGCGCGTGCGACCGCCGCCGTCCCGCTCGAGCTGGTCCAGGACATCGCGCTGGTCGGCACGGTCGACGACATCCGGGCCCAGCTCCCCGCGTGGGAGAGCACGGCCGTCACGACGATGCTGGTCCAGGCCGACCCGCGGACGCTCCCGGCGATCGCGGACGCCCTGCGCGCACCGGCCTGACCGCGGCATGAACGACGACTACGCGGAGGCGGTGCTCGACCTGGTCGCCGCCATCCCCGCCGGCCGCGCGATGACGTACGGGACGGTCGCGGAGGTCGTCGGGGACCTGCTCGAGGCCCGCGACGGCGTCCGGCGCGGCGGACCGCGACAGGTCGGTCAGGTCATGAGCCACGCCGGCTCCGGGGTGCCGTGGTGGCGCGTCGTCAATGCAGCGGGAAGACCCCCGGCCCGGCACACGACGCGCGCACTGGCCCTCCTGGGCGACGAGGGCACGCCGCTCAGCGCCGACGGGACGCGTGTCGCGCTGCGTCGCGCCATCTGGTTCCCCGACGAGGACTGACCGCCCCGCGTGTCCCCCGCCGGATCGCGCGTCGACCCGACCTACCCTGGCCGCACGGGAGCGCCCGCACGTCTCCCGCGCACGTGCACCGACCCGGGGGATCCATGACCGTCACCGCCCAGCGCCCCGCGCTCGCGGAGCAGCGGTCGCCCCGACCGGCCCCTCCGGCACGCATGCCCTACCTGGGCGGGCTCGACGGGGTCCGTGCGGTCGCCGTCGCCGGGGTCGTGGTCTACCACCTGGGCGCGCCGTGGATGCGCGGCGGCTTCCTGGGTGTCGACGTCTTCTTCGTCCTGTCCGGCTACCTCATCACCACGATCGTGCTCGACGAGGTGGAACGCACCGGCGCCTTCTCGTTCCGCCGCTTCTACGCCCGACGGGCACGCCGCCTGCTGCCGGCGCTCGGCCTGCTCTTGGTCGCGATGGCCGGTGTCGCCGTCGCGATGCCCAGCGAGGCGGCGGAGCTGCGCGGCGACATCGCGGCCGCCGCGACGTACGTGTCGAACTGGTGGCAGATCTTCGCCGAGCGCTCCTACTTCGAGATGGTCAGCCGACCACCCCTGCTCCAGCACCTGTGGTCCCTGGCCATCGAGGAGCAGTTCTACCTGGTGTTCCCGCTGGTCGTCGTGGTGGCGCTGCGAGCCGGTCGGGCGCGCGTCGGGCAGGTCGCCGGGAGCCTCGCGCTGCTGTCGACGGTGGCGATGGCGGTCCTGGCCATCCGCACCTCCTCCCCCGTCCCGAACGACCCCAGCCGCGTGTACTTCGGCACCGACACCCACTCCATGGGGCTTCTGGTCGGCGCGGCCATGGCGGCCACGTGGACGCCGTGGCGGACCTGGGGCCTGGCCGGGTCGTGGTTCCGAGAACGCGGCCGGGCGGTTCGTCGCTTCGAGGCGGGCGTCACCGACGTCCTCGGGGTTCTCGCGCTGTTCGGGGTCGTGGCGGCGTTCGTCTGGGTCGACGAGTTCAGCGACGCGCTGTACCGCGGCGGCTTCCTGGCGTTCTCGTTGCTGGCGGCGGTGCTCGTCGGCGCGGTCGCGGACCCCGCCGGGCTGCTGGGGCGCGCGCTCGGCCGCCAGCCGTGGCGCTGGCTCGGTGAGCGGTCCTACGGCATCTACCTGTGGCACTGGCCCGTCTTCATGCTCAGCCGCCCCGGGGTGGACCTCGACCTGTCCCCGTGGCTGGCCACGATCCTGCGGCTGGCCGCCGTGCTGGGCCTCGCCGAGCTGTCCTACCGGTTCGTCGAGCTCCCCGTCCGCCGGGGAGCGGTGGGTCGGGCGGTCGCGCGCGTGCGCCGGCCGCACGAGGACCGCGCGCGCACGATGCTGCGCGTGGTCGCCGCGGCGGTCGGTCTCGCGGTCGTCGGCGGGGTCGCGACGGCCGCCCTCGCGCAGGTGCCGCGGGTGGGTGCGGAGGGCGGGTCCTGGCAGCCCGAGCCCGTGCCCGTGGTGACGTCGCAGCGGTCGACCCCGACCCCGACACCCACCCCGACCGTGACGCCGACGCCCACTCCGGTCGAGACGACCCCGCCACCACCGCCGCCCGAGGAGGTCGGCGCCATCTCGAGCATCGGGGACTCGGTCATGCTCGGCGCCGCCGCGGACCTGGCCGCCCGCGGGGTCACCGTCGACGCCGTGGAGTCACGGCAGTTCGGCGCCATGCTCGAGCTGGTCCGCGCCGGGGTCGCGGCGGGAACCCTGGGCCACACGCTGATCGTGCACGGCGGGACCAACGGGCCGATCGATGAGGCGAGCCTGCGGGAGCTGCTCGAGCTCACCCGGGACCGGCGCGTGTACCTGGTCAACGTCCACGTGCCGCGGACCTGGGCCGACTACAACAACGAGCTCCTCGCGCGCGTCACCCCCGAGTACCCGCACGCGCACCTGCTCGACTGGAACACGCTCGGCACCGCCAACCGCGCGTGGTTCTACAGCGACGACATCCACCTGCAGGCCGGCGGCGGGCGTGAGGGGTACGCGGACTGGCTGGTCACGTCCGTGCAGCCCTGACGTCAGTCGCGGTGGACCAGGACGACCGCGCGGTCGTCGTCGTCGCCCGCCTTCACCCCGGCCAGCACCGCCGCCGCGGTGCCGCGACCGGGTGCCAGGACGCGGTCCGCCACCCCCATGAACCGGTCGATGCCCTGGTCGAGGTCTCCCCCGCGCATCTCGACCAGCCCGTCCGTGTAGAGCAGGAGGACGTCACCGCGCTCCATGCGTCCCGCGCGTGACTCGCACCGGATGTCGGCCACGACCCCGAGCGCAGGGCTGCCGACCGTGTCGATCAGCTCGAGGCGCCCCGAGCCGGCGTGCAGGTGCACCGCGGGCGGGTGCCCGGCCGACGACACCCAGAAGTCGCCTGTCCGCAGGTCGAGCGCCACGTGGATCGCCGTCGCGAAGCCCTCGTCCCACGCCTGCGCGAGCAGGTACTGGTTGGCGGCCCGGAGGAACTTGTCGCGCGGCATGGCCCCGAGCAGGCCACCGAACGCACCGGACAGCTGCAGCGAGCGCACCCCCGCGTCGAGTCCCTTGCCGGAGACGTCGACCAGGACGATCTCGAGCGCGTTCTCGTCGGACCGGGTGCCCGCCACCATGAAGTCCCCGGAGAAGCCGTCGGCGTGCGCCGAGCGGATCTCGCTGTCCACCCGCCACCCGGCGGGCAGCGGGGGGACGCGGCCGTGCGCAGCGAGCCGGTCGCGCAGGTCGACGAGCATGAGGTCACCGGGCGCTCCCTGGAGCCCGAGCCGTTCCCGCTCGCGCGCGAAGGCGATGGTCGCGCCCACGGAGACGGTGATCACGACGAGGATGCCGGGGATCATCGACGCCGCTCCCCACCACCACAACCACCACGAGCACCCGAGGATCGCGACGCCGAGCACGATGATGTTGCGCAGCCGCAGCAGGAACACCGCGACGAGCTCGATGAGCAGGAAGGTCGACGGCGGGACCCACTCGGGCTGCTGCGCTATACCCAGCGCCAGGAGTCCCACGCTGAGCACGAGGGCCGCCGTGAGCGTGACCTGCGAGCGCCCGCTCCACCGGCGCAGCACGAGGGTCGCGCGGGTGAGCAGGCCCTGCGCCGGCACCCATCGGACTCCCCACATCTGGCGAGCGTATCCGCAGGTCACCGGCACGAGATACTGGGCTCCGCGGCGCCGTGCCGATGCAAAATGGAGGTGCCGTCGGGCGTGCCATGCCGGACGATGGCGACATGAGCCCGCTTCCCGACGGATACCGCCTCGTCGACGTGCCCGAGAGCCGCAAGGACGAGTACCTCGAGGTCGACCGCCTGGCGTTCGCGTTCGACTCGAGCCCCGAGACCGACGCCCTCGTCCCGATCACCTTCGAGTGGGACCGGGCGCAGGCCGTCGAGGATCCCGACGGGGTGCTCGCGGCCGTGCACGCGTCCTACGCGCACGCGATGCCGGTACCGGGCGGCACGATCGCGTGCTCGGGGCTCACCTGGGTGGGCGCCCGGCCGGACCAGCGCCGCCGCGGCCTGCTGACCGCGATGATCGACTCCCACTTCGCCCGGTCGCTCGCACGTGACGAGCCGATCTCCGCCCTGTTCGCCGCCGAGCACGCGATCTACGGGCGGTACGGCTACGGCTCGGCCGCCGACGACGTACGAGTGAAGATCGCCCGCGGCGCCGCCCTGCGTGACGTCCCCGGGACGGACGAGCTCACGGTGAAGCTGGCGACCGCCGACGTCGCGCGCCACAGCGCTCTGGTGGACGCCGTGCACCGCGCGGCGGGCGCGGGCAGGCCCGGCTGGACCACCCGCGACAGCGACGCGTGGCGCACCCGGGTCCTGGTCGACCCGCCGGCCTGGCGCGAGGGCGCCGAACCGCTGCGGATCGTCACGGTGCACGACTCCGCGGGCGAGGTCCGGGCCTTCGCGCTGTTCCGGCGCAAGGAGAACTGGGCGGAGGGCGGCCCCGCCGGGACCGTCAAGGTGCGCGAGGCGGTCGCCGTCGACGCGGCTGCGACGCATCGCCTCTGGTCGTTCCTGCTGGACCTCGACCTCACCGCCACCGTCGACGGACCGATGCTGCCCGTCGACGACACCCTCCTGCACCTGCTGGTGGACCCCCGCGCGGTGGTGCCCAAGGTCAACGACAACCTCTGGATCCGGATCCTCGACCTGCCCGTGGCTCTCGCCGGACGCCGGTACGCGGCCCCCGTCGACGTCGTGCTCGACGTGACCGACACCCGCCTGACCGCGAACGCGGGCCGGTGGCGCCTGACCACGGGCGCCCGGCAGGACGACGGCACGTACCCGGCCGAGGTCACCCGCACGCAGGACGCCGCCGACGTGACGCTCGACGTCCGCGAGCTCGGGGCCGTCTACCTCGGCGGCCGGTCGCTGCTGGCGCAGGCCCGCGCCGGCCTGGTGACGGAGCAGACGCCCGGTGCGCTGCAGTCCGCGGCCGTCGCGTTCCTGTGGCCGGTCGCCCCGATGTGCAACTACGTCTGGTGACCGGCGGCTAGCGCCCGGCCTCGTAGGCCGCGAGGAGGTCGATCCGGCGCTGGTGGCGCGCGTCGTGGCTGAACGGCTCGGCCACGAACGCGTCCACCAGCTCCAGGGCCTCGTCGACGGAGTGCTGACGTGCACCGATCGCGACGACGTTGGCGTCGTTGTGCTGGCGACCCAGCTGCGCGGTCGTGAGGTTCCACGCGAGGGCGGCTCGCACGCCGGTGACCTTGTTCGCGGCGATCTGCTCGCCGTTGCCCGAGCCGCCGATGACGACGCCGAGCGACCCCGGGTCGGCCACGACGGCCTCGCCGGCCGCGAAGCAGAAGGGCGGGTAGTCGTCGAGCGCGTCGTAGGTGTCGGCGCCGTGGTCGACGACGTCGTGGCCCGCGGCGCGCAGGTGCTCGATCAGGGCGACCTTCAGCTCGAATCCGGCGTGGTCGGAGGCGACGTGGATGCGCATGGGGCCATCCTGCCGCACCACCCCCGGGGCGCCGCGTCGGGAGTCCGGCAGGCGGTCGTCAGCCCTGGGCGTAAGCCACGGCGCACAGGACGCACCCGTCCGTAGGCTGTGCGCATGACGCGCAGTGGCATCGACCTGACCGCACTCGACCCCGACGTCCGTCCCCAGGACGACCTCTACGCCCACGTGAACGGCCGCTGGCTCGCGGCCCACGTGATCCCCGCGGACCGCGCGATGGACGGCGCGTTCCGCGCCCTGCACGACCGGGCGGAGGAACAGGTCCGCGACATCATCACGGACGCCGGCGAGTCCGCTGCGGCGGGGACGTCCACGGACCCCGTGGAGGCGAAGGTCGGCGCCGTCTACGCGTCGTTCATGGACACCGACGTCGTCGAGGCCGCCGGCGTCGCGCCGCTGCGCACCGACCTCGCGCTCGTCGAGGCGGCGACCACGCAGGCAGAGCTCACCGGGGCGCTCGGCGCCCTGCAGCGCACCGGGGCCGGCGGTGCCGTCGGGTTCTACGTCGACAACGACGCCAAGGAGCCCACCCGCTACGTCGTGCACCTCGCGCAGGGCGGTCTGGGCCTGCCCGACGAGGCCTACTACCGCGACGCGCAGTACGCGCCGGTGCTCGCGGCCTACCGCCCGCACGTCGCCCGCATGCTGCGCCTCGGTGGTGCCGCGGCGGACGAGACGCAGGCCGACGAGCTCGCCGGTCGGGTCCTGGCCCTCGAGACCGCGCTGGCCGCCGGGCACTGGGACGTCGTCAAGGACCGGGACGCCGACCTCACCTACAACGCCCTGACCCTCACCGCCCTCGCCGAGCGTGCCCCCGGGTTCGACTGGCACTCCTGGGTGCTGGCGCTCGGCGCACCGGCCACGGCGTTCGACCACCTCGTCGTGCGCGAGCCCTCGTTCGCCGAGGCCTTCGCCACCCTGTGGGAGAGCGAGCCGCTCGAGGACTGGAAGGCGTGGCTCAGCTACCACGTCATCTCCGACCGGGCGCCGTACCTGAACGACGAGCTGGTCGAGGCGAACTTCGACTTCTACGGCCGGACGCTCACGGGTGCGCAGGAGCTGCGCGACCGCTGGAAGCGCGGTGTCTCGCTGGTGCAGGGCGTGCTCGGCGAGGCCGTCGGCAAGGTCTACGTCGACCGGCACTTCCCGGCGGCGCACAAGGCGCGGATGGAGGGGCTGGTGGCCAACCTGGTCGCCGCGTACCGCGAGTCCATCTCGCAGCTGGACTGGATGGGTGAGGAGACGCGCGCGAAGGCGCTCGCCAAGCTCGAGGCGTTCACCCCCAAGATCGGCTACCCCGCCCGCTGGCGCGACTACTCGACGCTCGAGGTGTCCGCGGACGACCTGCTGGGCAACGTGCGCCGCGCCTACGCGTTCGAGCAGGACCGCGAGCTGGGCAAGATCGGCAAGCCGATCGACCGCGACGAGTGGTTCATGACCCCGCAGACGGTCAACGCCTACTACAACCCCGGACTGAACGAGATCGTGTTCCCGGCCGCCATCCTGCAGCCGCCGTTCTTCGACGCCGACGCCGACGACGCCGTCAACTACGGCGGAATCGGTGCCGTCATCGGCCACGAGATCGGCCACGGGTTCGACGACCAGGGGTCCAAGTACGACGGCGACGGGCGCCTCGAGGACTGGTGGACGGCCGACGACCGCGCGGAGTTCGAGTCGCGCACCAAGGCGCTGATCGACCAGTACTCGGTGTTCTCCCCGGTGCAGCTGAACGGGTCGCACCACGTGAACGGCGAGCTCACCATCGGCGAGAACATCGGCGACCTCGGTGGGCTCTCCATCGCGTTCACCGCCTACCGCATCGCGCTCGGCACCCCGCTCGAGGACGCCCCCGTGATCGACGGGCTGACGGCCGCTCAGCGCGTGCTGCTCGGCTGGGCGCAGGTGTGGCAGGCGAAGGGTCGCGACGAGGAGATCATCCGCCGGATCGCCACCGACCCGCACTCCCCCAACGAGTTCCGCTGCAACGGCGTGGTGCGCAACGTCGACGAGTTCTACCTCGCCTACGACGTCCAGCCGGGCGACGCCCTGTACCTCGCACCCGAGGAGCGCGTCCGTATCTGGTGACGCACGACGCCCCTGGTCCGGGCGGTCGGCGTCAGGCCGGCAGCTCGGACCAGGTGGCGCGGGCGAGCTGGAACCCGGTGCCCGACCCGTCCGTGCACTGCACGCCGTCGGTCGCGCTGCGGCACGTGTAGTCGCCCACGCTCGTGGTCAGCCCGTACTCGAGCACGGGGACGTCGTCGCCGGCCACCGCGGGCGGCGGTCCGCTCACGCAGTCGAACGCGACGCCGTCCGTGTTCAGGACGATCACGTGCCCGGTCACCTCGGTGCACCCCGCCACGACCGGCGGTGCGTAGGTGTAGCTGGCGATGGTGCAGGTCACGCCGTCGACGGACATGGTGCACGCGATGTTCCCGCTGGGCAGCGCGAACGCGACCGGCTCGGTGGAGGTGGCCGACGCGCTCGACGACGGGGTGCTCGACGCGCTCGCCCCGGTGGTCGCGTCCGCGGTGCCGTCCTCGCCTCCGCCATCACCGCTCACGAAGACGATCGCGAGGATCAGCAGGAGCACCACCAGCACCGCGTCGACGATGACGAAGAGCCGGATGGTGCGCGCCGAGGTCATGCTGCTCCGTTCCTCCCCGTGGGGGTCACCGACCCGCCCGGTCTGGGGCGGAGTCGGCGACCAGGATCACACGGGACGAACCGGACGGGCCACTCGCCCTGGTCAGATGCCCAGAACAGTCCTCAGAACGACGGGCCGGCCGTCCGCGAGCGCTTGAGCTCGTAGAAGCCGGGGACGCTCGTCATGAGGGCGAGACCGTCGAACAGGCGACCGGCGGCGTCGCCGGTGGGGGCGGGCGTCATGACGGGGCCGAAGAACCCGACGCCGTCGATGGCGACGACCGGGGTGCCGACGTCGTCGCCGACGAGCGAGATCCCCTCACCGTGCGACTCGCGCAGCAGCGCGTCGACCTCGTCGGTGCCGGCGACCGCCGCCAGCCCGGCCGGCAGGCCCACCTCGGCCAGGGACTCGGCGATGATCGCGGCGTTGTCGGTGCGACCGCCGGGGTGGCGGCGCGTGCCCATCGCGTCGTACAGCGGCTTGATGACCTGCTCACCGTGGTCGCGCGCGGCGGCGATGATGACGCGCACCGGTCCCCAGCCCTCGTCCATGAGGTCGCGGTACCGCTGCGGCAGGTCGTCCCGCTTCTCGTTCAGCACGGACAGGCTCATGACGTGCCAGCGGACGTCCACGTCGCGGATCGCGGCGACCTCGTCCATCCAGCGGGACGTCATCCATGCCCACGGACAGGCCGGGTCGAACCAGAAGTCGACGACGGGGCGGGCGGTGGGCGTGCTCGTCACAGAGTCCTCCAGAGATGTCGGTGCCTGGCGCAACCATCTCGCCGCGCCGCGCTATTCCCGCAGGTCGTCAGGCCGTGCCCAGGACGGCGAACGCCGCGGCGCGACCGGGGATGCCGCTGACACCGCCGCCGCGCCGGGCGCCCGCACCGGCGATCAGGATGCGCGGGTCCGCCGTCTCGACGCCCCAGCCGCCCACCTCGTCGTCGTGCTCCGCCCAGGGCCACGCGAGGTCGCGGTGGAAGATGTGGCCGCCCGGCAGGCCGACGTCGGCCTCCAGGTCGACGGGGCTGCGGGCCTCCAGGCAGGGCGCTCCGGTCGCGTCGCGGGCGAGGCAGTCCTCGAGCGGTTCCGCCAGGACGCTGTCGATGGACCGCAGGGTGGCGGTCAGGGCGCGCTCGCGGGCACCGTCCGGGTCGGCCGCGAACAGCCGCGCGGGCATGTGCAGGCCGAACGCCGTGAGCGTGTGGTGACCGGTGGCGCGCAGGTCGGCGCCGAGGATCGAGTCGTCCGTGAGCGAGTGGCAGTACGTCTCGACGGGCGGCACGTCCGGGATCACGCCGGCGGCGGCCTGCTGGTAGGCCGTCTCGAGCTCGGTGGCGGACTCGTGCACGTGGAACGTACCGGCGAACGCCGTGGCCGGGTCCACCCCCGAGCGCAGCCGCGGCAGGCGCGTGAGCAGCATGTTCAGCTTGAGCTGCGCCCCCTCGGGCGCCGCGCCGGGAGACCGGCCGAGCAGCCGGTCCAGCACGGCCGGCGCGCACGCGGCGAGCACGTGCCGCGCGCCCACGCGATGCTGCGTCCCGTCGGCATCGGTCCACGTCACCTCGGCAGCTGCGCTCGGGCCGCCGGGGTCGACCGCGGTGACCTCGGCCGAGGTGACCAGCTCCGCACCACCGGCGCGAGCCGCACTCTCGAGCGCACCCGCGACGGCGCCCATGCCCCCCACGGGCACGTCCCAGTCCCCGGTTCCCCCGCCGATCACGTGGTAGAGGAAGCACCGGTTGGCCCGCCCTCCGGGCTCGTGCGCGCGGGCGAAGGTACCGATGAGGGCGTCCGTGAGCACGATCCCCCGGACCAGGTCGGAACCGAAGGTCGCGTCCACGACCTCGCCCACGGGCCGCTCGACCAGGTCGCGCCAGTCGGCCGCACCGAGCAGCCGCCGCGCGTCGTCGCGCGACAGCAGCGGCTCGGTCATCGTCGGCCAGAGCCGTGCGGCGAGCGCGCCGGTGCGGGCGCCGAACGCTCGCCACGCGGCGACGTCGCCACCCGCCCCGACCGAGGCGAACGACTCGGCGGTCGCGGCCTCGTCGGCCGTGTCGACGAGCAGTCCCCCGCTGCCGGCGGGCGTGTAGGAGGAGATGCGCCGGCGGCGGAGCTCCACCCGCAGCCCGAGCTCGTCGCGGACCTGCCGGGGCATCAGCGAGACCAGGTAGGAGTAGCGCGACACGTTGGCGTCGACCCCCGGGAACGCCCGCGCCGACTGCGTCGCGCCGCCCACGTGGTCCGCCCGTTCGAGCAGCAGGACGGTCCGTCCGGCGCGGGCCAGATAGGCGGCAGCGGTCAGGCCGTTGTGGCCGCCGCCGACGATGACCGCGTCGTAGGTCGCATGCACGCGTCGACCTTAGGGCGCACACGGCTGCGTGCGATGATCGACCCGGCCAAGAGCCCACCCGATCGCGTCCCGAGGAGTACCTGCGTGCCTGGAGAGAACCTCACCCGTGCAGAGGCGCGCGAGCGCGCCGCAGTCGTCGCCACCGAGTCGTACGACGTCACCCTGGACCTCACCACCGGTCCGACGACGTTCGAGTCCCGCACCGTGGTGCGGTTCACGGCGACCCCGGGTGCCTCGACGTTCATCGACCTGATCGCACCGACCGTGCACGAGGTCACGCTCAACGGCCGGTCGCTGGACGTCGCGGCCGTCGTCACCGACGCGCGCATCCAGCTGGACGGCCTCGCCGCGACCAATGAGCTCGTCGTCGTCGCCGACGCCGCATACATGAACACCGGCGAGGGCCTGCACCGGTTCGTCGACCCCGTGGACGACGAGGTCTACCTGTACTCGCAGTTCGAGGTGGCCGACTCCCGGCGCGTGTTCGCCGTGTTCGAGCAGCCCGACCTCAAGGCCGCGTTCACCTTCACGGTGACCGCTCCGGCTCACTGGACCGTCGTGTCCAACTACCCGCAGGTCGGCATGCCCGTCGTCGTCGAGGGCGGCACCAACCGCAACGGCGGCGCCGACAAGGGCACCGCCACGTGGACGTTCGAGACGACCCCGCGCATCTCGTCGTACATCACGGCCGTCATCGCCGGGCCGTACCACGCCGAGCACCGCGAGCTCACCAGCCAGGACGGCCGCATCATCCCGCTGGGCGTCTACTGCCGTGGGTCGCTGGCCGAGCACCTGGACACCGACAACATCGTCGACCTCACGCGCGCCGGCTTCGACTTCTACGAGCGGGCGTTCGGGGTCCCGTACCCGTTCACCAAGTACGACCAGCTGTTCGTGCCGGAGTTCAACGCCGGCGCGATGGAGAACGCCGGCGCGGTGACGTTCCTCGAGTCCTACGTGTTCCGGTCCAAGGTCCCCGAGGCCACGATCGAGCGCCGCGCCGTCACGATCCTGCACGAGCTGGCACACATGTGGTTCGGCGACCTGGTGACCATGCGATGGTGGGACGACCTGTGGCTGAACGAGTCGTTCGCCGAGTACATGTCGACCCTCGCCACCGCCCAGGCCACCCGCTGGACCAGCGCCTGGACCACGTTCTCCTCGATGGAGAAGAACTGGGCCTACCGGCAGGACCAGCTGCCCTCGACGCACCCGATCGTCGCGGACATGCGCGACCTGGAGGACGTCGAGGTCAACTTCGACGGCATCACCTACGCCAAGGGCGCGAGCGTGCTCAAGCAGCTGGTGTCCTGGGTGGGTCAGGACGAGTTCTTCGCGGGCGTCCGCGCCTACTTCGCCAAGCACGCGTGGGGCAACACCGAGCTGCGCGACTTCCTCACCGAGCTCGAGGCAACCAGCGGACGCGACCTGTCCGCCTGGTCCGGCCTCTGGCTGGAGAAGGCGGGCGTCACGCTGCTGCGGCCCGAGATCACGGTGGACGACGCCGGCGTCATCACGTCGTTCGCGGTCCTGCAGGAGGTGCCCGACGAGCACCCGGTGCAGCGCCCGCACCGCCTCGCGATCGGCGGCTACGACCTCGACGCGACGACCGGCCGGCTGGTCCGGACGGCCCACGTCGAGCTGGACGTCGCCGGTCCGCGCACCGAGGTCCCTCAGCTGGTCGGCGTGCAGCGCCCCGCGCTCGTGCTGGTCAACGACGACGACCTCGCCTACGCCAAGGTCCGTCTCGACGAGCAGTCGCTGGCCGCCTCGATCGAGCACCTCGGCAAGTTCGACGACTCGCTGCCGCGCACGCTCGTCTGGACCGCCGCCTGGGACGCCACCCGCGACGGCGAGACGCCCGCCCGCGACTTCGTCGACCTGGTCCTGAACAACATCGCGCAGGAGACGGACTCCTCCGTGGTGCTGGTCCTGCTGCGCCAGCTGTCCACCGCGCTCGACCTGTACGCGGCACCGGAGCACCGGTCCGCCACCGAGATCGCGGCGGCCGACCGGCTGCTCGCGCTCGCCCGTGCGGCCGAGGCCGGCTCCGACACGCAGCTGCAGCTGGTGAAGTCCTTCGCCGGCCGGGCCGCGACCACCGAGCAGCTGGACGCCGTCCGTGACCTGCTGGACGGTCAGGCGACCCTCGAGGGTCTGTCCATCGACACCGACCTGCGCTGGGAGCTGCTCACCTCCCTGGTGACGGGCGGCCGCGCGGGCGACCCGGACATCGCCGCCCAGCTCGCCGCCGACGCCACCGCGACCGGTCAGCGCGCCGCTGCCGCCGCACGTGCCGCCGTGCCCACCGCTGCCGCCAAGGCGACGGCCTGGGAGTCCGTGGTGGACCAGGACGGTCTACCGAACGCCATCCAGGCCGCGACGATCGCCGGCTTCGGCCGCGTGCACGACCGCTCCCTGCTCGTGCCGTTCGTCGAGCCCTACTTCGCGGGGCTCGAGTCCGTGTGGGCGGACAAGACCAGCGAGATGGCGCAGAACATCGTCGTCGGCCTGTACCCGACCGAGCTGGCCGACGACGCCTCCGTGGACGTGCTGGGTGCGACCGACGCCTGGCTCGACGGCCACCCGGACGCGCCCTCGGCGCTGCGCCGCCTGGTGCTGGAGTCCCGCGACGGTGTCCGTCGCGCGCTCGCGGCACAGAAGGCGGACCTCCGCCGCTCCTGATCGGCTGACCCGACGGGGCCCGCACTCCTCACGGGGTGCGGGCCTCGTCGCGTCAGGGTGCCAGCGTCCCCAGCCACCGCTGCGCCTCGCGTGGGCTGCGCAGGCGGATGACCGGGATCGGGGAGTCGGCGGCGAGCGTCGAGTAGCGGGTGCGAGTGCGGGTGTGCGACGTCCACGACCACAGCACCACGTTCTGCTCCGGGTCGGCGTTCAGCACGTTGCGCAGGTTCTCGCGGTTGCCGTGCCACAGCTCCGTGCGCAGCACCCCGCGGCGCAGGGTCCGTCGGACCACCCGCGCCATGACCGTCCGGCGCGGGTAGTCGAGCCAGACGAACGCTTCTGCGTCGGTGAGGAGGCCCTGCGTGCCCGCGGTCCAGTTGCCGTCGGTCACCCAGCCGCGGTCCGCCGACTCCACGAACGCGCGGATCAGCGCTCGTGCCTCTTCCGGGTCCCGCTTCGTCCATCCGGCGTCCCAGAACACCTCGTCGAGCTCCAGGTGCGGCACGTCGAGCCGCGCGGCGAGCCGACCGGCGAACGTGGTCTTCCCGGACCCGGTGGTCCCCACGACGCGGACGCGGCGGAGCTGCCCGGTCATGCTCCGCTGTTGAGGACGGCCGCCAGCGACCGCAGCCGCTGGTTGGTGAACAGGTCCTCCACCAGCACGACCCGTCCGGAGCTGTCCGCCAGCGGCACCTTCCAGTTCGGGTACTCCTGGTCGGTCCCGGGCTGGTTCTGCGCGCGTCGCTCCCCCACCGCGTCGGCCAGCGAGACGCCGACCAGCACGGACGGGGTCGCCATGACATAGCGGTGCAGCGCCTCGACGATCTCGCGCTCCGAGGGGTCGTCGCCCACCAGGTCGCGGTCCCGCAGGACGCCGAGCATCTGGTCCTTCTCGGCCAGCGCCGCCGCGCGGACCACGGCCACCGGGTCTGTCAGCAGGCCGAGCCGCTCGCGGATGGCCACGTGCTCGCCCGCCAGGTACCCCGCGGTCGGGGGCAGGTCGTGCGTCGTCACCGTGGCCAGGACCAGCGGCCGGTAGTGCTCGGGGGCGAGCGGCGCGCCGTGCATGTCGCGCTCGAACCAGAGCACCGAGGTCCCGAGGATCCCGCGCTCGGACAGGTAGTCCCGCACCCAGGGCTCGACGACGCCGAGGTCCTCCCCGATGACGACGGCGCCGGCGCGGTGCGCCTCGAGCGCCAGGATGCCGACGAGCGCCTCGTGGTCGTAGCGGACGTAGGCACCGTCGGCGGAGTCGGCGCCCTCGGGGATCCACCAGAGCCGGAACAGCCCGATGACGTGGTCGATGCGGATGGCGCCCGCGTGCCGGAGCACGGTGCGCAGCATGTCCCGGTACGGCTTGTACGCGGCCCGCGCCAGGGCATCGGGGCGCCACGGCGGCTGCGACCAGTTCTGCCCCTGCTGGTTGTACATGTCCGGCGGCGCACCGACCGTGGCGCCCCGGGCGAGCACGTCGCCGAGCGCCCACACGTCCGCGCCCTGCGGGTGCACCCCGACGGCGAGGTCGTGCATGATGCCCAGCGCCATGCCCCCGTCGAGGGCAGCGCGCTGAGCGGCCGCCAGCTGCTCGTCGGCCACCCACTGGAGCCACAGGTGGAACTCGACGCGCTCCGCCAGCTCGGTGCGGAGCTCCGCGACCAGCGAGGACGACGGGTCGAGGGCGTCGGCGGGCCACGGCGTGACGTCGGCGTACTTCTCCGCGAGCGCGCACCACAGCGCGAAGGTCTCCAGCCCGAAGCCCTCCTGGTCGACGAACGCGTCGAACGCGGCCTGCCGGGCAGCCGACCGGGGTGCCGCGAAGACGACCTCGAGCGCAGCGCGCTTGGCGGTCCAGGCGGCGTCGCGGTCGATGGGGCCGGCGTCGTCGTCGGTGGCCAGCACCGGTTCGGACGCCCACTCCACCAGCGTGCGGTCCGCCGACGAGAGGTAGCCGGCCTCGCGGACGTCCTCGACGCGGATGTAGAGCGGGTTCACGAAGCGGCGCGTCGTCGGCAGGTACGGCGACGGCGTCAGCGGGACGGTCGGCTCGGCGGCGTGCAGCGGGTTGATGAGCAGGAAGTCGGCGTCCAGCTCGCGCGCTGCGAGCCAGCCGATCTCGGCGAGGTCCGCCAGGTCTCCGACGCCCCACGACGCCCGCGACCGCACCGAGTAGAGCTGGGCCATGAGCCCCCACGACCGGCGCTCCCGCAGGGCGCCGGGGAGCTCGAGGTGCGACGGCGTCACCACCAGCGGGCTGTGCGCGCTGGCACTCGGCCCCTCGGCGACGATCTCGTGCCAGCCGAGCGGAAGGTCCGTGGGCAGCGTGAAGGTGGCACGCCCGACCAGCCGGCCGTCGACCGTCCGGGGCTCGACGGGCACGTCGGCCTGCGAGACCTCGCGCCGGCCGCCACCGACCTCGGGGTCCAGCTCGATCCACACCTCGACGGGGTCCTCGTGCGTGACGTGCACCGGCACGTGCGCCTGCCGGCCCTCCCGGACGACGAGCACGGGCGGCAGCACGCGGCGCCACGGCATGTCCTCGACGTGGGCGATGGCCAGGTCGACACGCTCCGGGGAGGACGCGTCGACGCCGAGCGCCCCGAGCACCCCCTGGAGGGTGGCGGCGGACGCGCGGCGGCTCTGTCCGTGGAAGTCCCAGTGGTCCGGGACCACCCCGTAGGCCCCTGCGAGGCGCAGGAGGGCGTCGGACGCGGTCCCCGGGTCGTCTGCCACATGCCGATCCTGCCAGAGCATTCCGCGCACACGCAGGACAGACGCTCCCGATCGCGTCACTCGCGCACCCTCGCAGCCACCCGTCGTAGCCTTGCGGACCATGACCGCACCTGCTCTGCGCACGTACCCGGCCGCCCCTCGCACCGATCTGGTGGAGGACCTGGGTGGGCACCGCGTCGCCGACCCGTTCCGCGGGCTGGAGGACGCGGGGTCCGACGAGACCGAGGCGTGGTCGACCGCGCAGGACGTCCTGTACGCGCAGTACCGCGAGACGCTCGCGACCGTCGGCCCGTTCGGCACCGACGCCCTGACCGACCGGCTGAGCGCCCTGCTGGGCGCCGGCTTCGTGAGCCCGCCCGCCTGGCGCGGCGACCGTCGGTTCTTCTCCCGCCGGGTGGGCGACCAGGAGCACGCGGTCGTCGTGGTGGTCGACGGCGATGTCGAGCGCGTCCTGCTGGACCCCATCGCGATCGACCCCGCCGGCACCACGACGCTCGACGCGTGGCAGCCGTCCAAGGAGGGCCACCTGGTGGCGTACCAGGTGTCGTCGGGCGGCACCGAGGAGAGCGTGCTGCACGTCCTCGACGTGGCCACCGGTGAGCTGGTCGACGGGCCGATCGACCGGGCGCGGTACTCCCCCGTGGCGTGGCTGCCCGGCGGTGAGGCGTTCTACTACGTCCGCCGGCTCCCCCCGGAGGAGCTGCCGCAGGATGAGGCCCAGTACCACCGACGCATCTGGTTGCACCGCCTGGGTACCCCGGGCTCCCAGGACGTCGAGGTGTTCGGCACGGGCCTGGACCACACGAACTACTACGGCGTGTCGGTCTCTCGCGACGGGCGCTGGCTCATCGTGTCCGCCTCCGCGGGGACCGCGCCGCGTACCGACGTGTGGATCGCGGACCTGACGGCGTCGGGACTCGAGCAGCCGTCGTTCGTCGAGGTCGCCGTCGGTCTCGACGCCGAGACCGGCGCGTGGGTGGCCCGGGACGGCCGGCTGTACGTGCACACCAACCTGGACGCGCCGCGGGGCCGGATCGCGGTCACGGACCCGACCGCACCGGGCGTCGAGCACTGGACGACGCTGCTGGCGGAGGACCCGACGGCGGTCCTGGAGGACGTCGCGTTCATCGACGGCGGCGGCGCGGACACGACGCCGACGCTGCTGCTGGCGTCCTGGCGCCGGCACTCGGTGTCCGAGGTCAGCGTGCACGACCCGCGCACCGGCGAGCGCCGCCCGGACGTGTTCGCCCTGCCCGGCCTCGGCTCCATCTCGGGCCTGGCGACGCACCCCGACGGCGGCCCCGAGGTCTGGTTCTCGTACGCCGACCACACGACGCCGACGAGCGTGCACCGGTTCGACGCGCGCACGGGCGGGACGACCCTGTGGGCGGCGCCTCCCGGGCTGGTCGCCGACCTGCCCGACGTCCGCGCCCAGCAGATCGAGGTCACCAGCCCCGACGGCACGACGGTCCGCGCGTTCGTCGTCGCGCGCACCGACGCGCTCGACGACGACGGCCGACCGCTCGCTGCCGCGCCCACGATCCTCTACGGCTACGGCGGGTTCCAGATCTCGCTCGACCCCGCGTTCTCCGCGACGACGCTCGCCTGGGTCGAGGCGGGCGGCGTGTACGTCGTCGCCAACCTGCGCGGCGGCGGCGAGGAGGGCGAGCAGTGGCACCGCGCGGGCATGCGCGCGCACAAGCAGAACGTGTTCGACGACTTCCACGCCGTCGGCGACCACCTCGTCGCGCTGGGCTGGACCACCCCGGACCAGCTGGCCTGCTGGGGCGGCTCCAACGGCGGCCTGCTGGTGGGCGCGGCCCTGACGCAGCGGCCCGACCTGTTCGCGGCCGTCGTGTGCTCGGCGCCGCTGCTCGACATGGTCCGCTACCAGCGGTTCGGCCTCGGCGTGACGTGGACGGAGGAGTACGGCGACGCCGACGACCCCACCGAGCTCGGCTGGCTGCTCGGCTACTCGCCGTACCACCGGGTCGTCGACGGCACCGCGTATCCCGCCACGCTCTTCACGGTCTTCGAGGGCGACACGCGCGTCGACCCGCTGCACGCCCGCAAGCTCGCCGCGGCCCTGCAGGCGGCGACCAGCAGCGACCGGCCGGTGCTGGTCCGCCGCGAGCGCGGGGTCGGCCACGGCGGGCGGGCCCTGTCTCGGACCATCGGGCTGACGGTCGAGCAGCTGCAGTTCGTCGCGGACCGCACCGGCCTGACTGGCGGCAACGCATGAGGGCCGCGCTGCTCGCGGCCGCGACACCGGAGCCGCAGGGGACGGACGACCCGCTCAGCCCGACCGACACGACGTCGGCGCAGTCGTGGGGACAGTGGTTCCTCGGCATCCCGTTGAAGATCATCCTCATCGTCGCGATCAGCAGCATCGCGCTGTTCCTGCTCCGTCGCACGATCCGGACGATCACCAACCACGTCGCCGACGGCACGCCGTTCCTCGACCGCGGGATCCTGCGGCCCATCGGCGAGTCCGACGTGGGCGGCGTCCTGGCCAAGGCGAATCCGCTCTCCAGCGCCCGCCGTGCGCAGCGCGCCCGCACGCTCGGCTCGGTGCTGCGGTCGAGCGCCACGATCGTCGTCGGCGGGATCGCGTTCTTCCTGATCCTGGACACGCTCGGGGTCAACATCGCCCCGTTCATCGCGTCCGCCGGCGTCATCGGGGTCGCGCTCGGCTTCGGCGCGCAGAGCCTGGTCAAGGACTTCCTCACCGGCCTGTTCATGCTGCTGGAGGACCAGTACGGGGTCGGTGACGTGGTGGACGTCGGCCCGGCGAACGGGACCGTCGAGGCGGTCACCCTGCGGATCACGAAGATCCGTGACTCCGACGGCACGCTCTGGTACGTCCCCAACGGGACGATGCTGCGCGTCGGCAACAAGACCCAGGGCTGGGCGACGGCGGTCGTGGAGATCGACGTCGACTACTTCGCCGACCTGGACCAGGTCCGGGGGCTGCTGGCAGAGGCCGCGTCGCGGGTGGTCAAGGACCCGGTGGTCGGCGCGCACATCCTCGGGGAGCCGACGATCACCGGCATCGAACGGCTCAGCGCCGACGCCGTGACGCTGCGCCTGAAGGTCAAGACGTCGCCGGCCATGCAGTGGGAGGTGGCCCGCGAGCTGCGGACCGCGACCCGGGAGGCGCTCGAACGTGCGCACGTGCCGCTGGCCGGTCAGCGCGACCTCATGGCCACGCACCGAGCGGCCTTCGCGCCGCAGGACGAGGCCACTCCGCGGGACCCGCGGAACACTCCGCTCGACGACGTCGTGAGCAACCGCGACGCCCGGGTCGCCGCCACGGGCGACGAGCCGGTGCCGACGGAGGAGCCCGCCCCCGCCGAGGAGCGCTGACCGCCTACTGGCCGGGCGGCCCGGTGAGGATCGTCGGGACGTACTCGACGAGCTGGATCTTCCCGTCGAACGTCCGGCTGTCCACCATCTCCAGCCCCACGTCGGGATAGCCGTCGTAGATCCGCTCGGCTCCGGTGCGCCCCGTGATCACGGGGAACATGACGACGCGGAACCGGTCGACGAGCCCCGCCTCGAGCAGCGTCCTGCACAGCGTGAGGCTGCCGATCGTGCGCAGCCCGGGAAGATCGTCGTCGGTCTTCATGAACCGGACCGCCTCGACGGCATCTCCGTCGACGAGACGCGTGCTCGCCCAGGTCAGCGGCTCGGTCAGGGTGGAGGAGAACACGACCTTGGGCATGTCGGTCAGCACGTCGGCGCCCTCCTCGCCACCGGCGGCGAACTGCGACATCAGGCGGTACGTGGTGGCCCCCATGAGGATCGGCCAGTCGCCCTCGGGTGACTCGCCGAGCCAGGCCAGGTACTCGGGACCCTCGAGCCCCCACCAGCCGGGCCAGCCCTCTGCTGACGCGTACCCGTCGAGCGAGGTGATGAAGTCGACCAGCAGCTCTGCCATCGGAACCTCCCGTGCTCGACTCCACCGTGCCGCCGTCGCCGGCTCACGGCAAGCGGGCCGTCAGGCCCAGTCGAGCAGCGGTTGCCCCGCCTCGACGGTCTCGCCGTCGGCCACCAGGTACGTCAGCAGGTCGGGGTCGGCCTGCAGCGCGACGACGGGGCAGATCGTCGGCAGCCCGGCGGCGGACACGTCGACCGGGGACCAGGTCACCAGCCGGTCCCCCGCGCGCACCGTCTGCCCGCCGTCGACGTGCAGCGTGAAGCCCTGGCCGGCGAGGCCGACCGTGTCGATGCCGAGGTGGACCAGGATCGTCCGCCCCTCACCGACCTCGAGGGCGAAGGCGTGCGGGTGCAGGGCACCGATGACCCCGTCGGCGGGCGCGAGCACGGTCTGGTGCTGGACGTGCTGCGGCTCCAGGGCGATGCCGGGACCGACCATGCCCTCGGCGAAGACGGGATCCGGAACTGCCGACACGGGTCGGACGACCCCCGTCAGAGGGCTCAGCAGCCGCAGGGTGGTCATCCCTCACACCCCCGACCGCAGCGGCCGGTCAGCGCAGGCTGTCGAGCTCTGCGGCGAGATTGTCGGCCTCCGGGCCGACGATCACCTGGACGATACGGCCGGACCGCACCACACCGAACGCGCCGCTGGCCTTGAGGGCCACCTCGTCGACCAGGTGGGCGTCGCTCACCTCGACGCGGAGCCGGGTGATGCACGGCTCGAGGTCGACGACGTTCGCGTCGCCGCCCAGCGCTGCGAGGATCTGCTCTGCCTTGCTCAATGGAACTCCCCACTCATCCGGCGCCGTCTGCGCCCGGGGGCAAGCCTAACCCTGAGACGCCGCTCACAGTCCGTGTCCAGGTGGCGTTCCCCGACGTCGAGGGACCACACTGCCGTCAAGGTCGACGAGGAGGTCCCCCGAGGTGAGTCCGGTGCACGCACCATCCCCCACGGTCATCACCGGCATCGGAGTGAGCCCCGGTCGCGTCGTCGCGCCCGCGGTGCTCATGCCCGACCCGGTCGCCGAGCCGCCATCGGGTCGACGGCTCCCGCCGGGCACCGACTACGCGGCGGTCTCGAAGCGGATCGGTGCAGCCTCCGAGGTGGTCCGCGCCGCGCTCGACGCGGCCGCCGACCGCGCCCAGGGCGAGAGCGCCGACCTCCTGCACGCCACCGCGGCGATCGCCGCGGACCCGACGCTCGTGGCGGACGCCGAGCAGCGCGTCGTCGACGACCGGCTGGTGCCCGAGCGCGCCGTCTGGGAGGCCGCCGAGGCGGTCTCCGCGCAGTTCGAGGCGCTCGGCGGCTACTTCGCGGAGCGCACCCGGGACATCGCCGACGTCCGCGACCGGCTCGTCGCCGAGCTCACCGGCCGCCCCGCACCGGGCGTGCCCGCGCACGAGGCACCGTTCGTGCTGGTGGCGGCGGACCTGGCACCCGCGATCGTCGCGACGCTCGACACCGAGAGGGTGCTCGCGATCGTCACGGGCACGGGCGGTCCCACGTCGCACACCGCGATCCTCGCGCGTGCCCGCGGCATCCCGACGGTCGTGGCGGCCCGCGGTGCCGAGGCGGCCGTGCTGGCCGAGGGCCTGGTGCTCGTCGACGGCTCCGCGGGGACGGTGACGGTCGACCCCACCGAGGAGCAGGTGCTGGCCGCGCTGGCGCTCGCCGCGCAGGTGCGGACGTTCGACGGCCACGGGCATACCGCCGACGGCCACCACGTGGAGCTGCTGGCGAACGTCGGCGACCCGGCCGACGCGGCCCCCGCAGCCGCCGCAGGTGCGGAGGGCGTCGGACTGTTCCGGACCGAGTTCGGTTTCCTCGACCGCGACGAGGCGCCGAGCATCGACGAGCAGGTCGCCGCCTACCGCCGCGTGCTGGCCGCCTTCCCCGGTCGCAAGGTCGTGGTCCGCACGCTCGACGCGGGCGCCGACAAGCCCTTGCCGTTCCTCGCCGGGGACGCGGAGGTCAACCCCGCCCTCGGGGTCCGGGGTCTGCGCACCGCCACCCGGCACCCGGAGGTGCTCGACGACCAGCTCACGGCGATCGCGCAGGCGGCCGCCGCCGAGACCGCCGAGGTCTGGGTGATGGCGCCGATGGTCTCGACGGTCGACGAGGCCCAGCAGTTCGTCGCCGCCTGCACCGCGCACGGGCTGCCCGTCGCCGGCGTGATGATCGAGGTTCCCAGCGCGGCCCTGCTGGCGGGTCCGATCCTCGCGCACGCCGCGTTCGCGAGCATCGGCACCAACGACCTGACGCAGTACGCGATGGCGGCCGACCGCCTGCTCGGCGCCGTCGCGGAGCTGTCCGACCCGTGGCAGCCGGCCGTCCTGCACTTGGTGGCCGCGGCCTGCGGGGGCGGCGCGCAGCAGGGCCGTCCGGTCGGTGTCTGCGGCGAGGCCGCCGCCAACCCTGCGCTCGCCGCGGTCCTGGTCGGGCTCGGCGTCTCGTCGCTGTCCATGACGCCGCGAGCGCTGCCCGACGTCGCCGCGCTCCTCGCGGCGACCACGCTCGACGAGTGCCGCCGCCTGGCCCAGCTGGCGCTCGCCGCGTCCAGCGCGGCCGACGCGCGCGCGGTCGTGCGTGCGGGGCTGCCCGTGCTGGAGGAGCTCGGCCTCTGACGCGCGTGTGAGGATGGCGGCGTGAGATCCGACTCCTTCTACGCGGCGATCGGCGGGCACGAGACGTTCGTCCGGCTGGTCGACGAGTTCTACCGCGGCGTGGCCGACGACCCGGTGCTGCGGCCCATGTACCCGGAGCAGGACCTCGGCCCCGCCGCCGAACGGCTGACGCTGTTCCTCGAGCAGTACTGGGGCGGGCCGACCACCTATTCCGACGAGCGCGGGCACCCGCGCCTGCGCATGCGGCACGCGCCGTTCAAGGTGAACCCGGAGGCCCGCGACCGGTGGCTGCTGCACATGCGCGCCGCCGTCGACAGCCTCGACCTCGCCCCGATGCACCAGGCGCAGCTGTGGGACTACCTGGAGCGTGCGGCGTTCTCGATGCTCAACACGTTCGACGACTGAGCGACCGACGTCACGCCCTCTCCAGGCCCGTCGGTCGCTGGCGTCATGAGACGCTGCGGTCCATGACGACCGAGCCCGACCCGACCGCCTCCGTGCTCGACATCCTCCGGCTCGAGGACGACCCCAGCACCCCCGACCTGTTCAGCGGGCGCAGCCTGCCGCAGCCGCGCGGGCGGGTCTTCGGGGGCCAGGTGCTCGCGCAGGCGCTCCTCGCCGCAGGCCGCACCGTGCCCGACGCCCGCCTTCCGCACTCCCTGCACGGCTACTTCCTGCGGGCCGGTGACGTGCGCGAGCCCATCACCTTCGCGGTCGAGCGGTTGCGGGACGGCCGCTCGTTCAGCGCCCGCCGGACGCACGCCCTGCAGGGCGGCGACGCGATCCTGTCGATGATCGCGTCGTTCCAGGAGGACCAGCCCGGGCTCGACTACGCCGACCCGATGCCCACCGGCATCCCCGGTCCGGACGAGGTGCAGTCGGCCCTCGACCTGCTCGGGGGCATCGACCACCCCGTCGCCAAGTTCTGGACGCAGGAGGCCGCGTTCGACGTCCGGCACGTCGGCGGAGCGATCTACCTGGACCCGCCGAAGGAGGCCGTCGGCCAGCAGGCGGTGTGGTTCCGCTCGCGCGGCCCGCTGCCCGACGACCAGCTCCTGCACCGTGCGCTGCTCGCGTACGCGTGCGACCAGGTGATGCTCGAGCCGATCCTGCGGCGGGCCGGGCGGTCGTGGCGGACGCGGGGCCTGTCGATCGCCAGCCTGGACCACGCCATGTGGTGGCACCGCGACGTACGAGTCGACGACTGGTTGCTGTACGTCCAGTCGACGCCGAGCGCGCAGGGCGGTCGCGGCCTCGGCGCCGCCCGGGTGTTCACGCAGGACGGGACGCTCGTCGCATCGGTCGCGCAGGAGGGCATGGTCCGCTTCCCGGACTGACGCCCCTCGCCGCGCGGACTGGCAGAGCGCGGGCGACACTTCCCGCATGGTCCGTCTCCGCCGCGTCCGCATCGACGCCCCCGGTTGGGCGCGACGTCGCGCCGGCCGGGGGTTCGTCTATCTCGACCTGGACAAGGTCCGGATCGTCGACGAGGAGCACCTGGAACGCATCACCACGCTCGCGATCCCGCCCGCGTGGCGCGAGGTCTGGATCAGCCCGTGGCCGAACGGCCACATCCAGGCCGCCGGGCTCGACGACGCCGAGCGACGCCAGTACCTGTACCACCAGCAGTGGACGCTTCGGCGCGGCCGCCTCAAGCACGACCACGTGCTCGACGTCGCCCGCCGCCTGCCCGCGGCCCGGCGCCGGGTCCGCGCGGACCTGGGTCTCGACGGGATGCCGAGGGAGAAGGTGCTCGCGCTCGCGTTCCGGCTGCTCGACCTCGCGTACCTGCGGGTGGGCGGCGAGGGGTACGCGCTCCAGCACGGCTCGTACGGGCTGGCGACGCTCCTGCGCTCGCACGTGCGGGTCCTGGCGCCGGAGAGCGACGGTGACCCCGGTCGCGTGCACCTGAACTTCCCCGCGAAGTCCGGCCAGGTGCGGGACACCGTGGTCGAGGACGACGACGTCGCCACGATCGTGCGCAGCCTGACCCGGCGGCGCGACGACGGCCCCGAGCTGCTCGCCTGGCGCGACGACGCTGGCGCGTGGCACGACGTGACCAGCGCGGACGTCGGTGCGTACGTGAAGGCGCAGCTGGGCGACGACGCGACGCCGAAGGACTTCCGCACGTGGCACGCGACCGTGCTGGCCGCCCGCGGTCTGGCGGACGTCGGTCCGCCCCCGGCCAGTGAGCGTGCTCGCAAGCGTGCGGTGACGCAGGTGGTGCGCGACGTCGCCGAGGAGCTCGGGAACACCCCGGCCGTGTGCCGGTCGTCGTACATCGACCCGCGGGTGATCGACCTGTGGGAGCGGGGCACGATGATCCGCGCCACCCGGTCGCAGGCCGTCGCCGAGCGCGAGACCCTGGCGATGCTGAGCGGCGGCTGAGGATCCGCCGCGACCGGGTGCGCGTCGCGGGCGCGCACCGCAGACTGCCCAGATGGCCACCTCCCCCGACGACCTCCTGCCTGCGCCCGTGGCACACACCCTCGCCGGTCTCGTGCCGGGGCTCGACGACGACGGCCACCCCCGCCCCGACGCACCCCTCGTGGCGGTCACGGGCGTGACCGGGTACGTCGGCGGGCGGCTGGTCCCCGAGCTCCTCGCGGCGGGGTACCGGGTGCGCGCGATCGCCCGCCACCCCGACCGGCTGCGCGGTCGCCCCTGGTACGCCGACGTCGAGGTCGTCGCCGCCGACGCAGCCCAGCCCGACCAGATCCGCGCGGCCCTCGACGGGACGCAGGTCGCGTACTACCTCATCCACTCGCTCGGCTCCGGCCGGCGCTTCGAGTCGACCGACCGGCACACCGCGCTCGTGTTCGGGCAGGCTGCCCGCGAGGCCGGGGTGGGCCGGATCGTCTACCTCGGCGGTCTGTACCCCGAGGGCGAGGACCTCTCCCCGCACCTGGAGTCGCGCACCGAGGTCGGCGAGATCCTGCTGGCCAGCGGCGTCCCGACCACCGTGCTGCGCGCGGCGGTCATCCTGGGGTCGGGCTCCGCGTCGTTCGAGATGATGCGCTACCTCACCGAGCGGCTGCCGGCCATGACCGTTCCGCGCTGGGTGGAGAACCGCATCCAGCCCATCGCGATCCGGGACGTCCTGCGGTACCTGGTCGGCGCGGCGGCCATGCCCCCGGACGTCAGCCGCGGGTTCGACATCGGAGGGCCCGACGTCCTGACCTACCGCGACATGATGCAGCGCTACGCCGACGCGGCGGACCTGAGGCGACGGGTGATCGTCGGGGTGCCGGTGCTGACGCCGAAGCTGTCCTCCCTCTGGGTGTCGCTGGTGACCCCGGTGCCGGGTGGTCTCGCCCGCCCCCTCGTGGAGTCGCTGGTGCACGAGGTGGTGTGCGACGAGCACGACATCGCCGAGTACGTGCCCGACCCGCCCGACGGGCTGATCGGGTTCGACCGCGCCGTGCGGCTCGCGCTGCGGCGCGTCCACGACGCCGCCGTCACCACGCGCTGGTCGTCCGCGGCTGTCCCCGGCGCACCCAGCGACCCGTTGCCGGGCGACCCCGACTGGGCCGGCGGCTCGCTGTTCGTCGACGAGCGCAAGGTCACCGTCGATGCCTCCCCCGCGTCGCTGTGGCGGGTGCTGGAGGCGGTCGGCGGCGAGCGCGGCTGGTACTCGTGGGGGCTCGCGTGGCGAGTCCGCGGGCTGGCCGACCGGCTCGTCGGTGGACCGGGCCTGCGCCGCGGCCGTCGCGACCCGCTGCAGCTGCTGGTGGACGACGCCGTCGACTTCTGGCGTGTCGAGGAGATCGAGGAGGGAACCCTGATCCGGCTGCGCGCCGAGATGCGCGTCCCCGGGCTCGCGTGGCTGGAGCTGCGGGTCGAGCCGACAGGGCTTCCCGACGAGGCACCGACGGTGTTCGCGCAGCGCGCCCTGTTCCACCCGAAAGGGCTGCTCGGACAGCTCTACTGGTGGTCGGTGTACCCGTTCCACGGCATCGTCTTCGGCGGCATGCAGCGCAACATCGCCCGGGCCGCGGAGACCGCCGAACGGGCGCGCACCGACCGGCGCGTCAGCGCCGGCGGCGGATCGTGACCGGCTCCTCCAGGAACGTGGACCAGGCCTCCCGCTGCTCGGGCGCAATACGTCGCGGCGCCCCCGTCGCGTTGTCGACGAGCACGAGCGTGGTGAGCGCCCGCGCGTAGGTGACGCGCTCCGGGCCGTCCTCGCCCGCGTCGCGCACCTCGTAGCAGACGTCCAGGCTGGCTCCGCCGAGGTGCCCCAGCCACATCTCCACGATCACCGGGGTCCGGCGGTAGCCGAGCGGCTTGAGGTACTCGATCTCCTGGCGCGCGACCAGCGTGGACACCTCCGCACCGGGACCGGCGTCGATGACGGCGGTGGGGAACGCGCTCTCGACGCGCGTGCCGTCCGGGGCCACGGGATGGCTCCAGAATGCCTCGATCCGGGCCTCCTCCAGCAGCCGGAGCATCTCCACGTTGTTCACGTGCTGGTAGGCGTCCATGTCCGACCAGCGCAGCTGCACCGGGATCTCGAGGCGAGTCATGCGCTCGATCCTAGGAGCGGTCAGGCCGCAGCCTTCGACGCGGCCGCGCGGCACCGGGCCAGCGCGTCCATCTCCCCGGCCACCGGCCCGATGACGTGGTCGTTCACGGCCTGCGCCACCGAGGCGCCGAGCTTCCGGCGCGCCTTGGCCGCCCGACGTCGACCCGCGAGGACACCGAGCATCCAGCCGAGCCCGGCGACGAGCAGCCCTGCCAGCACTGCACCGAGCAGCAGGACGGTCGGCGCGGGGAACCCCCACCACATCGGCGTCTCCGGTTGCGGAAGCTGGAGCCAGCCCAGGCCGGCGAGCAGGAGGAGCCAGAGGAGCCCGGCCGCCGCCACGGTGAGCAGCACCCACTGGAGGAACGCCAGCACACGCCACGTCCACGGCACCCGGGCGTTCCCCAGCGGGACGCGCACGACGGTCCGGTCCAGCACGTCGTCCAGCTTCACCTCGGCCGCGCGGGACCGGGCGGCGAGCACCCAGTGGTCGGGTGCACCGGCCGTCGCGGCGTCGACGTACGAGCGCACCGCGCTGAGGGCGGCAGACCGCTCACCCGCCGCCGGGGCCGACCGGGACGAGCGCAGCAGGTTGTCCTGCCCCGCCTGGACGCGTTCGCGACCCAGGCCGAGGCGCCGCAGCGGGTCGGGGCGCAGCCGGGCGACCCACCGCGTCACCGGCCAGCCGGTCGCAGCGCGCGCCGACCGCTTGGTCGAGCGCCGCACGGCGTCGGCGACCTCGTCCACGCCTGCCGCGGACTCCCACGCGCGCACCAGCGCAGCGGCAGCGCCGACCTCGCGCCGCGCGTCCGGCGGCGACCCGCAGGCGTCCACCAGCGCACGCGCAGCCTGCCGCACGTCCCCGGCCACCCGCTCCGTCGCCGCGAGTCGTCGCTGCGCGGCCCGGGCCAGCAGGTCCCGCAGCTCGGTGACGCCGGCGCCGGTCGAGGCGCTGACCGCGAGCACCGGCGACGCGCCCAGCCCGTCCTCCGTCGCGAGGCGTTGCAGGTCCGCGACCATCGCACGCTGCTCGGCAGGGGCGAGCCGGTCGGCCTGGTTGAGCACGAGGACCACGACGCCCGCGTGGTCGCGAAGACCGCGCAGGTACCGGGCGTGCAGAGCCGCGTCGGCGTACTTCTGCGGGTCCACCACCCACACCAGCAGGTCGACCCGCTCGTACAGGCGCTCGGCGATCGTGCGGTGCTCCGTGACGACGGAGTCGTGGTCGGGCAGGTCGAGGAGCACGAGACCGGTGGCGGACTCCTGCAGGACGCGGCTGCCGGCCACGTGCCGGTCGCGGACGTCGAGCCAGTCGAGCAGCTCGTCGGCACCGTGCTCAGCGCCGGCGCCCGTGGCCGGGACGATCACCGCGACCGGGTGCCCCGTGGTCGGGCGACGCACCCCGGGTTCCGCGATGCGCGCGTCCGCGAGCGCGTTGAGCAGCGACGACTTCCCCGAGCCGGTCGCGCCCGCGAGCGCCACCACCGTGTACTCGCCGGACAGCGCGGCACGGTCGCGGGCACGGGCCACCACCGCCGCGGGCACCTCGAGCGTGGCGTCCGGCAGTCGTCCGCGTCCGAGCCCGACAGCCTCGTCCAGCGCCGCGACCCGTCCGCGCAGCGTGCCGGCCGCCCCGCTCACCCGGTTCACCGCCACCAGCGTGACCACCACCGGGTGCGCTCCGGCTGCTCCGTCTCGGCGACCTCGTCGGACCGCGCGACGGCGCCGGTCCCACGCAGGTGCCCGCCGCCACCGGCCGGGAGGTCGCCCTTGCCCCACGCGGCCGCGGCGGTCCGTGTCGACATCGCCGACCGCACCCGCGCGGCCGTCGCGCGCAGGTCGTCGCCGTCCCGGCCGGCGGCTCCCGTCGCGTCCAGCTGGCGGGTGAACCGTGACGACTCCTCGTCGAGCAGGGCGTCGGTGCGGAGGGCGAGCCGCTCGTGCGCCTCCTGCGTGAGCCGGCGGACGGCCTCGTCGCCGAACACCGCCTCGAGCACGCGCTGCGCGAGGAGCGCGGAGCCGCCGACGATGCCCACCTCGGCGCCCGTGAGCCCGCCGGTGGACGCGAAGACCGCGACCATCAGGACCGCGCCGAGCCCGTTGACGCCGTAGGACAGCGCCCGCGCGGTGGTCCGCCGGTCGGCGCCCTCCGTCTCCACGAGGCCCAGCACGTCGCCCTGCCACGCCCGCACCTGCTCGGCCGTCCGTGCGCGCAGGTCCGTCGACGCCCGGGACAGCGCCAGCCCGTCCAGCAGCGCCCGGCCCGCCGGGTCGTGACGCCACGCCGAGTGCGCGGTCTCGGCGGCCTCCTCGGCGGCGTCCTGGATGACCGCGGACAAGCCGTGGGCCACGGCCTCGACCAGTGCCGGTTCCGCCGGTCGGCGACCGCGCACGAAGCCCACGACCCGGTCGCGCAACCGGGACACCCCCTGCTCGAGCGACCGGAACCACTCGCTGGTGCCGACGACGTCCTGCCACCGCGCCAGCACCTCGCCGCGCAGCAGCGACCCGTCCGACGTCGCGTGGGCGATCTGGTCCGTCGCCGTCGCGTACGCCGCCGTGACCGCCGCGCGCAGCCGCACGTCCGCCGCCTGCTGCTCGTCGGCGGCGGTCGCCAGGTCGAGCGCGCGCCGGGACACGTCCGCCACGGCGCCGTCCCACGTCTCGGCCAGCGCCGCGGCTCGGAAGGCCGGGTCCGTCGCCGTTCGGGTGAGCACGTCCGCGATGGGCCCGATGGCCGCCTCGGGCAGCAGCCCGTCCTCCAGCTCGACCTCCGGGACGACGATGACCGTGGCGGACGCCAGGCCCGCGTCGGCGAGCATCTGCCGTAGGTGATCACCCACCGCGGTCTCGGCACCGGGGTCCACCCGGTCGAGCACGAGCGCGAGGTGCGTCCCCCGGCGCGCGGCGTCGGCCAGCAGCTCCCAGGGCACGGCGTCGGCGTACCGCGCGGCGGTGGTGACGAACAGCCAGACGTCCGCGGCCCCCAGCAGCTGGGCAGCCAGGATGCGGTTGCCCTCCTCGACGGAGTCCACGTCGGGTGCGTCCAACAGGGCGAGGCCCACCGGGACCGCCTCGGACGCGACCAGCCGGAGCCCCGGACGCGCGCCGGTCAGACCCTGCTCCCCCGCCGCGTCCGCGCGGGTCAGCGAGGGCAGCACCCGGTCCGAGCTGAACCAGCGCACGTCCAGCGGGTGGTGCACGAGGACCGGCCAGCGGGTGGTCGGGCGCAGCACCCCCGACGGGCTGACCTCCGCGCCGACCAGCGAGTTGACCACCGTCGACTTGCCCGCACCGGTGGAGCCGCCCACGACCACGAGCACCGGGGCGCCGGGGTCTCGCAGTCGCGGCAGCAGGTAGTCGTCGAGCTGGTCGAGGACGCGCGTGCGGTCCGCCCGCGCGTTCGGTGCAGCGGCGGTCTCGAGCGGCAGGCGCAGCTCCGCGACCCGTTCGCGCAGCGCGAGCAGCGCACCGACGAGCTCGTCGTGCTCCATTGCCGCACCGCCTCTCAGGTCGTCAGCAGCGTATCCGTGCAGGTCGCGGGCGGCTCACTGACGACGAAGGCCGCCCGCTCCCTCGGGAGCGGGCGGCTGCGGGAGTGCGCTCAGTCGCGGCGCAGCTTGCGGTACGTCACGCGGTGCGGGCGGGCCGCGTCGGGACCGAGGCGCTCGACCTTGTTCTCCTCGTAGGAGGCGAAGTTGCCCTCGAACCAGTACCAGTTGCCCGGGTTCTCCTCGGTGCCCTCGTAGGCCAGGATGTGCGTCGCCACCCGGTCGAGGAACCACCGGTCGTGGGACACCACGACGGCGCAGCCCGGGAACTCGAGCAGGGCGTTCTCCAGCGAGCCGAGCGTCTCGACGTCCAGGTCGTTGGTGGGCTCGTCGAGGAGCAGCAGGTTGCCGCCCTGCTTCAGCGTGAGCGCGAGGTTCAGACGGTTGCGCTCACCACCGGACAGGACGCCCGCGGGCTTCTGCTGGTCGGGTCCCTTGAAGCCGAACGCGGCGACGTACGCCCGCGACGGCATCTCGACGTTGCCGACCTTGAGGAAGTCCAGCCCGTCCGAGACGACCTCGAACAGGGTCTTCTTGGGGTCGATACCGCCGCGCGACTGGTCGACGTAGGAGATCGACACCGTCTCGCCGACCTTGAGGTCGCCCTTGTCCAGCGGCTCGAGCCCGACGATCGTCTTGAACAGCGTGGTCTTGCCGACGCCGTTGGGGCCGATGACGCCGACGATGCCGTTGCGCGGGAGCGTGAAGCTGAGGCCGTCGATGAGCACACGCCCGTCGAAGCCCTTCTGCAGGTCCTTCGCCTCCAGCACGATCGAGCCCAGGCGCGGACCCGGCGGGATCTGGATCTCCTCGAAGTCCAGCTTCCTGGTGCGGTCCGCCTCCGCCGCCATCTCCTCGTAGCGCGCGAGGCGCGACTTGGACTTGGTCTGCCGGCCCTTGGCGTTGGACCGGACCCACTCCAGCTCCTCCTTGAGGCGCTTGGCGAGCTTCAGGTCCTTCTTGCCCTGGATGGCGAGACGCTCGCCCTTCTTCTCCAGGTACGTCGAGTAGTTGCCCTCGTACGGGTACAGCCGTCCGCGGTCGACCTCGCAGATCCACTCGGCCACGTGGTCGAGGAAGTACCGGTCGTGGGTGACGGCCAGGATGGCGCCGGGGTAGTCCTTGAGGTGCGCCTCGAGCCAGAGCACGCTCTCGGCGTCGAGGTGGTTGGTGGGCTCGTCGAGGAGCAGCAGGTCAGGCTTCTCCAGGAGCAGCTTGCACAGGGCCACCCGGCGGCGCTCACCACCGGACAGCACGGTGACGTCCGCGTCGCCCGGAGGGCAGCGCAGCGCGTCCATCGCCTGGTCCAGCTGCGCGTCGAGGTCCCACGCGTCGGCCGCGTCGATGGCCTCCTGCAGGACACCCATCTCTGCCAGCAGGGCGTCGAAGTCGGCGTCCGGCTCGGACATGAGTTCCGAGATCTCGTTGTAGCGGTCGAGCTTGCCCTTGATCTCGGCGACGCCCTCCTCGACGTTGCCGAGCACCGTCTTGGACTCGTTCAGCGGCGGCTCCTGCTGCAGGATGCCGACCGTGTAGCCCGGGCTCAGGCGCGCCTCGCCGTTCGACGGCTGGTCGAGACCGGCCATGATCTTGAGGATCGTCGACTTGCCGGCGCCGTTGGGTCCGACGACGCCGATCTTGGCACCCGGCAAGAAGTTCAGGGTGACGTCATCGAGGATGACCTTGTCGCCGTGCGCCTTGCGCGTCTTGTACATGGAGTAGATGAACTCAGCCACTGGCTCTTCGTCCGCCTCGGTGCTCGATGGGGGTCGCCCCGCACGCTGGGTTCTCGGGGCGCGTTTCTCGGGGCACTGCTGACCGGCTCGCCCGCGAGGCTGGTCGACCGCGTTGCGCATCGCGCGCGGTCCGACCGGCCACGTCGTCGGGCTGCCGGTGCCCCAGCCTAGGCGATCACCTGGCACCGGCCAGCGCGAGCTCCTGCTCGTCGTCGGCCACCGGCGCGCGGCCGGCCTCCTCGTCCTCCGGGATCTCCTCCAGATCGGAGACGTCGGCGGGGGCGTCGTCGGTCCCGTCTCCGGTGCCGGCGGCGGCCGTCGGGCTCACCGTCCGCGCGAAGTGGCTGCTGCCGAACGCCAGGTTGGGACCGAGCGCGCTCGCGTCGAGCACGAGCGAGGTGCGGGGACCGTCGGCGCCGATCCACTCCTCGGTGGACAGCAGACCCTGCACGATCACCGGGTCACCCTTGCGCAGCGACCGCGCGGCGTTGAGCGCGGTGGTCCGCCAGACCTTCACGTTGAACCACTCGGTCTGCGCGTCCCGCCAGACGCCGGCCTGCTTGTCGAACCAGCGGCGCGTGCTGCCCAGCCGGAACGTGGTGAACGGGACGCCGCCGTCCGACTCGTGGTGGATCCGCACGTCCGTGCCGATCCACCCGACGACGGTCAGGTCCAGCGACTGCGTGCTCATGGGAAACCTCCGGTGCAGTGCCCCTGCGGCTGCGGGGCTCGTGCGACCAGGGTCGACGTGGAGCCTGCCCGGCGTGGAGGACGGCGGCGAACCGGTGGACCGTGCGCCCCGAGGAGGGGGCTGTGGGCGGGTCAGGACCGGGCGGTGGCGACGAGCTCGCGCACGGTGCGGTGCTCGGCCAGGACCGCCTCGGTGGGCACCGCGAGCCTCGCGCGCGCCACGTTCTCGAGCGCCGAGCGACCGTCCTGCAGCACGCGCGCGGTCCTCCGCCGTCCGGCCGACCGTCGGGCCGCACCGGCCCCCACGAACGCGACCACCGCCGCAACGAGCAGCACGACCGCCCCGACGGGAGCCCACACGTTCGGCTCCCCCGACCCCACCAGCGAGCCGACCGCGACCGACCCGACGAGCAGGGCCGCACCGGCGAGCAGCACGGCGGCGACCGTCAGCCCCAGCGCGAGACCGGAGCGTCGCGCGGTGAGCGTCAGCTGCGTCAGGGCGTCGGTCACGGCGAGGCGCATCTCGGCGGTCGACGCCACCCGCGAGGCGACGTCCTTGCCCCACCGGCGCGGCAGGCCGGTGGTCACGGCTTCGAGCCAGGTCGCCCGCGCCAGCTCGACCGCGTCCTCCTGGACCGCACCGAACCCGGGCGCGGAGGACGATCCGGTCCGCACGGCCGAACCGACTCCCGCGGCTACGGCCGGCAACCCGATCGCGGCAGCCAACCGGTCCACGACGTCGGTCACCGACAGGGCCGCCGGCGCGGGCTCACGGGCCGCGACCTCGGCCGCGAGCAGCGCGGCGGCGTCGTTCAGCTCGGCACTCGCGCGCCGGGCGGCCAGCGAACGCGACTCCACGTACGTGGCCAGGAGCTCGCGCAGCGCGACCAGGCCCTCGCCGGTGCGGGCGGACGCCTCCCGGACCGGGACGCCCGTGAGCCCGTCGTCGACCAGGAGGTTCTCGACGTCAGCCACCAGGTCGGGTCGCACGTCGGGCGGCACCGTGTCGACCTGGTTGAGCACCACGACCATCGACGCCTCGTGACCGACCAGCCGACGCAGGTAGCCGCTGTGCAGGGCGTCGTCGGCGTACTTCTGCGGATCGACCACCCAGGCGAGCAGGTCGGCCTGTGGCAGCAGCCGGTCGACCACCTCTCGGTGCTCCGGGGCGATCGAGTCATGGTCGGGCAGGTCGAGCAGCACCAGGCCACGCAGAGGCGCCTCGCTCTCGCCGTCGAGCAGGCTCTCGCGCTGGATGCGTCGGTCCGGCACGACACCGAGCCAGTCGAGCAGAGGGCCGCCGTCGTCGCCCCACACGCACGCCGTGATCTCCGACGTCGTCGGCCGTCGGACGCCCACGTCGGCGAAGTCGAGCCGGCAGATCGAGTTGAACAGGCTCGACTTGCCCGATCCGGTGCCGCCGACGAGCGCGACGACCGTGTGGTCCACCCCGAGGTCGAGCCGTTCACGCACGCTGTCGACCGTCGCGACGACCTTCTTCACCACGGCCGGGGCCAGTCGAGCACCGCCGATCGCCAGAGCACGGCCCAGCGCGTCGACGCGAGCCGTGAGCGCTGCCGTGTCGTCGCCGTGCAGCGTCGAGCCGATCGTCTCGGTCACGTCAGTCCCTTCAGCACGGCGAGCCGCAGCCGCAGCCGCGACGAGGCGTCCTCGGCGAGGTCCGGGTCGGAGAGCACCTCGCCGACCGCCGCACGCTCGACCGCCACCTGGCCGGCCACGCGGGCGACCAGGTCGTCCCGCAGCTCGTCGGCGGCACGCTCGCCCGCGGCGTCGATCAGGTCCACCAGGAGGTCACGGGCCTCGCGCACCCCCGAGGCTGCGGCGAGCGCGACGGCCGCCAGCCCTTCGTCTCCCAGCGCGTTCGCGGCCTTCGCCCGCCGACGAGCCTCGCGCGCCACGTCCCGGCGCGGCCGCGCGATCCCGTCGGGCGACGTCTGTGCCGGTCCGACCGTCAGCGCCGCGCGCACCACGCGCGGACCCTGCGCCGTCCACGCACGCGCAGCCTGCTCGGCGGCGCTCCGTCGACCCGTACGCAGCGTCGACGACTCCCAGGCCGCATCGACGGACGCGCCACCCACAGGCGCGTCGGGGCCGGTGAGCGCGGCCCGGAGGACACCCTCGGTGTGCGCGCCGGCAGCCGTCAGCGTGGCTGCCGCCGACCGGGTCAGGTCCTCCACCAGCGGCTCGATCGCAGCGACCCGCGCCCGGCCCTCCCGCGAGGAGCCCCGGATGCGACCCGACGGACGGACCACCCGCCCGAGCGGACCACTGTCCGCCGCAAGCTCCGACCACCGCGCCCGCACCGCACCGTCCGCGACGGCACCGCCGCGGATCGACGCCGACGCCTGCGCGGTCGGCGCCTCGATCGCCGCGTCCAGGACCGACGCGATCGTGCCGGCAGCGTCGGCCTGCGCCTGCACCGCCTCGGCCAGCTCGTCCACCCAGGGGCGAAGCGCGGCCAGCGACCCACGCAGGGTGCGGCCGATGACCGTGCGCGCGCGGTCCGGACCGGCCAGCATCGCCAGCCAACGCCGGATCGGCGCGACGACCGCGGCCGGCAGCAAGCCCTCGTGCGGCCCGAGGTCCGGGACGACGAACAGCGGCGACCCCTGCAGCCCGTGGCCGCGGAGCCGGTCCAGGAGGTCGCCGCGCACTGTCGGCAGCGACGCCGACGGGACCCGGTTGAGCACCATCGCGATGGACGCCCCACGGTCGACGGCGCCCTGCAGGACACGCCACGGCAGCGCGTCGCCGTAGCGGGCAGCGGTCGTCACGAAGAGCCACAGGTCAGCAGCCTCGAGCAGCCGATGCGCAGACTCCCGGTTCGACTCCAGCACCGAGTCGAGGTCCGGGGCGTCCAGCAGCGCGATCCCGCGCGGCACCTGCTCGTCGGCGACGACCGTCACGGACTCCAGCACCGGGTGGTGCGACAGCAGCTCCTCGTCGAGCGGGTTGTGCACCAGCACCGGTCGGCGCGTCGTCGGCCGCAGCACCCCCGCCGTGCTCACCTCGGACCCCACCAACGAGTTCACCAGCGTCGACTTGCCCGCACCGGTCGAGCCCGAGATCACCACGACCGCCGGCGCCGAGAGCTCGGTGAGGCGCGGGACCAGGTGCTCACCGAGCTGGTCGACGAGCCGCGCCCGAGACGCTCTGGCCGAGGCGATCCCGTCGATCTCCAGCGGGAACCCGGTGCGCTCCACGTCGCGGTGCAGGTCCCGGACCGCGTCGAGCAGGGACGTCGCCGCCAGCGGTCGCGCCAGGACGTCGCGCGGGTCGGAGGCGGCATGGCGCGCGTGCGGGGCCAGCGGCTGCGCGGTCGGCACAGGCTGCACTGGCGCGGTGCCGGGCTGTGCGCTCACGCGACCATTGTCGCGGTGCGATCTGACCTGGCAAAACGCGCCACGCGGTGCAGTCGTGTCCGGTTCGTGCCGAGCAGATGATCGTGCGCCTCGCCGTTACGCTTGTGGGCGCACGTCCAGCCCCCGTAGCTCAATGGATAGAGCAACGGCCTTCTAATCCGTAGGTTGCAGGTTCGAGTCCTGCCGGGGGCACCCACGCAAGGGCACCAACGCAGGTCCCGGAGAGTTGCCTGGGCCGGCCGGGTGGTCCCCACGCCACCCAGATCCGGAGCGTCGCATCTCCGCGCCCGTCCACCATCCAGCTGTGTCGCGGCTCGAAGACTCGAACCCGCCGAACCCCACACCTCCGTCCACTTGATGGGTGGCAGATCTGCCAGAGATCGATCAGCAGTCGACCGGCTTCGGGTCGTCGGTGCAGAGGCCCGAGACGAGGTGGGAGCGGCGTTCCTGGACCTCGAAGACCGGACCGGTCGCGGTGGTCGTGGCGGTGCCCGTGACATCGCGCCACTGCGGGTCGCCCTCGACCTGGTACCGGCCCGACCACTCCGTGGTGATCGTGATCGCTACCTCTCCGAGTTCCTCGTAGATGTGGAACACGTCGAACGCCGGATACGGCGCACCCGGGTCGCTGGTCCTCTCGGGGTCCGACCCGTCACCCCACCCGTACGTGTACCGCGACGGCGTCGCCTCCACCGTCACGTTCCGACCCAACAGCTGCGTCGTCAGCGTCACGGGCGCCGGGTCGGTGTAGACGATCGTCTCCTTGTTCACCAGCACCCACCCGGTGTCCGGCTGCATGTGCACCGCCGGCACCGGCAACGGCAACCGCCGGAACTCCTCCGCGGTCAGCACGGGCACGACCTCACCACCGCACGACCCGTAGTCCACCTGCACCCAGGCGCTCCAGTCGGTCGCCGGCGGCACCTGATATCGCCGCCAGCGTGGCTCGACCCACTCCTCGCCGGCACAGTCCAACGCGGGCGCTTGCGGTACCCCGCTGACGCATACACCGTCACCACCCGCCGGCACCCAGTGTCCGGGCGCATCCATGCACGCCATCGCGTTCATGTAGGACCAGATCGTCGTCGGCACGACTCCTGGCCCTGTGCCTCCAGGCGCATCGTCTGTTGCCTGTAGCAATGACCACGAACCAGCGACCTCGAAGGCCTGGCCGCGGTCAACCGTTTGTGCACCATGCGCGAAGTCACGACTGTTGGTCGTGTTTGAAGGGGGCTCATCGTCGCTCGTCACCGCTGCGAGCGCCGTCAGTGCCGAGATACCAATGGTGAGGAGCGTGGAGGGGCTCACTTCTCGATCACGGCGAGATCGACGGCCTCAACTCTCCAACTGTCACCCAGCCAGCTCAGCGCGAAGACGAAGTCCGTGAGGTTCGCCTCCGACTCCGAGACCACGGTTCCGTCGGCGGCTAGCTCTTGCGTGGAGTCCTGCGCCACCTGCAGTCGGGCGGTGAACCACTCATCCGGCCTGATCTCGGTGGACACGGCCGAGATGACTCGTACTGGAGGACCCACTGACGTATGCCCGGACACCACGAGGGCGGCGACGCTGTCGCCTACGTATTTGCAGAACTTGCATGTCTCTGCCGACATCATCGACAGGCTTTCCGCATCACGGGCGGAGAACGCGTAGTCGTACAGCGCCATGAAGTACGTCGCCGCAGCGATCGCCCCGTCGGTCGTCGGCTCGTCCATCGCCGCGGGCCTCTCGGGCTTCACGATCGGTGTCGGCGTGGGCGTCGGTGTCACCTCCGCGACAGGCGGTGGCGTCGTCGCCGCGGGTTCTGGCCCTCCACCCGTGCACCCGGCGACCAGTGCCGCGAGCACCACCCCGAGCAGCGCCGGAACTACCCGCCGCTGCCATGCCACCCACGCCCCTGCCGTGCTGCCCCGTCCACGCATGCGGGAGAACCTACCGATTCCGGGCGCACCGGAAGCGGGTTCGACCACATCTGTGGACGAAGACGGCTCGGGTCACGCGACGGGGGGGACCCTGGCCCGCCGGAGCGCCCCGACCGCCACAGCCACCAGCGCCAGCCCGAGCGGCACCACCAGGTGCCACCCCGCGAGCGCGGCGAGCCCGAGCGACAGGACGCAGGCGACGACGGCCGCCCACCAGCCGGCGCTCCCCCGGTCGAGCAGGCGCACGGCGGCGGCCATGCCCACGGCGTAGATGGCGACCATGCAGCTGGTGTGGACGAGCACGAACGGTTCGAGCTCGCCGCCGGTGGCCACGGCGATCGCGAAGTACAGCGCGGCCAGGGCGGCGGCGAGCAGCAGCGCGCGACGCGGCACGCCGCCCGGCTGCGCGCCCTGCGCCACCCAGCGCGGCAGGTCGCCGTCGCGGCCGAGCGACGCACCGAGCTTGGCGAAGGCGCCGACATAGGTGCCGAGCACGCCGAGCGTCACGATCCCCGCGACGACGGCCACCGCGACCCGGCCGACTCCTGGCAGGCCGACGTCGACCAGGTCCATCAGCGGGACGTCCGACGACGCGGCGTGGTCGCCGAGGACGGTCACCGTTACGTACTGCAGGGCCAGGTAGGCGACGCCGACGACGACGAGCGCGATCGCCGTGGCGCGCGGGATGGTCCGTCGTGGGTCCCGGAACTCGCCGGCGAGGTGCGTCACGGCTTCCCAGCCGGCGAACGCCCAGACGTACAGGCTCGCCGCGGCGCCGACGCCCGCCCACCCGTGCGGTGCGAAGGGCACGAGGTTCGCCGGGTCGGCCGCGGGCAGGGACACCAGGACCACGCCGATGACGAGGACGACGAGCGCGCCGGTGAGCGCGAGCTGGACGGGTCCGGCGAGCCGCAGGCCGACGGCGTTGGTGACCAGCGGCGGGACGAGGAACGCCGCGCCGACGAGGTAGACGTGCCACTGCGCGCCGCCGAGCATCGCGACGACGTACTGCGCCCCGAGCAGTGCCACGACCGGTGCGCCGACGCAGACGCCGAAGAAGAACCAGTAGCCGGTCATCCGTGCCGCGGTGGGTCCGAGGGCGAGCCGGACGTAGGTCGCGACGCCGCCGGAGTCGGGGTGCCGGGTGGCGAGGGCGGCGAACGCCGCGGCGAGCGGGACGGAGGCGAGCAGGACGGCGGCGACGGCCACGAGGGACGCCGGTCCGGCCGCACGGGCCGCCAGGGTGGGCAGCAGGAGGATCCCGGTGCCGAGCACCGAGGCGACGTAGAGCGCGGTGCCGAGCGCGAGCCCGATGCGTGGCTGGGCGTCGGCACTCGTGGCCGGTGCGGCGAGGGCGGGGGCGGGCACCGGCGCAGCCTCTCCCGGACGGCGCCGCCGAACCAGACGGCAGACGGGCGACGTCCGTCAAGATCCCGCCAGCGAAGAGCAGCGTCAAATCGGGCGAAAGCGGCGGAAAAATCACGTGACGACGATCGCCGACGCATGGTCGAGTACTCCCACACCACCCACATCGTCCGGGCTCCGGCCCGGACACCGTCATGCCCGAGGAGCACCCCGTGTACCCGAACCAGACCTATGAGGTCACGCGCCAGGCGAACGCCGAGCGCCTTGCCCAGTCCCACCAGGCGCGCGTCCGCGAAGCCGCACGCGACGCCAGACAGCCGGCCGCGAACACCGGTCGACCTCCGGATACGCGGCGCGTCCAGGCGCGTCCGACGAACCCCGTCGGCGTCCTCGTCGCCCGATGATCCACACCCCGGTGGGCGCGGACCAATCCTCCCCGAGGAACTGGTCCGCGCCCACCGTCATGCATGCCACCATGTCGCCATGCCGAGCCACCCCCGCCCGCGTCTCCGGACCTGCGGGCGGCGCTGATGGGTCGGCACAACACCCCGGACCCGGCTGCGCAGCTCCCCGCGCGGAGGCGTCTCGGGCGGTTCCTCGTCCGATGGGTCGAACGGATCGGGATCGGTCTCGTCGCGGGCGCGGGCACGCTCGGGGTGCTGCTTTGGGCCGGCACGTCCTGGACCGCGAGCCTGTGGATCGCGGGGACGGTGGCCGTGATCGTCCCGGTCGCCGCATGGCTGGCGTCGACGGTCCCCGGTCCGGAGTCACACCGCTAAGGGGACGGCGGTCCCGTGTGCAGCCTGTCCACCACGGTGACCAGCCCGAGCACCACGACCGCGAGCGCCACCGCCGCCACGACGTCCGTGAGGAAGTGGTAGCCGAGGTACAGCCGGCTCAGCGCGACCAGGGCGGTGCCGACGACGGTCGCGACGACCCACGCCACGATCCGCGCCACCGACGGGTTCCTGCTGCACACGAGGTAGCCGGCGACGAGCAGGAGCGTCGCCGTCCCGATGGTGTGGCCCGAGGGGAAGGACGCCGTCGTCTCGGCGCCGGGCACGAACATCGTGTCCTCCGGGGGCCGTTCGCGTCCCACCAGACCTTTGACGGCGAGACTCATCAGGGTCGACGCGACCATGGCCCCCGCGAGGAGCACCGGCCGCCACCACTCGCGCCGCACCAGGCCCCAGACCAGGCACGCGACCCCGACGACGATCGGCAGGACCGTAGGCCCGGTGACGAAGGTGATGGCCGCCAGCACAGCCGTCCAGCCGGCCGTGCGGTGCGCGACGAGCCAGTCGAGGACCGGCTGGTCGAGGTCCCACAGGTCGTCCTTCTCCTGCACCCCGTCGAGCACGGAGAGGAACACCCCGAGCCCGGCGACGACGAGCACGAGTCCTGGCAGGACGGCCCACAGCACCGGGCGAGCACGCAGCGCGGCGAAGGCGTTGGTGCTCGGTGGCGCCAGGGCAGGTTCGTCCGACATGCACCGACGCTAACCGGGACACGACGACCCCACGACCGCGCCGACGCGCGACGCCCCCTAGGCTGACCTGCGTGACCAGCACGCCGACGCCCCCGCCCGCCCCGACCGGCCAGGAGAGCGCCGACCGCATCGTCTGGATCGACTGCGAGATGACCGGGCTCGACCTCGGCGCCGACGCGCTGGTCGAGGTGGCAGTCGTGGTGACCGACTCCGAGCTGCGCGTGCTGGGTGAGGGCGTCGACGTCATCATCGCGCCGCCCGCGGAGTCGCTCGAGCAGATGAACGACTTCGTCCGCACGATGCACACCACGTCGGGCCTGCTGGACCAGCTGTCGACCGGCACGACGATCGAGGACGCCCAGGCCACGGTCCTGGAGTACATCCGCACGTGGGTGCCGGACCCCGGCAAGGCGCCGCTGGCGGGCAACTCGGTGGGCACCGACAAGGCGTTCCTCGACCGCGACATGGCCGAGCTGGTGGCGTACCTGCACTACCGCGTCATCGACGTGTCGTCGATCAAGGAGCTCGCGCGCCGCTGGTACCCGCGCGTGTACTTCGCGTCCCCCCGCAAGAACGGTGGCCACCGCGCGCTGGCCGACATCCTCGAGAGCATCGACGAGCTGCGCTACTACCGCGCGGCACTCCTGCCCGCGCAGCCCGGCCCTGACTCCGCGGCCGCGAAGAAGATCGCCGCCGAGGTCGTCGCCACGTCGGTGAAGGGCACGCTGCGTACCGAAGGCTGAGCACGCCGGGTCGGAGGTGACATGCACCGCCTCCGACGCTGGCTGCGCCGGCACGACCCCGAGAGCTACGCGCAGCACCGCGCGGTCCGGCTCACCCTGTCCGCCACGCTCGTCCTCGCGGTCACGCACCAGCTGATCGGCGATCCGCAGGTCGTCACGTTCGGCGTCTTCGGCACGTTCGCGCTCCTGCTCTTCGCCGACTTCCCGGGCGGTCCGGCCGGTCGGCTCGGCGCCTACACCGGTCTCGTCCTCGTCGGTTCCCTGCTCATCTGCCTCGGCACCGTGGTGTCCCGGTCCTGGTGGTCCGCGACGGTCGGGATGCTGGTCGTCGGCACGCTCGTCGCGTTCGCGGGGACGGTCTCCGCGGCGATCGCGTCGGCTCGCAACGCCGCGCTGCTGCTCTTCATCCTCCCGGTCACCGTGCCGAGCGCACCCGGCGAGATCGGCGCGCGACTCCTCGGCTGGGCGCTCGCCGCGGCCGTCTGCGTCCCCGCGGCGTTGCTGCTGTGGCCACCCCGCGAGCACGACCGGCTGCGCGCTGCGTCGGCCCGGGTGTGCGGGGCGCTCGGGGCGCGGCTCGGTGGCGTCGTCGGCACGGATGAGCTCGACGGCGCGTTCGGCGAGCTGCGGCGCGCGCTGCGCGGGACCGCGTACCGGCCGGTCACCCTCACCACGGGCAGCCGCCTGCTCCTGCGCCTCGCCGACGAGCTCGAGTGGCTGCACCAGCTGGTGGCCGCGCCGAGCTCCTCGGACGAGGGGTGGCCACCCTGGACCCGTCAGGTGGTGCGCGCCTGCTCCGCGGTCCTGGTCGCCGCAGGCGAGGTGCTCGGACCGGGCCCCCACACCCCTGCGGCTCGCGACGCCCGACGTCGGCTCGACGACGCCCTCACGGACCTGGACCAGGACCGCCGGACCGCAGCCGACGAGCTGGTGGACGCGCTGGTCCACGGCCGACCGCTGACCCCTGACCAGCGCGACCACCACACCCAGCGCGCACACGCCTGGGCCTACGCGGCGGAGCTCGTCGGGCGGACCGCCGCGGCCTCGGCCGAAGCCGACGCCCGGCCGCTCGTCGACCGGCTGCTCGGGCGGGGGCAGACGTCGCTCGCCGCCGGTCCCGCCACCGCGGCCGCCCACCTCGCCGCTCGACAGGTGCACCGGGACTCCGTCTGGCTGCAGAGCTCCCTGCGCACCGGCGCCGGACTCGCGATCGCGGTGCTCGTCGCCGAGCTCAGCCATGTCCAGCACGGGTTCTGGGTCGTCCTCGGCGCGATGTCGGTGCTGCGCACGTCGGCGCTGACCACGACGTCGACCGTGCTGCGCGCGTTGCTGGGAACCGCCGTGGGCTTCGTCGTCGGCGGAGGCCTGATCCTGCTCGTCGGCACGGGACCGACGACGTTGTGGGTGCTACTGCCACTCGCCATCCTCGTCGCCGGCTTCGCGCCACAGACGGTCTCGTTCGCCGCCGGCCAGGCCGCGTTCACGGTGGCCGTGGTGATCCTGTTCAACCTCCTGCAGCCGGTCGGCTGGCAGGTCGGGCTGGTCCGGGTGCAGGACGTGGCGATCGGCTGCGCGGCAGCCCTCGTCGTCGGGCTGCTCCTGTGGCCCGGCAGCGCGGCGGCCCGTGTGCGGCACGCCCTGGCGGAGGCGTACGGGTCCACGGCCGACCTGCTGGGTGACACGGTGCGCAGCTCGCTGACCGCCGACGTGCCGCGTGCCGACCGGTCGGGGGCCGCCTCGGCCGCCCTCCGGCTGGACGACGCCCTCCGGCAGTACCTCGCCGAGCGCGGCGTGCGACCCGAAGGGCTGACGACCGTCACGGCGGTGATCAACGGCGTCGGGCGGCTGCGGCTGGCCGCGGAAGCCATCGACGGCCTCGACCGACCGAGGACCGTGCCGACCGGTGCCGACGCGGAGATCTCGGCGCTGCTGCTCTCCCGCTCGGCCGGGACGACGGGGTGGTTCCACGGGGTCGCGGGTGCGCTGGTGACGCGCTCCGCACCGGTGCCGGAACAGCTACCGTCCGACACCCAGCAGCTGGTGGTCGAGCTGCTGGCCCGATATCGCGGGCCGCGGACCGAGTCAGCCGCGCACCGTGAGCTCCAGCTGGCGTGGGTGGGGCTGTTCCTCGACGACACGGCCGCTCTGGCCGCGCGGCTGGCCGACCCGGTCAAGGCGCTGTGCCTGGGCGAGACCGGTCCGGGAACGGCGACGGGCGCCGACCCGAAGGTCGACGCCCGACGCGATGGGGTGGCTAACGGGACTTGAACCCGCGACCCCCTGGACCACAACCAGGTGCTCTACCACCTGAGCTATAGCCACCACGATCACCCGACGCGGACGCCGGGCCGTCCAGAAGTGTACCCGAGGCGGGGAGCACTTCTGGAACGGAGAGGCAGTGGCCTCGGCCACTGTCCGCGAGGCTCAGAGCCGAGCGGCGATGGCGTCGGCGACGCGGGCCGCCGAGCCCTCCGCGTGCGCGAGGAACAGGGACGGCTCGGTGAGCTCGACCTCGAGGACCACGGGGTTGCCCTCGTCGTCGGGGATCAGGTCGACCCGGGCGTAGAGCAGGGGCCCGTCGGCACCGGGCGCGATCGTCGGCAGGGCTGCGACGACACGCTCGCCGAGCTCACGCTCGGCGTCGCTCGCCTCCCGCGCCGTCATGATCTCCTGCCGGTACAGCTCGTCCGCCTGCTGCTCTCGGTACGGCCCGTCGAGCAGGGCGCCCTTGCGGACGGAGTGGCTGAACTGGCCGTCGATGAAGACCAGCGCCGTCTCCCCCACCGTGTCGATCTTGCGCAGGTAGCGCTGGATCATCACGCGGCGGCCCACGCTGAGCAGGTTCTTCGCGTGCGTGATCGCCAGCGAGCGCTGCTGGGTGACCCCGGCGTCGTAGCGGCCCGTGTCGCGCGCGCCGGCGCTCACGGTCGGCTTGATGACGAAGTCGCCGAACGCCGGGAACCGGGTGTGGATGGCGCGCGAGTCGTGGTTGCGCTCCGGGTCCAGCCAGATGGTCGGCACGATCGGCAGGCCGGCCTTCTCCAGGTCCCGCAGGTACGTCTTGTCGATGTTCCAGCCCACCACCGAGGCGGGGTTGAGCAGCGTGCTGGTCCGCTCGACGCGGCGCGTCCAGTCGGCGAACTGCGCCGGCCGGTCCGTGTAGTCCCACGTGGAGCGGATCACGACGTGGTCGTACGTGCCCCAGTCGATGGTCGGGTCGTCCCAGACGACGGCGTCCGTGGCGATGCCGCGCTCGAGCAGCGCGTCGCGCAGGATCTGGTCGTCGGGGTCGAGCTCGGGCAGCTCGGCACAGGTGGCGAACGCGAGTCGGGCCGTCGTCGTGGTCACGTGCGCAGCGTACCGACGGGGGCCGCGGCGCCGTCTGTGGCGTGCGTCTCGTCGTCGGGCTCGGTGAGCCGGTCGAGGGCGCGCACGACGGAGGCGGGAGTCGCGCTGCCGACGACGCGGCCCTGCTCGTCCTGCACCGGCAGCGGGCCGTCGGCGCCGACGAGGGCCGAGAGCACGTCCCCCAGCTCGGCGCCGACGGTCAACGGCGGTCCGCCGGTCCCTGCCTGCACGCCGGGGTCCAGGTCAGCGCGCTCCAGGCGGCCGAGCGCCAGCAGCCGAGCCGTGCGCCCGCGCCCGACGAGATCCGCGACGGCGGGGGTGGCCGGCCGGGCCACGATGTCGAGCGGCGACGCCAGCTGCTCGATGTGCGCGCCGGGGCTGAGCACCGCCACGCGGTCCGCCATGCGCACCGCCTCGTCGATGTCGTGCGTGACCAGCATCACCGTGATGCCGAGCGTGCGCTGGATCCGCGCGAACTCGGTCTGCAGCCGGCGCCGGCCGACCGGGTCCACCGCTCCGAACGGCTCGTCCATCAGAAGGACCGGAGGGTCGGTGGCCAGCGCCCGGGCGACTCCGACCCGCTGGCGCTCGCCACCGGACAGCTCGTGCGGGAACCGTCGGGCGTACCGGTCCGGGGGCAGCCCGACGAGGTCGAGCAGCTCGTCGACCCGGGCGGCCGTGCGCTTGCGGTCCCAGCCGACGAGGCCCGGGACGGTGGCGACGTTCTGGGCGACCGTGCGGTGCGGGAAGAGCCCGACGTTCTGGATCACGTAGCCCATCCGGCGCCGCAGGCCCACCGGGTCGACCGTCGTGACGTCCTCACCCTGGAGCAGGATGCGTCCGGACGTGGGCTCGACGAGGCGGTTCGCCATGCGCAGGGTGGTCGTCTTGCCGCACCCCGACGGGCCGACGAGCACGAGCACCTCGTGCGGCTGCACCGCGAGGCTGAGGTCGTCGACCGCTGCGCCGGACCCACCGCGTCCGGACGCGTAGGACTTGCTGACGTGCTCGAAGGCGATCGCCGGGTCGTCTGCCACCTCCAGGACGCTAGTCGCTGCCTCCGACACCCGCAGATCCTGCGCGTGTCGGAGGCCGCGGGTACGTTTCACGCCATGCGTCTGGCCGAGGCTCCACCCAACCCGTGGTTCTCGTGGGAGTACGTCCAGCGCAACTCCCAGGACATCGCGCGCTTCCTGGAGCAGCACGCGTCACTGACGTTCCAGGCTGTCGCCATCGCGTTCGTGCTCGCGCTGCCCCTCGGTGCGCTGGCGCACCTGCGGCCCCGCCTGGCCGGTCCGGTGCTCGGCGTCGCGGGCGTCCTCTACACGGTGCCGTCCCTCGCGCTCTTCGCGATCCTCGCGCCGTACACCGGCATCGGCCGCACCACCGTTCTCATCGGGCTCGTCTCCTACGCGCTGCTCGTCCTGACCCGGAACGTGCTGGTCGGGCTCCAAGGCGTGGACCCGGCGGTCCGTGACGCCGCCCGCGGAATGGGTTACGGCCGCGCCCGGCTGCTGCTCGCGGTCGAGCTCCCGCAGGCGCTGCCCAGCATCGTGGCGGGCCTCCGGCTCGCCACCGTGACCACGGTCGCGCTGGTCACCGTCGGGGTCGTCGTCGGCTACGGCGGGCTCGGCCAGCTGATGTTCCGCGGCTTCCGCAGCAACTACCACGCGGAGATCATGACGGCGACGGTGCTGTGCCTCCTGCTCGCGCTGGTGTGCGACCTGGTGCTCGCGGGCATCGGCCGCCGGCTCACCCCGTGGGCGCGCGTCGAGAGGCCGGTGTGACGTGGACGTCCTGCACGAAGCGTTCCTGTGGCTGAACGACCCGTTGAACTGGACCGGTCGCAACGGCGTCATCGCCCTCACGCGCGACCACATCATCGTGTCGTTCCTGGCCGTCCTGCTGGCCGCCGTCGTCGCCTTGCCGACAGGCCTCTGGCTCGGCCACCGTCGCCGGGGCGCGACCGCCGGCGTCGTCGTCGCCAACACCACGCGTGCCCTGCCGACGCTCGCGCTGCTCACCCTGCTCGCCGCGAGCGGACTGTTCGGCAACACCGCGACGGTGCTCGCGTGCGCCGTGTTCGCGGTCCCACCCCTGCTCACCAACACCGTGACCGGCCTCGGCGAGGTCGACGCCGACATCCGCGACGCGGCGCGCGGCGTGGGGATGTCGGGGCGGCGCAGCCTGTGGGCGGTGGAGGTCCCGCTCGCGGTCCCGCTGATCGCCGCCGGCATCCGCACCGCGTCCGTGCAGGTGCTCGCGACCGTCCCGCTCGCGGCGCTCGTCGGCGGTCGCAGCCTCGGCACGATCGTCGTCACCGGCTTCGGGACGCAGGACTACGGGCAGGTGCTCGCCGGCGGCATCCTGGTCGCCGCGCTGTGCCTGGTCTCCGAGGGGCTGCTCGCGATCGCCCAGCACCTGCTGACGCCACGAGGGCTGCGGGCGCTCGCACGGGACACCTCCGACACGCCGTCGCGGCGCGCAAAACGGGCGCAGATCACGTCCTCAGCGCTTGCCGAGGCTCCGACAAGCGGATCGAATAGGTCGGGTTCTTCGGCCTGACATCCTCCGGCGGCCGTTTCTGCCGTCACCTGGACCACCCTCTGCCGACTCCACGAGGAGAGCACGATGCGAGCGAGACGCTCCACCACCCTGACCCTGGTCGCCATCGCCACGCTGGCGCTCGGCGCCTGTGGCAGCCCCGGCTCGGGCGGAGGCGAGGCCGACCCGACGTCGTCCGGCACGTCCGGCCTGGCCACCTGCGACCCGATCGCGGGCGAGAAGCTCGTCGTCCTCGAGGACGACAAGGGCCTGCAGCAAGCGGACAACATCATCCCCGCGGTGAACAAAGCCGCCGCGGAGGCGAACCCGGCCGTCATCGAGCTGCTGGACACGGTGTCCGCCGCACTCGACACCGAGAAGCTCATCGAGCTCAACAAGGCCGTCGACATCGACCGGCGGACGTCGAGCGACGTGGCGGAGGAGTTCGTCTCCACCGAGGGTCTGGCAGCCGAGGACGGCGCGGTCGGCGCAGGTGCGCCGCTGGTCATCGGCGCCGCGAACTTCTCTGAGAGCGCCACGCTCGCGGAGATCTACGCGGCCGTGCTGCGGACCGGCGGCTACACCGTCGAGGTCCGGACGATCGGCAACCGCGAGACCTACCTCCCGCCGCTCGCAGACGGCACGCTCACCGCGGTCCCGGAGTATGCGGCGACGCTCACGAACTTCCTCAACGCGCAGCAGAACGGCGCCGACGCCGAGTCGGTGGCGTCGGCGGACGTCGACGAGACCGTGGCCGCACTGACCCCGCTCGCCGAGGCCGCCGGCCTGACCGTCGGCGCAGCGTCCCCGGCGCAGGACCAGAACGCGTTCGCCGTGACCAGCGAGTTCGCGGCGGAGCACGACCTCACCACCCTCAGCGACCTCGCGGCCAACTGCGGTGGTCTGGTCCTGGCGGGTCCGGCCGAGTGCCCCGAGCGCCCGTTCTGCCAGCTCGGTCTCGAGGACACGTACGGCATCGAGTTCGCCGACTTCCAGTCGTACGACTTCGGTCTGATCGGCCAGGCCGTGCGTCAGGGTGAGGCGGCCATCGGTCTGGTGCTGTCGAGCGACGGGTCCCTCGCCGCCGACAGCTGAGAGTGACGACGAAGGGGCGGACCCGTCCGGGTCCGCCCCTTCGTCACGCTCAGAGTCCTGCGGTCTCCAGCAGGCGGAGCCAGACCTCGCTCACGGTCGGGTACGACGGGACCGCGTGCCAGAGCCGGTCCAGCGGGACCTCACCGACGACGGCGATCGTCGCGGCGTGCAGCATCTCCGCCACCTCGGGCCCGACGAACGTGGCGCCGACGATCACGCCGCGCGCCTCGTCGAGGACGATCTGCGCGCGCCCCGCGTAGTCCTCCGCGTGCACCGTCGCACCGGCGACGTTCTCGAGGTCGTACCCGACGACGCGCACGTCGAGGCCCTTCTTCCGCGCACCCTCCTCGCTCAGCCCGACCCACGCGACCTCGGGCCGCGTGAACACGACCTGCGGCACGGCGGCGGCGTCCGCGGTGGCCCGGTACCGGCTCCACGGGGCTGCGGCGCGCTCGGCGTCGGCGTCGAGGGAGCGATCACCGGCGGTCGCGCCCTCCGGTGAGTCCGCGGCGGAGGACCGCGGGTCGAAGCGGGCCGCGATGACGTCGCCCACCACGCGGGCGTCGTACTTGCCCTGGTGGGTGGTCGCCGTCCGCCCGGACACGTCTCCGACCGCGAACAGCCAGCCGCCGTCGGCACCGGTGACCTGGAGCGCGTCGTCCACGGTCAGGGGCTTGCCGGGCTGGAGCCCGAGCGTCTCCAGGCCCAGGTCCGAGGTCCGCGGTCGGCGGCCGGTCGCGACCAGCACCTCGTCGACCACGAGGTCAGCACCGGTGCCGGTCGACAGGTGCACGCCGTCCGCCTCACGCCGCACCGACTGGGCCTCGGTGCCGAACAGCACGGTCACGCCGAGGTCCGTCAGCGCCGCGGCGACCGCCTCGCCGGCGAACGGCTCCGCGTTGGCCAGCAGCCGGTCGCCGCGCACGACGAGCGTCACCGCACTGCCGAAGTCCGCGAACGCCGTCGCCATCTCGACACCGACCACCCCGCCTCCGAGGACGGCCAGCCGCGCCGGGACCTGCTGGGCGGAGGTCGCCTCGCGGCTGGTCCAGGGCCGCACCTCGGCCAGACCGTCGACGGGCGGGACGACGGCAGCCGACCCGGTCGCGACGACGACCGCGTGCCGGGCCGTCACCTGCACGGGCCCGTCCGCACCGTCGACCGACAGCGAACGCTCTCCGGTGAAGCGCGCGTGACCCCGCAGCAGCGTGATCCCCGTGCTCTCCACCCAACCGACCTGCGAGCTGTCGTCCCACTGGTGAGTCACCACGTCCCGACGTGCGAAGGCGGCCGCGACGTCGACGTCTCCGGTGACGGCCGCGGCAGCCCCCGGCACGCCGCGGGCGGCCGCGAGCGCCGCGCCGGGCCGCAGGAGCGCCTTCGACGGCATGCAGGCCCAGTACGAGCACTCGCCCCCGACCAGCGCGTCCTCGACGAGCGCGACGCTCAACCCGCTCCGACCGGCCCGGTCGGCGACGTTCTCCCCCACGGCACCGCCGCCGATCACCACGACGTCGAACTCGCGACCCATCATCGACCCCTTCGACCCACAGGCACCTCCCCGGCGGACGACCGGGGACCGAGGCCTATCGTGTCCCGGTCCTCGCACGGGCGCAGCACGGGGATACGACGAAGGGCCTCCCCCAACGTTTCCGCTGGTGGGAGGCCCTCCGGGTGGTGCGCCATCAGGGACTCGAACCCCGAACCCGCTGATTAAGAGTCAGCTGCTCTGCCAATTGAGCTAATGGCGCGCGGTTGAGAACGCTAGCAGGCCGGACGCCCGATCTGCCAATCGAGAACGGCCGTCGTGACGACCGTCACGCAGTGCCGCCGGCGCTCTCGCCGTCAGCCGTCTTCTTGTCCTGCTCCCACCACGCCTCGTCGGGCAGGCCCTCGGACTCGAGGATCTCGGTCGACGTCGCCTCGGGGGTCGCCAGGTCCACGATCAGGGCGAGCGGGACGTGCTCGGCGAGCAGGTCGCGGACGGCCTGGGTCTCCTCGGCAGGTACCGGGGTGCTGTCGTGCTCAGTCATCGTGATCTCCCTGGGAACGATGTCCCCCGTGCTCATGCCACCACCACGTCCCACGCGGTGCAAGGCGTCAAGGCCGACGCCGCGTCCGGTGGGCGTCGCGTGGATGAACGATCAGAGGTACAGACCGGTTCCCTCGCCCGTCCCGCGCGGCTCGGCGACTGCGTGCACATCCTTCTCGCGCAGCAGGACGTACGTCGCCCCGGCGAGCTCGACCTCGGCGCGGTCCTCCGGGTCGAACAGCACGCGGTCGCCCACCTCGACCTGCCGGACGTGCTGGCCGGCGGCCACGACGGCACCCCAGGTGAGGCGCTTGCCGACGACGGCCGTGGCCGGGATGACGATGCCCGCGGACGATCGCCGCTCCCCCGCCTCGCCGTCGAGCGAGACGAGCAGACGGTCGTTCAGCATGCGGATCGGGAGGTCGCTCACGCGTCCGACGGTACCCGTGCGACATAGGCTGACCGCATCCCCGACCACCTCGTCCCAGGAGATCACGTGCCCCGTCTCGCCGTCGGCGACCTTGCCCCCGACTTCACGCTGCCGACCGCCGACGGCAGCACCGTCACGCTGTCCGACCTGCGTGGACGCCGGGTCATCGTGTACTTCTACCCGGCCGCGATGACCCCCGGGTGCACCACGCAGGCGTGCGACTTCCGCGACTCGCTCGCGTCGCTGCAGGGTGCCGGGTTCGCCGTCGTCGGCGTCTCCCCGGATACCGTCGACAAGCTCGCCGCATTCGTCGAGCAGGAGCACCTGACGTTCCCGCTGGGCTCCGACCCGGACCACGCCGTGCTCGAGGCGTGGGGCGCCTGGGGCGAGAAGCTCAACTACGGCAAGACCGTCACCGGGGTGATCCGCTCGACCGTCGTCGTCGACGCCGAGGGTCGCGTCGAGCTCGCGCAGTACAACGTCAAGGCCACCGGGCACGTCGCCAAGCTGCGTCGGGACCTCAAGGTCGCGTGAGCCTGTGGGAAACTTCCGCTGCGCGGGAGTGGTGAAACGGCAGCCACGCCAGGTTTAGGTCCTGGTGCTCGAAAGGGCGTGCGGGTTCAAATCCCGTCTCCCGCACACGATGGTCGTAGGCCGACCATGCCTCGCAGTCCGGACAGCTCCCGGCAGGACGTGATCCTGCCGGGAGCTTCTGTGTGTGCAGACCTAAACGTTCCGGGTACCCGGAAAGCGTTGTACACCGGTGTAGATCTCGCTACTTTTCCGGCGAACCACCTCTTCCGAGCGTGGCCGGCCAGGCAGATGTGAGCGCTAACATCTGCGCCCCGCCGTATCGACGACGACACGGCACCGGGGCGATCGGCGTACCGGCCCAGCTCGCGGGACACGACGCGAAGGAGCGAACGATGAGGAAGTCCGTCGCTGCATCCGCGCTGGCGATCGCCGGCCTGCTGCTGGCCATGGTCGTGGTCGCGGCGCCGTCGGCGAGCGCGGCGTCGATCGACACCACCGCGTCGTACGTGCTGGTCAACCGCAACAGCGGCAAGGCCCTCGACGTGTACAACCTGTCCACCGCTGACGGCGCCCGCATCACCCAGTGGTCCCGCAACGACGGCGCCCAGCAGCAGTGGCAGTTCGTCGACTCCGGCAACGGCTACTACCGCCTCAAGTCACGCCTGTCCGGCAAGGTCCTCGACGTCACCGGCCGCTCCACCGCCGACGGCGCCGCCATCATCCAGTGGTCCGACGCCAACTCCACCAACCAGCAGTTCTCCATCCAGGACATCGACGGCTACATCCAGCTCATCGCCCGCCACAGCGGCAAGGCCGTCGAGGTCCAGGGCGCCTCCACCGCCGACGGCGGCAACATCGTCCAGTACGCCGACTGGAACGGCACCAACCAGCAGTGGCAGCTCGTCCGCCTCGGCGGCACCACCCCCACGACACCACCGCCCAGCGGGACGTTCACCAACCCGGTCGTCTGGCAGGACTTCGCCGACGGCGACATCATCCGCGTCGGCGACGCCTACTACTACTCCGCGTCGACGATGCACTACTCCCCCGGCGCCCCCATCCTGCGCTCGTACGACCTGGTGAACTGGGAGTACGCGGGCCACTCCGTGCCGCGCCTCGACTTCGACGACAACGGCTACGACCTCAACGGCGGCCGCAAGTACGTCAAGGGCATCTGGGCCTCCACGCTGGGGTACCGCCCGAGCAACCGCACGTACTACTGGCTGGGCTGCACGGAGTTCAACCGCACGTACGTCTACACGGCGTCGGCGGTCGACGGCACGTGGACCAAGAAGGCGCGGCTCAACCAGTGCTACTACGACGCGGGCCTGCTGGTCGACGACAACGACACGATGTACGTCGCCTACGGCAACGGCACGATCAGCGTCGCGCAGCTCAACGCCGACGGCACCGCCCAGGTGCGCGCCCAGCAGGTGTTCCAGACGCCGTCCAGCGTCGGCACCCTGGAGGGCGCCCGGTTCTACAAGCGCAACGGCTACTACTACATCTGGCTCACGCGGCCGGCGAACGGCCAGTACGTGCTGCGCTCCAGCTCGCCGTTCGGCCCGTACGAGATGCGGGAGGTGCTGCTCAACCTGCCCGGTCCGATCTCCGGCGGCGGCGTGCCGCACCAGGGCGGCCTCGTCCAGACGCAGGCCGGTGACTGGTGGTACATGGCGTTCACCGACGCCTACCCGGGCGGCCGCGTCCCGACGCTCGCGCCGATCAGGTGGACCTCCGACGGCTGGCCGACCCTGCAGACGGTCAACGGCCGCTGGGGCACCACGTACAACCGGCCGAACATCACGACCACCAAGACGGTCGCCTCGATGATCGGGAAGGACTCGTTCGCCGGAACCACGCTGGGCCAGCGGTGGGAGTGGAACCACAACCCGGACACCTCCCGGTTCAGCGTCAACAACGGCCTGCGGCTCCAGACCGCCACCGTGACCAACGACCTCTACAACGCGCGCAACACGCTGACGCACCGCATCCAGGGCCCGACGTCGACGGCGACGATCGAGCTCGACTACTCCGCGATGGCCAACGGCGACCGGTCGGGACTGGCGATGCTCCGGCAGTCGTCGGCCTGGGTCGGGGTGGTCAAGAACAACGGCACCACCCGCGTGGTGATGACCGACGGACTCACGATGAACAGCTCGTGGGCGACCACGGGCACCGGGGTCGAGCGTGCGTCGGCGGCCGTGTCCGGCGGGCGGATCTGGCTGCGGGCGACGGCGGACATCCGGCCGGGCTCCGGCCGGACGGCGACGTTCTCGTACAGCACCGACGGGACGACGTTCGTCCCCCTCGGGCCGACGTTCACGCTGAACAACGCGTGGGAGTTCTTCATGGGCTACCGGTTCGGGATCTTCAACTACGCCACGCAGGCGCTCGGCGGAGCCGTGACGGTCCGCAGCTTCGACCTCACCACGCCCTGACAGGGGTGTCGCCCGATCACCGTCGACCACGCGACCCCCGCGTGGTCCCCGACAGAGAGCGAGTCATCATGCGCACCACGCCCGAACAGATCCACCGCCACGGATGGAGGCGACAAGCAGCGGCGCTCGTCGCCGTCACCGGACTGGTCCTGACCATGCTCGTCGCTCTGGCGAACCCGGCGCAGGCAGCCTCGACGCTCGGTGCGTCGGCGGCAGAGAAGGGTCGCTACTTCGGTACGGCGATCGCGGCCGGGAGGATGAGCGACTCGACGTACATCGGGATCGCGAACCGTGAGTTCAACATGATCACGGCGGAGAACGAGATGAAGTGGGACGCGACCGAGCCGAACCAGAACTCCTTCAGCTACAGCCGCGGCGACCAGATCGCCAACTGGGCCCGCAGCAATGGCAAGCAGGTCCGCGGCCACGCGCTCCTGTGGCACGCGCAGATGCCCGGCTGGGCCCAGAACCTGTCCGGCAGCGCCCTGCGCAACGCCGCCATCAACCACGTCACCAAGGTCGCCACGTACTACCGCGGCAAGATCCACTCCTGGGACGTGGTCAACGAGGCCTTCGCCGACGACGGGCGCGGCAGCCGCCGCGACTCGAGCCTGCAGCGCACCGGCAACGACTGGATCGAGGCCGCGTTCCGTGCCGCCCGCGCCGCCGACCCCGGCGCCAAGCTCTGCTACAACGACTACAACACCGACGGCATCAACGCGAAGTCCACCGGCATCTACAACATGGTCCGCGACTTCAAGTCCCGCGGCGTCCCGATCGACTGCGTGGGCTTCCAGGCCCACCTCGGCACCAGCATGCCCGGCGACTTCCAGGCCAACCTGCAGCGCTTCGCGGACCTCGGTGTCGACGTCCAGATCACCGAGCTCGACATCCAGCAGGGCGGCAACCAGGCGAACATGTACGCCGCCGTGACCAACGCCTGCCTCGCGGTGGCGCGGTGCAACGGCATCACCGTGTGGGGCGTGCGCGACTCCGACTCCTGGCGCACGGGGGCCAACCCGCTGCTCTTCGACTCCTCGGGCAACAAGAAGGCCGCGTACACCTCCGTCCTGAACGCCCTCAACGCAGGCGGTGGCGGCGGCGGTGGTGGCGGCTCGACCTCGATCGACACGGGCGCCTGGTACGTGCTGGTCAACCGGAACAGCGGCAAGGCGCTCGACGTGTACAACCTGTCCACCGCCGACGGCGCCCGGATCACCCAGTGGTCCCGCAACGACGGCAACCAGCAGCAGTGGCAGTTCACCAGCACCGGCGACGGGTACTACGAGATCAGGTCCCGGCTCTCCGGCAAGAACCTGGACGTCTCCGGCAGGTCGACGGCCGACGGTGGCGCGATCGTGCAGTGGACCGACAACAACGGGGCCAACCAGCAGTGGCAGGCCACGATCTCGAACGGGTACGCCACGCTGATCAGCCGCAACAGCGGCAAGGCCCTCGAGGTGCAGGGCGCCTCGACGGCCGACGGCGCCAACATCGTCCAGTACAGCAGCTGGAACGGTGCCAACCAGCAGTGGCAGCTCGTCCGCGTCGGTTGACCGACACCCGTAGCGAGGGTGGGGCGCCGGTGCGGCGCCCCACCCCGCACACCCCCGAAGGAGTGGGAACCATGAGAAGAACCCCCGGAACGCTGCTGCCGCGCTGGCAGGCGCTGCTGCTCGCGCTCACCGTGGCCGTCACCGGCGCTGTCGCCGTGGTCGCGGCGCCGTCGGCGAGCGCGGCGTCGATCGACACCACCGCGTCGTACGTGCTGGTCAACCGCAACAGCGGCAAGGCCCTCGACGTGTACAACCTGTCCACCGCCGACGGCGCCCGCATCACCCAGTGGTCCCGCAACGACGGCGCCCAGCAGCAGTGGCAGTTCGTCGACTCCGGCAACGGCTACTACCGCCTCAAGTCACGCCTGTCCGGCAAGGTCCTCGACGTCACCGGCCGCTCCACCGCCGACGGCGCCGCCATCATCCAGTGGTCCGACGCCAACTCCACCAACCAGCAGTTCTCCATCCAGGACATCGACGGCTACATCCAGCTCATCGCCCGCCACAGCGGCAAGGCCGTCGAGGTCCAGGGCGCCTCCACCGCCGACGGCGGCAACATCGTCCAGTACGCCGACTGGAACGGCACCAACCAGCAGTGGCAGCTCGTCCGCCTCGGCGGCACCACCCCCACGACACCACCGCCGACCGGTGGGTGCGCCCTGCCGTCGAGCTACCGGTGGAGCTCCACGGGTTCGCTCGCGACTCCGCGGTCGGGCTGGGTCTCGCTCAAGGACTTCACGACGGCCCCGTACAACGGCAAGCAGCTCGTCTACGCCACGACGCACGACAACGGCTCGTCGTGGGGCTCGATGAACTTCAGCCTGGTGAACAACTTCTCCGAGCTGGGCTCCGCGTCGCAGAACGCCATGTCCTCCGGGACCGTGGCACCGTCGCTGTTCTACTTCGCACCGAAGAACATCTGGGTCCTGGCCTACCAGTGGGGCGGCAACGGGGCGTTCTCCTACAAGACCTCCAGCGACCCGACCAACCCCAACGGGTGGTCCTCGGCCCAGACCCTGTTCACCGGCAGCATCACCAACTCCGGGACCGGTCCGATCGACCAGGCCCTCATCGCTGACGGCTCGAACATGTACCTGTTCTTCGCCGGCGACAACGGGCGGATCTACCGCGCGAGCATGCCGATCGGGAACTTCCCGGGCAACTTCGGCTCGTCCTACACGACCATCATGACCGACACCACGAACAACCTGTTCGAGGCGCCGCAGGTCTACAAGGTCAAGGACCGCAACCAGTACCTGATGATCGTGGAAGCCATCGGCAGCAACGGCCGGTACTTCCGCTCGTTCACCGCCACCAGCCTCTCCGGCTCGTGGACACCGCAGGCCGCGTCCGAGAGCAACCCGTTCGCGGGCAAGGCCAACAGCGGTGCGACGTGGACGAACGACATCAGCCACGGTGAGCTCATCCGCACGAGTGCCGACCAGACCATGACCATCGACCCCTGCAACCTGCAGCTGCTCTACCAGGGTCGCTCGCCCAGCTCCGGCGGGGACTACGGCCTGCTGCCCTACCGGCCCGGCCTGCTGACCCTCCAGCGGTAACCGAGCACGCACACGGAAGGGCCGGCCCCGTGCGGGGGCCGGCCCTTCTGGCGTGCGGTCAGGCGTCCGTGCTGGCGGCCGCGGCGATCTTCTCGCGGACCTCGTCCATGTCGAGCGCCTTGACGGCCTCGACCACCTGCTCCAGCGCGGGGGCGGGCAGCGCGCCGGCCTGGTTGAACACCAGGATCCCGTCGCGGAACGCCATCAGGGTCGGGATCGAGAAGATCTGCAGCTCGGCGGCCAGCTCCTGCTCGGCCTCGGTGTCGACCTTCGCGTGCACGACGTCCGGGTGGTTCTCCGAGGAGTCCTCGAAGACCGGGCCGAAACGCTTGCACGGCCCACACCACTCCGCCCAGAAGTCGACAAGGACGATCTCGTTGTCCTTGATGGTCTGGCCGATCGTGCTGCCGGTCAGCTCTGTCGTCGCCATGAGTTTCCTCCAGTGCTCGGTTACCGCCAGATAGAGCGCGCAGCCACCGACGACTATTCCCGAGGGTGTCGCGACGCACACCTCGGCGGGGGGTGATCCGCGCGCCGGGGCCGACGTCAGCACCGGCGGGGCGGTAGACATGGTGGGTGACCGCATCCGCCGAGTTCCCTCGCGGCCCCGAACGTCCCGCCGGCTGGTTGAGTGCCGACGAGATCACCCGCGCCCGCACCCAGCTGCCCATCCTCTACGTGGACGCCATCCCCGTGCGCGTGGACGACTCGGGCGACGTCGTCCAGGTCGGTCTGCTGCTGCGGGTCACGCAGGAGGGTGTCATGTCCCGCGCGCTGGTCAGTGGCCGCGTGATGTACCACGAGCGGGTGCGCGACGCGCTGCTGCGGCACATCGAGAAGGACCTCGGGCCGGTCGCCCTGCCGCAGATCCCCGCGTCGCCGCAGCCGTTCACGGTCGCGGAGTACTTCCCGACGCCCGGTGTCACGCCGTACCACGACCCCCGCCAGCACGCGGTGTCGCTCGCCTACGTGGTGCCCGTCCTCGGGGACTGCCGGCCGCAGCAGGACGCGATCGACCTCGCGTGGATGACGCCCGAGGAGGCGTGCGCGCAGCAGATCCAGTTCGAGATGAACGGTGGCCAGGGACTGCTCCTGCGGCAGGCGATGGGGCACGTCGGCCGGCTCCCATGAGCGAACCCCAGCCGCGCTACCTGCTCGCCCGCACCCTGCACATCGTCGTCCTGGTCGCGGCTGTCGTGGGGTTGTCGTTGGAGCTCGTGCGGGCGCTGACGTCCGACGACGTCGGGACGCGGCTGGTGCGGCTGTTCAGCTACTTCACGATCCAGTCGAACATCCTGGCCGCCGTGGCGGCCGGGATGCTCGCGTGGCGGCCGGACCGCCGCGGACGGGTGTTCGCGGTCGTTCGGCTCGACGCGCTCCTCTGCATCGCGGTGACGGGCATCGTCTACCACACCGTGCTCGCCGGGCTGCAGGAGCTGACGCCGTCCGGTGCGCTGGCGAACCTCATGCTGCACACGATCGTGCCCGTCGGGACGGTCGTCGCGTGGCTCGTCGTCGGGCCGCGACCGCGCCTGTCCCCCGCCGTGGTCGGCTGGTCGCTGGTCTACCCGCTCGGCTGGATCGCGTACACGTTCATCCGGGGCGCGATCGTCGACTGGTACCCGTACCCGTTCCTCGACGTCTCCGAGATCGGGCTCCAGTCGGCCCTCGTGCGCACGGGCATCGTGGCGGTCATCCTCCTCGCCCTGGCGTTCGCGGTGCTGGCGCTCGAACGGGTCCTGCCACCCGTGCCCAAGCCCGTCAGAGACTGAGCTCGGGCCAGTCCGCCAGGTCCGCGCGCATCCGGCGGTCGTGCGTGGCGACGACGACGGCGGCCGACGTGGCGCGCAGCGCGGCCGTGAGCTCGTCGACCAGCCCGACGGACAGGTGGTTGGTGGGCTCGTCGAGGATCAGCACGTGCGGGGCCGCCAGGAGCGCGCACGCGAGGTCGAACCGTCGGCGCTGACCGACCGACAGCTCACGCAGCGGCCGGTCCAGGTCGTCCTCCGTCAGCAGGCCGAGCGCCGCGACCGGGACCAGCTGGTCCGGGTCGAGCAGCCGGGCCTCCAGGAGCGTCAGCGCGTGCCGGGCGTAGGCGTCGAACCCCGACAGCTGCTCGGCGGTGCCGGCGGCACGCGGGTGGGCGACGACGGCCGCGGCGTGCTCCGTCGGCCCCTCCTGCGCGAGCACCCCGAGCCGGACCCCCGGCGCGATGGAGCGGACCCCGCGGTCGAGCGCGATCGACCCGGCCAGCGCGGCGAGCAGCGTGGACTTGCCCGAGCCGTTGGGGCCGGTGACGAGCAGGCGTCCGCAGGCCGGGACCTCGATCCGGACCCCGGCCAGGTCGAGCCGGTCCCGCACGAGGGGGGCGCGCAGGTCCAGCAGCGGACCCGGCTGCGGCTCGGGGGGCAGGGACGGCAGGTCGGGGAACGTCAGGACGAGCGGCGGGGTGGGCACCTCGACGGCCTCGGCGTCGAGCTTCTGGATCAGCCGGTCGGCGGCCTTCACGTGCCCGCGCGCCCGGGTGGCCCGGCGGTGCTTCTGCGAGCCCTTGGGCGGGCGCCACTCGTCGGAGAGGTTCTCGTACGTCGAGTCCAGCCGCTCCGCCAGCTCCAGCGCGCGCTTGCGCTCGGCCCGGTACCGCGCCTGCCACCGGCGGACCATCTGGCTCTTGAGGAACCGGTAGTCGGAGTACCGCGTGGCGCCGTACAGCGCCGGGCGGCCGTCCATGGCGGGGTCCAGGTCGAGGATCGCGGTCATCACGTCGTCGAGCAGGCGCCGGTCGTGCGTCACGATGACCACCGCGCCCGGCCACTCCCGCAGGCGGGCCGTCAGGTAGTCGATGCCGGCCGCGTCGAGGTGGTTGGTGGGCTCGTCGAGCAGCAGCAGGTCCGCGCGCTCCCCGATCCGGCAGGCCAGGCGCACGCGGTAGCGCTCGCCGACGCTCAGCTGGTCGAGCCGGCGGTCCGGGTCCCGCGGCGCACCGAACCGCGTGAGCGCCTCGTCGACCCGCCGGTCGGCGTCCCAGGCCGCCAGGTGCTCGTACCGGCTGACGGCCGCGGTCAGGCGCGCGAGGTCGCCGGACTCGTGGTTGAAGCCTGCGATGGCCGCCTCCAGCTCACCGGCCGCCGCGCGGATGCCGCCGAGGGCCTCCGCGACGAACGTTCCGATGGTCGCGCCGCCGGGTGCGTCGAGCTCCTGCTCGACCGACGCCAGCGTGCCGGTCCGGCGCACCTCGCCGGTCTGCGGTGCCAGCTCGCCCGCGAGCACCCGCAGCAACGTGGTCTTGCCCGCGCCGTTCTCGCCGACGACGCCCACCCGGTCCCCCGCACTGACGACGAGGTCGACCCGGTCCAGCACAGGGTGCCCGGGGTAGCCGTAGGTGACGGCGTCGGCGACCAGCTGCACGTCGCCCGAGGGACTCTCAGTCACGACAGGTCATCCGCCGAGCACCCGGACGAGCGTCGGGACCAGCGCACGGAACGCGGTGCCGCGGTGGCTGATCGCGTTCTTCTCCTGCGGCGTCAGCTCCGCGCACGAGCGGGTCTCGCCCGTGGGCACGAGGATCGGGTCGTAGCCGAAGCCGCCGGCACCGCGCGGCTCGGTGGCCAGCACCCCCTCGAGCGTCCCGGTCTCGACGTGCTCGAAGCCGTCGGGCGTGACCAGCGCGGCGGCGCACACGAAGCGCGCGGAGCGGTGCGGCTCGGCGATGTCGGCCAGCTGCGCGAGCAGGAGCGCGAGGTTGGCGGCGTCGTCCCCGTGCGTGCCGGCCCAGCGCGCGGAGAAGATCCCGGGTGCGCCGCCGAGCACGTCGACGCTCAGCCCGGAGTCGTCGGCGACCGCGGGCAGCCCCGTGAACGCCGCCAGGGCGCGCGCCTTGATCAGCGCGTTCTCGATGAACGTGACGCCGTCCTCGACCGGCTCGGGAGCGCCGAGGTCGCGGGCGCCGACCACCGACTCCGGGTCCAGCCCGGGCAGCACCGGCGCGAGGATCGCGCGCAGCTCACCGACCTTGTGGGCGTTGTGCGTCGCGAGAACGAGGCGCGCGGTCACCGCACCAACCGCGTGGCCGAGCCGTCGCCAGGTGCCGACGCCAGCGCGGCGACCTGCAGAGCCGTCAGGTCTGCGGTGCCGGCCACGGCCAGGTCGAGCAGCGCGTCGAGCTCGGCGCGGTCGAACGGGGCGTGCTCGGCGGTGCCCTGCACCTCGACGAACGTGCCCGAGCCGGTCACCACGACGTTCATGTCCGTCTCGGCGCGCACGTCCTCGACGTACGGCAGGTCGAGCACGGGCACGCCGTCGACGATGCCGACGCTCACGGCGGCGACCGAGTCGCGCAGCACGACCTTGTTCGCGGGGATGTGCTTGTTCGCGACCGCCCACGCGACCGCGTCGGCCAGCGCGACGTACGCGCCCGTGATCGACGCGGTCCGGGTGCCACCGTCGGCCTGCAGCACGTCGCAGTCGAGCACGATCGTGTTCTCACCGAGCGCGGAGACGTCGATGATCGCGCGCAGCGACCGGCCGATCAGGCGCGAGATCTCGTGCGTGCGGCCACCGACGCGACCCTTGACCGACTCACGGTCTGAGCGGCTGGACGTGGCGCGCGGGAGCATCGAGTACTCGGCAGTGACCCAGCCCTCGCCGGACCCCTTCTTCCAGCGCGGCACCCCGGGAGTGAACGACGCCACGCAGAGCACCTTGGTGCCGCCGAACTCGACGAGCACGCTGCCCTCCCCCGCCTCCAGGAAACCGCGGGTCAGGGTGACGGGACGCAGCTGGTCGGGCGCGCGGCCGTCGGCGCGAACGCGCGCGAGAGGAGAGGTGGTGGCAGCAGAAGTCATGCGGACGAGCCTAACCGCGCCCCCGGACACCCCCGGACGCCGACGCGACGTGCGGTTCCTAGAGGACGTGGACAGCGCCCGGGTGGGCCAGGGCGATCGGGCCGGTGTAGACCGCGGCGGCCTCCGCCAGCGTCAGGGCGGGGTCGTTCCAGGCCGGGATGTGGGTGAGGACCAGCTGGCCGGCGCTCCCGCGCGCGGCTGCCTCGCCCGCCCGGCGGCCCGTCAGGTGCACGCCGCGCAGGGCGTCGTCGCGCCCCTCGAGGTACGCCGCCTCGGACAGCAGGAGGTCGACGCCGGCGGCCAGGGTGTCGAGGCCCGCGCACGCGTCGGTGTCCCCGGTGTAGGCCAGCGTCACGGTGCGCGACGGGTCCGCGTCGCTCGGCCCGGACACCCGGATCCCGAACGCCGGGACCGGGTGCTCGACGGCCACCGGCACGAGCACGAGCGGTCCGACGGTCACCGGCGAGCCCTCCTGCCACTCGACGACGTCGAACTGGCCGTCGGTGCTGGTGGCCGGGTCCTTGCCGGCCATCTGCGCGAGCCGCTCGGCCGTCCCGGTCGGACCGTGCACCGTCACCGGGTCGCAGGGGCCGGACGGGTGGTACCGCCGCAGGACGTTGAGCACCACCATGTCGGCCACGTGGTCGGCGTGCAGGTGCGACAGCCCGATCGCGTCGAGCCGGGTGGGGTCGCCGAACCGCTGCAGGGCACTCAGGGCGCCGTTGCCGAGGTCGAGCAGGACCGTCCACGTGCGCCCGTCGGCGTCGTCGGCCTGCACCAGGTAGCCCGACGCCGCCGAGTCGGGACCCGGGAACGATCCGGCGCACCCCAGGACGGTGAGCCTCACCGCAGGGCCGCGCTCGGCTCGACGACCTCGACCTCGGGGCCGAGGAACCGGCGCGCGAGGATGCGGAACTGGTCCGGGTCGCCGGTGGCGAGGAAGCGGTGCACGGGCGGTCCTGCCGCCGGGTCGCGCTCCAGGTCGTGCGCGACGAGGGTCCGGTAGACGTCCTTGGCGGTCTCCTCGGCGCTCGACACCAGGGTGACCTCCTCACCCATGACGTACGAGATCGCGCCGGTGAGCAGCGGGTAGTGCGTGCAGCCCAGCACGAGGGTGTCGACGCCGGCCTCGCGTACCGGGTCCAGGTACTCGTGGGCGGTGGCGAGCACCTCGGGCCCGGACGTGATCCCCGCCTCGACCAGCTGCACGAACCGCGGGCAGGCCTGCGTGGTCAGCTCGATGCCGGGTGCGACGGCGAACGCGTCGTCGTAGGACTTGGACTCGACCGTGGACTTGGTCGCGATCACGCCGATCCGCCCCGACCGGGTGGCCGCGACCGCGCGGCGGGCGGCCGGCAGGATCACCTCCACCACCGGGATCCCGCGCCGCAGCGTGTAGCGCTCGCGGGCGTCACGCAGCATCGCCGACGAGGCGGTGTTGCACGCGATGACCAGCAGCTTCACGCCCGCGTCGACCAGGTCGTCCATGACCTCCAGGGCGTGCGCGCGCACGGCCGCGAGCGGCTTGGACCCGTAGGGCGTGTTGAGGGTGTCCCCGATGTAGAGGGTGGACTCCTGGGGCAGCTGGTCCAGGATCGACCGGGCCACGGTGAGCCCGCCGACGCCGGAGTCGAAGATGCCGATGGGGGCGTCGTTCACGCGGACGAGCCTAACCGCTGGCGGCTCACTGGTCCGCCGGGCGCCCCGGGGCGCGCAGATCGTGCAGCAGCAGGTCGACCAGCGACTCCTGCAGCCAGCTCAGGGCGCCGTAGACGGCGACGAGGTACCGCCGCGCGGCGGGGTCGAGGACCTCGTCCACCCCTTCGAGCTCCGCCTGCGGGGAGTCCACCAGCGCGTCGTACAGGCGCTCGGCCTGCTCGTCCGTGCGGATCCCGAGACGCTCGGCGAGCACGAGCCGCAGGTCCGTGATCGCCGCGGCGACGTCCTTCGCGTCCTGCGGCGCCACGACGAACGCGTCCGCCCGCCAGCCCTCGGTGGGCGTCGTGAGGGCGTCCCAGAGGCTCGTCAGGCGGGCGATCTTGCCCGCGCGCAGGTCGTCCTCGGTCAGCCTGCGGAACTCCTCGGCGACCTGCGGGTCGTCGCGCGACGCATCGGGCAGAAGCCGGCGCACGGCGGGGTCCGACGGCGGCGGGAGCGGCTCGATCCGCATGCGCGGGTTGCCGTCGCCGACGACCACCGCCTCGGAGTCCCGCGACTCCAGGCGCCCCGCACCCAGCAGCTCGGCGACGTCGGCCACCAGAGCGGCGATGACATCGCGCTCGTCGGTGTCCAGGCGAGCGGCGTACATCCCCCGGCGACGCTTGAAGGCGCGCATCACTGACCGCTGCGCTGGAGCGTCGCCCAGAGCCCGAAGCCGTGCATGGCCTGCACGTCGACCTCCATCGCCTCGAGCGAACCGGTCGACACGACCGCCCGCCCCTGCTCGTGCACCTGCTTCATGAGTCGCTCGGCCTTCTGGCGAGGGTGACCGAAGTAGGACTCGAACACGTACGTCACGTAGCTCATCAGGTTGACGGGGTCGTTCCAGACGATCGTCACCCACGGGTCGGCGACCGCGGTCTTCTCCTCCTGCTCGACGCTGGCGTCGGGGAGGGTCTGTACAGGCACGTCGTCCACTGTAGGTGGAGCGCTGACCTGGAGTGCAGCGGAGGGTGGGGGCGCGCCAGCGCACCCGCCCGGAGCGGAACGCAAGGTCAGCGCGACCACAAGAACAAGTCGCGCTGACCTGGAGTGCAGCGGAGGGTGGGGGCGCGCCAGCGCACCCGCCCGGAGCAGAACGCAAGGTCAGCGCGACCACAAGAACAGGTCGACGGGTCCGGCGGCGCCGTCCGCCCTACGTTGAGGCTATGACCGCCCCGCAGCCGCCCAGCGCCGCGCTCCTCACCGACCGCTACGAGCTGACGATGCTCCAGGCGGCGCTGGCCGACGGGACGGCGGACCGGCGCTGCGTGTTCGAGGTGTTCACCCGGCGGCTCCCCGCGGGCCGGCGCTACGGGGTGCTGGCCGGGACCGGCCGGGTGCTCGAGTCGCTGCCGCGGTTCCGGTTCGACGCGGCCGAGCTCGACTGGCTGGCCGACGAGCGGGTGGTCGACGACGCGACGCTCGCGTACCTGGCGGACTACCGGTTCACGGGCTCGGTCGTCGGGTACGCGGAGGGTGAGGCGTTCTTCCCGTCGTCGCCGGTCATGGTCGTCGAGGGCACGTTCGCGGAGGCCGTCCTGCTGGAGACGGTCGTCCTGTCGATCCTCAACTACGACTCGGCGGTCGCGTCGGCGGCGTCCCGCATGACCAGCGCGGCGGTCGACCGCCCCTGCCTGGAGATGGGGTCGCGGCGCGCGCACGAGGAGGCGGCGGTCGCGGCGGCCCGGGCGGCCGTGGTCGCCGGCTTCGCGGGGACGTCGAACCTCGAGGCTGGGCGCCGGTACGGGCTGGCGACGATCGGGACGGCCGCGCACGCGTTCACGCTCCTGCACGACGACGAGGCGTCCGCGTTCGCGGCGCAGGTGGCGTCGCTGGGCACGGGCACGACGCTCCTGGTCGACACCTACGACGTGCGTCGTGGTGTGGAGCTCGCGCTGGCGGCGGCGGGGACGGGGCTCGGAGCGGTGCGGCTGGACTCCGGTGACCTGGGGGTCCTCGCGCACGAGGTCCGTGCGCAGCTGGACGAGGCCGGTGCCCGGAGCACGAAGATCACGGTCACGTCGGACCTGGACGAGTTCGCGATCGCGTCGCTCGCGGTGGCGCCCGTCGACTCGTACGGGGTGGGCACGTCGGTGGTGACGGGCTCCGGGGCGCCGACGTGCGGGATGGTCTACAAGCTGGTCGCCCGCGAGGGCGCCGACGGGGCGCTGGCGCCGGTGGCGAAGGCCGCCCGGGGCAAGACCAGCGTCGGGGGGCGCAAGGCGGCGGCACGACGGCTGGGGGCCGACGGGCGAGCGGTCGAGGAGGTGCTCGTCTCGGGTCCCGACGACGAGGTCCGGGGCTGGGTGTCCGACGACGCGTCGCTGCGCGCGTTGCACGTGCCCCTGGTGACCGACGGGGAGGTCGACCCGCGATGGGTCGGCGCCGACGGGGTGCGCCGGGCAACAGAACGGCACCGCGCCTCGCGCGACGAGCTGCCGCGCGGGGCGCGACGGTTGTCGGACGACGAGGCAGCGGTGCCGACCGTGGCGCTGCGGCTCGGGGACTGAGGGGCCCGAGCCGCAGCGCCGGCACTGCGGTCTGGGTGTCTAGACCCGCGAACGGCCCCGGCCGACGAGCCCGAGGATCAGGCTGACGACGAGCACGATCACACCGATCCAGATGAGCCACTGTCCGATGGACGTGGCGACGCCGAGGACGACGAGGACGACACCGACAAGGATGAGGATGAGCCAGCTAGGCATGGTTGACCCTTTCGTTCTGTGGTCACCGATACGACATCCGGGGGTACCCGGCGCCGTGTGTCACAGGACAAATGTGGCAGGGCTGGAGGGTGTCGGCACGTCGAGAGAAAAGTTGCGCGGGGCACGCGGACTGCTATGTGGTCACGCGTCCAGAGCCGTGACCTGCAGGTTTACCGCTGGGTGAGCCTGTCCGCATGGTGAGATGGCTCTTGCGACTTTACCTTCGCTTGATGTAATCGCGCGATGCTCATGGACCCGACGGCTACTTCTTGCCGACGAACCACCCGCGGACCATGGCCACCCGCGCCGTGAGCTGGTCCGGGTCCGCCAGGGCGACCTCCGGACCGCCGCACCGGCGCCGCAGCTCGTTGTGCACGGAGCCGTGCGGCTGACCGCTCTTGCGCGCCCATGCGCCCACCAGCTGCGACAGCTCCTTGCGCAGCTCCGCCTGCTTGCGGTGGTCCATCTCGGCCAGCGCCTCGGCCGTCGAGCCGGCCCTCTTGCGCCCGCTGATCTGGTCCGCCTGCCGCTGCCGGAGCAGCGCGGAGACCTGGTCGACGTCCAGCAGCCCGGGCAGGCCCAAGAAGTCCAGCTCCTCGTCGGACCCCATCTCGGCGCCCGCGCCGAACTCGCCGCCGTCGAACAGCACCCGGTCGAACGACGCCTGCGCCTCCAGTGCCTCGAACGCGCCCTGCTTGCCGTCCGGGCCGATCTCGTCGGCACCGTTGCGCTCGCGGTTCGCCTCGTCCAGCAGCCCGTCGTCCAGGCCGACGTCGACGCCCTGCTCCTCGAGCGTCTTCGGCCGGTCCAGCGCGTGGTCCCGCTCCAGCTCGAGGGTGTTGGCCAGGGCGAGCAGCTGCGGGACGCTCGGCAGGAAGACCGACGCGGTCTCGCCGCGGCGACGTGCGCGCACGAATCGGCCGACCGCCTGCGCGAAGAACAGCGGCGTCGCGGTGCTGGTCGCGTAGACGCCGACGGCCAGGCGGGGCACGTCGACACCCTCCGAGACCATCCGGACCGCGACGAGCCAGCGGGAGTCGCTCGCGGAGAACTCGTCGATCCGGTCGCTCGCCCCGTCGTCGTCGGACAGGACGATCGTCGGGGACTTCCCCGTGATCCGCGCGAGGTGGCCCGCATACGCCCGGGCATCGGTCTGGTCCGTGGCGATGACCATCGCGCCCGCGTCGGGGATGGCCCTGCGCACCTCGGACAGCCGGCGGTCGGCGGCCGCGAGCACGCTCGGGATCCACTCCCCGTTCGGGTCCAGGGCGGTCCGCCACGCCTGCGCGGTGATGTCCTTGGTCAGCGGCTCCCCCAGCCGGGCGCTGATCTCGTCGCCGGCCTTGGTGCGCCAGCGCATCGAGCCGCTGTAGGACAGGAAGATCACCGGGCGCACGACGTGGTCGCGCAGCGCGTCGCCGTAGCCGTAGGTGTAGTCGGCGACGCTGCGCCGGATCCCGTCGCGGTCGCGGTCGTACCGCACGAACGGGATCGCTGCCGTGTCGGACCGGAACGGGGTGCCGGTCAGGGCCAGCCGGCGGGTGGCACCCTCGAAGGCCTCCCGGACGGCGTCCCCCCAGGACAGCGCGTCACCGCCGTGGTGCACCTCGTCGAGGATCACCAGCGTGGGCGCGGCCGCGGTGCGGGCGGCGTGCAGCGCGGGCTTGCTGGCCACCTGCGCGTAGGTCACCGCGACGCCGTCGAAGCCGTGGCCGTGCCGACCCTGCGCGTTGCTGAAGTTGGGGTCGAGCGTGATGCCCACCCGCGCGGCCGCGTCGGCCCACTGGCGCTTGAGGTGCTCGGTGGGCGCGACGACGGTCACGCGACGGACCAGCTTCGCCTCCAGGAGCTCGGTGGCGATCCGCAGGGCGAACGTCGTCTTGCCGGCCCCCGGGGTGGCCACCGCGAGGAAGTCACGCGGGTTGGCCGTCCGGTAGTGCTCGATCGCCTCCGCCTGCCAGGCGCGCAGCTTGCCCGCCGTGCCCCAGGGCGCTCGCGCGGGGAACGCCGGCGGCAGCTGAGAGGCCGCCGACGAGGACGCGTGGGTCGAGGGGAGGGAGGACGGGCGCGGGGCGGCCGTCACGCGCCGCCGCTGCCGGGGTTGCGGCCGAAGCCCCATTTCCGACCGCCGCCGGAGCCCTTGCCGCCCGCGTTCTTGTCGCCGTCGCCGTCCTGCGGCTCGCGCAGGCCCTCGTAGATCTCCTTGCAGACGGGGCAGACGGGGAACTTGTTCGGGTCCCGGCCCGGCACCCACACCTTGCCGCAGAGCGCGATCACGGGCTTGCCGCTGATGGCGGAGTCGAGGATCTTCTCCTTGCGCACGTAGTGCGCGAACCGCTCGTGGTCCCCCGGCTCGACCTGCTCGGTGGTCTCCTCGCGCTCCAGCACGCTGGTCGACGTGCCCGGGTCCGAGGAGAACGGGTCGTCGGGTCCGGTGCTCGGAGGCAGGGGCTCGCTCATGGCGTGAAGTGTACGTCGGGAGGCCGACACGACCCGAGCCCCTCGGGGTGTCTTCCCGGGTGTCGTCGACTACATAGACAGACAGACTAGTCAGCCGTACTGTCTAGCTCGTGAGCTCCGATCCCTGGCCTGGCGAGTGGCTGCGCGGCGTTCTGGACGTCTGCGTCCTGGCCGTCCTCGCCGAGGGCAGCACCTACGGCTACGCCATCACCGCCCGGCTCGACGAGCTCGGGCTCGGCTCGGTCAAGGGCGGCACGCTCTACCCGCTGCTCGTCCGGCTCGAGCAGGCCGACCTGGTCACCACCCAGTGGCGCCCGGGCGTCGGCGGTCCGGGTCGCAAGTACTTCGCGCTCACCCCCGCGGGACGCGCGGAGCTCAGCCGTCGCGGCAGTGCCTGGCGGGCGTTCGCCGACCTCACGGTCGCGATCGTCGACCCCTCAGCGGACCCGACCGCCGCCGCCTTTGCGGCGTCGGCGCCGTCCGAGCGTCTACCCACCCCCCGGAGGACGGCCTGATGACCGACACGTGGTCCACAGCTCCGACGATCTCCCCGGGCTGGCGCGACGAGCTCGTCCTCGCCCTGCGGATGCGGGACGTCCCCGGCTCGAGGATCGGCGAGATCCTGGCGGAGGTCGACGAGTTCTGTGCGGACAGCGGCCTCGACGCCCAAGCGGCCTTCGGTGCCCCCGCAACGTACGCCGAGAGCCTCACGGCGAGCGAGGGCCGCACCCGGACCCCGCTGCGCGACGACCTCCGGACGACCGGTCGGGCTCTGGTCGGCTTCGTCGGGCTCGTGGTCGTCATGGCCTGCGTCGTCGACGACGGTCCCGACCTCGCCATCACCGTCGGCTGGCTGCTCGGGCTGGCCGTGGTGCTCGTGGGATGCGTGCTCACCGTGCGAGTGCTCGGCCGCACCGCCCCTGTCCGCTGGCGCGGGATGGCCGCCGCGGCCGGTGTCATCGTGGCGACGCTCGGAGCGGTCGTGGCCCTCGGGATGCTGCTCACCACGACCGTCGCGACGGTGCCCGACGCGGTCGCCGTGACCGTCGGGGCCCTCCTGCTCGTCGGTGACGCGATCGTCGGCACCGTGCGGGCGAGGCGTCAGCCGACGGCGGACCTGGTGAGCGCACCCGGGGCGGACCCGGAGTGGGTACGACGCCGCAACGTGCGCGCCGACATCCTCGCCGCGTGGCTGCTGCCCGCCTTCGCCGTGGTCGGCGTCGGCATCCTGCTGGGGATGAACGCGCTGCTCGACCGGCTCGCCTGACAGGTCAGAGGCCCTGCCAGTCCGGCTTCGCGGCGAACGTCTCGCGGTAGTAGTCGGCCAGCTGGAGGCGGCTCGCGGCGGCGTCGTCGACGAGCACCGTGACGTGCGGGTGGTGCTGCAGGATCGTCGCCGGCCACATCGCGCTGACCGGGCCCTCGACCAGCTGGTGCACCGCCTCGGCCTTGCCGCGGCCGGTGGCCAGGAGCACCAGGTGCCGGGCGGACATGATCGTCGCCAGCCCCTGGGTGAGGCAGTGCTGCGGCACCTGGTCGATGTCGCCGCCGAAGAAGCGTGCGTTGTCCTCGCGCGTCTGGCGCGTGAGGGTCTTGATGCGGGTGCGCGACGCGAGCGACGAGCCCGGCTCGTTGAAGGCGATGTGGCCGTCGGTACCGATGCCGAGGAGCTGCAGGTCGACTCCCCCGACGGACGCGATGGCTTCCTCGTACGCGGCGCACGCGGCCACGAGGTCCTCGGCGAGGCCGTCCGGCCCCTGCACCGCACCGGGCGCGAAGTCCACGCGCGACGCGATCTCCTTCTCGATGACGTTGCGGTAGCGCTCCGGGTGGTCGGCGGCGAGGCCGACGTACTCGTCGAGCATGAACGCGCGGACGCGGGCGAACGACAGGTCGTGCTCGGCGTGCCGCCGGGCCAGCTCGTCGTACACCGCGAGCGGGCTCGACCCCGTCGCGAGTCCGAGGACCGTGTCGGGCTGCTCACGCACCAGCTGCTCGATCGCCGAGGCGGCCAGCCGGCCCAGCTCGGGGCCCGGTGCGATGACGACCTCCATCAGACGTACTCCCCTCGACCGAGCAGTGCCGCGCCGACCGCGCCGACCGGCACGTCCGCGGGCGCGAGGCTCACGCGTCGCGCCAGTCCCATGGTGGCAAGGAACGGGGATGAGTGCGCCTCACGCTCGAGCTCGGCCGTGACCGCCCGCAGCAGCGGCTGCCCCAGCGCGCTCACGCCGCCGCCGATGACGACGAGCTCGACGTCGCAGGTCAGCACCAGGATCCGCACCGCGGCGGCCACCGCCCAGGCGAACTGGTCCCGGATCACGATCGCCTCGGCGTCGCCCGCCTCGGCCGCGGCGAACAGCTCCTCGGGCGCGGGGCGCCCGTACTTGCTGGGCCAGGCCGTGTCGAGCGCCGAGCCCGACGCGTACTGCTCCAGGCAGCCGAGCTGACCGCACTTGCACGGCAGGCCGTCGGGGACGAGCGTCAGGTGCCCGATCTCCCCGGCACCACCGGTCGATCCCCTGCGCAGGCGCCCTTCGAGGAGCAGCCCGGCGGCGAGGCCGGTACCGAGCGCGAGGAAGGCGAGGTCGTGCACGACGGCGTCCTGGGTCGACGCATGCCCTCCGTCGACCGTGTGCGCGGCGCCGACGACGGCGACGGTGAGGTCGTTCTCGACGCGGACCCGCACCCCGAGCCGCTCGGCGACGAGCGACCCGAGCGGGGTGCGCTCCTCGATGCCGAGGTTGACCGCGTGCTCGACCGTGCCGTCCGACGGGTCGACGACGCCGGGCAGGCCGATGCCGACCCCGGCCAGCTCGCCGACCGGGATGCCGGCGCCCGCGCAGAGCTCCTCGACGACCGAGACCGCGGTCTCCACCACACCGGCCGCTCCCCCGACCGTGGCCGACCGCAACTGGTGCGTCACCACGCCGTCGGCGTCGAGCAGCACGCCGAGCACCTTGGTGCCGCCGACGTCGAGCCCGACCGACCACTGACTCCCGACCGGCGCCCAGTGCGGCGTCGGGATCCCCTGCGTGTTCACGTCAGCCCTTCACCGCACCCGCGACGAGCCCGGACGTCATCTTGTTCTGCACGAACAGGAAGAAGACGATGACGGGGATCGCGATGAGAGCCGAGCCCGCCATCACGACGCCCCAGTCCGTGGCGCGGTTGGACTCGACGAGCCCCTGCAGCCACAGCGGCAGCGTGCGCTGCGCGGGGTCGGTCATCACGACGAGGGCCAGGGTGTACTCGTTCCACGCCTGGAGGAACCCGTAGACGCCGGCGGCGACCAGCCCGGGAGCCAGCAGCGGGAACGTGATGCGGAAGAAGGCGGCGGTCCGGGAGAGCCCGTCGACCATCCCGGCCTCCTCGAGCTCGATCGGCACGCCCGCGACGAACCCGCGCAGCATCCAGATCGTGAACGGCAGGATCGCCGCCGTGTAGACCAGGGAGAGCCCGGCGATCTTGTTGACCAGGTTCCAGCCGTCGAGCATCTGGTACTGCGAGATGAACAGGCCCTCGGCCGGGATCATCTGCACCACGAGGATCGTGAGGATGAAGCCCTTGCGGCCGCGGAACCGGAACCGGCTGACCGCCAGCGCGGCGAGGAACGCGAACAGCAGCGCCGCGACGAGGACGACGACCACCACTGCCAGCGAGATGCGCATCGCGGCCCAGAACGTCGGGTCGTCCAGCACGCGGCGGAAGTTCGACAGCGTGCCGCCCGCGGGGAAGAACGTCGGCTCCGGGGTCTGGAGCTTGTTCACCGGCAGGAAGGCGCTGTTGATCATCCAGTAGATGGGGAAGACCCACATGGCGGCCAGCACGACGGCGAGGACGCCGAGCGCTCGGCGCCCCATCTTCGACTGGGCGCGACCGGCCTCCGACGACCGCGTCGCCTTGCGGAGCGGGATCTCCTGCGGCGTGGCCTGCGGGGCGGGTGCCGGGACCGAGACGGCGCTCACAGCTCGTCCTCCTTCAGCATCTTCCGGATGTAGAACCCGGTGAGGGCGAGCGTGATGACCAGCATGATCGTGGCGAGCGCGCCCGCGAGCGAGAACTCGTCGGCGTAGGAGTAGATGAGGGTGCCCAGGAGGTTGGTCTCACGGGTCGGGGCGCCGGCGCGCTGGAGCACGTAGATCTGGGTGAACACCTTGAAGTCCCAGATCACCTGCAGCAGCAGGACGATCGACAGGACGGGGCGGACCATCGGCATCGTGATGTTCCAGAACCGCTGCCGGGCGGACGCACCGTCGAGCTGCGCGGCCTCCATCGTCTCCTCGGGCACCTGGAGCAGGCCCGCGTAGACGGAGAACGCCACGAACGGCACGGACATCCACACGACGATGACCGTCGCGACGAAGTAGAAGGACAGCGGCTCGATGATCCACGAGTGGCCGGCCATGTCCTCGAGCCCGAACCAGTTGGCCAGGACCCAGTTGATGACGCCGTACTGCGAGTCGAACAGCCACTGCCAGACCGTCATCGACGCGAGGACCGGCGTGCCCCAGGCGAGGAGCAACGCCACCTGCAGCGTGATGCGGGAGAGCTTCCCGATGCGGGACATGAGGACCGCGAACGCGACGCCGACGAGCATCGTCACCGCGGCGTTCACCAGGCAGAAGGCGATCGAGCGCCCGATGACCGTCCACACGTAGGGGTCGGTCAGCAGGTCGGTGTAGTTCTGCAGGCCGACCCACTCGGCGGGCTGGCCGAACTGCTGGCGCAGGCCGTACTCCTGGAAGGAGATGACGAACTGGCGGACCAGCGGGTAGCCGAGCGCGACACCCATGAGGATCGCGGCGGGGACGAGCAGGCCGTACACGCCGAGCTTGCGGCGGCGGCGGCGCGGGAAGACGACGGTGTCGTCCTGCTGCAGCGCGGGGGCAGTGGCTGCCATGTGGAGCTCCTGTCTTGTGGCGCGACCGGGCCGGCCTGCGTCGGCAGGCCCGGTCGTGCCCGGATCAGGTGGTCGGCCGATCGAGGCGGCGGACCGGTGGTTCGTGGATCACCTGGCCCGGCCGGCCGTGGTTGCGCACGGCCGGCCGGGGGGCGATCAGTTCAGCGCGTCCTCGAGGAGCTGGTCCGTCGACGCGGCAGCCTCCTTGACGTCCGCACCGGTGGCGAGCTGCTGGAAGAAGTCCTCCAGGATGCGGTCACCCTCGACGTCGGCCCACTTCTCGGCCGCCGGCGTGAGCTTCGCGTTGAGCGCGGCGGCGACGGCTGCCTTGGCATACACGTCGTCACCCATCGAGGCGGCGTACTCCGTGTTGCCCGGGATCAGGCCGTTCTCGCCGAGCATGTTCTGGAACTCCTCCGTGAACATGATCTTCAGGAGGCTCTTGGCCAGCTCAGGGTGCTTGGACTTCGCCGCGACGGCGATGTTCGAGCCGCCCGCGAAGCCGTTCGCGTACGAGCCCTCGTCGAGGCCCGGCAGCGGGAAGACGCCGGTGTGCTCCTCGTTGCAGGCCTGCTGCTCGCCGCGGAGCGCCTTGGCCTCCTCGGACGTGTCGTCCGGGTCGACGGCCTTGTTGCACTGCGGCAGGTCGATGCTCCACCGCGCCCACGTCGGAGCGGAGAACATGGCCGACTGGCCGGCGTTGAACGGGACCCACGGCTCGTTCGAGTCGCTGTCGGCCGGCGCGTTGGTCGCGTTGGCGAACAGGTCCTGGACCTCCTCGAGGCCCTTGATCGACTCGGGCGAGGAGAGCGCACCCTTCCAGCTGTCGCCGTCCTTGACCGCGAGGTCACCGCCGTTGGTGTAGATCCAGGCGGCGCCGTTGTACCAGTCCTGGCCGGGGAACCAGAAGCCGGACTGCGTGTCCGTCTGGAGCTTCTTGGCGACCTCGGTGAACTCGGCGAGCGTCGTGGGGACCTCGACACCGGCTGCGGCGAACGCGTCCTTGTTGTAGAACACGGCGCGAGCACCGGAGTAGTACGGGGCGGCGTAGAACTTGCCGTCCGCGCTACCGGCGTCGACGAAGCCGGGAAGCAGGTTGTCGCCACCCAGCTCGTCGTACATGTCCGAGATGTCGGCGAAGGCGCCGGCGTAGGTGAAGGTCGGCGACTGCGTGTTGCCGATCTCCACGACGTCGGGCGTCTGGTCGGCCGAGCCGAGCGCGGTCTGGAGACGCGGCACGAGGCCGCTCCAGTCCTGCTCCTCGATGACGAGCTTCGAGCCGGGGTTCTCCGACTCGAACGTCGTCGTGAGGTACTCACGCAGGGCGTCCGGGGTGTCGGTGCCGTTGAGCCACAGCTTGATCGTGGCGGCCTCGGGCGTACCGGCGTCGGTGGGCGTGTCGCTGGCGTCGTCGCCGTTGCCACACGCCGTGAGCGTGAGCGCGGCCGCCACGCCGACGGCCGCGAAACGTAGGATCTTCACGTTGGGGTTCCTCCCGTGAGCGAGGCGCGCGCCGGACGGCGCCGCCGGGTGGTGATTCCGACCTGCAGTGGGCCGGCTGGGGGTCGTCACGAGACCCCCAGCTGGCCTGACAGGACGAGGACAGCCGCACCAGCGAGCGCCCCGTCCTCGTCGAGGGATCCCATCCGCAGTGCCAGTCCGTGCCCGATGACGGGCATCGTTCGTGCGCGGACAGTGGCGAGCGCAGACTCGCGCAGAGCGCCGTCCAACAGCTCCGGGGGGCCGGAGAGCAGGACCTCTGCGAGGTCGAGCGCACTGACGACGGGTGCCAGGGCGATGCCCAGCAACCGTCCGACCGACGCCAGGGCGGCGTCGGAGTCTTCGGTGGACAGACCGGCGGTCCGGCGGCGCAGGGCCGGGACGCTCAGCACGGTCTCGAGGCAGCCGGAGCGGCCGCACGCGCAGTCGAGCGGCGGCTCGTCGCGCACGTCGCCGTCGACGACGGTGACGTGCCCGATCTCGCCGGCGGCGTGGTGCCGGCCGAGCACGAGCGCACCGTCGACCACGATGCCGGCGCCTACGCCCTCACCGATCGTGAGGACCATGCAGCCGGACCCGGCCGCGGAGCCGTAGGTGAACTCGCCGAGCGCGCGGGTGTTGGCGTCGTTGGCGACGTGCACCGGGACGCCCAGGCTCTCCGTGAGGCGCGCGGCCAGCGGCAGGTCGTACCAGCCCCGGTTCGGCGCCTGGACGACGGTGCCCTCGAGGTCGATGACGCCCGGGGACGCGATGCCGACGCCGATGACGGGGCGGGTCGCGTCCGCAAGCAGCTGGCGGCACAGGCTCTCCACCAGGTCGGCGGCAGCCTCTCCGGTGCGTCCTTCGAGGGCGACGGACCGGCGGACGACGACGGCGCCGACCAGGGTCATCACCGCACCGAGCAGGTGCGCGTCGTCCGTGAGGTCCACCGCGACGATCTGGAACGCCTCGGTCCGCATCCCGACGAGAGTGGCCGGCTTGCCGACCTTCCCCTCGACGCGGACGCCCAGCTCCTCGACGAGCCCTTCGGCGATCAGCGCGGCCACCAGACCGGACACGGTCACCCGGGTCAGGCCGGTGCTGCGGGCGATGTCGGCGCGGGAGGAGTGGCCGATGTGGAAGAGGTGGGCGAGCACCAGCGACCGGTTGTGCGCGCGGGCGTGCTCGGGCAGCACCTTGCCCGTCGGGCGCAGGGCCCGACCGACTCCGTGGGCCGCCGCGAGGGGCTGCGTGGTCGCTGTCACGTTTGTTAGTAGACCTTCCTTACAAATCCGTGTCAACTCTGATCTGTGACCGTGACCACATCGTGACCGGACGTTCACCGGACCGACTCATGGGATGACATGTCCGGAAACGATTCAACGCGCGTGCCCCTCACCTGCGGGAACACGGGGAACAGCCCGTGCGGTCGATGCGTTCGCATGGGCATGGAGCTGGGGATGTACACGTTCGGTGACGTCGGGGACGCCTCCCCCGGTCAGCGCCTCAGGGAGGTGCTCGAACGCGTCCGGCTGGCCGAGGAGGTCGGCCTCGACTACGTCGGGATCGGCGAGCACCACCGCCACGACTACGCGATCTCGTCCCCCTCGACCGTCATAGCCGCCGCCCTGGCGCAGACCTCCCGGATCACCGTGGGCAGCGCCGTGACGGTGCTGTCCACCGAGGATCCCGTGCGGGTCTACCAGCAGTTCACGACCATGGACCTGCTCTCGCAGGGGCGCGTGGAGCTGCTCGCCGGCCGGGGCTCGTTCATCGAGTCCTACCCCCTGTTCGGGGCGTCGCTGGACGACTACGACGAGCTCTACGACGAGAAGATCCAGCTGCTCCTGCGGCTCGACCAGAGTGAGCGGACGACGTGGCAGGGGCGGTTCCGGCCGGCGCTCGACGATGCCCTGGTGCTCCCCCGCCCCTACGGCGAGCACCTGCGGATCGCCGTCGCGACGGGCGGCAACCCGCAGTCGTCGGTGCGCGCCGGGCTGCTCGGGCTGCCCATCAGCTACGCGATCATCGGCGGCCAGCCGGCCCAGTTCGCTCCCCTGGTCGACCTCTACCGCCGCGCCCATGCGGAGGCCGGGCACGACGAGGCCGACCGTTTCGTGTCCGTCGCCGGGATGGGCTTCGTCGCGACGGACGGCAAGGCTGCGCGCGACTACTTCTACCCGTACTGGCTGGAGTCCATGCGCCGGATCTCGTCGGAACGCGGGTTCCCGATGCCCAACCGGATCTCCTTCGAGTCACAGGCCGCGCGCGGCGGGGCGTACTTCGTCGGCGAGCCGGAGCAGGTCGCGGAGCGCATCGTCGCGCTGCACCGGGTGCTCCACCACGACCGGCAGTCGTTCCAGATGGACCTGTCCGGGGTGCCGCAGAAGGAGTCGCTGCGCTCCATCGAGCTGCTGGGCACCGAGGTCGCACCGCTGGTGCGCGAAGCCCTGCGTCAGTCCATCCGCCCCGACTCGTAGGCCCACATCGCCAGCTCGACGCGGTTCCGGGCGCCGAGCTTGTCCATGAGGCTGCCCAGGTGCGTCTTCACGGTGCTCAGGCTGATGTGCAGCTCGTCGGCGATCTCGACGTTCGTCCGCCCGCGCGCCACGGTGAGCAGCACCTCCTCCTCGCGCCCGGTCAGCGGCACCACGGGCGGCAGGACCCGGCTGCGCCTCCCGGTGGCGGCGAACGCGGCGAGCAGCCGCACCGTGACGTTGGGCGCGATGAGCGCGTCACCGGCGGCGGCGGCGTGCACGGCCTGGACCAGGAGCTCCGGCCCGGCGTCCTTGAGCAGGAAGCCGCGGGCGCCCGCCTTCAGCGCACCGTGCACGTACTCGTCCAGGTCGAACGTCGTGATCACGACCACCGCGAGCGGGTCCGCCACGTCGGGTCCGGCCAGCCGGCGGGTGGCCTCGATGCCGTCCAGCTCCGGCATCCGGATGTCGAACAGGCACACGTCGGGACGCAGCTCGCGGGCCTTGGACACCGCCTGCCGGCCGTCGGCGGCCTGACCCACCACGTCGATCCCCGGCTGCGCGTCGAGGATCATCGACAGCCCGGTGCGGACCAGCTCCTGGTCGTCGGCGACGAGCACCCGGATCGTCATGCGACCGCCCCCGTCCTCGGCAGCACCGCGACCACGGTCCAGCCACGCTCCGCCCCCGGCCCGGCGTCGAGCGTGCCGCCCAGGAGGGACGCCCGCTCGGTCATGCCCACCAGCCCGTACCCCGTGCCGGTGCGGCCCTGGAGCTCGCCGTCGTCGACGACGGTCAGGCGCACGCTCGCCTCGTCCGCGGCGACCGCGACGCTCACCTGCGAGGCGTACCGGGCGTGCCGCAGCGCGTTGGTCACCGACTCCTGGGCGAGCCGGTACAGCGCCGCGCCGACCGCCGGTCGCAGGCCGTCGAGGTCACCCGACAGCTCGACGGCCACCCGCGGCGGCCCACCGGCGGCGAGCCGCTCGATGTCCGCGACCCCGCGCTGCGGCGCCAGCTCGGCGGCGTCGTCGTCGCGCAGCGCGCTGACCATCAGCCGCATCTCGGTGAGCGCACGGGACGCCTCCTTCTCGATCACGACGAGGGCGTCGAGCGCCGCGGACGGGTCCGTCGCCGCCACCACCCGTCCCGCCTGCGCCCGCACGGCGATCGCGGAGACGTGGTGCGCGACGGTGTCGTGGAGCTCCCGGGCCAGCTGCTCCCGCTCCCGCAGCCGGACCTGGTCCCGCTCCCGCAGCCGGGACGTCGAGGCCAGCCGGACCCAGGCGCCGACCGCCGCGGGCGTGAGGATGAACACGACCCCGAGCACAGCCTCCGCGACCCCGTTGTAGTCCCCGGCGATCCCGAGCGCCGTGGCCACGAGGACCGCCGCGAGCCCGAGCACGACCTCCCGCCCGCTCCCCCAGCGGCACAGCGCGTACGGCAGCAGGAGCACGCAGGCCGTCGTGTAGAGCCCCAGCTCAGCCACCCCGCCCACGAGGGCCGCCGTATCGACCACGATGAGCGTGCCGAACACGGCCAGGATCGCTCCCAGCGGGTGGGTCCGGCGCCAGAGCAGCGACAGCACCACGACGAGGGCCAGGACGAGGGCGACAGGCCGCCAGGTCACGTCCGGCCGCAGCACGCCCTCCAGCACCGCCGCGGGGACCAGCAGGGCGACGAGCACCCAGTCCCGCCACACCCGCGCGGGCGCGCCGGGTGCTCGGGGGGCCGTCCAGAGCGGACGGAGGGCGTCGGGGATCACGTGGTGAGCCTAGGGACGCACGGTCGCGCGCGGCTCGGCCGATCGGTCGAGTCGTGCGTCGTCCGTCAGGGCACCCAGCCGAGCGCCCCGGGATGACGCACCGACTCGCTCGCCCGGGCGACGCCGTCGGCCAGTGCCGTCAGCACGTCGTGGCCGGTCGCGAGCGAGGCGGCGGTGGCGCCGTGCAGCACGTCGCCCGCGCCCAGCGTGTCGACGACCTCCGCGGACGGGACGGTCGGCGGGTGCAGGACCGACGACGCACGCCGACCGTCGGCGTCGACCCTGCGGACCTGGACCGGTCCCGCTCCGGCCGACTGCGCCACGAGGCGCGGTCCGAGGTCGGCGACGCGATCGAGGAGGTCCTCGGCGACGTCGGGGAGCCGGAAGTCGGCCGACAGCACCGCGTGGTCGACGTGCGCGAGCAGGCGGTCCAGCCCGGGCTTCCAGCTGCCGCCGTCGAGGAGCACCGGGATGCCTCGCGCGGACGCGTCGGCGGCGAGCACCTCGGCGGCCTCGAGGTGGTGGCCGTCGACGAGCAGCGTCGTCGCCCCCTCCAGCACGTCGAGGCGGCGTGCCGCGCCGCTCAGGTCGCCGGTGCCGACGGCGTTGACCGAGACCACGGCCCGCTCCCCCGTCCCCCGGGTCACCAGCACGGTCGAGACGGCCGGTGTCCCTGGCCCGTCGAGCAGGTCGACGACCGCGACGCCCGCCGCCGCGAGCCCGGCCCGGACGAGGTCCCCGATCGGACCTGCCCCGAGCGCCGTCACGAGCACCGTGCGGACCCCGAGCGCGGCGGCCGTCGCCGCGGCGTTCGCCGCTGGACCGCCGAACGTGACGTCCAGGCTGCGGGCGACGACCTTCTCGTCGGGCGCCGGCAGCCGGTCGACCACCTGCACGACGTCGAGCGTCGCCAGGCCGCAGCAGACCAGCAGCGCCGTCACGCGACGCGGGCGGGCTGCGCGGGGCGGTCCACCAGCGCGTACGTCGCGAGGCCGAGCACGAGGGCCGCGACCGCGACGGCCGGCCAGGCGCCGATCACGCCACCGAGCGGGTGGGAGAACGCGAAGCACACGGCGCCGACCAGGACGACCGCTGCGACCCGCAACCAGCCGGCCGACCGGGCTCGCACCATGCACCACACGACGCCCGCGACGAGCACGACCCCGCCCAGGGCACGCACGCCGGTGAGGTCGGCGACGGCGAACCCGACCACCAGGGTGAGCGCGGCGATGACGGCGGTGGGGAGGCGCGACATGGGACCACCGTAAGACGCGGACGTGCGGTGCGAGGTGCCGCGCCCGCGCAATACGGTGGTGCCATGCCCACCTCGCCGATCGACGCCACGTCCACCGCTGCCTGGCAGGAGCTCAGCGTCCACGAGTCGACGCTCACGCCTGACCTGCGCGGCTGGTTCGCCGACGACCCCGAGCGCGCCACGCGCCTGACCCTCCCGCTGGCCGACCTCACGGTCGACCTGTCCAAGAACCTGGTCACCGACGAGACGATCGCTCTGCTCGTCCGGCTCGCCGACGAGGTCGGTCTGGCCGACCGGCTGCAGGCGCAGCTGCGCGGGGACCACATCAACGTCACCGAGGACCGCGCGGTCCTGCACACGGCGCTGCGCCGGCCGGCCGGCGCGCAGCCGCCGCTCGTCGTCGACGGGCAGGACATCGACACCGACGTGCAGGCCGAGCTGACCAAGATGTTCGCGTTCGCGGACAAGGTGCGCTCCGGTGCGTGGACCGGTGTCACCGGTTCGCGGGTGCGGACCGTCGTCAACATCGGCATCGGGGGCTCCGACCTCGGTCCGGTGATGGCCTACGAGGCGCTCAAGCCGTACGTGCAGGACGGTCTCGAGGTGCGGTTCGTCTCCAACATCGACCCCAGCGACCTGGCGGAGAAGGTCAAGGGCCTCGACCCGACCACCACGCTGTTCATCGTCGCGTCGAAGACGTTCGGCACCCTGGAGACGCTCACCAACGCGCGCCTCGCCCGGAACTGGCTCTGGGAGCAGCTGGGCACGGCCGACGACGACGAGTCCCGCAACGCCGCCGTCGCGCAGCACTTCGTCGCCGTCTCCACCGCCCTGGACAAGGTCGCGGCGTTCGGCATCGACCCCACCAACGCGTTCGGCTTCTGGGACTGGGTCGGTGGCCGCTACTCGGTCGACTCGACCATCGGCACCTCGCTGGCCATCGCCGTCGGCCCCGACGCGTTCCGGGAGTTCCTCGCCGGGTTCCACGCCGTCGACGAGCACGTCGCCACGACCCCGTTCGCGCAGAACGTGCCCGTCCTCATGGGCCTGCTGAACGTCTGGTACGTCAACTTCCTCGGCGCGCACACCCACGCGGTGCTCCCCTACGCCCAGTACCTGCACCGCTTCGCGGCGTACCTGCAGCAGCTGACCATGGAGTCCAACGGCAAGTCGGTCCGCTGGGACGGCACCCCCGTGACCACGCAGACCGGCGAGGTGTTCTGGGGCGAGCCCGGCACCAACGGCCAGCACGCGTTCTACCAGCTCATCCACCAGGGCACGCGGCTCATCCCCGCCGACTTCATCGCGGTCGCCAACCCGGCGCACCCGCTGGCGGACGACGGCGTCGACGTGCACGGCCTGTTCCTGGCCAACTTCTTCGCGCAGACCAAGGCGCTCGCGTTCGGCAAGTCGGCCGACGAGGTCCGCGCCGAGGGCACGGCGGAGGACATCGTTCCCGCCCGCGTGTTCTCCGGGAACCGCCCGACCACGTCGATCCTCGCCGCCGCCCTCACGCCGAGCGTGCTCGGCCAGCTCATCGCGCTGTACGAGCACATCACGTTCGTGCAGGGCGTCGTCTGGGGTATCGACTCGTTCGACCAGTGGGGCGTCGAGCTGGGCAAGAAGCTCGCGCTCGAGATCGCCCCGGCGGTCCAGGGCGATGCCGCCGCGCTGGCGGCCCAGGACCCGTCGACGCGCTCGCTGATCAGCCGCTACCTGGAGCTGCGCGACTGACCCAGACGACGAACCCGACACGGGTGTCGTGACCACGCACCGTCACGACACCCGTGTCGGGTTCGTGCGTCAGGCGCGGGAGCAGGTGACCCAGGACGCGGTCGGGCTTCCGGTGCCCTGGAAGCCGAACTCGACGGAGCCGCCGACCGGGACGGAGCCGTTCCACGGGGCTGCGGCGAACGTCGTCGTGGTCCCGGACGTCGTCGGCTGCGAGCTCCAGGCGTTGGTGACGGCACCGTCCGGCAGGGTGACGGCGACCCGCCAGCCCGACAGCGCGACCGCCCAGGGCTTGACCCGGACCGTCGCGACGAAGCCTCCTGGCCACTGGCTGGCGACCGTGTAGGTGGCGGTGCAGCCGTCCGCGGGCGGCATCGTGAAGGTCGGGCTCGGCGACGGCGAGACCGTCGGGGTCGGGGTGCTCGTCGGCGTCGGGGTGGCCGTCGGCGTGGGGGTCGGCGTCGTGCCGTTCAGCGCCGCGGTGAGCGCCGGGTACCACCGGTCGGCCAGCTTCACGATGCCGGTCTCGTTCGGGTGCACGCCGTCGGAGGTATCGGTGGCGGCGTTCCAGCCGGTCCACTGGTCGACGACCGTGATCGGGGACGCCGAGGTGCTCAGCCCGGCGGCCCACGCCGGGATCGCGGCGTTCAGGTTGATCGTCCGCTGCGGGCAGTCGCTGCAGCTCGACGGCGCCACCGGGATGATCTTCGCGACGAGGATCTTCATCGTCGGCTTGCTCGCCCGCATCTGCTGCACGAGCGTCGTCCAGGCGGCGAGGATCTCCTGCGGGCTCTTGTTGCTCCACACGTCGTTGGTGGCGAAGTGCATGACGACGATGTCCGGGTGCGTCGCCGACAGCCAGCCGACGAGCTGGTTCTGCGTCGCGACGTTGGTCACCAGGTAACCGCCGTGGCCCTCGTTATCGCCGTCGTAGGTGATCCCGCAGCCCTGCGCGGGCAGGGTGCCCACCATGTCGATGTTCGTGTAGCCGGTCTGCTGGAGCTTCTGCCACAGGAGCGCCCGCCAGCAGCCGGGCGACCCGGTGATCGAGTCGCCGAGCGTCATGATCCGGACCGGGTCGGCGGCGGCCGTCGGGCCGGCGAGGGTCAGTGCACCGGTCACGAGCAGCGCCAGGGCGGCGAGAGCGCCGGCCAGTCGGCGCACGAGCGTGGTCGTCATGGGTCCTCCGTCCGCATCCGCCCCCGGGGCCACGATGCCCGGGCGGGGCGGGCACACGCCCACCAGGGTGCAGCGTGGTGCGCATCCGCCTGGTGGTCAGGGGCGCGAATCGTTTCGCCGCGGAAGCGGTTCGACGAGCCCGCAGCGACCGACATCGGCAGCGGGAGGTCCGACGACGCCGTACCGCCGGCCGTGGGGCGACCGGCCGCCGGGCCGCGTGCCCGTGAGAGGCTCGCGAGATGGCTGAGGTGACGCGAGCGCGCGTGGACGCGTGGACGTGGGCGGTGCGGCTGTTCCCGACCCGGTCCGCCGCCGCGGCCGCGTGCCGCGCCGGTCATGTCCGCGTCAACGGCGATCGCGCGAAGCCGGCGACGATGGTGGTCCCCGGCGACGAGGTGCACGTCCGCGGCGGTGAGCGCGAGCGGATCGTCGTCGTGCAGCGCACCGTCGTGAAGCGCGTCGGCGCCCCGGTCGCGGTTGCCTGCTACCTGGACCGCTCCCCCGCGCCGCTGCCCAAGGAGCACGTGGTCCCGGGCGAGCGCGACCGCGGCGCGGGCCGGCCCACCAAGCGCGACCGCCGACTGATCCAGCGCCTCAAGGGCCGCTGACTACTGGCCCGGCGTCAAGCCCAGCCGGGCCGCGAGCGCCATCGAGTCGTACGGGGCGCGGACCTTCAGGTCGTTGTCGAAGTAGACGAACACGTCGCGCTCCGCGACCGGCTGCGCAGGAGCCGACAGCGTCCGCGCACCCTCCGGTTCGCCGCCGGACGCCCACGCGCGGATCTTCGTCGCCCACCGGTCGAGCGCATCGTCGTCGTAGCCGCTGGCGTAGAGCTCGGTCTCACCGTGCAGCCGCACGTAGACGAGGTCGGCCGTCACGTCCTCGATCACGGGCCAGCGTCCGGCGGCGTCGGCGACGACGAGACCGATGTCGTGGGCCCGCAACAGCTGCACGAAGGACGGGTCCTCAAAGCTCGCGTGCCGGACCTCCAGCACGTGCCGCAGGGGCCGGTCGGCGTCGGTCGTGGTCCACGCCCGGTCGTCGAGACGCTCGTCGTGCTCGGTCGCCAGCTGGGCGGCGGCGGCCGTGGTGCGCGGCAGGAGGTCGAAGAACGCGGCGAGCCGGTCCGGGTGGAACCCGAGGTTCGGGGGCAGCTGCCACAGGACGGGTCCCAGCTTCGGCCCGAGCGCGAGCACGCCGCTGGCGAAGAAGTTGGCGACCGGCACCTGCACGTCGGCGAGCTTCTTCAGGTGCGTCACGAAGCGCGGACCCTTGATCGAGAACACGAAGTCGTCGGGCGTCTCAGCGGCCCACGCGACGTAGCTCTCGGGCTTCTGGAGCGCGTAGAACGAGCCGTTGATCTCGATCGACGTGAGCTGCCGGGAGGCGAACTCGAGCTCGCGACGCTGCGGAAGGCCGACGGGGTAGAACACGGAACGCCACGGTGCGTAGCGCCAGCCGGAGATCCCCGTGCGGATGGTCATGCGCCCAGTGTGTCGGCGGTGCGGCGCATAGTGGGGGCGTGACCACCGTGCCGACCGACGAGCAGGCGGGTCTGGAGTCCGTCTACCGTCCGCGCGACCGGGTCGACGTCCGCCTGACGCTCGGTCCGCTGCGGCGCGGTGGCGGCGATCCGGCGTGGTGGTTCGCGCCGGACGGGTCGGTCTGGCAGGCGACGTCCACGGCGGACGGTCCCGCCACCCGCCACCTCGCCGTCCGAAGCGACGGAATCCACGGCACCGCGTGGGGTCCGGGCGCCGAGCGTGCGCTGGCCGACGTCCCCGACCTGCTGGGGGCGCGCGACGACCCGACCGGCTTCGACGCGTCGCTGCACCCGGTCGTCCGCGAGGCCTACCGGAGCCGGACGGCGCTGCGTATCCCGCGGTCCGGCAACGTGTTCGAGGCGCTCGTGCCGGCGGTCCTCGAGCAGAAGGTGGTCGGGCTGGATGCCAAGGCCGCGTGGCGAATGCTGGTGCTCCAGCACGGCACGCCCGCGCCCGGCCCGGCTCCGCGCACGATGCGGGTGCCGCCGACGGCCGCGGCCTGGCGCGAGGTGCCGGTGTGGGACTGGCGCCGGGCAGGCGTCGAGGAGGCTCGGGCGGGCACGGTGCTGCGTGCGGCCGTCGTGGCGCACCGCCTCCAGGAGGGTGCGGACCTGCCGATCGAGGAGGCGCGCCGGCGGCTGCTGACCGTGCGGGGCATCGGGCCGTGGACGGTCGCGGAGGTCGCGTCGCGTGCGCTCGGCGACGCCGACGCGGTCTCCGTCGGCGACTACCACCTGGCCCACCTGGTCGGCTGGGCGCTGACGGGGAGCCGCACCGACGACGCGGGGATGCTGCGCCTGCTGGAGCCCTGGGCGGGTCATCGGCAGCGCGTGATCCGGCTCATCGAGCTCACGCAGACCAGCCGGGCGCCCCGGTTCGGACCGCGCGCGCCACGGGCACGACCGCTGCACTAGAAAACTGCTCGCCCGATCGTGTCGATCCGCCGCCCGCAGGATCGTCCATCAGATGAAGGCTCGACCACCACCTGGAGGACTCCATGCGTTTCCTGCTCCTGATCTGCGACGACCCGACCGCCGAGACCTACCGCCCGGAGGACGACAACATCTCCGACTGGGTGGGCGAGAACGACCGTCGCAACCTCAGCGTCATCGGCGACCGGCTCCGGCCCGCCGAGGACGCCCGCACGGTGCGGGTGCGCTCGGGACAGCTGCTGGTCACCGACGGACCGTTCGCGGAGACGCAGGAGTCCATCGCCGGGTTCGACGTGCTGGAGTGCTCTGACCTCGACGAGGCGCTGGAGCGGGCGGCGGCCCACCCGATGGCCCGCTTCGGACGCGTCGAGGTCCGACCGTTCTGGCCGATGGTGCTGTGAGGGGCGTCTCCTGACAGCGAAAAGCGTCGACCCGCCCGGGCCGCACCGCACAGACTGTGCACAGCTTCCGCGCCGATCCACACCGGCTGCGACCACCCCTCCCTCCCACACCCGAGGTGTTCCCGTGACCGATGAGACCCTGACCACGACCCATCCGCCCTCGGACGCGGCCGCCGGGACCGGCGTGCGCGACCGCCTCGCCGTCCGGCTGCTGCTGATCTCGACCTTCGTCGTCATCCTCAACGAGACGATCATGGGCGTCGCGCTCCCCCGGCTGATGAGCGACCTGGACATCCCGGCGAGCACCGCCCAGTGGGTCACCACGGCGTTCATGCTGACGATGGCGATCGTCATCCCGGTGACCGGCTTCGTGATCCAGCGGTTCACCACGCGTGCCGTGTTCCTGGCGGCGATGACCCTGTTCAGCCTGGGCACCGCGATCTGCGCGCTGGCACCCGGGTTCGACGCGCTCATCGTCGGCCGCGTGGTGCAGGCGTGCGGCACGGCGATCATGCTGCCGCTGCTCATGACCACGGTCATGACCGTGACCCCGCCCGCGAGCCGCGGCCGCACGATGGGCAACATCTCCATCGTCATCTCGGTCGCCCCGGCGATCGGTCCGACCATCTCGGGCCTCGTGCTGAGCGTGCTCGACTGGCGCTGGCTGTTCGCGCTCGTCCTGCCGATCGCGCTCGGCGCCCTGGCGCTCGGCGCGGTCCGGCTGCCGAACCTGACCGAGACCCGGAGCGCCAGGGTCGACATCGGCTCGGTGATCCTGTCGGCCGTCGCGTTCGGCGGGATCGTGTACGGCCTCAGCGGACTCGGGGCCGTCGCGACGACCGGCATCACGACGACGACCTGGGTGTCGCTCGGCGCCGGCGCGGTCGCGCTGCTGGTCTTCGTGCTGCGCCAGCTGCAGCTGCAGAAGGTCGACGGCGCGCTCCTGGACCTGCGCACGTTCTCGTCGTCCACGTTCACCATCTCGGTAGGCGTGATGGCGATCAGCATGATGTCGCTGTTCGGGACGCTGATCCTGGTGCCCCTGTACGCGCAGACGGTGCTCGGGCTCGAGGCGCTGCAGACGGGTCTGCTGCTCCTCCCCGGTGGCCTGATCATGGGTCTGCTGGCGCCGAGCGTCGGGCGGGCCTACGACCGGGTCGGTCCGCGTCCGCTGCTCGTGCCCGGCGCGATCATCGTGAGCGCCAGCGCGTGGGGCTTCACGCTGCTGGGCGCGTCGAGCTCGCCGTGGCTCATGCTCGCGTGCCACGTCACGCTCAGCGCGGGGCTGGCCCTCATGTTCACGCCGCTGTTCACCTCGGCGCTGGGCTCGCTGCCGATGCACCTGTACTCGCACGGCAGCGCGATGGTCGGCACGGTGCAGCAGGTGGCCGGCGCGGCCGGCACGGCGCTGTTCGTCACCGTGCTCACCGCGCAGAGCGCCACGCTGGCTGCCGCGGGCTCCGGGGTGGTCGACGCGACCGCGGGCGGCATCCACGCCGCGTTCCTGGTGGGCGCGGTGATCTCGCTGGCCGCGATCCCCGCCGCGTTCTTCGTCAAGGCGGCTCCGTCACCGCACGGCGCACCGGTCGACGAGTCGGCGCCGGCCCTGGCGCACTGACTACGCTGGGGTCCTCGGTGGAACCACACCGGGGACCCCAGCACAGCACTCCGTGGAGGACGACCCATGAGCTACCCGGTGATCGAGCGCCGCGAGGACGACGGGTCGGGCACGCCCGGTCGCATGCTCAGCGTCGTCTTCCCCGCCATCCTGTTCCTGCTCGGCCTGGCCCTGTTCGCGGTGGCCTTCAACGTCGGCGACTGGGGCCCGTGGGTGTTCTTCGGCGGCATCGTCGCCGTCTCGCTGTCGTTCGCGATCCCCACGACGATCCTGCCGGCGCTGGAAGACCGCGCCTGACATCAGGTTCGGCGGCCCCACCGACGGCGTGTCGGTGCGGGCTCCGGTGACGGCTCCGGCGGTCGGTGTCGCTCCGCCCACGCCTGCACCTCGCGGTCCACGTCCCGCAGCGGCGTGACCACCGGCGGACCGCCCATCAGCTGACGCCGCGCGGACACGATCCGGGCGTTGAACTCCTCGACGGCGGCGCGCACGTCGTCCTGGGTGCGCAGCCCGTCCAGCCGTTCGGCCAGGACCGCGTCGTCCTTGCGCAGCTGGATCGCCTCCGGCAGGACGCCCGAGATCTGCTCCCGCTCGATCAGCGCCTTGAGCCACCAGTCCGGGTCGTGCCGGGCGATGCCGGGGATCGGCTTGCCGGCCAGGGGCAGGTCGTCGAACTCGCCGCGGGCGATCGCCTGGTCGATGACGACGTCGACCCACTGGTGCCGGTTCTCCATCCGGCCGCGCGGCGCAGCGTGTTCCTGCTCGGGACGTTCGCCGGCCGAGTCGCGCTCCACGCGGTACCGGGCCGCGTCGCGCACCGGGTCGTGCTCGGGCATCGTCGTCACCTCCGGGGCTCGTCCCACCCAACCTACGACGACGGGCCGGTCCTCGGCAGCCGCACCTCAGCCCGCAGCCCGCCCAGGTCGGCGACCCCGAGCACGACGTCGCCGCCCTGCTCGCGCGCGATCTCGCGGGCGATCGCGAGCCCGAGGCCGCTGCCGCCCTCGTCCCGCTGACGTGCCTCGTCGAGCCGCACGAACCGCTCGAACACGCGCTCGCGGTCCGCCGGGTCGAGACCGGCGCCGTCGTCGTCAACACGCACGGACCCGTCGCCGACCGTCACCACGACCCGGGAACCCGCGTGCCGGACGGCGTTGTCGACGAGGTTGCGCAGCACCCGTCCCACCGCGGCGGTGTCCCCCCGGGCGCGCCCGGAGCCCGTGACGGTGACGGGTTCGGTCGGCCGCACCACGTCGCGCGCCACGGCACCGAGGTCGACGTCCTCGAGCGCCATCGGCGTGGAGCCCACGCGTGCGAGCAGCAGCAGGTCGTCGACCAGGGCCTGCATCCGCAGCACCTCGCCCTCGAGCTCCGCCGCGAGCTCGTCCGTCCGGTAGGACTGCGGGTGCGCCCGCGCGACGTCGATGCTGGTGCGCAGGGCAGCCAGCGGGGAGCGCAGCTCATGCGCTGCGTCGGCGACGAACGCCCGCTGCCGGGCGGCGCCGGCCTCCAGCCGGTCGAGCATCGAGTTGAGCGTGCGGGCCAGCGCACCGAGCTCGTCGTCCCGCGCGGGAACCGGCAGGGAGCCCGGGCCGCCCGACGACGCGACGAGGGCCGCGCCGCGCCGCAGCTCCTCGACCGGGCGCAGCGCCCGCCCGAGGATCAGCCAGACGACGAGGCCCAGCGCCACGGTGAGCAGCGGCACCACCACCGCGAGCGCGACACGGAGCGCGTCGAGGACACCCTGCACCTCCGTCAGCGGGACGGTCGCGACGACGGTCGCCGGCTCGTCCTGGAACGTCGTGGTCTGCACGGCGACGCGGGCGACGTCGTCGTAGGCGCTCTGGTCGGTCGTCGAGACCCCGCTCAGGCCCGCCAGGACGTCCTGCGGCAGCACCGGCAGGGTCCTGCTCGCGTTCGGGGAGGTGGCCAGCACGGCGCCGTCGGCGTCGATGAGCTGCACGATCTCGCCCGGCTCGGCGACCGGCAGCGTCTCGGGGAGTCGGTCGTCGGAGGCCAGCGCGGACACCGTGGCGGCGCGGTCGCGGACCACCTGGTCGAGGGCGTCGATGCGCGTGCTGCGCAGGACGGTCGTCAGAGCGATCGCGCCGACGACGAGCGCTACGCACAGCGCGCCGGAGGCCAACAGCGTGAGCCGGAGCCGCAGGGACACCTCAGCCCGCCACGCGGTACCCGGCGCCCCGGACCGTCTCGACGGCCTCCCGGCCGAGCTTGCGCCGCAGGTAGCCCACGTACACCTCGACCACGTTGACGTCCTCGCCCGTGCCGTCCCACACGTGGTCGCGAAGCTCGACCTTGCCGACGACGCGGTCGGCGTGGTGCATCAGGTACTCGAGCAGGGCGAGCTCACGGGTCGTCAGCGCCACGGCCTCGCCGGACCGGGTCACGCGCCGGGTCGCGGGGTCGAGGACCAGGTCCCCCGCGGTCAGCACCGGGGGGCGCACCTGGCCCTGCCGGCGCAGGAGGGCACGCAGCCGCGAGACCAGCACCACGAACGCGAACGGTTTGGTCAGGTAGTCGTCAGCCCCGACGTCCAGCCCGTCGGCGACGTCGTACTCGCCGTCCTTGGCGCTGAGCATGAGGACGGGCGTCCACACGTCCTGGGCGCGCAGCTCGGTGACGACGTCGTACCCGTTGCGCCGCGGGAGCATGACGTCGAGCACGATGACGTCGTAGCCGCCCTGCGCGGCGAGCTCGAGCCCGCGCTCGCCGTCGTACGCGACGTCGACGGCGAAGCCCTCGGCGGTCAGCCCGCGGTGCAGCGCACGCACGAGCCCGCGCTCGTCGTCCACCACCAGAACCCGCATGGTCCGAGCATCCCATCCGATGCCCGCACCACGGTCGTCATGCTCTCAGGATGCCCTCAGCAGCCATGACGCACAGTGGAGCCATGAACGAGCCCCGTCGCACCCTCAGCCCCCGGACCCGCTGGGCCGTCCCCGTCGTCGCCGCCGTCGCGGTGGGTCTGGCGTTCGCCGCTCCCCCGCTGTTCGCGTCGGCCGACGACGCCGGCCTGCCGACCATCAGCCCCGAGGAGCTCGCCGCGCAGGTGGCGAGCGCCGAGCCGTCGCCGCTGTCGGGCACCGTCGTCTATACCGCGCGCCTCGGGCTGCCGGCGCTCCCCTTCGGCGACGTCGGCGGCGCCAACCCGGTCGCGCTGCTCGGCGGCAGCTCGACGATGCGCGTCTGGTCGGACGGCGGGGAACGGTCCCGCATCGCACTGCTGGGAGCGACGTCGGAGTACTCGGTCGTGCAGGACGGGCCGGAGGCGTGGACGTACTCCAGCACCGACGACGCGGTCGTGCACTACAGCCTGAGCGCAGCCGACGCCGCCCGGTACGACGAGCTGACGGCGCAGGCGGAGGCCGGTGACCTTCCGGTGCAGGGCGACCTGCCGACGCCGGAGGAGGCCGGTCGGCAGGCGGTCGGGATGGCCCGGCTGACGTCGACGGTGACGCTCGACTCGCAGACCGAGGTAGCCGGGCGGCCCGCCTACCAGCTGGTGGTGACGCCGACCAGCGACACGACCCTCGTCGGGAGGATCGTGGTGGCCGTGGACGCCGAGACCTCGACCCCGCTGCGGGTGCAGGTGTGGAGCGCCTCCGACACGAAGACGCCCGCGCTGGAGATCGGCTTCACCGACGTGTCGTTCGCGACGCCCGCCGACTCGGTCCTCGCGTTCTCGGCCCCGGCCGGGGCGTCGACCCGCGAGGTCGTCGTGCCGCTGCCGGAGGTTCCCGCCGAGGCGGCGACCGAGACTCCCGACAAGGAGCTGCCCGAGGGAGTGACCGTCACCGGGACCGGCTGGGACACCGTCGTGGAGGCCTCCGGGCTCGACGTCGCGGCCCTGGTCGCCGGCGACCCGTCGGCCGCGGCAAGCCTGCCCGGCGTCGACAAGACGTTCGGCTCGCAGGGTGCTGCGGACCTGTACTCCGAGTTCGTGCCCGAGGAGGGGTCCGGCTCACCGATGGGTGACCTCGACACCACCGCGCTGTACGACACGCTGACCACCGAGGTGCCCGAGGGGCGGCTGCTGTCCTCCGCGCTGCTGTCGGTGCTGGTCACCGACGACGGCCGCGTGCTCGTCGGCGCCGTGCCCGGTGCCACGCTCCAGGCCCTGGCGGCCCAGTGACGGATCCGACGACGGGGGCCGCACCTTCGGGTGCGGCCGTCGTCGCGCCGCTCGCCATCTCGACCGAGGGGCTCACCAAGCGGTTCCGCTCGGGACAGGTCGCGGTCGCCGGCATCGACCTGCAGGTCCCGCGCGGTGCCGTCTACGGGTTCATCGGGCCCAACGGCTCGGGCAAGACGACGACCATCCGCATGCTGCTCGGGCTGGTGCGGCCGACGAGCGGGCGCGCGTTCCTGCTGGGCGGCGAGATGCCGGGGGCGGGCGCCGACGTGCTGCCGCGGGTCGGGGCGCTCGTCGAGGGGCCGGCCTTCCACCCCTACCTGACCGGCTCGGCCAACCTCGCGCGGCTGGACGCCAGCGACGCGACGGCCGACCCCCGCACCGCCCGGAAGCGCGCCGACGAGGCGCTCGACCGCGTCGGGCTCGGTGCCGCGGCCGGCAAGCCCTACCGGCAGTACTCGCTCGGCATGAAGCAGCGGCTCGGGCTCGCGGCCGCCCTGCTGCGTCCGCGGGAGCTCCTGGTGCTCGACGAGCCGACCAACGGCCTCGACCCGCAGGGCACGCGCGAGGTGCGCAACCTGGTGCGGGAGCTCGCCGAGCACGGCACCACCGTGCTGGTCTCGTCGCACCTGCTGGCCGAGATCGAGCAGGTGTGCAGCCACATCGGGATCATGAGCGGCGGCCACCTGCTGCTCCAGGGCGACCGCGCGGAGCTCACCTCGCGCGGCCTGCCGCGGCTGTCCGTGCAGACGTCCGCCGACCACGTCGGCGCCGCGACGGAGGTGCTGACCGGTCTGGGCCTGACCGACCTCCAGGTGGTGGACGCCACGGTGTCCGCGCTGCTCGGAGCCGTGCCGCCCGAGAAGGTGTCGACCGCCCTCGTGTATGCGGGCGTCGACCTCCTGGGGTTCGAGGTGCGGCGACCGAACCTGGAGCAGATCTTCGTCGAGCTGACCGGGGAGGGCTTCGATGTCGCTCGTTGAGACCGCCCCTCGTCGAGGTTCGCTCGCGCGGCTCGTCCGCAGCGAGCTGCGGCTCGTCCTCGGCCGACGCCGCAACCAGGTCCTTCTGGCCGGGCTCGCGCTGGTCCCCCTGCTGCTGGGCACCGTGCTCTTCCTCTCGCAGGACACCGCCCTCCAGGGACAGGGGCCGGGGTTCGTCGGTCGGGTGACCGGCAACGGGCTGTTCCTCGTCGTCGCGTCCCTGTTCGTCTGCCTGCCGTTCCTGCTGCCGCTGACCATCGGGATCGCGTCGGGCGACGCCATCGCGGGCGAGGCCTCGGCCGGCACCCTGCGCTACCTGCTGACCGTGCCCGTCGCGCGGGGTCGGCTCCTCGCGGTCAAGGCCGTCGGCGCGCTGACGTTCGCAGCCGCCGCGGTGGCCGCGATCGCGGTGGTCGGGATCGTGGCCGGGGCGACGTACTTCGGTCTGCGCGGCATCACCCTGCTGTCCGGGACCACCGTCTCGCTCGGCGACGGCATCCTGCGCATCGCCGCGGTCGTCGTCTACGTCGGGCTGTCGATGACCGGGCTCGTCGCGGTCGGGCTGTTCTTCTCTACTCTCACCGAGGTGCCCGTCGGCGCGATGGCCGCCACGGTCGTCACCGCGATCGTCTGCGGCGTCCTCGACCAGCTCCCTCAGCTCCACACGATCGCGCCCGCACTCCTGACGCACCACTGGCTCGACTTCGCGGAGTTCCTCCGGCTCGAACCCGACTGGGGCGTGCTCGGTCAGGGGCTCGCACTCCAGGCCGCGTGGGTGGTGATCTTCGGCGCGCTGGCGTGGAGCCGCTTCACGACTGCCGACGTGTCGAGCTGACGCCGTCCGCTCAGGGCAGAAGCGTCGCGACGCCGGTCGGCGGCCCTCGCGGGCTAGCGTGGCGGGAGCACCACAGGACCCCCGGAGGACGCGATGACGCCGCACCTGACGCACCTCGAGCACCGCACCGAGCCGCTGCTCCGGCGGCTCGTGGGCTCGATCCTGCGGGAGCAGCGGGAGCGTCAGAGGCGGACGCTGCGCGATGTCGCCGAGGACGCGCGAGTGTCCGTCGCGTACCTGTCCGAGGTCGAGCGAGGCCGCAAGGAGGCGTCGTCGGAGGTCCTCGCCGCGGTGTGCCGGGCGCTCGGGCTGCGGCTCGTCGACCTGGTGGGCACCGCGCACGCGCAGCTCGCACTGGCCGAGGGCCGGCTGGTGGTGGACCTGACCGCGCCAGCGCCCGCCGACCCGGCGACCTCCGGTCGCCACGAGCTCGCGAGCGTCACCACCCTCACCACCCAGGCGGAGACGCCGTCGCCGACCGGCGAGGTCGGGACGGCGCTCCTGCTGGCCGCCTGAGGGTCAGCTGATCGTCGGCACTGACACTGTGGTCGGTCTGACCTTGCGCTCCGCTACGGGTGAGTGCCGCGTCGCGCCCCTCACCCTTCGCTGCGCTCCAGGTCCGGCCTCGCTTTGAGGGTGGTGACGACGCGATCCGCCAAGCCGTAGTCGACGGCCTGCTGGGCGGTCAGGATCAGGTCGCGCTCGGTGTCGGTGCGCAGCTTGGCCAGCGGCTGACCCGTGTGGCGGTGCAGGATCTCGTCCACCTGCTCGCGCAGCCGGGCGATCTCGCGGGCCTGGATCTCCAGGTCGGCCGCGGTCCCCTCTCCCCCGCCCGACGGCTGGTGCAGCAGCACGCGGGCATGCTCGAGAACGTGCCGGTTGCCGGGCGTCCCCGCCGCCAGCAGCACGGCCGCAGCGGACGCCGCCTGCCCGAGGCAGAACGTCGCCACGGTCGGCTTGATGTACTGGATGGTGTCGTAGACGGCCAGGAGCGCGGTGATCGAGCCGCCCGGCGAGTTGATGTACAGGTGGATCGGCGAGTCCTGGCTCTCCGACTGCAGGTGCAGCAGCTGCGCGATGACGACGTTGGCGACCCCGTCGTCGATCTCGGTGCCCAGGAAGATGATCCGGTCGGTGAGCAGGCGGGAGTAGACGTCGGACGCGCGCTCGCCCGTCGGCCGCTGCTCGATGACCACGGGGATCGTGTACTGGCCGGCCATCACAGACCCGCCCGTCGGATCGACGCGTCGGGGCGCACGTCGTCGAGGTGCTCGACCACCCGGTCGATGAACCCGTACGCGAGCGCCTCCTCGGCGGTGAACCAGGCGTCGCGGTCGGCGTCCCGCTCGATCGTCTCGACGCTCTGCCCGGTGTGCTCGGCCGTGAGCGCCTGCATGGTGCGCTTCACGTGCGCCATGTTCTGCGCCTGGATCGCGATGTCGATCGCGGTCCCGCAGATCCCGCCGGACGGCTGGTGCATGAGCACGCGGGAGTGCCGCAGCGCGAACCGCTTGCCCGGGGTGCCGGCGCTGAGCAGGAACTGGGCGGCGCTCGCCGCCAGACCCATCGCGAGCGTCGCGACGTCGTTCGGGATGAGTCGCATCGTGTCGTACATCGCGAGGGCCGCGCTGACGGAACCGCCCGGGGAGTTGATGTAGAGCGCGATGTCGCGCCGGGGGTCCTCCGCGGAGAGCAGGAGCAGCTGCGCGCAGACGCGGTTGGCGATGGTGTCGTCGACCTCCTGGCCCAGCACGACGATCCGCTGGTGCAGGAGGCGGGTGGACAGGTCGTCGTCGAAGGGGCGGACTGTGGGTGGTGCGGTGGTCATGAGTGCCTCCGTGGGTCGCTGGTCCCTCGACCGTCACACGCGCGGACCGCGCACGGACCCCGGGTCTGCCGTGGGCAGATCTGCCGACGGCAGACCACATACTTGCCAATCTGGAAAGTTCGATCCATACTTTCCGCTATGGAAAGTAGCCGAGATCCTGAGGACCCGCTCACGGCCCTGAACGTGGCCGACGACGCACGCCGACGACTGACGGCCGGCCTGCGGCTGCCCACCGGCTTCTACCCGATGCTCGCCACCGGGATCGCGGTCCAGGTCGGCGCCGCGGCCTACGGGATCGCCGCGCAGACGGTCACCGGGGTCGCCGTCGCGCTCGCCGGGGTCGCGGTCTTCCTCGGCGTGGCGGCGCTCCTCCTGCACCGGTTCAGCCGGATCAACGGCGTCCGGGTGGACGGCCTGGCCAGCCAGGTCGTCCTCGCGGCCGGGGCGGGCGCATCCGTCGTCTACCTCGGCGCGCTCGCCGTGGGGATCGTCGCCGCCTTCGACTCCCGGTGGTGGCTCGTCGCCGTGGCGGCCGTGGCAGCCGGAGTCGGCTGCGCGCTCGGCGCCCGCCACTGGTGGCACGCCTACCGCCACGACCCGGCCGCCCACGAGCGCGGCGCCTCGCCGCGGGTGCTGGGCGTGCTCGCGGTGGTCGCGTGCCTGGGGTGCGCGGCGCTGCTGGTCCTCGGCTGATGACCGGGCTCGATCCGCTGATCCACGCTCCGACGCGGCTGCAGCTCGTCACGACGTTGTCCGGGGTGTCGGAGGCGGAGTTCGCGACGTTGCGGACCGCGCTCGAGGTCAGCGACTCCGTGCTGTCCAAGCACGTCTCGGCGCTGGTCGACGCCGGTTACCTGCACAGCCGCAAGGGCGTCCACGCGGGCCGGCGGACCACGTGGGTCGGGCTGACACCGGTCGGCCGGCGGGCACTGCACGAGCACGTCGCGGCGGTGCGCCGGCTGATCGACGCGGTGGAGTGACGACCGATCTAGTCTCGACCTCGTGACCGACCACGCCCCGATCCCGCTGCGCGAGCTGCGCTCGGACTGCTCCCGGTGCGCTGGGCTGTGCTGCGTGGCGCACGCGTTCCAGCGGTCGTCGGACTTCGCGTACGACAAGCCGGCCGGCACCCCGTGCCGCAACCTGCAGGACGACTTCCGGTGCGGCATCCACGCGGACCTGCGGACCAGCGGGTTCACGGGGTGCACGGTGTACGAGTGCTTCGGCGCCGGGCAGTTCGTCACGCAGCAGCTGTTCGACGGGCGCACGTGGCGCGACGACCCCGCCATCGCCGCCGACATGTTCGCGGTCTTCGGGACGATGCGCGGTCTGCACGAGCTGCTCTGGTACCTCACCGAGGCGCTCGCGCTCCGCGCCGCGGCGCCGCTGCACGACGAGATCGCGCGGCTGCGTATCGAGGTCGCTGACGTGCGGGACGCGGGAGCGGGACCGGATGCCCAGGCCCTGGTCGGCGAGCTGCTCGGACGGGTGAGCGCGCTCGCGCGGGACGGCCTGCGCGGCCGACAGGCCCGCGGCACCGACCTGACGGGGGCGAACCTCCGCCGTGCCGACCTGCACGGGGCCGACCTGCGCGGTGCGCTCCTGATCGGCGCGGACCTGCGGAGCGCCGACCTGCGACGGGCCGACCTGCTGGGAGCGGACCTGCGCGGCGCCCGCCTCGACGGTGCCGACCTCGCGGACGCACTCTTCCTGACACCGCCGCAGGTGGCGTCCGCGCGCGGCGACCGGACGACCCGACTGCCCGCCGGCCTGGACGCACCCGCGCACTGGTGAGCGCAGCGCTCAGGTGGCAGGCCGCGGCGTCCCTGCGGTGATGACGCGCGCGATGACGGCGAGGACGATCGCCACACCCGCGCCGACGAGGTACACACCGGCGAGGCCGATGCCGGTCGCGGACTCCAGCGGCGCGACGCCGAACGCGGCGAACCCGTAGCCGACCTGGTAGGCGGCGATGAGCTCGCCGGAGGACGTCGCGCCGAGCCGGGGGAACTCCTCCCCCGCGAGGCTCAGCGTGAGGGGCAGCATCGCGGAGCACGCGAACCCGGCGGCGGCGAAGGCGAGGACGGCGGCGACGGCACCGTGGGAGGACGAGACCGCGAGGTTGGACGCAGCGATGAGGACCGGCAGCACGACGAACACGACGGTCGCCGCGACGCGCGTCGTGAGGGCCGCGACGATCACCCGGCCCAGGGTCACGCAGGCCCAGAAGGCGGCCAGCGCCAACGAGGCGGTCTGCGCGGACAGCGCGCGCTCCCCGGTGAGGTACACGCTCGACCAGTTGCCGAAGAGCGTCTCGCACACGCCGTAGAGCACGGCCGCGGTGGCGTACCACCAGAACCGGGTGGGCAGCTTCTGGCGCTGCCCGGTGGTCCGCTGCTGTGCCGGCCCGGCATCCAGCGCGGTCCGCAGGGCGAGGACCAGGAACATGACGAGCCCTGCGGCGGCGAGGACCGGCAGGAGCCACCACGCCCCGAGCGCCAGGAACAGGGCGATCAGCAGCGGTGCCAGCGCGGTCCCCGTGCCGAGCAGCGCGTTGAGCGTGAGGATCGACCGGTCCTGGTCGGCCGGCCTCAGTCGCGCGGCGAACGTGTTCAGCGCGGGCACCGTGGTGCCGAAGCCGAAGCCCAGCGCGCCCGTCGCGCACAGGAGGACCGGGTAGGCGGCGGGCGACGTCGACACGGCCTGGCTCAGCACGAGCAGGAGCATCGCGAGGAGGTTCGACACCAGCCCGACCTGCAGCACGCGCTGCAGCGACCACTGTGCGGCCAGCAGCGGGGACGTCGCCGCTCCCGTGATCGCGAGCACGACCTGCGGGACGAACATCAGCCCGTACTGGGTGGTGCTCAGGTCGTACCCGGACGCGCTCAGCAGGATCGAGCTCGCGGCGGGGAACGACACGAGTGCCAGGCCCTGGACCAGTCCTGCCCCGTACACGAGGACGGACCGGGCGTCCGCGCGACCGAGGTGCACGACGACGAGTCCAGCACCACCGCGGACCGCCGTCGTCATCCTCTCGGGATGATGCGCTCGACCGGTCGGACGCGAAGACTCGCACCGAGCAGGTCGACCGCCGATCGAGCCGCCGATGAGGTGGAGAGTCGTGACTGCAACGGACCAGAGCGTTCTCATCAACGGGTTCGGCCTGCTCTTCGTGATCCTCAACTCGTTCGGCCTGGGCCTCAGGCTGCCGGTCGGCAAGGTGGTGGCGCAGGCCGTCGCACACTGGAAGATCACCGTGTCGGTACTGGCGGTCAACTTCCTCGTCATCCCGCTGGTGTTCGTCGGCTACCTGCTGACGGTCGCCTCGTCGATCCCGGACGAGATCAAGGTCGGGTTCTGCATCGCAGCCCTGAGTGCAGGCATGCCCTTCGCCCCCATCCTCGCCAAGCTGGCCAAGGCGGACGTCAGCATCGCCACCACCCTGCTGGTCGTCCTCACCATCGGGACGGTCGTCGCCCTCCCGGTGGGGCTGCCTCTCGCCATCGACGCGGTCGACGCCCAGCTGCGCACCACCGCGTGGGACGTCGCCTGGCCGCTGCTGCTCTTCCTGCTGCTCCCGATCGTCCTCGGGTGCGCGTTCCGGGTCTGGTGGCCCGAACTGACGGCTCCCCTGAGGCAGTGGGTCGTCCGGGTCGCCATCCTGTGCCTGCTCTTCAACCTCAACTTCACGCTCGTGGCGTACTGGAGCCAGTTCGTGGAGAGCTGGGGCACCGAGAGCTACGTCGCTGCCATCGCCGGCCCCTTCATCGGCCTCGGGTGCGGCTACCTGCTGGTCACCGCGCTGCGGGTCAAGGACCTGGGCATCAGGCATGCGAGCGAGGTGACGACGGCGGTGCGCAACATCGGCCCGATGCTCCTGATGATGATCTTCCCCTTCGTCTCCGACCCGCTGGTGACGGTCTCGATCACGATCCTCAACACCATCGGGATCATCGTCGTCCTGGCGTTCGTCCTGATGTGGCGACGCGCTCTCCCGACGGACGAGGCCGTCGCCGCCCGCTGAGCCGAGCCCCTTTCATCCCGACGGGGTGATGCTCGGCCCGAAGGCTCGGTGCGACGCTCGAACGGGTCGACGCGCCGTCTGCGCGCGTCGACCGCAGCCGCACCGTCGACCTGGGGAGGGCCGGTGTCCGACCTCGACCTGGCCCGCCTCCAGTTCGCCTCGACGAGCATCTACCACTTCCTCTTCGTCCCGGTCACCATCGGGCTCGGCTTCCTCGTGGCCGTCCTGCACACGATGTGGTTCCGGTCCGGCAACCCCGACCACAAGCGGCTGACCAAGTTCTTCGGCACGCTGCTGCTGATCAACGTGGCCGTCGGCGTGGTGACGGGACTCATCCAGGAGTTCCAGTTCGGCATGAACTGGTCGGCCTACTCCCGCTACGTGGGCGACGTGTTCGGCGCACCGCTGGCGATGGAGGGGCTGGCCGCGTTCTTCCTGGAGTCGACGTTCATCGGCCTGTGGGTGTTCGGCTGGAACGTGCTGCCCAGGAGGATCCACCTGCTCACCGTGTGGCTCGTCGCCGCGGGGGCCGCGGGCTCCGCGGCGTTCATCATGGCGGCGAACTCCTGGATGCAGCACCCGGTGGGGTACACCGTCGACCAGGCGACGGGCCGCCCCGAGCTGTCCGACATCGGCGCGGTGATGACGAACCCCGTCTTCGTGTGGGGCTACGCGCACGTGCTGACCGCGTCCCTGGTCACCGGGTCGGTCCTCATGCTGGCCGTGTCGGCGTGGTACCTGCGCCGCGGTCACCACGCGGAGGTGTTCACGCGCTCCGCGAAGGTGTCGATCGCCGTGCTGCTGCCCTCGATCTTCCTGGCGCTGGGCATCGGCAGCCACCTCGGCGTGATCGAGGCGACGTACCAGCCGATGAAGATCTCGGCGGCGGAGGGGCAGTGGGAGACGTGCCAGCCCTGCTCGTTCTCCGCGTTCCAGATCGGCGGCGGCAACAACGACCAGAACCCCACCAAGATCATCGAGATCCCCCACCTGCTCTCCATCCTCGCGACGGGGACGTGGAACGGTGAGGTGGTCGGGATGAACGAGCTGAACGCGCAGTACCAGGAGGAGTACGGGCCCGGCGACTACGTGCCGAACGTGTTCGTCCAGTACTGGTCGATGCGCGTGATGGCCTACCTGGGCTCGCTCGCCGCGCTCGTCGCCCTCTGGGGCCTGTGGCTGATCTGGCGGCGCCGACTACCCACCGCGCGCGTGTTCCTGTTGGTCGCGACCTGGGCTGTCGCCTTCCCGTTCCTGATGAACACGGCCGGGTGGATGCTCACCGAGAACGGCCGGCAGCCCTGGATCGTCCAAGGGCTGATGCTCACCAAGGACGGGATCTCCACGTCCGTCGGCAGGACCGAGCTGATCATCAGCATCGTCGTCTTCTACACGATCTTCCTGCTCCTCGGCGCCGTGAACGTGTACCTGATGATGCGCTACGCGCGCCGCGGCCTGGAGCTCGAGGAACCCGACGAGCCCGTCGACGACGACCAGCCGCGCGTCCCCGCCCTGACGTTCTGAGGAGGTGTCCCGATGACCCTGCCCGACCTGTGGTTCCTGATCATCGCGTTCCTCTGGACCGGGTTCTTCGTGCTGGAGGGGTTCGACTTCGGGGTCGGCATGCTGCACAAGGTGGTCGGTCGCACCGACACCGAGCAGCGCGTCGCGATCAACGCGATCGGGCCGTTCTGGGACGGCAACGAGGTCTGGCTGATCGTCGGTGCGGCCGGGATCTTCGCGGCCTTCCCCAGCTGGTACGCCACCTGGTTCTCCGCGATGTACCTCCCGCTGGTGCTGCTCCTGGTCGCGCTCATTGCCCGCGGCGTCTCGTTCGAGTTCCGAGGTCGCATGGAGGCGAGCCGCTGGCGGCAGACGTGGTCGTGGAGCCTGACCCTCGGCAGCCTGCTGTGCCCGCTGCTCATCGGCGTCGCGCTGGGCAACCTCCTCGCCGGCCTGCCGGTCGACTCGACCGAGGAGTTCACGGGCTCGGTCACCGACACGATCACCGGATACGGCCTGCTCGTCGGGCTCACGCTCACCGCCCTGTGCGTCCTGCACGGCGCCACCTTCCTCGCCCTGCGGACCACGGACCAGGTGCGCACCCGGGCGCAGCGCGCCGCGGCCGTGGCGATCGTGCCGGCGGTCCTGCTCCTGCTCGCGTTCGCCGTCGCGACGCCCGCCGTGTCCGGCGCTCCCGCGCTGCGCGGCACCGTGCCGCCCGTGCTCGCGGTCGTCGCGGTCCTCGCCGCGGCGCTGCTGGTCCGGGCGCACCGGGACGGCTGGGCGTTCACCGCCACGGCTGTCGCGATCGCCCTGACCGTCGTGACGCTGTTCGCGAACCTCTACCCGAACGTCCTGGTGTCCAGCACCTCGGCGGCCGACAGCCTGACCGTGACGAGCGCGGCGTCCGGGCCATACGCGCTCAAGGTCATGACGATCGTCGCCCTCGTGCTGGTGCCGCTGATCCTGCTGTACCAGGGCTGGTCGTACTTCGTCTTCCGTCGCCGGATCGTAGGCCCGCCGACGGCTGTACCACCGGAACCACCGGAACCGCCGGACCCGACCACGGGACCGTCCGCACCCCTCGACGAAGGAGCACGCACATGAGCCTGCACGGGAAAGTGGCCATCGTCACGGGCGGCAACAGCGGCATCGGCAAGGCCGTCGTTCTCGCGCTCGCGGAGGCGGGGGCGAACATCGTCATCGACTTCGTCGCACACCCGGAGGCCACCGAGGCGCTGGAGCAGCAGGTGCACGCCCTCGGCGACCAGGCGATCGGCGTGGACGCCGACGTCAGCAAGGTCGCGGACCTCGAGCGGCTCGTCGCCACGACGGTGGAGGCCTTCGGGCGCCTCGACATCATGGTGAACAACGCGGGCATCGAGACGCGCACGTCGATCCTCGACACCACCGAGGAGCAGTACCAGCGCGTCATGGACATCAACCTCAAGAGCGCGTTCTTCGGCACCCAGATCGCCGCGAAGCAGATGATCAAGCAGGGCACGGGCGGCCGGATCATCAACATGACCTCGGTGCACGAGGACTGGCCGATGCCCGGGAACACCGCGTACTGCCTGTCCAAGGGCGGGATGCGCATGCTCACCCGGACCGCGGGCGTCGAGCTCGGGCCGCAGGGCGTGCAGGTCGTCGGCGTGGGCCCGGGCGCGGTGGCGACCCCGATCAACACCTCGACGATGAACGACCCGGAGAAGATGAAGACCCTCGACGCCGCGATCCCGCTCGGCCGGATGGCCGAGCCCGAGGAGATCGCCAGCCTCGTCGCGTTCCTCGCCGGCGACGGCGCCACCTATCTCACCGCCACGACGATCTTCGCCGACGGCGGCATCATGCACAGCAGCCCGGGTCTGTGAGGCGGACGAGATGACCGAGCACTACGACGTCGTCATCATCGGGTCGGGCGCGGGCGGCGGGACCCTCGCGCACCGCCTGGCCCCGTCGGGGAAGAAGGTCCTCCTCCTGGAGCGGGGCGACTGGCTCCCGCGCGAGCCGGAGAATTGGGACGCGACCGAGACGTTCGTCAAGAATCGCTACGTCTCGAAGGACACCTGGTACGACCACGACGGCAGGTCGTTCCAGCCCCAGGTGCACTACAACGTGGGTGGCGCGACGAAGTTCTACGGAGCTGCGCTCTACCGGCTGCGGGAGCGGGACTTCGGGGAGCTGCAGCACCACGGCGGCATCTCCCCCGCGTGGCCGGTCGCGTACGACGAGTTCGAGCCGTACTACGCGCAGGCCGAGGAGCTCTACCAGGTGCACGGCGAGCGCGGCGAGGACCCCACCGAACCGCCGTCGAGCGGTCCGTACCCGTTCCCACCGGTGTCGCACGAGCCGCGCATCCAGCAGCTCTTCGACGACATGGGGGCGATCGGCCTGCACCCGTTCCACTCGCCCTCGGGCATCATGCTCGACGAGGCGAACCCGGCCTACAGCCCGTGCATCCGGACGGCGACGTGCGACGGGTTCGCGTGCCTGCTGCACGCCAAGTCCGACGCGGAGGTCATCGCGGTCCGACCCGCCGTCACGCACGCGAACGTGACGCTCGTCCGCAACGCCGAGGTGCACCGGCTCGAGACCGACGACTCCGGACGCTCGGTGACCTCCGTGGTCGCCGACGTCGACGGCGTCGAGCAGCGGTTCTCGGGCGACGTCGTCGTGGTCTCGGCCGGTGCCGCCAACTCGGCGAAGCTCCTCCTGGCCAGCGCCAACGACCGGCACCCGAACGGCCTGGCCAACGGGTCCGACCACGTCGGCCGCCACTACATGTTCCACAACAGCCGCGCGTTCCTCGCGATCTCGATCGAGCGCAACGACACCCGGTTCCAGAAGACGCTCGGCGTCAACGACTACTACTTCGGCGACGAGAGCTTCGCGTTCCCGATGGGCAACATGCAGATGGTCGGCAAGTCGTCGGCACCGATGTACCGCGGCGAAAAGCCGATCGCGAAGCTCGCGCCGCTCTTCGCACTCGAGGAGGTCGCGGAGCACGCGGTCGACTTCTGGCTGTCGGCCGAGGACCTGCCCGACCCCGACAACCGCGTGACCCTGGGCAACCACGGCGACATCGTGCTGACCTACACCCCGAACAACCGGCAGGCCCTCGACGAGCTGTACAGCCGCGTCAAGCACAACCTCGGGCACCTCGGCATGCACCCGCACCACCTGGTCCCCCGCGACCTGTACATGAAGAACGACATCCCGGTCGCGGGCTGCGCGCACCAGGCCGGCACGGTCCGGTTCGGCGACGACCCGGCGACCTCGGTGCTGGACCGCGACTGCAGGACGCACGAGGTGGACAACCTCTACGTCGTCGACACGAGCTTCTTCCCCAGCATCGGCGCCGTGAACCCCGCGCTCACCGCCATGGCGAACGCCCTGCGCGTGGGTGACCACCTGCTCGCCCGACTCGCCTGAGCACCCCCACCAGGAGGAACCTGTGGACTCGAACAGCCCCGCATCCCCGTTCCCGCCGATCGCCCAGTACGCGTTCCTGTCCGACTGCCACACGGGAGCGCTCGTCGCGCCCGACGGGTCGGTCGACTGGCTGTGCGCCCCACGGTTCGACAGCCAGAGCGTGTTCGGCAGCCTGCTGGACCGGGGCGCGGGCTACTTCCGGTTCGCGCCCTACGGCATCAACGTGCCGACGTCCCGCGCGTACGACCCGGGCACGAACGTGCTCGTGACCACGTGGCACACGCCGTCGGGGTGGGTCGAGGTCCGTGACGCGCTCACCATGGCCAAGCGCGAGGGACCGGACGAGACGACCCCGCACACGCGCCCGCCTGCCGACGACGACGCCGAGCACCTGCTGGTGCGCACCGCCACGTGCTTGGAGGGGTCCGTGCGGATCGAGCTCGTGTGCGACCCGGCGTTCGACTACGGCCGGACGCGGGAGCCGTGGGTCCTCGACGCGGGCGGCCACACCGCCGACATCAGCGGGGCAGGGCTGTCGATGCGCCTGCACTCCGACCTGGCGCTCGGTGTCGAGGGCGACGCGCTGCGCGGCCGGCACGAGCTCGCCGCGGGCGAGACCGTGTTCTGCGCGCTGTCGTGGGGTGCCTCCCTGGACGGTCCCACCGACGCGGCCGACGCCGTCGCGCGGATCGCGGCGACGCGCGACTTCTGGCGCCGCTGGCTCAGTCGCGCCCTGATGCCCGACCACCGCCTGCGGCCCTACGTCGAGCGCTCCGCACTGGTGATCAAGGGCCTGACGTACATGCCGACCGGCGCCACGGTCGCGGCGCTGACGACGTCGCTGCCCGAGACGCCCGGGGGTGAGCGCAACTGGGACTACCGGTACACCTGGATGCGCGACTCGACGTTCACGCTGCAGGCGCTGCACTACCTGCGGCTCGACTGGGAGGCGGACGAGTTCATGCAGTTCGTCGCCGACGTCGAGCCCGACGAGGACGGTGCGCTGCAGATCATGTACGGCATCGACGGCCGACGCGACCTCACCGAGACCACGCGCGACGAGCTCAGCGGCTACCAGGGCGCACGACCCGTCCGCCTCGGAAACGGCGCCTTCGACCAGAAGCAGAACGACGTCTTCGGGGCCGTGCTGGACTCGATCCTGCTGCACACCCGGCGCAGCGAACGGCTGCCGGCGCGGCTGTGGCCCATCGTGAAGTCCCAGGCCGAGTGCGCCACCGCGATCTGGCAGCAGCCCGACCAGGGCATCTGGGAGGCACGCGGCAAGCCGCAGCACTACGTCTCGTCGAAGATCATGTGCTGGGTCGCCATGGACCGGGCCGCGCAGCTGGCCGGGATCCGCGGCGAGCCCGACCTCCAGGCGGCCTGGGGCGCGACCGCGCAGGAGATCAAGGACGACATCCTCGCCCACGGCCTGAGCGACCGCGGCGTGCTCCGCCAGCACTACGACACGGACGCGCTCGACGCCTCCAACCTGCTCGCCGCGCACTTCGGGCTCCTGCCCGGCACCGACGAGCGGCTGCACGCGAGCGTCCTGGCCATCGCCGACGAGCTGTCCGAGGACGGCTTCGTCCTGCGCTACCGGACCGACGAGACCGACGACGGGATGTCCGGCAAGGAGGGCACGTTCGTCATCTGCTCGTTCTGGCTGGTCTCGGCCCTCATGGTCGTCGGCGAGAAGCAGCGCGCGCTCGACCTGATGGAGCGCCTGCTGCGCATCGCCTCACCGTTCGGCCTGTATGCCGAGGAGTTCGAGGTGGCGGCCGCGCGGCACCTCGGCAACATCCCGCAGGCGTTCTCGCACCTCGCGCTCATCGAGGCCTCCGCGCGGATCATCCTGGCGGAGCGCCTCGAGGAGATGTCGCTGTGACCGACGCTCTGGTGCTCGGCGGCGGCCTCGCGGGCGTCGCCGCGGCGCAGACCCTGGGCGAGGCGGGCATCCGCACGACGCTCGTCGACCGCACGGACTACCACCAGTTCCAGCCGCTGCTCTACCAGGTCGCCACGTCGCAGCTGCCCGCCGAGGACGTCGCGCGCCCGCTGCGCACGATCTTCGCGGACGTGCCGAGCGTCGACGTGGTCCTCGCGCACGTCACGTCGGCGTCGCTCGCGGACCGCACGCTCGTGCTCGACGACGGCCGGTCGCTGTCGGCCGACCACCTCGTGCTCGCCGCGGGCGCGCGCCCGAACTTCTTCGGCATCCCGGGCGCCCAGGAGCACGCGTTCCCGCTGTACTCGGTCGTGGATGCGGAGCGCCTGCGCCTGCACCACCAGGCCCTGGTCGCGGAGGCCCTCGTCGGTGACACCGGGTCCCGCGACGTCGTGGTCGTCGGCGGCGGACCCACCGGCGTGGAGGTCTCCGGCGCTCTCGCCGAACTCGTGGCGGCCCTCCAAGCACAGGGCAGGATGCCAGCGGATGCCCGCGTGCACCTGGTCGACCGCGGGCAGGCGGTGCTCGGCCAGTTCTCGACGCGCGCCCAGGCGTACGCCCACAAGCACCTGGACAAGGCCGGCGTCGACATCCGCCTCGGCGCGGGGGTCAAGGAGGTCCACGTGGACGCGGTCGACCTCGACGACGGCACCCGCCTGCCCACCCGGACCGTCATCTGGGCGGGTGGCGAGTCGGCCTCCGCCATCGCGCAGTCCGCCGGCTCGTCCACCGGGCGCGGCGGGCGGATCGACGTCCGCCCGGACCTCGGGGTCGAGGGGTACCCCGGGGTCTGGGCGGTCGGCGACGTGGCGAACATCCCCTCGGGTGCTGGGGCGCCGACGCTGCCGCAGCTCGGGTCCGTCGCGCAGCAGTCCGGGCGCTGGGCGGCCCAGAACATCCTGCGCTCGATGCAGGGCGACGAGCTTGCGCCGTTCCACTACAAGGACAAGGGCATCATGGCGATGATCGGCCGCAACGCCGCCGTCGCCGAGGTGGGCGCCCACCGCCACGAGGTCGACGGCCCGATCGCCTTCGCCGCGTGGCTCGGGGTGCACGCGATGCTGCTCAGCGGCGTGCACAGCCGCACCGACGCGTTCCTCAGCTGGGCCTGGGACTACTTCGAGCGCGACCACGCGGCCACCGTCGAGTCGCACGACGCACCGCGCCGCATCGCGTGGGGCGACGACGCCGACGACGTGCCCCACATCGACCTCGGAGCACCGGCGCACGGCTGACCCGTCGGGACCCTTGTGCTCCGAACGGGGACCGGTAGCGTGGCCCGACGTGGGGGAACGTCCCGAATTGCGCGGTTCATCCGTCGTTGGGCACCGGTCGGCCATCCCGCGGAGCTCGGCGCCCTCCGTGGTGCGACGCCGTCGCGCGGGAGTCGGGCTCGTCGCTCGCGCTGAGCTGGTCGACGCTCTGATGGCGTCGCCCGCACGCGTCGTCGCCATCGTCGCCGGGCCCGGGTACGGCAAGTCGGCGGTCCTGGGCCAGTGGGCGGACCGGCTGGCGAGCGCGGCGGTGTGGCACACGTGCACCGACGCCGACAACGACCCCGCCGCGCTGCTGACCGCGCTCGGTGGTGCGGCCGGAGCAGGACCGGGCATCGTCACCGTCGCGGGCCTCGTGCAGGCCCTCCCCCCGGACCCGGCGCGCACCCTGCTGGTCGAGGGCGTGCACGTCATCACCTCGGCCGGGAGCCTCAACGTGCTCTCCGACGTCATCGACCGGCTGCCCGACACGTGGCGGGTCGGTGTCTCGTCACGGGCCAAGCCGCGCCTGCCGATCGCGCGGCTGCGCGCCGCGGGCGACCTGCTGGAGCTCGGCGTCCCGGAGCTGTCCCTCGGTCCGGACGAGGCCGCGCAGGTGCTCGCCCGGTCGGGTGTCACGCTCTCGCCGACCGCGACGGCCGAGCTGCTGGACCGCACCGAGGGCTGGCCGGTCGCGGTGTCGCTCGCCGGGATGGCGCTGCGCGCGGACGGCACCCGGACGTTCACGGGCGACGACGTGTTCATGCGCGAGTACCTGCGCACCGAGGTGCTCGCCGGTCTGGGCGGTCGCGACACCGCGCTCCTGGTGCGCTGCGCGATCCTCGACGAGCTGTCCGGTCCGCTGTGCGACACCGTGCTGCGGGTGCGCTCCTCGGGGGCGGCGCTGGAGCACCTCGCGGCGCACGGGGTGATCCAGCCCGTGGGCCGCGACGGCGACCGCTTCCGGTGCCACCCCCTCCTGCGCGACCTGCTGGGCGCCGAGCTGCACCGCAAGGAACCCGCGCTGGTGCCGGAGCTCCACCGCCGCGCCGCCCGTTGGTACGCCGACGCCGACGTCCCGGACCAGGCGATCGATCACGCGCACCGCGCCGGCGACATCGCCGAGTTCACCCGGCTCGTCCTCGACTGGTCACAGCAGACCTGGGTCAGCGGCGGCATCGACTCGGTCCACAAGTGGATGTCGTGGCTCGAGGAGGCGAACACCGTCAGCGCCTTCCCGGCGATCGCCGCGCACGCAGCGCTCATCTTCGCGCTGGTGGGCGAGCCCGCGCGCGCCGAGAGGTGGTCCGCGATCGCCAAGGGGGTGCCCGCGACCGGCACCCTGTCCGACGGCAGCACGATCGAGGCGACGCTCGCGTACCTGGACGCGATCGAGGCGCGCCAGGGCACGGAGCAGATGCGACGCGACGCGCGCACGGCGTGGGAGGGGTTGTCACCCGGGAGCCCGCTGCGCGCGACGATGCGCCATACCGAGGCGCTCGCCGACCTGCTCGACGGCGACCTCGACCGCGCGGACGACCTCTTCGTCGAGGCCCAGGAGGCCGCTGAGGCGGCGGGCATCGGCCCGCTCGCCGCGATGGTCCTGTGCGAGCGCGCTTCCATCGCGGTCGAGCGCGGCGACTGGTCGGCGGCGGAGAGGTCTGTCGCGCAAGCGACGTCCATCGTCACCGACGGTGCCTTCGGTTCGTACTGGTCCAGCGCGCTCGTGTTCGCCTGGGCCGCCCGCATCGCCGTGCACCTCGGTCTGCGCTCGGAGGCCGTCGAGCACACCCGGCGCGCGCTGGCACTGCGCCCCCTGCTCACGTACGGGCTCCCGGTCGTCTCCACGCAGGCCCTCCTGGCGACCGCGCAGGCCTCGCTCGGCCTGGGCGACCTCCACGCCGCCGCCAGTACCGCGCGGCAGGCCGAGGAGATCGTGCGCCGTCGGCCCGGGCTCGGCGACCTGCCGGACAAGGTCGCGACCCTGGTCGCGGCCGTGCAGGAGACGGCGAACCAGGGACGACCCGACACCCTGACGCCGGCCGAGGTCCGGCTCCTGCCGCTGCTCGCGACCCACCTCACCTTCCCGCTCATCGCCGAGCGCCTCGGTGTCTCCCGCAACACCGTCAAGACGCAGGCGATCTCGACGTACCGCAAGCTCGGCGTGACGTCGCGCAACGAGGCCGTGGCGCGCTGGGAGGTGCTGGACGGCTCGTAGAGAGTCGTCCCGGGCCCGATGTCGAGATCGTGGGGACGGCTCCGACCACCTCACGAAGGGACGCAGGGCACCAGGCCTCGCGTCGCACACACCGGAGGCACCGAGATGAGCATCAGCCCGTTCCTGTGGTTCGACGACCAGGCCGAGCAGGCCGCGCAGCGCTACGTCGAGATCTTCCCGAACTCCCGCATCCTGTCGGTCGCCCGGTACCCCGAAGGTGCTCCCCAGGCCGGGACCGCACTCACGGTGAGCTTCGTGCTGGACGGCCAGGAGGTCCAGGCCCTCAACGGTGGGCCGGCGTTCCCGTTCACGGAGGCGTTCTCGTTCGCCGTCTCCGTCCCCGACCAGGCCGAGTGCGACCGCGTGTGGGACGCCCTGACCGCCGACGGCGGAGAGCCGGGCCGGTGCGGCTGGCTCAAGGACCGCTGGGGTCTGTCCTGGCAGGTCATCCCCGCCGCGCTCCCGGAGCTGCTGGGCGACCCGGACCCGGGCCGCGCCGGCCGCGCCATGAACGCGATGCTGACGATGGACAAGATCGACGTGGCGGCCCTTCACGCGGCCGCCGACGCGAGCGCCTAGCTGCCCAGGTCCGCCAGCCGCGGCACCGCGGGGGCCACGGTGTCCTTCACCCAGGCCGCGAGGCTGGTGTCCGCGGGCGTCAGGATCACGGACTCCACCCCGAGGGCGTCGTAGGCCCGCATCTCCTCGACGAACCCGTCGACGTCCCCGGCGAGCAGCTTCTCGCCGCGGGACAGCATGGTCACGCGGATCTCGGCGGGGTCGCGGCCGAGGTCCGCGCAGTGGCCGCGCAGGACCTCGAGCTTGTGCGCGACCTCGTCGGGCGTGGACGTGAACAGGTTGCACGCGTCGCCGTACTGCGCGACCAGGCGCAGGGTCTTGCGCTCGCCCGAGCCGCCGATGAGGATCTCGGGGCGCGTCAGCGGCTGGGGCGAGCACAGGGTCTGGGCCAGCTGGTAGTGCGTGCCGTCGTAGGGGCCGTCGTTGGTCGGGTCCCACATCTGCCGGCAGATCTGCAGGGTCTCCTCGAGGCGCTCGAACCGCTCGGACAGGGGCGGGTAGGGCACCCCCATCGCGCGGTGCTCCTCCTCGTACCAGGCGGCCCCGATCCCGAGTGTCGCCCGGCCGCCGGAGAGCACGTCGAGGGTGGCGTGGATCTTGGCCAGCAGGCCGGGGTGCCGGTAGGTCACGCCGGTGACCAGCACGCCGAGCTGCACCTCCGACGTGACGCCCGCCAGGTAGCCGAGCGTGGTGTACGCCTCGAGCATCGGGTCGTCGGCCGGGAAGCCGGCCGCGATCATCTGGAAGTAGTGGTCCATGACCGACACCCAGGCGACCCCGGAGTCCTCGGCCGCGCGGGCCGCGTCGGCCAGCTCCTGGCGCAGGGCGGTGGGCTCGACGGAGTCGAAACGGTAGAGGTGGACGCCAACGCGCACGGGATGCTCCTTCGACGGGGGTTTCCTGTCACCCTGCCCCTTGAAGCGCGCTCGAAGTCAAGCGGTCAGCCGACCACCCAGTCGGACATGACCAGCAGCACCACGTCGACGGCCGCGACCGCGATCGCGAACAGGAAGGGCAGCCGGTGGCGTCCCCCGCCCAGGGCGAGCACCGTCCCGACGATCGTCAGGCCGACGGCGAGCACGAGCGCCGCTGCGGCGGCTGCGCGGGGCGGTCCGGGCGGCGCCAGGACGACCAGGAGGGTCGCGGCGACGAGGGCCAGGGCCGTGCCGATGCTCGTCGCGGTCCCCCCGACGCGGTGCGGAAGGCCCCGGACCCCGGTGGTCTGGTCGTCCTGCAGGTCCGGCACCACGTTGGCCCCGTGCGCACCGATACCGAGCAGAGCACCCCCCGCCATCGCCCACCAGGCGGCGACCGGTGAGCCGGGCAGGGCCAGCGCGATGGCCAGCGGGAGGAAGCCGAACGAGAACGCGTACGGCGCCCACGACCAGACGGTGCTCTTGAGCCGGACGTTGTAGGCCCAGGCCGACGCCACGGTCGCCAGGTGCACCAGACCGGCCCGCCAGCCGAGCGCCAGCGAGAGCACCACGCACGCCGCCGCCGCGCTCAGCGCCGCGGTGCGGACCGTCCGGACCGCCAGCCGCCCGGCACCGACGGGCTTGTCCGTCCGTCCGACGGCCGCGTCCCGGTCCGCGTCGATCCAGTCGTTGGACCAGCCCACGGACAGCTGGCCCGCCAGGACCGCGGCACCGACCAGGGCCGTCGTCGCGAGGGGCGCGTCGGCCCCCGCGGCCATGGCGATCGCGAAGACGGTCACCGCGACGGCGGGCGCCGGGTGGCAGGCGAGCGCGAGGTCGACGACGCGCGACCCGCCGGCTCCTACGCCCACCCTGCTCACCTCCGCATCGACGCGTCATCGTCGCAGGTCGGGGTGAAGGTTCGGCACGACGGCCAGGACGCGTGCCGGACGTGCGGTCGCGTGGCACGATGCCCGGATGGCGCGTATCGCCGCTCTTGCCCCGGTCCTGCCCGAGCACGCCTACGCCCAGAGCGAGATCACCGCCGCGATGGCCCCTCTGCTGTCCGCGGACCCGCGGCGCTGGGCGACGATCGAGCGGATCCACGCGGCGACCGGCATCGAGACCCGCCACCTCGCGCTGCCGCTCGAGGAGTACGCGAGCCTGACCACGTTCACGGCCACCAACGACACGTTCATCCGCGAGGCGACATCCTTGGCGGCCGAGGCCTGCAGGCAGGCTCTCGCGGCGTCCGGGCTGGACGCGCAGGACGTCGACTACCTGCTGGTCACGACGATCACCGGCGTCGCCACCCCGTCGCTCGACGTGCTCCTGGTCGAGCGGCTCGGGCTGCGTCCCGACGTCAAGCGGGTCCCCGTGTTCGGGCTCGGCTGCGCGGCCGGCGCCGCGGGGATCGCCCGGGTGCGCGACTACCTGCAGGGCCACCCGCAGGACGTCGCGCTGCTCGTCTCGGTCGAGCTGTGCTCGCTGACGCTGCAGCACGGCGACGACTCGATGGCGAACATCGTGTCCGGCGGGCTGTTCGGCGACGGTGCCACGGCCGTCGTGATGGTGGGCAGCGACCGCGTGGACGACGTGCCCGGTCGCGTCGACGTCGTCGACTCCCGCAGCGACCTGGTCCCGGGCACCACCGACGTGCTCGGCTGGGACATCGGAGCCAGCGGCCTGCGGATCGTGCTCGGCGCGAGCCTCGCCGACATCGTCGAGGCGAACCTCGGTCCCGGCGTCGTCGACCTGCTCGCCGCGCACGGCCTCAAGGTCGCCGACGTCGGCACCTGGGTGGCGCACACCGGTGGACCGCGGATCCTGCAGGCCGCCGCGAGCTCGCTCGAGCTGCCCGACGAGGCCTTCGCCGCGAGCTGGCGGTCGCTGGCGCGGGTGGGCAACCTGTCGTCGTCCGGGGTCCTGCACGTGCTCGCCGACGAGCTGGCGACCGGCGGGCAGATCCCCGGGTCCGCCGGCGTGCTGTTCGCCTTCGGTCCCGGGGTGTGCACCGAGACCGTCCTGCTGCGCTGGACCGAGGAGTCGTAGGTGAGCTGGTACGACTGGCTGATCGTCGTCGTCGCGTTCGAGCGCCTGGCCGAGCTGATCGTCTCCCAACGTCATGTGACGTGGGCGTTCGCGCACGGCGGCATCGAGACGGGGAAGCGGCACTACCCGCCGATGGTCGCGCTGCACACCGGCCTGCTCGTCGCGTGCGTGGTCGAGGTGCACGTGGCGGACCGGCCGTTCATCCCCGCGCTCGGGTGGACCGCGCTGGCGTTCGTCGTCGCCGCGAACGCGTTGCGCTGGTGGTGCATCGGGACGCTCGGCAACCAGTGGAGCACCCGGGTCATCGTCGTGCCGGGGGTGGCCCTGGTCCGTCGGGGCCCGTACCGCTGGCTGAGCCACCCGAACTACGTCGCCGTCGCCGTGGAGGGCGCCGCCCTGCCCCTGGTGCACACCGCGTGGGTCACCGCGGTCGCCTTCACGGTGCTGAACGCCGTGCTCCTGCTCGGCTTCCGGATCCCGACCGAGGAGCGCGCCCTGCGGTCTGTCAGCCCGGCTCCGGCATGACCCCCGACGCGGACCTGCTGGTCATCGGTGGCGGACCGGTGGGGCTCGCCGTCGCGATCGAGGGGCGGCTCGCGGGCCTGTCCGTGATCGTCGTCGAACCTCGGGCTACGCCCGTGGACAAGGCCTGCGGCGAAGGGCTGATGCCCGGTGCGGTGGCGGCGCTCGCGCGCCTCGGCGTCGACCCGGAGGGCCACACCCTCACCGGGATCCGGTACCTGCGGGGCGCGCACACCGCCGACCACCTCTTCGCGGAGTCGCCCGGGCGCGGCGTCCGGCGGACCGTCCTGCACGCCGCCCTCGCCGCACGCGCGCTGGAGCTCGGCGCCGTCGTCGTCCCCGGCCGGGCGGGTGCGGTCGAGCAGGACGCGTCCTCCGTCTGGTGCGCGGGGATCCGGGGGCGCTGGCTCCTGGCCTGTGACGGCCTGCACTCGACGGTCCGCCGCCAGGTCGACCTCTCCACGCACCACCGCCTGCGCGCCCGGCGGTTCGGGGTGCGCCGCCACTTCCGGGTGGCACCGTGGACCGACCTCGTCGAGGTGCACTGGGGGCGCTCCGTCGAGGCGTACGTGACCCCGGTGGCCGACGACGTCGTCGGCGTCGCGCTCCTGGGCCCGGCCCACCACGACTACGACCGGACGCTCGACTCGTTCGTCGCCCTGCGCCACCACCTCGGCGACGCGGAGCGGCTCGGCCCCGCGCGCGGCGCCGGCCCGATGTACCAGCAGAGCCAGCACCGCACCGCAGGGCGCGTGCGGCTGGTCGGCGACTCGTCGGGCTACGTCGACGCCCTGACCGGCGAGGGCGTGCGGGTCGGGCTCGCCCAGGCGCACGCCGCCGTCGCGACGCTGGGCGAGGACGTCCGCCGCTCCAACGCCGCCTACGAGAAGGCGTGGACCGCGGCCACCCGCGACTACCGCGTGGTGACCAGCAGCCTGCTCGCCGCCGCGCGCACTCCCCTGCGGCGCGCCATCGTCCCGCTGGCCGTCACAGCACCGGGGCTGTACGGGGCGGTGGTCGAGCGCCTCGCGCGCTGAGTCAGGACGCGAACTCAGCCGGCCCGGCGGATGCCAGCGCGCTCGCGATCCGCGCGTGCATCTCCGCGGACATCGCCGGGAGCGCGTCGAGCGCGAACCACGCCGCCTCGGTGTTCTCGCCGTCGGCGGGGAACGGCTCGCCGGAGACGTACCGGAACAAGAACGTGTGGTCGAGGTACTGCGCGCGGTCCCCGTTGTCGTAGACCATCGGCGGCAGCGCGTGCACCCACGTGAGGCGCTCCGGGACCGCGACGACCGAGGCCTCCTCGAGCACCTCGCGGGCGCCCGCGACGGCCGGCTCCTCGCCCGGGTCGATGATCCCGGTCACCGGTGTCCAGGCGCCGTTGTCCGCTCGACGCACGAGCAGGACCTGATCGTCGCGGACGACGACGGCGGTCACGCCGGGCAGCCAGAGGAGGTCGTGGCCGACGGCGGAGCGCAGGGTGCGGACGTACTCGGGGATCGACACCTGGCCGATGGTACGAGGGCGCGTTCGGCCACCGGGCTCCCGGGGGTGAGAATGGACCGTCGCCGACCGAGAAGGACCTTGTGCCGTGAACCAGCCCCGCATGAACGTCGAGTCGTTCAACCTCGACCACCGGACCGTCGCCGCGCCGTACGTGCGCCTGGCCGACACCAAGCAGCTTCCCGCCGGGGACGTGATCCAGAAGTACGACGTCCGTTTCACGCAGCCGAACGTCGCGCACCTCGAGATGCCGACGGTGCACTCCCTCGAGCACCTGTTCGCGGAGCACTCCCGCAACCACTCGGAGCGGGTCATCGACTTCTCCCCGATGGGCTGCCAGACCGGGTTCTACCTGATCCTGCAGGGCGAGTGGGACTACGACGACGTCCTGGGCCTGGTCCAGGACACGCTCACGGACATCACGACGGCGACCGAGGTGCCGGCCGCGAACGAGGTCCAGTGCGGCTGGGGCGCCAACCACACGCTCTCGGGTGCCCAGGAGGCGGCGACGACGTTCCTGGCCGCCCGCGGGGAGTGGAGCCAGGTCACCGCATGATCGCCGTCGACGCGGTCATCGTCACCGCGATGCCCGACGAGTCGGCCGCGTTCCTCGCGCGTGCCGACGTCGTCGGCGACCCCACCCAGATGGGTCACGCCGAGCACCGCCTGCTCACCGTCTGCGGCCGGCAGGTGCTGCTGGTGCAGTGCGGGATCGGTCTGGTGAACTCCGCCACGGCCGCCGCCGTCGCCATCCAGGGCACGCACCCGCGGGCGGTCATCAGCGCCGGCAGCGCGGGCGGCGTCGGGCTGGACGTCCGGGTCGGCGACGTCGTCGTCGGGTCCGAGTACCTGTACTCCGGCGCCGACGCACGCGCGTTCGGGTACGAGCTGGGCCAGGTCCCGGGCATGCCCGAGGTGTACGAGGCGGAGCAGATCCTGCACGACGCCGCGGTGACCGCGACCGTCGACCTGCGCGTCCTGACCGGCACCATCCTGTCCGGCGACGCGTTCATCGACGCCAGCCGCATCGACCGCATCCGTGCGGCGTTCCCGGCGGCCATGGCCACCGACATGGAGTCGGCGGCGCTGGCCCACACGGCCCACCTGTACGGGGTGCCGTTCCTGTCGGTGCGCGGCATCTCCGACCTGTGCGGCCCGGTCGCGGGTGCGGACTTCCTCACGCACGTGGACGATGCTGCGGACCGGTCCGCCGCGGTCGTCATCGAGGTGCTCCGACGGCTGGCCGTCGGGGACATGGCCCACGCACGCTGACCGTCTCTCTCGCCGGACCTCTCACAGGAAGCGACCTGATGACCCAGAACCACGCCGTGCGCGTGCACCCGAGCGCCGACCGCCTGGCGCGTACCGACCAGCTGGCCTGGGCCATCGCGGAGGTCGCCGCCGACCCCGTCGAGGTGCCGGACGACGTGGTCGACATGATCATCAACCGCGTGATCGACAACGCGGCGGTCACGGTCGCATCCCTGACACGCACTCCCCCGTCGACTGCCCGGGCCCAGGCGCTCGCGCACCCGTACGCGGGTCCGCGCAACGGCGCGACGGTCTCCGGAGTGGACCCGGCCACGCGGGTCAGCCCGGAGTGGGCGGCGTGGGCGAACGGCGTCGCGGTCCGCGAGCTCGACTACCACGACACGTTCCTCGCGGCCGACTACTCCCACCCGGGCGACAACATCCCGCCGATCGTCGCCGTCGCGCAGCACACCGGTCGGGACGGGGCCGCGCTGGTCCGCGCGATCGCCACGGGCTACGAGATCCAGGTCGACCTGGTGCGCGCGATCAGCCTGCACGCGCACAAGATCGACCACGTCGCCCACCTGGGCCCGTCGGTGGCCGCCGGTCTGGGCACGCTGCTCGACCTGTCGCCCGAGGTGATCTTCCACGCGGTCGGCCAGGCACTGCACACGACGACGGCCACGCGGCAGTCGCGCAAGGGCGAGATCTCGTCGTGGAAGGCGTACGCCCCGGCGTTCGCGGGCAAGATCGCCATCGAGGCGGTGGACCGGGCGATGCGCGGCGAGACGTCGCCCACCCCCATCTACGAGGGCGAGGACGGCGTCATCGCCTGGATGCTGGATGGTCCCGACGCCGCCTACGACGTGCCGCTGCCCGCTCCCGGCGAGGCCAAGCGGGCGATCCTCGACACGTACACCAAGGAGCACTCGGCGGAGTACCAGTCGCAGGCGCTCATCGACCTGGCGCGCAGCCTGCACCGCGAGCGCCCGGACCTGACCAACCCGCACAACGTGGCGTCGATCGTCATCCACACGTCGCACCACACGCACTACGTGATCGGTTCCGGCGCCAACGACCCGCAGAAGTACGACCCGACGGCGTCCCGCGAGACGCTCGACCACTCGATCCCGTACATCTTCACGGTCGCGCTGCAGGACGGCGTCTGGGACCACGTCGCGTCGTACGCACCCGACCGGGCGGCCCGGGCGGACACGGTCGAGCTGTGGCAGAAGGTCACCACCACCGAGGACCCTGCCTGGACGGAGCGGTACCACTCGAGCGACCCAGCGCAGAAGGCGTTCGGCGGCCGCGTCGAGATCACGACCACCGGCGGAGAGGTCGTCGTCGCGGAGCTCGCCGTGGCCGACGCCCACCCGCTGGGCGCCCGGCCGTTCGCCCGGGAGCAGTACGTCGCGAAGTTCCGCTCGCTCGCGGCCGGGGTGCTCGCGCCCGACGAGATCGAGCGGTTCCTCGACGTCGCCCAGCGCCTGCCGTCCCTGACCGCCGACGAGCTTTCCGGCCTCACGGTCGTCGCACCCGCGGGCTGGCTCGACACGGTCAGCACCCCGGAAGGACTCTTCTGATGCTCTACGCGACCGCGACCCCCGCGGACAAGCGCGTCGCCCTGCGGGACGGGCTCGCGTCCGGACGCCTGCTGCGGCTCCCCGGCGCGTTCAACCCGCTGTCCGCGCGGCTGATCGAGGCTAAGGGCTTCGACGGCGTCTACATCTCGGGGGCCGTGCTCGCCGCGGACCTGGGGCTGCCGGACATCGGGCTGACGACGGCCACCGAGGTCACGCAGCGCGCCGGCCAGATCGCTCGCATGAGCAACCTGCCCGCGATCGTGGACGCGGACACCGGGTTCGGCGAGCCCATGAACGTGGCCCGGACGGTCCAGGGTCTCGAGGACGCCGGCCTGGCGGGCTGCCACATCGAGGACCAGGTCAACCCGAAGCGCTGCGGGCACCTCGACGGCAAGGCGGTGGTCGACGACGACACCGCGCTCAAGCGCATCCGGGCCGCGGTCGACGGTCGCCGGGACCCGAACTTCCTCATCATGGCCCGCACCGACATCCGGGCCGTGGACGGCCTGGCGGCGGCGATCGACCGGGCCAAGGCGCTGGTCGACGCCGGTGCCGACGCCATCTTCCCCGAGGCGCTGACCGGTCCCGACGAGTTCGAGGCCGTGCGCGCGGCGGTCGACGTGCCGCTGCTGGCCAACATGACCGAGTTCGGCAAGGGCGAGCTGCTGACCGCGCGCCAGCTCGAGGACATCGGCATCAACATCGTCATCTACCCGGTCACCCTGCTCCGGCTGGCCATGGGCGCCGCGATGACCGGGCTCGATACCATCCGCGCCGAGGGCACCCAGGCCGGCCTGCTCGACAAGATGCAGACGCGCGCCGAGCTCTACGAGCTGCTCGACTACGAGGCCTACGGCCAGTTCGACACGAACGTCTTCAACTTCACGCTCTGACCAGCACCTCTGCTCTTTCTCACGCACGAGTCCCGTCAACGACGATGGAGGCACACCGCATGACCGAGACCGACACGCAGATCCACAAGGGCCTCGCCGGCGTGGTCGTCGACACCACCGAGGTCTCCTCGGTCGACGCCGCCAGCAACTCGCTGCTGTACCGCGGCTACCCCGTGCAGCAGCTGGCGGCGCGCTGCTCGTTCGAGGAGGTCGCGTACCTGCTGTGGCACGGTGAGCTGCCCACCCCGGACCAGCTGGCCGAGCTGGAGGCGGCCGAGAGGTCGCAGCGGGTGCTCGACGACGACGTGGTCCAGGCCGTGCTGTCGCTGCCCACCACCTGCCACCCGATGGACGTGGTGCGCACCGCCGTGAGCGTGCTCGGGGCGCACGACCCGACCGAGGAGGACTCGTCGCGCGAGGCGAACCTGGCCAAGTCGGTGCGGCTGTTCGCGCAGCTGCCCGGGGTCGTGGCCCTCGACCAGCGCCGTCGCCGCGGGCAGGACCCCGTGGCACCGCGCGACGACCTCGGGTTCGCGGAGAACTTCCTGCACGTCACGTTCGGCGAGGTGCCGGACCCCGTCGTCGTCAAGGCGTTCGAGGTGTCGATGGTGCTGTACGCCGAGCACTCCTTCAACGCGTCCACGTTCACCGCCCGCGTCATCGCCTCGACCCTGTCGGACCTGCACTCCGCGGTCACTGGCGCGGTCGGCGCGCTCAAGGGTCCCCTGCACGGAGGCGCCAACGAGGCGGTCATGGCCACGTTCACGGAGATCGGCACCGCGGACCGCACGGCGGCGTGGCTCGACGACGCCCTGGCGAGCAAGCGCAAGATCATGGGCTTCGGGCACCGCGTCTACAAGCACGGCGACTCCCGGGTGCCGACCATGCGCGAGTCGCTGGTGACCCTGGTCGAGCACTACGACCGGCAGGACATGCTCGACCTGTACGACGCGCTGGAGTCCGCGATGACCGAGCGCAAGAACATCCTGCCCAACCTCGACTACCCCACCGGCCCCGCGTACCACCTCATGGGCTTCGACACCCCGACGTTCACGCCGCTGTTCGTCGCCAGCCGGATCACGGGCTGGACGGCGCACGTGATGGAGCAGCTGAACGCGAACTCGCTGATCCGGCCGCTGAGCCAGTACGTGGGCCCGGCCCGGCGGGACGTGCCGTAGCGAGCACGACTGGGCGGGTCAGGCCGGTGCGATCGGTCGCCCGACCGTGAGGGCCTCCCGCATCGGTGCGTCCAGCGCCTGGTACGCAGCGTCCGGTTCCGCACCCACGGCCTCCAGGACTGTGCTGAAGAAGCACCGCGCGGCCGCGGCGAGCACAACGTCGAGGACCTCGTCGTCGGTCCACCCGAGGGCGCGCAGCTCGTCCAGGTCGATGGGCCGCATGTCCGCCGCCCCCGCCGCGACCTTGTCGGCCAGCCGGGCGACCGCGTGGTCGACCTCGGTCAACTCGGGCGAGTCCTCGCCGTCCGCGAGCGCGCGCACGGCGTCCGGACTCATGTGCGCGGTCGCCAGGACCTTGCCGTGCGCCAGCGCGCAGTAGCTCGACCGCAGCCGCAGCGCCGCCGCGGTCGTGGCCACCTCGTAGCGTCGAGGGTCCATGCCCTTGATCGCCCCGTTGAGGCCTTGCCACGCGCGCAGGACGGCGGGTCGGTGCGCGAAGACCCGCGTGTAGTTGGCGACGTGGCCGAGCGACGCCCGGTCCTTCTCGAACGCCTCCGTCACCTCGCCCGTGGGGTCGTCGTCGTCCGGCGTGGCGTCCTGGATCCAGCTCATGGGCAGATCATGGCGGTGCGGGTCCGTCGGCGTCGAGCACGGTCGTGCGGCAGAGTCGGGACCATGTCCGACGCCCGCATCGTCGCCGCCGCGGTCGCCAACAACGCCTCCTGGTGCGACCTCGTCTGCCGCGCCGTCGGTCTGCCCACCGTGCTGGGCCGTGACCTCTGGTCAACCTCGCGCCGCTCCCCCGACGCCTACCCGGACGCCGTCACGCTGCGACCCGGGGTCCCCGTGGCCGCCGTGCTCGCGGCAGTCGACGACTCCGACGGCGCCTCGGTGAAGGACTCGTTCGCCGACCTCGACCTGGCGCCGCACGGCTGGTCGGTCCTGTTCGAGGCGCAGTGGCTGACCCTTCCCGCCGTGCCGGCGGCGGCTCCCGGACTGCCGTGGCGGACCGTCGACGGCCAGACCCTGCCGCTCTGGCTCTCCGCCCACGGCTCGGCGGCGATCCGGCCGAGCGTCGTCGACGACCCGGACGTGCGGCTGCTGCTGGCGGCCGACGCCGACGGCCCGGTCGCCGTCGCCGCGCTCAACCGCTCCGGCGCGGGCGCGGACACCGTCGTGGGTCTCTCCAACGTGCAGGTGCTGCGCTGCGAGCCCGAGCTCGTGTGGTCGGAGCTCGCGATGCTCGCCCGTCGCGAGCTCGGCGCGCACCGGCTCGTCGGCTACGAGTCGGGACCGGACCTGCTCCCGCCCGTCGCGGTCGGGTTCGAGCCTGTCGGGCGGCTGCAGGTCTGGGTCCGCTGACGGCTACGGCTCGATCTCGAAACCCGCTAGACCCTCCGGCGCCTCGTCGATGACCTCGACGCCGGCCACCTGGGCGCCACCGGGGCCGGACCGGCACCAGGCGACGAGCGCCTCGACAGCCTCGGCGGGCCCCTCGGCCACGGCCTCCACGGCCCCGTCGGCGCGGTTGCGGACCCAGCCGTGCACGCCGAGCCGGCGCGCCTCACGGGACAACGACCACCGGTAGCCGACGCCCTGCACCATCCCGCGGACGACGAGGTGCCGGCGGATCACGTCGCGGCCCCGGCGTTGCTGTACTCGGCCGGTCCGAACACGACGAGTACCTGCAGGTCCTCGGTGATGTCGACGAACCGGTGCGGTTCGAGCGCGGGCACGAACGCGACCGCACCCGGCCCCACGTCGACGGTCACGTCCGGCGTCCACAGTCGCGCGCGGCCCCGGAGGACCACGTAGACCTCGTCCTCGGTGTGCGGCTGCTGCCCGTCGACGTCCCCGACGGCAAGCACGTAGGTGCCGACACTGAGGTCGGGGACCCGCAGGTGCTCGGTGTACGCGGTGGGGCCGGGCAGCCCTGCGCCGGTCAGGAGGTGCATCCGCCCAGTGTGGCCGCCGGGGTTGCCTCCGGCGACCCACCCACGTCGTCCCGGACCGCCGACCGTCGTCATCGGGCGGTCATGGCACGTTCCCACATCTCGACGTACCGGGTGGCGGACCGGAGCAGTGGCGCGAGCTCATGCTCCGAGAGGCCGGCGACCCGGAGCTCGGCGACGAAGTCCGGAAGCATCCCGGCGTGCGCGACACCGTGGTCGGCAATGTCGAACGTCCTCGTCCCGAGCGTGGCCCGCGGCATCGAGGCGGTCCCGACAGGCGACGGGAACGGGTACTGCACCGAGGCTCCTGCTCGCGCACCAGGCGAGCCGGCGAACCCGTTGAGGTCCGAACCGAACCCGCCCGCCGCGCCCGGGGCGGTGCGCAGCAGGTGCCGGTACGCCTCGGCGAAGGTGTCCGACGTGCCCCGGCTCGTCGCGGGACCGGCCTGGACCGACTGCCGGAGCAGGAGCGCCACGACGCCTCCGGCGGCCTCGATCCGGGCGACCTCCGCGTCGGTGAGCTGGCGCTCGCTGCGCAGCTCGGGTCGACTGGTCGTCAGGAGCTCCGCGTGGCCGGCGACCACCGGGTAGTGCCTGGCCCCGGTGCGGTCGAGGACGTCGGCCCGCGTCGCGGCGGACATGTGGTCGACGTCGATGAGGAAGCCGTGCGCCATCAGCTCGTCGACGAGCACGCCGCCGAGGTCGGTGAGGCCCCGGGGGTTGCGGTGGCCTCCGCGGTATCGGTACGTGTCCGTTTGCCCGGGCTCGGTGCGCATCCGGTACACGGGGAGGGAGCCGAGCGGGTTGACCGTGGAGAAGATGCCCGCCGACCGCGACCAGTGCAGGAGGAGTGCGAACGCAGCACCGCCGAAGGCGTTGTCCCGGAGATGGCACGGCATGACGTGCCGCACGCCGGCGTCGTGGTACTTGGCGACGGCGGCGCGGACCGACGCGGGAGTCGGTTCGACCCCCGGGGTCGCGAACAGGGTGTCGACCTCGATGCCGAGCACGACCGCGAGCCGGCCGGACGCGATGACCTCGCGCGCCTCCTCCGGCGTCCGGACGATGCGGTACCACCCACGTCCGTGCCCGCCAGACCGGGCGTCGATGGACGCCTCCATCTCATGGGCCGCCGCGAGCTGGAGATCGACCACCGCCATGTCGTTGCCCGGGCCGCGGGCACCCGGTGTCAGGCGGTACACCAGCTCGTTGTGGAGGGCGTGCATGACGACGAGTCGCAGTCCCCCGTCGACCGCCCGCCGGAGCATGTCCTCGTGCGCGCCCTGGTGCGTGAGGTCGTCCCAGCGCAGCCAGTCGTCGAACGCGGGGTACCCGGTGGTTCGGTGGCCGAGCAGCGCGCGCCAGCCGGCACCCAGGAGCACCACCCGGCCGATGTTGCCGAGGAGGTCGAGAATCCCGTGCGGGCCGTGGGCCGCGCGGCACGATGCCAGAGCGTCCGCGAGCTCGCCCGACGGGGCTCCGGCAATCACGCGCCCGCCGAACGCAAGGTGGGCGTGCTGGTGCAGGTGCAGGTCCGCGAAGCCGAGCCCCTCGACGTCACCTCCCATGACTGCCCCCGTAGTCGGCGATCCTTCATGCTCCCACGCGTCCACATTCCCGGGACACCCGGGCCACCGGTCCCTCGGGCCGCGAGAGCGCGCCGGCTCGAACGGGTTGAACACCGCCAGTGCGCGCCGTCCCGCTCTCGCAGGGGAGGATGACCGGGTGACCTCCCCCAGCGTGACCTCTGCCGACCGAGCCGACGCGGCCCGGCGTTTTCGGACCGCCCTGTTCGTCGACTTCGACAACGTCTACATCGGCCTGCAGCGCCTCGACCCCGTGGCGGCCGAGGCCTTCGCCACGAACCCGGCCCACTGGCTCAGCGAGCTGGAGTCCGGCACGGACTCCGAGGGCGACTTCTCGCGACGGTTCCTCATCCGCGCGTGCTACCTGAACCCGTCGCGGTTCTCGCAGTTCCGCCCGAACTTCACGCGCGCCGGCTTCCAGGTGGTCGACTGCCCGTCGCTCACGCAGCAGGGCAAGAGCAGCGCCGACATCAACCTCGTCCTCGACGCCGTCGACGCGCTGGCCGCGCCGACGCACTACGAGGAGTTCGTCATCGTGTCCGCCGACGCGGACTTCACTCCTCTGGCCCTGCGCTGCCGGGCGGCGGCCCGCCGGGTCACGATCATGACCGCCAGCCCGGCCGCGAGCGCGTACCGCGCGGTGGCCGACTCCGTCATCACCGCCGACGAGCTGGCGGACCTGGTCACGCACACCGCGTCGACGCTGCCGGTGGAGACCGTGGTCGCCGAGCCGCCGGTCGTCGTCGAGCCGCCCACCGCCGCGACACCGCCTGCCCGCACCAAGAAGGCGGCGCCGGAGCCCGTCGTCGCCGCACCGCCTGCCAGCTCCGCGGCGCGCAAGGCCGTGCTCCAGCGCGTGCAGACGGCCGACCGCCCGGTGCCGCTGGGCACCATGGCGCAGCTGGCGCAGAAGACCGAGCCGGCTCTGCCGGAGACCCGGTGGGCGGGTGCCGGTGGGTTCCTGCCCTGGCTCGCGAAGGTCGTCCCCGAGGTCGGCGTCTCGTCGCGTCCGCCGGGCTACGTGTGGGACCCCACGCGGTTCGGCGAGGCCGACCTGCCGGGCGCCGCCACGGACACGGCCCCCAGCGCGCTGCAGAACCAGGTGGTCGCCGTGACCGACACCCCCGGCTTGAGCCAGTCCACCTACCGCGTCCTGCTCACAACGCTTGCCGCCGACCTCGCAGGCCAGCCGTTCGACCGCGCCGAGACCTCACGCCGTGTGCGCGACGCATGCCAGAAGGCCGGCGCCAAGATCGGCCTCTCGACAGTCAACTTCGTCATCGGCGGCATCATCTTCGCCGGGCTGCGACTCACGTCGTCCGTCACATCGCGCGACCTCGCGACGGCGTGGGCCGACAACGTCGTCGGACTGTGCCGAGGCGCCCGGATGCAGATGAGCACCGGCGACGTGGCAGCGATCCGCTCCTGGGTCGGCGGCGGTCTGCTGGAGGGCTGACTAGCGGTCGTAGTCGAAGCGCAGGCGCATGCGGTCGCCGCGGAACACGATCGACGAGTACTCGAACGGCCTCGAGAGCGCATCGGAGATCACGTCCTGCAGCTGGAGGGCCGGCTCGCCGCGCCGCATGCCCAGGTGCTTGGCGTCCGCGGAGGTCACGGCGACGGCCTCGAGCTCCTCGTGGACGCGCTTCATGGGCAGGCCGTAGTGCTCCTCGAGAACGACGCACAGCTGGTTGGCGACGACGTCGTGCCCGTCGAGCCCGGGCGCCAGGCGGGCCGGCACGTAGGAGCGGTGCAGGCTGATCGGCTCGCCCTGGACGGAGCGGACGCGGACGATCACGTACGTCTCGTCGCCCTCACCCAGCACGAGCCGTTCGCGGACCCCGGAGGACGGTGTCTCGAGGCCGACCGAGACCAGCCGCGTCGACGTCTCGTAGCCGAGGCCCTCGAGCTGCTCGCGCACGCCCCGGTAGGCCGGTGAGACCGCGTTGATCTTGGGCGTGGCGACGTAGGTGCCCTTGCCCGGGACCCGGACCAGCAGACCGTCGCCGACGAGCTTGGTGAGCACGCCGCGCACGGTCATCCGGCTGAGGCCGTAGATGCGGTTGAGCTCGTTCTCCGACGGGATGCGCTGCCCGGGCAGCCACTCGCCGCTGGTGATCCGGGTGTGCAGGATCTGCTCGAGCTGCGCGTAGAGCGGCACCGCCGACTCTCGCTGCAGGACCTCCGTCATGGGGTCCAGGGTTCCATGGAAATCGCCTCCCTGGTCGTGCATGAGTAGACCTGTCTAGACTGCCGAGTGGTCGGGACGATGCGGTCCCGGTCGTGCAGGACCGCTCGCCGGGAGGGCTGAGCCATGATCTCGTCGACGCTCGCGATGACGCGGACCGCTCGCGAGCGCGGCTACGCGGTGCCGGCGGTGAACATCCTCGACGACCTGTCCCTGCGCGCCGTCGTCGCCGCCGCGGTGGCCGCGAGCTCGCCGCTGATCATCCAGATCTCCGTCAAGACGGTCCGCTCGATCGGCACCGACCTGATCACGACGATGTTCCGGCACGCCGCCGCCGACGTCCCGGTGCCCGTCGCGCTGCACCTCGACCACTGCCCCGACCGGGCCGTCATCTCCGACGTCGTCCGGGCCGGGTGGTCGTCGGTGCTCTTCGACGCCTCGGACCGGGACCTGGAGACGGCCGAGCGGGAGACGGCGGAGGTGGTCGCGGAGGCGCACGCCGCGGGGGTCGACGTCGAGTCGGAGATCGAGAACATCATCGGCGTCGAGGACGGCGTCGGGTCCGACGTGAGCCTCCACTCCTACGACGTCGCGACGCTGGCCGCCGTCGCGGAGCGCACCGGTGCCGACCTGCTGGCACCCCAGCTGGGCACCGCGCACGGCGAGTACAAGGCGCAGCCGGTCCTGCTCCCGGAACGTGTGCGGGAGCTCGCCGCGCTGACCGACCGCCCGATCGTGCTGCACGGCGGCACGGGACTGTCCGCCGAGGACTTCGCGACGTTCATCTCCGCTGGGGTGTCCAAGATCAACATCTCGACCGGCGTGAAGGTCGCCTACATGCGCTCGGCCGAGCAGCACCTCGCCGAGGCGCGTGCGAAGAACAGGTGGGACCCGCCGTCGATGTTCCGGGACATCTCCGCAGCCGTGCAGGCCGCGATCGCGGTGCACATCGAGGAGTTCGGCGCGGCCGGGAAGGCCTCCCCATGAGCCCCACGCTGATCTTCGACTGCGACGGCGTCCTGGCCGACACCGAGCGCGACGGCCACCTGCCCGCGTTCAACCAGACGTTCGCCGAGGCCGGCCTCCCCATCCACTGGAGCGAGGAGGAGTACGGGCACCTGCTCGCGATCGGTGGCGGCAAGGAACGGCTCGCGACCGTGTTCACCCCGGTGTTCGTCGAGACCGCGAACCTGCCCACCGACCCCGACGAGCAACGGGACCTGGTCGCGCGCTGGCACAAGGCGAAGACCGCGCACTACACGGCTCTCGTGGCCGACGGCGTGCTGCCGGGACGGCCCGGGATCGCGCGGCTCGTGGCCGAGGCGTCCGCGGAGGGCTGGGGGCTCGCCGTCGCGTCGACGTCCGCCGAGGCCTCCGTCCGGGCGGTGCTCGAGCACGCCGTCGGTGCCGAGCTCGCCGCACAGTTCACCGTGTTCGCCGGGGACGTCGTGCCCGCCAAGAAGCCCGCCCCCGACATCTACCTGCTCGCACTGCAGGAGCTCGGCATCGGCCCCGAGGAGGTCGTCGTCGTCGAGGACAGCGCCAACGGCCTGCGCGCCGCGCTCGGTGCCGGGCTGCGGACGATCGTCACCGTGAGCAGCTACACCGCCGACGAGGACTTCACCGGCGCCTCCCTCGTCGTCAGCTCCCTCGGCGACCTCCCCGACGACCCCGCGGTCGTGCTGAGCGACCCCCACGGCGTCGCCGTCGACGGCCAGGTCGAGCTGTCGCACGTCGAGCACCTCCTGCACACCCCCTAGAAGAGAGCGACTGCCGTGTCCGATGCCCGCGTCGAGTCCGTCGTCCGCACCATCACCGAAGGCTGCATCGAGAACGAGAAGTACTTCGGGGACCTCGACTCCGTCGTCGGCGACGGTGACTTCGGGTTCTCGCTGGCCCGCGGGTTCGAGAAGGTGCTCGAGCAGTGGGACTCGTTCGACCGCTCCGACACGGGCACGTTCCTGCAGAAGGTCGCCGTCGTCATGTCGGGCCGGATCGGCGGGACGTCCGGGCCGATCTGGGGCACCGCGTTCCTGCGCGCGGCAGGTCAGGTCAAGGGCAAGCAGGAGATCGCCGGCGACGACGTCGTCGCGATGCTGCGGGCCGCGATCGAGGGCATCAAGGCGCGCGGCGGCGCCGACCTCGGTGAGAAGACGCTGCTCGACGCGCTCGCGCCGATGACCGAGACGATCGAGCGCGAGCTCGCGGCGGGGTCGGCACCCGCGGACATCGCGAAGGCCGCCGCCGTCAGCGCCCGGGACGCCGCCGAGGCGACCCGGCCCATGCAGGCCCGTCGCGGACGCGCGTCCTACACGGGCGAGCGCAGCATCGGGTCGCTGGACCCCGGGGCGGTCGCGGTCGCGGTGCTCGCGGAACGCGTCGCCGACAGCTGGTGACGCACACACGTCCGCGCTCCGGGGGGCGACGCGGCGGCAGGTCGACCGATCACGACGATGTGGAGGAATGACTGATGAAGAAGTTCGTCAACGACCCGTTGAACTTCGTCCCCGAGATGCTCAAGGGCATCGCCCTGGCCAACCCCGACACCCTGCGGTACGTGCCCGAGTACAACCTGATCATGCGGGCCGACGCCCCCAGCCCCGACAAGGTGTCGATCATCCAGGGCTCCGGGTCGGGCCACGAGCCGGCGCACGTCATGGTGGTCGGCAAGGGCATGCTGGACGGGGCGTGTCCCGGTGACGTGTTTGCCGCTCCGCCGATGGAGTACGTGCTGGAGACCGCGAAGCTGCTGGCCTCGGACAAGGGCGTCCTGCTGCTGGTCAACAACTACACGGGCGACAAGATGGCGTTCGAGATGGCTGCCGAGCTGGCCGAGGCCGAGGGCCTGAACGTGCGGACGCTGTTCATCAACGACGACGTCGCCGTCAAGGACTCCACGTGGACGGTCGGTCGGCGTGGCGTGGCGGGGAACTTCTTCGTCATGAAGGCCGTCGGCGCCGCCGCGGAGGCGGGCGCGTCGCTGGAGGAGCTGGTCCGGATCGGCGAGAAGGTCAACTCCGTCACGCGGACCATGGGCATCGCCCTGACGCCGTGCACACCGCCCGCCAAGGGCTCACCGCTGTTCGAGCTGGCCGACGACGAGATGGAGGTCGGTGTCGGCATCCACGGCGAGCCCGGTCGACGTCGCGCCAAGCTGGTCAGCGCCGACGAGATCGTCGACGAGCTGCTGGGCGCGGTCGTCCCCGACCTGCCGTACTCCTCGGGCGACTCGGTGGCGCTCATGATCAACGGCCTCGGCGGCACCCCGATCAGCGAGCTGTACCTGCTGTACGGGCTGGCGCACGAGAAGCTCGCCGCCCAGGGCATCACCGTGGGCCGCAGCTACGTCGGCGAGTACTGCACGTCGCTCGACATGGCCGGCGCGTCCCTCACGCTGGTCCAGCTCGACGACGAGATCACCGAGCTGCTGCTGGCCCCCGCCGAGATCGCCAACCGCGTGTTCTGAGGCCCACGACGCCGCGGGGCTCGCTCACGGGTTCCGCGGTGTCCAAGCGGCGACGAGCACGCACACGTCGTCGCGCTCGTCGCCGGCACGCGCGAGCAGGCCCGTGACCAGGTCCGCGACCGAGCCGTCCCCGAGCTCCGCGCCCGCGGTCGCCAGGGCGTGCAGGCCGTCGGGCAGCGGGCGGTCCCGGCGCTCGACGAGACCGTCGGTGTAGAGCACGAGCAGGTCCTGCGGGGCCAGGACGGTGACGGCCTCGGTCCGGCCGACGCCGATACCGAGCGGTGTCGACCTGCCCTCCCACAGGAACTCGTGCGCGCCACCCGCCGTGAAACGCAGCGGTGGCAGGTGCCCCGCACACGCGTACCGCACCTGCCCGGTCACCAGGTCGATCTCGGCGTACGCCAGCGTGGCCATGAAGCCGACGGCCGCCTGCGTCACGAACCGGTCCAACCGCGTGAGCAGCGCGGCAGGACCGACACCCGGCCCGGCGAGCGCGCGGACGGCGCTGCGCAGCTGCCCCATGGCGGTGGCGGCGTGCAGGCCACGGCCGACGACGTCGCCGACCGCCACCGCGAGCACGTCGTCGTCGATCAGGAAGGCGTCGTACCAGTCGCCGCCGACCTCGAGCGCCTGGACACCGGGGCGGTACTCCGTCGTGACGCTGAACCGGTCGTCGACCGGCAGATGGGTGCTGAGCAGTGCGCGCTGGAGCTCGTGGGCGACCGACGCCTTCTGGTCGAACAGCTGCGCACGCTCCAGCGCCAGTCCCGCCTGCTGCCCGACGGCGGTGAGGACGCCGACGTCGAACGGGTCGTCGCGCGGGGACAGGACGAGCACGCCGCGTGGGGTGTCCGGCGCACCGAGCGCCACGACGACGACGCCGCCGGCGTGCTGCTCGACGGCGTCGGGCGTGACCCGGTCGGCGGGCGGCTGGTCGGGCGCCGCGCGCGGTGCCGGGGCCCACGGCTCGTCCGGCACATCGGTGCCTTCCTCGGCGCCGGCACCGGAGCTCGTCCGACGCACCAGCGTGCCGTCCTCGGCCGCGACCCACACGGTCGCGTTCACGGCGCCCAGGTGGGTGACGGCCACCTCGACGAGCGCGCGGGCGACCCCCTCGGTCCCGACGCCCTGCGACAGGGCCGCCGTCGTGGCCTGCAGGGCGCGGAGCTGGTCCGTCAAGCGGTCCGCGGCCGTCCGCGCAGCGAGCAGCTCGCGTTCGTACCGCGAGCGCTCGGTGGCCCGGGACAGCGCCACGTCGACCCGGCGCCCGCCGTCGGCCGCGGTGTGCACGAGCGCCGACATGAGCACGGGAAGGCGACCGTCCGGGCCGCGCAGCTCCACCGCGACCTCGTCGAACCGGCCCTGCATGTGCAGCAGCGGGGACAGGTGCGTCTCCCAGTAGATGCGACCGCCCACGGAGAGCAGGTCGGCCAGGCGCAGGCCCTGCGCGGGGCGACCGACCCAGTCGAGGAGCACGCGGTTGGCGTCGAGGATCGTGCCGTCGCCGTCCAGCCGCAGGAGCGCGACCGGAGCGGCGTCCCAGGCGTCGTTATCGGGAGGGGACACGGGCCAGGTACGCGGTGATGGCCTCGACGACCTGGTCCGGCGCGCTGAGGTTGGGACAGTGCCCGACGGCGTCCAGGAGCACGAGCTCGCTGCCGGCGAGGTGCTCGTGGACGTACCGGCCGACCTCCGGGGGCGCGATGACGTCCTCGCGGCACTGGAGCACCAGGGCCGGCGTGGTGACACCCGCGAGGTCGGCGCGGTTGTCCGCCAGGAACGTGGTCCGCGCGAACCGCCGGGCGATCGCGGGGTCCGTGCGGCAGAACGAGTTGGTCAGCTCCTCGCCCAGCCCGGGCCGGTCCGCGTTGCCCACGATCACCGGCGCGATGAACGCGGACCAACCGAGGTAGTTGTCGTCCATGGTCGCCAGCAGCTCGTCGATCTCCGCAGCAGAGAAGCCACCCCTGTACCCGCCGTCATCATCGTCGACGTACCGCGGGCTGGGTCCGACGAGCACCAGCCGGTCGAACAGCTCCGGCCGGCGCGCCGCCGCGAGGACGCCGATCATCGCGCTCACCGAGTGCCCGACGAACACCACCGGGCCCACGTCGAGCGCGTCCAGGATCTGCACCACGTCGTCCGCGTACCCGTGCAGCGAGCCGTACCGCTGCGGGTCGTAGGCGCCCAGGTCGGAGCCGCCCGCGCCGACGTGGTCGAACAGGACCACCCGGTGGGTCGCCTCGAACGCGGGCGCGACGAACCGCCACATGCTCTGGTCGCACCCGAACCCGTGAGCGAACACCATGGCCGGCGCGCTCGGGACGCCCGAGAGCACGACGTTGTTCCGGGTGAGCACGCTCATAGGGTCGAGCGTATGCGTCAGACCGCGGAGGTCGGTGACCCGTTGGTCGCCGGTACCGGCTCCGTCGGCACGACCAACGTGGAGGAGTCCGTCAGCTGGTGCACGATCTGCGTCAGGTCCAGCCCGGTGGTCGACTTGATCAGCTCCTGGAGCTGCAGGAAGTTGCCCGCGACGGCCTTGGGCAGCGCCGACGCGCCGTCCGTCGAGACGACCGTGAGCGTGTCGATGCTGGCCATGGGCGCGGCGAGCTGCTTGGCGATCTCCGGGAGGGTCTCCAGCAGACGGTCGAACACGGCCGCCTGGTTGAACTCCTTGTACGCCTCCGCCCGCTTCTGCAGCGCCTCGGCGTCGGCCTTGCCGCGGGCGAGGACCGCAGCGGCCACCGCCGCACCCTCGAGCTCGGTGGCCCGCGCCTGGGCCGACCGGAGCGCCAGCTCACCGGCGCCACGGAGCTCGTTCTCGGCCTTGGCCGCCTCGGCGGCCTTGACGGCGGTGACGCGCTGCGCCTCGGCCTGCTGCTCGAGGCGGTAGCGCTCGGCGTCGGCGGGCCGGCGCACGGTGGTGTCCAGCTGGCGCTCGGTCAGGGTGGCCTGCCGCTCCGCGACGAGCTCCTCCTGGGCGAGGATCTCCTGCTGGCGGGCAGCGGCCTCGAGCGGTCCGGCCGACGCCGACAGGGCCTTGGCACGGTCCGTCTCGGCGAGGATCTCCGCCTGCCGCAGGTCGAGCGCGCGCTGGTAGTTGGCCACCTCCGTCTCGGAATGGATCCGCTTCTCCTCGGAGAGCCGGCGTGCCTCGGCCTCGGCGATCTCGGCCTCGCGGCGGATCGCGGCGGCCGACGCGCGGCCCATGTCGAGGATGTACGAGCCACCGCCGTGGTCGCCGACCTCCTGGATGGTGAACGCGTCGAGGCTCAGCCCCTGCGCGCTCAGCGACCCGGTGACCGACTCGAGCACCTGCTGGGAGAACGACTCGCGGTCCCGGATGACCTGCTCCACGGTCAGGTTGCCGACGATGGCGCGCAGCGCACCGGAGAGCTGGTTCGTCGTGAAGCTGTCGATCTCCTCCTGCTGGCTGCCGAAGCGCTGGGCGGCCGCGCGGATGGAGACGTCCTCGTTGTGCACCTTGACGATCGCGACGCCTGACACGTTCAGCGCGATGCCCTGCGACGACGGGGCGCCGTTGACCTCGACCGTGATCCGGCGGGACGACATGTCGAGCACCGACAGCTGCTGGACGAACGGCAGGACGAACACGCCACCACCGGTCACCACCTTCTGCCCCGACAGGTCGTTCGACGTCTTGCCCTTGCGGCCCGTGACGATGAACGCCTCGTTGGGCCGGGCCACGCGGTAGCGCTTGGCGATCGCCATGCCGACGAGCAGGACGACCAGGACGAGACCTGCGACGCCGGCGACGGGAAGCCAGGATTCGGGCACGGAGAGCTCCTAGAGAGACTGGGTGGAGGTGGTGGCGACCTTGACGACGCCGGGACCGAGGTTGGCGACGACCGTCACGCCGGCGCCGGTGGGCACCGGGGCGTCGGCGCGGGCCGCGAGCGCGGTGCTCTGACCGGCGACGACGAGGGAGATCTGACCGAGCCCGTCGGACGGGATCGAGGTGGTGACCGTGGCGGGCTGGCCGACGTAGTCGCTGCTGGTGATCTGGTGGGCCGTCGGGCCGTTGGTCAGCGCACGCGTGGCCACACCGGCCCCGGCGCCGACCGCGGCACCGGCCACGACGCCGGCGAGGGTGGCGAGCAGCACGCTCGCGTCCGTCGTCGCCAGCACCAGGCCACCGACGATGCCGAACGCGGCCAGGAACGACAGCACGACCGTCGACGAGAGGTACCCGCCGGTGACGTCGATCGCGTCGATGACCCCGTCGAGGAAGTCGCCGAAGACGACGGTGAGGAGCAGGAGCAGCAGCGCCACCCCGGCGATCACCCAGAAGATCAGCATGCGTCGGAGTCCTCGGGTCGGCGAAGATGGCGGCCGCTCGGTTATACCGTGCGGGATCGCGTTCGCGAGCCGGTTTGGCGCCCGTGTGGGCGACGAGTTCAGAAACCATCCGAACGGCGGCGCACATAGCCCCGCAACCTGTCCACCACGAGCTCGGGAACCGCGTCCGCGTCGTCCCCGACGGACCTCTCGGGGAAGTCGAAGACCGCGAGCATCATCTGCATCGGGTACGTCGGCGGCCGGGGGCAGCGGCGCACCACCATGCCGTCGACGAGGAACGTGGCCTGCTCGGCCGACCAGTCGACCGCGTACGTGTGGAGCTCGGCGACGTCGAGCGGCAGCCGGACCGCCGCGAAGTCCTCGGCCACGGAAGGGTCGCGGAACGCGTGCAGACCCATGCCCACGGCCGCCGACCCGGGCTCGACGGCGTCGCCGAACATCTCGGTCACGCAGACCTCCGCGCAGCGGTCCGGCTCGTCCTCGAGCCCCACCATCCAGAACGCGACCATCGACCGCGGCGTGACCACGGCACGCGCCCGCAGCTCGACGTACCCGCCGGACGGGGTCCAGCCCCAGAACGCCTCCTGCGCCTCGCGCACGCGGACACCGTCCTGGTACGGCTGCTGCCCCCGGGTGCTGCCGACCGGGCCGGAGAAGTTGCCGGACTGGATGCCCGACACGCGCATCGGCGGCACGTGGTCGTCGGCGCACCACAGCCCCTGCTCCGGCGGGATGCGCAGGTGCAGGCAGGAGTCGCGCAACTCGTAGGAGGCGGCCGTCTGCGCGCGGGAGCTCCACGCCGGCAGGTAGTGCGGCAGCCACACGGCAGGATCGAGCCCGGGGCCGTCGAAGTGGTCCTCGAAAGCCAGCACCCATCCGTCGGGGCGGTCGGTCACGAACCCAGTCTCCGACACCTCCCGACCAGAAGGCAGCCCCCATGACCGTCCCCCGCTGGGCGCTCGCGTCCGCGATCGCCGCCCCCGTCGCCATGATCGGTGGCTGGACGCTGGCCGCCGCACGGCAGCCGTCGTTCGACCCCGTGCAGGAGACGATCAGCGCGCTCGCGACCTCGACGGCGACGGACCCGTGGATCATGACGGCGGGTCTGGCGATCACCGGCGTCGCGCACATGGTCACCGCAGCCGGCCTCCGACCGGTCCCGCGGCGGGCGCGGGTGCTGCACGCGATCGGCGGGGCCGCCACCCTCGCCGTCGCGCTGTTCCCGTCCGACGCCGCCCCGCAGGCGCACGGCGTCGCCGCCGGGATCGGGTTCGGCGCGCTCGCGCTCTGGCCCGCGCTGGCCGCACGCCGCGGTGCGCCCGGCGTCCTGCGGCCGGCCGTCACCGTCGGCGCGTCGGTCGTGCTCACGGGGCTGCTCGGCTGGTTCGTCGTCGAGCTGCAGGGCGACGGCGACCTGATCGGCCTCTCGGAGCGGGCCGTGGCCGGCGCTCAGGCGGTCTGGCCGCTGGTGGTCGTCGTCGCCCTGCGTCGCGCTACGCCAGGTGCCGCGTGAGGACGTCGAACGCCGAGTCCCAGCCGTCGTAGACGCTCTCGTCGCCGGGCTGCCCGCCGTGGCCGTCCACGTGGAAGACCATCCGCGTCCGCTCCCCCAGGTCCTCCAGGGTCACCGTGACCACCGGCGCCCCGTCCTGCGGGTCGCCCGGGTCGGCCCACGTGAACACGAGCCGCTCCGGCTCGACGACCTCGTGGTAGACGCCGCCCGTGGGGTACTTCCCGCCCTTGGGATCGATCATCGTGTACCGGTACGAGCCCCCGGGTCGGACGTCGAGCTCGACCGAGTCCCGAGGGGTGACGACCCCCTCCGGGTGCCACCAGGCCGCAGCCTCGTCGGGGTCGGTCCACGCGTGCCAGATCGCTGCCCGCGGGGCGTCGAAGATGCGCGTGATGGTGAAGGTCTTCTGGTCGGTCTCGGTCATGGTGCCTCTCCTTGTCTCTCGTGGAGCCGCCGCAGCCGCTCGTCCAGCAGGTCGAACCGCTCGTCCCACAGGCGTCGGTGGCTGTCCACCCACGTCGCGACCTCGTCGAGCGGCTCGGTGCGCAGGACGCAGGTACGCCACTGCGCGGTCACCGTCCGCTCGATCAGACCGGCGTCCTCGAGCACCCGCAGGTGCTGGGAGATCGCCGACCGGCTCATGGCGAACGGTGCTGCCACGTCCCCGGCGGTCGAGGGTCCTTGCTGGAGGTGCGTGAGGATCGCGCGCCTCGTGGGGTCGGCGAGCGCGGCGAAGACCACGCTCAACGCGTCCCGAGCTGGCATTTCAGCAACTCCTTAATTAAGGAACGTCTTCAACGTACATCGGCTCCCTGCGGCGGTCAACCGAGAAGATCGGCGACCCGCAGGATCGCGTCCGCGACGGCCGGCGTCCGGACGTTTCCGTAGCCGAGCACCAGCTGCGGACCTGCGGCGACGGACGACGTTCGGTATCCGCTCATCGGGTACAGCCCGACCGACCGCTCCCTCGCAGCCGCGATGACCTCCTCCTCGGACACACCCGGAGGCAGCGTCGCGACGACGTGGAAGCCGGCCGCCAGCCCACCGACCCGCACCCCCGGTGCGTGCTCACGCAGAGCCCCGACCAGCACCGCCCTCCGCTGTGCGTAGCGCACGCGCATCCGGCGCAGGTGCCGGTCGTACCGGCCGGAGCGGACCATCCATGCCAGCGCCAGCTGGTCCAGCACGGGTGACCCGCGGTCCGCGAGCGCCTTGCCGTCGGCGACCGACCGCACCAGCTCTGGCGGGCACACGACCCAGCCGAGCCGGAGCCCGGGCGCCAGCGACTTGCTCACCGAGCCGAGCAGCACCACGCGGTCGGGCGCGAGGCCCTGGAGCGCCCCGACGGGCTCGTCGCCGTACCGGAACTCGGCGTCGTAGTCGTCCTCGAGGATCGCGGCGTCGCGCTCCCGCGCCCATGCGACGAGCTCCTGCCGGCGCCGCGCGCTCAGCAGCACCCCGGTGGGCGACTGGTGCGCCGGGGTCACCAGCACCGCTCCGGCCTCACCGAGCGCCTCGACCACGATCCCGTCGGCGTCGACCGGCACGGGCACCACCCGGATGCCGAGCCCGGCCGCGACCGCGTGCGAGTCGCGGTCCCCCGGGTCCTCGACGGCGAGCGTGGTCAGCCCGCGCGCGACGAGCGCCTGCAGCACGAGGTGCAGCCCCTGCGCGAACCCCGCGCAGACGACGACCTCCGAGGCGCGGGCGTGGGCGTTGCGCACGCGGCGCAGATAGCCGGCAAGAACCTCGCGGAGCTCCGGGACGCCGGCCCCGTCGGGGTACCCGAGCACCGCGTCCGGGGCGTCGCGGACCGCGTCCCGCAGGCAGCGGGCCCAGTCGGCACGCGGGAACGACGACAGGTCGGGCAGCCCCGGACGCAGGTCGACGCGCAGCGGCGGCACCTCGACCGACGGCAGGGCGGCTTCGGCCGTCGGCAGGCCCGCGTCACCCACCCACGTGGCCGAGCCGCGCTGCGAGCGGAGGTACCCCTCAGCCTGGAGCTGTGCGTAGCACTCGGTCACCACCCCCCGCGCGACCCCCAGCTCGCCGGCGAGCGCGCGCGACGACGGCAGCCGCTCCCCTCGCACCAGGCGTCCGTCACGGATCGCGTCCCGCAGCGCGTCCTGCAGCTGGTCGCGCAGGAGGTCCGGCGCGTCGCGGTCCACCCGCAGCACCAGCGGCGGTGGAGAAGTGGACCACTCGACGGTCACAGAAGTGGACCTTACCGGTGGTCCGGTCGCGACCTAGCGTGGGCCGCATGGGAATCGTGCGAGTGAGTGCATCGGTGTCGTTGGACGGGTTCAGCGCCGGACCCGACACGTCGGACGCGGCGCCGTTGGGCGTCGGCGGCGAGCGGCTGCACCGCTGGCTGTTCCCGGCGGGTGGCGACCGTGACGTCGCCGCCGCCGGAACGACACCCACCGGAGCGGACGCCGCCGTCGCGGCGGAGGCGTTCGCCCGCACCGGCGCCGTCGTCGTCGGGCGCCGGACCTACGACATCGGGGTCGAGCTGTGGAAGGACACCCCGTTCCCGGTGCCCACGTTCGTCGTGACGCACCGCCCTCACGAGCCGCGGCCCATGACGAGCGCCACCTTCACGTTCGTCACGGACGGCGTCGCGAGCGCCGTGGCCCAGGCCGTCGCTGCCGCGGGCGACCGGGACGTGCTGGTGATGGGCGGCGCCGACGTGTCCCGCCAGGCGCTGACCGCCGGCCTGGTCGACGAGATCACCCTCAACCTGGTGCCGGTCCTCCTGCACCGGGGCGAACGGCTGCTCGACGTCGACGGGGACACGACGACCGAGCTGGTCCGCACCGGCCTCGTCGCGACGGACGAGGCCACGCACCTCACGTTCCGCGTCGTGCGCTGACGCGTCCCGTCAGGCGCGGCCGATCGCCCGGGCGATCCGCTCGGCGTCGATCCGCAGCTCGCGGAACATGCCACTGATCGGGTTGGTGTACCCCGTGAAGTAGAGACCGGGCGCCGAGTGGAAGTTCCGCGGTCCGTGCACCCGCGGCAGCCCGCGCTCGTCGAGCACGCCGAGGTCGCCGACCAGCGCCTCCAGCCCGCGGCGGTAGCCGGTGGCCGCGACGATCACGTCCGGTGTGAGCCGCGAGCCGTCGGACAGCACCACGGCGCCGTCGTCGTCGAACGACTCGACCGCCGTCACCGGCTCGACCAGCCCCGCCTGCACCGCGGCGATCAACCCGACGTCCTGCAGCGGGACCGAGCCCTCCTTCACGCGCGAGTACAGACCGGTGGTCGGTCGCGGGAGGCCGTACGACGACAGGTCCGGTACCTCGACGCGGGCCACCAGGGCCGCGATGCGGTCCACCACCGGGACGGGCAGGTGGCGCACCAGGATGCCGGTGCCCTGCGCCGGCCAGCCGAGGTTCGAGCGCCGGACGATGTGCGGGGCCGTGCGGATGGCGAGCCGGACGCGCGACGCCCCGCCCTCGGTGAGGTCGACCGCGATCTCCGAGCCGGTGTTGCCCGCGCCGACGACGAGCACGTCCTTGCCGCGGTACGGCGCGGCGTTCCGGTACTCCGAGGCGTGCACGAGCTCACCGGGGAAGTTCTCGACGCCCGGCCACGCCGGCGGCACGGGCGTGTGGTTGTACCCCGTCGCGACGACGACGGTCGACGCGGTGAACGACTCCCCCGCCTCGGTCTCGACCACCCAGCTGCCGTAGCCCTCCCGGGCGACACGCTTCACCTGGACGCCGGTCCGCACGTCGATCCGGTGGTGCACGGCGTACATCTCGAGGTAGTTGACGACGTCCGCGCGGGCGACCCACCGGCCGAAGCGGTGCGGGATCGGAAAGCCCGGCAGCCCCGACCAGCGGCGGGTGGTGTGCAGGTGCAGCCGCTCGTAATGCCGCCGCCACGAGGCGCCGACGTCGTCGGCACGCTCGAGGACCAGGGCGCGCACACCCTGCTGCCGCAACGAGGCGGCGACCGCGAGGCCGGCGGGTCCGGCGCCGATGACGATGACGGGAGAGGTGCTCATGCCTCTTCCTATCGTCTAATGGACGCCCGTCCAAGAGGGTGAGGTGCGCTCGAGAAGTGTGAGCACCTCGTAGTGGGTCGTCTGGGGGAACATGTCGAGCACCTGCGCGCGGCGGGGGCGCAGAGACGGCATGAGCGCGAGGTCGCGGGCGAGCGAGGCCGCGTTGCAGCTGGAGTAGACGACGTGCCGCACGTCGGAGGCCTCCAGCCAGCGGCTCAGGACCTCGCCGATCCCCCGCCGCGGCGGGTTGACGATCACCAGGTCGGGGGCTGGGGCGCTCAGCGCGAACTCCGTCGCATCCCCGGCGGCGAACCGCACGCCGGCGAGGCCGAGGTCAGCGGCGCTCAGGGTCGCGCTCGCGATCGCCTCGACGCTCGTCTCGATGCCGACGACCTCACGGCCACGCGCGGCCACGTGCAGCGCGAACCCGCCCACGCCGCAGTACAGGTCCCACACGGTGGCCGGCGCCAGCTCCTCCACCCAGGACGCCGCGTGCCGGTACAGGGCGGCTGCGACCTCCGTGTTCGTCTGGAAGAAGCTCTGTGGGCGCAGGTGCAGGTCGATCCCGTTCACGCGCATCCGCAGGGTCTCGGTGGCCGTCAGCAGGATCTCCCGCTCGCCCTCGAGCACCGCCTTGTGGTCGGGCAGCAGGTTCACGGACACCACCCGCAGCTGTGGCAGCGCGTCCAGGAGCCACGGCAGGTGCTTGCGTATCCGGGCCACCGGTTCCTGCGAACGCAGCACGAACCGGAGCAGGAGCTCACCGTCCGGGGACTGCGTGAGCAGCAGGTTCTTCAGCTCGCCGGTGCGCGCCGGGACGTCGTAGGGCGTCAGGGTCGCGCGGGTGACGAACGCCGCGAGCACCGGGAAGCAGGCCGCGAGCGAGCCGGGATACAGGCCGCAGCCCTGCAGGTCCACGCCCTGGCCGCCGGCATCGAGGATGCCGAGGGTCGGGTGCTCGACCGTCCCACCGACCACCATCTTCGCCTTGTTGCGGTACCCCGACTCGCGGCCCGCGACCGGGGGCAGCCACACCAGGTCGTCGCGCTCGCCGAGCAGGTTGGCGCAGTGCCGCTCCTTGTCGGCCACCTGCTCGCCGTGCGGGCGCCCCATCCAGGTGCAGGAGCGGCAGACCCCTGCATCGAAGTAGGCACACCGCATGGTCGGGAAGCCTACGCGGGTGGGATCGTGAAAGGATTCAGGGGTTCCGACGAGGGAGACGGTCCATGGACGAGCACGAGATCGCGCTGCGCGAGGACTACGCACCCTGGTCGTTCGGGCAGCTGGCCTCCCCCGCGACCCGCGCCGACCAGGCCGCCTACCAGGACGAGCTGCGTGCCCGCGGCCACACCATCGGGCGGGACTGCGTGGTGTCCCGGCTCGCCGCGGTCCACCCCGACACGCTCACCCTGGGTGACCGGTCGACCGTGGCTGCCTACGCGCACCTGTCGGGTGACCTCGTCATCGGCGCCGACTGCACCGTCAACGTCAGCACGGTCGTGCGCGGGACGGTCCGGCTGGGCGACGCCGTGCGGATCGGCGGCCAGACCAGCCTGCTCGGGTTCGACCACGGCATGGCCGACCTCACCGAGCCGATCTTCCGGCAGCCGATGTCCTCGCTCGGGATCACGGTCGGCGACGACGTCTGGATCGGCTCGCACGTCGTCGTGCTCGACGGTGTCCGCATCGGCTCGCACGCCGTGGTCGGCGCCGGGTCCGTCGTGACCCGGGACGTCCCCGAGTGGGCCGTGGTCGTCGGGAACCCCGCTCGGGTCGTCCGCGATCGCCGGACCGTCGGGGCGTCACCCGACGCCCTGCGCTCCTTCGCCGACCAGGCTCGCGCCGACGCCCCGGACCTGCTCGCGCGGCACTGGGACGGTTCTGCGTGGACCGACTCCCCCGGCCGCGAGCCCACCGTCCGCGCGCACTGCGACGCCGTCGAGATCGCCGACCTGCTGCTCGGCACCCCACCCGCGCCGTGGTCCCGCGCCGAGCACCTGGCCCGGCTGCGCGGCTGGCAGGCGGACGACGGACTGGTCCACGAGCTCGGCTCGTCGGTGGCCGTCCCTGACCTCCCGCTCCCGGGGCTCGGGGACGACACCGACGTCTACCACCTGCTCTGCGTCGGCTATGCCCTCGACCTGCTCGGATCCGGGTGGCCGGCCCCGCTCGCACCCGTCGCCACGCTCGACCCCGCGGGGGTGGTCCGCGCGCTTCAGGACCTCGACTTCCCGCACGACGCCTGGTCGGCCGGCCACCGCGCCGACGCGCTGGGCACCGCGTTGACCTGGGAGCTCCGGGCGGGCCGTCCCGTTCCGGACGGGGTCGTCGATGCCCTGCTGGGCTGGCTCCTGGTGCACCGAGACCCGGGCACGGGCCTGTGGGGTGTCGCGAGGGACGTCGACGGTCTACGGCTCCCCGTCAACGGCTTCTACCGGACGGTCCGCGGGACGTTCGCCCAGCTCGGCGTCGACCTGCCCGGCACCGAGGCGACGATCGACGCGATCCTTCGCCACGCCGCCGACCCCCGCACGTTCGGCCCCGGCCGCGAGACCGCGTGCGACGCGCTCGACGTGCTGCACCCCCTGTGGTGGCTGACCCGGCACGACCGACGCCACCGGTGGCCCGAGATCCAGCAGGTCGCCCGCACGCACGCCGAGCGGATCGTCCGGCGGTGGGTCCCGGGCCGAGGCTTCGCGTTCGAGACCGGGCCTGGCGGCACCCCCACCCTGCAGGGCACGGAGATGTGGCTGGCCACCCTCTGGTACGCGGCCGACCTGCTCGACCAGTCCGACGCCCTCGGCTACCGGCCACGCGGCGTGCACCGGCCGGAGGCGGCGCTCACGCTCGGGTAGAGCGCTCCAGCAGCCCACGCACGTACGCCGCCTGACCGGCGTGCTGGAGGCTGTCGCCGACGATGCTGACCAGCCGGACACCGAGCGTCACCGGCGGGTCCCAGCGCTCGTCGACCACGCGGTCGAGGTCGCTGTCCGTGAGCCCGGCGAGGTAGTCCTGCGTGCGGTCCGCGACCGCCCGGGCATAGGCGAGCAGCAGGTCCGACGACGCCCGCACCCGGCCGACGTCCTGCGCGCTGTGGCCGTAACCCGTCGCCGAGTCGTCGAACGGCAGGTCGAACCGGTCCGCCCAGCCCTGGCTGGTCCACACCTGCTCGGAGCCGGCGACGTCGGCGATCTGCGCGTCCTCGCCGCGCGCGGCGTGCCACGCGAGCCACGCGATGGAGTTCGCCTGCGGGTCGGGCCGGAAGGCCAGCTCGTCGACGCTCAACGCGTCGACGGCGCGGGTCAGCACCCCGTCCAGCCGTCCGAACGACTCGATCAGGAGTCCGGCAACATCCATGCAGCACCATCCTTTGTCAGAGACGATCGACGGTACGTCGGCGTTCGGCCGAGCGCGCGACGGAGACCGGGAGGATCGATGGGCGACACGGTGGTGGTGGTGACCGGCGCGGCGGGCCGCATCGGCACGTACCTGCGGCGGGTGGACGGGGGCCTCCCGGCGCGGGGGTGGGAGCTCGTCCTGGTCGACACCGCGGACCCCGGCGAGGCGCACGCCGCGATCGACATCGGCGACGACGGCGCCCTCGACGCCCTGACGGACGCGATGGCCGGCGCGGTCGCCGTCGTGCACCTGGCCGCCATCCCGCACGAGGACACGTGGGACGCCCTCCGCCGGACGAACATCGACGGCACCTACCGCGTCCTGGAGGCCGCGCGCCGTGCCGGTGTGCGGCGCGCCGTCCTGGCCAGCTCGTGCCACGCCGTCGGGTTCTACCCCACCGGGTCGGTCGCGCCGACGGACCGGCCCGTCCGGCCGGACACCCTCTACGGCGTCTCCAAGGCGGCGCTCGAGGCGCTCGGCAGCCTCTACGCGGACCGGCACGGGCTGGAGGTGGTGTCGTTGCGGATCGGCAGCTGCGTCGACCGGCCGCTCTCCGCGTTCGACCTCGGCATCTGGCTGAGCCCGGGCGACGCCGTCCGGCTCGTCGACGCCGCGCTGCGCGGTCCGGTGAGCGGTCCGACCGTCGTCTACGGCATCTCGGCGAACACCCGCGGCTGGTGGGACCTCACTGGTGCGCGGGCGCTGGGCTACGCACCGCAGGACGACGCCGAACAGTTCGCCGGTGACGTCACCGAGTACACGGGTCCGAGCCTGCTCGGCGGCGACATGGCGGCGTCATGACGTACGAGTTCGAGGCGCCGCTGTGGTTGTGGGACGCCCGCAAGAGCGACGCGTGGACGTTCGTCAGCCTGCCCACGCAGGTCGCCGACGAGGTGCTGGACCTCGTCGGCGACTCCGCACGCGGCTTCGGTTCGGTGCGCGTCGAGGTGACCGTCGGCACCACCGTGTGGCGGACGTCGATCTTCCCGTCGACGGACACGTACGTGCTGCCCGTGAAGAAGGCGGTCCGCAAGGCCGAGGGGCTCGACGTCGGCGACACCGTGCGGGTGCACCTCGCCCTGGTGGACCTCTAGACGAGCTCGGCCAGCATCGCCGCCGCCCGCGCCGCACCGTCCGTGGCGACCGGGCGGTACCGCACGTCGCGGCTGGCCTCCTTCACGATGGCCTCCGCGAGCGCGTCCGGGTCGACCGCGTCCTCGTAGGCCAGGTGCCGGCCCGCCTCGTACCGGTCGAGCCGCTTGCGCACGTGCAGGTTCTGCTCGAAGTGGTGCCGCAGAGGGACGTACACGAACGGCTTGTTCAGGGCCGTCAGCTCCATGGTCGTGGTCAGGCCACCCTGGACCACCGCGACGTCGCACGCGGCCAGGTGCCGGAACAGGTCGGGCACGTAGCCGAGCACCATCGAGCCCTCCCAGGCCGGCAACGACGACGGGTCGATCCGGGGGCCGGTGACGAACGCGAACCGGAGCTCCGGCGCGAGCTGGCGGACCAGCGGCACGACGTCCATGACCCGGCGCAGCAGCGACGTCCCGACGCCGGACCCGCCGACCGTGACCAGGCAGAGCTTCTCCCCCGGACCCACACCGAGCTCCGCACGCAACCGCTCGATGCCCTCCAGCTCCGCGGGGTCGAACCCGGTGACGTACCCGGCGAAGTCGAAGTTCTCCTCCGTCCACGTCCGGATGCTCGGCAGCCCGGGGCCGAAGTCGTCCTCGACCACGTCGTCCGGGTCCCCGACGAACACCGAGCGATCCCGCACACGCGCGAACCGGGCACGCTGCTCGATCATCTCCGCGTTGTAGTCCGCGGTCAGCGCCGCCTCGCGCGGGCCACCGTCGGGCATCGGGAGCCAGCCGACGAAGTCCGTCATCCACGCGAACGAGAACCGCTTGAGCTCGGGGTTCTCGTGCAGGAAGTAGTCGACGTCCCACGCCTCGTCGCCGATCACCAGGTCGTAGCCGCCGTCGGCCACCACCTCGTCGAAGACCATGAAGTTGTGCACCAGGATCTCGTCCATCCGGCGGATGGCCTGGAACGCGTGCAGGTCGTGCTCGCCGGCCTCGTGCTCGATGTGGCCCGACTCGTTGCGCAGCCACGCCGACGCGGGGTGGACCGTCTCGCCGTGCCGCGCGAGCACCCGGGTGACCGGGTTCTGCGCGAGCCAGTCGATCTGCAGCTCCGGCCGGCGTGCCCGCAGCTCCGCCGCGACCGCGACGTCCCGCTGCGCGTGCCCGAGCCCGATGGGCGACGAGAGGTACAGCGCCTTCCGCGGTCGTCGCATCGCCCGCACCCATGTCGTGCGGGATTCCCTGTGCGGGACGAACCGGTCGACGAGCTGTGCGATCAGGTGGTTGATCTTCACCGGGTCGCGCGCCGACGGACCGTGCCCGGCGTGCTCCAGCAGCACGAGCTCTCCGCCGGTGAGCTCGGCCAACCGCTCACCGAACGCCGCCGGCCGGATCCGGTCCTCGGTGCCGTGCACCACGACGACCGGGCACGTCACCTGCCGGGCCAGCGGGGCCACCGGCTCGCACACCGCGCCGTCGCACCCGATCCGCCCTGCGGTGGTGTCCGCGAGCGTCTGCGGCGAGATCTCGTGCGCCCAGCCGACGCAGTCCTCGATCTGCTTGGTCGAGTGCGGCTCGGAGAACATCTTGTGGAAGAAGAACTCCGTGAAGTCGTCGTAGCCGTCGCCGAGCCAGTAGTGCTTGTTGTACTTGGCCCAGCCCTCGGTCGAGTCCAGCGGCTCGTCCCACGGCACGTGGTCACGGCCGGGCGTGGCCACGTCGAGGCCGCACGACGGGGCGATCGCCATGATCCCGAGCACCCGCTCGGGGTCCCCCACCGCGACGTGCACCGCCCAGGACGCACCGCACGACTCGGTGACCAGCACGGCGTTCTCGGTCGCGGTCGCGTCCAGCACCGCCAGGATGTCGTCGGCGTACTGCCGGTCCGTGTACGCCTCGGCTCCCTCCGGCCGGCCCGACCGCCCGCTCCCCCGGCCGTCGAACGTGATCACCCGGTAGTGCCGGGCCAGGAACCCGATCTGCGCCTTCCAGAACCGCGAGGGCACGATCGACCAGGTCGGAACCAGGACCACCGTGGTGGGGTGGTCCTGGTGGAAGACCTCGTACGCCAGCTCGACGCCGTCCCGCACCGTGACGCCCGTGACGTCGGGATCGGCGGACCTGCTCGGGTGAGCACTCACCCGAGCAGTGTCCGCCTGGAGAGGATCCCGAGTCACGGACGGACCTCGAACACGTTGTTGAACGGGGTGGACGCGGCGGTCCGGAACGCCGTGAACCCGGCCGCCGTGGAGACGTCGCGGATCTTCGCCGGACCCGCCTGCGTGCCGAGAGCCAGACCGACGTCCTGGCTCAGCGACGCCGGGGTGCACAGCAGGGTGGAGAACCCGTAGTACGCCCGGCCGACGGTGTTGAAGTTGTCCTCGACGCGGTCGCCGGCCATCGGCTCGACGACCATCCACGTGCCGTCCGGGGCGATCGCCTCGCGTACGTGCCGGGCCGCACCCACCGGGTCGCCCATGTCGTGCAGGCAGTCGAACATCGCGATCAGGTCGTACCCGGTCCCGGTGAACCCGGTCGCGGCCGTGACCTCGAACGTCACCCGGTCGGAGACCCCGGCGGCCGCCGCGCGCTCGCGGGCGACCTCGATCGAGGCCGCGTGGTAGTCCGAGCCGACGAACGTGGCGTTCGGGAAGGCCTTCGCCAGCAGGATCGTCGACGCACCGTGGCCGCAGCCGACGTCGGCGACCTTGCCACCCGCCTCGAGCTTCGCCGCGACGCCGTCGAGCGCCGGGATCCACTCGTTGAGCAGGTGCCCGTTGTACATCGTGCGGAAGAAACGCTCACACCCGTGGTGGACGTCCGTGTGGTGCTCGTGCCAACCGATGCCGTCACCGTCGCGCGCCGCCTGGTAGATGCTCTCGGCGCCGTGGACCGTGCCCAGCGCCAGCTGGAAGAAGCCGGCCAGGTACGCCGGGCTCGTCGGGTCCGCGAGCGCGACGGCGTGCTCGGCGGGCAGCGTGTACCGGCGCGTCTCGGCGTCGTACTCGACGATGGCGCCCGCGGCCTGGTTGTTGAGCCACTCGCGGGCGTAGTGCTCGCTCGTCGACGTCTGCTCCGCGAGCTCCGCGGGGGTCACGGGTCGGCCGTCGGCCATCACCGCGTAGTAGCCGAGCTTGTCGCCCATCACCACCGTCGCGGTGTTCAGGGTGGCGCCGACCTCGTCGACGGCGCGGAACACGAAGGACATGAGCTTGTCGGGGTCGATGGTCCGCTGGGGAAGCGTCTCGGTCATGATCGTGGTTCTCCTCGGAGACGGTGTCGGATATGTCGTGTCCGACCCTGGCCGTCCGGGTGCGACCATCGCATCAGGGGACCCCCCTGGTGTGCTCCCTAGACTCGATCCGTGCTGGTCGGACGCGAGCGCGAACGGCAGGTCATCAGCAGGCTGGTGGCCTCCGCGCGCGTGGGTGAGAGCGGCACGCTCCTGCTGTCCGGCGAGGCGGGGATCGGCAAGAGCGCGCTGCTCGACGACGCCGAGTCGGCGATCGGCGCCGCGGGCATGCGGGTGCTGCGCGCGGCCGGCGTCGATGCCGAGCGGGAGGTGCCGTTCGGAGGTCTGCTCCAGCTCCTGCGCCCCGTGCTGGACCAGCTCGACGCCCTCCCCGCACCGCAGGCCGAGGCCCTGGGCTCGGCGCTCGCGCTGGTGCCGGGATCCAGCGGTGAACGGTTCGCGGTCGGCGCCGCCGTGCTCAGCCTGCTCAGCCGCGTCGCCGAGGACCGGCCGCTCGCCGTCATCGTCGACGACGCCCACCTGCTCGACCCACCGTCGGCGCAGGCGCTCTGCTTCGCCGCCCGACGCCTCACCGCCGACCCCGTCGTCGTCCTGCTCGCCGCGCGCGACGAACCGTCGGTGGTCCGCTCGGCCGGGCTCCCGGAGCTCGTGGTCGGCGGCCTCGAAGCGGCCGATGCGGAGTCGCTGGCGGCCGGGCTCGGCCACCGCCTCTCGGCCGAGGCGCGGTCCCGCCTGCTGACGTCGGCCGCCGGCAACCCGCTCGCGCTGCTCGAGCTCACCGACGAGGGGTTCGACGCCCTGCCGCCCGGTGCACCCGTGCCGGTCCCGGCCTCCCTGGCCCGTACGTTCGCCCGCCGCGCCGACGCGCTCTCGGCGGACACCCGGACGGCGCTGCTCGTCGCGGCGGCAGCCGGCGGGGACCTCGCGACCGTCGCGGGCGCCTGCGTGCTGCTCGGCGTGTCCGTCAGCGATCTCGACGAGGCGGCGCGCGGTGGGCTGCTCACCGTCGACGCGGCCCGGATCGTGTTCCGCCACGACCTGGTCCGGTCCGGCGTCTACGCCGAGGCCCCGCCGACGGCCCGTCGCGCGGTGCACGCCGCCCTCGCACGGGCGGTGCCCGCGGCCGACGTGGACCGGCACGCGTGGCACCTCGGCGAGGCCACGGCCACCCCGGACGCCGCCGTCGCGGGCGTTCTCGACGACGCCGCCACCCGCGCCCGGGCCCGCGGCGCGTGGGCCGTGGCCTCCGCCGGGTACGAGCGCGCGGCGCGGCTGACCCCCGACCCTGCCGACCGCGCGGTGCGCCTCATCTCAGCGGCGGAGAGCGCCTGGCGCGCAGGACTCCCCGACAGCGCCCGCGACCTGCTCGACCGCGCCTCCGCCCTTCCCCTGTCCAACGGGCTGCGCACGCGGTCCGCGGCGCTCGACGGAGCCGTCGCCGCGCGGACCGGTGCCGTCGAACGTGCCCGCGACGTCTACCTCGCCGCCGGCACGCGCGCCGCCGACGACGACCCCGACACCGCCGTCATGCTGCTGGCCGAAGCGATCCTGGCCAGCCAGTTCGCCGGGGACGTCGCCGCGGCAGAGTCGGCGGCGCGGCTCATCGCCGGGCTCGACCCGCAGACCGCGGAGGCCCGATGGGTCGGGGCGATGGCGACCTCCGTGGCGGACATCCTCGCCGGAGCCGGCGGACCGGAGCTCCTGCGGTCGGCGTCCGCGGAGGTCGACACCTTCCTCGACGACCCCCAGCTGGCCCCCTGGCTCGTCGTCGCGCCGCTGTACCTGCGGGAGAGCGCGGTCGGCCGTGACCTCATCCCCACCGTCGTCGCCCACTCGCGACGCCGCAGCGACATCGGCGGACTGCCGATCCTGCTGTTCTACGTCGCCCGCGACCAGGCGACCACCGACCGGTGGGACGACGCCGTCGCCGGGTACACCGAGGCGATCCAGCTCGCGCGCGAGGCCGGTCAGGCCACCGACGTCACCGCGTGCCTGGCGGGGCTGTCCTGGCTCGAGGCACGACGCGGGGACGTCGACGCCTGTCGAGCACACGCCGAGGAGGCCCTGGCGCTCGCCGGTGAGCACCACCTCGGGTTCTTCCAGACCTGGGCGATGACCGCCCTCGCCGAGCTCGAGCTCGGCCTCGGCCGCACGGACGCCGCGCTCGAGCGGTACCGCGAGCTCGACGCCGTCCTGACCGACCTCGGCCTCGTCGACGTCGACCTCTCCCCCGCCGCCGAGATGGTCGAGGCGATGGTGCACCTGGGGCTGGCCGACGAGGCGAGCACCCTGGCGCGGACGCTGACCGAGCGCGCCGAGATCAAGGGCCAGCCGTGGTCGATGGCCCGCGCTGCACGCGCTGCCGGCATGACCTGCCCCGACCCCGACGTCGACGTGTGCTTCTCGGTCGCCCTCGCCTACCACCAGCACACCCCCGACGACTTCGAGGCCGCCCGCACCGAGCTCGCGTACGGCTCGCGCCTGCGGCGCCTGAAGCGTCGCGTCGACTCCCGGCCGCACCTGCGCACCGCACTGGCGGCCTTCGAGCGCCTCGGCGCCGTCCCGTGGGCCGACCAGGCCGCCGCCGAGCTGCGCGCCACCGGAGAGACTGCCCAGCGCCGCAGCTCCACCGGGCTCGACCACCTCACGCCGCAGGAGCTGCAGGTCGCCCGCATGCTGGCCAGCGGGCGCACCACGCGGGAGACCGGCGCGGCACTGTTCCTCAGCCCGAAGACGATCGAGTACCACCGGCGCAACGTGTACCTGAAGCTCGGGATCCGGTCACGCGAGGAGTTGGCGGACGCGATCCCGGTCTGACGGCGCGGTCCTGGCTGAGCACCGTTCAGCCCGCGACGACCACGCGGATCTCGTTGTTCCACGGGTCCTCGAACGTCAGCACGCGGCCGTCGTCGCGGGTCGCGATGCCGCGACTCGCGAGCCGGGCACCGAGGGCTCCGCGCTCGTCGTCGGTGGGCAGCTCGATGGTGACCTCGCCCAGGCCGAGCGCAGGCCACCGACCCTGCGCGCCCCGGCTCTGCCACGTGTTCATCGCGAGGTGGTGGTGGTAGCCGCCGGCGGAGACGAACAGCGCCTGCGTGCCGTACTCGGCGGTGACCTCGAACCCGACAGTGTCGACGTAGAACTCGTGCGCGGTGGTGATGTCGCCGACCTTGAGGTGGACGTGGCCGACGGCGGCGGCCCCGTCGAGGGCGTCGGGGTCGACGAGGTTCTCCCGCAGGAACGCGTTCGGGTCGAGGTACTCGGTGGCCATCGCGACGCGACCGTCCTCCCAGCCCCACTGCTCGCGCGGCCGGTCCCAGTACAGCTCGACGCCGTTGCCCTCGGGGTCGTCGAAGTACAGCGCCTTGGACACGAGGTGGTCGGAGCTGCCGGTGAACGACGTCGGGAAGTGCCGGGCGACGGAGAACACCGACGAGGCGAGGTCGCTCTGCTCGCCGAAGAGGATCGCGGTGTGGAAGAGCCCGGCCGCCGACGACGGCGCGTGCTTGAGCAGGGGGGTGTGCTCGAGCACGACGGACGGGACGCCCAGCCGGCCGAGGGTGACGCGGTCGCCCTCCTGCCCGAGGACGCTGAGGCCGATGCCGCGCGCGTAGTAGTCGGTCATCGCGTCGAGGTCGCCGACCTTGAGGGTGACGGCGCCGACGTCGGTCCGGGCGTCGAGGATCTCGGTCATGCCGTCAGCCCGAACCCGCCGGTCCACGACGTCTGCTCGGTCGCGGCGAGGGTGAGCTGCAGGAACCCGAAGGCCTCGAGCTCGTGCGCGCGCTTGAGCGAGCCGGCGTCGACCACCCGCAGCCCGCCCGCGTCGACGACGGCAGCGAGCGCGGCCTTGGCGTCGGCGTCGTCGCCCGCGACGAGGACCGTGGTCCGCTCGTTGCCCACCTCGCCGGTGGTGAGCGTCGCCGCGAACGTGGTGTTGAAGGCCTTGAGCACCGACGCGCCGGGCACGGCCTCGGCGATGACGGCGGCCGCCGAGCTGCCCGTCGGGACGACCAGGGAGTCGAACGTCGCGAGGTCGACCGGGTTGGTGATGTCCACGATGACCTTGCCGTCGAGCTGGCCCTCGTACTGCGCGAGCACCTCGGGCACGGCGGCGTACGGGAGCGCGAGGACGACGATGTCACCGGTGATCGGGTCCCCGACCGTGCCGTGCTTCGCCCCAGGGATGGCGACCTTCAGCGGCGTCCGGGTGAGCACCTGCGCGTCGTTCCCGCCCGCGATCACGCGCCACGCGATGGCCGCACCCATGTTGCCCGCTCCGACGATCGTCACCGTGCTCATAGCGTCCTCCTCGATTGGTTGTTGCTACAAGTACTCTACGCCTGATAGTTGTAGCGTCAAGTATTTGGTACGGTCGGTGTCGTGACGGACACGCGATGGCTCAGCGACGAGCAGCTGCGCGCCTGGAAGAAGCTCATCGCGGTCGTCGAGCTGCTCCCCGGCACCCTCGAGTCCCAGCTCCAGCGCGACTCCGGCCTGAGCCACTTCGAGTACTTCACGCTCGCGATGCTCTCCGAGGCGCCCGACCGGACCCTGCGGATGACCACCCTCGCAGCGCACACGAACTCCACCCTCGCACGCCTGTCCCACGTCGTCTCGCGGCTGGAGAAGCGCGGGCTGGTGCGCCGGGAGGCGTGCGCGGAGGACCGCCGCGCCACCAACGCGGTCCTCACCCCGGCCGGCTGGACGACAGTCGTGGCCGCCGCCCCGGGGCACGTCGGCACGGTCCGGCAGACGGTGATCGACCCCCTGACCTCGGCCGACGTCGCCGACCTCGACCGCATCATGGGGCGCATCCTCGAGGTTCTCGACCCGTCGCACGTCATGGGCGGGGCCGCACCGACCGATGACTGAGGTGTGCTCCTCCTCCTGTCGCTGATCGGTTTCCTCGCGCTCGCCGCGAGCATCGTCGTGCGGTGGCTGAGGCGACGCGTCGACGTGCTCGGCCGCGTCGCGCCGTTCCCGGCGATCAGCGTCGGGCTGTCGCTCGTGCTGGCGCTGGGCTGCGCGGTCCCGATGGCGCTGGAGGCCTGGCTCGAGCACCGGCTCGAGGCGGCCGCCACCCGGATCGCGGGCGTCCCCGTCGAGGTCGACTGCCAGAGTTTCGGGCAGGCCTTCGTCGATGTCGGGCAGGAGCTCGGCTACGTGAGGTGGCAGCCCGACGGCGTCCCCGAGCGCGCGACCCTCATCAAGGTGCGCGTCTGCAACGACCTGCGCGCCTGGCTCGGCTCGCGGAAGAACGACCCCTCGCTCGACCAGGTCATCGCCGTGCACGTGCTCACGCACGAGACCATGCACATGGTCGGCGTCGTCGACGAGGCCCGCACCGAGTGCGCGGCCGTGCAGCGGGACGCCGCGATGGCCACGGCGCTCGGCGCGTCGCCCGCACAGGCGAGCGCCCTCGCCCTGCGGTACTGGACCGAGGTGTACCCGCGCATGCCGGCGAACTACGTCGGGGGCTGCGGACCGGGCGGCGAGTTCGACGAAGGTCGCCCCACAGCGCCCTGGCTCCCGCGCGGCTGACGCGCCGTAACGTGGGCGGGGTGGGGTCCGTCCGGCGGAGCCCGTGCCGAAGGAGGCCGTCGTGTGTCGTTGGCTCGCGTACACCGGATCGCCCGTCCTCATCGACGACCTGATCTACAAGCCGACCAACTCGCTCGTCGTGCAGAGCCTGCACAGCCGGCTCGGCGCCGAGGCCACCAACGGCGACGGGGTCGGCGTCGGCTGGTACACCGAGGGCTCCCCGACCCCCGGCGTCTTCCGCAGCATCGAGCCCGCCTGGAGCGACCGGAACCTGCGGGAGCTGGCCGAGCACGTGCGCTCGGGCATGGTCCTCGCGCACATCCGCGCCACCTCCGGCTCCGCCGTGCAGCAGACCAACTGCCACCCGTTCCGGCACGGTCGCTGGCTGTGGATGCACAACGGTCTGCTCGCCGGGTTCTCCGCCATGAAGCGTGATCTGGTGCTCGCCGTCGACCCCGACCTGTTCCCCTTCATCGAGGGGTCGACGGACTCGGAGGTGCTGTTCTACCTCGCCCTGACGTTCGGGCTCGAGGACGACCCGCCCGCCGCCGTGGCCCGCGCCGTCGGGCTGGTCGAGGAGGTCGGTCGCGCGCACGGCGTCGCGTTCCCCGTGCAGATGACCGTGTGCACCACCGACGGGCAGCGGCTGTGGGCGTTCCGCTACTCGACGGAGGGCCAGAGCCGGTCGCTCTTCCACAACGCGGACGTCGCCGTGCTCAAGGAGCAGTACCCGGAGAACCCGGTCCTGCACGACCTGTCCGACGAGACGCGGATCGTCGTCTCGGAGCCGCTCGGCGATCTCAAGGGCGCCTGGCACGAGGTGCCCGAGAGCACGTGCCTGCTGATCGACGCCGGTCGCGAGGAGCTCATCCCGTTCGAGCCCAGGTCACCGGCTCACTGATCGGCCAGGCACAGGCAGAACGGGTGTCCCGACGGGTCCGCGTACACGCGGAACGGGTCGTCCGCGTGCCCCTCCTCCTCGGGCGTGCCCGTGAGCGGACGCGCACCCAGGCGTACGGCGTCGTCGTGCCCGACATCCAGGTCGTCGACGTCGAGGTCGAGGTGCACGCGGGCGCCCACCCGCCACGGCGCCACCGTCGCGTCCGAGCGCTGGAACCCCAGCCGCACCGGACGGTACGGGTCGATCAGGAGGAGGAAGTCGTCGCCCTCGGGGTCGGGCTCCTCGTGCCCGTCCGCGTACACCCAGCCCAGCAGCTGCCGGTAGAACTCGGCGAGCTCGCGCGGCTCGGCGCAGTCGAGGGTCGGTTGGCGCAGGTGCCGGGTCGTCATGGATCGACGCTAGGACGAACCGCCTGTCGTCACACGCCGGACACGTGGGTACGGTTCACTCGGGCAGACCATGGACCTCATCTCGCTGGACCGCATCCGTGCGGCACACGACCGGACCGAGCTCGCGCTCGGCCCCCGCAGCGCGCCGCTGGCCGGGGGCACGTGGCTGTTCTCTGAGCCGCAACCCGGCCTGGAGGAGCTCGTCGACCTCACGACGCTCGGCTGGCCCGCGGTCGAGCAGACGGCCGACGGTCTGACGCTCGCCGCCACCTGCACGATCCGGTCGCTGGCGGACCTGCCTCCGGTCGCGGGCTGGCGGTCGCAGCACCTGGTGCAGGAGTGCGCGCGGTCGCTGGTGGCCTCGGAGAAGATCTGGGACTGGGCGACGGTCGGCGGCAACATCTGCCTGGCGCTCCCGGCAGGCGCTCTGACCTCCTTCGCGGTCGCGCTCGACGCGACCGCCGTGGTGTGGACGCCGGACGGCGGTGAGCGCCGGGAGCCGGTCGCGTCGCTGGTCACCGGGGTGCGGACCACCTCACTGAGCCAGGGCGAGGTGCTCCGCTCGGTGTCGGTGACCGCCGAGGTGCTCGCGCAGCCGGTCGCGTTCCGCCGGGTCGCGCTGACCAAGCACGGGAGGTCCGGGGCGATCGTGGCGGGCCGTCGCGACGACGCGGGTGGGCTCGTCGTCACCCTCACCGCCGGTGTGACCCACCCGCACCGCCTCGCGTTCCCGACGATGCCGACCCCCGACGAGCTGTCCGCCTCAGTCGACGCGGTCGACGACTGGTACGACGACCCCCACGGCGCCCCGGACTGGCGCCGGGCCATGACGCTCCGGCTCGCCGAGCAGGTGCGGGAGGAGCTCGCATGAGGTTCGAGGTGAACGGCACGCCCGTCGACGCCGAGCCCGCCCCCGGCCAGGTGCTGCGGACGCTGCTGCGCGAGCAGGGGCACGTCGAGGTGAAGAAGGGCTGCGACTCGGGCGACTGCGGCGCGTGCACCGTCCTGCTCGACGGACGCCCCACCCACTCCTGCCTGGTCCCCGCCTACCGGGCGTCGGGTCGTTCCGTCACGACGGTGACCGGGCTGGACCCGGTGGTGGGCGACGCCTTCGTCGACGCCGCCGCGTTCCAGTGCGGTTTCTGCACCGCCGGCATGGTCACCACGGTGGCGGGTCTCGGCCTCACGACGGACGACGACGAGACCACCCGCCTGCTCAAGGGCAACCTCTGCCGCTGCACGGGCTACCGGTCGATCTGTGACGCCGTCGCCCGCCGCTGCAACACGGTCGACCCCGTGGCCGGCCAGGACGCCGGGCGCTCCGTCCGCTCCCCCGCGGCGCGCCGGATCGTGACCGGGCGCGAACCGTTCACGCTCGACGTCCCCGCCACCGACCTGGCCCACCTGGCCGTCCTGGGCAGCCCGCACGCCCACGCGCGGATCGTCTCGATCGACACCACCGCCGCCCTGGCAGCCCCGGGCGTGCTGACCGTCCTCACGCACGAGGACTCCCCGGCCACCCTGTTCTCGACCGCCCGCCACGAGAGCCGCCTCGACGACCCCGACGACACCCGCGTGCTCGACCCGGTCCTGCGGTTCCACGGGCAGCGCGTCGCCGTCGTCGTCGCCGCGTCGCTGCGCGAGGCGTCGCGGGCGCTGCGCCTCATCGAGGTCGAGTACGAGGTGCTGCCCGCCGTCCTCGACCCGGAGCAGGCGCGGGAGCCCGGCGCTCCCCTGGTGCACGGCGACAAGGGTCCGGAGGCGCGCATCTCGGAGCCGGGCCGCAACGTCGTCGCGCAGCTGCACGCGGAGATGGGCTCCGTCTCGGAGGCCCTCGCCGCCTCCGCGCACCGCGTCGGCGGCACGTACCGCACCAGCCGCGTGTCGCACGCGGCCCTGGAGACGCACGCGACCCGCGGCTGGCTGGACGAGGACGGCCGCCTCGTCCTGCGCACCAGCACCCAGGTCCCGTACCTGGTCCGCGACGAGATCGCACACATCTTCGCGCTCGACCCCGCCCAGGTCCGCGTGCTCACCGGTCGCGTCGGCGGCGGGTTCGGCGGCAAGCAGGAGTTGCTCACCGAGGACGTCGTCGCGCTCGCCGTCCTGCGCACCGGCCGCCCGGTGCAGTACGAGATGACCCGGGCCGACGAGTTCACCATCGTGCCCAGCCGGCACCCGGTCCGCGTCGAGGTCGAGCTCGGTGCCGACGCCGACGGCGTGCTGACCGCGATGCGCATCGACGTCCTCACCAACACCGGCGCCTACGGCAACCACGGGCCGGGCGTCATGTTCCACGGCGTCAGCGAGTCGGTCGCGGTGTACCGGTGCGCCAACAAGCGGGTCGACGCCGAGTCCGTCTACACGCACACGCTGCCGTCGGGCGCTTTCCGCGGGTACGGGCTCGGGCAGGTCATCTTCGCCATCGAGTCGGCGATGGACGACCTCGCGCGGTCGGTCGGGATCTCCGCGTTCGACGTCCGCCGCCGCAACGTCGTCGTCCCCGGCGACCGGCTGCTCGTGGCCGACCCCGACGAGGTGGGCGACCTCGACATGCACTCCTACGGCATGGACCAGTGCCTCGACCTCGTGGAGGACGCCCTGGCCGAGCGCTCCGCGGACCTGCCGGCTCCCCCCGGAACCCTCGTCGGCTCCGGGACGGCCGTCGCCATGATCGCGACCATCGCCCCGCGCGGGCACTACGCCGAGGCGTCGGTCCGCCTGCTCGACGACGGCCGGTACGAGATCAGCGTCGGGACCACCGAGTTCGGCAACGGCACCACGACCGTGCACGGCCAGCTGGTCGCCCAGGCGCTGGGCACCACGGTCGACCGCATCGTGATCCGGCAGTCCGACACCGACGTGACCGGGTACGACACCGGCGCGTTCGGGTCCGCGGGTGTCGTCGTCGCCGGGCTCGCCCTGCACCGCGCCGCCCTCCAGCTGCGCACCAAGATCCTCTCGGCGGCCGCCGCCCTGCGCGACCACCCGAGCGACGAGCCGCGCACCTGGGACGCCCAGGACCTCGGACCCGAGTCGGCGAGCGGCGTCCCGCTGACCGAGATCGCGCGGGCCGTCCCCGGCCTCACCGGCCAGGGCACCCACGACGGCTCCCCACGGTCGGTCGCCTTCAACGTGCACGGGTTCCGCGTCGCGGTCGACCCCGCGACCGGCGAGGTCACCGTCCTGCGGTCTGTGCAGGCGGTCGACGCCGGCACCGTGCTGCATCCCGAACAGCTGCGCGGCCAGGTCGAGGGCGGCACCGGGCAGGCCATCGGCACCGCGCTCTACGAGGAGATGCGGCTCGACGACGAGGGCCGCGTGACCACCGCCTCGTTCCGCAGCTACCACGTGCCGCAGATGATCGACCTGCCCCGCACGGAGGTGCTCTTCGCGCAGACCGCCGACGACCTGGGACCCCTGGGTGCCAAGTCGATGAGCGAGGCCCCGTACAACCCGGTCGCGCCGGCGCTGGCCAACGCCATCCGCGACGCCGTCGGCATCCGCCCCCACGAGCTCCCCATGTCCGCCGACCGCCTCTGGCGCCTGCGGCGGCCCTGACCACCCCCTGCCCCGCCCGGACGTCCGCACATCCGCGCGTCCCGACGACCGAACGTGCGGACGTCCCGTGGTTTTCCTAGGGGACGTCCGCACATTCGCGCGTCCCGACGACCGAACGTGCGGACGTCCGCGTGGGTGGGGGGCGCGCGTCAGCCTCCCGTCGCTGCGTCCGAGCATCTGGCCGACCTGGCGACCGGATGCTCGGACGTCAGGGGTGGGGTGTCGGGGTCGGGCGGTGGATCGGGCCCGCCAGGTCCGTCAGTGGGAGGCCTGTTGCGCCCGTGCGGGACGCGAGGACCTCTGCGAGCACCGACACCGCCGTCTCCCCCGGCGTCGAGGCGCCGATGTCGAGGCCGATCGGGGCGTGCAGCCGGGCCAGCTCGTCGTCGGTGACCCCCCGCTCGACCAGCTCCGCGATGCGGCGGTCCTGCGTCCGTCGCGACCCCATCGCACCCACGTACCCCGCCCCGGACCGCAGCGCAGCGAGGACCAGGTCGGCGTCGAACCGGTCGTCGTGCGCCATGACGCAGACGACGTCGCGAGCACCGAGACGCTGCTGCGCGAGGTGGCGGACAGGCCAGTCGACGACGACCTCGTCGGCCCCGGGGTGGCGGCGCGGGGTGGCGAGCACGGCCCGGGCGTCGCACACGGTGACGCGGTAGCCCACGGCCCGCGCCACGAGGGCGAGGGCCGACGAGAACTCGAGCGCGCCGTAGACGACCATCCGGGGCGGGGCCGACGCGACCTCGACGAACACCTCGACGCCACCGTCGGGACCCTGGACGCGGACGATGCCGGACCGGGCCGGGACGGGCACGTCGTCCGGCAGCGGACCGTCGAGCGCGGTCAGGAGGACGGCCTCGTCGCCGCGGGCCGCCGCGGCGAGCACGGGCACGTCGGCCGGGCCCAGCTCGCGCGCGTGCACGCGCAGCACGCCGCCGCAGGTCAGGCCGACGGCGAACGCGTCCTCGTCGGTGACGCCGTACTCCTGCAGGCCCGGCGCGGCGCCGTCGAGCACCGAGGTGCACAGGTCGTACAGGGCTCCCTCGACGCACCCTCCCGCGACGCTGCCGAGCGCGGCGCCGGTGTCGTCCACGGCCATCGACGTGCCGACGACGGTGGGCGCGCTGCCGGTCATCGACACGACCGTCGCGACGGCGACCCGGTGGCCGGCGGTCAGCGTGGCCAGCAGGCGGTCCGCGATCTCGAGCACGGCGGTCACCTCCCGGGACGCTGACGGGGTTCGACGAGCGTAGACCGCTACCGGATCGCCGCGAGTAGCGTCGGCCCATCGTCCAGGAGGAAACGCGCATGTCACATCAGCCGGGCACACTGCGGCCATGACGGCCCGACTGCACGCCCACCAGTACGGCAAGGCCGAGACGCGCGTGGTCCGGATCGTGCGCGACACGCCCCGCCACGAGATCCGCGACCTCAACGTCTCGACGGCCCTGCGCGGTGACTTCGCGGCCGCCTACCTCGACGGCGACCAGTCGGCCGTGCTGCCCACGGACACCCAGAGGAACATGGCGTTCGCGTACGCCAAGGAGCACGGCGTGTCCTCCCCCGAGGCGTTCGCCACCCTGCTCGCCCGGCACTTCGTGGACGACGTGGTCCCCGTGACCGGCGCGCGGGTCGACGTCCAGGAGCACGCCTGGGTCCGCGTCCTGGTCGACGGTGTCGAGCACGACCACACGTGGGTCCGCAGCGGGCAGGAGGTCCGCACCGCCTCGGTGACCGCCGACGCCGAGGGGACGACCGTGATCGCCGGCCTGAAGGACCTGACCGTGCTGAAGTCGACCGGCTCGGAGTTCCGCGGCTTCCTCACCGACGAGTACACGACGCTCCCGGAGACGTCCGACCGGGTGCTCGCGACCTCGCTCGTGGCCCAGTGGCGCTACGCGGGCGACGACGTGGACTTCGACGTCACCTACGCCCGCGTCCGCGAGGTCATGCTCGCCACCTTCGCCACCCGGCACTCCCTGGCTCTGCAGCAGACGTTGTGGCAGATGGGCGAGGCCGTCCTCGACGCGGTCCCGGAGGTGGTGGAGATCCGGTTCGCGGCGCCGAACAAGCACCACTTCCTGGCCGACCTGAGCCCGTTCGGGCTGGAGAACCCCGGCGAGGTCTTCTTCGCGGCCGACCGGCCCTACGGACTGATCGAGGCGGTGGTCGTGCGGGACGGCACCCCGGACGCGGGCGACGCCTGGACGCGATCGGTGGGTGCACCGTGACCCCCGACGACGAGAGCTGGCTGTCGCAGGCCGTCGCGCTCGCGACCGCGAACGTCGCCGACGGCGGTGGCCCGTTCGGGGCGGTCGTGGTGCGCGCCGGGGTGGTGATCGGCGCCGGTCAGAACCGTGTCACGCGCGACAACGACCCCACCGCGCACGCCGAGGTCCTGGCCATCCGGGCGGCGTGCCAGACCATCGGCACCTTCTCGCTGGCCGGCTCCACCGTCTACACGTCGTGCGAGCCGTGCCCCCTGTGCCTGGCCGCCTGCCTGTGGGCGCGGGTGGACCGCGTCGTCTTCGCCGCCGACCGCAACGACGCCGCCCGCGCGGGCTTCGACGACAGCGTTTTCTACGACCTGTTCGACTCCGACCCCGCCACGTGGCCGATGCCCGTGCTCGGGCACCGGGTCCCGACGGCGACCGCCCCGATGGAGGCCTGGCTGGCCCGGCCGACGCGCGTCGAGTACTGAGCCGTCAGCTTCCCCGGTACGTCGAGTACGCGAACGGGCTGAGCAGCAACGGCACGTGGTAGTGCCCGTCGTCGACCACGTCGAACACCACGACGACCTCCGGGTGGAACCCCACCTGCCCGGTCGCGGCGAAGTAGGCAGCGGTGTCGAACACGAACCGGTACCGCCCGGGCGGCACGGCGTCCGGTCCGAGCGACCGTGCCCGGCCGTCGTCGTCGGTCATCCCGGACGCCAGCTCGGTCCAGACTCCGGACACGGACGCCGCCAGGGTCACCGGTACGCCGGCCGCGGGCTGCCCGAGGGTGGTGTCGAGGACGTGCGTCGTGAGCTGGCTCATGAGGCGAACAGGGTCGGGAGGCGCAGGAGCGCGATCTGGCGGAGCTGGTCGGCCACCTCGGCGGCCTCCTCGGCGTCGGAGAGCCCGAGCCTGCGGTGCAGCTCGGCGAGGACCTCGACGCGGCTGCGACCGGCGGCGCGGATGAGGAAGATGCGACCGAACCGCTGCTCGTACGTCTCGTTGCCGACGGCCATCGCCTCGATGAGCGCGGGGTCGTCGGTGGCGGACGCGGCCTGCTCGGCGCTGCTCAGCCCGGTGGACCTCTCGCCGATCCGGGGGTGGGCGGCGAGGGCCTGGTCGACCTCCGCGGGGGTCAGGGTGCGCGCGGCGAGGTCCGCGACACCGAGGAGCGCGTCGACGGAGGGGTAGGGGCAGCCGGACGCGACCTCGTCGATCCAGCGCGGGACGTGCAGGGCGGTCGCCAGCAGCGACCGCGTCTCGGGTCCGTCGTCGATCATCAAGGCCGCCTCCCGGGTAGCGCTCCGCACGCGCGCACTGGCACCGTACGGGACGTGCCTCCCACCGACGCAAGCCTCAGCGGCATCGTGCTCGCGGCTGGGGCGGGCACGCGGCACGGCGGCCCGAAGGCGCTGGTGGTGCCCTGGCTCGCCGACGCCGTGCGGCTCCTGCTCGACGGCGGCTGCGCCCGCGTCGTCGTGGTCCTGGGCGCGGCGGCCGACGAGGCGCGCAGCCTCGTCCCCGACGACGCCCGGGTCACGACGGTGGTCGCGCGGCAGTGGGCGGACGGGCTCGGCGAGTCGCTGCGCACGGGGCTCGCGCACGCAGCCGGCGACGCGGTCGTGGTCACGCTCGTGGACCTGCCCGGCACCCCGGTGAGCGTCGTCGAGCGCCTGGCCGCGACGTGGGACCGGCACACGCTCCGGCAGGCGGTCTACGACGGGCGCCCGGGGCACCCCGTGCTCATCGGCGCGGACCACTGGGCTCCCCTGTCCGACACCCTCACCGGCGACCGGGGTGCGCGCGGCTACCTCGTCGCGCACGGCGTCGTCGAGGTCGAGTGCGGCGACCTGCACGACGGGCTGGACGAGGACGTGTCGAGAACCGCGGACCCTCCGCGTCATGCCCCGACAGCACCCACACCAGGAGGTCCATCGTGAAGTACCTGATCCTCATCCACTCCAACCCCAAGCCGTGGGCGCACCCGACGTCGCGATTCACCGACGAGGGCCGCGCGCTGAGCGTCGCCGAGCACGAGGAGGGCGACCGCAAGTTCGACGTGCTGCTCGGGGAGCTGTCCGCGAACGGCGAGCTGGTCACCGCGGAGGCCCTGGCCGATCCCGCGTCGGCCACCGTGTACCGCTGGCGCAGCGGCGACTCGCTGGCCAGCGAGGGGCCGTACGCCGAGACGCAGGAGCACCTGGCCGGCTTCTTCCTGGTCGACTGCGCCACCCGCGAGCGCGCGGAGGAGGTCGCGGCGCAGTTCGCCGGGCCGGGGAGCATCGCGGAGCTGCGGCCGGCGTACGTCTGGGAGTGAGCGGCCCGAGGGCGGCTCGCACCCCGCCCAGGGTGCGGGTCGCTCGGGCCGAACGTCCCTGGTCGGGCACGCCTCGCACCGGAAGGATCGTGGGTGTGAACGCACCCTGGTGGCGTCTGGCGGCCGACAGCCGGCAGACCACGAACGACAGCTCCACCCGCACCGAGAACGTCGACGACGCCGCCGACCTCCTGCCGCCGTTCTACGACTGACGGGCGCTACCCGACGGTCCTCGACCGCGTCGCAAACTCCTCCGACACCGGCGGCAGCAGGCAGAAGAGCAGCCCGACCGGGTCGGCCATCACGGCGTAGTCGTCGTAGCGGGTGCGCACGGTCGCGCCGAGCCCTTCGAGGCGCGCGATCTCGGCCTCGAGGTCGTCGGTCTCGATGTCGAGGTGGAACCGCGGCCCGTCGTCGCCCCCGAGGCTCTGGGTCGCCACGTGCGGCAGCGACGCGGCGCCCCGCAGGGCCACGAACGGCTCCCCCGGGATCGGCTGCGGGCTCGCGTCCAGCGCGCCCGACCAGAACGTGGTGACGGCGTCGATGTCGGCCGCGGGTGCGTCGATGATGACCTCGCGGAGCATGATCCGGTGCATGTCGCAACCCTAGTGTCGGCCCGATGTCAGACGTAGGTTCGAACATGTGTTCGTGCGCTCCACCATCCTGCATGCCGACCTCGACGCCTTCTACGCGTCCGTCGAGCAGCGCGACGACCCCCGCCTGCGCAACCGACCTGTCGCCGTCGGCGGTGGGGTGATCCTGGCGGCGTCGTACGAGGCCAAGCGCCGCGGCGTGACCACGCCGATGGGCGGCCGCCAGGCCCGGGCGCTGTGCCCTGGCCTGATCATCGTGCGCCCGCGGTTCGACGCCTACCTCGAGGCGAGCAAGGCGGTCTTCGAGCTCTTCCGGCAGACGACACCGCTGGTCCAGGGGGTGTCGATCGACGAGGCGTTCCTCGACGTCGGCGGCCTGCACAAGATCGACGTGCCGCCCGTGGACATCGCGGCGCGGCTGCGCGCGCAGGTCCGGGACGTCGTCGGCCTGCCGATCACGGTCGGCGTGGCGCGGACGCCGTTCCTGGCCAAGGTCGCGTCCCGGGTGGCGAAGCCGGACGGGCTGCTGCTGGTGCTCCCGGCCGACGAGGAGTCGTTCCTGCACCCGCTCCCGGTCGAGATGCTGTGGGGCGTCGGCGCGGTGACCGCGGCCAAGCTGCACGCCTACGGGCTGCGGACCGCCGGGGACGTCGCCCTGCTCCCCCAGTCGGTCCTGGTCGGCGCGCTCGGGCCGGCGGGCGGGCGGCACCTGTACGCGGTCGTGCACGGGCACACGCCGGCGAAGGTGGTGGTGGGCGGGTCGCGCGGGTCGATCGGTGCGCAGCGCGCCCTCGGCCACGGACCGCACGACCAGGCGTTCGTCCGCGCCGCGCTGCTGGGGCTCGTCGACCGCGTGTGCCGACGGATGCGCAAGGCGGACCGGATCGCGCGGACGGTCGTGCTGCGGCTGCGGTTCGAGGACTACACCAAGGCCACGCGGTCGCGGTCGTTCCATGCCGCCACGGACTCGTCCGAGGACATCGCGGCCGCCGCAGTCGGGCTGCTGGAGGCCGCCGGACCGCTGATCCGCGAGCGCGGGATCACGCTGGTGGGGGTCGCACTGACGGGGCTGTCGTCGGACCGGTTCGTGCAGCTCGCCCTTCCCCTGGACCACCCCGACCACGGCGGGCTCGACGAGGCGGTCGACGCGGTCGCGCTGCGGTTCGGGACGCAGGCCGTGATGCGCGCGAGCCTGCTGCGCCGCGGCGAGGGGATCGCCGTGCCGCTGCTGCCCGACGCGTGAGGCCCCGGCCGCGACCGGGGCCTCCACGCGGATGCGGTCAGGAGACGGAGACGCTCTCGCGTCGCCCGGACCCGACCACCTCGGAGGTCTCGGAGACCTCGGAGGTCTCGGACGTGTCGTCGTCGGAGAACAGGTCCTCCGCGGACGCCGACGCGTACCGCTCCAGGTCGAGGATGCCCTCACGCTTCGCGACGACCGTGGGCACCAGCGCCTGCCCCGCGACGTTCACGGCCGTCCGGCCCATGTCGAGGATCGGGTCGATCGCGAGCAGCAGGCCGACTCCGGCCAGCGGCAGCCCGAGCGTCGAGAGCGTGAGGGTCAACATGACCACGGCGCCGGTCAGGCCGGCGGTCGCGGCCGAGCCGACGACGGAGACGAACGCGATGAGCAGGTAGTCGGTGATCGACAGGTCGATGCCGAACAGTTGCGCGACGAAGATCGCGGAGATCGCCGGGTAGATCGAGGCGCAGCCGTCCATCTTGGTGGTGGCCGCTAACGGAACCGCGAACGAGGCGTAGGAGCGCGGCACGCCGAGGTTGCGCTCGACCACCCGCTGCGTCACGGGCAGCGTGCCGACGGACGACCGCGACACGAACGCGAGCTCGATCGCCGGCCACGCGCCCCGGAAGAAGCTGCGGATCCCGAGCCCGTTGGTCCGCAGGATCACGGGGTAGACGACGAACAGCACGAGCGCCAGGCCGACGTAGATCGCGACGGCGAACGACCCGAGCGGGGCCAGCAGGTCCCAGCCGTAGGTCGCGACGGCACGGCCGATGAGGCCGAGGGTGCCCAGGGGCGCGAGGCGGATGACCCACCAGAGGATCTTCTGCACGACCGCGAGCGCGGACCGGGTGAAGCCGAGGAACGGCTCGGCGGCCGTGCCGCTGCGCAGGGCTGCGATGCCGACGACGATCGCGACGACCACGATCTGCAGCACGTTGAAGGAGATCGCCGTCGTCAGAGACCCGTCGGTCTCCTGCGTGCTGGCACCGAGGCCGAGGAAGTTGCTCGGGATCAGACCGTTGAGGAAGTCGAGCCAGCTGCCCGTGGTGCCGACCTCGGAGCCCGACTCGGGACTGAGCGTCGAGTTGTTGCCCGGCTGGAAGACCAGCCCGAGGCCGATACCGATCGCCACGGAGATGCCTGCGGTGATGGCGAACCAGAGGAGCGTCTGCCAGGCGAGCCGAGCGGCGTTGGTGACCTGCTGCAGGTTGGCGATCGACGCGACGATCGCGAGGAACACCAGCGGAGGCACGATCGTCTTGAGCAGGGTCACGAACGAGGCCCCGATGGTGTCCAGCGTCGTGGTCAGCCAGTTCGGGTCGCCCGACGCGGTCGGGCCCATCTGCAGCGCGACCCAGCCGAGGAGGATGCCGAGCCCGAGGCCGAGCAGGACCTGGACCGAGAAGGACGGCAGGCGCAACCGGCGCGCGCGCTGCGTGGTGGTGTCGGACACGGGACTCCCAGAGGGTGCGACGGCGGCCGGCGTTCTCCAGCCTCCGTCCGCAACAGGACGAGCCGGGTGTCTTCTTCCGAGACGGTGGTCACAGTCCGACGTTCGTCTCCATCGTTGTATGTCCATTTCCAACGTTGTAGAAATGTGCCAGGATGTGCCACGGCGAGCCCCCACGACGATGTGGAAGTAGAGGACACCCGATGAAGCGCACCTCCCTGACGACCGTCCTGATCGCGATCGCGGCCCTGCTCGGCGTGATCGGCCTGACGGCCCCCGCGACCGCGGCACCGACCGCGCCCACGTCCCGACCACCGGCCGCCCGGCCCGTCGACCCCATCGCGCACGACCCGACGATCGTCAAGGAGAAGGGCTGGTACTACGTCGCGATCACGGGCGACGCCGCCTTCGACGACACCTACCTGCCGCTCAAGCGCTCCCGCGATCTGGTGCACTGGGAGGAGCTCGGCCCGGCGATCACCGAGCTCCCGACCTGGGTGCTCGAGTCGCTCGGGGTGACCCCCGAGAACGCACCGCGCGACGCCTGGGCACCCGACCTGAGCTGGTCCGGCACCGAGTGGCGCCTCTACTACGCGGTGTCCCAGTTCGGCACCAACAACTCCGTGATCGGGCTGCTGACCTCGCCGACCCTCGCGAACGCGCAGTGGGAGGACCGCGGCCTGGTGGTCCGCTCGCAGCCGGGCGTCGACACGTTCAACGCCATCGACCCGAACCTCGTGACCGACGCCGACGGCGGGACCTGGCTGTCGTGGGGCTCGTTCTTCTCCGGCATCCACGTCGTGCCGGTCGACGTCGCCACCGGCAAGCCCGTCGCCGGCGAGCAGCCCGTCCGGATCGCTCAGCGCCAGTTCGCGCCGAACGCCGAGGAGAACCCGACGATCGCCTTCCACGACGGCTACTACTACCTGTTCGTGTCCTGGGACTACTGCTGCCGCAGCGTCGAGAGCGACTACCGGACGATCGTCGGCCGCTCCCCCAGCCTGACCGGCCCGTACGTCGACGCCGACGGCGTCCCGCTGCTCGGCGACAAGGGCGGCACCGAGATCCTGCGCGGCTACAACGAGTTCGTCGGCGCCGGTGGCGGCGACCTGCTCATGGACAAGAACGGCCGCACCGGGCTCTTCGTGAACCACTACTACGACGCGACCGACGGCGGCGCCCCGCGACTGAACGTCCGCACCCTGACCTGGGGTCGCGACGGCTGGCCGGTCATCGGCGACCCGATCAACCCGAGCCGCTCGATCGGCCACGGCGACGCGTTCGTGCAGATCGTCCCGCGGGACGGCACGGCGGTCGTCGAGAACGCCGGCTGCGGGTACGAGGGCGCGAACATCGCCCTCTGGCTCGACCTCGACAACCGGTGCCAGCACTGGCAGCTCTCCGACCGCGGCAACGGGACCCGGATCCTCAACCGGTTCAGCAACAGCGTCGCCGAGGTGGGCGCGTGCCAGAACGTCGACGGCGGGAACGTCGCGCAGTGGGGCTGGCTCGGGTTCCTGCCGAACAACGACTGCCAGCGCTGGAGCTTCACGGCGGCGGGCGACGGCTGGACGACGGTCGCGAGCGTGCTGCCCGGCAACCGCGCCTGGACGGTGCAGGGCGGCCCGGTGGCGGGCGCCAACGTCGCGATCAGCTCGCCGACGGGCGGGGCGGAGCAGCAGTTCCGCGTCGAGCCGGTGGGCGACGTGCTCCTGGCGAGCCCCACGGACGCCGACCGGACGCTGAGCGTGGCGCGCTGCCAGGCGAAGCACGCGCCGAAGGCAGGCACGGTCACGTTCGAGCCTCGCGACCCGCGTGCGTGCCAGACGTGGCGGGTGGAGTCCGTGCCCGGGACCGCCGGCTACACCGTGCGCAGCGTCGAGGCGGACGTCCGGCGCGGGCAGGTCGCGTGCCTCGGCTCCGACCTGACGCTCGTCCGCTCGGGCAGCGACGGGGCCGGGTGCGGCACGTGGACGCTGCTGCCGACGGACGACGGGACCTGGTCGCTGAGCAGCGGCGGGACCACGCAGGCGGTGCGCGTCCTGCTGGTGTGACCGGCGCGCACCGGTCGGCGCCGTGATACTGGCGAGTAACGCCAACGACGGCCGACAGGAGCACACACGTGAAGACGACGCACACCCTGGACGCACCGGGAGCGACCCTCACCTACGACGTGCGAGGGCCGCTCCCGGCCGCGGACGGCAGTCCGCCGCTCCTGCTGATCGGCCAGCCGATGGACGCGTCCGGCTTCGGCACGCTCGCGTCCCACTTCCCGGACCGGACGGTCGTGACGTACGACCCGCGCGGCCTGGGACGCAGCACGCGTCGCGACGGTGAGCTGGTGAACACCCCGCAGCAGCAGGCCGAGGACCTGCACCTGCTGGTCGGCGAGCTGGGTGGGACGGTCGACCTGTTCGGGAGCAGCGGCGGCGCCGTCACGGGGCTGCACCTGGTGGCGACGCACCCCGAGGACGTCCGCACGTTCGTCGCGCACGAGCCGCCCGTGCTGTCGGTCCTGCCGGACGCCGCCCAGGCGTTCGCGGCGGAGCAGCGCGTCCAGGAGGTGTACCACCGGCGCGGCTGGGGCGCCGGCATGGCGGCGTTCATCGCGCTGACGTCCGTGCAGGGCGAGTTCAGCCCCGACTTCGGCCGAGAGCTGCCCGACCCGTCCGCGTTCGGGCTGCCGACCGCCGACGACGGGTCGCGCATCGACCCGCTGCTGTCGGGTGCCTCCAACGCGATCACGGCGTACCGCCCGGATGTCCCCGCGCTCACGGGTGCCCCGACCCGGGTGGTCGTCGCGGGCGGCGTCGAGAGCCAGGACACGATGACGTGGCGCACGTCGGCGGCACTCGCGGAGCAGCTCGGCCTCGGGCTGACGGTCTTCCCCAGCAACCACGGCGGCTTCCTCGGCGACGAGTTCGGCCAGGCAGGGCAGCCGGAGGCGTTCGCCGCGCGGCTACGTCAGGTCCTCGACGGCGGGGCGTGAGGCACCGCCCCGCCGTCGTGCGACGTCAGCCCGCGCTGCGCGCCATGTGCCGGGCGGCCCGCAGCCCGAAGACGGCGGCCGGCCCGATGGTCGAGCCGGGACCCGGGTAGGTGCGGCCCATGACGGAGGCGGAGTTGTTGCCCGCCGAGTAGAGGCCCTCGATGACGGAGCCGTCGTCGCGCAGGACGCGGGCGTCCGCATCGGTCACCACCCCGCCCTTGGTGCCCAGGTCCCCGATGACGACCTTGAACGCCGTGAACGGACCCTTCTCGAGCGGGCCGAGGTTGGCGTTGGGGTGCACGGTCGGGTCGCCGTAGTAGCGGTCGTAGGCCGAGTTGCCGCGCCCGAAGTCCGCGTCGACCCCCGAGCGTGCGAAGCCGTTGAACCGGTCGACCGTCGCCGGCAGGTGCGGTGCGCCGATGCCCCGCGCGAGCTCCTGGAGCGTCGCCGCCTTCACCATCGTGCCGGCGGCCGCCATCGCCTTGGTGACGCGCGGGTCCATGGCGTAGCCGCGCAGGTAGCGGCGGGCGTGCCGGGCCTCGGCGACGAGCCAGTAGGTGCCGTCCTTGTCGTGGTCGAGCATGTGGTGGCCCAGGTCGACGTAGGACTCCGACTCGTTGGCGAACCGGTCCCCCTCCGCGTCGACCATGATCGAGTACGGCATCGACCGCTCGCCGACGAGGAAGCCGGGGCTCGTCCCGGGCAGCGGCGCCACCGAGGCACCCCACCAGGCGTCGTCCATCAGCTCGACCGACGCGCCGAGGTCCTGCACCATCTCCAGGGTGCTGCCGACGTTGCCCGGGTTCCCCGACGGGTTGCCGTCGATGCCCTGGTACTTCTGCCGCAGGATCGTGTTGTGGTCGAAGCCGCCGGCGGCGAGCACGACGCCGCGGGTCGCGGTCACGGTCACCGCGCGCCCGTCGCGCACGGTCTGCACCCCCACGACGCGGCCGTCGACGGTGACGAGGCCCTCGACCGGCGCGTTCAGCCACAGGGGGGTGCGCTGCTCGTTCACCACGACATGGAGGAACGAGCACGCGAGCCCTGCCCCGGTGCCCACGAGGCGCTTGCCGCGGACCGCCCCGCCGAGCGTGCGGAACACGAAGCCCGCGCCGCGCACGAAGCCGGCCGGGGTCGACCAGGCCCGGCTCAGGAGCCAGACGTCGTCGGTCTTGAGCGGCAGCGGCATGAGCGCCCGGCTGGTCTTCCACCAGGCGCCGATCTTCTTGGAGTCGAACGGCTCGACCTCGAGCGCCCGCCCGATCTTGCCGCCGGGGAGCTCCGGGTAGTAGTCGGGGTAGTCGGCCGCGCGGGCGAAGCGCATGCCGTACTTCTCGGCGGTGGTGACGAAGTCCGCGACCCCGTCGACGAAGGCCTCCTTGCGCTCCCGGGAGGTGGCGCGGTAGTCGTCGCCGATCGTGGCCTCCATGTACGTGAGGGCCTCCTCGCGGGAGTCACCGACACCGGCGCGCTGCCCGAGCGGGTTGTCCGGCAACCACATGCCGCCGCCCGACATGGCCGTGCTGCCACCCCACTTGTCGGTGGACTCCAGCATGAGGACGGACAGTCCTTCGTCGGCTGCGCCCATGGCTGCGGCGAACCCCGCACCACCCGTTCCGACGACCACGACGTCGTAGCTGAGCTCGGACATTCACCGCTCCTTCGAGGTAACCGGACAACAGTGTCCGGATGTCTAGGATGACAGCATGCCCAACGCGACCCGCGGAAGCAACCGTGGCCCCGCCGCCGCGCCGGAGAACCGCCGCGCCCTGCTCGACGCAGCCCGTCGCGTGTTCGCCGAGCGCGGGTACCGCGCCCCGCTCAGCGCCATCGCGCAGGAGGCCGGTGTGGGTCAAGGCGTTCTGTACCGGCACTTCCCGACGCGGCTCGACCTCGCTCTCGAGGTGTTCGAGCAGCACTTCGTCGAGCTCGAGGCCCTCGCCGCCGAGCCGGACGCGGGCGCGTTCGGCCGCCTCTGGACGCGGCTCCTGGAGCTCACGGTCGAGGAGTCCGCGTTCGTCGAGATGTTCCTGGCGGCACGGCACGACCTGGCCGAGACCGACCTCGCCGACCGGCTGCCCGCCCTCGTCGCGGCCACCCTGCCGCGCGCGCAGTCGGCCGGTCTCGTCTCCGCCCACCTCACCGTCGCCGACGTCCTGCTGCTGCAGCGCATGGTCTACGGCGTCGTCGCGACGGCTGTCACCGACGACGAGGCCCGAGATGCGGTGGCCCAGGCGCTGGCGCTGCTCGACGGGGTGCTGGAAGGCTGACCACCCCCGGGTGGACGATGGGGTGATCACCCGCCGACGAGGGAGTCGAGATGGCATCGCAGGACGAGCGCGCGACAGGGATGGACCTCCAGAAGATCATCCGGCTGATCACGCTGGCGCTGGCGGTCGCCGCCGTCGTCAAGGAGCTGCGGACGCCGCCCGAGGAACGGACGTGGAACGGCGTCCTGGGCTTCGTGCCCTACGACTTCCGCGTCCCGACCCTCGCGCGCGTCAAGGAGCGCATGTGGGACCCCGAGGGTGCGCACCTGATCAGCCCGCGCGTGTTCGGCGTCGGGTGGACCCTGAACGTCGGCCGGCTGGTCGAGCTCGTGCGGCAGCGGGTCGCCGCCGCCGGCTGACCCTGTCGCGGAGCCTGTGAGCCACACCTACGCTCGGGAGAGTCAGCTGGACCGAGCCACGGGAGGACGTTCATGGGCACCATCACCACGACGGACGGCACGGAGATCTTCTACAAGGACTGGGGCTCGGGTCAGCCGCTCGTGTTCAGCCACGGCTGGCCGCTGTCGGCCGACGACTGGGACACCCAGCTGCTGTTCTTCCTCCAGCACGGCTACCGCGTCATCGCGCACGACCGCCGCGGCCACGGGCGGTCCACGCAGACGAGCGACGGCCACGACATGGACCACTACGCCGACGACCTGGCGGCGCTCACCGAGCACCTGAACCTGCACGACGCCGTCCACATCGGGCACTCGACCGGTGGCGGCGAGGTCGTGCACTACATCGCCCGGCACGGTGAGAGCCGCGTCGCCAAGGCCGTGCTCATCGCCGCCGTCCCGCCGATCATGGTGCAGACCAACGCCAACCCCGGCGGCCTGCCGAAGAGCGTGTTCGACGGGCTGCAGGAGCAGGTGGCCACCAACCGGTCGAACTTCTACCGCGACCTGCCGTCCACCGCGTTCTACGGGTACAACCGCCCGGGCCGCGAGCCCTCCGAGGCGATCATCGAGAACTGGTGGCGCCAGGGGATGATGGGCGGCGCGAAGGCGCACTACGACGGCATCGTCGCGTTCTCCCAGACCGACTTCACGGAGGACCTGAAGAAGATCACCGTCCCCGTGCTCGTCATGCACGGCGACGACGACCAGGTGGTCCCCTACGCCGACTCCGGCCCCCTGTCGGCCGAGCTGCTGCAGAACGGCACGCTGAAGACGTACGCCGGGTTCCCGCACGGGATGCCGACCACGGAGGCCGCGACGATCAACGCCGACATCCTGGAGTTCATCCGCTCCTGAGCGCCGACGACGAGGGCGGCTGCGCATCCGCGCAGCCGCCCTCGTCCCCTCTCAGCGCTTGCCGCGCATCGCGTCCAGGACCACCGTGAACACGTCCGTGTTGTCCTGCGCCCGCGCCAGCCGCTCGGCCCGTGGGCCCTCGGCCGTCAACGGCGTCGCCGCACCGGTGTGCCTCCCGGTCGTCCAGTCGACCGTGAACTCCAGGTCGCTGTTCGCGATCGGGAACGGCCCGTCCTCGAGGCTCTGCACGACGGCGGGGTCGGTGCTGGCGGGATCGCCGGACTCGTCGGCGCCGGAGACGTTCTCGATCGCCAGCCCACCCGTCTCGTGGTCACCGACGATGACCACCAGGGTGTCGGGGTGCTTCGCGACGTACTCCCGCACCAGCGCCACTGTCGCGTCCAGCGCCTGTCCGGCCTGGATAGTGCGCTCGGCGTTGTTGGCGTGCGCGAACTCGTCGATGGCCTCCTCCTCGACCAGGAGGAAGAACCCCTGCCGGTCGCGCGAGAGGACGTCGAGCGCCTTCGCGGTCATCGTCGTGAGCGGGACCACGGGCGCGTACTCGTCGCCCTGGCCCTCCGGGAACTGCTCGAACATCTCCTCGTTGGCGAACAGCCCGAGCACCTTGTCGGACCGGGTAGCGGCGAGCTCGTCGGGGGTGCTGACGTAGTCGTAGCCCTGCCCCTCGGCCAGCTCGACGAGGTTCCCGATCGTGCTCTTGCTGACCTCGGGCCGCGGGTCGGCGGGGTCGTCCGGGTACGCACCCGGGTCGCCCACGGGGTACCACCAGTCCTCGCCGCCGCCGAGGATGACGTCGGGCTTGGTCTCCTCGAGGAACTGCCGGGCGATCTCGGTCTGCGTGCCCCGGTCGGGGACGTGGGAGCCGAACGCGGCGGGCGTCGCGTCCGTGACCTGGGCCGTCGTGACAAGCCCGGTCGCCTTGCGCAGGTCCCTCGCGTGCTCCAGGAGCGTCTTCACCGCGTTGCCGTTCACGTCGACCGAGACGGCCCCGTTGTACGTGCGGAACCCGGTGGCGAACGCCGTGGCGGCGGCGGCCGAGTCGGTGACGGCCTCCTCGGGGTCCAGCGAGTCGGTGTAGGTCCAGCCGGCGTACCGCAGCGAGTCCATCTGCAGCTGCCCGTCCTTGCCGACGGTCGCCAGCCGGGTGGCGTCCCGGGCCGCGATGCTCAGGCCGTCGCCCACCATGAAGATCACGTTCTTGGCGACGGCCCGGCCGCCACCTTGCCCGTTGTCCCGGCCGTCACCGCCCCCGGCGATCCCGGTCGTCGTGAGCCCAGCTGCTGCGAGCACGGCAACGCTGCCGGCTCCTAACCATGTGTGTCGTGAGTTGAGCATCGTGTGCCGTCCCTCGGACTTCGTTGTCCCTCTCGACGTCGGCGCGCTTCTCGACCGTGCCGTCCATGGTTCGACCGTTCGGGTGAACGCGCATCCCGAGCCGGGACCTACGGACGGGGCGGGCGGCAGACGACGACCTGGAGGTCGTCCCCCTCGAGCGTGACCGGCCCGGCAACAGCGGGCAGGAGCACCGTGTGTCCCCGACGCAGCGGCAAGGACTCGCCGTCGGCGACGAGCGTGCCTGCACCGTCGACCACGACGAGCACCGCGAGGCCCGCGTCGAGCTCCCGCGGACCGGTCCACCGCTCCACGCGGAAGAACGCCGCCGCGTCGGGCAGCAGGTCCCCCGACGACGCCGCGGTCGCGCCGCGCAGACGCGCGATCTCGTCGGCGGACCAGCCACGACGGTCGACGGCCGCGAGCGCGACGTCGAACCCGAGGCCCAGGTGCCCGTCGGCGACCCCGTCGATCGGGAACCCGGACCACTCCAGCAGGATCGACAGGTCGGTCGGCTCCTGCAGCTCGACGACGAGCGCGCCGTGCCCGATCGCGTGCGGGAGCCCGGCGGGGACCAGGACGGCGTCGCCGGCGGCGAGGTCGAGGACGTGCATGGCGCCGAGCATCGCGCCGGTGTCCTGCGTCCGCACCCAGCCGGCCAGCTCGTCGACGCCGATGTCCCGCGTGAACCCGAGGTGCACCCGGGCGGGCTCGAGCACCACCCATGCCTCGGTCTTGCCGTGCGCCAGACCCAGGTGCTCGGCGGCGAACGGGACGGCGGGGTGGGCGTGCACGGGCAGGCGCTGGCCCGCGTCCAGCAGCTTGACCAGCAGCTCGGGGTCGGAGCCGTAGGCGGCGACGTGCTCGGCGCCGAGCCACGCGACCGGGTCGGCGTCGATCGCGTCGCGGAGCAGCCGGCCGTCGGGCAGCACGGTCAGCCCGACGGGCTCGTGCCCGAACACCGACGTGGCCGAACCCACCCAGTCCTCGGGCTCGTGGCTCGCCGCCGGCCCGGTCCCGCGCAGGTCGGCGATCTGCCGACCTCCCGCGTAGAACCTGTCGGCGGGCTGGTTGGCGGGCAGGAACAGCGGTCTCATGTAAGCCCTTCGACGGCGATGCGGACGCCCGTGCGCCAGGTAGCGCCGGGCTCGAGGACCGGCGCGCCCGCGTGCGGCAGGTCCCGCTCCGGGCCGAACAGCGGGGCGTTGGTGGGTTCGACGCCGAGCACGTACGCGTTGCTCGCCGGCCAGCTCCAGGTACAGAGCCGGGGCAGGGTGTCGCCGGTCCAGGTCACGACGAGGTCGGGGAACTGCTCGTCACCGACGAGGGTGGCCCGCGCGCCCCGCACGCCGAGGTGTTCGGCGACCACGGGGGCGAGGCCGGGTGCGGGCTCCGGGGTGACCAACGGGTGGCGGTCCGCCGGGAGCGGCTCCCGGACGGCCCACTCGTCGGCATCCACGTCCAGGCGTGCACCCGGCCGCAGGAAGGGTGCGCCGAGGTTGACGTGGTAGAGCAGCGGGACGCCGACGGGCTGGTCGCCGACGTTGCGCACGACGTCACTGACCTCGACGGCCGACGTGCCCGTGGACGCCACCACCGACCGCTCGACGAGGATGCGGGGGCCACCCAGCGAGGTGTGCGCGACCGTGCCCGTCACGCGCACCTGCCAGGTGTCGGCCACCCGCTCGCGCGACCAGCGCACGTCGACCGCGGGGGTCAGGTGGTGGGTGCCGTGCTGACCCGACGAGCCGCGCGGCTCGCCGATGTTGTCGGGACCGCACGTGGCCAGGAGCCCGCCGAGGAACCGCGACTCCCAGTCGCGCCCGGGGCCCGGGTCGGCCGGGTTCGGGGACCGCCACGCGACGGGCGTCGACCCCCACCACGTCGCTCCGAGGTCCAGCCCCCGGTCCGGCAGGACGTCGAACGCGAGCCCTCCGGCCAGGCGGACGGCGATCACGCCCCCGCGCACGTCGACGCTCGCGAGCGCCTCGGGCTGGGAGACCCGACCGTCGTCGGTGAGCTCGCCCCAGGTCGTCATCGCCGGTCCAGCGCGGCGAGGAAGCCGCCGACGAACGAGTCGCCGAGCCCGATCGTCGTCGGTGTCGCGACGCCGGTCAGGTCGAGCGCCGGCACCACGCACGCGTCGGGTCCGAGCAGGTCGGCGACGTCGGACACGAGCCGTTGCGCGGTCGTGCCGGGCGTCAGGGAGGCCGTCGCGGCGTAGTCCTCGGTCGTGAAGCCGTCACCCATCCAGTAGCGGGTGCTCGCCATCGTGATCCCGCCGACGAGCGCCGGCCGGAGCTGGGTGGCCCGCGCCCCGACCGCCAGCGCCCAGTACTTGGTGTGCACCACCAGCGTCGGCGCCGGGACCACCTCGTGCAGCTCCCGCACGGCCTTCGCGACGGTCGGCGCGTCGAGCAGGTCGACCGTGCGCCCCAGGTAGGCCTGCATCTCGTCCTCGTTGAGGCTGTAGATGTCCGCCGACCACACCATCTCGTCACGCACGCGGCGGCTCAGGGCCGGCACGTGGTAGCCCGCGTCCTCGAACACCACGAGCGCGTCCGGCGGGAGCACCCGCATCGCGTCGCGCACCTGCGCCAGCCGGGACTCGAGCGTGGCCGGGTCCTGGATCACGTTGAACGACGAGAGCAGGAAGACGTCCGCCCTGCGCAGCGCGTCGGGCAGGTCGGCCGCGATCCGCAGCTCGCGGTGCGGCGGGTCGTTGGCGTAGATCACGCGGTTCGGGTGCGGCGCCACCAGCTCGAGGTCGCCCACCCGGACGCGGGTCCCGGCCGGGTACTGCACGATCAGGTGCGGGTCGAGCGTGTCCTGCACGGCGCTCGACACGTAGTCGACCGAGGCCGGGAGCAGCCGCCGCACCGTGTCGTCGATCGAGACCAGGTGCATGGTGCTCGGGATGCCCAGCACGTCCATCGCGATCGCCGCCCGCACGCAGGTGCCACCGAGGGTGACCTCCTTGGCGAACCGCGCGGCGACGGCCTCGACGATGTCGGAGGAGGCGACGAACCGCTCTCCCCCGACACCGTCGCGGACGAACGCGAGCAGGCTCCGCACCAGGTCGCGCACGGAGTCGACCGGGGTGTCCAGGTCGAGGTCCTCCGGCCCGATCCCGTGCTCCGCAGCGAGCTTCTCGAGCACCGTCGGGTCCCAGCGGATCTCGTAGTCGACCGTCCCACCCATGCCCAGCACGAACCTCGTGCTCATCGGTCGGCTGCCCTCTCTCGCGTCAGGACGTGCTCAGTACAGGTCGGCCTTGCCGGCGGCGTCGAACAGGTGGATCTTCTGCGCGGCGACCTCCTGCATGGCCTCGATGCACGGCGGCTGGATGCTGTTGGGCTCCCGCAGCGAGGTGTCCGCGAGGACCTCTCGCATCTTGTCGTGGTACGCGACCTTGATGTCGCTGGAGATGTTGATCTTGTTCACGCCGAGCTTGACCGCCTGGCCGATCTCGTCGTCCGGGTTGCCGGAGCCGCCGTGCAGCACCAGCGGGATGGGCAGGAGCGCCTTGATCTGCTGCAGCAGGTCGAGCTTCAGCTGCGGGGTCACGTGCTTCGGGTACAGACCGTGCGCGGTACCGATGGCGATGGCCAGGCTGTCCACGCCGGTGCGCTGGACGTACTCGACGGCCTCGGCCGGGTCGGTGAACGCGATCTGGTCGACGAGCACGCCGTCCTCGGCCTGCTCGTCGAGCTTCCCGATGGTGCCCAGCTCGCCCTCGACCGACAGGCCGACGGCGTGCGCGGTGTCGACGACCTTCTTGGTGATCGCGACGTTGTCCTCGAACGGCTGCATGGACGCGTCGATCATGGCCGACGTGAACCCGAGCTGGATGGCCTCGAGCACCTGCTCGTAGGTGCCGCCGTGGTCCCAGTGGATGGCGACCGGGACGGACGAGCGGTGCGCGCGCTGGATGAGCGCCGCGAGCGCGTCGCCCCCGATGTGCGACACCTCGTCGGGGTGGATCGCGACGATCAGCGGGGCGTTCAGCTTCTCGGAGATCTCGAAGATCCCCTTGCCCATCGCGTAGTCGCTGATGTTGAAGGCGGGGATGGCGAAGTAGTTCTCGTTCGCCACCGCGAGCAGGTCTCGGCCGTTCATCAACATGGTGTGTATCAACTTTCCTGTGTGTGGGTGTTTCTCAGGGAGGGGGTCTAGATCTTCACAGCGCCGGCGGTCATTCCCCCGATGAAGTAGCGCTGGAAGAAGAGAAAGAGAATGAGAACAGGAATGCAGCCGAGGATGCTCATCGCCATCATCTCGTTCCATTCGTACGAGTGCTGGCCCATGAGGAGCTGGATGCCGATGGGAACGGTCCGCATGTCCTCTGTCCGGGTGAGAGTCAGTGCGAACAGGAACTCGTTCCAGCAGATCATGAACGTGTACACGCCGACGGACACCAGGCCGGGCACGGAGATGGGCATGAGAATGCGCCACAATGCGGTCAACGGCCCGGCGCCATCCACCTTGACGGCCTCGTCCAGCTCTTTGGGAAGGGTATTGAAATACCCTGTCATCATGATGATCGCGTAAGGCAGCGTGAACACCATGTAGGTGAGGATCAGGCCCTGGTAGGTGTTGTAGAGCTTGAGCGCGACGACCAGGCCGAAGTACGGGATCAGCAGCGTGATCGGCGGCACGGCCTGGACCGATACGACGATCACGTTGATCGTCTTCTTGCCCCAGAACTCGTACCGGCTGAACGCGTACGCCGCGTGCACCGCCACGATCAGCGACAGCGCGGTCACCGACAGCGCGATGACGTAGCTGTTGAAGAAGAACCGCAGCTTGGTCGGGTCGGTGAGGATCGTCGTGTAGGCGTCGAACGAGAAGCCCGGCGTGATCAGGCGCGGCGGGAACTCGAAGATCTCCGGGTTGGTCTTGAACGAGCTCGACAGCATCCACACCACGGGCAGCGCCGCGAAGCAGGCACCGAGGATCAGCGCGACGACGAGCAATGCCCTCTGGCCGGTCTTCTTCGGGGGCGTGCGCAGAGCCGGGGGCTCGGACGTCAGGGGGCGGGTGGCCAGCGTGGTCATCTCAGTCCCTCGCCTTCTGGTGCCGCACGTAGAAGAACGCGAGAACCATCGACATGAGGAGCACGAGGACCGCGGACGCGGAGGCGACCGAGAACTCGTACTCGGTGAACGCGAGCTTGTACGTGAAGGTCGAGAGGACCTCGGTGGAGTTGATGGGTCCGCCGCCGGTGGTCATCCAGATCAGCGCGAACTGCTGCGTGGTCCAGATGAAGTCCAGGAGCGCCATCGAGATGATGATCGGACGCAGCTGCGGGAGCGTGACGTTGCGGAACTGCGCGACCACGCCGGCGCCGTCGACCCGTGCGGCCTCGTAGAGGTCCTTCGGGATCCCCTGCAGGCCGGCGAGCAGCGAGATCATGAAGAACGGGTAGCCCGACCAGATGTTGATGAACGTGACCGCGGCCAGCGCCGTCGACGGGTTGGCCAGCCACTCGGTCTGCCCGTCGGTCAGACCGGCGGTCCCGAGCAGGTAGTTGACGACGCCGTTCGGGCTGAGCAGGAGCCGCCACAGGACCGCGACGATCGCGACCGTGAACAGCCACGGCAGGATGTACAGCACCCGGAAGAACGCCTTGGTGCGGTCCTTCAGCAGCGGCGAGTTGAGCATGAGCGCGAACGCCAGGCCGATCGCGAAGTGCACGATCACCGACGAGATGGTGAACACCAGCGTGTTGCGCACCGCGGTGAAGAACACCGGGTCGGTCAGCACCTCGACGTAGTTGTCGAAGCCCACGAACGCGGGGTTCTTGTTGGTGATCACCCGGTCGAGCAGGGAGTAGCTGACGACCATGATGATCGGCGTGATCATCAGGATGATCAGCAGCACACCGGTGGGGCTGAGGAATCCGTAGGGCGTCAGCGTCCGCTTGACCCGGCCGATCGTGCGGGTCCGGGCGGAGTCTGCGCCGGGCGGCGGGGCGGACTGGACGGTCCGCGCCTCCGCGGGAGTGGTGGTCTGTGACATGGGCTCGCGGCTCTCTCCTGGGGGTCGGGCCGCGCCGGTCGTGCCTCCGGCGCGGCCCGGGTGTTCCGGGCTGGTGGCCTAGAACTCCTCTTCCCACTTGGTCTGGGCCGCGGCGAGCGCGTCCTGCATCGACTGCTGACCGTCGAGCGCCTTCTGGAACTCCTCACCGAAGTCCCGCATGAGCTGCTCGGCCACGGGCAGGCCGGTGAACTCGTTGGCCGGGAACCCGGACTGGTAGATCTCGAACGCGGTGCCGAACAGCTCGTCCTCCTCGACGAAGTCGGGGACGGAGGTCGTGTTGCCCGGGAAGGCGTTGGCGATCGACGACAGCTCGCTGTTGACGGACTCGCTCATCAGGAACTCGACGAGCTTGAACGCCTCGGCCTTGTGCTCCGAGTTCTCGGCGATGCCGATGCCCCAGGAGGCGTAGGGGATGCCTCGCTCACCGGTGTAGCCGTCCTCGGCCGGGATCGCCGCGATGCTGAAGTTCAGGTCCGGGTTGGACTCGCGGATCAGGTTCACGTGGGCCAGGGAGTCGATCATCATGCCGACCCGGCCGTTGCTGAACTCCTCGACCTTGTCCTGCTCCTTCATGGTGAAGGAGCCGGGGGCGATCACGCCGTCGTCCCACATGCCCTGGATGTAGTCCGTGGCCGAGGTGACGTCCTCGTTGTCGGTCAGCGCAGGCTGGCCGGCGTCGAGCATCGAGCCACCGGACGCCCACACCCAGGACATGACGTCGTTCTGGATGCCGTTGGGGGCCTCGAGCGACAGCGGGAGGATCCAGCCGTAGGTGCTGTCCGTGGTGATCTTGGCGGCCGCGTCCGCGAACTCCGTGCGGGTGGCGGGCGGCGCGGTGACCCCGGCTCCGGCGAGCAGGTCGTCGTTGGTGAACATCGGGTAGACGAAGTTCACGACGGGGATCATGTAGGTCTTGTCGTCCACCTGGACCTGGCTGGCCAGCTGCGACTCGTCGTAGCCGGCCTCGGTCATGACCGCGGACAGGTCCGTGATCGCGCCCTGGTCGGCGAAGTCGCTGACCCACGCGCCGTCGAGGCCGACGACGTCGGACATCGTCCCGGCGGCGGCGCCGGCGACGACCTGCTCCTTCGTCGAGGCGTAGGGGCCCGACAGCAGTTCGACCTTGATGCCAGGGTTCTCCTCCTCGAACTGGTCCATCAGCCCGCGGAACGCGCCGTCGGGGAGCTCGGGCTCCCACCACTGCGAGAACTCGAGGGTGACGTCACCGCCCTCGTCCCCGCCCGTATCTGCGTCTCCCCCGCCGGAGCACGCCGCGAGTGCGAGCGATGCGACACCGGTGAGTGCAATGAAGCGTCCAACGTGAGCGCCCTTGCCCATGACTCTCCCCATCCTCAGATCCTGCCGCTTCGTGCGACTGTGTGCGCACTTTTGCGTGTTTCCGCCAAAGTAGACCCGCTCTTCTGCATCGTCAAGCGGTACTTGCGGTTCGCAACGAAGCCGTGACCTCGCGCCACGAGGCCGCTCCAACCTGGGACAGCGCTCCCACACGCGCCTGAACTGGGCGAATGACCTGGTTCACCCGACTCCACGAGACCTGGATCCGGGACGTCCGGGTCCGCGCAAGTTCTCGCACAAACCCGCACGTGTGTGGTTCAGTACTCCCATGTCTGCGACCACCGACGGCTCACGCCGCCTGCCCGCGGGCCGCAAGGCCGACCTGGCGGCCTACGTGGCCGAGCACGGGCAGGTGACCGTCGCCAACCTCGCCGAGCGGTTCGACGTCTCCCCCGACACCATCCGCCGCGACCTCGACGCCCTCGACGCCGACGGTGTCCTCATCCGCACGCACGGTGGCGCGATCAGCCCGCAGGCCGTCCCGCGGCCCGACACGGGCGTGGACGTCCGGCTCCGCATCCAGACGTCCGCCAAGGACCAGATCGGGGCTCTCGCGGCGGGCCTCGTGCGCGACGGCGCGTCGCTCATGATCAACGCGGGCACCACGACGCTCGCCGTCGCACGCCACCTGTCCGAGCACCGCGACCTCACCGTCGCGACCAACTCCCTGCGCATGCCGACCGAGATCAACCCGCTCGCGTTCCGCGACCTCTACGTCTTCGGCGGCGTCGTCCGGCTCAGCGCCCAGGGCACCATCGGCGCTGTCGCGTTCCCCTCGGAGAACGGCACCGACCGGGACATCCGCTGCGACCTGGCCCTCATCGGCGTCGGTGCCGTCAACGCCGACGCCGGCTACTCGACGAGCAACCTCGGAGAGGCCGCGATGATGAGCGCGATGATGGACCGGTCCACCAAGGTCGCCGTCCTCGCCGACGCCACGAAGTTCGGGCGCCGCCTGTTCGCGCAGATCGCGGAGCTGGGCCGGGCCGACTACCTGGTGACCGACGCGCCGCCGCCGCCGGACCTGGCGGCCGCGCTGGAGTCCGCGGGCGTCGAGGTCATCCTGCCGCCCGCCGCCGGCTGAGCCGCTCGACCAGCATCGGAGCGACCGCCATCGTCAGCGGGACGAACGCCCACACGCGGCCGGCCCGCAGGTCGTAGTCGGCGACGAGGTCCGACAGCGGCAGCCCCCGCACGGCACCGGCACCCAGCTCGAACGCCAGCGTGCCCACCGACCATCCGAGCCCGACCCGCAGGGCGGCCTCGCGGTCGAGCAACGGGTGCGTACGCTGCAGCACCGCCGCGGTCGCCACGATCGTCGCGACCAGCACGCCGCTCGACACCTGGTGCGCCCGCAGGGTCCCGAGCCGCGGCACGAGCACGCGTTCCCGCAGCCCGCCGTTCGCGACCGCGGCCCCCGCGATCCCGCACCAGCCGAGCGCCCAGGCACCGCGCGCCGTCGTCATCGCTCCCCCACCAGGGGAAGGACCTCGTCTGCCAGCAACCGGTCGACCGCGTCGGCCTGCTCGAACGCCACGGCGTGCGCGGCACCCTCGAACGTCACCAGCCTCTTCGTCGGTGCATCCAGAGTTGCGAACCACTCGAGGGCGAGATCGCGCCGACCGTCGAGCTCCGCCGCACCGTCGAGCAGGAACACCGGGACCTCCAGCCGCGGCACCTCGCGCCGCAGGTCCAGGCCCTGGAGCTGCGGGTACATGACGGAGAACGTGTCGAAGAGGCCCCGGAGCACGTCGACCTTGTCGACGAACCGGTACTCCGGGCCGCGGATCCCGAACGCGTCCAGCCCGGAGGCGGCGCCGCGGTCCCGATAGCCCTGGGACGGTGTGTACGGGCCGTACAGGTGCTCGTAGGCCAGCATGACGTCGGCGTTCGCCCAGGGCAGGTCGGCGTAAGGCGGTTCCCCGATCCGCTCGGTCAGCGCGGCCACCGCGTGGTCGTCGGTCCGGTCCGCGTAGGCGACGAGGTCACGGTAGATCCGTCGGTCGGTCTCGGTGACGTCGACCATCTGCCCGCTGCCGAGGTACGCGTGGAACAGGTCGGGACGCCGCTCGACGGCCAGGACGCCGAGGATCGTGCCCCAGGACTCCCCCATGAGAATGACCTTGTCCTCGCCGAAGCGGGCTCGCAGGTACGTGGTCAGCTCGATGACGTCGGTGACCGCGCGGTCGAGCGTGGCCTCCTCGGTCGGCAGGAGCGCGGCGTAGGACGTGCCGTTGCCCCGCTGGTCGAAGGTCGCGAAGACCACGTCGTCGACCCACGGCTCGGACAGTGCCCTGGCCAGCGCGAGGTCGGACTGCCCAGGTCCGCCCGACAGGTAGAGCAGCACGGGGGCGTCCGGGTCGGCGGCCCGGACCATCACCGTGTGGGGGTCGCCGCCCAGCAGCACCGTGTCGAGGCTGGCGATACTGCCCGGGACCACGTCGCCGTCGGCGTCGCGTACCGGCGGGGTGCCGGCGGGCAACGCGACGACGACGGCGAGCCCGAGCGTCAGCGCACCGACGACGAGCGTTCCCGCGCGCCGACGTCGCGCTCCGACGCGAGCACCGAGCACCATGGGGAGCATCAGCAGCAGCGCAGGGACCCCGCGTCCGAGCACCAGCGCCAGCCAGCCCCACATCGAGTCGATGCGCACGTCGTGGGTGGTGGGCAGGAGCACGTCGCTGCGGGCGATCTCGACGGCGGCGACGTTCACGAGCGCGAGTGGGATGACCACCCAGACCGATCGGGCCACGCGCCCGCCGACCAGACCGAGCACCGCGCCGGTCGCCATCACCACCAGGGCACCGGCCGTGGTGACCGGGCCGAGCGGTGCCACGTGCCCGGTGATCATGCCCGCGACGGCCGCCATCGCCAGGATGCCGGCCCACGGGCCCCAGCGGCGGGCGTCCGTCCACACACCGTGGTGCGGTTCGTGTCGGGTCGGCTGCTCCTCGACCCGAGAGGGGTTGATCGTGCTGGCCATGGCTGCCTCCGGTGCGCCGGACAGCGGTCTGCGGTCTGCGGCCCAAGGTGACCCACCGCGCCGCCGCTCCACGTCCAGCCTGCTCAGCACGGAGGCCGGGACTAGATCCATTGGTCCCTGATCAGCTCCGGGGTACAGGGTTGATGTGACTGCGCTGTATAGGGTCCCTGACGATGACTACACGACCGAGTCCGAAGGCGCGCTGGAACCCGCAAACCGTCGAGGAGCCCCTGGCGGGTCCGGTGGGAGAGTCCGTCCCCCTGGTGTCGGACCTGTACAACAACCGGGCGTTCGGCTGGCTCCCCGAGTCCGAGCGCCTCGCACCGTTCAGCGCGCTCGACGCGTCGACAGGCCCGTTCCTGCCCGTGCTGACCCCAGGCGGCACCGCGCTGGTGTTCGAGCGCGCGCGCTACGACGGCGGCTCGGCGGATCTGCCCCCGATGCAACGGCACAGGATCCTCGGCATCTACCGGTACGACATCGCCTCCGGGCAGGAGGAACGAGCACCCTTCGACCCCGTACAAGGCCATGGTGCGACCGTGTACTACGCGATGTCGCCGGATGGCGTCTCCGCCGCGATCGCCCAGTGCTGGTGGCCGGGCTGGCAGCCGGGAATGCGGTCTGTCGTGAGCGAGTACCGCGTCTCGCTGACCGTCGTCGGGTTCGCGGAGGGTTCGCCTCGCACGGTCGTCGAGCTGAGCGGCTTGCTGCAGCCGACCAGCGAGAGCTCGGTCGTCCAGTGGTCACCCGACGGTTCGACAATCGCCGTCTCGGTGATGACATTCACCGCCCGCGGCTCTGTCGAGCGAGCGACCCTGGTCGTCGACGTGTCCACAGGTGAACACACCCAGGTGCCCGCCGCGCTCCTCGGTTCGGTGTCCTGGGACCACGAGGGTCGCCGGCTGCTCGTCGTCGGCGACGACGACGTGCCCCGCGTCCTCGACGTGCGCGCCGGGACGTCGTCGCCGATCCCGGCACTGGGCGCCCGCGTGGCGCAGGCCAACTCCCAGGGTCGACCGCGCGCGCTCGGCTGGGCCGACGAGCGGCGGCTCCTCGTCGCCGTCTGCCGAGGCACCACCACCCGGGTGTGCGTGCTCGACCCGGACGAGGGCGTCGTCGCGACCCGTGTGCGGTGGACCGCCGGTCCGCTGGACTCCGTCCGGCTCGCTCCGATGCCCGCCGGCTTCTGGACCTGATCGTTCAGGCGAAGCGGACGGCGATCCCCGGGTAGTCGACGACCAGCCGGTCGTCGTCGTACGCGAGCACCGCCTCGAACCCGCCTTCCGACGTGTACGCGAACCGGTGGTCGTCCAGGCGTCGGTACGTCTGGTCCAGGCGTCGGACGCTCAGGTCGATTGCCTGGACGTACACAGCGGACACCGCGACGACCTCGCCCACGGGCATCGTCAGCCGGTGGACGGGCAGCGTGTTCGTGCAGGCCGATGCCTCGAGGTCGACGTCGACGAGCCCGTCCAGGTGCGGCGCGGCGACCCCGTCGACCGTCCAGCTGCCCCGACCGTCCGAGCGCAGGTGCACGGAACGGCGCCCAGCCACCGTGTCGGACGTGACACGCACCTCGCGGGTGGTCCACCCGTCGTCGAGCGTGATCTCGTACGCCACCGCATACGCCCGACCGTCCTCGACCGCGGACGTGTGCCCGCGGAGCCGACCCGGTTCGAGGTAGACCACCTCGAACCCGTCGACCGCGTCGACGAACCGCCACGCGGCGAACGACGGCAGGGGCGCGTTCATGGGTTCATCGGTACCAGTCCGGCTCCTGGTCCGGAAGAGGGGCTACCGGCATGGCATTCGCCACGCCCGCAGGCCGGGGTCGCCTCCTCGCGGCAGGGATCATCCCGCCCGGCGCAGCACTTCCTCGGCATGCTTCAGGACGGGTCCGTCGACCAGGCGCCCGTCCCACCGGAACGCCCCGTGCTGCCCCACGGCCGCGGCGAGCACGCCGCGCGCCCACTCGACTTCGGCGTCCGTCGGCCGGTAGGCCGCGCGGATCACGTCGACCTGCGACGGGTGGATGCACGCGGTCGCGGTGAACCCGCTGGCCGCAGCGTCGGACGCCTCTGCGGCCAGCCCGTCGACGTCGCCGATGTCCAGGTGCACGGCGTCGATCGCGGCCTTGCCGTACGCGCCCGCAGCCACCAGCACGACGGACCTCGCGTGCACGGCGACGTCGCGGTAGGACCCGTCGGGACGCCGGCTCGACGTGCCGCCCAGCGACGCGACCAGGTCCTCCGCACCCCACATGAGCCCGACCACGTTCGGCTGGGCGGCGATCTCCACCGCGTGCGCCACGCCGGCGGCGGTCTCGACCAGCGCGACGACGTCGTACCGGGCCAGCACGCGGACGTCGGCGGCGGACGACGTCTTGGCGAGCATGACCGTCCCGTACGGCGTCATCCGCAGCGCGACGAGGTCCTCCTCCAGGTCGGCCGTGCCGAAGGGGTTGACGCGGACGATCGTCCGGGCCGGGTCGAGCGCGCTCGCCGCCAGGTGCGCACGGGCCGCCGCCTTGGCGTCCGGGTTCACCGCGTCCTCCAGGTCGAGGATCACGGTGTCGGACCGCGCGGCGGCCTTCTCGTACCGTTCCGGACGGTCCGCGGGACAGAACAGGAGCGCGGGGCCTCTCACGGGCGGCACCAGAACAGGACGGTGCGGGTCGCGATGGCGACGACGACGTCGTCCTGGTTGCGGCCCGTGTGCTCGAGCGTGACGACACCCTGACCCGGCCTCGACGACGAGACCCGCTTCTCGAGCACGACGGTCGACGAGTACAAGGTGTCCCCGTGGAACAGCGGATGCGGGAACCGGACGTCCGTGAAGCCGAGGTTCGCGACGATCGTGCCCTGGGTGAGCTGCGCGACCGAGCTCCCCACCAGCACGGCCAGCGTCATCATCGAGTTCACCAGCCGCTGCCCGAACGGCTGCCCGGCCGACCACGCGGCGTCCAGGTGCAGGGCCTGCGGGTTCATGGTGAGCGTCGAGAACAGGACGTTGTCCGCCTCGGTCATCGTGCGCCCGGGCCGGTGCAGGTAGCGGACGTCCTGCTCGAGCTCCTCGTAGTACAGCCCCCGCTGCTCGATGTCTCGGGTCATCGCGACGCCCCGGAGAAGCCGAGCTCCCGTGCGATCACCATCAGCTGCACCTGCGTCGTCCCTTCGCCGATCTCCAGGATCTTCGAGTCGCGGTAGTGCCGCGCGACGGGGTTCTCGTTCATGACCCCGTACCCGCCGAAGATCTGCGTCGCGTCGCGCGCGTTGTCCATCGCCGCCTCGCTGCTGATGAGCTTGGCCAGGCTGGCCTCCAGCTTGAACGGCTGACCCGCGACCAGCCGGTGGGCGGCGTCGAGCCAGGCCAGCCGGGCGGAGTGCACGCGGGCCTCCATGCGGGCGATGGTGAACGCGATGTGCTGGTTGTCGCCGATGGGGTGGCCGAACACGTTGCGGCTCTTGGCGTAGCGCATCGCCTCTTCCAGGCAGCCCTGCGCGGCTCCCGTGCAGAGCGCGGCGAACGCGACGCGTCCCTCGTCGAGGGTCTGGATGAACTGGGCGAACCCGCGCCCCCGCTCGCCCAGCAGGTTCTCCTCCGGCACGCGGACGTCCTCGAACCGCAGCGGGTGGGTGTCGGAGGTGTGCCAGCCGACCTTGTCGTACGCGGGCAGCACGGTGAACCCGGGGGTGCCGCTGGGGACCAGGATCGCGGTGAGCTCCTTCTTCACCGACCCGTCGGCGCGGACCGACTCCCCCGTCACCGCGGTGATGGTCACCAGCCTCGTGATCTGCGAGCCGGAGTTGGTGATGAACTGCTTGGTCCCGTCGATGACCCACTCGCCGCCGTCGAGACGCGCGGTGGTCTTGGTCCCCGCGGCGTCCGAGCCGGCGTCGGCCTCCGTCAGCCCGAACGCCGCGAGCGCCTCGCCCCGCGCGAGCATCGGGATCCACTCCTGCTTCTGCGCCTCGGTGCCGCTGCGCCACACCGGCATCGCCCCGAGCCCGACCCCGGCCTCGAGCGTCACGGCGATGGACTGGTCGACGCGCGCGAGCTGCTCGACCGCGAGGCACAGGTCGACGTAGTCGCGGCCCTGCCCGCCGTACTCGACGGGGAACGGCAGACCGAACAACCCCATCTCCCCCATCTGGGCGAGGATCTCGTAGGGCAGCTCACGCTTCGTGTCGTACTCGTACGCGGCGGGGGCCACGACGGTGTCGGCGAAGTCGCGCACCTCGTCGCGGAGCTTCTGCTGCTCGGGGGTGAGGTCGTAGGTCATGCCGGGGTCCCTTCGTCGGGGTGGCCGGTGATGGTGGCCACCACGTGGTCGAGTGCCACCTGGTCGGTCGGTCGGACCGTGAGGGTGACGATGCCGTCGCTCGGCGCGACGACCCGGTGCTCCATCTTCATCGCCTCGATGGTGAGGAGGATCTGGCCGGCGACCACGCTGTCGCCGGTCCCCACCTCCACCGAGACGACCGTGCCGGGCATGGGGGAACGCACCTGTGGGTCGACAGGGCGCGTGCCGCGCGTGAGGGCGGCGAGCTCGTCGGCGAGGCGCTCGACGCGGGTGCGGAACCGGAGCTCGAACGCAGACCCCTGGTCGCCGACCCAGGTCACGGGGCCGTGCGTCACGAGGCGCAGGGGGTGCACGACTCCCCCGAGCTCCAGCACGACCGCGTCGGGTCCGCGTCGCTCGAGACGTGCCGTCACCGGCTCGCCGTCCCCGACCGTCACCGTCGAGCCGAGGACGGAGACCTCCACGTCGCCGACCTCGTAGCGGATCGGTCGGGGCTCGCCGAGGCGCCAGCCGTCGGAACCCCACGCACCCTCGCCGACGTCGTGCCGCGAGAGCGCCGCCGCGACGACGTGGGCATCCTCCGGGGTCCGGAGCGTCAGGGTCGGGATCAGCCGAGCGAGCAGTCCGGTGTCGAGCCGGCCGGCGCGGACGTCGGGATCGGCCAGCACCTGCCGCAGGAACTCGACGTTGGTGCGGACGCCGAGGATCGTCGTGCGCGCCAGGGCAGCGTCCAGCCGCGCGATCGCCGTCGCCCGGTCGGGTGCCCACGCGATCACCTTGGCCAGCATCGGGTCGTACGTCGACCCGATCTCCAGACCCTCCTGCAGCGCGCTGTCGACGCGGATCCCCTCGCCGGTCGGCTCGTCGAGCACGTGCACCGTGCCGGCGGACGGCAGGAACTCGCGGAGGGGGTCCTCCGCGTAGACGCGGGCCTCGATCGCGTGACCGGTCAGGACCACGTCGGACTGCCGCACCGTGAGGGGCTGTCCCGCCGCGACCCGCAGCTGCCACTCGACCAGGTCCAGCCCCGTGACCAGCTCCGTGACGGGGTGCTCCACCTGCAGCCGGGTGTTCATCTCCATGAAGAAGAACTCCGTCGGCGCCTCGTCGGACACCAGGAACTCCACGGTCCCCGCGCCGACGTAGCCCACGCTCCGGGCGACGTCGCAGGCTGCCTCCCCGATGCTCTGCCGCGTGACCTCGTCGAGCAGGGGCGAGGGCGCCTCCTCGATGACCTTCTGGTGCCGACGCTGCAGCGAGCACTCCCGCTCGCCCAGGTGGATGACGTGCTCGAAGCCGTCGGCCAGGAGCTGCACCTCGATGTGCCGCGGGCTCCTGACCAGCCGTTCGAGCAGCAGCGTGTCGTCGCCGAACGCCGCGGCGGCGACCCGGCGGGCTCCGACGAGAGCGTCGGCCAGGTCCTCCGCCCGCTCGACGACTGTCATGCCCTTCCCGCCCCCGCCCGCCGACGGCTTGACCAGCAGCGGATACCCGACGCGGTCGGCGGACGCGGCGTCGATCGACGACGAGCCCGGGATCACCGGCACGCCCGCTGCGCTCACGTGCTCCTTGGCGCGGATCTTGTCGCCCATGACCTCCAGCGCCTTGACCCCGGGGCCGACGAACACGACGCCCGCCGCCTCGCACGCCCGGGCCAGGTCCGCGTTCTCGGAGAGGAAGCCGTACCCGGGGTGGATCGCATCGGCACCCTGTGCCGCAGCCACGACAGCCTCGATGGACAGGTAGCTGTCGATCCTGACCGCGCTGTCGGCGCGCGCCACGTGCAGGGCGTCCCGATCCGCGTCGGTGTAGACGGCGACCGCACGGATCCCGAGCCTCTGGAGGGTCGCGATCACCCGGCAGGCGATCTCCCCGCGGTTCGCCACGAGCACGGTCCGGAACATGGCGCTCACATCCGGAAGAGCCCGAAGCGGGGCTCGCTCAGAGGGACGCCTGCGCAGACGTCGAGGGCCATCCCGAGCACCCGGCGCGTGTCCGCAGGGTCGATGATCCCGTCGTCCCACAGGCGCGCGGTCGAGTAGTACGGGCTGCCCTGCGTCTCGTACTGGTCGCGCAGCTGCTTCCGGAACGCCTCTTCGTCCTCCGCGGACCACTCGTCGCCCAGCTGCTCGCGGCGGATCGTCGCCAGCACGGACGACGCCTGCGGCCCGCCCATGACCGAGATCCGGCTCGCGGGCCACATCCACAGGAACCGCGGGCCGTACGCCCGTCCGCACATGGAGTAGTTGCCGGCCCCGAACGACCCGCCGATGACGACGGTCAGCTTGGGCACCCGCGTCGTCGCGACGGCCGTCACCATCTTCGCGCCGTGCTTCGCGATGCCCCCGGCCTCGTAGTCCTTGCCGACCATGAAGCCGTTCACGTTCTGCAGGAACACCAGCGGGATGCCGCGCTGGTCGCACAGCTCGATGAAGTGCGCGCCCTTGAGCGCCGACTCGCTGAACAGCACGCCGTTGTTGGCGACGATCCCCACGGGGTGCCCGTGCAGCCGCGCGAACCCGGTCACCAGTGTGGTGCCGTACTCGCGCTTGAACTCGTGGAGCTCGCTGCCGTCGACCAGCCGCGCGATGACCTCGTGCACGTCGTAGGCGGTCTGCAGGTCGGTGGGCACCACCCCGTAGAGCTGGCCCTCGTCGACCTTGGGCGGCCGGCTCTCGTGCACCTCCCAGGCCGTCTGCCGAGGGACGGGCAGGGTCGCGACGATGTCCCGGACGATCTGCAGCGCGTGCGCGTCGTTCTCCGCCAGGTGGTCGGTGACGCCCGAGGTCCGCGAGTGCAGCTCACCGCCGCCGAGATCCTCCGCGGTCACCACCTCACCGGTCGCCGCCTTCACCAGCGGCGGCCCGGCCAGGAAGATCGTGCCCTGCCCGCGCACGATCACGGTCTCGTCGCTCATCGCCGGGACATAGGCGCCGCCCGCGGTGCACGAGCCCATCACGCACGCGACCTGCGGGATGCCCTCCGCCGACATCCGGGCCTGGTTGAAGAAGATCCGCCCGAAGTGGTCGCGGTCCGGGAACACCTCGTCCTGCTTGGGCAGGAACGCGCCGCCGGAGTCGACGAGGTAGATGCAGGGCAGCCGGTTCTCCAGCGCGATCTCCTGCGCCCGCAGGTGCTTCTTCACCGTGAGCGGGTAGTAGGTGCCGCCCTTCACGGTCGCGTCGTTGGACAGGACCATGACGTGCCGGCCGTGCACGAGCCCGATGCCCGCGATCACTCCTGCGCCCGGGGCATCGCCGTCGTAGAGGCCGTCGGCGGCCAGCGGCGCGACCTCCAGGAACGGGCTGCCCGCGTCGAGGAGCACGTCGATCCGCTCGCGCGGGAGCAGCTTGCCGCGGGCCACGTGCCGTTCCCGCGAGCGCTGCGGGCCACCTTGGGCCGCGGTCCGGAGCCGGTCCCGCAGCTCCGTGACGAGGGCGCGCTGGGACGCGTCGTTCGCTGCGAACGAGGTCCCGGCAGGGTCGGCTGCCGTGCTGAGCATCTCCATCGACGCTGTCTCCGCGGGGGTGGTGGGAGAGATCAAACTGAGTTAACGATCGCTAACCGAATTGAGGCTAGTCTGCGATCACGGTGTTGTCCACGGAAGGAGCAGGCCGGTGGCCGAGCAGGTCGATGCGATGCCGACCGCCCGCGGTCGCGCCAAGGCCGAGCGCCGCGACGCGCTCCTCTCGTCCGCCGCGCAGTTGTTCGCCGGCCGTGGCTTCGACGGCGTCTCGATCGAGGACCTGGGCTCGTCGGTCGGCGTCAGCGGCCCCGCGGTGTACCGCCACTTCCCCAGCAAGCAGGCGGTACTCGCAGCACTCCTGGTCGGGGTGAGCGAAGGGCTGCTCGCGGGCGGCCGGGCCGTGGTGTCCTCCACCGCGGACGACGCGTCGGCCCTCACCCAGCTCGTGCGCTTCCACGTCGACTTCGCCCTGCGCGACCCCGACGTCATCCGCGTGCAGGACCGCGACCTCGCCGCCCTCGCCCCGCAGGACCGCGAGTCGGTCCGTGACCTGCAGCGTCGCTACATCGACCTGTGGGTCGACGTGCTCGCCCGGCTCAGCCCGTCGACCGACCGCGCCGAGCTGCGCCTGCGCGCCCAGGCGACGTTCGGCCTGCTCAACTCCACCCCGCACAGCGCCCGCTCGGTGTCGTCCGCGCGGACGCGCGCCCTCCTGGAGGAGATGGCCCTGGCAGCACTGGGTGGACCTGCGACCCAGCCCTGAGCGCCGCGAACCTTCCCCGTTCCGCCACCCACGACTTGGTCCCCACCACCGCGAGCGCGGACCTCGACGCGACCACGCCATGAGTGCCGTCGTGAGGGGCCGCTGCAGCACTCATGGCTCGGTCCCGGACGACGGGGCGGAGGGTCCGTCGTAAGGTCGGCGCGTGAGCGTGCGGAGCGTGGACGACGGGATCCAGCCGGACGACGTCGACGTGTTCGAGAGCCTCCGGCCGCGCCTCGGAGCCATCGCGTACCGCCTGCTCGGCTCCGCCGCGGAGGCCGAGGACCTCGTCCAGGAGACGTTCCTGCGCTGGCAGGCCGCCGACCGCGACCAGGTCCGGGTGCCGGCCGCGTGGCTGACGCGCGTGCTGACCAACCTCTGCCTGACCCACCTCCAGTCCGCGCGCGCCCGTCGGGAGGTCTACGTCGGGCAGTGGCTCCCGGAGCCCTTGCTCGAGGGCGACCCGATGCTCGGTCCCGCGGACACGGTCGAGCAGCGGGAGTCGGTGTCGACCGCCGTCCTGGTGCTGATGGAACGGCTCACCCCGACCGAGCGTGCGGTCTACGTGCTGCGCGAGGCGTTCTCCTACTCGCACGCGGAGATCGCCGAGCTGCTCGACGTCACCGAGGCGAGCAGCCAGCAGGTCTTCCACCGCGCCAAGCAGCACCTGGCACGCGAGCGGGTCCGCACCGAGGTCGACCGCGCGGCCGCTCGCCAGGTGGTCGAGGAGTTCCTCGCAGCGGCGACCAGCGGCCGGACCGAACCCCTCGTCGCGCTGCTGACCTCGGACGTCCAGGGCGTGGGCGACGGTGGCGGCACGATCCCGGCGCGCGCCAAGGCGTTCGTCGGCGCCCAGGCCGTCGCACAGTTCCTGCGTGGCCTGTTCCGGCCCGCGGACTCCAAGCGCGCACTCATCGGCGGGTCGCCCGACGTCTACGCGTGGACCGCCAACGGCAACCCGGCCGTCGTCGTCGCTGTCGGCGACCGGCTCGTCGGAGTGATGGCCCTGGAGCTGGGCGACGGCGGGATCTCCGCCGTCCTCACCCAGGTCAACCCCGACAAGCTGGGTCGCGCTCAGCGTCAGTGGGCGGCGTCGGACCACGGGGACGCCCTGCTCACCGCGTGGTGACCCAGGTCACACCTGGTCGCTGTCAGGGATCGCGCGGCCGCTCAGTTCAGGAGGGACAACCCCTCCACCACGGGAGCTGAGTCTCATGAAGCACCGCATCGTCATCCTCGGGGCCGGCTACGCCGGAGCGTCCGCAGCCGGCCGGCTGGCGCGACGCCTGCACGGCGACGACGTCGAGATCACCCTGGTCAACGCCGAGCCGGACTTCGTCGAGCGCATCCGCATGCACCAGGTGGCCACCGGCCAGCATCTGCGCGACCGACCGCTGCGCGACCTGCTGGCCGGCTCGGGCGTGGCCCTGCGCGTCGCGCGCGTGACCTCGGTCGACGTCGAGAGCAAGACCGTCCTTCTCGACGACAGGCACGAGCTCCGGTACGACACGCTCGTCTACGCCCTGGGCAGCGCGCGCGACGACCACGGGGTGCTCGGCGTGTTCGAGCATGCGCACGAGGTCGCCAGCCGCCCAGGTGCCCTCCGCCTGCGCGAGCGACTCCGCGCGCTGCCACCCGGAGCGTGCGTCGTGGTGGTCGGCGGCGGGCTGACCGGCATCGAGTCGGCGAGCGAGATCGCCGAGTCCTTCGAACAGCTCGACGTCGCCATCGTGACGACCGGTGCGTTCGGCGACTGGCTCTCCCCCGCCGGGCAGCACCATCTGCGCGGGACCTTCGCCCGCCTCGGCGTCACCGTCCTGGAGCACACCTCCGTCACGCGGGTCGACGCCACGTCCGTGACGACCGACGACGGCACACCCGTCCCCGCGGACGTGACCGTCTGGGCCGCCGGGTTCGCTGCCCACCCGATCGCAGCCGCCTCGGCACTGAAGGTCACGGACCGCGGGCAGATCGTCGTCGACGGGACCATGCGCTCGGTCTCCCACCCGGATGTCTACGCCGTCGGGGACGCCGCGTTCGCGCACGGCCCGGTGGGCAACCCGCTGCGCATGTCGTGCGCCTCGGGCATCCCGATGGCGTGGCAGGCCGCCGACTCGGTCGTCGCACGCCTGACCGGCGGCAGGCTCCCGCGCACGCCGATGGGCTACGTCCACCAGTGCATCAGCCTGGGCCGACGTGACGGGCTCATCCAGCTCGTGACCGCCGACGACCACGCCAGGTCCGTCGCGCCCGGCGGACGGGCGGCTGCCCGGTACAAGGAGCTCGTCTGCGCGGGCGCCGCGTGGCTGGTCGCCCATCCGGTCCCCTACCCGGCTCGTCGTCGTCGCCTCGCGACGACCACCGCGGCCCCAGCCGGGACGACCGCCGCCGTGCGGTAGCTCGTGAGACGACGCACGGGTGCCGCCTCTAAGCGACGTCGGGCCGGGTCATCAGCGGCGACCGCAGGTGGAGCTCCAGGTCCGGGCTGGTCAGCGGCACCGTGCTCCACGTCGCGGCCGCCGTGCCCGCACCGGCGTCGACCGTGAGCCGGACCCGGTGCGGGGTCGTGATGACGCGCAGGTCCGCGACGAACGTGTCGCCCTGCCAGGCACCCGACGCGACGACGGGGCGGCCGAGCGGTGCGCTCTCCCGCCACTCGCCGTGACCGACCTCGACGTCGAGGGACGGTCCGAGCCGCACGAGCCACCCGCCGCCCGTCGGTTCGACGATGACGGGGGTCCCGTCGGGGAGAGCCGAGCCCTCCGCGGCCGCGTCGACCTTCGCCTCGACCGATCGCCTGCCGGAGGACCCCTCGACCGGCGGGAGCGACAGGTGCCGCAGCCGCTCGGCGAGAAGGTCGCCGTCGGGGGCGCTCCCCACCTCGTCGATGCCGGGCAGCAGGCAGTCCCAGAGCGCGTCGAACACCTCCTGCGCTTCCCCTTGGGCGGTCACGGCGACCACGAGGTCGTGCGACGGGATGACCACGCACTGCTGGCCGAAGGCACCGTGACCGTGATACCCGTGGCGCGACCTCCAGAACTGGTAGCCGTACCCCTGGCTGAAGTCGGCGTCGTCCGAGTCGTCCTTAAAGTCCACGCTGTCGACGTGGTGCCGGGTCGCGAGCTCCACCCACTCGCGCGGCACCAGCTGCCGGCCGTCCCAGACGCCGCCGCGCAGCAACAGCTCGCCGAACGCCGCGACCGCCTCGGTCGTCAGGTGCAGCCCGTGGAACCCGAACGCCGCACCGCTGGCAACCCGGTCCCACTCGGCGCGGTCGATGCCCATCGGCCCGAAGAGGCGGTCGTCGAGCAGCTCCGGGAGGCCTCGGCCGGTGACGCGCTCCACCATCCGAGCCAGGACGAACGTCGTCGAGTTGTCGTACTCGTGCCGGGTTCCCTCGGCGTCGGGCATCGCCGCGCGCAGGAAGCCCGTCACCAGGTCGTCGGGTTCCAGCTCCCAGGCCTCGGCCAGGCTGTCCGGGCGGTGCCCCGTCGTCATCGACAGCAGGTGGTGGACGGTGAGCCGGCGCGCCTGCTCGGAGACGTCGGCGGGGACGTGGTCAGGCAGCACGTCGACCACCCGGTCGTCCAGCGAGAGCAGCCCGTCGCCGACCGCGATCCCCACGGCGATCGCGGTGAACGACTTGGTCAGCGAGTACAGCAGGTGCGGTCGGTCCGCCGAGTACGGCGACCACCAGCCCTCCGCGACGACGTGACCGTGGCGCACGACCATGAGCGAGTGGAGCTCGACGGCCGACGCCTCCAGGCGGTCCAGGAGCGCCGTCAGCGCGTCGGTCGACACCCCCGAGGCAGCGGGGGTCGAGCGTGGCAGCAGGGCGCGAGACGACACCCGGGCACCCTAGGTCGTCGTGCGGGTCCACTGCTGGTTGGTGCCGCCGTTGCAGGTGTACTGCACGATGTCGCCGCCGTCCGCCGTCGACCGGGAGAGGACCTCGAGGCACTTGCCGCTGTGCCGGGCCCGCAGGCTGGAGTAGCCGCCGCTCTCGGCCTGCCACAGCCACTGCTGGTTGGCCCCTCCGTTGCAGGTGTACTGCACGACGTCGGCGCGGTCCGCGGTCGAGCCGCCGACGACGTCGAGACACTTGGCACTGTTGCGGTTGACGATCCGGTAGTAGCCGTTCCCGGCGTCCTCGAAGCGCCACTGCTGGTTGAGCCCACCGGTCCACTGCCACTGCAGGACGTTCGCGCTGTCCGCACCGGAGCTGCTGGCGACGTCCGCCACCTTCCCGCTGTTGCGGTTGGTGAGCCGGTAGTGGGTGCTCGCGACGCCCGCCACGACGCCGGTCGCCGCATCGACGGTGATCTGCGGGCTGAAGGCCAGGGACATCGAGGTGCTCGACGGGAACCCGATCGGCAGCCAGACGTACTGCGAGTCCTGGACCTTGCCTCCCCAGGCACCCGCCCACCGGTCCCCCAGATAGAGGTAGCTGGTGGTGCTCGTGCCCTGGACGGGGAGCACGTAGGTCGGCTGGGACCCGAAGGTCGTGCCGTCCCCGACGTTGGTGAAGCCCGACCACGGCCCGGCCATGCTCGCGGCGGTGGCGTACCTCGCCTGGTTGGGGCTCCAGCCGGTCGCGCCGGAGGTGAGCAGGAAGTACACGCCGCCGCGCTTGAACACCGCGGGTGCCTCCCGGTGCTGGCCCGGCCATGGGTTGCCGACGAGGCTGTCGATCCCCAGGTAGTCCGCCGTCAGCCGGTAGATGTGCAGGTCGTAGTTCTCCCGGGCCGCGGAGACCAGGTATGCGGTGCCGTTGTCGTTGAACAGGGTCAGGTCCCGCGACATGTGGCCGAGCGGACGGAAGCTCCCGTGGTACGTGTAAGCCCCGTCGACGGTGGCCGACGAGGCGACGGCCACCCTGGCCTCCGAGTAGTTCCCGGCCTGCTCCTTGTGCATCCACATGACGAACCGGCCGGTCGCCGCGTTGTAGATGACCTTGGGCCGCTCGATGTTGCCGGAGTCCAGCTCGGGAGCGGACGCCTCGGTCAGGACGTGGTTGCGGAGCTCCCAGGTGGCCAGGTCGGTCGAGCGGTACACGGAGACGTACCGGAAGCTGTCGTCGGCGTTCCGGTCCTCGCCGAACAAGTAGTAGTACGCCCCGACCTTGAGCACGCCGCCGCCGTGCGCGTGGAGCGGAGCGCCTGCGGTGTCCCGGAACTGGGTCCCGTTGGTGATCGTGACCGTCGCCGCGACGGCGGCCGACGCGGCCAGGCCGAGCGCCAGCATCGCGGCGCCGATGGCTGCCAGCAGGCGGGCGGTCCTCATGACGACCACAGCTGGTTGGTTCCGCCGTTGCAGGTGTACTGCTTGAGCCGCGTGCCGTTCACGGCGGAAAAGCCGGGCAGGTCGAGGCACTTGCCCGAGTGCCGGGCCACCAGCTGGAAGGAGCTGCCGACCGCGCGCACCTGCCACTGCTGGTTGGTGCCGCTCCCGCACGTGTACTGGATCACCGCGGCGCCGTCGGCCGTCGAGGCGCCCGTCACGTCCAGGCACTTGCCGGAGTGGGCCGCCACCACGTTCACGTACCCGTTGCCGCGGTCCGTCAGCCGCCACTGCTGGTTGGCCGCGCTGCCGCAGGTGTACTGGATGATCTCGGCGCCGTTCGCGGTCGAGCCACCCACGACGTCGAGGCACTTGGCCGAGGCCCTGTTGACGATCCGCACGGTCGAGCCGCCGGCGCCGTTGCCCGTGTCCGGGTCGACCGCGTCACCCCACGCCCAGCGCAGACGGTTGGCACCGGAGGCGCTGCGGACCGTCAGGTTGGCGTTCGCCCCGGTGCCGGTCTTCGCGTACATCGAGTACCAGTCGTAACCGATGGTCCCGGGCTTGCCGCCCAGGGCCGGCCAGTACGTGCCGCCCATCCCGTTGTCGCGCATGACCTGCGTGACGGCGCGGATGTAGCGGACGAAGTTGTCGGTGCTGTTCGCGTCGCCGTAGTTGAGCCCGCTGTCCATCGGGGCGCCGAACTCGGTCGCGACGGCGCGCGAGGCGCAGTTCCCGAGGCGCGTCGCGACGTTGCTGCGCCAGCCGTCGTACGTGTTCGCGCCGTAGAAGAAGGCGTAGGTGTGGAACGAGAGCAGCGTGGAGGCGAAGCGGCTGTCGTTGCAGACGTCGCGCAGATCCTGGCTGAAGCCGGTGCCGCCGATGAGCACCCGGCCCGTGGGCACCGAGCCGTGGCGGGCGAGCCAGTCGGCGGCGACGTTGCGCCACTCGGCCGACGAGTAGCCGTGCGGCTCGTTCATCGGCTCGAAGTAGACCAGGCCGTTGGAGCCGTACTGCGAGGCCACGGTCGACCACATCGCGTGGAAGGCCGTCAGGTTGGTGATCCGCCCCCCGGAGGCGGCACCGTCCTCCCAGTACGCGAGGATCACCTTCCAGCCCCGGGCGGTGGCCGCGTCGATCACCCCGCGGTAGCTGCTCCACCACGCGGTCCCCACCGTGTGCGTGTTGATCGGCAGCCGCACCGTGTTGATGCCGAGCGTCGACTGCATGTCGTCGAACACCGCGTTCGCCGTGGCCTGCACCTGTGCGTAGCTGTCGGAGCTGTTCAGCCCGTCGATGACCAGCGGGCCGGTGCTGAAGTTGTCGCCGGTCACCGCCCAGTTCATGCCGCGGAACGGTGACGTCGCGGCGCTGGCGGGCGACGGTGCGGCCAGAGCGGCGAGCGGCAGCAGCGCCAAGGCGCACAGCACGCTGAGCACGCGGCGACGGAGGGTGCGCTCGGCGGGCGCGCTGGAGCCGTTGACGCTCATGGTGTCGACCTTGTCTGTGCGACGCTGCACGTGTCAGGAGTGTGGTGAGACTGCCGTCCTGCACGTCAGGGACATGTCAGGACGTCGGCTACCGTCACATCCGCTCGCGACTCGGTCAAGATCGATCGACACTGTGAAACGAATCAGTACTTGATCGATCAGAATCGATCAGGTAGCGCCGCTACACCATGGCGAGGACGGTGCCCGGGCGCGCCAGGACCCCCCCGACGTCCGCGAGGAACCGCGCGGCCTCGGCGCCGTCGACCAGGCGGTGGTCGAACGACAGGCTCACCGTCATCACGCTGCGCAGCGCGATCTGGTCCTGGAACTCCCACGGCTGGCGCCGGATCGCCCCCATCGCCAGGATCGCCGCCTGCCCGGGCACCAGGATCGGTGTGCCCGTGTCGACGCCGAAGACCCCGATGTTGGTGATCGTGATCGTCCCGCCGGCCAGGTCCGCCGGTGTCGTCGTGCCCGCCCGCGCCTCCTCCGTCAGGTGACCGATCGCGTCGGCGAGGTCCGGCAGCCGGAGCCGGTCGGCGTCCTTGATGCTCGGCACCAGCAGCCCGCGCGGGGTCGCCGCGGCGATGCCCAGGTTGACGTACCCGTACTGGACGATCTCCCCCGCGGCCTCGTCCCAGTGCGCGTTGAGCGACGGGTTGCGGCCGATCGCGATCGTCACCGCCTTGGCGACGAGCGTGAGGATCGAGATGCGGTGCCCATCGAGCGCGCGGTCCTGCTTGAGCTGTGCGAGCAGCTCCAGCGTCGGCGTGACGTCGACGGTCAGCGACGTCGACGCGTGCGGAGCCGTGAACGCGCTGGCCACCATCGCGGCGGCGGTCTGCTTGCGGACGCCGGCGATCGGCGTGCGCGTCTCGCGCGCGGCGGCATCGGGGCGCGTCGGCGCCGGAGCGTCCTTCATCGGTCGCGCGAGACCGGGACGGTGCGCGGCGGACAAGGCATCGGGCCGTCGCGCAGCCGGTGAGACCTCGACACCTGACACGGCGCGCAGGACGTCGTCCCGCGTGATCATCCCGTCCTTGCCGGAGCCGACCATCTTGTTCAGGTCGACGCCCAGGTCGTGCGCGAGCTTGCGGACCGGCGGCAGCACCTTCGGACCGATCCGACCGCCCGACAGGGCGAGCCCGACGTCGTCGGCGACCGCGTGCGCCGCGGCCCAGTCGGCCGACCGGGACTTGCGCCGGGGTCGCGAGGACCCCTCGACCAGCGGACCGTACCCGACGAGCACGGCGGTCCGCTCGGGCGCCGCAGGCGCCGTCGACTCGGGGGCATCAGCACCGGCTGTCGGCGCCGGCTCCGCACCCTCGTCGGCAAGCGCAGGCTCCTCCACCGCGATCGTCAGGAGCCCTGTCCCGACCGGCACCGTCACGCCCGGCTCGACGAGCAGCTCGGCGACCACCCCGGCGTACGGCGACGGCAGCTGGACCAGCGCCTTCGCGGTCTCCACCTCGGCGACCACCTGGTTGAGCTCGACGGTGTCGCCGACGGCCACGACCCACTCCACCAGGTCGGACTCGGTCAGGCCCTCGCCGAGGTCCGGCAGCGTCACGGTCTTGATCGTCGTCATGACGCCCTCCATCCGGTCAGGGAGTGCTGTCTGCCCATCACGCGGTCGACGGCGTCGAGCATCCGGTCGAGGTTGGGCAGGAAGTGCTCCTCGACCTTCGCGGCCGGGTACGGGGTGTCGAAGCCGGTCACCCGCGCGGGTGCGGCCTTGAGGATGTCGAAGCAGCGGTCGGTGATGCTCGCGACGATCTCTGCACCCAGACCACCGCTGCCCTGTGCCTCGTGCGAGACGACGAGCCGCCCGGTCTTGCGGACGGACACCTCGAGGGTGTCGAGGTCGACCGGCGACAGCGAGCGCAGGTCCACCACCTCGACGGACAGCCCCTCGTCCTGCGCGGCGAGCGCGGCGTCCCGCGCGGTGATGACGAGCGGGCCGTAGGTGGCGAGCGTGACGTCGGTGCCCTCGACGACCACGCGGGCGCGGTCGAGCAGCGGCGCGTCGTGCATCGACTCGTCCACCTCGCCCTTGACCCAGTAGCGCCGCTTCGGCTCGAAGAAGACCACGGGGTCGTCGCACGCGACGGCCTGCCGGATCATCGTGTGGGCGTCCTGCGGGCTCGCGCAGGTGACCACGCGCAGCCCGGGCGTGTGGGCGAAGTACGCCTCGGGCGACTCGGAGTGGTGCTCGACGGCACCGATGCCGCCGCCGTACGGGATCCGGACGGTGATCGGCATGCGGACCGCGCCGGCGGTCCGGTAGTGGATGCGCGCGACCTGGGTGACCAGCTGGTCGACGGCCGGGTACACGAACCCGTCGAACTGGATCTCCACCACCGGCCGGTACCCGCGGTACGCGAGGCCGACGGCGACGCCCATGATCCCGGCCTCGGCCAGCGGCGTGTCCATGACGCGGTCGATGCCGAAGTCGCGCTGGAGCCCGTCGGTCACCCGGAACACCCCGCCGAGCGTGCCGATGTCCTCGCCGAGCAGCACCACCGTGGGGTCGTCGTCGAGCGCGTGCCGCAGGCCGGAGTTCAGGGCCGCGGCCAGGGTCATCGTGGCCATCACGCCTCCTCGTCGAACATCGCGAGGTACGCGGCGTACTGGCTGCGCTGCCGTTCCAGCTCCGGTGTCGGCTCGACGAAGACATCCTCGAAGACGCTCAGCGGCTCAGGGGTGGGCAGGCCGTAGCAGCCCTCGCGCATCTGCGTGGCGAACGAGTCGGCCTTCGCCTTGATGGCTGCGGCGCGCTCGTCGGACAGCGCACCTCGGGCCGTCAGCAGGCGTTCGATCCGCGCGATCGGGTCCTTGGCCGCCCACTCGACCTTGTCCGACGGGTCGACGTAGCGGGTGGGGTCGTCGGACGTCGTGTGCGGACCCATCCGGTACGTCACGGCCTCGATGAACGTGGGGCCGTCGCCGCGTCGTGCCCGGTCGAGAGCGACCCGCATCGCGGCCAGGACCGCGAGGACGTCGTTGCCGTCGACCCGGATGCCGGGGATGCCGTAGCCGGCCGCGCGGTCCGCGATCGGGCGCTGGGCCTGCAGGCCGACGGGCTCCGAGATCGCCCACTGGTTGTTCTGGCAGAAGAAGATCACCGGTGCCGCGAACGTCGCCGCGAAGACCATCGCCTCGTGCACGTCACCCTTGCTGGTGGCGCCGTCCCCGAAGTACGCGACGGCCACGGAGTCGACGCCGTCCTTGACGCAGCCGAGCGCGTACCCGGTGGCGTGCAGCGTCTGCGAGCCGATCATCACCTGCGGCGTCGCCATGCCGATCGCCCGCGGGTCCCAGCCCGCCAGGGCCGTCCCCCGCCAGACGCGCATGAGGTCGGTCGGCTGGGCGCCCCGGCAGTACGCGACACCGTTCTCGCGGTAGCTGCTGAACACGAAGTCGTCGCTGCGCAGCGCGCGGGCCGAGCCGATCTGCGCGGCCTCCTGGCCCAGCAGCGGTGGCCACAGCCCGAGCTGTCCCTGCCGCTGGAGCGCGACGGCCTCGGTGTCGAAGCGGCGCACGACGACCATGTCCTCGTACAGCGCCAGGAGCTTCTCGTCGTCGACGTCGGCGACCACCGGGTCGTACACAGGGTCGTCTCGACGGACACCGTCGGGGGTCACCAGCTGCAGCGCTTCCGCCTGCTGATGGGTGGGCAGGGCACGGCCGGGTGACACATCTGCACGCAACATGTTTCGCTCCGTTGTGGTGGCGGAACCGTCGCTCTCGTGAAGCTAGGCCCCATTGCCTGATGTCCCGCCAGGGTAAGTCCGCAAGGGACCTTGTGCCCATGGGCTAGCGCGAGTGTCGATCTGTCGGCGCACAATGACGTCGTCGACAGGAGGCAGTAATGGACAAGGTCGTCCAGTCCGCCGTCGAGGCGGTAGCCGACATCCCCGACGGGGCGACCCTCGCGGTCGGTGGGTTCGGCTTGTGCGGTATCCCGAGCGTGCTGATCCGCGCTCTGCTCGACTCAGGCGTCCAGGACCTGGAGGTCGTGAGCAACAACTGCGGCGTGGACGACTGGGGGCTCGGCCTGCTGCTGCAGGCCGGTCGCATCCGGCGCATCGTCGCCTCGTACGTGGGCGAGAACAAGGAGTTCGCGCGGCAGTACCTGGCCGGGGAGCTCGAGGTGGAGCTGACCCCGCAGGGCACGCTCGCCGAACGTCTTCGTGCAGGTGGGAGCGGGATCGCCGCCTTCTACACGCGCACCGGCGTGGGCACGCTGGTGGCCTCGGGGGGCCTCCCGTGGCGGTACTCCCCCGACGGTTCGGTGCTGGTGTCGTCGCCCCCGAAGCCCGTCGAGACGTTCACCGTGCGGGGTGTCGCGCACGAGTTCGTCCGCGAGGAAGCGATCACCGCGGACTACGCCCTGGTGCGTGCGGCGCGCGGGGACCGGCACGGGAATCTCGTGTTCCACTCGTCGGCCCGGAACTTCAACCCGCTCTGCGCGGCCGCCGGTGCGGTGACGATCGCGGAGGTCGAGGAGCTCGTCCCGGTCGGTTCGCTGGACCCCGATTCCATCCATCTGCCGGGCATCTTCGTCGACCGGGTGGTCGCACTTTCACCCGACGAGGCCACCGACAAGCGCATCGAACGGAGGACGGTCGCATGAGTCTCACGCGCGAGCAGATGGCGGCGCGGGCCGCTCTGGAGCTGGCCGACGGGTCCTACGTGAACCTCGGGATCGGGCTGCCGACGCTGGTGCCGGGGTTCGTCCCGCCCGGCGTCGAGGTGGTCCTGCAGTCCGAGAACGGCGTGCTCGGCGTCGGTCCGTACCCGCTCTCCGACGACGTCGACCCCGACCTGATCAACGCCGGCAAGGAGACCATCACGATCGCGCCGGGGGCGTCGTACTTCGACTCCGCGGTGAGCTTCTCGATGATCCGCGGCGGCAAGGTCGACGTCGCGATCCTCGGGGCGATGCAGGTGTCGTCCTCCGGCGACATCGCCAACTGGATGATCCCCGGGAAGATGGTCAAGGGCATGGGCGGCGCGATGGACCTCGTGCACGGCGCGCGCCGGATCGTGGTGCTCATGGAGCACGTCGCGCGCGACGGGTCTGCCAAGATCCTCACCGAGTGCACGCTGCCGCTGACCGGCGTCGGCGTGGTGGACCGGATCATCACCGACCTCGCCGTGCTCGACGTCGGTGCGGACGGCCTCGTCCTGCGGGAGTGCGCGCCCGGTGTGTCCGTCGACGACGTCGTCGCGGCCACGTCCGAGGTGACCTTGGTGATCGGTGACGACGTACGGGAGATGGTGCTGTCATGAGCGTGTCGACCGACCGCGAGGTCGTGATCCTGTCGTTCGCGCGGACGCCGATGGCTCGCCTCAACGGCGGGTTGTCGTCGCTGTCCGCCGCTGCCCTCGGGGCCGTCGCGATCCGGGGCGCTCTCGACCGCGCCGGCGTCCCGGACTCGCTCGTCGACCAGGTCCTCATGGGTCAGGTCGTCCAGGCCGGCGCCGGCCAGAACCCCGCACGCCAGGCAGCGGTGGCTGCTGGGCTCCCGTGGACCGTGCCCGCGACGACCATCAACAAGGTCTGCCTCAGCGGGTTGACCGCGATCATCGACGCGGCCCGCATGATCCGCCTCGGCGAGGCCTCCGTGGTGGTCGCCGGCGGGCAGGAGTCGATGAGCCAGGCACCGCACCTGCTCCCCGGCTCACGTCGCGGGTGGACCTACGGCGACATCCAGGCCGTCGATTCCCTGGCGTTCGATGGGCTCACCGACGCGTTCGACCGCGAGTCGATGGGCTCGTCGACCGAGCGCGGCAACAAGGTGCTCTCGATCGCCCGCGAGGCGCAGGACCGGGTCGCCGTCGAGAGCCACCGGCGCGCCGCTGCGGCGGTGCAGTCCGGGGTGTTCGCCGAGGAGATCGTCCCGGTCGAGGTGCCGCAGCGGCGGGGTGCGCCCGTGGTCGTCGCCCTGGACGAGGGGATCCGGCCCGAGACGACGGTCGACTCGCTGGCGTCGCTGCGGCCGGCGTTCTCCGCCGACGGGACCATCACCGCGGGCAACGCCTCTCCCTTGACCGACGGAGCCGCGGCTGTCGTGGTGGCGGCCCGCGAGGTCGCCGAGGCGCACGGGCTGACCTGGCTCGCGACCGTCGGTGCGTCGGGACAGGTGGCCGGGCCGGACAACTCCCTGCACTCGCAGCCGTCGGCAGCCATCTCGGCAGCCCTCGGCAGGGCCGGGTGGTCGCTGGACTCCGTCGACCTGCTCGAGATCAACGAGGCGTTCGGGTCCGTCGTCGTGCAGTCGCTGGACGACCTGGCGTACCCGCTGGACCAGACGAACATCCACGGCGGCGCGATCGCGCTCGGGCACCCGATCGGGGCCTCGGGAGCACGGCTTGCGGGTCACGCCGCGATGGAGCTGGCGCGGCGGGGCCAGGGTCGTGCGGCGGTCGCCCTGTGCGGCGGAGGCGGGCAGGGCGAGGCGCTGCTGATCTCACGCGACTGAGCGGCTCAGCGGGCTCCGGTGCGATCCGCGCGGCGCCGCGCGGTGAGGCGCTTCGACTTCGCCTGGTTGCCGCAGTCCGTCATGCTGCACCACCGGCGGCTGCCGTTCTTCGACGTGTCGACGAAGAGGTACTGGCAGCCGTCCTGCGACGCGCACGCCTTGACCCGGCCGAGCGAGGCGCTCGTCGCCAGCTCGATCGCCGACTGCGCGACGAGCCAGCGGGGTAGCCGCAGGTCGGGCTCCCACGTCCAGCGCAGACCGGCGGCGCCGGGCGCGAGTCGGCCGTGCCGGAGCGCGTCGGTGTACGCCTCCTGCACGGCTGCGACGTGACCGGCGTCGGCGACTCCGTCGGTGGCGTGCCCGTAGAAGAGGGCGAACACGGACTCCCGGAGCGTCCGGGCGCGGATCAGCTCGTCCCTCGCGGCCTCGGGATCAGCGTCCGCACGGGTCAGCAGCTCCCCCGCCTCCGCGGCGGACACGCCACCGGCGCGCATCGCCCAGTCGACGAGGTCGGCGTAGGTGGCGAGGTAGTCCAGCGGGACCTCGAGGACCCGTCCGTCCACCGAGTTCGCGACGTCGAGGCACAGTGCGCCACCGACGAGCTCGGGAAGTCGCTCCACCGTCACCACCTCCGATTCCTGCATACCTTGTTTTGATGGTAGCGCAGAGGTAGGCTACCGGTATAACTCGTTTCACCGGTAGCGGAGGCGATCATGATCGAGGCACTGGCGTTCATCGGAGCGAGGGCCACGTGGAACCTGCAGCACTCGGCGATGCCGGATGCGCCGGTGCTCCCGGAACAGGCTCGGCGACGACGCCGCAGCAGCAGCCTGCGGCCGCACGTCGCAGCCACCTTGCGGCGGGCGGCGGAGAAGCTCGACCCCGTCGGGGGCCCACGCGCGATCTACCGCTGAACGCGTCGGTGCACTCGGCGAGCAGGCTCCCCCGGTTGCGAGTGATCCCGGACGGCAGTCCAATCGACCGCGGGGGGTCGAGCTCCGAGGAGGAGAACCATGGACACCGTCTGGATCATCATCGTCGTCGCCGTCGTCCTGCTGATCGTCGCGGCCGTCGTCCTGAGCCGACGCAGCGGGTCACGCCGGGCCGACGCCGAACGCGCACGCGCCCAGGAGATCCGCGAGAAGGCCGCCGCCGACCAGGTCGAGGTCGAGCGCCGCGAGGCTGAGGCCGCCCGGCTGGACGCCCAAGCACGACTGGCGCAGGCCGAGGCCGACGCCCGGGCAGCCGACGCCGCCGCGTTGCAGACCGAGGCTCAGGCTCGCACCGCCGAGGCGAGCGGCGCACGGTCCGAGCTGGACGAGCGGTTGAGCACGGCGGACCGCATCGACCCGGACGTGGTCACCGAGGAGCGGCCCGCCAACCCGGTTGCCGTCGAGGAGCGAACCACCAACCCGGTCGTCGTCGACGAGCGGCCCACCAGCTCCCCGGTCGCCGAGGAGAGGCCCACGAATCCCGTCGTCGCCGAGGAGAGGCGTACCGGCCCCGTGACCTGAGCCCGAAAGGGCCAGGTGATCCACAACGAGCGGAGTGACCTCTGCCCGTCGTGGTGTCGTCGCTAGAGTGCCGAGCGTGACCCAGGCCGAGTCGACGTCGACCGCCTCGGGCCTGCGCGTGCACGTCGCGGAGCGCACGGACGTCCTCGTCGACGCGTTGGCGGACGTCCTCGCGACCGTCCCTGCCGACCCGTTCGCGCCCGACGTCGTCGCGGTCCCCACGCGCGGCGTGGAGCGCTGGGTCGCGCAGCGGCTCTCCCACCGGCTGGGCACGGCCGCGGGGGACGGCATCTGCGCGAACGTGTTGTTCCCGTCACCGCACCGGCTGGTGGGCGACGCGCTCGCCACGACCGCCGACGAGGATCCGTGGAGCCCGGCCGAGCTTCCTTGGCACGTCCTGGCGGCGATCGACGCCCAGCACGGAGCCGACTGGCTCCGCACGGTGAGCCGCTATCTCGGTGACGACCAGGACGAGGTGCGCCGCGGTCGCCGGTTCCGGCTGGCCCAGCGAGTCGCCCGCTTGTTCGGCACGTACGACGTACAGCGCCCGGAGATGCTGCGCGCGTGGGCGGACGGGCGCGACGAGGACGGTCTCGGCGCACCCCTCCCCGACGATCTCCTCTGGCAGCCGCGCCTGTGGCGGGAGGTCCGCGACGCAGTCGACGAGCCGTCGCCGGCGGAGCGGCTCGAGGCGGCGGTGGAACGGCTGAGAGCCGACCCGGCGGTCGTCGACCTGCCGGCACGGCTCTCGGTCTTCGGCGCGACCGCGCTCCCGGAGGGCCACCTGCGGGTGCTCGACGCCCTCGCGGAGCATCGCGAGGTCCACCTGTGGCTGCCGCAACCGTCGCTCGCGCTCTGGAGAGGGCTGACCCCGAGCGGATCGATCCGACGGTCCGACGTGCCGACACCGGCGACGCACCCGTTGCTCGCCTCGATGGCGGGCGACGCGACCGAGCTCGCGAGGCGCGTCCTGCGGCTCGACCGCGAGATCGCGATCCTCCCGTCCTCACCACGGCCGGACACGTCGCTCGGCGCCCTCCAGGACCGGATCGCCGACGATCTCGCCACCGGCCCGAAGCACGACGCCACACCGAGCGACCGGTCGGTCCAGGTCCACGCCTGCCATGGCCGGTCACGCCAGGTCGAGGTCCTGCGCGAGGTGATCGTCGGCCTGCTCGCGGACGACGCCACCCTCGAACCGCGCGACGTGATCGTGATGTGCCCGGACGTCGAGACGTTCGCGCCGCTGGTGGAGGCCGCGTTCGGGCCGGCGGCCGGGGTCGACGACGGAGCCCCCGAGCACCCCGGCCGCACGCTGCGGGTGCGGATCGCGGACCGTGCACCGCGGAGCGCCAACCCGGTCCTCGCCGTCGTCGCGACCCTGCTGGAGCTCGCCGACTCGCGCGTCGGGGCGTCGGCGGTGGTCGACCTCGCCGGCCAGGCGCCGGTCCGCCGACGGTTCGGCTTCGACGACGAGGAGCTCGACCGCGTGCGGGCGTGGGCGCTGGAGTCGGGGGTGCGGTGGGGCGAGGACGTCTCGCGGCGCGAGCGCTACCAGCTGGGCTCACTCCCGCAGGGAACGTGGGCGACCGCGCTGGACCGGCTCCTGCTCGGGGTGGCGATGGCCGAGGAGGACCAGCGCTTCGTCGGCACCGTCCTGCCCGTCGACGACGTCGGCTCGAGCGACGTGGACCTGGTCGGGCGGCTGGCGGAGTTCGTCGACCGGCTCACCGCGACCCTCCACGAGCTCGCCGGGGCGCGCCCCGCCACCGAGTGGTTCCGCTCGCTCGACCGCGCCGTCCACCTGCTCACCGACGTCGCCCCGGCCGATCGCTGGCAGCAGGCGGAGGCCGCCCGGGCCATCGACGCCGTGCGGACCGCGACGAGCACCACGCTGCGCCTCGCGGACGTCGTCGCGCTGCTCGAGCCGCACCTGGCCGGGCGGCCGACCCGGGCGAACTTCCGCACGGGCGCGCTCACGGTGTGCTCGCTCGCGCCGATGCGCGCGGTGCCGCACCGGGTGGTCGCGCTGCTCGGGATGGACGACGGCGCGTTCCCGCGCGGGTCCGGCCGCGACGGCGACGACGTCCTCGCGCGCGACCCGCTCGTCGGTGAGCGTGACGCACGCCAGGAGGACCGTCAGCTGTTCCTCGACGCGGTGACGAGCGCGCAGCAGCACCTGGTCGTCGTGTACTCGGGGGCCGACGAGCGCACCGGCGCGACGCAACCGCCCGCGGTCCCCGTCGGCGAGCTGCTCGACGCCCTCGACGGTGCCGTCACCTACCCCGAGGGCAGGACCGCGCGAGACCAGGTGGTCCACCACCCGCTCCAGACCGTCGACGAGCGCAACTTCGTGGCGGGCAGGCTGGGCCGGGCCGAACCGTTCAGCTTCGACGTGCTCGACCTCGCCGCGGCGCTCACCCGACGCCGGGCTGACGCGCCCGACCAACCGACGCGGCTGGACCCTCCGGAGAGCGACCACCTCGACCTCGAGGACCTGGCGTCCACCCTGGAGCACCCGGTGCGGGCGTTCATCCGGACCCGGCTCGGCGCGACCCTGCCCGGCGACGAGCCGCAGCTCGACGACCGGCTCCCCCTGGAGCTGGGCGGCCTCGACCGCTGGGCCGTCGGCGACCGGCTGCTGCAGGCCGCGCTGGACGGCATCTCCCTCGACGACGCCGGCGCGGCCGAACGGCGCCGCGGTCACATGCCGCCGTCCACGCTCGGCGGCGTCACGCTCCAGCAGATCCGTGGGCAGGTCGAGCCGCTGCTCGCGGCATCGGCGAGGTACCTGGTCGAGCCCGCGACGAGCATCGACGTCACGATCCCGCTGCAGGACGGACGCGTGCTCACGGGCACGGTCAACGGCGTGCACGGCGACGTCCTGGTCCGCACGGTCTTCTCCCGGCTCGGCGCCAAGCACCGCCTGCGCGCGTGGGTGCAGCTGCTCGCGCTGTCGGCGGCGTTCCCCGACCGCACCTTCGAGGCGGTGACGGTCGGTCGCGGGCAGGTCCGCCCGTCGCGCGTCGCCCGGCTCGTCGCTCCCGAGCAGCCCCACGAGATCCTGCGCCGGCTCGTCACTCTCCACGACGAGGCCATGTGCGGCCCGCTCCCCCTGCCGCTGGCGACGAGCCTGGCGTACGCCCACCCGCGCACCGGCGGTGGCGACGAGGCGGACGCGCTGACCAGCGCGCGCACGGAGCTCGGGACCGCCGAGGACGCGGCCGCGGGACGTGGTGGGTTCGAGGCCGTCGACGACTACCACCTGCTCGCGTTCGGCGACCCCGTCAGGTTCGACCGGTTGCTCGTCGAGAAGGTCACCGGTCCGGAGTCCACGCGCTTCGGCGCGCTGTCCATGGCCCTCTGGTCCGACCTCATCGCGCACGAGGAGGTCGGATGATCGAGCCGTTCGACGTGTGCGGCCCTCTTCCGCAGGGCACCGTGGTGCTGGAGGCCAGCGCGGGCACGGGCAAGACGACGACGATCGCGTCGCTGACCGCCCGGTACGTCGCCGAGGGCGTCGCGCGCCTGCCCGAGCTCATGCTCGTGACGTTCGGCCGGCTGGCCACCTCCGAGCTGCGCGAACGCGTCCGCGAGCGCCTGGTCGAGGTCGAGCGCGCACTCCGGAGCGGCACGGTCTCCGCAGACCCGGTCATCACCCTGCTGGCCGGCACCGACCGCAGCGCCCGGGCGCAACGCCTCGCGGTGGCGCTCGCGGAGCTCGACGCCGCGACGATCACCACCACGCACGGCTTCTGCCAGCAGATGCTCACGTCGCTGGGCACGCTCGGTGACGTCGAGCCCGACGCGCGGCTGGTCCCGGACATCGCGTCCCTGGAGGCGGAGGTGGTCGACGACCTCTACCTGCGCAAGTACGCGTCCACGGACTCCCCGACGCTGTCCGTGCAGGACGCCCGCACCATCGCGCACGAGGCGATCAGCGACGCCGCCGCGACGCTGGAACCTGCCGACGCGACGTCGGCGCGGGCACGTGACTCGTACGGCCTGGCCACGGCCGCCCGCCGCGAGCTCCTGCGGCGCAAGCGCGCGCTGCGGGTGCTCGACTACGACGACCTGCTGGTGCTGCTCCGCGACGCGCTGACCGACCCGGAGACGGGACCCGCCGCCGGGGAACGGGTCCGCTCGCGGTACCGCATCGTCATGGTCGACGAGTTCCAGGACACCGACCCGGTCCAGTGGGACATCCTGCGGACCGCGTTCCACGGGCACCGGACCCTCGTGCTCATCGGGGACCCGAAGCAGGCCGTCTACCGGTTCCGCGGCGCCGACGTCGCCACGTACCTGCGCGCCCGTGCCGTGGCGTCCACCCAGACGCTGCACCGCAACTGGCGGGCCGATCCGGACGTCCTCGACGGGCTCGCACCGATCCTGTCCGGCACCGCGCTGGGCGATCACCGCATCGTGGTCCACCCGATCGAGCCCGCGCGGACGGGTCGGCGCCTGCGTGGCGGACCGGCCGTGCGCGTCCGGCAGATCACCCGGGCGGCCCTGGGCGCGGCGGACGGCACGGCCAACCCGCCCGTCGGCAAGGTCCGCGAGCTCGTGTACGCGGACGTTGCCGCGCAGGTCCTGCGCACGCTGGGCGAGGAGCAGCTGGCCGACGACGACGGCTGGCGGTCGGTCGAGCCGGGCGACATCGCGGTGCTCACCCGCGTCAACCGGGATGCCGTCGCCGTGCAGCGTGCGCTGGCGTCCGTCGGCGTGCCGGCCGTCATCTCGATGCTCTCCAGCGTCTTCGCGACACCGTCGGCCCGTGACTGGCTGGTCCTGCTGTCGGCGCTGGCGCGCCCCGGCGTCGGTGGCTTCGTGTCGGCCGCCGCGCTCACCCCGTTCGTCGGCTGGACCACGTCCGAGCTGGCGGAGGCGTCCGACGAGCGTCGCGACCAGCTCGCCGACCTGCTGCGCACGTGGTCGCGCGTGCTCGACGACCACGGCGTCGCGTCCCTGCTGGAGGCCACCGCCGCCGCGGGCCTGCGCGAGCGGCTGGTGCGTCTGCCGGACGGCGAGCGCCGGCTGACCGACGTCCGGCACGTCGGCGAGGCGCTGCACGCGGCCGCGACGGACGACGGGCTCGGCGCGGCGGCACTGCTCGAGTGGTTGCGTGCCCGGGTCGACGAGGCCGGCCAGGACTACGCGGAGGAGCGCAGCCGACGCCTCGAGACCGACACCGCGGCCGTCCAGGTCATCACCGTGCACGCGAGCAAGGGGCTGCAGTTCCCCGTCGTGCTCGTGCCGTTCCTCTGGGACAAGTACTCGCCCCCCAGCCCCGCGACCATCGGGTACGACAGCGCCGACGTCCGGCTGCTGCACGTCGGCGGCAAGGGCAGCCCGGGGTACGACGAGGCCCGCGCGGCCGGTGCTGCAGCCGATGACGGCGAGGGTCTGCGCCTCGCGTACGTCGCCCTGACGCGCGCCACCAGCCAGGTCGTCGCGTGGTGGGCACCGTCGGCGAACTCCCCCCGCGGCGCCCTGACGCGGCTCCTGCTCAGCAAGCGCGACGCCGACGGGAACCCCGCCGAGCTGGTGAGGTCGACGACCGACGCGGTGGCGACGGCCGCGCTGCGGGCTCTCGCGACCGACACCCTCGAGGTCGAGGTCGTGACGGCCGCGACGCCGGCCGGCCCCTGGGCACCACCCGCGATGCCGGCCGTGGACCTGCGCGCAGCGACGCTCGATCGACGGCCCGACGTGGTGTGGCGCCGGACCTCGTACTCGGCGCTCACGACCGCCGCGCACGACAGCGGTCGCGTCGGGAGCGAGCCGGAGTCGCCCGGGGTGCAGGACGAACCCGACGGCGCGACCGGCACCCCGGTCACCGCCGACACCGCCGACGACCTCGGCCGCGACATCCCCTCCCCGATGGCCGACCTGCCGTCCGGCACCACCTTCGGCACCTTCGCCCACCGCGTGCTGGAGCTCGTCGACACGAGCGCCGCGGACCTGGTCACCGAGCTCACGGCCCGCTGCGTCGAGGCGGGCGCGTTGCTGGCGACCGACCCGGCGGCGACGGCATCGGCGCTGCTCCCGTCACTGCACACCCCGCTCAGCCCCCTGGCCGGCGACCTGTCTCTCGCCGAGATCAGCCCGCGTGACCGCCTCGCCGAGCTCGACTTCGAGCTCCCGCTCGCAGGCGGCGACACAGGCTCCCGCCGAGCCGCCACGACCGTCCGCGACGTCGCCGGCCTGCTGCGCACGCACCTGCCTGCGGACGACCCGTTCGCCCCCTACGCCGACCACCTCGACTCCCTCTCCACCACCAGCCTGCGCGGGTACCTGACGGGCTCCATCGACGCGGTACTGCGCGTCCCGGCCGACGCGCCGGGCGGGCACCGCTACCTCGTCGTCGACTACAAGACGAACCGCCTCGGCACGTTCGACGAACCGCTCACCCTGTGGCACTACCGCCCGTCGTCGACGCTCGCCGCGATGATGGACGCCCACTACCCGCTGCAGCTCCTCCTGTACTCCGCGGCGCTGCACCGCTACCTGCGCTGGCGGCTCCCGGACTACGACCCGGCGTCGCACCTCGGCGGCGGGCTGTACCTGTTCCTCCGCGGGATGGCCGGCCCGACCACCCCGTCCGTCGACGGCGTCCCGTTCGGCGTCGTGTCGTGGCGCCCGCCGGCCGCGCTCGTCGTCGCCCTCTCCGACCTGCTGGCGGGCTCATGACGATCGCCGACGACCCGTACGCCGCGACCGTCCCGTGGCGCGTGACCGGTCTGCTCGGGAGCCTGACCGAGCTGACCTCCGCCGACGTGCACGTCGCCCGACGCCTGGGCGCGATCGGCGGAGAGGACGACGAACGCGTCCTGCTCGCCGCCGCGCTCGCCGTCCAGGCGCTGCGCGGCGGATCCGTCTGCGTGGTCCTCGACGACGGCCCGTGGCCCTCCGTGGACAGGTGGCACGAGGCGGTCCGCCGCAGCCCGCTCGTCGCCGACGGCCCGGACGGACCCGCCGACCGCCCGCTGCGCTGGGTCGACGGCCGCGTCTACCTCGACCGCTACTGGCGCGACGAGCAGACGATCCGGTCGGCGATGCGCGAGCGCCTCGCCCGACCGGCGCCCGCCGACCCGGTCGCGCTCGCGTCGACGATCGACCGCCTGTACCCGTCGCCGACCGACGACGCCCAGCGAGAGGCACTCCGCACCGCCGCGACGTCGCACCTCACCGTTCTCACCGGCGGACCCGGCACCGGCAAGACGTCGACGGTCGCCCGCCTGGTCGCCGCGCTCCAGGCCGCCGCCGGACCCGGCCTGCGCGTCGCCCTCGCAGCCCCCACCGGCAAGGCTGCGGCCCGTCTCCAGGAGTCGGTCAACGCGGAGGTCGCCGGGCTCGACGGGGTCGACTCGCTGCACGCCACGACCCTGCACCGCCTGCTCGGCTGGCGCCCCGGCACGACCACCCGCTTCAAGCACGACCGCCTGCGCCGGCTCCCGCACGACGTCGTCATCGTCGACGAGTCCTCGATGGTGTCCCTGTCCCTGATGGCGCGACTGGTCGAGGCGCTCCGGCCGACCGCCCGGCTGGTGCTCGTCGGCGACCCGGACCAGCTGGCCAGCGTCGAAGCGGGCGCTGTGCTCGGCGATCTCGTCGCCGCGCTGCCCCGCGGCGTCGTCCGCCTCACCCACGCGCACCGCTACGGACCGGCCCTCGCCGCGCTCGCGGAAGCGATCCGGCGCGGCGACGCCGACACCACCCTCGCCCTGCTGCGCTCCGGCGACGAGCACCGGTCCCTGGTGGAGCCGACCGACGACCGCCTGACTGCACAGGACGTCGCCGGGCTCCGCGCCGACGTCGAGGCCAGCGGCCGCGCGCTCGTGGACGCCGCGCACGCCGGCGACGCCCCCGCCGCGCTCCGGGCGCTGGGCGCCCACCGCCTCCTGGTCGCCCACCGGGAGGGCCCGTTCGGCCTGGCCCACTGGGCCGCCACCGCCGAGGCGTGGGTCGGCTCCGGCACAGGTGCGTGGCCGCTGGGCCGACCGCTCCTCGTCACCGAGAACGACCGCGCGAGCGGCCTGTACAACGGCGACACCGGCGTGGTGATCTCCGACGGACTGGGCGGTGTCGTGGTCGCGTTCGGCGAACCCGACGACCCGCGCCTCGTCCGCCCCTACCGCCTGCCCGCCGTCCAACCCGTGCACGCGATGACGGTGCACCGAGGCCAGGGCAGCCAGTTCGCCCGCGTCACGCTCCTGCTCCCACCGGCCACGTCCCCGCTGCTCACCCGCGAGCTGCTCTACACCGGAGTCACCCGCGCCCGCGAGCACGTCCGCGTCATCGGCACCGAGGACGCCATCCGCGCCGCCGTCGAGCGCCCCGTCCGCCGGGCGAGCGGCCTGCGCGAGCCGCGCTGACTCAGCGAAAGTCGCGCAGAGCGGTCCGACCCACGCGTCGCGCCGGGGCACTGTCGGAGTCGCCGAGCCGGCTCGCTGTCGACAGCACGGCCGCCCGCAGGTCCGGGCTGCGTCTGCCCACCGCGCGCAGCGCCATGGAGATCGACTTGCTCACCAGCGGGCGCTCGTCCGTCGCGTGCTGCTCGACGAGGTCGAGCCCGGCGCGGAAGCTGTCGTCCGCGGCGGCGCGGTCATGCAGCGCGAGGCTCCACAGCAGGGCGAAGGACGCGCGGCGCACGAACAACGCCTCGTCGGCGGCCCACGGCTCGAGCCGGCTCCAGGCATCCGGTGCACCGTCGAAGAGCGTGAAGCACACGGTGTCGCAGATCGCCCAGCTGTCGAAGTCCGCGCACCAGGAGTCCATCTGCTCGATCGTCACCACGGCCGGGTCGTCGACGAGCCCGGCGACGACGCGCGCCTCGTAGACGCCGGTCGACCACAACTCGGCCGCGAGAGCGTGGTCGCGTCCGAGAGGACGAGCGAGGCGTTTCATGTCCGCCATCGACACCCCGAGGGCCTCGTCGACGTGGATCCCGTACCGCGGACCCAGCTGCGCACGCGCGTCCGCCGACGCGTGCTCCTGCAGCAGGGCCAGCACCTCGGATGCCTGCACGTCGGGTCTCCGTCCGTCGGCGGACGACGTCGGAAACCGCCCGCGGATAGTCTCCCCCGTGTCAGGTCGCCGCTGGGAGGGGTTCACGTGTCGTACGCCGTCAACTTCGTCGAGGTGTCCACCGAGGGGCTGGAGTCCTCTCCGGTGGCCGACGCACTCGCTGGGCTGCGCGCCAACGAGGCGCGCTACTTCACGAACAAGTACGACCACGTATTCACCGTGGACCCGGCGAGCGAGGCGACGGACACCGTCGAGTGGGTGCACGGGATCCTGAAGGACGAGCGCGACCTGGTGATCTCGGCCCGCCCGCTCGAGGCGACGCAGTTCGTGGTCGACGGGACCCGGTGGGCGTACGTGTTCTACGAGTCCGGGCTGTCGATCAACGTGCTGTACGGCCTGGCGGAGGGGTCGAAGCGTGCGGTGGGGTTCAAGCTGTCGGACGGCATGGACGTTCCCGAGGAGCTGGCGGAGCGCTTCAAGTTCGCGCGGCAGAAGTCCACGCTGGCCGGCACGATCCGCGGCTCGTTCTTCGTGATCAAGAACGAGCACTGACTGCCGTGCAGGACGACGGTCGGCCAGCGTCGACCCGGGGGCACCGCCTCGCGCGGATGACCGGGCGCGACCCGGGGGCGGACCATCGGGCTGCCTCGCCGCTGGAGCTGCTCTTCGACCTCACGTTCGTCGTCGCCTTCGGGCAGGCGGCCGACGAGCTGGCGCACCTCGTCGTGGACGGCCACGCGGCCCAGGGCGTCCTCGGTTTCGTCTTCGCCATCGGCGCCACGTGCTGGGCCTGGATCAACTTCTCCTGGTTCGCGTCGGCCTACGACACGGACGACTGGCTGTTCCGGATCCTGACCCTGGTCCAGATGATCGGGGTCGTCGTCTTCACGCTCGGGCTCCCGGCCATGTTCGGGTCCCTGGAGGCCGGCGGCAGCGTCGACAACGGCGTGCTCGTCGCCGGTTACGTGGTCATGCGGGTCGCGATGATCGCGCAGTGGCTCCGCGTCGCGGTCCAGGATCCCGACCGCCGCCGCACCGCCCTCGCCTATGTGGTCCTCGTGGGGGTCGCGCAGCTCGCGTGGATCGTGCTGGCCGTCGCGCAGCAGTCCGCGCTCGGCTTCTTCCTCTGCGCCGCACTGCTCTTCGTGTTCGAGGCCGCCTGCCCGGTGATCGCCGAACGCCGGTCGTCGGGAACGCCGTGGAACCCTCTGCACATCGCCGAGCGCTACGGGCTGCTCGCGATCATCGCGCTCGGCGAGGGGATCTTCGGCACCGTGGCTGCCGTGTCGGCGCTGGTGGACCAGCAGGGCTGGAGCACGGACGCCGTGATGGTCGTCGTCGCGGGTGTCGGCATCACGTTCGGCCTCTGGTGGACGTACTTCCTCGTGCCGTCCGGGGAGATCCTCGCTCGGCACCGCGAACGGTCGTTCGTGTGGGGCTACGGCCAGATCGTCGTCCTCGGTGCCATCGCGGCCATCGGTGCCGGGCTGCACGTCGCCGCCTCGGTCATCGAGGGGCACGCCGAGATCGGTGTGACCGGGGCGATCGTCTCGGTGGCAGTGCCTGCCGTGGTGTTCTCGGTGACGCTGTTCGCCCTGCGGACCTACCTCCTGCGCCAGGTCGACGCGTTCCTCACCGGCCTCGTCGCCGGGTGCGTCGCGATCCTGCTGGGGGCGATCGGCCTTGCCGCCGCGGGCGCGCCGATCGGGCTGTGCCTCGTGGTCGTCACCGTCGCGCCCGCGGTCGTCGTGGTCGGCTACGAGACGCTCGGGTACCGCCGCGAAGCCGCCGCCGTCGAGCGAGCACTCACCTAGCGAGCCCGGAACGCGCGGACGACCTGCGCGATCGCCACACCGGCCGCTGAGACCAACGGCGCGGAGACCACGATCAGGGCGATGACGTTGGGCCGGAACGTCAGCCCGTCCGGACCGCCGACGTAGGCGCCGATCGGCACCGCGTAGCCACCGCCACCGCCGCCGCTCCCCTCGCCCCTGCCTGTCGCGCCATCGGTCCCGTCCGGCACGTCGCCGGACCCCTCGCCCCCGCCGAAGCCGAAACCGACGAGCGCGACCGGGACGAGCTCATGGCTGCCCAGCGTCACCTTCTCGCCGTACGCCAAGGTCGCCCCCCAGGACGACACCGAGTCCGCCAGCTTCTCCAGGAGAGTCGTCATAGGCCGACGCTAGCCAAGTTCGCATGAACCGGACAGGGTCAGCGCAGCTCCGCGGGCACGATGTCGAGGGCGTTCTCGCGCACGTGGTCCAGTGCCCGCTTGACGGCTCCGACGGTCACGATGTCCCGACCCAGCCCGGACGCGAGGACCTGGATGCCCGGGGGGTCGACGTACCGGTCGAGCTCGTGCCGCACGAGCTCCAGCAGCGGCTCACTGGACTCGGCGACGGCGCCCGCGATGATGACGCGCTCCGGGTCGTAGATGCTCGCGAACGTGGCGACGATGCGTGCCAGCCGCCCCGCCACGTGCTCGATGACGCTGACGGCGAGGGGGTCCTCGTCCAGGGCGGCAGCGAAGACGCTCGCGGCGTCCAGCGTCGCTGGGTCCATGTCCTGCAGCGACGAGCCCGTGTGTCCGTCGAGGCGGGCCAGCTGCGCGCGGGCGTCGTCGCGCACCATGGCCGCGATCCCGTCCGCCGACCCGACGCCCTCGACGAAGTCCAGGTAGCGCATCTCCCCCACACCGCCGTGGGCGCCGCGCAGCAGGCGTCCGTCGTCGACGACACCGGCGCCGAACCGCTCGCCGGCGAGCAGGGTGATGTGGCACCGCGCGTCGCGGCCGTGCCCCTGCCAGTGCTCGGCGACCGCGGCGAGGTTCGCGTCGTTGTCGGTGAGGGTGGTCCAGCCGAGCCGGTCGCGCAGGTGCAGGGCGATGTCGGGGTTCATCAGCTCCCAGAACGGGTTGTCCTGGAAGACGGTGCGGCCGTCCCGGTCGACGGGGGCGGGCACGCCGACCGCTACGGCCAGCACGCTCCGAAGGTCTGCACCCGAGTCCGCCAGGGCGGCGAGGATGCCCTCCTCGATGAGGGCGAGCCTGCGAGTGGGGGTGCCGTCCTGCGGTGTGACGGGCAGCACCGTGCGGGAGAGCGTCGCCCCGCGGAGGTCGGCGACGGTCGCGCTGATCCGGTGCTGACCTGCGTCGACACCCACGACGACACCGGCGCGGGCGTCGAAGGCGTAGCGGCGGGCGGGCCGCCCGTTGCGATGGTCCGCGGCACGCAGGCTCTCGAGCTCGGTGACCCAGCCCTGCTCGATGAGCTCGTCGCAGACGCCGTGCACGGTGGCCCGCGAGAGCCCGGTGGCATCGATCAGCGCTGAGCCCGTGACGTCGTCCGCGTCCCACAGATGGTCGAGGACGAGACGCGCACTCGCCTCGCGCAGGTGCCGAGACGACACCGGGACCCGATCCACCACTTGACCTCCTCGGTCGACAGCGTCACTCTAGTGCCGGGAGTTAAATTTAGGACCTACATCAAACCGGAGGATGGAGTGACGGTGCTGTCAGAGCTCGACGAGACCTCGACCCCGCCCGATGCGGCATGGTGGCGGCAGGCGGTGGTCTACCAGGTCTACCCGCGCAGCTTCGCCGACTCGAACGGCGACGGCATCGGCGACCTGCCCGGGATCACCGGCAAGGTGCCCTACCTGAGCGAGCTGGGTGTCGACGCCGTGTGGCTGAGCCCGTTCTACCCGTCCGCGCTGGCCGACGGCGGCTACGACGTCGACGACTACCGCGACGTCGACCCGCGGATCGGGACGCTCGAGCAGTTCGACGAGCTCCGCACCGCCCTCCACCGCGCGGGTATCCGGCTGATCGTCGACATCGTCCCGAACCACACCTCCAACCGGCACGTGTGGTTCCAGGAGGCGCTCGCCTCCGGGCCGGGCTCGCGGGCCCGCGAGCGCTACATCTTCCGACCGGGCCGCGGCGAGCACGGCGAGCTGCCGCCCAGCGACTGGACCTCGACGTTCGGCGGCCCCGCCTGGGAGCCCGTCGGCGACGGCGAGTGGTACCTGCACCTGTTCGCTCCCGAGCAGCCCGACCTCAACTGGGCCGACGACGAGGTGCGCCAGGAGTTCCTCACGACGCTGAAGTTCTGGGCCGACCGCGGGGTGGACGGGTTCCGCATCGACGTCGCGCACGCGCTGGCCAAGGACCTCACCGAGCCCTTCGCCAGCCAGGCGGACCTCGAGGCCGACATCTGGGGGGATGCCCACCCGCTCGAGGACCGCGACGAGGTCCACGACATCTACCGCGAGTGGCGCCGGCTGTTCAACCAGTACGACCCGCCGCGTACCGCCGTCGCCGAGGCGTGGGTGCCCGCGCACCGGCGCTCCCGCTACGCCTCCCCGGAGGGGCTGGGCCAGGCGTTCAACTTCGACCTCCTCGAGGCAGGGTGGGACGCGACGACGTTCACGGCGATCATCGACAAGAACCTCGAGCTCGCCCAGGAGTCGGGCGCGTCGTCCACGTGGGTGCTGTCCAACCACGACGTGGTGCGGCACGCCACCCGGTACGCGCTGCCGGAGGGCACCGACCTGGTCGCGTGGCTCAACCACGACGGCGCCGAGCCGCAGGCGGACGACGAGCGCGGTCGTCGTCGCGCCCGCGCCGCGACCTTGCTCACGCTGGCGCTCCCCGGGTCCGCCTACCTCTACCAGGGTGAGGAGCTGGGCCTGCCCGAGGTGGCGGACCTGCCTGCGGAAGCTCTGCAGGACCCGACGTACCTCCGCTCCGGCGGCGAGCAGAAGGGCCGGGACGGCTGCCGCGTGCCGCTGCCGTGGTCGGCGGACGGCCCGACGCTCGGCTTCGGCGACCAGCTGGCGCACCTGCCGGTCCCCGCCGGCTTCGGTCGCTTCGCCGTCGAGCGCCAGGAGTCCGACGAGACGTCGACCCTGAGCTTCTACCGGCGGGCCCTCGCCGAGAGGCGCCGTCTGCAGACCGGGGAGACCCTGGACTGGCTCACGCCCACGCACCCGACGGTCGTCGCCTTCACGCGGCCCGGTGGCTGGGTGTCCGTGACCAACTTCGGGAGCTCGCCGGTGCCGATGCCGGCCGGCTCCGTGATCGTGTCCAGCGCTCCAGTAGAGGGGCGAGAGGTACCAGCGGAGACGACCGTCTGGCTTCAGCAGGACGGCGCACACGGCGGCTGACGAAACACGCGGGCCGCGGCTCCCCCGGCTCTCGTCCGACTTCGACCAATGGAGGCGAAGGCATGACGTCCAGTTCCCCCTCGATGTCCCCCCTCATGTCGGCTCAGCTGGGCCGACGCGACTTCCTGCGCGGGATCGGGGTCGCTGGCGCGAGCCTCGCCCTCGCGTCGTGCGCGCGCAGCTCTGGCTCGGGTCCCACCGAGATCGTCTTCTACCAGTCGAAGCCGGAGGTGATCGGCTACTTCGACGAGCTCATCGACCAGTTCCACCAGACCCAGTCCCGCGTCCGGGTGCGCCACGACTCCGCGTCCAACCTGGCGGGGACGTTCGTGCGGGAGTCCCCGCCGGACATCGGCTGCCTCAACTACAACTTCGAGGTCTCCCGCTACGTGGAGCGGGGAGCGCTCAGCGACCTCGGGGACATGCCCGAGGCCGGCCGGATCCTCGACGAGCTCAAGCCGCTCATCGACGTCACGGCCACCTACCCGGACCGCACCAGCGTCATCCCGTACTCGCTCATGGCGGCGGCCGTGCTCTACAACCGGCAGATCTTCGCGGACCACGGCCTGACGGTCCCGACCACCTGGGACGAGCTCATCGCCGTGTGCGACACACTCGCGGCCGCGGGTGTCACCCCGCTCTACAGCACGTTCAAGGACCCGTGGACGATCGCGCAGGGTCCCTTCGACTACTCGGTCGGCGGCACGGTCGACACCACCACGTTCTTCAACCAGATCAAGCGGCAGGGCACCAACGTCGGCCCCGACTCCCCCGTGTCGTTCGAGAAGCAGTTCCTCGCGCCGGTCCAGCAGATGCAGCAGCTCGTCCCGTACTCGCAGGACAACGCGGCGAGCCGCGGCTACGGGGACGGGAACCTCGCGTTCGCGAACGGCGAGGCGGCCATGTACCTGCAGGGTCCGTGGGCGATCGGGGAGATCGCGAAGTCCAACCCCGATCTCGACGTCGGCGCGTTCCCCCTGCCGATGACGGACGACCCGGCGGACCGCAAGGTGCGGGTCAACATCGACCTCGCGCTGTGGATCCCCGAGGGCTCCACGAAGAAGGAGGCGGCGCGCGAGTTCCTGAGCTTCCTCATGCAGCCCGACGTCATCGACGCCTACAACGCCCAGGCGCTGGGCTTCGGCGTGACCAAGGACGCGGCCCCGGTGACCAACGAGACGCTCGTGGAGCTCAAGGAGTACTACGACGACGCGGCCTTCTACCTGGGCGCGTCGCAGCTGGTCCCGCAGTCGATCCCGCTGCAGAACTACACGCAGTCGCTCGCCTCCGGGGCCGACCCGGAGCCCATCCTGCGGACCCTCGACGCCGACTGGCGGCGCCTGGCCTTCCGTTCCTGACGACTCGGCCCCACACCCTCGAACGGAGACATCTCATGGCCACTGCAGCTGCCACCCGGCCGAGGAGCCGCGACGTCGCGGCACCGACGCCGATCAGAGCACGTCGCCCCCGGGTCAACCGGACGTTCTACCTGTTCCTGCTGCCCACGCTGGTCCTCTTCACGCTCTGCATCACCCTGCCGGCGATCATGGGCATCACCTTCAGCTTCACCGACTCGGTCGGCTTCGGCGAGTTCCAGTTCATCGGCCTGACCAACTACGTGGCGTTGTTCTCGGACCCGGCGATCCGCAGCTCGTACCTGTTCACCATCGGGTTCGCCCTCGTCACGGTGCTGCTGGTGAACCTGATCGCGTTCCTCCTGGCCGTCGGCCTGACCGCCAAGATCCGGGGCAAGGTCGCGCTGCGCGCAGCGTTCGTGCTGCCGATGGTCATCTCGGGCATCGTCATCGCCTACGTCTTCAACTTCCTGTTCTCCAACTCGCTGCCGCAGCTCGGGCAGGCGGTGGGCATCACGGCCCTCGAGCAGAGCCTGCTGGCCAACCCCGACCTCGCCTGGGTGACGATCGTCATCGTCACGGCGTGGCAGGCGATCCCCAGCGCCCTGCTCATCTACATCGCGGGGATCCTGTCGATCCCGGCCGAGGTCTACGAGGCGGCGTCGATGGACGGCGCGTCCCCGCTGCGACGCCTGATCTCCATCACCCTGCCGCTCGTCGCGGGGTACGTCGTCATCAACCTGGTCATCGGCTTCAAGAACTTCCTGAACGCCTACGACATCATCGTCGGCCTGACCAACGGCGGTCCCGGCACGGCGACCCGCAGCGTCGCCATGACGATCTTCTCCGGCTTCACCGGCGGCGACTACGCCTACCAGATGGCCAACGCGACGATCTTCTTCCTCATCGCCGTGGTCCTCGCCGTGATCCAGCTACGCCTCAACCGCGGAAGGAGCGCGTTCTGATGACTGCGCAGACCCTGGTCACCACGACCCCCGCCCAGGTACCGATCCGTACCCGCCGGCGCTTCCTCGGCAAGGGCGGCGAGGACCGCCCGAGCTGGGGCACCACCGTCGTCCTCGTCCTGTGCACGCTGGCCGTCATCGTGCCGCTCTACGCGACGGTCACGATGGCCTTCAAGACCACCGAGCAGTCCGTCGACGGGCAGGTCTTCTCCCTGCCGTCCCCGCTCAGCGTCGACGGGTTCGTCCAGGCGTGGGAGCTCACCGACTTCCCCCGCGCGTTCGCCATCTCGGTGTTCGTCACCGCGGTGACCGTCGTCGGCACCGTCATCCTCGCGGCCTTCGCGGCCTACGCCATCGCGCGCAACTGGGACCACAAGTTCTTCCGCTGGTCGTTCTTCTACCTGCTGGCGGCGATGTTCCTGCCGTTCCCGGTCCTGGCCCTGTCCCAGGTCAAGCTCACCGGGATGGTCGGCCTCGCCAACCCCGTCGGCGTCGCGCTCCTGCACGTGATGTTCCAGCTGTCGTTCAGCGTCCTGCTGTTCACGGCCTTTATCCGAGGACTCCCGGAGGAGCTCGAGGAGAGCGCCCGGCTGGACGGTGCGACGACCTGGGTGGTGTTCCGGCGCATCGTCTTCCCGATGATGGCGCCCATGAGCGCGACCGTCGCGATCTTCGCGTTCCTCGCCTCGTGGAACGACTTCATGATGCCGTCGCTCATCACGGCCGACTCCACGCTCCAGACCCTGCCGGTGCTGCAGAACATCTTCCAGACCCAGTTCAGCAGCAACTACAACGTCGCGTTCGCGTCCTACCTCATGGCCATGACGCCCGCGATCATCGTGTACCTGTTCACCCAGCGCTGGGTGATGTCCGGGGTGACGCAGGGGGCGATCAAGTAGGAGGCCGGGCCAGCCCGCGGCGCTTCTGCACCCCCCAGTCGGTCTTGCCGCGGGCGATGTCCACGTACCCCAGGAACCGCCAGACGTTGTGCAGCTGGTGGTACCCGACGCTCTCGAGCACGGTGTAGGCGAGCAGTCGCGCCACGTCCGTGCGGCGCTCGTACCGTCCGTACCCGACCTGGTCGATCGCCAGCGCCAAGGTCGAGAGCACCACGCCCATCCCGATCGAGACGGCGAGGAACGACACGAAGTACCCCGTGGAGACGGCGCCGGAGGCGTACAGCCCCACGCTGACCAGCAGGCCGAGCAGGGCGAAGATCGGGCTGAGGAACTCGAAGAAGGCGAAGTACACCGCGGACACCAGGCCGATCGGACCGTACCGGGGGTTGCCGATCATGACCCGGTGCCGGCGGAGCGCCTCGTACAGGCCGCGCTGCCAGCGGCGTCTCTGCCCGCCCAGCGTGGCGAAGTCCTCGGGGACCTCGGTCCAGCAGACCGCGTCGTCGACGAACACGACCCGGTACGGCTCGTCCCGCTCCCGAAGGTGCCGGTGCAGGCGCAGGGTGAGCTCGAGGTCCTCCCCCACGGTGCCCGTCCACAGCCCGCCGACGGTCTGCAGCAGCGACCGGTCGAAGATGCCGAAGGCGCCGCTGATGAGCCCCAGGGCGTGCAGGCGACCCCATCCGACGCGGGCCACCAGGAACGCGCGGATGTACTCCAGCGTCTGGATCGTCGCCAGCCTGCTGTGGCCGAGCCGCACCGCCTGCACCTGACCGTGGTCGATCTCGCAGCCGTTCGCCACCCGGACGGTGCCGCCGGCCGCGACCACGGACTCGGGGTGGTCCAGCAACGGCTTGGCGATGCGCAGGAGCGCGTCGTGCTCGAGCAGGGAGTCCGCGTCGATCATGCAGACGTAGGGGTGCCGGGCCGCGTTCACGCCCGCGTTGATCGCGTCGGAACGGCCGGCGTTCTCCTTGTCCAGCACCAGCAGGTCCGGGTGGGACCGCGAGGCGTAGGCGGCCCGGACCCGTGCGGTGGGGATCCCCTCGCGCAGCGCCTGACGCACCGGCACGAGGTCGAACGCCGCGACCAGCACGGCGATCGTGCCGTCGTTCGACCCGTCGTTGACGACGATGACCTCGTGCTGGGGGTAGCGCAGCCCGAGGAGCGACCGGACGCTCTCGACGATACCCGCCTCCTCGTTGAAGGCCGGGACGATCACCGAGATGCCCGGCGTCAGCGGCGACGCGAACGCCTCGTCGAGCCCCAGGTAGCGGCGCCGCCAGATCGTCCCCCGCAGGTCGTTCCACGCGAGGCCCGTGAGCAGCAGGTACAGGAGGTCGATGATGACGAAGTACACGAACGACGCGACGGAGAACGCGACCAGTGCCGCCTCGAGCAGGCTCACAGCGCCAACCGGTCCGCTGCCTCGCGCAGGTGCGGCCCTGCGTCGGGGTCCTCCGCGCAGGACAGCACCAGCTCCGGGTCGATCCGCGCCAGTGCCCTGCCGGCCTCCGCGGCCGGGTCGAACTCGTCGTGCCGGGCCACCTCGAGCAGCGCGGCCGCCGCCGACCGACCCCCGATCTGCCCGAGCGCGCGGGCGGCGGCGGCCCGGACGAACGGCACCCGGTCCGCCAGCAGGTCGATCAGCTGGTCCCGCCCGGCACTGGCGCCGAGCCGCCCCATCGCGGCGGCCCCGGCGGCGCGGACCTCCGAGGAGGCGTCGCGCAGCCGAGGCAGGAGCACGTCGGCGGCGTCGGCCGAACCGAGCAGCCCGACGAGGTCGGCGGCGTGCACGCGGAAGTGCGCGTCGGGGTGGTCGAGCAGGTCCAGCAGGTGGGGCACCGCGGCGGGGCCGATCTCGAGCAGCGCCGCACCGGTGACCGATCGCGGTACCCGCTGCGCGACGGAGGCGCCGATGAGGGGTTCGACCGCAGCGGTGGCGCCCAGGCGACCGAGGCTCCTGGTCGCCGCGGCCCGGACGTCGACGCTGGGGTCGTCGAGTGCGAGCAGCAGATCCGGGATCGCCCGCTCCGAGGCCATGTCACCCAGGCCGAACGCGGCCCCCACCCGACGTCGCAACCGGCGGCTGCGCAGCCGGAGCCGCAGCTGGTCCACCGCGCCGGAGGCCTCGAAGTACGCGCCGATCCGTTCGTCGTCGTCACCTCGCAGCATCCGTGAGTAGTGCGCCAGCAGCTCGGCGAACACCCGGGCCTCGGTGCCCGTCAGTGCTGGCGGCTCGGCGTCCGGGGTGTCCACCAGCTCGATCGCCGCGGGCCGCAGGCGTTCGGCCACGTCGCGCAGTCGCCGGTCCCGCGCGCTCCGCCAGGTGCGGAGCACGATCAGGGCGAGCACCAACGCCACGCCGGCCAGGGCCAGGACCAGGACGACGGAGACCAGGGTCACGTGCGGGCCTACCGACGGCCGAGGATGGCTTGCACCCGGGAGCGGAGCTCTTGCGGGCTGAACGGCTTGCGCACGTAGTCGTCGGCACCGGCGTCGAAGCCGCGCTGGACGTCCCCGTCCTGCACCTTCGCGGTCAGCAGGATGATCGGCATCCGGCGCGTCGCCTCGTCGGCCCGTAGCGCCCGGGTCACCTCGTACCCGTCGAGCTTCGGCATCCGCACGTCCAGCACGGCCAGGTCGGGGACGTGCTCCCGGGCCACCCGGAGCGCCTCCTCGCCGTCCCTGGCGCTCACCACCGTGTAGCCGGACCGTTCCAGCCGGAACGTGAGCAGGTGGAGGATGTCCTCGTCGTCGTCGGCGACCAGGATCACGGGCTGGGGCGACGACGCCTCCGTGCTCATTCGGCAGCCTCCGTCTCGGCCGGGCGCGTCGCCGGCAGGCGGACCGGCAGCTCGATCGTGAACGTCGTGCCCACCCCCTCGGCGCTGGTCACCGCGATCGTCCCGTCGTGGACCTCCACGATGGACTTCACGATGCTCAGCCCCAGGCCCGTCCCGTCGACCGCACCGACCGTCGAGGCGCGGAAGAACCGCTCGAACAGCCGGTCGACCTCGCCCGGTGGGATCCCGATGCCGGTGTCGGCGATCTGTGCGCTCACCATGTCCTCAGCTCCGCTCAGGGTCACCGTGATCGTTCCGCCCGGGGGCGTGAACTTGACCGCGTTCGTGATCAGGTTGTCGAACATCTGCGTGAGCCGGGTCTGGTCCGCCCAGACCGGCTCGAGGTCGTCCGGCGCCGTGAGCCCGATCGTCAGCTCCCCGAGCCGGGCCCGGGGCAGCGCGGCTTCCACGCACACCGCCGCGACCGCGGCCACGTCGACCCAGCTGCGTTCCAGCGACAACCGTCCCGCGTCGACCCGGGCGACGAACAGGATGTCGTCGATGATCCGGTTCAGGCGTCGGGCGTTGCGGTCGATGACCTCGACGAAGTCCTGCTGGTCGTGGTTGAGGTCCCCGAACTCCCGGCCGAGCAGCATCTCGGAGTAGCCGCCGATCGAGGTCAGTGGGGTACGCAGCTCGTGCGAGACCGAGCTCACCAGCTGGTCCTTCATCCGGTCCAGCTCGCGCAGCTGCGCGTTCTGCTCCGCCAGGCTGTCCGCGGTCGCCTGCTCGGCGGCCAGGAGACTGTCGCGCTCCAGCGCCAGCGACAGACCGCGCGCGACCGTGACGAGCGCGTCCTGGGTCCCCTGCTCGGCGGTCAGGCGCTGGTCCGCGACCACCGAGCCGACCACTCGGCCGTTGACCACGACGAGCGCCGTGAAGAGGGCACTCTCGTCGATCGCCTCCGACCCGGCCTCGATGACCCGGGCCGACCCACCGGGGACGAGCTCGTCGGCCGCCCGCTGTGCCGTGGTGACGAGCTCCTCGTGCCCGGAGCGGAACAGCAGGTCGGAGCCGAAGCGCGACAGGGCGGCCTCGCGCTCGGCCGCCCGCAGGGTCCGCCCGACGAGGTCGACGAAGCGGGTGACGACCAGCGCCGCGATCGCGACCATCGCGAGGAGCGTGATCCAGACGTAGTCCACTCTCCCCGTCAGGGCCTGGATGGTGAGGACCACGACCGGGACCAGGCTGATCAGGTACAGCGAGACCACCCGACGCACGCTGTAGCGCGGCAGCGTCACCTCGCCGGCCGTGGCGGTCAGGGCAGTCATCGAGGGGTGCAGGCCGGCGAGCCCCAGGAGGAGCACCCCGGCGAGCAGCAGCGCGTCGGCCAGCCTCTTGTCCCCGCCGGAGGTGTACAGCTCCTGCACGCTGTAGAAGATGTCGCCGACGAGGATCAGGGCGAGGCTCACGGTGAGGAGCCGCAGCGCGAGCGGTCGCCAGCTGGTGGACAGCAGGAACTGTGCCGTGACGGCCAGCAGCAGCACGTCGGCCAACGGGTAGGCGCTGGCCACGATCGCCGCGGCCAGGGACAGGTCCGGGTCGGCGATGTACGTCGAGGTGATCAAGAGGAGCGCGAACAGCGTCGCGGCGATGGTGATGATCCCGGCGTCGATGAACGTGCCCCGTCCGCCCTCCCGGAACCCGGCCCTGCTGGCGACCACCAGCCCGCCCGCGAACAGGGGGTACGCCAAGAGGTAGAAGACGTCCGCGACCGACGGGAAGCCTTGCGTGCCCTGCACCTCGAGGATGGCGAGCATGACGTCCGCGACCGTGAACGAGGCGAGCCCTCCGGCGATCAGCAGCCACGCCCCGGGCGCTCGCGGCCGGTACCGGCGGACCCCGTAGACGACGGCGACCACCGCGGCGACGTCGCCGAGCGGGTACAGCACCAGGCCGCGCAGGACCGTGTGCTCGCTCGGGACGAGCACGTAGGTGGCCCACAGGGCGGCCGCGAACCACGCAGCCGCACGCCACAGGTGGGCGTCCGCTCGATGCCCGGCCTCGGCCGTCTCGGTGTGGAGCCTCGCTGTGGCCACGTCACGATGCTCCCACGCGGCGGCGGGCGCAGGACCGGATCGGCCCCGCGCGGCGCAGCCCGCATCACGGCCCGCCTGTCAAGGTGCCGAACGACCCTGGCGGCGCGGCCGTGGCTGACTAGCGTCGTGGGAGCCGGACGACAACGAGATCGGCACCGACACCGGAGGAGATGCCGATGCCCCTGCTCGACGGCAAGACGATCCTGGTGACCGGGGTGCTCACGGAGGGCTCGATCGCCTTCCACGTGGCCCGGCTCGCCCAGGAGCAGGGTGCGCAGGTGGTCCTCACGTCGTTCGGCCGCCAGCAGCGGCTGACCGAGGCGATCGCCCGGCGGCTGCCCGACGTGGCGCCGGTGGTCACTCTCGACGTCACGTCCTCCGCGGACCTGGCGGCCCTGGCCGGGGCGGTCGGAGAGCACGCGGACCGTCTGGACGGCGTCGTCCACTCCATCGGCTTCGCCCCGCAGTCAGTCCTCGGCGGCGACTTCCTCGGCGGCCAGTGGTCCGACGTGTCGACCGCGCTGGAGGTCTCGGCGTACTCCCTGAAGGCCCTGGCGGTCGCGACGCAGCCGCTCATGCGCCGGGGCAGCTCGGTCGTCGGCCTGACGTTCGACGCGAGCGTGGCGTGGCCGGTCTACGACTGGATGGGCGTCGCCAAGGCCGCCCTCGAGTCGACCTCGCGCTACCTGGCCCGAGACCTGGGTCCCGAGGGGATCCGGGTCAACCTGGTCGCCGCGGGCCCGGTCCGGTCGACCGCGGCCAAGTCCATCCCCGGCTTCGAGACGATCGAGAGCGGGTGGGACCATCGCGCCCCGCTCGGATGGGACGTCCACGACGCCGGCCCGACCGCTCGCGCCGTCGTGGCGCTGCTCTCGGACTGGTTCCCCGCCACGACCGGCGAGCTCGTGCACGTCGACGGCGGGGTGCACGCGATGGGGCTGTAGGCCCCACCGGCCCGGCGCTACCGACGTCCCACCACCCTGGAGAGCTCGATGTCGACTTCCCTGCCCGTGCCGGCACTGCGACGAGCGCTCCCGCCGATCATCCAGGGTGGGATGGGGGTGGCCGTCTCGTCCTGGCGGTTGGCGTCGGCCGTCGCGAGGCGCGGACAGCTCGGCGTGGTGTCGGGGACCGCGCTGGACCTCGTGCTGGCGCGACGGCTCGAGGACGGGGACCTCGACGGCTCGGTCCGTCGCGCGATGGCGGCGTTCCCGGTACGGGCGATCGTCGAGCGCGTGCTCGCGCGGTACCTGCGGCCCGGCGGGCGGGCGCCGGGCGTGGCGTACACCCCGGTGCCGCGGCTCAGCATCCGACCGGGTCGAGCCGTCCAGGAGCTGACCGTGCTCGGCAACTTCGTCGAGGTGTGGCTGGCCAAGGCCGGCCACAGCGGCCCCGTCGGCATCAACTACCTGGAGAAGGTCCAGATGGCGCTGCCCGCCGCCGCGTACGGGGCGATGCTCGCGGGCGTCGACGCCGTGCTCGTCGGCGCCGGCATCCCGCGCCACCTGCCGCACCTGCTCGACGCCCTCGCGGCGCACCGCCCGACCCGGCTGCCCGTCGACGTGGCCGGCGACCCCGGCGGCGACCACGCCGTCACGATCGACCCGCCCGACCTGCTCGGTCCCGGTCTGCCGCCGCTGGAGCGGCCGATGTTCCTGGCGATCGTGTCCAGCGAGGTCCTCGCCGCCTACCTGACGCGCGACCCCGCGATCCGGCCCGACGGCTTCGTCGTCGAGGGGCCGCGGGCGGGAGGCCACAACGCGCCGCCGCGGGGACGGCCCGTGCGGGACGAGCGCGGCCAGCCGGTGTTCGGCGCCCGGGACCAGGCAGACATCGGCAAGGTCGCGGCCGTGGGTCTGCCGTTCTGGCTCGCCGGCTCGCTCGGCACCCCCGAGGCCGTCCGGGCTGCGGTGGCGACGGGCGCGACCGGGGTCCAGGTGGGGACGGTCTTCGCGCTGAGCGCCGACTCGGGGCTGACCCCGGAGCTGCGCGCGCGGCTCCTGGCCCGGCTGCGGGCAGGAACCCTCGAGGTCCTCACCGACGGCGACGCCTCACCGACCGGCTTCCCGTTCAAGGTCGCCCAGCTCGAGGGGTCACTCTCCGACCCGGCCGTGCGCGCCGCCCGGCCACGCCTGTGCGACCTGGGCTACCTGCGCTCGCCGTACCGCAAGGACGACGGCCGCGTGGGGTACCGCTGCCCGGCCGAGCCGGTCGAGATGTTCGTCCGCAAGGGCGGGTCTGCCGACGACGCCGCCGGCCGGGCGTGCCTGTGCAACGCGCTGTCGGCCGACGTCGGCCTCGGCCAGACCCGGCCCGACGGGCGCACCGAGGAGGCCCTGGTCACCCTGGGCGCCGACCTCAGCGGCGCCGGCCGGCTGGCCGAGCTGTACCCCGACGGCTGGTCCGCCGACCAGGTTGTCGACTGGCTCCTGTCCCGGGCTCCTGCGTAGCCGCGTCCATCCACGTGTGTGAGTGTGATCCCGTGCACCACGCGCTCCCCGCGCTCCGCGTCACGTCGCTCCGGCGTCGCGCACCCCGGTCCGGCGTCCGCCTGCCGGCGATCGCAGGCGGGCGGACGGAGCTCGGCTGGTTCCTCACCGCGGAGCAGCGCGGCAACGACGCGACGCGCCTCCGACCCTGGACCGAGGGCAACGCGGTGCGCCCGCTCGTGCACGGCTCCACGTACTTCGCCGCCCTCGCCGAGGCGCTCGCGCAGGTGGGCCGGGGCGACCTGGTGCTGTTCAGCGACTGGCGCGGCGACCCCGACCAGCGGCTCACCGACGGTGGTGCGACCGTCACCGAGGCGCTCTCGGCCGCCGTGCTGCGCGGCGCACTCGTCAAGGGTCTGATGTGGCGGTCGCACCTGGACCGGTTGCGGTTCTCGAACGAGGAGAACCGCAGCCTCGCCGAGCGGGTCAACGACGCGGGCGGCGAGGTGCTCCTCGACCAGCGCGTCCGCGCCGTCGGCAGCCACCACCAGAAGTTCGTGGTCATCCGCCACCCGTCGCGGCCCGCTGACGACGTCGCCCTGCTCGGTGGGATCGACCTGGCGCACGGTCGGCGGGACGACGCGGGGCACCGCGGCGACCCCCAGGCCGTCCCGTTCGCCCACCAGTACGGGCCGCGGCCCGCGTGGCACGACGTCCACGTCGAGATCCGCGGCCCGGCGGTCCGCGACGTCGAGGACGTGTTCCGGGAGCGGTGGGAGGACCCCGCCGCGCTCTCGCGGCTGCCGTGGCAGGCGGTGCCGGACGTGCTGCACCGGGAGGACCGGGAGCCCGGCCCGCTCCCCCCGCCGGCGCCCGATCCACCCCTGGCCGGCACCTGCGCGGTCCAGCTCCTGCGCACCTACCCGCAGCGCCGTCCCGGGTACCCGTTCGCGCCGGACGGCGAACGCAGCGCCGCCCGCGGGTACGCCAAGGCGCTGCGGCGAGCCCGGCGCCTCGTGTACATCGAGGACCAGTACCTGTGGTCGGCCGACGTCGCGCGGGTCTTCGCCGCCGCGCTGCGCCGCGAGCCCGGGCTCCACCTCGTCGCCGTCGTCCCCCGCCATCCGGACCAGGACGACCGGCTGAGCCTGCCGCCCGTGCGGCTCGGCCACGCGCAGGCCCTGCAGATCGTGCGCGCCGCGGGGGGCGACCGCGTGACGGTGCTCGACGTCGAGAACCACGACGGCGTCCCCGTCTACGTGCACGCGAAGGTCTGCGTGATCGACGACGTGTGGGCCACGGTGGGCAGCGACAACTTCAACCGCCGGTCCTGGACGCACGACTCCGAGCTCACCGCAGCGGTCCTCGACCGGCGACTGGACGGGCGCGAACCGCGGGACCCGGCGGGCCTGGGCGACGGAGCACGTGCCTTCGCGCGCGAGCTCCGGCTCGAGCTGTGGCGCGAGCACCTCGATCGCGACGACGACGCCGGGCTGATCGATCCCGCCGACGCCGTCGAGGCCCTCCGTTCGAGCGCGGCCGCCCTCGACGCGTGGCACGACGGCGGGCGCTCGGGCCCACGCCCGCCGGGCCGGCTGCGGACCCACGCGGTCGTGCGGATCCCGCTCTGGCAGCGGCTGCTCGCGACCCCGGCGTACCGCACGGTCGTGGACCCCGACGGGCGGCCGGCGTGGATGAAGGCGCGCAGTCAGCACTGAGGTGTCAGGGCACGTTCGCCCCGCCGTTGACGTTGATGACCTCGCCCACGACGAAGCTCGACTCCGGCGAGGCGAGGAACACGTAGGCCGGTGCCTGCTCGACCGGCTGGCTCGTCCGGCCGAGCCAGGACGACTCTCCGAACCCGTTGAGCTTCTCCGTCGGCTGCCCGTCGGACACCTGCAGCGGCGTCCACACCGGACCCGGTGCGACGGCGTTCACGCGGATGCCGCGGGGCGCGAGATCCGCGGCGAGCGCCTTGGTGAAGCCGATGATCCCGAACTTCGTCGACGCGTAGTTGATGATCATCGGCGACGGGTTGTACCCCTGGACCGACGTGCTGTTGATGATCGTCGAGCCCGGGCCCAGGTGCGGCAGAGCGTCGCGCGTGATCCAGAACATCGCGTACAGGTTCGTCTGGATCGTGCGGTCCAGGTCGGCCTCGTCCAGCTCGTCGAAGCTCTGGTGGTACACCTGGTGCGCCGCGTTGTTCACCAGGATGTCGAGCCCGCCGAGGCCCTCCACCGCGTCGGCGACCAGGGACCGGCAGAACTCGCGGTCCCGGATGTCACCGGGCAGGAGGACCACCGTGCGGCCCGCCGCGCGCACGTGCTCCGCGACGGCCTCCGCGTCGACCTGCTCCTCGGGCAGGTAGCTGAGCGCCACGTCCGCACCCTCGCGCGCGAACGCGATGGCCACCGCCGCGCCGATCCCGGAGTCACCGCCGGTGATGAGGGCCTTGCGGCCGGGCAGGCGACCGGTCCCCCGATAGCTGGTCTCGCCGTGGTCGGCCTTCGGGTCGAGCTCCGCGTCCAGGCCCGGCAGCGGCTGCCAGGAGGCGTGCGGCTTGATGTGCGAGTGCCGCTCGACGGGGTTGTCGAACGTGAGCTGATCGGGGGACATCTCATCTCCATCTCGCCGGTGAGTTCGATAACGATATCGGAGCGACGGGTTGCGGGCGTCGGCCCTGGTCAACGCGAACCTCGGGGCCTAGCCTCGGTCCGGGGGTGCTGCCATGACGGAGCTGCTCGAGCTCAACGGCATCGACGTCTCGACGGGCACGTACGCCACGTCGCCCGTGTCCCTGAGCGCCCTCGCGGCCGCGCTCCGGGACAACGGTGCGGCGCCCCCGGACGCCCGCGACCTGCGCCGCCGCCACCGCGCCTCCGAGGCCCACTTCGGGTTGGCCTACGGCTATCGCGCGGACGACCTGGCCTCGGCGGGCTGGGGGATGGTGGTCGCCGAGACCATCTCGATGGAGATCATGGACGCGCTCGCACCGCTGCTGCAGCTCCGGAAGGACGAGGCGGGCGAGGTCTTCCAGGTGCTGGCCGTGCGCGCCGGCGAGTCGAAGAACGACTTCCTCGCGCGCCACGGGACGGGGCCGTCGGTGGTCGATCCGCACGTGGTGCCCTACTACCTGCTCCTGGTCGGCGGCCCCGAGCAGATCCCGTTCGAGTTCCAGTACCAGCTCGGCGTCTCGTACGCGGTCGGGCGGCTGGACCTGCCGGACCCGACGGCCTACGCGGCCTACGCCGCGTCCGTGGTCGCGGCCGAGCGCGACGACGCCGCGCGCCGCGCAGAGACCTCCGCGCGACGAAGCCTGCAGCTGTTCGCCACGCGCCATCCGGACGACACCCCCACGGCGCTGAGCTCGTCCCGGCTGGTCGAGCCGCTCGGCAACCAGCTCGGTGCGCACACCGGCGTGTGGGACACGTCGTCGGACGTCGGCGCGGGCGCGACCAAGTCGCGCCTCCTCGACCTGCTCGTCGGCCCGGACGGCCCCGACGTGCTGTTCACGGCGGGGCACGGCCTGTCCGCGGCGCCAGGCACGCCACCGGAGGTCGTCGGCGCCCTGCTCTGCCAGGACTGGCCGGGGCCGCTCGCGGCGTCGGGTCCCGTCGACGCGGAGCACTACGTGGCGGCGGACGACCTCGGGGATGCCGCCGTGCGTCCCCGGGTCGTGTTCACGTTCGCGTGCTTCGGGGCGGGCACCCCACGCCGGTCGGACTACCCGGGCGGCACGGGTTCGCTGGTCGAGCTCGCCGACCGGGCGTTCACGTCCCGGCTGCCTCAGCGGATGCTGAGCCAGCCTGCCGGAGGTGCCCTCGCCTTCGTCGGGCACGTCGACCGGGCCTGGAGCTGCTCGTTCCTGTGGAAGCGGATGGCGACGCAGATCACGCCGTTCCGCAGCACGCTCCTCGCGCTCATGAACGGTGAGCGGCTCGGCTTCGCGATGGAAGCCATGACAGCCCGGTACGCCGAGCTGGCCACGGAGGTGACGGACCGGCTCCAGACCGAGCGCACGTACGGCACGGCGGTCGACGCGACGGAGCTCGTCGGCCTGTGGACCGCCCTGCACGACTCGCGGGGCTACGTCGTCCTCGGCGACCCGGCAGTCCGGGTCGCCCCCGCGGGCTCCGCAGGCCTCGGCCCCGGGACCTGAACAGTGGCGCCGGCCGTCAGCAGACGTCGTGGGAGAACTGGGCGCACTCCTTGGCGGTGAGCTCGCGCGTGACCTTGTCCTCGACGACGCGCAGCAGCTCGGCGTCGTCGAGCGGGAGCTCGATCTCCGAGCCGCCGGCCGTGACCGCGATCACCGCCCCGCCGTCCGGGGTGAGGCTCGCGCCCACGAGGTGGGCCTCGACCGGCACGGAACGCACCTCGGTCCCCGTGTCGCCCTCGGCCACCCAGACGCGACCGTCGGCGCTCGTCGTCACGATGCGGTCGGCGGCGAAGGTCAGGGTGCTGACCTTCCGCTGGTGCGGACCCTCCTCCCACACCTGATCCCCCGAGGCGGCGTCGAAGGCAATGACGGCGCCCAGGCTGGTGCCGAGGACCACAGTGTCGGTGTCGGCACTGAATGCTGCAGCAGTGATGACCTCGCGCCACGAGCGACCCTCAGCGAGGGCGAGCTCGAGGGACGTCCCCTCCTCGACGTCCACCAGCAACGCCACCGGCGCACCTCGCCACACGGCGTCCGCGGTCAGCGCGACCAGCGCGCGTGCACCGTCAGCCGACAGCTCGACGAACTCCGGTTCGTACCCGTCGCTGAGCTCGAGCAGTCGGACCGACGTGCCGTCGAGGGCGTCCCACAGCTCGACCTGCCCGGCGTCGTCGATGGTCGCGACGACCGGCCCGCCGATGCTCGCGCTGCGGAACCGCTCGGCACCGCTGTCGACCAGGACGGCGTCGCCACCGACGTCGAGGTCCATGGCCGTGGCGCGACCGGACCGAGCGACCGTGACGCCCCGGTGGCTGGCCGTGTCCGCGTCGAAGGCGACGACCTGGTCGCGCTCGGCCGCGGGCGCTCCCGCATCCGGCACCGCCGAAGAGATCTTGGGGAGGAACGCCGAGCGGTCGACGGCTGCCGCCAACGGAGGTGCCGCGCGGTCGAGGGCTGACGCCAACGGGGGCGCCGAGGGGTCGACCGACGCCGACGGGGGCACCGGCCGCTCCGCGCGTGGCGCCGCGTCGGTCGACGGTTCGGGCGCCGTCGGAACGCTTCCGGGCGTGGTGCGCACGCGCCCGTCGGCCCAGACGGTGTACGTCACGCCTGCGTCGATCGCGACGGCCGCCGGCGCGGCAGTCAGCTCCGTTCGCCAGATCGAGGCCGCACCCTGGTCCGGCAGCACGATGATCTGTCCCTCGTCGGCCGGGTCGACGACGGCGGCCAGCACAGCGGCCCCCGGGACGTTCGCGACGGCGATGATCTCGCCCGTCGTCGCGTCCGACACCGACACCCGCCCGTCCGCGAGGACGTCGACGCGACGCGTCAGATCGACGCTGGGATACGTCGCGCCCCCGACCACGGACTCAGGTGGTACGGACTGCGAGGTCTGCGCAAGAGTGTCGAGGTTCCAGACGGTCATGGTCCCGTCGTAGCTGATGGTCGCGACCGACCTGCTGTCCGGGCCGAAGGAGACGGCGCCGCCCGAGCCGTGGGGGATCGTCCCCGCCGCCGCGCCGGTCGGCAGGTCCCAGAGGGACGTCACCAGGTCGCCGGCCCCCGCGAGGAGAGTGCCGTCGGGGCTGAAGTCCGCGTACCAGATCCCGGTCGTGGTCGGCTCCAGCGGCAGCTCGACGCCGTGACGGTCGTGCAGCCTCAGCACGCCGGTGACGTCGGTGGTGGCCACCGCGCTCCCGTCCGGCGCGAGCGCGAGCCGGAAGACGTCCTCGTCGCCGGCCGGCCACACCTCGGACGCCCCGGTCGCGACGTCCCAGACGACGACCGACCTGTCGTCCAGCGCGGCCGCTGCCGTGCTCTGGTCCCGGCTCAGGTCGAGGCCCCCCAGGACGAAGGTCTCCTCCGGCAGCTCGAGCGCCATGTCCGGGGTCACTGTGCCGGCCCCGTCGGGATCGCGGGTCCACAGCGTCACCCCGTCGAGCGTGGCCACCACGATCATGCGACCGTCCTCGGCGACGTCGAACGACAGGACGACATCTTCCTGCTCGCCCATCACGGCGGTCACGCCGGACGCGCTGGCGGAGCGATAGAGGACGTCGCGCGCCACGTCGTCGATGTCGCCCACGTCGAGCTCGCCGGCGACTTCCGCCGTGAGGCCCACCCCCGCCTCCTGGTTCCACTGCAGCGCGTTGGACGCAGCGAGCAGGAGCCGATGCCGTGCGCTCTCCTGCTGCGCCGACACCTGGTTGACGAAGGCGGCGCCGGCCATCACCCCGACGATCGCCAGGGCGACGACGAGAGCCGCGAGCACCCTCGTCGTCCGCCGCTCGCGCCGCCGCCGTGCGTCCAGCGCGCGGGACGCCGTCAGGAACTCGGCCTCCCGAGGAGCGAGCGGCACACGGCGTCCGGCCAGGTACGCCTCGGCCTGCGCGAGCGCCGGCCCGGTGAACAGCAGGTGCTCCGGCTGGCTCTCGGCAGCCCACTGCTGCGCCCCTCGCTCGAAGGGGGTCGTGTGGGCATGGCGCCACGCGGCGTTGCTGCCACGGATCGGTGCGACGAACCGGTCGTGCGTCAGCTCGTACCAGGTCGCCTGGCGGCGGTGCTCGGCGCGGACGAGGTGCGCGTCGATGAGCCGGGTCAGCAGAGCGGCGTCAGCGGGTCCCGAACGCAGCGGGCCGGCGAAGTCCTGCCCGCGCAGACCCTGCGGCGTGATGAGCCGCTCCTCGAACCAGTCACGGACCAGCCCGCTGGGCACACCCACCGACCAGGCGGCCCATTCGACGTGCATGTCGTAGTACACCGAAAGGGCGTGCTCCACACCGCCCTGGGCGATGCCGTCCGTCTCGTCGATGCGCGTCGCCCCCGGCTGCAGACGGGACCAGAGGCTGGTGCAGGCGACCTGCAGCTGGACCGGCTCGACGTACTGGCCGAGCACATCCGCAGGACCGTCCGGCCGCTGGGCCCGTACCCGGCGCAGGTCGTCGACGAGCTGCTGCGCCGCATCCCGCTCGAAGGTCACGCCCGCGTGCCGTGCCGGTTCGATGACGGCCTCGAGCGCCTGCTCGGCCGTCAGCAGGTCCAGCCGGTACCGCGTGGCCAGGCGCGTCGGGATGTGCCGCACGTAGGGGTCGAGCGCGGCGAGGAAGTCCTCGCGCATCGCGAACACTGCCCATCGCGTCCGGTCCCGCAGTGCCGCTCCGAGCTCGACGAAGAACTCCCGGCGACCGGCCTCGTCCGTCGGGTCCGCGGTCAGGATGTCCTCGAACTGGTCGAAGACCAGCACCTCGTTGCCCGGCACACCGTCCATGTCCGGTCGCGCCCGGAGGTACTCGTCCAGCGTCATGGTGGCGAGCAGCTCCGCGGGCAGCTGGTGGTCGGGTGGCACTCCCTCCTCCAGCGAGAGCAGCGCGCTCAGCACGTACCGGTTGCGCACCGGCACGCCGCCGAGGTCCAGCGGGGGCACGTGGCCGACCTTGACCACGGGCAGCACCTCGAGCCGCACCTCCTCCAGCGCGGTGAAGAGCGCAGCGTTCAGCAGCGACGACTTGCCGGCGCCGGACGGCGAGTACACCAGGACGATCCGCTCGGAGACGACGAGGTCGCGCAGGTCGTTGCACTCGGCGGTGCGGCCGTACAGGGGGTCGCCCCTGCGGAACGACCGCGGCCCCACGTAGGGGTTGTCGGTCCGCAGGCCCACGGTGTCGGTGGTCATCGCGCGACCCACCCGTGCAGCTCCTTGAGGAACGCGTCCGAGCTCCCCCAGTACAGGCTGATGTCGGTCTTGAGCATGTACCGCTCCAGGTAGGCCCTCGCGCGTGCCGCGTCGATCGTGCTGCCCTCCTCCGGGTCGATCTGCACAGCGACGTGACTGAACCCCTTGCGGAGGTTGGCCCCCTCGGTCTTCATCAGACCGCTGAACAGGACACGGAAGTCCCACTCGTCGATGCGGAACCCGACGAACATCAGCGCCGAGGCGGAGAGTGCGGCGCGGACCGACTTGGGGACCACCTCGCGGTCACGTGTCACCCCGGTGAGGAAGTCGAAGTAGTCGTCCTCGGTCAGGACGAGCGACGACGGGAGCTCGAGTAGCCCGAGCAGGTGGTAGACGAGCGGACGCTGCACAGTCGGCTTGTAGCCCGGCTCGCGGTCGAAGACCGACTCGGGCCAGTCCGTCTCCTCGTTCCAGCGGCACAGGACGACCTCCGGCTCGCGTCCCACGGCCTCGAGGGCGTTCGCGAGCAGCCGGGACGGCTGGGTCGTGAGGTAGATCGGCAGCGGCAGGTCGGCCAGGACCGAGTACGGCTCGACGGCCCCGCGGGCGTGCAGCGCGGTCCAGCCCGCGGCGAGCACGTCCTCGATCGGCGCGGTGGGCTCCAGCGCCTCGGGCGGCAGCTCCCCCTCGAACCTCGTGTGCAGCGCACCGCGCAGCTGGCTGTCGAGCTCGAGCCCGAGGAGCGGGCGGCTGTGCGCGACCGACAGCCACTGCGCGACCTGCGGGAGGCTCTCCCGGTTGTGCGGAGCCATCGGGTACCGGTACCGCGTGGCCCACGCGCGCGCGATCTCCTGCCGCGTCCCGAGCAGGGCGTCGCTGATCGCCGGCCCGATGATCGGTGTGCAGAATCCCGCCTTGATCATCGTGATCAGATCCGGCCAGATGTCGGGGCCGGCGTCGCCGCCTGCGCTGCCTGAGGCGTACCAGAGCCGTCCGCTCTTGAGCCGCATGAACAGCGTGGGGGCCCACCAGTCGGGTCGTCCGCGAACCGCTCCGCGGGCCACCGCCGTCGCGCGGTCGACCAGGCCGTCGTCGTTCAGGGCGCGGAAGAACGCGGTGGCGAACTCGCCCGCGGTCGTCATCGTGATGTTGCCCTGCATGGCGATCACGGCGGGGACACCCGACGCGGCCAGGCGGGGGCCGAGCGCGCACAGCACCCCGGCGTCCTCGCTGTGCCGCTCGTCGCCCGCGCCGGCGGTCTGGCAGGACGCCAGGTAGACGAGCCGGGGCAGCCGGGTCAGCTCACGGATCCGGTCGGCGAGCTCGCTGCCCAGGATCGTCCTCGGCTGCCCGTCCTCGCCCTCGAGCACCAGCACGGGTTCCTCGTGGTGCAGGTAGCCGTGGCAGACGAGGTAGAGCACGTCGTACCCGGAGCGCAGCTTGTCGACGATCTGGTCGATCGTCGGTCTCCCGGTGGCGCTGGGCAGCGCGTCGATCCGGTAGCCCACCAGCCCGTCGCGTGCGCGGCGCAGCTCGTCCTCGGCGTCGAACGGCTCGAGGACGCGCCCGTCGGTGAGGCGGAGCTGCCCGGACGGCGCGGCCACGACCACCAGGGCGCTCAGGCTCTCGCGCGGACCGAGCGTGACCGATCGCCAGTCGAGGCTGCCGAGGTAGCGCGAGAACAGCACGTTCTCGCTCGTCGTGAGGGTCGAGCCGTCCCGCGGGTCGCGGATCGTCTCCCACCGCAGCTCGTGCAGCGCCGCCGCGCTGGAGTCCATGACGAGCCGGACCCGCAGCCGGACGCCCTCGCTCTGCGACGTCGCGACAGCCATCCGGAACGCCGTCCCGAAGCCACCACCGAAGAGGCACTCGCCGAGCGCGCGACCGTACTCGTCGTCGTCCAGGTCCTGCAGCGCGTCGGGATCGATGTGGGCCACGAGCGGTCCGTCGGCGTCGAGCCGGACATCGGTGTCCGACTTGGGCCGGGCGAAGCGCGGCTGGATGACGTAGGTGACCGAGTCCCGGCGCAGCAGTGTGATCTCCAGGTCGGCGTAGTCACTCATGCCACACCCCGTCCCGCACGCGCGGCACCGCGCGGCGATCCTCCGGCCGGAGACGACGAGCCCCCGTCCCTAGTGAGGATCACCGCGCACCGGGCCTGATACAGGCAGGTCCGCGCACGACGCCCTCACCTGCATAGTCCTCCCGCGGGATCGCTGCGGATAGGGCCGCCCGTCTACTCCAGGATCGGCGCCAGGGCGTTGATCAGGACCGTCGCGGGACCGGTGGTCCCGGCGGCGCCGCTGGCTGGGTCTCTAGGCTCCAGGCATGGCCACAGTCCTCCTCGTCCGGCACGGTCGGAGCACGGCGAACGTCGCGGGCATCCTGAGCGGGCGGGCGCCCGGAGTGGACCTCGACGACGTCGGGCAGGGCCAGGCGATGCGCACGGCGGAACGCATCGGCATCGTGCCGCTGGTGGCCGTGATCTCCAGTCCTCTGGAGCGGTGCAGGCAGACGGCGCAGATCATCGCGGAGCACCAGCCGGGCGCCGATCCGGTGCGGCTCGAGCCCGACCTCACCGAGTGCGACTACGGGCAGTGGCAGGGGCGGCCGCTTCGTGACCTGGCCAAGGAGCCGTTGTGGTCGGCCGTGCAGACCCAGCCGTCCGTGGCCGTGTTCCCCGGCGGCGAGTCGATGGCGGCCATGCAGGCCCGGTCGGTCGCGGCGGTCCGCCGGCACGACGCGGCGCTGGAGGAGGAGCACGGCGCCGGCGCGGTGTGGGTGGCCGTCACGCACGGCGACATCATCAAGTCCGTCCTCGCCGACGCCCTCGGCATGCACCTCGACCTCTTCCAGCGCATCACCGTCAACCCCGGATCGGTGTCGATCGTCCGGTACGGGACCAGTCGACCCGAGGTGGTGGCCACCAACACGGACTCGGGCGATCTCTCGTGGCTGCGCGCCGCCGGTCCGGTCGGCGACGCGCAGGTGGGTGGCGGCGCCGGGCCGGGAACGGCTCCGCCCTCCTAAAATGGTCGGCATGCCGGATCTTGTCCACCAGTTCGACTGGCCCGATCGCGTCGTCGTCGGCACGGTCGGTCACCCGGGTTCCCGCACCTTCTACCTGCAGGTGCGCGACGGCGCTCGGAGCGCGAGCGTCGCGCTGGAGAAGGAGCAGTCCGCCGTGCTCGCCGAGAAGATCGACGAGATCCTCGACGCACTGATGGCCGACGAAGGGAACCGCTTCAGCGTCCCCGCCGCCACTCCCGCCGAGCTCGTCGACAACGAGCCGCTCGACCAGCCCGTCGAGGAGGAGTTCCGCACCGGCCTGCTGCGCCTGGCCTGGGATCCGTCGAATGCGCAGATCGTCGTCGAGGCGTTCCCGTTGGACGAGACCGAGGACGAGGACGCCGAGCCGAACGAGATGCTCCTGGTCCGGATGCCCGTGGGCACCGCGCGGGCGTTCGTCGAGCGCACCCGCCAGGTCGTCCGGTCCGGCCGGCCGCTGTGCCCGAGGTGCGGCGAGCCTGTCGACGACGACGGCCACGTGTGCGACGCACCCAAACCGTGACGCCCGATCTCGTCGGCGGTGAGCTCGAGCTCGTCGGACGCATCACGGTCGCCTCGAACGCGACGTTCCTCGCGACGATCGGCGGGACCAGCGTCGTCTACAAGCCCGTCGCCGGCGAGCGGCCCCTGTGGGACTTCCCCGACGAGACGCTGGCGAACCGGGAGGCCGCGGCCTACCTGGTCTCCGAGGCGTTCGGGTGGGACATCGTGCCGGAGACGCTCCTGCGCGACGGCCCGCTGGGACCGGGCATGGTGCAGCTCTGGCAGCAGCCGGATGCCGCGCAGGACCCGGTCGATGTCGTCCCCGCCCACGCCGTGCCACCGGACGGCTGGCGCTCGGTCTTCGACGGCATCGACGACCGCGGCCAGCCGCTGACCCTGATCCACGAGGACTCCCCCGCGCTGCGCCGGATGGCAGTCTTCGACGTCGTCGTCAACAACGCCGACCGCAAGGGCGGGCACGTCCTCCCCGTGGCCGACGGTCACCGCTACGGCGTCGACCACGGGGTCTCGTTCCACGTCGAGCACAAGCTGCGCACGGTTCTGTGGGGCTGGCGGGGCGAGCCGCTGGACGCTGCCGAGGTCGCGGGAGTCGAACAGGTACGCGCCGGACTGGATCGCGAGCTCGGTCAGCGCCTGTCTTCGCTGCTCAGCACCGCAGAGGTGGAGGCGCTGGCCGAGCGCTGCGACCGGCTGCTCCGGACCAGCACGTTCCCCGGCCCGTCGGGCGACATGCCGGCGTTCCCCTGGCCGTTCTTCTGAGCTCTACCAGTCCTCGTCGCGACCCCACCCGCCGAAAGCGCCGTTGCGGCGCGAGCTCAGGTAGGACCCGATGACCGCGGCGCCCAGGTCGTCCGTCTCGGGCGTGACGACGGTGCCGCCCGCCCGCTTGGCCATGGCGTCGACGAAGCGCGCGAGACCCGGGTCGTCGCCCAGGCGGAAGAACGTCGTGCGGGCGCCCAGACGCGTCGAGCCGTCGAGCTCGCGCACCGCGAGCGCGATCGTGATCGGGTTCGGCGGGTAGTCGAAGAAGACCTCGCCGTCGGACTCGAGGTGGGACGTCGGCTCGCCGTCGGTGACGATGAGGAGCACGGGCTGGGCGTTCGGGTGCTTGCGGAAGTGGCGGTTGGCGAGCAGGAGGGCGTGGTGCAGGTTGGTGCCCTTCTCCCACTTCTCGTCGAGCCCGACGAGCTGCTCGATCTGCATGACCTTCGCGGCGCGCCCGAACCCGATGAGCTGCAGGTCGTCCCCGCGGAACCGGCTGGTGACCAGGGTGTGGAGCGCCAGCGCGGTGCGCTTCATCGGCACCCAGCGCCCCTCCATCGCCATCGAGAACGACGTGTCGACGAGCAGCGCGACGCATGCCTGGGTGCGCGCCTCGGTCTCCTGGATCTCGACGTCGTCGACCTGGATCGTGCGCGACCCGCGGACCAGCGCGTTGGTGATGGTCCTGCTCACGTCCCACGGCTCGGTGTCGCCGAACACCCACGGGCGGGTGGACCCCGACGGCTCGCCCGCGGCGCCGGATCGGCGGATGTCGTGGCCGCCGGTCCGGCCGGACATCGTGTCCGCGACGTCTTTGAGAACCGCCGTGCCCAGCTGCCGCATGGCCTTCGGCGTCAACGCGAGCTGGCCGTCCGAGCCGCGCCGGATCGTGCCGTTCTCCTTGAGGCCCTTCTCGAGCTGCTGCAGGGTGCGGGCATCGACGGCCGCGTCGCGTCCGAGCTGGCGGGACAGCTTCTCGAGATCGAGGTCGTCCAGCTGGGAGCCCTCGTAGGACTGCGCGAGCTGTTCCGCGAGCGCGTCGAGGTCGGCGAGATCCTGGAACACCCCCGTGCCGTCGCCGAGCCCGAGCCCGTTCTGGCCGTCCATTGTTTCTGACCCACCCCAGTTCTCGCCGGGTCGCAGCGATCGCAGGCTGTCGTCCAGCTGCCTGAGCTCGTTCACGAGGTCCGACGAGCCGAACGCCTGCTGCGCGAGCGCGTCGAGGTCGTTGCGCTGCTCCTGCGTCATCGAGTTCCGCATCCGCTGCGCCGCGGCCGCCCGTGCTGCGAGCGCGTCCAGGAGCTCGTCGAGCGTCCGCGGCTGCTCGGGGAAGTAGTCCCCGTACTTGGCCATGAAGTCGTCGAACTGCTCCTGGGTGTCCTGGCCACGCTTCCGCGCGTCGAGCAGCCCGTTGAGGTCGGCGAGCATCTCGTTCAGCGCGGCCCGGTCGTCGTCGGTCGCGTTCTCGAGCGCCTCCTTGATCCCGGCGAAGCGCTGCTCGAGGACCTCCCGGCCCAGGAGGTCCTTGATCTTGTCGAACTCGGCGCGCGCCTCGTTGCTGCGCCAGTCGTAGCCGTTGAGCTCGTTGACAGCGGCAGCCGGCGACGACGGCAGGTTGTCGAGCTGCAGCTGAGCCAAGGCGCGGTCGCCCTCGTCCATGTCGACGTCGCGCGCCAGCTGCTTGCGCTCGGCCAGGACTGCCCGGTCGAGGAGCTCCTTGACCTGCTGGAGGGTGCCGTCGAGGTTGTTCCTGCTGGTCAGCTCCTTGCGCTTCTCGGCTACGCGCCGCGCCAGCTCGTCCAGACCGGCCTGGTCTCGTCCCCCGCGCCGCAGGAACTCGCGCATGGCGCGCTCGGGCGAGTAGCCCGCCATGACGTCCCCGCCGATCGCGTCCAGCGCCTCCGCCAGGTCGACCGGCGGCGCGAGCGGATCCGGCCCGTCGACGTACGGGGTGTACCTCTTCAAGCGCCGGTTCGGCCTAGCCATAGATCGTCTCGCCGCCCCCGGACTCCTTGCTGATCCGTCGGGACAGGTACAGACCCTCCAGCGCGAGCTCGATCGCGGCCGCCCGCTCGCCGTCGTTCGTGGCGTTGAGACGGTTGGCGATGTCGTCGTACAGCTCGGACTCACCGAGCGGCGGGAGACCTTCCAGCACGTCGCGCGCCGTGACATGCTCGCCGGTCGTCACCATGGCGCCGCCCTGGATCGCCTCCACCAGGAGTCTGAAGTCGATCCCCGTGAGGTGCGCACGGACGGTCTCCGCGGTGGCGAGACGGAGCAGGTGGTCGAGGATCTCGTCCTCGCGCCCCTCCTCCCCCGACTCGAACTCGATCTTGCCCGCGAGCACGTCGACGGCCGTCTCCAGGTCGACCGGCCGGGCCACCGCTTCGTGCTCGCCCTGCCGTGCGGCCCGGTGCAGAGCGGAGGCGGCGACGGTCTCCGCGCCCGCGATGGCGAACCGCGCACTCACCCCGCTGCGCTGGTCGACCGAGCTCGACTCCCGCAGCGCCGTAGTGAAGCGGGCCAGGATCTCGATGAGGTGGTCCGGCACGACCGCGTGGAGGAGTGCCTCCTGGCGGATGACCGCGACCTCGTCTTTGAGTTCGGTCGGGTAGTGCGTCCGAATCTCCGCCCCGAAGCGGTCCTTGAGCGGCGTGATGATCCGCCCGCGGTTGGTGTAGTCCTCCGGGTTCGCGGTGGCCACCACGAGCACGTCCAGCGGCAGCCGCAGCACGTAACCGCGGATCTGGATGTCCCGCTCCTCCATCACGTTCAGCATCGCCACCTGGATGCGCTCCGCGAGGTCGGGGAGCTCGTTGATCGCGACGATGCCCCGGTGCCCGCGCGGGACCAGGCCGAAGTGGATCGTCTCCGGGTCCCCCAGCGCGCGCCCTTCGGCGACCTTCATGGGGTCCACATCGCCGATGAGGTCCGCGACGCTCGTGTCCGGGGTCGCGAGCTTCTCGACGTACCGCTCGTCGCGGTGGCGCCAGGTGATCGGGAGATCGTCACCCTCGTCTGCTGCCCGCCTCTTGCTGGCCACCGTGATCGGCTCGAACGGGTGCTCGCCGATCTCCGACCCGTCGATGACCGGCGACCACTCGTCGAGCAGGCCTTGGAGAGTGCGCAGAAGTCGCGTCTTGCCCTGTCCGCGCTCGCCGAGCAGCACGATGTCGTGGCCGGCGATCAGTGCGCGCTCGAGCTGCGGGATGACGGTGTCGTCGAAGCCGTGGATGCCCGGCCAGGGGTCGCGACCCTCTCGGAGTGCCGCGAGGAGATTGGCGCGGATCTCTTCCCGCACCGACGTGTGCACATGCCCCGACGCACGGAGCTCGCCGACAGTTGCCGCTGTGGGACGCATCATTCGGCCGAGCGTACGTCCGGCTTCGCCGGATGCATCCCGAGTTCGCCGACGGGTGAACGGTTGCCGATGCAGGGTCGCCGGGGCAGGGTCTTTCCTGGGGTGAGAGACATGGCGAAGAAGACAGGCGTGGCCCTGGCGGTCGCGTGGCCGCTGGCCAAGAAGGTCGCGACACAGGTCAGCGTGATCGTCGCGAACAACCCCGACCTCCAGAAGCGTCTGGAGAACCTCGGCAAGAAGTTCGCCGACGTCCAACGAGCCCGGACGCCCGAGGCCAAGATCTCGCGGGCGATGGAGTCGGTGCGGGAGCAGGCGTCGATCGTCCTGAGCTCTGAGTCTCAGGGAGTCGAGTCCGTCGCCTCCGTCCAGGCCGCGGGCTGGAAGCAGCGCGCCGACCAGGTCGACCGGGCTCTGCAGATCCTCCAGCACCAGCCGCGCAAGATGCAGAAGTCGCAGCTCCCCCGCATCGCGGCGATGGCGGACTCGCTCGTCGCGGAGGTCCTGACGTCGCTCATCGACGAGGTCGACAGCGAGCAGGGTCAGATCGGCGGGACTTGACCCGCGCGAGTGGAGACCGTGACCGTGAACTTCGGGTCGCGGCTGACCTGCCGGGTAGGTCCGACGACGCGCTCCAGCGCCGGCCGGTAGCGCAGGTGCGAGTTCCACACCACCCACAGCTCGCCGCCGGGTGTGAGGATTCGCGCGGCCTCCGCGAACAGCGCCCTGGCCACCCCGTCGTGCACCGCGGCACCGACGTGAAAGGGCGGGTTGAGCAGCACGACATCGGCGCTCGCGTCGGGAACTGTTTCAGCGCCGTTCGCGCGCACGACGACGACTCGGCCCTCCAGGCCGTTCGCCGCGACCGTGGCTTTGGCGGAGGCCACCGCGGCGGCGGACTCGTCGGTCGCCGTGACCGTCACCTTCTCGTTAGCCCGGGCCAGGAGAGCAGCCAGGACCCCTGTTCCGCAGCCGAGGTCGACGGCCGACGTGACCTCCGTCGGGATCGTATCGAGGTGCTGCAGCAGGGCCCGAGTGCCGATGTCGATCCCCGTTCCGGCGAACGCGCCGCCATGGGCGCACACGGTGATGCCGAGGTCCGGGTGCTCCCTGTATTCAGGCCAGCGGTTTGCCGGGCGCTCGTCCTTCGGCCGCGGTGTGGTCGCGACGAGCACCCGCGACTTCTGCCTTGCCAGGTGCGCCTGCACGGTAGAGAAGTGGCGCCCGAGGATGTCGTTCATCGCCGTCGTCATGTGCTTGACCCGCCCGCCCGCCACGACGACCACATCGGGATCCGCGTGCTCAGCGATCAGGCCTGCAATCTCGTCGAGCGCATCGAGCGACCTCGGGAGCTGGAGCAGCACGACCCTCGCGCCGTTGACGAGCTCCGGCGTCAGCCCGAGCTGGGCAAACCCGCCGAGACCGAGCCGCTCGGCGTTCGCCTGGAGCGCCAGCTCGCCGAGCAGCCGGTCCTGGTGCGTGCGGACACCGGAGAGCCCGTGCCGCGCGATCGCGCCGAGCGTCAGCGCGCCGTGGTGGTCGCCGATGACGACGACGCCTTCCCTGGTGCCTTCCGCCAGCGCGGGCGCGGCCTCGCCGAGGATCAGCCGGTCGCTGGCATCGACTGCGTGCAGGTTGGAAGCCTCGAGATCGGGATAGCGCCGAAGGTCGGCGAGCACGTCGGTGTTCTCGTGTCCCGCCGCCGCACTCACGCCACCGAGGCTAGCGGTCAGCATGACCGTGCTCCATGAGGCGTCGGACCGCGCTCAGGCCGCCTCCACGCGGTTGGTTTGACCTCAAGCTCCGGGTTGCGGTTGATTGACGACGCGCGTGTTCGTGTCCGGCACCGACACGACGATGGCCGACTGCTGAACCTGGCGGGGACGAGCTCGGTGCTGCATCTCACGTCGTCCACTGCGTCTGTGGCATGACCGAAAGCTATCGGCGCGTCGTGGCATCTCAGCCACGGGTCCAGACGACAGAAGCAGCCACCCGCGGGCGGGTGACTGCTTCGTCGTCGTGCACGATCGCAGCGCAGACAAGTGGAGGCGGCGGGACTCGAAAGCGCCAACAGCCGTCGGAAACCGTTGGTCTAGCGCTGTAACCTGCGCGTCCGCTACGCGGCGGAGAGTGCGGAAGGGGCGTGAACCCGCCGGTCTCCACCGGGCTCAAGGCCCTTCCAACATCGGATCCACCAGCGGACTTTGCACTCACGAGCTGACGATCGAAACGTGTGGCCTCTGCGCCCCACGCATCCCTGCCCGGCGTGCCACCTCGGCGCGGGAGCTGATCGCTCCGAGCAGAAAGGCGCACCTCGAGGGCGGCTGTGCACACATGGATGACTCAGACATGTCGACGTGGGGCTACGTCGGCGCCAACGACGCATGGCAGACCGTCTGCAATGGCAACGCGATCCACGCAGATGCTCCGTCGACGCTCGAATCTGTCAGCCCCTGCAAGGACTGCCTGAACGGCCCGCTCGGCTGAGTAAGACGCACTACTCGCCGGGTAGGAGTACGCCGGGATCGCCAAGCCCGTTCCGGGATGCCGAGCCGGCGGATCACGCGACACGACGGCTCTCGAGCGCACCTTTGCCGGGATGGTCACGGGCGCGAGTAGACCGACTCCGACTCAATGTTCGCGTGGCAGAAGTCGCTCGTAATGAACGGCCTCCAGCGACCCGTCCGGGCACAATCTGGCCGGCCTACACGTGCACGTGGGCCTCGATGATCACCACGCACCTCCCTGCCACGCTCGTACACTGACCGGCATGTCTGACGAATGGAGCTCCGAGGAGCCCGAGAACCTGCTCTCACAGACCGACGTCGTCATCGAGGGCATCAAAGATATGATCATTAGTGGCGAATTGGGTCCCGGCGATCGCCTACCCATCGAGAAGGACCTCGCCGCGGCGTTCGGCGTCTCTCGCGGCCCGCTGCGCGAAGGCGTCCGGGCCCTCGTCCTGCTCGGCGTGCTCGGCACCCGCCGTGGCAGCGGCACCTACGTCACGTCGCTCGACGCCGCCCGGCTCCTGAGCCCCGTCGGCTTCCTCGTGGACCTGTACCAGCCCTCCAGCTCGGCGCACCTGTCCGCCGTCCGCCGCGTCCTGGAGGTCGAGGCTGTCGGACATGCCGCGACCGCGGTCGGCCAGGCTGAGCTGGACATCCTGACGGCCATACTCGAAGACATCGACCGTGACCTGGCCCACGATCCGGACGGCCCGGTTCTCCAGGCCGTGATCGACGCAGACAGCCGGTTCCACGCGACGATCGCGCGGGCCGGCGGCAACCCCGTCCTCGCCGCGCTGGTCGAGAGCCTGGTCAGCCGGACGTTCCGCTCCCGCCTCTGGCGCGCGATCCACGAGCGTGGCGCCAACCGACAGACCCAGGCGGAGCACCGGGCCATCCTGGAGGCCCTGCGACGCGGGGACGCCGACGCCGCGCGGATCCAGATGGCCGCGCACCTTCTCGCTGTGGAGCAGTCCGTCGAGCATCAGGAGAACGCGTTGCCCGACCAGACGGAGCCGGAAGGGTAGGAGTGGGCGGCCACCGAGGACCCGCGCATCTGCGCGGAGTACCCCGGCCGGGACGGGAGCAGGTAGTTGCCACCCTTGACCACGCACGGGTCCGTGAAGTGCTCGTGCAGGTGGTCGACGAACTCGGTGACCCGGTTCTCCAGCGTCCCGGACACGGCGACGAAGTCGAAGATCGACAGGTGCTGCACGAGCTCGCACAACCCCACCCCGCCGGCGTGCGGGCAGACCGGCACGCCGAACTTCTTGGCCATCAGGTAGACCGCCAGGATCTCGTTGACGCTGGCTAGCCGAGCGGCGTCGAGCTGGCAGAAGTCGATCGCGTCGGCCTGGAACATCTGCTTGAACAGCACCCGGTTCATCCCGTGCTCCCCGGTGGCCACCCCGATCGGAGCGACCGCCTTGCGGATGGCAGCATGCCCGAGGACGTCGTCCGGGCTCGTCGGCTCCTCGATCCAGTACGGTTCGAACTCGGCGAGGCGGTGCACCCACTCGATCGCCTCGGGGACGTCCCAGACCTGGTTCGCGTCGATCATGAGCTTGACGTCCCAGCCGATGACCTCACGAGCGATGCGCAGGCGACGCACGTCCTCCTCGATGTCGGCACCCACCTTGAGCTTCACGTGGCGGTACCCCTCGTCGACCGCCTCCTGCAGCAGTCGCCGCAGCTTGTCGTCCGAGTACCCGAGCCAGCCGGCGGACGTGGTGTAGCACGGGTAGCCGCCCCGGGACTCGAGCTCCGCTATCCGATCGACGCGCGTGGGCTCCATCTCGGCGAGGAGCGCGACCGCCTGCTCCCGGGTGAGGACGTCCGACAGGTAGCGCAGGTCCGCCGCGGCCACCAGCTCCTCGGGCGTCATGTCGACGAGCAGGCGCCACAGCGGCTTGCCCGCACGGCGGGCAGCGAGGTCCCACAGTGCGTTCATGACGGCCGCCATGGCCAGGTGCACCACGCCCTTCTCGGGGCCGAGCCACCGCAGCTGCGAGTCGGAGGCCAGCTCGCGGTAGACCGCGCCGAGGTCCCCCACGAGCTCTGCGACGTCGCGGCCGACGAGGGGCAGCGCGCGCTGCCGCGCAGCCTCGACCGCCAGGTCGTTGCCGCGCCCGATGGTGAACGTGAACCCGTAGCCCGCGAGCGCCGCGTCGTCGGTGTCCAGGAGGACGTAGGCGGCCGAGTAGTCACCGTCCTTGTTCATGGCGTCCGAGCCGTCGCGCAGGAGCGACGTCGGGAACCGGATGTCGTAGACCCGGATGCCGGTGATGGTCGTCATGATCAGGTTCCTCGCTCTAGGGCGGTCGCCGGAAGAAGCCCGTCGGCTACGAGCTCGGTCCAGAGGTCGTCGGACACGGGTGCGGTGTAGCGGCCGACGAGGCTGGAGACGTGGTGTGCGGTGCGCATCCCCACGACGACAGACGCCACCGCCGGGGGGAGGAAGGGGAACTGCACGGCCGCGTCGGGCAGCGTGACGCCGTGCCGCTCGCACGCCGCGGCGATCCGGCGAGCACGCTGGACCAGGTTGCCGAGCTGCGACGCACCGGACCCGAGCCGGGCGAGCACTCTGCCGTGCCATGGCCTGTCGGCTCTCACGTACGACCTCGTTCGCGCTCCGGTGGATAAGTAAGATCAATGATGCCATGCGCAGGCGCAACGGCGACGTTTACTCAAGCAACTCGGCACGCTAGGGTCCGTTGGTATGACTACTTTGCCTGACGCGACCACTTCGGTCGTCGGAGTCGCCTACCTCGGTGACGCCCGGATCGACGTACGCGAAGCGGCCGCAGAGCCGCCGGCGGCCGGGCAGGTCCGGATCCGCGTGGCCTATGTGGGGCTGTGCGGCACCGACCTCCACATCGTCCACGGGGCCATGGACGCGCGGGTCAGCACGCCTCTGGTCTTCGGCCACGAGATGAGCGGGACGATCGAGAGCCTCGGCGAAGGAGTCGACGGGTGGCTCGTGGGTGACCGGGTGACCGTCATGCCGCTCGACTGGGACGGAACCTGTCCCGCGTGCGTCGCCGGCCACCAGCACATCTGCCAGAACCTCGACTTCATCGGTATCGACTCGCCCGGTGCGCTGCAGACGCTCTGGAACGTGCCGGCATCGACGGTGGTCGCGCTACCGCCGGATCTCGCCCTCGAGGTCGCGGCCCTCGTCGAGCCGACGGCCGTCGCCGTGCACGACGTGCGGCGCGGTGAGGTGGCGCCGGGCGACCGCGTGGTCGTCCTGGGCGGCGGCCCCATCGGGGTCCTGATCGCCAGCGTCGCGCGGCACATCGGTGCCCAGGTCGTCATCGCCGAGCCGGACGCCCGCCGTCGGGCGCAGATCGACGAGCTCGGCCACCTGACGATCGACCCCCGCGCCACCGACCAGGCCGCCTGGGTGACCAAGTGGACCGCCGGCGCGGGTGCCGACGTGGTGTTCGAGGTCTCCGGCGCTCCGTCAGCCGTTGCCGCGTCGACCGGGCTCGCCAAGGTGCGCGGAACGGTCGTCGTCGTCGCGATCCACGGGGCCCCGCGGGAGGTGGACCTCAAGCAGGTCTTCTGGCGGGAGCTTCGGCTCCTCGGGGCCAGGGTCTACGAGCGCACCGACTTCGAAGCCGCCGCCGAGCTGCTCGCCGCCGGCGTCGTGCCGAGCGAGCTGCTCGTGACGGCGATCGTGCCGTTGACCGGCGTGCGGGCGGCCTTCGACGACCTGGAGCAGGGCCGCGCCATGAAGATCCTCGTCGACGTCGCAGGTGCGGGCAACGAGGTGGCGGTATGAGCCCGTTCGACCTGACGGGGCGGCTCGCCGTCGTCACCGGCGCCAAGCGTGGCATCGGATTCGCCATGGCCGAGGCCCTCGCCGCAGCCGGGGCCGACGTGATCGGTGTCAGTGCCACTCTGGAACCGGTCGGCAGCGCAGTCTCGCGCGTGGTGGAGACGTACGGACGCTCCTTCGAGGGGCACGCCGTCGACTTTGCCGACCGGTCGGCCGTCCTCGCCTTCGGGCATCTTGTGGCCGAACGTGCGCCGGACATCCTTGTCAACAACGCCGGGACGATCGCTCGGAAGCCTGCCGCCGACCACCCCCTCGCCTGGTGGGACCAGGTGCTCGAGGTCAACCTGACCAGCCAGTTCGTGCTGACCCAGCTGGTGGCGGCGCCGATGCTCGAACGAGGCTCCGGCAAGATCATCTTCATCGCAAGCCTGCTGAGCTTCCAGGGAGGCATCAATGTCCCCGGGTACACAGCCTCGAAATCGGGCATCGCCGGCCTGACGAAGGCGCTCTCGAACGAATGGGCGTCCCACGGGGTGAACGTCAACGCCATCGCGCCTGGGTACGTCGACACGGACAACACCGAGGCGCTGCGCTCCGACCCGGTCCGCTCCCAGGCGATCCTCGACCGCATCCCCGCCGGCCGCTGGGGCACCGCTGCCGACCTCGGCGGTGCTGCCGTCTTCCTCGCCTCGTCGGCGTCGGACTATGTCAACGGGGTCACCCTCGCCGTGGACGGAGGCTGGCTCGGTCGGTAGCCGGCGCCTGGCTCGCCCGTGTCATCCTTCGGGCCGCGCGCTCCGCCGGCGGCGGGACCGGACGTTCCCGTCGCACACGTCAGGACAGGCCCGCGCGTACAGCGCTCGGACGCGCACGGCGAGGCGGTCCGCCGCGGTGGCGACTCCCTCGACGTGTGTCCAGTCGTCCTCGAGCTCGCCGAGACATGCATCAGCCGCGAGCTCCACTATCGACCGCTCCGGCTCGCCGAGCGACGGGATCACCGCTCGGGCGGCACGTCCTTGGAGACGATCGCGCCGGTCTCCAGCGTGACGACCATGCGGGCCAGGGTGAGCACGACATTGCGCTCGTCTCCGACCAGACCGTCCAGGAGCGGCTCGAGGCTGTCGTCGATCGAACGACGCAGATCCGCGACGGGGGCGGCCGGCACGAGCTGGTCCGGGCGGGGGCCGACGGACGTGAGCTCCAGCGGCGGGCGCGGCGGCGGATCGGTTCAGACGCCATACAAGCGCGACGCCGTGCGCCAGGACAGCTGTTCGCGCTCCGCGGGGCTGGCGGCCAGCTCGTCCAGGACAATGGACAGCCATCGCCCAGGGGCCAGCCGTCGGGGCAACATCGCCGACATCGGCCAGTCGCTGCCCACCATCGCCCGGTCCGCGCCGAACGCATCGAGCGCGACCTCGAGCCACGGGCGAACTGCGGATGCCAGGTCCTGGTCGTCACGGAGCTCGGGGGGCATCCCTGACAGCTTGACGCTCACCTGGGGTAGGGCGGCTAGCGCGCGGAGGTCCCGCTCCCAGGTTCCGTCATCACCGGTTGCGACCGGCGGCTTGGCAAGGTGATCGAGCACAACGGGCAGCTCCGGAACTTTCGCAATTAGCGCGGTCAGGGCAGCAAGCTGGTGATGTCGGATGCACGCATCGAACGGCAGTCCCGCCCGCGCGAGCGCGCGCAAGCCCTCGAGCAGGCCGGGATCCTCGAAGAACGACAGCGGCTCATCCTGTAGCAACCGGCGGATGCCGACCGTGCGGCCGGCTTCGCGCAGCGCCGCCAGATGAGTGACGACCCTGCTGCCCTGCTCTAGCGGCGCGTGGGCGACGACGCCCAGCAGCTCCGGCCAGCCGAGAGACTCGGCCCAGGCCACCTCGTCCGTCGTGCCCGCTGCGCCCGCCTCGACGAATATGAAACCGGTGGCGGCAGGCGCCGCGGCCTTGTATTCGGCCGGAAGGTAGGGGCGATCGAGCTCACCGTCCAGCCAGGAGTACTCCAAGACGGTCGGATCCCAGATGTGCACATGGCTGTCGATGAGGCGTGCGCCGTCGTTCTGGTCTGCGGCTCCGGCGGGCACGCGCACAGCAGTAGTCAGCGTGGCAGGACGCTCGCCCTGGTTCATCAGTCGACCGCACCTGCGGGAGCATCGGCGACGAGACGGAGACCCGTACGGAGTGACCGCACATGCGGCCCCTCTGGCGCTGGCCAACTCCCCGTGCGTTGGATGGCGACGATCGCATCCTCGTCGATCGCGACGCCGTTGCCGGGAAGGTCGCCGAGCACGACCCCGCCGTCGAAGAACTGCTGGTCGACCGAGATGCCGAACGGAGACCCGAGGTCTTGGACCTCGGATGAGAGGTGATTCGGAACGGCGGCCGCTGCGTGCGCGACGGCCGGGTTCGCCGTCAAGCCGACCGGGCTGATGGGGAGGTCGCGGGAGTGCGCGGCATAGGCCACTCGCAGGAAGTGCGTCACGCCCCACACGCATCCGACCTGCACGATGTCGACCGCGCCGCGATCGAAGAGCGGGGCGAACTGTTCGAGACCGGTGAGGTTCTCGCCGGTGGCGACGGCGGCGTGGACCGCGGTGCTGAGGCGCGCGTGACCAGCGGCGTCCCATCGCCGCAGCGGCTCCTCGATCCAGGTCAGGTCGCGATGCTCCTCGATTGCGGTGACATATCGCACGGCCTGTTTGAAGTTCCACGATTCGTTCGCGTCGAGCATGACCGCCGGAGCGACCGCGTTGCCGCTCAGAGCCTCGGCGACGATCCCCAGGCGTCGGATGTCGCCCCCCAGATCACGACCACCCTTGAGCTTTCCGCTGGAGAACCCTCGTTCATTCATTGTGCCGTACCAGGTCGCGAGCTGGTCGTCGTCGAGGGCGATGTCGAGACCGGAGGCATAGCCGCTCACGAAGCGGTCGCGTGCGCCGAGCAGCCGCCACAACGGTTCGCCGGCGAGCTTGGCCTTCAGGTCCCAGAGCGCCATGTCGAGTGTGCCGATTCCCCCGAACGTCGCACCCGAGTGCCCCGCCTTGAACACGCGGGCGAGCATGCGGTCGTAGAGGGCGGTCACGGCTCGAGGGTCTTCGCCTTCGATAGCAGGGAAGAGTCGGTCGATGTCCTGGTGCGACCCCATGCCGACGCCTTCGATGCCCTCGTCGGTCTCGAGGACGACGATCGAAACCTCGCTGATGCCCGGATCGATGAACCCGTTCACGTCTCCGACGGGCCGGCCCCAGTCGTGGAACGTCCGCAGACAGCGGTAACCGGTGATCTTCATGTGTCGCCCCTCGTAGATCGTCGTGGTGTGCGGGGAGCAGGGAACCACGGGCGTCCTGCCACTATCGGAATGCCAGAGGATGCTGTCGGCGGCGACCCTTGACCGCGTCGTCGCCGACCGTTCCGTTCGCTTTTCGTGATGCCTGCTCGTGGACGCGAAGAGAGGCATCGGGACACCTACGTCACGTGGTCGGGTTCTTCGTCGAGTCGCGTGGGGTTGTCGTCCCCGCCGTACCAGATCACGTCAGCCCTTCACACCGCCGGTCGCGAGACCGGTCTGCCAGAAACGTTGCAGGTACAAGAACACGATGACCAGCGGGATGATCGACAGGAACGCGCCGGCGATCACGGTCGAGAACAGCGCTTGTGCGCCACCGCCCGCCGCCGAGGTCGCCTGCTGCTGCGCGAGTCCGACCGTCAGGGGCAATAGCCTTCCGCTATTGAGCATGATGAGCGGCAAGAAGTAGTTGTTCCAGGTAGCCACGAATGTGAACAGCATCACCGTGACCATGCCAGGCGCGAGCAGGCGCAGGGAAACCGTCCAGAAGATCCGGTATTCGCCCGCGCCATCCACTCGTGCAGCCTGCATGAGCGAGTCAGGTACGGCATCGGCCGCGTACACGCGCATGAGGAACACGCCGAACGGACTCACGAGCGAAGGCAGGATGACGGCCCACGGCGTATCGGTGAGGTGCGCCGACGAGAACAGCAGATAGGTGGGGATCGCCAGTGCCGTGAGCGGGATCATGATCGCGCCCAAAGTGATGGCGAACAGCAACTTGTCACCCGGGAACTTGTACTTTGCGAACGCATAGCCCGCCATCGTCGCGAGCGCGGTCGCGCCGACCGCGGCCACGCCCGCGTATATGCCCGTGTTCAGCGCCCAACGCGCGTAGATGCCGTCCTGGTACGCGAACACGGCCCTGATGTTCGCGAAAAGGTTGAAGTCATGGCCAAACCACAGCCCGAAGGTGGTGAACAGGTCGCTGTTGTCTTTTGTCGCGGACATGAAGAGCCAGATGAGCGGCACGATGAAGTAGAGCACGCTCAACCACATCACCAGGGTGAGCAGATTGCTGCGGCGCTTTCCGCGACTGGCCGCCTTGCGGCGCTTGTCGCTCTTGGACGGCGTGCGGGGTGGCGCTGTCACCGGGGTCAGCTGGGCGGTCACGACTGGACCTCCCTCTTGTGCATGCTCAGTTGCACGACGTACGAGACGATCATGATGACGAAGCCGAGCAGGAATGCGATCGCCGCAGCGTAATTGATGTCCTGGTTCACGAACGCGACGTTGAAGGCGTAGAAGTTGGGCGTGAACCCCTGCGTGATCGCGGTAGGAGCGATCTCCACCAGCAGTTTCGGTTCGTTGAAGATCTGGAAGCTCCCGATGACCGAGAAGATGATGGTCAGGAAGATGGCGGGCCAAATCATAGGGATCTTCACGCTCCAGGCCAGTCGCCATTGGCTCGCGCCGTCGATCTCGGCGGCCTCGTGCAGCTCGGAGGGAATCGACTTGAGCGCCGCATACAGGATGATCATGTTGTAGCCGACGAACGCCCACGTAACGATGTTCATGATCGAGAACAAGATGAGCTGATCCGACAGAAAGTCAGTAGGGGGCAACCCGAGTGCGCGGGTGATCTGGCCAGTGAGTCCGAAGTCCTGCCCGTAGATGTAGCCCCACATGAGCACGGCGACGACGCCGGGCACCGCGAAGGGCAAGAAGATGAGCAGCCGCACCGCCTTGCTGCCGCGCGCTCGACCGGAGTCGAGCGCGAGCGCGAAGAACAGCGCGAGCCCGAGCATGATGGGCACCTGTACCAAGAGAATGAGCGCCGTGCGTCCGAGTCCGAAGAGGAAGGCGGGATCCTGGAACGCGCGCACATAGTTTCCGAAGGCGACGAATTTCACGCCGCCGACGAGCTTGTGCGCGAAGAAGCTCAGGTAGCCCGAGTAGGCGAGCGGTGCGATGAACATCGTCGCGAACACGGCAAAGAATGGGAGGATGAATCCGTACGCGACGAGGTGCTGCTTGCGCTGGATCGCGTTGGTCATCTCGAGCTCCTTCGATCAGGTGATGGTTCGGCGGGAGCGGCCCGGGGTGTGATCCCCGGGCCGCCCGCTTTCTATCCGTTGACCGTGAAGCCCTGCTGCTGTGCATAGTCGACGAGCGCGTCCTGCCAGGCATCCAGGCCCGCAGCGAGATCGCCCTTGGCCGCGACGGCGGCCCCGAACGTCTCATTGAAGCTGGAGTAGGCGAACTCCATGAACGGCAGCCACTGCCAATCGGTGTCTACCGTTGTGGAGATGTCCGCGAAGAGCTTGTTGACCTGCTGTCCACCGTAGAAGTCAGACTCTTGGTCGACGAAGACCGGGTCCTCGAGTACCGAGATCGCCGTCGGGAAGAAGTTCTGCTGGGTCGTGAACAGCAACGCTGGCTCTTGCGCGCTGTTGATCCACTTCGCCAACTCGTAGGCCGCGATCGGGTTCTTTGTGGTCTTGAGCACCGCGTCGGCTGAACCGCCCTGGTTGCCCGAGGCCGGCTTGCTCGTGTCCCACTGCGGCAGCGGCGCGGCGCGCCACAGGCCCGACGTGTCCTCCGCGGCACCGGAGAGGAAGACCGGAGCCCACGCCGCCGTCAGCCAGCCGGCATACTTGCCCTGGTTGAGACCCTGGTACCACTCGTCGTTGAAGTCAGGGTCGATGGAGACGAGATCGTTCTGGATCATGTCCTGCCAGTAGGCCATGACTTCCTTCGCCTCCGGGCTGTTCACGTTGATCGTGACATTCTCACTTCCGTCATAGCCGAACGGCTTGACACCCGCCTGCCACAACAGCCCGAGCCACCCTGCGCCCTGGCCCGGCGCCATGTTGGAGATGTAGGAGTCCGTGTTCGCGCGCACCTTCTCCGCCGCGGTCTTGTAGTCCGCCCACGTTGCGGGCGGCTCAGTGACGCCTGCCGCGGTCATGATGTCCTCGCGGTACAGGTTGCCCATGGGCCCCGAGTCCTGCGGGATCGCCAGCACCTGGTCGCCAGAGACGACCTGCTTCCAGACCCACGGCACGTAATCGTCCGCGATGCCTGCCGCACCGTACGGCGTGAGATCGAGCAGCTCGCCGGTCTGTGCGAACGACGAGATGAACTGGTACTCGAGCTGAACCACGTCTGGACCGCCCGTGCCAGCTTTCGAAGCGGTGCGCACCTTTGAATAGTGATCCAGGCCCTGGCCGACGTTCTCGACCTTGACGTGAATCTCCGGATACTCCTTCTCGAACATGTCGACCTGGTCCTGAACGTCGGGCACCCAGGTCCAAAAGGTCAGATCGGTCGGCGTGTTCAGCGCTTCTTCGCGTTGCGCATCCGTGATCTCATCGCTGGTTCCACCCGTGTTATCCGAGCCCGGATCTGTGTCTGACGTGCAACCGGCGAGCGTCAATGCTGCCACGGCGGCGATCGAGGTGATCGCGACCGCGGCCTTGCGTGCTCCTTGCCTCATGATTGCTCGATTCTCTCTGGTTCTGGGATGTACACGGCCCCGGATTTGGGGTCGCGTTGCTCGACGAGGACGGTGACGTCCCACGGTTCGAGAACGATCGGTTCTTCCCCGCTCCGTTGCGGCGGGTGAGCGGTGGCGGGCTCGGGTGACCAGTTGCTGATGAACCAGACGCGCTCGCCGCCACTGCTGCCGGAGGTGACCGTGACCGGGGCGTCCAGCTGCCATTCGCTCGCGCTCGCGATCGGTACGGCCCAGCGAAGAATGGATGTCGCAAGCGCGAGGTCGGGCAGCGTGCCCACGTAGGTGACGCGCCCGGCGCCGTGCTCGCGCGAGGTCACCACGGGTCGGCCCGCGTAGATGCCCGAGGAGTACACGGCCACAACATCGGCGCCGTCGGCGACGAGCGCATCCGCCCAACCCTCGGCTCGGCCGCCACCGAAGGTGGCGCCGTCGATGCCGACCGGAGCGTCGAGCGTGGAGTACTCGTCGTACCAGACCCCCGCCGCGGCGGCGAGACGCCCGGGCGCTCGCTCGGGCCTTGCCCTGGCGAGCTGGTCACCGTAGCCGGTTCGGATGCCGACCACGAGGTGCCCGCCTGCCTCCGCGTAACGCACGAGGGCGTCGAGCATGCCGTCATCGGCGACGTAGAGGGTCGGCACGACGAGGGTGGGGAACTCGGCCACGAAGTCCTCCGCGTCGCGCTCCCGGAACTGGTCTGCGTGCACGATCCGACTCTGGATACCCGCCTCGAAACCCGCGCGGTAGTAGCGGTCGAAGATCCGCAGGTACGACGTGCGATCCGGGCCGCCCTCGGCGTCGGCGAGCGGCGGGTAGAACTCGAAGCTCTGTTTGGTGTCGATCGAGTAGAGCAGCGCGACATCGGCATCGGGCGTGAAACCCTCGAGCACTGGCCCGAGGTCGCGCAACCGGCGACCGAGCTCCGCGATCTCACGGTAGATGCGACCGGGTTGGCCACTGTGCGGCAGCACCCCGCCCCAGTAGGTTTCGATGCCGTAGTGGGGTGTCTGCCACTGCCAGTACTCGATCATCCGAGCGCCGCGGGCAACGAGCGCGAGGCCCGCGAGCGCGATCTGGCCCGGGTACGGCGTGTGGTGTTGCCAGTGGGACTGCCCGATGGACTGCGCATTCGTCTCGGTGACCAGGAACGGAGCCTGTGCCGAGCTGTACATGCGGTCACCCTGCTCAAAGAGTGCCCACACTCCGGACGACCACCACTTTGCGGTTCGCGGCACCTCGACCCCGATGCGGAGTGCCTCCTGCATCAGGTAGTAAGGATTACCCGCCGTGACATCGAGTTGCTGCACGAGCTGGCGGTCGTCCATCGCCGGGCGTTCGTACGAGATGCAGGTCGTGACGAACTGGCGGGGACCCGCGTACTCGCGCACGATGCGGGCCTGCCACGCGATGAACTCCGTGACGAGCTCGGCCTGGTAGCGGCGCCACTCGAGCTGGTACTGCGGCGAGTGGTTGCCATCGGGACGCCAGAGCTCGTCCCAGCTGCGGATCCGCTGCGACCAGAACGTGAGCCCCCATTCGCGGTTGAGCGTCTCGACATCCCCGTACCGGCCTTCGAGCCAGCTCAGGAAGCCATCGAACACGCGCTGGTTGTGCAGCAGGAACGGGCCAGGCTCGTTGTCGACCTGGTAGCCGATGATCGCGGGGTGGCTCGCATACTTCGCGACGATCGCCCGGATGACGCCCTCCGCGTGCTGCCGGAACAGGGGATGCGTGATGTCGACCTCTTGGCGCCACCCCCAGGGATGACGCACCCCAGTGGCCTCCTCGCCCGCGAGCTCCGGATCCATCGCGCGCAGCCACGGGGGGACGGCATAGGTTGGCGTACCGAGCACGACCGAGATGCCGCGGGCATGCGCACCGTCGAGCACAGGCTGCAGCCAGTCGAGGTGATACACCCCCGGCTCTGGCTCCCACGTCGCCCACACAGACTCGCCCACGCGAATGACCGAGAAGGAAGCCTCGGCCATCAGGTCAAGGTCGCGCTCGAGGTCACCGTTGACGCGGTACTCGTCGTAGAAGGCTGCTCCGAACAGGATGCGGTCAGGTAGCAGGTGCGCGTCGGCCAAGAGCTCACTCCATTGTGGCTGGGTTGCGGCGATGTTATCGGCAACATCCTGTGGACATCATGATGTTGCCGGTAACATCGTGCTGTCAAGCCCCGGCCTCGTCCTCCCATGGTCGTGCTGTGCCGGTGACGTGAAAAGTGCTCCTGACCTGGGATGACGTAGTTTGTCGAGGGCCGTGTCATCGCAGTTCGAGGAGCACGTTCGATCCCTACGACCTCGAGCACGACTCCGGCGAGTGGAACCGGCGCCCACCCGCACGAGAGCGGGCCAGTCCGTCACACTCAAGCGCCAAGATCGGACGCGTGACCACCGAGCCGTGCTCGACCCGATGACGGATCGAGGCCAGCCGGTAACGTCATGGTTTCGAGACCTCATCGCGGCGGAGGAAAGATGATCGAGGCGCAACCAAGCGTCGAACGGCCAGCCACGATCTATGACGTGGCGCGAGTTGCCGGCGTGTCCCACGCGACCGTGACCAGGTTGCTGAAGGGCTACACGGGAATCCGCCCCGACACGCGCGACCGCGTCGCCAAGGCGATCCGCGAACTCGGCTACAGGCCCAATCTCAACGCCCGCTCGCTGACGACGGGCCGCTCGCACAGGATCGCTACGCTCACCCATGAGATCACGCAGGTCGGTCCGAACAAGATCCTCGAGGGCGCCAACATGGCCGCCCGCGATGCCGGCTACTTGCTAGACGTCATCACGCTGGATGTGCACGACCCCGCAGCGATTCGCGAGTCCATCGACCTCGCATCGCAGTTCGACCTCGCCGGGGTGCTGGCGCTCTCGTCGACCGACGAGGTGACGAACGCGGTGGAGACGACGACGTTCCGGGTGCCCCTCTACCTGGCCACAGGCACAGACAAGAGGCCGACCGACTCCACGCCCGCTGGAAATGGCCTCTTCGCCGTGCTGCGTCACCTCGCCGATCTCGGTCACCGTGATGTCGTGCACATCGCCGGCCCGCACGATTGGGTGGGGGCGCGCAACCGCATCCGCGAGTACGAGGCCGCGGTCATCGAGCTCGGCCTGCGCTCTCGCGGGGTCATTCACGGAGATTGGTCCGCCCGCTCCGGCTACGGGGCAATCGCGTCTTGGCCGGACGAACTGCCCGCGACGGCGTTCGTCGCAGCTAACGACCAGACTGCGCTCGGTGTCATCCTCGCCCTCAACGAGCGCGGCTACCGTGTACCGGACGACGTGAGCGTGACGGGAGTCGATGACATCCCGGAGGCAGCGTACTTCTCGCCGCCACTCACGACCCTTCGGCTCGATTTCACAGCCCAGGGCAGGGAGGCGGTGCAGCAGCTGCTTGCGCGCATCGACGGCGTAGCGCCCCCGCCGCTTCCACCACGACGCTCCGAGCTGATCGTGCGTCGTTCGACCGGCCCAGTCCGGCCACGCGTCTAAACCCAGCAGGAGGTGGCGGGAATCGAAGGCGCTGGGAGCCGTCTGGAACCGTTGGACCAGGGCTGTCACCTGCGGGTCCGCTCTCGACCGACTCGGGCGAATCTCGTCGATTCGGGTTCGTCCGTTGACAGAGTCAACACGGCCCCTTTACCGCCTGATTGCAGCCTCCGAGGAGCGTTTCGGCGAATCGCGGTCTTGTCGCCAGTGTCATTGCACAAATCCCGGAGTAGTGATCCGGTCCCGACTACGGGCCGCAACGCTGACACGGCGCCCTGTTCCAGGGTATGCCAGCACGCACCGCCCCGTCGACAGCTCTCATCTGAGACGTTCCAGCCCGACGGATCACGGCGTATGCGAAAGGGGGCGCGACCGATCGCGAACACCGGAGCGCCTACCCGCGCGGACGGTTGCAGGAGGCACGCACGCCCGAGTCGGGTGGCGGTATCCGGACCGGCGACCAACGCCGCCGAGGATTGACTCCGGCAAGCAACAGAGAGCCCACTTGGGTCCTCACGGCGCTCAGTTCCATCTTCGGCGACGTGCCCAGCAAATGCGCCTGGCGCGACGGACGCAGCAGGAGGAAGATCTGGTTATGGGACCCGGGGACGTGGGCTCATTGACTGGCGGACTCGGCCGACCGGCTACATCGGCGGAGCTACTTGGCCGCTCTCCGCACATATCCATTGACGTCCCGCCGGACGGGCCGCGGCGAGCCACAGGGCCGCCAGGGGATCTGAATCGACAATGAGTGCGCCATCGCCGCTCGGCCACCATCGGCGAGCATGACTTGTGTACATTCGGAGCAATACGGTATGGCTCAAACAACACACGGGAGCTCTGGTGGAACCCCAGGTCGTTGCGGCGCTTTTGGCGGGCCTCGCATCACTCGTCGTAGCGATAATTAGCTTGGCTTCAAGCAGGGGGCAGGACCATCGCCTCAAGGAGCTGGAAAAGTTCAAAGCAAATCTCGCACAAGTCGCCGTCGTTGAGAAAGCTCGCGTCGACTATCAGTATGACGCTCGGCGCCACCTTTACGAGAAGTTTGAGCCAGCCGTGTTTCAATTGCTTGACCACGCCGATTATGCCCTGGACAGGATAAAGAACCTTACCAACTCTGAAGTCTGGAAGTTCTTCGCAGATGGCGAGCCGGAACCGCCCAACGAGTTGAGGCGCCCGCCAATGGTGAGGCCGAAATATGAAGTCGTGTCCACCCTCTATGGCCTCTACGCGCCGCTCGCGATCGTGCGAACCATGGGTCGCGGGCTGACCCAATTTGATCTCTCGCTAGAGTCGCGAATCGAATTTCAATACTATCTCGCGACCAAGCTCTACGGCTCGTTCAAAGATGATGCGAATCTAGCATCCATTAGCCCCCGCCTTCAATATCGACCGTCGGCGAAGGACTGGCGGATACTGCGAGAAGAGGAGCCGCAGATCTATTGGTGGCAGGGCCTGACGATGGGCAGACTTGAGTCCTCCCTGGACCTTCTGGTCGCGCCCACGGCACGTAACGGCAATCCGGGCCGACTCCTGAGTTTCGGCGAATTCGAGACCCTATGTGTAGATCTCTACCAAGGGAGCGGCGAGGAGTATCAGCGAAAGGCGCTTGCCGTCGCAGCCAATGCTCTATACCAGTTTCGCGCAAGAGATCGTCCGGTTTATTGGCGCATGCTCATTGCGCAGGCGCGCCTATATCAGGCACTCCTGCGCACGCGCTCACCTTCCTTCCGCGTGCCGGATGGCAATTGGGATTTCCTATTTCACCTTGAGGACTCGGGCGGATTCGAGTGGCGCGACAATCCGGGTCGCCCCCTGGAGGAGACACTCGCAGTGACGAACGTCTACTTGACGGAACACGTAGTGAGTCCGTGGCGCTCCCTCCATGACGCGCTACGCAATCATCGGGAGGGCTCGAGCCGCGACTCGTAGAAGTCGCTGCCGCGGCGAGTGAGCAACGGGCAGTGCCAACGTTGGGTCACATTCATGCGCGCCAGCGCGGCTCCTGGTCCGCACTCCTCTCGTCCCGGCGGTTGTGAAGCGTTGCGCGGCGCTGCCACTCGGCGTCCACCTTCTCATCAGACAGAAGCGGCGGCTTATTGATGATGTCGCGCTTCCTGTCGCGGAGGGCGGCAAAGTCCCGCAAGAGCAACGCGCGCTCGACCTTGGACAGCTCGTATCGGACGACGTAGTAGCCCGCGTCGTACGCCGTCGAACGCGGACCCGACCCGGCCCACCGAGGCCAGCACCCCCGAGGTGCGCAGTGCCTTGCCGAACTCATACGACGTGCGTCGACGACCACGGCCAGGTAGATGAACTCTTCCCAGGTGCGCCGGTAGGTGATGTCCTCGACCCAGAGCCTGTTCGGTACCGGGGCGGTGAACTGGCGAGCGACCAAGTCCGGGGCGGTCGCGGTCGAGATGTCCGCCGCCCGTACTTGCCTCGCAGGCGCCGGCGCGCGCCCTCGATGCCGGCCACGCGGATCAGGCGGGCGACGTGCTTGTGGTTCCCAGAAGTGTCCGCGGTCGCAAACCTCGGCGGTCAGGCGGCGATCACCGTTGACGCCGCGGTGCTCGACGAGCGCCTCTCGGGCGACGTGCACCCGCTGGGCCTCGTCGACCTCGGCTGGCGTCGGACCACCGCCAAGGGCAGCCAACGCTTAGAAGTTGGGCGTCTTCACCCGGCACAGGCGAGGGACACCGAAGGTGGTCTTCTCCGAGTCGATGAACGCCAACGCCGGGCTCCAGCTCACTGACCGGTTTCCATGGCGAAGAGGAGCGGCGGGACAAGATCGACACGCCGTACCTGTGACGACATGGTCGAGTCCAACCGCTCGCCCTTCTGCGGCCCTTGTATTGCCCTGTCGCAACCGGGACCGCGGGTGGCTCGCTCGACGTGACACTAGGCGGCAGGGGTGGACATCAAGATGACGAGCAACCTCGCGGGATCCTCCAGCAGGAGTCGCATCTCAGCTGTTGATGGTGCGACCGCAATGAGATCTGGCGACACTCTCGCGGTGTCGCAGTTGGGCACCCCGACTCGCAGCCTGCCCCCCGCGTGGAAGAGGCAGCAGCGGCCGCCCTACCGTGTGGGCACGCTCGACGAGATTTCGACTGCGTCGGTGTCTCAGTTGGCCAGTGGGTCTCAGTTGGTTCGCAAAGATGGTCGCGTAGCGAGCAACAGCAGCACGGATGCTGCGGTCCGTTCGACGACGGTGCCTCTATCGACCCGGCGACCGTGAGAAGCCGGAGCAGGGCCTCCGACCTCATCCACTACGGCGATCTCCAGGGCTCCTGTCCGGATCCATGCCGCTTGTACCACTCGTCATGTCGCTGGTACACCGTTCCTGTCGACGATACGGAGGACGGGGTTCTGCACCGCCAGCCCCACAACCGCCCGTTCGAGGCACGGATCGGCTCCGCGACCGAGAGATCTCGCCGCGGCAAGCCACTCAAGTGCAAAAGCAGCACGCGTCACGCGGGGCCGGTCAAACCGGTAGGTGAATCCATATGGGGGCAGGGCACCAGTCGACGTCAACGCTGGCCTCGCCTGTGCAGGTCTGCCTCCTGGGACGCTTCGAGATCCTCAAGCACGGAGCGCCAATACCACTGCGGCCCGGGGGAAAGGTGGAGCAGCTGGTCGGCGCCCTCGCCATACATCGCAATGCCGGCGTCCGCCGTGAGGAACTCATGGAAGGCGTCTGGCCAGATAGGGACGGCGACCAGGCCGGGAACTCGCTGAACAACCTCGCCCACTGGCTCAAGCAACAGCTGTGCGACGCGCTCGGCGGAAAGTCACCGGTGCACCACTACGGCGGTCGCTACTTCCTCGCCCTCGGCGAGGACCTGGCGGTGGACACCATGGAATTCGACCGACTGGGCGAGCTGGGCAGCCGCCACTCCCTTGAGGGCGATTTCGAGACCGCCGTACGCCTGTACGACGAGGCACTCCAACTCTATGTCGGTGACCTGACTTCCGGGTCCGACATCCTGTTCCTCCTCGAGCGGGAGCGGCTCCGGGGTCGCTACCTCTCGATCATGGCGACCCTCGCGGAGCGCTGCTACGCCCTCGGCGACTACGAGCAGTCGCTCCAGCACGCGCTCGCCCTGGTGTACGCCGATCCGTGCCGGGAGGACGCGCACCGGATGATCATGCGCTGCTACGTCCGCAACGGCCAACGCTCGCAGGCGCTCCGGCACTTCGCGCTGTGCCGCGACATCCTCCACCGCGAGTTCGGCGCCGTTCCAGAAGTCGCCACCCTCGCCTTGTTCGAGGCGGTCCGGACGAATCCCGCGACCGTGTGACGACGGGTAGCAGCGGCTCCTGACCCGGAACTGACCCAACTCTGCGTCGAGCTGAGACTCCTGGCGGATCCGGTCTTGGTCCTCTCGTGAGACGCCGGCGGTAGACCGGTCTCATACCCGGAGGAGGCGCGGATGACTGAGGGATCGGATGACAAGCTCACTGCAGCGAGGCACCTGGCCGCGATCCTGAGCATCGACCTGCGGCCGAGCGGCAAGCTCGAGGGCACGATCCGCGACGCCGCACACCACTACCGGTTCTCCGGTCTGACCGGCCTTCCGGCTGCCGTCCTGCGCTGGTTGACCGAGGAGATCGGACGCCCGATCGAGAGTGACGTCGACGTGGTGCGCCACGACGACACCGGCCCCACCCCTTCACGCCCTGACGACGAGCAGCCATGTCCGTGGCCGTGATCCCTTCGCACGTTCGCCGCGACGGCACGCAGCTGCTCGCGCAGCCCGGACCGCCCCGGAGCCCGAGACTCGGCCCACGGGCGGACCTCGATGCGAACGCGAGCGCGCCGGTCTGGCCGTGCCAGGACCTCGCCCTCACCGATCCCTCGCAGGCCGAGCCCGCCGAGGCTACGTGTCGCACGACCAGTAGTCGGAGCCAGAGCGCTCCCGCACTCACGGAGAGGTAATCGCATGGCTTCGCAGCTGCGTCCCCATCGTCTCGATGTCACCGACCGGTACCCCATGGTCGCGTTCACCATCCGCACCGACGATCCGCCCCGTCTGGCCGAGGTGGTCGTCGCAACCGATCCCGAGCTGTTCACGGCGAAGGAGAATCGCACCTCCTCCACCTTCTACTCGAGCCGGGAGCACGGGGTACTGTCCCTCGTCGGCGGTGAGGCCGTCTACGTGCTGCGTCCCGACGTGCTGGTGCGATTCATCCGGGCGGACCGGCTCTACTTCGGCCTCGCGACGGCGACCGCGCCGACCGGTGCCGACTGGCGGGTCGACATCGTCCCGACCGTCGGCAGCCCCTACATCTCCCTGACAGGGCTCACCGACCGAGCGTTGCGTCGGGTGCGGATGTTCCCCGTGCGCGACCGCGCGGCGTACGGCACGAACGGCTCCCCGTTCGTCCTCGGCTGGGCAGGCGACGGCGCCAGGCGTGACGCGGTGCCGGCCTCGGCGCGATCGGGTGCCGAGCAGCGTCCGGACGTCGCGCAGCCGGCAGGCCCGACGACGAGGCTCGCACCGGTGCCGCCGGACGTGCCGTACGACGACGGGTTCGGTCCGCTGCCCCCGCTGCAGCCGTCAGGGGACACCCCTGCCGTCGCGCCCTCTCCTGTGACGGCCGCGCAGGCGGCGTTCGGCGCACCATGGTCACGCGCGTTCGAGATGGACCCCGAGGTCATGGGCATCGAGGAGCCCGTGCTCGACGATGCCGTGACGCCGCCGCAGGCGACAGCACTCGGCGACCGCCCGCGGGCGCTGACCGCGGCAGAGTACCCCGGGGTCAGGGTCATGGCGTCGCCGGCGTACAACGAGGGCCGACGCGGACAGGCGATCGACCGGATCGTCATCCACATCACCGGGGCGCCGCAGTCGCCGCACCTGGGCAGCTGGTTCACGCGCGAGGACGCGAACACGAGCGCGCACTACATGGTGGATCAGAACGGCGACATCCTGCAGTTCGTCCGCGAGCAGGACACGGCCTGGCACGCCCGGGGCGCCAACCGCCGCAGCATCGGTATCGAGCACGTCGCGGTGCAGCAGGGCGGCGCGCGCTACCCCCGCCGCGACGGCACCGTGAGCACCTTCCCCTACACCCCACCCACCGAGGTCGAGTACCGGACCTCGGCCGCCCTCGTTGCGCACCTGTGCCGCAAGTACGGGCTGACCCCCGACCGGACGACCATCGTCGGCCACCGCGAAGCGGACCTCGGGACCGGGCACACATCCTGCCCCGACGGCGCCTGGGACTGGGACCTCTACATGGCGATGGTTGCCGAGTGCTACGCGGCCACGCCCGTGGCACTGGGGGTGGGTCGTGCACTCGATGTCGAGGTCGACCCAGAGACCAGGGGCATCGACGGCCCCGCCTCGAGCGGCGAGATGCCTGCGTCCGCGGCGGTGGTCGACGCGCTGGCCCTGACGGGGAACGAGTACGACCGGGTCTCGCGCATCGCTCCCTCGCTGGCGTTCACCGCAGGCCGCAACGGGACCGCCGTCGACCGCATCGTCGTGCACATCACCGATGCTCCGACGACGAGCAGCACCGTCGGCCACTTCACGCGCCCAGACGCCACCAGCAGCGCCCACTACCTGGTCGGCCAGGACGGCGAGGTGATCCAGTTCGTGTCCGAGGCCGACACCGCGTGGCACGCACGGGGTGTCAACCGCCGGAGCATCGGCATCGAGCACGTCGCGGTGCAGAAGGGCGGCGCCACCTACGGCCGGACGCCCTTCCCTGCCCTGGCGCCGACGGACATTCAGTACCGCGAGTCGGCCGCCCTCGTCGCGCACCTGTGCCAGAAGTACAGCCTGACCCCGGACCGGACGACGATCGTCGGCCACCGCGAGGCCGAGCCCACCACGGATCACTCGCCCTGCCCCGACGGCGCGTGGAGCTGGGACACCTTCCTGCAGCACCTGGCGGCAGCCACGCGCTCGCCGCAGCCCGCGGCGCAGGCCCTGGCCCTCCCGGCCCGCACCCGTCAACGCGTCACGGCCGTCGCCTTGGACGCCGCGACGATCAGCGTCGCGCGGGAGCAGCGGAGCATCACCGCGCCGCAGGTCGAGACCGTGCCGCTGCTGCGCCGCCTGGTGATCGAGAGGGTGCTGGACTCCGTCCCCGCCCTCGCCCCGCTGGTCCGAGCGGCCGCCGCGGCCCAGGCTGCCGGGGTGTCGGTCGGGATCGGCGTGCCCGCCGGGGGCGGCCTGCTCCACGGTGGCGGTCTGGGCAGCGGAGTCGTCCTCGCGCCCGGCGACGTCGTGGGCGTCTACGGGCACGTGGAGGTCGACGCGGGGTTCCTCACCGCGATCGGCGACTCCGTCGAGGTCACGGTGGTGAACGGTGGGGTCGACGCGTTCCGCAGCCTCGGCTACGCCGCCGGCATCTCGGGCGGCGACGGTCTCTCGGGCGGTGCAGCCGCGCTGTTCGACGCCCAGCACCAGTTCCAGGGCGTCAGCCTGCAGGTCGGCGTGGGCGCCGCAGTGTCGCCCTTGGACATCTACACCAGTGTGCAGCGCACCGTCGCCGGGCTTGCTGCTCCCGCCGCGGCAGCGCTCGGCGCGGGCGACGACACCGTCGAGATCAGGTACCGCGCGTTCATCCCGTCACCGCTGATCAAGGGGCCGAACTCGGACTACGACCTCGGACCGATCGCCTCGGGTGAGGACTTCTCGGGAGACGGCCGCAGCTTCAGCTACGACCAGGGAACCAGTCGCGCCGCGATCACCGCGACGCTCACGCTCGACGGGGCAGGCCGCATCTCGGGGCTGACCACGGTGAGCCGGCACTGGGGAGAGTCCAAGGCCTACGACTCGAGCTACACGTACCACGTCGCCGGCAAGCCGGAATGGTGGATGGACAAGCATGCCGGGCTCGAGCCGCTGCGCCGCGCCTCGCTGGCCGCCACTGACGACAACCTCAGCATCTCGCCCGGCGCCTCCAGCCTGCAGCGCAGCATCCTGGCCGTCACCAGCCAGAGCAACGTCGTGTCGATCAAGATGGCCGGAGCGCTGCCGCTGGTCAGCCCGTCGCCCGACATCGACGCCGACGTCTCGATCTACCTCAAACGCGGCCCCGACGGGGGCATCCAGGTGATGGTGGTGGGCGACCACGACGGCTTCCCCTGCCACGAGCTCTACATCAACCGCCGGCAGATCTACACGTACGACCCGGTCGCCGCGGGCAACGACCCGTCCAACCTGTTCCCGCCGACCGACCGGGCGATCAGCACCTCGTGGATCGACGTCCCGCGCAGCGTATCGGCCGGGGCCCACGCACTGGTGCACGGCACGAGCACGCGCGCACGGACGCTCGACGCCGAGGACTGGTCGATCAACTGGAACGACGTGTTCGTGGTGGGACAGCCGACCGACCGGAGCTGCTGGGCCACCGCAGCCGCGATGATCGACGGCTGGCGCCGTCGGCAGTCGGTGTCCATCGACGCGATCGCCCAGTTCGACGCCCTGTCCACCCAGAACGGCCTGCCCCCGGCGAGCGCGGCGAGGTTTGCCGAGGCGATCGGCTTCACCGTCCACCCGAATGCCTGCTACACGCCCGAAGGGTTCCGCGAGATCCTCGAGGCCGACGGCCCGGTATGGGTCGCGGCCAAGGTGCCGGGGCTGCACGCGATCGTGGTCACAGGCATGTACCGCAAGGACGGGCAGTACTTCGTGCGCGTCACCGACCCGTGGGACCGCGTGGTCGGCACGCCGGGTGCCCCCGGGCCGTATGCGGCGACGCACACCAGCGGGAGCCGGTACATCCTGACGTACGACGACTTCGCAGCCGAATTCGAGGCCGCCGGGGACACACAGTTCGCGCAGCTGTTGCACACCGGCGGCACGCACGGTCACACCATCGACCGTGGCAGCGGGACTAGTGCCGGCTACGCCTTCTCACGCGGCCTTGACGCCGCCGCCGCGCCGCCTGCCGACGGCGCACCGCCGGTCGACCGTGGCGAAGCGCACCGGGACTTCGCCGTCTCGCTCGTCCGCCGGGCGTACGAGAAGAACGGCCGGCGGTACGACCTCGCACACCTGTCGGGCTTCGTCGAGCCGTCGAACGCACACGCGGGTGGCGCCGGGATGCCGGCGCTGCCGGGCGAGCGGGTGGTGCTCGACGACTGGCCGTACATCGAGGGGCCGAGCGGCCGCACGCAGGCCGGTGTCGGGATCGACTGGAGGTACCGCAACGGCGCGGTCGGGGAGATCGTGATCGAGCCGCTCGACGGACAGGTTCTGGACGGCTGGGCCGCCGCGGTCCGCGCCGACATCGCACCGGACGTCTCGACGACCGCCCGCTCCAGCGTCAAGGTCCGCGTGACCACGACCTTCTCGCGCACAGGTGAGGAGGACCAGGTCGCCGTCACCGACGTCACGCTCTCCGGTGACGGTCGGCAGTCGACGCTCCACGGAGCAGACGGCACGCCGGAGCTCGCAGCTCCGGCCTGGGGCGGCACGGACGCTGCGCGCGCACCGGCGGCCGGGCAGCCGCAGCTGGTGACGGCATGAATCGGACGCCATGACCAGGTACATCCCGCCGCCGCCGGCCGGGCGTCGGCGGGCGGCGCAGGCCACGACGCTCGCGCGAGACGCGTTCGGGCGCGAGATCGCGACCGTGGACGCCCCCTCCGAGACCGAGCCACCAGTCCTGGGCGGCGACCCGGAGGCGGCGCCACGGCAGCGAGCGACCGACGCGCTGGGGCGGCGCGCGGGCGCGCTGTCCGACGAGATCGACTTCCCGGCCTTCGTCGCGTCGCTGGTCCACGGCACCTTCGACGCCATCGTGGACAGCTCCATCAAGCAGATGGAGAGCTTCGCCGACCTGGTCTCCGCCGTGGCCAAGCCGCTGGACCAGTTCGCGCAAGAGAACGTGACCCTGGGACAGGCGCGTGCCTGGCTCGTCGAGCAGTTCCCCCGAGACGTCACGCTGGTCGAGGCCAGCGGCGAGTACCTGCTGGCCCCGCTGGTGGCGCCCGGCGGAGAGGAGCTGCCTTCACCAGCCTGGCTGGCCGACTTCGGCCAGGAGGGCAACGAATTGTCTGCCGAGCTGCTCGAGGAGACGCTCCTCCCGCAGGCGCGCGACCGGGTCGCTCGCCAGCGCCTGTCGACACTCTCCACGATGGTGCTGCTCGGCATGCAGCGGGTTGTGGTCAAGGACGGCTCGGTGGGCGCGCGGCTGAGATTCCGCGCCGCCGCCGTCGATCGCGCGGCTGTCCAGTACGCGACGTCCAACGATCCGGAGACCGGTGGCTCGACGTGGGTGACGCGCGGGCAGACGGCGGCGATCACCAAGGTGTCGACGGTCGGCATCAACGCGCAGTCGGACAGCGAGCTCAAAGCGGAGCTGTTCGGCGACGTCAAGATCAACTTCGCCTCGGAGACGCTCCCCCTCGACCGCTTCGCCGACGAGGCCCGACGGACGTTGCTCGAACGACACAGCCGCCAGGCCCCCGCACCGCGCGCCGCTGTGCCTGCTCCCCCGGCGGCGTCCGCTGCCCCCGTCACAACCGTTCCCGAGACCACGCCCGGCCCCGGCCTCGCACCGGTTCCACCAATCACCTCCGTCGTCGCCCCGGCACCGACCGGAGGTGGCGCATGAACAGCAGGCGCGGTCTCGGCGAGCTCCTGAGCGAGCTGGCCGACAGCGTGGCGGCCCTCGCCGTCGCCGCCGACACGCCGGTCCGCGTGCGCTCGATCGCGCTGACCATCCCGGTCGACCTGCGTGTGGCGAGCACGGAGACGGGCCTGGAGGTCGTCGCAGACGTGCCCCTGTTCCTGACGCGGACCGCGTTCGACCCCGACCCGGCACGCCTGGGGATCGACTGGCACGCCGTCCCGGTCGTCTCGGAGGCGGCGTCATGACTCGCGACGCGACGCTCCGGCTGGAGGACTTCATCCAGGCCGTGCAGAGCCAGCTCGACAACGCGCAGGCGGCGATGGCGATCAAGGCGCGCAACCTCAACCTGCCGCTGACCTTCGCGATCAAGGACGTCAACCTCGACCTGCGCGCGCACGTCGACTTCGTCGACAGCGAGATCCGCATCCGGCCCGCCGCTGCGGGTGAGAAGGAGACGAGTGTCTTCCATCTGGTCTTCACCGCCATCACACGGCCGGCCATCGAGGAGAACGCGATCAGCTTCTCGACGGATCCCGACGACCAGCCGCTCGACGAGCTCGGCAGCGAGCTGACGACGGACGAGCGCAAGCGGCTCGAGTGGGCGGGCGTGCGCACGGTCAAACAGTTCCAGGAGGCGGAGGAACGCGGCGCGGTGCACACCATCGGGCGGGTGACCAACCTCCCGGTCGACCGGCTGCGTAAGGCGTTGGAGCGTGCTGCGGCCCCGCTGGTGCAGCGCGTCGAGCCGGTACCGCCCGGCGTCGACCGCGGAGCCCTGGAGCCGCCGCTGCTGCGCGTCACCGGGCGCAACCTGATCCGTCACGGCGCACTCCCGCAGGTGAGGATCGGCGACCGACCGGTGTCGGTGCTGAAGTCCGCTCCCGACGAGCTGCTCCTCGCGCCGGACGACGGGCAGTGGGCCGGCGAGCTCTCGCTCCGGTCCGCCCCGACGCTCGCGACCGCGATGAGCTTCGACCTCGAGGCCTTCCGACCTTCACCGCGGCCGGTGTCGGACCCGGGCGACGGCACGTCGGTGGCTCGTGCGACGGGGATCGCACCGGTCCCCGTGGAGGCAGGACGATGACGACCCGCCAGCCGGCCCCGCCCTGGGCGGCACCGGGAGACCGGCAGTACAGCCTGCCGACCAGCCTGCTGGTGAAGCTGGCACTGGGCGAGGCGCCCGAGCACGTCCCTGCCGTCCGGGACGTCGTCCGCGGTGCGCAGACGGCGGCCAGCTCGATCGACGCCGGCGCCATCGACCGGATCATAGGGGAACGGACCGGGGGCTTCCGCGCGGCGAGGCTGTTCGACGCAGCGGGTGGGCCGCACCGGCCGGGCACGGGCCACCTCGGCTACGACAGCGTCGAGCAGACGACGGGCATCGCACGCACGCTCATCCTGCGCGTGCCGTCAGGAACCCGGGTCGGGCTGCTCTGCGAGACCCTGGCGCAGATCCCGCAGGTCGAGAGCGCCAGCCCCAACTACCTCACCGTGACGCCGTTCCGCACCCTCGCGCCCCTGGCTCCACGGACCGAGGACGACGACGGCTGGGCGGCGCGCCGCATGGTGCGGCAGACCGAGGCCCATGCGGTCGAGCCGGGTGACGACGGCGTGGTCGTCGGCATCGTCGACAGCGGGGTCAGCAGACGGCACGCCGAGCTCGCGCACTCGTTGCGCGCCGGCTTCGACACGGTCCGGCTGGAGAGCGCCGATCTCGCACCGGGCATCGGACTGCTCGGCGACCACCGCCGCGACGACGAGAACCCCGAGGACCACTTCGTGGGGCACGGCATGGGGTGTGCCGGGATCATCGCGGCCCAGGGCCACGCGATGCCCCGCGGGCTCGGCGGCTCCTGCCGGATCATCCCGATGCGCGCGCTCGCGGCAGCACGCCTCCCCGGCAGGCCCGCGGCGATCGGCCTGGGCTCGCTCAGCGACCTCGACCTCGCCGTGAAGCTTGCCGTGGACCTCGGCGCCAAGGTCATCAACATGAGCTTCGGCACGGACGACGCTGCGCTGGCGCCCCACAGCCCGAAGCCGCACGCGGACGTGATCGCGTACGCGCTGGAACGCGGGTGCATCCTGATCGCCGCGAGCGGCAACAACGGACGCGAGACGCGCTACTGGCCCGCGGCGTACCCGGGCGTCATCGCGGTCGGCGCTGTCGCCGACGACGGGCTCCCCGCGGCGTTCTCCACCCGCGGCGACCATGTCGCGCTCTGCGCGCCGGGCGAGCACGTGCTCACCACCACCATCGACGACGGATACCAGTACGCGACCGGGACCAGCTTCGCCGCACCGTTCGCCGCCGGGGCGGCCGCGCTGCTGGTGGCGCGCAGCCACCGCCGTGCGAGACCGATCGACGCCGAGACCGTCCGCCGGATCCTCATGCGCACCGCGCAACCGTTCGCGACGGGCGAGCACGGCGGCTGCGGCGCAGGAGTCCTGGATGCCGCCGCGGCGCTCACCGCACTCGACCACGAGCTCGACGGGCCTCCGGGAGACCAGGCCCGAGCCGACGGAGGTGCCGATGACGACTGACGCCATGCCACAACCCGACCACCGAGAGCCACACCCAGCGAGGAGTCCAGAGCCGTGACCACTATCGATCCGACGACCCGTTTCACCGACCTCGCCGAACGCGAGACCCGGGCCCACGACGCGCACGTGAACACCGTCGCACGGCTCAAGCAGGTCAAGACCAAGCGCGCGCTCAGCGATGCGGAGAAGAAGGAACTCCGCCTGTCGGAGTCGGTCATCACCGAGCTGGACACCAGCCGCACCGGTGGACGGAGGCGCGAGGTCTGCGACCCGCTCTTCGTCGCCACCCGAACGCTGCTGAACGTGCAGAAGCTCATCGACCCCGAGCTGCGGACCCAAGAAGACGGCGTACTCCTCTTTCAGCCGTACGTCGACGTCGACAACGTAGAAAGGGCAGTCGCCCGAGCGGCGAAGAAGAAGAAGTCGCCCGCTGTTGCCCCACCCATCATGCTGACCGCCCTGACGCTGGGCCTGCTCATCGTCGACGGCGCCAGCCCGCCCCCGGTGAAGACCGTCGCGCAGCTCGGCAACAAGACCGGCACGGAGGATCCTGGCAGTACTCGGAAGGCCAAGAAGAGCAAGAGCACCAAGAAGACGACGAAGAAGACGGTCTACCCCGAGTGGGAGCACCCGGACGGACCCGCCTTCACCCAGGAGTTCTTCCGTGCTCTCGGCGAAGCCCGCAGTTACAGCGCCCTGGCGGACAAGGTCCTCGTGCTGCTGGCCCAGGAAGGCGATCCCGACGGAGCGGGAGGCGCCACGCCTGCCGTCCGCTGCGATGAGTTCGCTCGGGTCATGCGCAAGCTCGCCAAGGCGAGGGTGGACGGGAACGAGCCCCAGCTGCGCCGCCGCATTAACGAGATGCTCGACAGCGTCCAGAACGTGGGTACCGAGGACCGCATCGCCGAGCGGGACGTCGACCTGCCCGACCTGGACCAGATCCAGGACGAGAACATCATGGAGGAGAACGTCCGGGTGATGGGACCCATGATCATCTCGACGATGTTCGAGGAGCTCAAGGTCTTCCAGGTCGTCGACCGCATCGTGGAGCAGTTCCAGGCCGGCGTGCTCCCGATCGGGCCGGGCGAGGCCGGTCAGCAGTTGTACCGGTACTGGCGCGAGGCCCCGAACCGGATGAGCGAGCAGGAGAGGCGCAACTTCACGGCGATCACGCTCGGCGTCCCCGGCGGTGACCCGAGTGGCATGGTGAACCGGGACTTCAACGACCTGTGGATCCGCTTCGTCTCGTCGGTCTCCTCGTTCATCCGCCAGAACGAGGTGGACTCGCTCCTGCGGTCGGCGACGCCCAGCCCCATCAGTCACCAGCAGGTACGCAAGGCCGCGCGCGACCTCGCCTCCAACCTCTCGCTCCACGGCTACGGCATGGCCCACTACGCCGCGCGTGAGGTGGCGGACCAGGTCACACGCATGATCAAGCTGCTGCAGGATCCCGAGATCCGCGCCTGCTACGGCGCGAAGGACATGTGGCAGGTCGTCGATCAGGTCGCGACCTACGACCTCGGCGGTGCCAAGACCAGCTCGCGCTACCGCACCCTGGCGACGTGCGGCGCCATCATCACCGCGTGGCTGGCCAACAACGTCCACCGGATCAACCGGTCGACCGGCCCTCTGCTCGACATCGACGTGGTCCGCAACCCGCCGGTCGCGTCCGACCACAAGGCGACCAAGAACCCGAACGACTACGACCTGGTCAACGCCTGCGAGCTGTGGCTCGCCGACACCGCCACGCCGGACAGCGAGGTCGAGAAGCTCAGCCAGCAGCCCCGCCAGTCGCCCACGATGACGTCGAAGCCCATCCCTATCCCGGCCATGGCCGCGAGATGCTCGACGACCTCGACCTCGACCTCGGAGTCGGGCTCGCCCACGGGTATGCACCGTCCCGTCCCGCCGGCTTCAACGGCAACGGGCACGCTCGGGCCTACTGACGCCGGAGCACCTTCCAGCCCTCTTGTCACAGGAGACGACATGCCATTCGATCCAGACCAGGAGCCGCTGCTCGGGAAGGTCGAGCGACGGCTCAGGACCGCGGGCCGCTCGCTCGGCACCGCCGATCCCTACGCACCCTCGCGTGACCTGTTCATGCGCACCTTCCAGTACCCAGCCGATGCCTATCGCGACAACGCGCTCATGCCGATGGGGGCGCCGTTCGAACCGAGCTTCTCCGAGTCCCAGCCCGGCACGGTGCGCTTCACCATCGAACCTCTGCCTCCCGAGGCGAGCTCGGTCGACCGGCGTGACGAGTCGACCCGCGAGATGCGCCGCCTGATCCGCGGCTGCATGGGTGGCGACGCCCTCTACTGGTTCGACCATGCCTCCGAGCCGTACCGGGGCTTCGCCCACGGTGGGAAGCTGGACTACGGCGCCTTCTTCGGCTCGAGCTACGACCGCGACGGTCTCTACGCCTCAAAGGTCTTCTACGAGCTTCCGGGCGGGCAGGGCGCGATCGACGACCTGCCGTTCGGCCTGCAACGAGTCGTCCGGGCGGCGTTGGAGCTGGTGCCCGGTCTGCGTCCGCTGTTCACCACGCTCGCCGCACAACGTGACGTCGGCGGGCAGCGGCTCACGTTCGCGAGCACCCAGGCCTTGCGGCTGACCGACCTCCAGCCCGTGATGGACGCGCTGGGCCTGGGCCAACGTCTGCCGGCGATCATGCAGCTCTTCGGCCTCGTGCTCGGAGGGCGGTTCGACCTGCCACCGGACAGCGCCCTGCTGGCCTTCGGCGACGGTCCGGCAGGTCCGGAGGTCGAGATCTACCTGCTGCTGTCGGCGATCCCCGACGTGCCGCCCAGCTTCCTCAGCCTCTTGACGATGGGGCTGGCGGAGAGGCCGAGGGGGCTCGCGGCGCTCGAGCGCTGGATGGGAGCCTTCACCCCCGAGGACGAGCACTGGCCGGGGCGCTTCTCGATCATCAGCCTGCGTACCGACGCCCGCTTCCCGCCGCGCGTCAGTCTCTACCTGCGCCCGATCGAGTTCGAGCTGCCCCAGGCCGCGTTGCCGCTGGCCGTGTGACGCCCCTCCCCCAGTCTCGGAAGGCCACATCATGTCCGTCCCCACCGCCCTCGCACCGCCGCCGGCACAACGACCTACCCTCCCGGTCCCGGACCCGGTCGTGCGGCACGGCGTCGCGCAGATACTCACCCAGGCAGAGGCGTTCCGCGCCCTCCCGCCCGAGGACCAGAAGGAGATCGCCAAGAACACCGCGCTGATCGCGGACTACCTGGCACGGCCGGAAGGCATCCAGGGCAACCGGATACCGCAAGGACTCGCCAACGCGCCGGCACGGGCACTGGCCGACGGCGACGCCTCGGCACCCGAGGCGACCTGGGGTGAGCGCGTGGCTGCGGTCGACGCCGTCGGCGGGGGCCCTTATCAGGCGAACGCAGCGCGGGAAGGCGCCGCGGTCGCCGGCCTGCTCTTGCGCGAGGTCAAGTTCCCCACGTTCGTCGCCGGCCTCATCGAGGGCGTCTTCAGCTCGATCGTCAAGAGCTCGATCGAGCAGATGCGGGCCTACCAGGACATGATCGCGGCGGTCGCCCAGTCGCTGCACCAGTTCATGGACGACCACGTCTCACCGAACCAGGGCCGGGACAACATGGTCGACCAGTTCCCCGACCTCTTCGAGATCGGCACCGACGAGTGGGGCGACAGCGCTGAGCCCCGGCTGAAGCTGCGCGACGGAGTCGACGAGGCCGACGCGCTCCAGCGGGTCAACAACAAGCTCGAGTTCGAGAACGGCTCGCTCAAGAGCCTGGACCTGTCGGACGAGAACGTCGAGAAGGCGCTCGTGGAGAACAGCCGCATCCAGCTCGCACGCCAGCGCCAGCAGCTCATGGCCAGCCTCGTCCTGATGGGGATCAACCGGATCGTCGTCACCGACGGGCGCATCTCGGCGAAGATCATCTACGACGTCCGCTCGCAGGACCGGCTCACGCGGCGACGCAGCGCGACGGCCATGGACGTGGCTCGCGACAAGGACGGCAGGGTCCAGACGACCTACGCGGGCGAGGGCAAATACGACCAGGGCGGCACCACCAGCAGGAGCCGCAGCGACGGCGACTCCCAGTACGACGCCGACTACTTCGCCAAGGGCGAGTACAAGTACGAGAACAAGCCGATCATCACGGCACAGACCTCCGCGTCCGAGACCTCGGACGCGGCGCTGCAGACCAAGATCCAGCTCACCGGCGCAGTCGACGTCAACTTCAAGAGCGACTACCTCCCGCTGGACCGCATGGCGACCCCGCAGATGATCGCCACGATCCAGGGGAACGCCACGCCCGCAGACCCGAACGTCGTGCCGAGCCCCAAGGCGCCGGCACCCGGCACGGCCGCGCCTGGCGCTTCGACCACGGCCGGCACCGTCGCGCCCCCGCCGGGAACCGCTCCCTCGACTCCCACCCAGCCCGCCGGTCAGGGGTGAGCCGGATGGACACCGGCGTCGTCAACCTCCCGCCGCACACGACACTGGCAGCGCCCCCGCCGACCAGCGCGGCCGCCATCGAGGCGGCACGGCCCGAGGTCTTCCAGCTCCTGATGCGCACTCCCGCCTTCCTGAGCCTGCCCGAGGAGGAGCGGCGCAGGATCGCCGGGGACACGGTCCGGGTGCTCTCGTACATGACCGATCCCAACGGCGTGCGCAGCGAGGTGGCGGCGCGCGAGGCCAGCGGTGACCCCTCTCGCTCCGCCGCATCCTCGCTGCCGGCGACCGCACCGATCGCCCGGACGCTTGCGGACGATCCGGTCGAGGCGACCAAGCGCCAGCTCTCGCAGAGTCCTGGCTTCGCCGGAGCGCAGTTCGACGCCGGCGCCGTGCGCGAGGGTGTCGAGCAGTTCGGCGAGCTCGTGCGGAAAGTGGACTTCCCGAAGTTCGTAGGAGGCTTGATCAAAAACGTCTTCCAGGCGATCGTCGAGAGCTCGATCGAGCAGATGCGCGCGTACGGCGAGCTGATCGCCAACGTCGCCAAGACGACCGACCAGTTCATGCGCGACAACATCGGTGAGGCCGCCGGCCGCGACTACCTCGCCGATGCCTATCCCGATGTGCTCGCGGTCGGCACCGACACCACCGCGGACGCCTTCGCGGAGGGGGAGCAAGGTGAGCAGCCGGATCCGCGGATGACGGCCCGCGGCGACAACGCGGCGGTGCGTCTCGCCGAGATCAGCCGCGAGATGAACGTCAATCCCCCGGTCACCGACCTGTCCGACGCCGACGCCGAGCTCCGGCTCGTGACGGCGGCCCGGCTGCAGATGGCGAAGTCACGCCAGCAGCTCCTGTCCTCCATGGTCATGCTGGGCATCAACCGCATCGTCATCACCGACGGCTCGATCAATGCCAAGGTCGTGTTCGACATGCGTGCGAGCGACAAGGCCAAGCGCAATTACACCGCCTCCATGCACGACAGCGAGGCGCAGCGCTACAAGCAGAGCATCAAGGCCGAGTACGGCAGCTGGTACACGCCCTACTCGGCGAGCGCCGCCTTCGAGGGCGAGCAGGAGCACGTCGCCACGGTCGGGTCGGCTGTCGATGAGAGCAGCGAGTCCAGAGCCGAGGTCAAGGCCAAGCTCTCGGGGGACGTCCGCGTGAACTTCAAGAGCGACTACCTGCCACTGGAGAAGATGGCGACACCGGAGATGATGTCGGTCATCCAGGGCAACAGCACGCCCTACAACCCCAACGGGGCGACCACTCCGGCTCGTGGGACGGGATGAGCCATGGCGGCCGCGATCGCTCCCGTCGCCGACGCCCTGCTCGCATTCGCGCTCTCCGCGAGCGAGCGACTGCTGGCGCGCGCGACGGCACCTCACCTCACCGTCGCACTCGACCAGCTGGGCGACATCGACATTCCCGAGCCGGTCGCCCAGCACATCGACGCCGCACAGCTGCGCGCCCTCGCCGCGCTCTACCTCGCCGCCGACATCGAGTCGGCGGGCGTGATCGCGTCGGTCGAGGCGCTGGCAGGCCTCGCCTCCACCGGCTCGATCCGCATCGATCCCGGCGGGGCGCAGCCGCTGCTCGCAGACTGGTGGCGGCGCCGTCACGAGAGGGTCGACGCCGGAGAGCGCTCCGCCTTCTTCTCCCGGCTCTTCGGAACTGCACCGGGCCCCGTGGCAGCAGATGCCGACCCGAACCTCCAGTTCGAGGACCGCATGCTGGAGCTGTGCGAGGCGCTCTACAAGCTCGACGAGATCCCGACCGGTGACCCCTACGGCGGCAGCATGCAGCAGGCGCGGGTGCGCCGGGCCGCACGGGCGTTGACGGAGAACCTCGGCGACGCCGGCGGCGGTATCACCGCGTTCATGGCGGGCGAGATCCTCGCCGCTCTCAAGCAGGCCTTCGCGATCATCGGTCATCCCGACCTGCAGGGGGTCCTCGGGGCGCGCGACGTCTGGGGTGTCGTCTCCGCTGTCGCACGACTCACGCGCCAGCCGGTCAACCCACCTGGGCCCCACGTCAGACGCGGCAAGGCGGGCATGACGGTCATCGCCTGGCTCGCCGAGGTCTCGGACCAGCTCGGCGGCCCCAGCGGTGCCCTGGTCGCGATCGGGCACCCGGTGGTCGGCGCGGCGATCGAGTGGCTCGAGGCGACGCTCGACATCGGCGTGGCCCACGCTCCCGCGGCGCCCGCGCGGCCGCCCTCGCCGACCTCGCCCTGGTCGATGCTGGGGGCCTGATGACCGCGACGGCGCGCGTTCCGTCGGCACCGCCCGTCCGGTCGGCCGGTCCCGTGCCCCGCCAGGACGCGCGCGTCGGCGTGCGCGAGCTGCTCTCGACCGAGCGTGGCTTCGCGGCGCTCGACGACGGCACGAGGCGTGAGCTGGCTGGGGCGCTGGCGCGCATCGGATCGACGGCGCTCGACAACGCCGAGGTGGCGGGGCGACGTCCGCCGACGGTGGTCTCCCGGGGACTGAGCGCGGGGTCGGAGTTCTCCGGCGTCGCCACCGACCGACTTGCCCGGACCACGCGCGACACGCTCGACGCCGTCTCGTTCCCGCGTTTCGTTACCGAGCTGATCACCGGTGTGTTTAAGGCGATGAACGACTCCAACCAGCAACAGCTGACCGCGTTCGTAGACCTGATCCGCAACGTCGCGCAGACGACCGAGGGCTTTGCCGACAGCAACGTCGGCGTCTCCGGTGCTCGACAGTGGTTGGCCGAGCGCTTCCCCAGCAGCTACGTGATCGAGGGCGCCGAGGAGGATGCCGATGCCGACGACCTCACCGGCCTCGACCCCGAGGAGCGGCGGGAGCGCCAGGCGGAGATCCAGGCGGAGCGGGACGCCAGCACCCGGCTGGTTTTGCGCCCCGGTTCCAGCCCACCCAGCGAGGCAGCGCTGCGCACCGCGCTCGGCGTGCCCGAGGGCGACACCATCTCTGCTGGTGACCCGGAAGGGCTGCTGCCACTCGTCCGGCAGGCCTTGGCGCGCAACCGCCAGCAGCTCCTGGCCACCATGGTGCAGATGGGCCTGCAGCGCATCGTCATCGAGAGCGGTCGGCTCAACGCCTCGATGCGGTTCCACATCGACACCAGCAGCGCGGCGCAGAACGACAAGGAATCGCAGTTCGATCTGCGCAACACCGTGGAAGGCGGCGTCGGCGCGAAATTCGGCCCCTGGGGAGTCGAGGCGAAGGTGCAGAACACCATCGGCTACGTCACGACGGACCGCACCAGCACCAGCGAGGAGATGAACACCTCGGTCGACCTCGACAGTGGCGTCGAGCTGGTCTTCCGCACCGACTACGTCCCTCTGGATCGGCTCGCGACCGGTGCGGATGCCGATCGGATCCGGGTTAACACCCTGAACCCCAATGCCGAAGTGGAGACCAGCGCCCGCAGACGGGACGCCCAGACGGCAGCCAGGTCCGCCGAGCGGAAGGCACGCGCTGAGCGGCTTGACAGCGCGCTGCGTCCGCCGACACAGCCCGCCGCTCCCGCGAGGTCCGGCTTGCCCGGCGCAACCGGTAGCGCGGGGGCACCCGGTAGCGCGGGGGCACCCGGTGGCGCGGGTGCACCCGGTGGCGCGGGTGCACCCGGTGCCGGCAGCCGTACAGGCACTGCCGGCGATGTACAGCCCGGTACGGGCACCGGCGGTGCCGGTTCGGGCACCGGGGGCTCCGGCGGCACAGGCACAGGCGGCTCTAGCGGCCGACCGGGAGCCCCGGGAAGCGGCACCACCGGGGGCTCCCCCGCCCCCGGCGGGACAGGCAGCGCACCGGCGCAACCTGGCGGCGGCCGTGACGGCGTAGGCCCGGGCCCTTCCGTCGCCAGCGGCGGGACGAGGACTTGAGCCGGCACGGCCACGCGGCCGGCGCGGACACCGCAAATATTCGGGCTCCCGACCTGGAACTGCCCTTCGACCGCGACGAGAGTCGTGACGAGGAGAGCCCTCCATCCGCCCGACCCATCGGGTCCCGTCTGGAACCGTCTGAGACGGCCAGGAGCGGGAATCGAAAGCGTTGAGAGCCGTCTGAAAACGTTGGCCGAGCCTGCTACCTGCGGGTTTGCTCTCAACCGGTTCGCGCGAATCGCATCGAATCGGGTTCGCCCGTTGACAGGATCAACCAGTCCAAGGTCCCCATCGTCAGCGGCGTCGAAGAGCGCTTCGGAGAGTCGGAACTACGTTGCCGGAGCCGCTGCACAAAATCCCGGAGTAGTGACCCGGTCCCGCCCACGGCGCACGTTGCTGATCCGACTCTCAGCAAAGTTTGACGCGCGCGATAAAAGGCACCTAAGCGGTGGGCGGCGCGGGGAGTACGGTCGGCTCGTGGCACCGCTCGACGCGCACGCCGGCGGCCAGCAGCGGCGGGTGCCGACGAGACGCTTCGTCCCACACCCACCACGGACGGTCCCCCTCATGCTCCCGCACGGCGGCGGCCAGGGCAGCGACGGGAACATCCGTCGACGAGAGGAGCATCGGCGTCGGTCAGGGTCTGCAGGTCGACGACGTCGGGGCGCGACGGGTCGTCGACGTGCAGCAGCAAGGACACGGCTCATGGTCGCAGCCGCGTCCTACAGGGCACGTCAGGACGCGGCGCCCACCACGTGCCCGACTGTCTCGGGCCGGTCGAGCGTGCGGAGCATGAGGTCGGCGACGTCCGCCCGCGAGATCGACCAGCCGCCGCGGACGTTCTGGTCGAGTGCGGTGCGGTACGTGCCGGTGAGGGCCCTGTCGGTGAGCTTCGGCGGGCGCGCGATCGTCCAGTCGAGTCGGCTCGCGCGGACCACGTTCTCCATGGCGGCCAGGTCGGCGTAGTGCGCCCTGAAGAGCGTCTTCGCGATGCCGCTGAACAGGTGCCGCATGAAGAAGCCGTCGCCCGCGTCGTGCGTGGGCGGGTGCGGGTTGTCCGGGGACGCGACGGTGCCGATGGGGGCCGCGCTGACGACGACGAGCCGCGCGCTGCCCGTGGTGCGCATCGCGTCGACGATCGCCCGGGTGCCGCGGGTCGCGATCCCCTCGTCGGCCTTGGTGCGTGCGCCGAGCCCGGACAGGACGGCGTCCGCGCCGGCGACGGCGTTGGCCAGTGTGGCGGTGTCCTTGTCGAGGTCGATCGTCATGACGCGCGCGCTCGTCCTCGGCAGCCTGCTCGGGTCGCGGACGACCGCCGTGACGTCGTGCCCAGCGGCGGTCGCCTGCTCGAGAATCTGACGCCCGATGCCGCCGGTCGCGGCGATGATCGTGAGCTTCACGGGTGTGCTCCAAGTCCCGGTGTACGGTCTCCTCAGAAACCAAGAAGATATGAGGACCGTAACATATGGCTTCCGAAGTGTCCGCCGACGACCGTCGCCGCAAGCGCCGACTCGCTGTCGACGTGCGCGACGCGATGCGCGAGCTGAGCATCCAGCTCGACCTGCTCAACCACCAGGTGAGCCAGCGCCTCGACATGCGCGACGTCGACCTCGACTGCCTCGACCTCATCGGCCGCCACGGGCCGCTCGGCGCCTCAGCGCTCGCCCGGCTGGCCGGCCTGCACCCCGCGACCATGACGGGCGTCCTGGACCGGTTGGAGAAGGGCGGCTGGATCGTCCGCGAGCGATCCGCCGAGGACCGCCGCGCCATCGTCGTCCGCGCCGCGAAGGAGCGGGGGGCGGAGATCTACCAGCTGTACTCGGGCATGAACGCATCGATGGAGGGCCTGCTCGACGGGTACTCGGAGCGGGACCTGACGGTCATCGCCGACTTCCTGACCCGGGCGCGGGAGGCCGGCGTGGCGGCGACGGGTGAGCTGGCGCGTGACTGAAGACCGGATCGTCCCCACGGACGAGCAGGTCACCGCCGCGAGCTCCGCATCGCCGCCGTTACGGTCATGCGTGATCCGTCGGGTGCGACGCCGGCAGCCAGTGCGTCGTAGTCGGACGACCCCACTTCGCAGCCCGACGGTACTCAGGTAGCCGTTGCGATGGACAAGGGTCGACACTCGACCGTGGCGTCGGTGGCGAGTTGCTGGTTGCGCGGCGGGTGCTCAGTGTTCATTATTGACCTATGTTCATTCTCGATGAACACGGTGTTGATCTGAACACCGTGATCCAGGACGTCGCTCGGGCTCTCCTCGACGTCGGCGTCATGGTCACGCCCACGCCCGGTCCCTCAGAGCCGGGCACCCCGCGCGCAGACCTTCACCTGACGCTCGACGCAGGCGCACGGGGTCGGGTCGATTACCCGACCGTGCTGAAGACGGGTCCCTTGGACCGCCGTATCGCAACGGCCATCGCTCTGCCGCCCGACCGACCGCTTCTCCTCATCGCGCCTCACGTCCCCGACTCGGTCGCAGAAGTCCTGACCGCTCGCGGTGTCGACCACGCAGACGCAGCCGGCAACATGAGGCTCGCATGGGACGGCATGCTGCTGGACGTTCGTGGTCGCCGCCCCAGGACCTCCACGACCCCTCACAGTCGCGACGCGACCGCCGCGCGAGCTTTCACTCGCACAGGCACGATGATCGTGTTCGCACTGCTCAGCTGGCCGGAGCTCGCGGCGAGACCGATGCGCGAGATCGCGACTGTCAGCGACGTCGCCGTCGGCACGGTCCATACGGTGATGCGCGAGCTCAGCGCCGCTGGGTACCTCCGCGACGGCGCGGCCGGCCGGACACTGAACCGCGCCGGCGAGCTTCTCGATCGATGGGCCGAGGCCTACACCATCAAGCTCGCGCGAAAACTTCCGATCGCGTCGTTCACCCTCGACACCCTCGACCGACTTGGCGACCTCGAGGTCGATCTCAAGGCCGAGGGTGCGCAACTGGGTGGCGAGCGCGCCGCGAGCAGGATCGACCCTCACCTGTATCCGACGACCGCGACGTTCTACCTCAGCGGCGTGCCGGCTTCGCTTGTCGCGCGATACAAGATGCGACGAGATGACGACGCCGGTTCGATCCACCTGCGCCGGCGCTTCTGGCGTCGCCCTGGCGACACGAGTCCGCTCGTTCCGTCACCGCTCATCTACGCCGATCTCGTGTCGTCGGGCGACCCGCGACAGCGTGAGCATGCAGAGAGGATCCGACGTGTCGACGATCGACTTGTCGAGCTCGACCGACTCTAGGATCGCCGTCGCCGGCCAGGTCCTGGCCATGCTGCAGGAGACAGCTCGTAGTCATGACATCCCGCTGATGGCGATCGGCGCGACTGCGCGCGACATCCTCTCTGTCGCTGTCGCTGGCGCTCCCCCGAACCGGGCTACTGCGGATATCGACATCGCGGTCGCAGTGTCGTCGTGGCATGCCTTCGAGTCACTCACAGGCGACCTGGAACGCGTAGGTCGCCGCCAGCACACGTTCGTCGTCTCCGGAATGCACGTCGACGTCGTCCCGTTCGGCGAACTCGAGACCAGCGGGCGCGTGATCGACTGGGGCGACGGGAGCGCAATGAACACGCTGGGCCTTCGCGAGGCGTATGCCGCGAGCCTCACGGCCCTTCTCCCCGGGAGGACAGAAGTGCGCGTCCCGTCTGTCGCAGGGCTCACGACGCTGAAACTCATGGCGTGGTCCGACCGGCGACTCGAGACCCGGCGCGACGCCGTCGATCTGCAGACGATCATGGGATGGGCCACGACCGGCGCGCTGCTCGACGACCTCTACGCGACAGGTGTCCCACTCCTGGAGGCCTACGACTTCGATACCGATCTCGCAGCATCGCACCGGCTCGGTTCGCAGATGTTCCAGCTGCTCGGCTCGGTGGCACCGCAGGTGCTAGCGCTGTTGGACGACGACAACCTGTCGAGACTGGCCGCCGACATGCCCACGACCGTTGTTGCTCAAGGACCCATGCTCCGCGCGCTGCGTGCCGGGCTCAGCGGTCCAACGACGCGGGGCAACACGGGTTAGGTCGCGAATTGAGACCCGCGCACGACGGCGACCTTCGACCAGATCCAGCGCACTCGCGAGCGCCCGCGCTTGAACTCCTACTCGTCGCCGACACGCCGGTAGCTGCCGTGGTGACGGACTTCGACGAGCACGAACTGCGCCGCCGGTTCGAGCCCATCGCCGCCAACCCTGACCTCGACGGCCTTCGGGACCTCGCGCCGGTATGGACTCCGCCGACGATCGGGTATCCCAGCGCCCATCACAGACCATCCCGGCCGCGCAGAGCGGGGGGTGGGCGCTGCCGAAACACGGAGCCGGCGTCGTCGACCCCGCCGGGGCCCAGACGAGTCGGGCCGAATCCGGTTCCGGCCCGGTCCAGCCGGCCGTCGTTCAGGCGGCCGTGTCTGACATCGCCGGGATGCCGCCCCGACTCTCGGGCTCCCGGGTCGGGGAGGAGGCGGGCAGCATCGGCGTGCTCGCTCAGGCTGGTGGCGTCGTGATGAATGCGGTCACGTCGAGGGCGACACGCTCCGGCTGTTCCCACAGGACGAGGTGGCCGGTGCCCTCGTACGTCACCAGACGGCTCCCTTCGATCGCCGCCGCCAGCTCGTGGGCCTGGCCGGCGGGAAGGACGTCATCCTTGGCTCCCCACAGGATCAGCGTTGAGACGGTGATCGGGCCTCGCTGGATCGGCGGTGCGGCGGCCAACAGGCCGTCGAGCGTCGCGCGCAACACGCCCGTGGGGATGGTCATCGCGGCAGTCACCTGGTCCTGGAAGAACGTGTCCGGTACCGGGGTGTGCAGCGGGAGCGCGCCGTTGAGGGCGACCATGTCGTCCCGGGTCACCGGATCGTGGAACGACGCCAGCAGATCGGCGAACGTGACGGGCATTGGCCGCTGCAGATTGCTTGGTGCCCCGACCAGCACCAGGCCACGCACTCGCTCGGGATGATCCACGGCGACTTGCTGGGCGAGGTATCCACCACTGGAGGTCCCCACCAACCAGCACGCTTCGAGGCCCAGCGCGTCGAGCAGCGCGATCACGTCATAGACGCCGTCCTGCATCGCGTATCCGTCCGCCGGCTTGTCGCTCTCCCCCGCGCCCCGCTGGTCGGGCACGACGAGATGCAGGGTGCTCGGTAGCAGCGGCACGAGGCGGTCGAAGACGCGATGCGTCTCGCCCCACGCGTGCAGGAGCAACACCGGTTCGCCGTCACCGAACTCCTCGACGGCCAACTCGACACCCGTCGCGAGAGCCACTCGCCGCATCCCGCCATATCCGGCCGGGTTCGTATTGGTCGACGATCTCGTTGGGCGCTCTTCCCTTCTAGGCCTCCGCGGTGACCCGCGCGTCTCCCCGTCTTCCCGCAACCGCGATCCGCCAATTCCCCGCCGACCACGTGGACGGCCAGCACCCTCCTCTGGAGTACCCGCGCTCCACGAAGCCGTGCGTCTCTGGCCACGCGCCACCTGGTCGAGAGTCGCTCAGCTGCGACCTTGAGCCCGCGACGCGCCATACCACGGCCGCGTGCGAGGTGGCAGGTCCGCACCTATGGGCAGGGCAACGAGCCCGGGACTTGTTTGGAGGTCACTTGGTCAGAGCCGTGTTGGAGATCGACACTAATGTCGGCATCCAAGCTGGCGTGTAGCACCTCATACTCGTTATCCAGTTCACAAACGCGACCCACAGGATCGTAGTGCCACTTTTGGCGAACAGTGATCTCGCCGTCAACGATTATTAAAGTCCTGAAACCACACGGAACATCAATTCGATAGCCCTGGGGCGTGTGGTCAGGCAGCGGAAGAGTGGCTGATTCCTCGTAGGCCTCTTTGTATGTCACAGTCAACCTGACTTCGGAGAGTTTCTGGTGTGCTTCTGTCCTCTCTACCGCTTGCTCAACCTGGGTGCCCATGCTGGCCAGGGCCGGCGCCCCGAAATTGGCAGACACGACAAGCTTGGCGCTCTCTTTGAGTTGTACTTGTGTCAGTCGAGAAGTGGTGTTTGCGGTCTGTGTCTCCATGCCTGTGACATATTTGAAGTCGAAGTCTTTGTGGAGGTGAACCGGGTGGCTCACGCAAGGATCGTCGGATAGCCTACGCAAGCTTCGCTCACAGTAGGCGAAGCCTCGCCGATCGAAATCGTCGTACAATATCAGCGATTTCACCTCAACCGTGCGTTCCTCGGCGCCATGCAGGTCGTCGCTCGTGAACTGGTCGTCTGAGGTCAGCAATTCACAGACATTCGGCCCGGAATCGACGGAGGTCCAGCCCAAGTCGAGAACTCCCGCTCCGAGCAGCTCCTTGAGATCCTCCAACGCGGCGGGTGGATCCCCCTGCAGCGGCCCGTCTACATACAAGTAGTCGCTGACTTTCATCTGCACTGTCTGCTGAACACTTGCGACCAGGTCGGCGACATCCGCTTGGTCGACTTGAACAGCGATCGCTCCGTTATCGAAGCTTGCAAACAGTGCCAGGGCGCCCACGCACCGGTCCGTCTCGATCTCGGCGCGCAGCTCCTCGACGTCATGCACTTCTATACCCACCAGGAGGCCCGGTCCGTGAGCGGACATCCATGCTTCGGCCGCCGAGGTCTGGTCTGGAGAATAGATGGCCATTAATCCGACATTGACCTTCTTGTCGAACGCCTCTTTTTGTAGTGCAACCCTCAACGTCGAGTACTTCGCATCGATCGCTGACGTCTTTGCTCGAGCCTCATCTGCACAGAGCTTTGCTTTCACCAGGAGAGATTTTTCGGCCTTGGTGAACCCATTGTCAGGCTCCACAATGTGCGCTATTTCGCTGGCGTGAAATCTCGATTTTCCATCAAACAGTTGGTCGAGTGAGTCGAAGCAGTCCTGAAGCTGTTGCCCTATTAAGGCCCGCTCAGCTTTCGCAGCAGCGTCTTGGTCAACCAATTCTTGTCGATACTCGGTGCAGGTGGATATGGCCATCGGATTGCCTCCGTCTAGGCTGTCCAAATCTGCGAAGAAGGCGGGAGGACCCCAATCCTGCGTTCTGCAGGTAATATTGGCACTCTTGAGTCACGACCTGTCAGCGGTCCGTAACGCTGAGCATTGGTGGTGCAGCGACGGTGGACAGACTCCGCGTGATCTACGGAGGGTCCGTTGGTCAGCGCCTGATCGGCCTCTCTCGAGTTCCTAGGTCCGCGCATAGATCGCGCCACATCTCCGTAGATCGCCCCACATCTCCGGGGGACCGTCGTCATGCAGCCTGGGGCCGCAGAGCGATCCGCGTTTCATCACCCGCACCGCGAGGATGAAGAGCAAGACGATGCTCGCAACGATGATGACAATCCACATGGGACGACCCGCTTTCGACAACCACACTACGCCGAAGGCGTGCAGGCGTGAAGCGAGAGGGATGAGCGTCTATGGCTGTCCGCGGCGTTGGCGCGGTGGCGCCCTACCGGGTGCGACCCTCGTGATGCTGGAGCGCTCCCTGGCCAGTGCCCGTCGGTCACGCATGTCGAACTAACCTGCCTCCCCGTCCCCGTTGGGTTCGTTATCGGGACGCGACCCGGCGATAAGCCGCGCCGGTGGTGGCTGGCGAACACCGCGATAACGACCGGGACCACCACTTCACCGGCCCAGCTTGCCGACACAGCCAGCGCACCGGTCACGCGGGGCTCACCGGTTCGTTCGCCCACCCGATCAGCTGCCACTCGGCGCTGGCGTCCGCGCGCGTGAACAGCCGCGTGTTGAAGAATCTTTCCCACGTCCCGTCGGGCTGCCGCATGGAAACGACGCACCTGGCCACCGCCGTCACCTCCGCCTGCTCAATGTCAATGTCCTCGGTTACGCGGACGCCGCTTCGCTTCACGCCGTCGAGAAAGTCCCCCCTGTCGACGAGGGCGCCCCCGGCTCGACGCATCGCGAAGACCGGCGCCAGGATCTTCTCGAACCAGTCGCGGTCGCCCTCCTCCTCACGCTTTCCGATCTCCAGGTTCAGCGCCTTGAGGTCCTCGCTGGTTGCCACGACAGTCCACCCCCTCCAGGCAGGGCACGAAACCGTGGGGTGGAGATGGGCGCTTGCCCCAGGGGGTGGCGAACCATGCGCAGATGCACAAGTCCGGCTGGCCGCCTTCGCTCGCGATCGCGCCGATGTCCGGCCCGGTTGTAGGTCCCGTTCGGCGGCTGTCGAGGGCGAAGGCAGACGCCGGCCCGAGACGGGCCGTCGACCCCGTCTCCTCGTCTGTGAACTCCGCGGCCCGACCCACCGGCGGACTCCCATGCCGGACCGTGCCGGCCCAACGCCGCAGCGCCCGGTCAGCCGGCCGAGAGGTTATAGCGTCGCCAATGAGGCGACGGATGCGGTCGAGAGAGCCTTCCTGAAGGTCAACCGCCCTGCCGTCACGGTCAGTGACGTTTACGGCGATGTGGTGATTCGCCCCCGGGTCGTCGATGGCTGGGGCTTGCGGAATCCCGATTTCGGGGACGTAGCGCGCCCTGGCCATCACCCCTCCAACGGCCGCGAACTCCCAGCAAGCGGTGGACACACCCAGCCTCCTCTGACCTAGGAGCGGCGGCAATGACTTGCGCGCACTTGCTTGGCGCTGAGAGTTCGGTTGCACAGTTCGGCCCGAGTGAGCGATCGCCCGGGCCCTGGCCCGGCGCCACTAAACTTCCGCCTGCCCAGAGACAAACTTGCTCGAAGAGTGCGCCCGTCGACGCTGTCGGTATCGCGGTCGGCGAACTCGATCGCGCGTCGGTGACGTATCCGGTGGTGGCGGTGGCCGGCGATCGAGCACCCGGTGTACCTGCCAACTGAGTCAGCACGGCCAATTCCTTCACCGGCATCGCCATGTTCTACCCCGCACCTGCCGGACACCAGCTGGCGGGTACCTGCATGCGCTCCCAGCCCCGATAACTGCCGCGCCGGACCAGCAGTGCCGATGGGACATAGTGATCTTCGACGGGGCGATCGTTGCGGAGACCGACACAGAGGTACTGCTCGACTGGATGGGCCTCTACCAGCATGACGTCAACGTTCCAGCCGGCGCCGCCTCGTGGGCAGCAAGCGTCGGCGACGAACTCGGCCGCTGGTACGCCAACCGTGGAGTTCCAGCCGACGAGCGCGACGCGCGCCTACGCCTCTACGCAGCAGGCTGCAAACCGGCCAAGGGTCATCCCACCGGGTGCGCGTCGGGGTCGGGGGCGCCCAGGATCGCCCGGACGGCGATCTATGCCAGCGCGAGCGCGGCATACCGGTTCATCCCGAGATCGAGCACCTGACGCGAATGGAAATGCAGGCGCGCGGCCTTTCGGCGAGTCTCGACCATGGTGATCGTCAGCCAAGGCCAATACCCTCCGGCACCGACGTTGTAGTGGACGTGGTGAACACCCATGGACGACGCGATCCAGTCCGCTTCCAAGAACGCGAGCGGGGCACAGCGGGTGCGTGCGTACGCGCGGACGCGCGCCGTTCCACCAAGCTGCACCTCGAGGTCCGCCAACATGTTCTGTTCGAGCTGCTTGTTGCGGCTCGGCCCGCCGTCGTAGATGACGATTCCCTGGTCCAGATCTCGGAGAATCTCGATAGATCGGGCTTTGATCGGCATCACGACCTCCTTGTCGCGTTTGCTGCAGACTGCGCGCTTCTGCCGCGCCAGCCAAGGATGAAGACCCTGGTCGACCTCTTCGGCCGAACGTCGGAGGGCGTACGTCGTTGGCGCCGCCAATGGCGCCTCGGACGAAGGCGCTGCGGGCGCGGTCAAGGCGGCGCTGCTCTGAACGGCGCAGGGGGACTCTCGCCGGACTGAACCGCCACGGATTCACCTGAGGCGTGGGACGCACCCACGCATCATGCAGGGCCGCGACGGAAGAGGCTGAGCCGCATCACCGCATGCTCAGGGGGAACAACGCCGGATCAGATTCGCCGGGAATGGTCACTGGTTCCCGACGCACACCCAGCCGATGTCCAGCTTGACCGAGAACAGCGCATCAGCGGACGGGCACGTGCCGTCCGCCGATCCTTTCCCGATGCTCACGTATTGTGCGTTCGGGTCGTCGCACGAGACGTTTTCGACCTGGTCCGGTTGACCCGGCACGTCCTTCCAGCACGACTCCAGCGTCGGATTCGCTTGAGGTGCGTAGTCTGTCGGCGTGTTTTCGGTCCCGCCCGTGCCTGACCCGAGCGACGCAGCCACGATCACGATCACGGCCACCCCAACCGCGGGCGCGAGCCACGACGCGGGGCGCCGGGTCCACCGGGGCGCAAACATTGGCAGCGGCCCATCCAAGACGACAGGGAGTCGGCGAATCTGCGCTAGGTGGGACCGGTTGCTCACCAGAGCGACCAGGGCCGCGAACGGCGCGATCAACCCCCACCAGCCGGCAACCATCGTCCTGGCTTGCATCTCGTGGTAGGCCGATTCCCCGCAGAACCGGCATAGGTTCACTCGCAGCGTGTGCCACGTCCACCACAGGACGACTCCCGTGACCCGGTTGAACTGGACGGGTGCGCCCGGCCGTCCGCAGAACTCGCACGGGGCATACCCAGTCACCTGCGACTGGTCTTGGACTCCGGCCGGGAACGGGTCGTACCGGGAGTCGCTTGGTGAAGTCGAGCGGGGCACCGGCGATGGCCGAGATGGTTGCGCCGACCGGGCGGCGGGTGTTGCAGGAGGGGTGTGCGCACCGACGCGCCGGGTCATTACGGCGACAGCCTCGTTGAGTCGGGTCATGGCACGTTCGGCCTCGGCTCGCTCACCGACGGCCGCCCGGTCCGGGTGGTACAGCCGCGCCCGACGTCGGAAGGCCGCCTTCACTTCCGCTTGGGAGGCGTTCATTGGCACGCCGAGGACCGCCGCAGCCTCCTGTGCGTCCATGCCCAGACCTTCCCCGACCTCGCCGACCGTGGCTACCGGCTAGTACGTCCAGCCGCCATACAGCGCTCGTCCGGCAGCCATCCGGATCGTCTCGGCGCGCAACGCATTGAATGCCTGCATCGCCTCGTCCTGGGAGACCGATATCTGGACGACGCGCGGCTCTTCCTCGATGAAGCTCTCGGCGGGCAGACGCAGGCCTGTCTGCAGGATGCTGGCCGCTGGTTCTTCCGATCCTGAGGTCTCGAAGGCGTACCAGTCGCGCACCTCGGGCTCGTCGTCAATGCCCCGCCACCCCTCGAACCGACGGCCGTGGAAGACGCCTCGGTAGATGCCCATGTCGTACCCGAGCGCGTACACCTCCCCCTCGACGAGCGTCGACGGGTCACGCACCGGTTCACCGTCCATGAACCAGACCTGCGGCCACGCGTGCGCGTCATTGTTCGTCGCGGCCCGATGACGTACCCACTCCTCGTGTTCGCGCTTCTTGCGTTCAGGATCCTCCGGCAACGCGGGACGCGGCTCTGGCGGAAGGGGGGCGACGAACTGCGGGTGCCGGAACGCCAGGACGTCGCGCCGGCGGCGCGGTATCGCCAGGATCGTCTGCGCCACCCAGAAGATCACAGCAATGAGCACCAACGCCCCGGCCATCGAAGCGTGACCCCGGACGAGCTCAACGACCGCCCCGATCAGCGCGCCACCCAACGCGAACATCAGTGCGATACCTGCGGTGTTCCGGAATACCTGACCGACGATCACAGCGATCAGCGCACAGACCAGGCCAGCACCGATGACCTGACCTGCGGCACGCTCGTCGAAGGCCCCGCTCGCTGCACCCGAGACGAAACTGGCCGCCCAAAACAGTCCCAGGATTGTTCCCAACATGACCGGAACCTACCCGCACCGAAGTGGTGCCCGATATGCCCGATTCGAGTGAACTCTAGACGCACACCGTTGGATCACGCGCGAACGGGAGCTCCTGACGACGAAGTCATCGATTGCCATCACGGCTCGCAGAGCCGAGGCTGCACGGGAGTGAGTTTCCTTGGCCGCCTCGGTCCGCTTTCGCGTCAGTCATCATTTCGATTGACCGCTGGGATCGTCCGGTCCGCTTTCGCGTCAGTCATCATTTCGATTGACCGCTGGGATCGTCCGCGCGGCGATCTCGGCCAGGGAGTGCGCGGCGTACCGATTCATCCCGAGATCGAGGACGCGGCCTGACGGGAAGTGTAGGCGCGCTGCATTGCGACGCGGCTCGATCGTGCTGAGCTTCGTCCAGGCCCAGAGCCGCGCGGCGCCAGCGTTGTAGTGCACGTAGTGGACGCCGACGGACGAGGCGACCCAGTCCGCTTCCAGGAATGAGAACGATGCACCGCGCATGCGGGCATACATGCGGACTTGAGCTGTGCCGCCCAACCGAGTCTCGAGCAAGGCGAACATTTCCTTGTCGAGCTGCCTGTTGCGGCTCGGCCCTCCGTCGTAGACGGTGACTCCCTGCTCCTGTTGCCGTATGAGTTCGATGGATCGGGCGTTCGCGGGCATAGCGACCTCCGTGTCGGATTGGTCGCAGATTCGCGCCCTCCGACGGCACCGGCCAAGGATGAAAACGTGCGACCTGCGGCCATTCGGATGACGGCGCGGCGCACGGGAACGGTCACTAGGTTCACAACGACAGAACTGTCCCGCGTTTTAGGCGGCCTTCGAGATGCGTAAGCACGTGGTTCATAAGAAGTACCGACGCCCACGGCCATCTGCTGACCACTCTATCGGGGCACTGACGCGGCCACCTCCAACTGACACTTCTGCAGAACAAGGAGGTCCGCGATGGTCGCTGTGGGTCGCCGGGCGCACGTCGAGCGCCACTGCAACGCCACACTGCGCGGGGCCGCGCCTGAGCAGGGAGCTACCGAAATGCACGTCGCAGCGGCGGAGCATGCGATGTACATGACGGTCGCCAGGTTCCCAACGGTCACCGGCTCCAGGCTTGCGGACGTCGAGCTCGGTGCCGCCATTTCCCGAACGGACCTCGGCGACGCCGGCTGGGTGCACCTGCCTATCGACGGCGCGTTCCTCGGCAGGACGGCGCCTACCTGCTGCGGCTCTCGGTGTCACTTTGCCAATGCGCACGGGTGGAGGTTTTGGGGCTCTTCACGATCGAGGGTGTAGTTGCGGCCTCAAGCCTCCGGTCTCGAGCAGCGATCTGGCGATGTAGTTCGTGAGGTTGCGGAATGCGATCGGCCAGTCGCGGCCGATGACCGCGGACGCCTGATCTGCACGTCCGCGTTCGCGGATCCGTCGTGACGACCCGATTCGAGGCGAAATCCGTTGACATGGTCAAACACACGTCCGCCGCGGCGCTGGAGCCGCGAGCGGCCGTCGCCACGGCGCTGGGATCCATCCGCCGACCTGACCAGGATGACAACGGACGGCGCCGGCCAAGCGTGCGACCGGTGACGGTTCACGCGCCCCCGGAGACCGCCTCGAACGGTCTGTGCGTGCGGCAAATGCTCGTATGAGCTCAGGCAGCCCAGATGGCCACGATCCCCCGGGACGTTCGCTCCATGGTGGTGATGCTCGGCAACGGGTCGACACTGGTCCCGCTCAGAGACCGTCCGGGCCGACGACTGGGTCTTTCGAGTCCGGGCCGGCGTAGTGTCCGAAGCATGTCGCGCGGCAAGGGGATGCGTGATGTCGAACTTGACGACGGCGGACCGGACGACGGCGGTCCGGGGGCCGGCGCCGAGGCGGCGCGTGCGCGCCGAGATCCGAGACACGGACAGCGCGAGCCGGTCTCAGTCGTCGCTGCCGGCGCTGGGGTCGGACCGGCGCTGTGGGCTCGTCGTCGATGGCTGCTCCTCGCGTGCGCAATCGCATTGCCGAACGGGGGCGTGAAGGGCATGTCTTCCGGAGACACTTCCGGGGCCTGAACGATCGTGCCGCTCATCCCAGTCAGGAAGCCGCCGTACTCGTCGTCGTGGTCATGCAGCGGGACCCATCCCCAATCCGGTCCCGACGTCGACATCATCGTCTCGCCGCCCACGGCCTTTCTCGCCCAGTTGCCCCCCGGTCAGGTAGTGGCTCATTCACGAAGTCGGGCTCGAGGATGGGCCCGGGATCGCCCACCGGCAACGGGGGTCCCTGAAGCCCCCGCGCCCGTGCTGGCGCTGCCCTTCGACCTGCGGCACGCGTCGTTCCGGTGCGCTGTCTCGGTGGCATGACATCCCCTGTGCGCCAAACCCCACGGTGTGCCGTTCGCGCTCAGGCACCAAATCAATGATTCTCCCAGCTAGCCAGCCCTTGAAGGCGAGCAGGCCTTCCACCGCTCAACCCCACAGCCTGGGAATGACTGCGTGGTCCCCGCGCGCCGCCACAGCAGCCAGCACACGCCCTGGATCTTCAGGCAATGGTTGCGCGCCGCCGGCCTGGTCGGGTCAGTGGGTCGGGTCGCCTCGAGCGTGGACAACACGATGATGGAGACGGCCCGAAGCGAAGACGCTGGGCCGGGAGGCAGTACGCGCCGGTCTTTCGAAGACGGGCGCGTAGCGGTATCGTCGCAAATGCAGAACTCAAACATCGGTTCAAGGACGCAGCGGTCCGAGACGGTTGTCCCGCCAGGGAAGTGCAGTGTTTCTTCGCCGTCGAAGTCTCCGCCAGCAGCGCGCTGCCCGAGCCGATTCCCAACTCTCACCATGCTCGAGCTCCAAATCCGATCCGAGGCGAACTATGATTCGCGGATTTGCAGACGTTCACTGCCACCAGTTCGCGCAATACGCATTCGGCGGGCGGTTATTCTGGGGAAATGCATATGGTGATCCCAGCGAGGAACTTGCGCACTGCACACCCGCACATGGACCAGGGGGCACTGCGGACTTCCTCGGAAACTGGATACGAACGTTTAGCCTTGGACTTCCGTTCCCCGGTGCATTTGGGCATCTTGTTGGCGGCTTTCCGCAGTTCGACGGCTGGCCGCGCTGGGACAGCACTACTCATCAAGCCGTCTTCGAAGATTGGCTACTCAGGGCCGTGGACGGCGGCCTTCGATTGATGGTAATGCTTGCGGTCAACAACGAACCGCTTAGCGCCCTGGCCCATAAGGCGCCAGGGCGAACCGCTGATGACATGGAGGCTGTAGACCTCCAGCTCAGCGGCGCGCGTGCAATGGAACAATATGTCGATACCAAGGCGGGCGGACCGGGGCTGGGTTGGTACCGCATCGTCACGACACCGGCCGAGGCCCGTCGCGTGGCCGAGGCCGGAAAGCTCGCGGTCGTTCTGGGAATCGAGGTCGATTATCTTTTTGGTGCCCATGGCGAGGAGGATCTATCGCCAATGAGACTCCGTGCCGAACTTGATAGGTACTATGACCTTGGCGTGCGGCACATCTTTCCAATCCATTTCGCGGACAATGGATTCGGGGGCGCGTCGTTTGACAAGGTACTTCAGAGCACGCGTGAAGACCGACTCCTCGGCAACCCGGTGCTCGCGCCGTACCCGTTGGACGTGGAAGACGGAAGGAAATGGGGATATGCTTACCGCGGCGGGAAGCGCAATGTTCGCGGCTTAACCGAACTCGGCAAGGTACTCGTTCGAGAGTGCATCGTCAGGGGCATCGTGATCGAAGTCGATCACATGTCTGCGCGGTCTCGCGAGGACACATTTGCGATCTGTCGCGATTCCGACTACCCGGTATCGTCTGGTCATACGGGATTCGTAGAGATCGCCAACGGAGACAAGCGACACGAAGGAAACCTTCTGCCAGACGAACTGGATCAGATTCGCGATCTCGGCGGCATGGTCTCCGTCATCGTGCGCCAGGGCGATATTCACGAGATCGCGACATGGGAAGGTTCGCCAACGACCATTCGGCACACGTCCGGCGCCTCCACCAACACGCTTGTGCAGGCATATCTCTACGCGGCCAGCAAAATGGCGGGCCATCCAGTCGGACTTGGGACCGACTTTAACGGCTTTGCCGGTCTCCCACGACCACGCTTTGGATCAGAAGCCGAACCGCCGACGCGTGACGGGCGCGGGCAGGAATCCCTCGGGGCGGCGCTGAGATATCCGTTCGAGGCCGCCGCGACAGGGCGAACATTACAAAAGAGCACCATCGGTATGAAGGAGTTCGACATCGCCTTTGACGGACTTGCGCACGTCGGGATGCTGCCGGACCTGGTGAATGAATTCATGACCATGGGTCTCACGGCGGCAGACATGGAGCCGCTTCTGTCCTCCGCGGAGGGCTACATTGCTCTCTGGGAGAAATGCGATCGAAACAAGGCAATACCCGAAGGCCCGCGGCCGACTGGCGACGCGCTGAACCCGGGCGATGTCCTCCATCCTGGAGAAGAGATCCTGTCCCAGAATTCTCAGTATCGTCTAGCGTATCAGTTGGACGGAAACGTCGTTCTTTACCGAGGAACAAGGGCAGTTTGGGACGCCGGTACGACCGGTGCAGTCGGTGCAGTCGCCATTCGGCCGGGTGGGAGCTTGATTGTCGTCCGCCCCTCGGCCCCGACTTGGGTACGCCCCGGCGACGCTCGGGCACAGCCTGAGAGTCGACTCGTGGTCCAGGACGACGGCAACATCGTTATCTACAGCCGCGATGACGTGCCCACCTGGTCGTCCAACACAGGCGTGCCTACCGGGCCGGCCCCGACCGGGGACACGATGCGCCCAGGCGACGTCCTCACACCCGGAGGCGAACTCAAGTCCGCGAACACCAGGTATCGGCTTGTCTACCAG